>NZ_JBNINT010000001.1:385000-4155000 GCF_050510895.1 Pannonibacter phragmitetus | reverse complement strand
GGAAAGATATTGAGCCCGGAACTGTTGATCATCCGCTTGTCACGGCCAGCGAGATAGAGAAAGCCCGCCTCATCGATCCAGCCCCGGTCACCGATGGTCAGCCAGCCATCCTGCCAGCGCACTTCTTCGCCGCCGCCGCAGATATAACGATCGAACAACAATGGGCTGCGCACCCACAGATGCCCAACCTGACCAGGAGGCAGAACGCGGCCCTGCGCATCGCGGATACTGGTATCCACACCCGGAAAGGGGCGGCCGACCGAGGCTTCGGGGGCCGTTCCATCCTGCAGGGAGATGAAACTCATCTCGGAGGCACCGTAGAACTCACAAGTCCGCGCGCCGGGGAGATGGCGGGAGAGCATCTGCCGATCCTCTGGCTGCAGCTTGGCGCCGCTCGACAGGACAAGCCGCAAGGCCGGTGCGGTCTCCACATCACGCAGGATCAGCTGCAACTGGGTGGGGGTAGCGTAAAGGATGGTCATCCCGGCGTCTGCCAGACGGCGGGCAACGGCCTTCGGCTGAAAGCGCGGCATCACCTCGACGCTGGCGCCGGCACAAAGCCCTTCAACCGCCGCATAGAGATGCAGTGAATGCACAAGCCCTCCGCAGACCAGCACCTTGTCCTCAGGTGACGTGCCAAATGCAGCTGCGCTCAGGCGGAAGCTCTCTGTCCAGGAGCGGTGGGTACGGGCAAAGCCCTTGGGTACACCAGTGGAGCCGGAAGTGAAGCCGGCATAGAAAAGATCTTCGGGCGCGGGAAAGGGCAGCGGCGCCCCCGCCGTTGCCTTCCGGTCCTCCGGACCTGCCAGCAGCGCCGGAAAAGCGGCAGCATCAATGACAAGGTCAGGAACGGAGGCGGCCAGAATCTGATCGCGCAGCGCATCGGGCCATGTGGTGTCGAGCATCAGCGCAATGCCCCCGGCCCGGCCCGCAGCGAAAAAGGCCAGCAAGGCCTGCAGGGGATCTTCAAGAAAGACACCGATGCGAGGCTGGCCTTGCTGCGGCGAAGGCAAACACCCGCTTATCTGAAGGGCCAGTGCTTCGATCTGCTCGTGGAGTATGGCAAAGGTCAGGCTTTCTTCGCCGCAGACGAGCGCAGTCTGGCCGGGACGGGTGGCCGCGTGATGCGCCAGCTCCGCCCCGGTGAAACTCATGGCCGGCTCAGCAGGGCACGCGGCAGGCCACGGGCAACCGTCTGTGCCACGACAGCGGTGATCGCGACCTTGATCAGGTCACCCGGCAGATAGATGGCAGTGCCGGCCAAGGCCTTGGCGAAAGGCAGATCCGCCAGAACCATCAGGCCAGGAATGCCGAAGAGATAGACAATGCCAACGCCCCCGCGGCTGCCGAAAGGGCGGCGGCGGCAAGCACCGGCAGATTGCGGCTGCGCTCCATGATGAAGCCCGCCACGAAGGCGCCGACCGGCCAGCCGATGAGGAAGCCGGCAGAAGGACCGGCAAAGACGGCAAGCCCGCCGCGCCCGCCCGCCAGCAGGGGCGCGCCGAGCGCAACAACAAAGAGGAAGAGCAACATGGAAAGGCCGCCGCGCACAGAGCCCAGCATCACGCCAGCCAGCATCACGCCAAGCGTCTGCGCGGTGATGGGCACGCCTGCCAGAAACGGAATCGCGAAGGGCGGAAACTGCCCCAGCACAGCAATCAACGCCGCATAAAAGGCGATCTGTACGAGTGCGTAATCCTTGCTTGCCATGAGCGTGCTCCGTTTATCGTCAAAAATAACAGTCCATACGCGCATCCATCTCGGGTTTTAATCCCATCCGGCAGCCAGTGCAAATCCCCGGAAAGGCCGAGGGACATTGCACTGGCACAGGCCTCTATAGGGTGGCAGACACGGGACACTGCCACGGTTCGCAGCGCATGAGCAGCACCAGTTCAACGGCCAAGGTCATGCTCCGGATTGGCGCTGATGTGGTGGATGGACAGATCCGCACCCCGGAACTCCTCTTCCTGGGAGAGACGCAGCCCGATGATGGACTTGATCACTCCGTAAACAAGAAAACCAGCCAGCAGCGCAAGAAGCACCCCTGCCCCCGTGCCCGCAATCTGGGCCAGAGGCGACACACCGCCCATGCCGCCAAGGCTTTCCAGACCGAAGACCCCCGCCGCAACGCCGCCCCAGGCACCACAAAGGCCATGCAGCGGCCAGACACCGAGAACATCATCGATCTTCAGGCGGTTCTGGCAGATCTCGAAGCCCTTGACGAAGATGACACCGGCAATTCCGCCCACCAGCAGCGCACCCACCGGGTGCATCACGTCGGAACCCGCGCAAACGGCAACAAGGCCGGCAAGTGCGCCATTGTGTACAAAGCCCGGATCGTTGCGTCCGGCGATGAGTGCGGTGAGAATTCCGCCGACCATGGCCATGAGGGAGTTGAGCGCCACGAGGCCGGAGACATTTGCCAGCGAGGCTGCCGTCATCACGTTGAAGCCAAACCACCCCGTACACAGCAGCCAGGACCCGAGCGCGAGCCAGGGAATGGAGGACGGCGGGATGCCAATGGCGCGTCCGTGCTTGTCATAGCGCCCGCGCCGCGCGCCCAGCAGCAGAACGGCGGCCAGAGCCACCCAGCCGCCGAAGGCATGCACCACAACGGACCCGGCAAAGTCATGGAACTTGGCGCCAAATGCCGCCTCGACCATGGCCTGAAGACCGAAATTGCCATTCCAGACGATGCCTTCAAACAACGGATAGGCGACGCCGACGAGCACCACGGTCGCCAGGCATTGCGGCAGGAAGCGCATCCGTTCGGCAATGCCACCGGAAATGATGGCGGGAATGGCTGCGGCAAAGGTGGTGAGGAAGAAGAATTTCACCAGACTGAGGCCCTGCGGCTCGAATGTGCCGTCCGCACCGGCGAGGACCTGCGCACTGACGAAGAACGTGGTGCCGTAGGCGATGGCATAGCCGGCGAAGAAATAGGCCAGCGTGGAAATGGCAAAATCGGTGAGGATCTTCACCAGAGCATTGACCTGGTTCTTGTGGCGGACGGTACCCGCTTCGAGAAAGGCAAACCCGCCATGCATGGCAAAGACGAGAATGGCCCCGATCAGCACAAAGAACACATCGGCGCCAGCCGGTGCAGTGGACATGAATTGCCTCCCAAACGTGCAATCCGCCTCTTCATGGGGCGGCGTCAGGGGAACGCCAGAACAAGATGCGTGCCAATCGGGCAAATGGCGAAAATCAGGGCTTTCCGCCGGCTTCCTTTTGACCTGAACGCCAGAGATTTGGGCACAAGGCGATCAAAACGAATGCAACAGAAGAAAACATGCCCACTTTAAGGGCAGCACCAAACAAAATGACCCGGGGCATATGCCCCGGGCCTGAGGTTTGGCCATATGGCCTGCTCCTGGGAGAGCTGGTCCGGATCAGAGGCGCTGAGAGCCCTGACCGAATTCCGGATAGGCTTCGACGCCGATTTCCACCTTGTCGAGACCGAGAGCCTCTTCCTCGGGGCTGACGCGAATGCCGACGGTGGCCTTGAGGATCATCCACAGAACCAGCGAGGTCACGAAGATGAAGGCGCCATAGGCAGCAACGCCGACCAGCTGGATGCCATACGAGGTCTCGGCATTGGACAGCGGCACGATGAGGGTGCCCCAGATGCCGCAGACGAGGTGGACCGGAATGGCGCCCACCACGTCGTCGATCTTCAGCTTGTCGAGCAGCGGCACGACGAAGACGACCAGAACACCGCCAACGGCACCGATGAAGACGGCCTGTGCAACAGTCGGGTTCAGCGGCTCGGCGGTGATGGACACGAGGCCAGCCAGCGCGCCGTTGAGAGCCATGGTGACGTCGACCTTCTTGTAGAGGATCTGGGTCAGGGCCATGGCAGCAACCACACCACCAGCAGCAGCCATGTTGGTGTTGGCGAAGATGCGGGAGATGTCGGTCACGTCACCGATGGTGCCCATGGCGAGCTGCGAAGCACCGTTGAAGCCGAACCAGCCGAGCCACAGGATGAATGTGCCAAGGGTGGCCAGCGGAATGGAGGAACCCGGCATCGGGATGACCTGGCCGCTGGAGGTGTACTTGCCCTTACGCGCACCGAGAACCAGCGCCCCGGCAAGAGCCGCCCAGCCGCCGACAGAGTGCACCAGTGTGGAACCGGCGAAGTCGGAGAAGCCCATCACCGACAGCCAGCCCTTGCCCCACTGCCAGGAACCGGCAATCGGATAGAGCAGGCCGGTCAGGACGACCGTGAAGAGCATGAAGGGCCACAGCTTGACGCGCTCGGCAAGCGTGCCGGACACGATCGAGGCGGCGGTCGCGACGAAGACCATCTGGAAGAACCAGTCAGAAGCGGTGGAGTAGCCCACGCTCAACGCGTCGCCGCCGACCGGATCGAAGGAGTAGGGACCGAAGGAGCCCATGAAACCGCCGTCTACGCCGGTGTACATGAGATTGTAGCCGGTGAGCCAGAACAGGATGCCGGCGACGGAGTAAAGAGCAATGTTCTTCAGGCACTGCATCGATACGTTCTTGGACCGCACAAGGCCCGCTTCCAGCATGGCAAAGCCCGCTGCCATCCACATCACAAGGAAGCCGCCCATCAGGAACAGCAGTGTGTTGAAGATGTAAGCCGTATCAGCGGCAAGAGCGTAAACCGGAGCCTCGGCTGCAGCGGCCGGAGCTTCGGCGGCAGCGGGAGCGGCAGTCTGGGCAAGGCCCGGATCGGCCATCAGACCGAGGACCGCCATGCCGATTGCGGCATAAGCGAAAGACTTCTTCATGTTACTCACCCCTCAAAGCGCTTCTGTGTCGGTTTCGCCGGTACGGATGCGAACCACCTGATCGATCGAATAGACGAAGATCTTGCCGTCGCCGATCTGGCCGGTCTTGGCGGCGCCGGAGATGACTTCCACCACCTTGTCGACGGACTCGCTGGAAACAGCGACTTCGATCTTGAGCTTCGGCAGGAAGCTCACTGCATATTCGGTGCCGCGGTAGATCTCGGTGTGCCCCTTCTGGCGCCCGTAACCCTTGACCTCGGTGACTGTGAGTCCCTGGATGCCGATGCTCGTGAGGGCGTCACGCACCTCGTCGAGCTTGAACGGCTTGATGATGGCCATCACGATTTTCATGCTCGTTACCCGTTTCCCCTGTTTGTCACCGGTCCGGGACTGGACCGGTCTGGCCACCGGGCCCGCGTTCCCTGCGCCTTGGGAGGAACCTGCGCTGAGGGCGGGCCGGGCCGGCTTTCCCCTTCTCATAAACAAGGACCGTGCCAACTTTGGCAGGCGGCCGAAAAATGCCAGATTTCCGCCAGATTCATGAAAGGGACCGGAAGCATGGCGATCACTTGACCGTTCAGGAGGCAGCCGCAACGCAACATATCTGCCTATTTTTCACCCATTTCCCAAAATTTGCATACGTTATAGGCAAACTCAAAAACAGAAACGCCACCGCTGCTTTTTAAGGCAGCGATGGCGTCCTGCTCGAAGAGAACCATTCGAGGGAAATAGACGGGCAGCCTCTGATCTCAGGCCGAAAAACCGCCATCGGCCAGATAGGCCGCCTCGTCCTCAGTCGTTTCGCGCTCAAGCACATGGTTGCGGTGAGGGAAACGGCCAAAGCGGCGGATCACGTCGAGATGGATGAGGGCATAGAGATAGAATTCCTTGTCCCCGAGGCGGCGGAACAGATCGACGGATTTTTCCTGCTCGCCCATGTCTTCTGCATGCTCGAACGGCAGATAGAAAAACGCGCGGGCATCCTTCGGGAAGGCCTTGTCAAAGCCTCTTGCCAGGGCAGCAGCCGCGATGACCCGCGCCTTTGCATCCGTCGCAAAGGCGCGTTTGTCCTGACGGTAGACATTGCGCGGGAACTGGTCGAGCAGAAGCAGGAGGGCCAGCGCGCCATGCGGCGTTTCCTGCCAGTGATCCAGCGCGCCCGAAGCCGCATCATCCATCAGCGGCACGAAATGACTGCGGATATCCGCGTCAAAAGCATCGCTGCGCGTGAACCAGGCCTCCCGGCCCGCCTCCCACCAGAAATCAAGAACGGTCAGGGGATCAGCGTCGGAAGCATGGGTGGACGTGCTGGTCACAGGCAGTTTCCTTCTCGTTTGCGATCTTTCAGGTCCCTTTCAATGTCGGCCATTTCGGCAGTGTTTCAAGCCTTTGCGGCTTGACGCAGTGTTCACGGCAGGACAAGAGCTGGAGGCAGAACAAGACCATGCGGGATATCATGACGGCACCAGACACATGGACAGCGGAGCAGCATCTGGACCTCAGGGGCCTCAAGTGCCCTCTGCCCGTGCTGCGCAGCCGCAGGGCACTGACAGACCTGAAGCCGGGCACGGTGCTTGTGGTGGAAGCAAGCGACCCGATGTCGGTGATCGACATTCCGCATATGTGCAACGAGGACGGGCACGAGCTGCTGGCGCAGGAGAAACACGATGGCTCCCTGCGCTTCACAATCCGCCGGGGCGCAAGGAAAGACGCAGACTGATCAGCTTGCCCGCGCGGCGATACGGTCCATTTCTGCGGCCAGCTCCACGTCCAGCGCCGTCAGCCCGCCCGCATCATGGGTGGACAGCGTCACCTCCACCGTGCGGTAGACGTTTGACCATTCAGGGTGATGGTTCATCCGCTCCGCCACCAGCGCCACTTGCGCCATGAAGCCGAAAGCCTCGACAAACCCGGAGAAAACAAAGCGCCGGGTGATGGCATCACGCCCGTCTACCAGCCGCCATTGCGCAAGCCGGGCCAGCGCTTTTTCACGCTCTTCATCCGTCAGACGTTCCGCCATCTGCATCTCCCGTCTTGAAATCCGCCGCGTCGCGGGCATCTTCTCCCGCGTCCATACGAATATAGGCCGGGAGACACCTCTGGCCAGCACCACATCATACGAAGGCTCAGACGCCGCACGGGCTTGACCAAATCCCGATGAGTCAAGCTCATCAGAATTTGGATCACACAGGAGCCCAGCCATGACCTCCGTTCTCTTCGTCTGCCTTGGCAACATCTGCCGCTCACCGCTCGCCGAAGGCGCCTTCCGCAAGGTGGTGGAGGATCTGGGCGCAAAGAACCGGGTGCTGATCGATTCGGCCGGCACCGGCGGATGGCATCAGGGCGAAGCGCCCGACCCGCGCTCCATCGCGGTGGCAGCCCGCCATGGCATCGACATTTCCGCCCAGCGCGCAAGGCAGGTGGTGAAGACAGATTTCAGCCGCTTCGAGCACATCCTCGCCATGGACAGCAGCAATCTGACCAATCTGCGCAAGCTGAGCCCGGCGGAGGCCCCTGCCAGTATCCGGCTGTTTCTGGAGACAGATGAAACGGACGTGCCCGATCCCTATTACGGCGGGCCTGCCGGTTTCGAGACCGTCTTCCGCATGGTGATGAAAGGCGCAGAGGATCTTGCCGCGGAGCTGGGGCTTGGCCGCTGACGTGCTTTAACGGAACTTTGCCACAAATGCCCGCAGCGCACGGCCAATGCCAGCCAGAACCGGCGGCACGGCGCGGCGCAGGCGGAAGCCGGCCGCGGACAGGCCAGCATCAAGGCTCTGGTCCTGCGCCCAGCGCGGCGTCTTCACATAGAGCAACCAGTGGACAGACAGGATCACCAGGAAGGTCAGCCCCCAGGCCAGCAGCGTGTCGGAGAGGAAGTGGCCGCCAAAGGCAACCCGGTTCACCGACAGCGCCAGCATCAGCGGCAAAACGGTCAGAACCACAGCCGGACGCCAGCTCTTGGGCACCACGAAAGCCAGCGCCATCAGCCACATGCTAGCCGAACCCTCGCCCGAGACGAAGGAGCAATTGGTGCTGCACCAGTCCGTCTTGAGCCAGACCGGCATGAACGGCATGTCGCCGCCGAACTGCTCCACCATCACCGGGCGCGGACGGCCCCAGTTGTTCTTAAGGATGCTGTTGACCAGGATGCCGGGGCCCAGCACCAGCGTGGACAGCAGAAAGACCGGCTTGCGCAAAGGCATCACCGGCGGCAGCTCCGGCAACAGCAGCTTGAGAAGCAGGGTGAGCACGCAAATGATGGCCACGGTCTGCACCAGATAGGGGCCGAGATAGCGCAGCTTCTGCAGGAAGGGGAGGACGCTGCCGTGAAGCCTTCGCCGGGTGTGTAGAACAGGCCGCTGGCCAGAAGATCGAGATCCGGCACCGTCAGAAACACGAGTGACACAACGCCCGTGAACGTGAAGGCTGCCCCGAATGGGTGGGCGCGGCACCAGCGCATGATTGCACAGATCTGAGCGCGGGCACGGGAGAAAGCGGAAGGAGCAGCGGTATCGGTCATTCGGGCTCTCTAGCCTATTTTCTCAAGCTCGGCCAATATCTGCGCAGCGGCGGGGCGCCGCAGACGGACCAGATGTAAGAGGAATTTTCCATGCAGCAACGGCCGAGGCTCGATTTCTGGTTCGAATTCGCCTCCACCTACAGCTACCTCACCGCCATGCGCATCGAAACCGTGGCCAAGGACCGGGGTATCGACCTGGTCTGGCGGCCGTTTCTGCTCGGCCCCATCTTTGCCCGTCAGGGCTGGGACACGTCGCCCTTCAACCTGTTTCCGGCCAAGGGCCGCTACATGTGGCGCGAGATGGAGCGGATGTGCGAGGACATGGGCCTGCCGCTGACCGTGCCCGACCCCTTTCCGCAGAACGGCTTGATGGCGGCCCGCATCGCCCATGCCGGGCGGCTGGAGCCCTGGATCGGCAGCTTCGTGCGCGCCGTCTATATGGCAGAGTTTGGCGAGGGGCGGGATATCAGCGACACTGGCCTTCTGGCCGGCATCCTCTTGGAACTGGGGCTGGATGCAAAGGCGCTGCTGGCAAAAGCAGAGAGCATCGAGGTGAAGATCGGCTTGCGGGCAGCGGTCGCGGAAGCAGAGGCAGCCGGGGTCTTCGGGGCGCCAAGCTTCGTCACCGCAGACGGGGAGCTCTACTGGGGCAACGACCGGCTGGAAGATGCCGTGGAATGCGCCCTGCGTCTCACCCGCTAGCCTTCACAGCACCACGATGCCCGAGTGCTTGGCCTTGTGCTCGGGCTCCACATGGATCGTTACCCTGGCCCCTGACAATGCCTTGCCAATGGCCTGCTCGATCCGGTCGCAGATGTCATGCGCCGCATCAACGCTCATCTCGCCGGGAACCACGAGGTGGAAATCCACGAAAGTGACCCGCCCGGCTTGCCGGGTACGCAGATCATGGGCCTCGATGGCCCCTTCCCCATGTTCGGAAATCAGCCCGCGCAGCATGTCCTGCACATCGGTGGAAGCAGCTTCATCCATAAGGCCGCTGACGGAAGCTTTCATCAGAACCCAGCCGGACCACAGGACGTTGAGCCCGACAAGCCCGGCGAGCAGCGAATCGAGCTGCCGCCAACCGGTCAGAAAGACAAGAATGACGCCCACAAGGACACCCACGGATGTCACAACATCCGTCATCAGATGCTGGCCGTCAGCCTCCAGTGCCGGAGACCCGTTCTTGCGGCCAAAACGGATCAGCAGCACTGCCCAGCCGCAATTGAGCACACTGGCAAGACCGTTCACGGCAAGGCCCTTGACCGTGTAATCGGCCATTTCCGTGGCGTGATAGCCCTCCCAGGCCGCATTGAAAATCGACAGTGCGGCAAGCACGATCATCACGCCCACAAGAACCGCAGCGAAATACTCCGCCTTGTCATGACCATAGGGGTGATTGGAATCGGCAGGCTTGGAGGCATACCAGACCGCCAGAAGCGTGGCGAAGGATGAGGCCACATTGACGATGGATTCCAGCGCATCTGAGTAGAGCGCCACGGATCCGGTCAACACAAAGGCCAGATACTTCAGGCCAAGAACGGCGGCACCGACGATCACGCTGCCGAGGGCAATGCGCAGACGCAGGCTCATGGCTACCTCACGGATTGAGGGCGCGGCACTCCGCGCGCCCTTTCAGGAGGCGGCCGCCTTGATGGCGCACCGTCCCGTTCGGGCAAGGCCTTAGGCATGTTTCAGGCAGAACGCAAGGGCGTCGCGGGCAGAGAGGCGCTAGATTCCCGTATCCCACAGGTTGGAGGCTGCCCCAATAATCCGCCCCGGCCCGCTGTCATCTTCAAGCTGGACAATGACCGCGCAGCGCTTTCCGCCCTTTTTCATGGGACGCTTGGGCAGCTTCAGCTCCATCTGGCCGCCAGACCACATGCCAACCGCTTCCAGCCGCTTCACCACATTGACATAGGTGACCTGGCGCCCCTCATTCTCGCCCCGGCCGACCTCCACTGTCTTGGAAGGCATGACATGGAGCAGATAGACAGTCGCCATCTTCGCCCCTTCGGGCAGCGTTCCGTCGATGGTGACTTCCAGCATGTCCGGCGTCGAATGCAGCGAGACCGAGGCCGTCATTTTCGTGGCGCGGTCCAGCGCGGCCTTCACCGCCGGTTCATCACCGCCCACCACATGCTCACCTCCGTTGATGACGATCTGCGGCGTATAGACCGACCTGTCACCACGGCGGGCCGAATACAGCCGCTGGCGCTCGGAGTTTTCCGGAGAGGCGAGCGTGTCCTTCCAGCCCAGATAGTCCCAGTAGTCGACTGGCAGGGAGAGAGCGAGGATACCGGCGTTTTTCGCCAGATCCTGGAGCAGCTTATCAGCCGGCGGACAGGACGAGCAGCCCTGGCTGGTGAAAAGTTCCACAACGACCGGAGGCGTTTTTTCCTCTGCGGCAGACGCATTGCCCGGCAGGGCCATAACCAGCAGCCCAGCGGCAACCGCCAGCCGTGAAATCAGCATTCGCACAGGGCCCATGGCCGGGGAACTCTCTCTTGTCTTCCAAGTCTCTCTTCTGCTCAAAATACATATTCTTCGCCGCCGCGCGAGTCACGTCGCGGTGAGACCCTTCTGACCGCAGACGGCGGCCGGAGTGCCGGGAAGATGTCCGCAGGCTTTAACCGGCAGGAAACAATGCCATTTTGACAGACCGCAGCCGCAGCCTATAAAATATTACGATATTTCATGATCAGCAGAACATGCGCAGACAGTGTGCGGCGCTGCCGGAGAAGGAAGCATCGGAAGATGGCGCGTGCACCCAGCGATTCCAGCCACACGGAAAACACGGAGCCTGATCAGGCGAAGCGGCGCAATTCGGTCAATCTGTTTGAACTCGCCTATGAACGGCTGGAAGACCTCATCGTCAGATGCGAGCTGAGCCCCGGCAGGTTCCTGTCGATCCAGGACCTGCAAACACTGACCGGCATCAGCCGCACACCGGTCCATCAGGCGGTTGGCCGCCTTGCCGAAGATACGCTGATCCATATCCGCCCGCGCCACGGCCTGCAGATTGCGCCCATTGATCTGGCCCGCGAGCGGGTGCTTCTGCGGCTGCGGCGGGATCTGGAACGGTTCGTCATCAAGCTTGCGGCAGAAAACGCCTCCCCGGCACAGCGGAACCAGATGCTGCATCTGGCAAAGGTCATACGGGAGCGCCGCGCAACCATCTCGATTGACGACTTCAACACATTCGACCGGCGCATCGACACGCTCATTCTGGCGGCTGGCAACGAGCCCTTTCTCGTCCACACCCTAAGGCCACTGCACACGATCTTCCGCCGGATCGGCTGGATTCATCACAACCACACCTCCGGCAGCCTCAGCCTCGACGGTACGGTTGATCACCATCTTGCCGTGCTCAATGCGGTGGCAAACCGCCATGTCGAGCAAGCGGTGGACGCCTCCGATGCGCTCATCGGGTTCGTCAATTCGATGTTTGACGTGATGGAGAAGGAAATTGATCCTTCCCTGCTCGACTGCAGCATCGAGCCGCTGATCCCCGAATAACGGAAACGCCTCCTTCCCGAACGCAATCCTGCTGGAGCGGCCCTGGAGCAACGGGCGTGCCGCAGAAGCGGCACGCCAGTGCCCTGCCCACGGACAGGAGCCACCCAGGCGATGGCCCTGTAAACGTCATTTTTTCAAACACTTAATCCATCCTCAGATGCCTGGATCGAGCGGACTTGATCTCCGCGTTGCAGCGTTTGAAATTTTGTGATATTTCACGACATATCAATTAGGCGCCCGGGAGGTGGGAGCCTTGTTGAAATGGGAGGAAATCAGCATGAATATTCTTCGCACCGGTCTTGCCGGAGCTGTTGCACTTGGCCTTACCGTAATGGCGCCTGCAACAAGCCAGGCCGCAGACCCCACGACGCTGCAGTTCCAGACACATCACAGCGCGTCATCGCTTCAGGGCAAGGCATTGCTGCGCTTCGCCGAACTGGCGAACAAGATGTCCGGCGGCTCGCTTCAGGTGCAGATGCTTACGGACTCCTCCGTGGTGAAGGCGTCCGAAGCCTTTGAGGCAGCAGCAACCGGCATCATCGACGGCGACGCCACGGGCGCAGGCTATGTCACCGGCAAGAATCCCGCGTTCCAGTTCTACGGCGACGTCATGGGCGGCTACTCGACGCCTTACCAGATCCTTGGCTGGTACAAGAACGCGGGCGGGCTGGATCTCGCCAACGAGCTCTACGAACAGTTCAACATGCATCTGATCGGCACCTTCGTCGCCACGCCGGAATCACTCGGCTCCACGACGCCCCTCGCCGGTATCGATGACCTGAAGGGCTGGAAGTTCCGCTCCCTCCCGGCATGGAATCCGAAATCTTCCAGAAGCTTGGCGCGGCTCCGGTGGTCATGCCGTTCGGCGAGGTCTTCACCGCCATGACCACGGGCACCGTTGCAGGCGCAGATGCCTCGACACTGGCCGTCAACAAGGGCCTTGGCCTTTATGACGTCGGCAAGTTTGCCACCTACCCCGGTTTCCACTCCATGCCGATCGAGCATGTCACCATCAACCTCGACAAGTGGAACTCCCTGACCGACGAGCAGAAGCAAGTCCTTCAGTCGGCCATCGACACCATTGCCATCGAAGTAGCCACGCAGTCGGAGATCAACGACCGCAAGGCAGCGGCAGAACTGAAGGCCGCCGGCGTGACCATCCAGGACTGGAGCGAGAAGGATCGTCTGGCCTTCCGCAAGGTGGCACAGGAAATCTGGGCTGACTGGGCAAACCGCAGCCCGGAAGCTCAGGCCGCCTATGATTCCCATGTCGCCTACATGAAGTCGCTCGGCATCCTCGACTGAGCCGCATCTGACTGTTCCGGAAGACAGGGGCTGGCGGACTTCATAGCGCCGCCAGCCCGTCCCCCGGATCTGCGAGGCCCAGCAGGCACCACCCACCCTTGCGGCCGCACATTGCCTTCAGCCAGACGAGGAAATCATGCCGGCACCATCCGAAAGTCCTGATCCCAAGTTCACCCCGAAGGCGGCGCTGCTCGCCTCTCCCCTGCTCGTCATCGTTGCCATCACACTTTACGAGGTGGCGGCGCGCTATCTTTTCGGCAGTCCGACAAGCTGGGTCAATGAACTGGCCTTGTTCCTGTCAGCTCTCGTCTATCTGGTGGCAGGTGTCTACGTCATGGCACTGGATGATCACCTGCGGATCTCGGTGATCTACGACGTAGTGCCCCGGCCCGTCCGCCGTGTCTTCGATTTCATCACTCTGGCTGCAACCCTGGTTTTCTGCGGTGGGCTTGCCTACTTCGGCGCACCGACCGCATGGCGTGCCCTTGTCACCTTCGAGCGGTTCGGCACGGCCTGGAATCCGCCAATCCCGGCAATCGTCAAACCTTTTGTCGTCGTTGCAGCGGCCCTGATGGCTGTCCTTGCAATCATCAACTTCCTGCGCGCCAGCCGGCATCCCCGGCCCGGCAGTGACCGGATCGACTGAGGCTGCCATGACCATCCTGACAATCTCGATCATCCTGCTTCTTGGCATCTTCGCACTGATGGCCGTGGGCGTGCCACTGGCCTTTGCCGCCGGTTCACTGGCGATGGTGGTTGCCTATCTGAAATTTGGCCTGCCGGTTCTCGCCATCGCGCACAAGACCGTCTACGGGCTTGCCACCGAATACAGCTTCCTGTCCGTGCCGATGTTCATCCTGATGGCATCATTGCTGGAGCGGTCCAGACTGGCCCGCGATCTCTATGATGCGCTCAACAGCGTCTTCGGCCGGGTTCGCGGCGGCATCGGCTATGTCACACTGGTGATTTCAGTGCTGCTTGCCGCAATCAGCGGCATCATCGGCGGCGAGATCGTGCTGCTCGGCCTGGTCGCCCTGCCGCAGATGCTGCGCCTCAAATACGACCGCAATCTTGCCATCGGCATTGTTTGCGCGGGCGGCTCGCTGGGCACCATGATCCCGCCGTCTATTGTTCTGATCGTCTATGGCTTGACGGCCGATGTCTCGGTGCACAAGCTGTTCCTGGGCTCGTTCATTCCGGGCTTCATGCTGGCAGTCTTCTATCTGATCTACATCGCCATCCGTTGCTGGCTCGATCCGGCGGCCGCGCCAAAGCCATCGGAGGTGCGTCCCGCCCCCTTCTCCCTCTCCGTCTTCCTGCGCGGCGTCCTGCCCACCGGCGTGCTGATCTTCACGGTCTTTGGCTGCATCTATGGCGGTATTACCTCCATCACCGAGGCAGCGAACATCGCTGTTGGCATGACGCTGGTGATCATTGCGCTGCGCGGCGAGTTGAGCGTCGCGATGCTGGCTCAGGCCCTCACCCAGACCTTGCGCGCCTGCGGCATCATCCTCTGGGTCACCTTCGGCGCAGCCGTCATGGTGTCGATCTACAATCTGTCCGGCGGGCAGAAATTCGTGACAGACCTCATTCTCGGGCTGAACATCTCGCCCTTCCTTACGATACTGCTGATGATGGCAATCTTCGTCATCCTCGGCATGTTCATGGACTGGATCGGCATCCTGCTTCTGTGCATGCCCATCTTCGTGCCGATCGTTGCAACTCTCGGCTACGATCTGGTGTGGTTCGGCGTGCTCTTCTCGATCACCATGCAGGTTGCCTTCCTGTCGCCCCCTTCGGTCCGGCCGCGTTCTATCTGCGAAGCGTGGCCCCCCGAAATCACCCTCCCCGTGATCTACAGGGCACTCTGGCCTTTCATCCTGATCCAGCTGTTCATGCTGGCCCTGCTGCTGGCCTTCCCTGACATTTCGCTTCTCCTACCCAATCTCGCACGCTGATGTGATCCGGAGCTTTCCGATGAAAATTACTGCCATCAAGACCTACCGCCTCGAAGAGTTCGCCAACGTCCTGTGGGTTCATGTCGAAACGGATGCCGGCATCACCGGCCTGGGTGAAACCTTCTATGGCGCCGGTGCCGTCGAAGCCCATATTCACGACACCCTGGCAGGCCGTCTGCTCGGCAAGAATCCGCTGCACATCGAAGCCCTGCACAAGGAAATGGTGTCGCTGCCGATGGCCCAGTCTTCGACCGGCGCCGAATACCGGGCAGCTTCCGCCATCGACATTGCCCTGTGGGACATCTTCGGCAAGGTCTGCGGCCTGCCGGTGCACCAGATGCTGGGCGGGCAGTGCTGGGACAAGATCCGCGTCTACAACACCTGCGCCGGCTACCGCTATGTGCGGACCAACAACATCAAGCCGGTTTCGAACTGGAATCTTGGCGATGACGAAGGCCCCTACGAGGATCTCGTCGGCTTCATGACACGGGCGGACGCCCTGGCCGAAAATCTGCTGGAACAGGGCATCACGGCCATGAAGATCTGGCCGTTCGATCCGCATGCCCAGGAAACCCGCGGCCAGTACATCACCGCCGAACAGATGAAGGCCGCCATCGAGCCCTTCGAGAAGATCCGCAAGGCCGTTGGCGACAAGATGGAAATCATGGTCGAGTTCCATTCGCTGTGGAACCTGCCCACCGCCAAGAAGATCGCCAAGGCGCTGGAGCCCTATTCCCCGACCTGGTACGAAGACCCGATCCGCATGAACTCGGCCCAGGCGCTCGGCGAGTTTGCCGCGTCCACGGACGTGTGGACCTGCGCCAGCGAAACCCTCGGCTCGCGTTGGCCCTACAAGGACATGCTCGACCAGAACGCCACTCACGTGGTCATGGTTGACCTGTGCTGGACGGGCGGCCTGACGGAAGGCCGCAAGATCGCGGCCCTGGCTGAAACCTGGCATCGTCCCTTCGCCCCGCATGACTGCATCGGCCCTGTCGGCTTTGCTGCTGCCATTCACATGTCCTTCAGCCAGCCCAACACGCTCATTCAGGAATCCGTCCGCGCCTTCTACCGCGGCTGGTACAACGAGCTCGTCACGGCGGTGCCGAAAATCGAGAACGGCTATGTCTATCCGATGGAAGGGCCGGGCCTTGGCGTCGAGCTGCTTCCCTCCTTCTTCAACCGCCCGGATCTGAGCGGCCGCACTTCGGTGCTTTGAGCCTGATTGTCAGCATTGCAACACGGAGCTTGCCATGACCCTTTTTGATCTGACCGGGCGTACCGCACTTGTAACCGGGTCCTCCCGCGGCCTCGGGCTCGCCATCGCAACCGGCCTCGCTGAGGCCGGGGCTTCCTTGTCCTGAACGGGGTTGACGCGGGCCGCCTTGAAGCAACCGCCGAAGCGCTGCGGGCCGCCGGGCACACGGTGCGCACGGCCGCATTCGATGTCACGGATGAGGCAGCGGTCACCGCTGCCTTCGAGGCCTTCGACCGCGACGGGATTGCGATAGACATTCTCGTCAACAATGCCGGCATCCAGCTGCGCAAGCCGATCGTGGAACTCTCTACGCCGGAATGGCAGAAGGTGATGGACACCAACCTCACCAGCGCCTTCGTGGTGGGACGGGAAGCGGCCAAGCGGATGATCACGCGCAAGAGCGGCAAGATCATCAACATCGGCTCGCTGACCAGCGAGCTGGCCCGGGCAACGGTTGCGCCCTACACGGTGGCCAAGGGCGGCATCAAGATGCTCACCCGCGCCATGACGGCGGAATGGGCCGAACACGGCATTCAGGTCAATGCCATCGGCCCGGGCTACATGCTCACCGACATGAACGAAGCCCTGATCAACAACCCGCAATTCGATGGCTGGGTGAAGGGCCGCACGCCCGCACGCCGCTGGGGCAAGCCAGAGGAGCTGGCCGGCACCGCCGTCTATCTGGCGTCTGCCGCGTCCAATTACGTCAGCGGCCAGATCATCTATGTCGATGGCGGCATGATCTCGGTCCTCTAAAGCCAGGAAAGAACCATCATGCGCGCTATCGTCGCTCATCAGCCCCATGACCTTCGTATCGAGGAGCGGCCTGCGGCAGCAGGCCCGGTCCGGGTGAGGTGCGTGTCCAGATCACCCGGGGCGGCATCTGCGGCTCCGATCTGCACTATTATCACCATGCCGGGTTTGGAACGGTCCGGCTGAAGGAACCCATGATCCTCGGCCACGAAGTTGCCGGGCGTATCGTGGAGACAGGCAGCGGGATCACCTGCGTGGCGGCAGGTGATCAGGTGGCGGTCAATCCGAGCATGCCTTGCGGGCATTGCCACTTCTGCCTTCGAGATCAGCGGAACCAGTGCCTCGACATGCGCTTCTTCGGAAGTGCCATGCGCTTCCCGCATATGCAGGGGCTTTTCCGGGACGAAGTGACGCTGCCGGTGGAGCAGGTCTTCAAGGTTCCCGCCACCCTTGACCCCGGCCTTGCCGCCTGTGCCGAGCCTTTTGCGGTCTGCCTGCATGCGGTCGCGGGCGCAGGGTCACTCCTCGGCAAATCCGTGCTCGTCTCCGGCTGCGGTCCCATCGGCAATCTGGTGATTGCTGCGGCAAGACATGCAGGGGCCGCAGAGATCACGGCCTCGGACCTTGCCGATGCCCCCTTGCAATCGCTGCAAGCCTTGGCGCAAGCCGGACCCTGAACCTTGCCGCGGCGCCGGATGCCCTCGCCCCCTTTGCGGAACGCAAGGGCCTGTTCGATGTGGTGTTCGAATGCTCCGGCAGCGCCAAGGCGCTGGCCACGGCGCTGGATGTTGTGCGTCCGGGCGGCACACTGATCGCCGTCGGTCTTGGCGGCGATATCCCGCTGCCACTCAACCTCGTTGTGGCCAAGGAAGTCACCCTCAAGGGTAGCTTCCGGTTTGATGCTGAATTTGGCTGGGCCGTGCAACTCATCTCCAGCGGCGCAGTCGATCTGTCGCCGCTGATATCCGCAACCCTTCCCGCCGAAGAGGCCGATGCAGCCTTCCGGCTGGCGTCAGACCGCAGTCAGTCGATGAAAGTGCAGCTAGCCTTCAACGCCTGACCAGCACTTCCCTCTGCCAACACGCCAAGATTGGACCATTTCATGAAAATCGTGTTCCACGGCCAGAATGCCTGCAGTTTTGTCCCCGGCTTTGCCAATCTGCTTTCCGAGCCGCATGACATCGTCGAGCTGCCCGATCTCGCTGGCGGCAGAGGCAGACCGGCAGACCTATGCGGCTGCCGATGTGATCATCGGTGTGCAACTGACGGCGGACATGCCGGTTTCGGCATCGCTGAAGCTCTATCAGCTTCCCGGTGCCGGATATGACGGGATCGACCTGAGCCATGTTCCGGAAGGCGCTGCCCTGTGCAATTGCTTCGGTCATGACGCAGCTATCGCAGAATATGTCATGGCCGCGCTGCTGCTGCGTCATGTGCCGCTTGCCGATGCCGACCAGCGTCTGCGCAAGGGCGACTGGGCCTACCGCTCTGGCGGCGCAAATGCCCTGCGCACTGAACTCGGGGACCAGACCATTGGCCTGATCGGCTTCGGTCATATCGGCAAGACAATTGCCGCGAGGGCAAAAGCCTTCGGCATGAAGGTCATCGTGGCCAACAGGTCCACACCGCAGGAAACGGACCTGTTTGACCGGCACTACCCGCTTGCCGCACTGGCCGAGCTTGCAGGCGCTGCGGACGTCATCGTCAACACCCTGCCCTTCACCCCACAGACCGCAGGTCTTGTTGACGCATCCGTCATCAGCGCAATGAAGCCGGAAGGAGTGATCGTCAACGTCGGACGCGGCCCGGTCATCGAGGAGAAAGCCCTTTATGACGCGCTTGCGGAAAAGCGGATCGGTGGCGCCATCATCGACACATGGTATGTCTATCCGGACGGCAGCACGCCCAATCCGCACCCTTCGGCCTATCCGTTCCATGAGCTGGCTAACGTTGTGATGACGCCGCACATGTCCGGCTGGACCCATGGCACGGTCAACCGCCGCCGCGTCGCAATGGCAGACAACATCAACCGGCTGGCCGCAGGCGAGCCGCTGGCCAACACGATCCGCAAGGGTTAAAGCTCTCCTCAAAGCCCCGCCAAGCCTGATGCCAGGCGGGATGGTGGATATGAGATCCTCTTGTTTTGTCTATCTTTTCGGGAAGTGCGGTCTTCACTTTTCCCGGCAGGATCTAAACCGCCAGAAAAGGAAGCCCTTGGGCCTCCAGTCCATCCCCATCCAAAAAACTCATCAACGGGAGGAATGACAATGAAGCGTTTTCTGAAGACAGCCTCGGTAGCTGCAGTGGCAGCTTTTGCCCTGGCAACGGGCGCAGTGGCTCAGGAATATTCGTTCCGGTTCCAGTCCTCGGACCCGGCCGGCAACCCGAACTTCGAGTATCAGAAGGGCTGGACCGATCTGGTCGCCGAAAAGTCCGGCGGCAAGGTCAAGATCGAGCTGATGCCCGTGGGCTCCGTGGTCGAATACAACGAGACGCTGGATGCCGTTGCGGCTGGCATTCTCGATGGTCAGATCTGTGATTCGTCCTACTGGGCCGGCAAGGATCCGGCCTTCGGCCTCATCGCCAATCCGGTCGGCGCCTGGTCTGATCCGGCGCAGATGATCGACTTTGTCGAAAATGGCGGTGGCAAGGAAATCATGCAGGAATTGCTGGGCGCCTATGGCCTGCACTTCATCGGTGTTTCCACCCCCGGCCTCGAAGCCTTCGTCTCGCGCGTGCCGCTCGACAGCGTCGATGACCTGAAGGGCGTCAAGGTGCGCTCGCCGGAAGGCCCGATTGCCAACGTCTTTGCCGCAGCAGGCGCTGCTCCGGTGAACCTGCCGTCGTCGGAAGTCTTCACCGCGATCGACAAGGGCGTGGTGGACGCTGCCGACTATTCCGTGTTCTCCGTCAACCAGACACAAGGTCTCAACAAGGTTGCCCCGCACCCGGTCTATCCGGGCTTCCACTCCCTGCCGCTCGTGGAAGTGTCCATGAACAAGGCCAAGTGGGATGCCCTGCCGGATGACATCAAGACCCTGCTGGAGACGACCGTGAAGGAGTTCCAGCAGACCCAGATCAACGGCCTCAAGGCGGCTGATCTGAAGGCCATCGAGGAAGCCAAGGCGGACGGCTCCATCACCATCCACAACTGGCCGGACGAGGAGCGCGCCAAGTTCCGCAAGATCGCCATGGCCGAGTGGGAGCGCATCGCCAAGGGCTCGCCGATGGCACAGAAGGTCTATGACACCCTCACCAGCTATCTGAGCCAGAAGGGCCTGCTCTGAGACAGGAGGCTTGAAGCGGGAATCCGGCATGATCAGTCCTGCCGGGCGCCCGCGCAAGCGCCCTGCCATGAACAAAGACCACGAAGCGGCGCAGGCTTGTGCCGCTTCTGTCCTTAAGGCCCGCCCCGCTGGATAGAGACATGACACACGGCACCACCCCTACTGATGCGCAGGCCCCCGGCCTTCCGCCCGAGCCGGAACAGGGCGCAGCCCCTGAGGCCGGGCTTCTGGGCCGCCTGATCAACGCATCAGGCTTCATTTTTGCGGCAGGCATCGTTCTGGCAGCAGCCATTCTGCTGCTCGAAGTGTTTCTGCGCTATCTCTTCAACAGCCCCACCATCTGGGCGCATGAGGCAACGGTTTTCCTGTGCGGCCTCGCCTTCGTGTTCGGCGGGCTCTATTGCACCAGCCGCAACACCCATATCCGGGTGGTGCTGCTTTACGACATCCTGCCGCCGCGCTTGCGCAAGGCAGCCGACGTGCTCATTTCCCTTGCCTGCGCCATCGCCAGCGGCTTCTTCGCCTATGCCTCCTGGCACATGGTTCAGCGTGCGGTTCTGGCGCCTTCCGGGGAGATCAGGCTGGAGACCACCGGCAGTGCCTGGAGCCCGCCAACCCCGGCCTTGATCAAGGTCTTCATTCTGGTGGTGATGGTTGCGCTGGTTCTCCAGTTTCTGGTGCTCGCCTTCAACCACGCCCGCCGCAGCCTGAAGGACTGAGCCATGACCGATCTTCTGGATTTCAGCTTCAACCTGCAGGCCCTCGGCATCGGCTGGGGCACGGCGGTCATGTTCATCATGATGGTCGTGCTGCTGCTGACGGGCATGCCGCTCGCCTTTGTGACGCTGCTCGTGGCGCTCGTCTTCGCGCTCGGCTGGTTCGGCCCCATGTCGATCCCGCTCATTACCAGCCGCGTCTATTCCTTCGTGATGAATTTCGTGTTCGTCTCGGTGCCCATGTTCGTGCTGATGGCCGCCATCCTCGACCGCTCCGGTATTGCCCGGGACCTGTTCGATGCGATGAAGCTGTTTGCCGGGCGCATGCGCGGCGGCGTTGCTGTGCAGACCGTCTTTGTCTCCGTGATTCTGGCGGCCATGAGCGGCATCATCGGCGGCGAAATCGTGCTGCTGGGCATGATCGCCCTGCCCCAGATGCTGCGGCAGGGTTATGACCGCAATCTGGCCATCGGCGTGGTCTGTGCGGGCGGCTCGCTCGGCACCATGATCCCGCCGTCCATCGTGCTGATCATCTATGGCCTGACCGCCAACGTCTCCATTGGCGAGCTGTTCACCGCAGCCTTCCTGCCCGGCTTCATGCTGGCCATGTTCTATGTGGCCTACATCCTGGCGCGAGCCTGGCTGACGCCACATGTGGTGCCACAGGTGGACCCGGAGCCGATCCCGCGCGAGGAAAAGCTGCGCCTCCTGAAAGGGCTGGCACTGCCGGTTCTGGTGGTCGCCATTGTTCTGGGGTCAATCTATGGCGGCATCGCCTCGGTGACGGAGGCCTCGGCCATTGGCGTCGGCGGCGTGATCCTGTCGACGATCCTGCGCGGTGAGTTCTCGTTCAAGCTGCTGCGGGATGCGGCGATGCAGACGCTCTCCACGGTCGGCATGATCGTTTGGATCGGCATCGGCGCCACGGCCATTGTCGGCGTCTACAATCTGATGGGCGGGGTAAACTTCGTCTCGGGCATGATCACCGGCATCTCGGACAATCCCACCGTCATCGTGCTGGTGATGATGGCGATCCTGTTCGTGCTCGGCGCCTTCCTCGACTGGGTAGGCATCGCCCTGCTGACGATGCCGATCTTCGTGCCGATCATCAAGTCGCTCGGCCTTGACCCGGTCTGGTTCGGCGTCCTGTTCTGCATGAACATGCAGATCTCGTTCCTGTCGCCGCCTTTTGGTCCTGCCGCCTTCTATCTGAAGTCCGTGGCCCCTCCCGGCATCACGCTGGGTGTCATCTTCCGGGCACTGCTGCCTTTCATCGCCCTGCAAATCCTGGCTGTCGGCCTGCTGGTCGCCTTCCCCGGGATCACCGGGCGCTGAAAAAACCAAACGCTGCGGCAGGCCCACCCCTGCCACAGATATGAGAACGCCGCCCTGCCAAACAGCAGCGGGCGGCGTTCTTTTTATATCAAAACCCTGAAATCAGTTGCCGCCGGCCAGAACCCGTTCCAGCTGGGGCAGGAGCACCTGCTCGTAGCTTTCAGGCGAAAGCGGACCGATGAACTTGTAGCGGATCACGCCCTTGCCATCGACCACATAGGTCTCAGGCACGCCATAAACGCCCCACTCGATGGCTGCGCGGCCACCGGCATCAGCGCCCACCTTGTCATACGGGTTGCCGAGCGTACCGAGGAAGCGGCGGGCGTTCTCGGGCTGGTCCTTGTAGTTGATGCCGTACATGCGGAACCGGCCGTCCTTGGCCATTTCCTCCAGCACCGGATGCTCCTGCCGGCAGGGCACGCACCAGGAGGCAAAGACGTTGACCACCGACACGCCCCCTCAAGATCCGCCGCCGTGATGCCGGGCACGGGCGCGCCATTGTCCGTCAGTCCCTCCACCGCGGGCAACTCCATGCGGGGCGCGGGCTTGTTGAGCAGCGCTGAAGGCAGTTCGGACGGATCGCGGCCGAAGAACATCTGGAACATGAACAGCACGGCCAGCGCGGCGAAGACCACCAGCGGCAACAGCGCAAACACGGGGATACGGCGGCGCGGCTGGGAAACAGATCCGCTCTGGCCGGCCGGGGTGTGATCCGGCGCGCTCATTGGCCTTGCGCCCCGGCTGCTGTGCGGCGGCGCACACCTTGCGCCTCAAGCGCCCTGAGATCGGCATTGAGCCTGCGCCGGTCCAGCCACACCCATCCGGTCAGCCCCAGCACGACGCCGAAACAAATCACGAAGGAAGCAATGATGAAGCCCGCGTGGGGGCCAAGGTCGAAGGCAGCCATGCTCACCTCACTCTGCCGCGACAGGGGTTGCGGCGCTGGCTCCAGCCGGGCGGACAGCCGCAGCACGCATGCGCAGCGCCCGCACCCGCCGCCGCAGGATTTCGTTGATCATCGCGTGGGCATGCAGAACCAGGAACAGCAGCGTGAAGGCTGCCGCCATCACCATCAGCGGCCACAAGAGATCCGGGTGGATCGTCGGCCCGTCCATACGGATGACGCTGGCCGGCTGGTGCAGCGTGTTCCACCAGTCGACGGAGAATTTGATGATGGGCAGATTGATGACCCCGGCGAGCGTCAGCACCGCTGCCGCTTTACCCGCCCGGATCGGGTCATCCATCGTCCGCCACAGGGCCATGAGGCCCAGATACATGATGAAGAGCACCAGAACCGAGGTCAGGCGCGCATCCCACACCCAATAGGTGCCCCACATGGGCTTGCCCCAGAGCGAGCCGGTGATCAGCGCCATGAAGGTGAAGGCAGCGCCGAGAGGGGCCGCGGCCTTGGCCGAAACATCGGCCAGCGGGTGTTTCCACACCAGCGTGCCCAGCGACGACAGGGCCATGATGGAATAACACATCATCGACAGCCAGGCGGCGGGTACGTGGATGTACATGATCCGCACCGTGTCGCCCTGCTGGTAATCCTCCGGCGCCACGAAGAAAGTCATGTAGAGCCCGGCGGCAAACAGCAGCGCACACAGGCCCGTTGCCCAAGGCAGGATAGCCCGGGCAAGGCTCATGAAACGGGTCGGGTTCGCCAGATCAACAAGTGCCATGGAATGGTTCTAATCCCTCTCACCCGCCGCCGCAATGCAAGCTCGCAGGTCAGCTTTCTATGCCTCAAGGGTTTTCGCATTGCCTTGCGCTGGGTCAAGCCCCCATCTAACCGGAATCACGAAAGCGTCATTGCCATGACGGGTTCAATCCGCCGCAAAACGCAAGGCTGCCGCTGCCGCCACCGGCCCGAGGACAGCAGAGAAAAGCGTCAGCGCGCAGAGAATGAGGAACGGCGTCATGAAGGGCACCGGGTCATTCACCGCAGCATCTGCCGCGCTCACGCCGAAAATCAGCACCGGGATCGTCAACGGCACCACAAGAACGGCGAGAAGCAGCCCGCCCCGGCGCAGCGACACGGTCAGTGCCGCGCCGATTGCCCCGATCAGGGTCAGAGCGGGAGTACCCACCAGCAGCGTCAGCGTCACCGCCCCCATGGCCACCGGCCCGAGATTGAGGAAAACGGCCAGAACGGGCGCAGCCAGCACCAGCGGCAGGCCGGTTGCCACCCAGTGGGCAATGCACTTGCCCAGCACCACCAGCTCCAGCGGCTGCCCGGCCATCAGCATCAGATCCAGCGAGCCGTCATCCCGGTCGGCCTGAAACAGCCGGTCAAGCCCCAGCAGCGCCGACAGCAGCGCCCCGATCCACAAGATCGCCGGACCGATGCGGGACAGGAGATTGAGATCCGGCCCGACGCCAAAGGGAATGACCGTGACGACGGCCAGAAAGAACAGCACACCGATCAGCGCCCCGCCGCCAACCCGGACGGCAAGGCGGAATTCGCGGGCAACGAGGGCAAGGAACCAGCCGTTCATGCCTCATCTCCCTCATCTTCAAGCTCATCCCCCTGCTCCGGCGCAGCCAGATGCAGCGCATCAGCGGGATGCAGCGCAAGTTCGGAGTGGGTGGCGGTGATGATCTGCCCGCCTGCCGCCAGATGCGCGTTCATGAAACCGAGAAGCTGCGCTTCCGATGCCTTGTCGAGGGCTGACGTGGGCTCATCCATCAGCCAGATGGGGCGCGGCGTCACGAACAGGCGCGCCAGCGCCAGCCGCCGGGTTTGCCCAGCCGACAGATAGGCCGCAGGAAGGTTCGCCGTATGGGCGATGCCGAGCCGGTCCAGAATCTCCAGCGGCTGCAACACCTCACCTGCAAAGCCTTCCGGTCGGGCCGGAGCCATGAAACTGCGCCAAAAATCAAGGTTCTCAAGCACGCTCAAGGCCCGCTTCACCGCGCTTTCATGACCGAAATAGTGAGCATGTTCGGCAAGGCTTCGGTCCGCTTCGCCGCCTTCCAGGGTCAGCTTGCCCTCACTCACCGGGACAAGACCTGCCAGCGTGCGCAACAGCGTCGATTTGCCGACACCATTGGCCCCGGTGATGACCAGCGCCCGGCCCGCCTCCAGCTGAAAGCCCAATCCGGCAAACACCCGGCGTCCGCCCCGGTCCACGGCAAGTTTGTCGGCAATCAGTTTCAGGGGACAGCTCCGCGCTTCATTCCGGTCCTTGTTAGGATGCCCCCGGACGATGGCAAGCAGCTAGAACTGCGTAGTGCGGGGCAGAGCTGCCCCTCAAAATGGAACGGCCGCCCTTCCGGGTCAGATCCATGAGGATCATCACCGGAGGGCGGCCGCTTGAGATCAGGCCATCAGAGGCTCAAATAGCTCCGGCGGCTCAGAAGTGAACCGAGCGCGCCGTTGCCAGCTTTTCGACCGGCGGGGAGAACTTCGTCAGATCGATCCCTTCCACGGCCTGCTTGTACTCGTCCACGTTGGGCGTGCGGCCCAGAACGGCGGCGAGCACCACCACAGGGGTGGAGGCGAGCAGAGATTCGCCCTTCTTCTCGGTGCTGTCTTCCACCACGCGGCCCTGGAACAGGCGGGTGGAGGTGGCCAGAACCGTGTCGCCCTTCTCGGCCTTTTCCTGGTTGCCCATGCAGAGGTTGCAGCCCGGGCGCTCCAGATAGAGGATGTTTTCGTACTGGGTACGGGCCTTGTTCTTCGGCGCGCTGTCGTCGAATTCGAAGCCAGAGTACTTCTGCAGCACTTCCCAGTCGCCTTCGGCCTTCAGCTCGTCGATGATGTTGTAGGTCGGGGCAGCCACCACCAGCGGAGCCTTGAACTCGACGGTGCCATGCACCTTTTCGAGGTTCTTCAGCATCTGAGCGACGATCTTGATGTCGCCCTTGTGCACCATGCAGGAGCCAACGAAGCCCAGATCGACCTTCTTCTCGCCGCCGTAATAGGACACGGGGCGGATGGCATCGTGGGTGTAGCGCTTGGACACGTCCGGGTTGTTGACATCCGGGTCGGCGATCATCGGCTCATCGATCTGGTCGAGATCGACGACGACTTCGGCAAAGTACTTGGCGTTCTCGTCCGGAGCCAGAGCCGGCTTTTCGCCGGAGCGGATTTCGGCGATGCGCTTGTCGGCCTTGGCAATCAGGCCCTTCAGAACCTGAGCGTCATTGTCCATGCCCTTGTCGATCATCACCTGGATGCGCGACTTGGCCAGTTCCAGCGAGCCGATCAGCGTCTCGTCATCGGAGATGCAGATGGAGGCCTTGGCCTTCATTTCTGCGGTCCAGTCGGTGAAGGTGAAGGCCTGGTCGGCCAGCAGCGTGCCGATATGCACTTCGATGACGCGGCCCTGGAAGACGTTGTCGCCGAACTGGCTCAGCATCTGGGCCTGGGTGGCGTGCACCACATCGCGGAAATCGACGTGATCCTTCATGGAGCCCTTGAAGGTCACCTTGACGGAATCGGGGATCGGCATGGTGGCTTCGCCGGTGGCAAGAGCCAGCGCAACGGTGCCCGAGTCAGCACCGAAGGCGACGCCCTTGGACATGCGGGTGTGGCTGTCGCCGCCGATGATGATGTCCCAGTCATCCACGGTGATGTCGTTCAGCACCTTGTGGATCACGTCCGTCATGGAATGATAGACGCCCTTCGGGTCACGGCCGGTGATCAGGCCGAACTTGTGCATGAAGCTCATCAGTTTCGGGATGTTGGCCTGTGCCTTCAGATCCCAGACCGATGCCGTGTGGCAGCCGGACTGATAGGCGCCATCCACCAGCGGCGAAATGACGGTGGCCGCCATCGCTTCCAGCTCCTGCGCGGTCATCAGGCCGGTGGTGTCCTGCGAGCCGACGATGTTGACGCGCACACGCACGTCGGAACCGGCATGCAGCACCTTGCCGGGCGCAACGCCAACCGCATTGCGGTTGAAGATCTTCTCCACAGCCGTCAGGCCCTGGCCCTCGTGGGAAACTTCCTTGGCCGGAGAAAACACCAGCGGTGCCTCGACGCCCAGCGTCTGCGCCGCAAAGGTCTGCAGCTTCTTGCCGAAGACGATGGCATAGGAGCCACCGGCGCGCATGGATTCCATCTTCTGCGGACGGAAGGATGCGGACAGATCGGCCAGCTCTTCCTTGCCATCTTCGCTGTACAGCTTCTTGGCCTTGCTGTTGATCTTCAGCACGGTGCCGGTGTCGACCGAGTACTTCTGCACCAGCACCGGGTTGCCGGCGTTGTCGAGGATCGGCTTGCCCTCGTCATCCAGCTTCTTGACCCAGTTCTTCAGGTCGATACCGATGCCGCCCGTCACGTCGACGGTGGTCAGGAAGATCGGCGAAATGCCGTTGGTGCCGGCCACGATCGGAGCAATGTTGACGAAAGGAACGTAGGGGCTCGCCTGCTTGCCAGTCCACAGCGCCACGTTGTTAACGCCCGACATGCGCGAGGAACCAACGCCCATCGTGCCCTTTTCGGCGATCATCATGACGCGCTTGTCCGGATGCTGCGCCTGCAGAGCGCGGATCTCGGCCTGGGCGGCTTCGGAGATCATGCACTTGCCATGCAGCTCGCGGTCCGAGCGCGAATGCGCCTGATTGCCTGGCGACAGCAGGTCGGTAGAGATATCGCCTTCTGCGGCGATGAAGGTAACGACCTTGATCTCTTCCTCGACCTCGGGAAGCTTGGTGAAGAACTCGGCCTTGACGTAGCTCTCCAGAATGTCCTTAGCGACCGGATTACCTGCCTCGAAGGCAGCCTTCAGACGGTCGGTGTCAGCGGCATAGAGGAAGACCTGGGTCTTCAGCACTTCAGCTGCGTCACGGGCGATGGAAGCATCATCGCCCAGCGCCAGATCCAGAAGCACGGCGATCGACGGGCCGCCCTTCATATGGGACAGCAGCTCGAAGGCGAAGGCGCGGGAGATTTCCGGCACCACTTCGGTTCCCAGGATGATTTCCTTGAGGAAACGCGACTTTTCGCCAGCAGCGCTCGTCGTGCCGGGAATGGTGTTGTAGATGAAGAACTGCAGCGAATCGGCGCGATGTGCGCTGCCCGTGTCCTTGATATTGGCAATCACCTCGGCGAGGAGCGCAGCATCCTCGATCGGCTTCGGGTGAAGGCCCTGACCCTTGCGGGTCTCAATCTCGGCGAGATAGTCGTTGTAAAGGCTCATGGTGATCCCGGAATCCCTTGTTGGTCAGTGCCAACCTCCGGATCGCGGTCACTTCTGGCGGGCCGGGGCAAGCGGGCTGAGTGTTATTTTTCAGCGCGGTATACAATAGTATGCAATGTCATTCAAGCGCTTTCCGTAACCCCATAAACTGAATGCGGGCCTTTGTCCTTGACCCCTGTTGCCCTTTGAAAAATAAACCCAATATCTGATGTCAAAGCCTTTGACCGCGAGGCCCCCGAAGGCCGGCTCCAAAGGTTGAAACAGCGCCCGAAGACCGGCTCCAGTTGCAGATGCTGCGGTCATGACTCGCCGCAAAAGCCAAAACCGGCTATAGCGGCAGCATGCAGCAGCCAACTGCCGGCCCGCCTCAGGGCAACGGCGGAGCCTGTGCGGCACCAAATGCGAGGCCCGGTAAGAGGCCAGTCAGATCCGGCAATGGCCGGGACCAGAGATCTTTAATCCTCCGGGCAGGCACCATCCCGCCGCCGAGCCCGGTCTTGAGAGGAGAGTGCTCGACGTGACCCAATCCCTCGACAGCTTCAAGTCCAGAAAAACCCTTGAAGTCAACGGCCAGACCTACACCTATTTCTCTATTCCAGAGGCCGAGAAGAACGGCCTCGAAGGCGTCTCCCGCCTGCCGAACTCGCTGAAGGTGGTTCTGGAGAACCTGCTGCGCTTTGAAGACAACCGCACGGTAACGGCTGATGACATCCGCGCAGTGGCGCAGTGGCTCGTCACCCGCACCTCCGAACACGAAATCTCCTACCGCCCGGCCCGCGTGCTGATGCAGGATTTCACCGGCGTTCCCGCCGTGGTGGATCTTGCAGCCATGCGCGATGCTGCGGTGAAACTCGGCGGCGACCCGAAGAAGGTGAACCCGCTCGTGCCAGTGGACCTCGTCATCGACCATTCGGTGATGGTCGACTACTTCGGCACCAAGGATGCCTTCACGAAGAACGTGGAGCTGGAATACCAGCGCAACGGCGAGCGCTATGAATTCCTGCGCTGGGGCCAGTCCGCCTTTGACAATTTCCGCGCCGTGCCCCCGGCACCGGCATCTGCCATCAGGTGAACCTCGAATATCTGGCCCAGACGGTCTGGATCAAGGAAGAAAACGGCGAAACCATCGCCTATCCGGACACGCTGGTGGGCACTGATTCCCACACCACCATGGTCAATGGCCTTGCCGTTCTGGGCTGGGGCGTCGGCGGCATCGAGGCGGAAGCGGCCATGCTCGGCCAGCCGATTTCCATGCTGATTCCGGAAGTCGTCGGCTTCAAGCTGACCGGCAAGCTGAATGAAGGCATCACCGCGACCGACCTTGTGCTGCGCGTCACCGAGATGCTGCGCAAGAAGGGCGTGGTCGGCAAGTTCGTGGAATTCTACGGCCCCGGCCTCGACAACCTCAGCCTTGAGGATGCCGCTACCATCGCCAACATGGCCCCCGAATATGGCGCAACCTGCGGCTTCTTCTCCGTGGACCGCGAGACCCTTGCCTATCTGAAGGCCACCGGCCGCGACCCGCAGCGCGTTGCTCTTGTCGAAGCCTATTCGAAGGCGCAAGGCATGTTCCGCGATGCGGCTTCCCCGAACCGGTCTTCACCGATACGCTGGAACTCGACATTTCAACTGTCGTGCCCGCCCTTTCCGGCCCGAAGCGCCCGCAGGACCGCATCAATCTCGATGCTGTCGCCGCAGGCTTTGCCAAGACCATGGCCGATGAGTTCAAGAAGGCGGACGAGCTGTCGAAGCGTGTGCCCGTCGAAGGCCGCAGCCATGACCTCGGTCATGGCGATGTGGTCATCGCTGCCATCACCTCCTGCACCAACACCTCGAACCCGAGCGTGCTGATCGGCGCCGGCCTTGTTGCCCGCAATGCCCGCAGGAAGGGTCTCAAGGTCAAGCCCTGGGTGAAGACCTCGCTGGCGCCCGGTTCGCAGGTGGTGACGGACTACCTTCTCAAGGCCGGGCTTCAGGACGATCTCAATGCCCTCGGCTTCAATCTTGCCGGCTATGGCTGCACCACCTGCATCGGCAACTCCGGGCCGCTGGCGCCGGAACTGTCGAAGGCAATCTCGGACAATGACCTCGTCGTTAGCGCCGTGCTCTCGGGCAACCGTAACTTCGAAGGCCGCGTCAACCCGGATGTGCGCGCCAACTACCTGGCCTCGCCGCCGCTGGTCGTTGCCTATGCAATTGCGGGCAACATGAACATCAATGTTGCCACGGACCCGCTGGGCGAGGATCAGGACGGCAAGCCGGTCTACCTCAAGGATATCTGGCCCTCGACGGAAGAGATCACCCAGATCATCCGTGCCTCGATCGACGATGACATGTTCCGCAAGCGCTATTCGGACGTGTTCAAGGGCGACGAGCACTGGCAGGCGATCAAGGTGGAAGGCGGCATGACCTACAAGTGGCCGATTGCCTCCACCTACGTGGCCAATCCGCCCTATTTCGAGGGCATGACCATGGAGCCCAAGCCCCTGACGGACATCGAGGGCGCCGCCGTGATGGGCCTTTTCCTCGATTCCATCACCACCGACCACATCTCCCCGGCCGGTAACATCAAGGCCAGCAGCCCGGCCGGCAAATACCTGTCCGAACATCAGGTTGCCGTTACCGACTTCAACTCCTATGGCGCGCGGCGCGGCAATCACCAGGTGATGATGCGCGGCACTTTCGCCAACATCCGCATCAAGAACCAGATGGTTCCGGGCGTGGAAGGCGGCGTCACCATGAAGGATGGCCAGCAGAAATGGATCTATGACGCCTGCATGGAGTATCAGGAAGCCGGCATCCCGCTGGTGATCTTCGCAGGTAAGGAATACGGCACCGGCTCATCGCGTGACTGGGCCGCCAAAGGCACCACGCTGCTTGGCGTGCGCGCCGTCATCGCCCAGTCCTTCGAGCGCATCCACCGCTCCAACCTCGTCGGCATGGGCGTCATTCCGCTGACCTTCAAGGAAGGCGAGAGCTGGCAGTCCCACGGCATCACCGGCAAGGAACGGGTGACGATCAAGGGCATCGCCGATATCACCCCGCGCCAGATGATGAACGTGGAAGTGACCTACGAGGACGGCACGGTGAAGAACATCGAGTGCCTGTGCCGTGTCGATACACTGGACGAGCTGGAATACATCAAGGCCGGCGGCATCCTGCACTACGTCCTGCGCAACCTCGTGCGCAGCTGATCTGGTGTAAACGCAACGCTGACAGGGCCGCTCCGAAAGGGGCGGCCCTTATTCTTTACGCAACCTCTCCATCGTCATACCGGTCCCAGCTCGCGCTGCGCTCGGCCGGGATGACGGTGGAGCGAAGTAGGACAACTCCCCTACCCCGCCATCTCCTCCAGCCGCAGCTTATGCCGGGTGCGGGCGAGGTTGAGGGTCTGGTAGAGCTGCGAGGGGAAATGGGTTTGGGCAGCACGTCGTCAAATCCGGCCTGCCGCAGCTTGCGGTCGCCCACAGATTCCAGTGCAGCAGTCACGGCAATCAGCGGCAGACGCGAACCATCCGGTCCCTGACGCAGGGCAGCGGCGGTTTCCATGCCGTCCATGCCGGGCATATGCAGATCCAGCAGCACGCCGTCATAAGCCGTTGCGGCCGCCATGTTCACGGCCTGCTGGCCGGTTCCGGCGGCGTCGCTGGTCATAGCAAAGGATTCCAGAAGCGCCGCCAACAGGCGCCGGTTGGTTTCGTTGTCATCGACGATCAGCACATGCGGCCCCGGCTGGGCCGCGCCAGCCCCGGAGCCCCCGCACCGCCCGGCAGAGGCAGATGCATGGTGAAGCGGCAGCCGCCGCCCGGCGCGTCATCCAGATCAAGCCGTCCGCCTGCGGCCTTCACCACCTCCGCAGCCCCCAAAGGCCAAGGCCCGAACTGCTGCCATCCCCGGCGCGCCCGGCGGTTCCGCGTGTAAACGGCCGGAACAGGCGGCGGCGCTCCATCACGCCGATCCCCGGCCCCGTGTCGGTGATCTCCAGCAGCAGGTTGCCGCAGTCTTCGCGCAAGACCACGCGCACCTGCCCGCGCGGGGTGTAGCGGATAGCATTGTCGATGAGGACCGTGGCCGCACGGCGCAGGGCCATCTGCACTTCCGGCGGACAGAAAAGCGGCGCTTCGGGCACACTGGCGGCCAGCGCCAGACCCTTTGCCCTCGCAAGCGGCTCGAACAGACCAGCGATTTCCAGCACGAGCCTTCCGGCATCCGGACCTTCCGCGTCCGCACGCGCAGCTTTCGGCAAGGGCGTAAGTCCGGCTGCCGCACGGCCCTCGTTCAGCACCCCGGCAGTCATTTCAGCCAGACCGTCGATGGCGGCGATGAGCGTTGCCAGCCGCACCTGTTGCATCGGGCTCAGCGGCTCCATGCCGATCAGCTCCGCCGTCAGCCGCATGGCATTGAGCGGCGTGCGCAGGTCATGGGCCATGAGGGCGAGCCGCTGGCTTTCCGGACTGCCCTTCTCCTTACCCGTCATGCTGTTCCCCTGCTGCCAGCGTCAAAAAGGCTGCCGGTTGACCGGTCAGCCATGCCTCTTCTACAGTTGTGGCTGTAATGCCTGTGCGCCGCCTGCCCTGAATCGCGGTTCACCGTTGCATTGTGTCACGGTGCCCCGGGCTGGTCCATGCGCCGTGAGCCTGCCGTCCCGCCTTGTCCGCAGCCCTCTGCTGCGCGCCGCTCTGAAATCCGTCCCGGATGCATGTGGAACCCGCCATGTTCGAGCAGATCCTGACCATCGTTGTCCCCGTTTTCGTGCTTGTCGGGCTCGGCTATCTGGCTGCACGCACGGGCCTGCTTTCCCAGTCCGTGGGCGAAGGGCTCGGCCAGTTCGTCTTTGTGGTTGCGATTCCCTCGCTCATCTTCAAGACGCTGGCAACTGTGTCCATGGATCAAGGCTTCCCTGGGCGCTATGGGCCGCCTATTTCAGCGGCGTTGCCATCACATGGGCGATTGCCACGCTGATCGTACGCACGATCTTCGGCCGGGATGCCAGGGCGGGCGTGATTGCCGGCATTTCCGCTGCCTTTGCCAATACGGTGATGGTCGGCATTCCACTGGTCTCTTCGGTTCTCGGTCCAGAAGGCCTGTTGCCGCTGGTGCTGCTGATTTCCGTTCACCTGCCGGTGATGACCATCGTGATTGCCGTCTTGATGGAGCGGGCTGCCGCCGCCGATGGCGCCAATGGCTCCCAGTCGCTCCCGGTCCTTCTGAAAAAATCATCGCCAGCCTGATGACGAACCCGATCGTCATCGCCATCCTTGCCTCGCTGGTGTGGCGGGTTTTCTCCCTGCCGCTCACGGGCATTCCGGCAGATGTGATCGGACGCCTCTCCTCCACCGCCCTGCCCGTCGCCCTGTTCTCGCTGGGCATGAGCATGGTGCTCTATGGCATCCGCGGCAATCTGGGAGCAGGCATAATCCTGAGCGTGCTGAAGGTCATCGTAATGCCCGCGATCGTGCTGGTGCTCTGTGCTTATGTCTTCGCCCTGCCAGCGGTCTGGACCGCCGCGATGACGCTGACAGCGGCCTGCCCGACGGGCGTCAACGTCTATATCTTTGCCAACCGCTATGGCACGGGCCATGCGATGTCAGCAAACTCCATCACGCTCACCACCGCCGCCGCCGTCGTCACCTGCGGTGCATGGGTTCTGGCGCTGGACATGCTGGGGCTGATCTGAATTCAGATCCCGATCCGGCGGCGCACGTCTTCCACCGTCCATCCGGCGGCACGCAGCTCCCGCAAGGCCGTATGGCCTTCGGATTTCGACAGTTTGCGCCCGTCCGCCCCCAGGATAAGCCGGTGATGGTGATAGCGCGGTTCCGGCAGGCCAAGCAGCACCTGCAGCAGCCGGTGTACAGAGGTGGCATGGAACAGATCCTGCCCCCGCACCACATGCGTCACACCTTGCAGGGCATCATCCAGCGTGACGGAGAGGTGATAGCTCGTCGGCGTATCCTTGCGGGCCAGGATCACATCGCCCCATGCAAGAGGATCAGCGGCCACATTGCCGGCACGCTCTGCCTGCCACTCCTCCTGCCAGAACAGTGGCCCAGTCAAAAGGCTCACCGCCCTGCGCATGTCGAGCCGGAGGGCAAAGGGGGCGCCGGAGGTGCGGCGGCGGGCAATTTCCGCCTCATCCAACATGGCCGCATCGCCGGGATAGAGCGGCGCACCGTCCGGATCCCGCGGCCAGGTTTTTCCTTGCGCTTCCGTCTCTGCTACGAAATTGCGGATCTCGGCTCGGGTTAGATAAGCCTCATAAACCAGCCCCATCGCTCGCAAGCGGTCCAGAGCCGCAGCGTATTCGCCGAAATGCTCCGACTGGCGGCGTGGGGGCTCCTCATGAGCAAAGCCGATCCAGCGGAGATCCTCCAGCATCGCCGCTTCCAGCGCGGGCGTGCAGCGGGCCGTGTCGATGTCCTCGATCCGCAGCAGCATCCGCCCGCCCGCTGCTTGCGCAAGCTGCTGGTTGAGCAGCGCCGACAGGGCGTGCCCCAGATGCAGATAGCCATTGGGGGAAGGCGCGAAACGGAAAACGGCGGTCATGACGCCTTATGGCAGGGATGATGAACCGGGAAAAGCCGGTCCGGGCAGATCGCCCGGACCGGAGAACTTTAGCTTAGCGGGCGATTTCCGCCAGCAGGCTTGCAGCGACCGAGAACTTGGACACGCTGATCGAGCCTTCCAGGATCTCCGCCACCGAGCGGGTGGTCCGGGCCACTTCGGCCTCGTGCGCGGCCAGCCAGTTGGCAAAACCACCCGCCTTGAGCGCCGCCCCTGTCAGCTGGCGGTGCGCGTCGGAGAGGGTTGCCAGCGCCCGGTCGAGCGCAAGACCGTCATAGTAGTCGGCAATCACCAGTTCGCGGGCACGGACGCTCATCTCGGCAATGCCGAAATGTGCCGCCACTTCAAAGAAGGTGGAGGCTGCCGCATCCAGGTCAGAACCCGTGTCACCAGCAATGAGCACGATATCCGGAATGGTCGCTTCCACCGGCAGCCAGGTGATGCGCCGGGCCAGCGGCTCGGGCACGCCCTTGGCCACGGCTTCGGCAACCGCAGCCGTCAGAAGCGCGGCCTGTGCCGGAGTGACAACCTTCTCCAGATGCGGCCGCAGCGCAGCAATACCGGCACCGAAACGTTCGGCCACCGCCGCGATACCATCCTTGAAGGAGACATGGCGGCGGAACCAGACCACCTGATCGAGGAACAGGTTCTGCACTTCGGCATAAAGCTCCAGCTGCACCTTGCCGTCGATCTTCGTGTCGAGCGCGTCGATTTCCTCGTTGAGATCCGTCAGGTCATAGCTGTTGCGCACGGCAACGAAGCCACGGGCAATTTCGGCGGCGCTGGCTCCCGTCTGGTCAGCGATGCGGGTGATGAAAGTCGGTCCGCAGCGGTTGACCATGGAGTTGGCGAGCATTGTGGCGATGATTTCGCGCCGCAGCCGGTGGCCACGGATTTCATCGGCGTAAGTGTCCGCCATGTGATCCGGGAAGTAGCGGAAGAGTTCGCGCGCCAGATAGTCGTCATCCGGCACGTCGCTTTCCAGCAGCGCGTCATAGAGCGTGATCTTGGCATAGGCGAGCAGCACGCCAAGCTCGGCACGGGTGAGGAACAGCCCGGCCTTTTCCAGCTCGGCAAGCGCTGCATCATCGGGCAGGAACTCGACCTGCCGGTCGAGATGGCCCGCCTGTTCCAGCTGGCGCATCATGCGGCCCTGATAGCCGAAGTCTTCCAGCCCGCGCTGTTCCGTCATGGAGATAGCGAGGGACTGCAGGTAGTTGTTGCGCAGCACCAGCTCCGCCACCTCGTCCGTCATCTCGGCCAGCAGCACGTTGCGGGCGGGAATGTCGAGCTTGCCAGACTGGACGGCAGCGCCCAGCGCAATCTTGATGTTCACTTCCATATCCGACGAATTCACGCCGGCGGAGTTGTCGATGGCGTCCGAATTGGAGCGCCCGCCCCGGCGGCCGAACTCGATACGGGCGCGCTGGGTCATGCCGAGGTTTGCACCCTCGCCGATGACCTTGGCCCGCACTTCGCGGGCGGTGATGCGGATGGCATCATTCGCCTTGTCGCCCGCATCTGCATCCGTTTCCGTGCTGGCGCGGATATAGGTGCCGATGCCGCCAAACCACATCAGATCGACGTTGAGCTTCAGGATGGCGGTCATCACCTCCTGAGGCGTTGCCTTGGCCCTCGGGATGCCAAGCAGCTGCTGGACTTCCTCGCTGAGCGGAATCGACTTCAGCTGGCGGGAGAAGACACCGCCACCGGCGGAAATCAGGCTCTTGTCATAATCCGCCCAGGAAGAGCGGCCCATGTCGAACAGCCGCTTGCGCTCTGCAAAGCTGGAGGCCGCATCCGGGGTGGGATCAATGAAGATGTCGCGGTGGTCAAAAGCCGCTACCAGCCGGATTTCCTTCGACAGCAGCATACCGTTGCCGAAGACGTCACCCGACATGTCACCCACACCGGCCACGGTGAAGGGCTGGCTCTGGATATCCCGGTTCATTTCGCGGAAGTGGCGCTTCACCGCTTCCCAGGCGCCGCGTGCGGTAATGCCCATCTTCTTGTGGTCATAACCGGCCGACCCGCCCGAGGCGAAGGCATCGCCCAGCCAGAAATCCCGGCTCGTCGAAATGCCGTTGGCCGTGTCGGAGAAGGTTGCCGTGCCCTTGTCGGCGGCCACCACCAGATAGGGATCATCCTCATCATGGCGCACCACCTCCAGCGGCGGCAGGATCTGGTCGCCCTTGAGGTTGTCGGTCACATCCAGCAGCGAGCCAACGAAGATCTTGTAGGCTTCCGTGCCTTCGGCAAACACTGCCTCACGGTCACCGCCCACCGGCAGGCGCTTGGGCACGAAGCCACCCTTGGAGCCCACGGGGACGATCACCGCATTCTTCACCTGCTGCGCCTTCACGAGGCCAAGCACTTCGGTGCGGAAATCCTGCGGACGGTCGGACCAGCGCAGGCCGCCGCGCGCCACCTTGCCGAAGCGCAGATGCACGCCCTCGACACGGGGGCTGTAGACCGAGATTTCCCGGAAGGGCTTCGGCTGCGGCATGTCGTCGATACGGCGGGAGTCGATCTTGAAGGCAAAGGCCGGCTTCGGCTTGCCGTCTGCATCCAGCTGGAAGAAGTTGGTACGCAGGATCGCATCAATGACATTCTGGAAACGCCGCAGAATGCGGTCATCGTCCAGGCTGACAACAGCGTCAAACTCGGATGACAGCTCGTTCTCGATCCGCGCCGCATTGAGCGTGCGGTCGGCCTCGCTGAGCGCCGGGTTGAAGCGCACGTGGAACAGCTCGACCAGCTTGGCGGCAATGGCCGGGTAGTTGTTGAGCGTGGTCCACATGTAGTCTTCGGAATAGCGGATGCCCACCTGCCGCAGGTACTTCGACAGGGCCCGCACCATGGCGATATCACGCCAGCCGAGATCTGCCGTCAGCACCAGCGCGTTGTAACCGTCGCTTTCCGCCTGCCCCAGCCAGACGGCCATGAACAGGGCTTCAAGGCGGCCCTTCAGGTCGGCCGACAGCCCGATGCTGCCGCCCTTTGCCGCTTCCAGCGTCATTTCATGCAGATAGCAGAAGGGCATGCCTTCCGGCGTGATCCTGTAGGTGCGCTCGTTGATGACCTTGAAGCCCATGTTCTCCAGAAGCGGCACACGGGCCGACAGCGGGATCGGGGCCTCCAGGTGGAACACCTTCAGCGACAGGCGCGTATCCGGAGCGCCGGAGCTGCGGAAGAAGGTGATCGTGGTCTGGCGGCCATCGCCAAGGCTCTCGATCTTCTGGACGTCAGCCAGCGCATTTTCCGCGTTGTAGACTTCCTTGTAGCCACCGTGGAAGGCCAGCGCATAGCGGTCCGTCAGACGTTCCGCCACTTCCGGATTGAAGTTTTCCTTGAAGGCATCCATCAGCCCGTCCGGCCAGGTGCGGACGATGGAGGCAACCGCCTTTTCCAGCTCGTCCTGCTGCACGGCAGGCGTCTTGCCACCGGAGCGGCCAATGATGAAATGCACCCGCGCCAGAGGCCCTTCCGGATAAGTGACATACCAGGCGGACAGGTGTCCGTCGAAGACATGGGCGAAATAGGTGCCGATGTTGAGACGCACTTCCGTCGTGTAGCGGTCACGCGGCACATAGCAGAGGATCGACACGTAACGGTCGAACTTCTCCGGCCGGGCGAGCACGCGGATGCGCGGACGCTCATCCAGCTGCAGGATCGCCATGGCGAAGTCGTAGAGGGTTTCGTGGTCGATCTGGAACAGCTCGTCCCGCGGGAAGGTTTCCATCACATTGGTGAGGGCGCGGCCCGAATGGCTGTCGGAGTCAAAGCCTGCCTTCGCCAGCACGCTGCTGACCTTGCGCCGCAGGAACGGGATCTTGCCGGTCGGCTCGTTATAGGCGGTTGAGGCAAACAGGCCGACGATGCGCAGCTCGCCGGTCATCTTGCCGGAGGCATCAAACATCTTGGTGCCGACATAGTCCATGTAGACGCGCCGGTGCACGCGGCTCTTCACATTGGCCTTGGCAATGATCAGCGGGTCCGGACGCATCAGGAACTCGCGGATCTCCGGCGTGATCTGTACGAATTCACCACCCCGGCGCAGGACCCGCACGTCCGGATCAGCCAGCAGGCCAAGCCCCGTGCCATCCAGTGGCGTCAGCTCACCCTCGCCCGCGCCCCCGTCAAAGGCATATTCGCGCATGCCGAGGAAAATGAAGTTGTCATCCTGCATCCATTCGAGGAACTGGATCGCTTCCCACAACTCGTTGCTGGAACCATCGGCCTGCGCGGTCTTGTAGGTGTTGATGGCCTTGGTCAGGCGCTTGCGCATGCCCTTCCAGTCGATGACCGCAGCGCGCGCATCATCCATGATACGCTGAAGCCGCTGCTCCAGCCCCTGCCGGGCCTCATCGCTGGCGATACGGCTGACATGAATGTGGATCAGGCTTTCCTGACGGTCTTCCCGCGCTGCACCGCCCTTGTGGCCGCTGAAGGAAACGAGGGAACCATCGGCGGCGCGCTCGACATTGTAGATCGGATGCAGCACCAGATGGACGGTCAGCTTGCTGTCATGCAGCTCGGCCATGACCGAATCCACCAGGAACGGCATGTTGTCATTGACCAGCTCGATGACGCTCACCTCACCGGCCATCCGGCCCTTGGTCTTGAAGGCAGGATTGGTCACGCTGACCCGGCTGGTGCCCTGCGGATGGACCTTGAAGTCCTGGAACGCAGCGCGCGCAAAGGCGGCCAGCTCATCCGGTGAATAGGCGACAAGATCTTCGGCAGCCCCCTGCAAGTAGAGCTCACCGGCGAAATCCGCGAGGCCGGACTCCGCCGCGTCTGCCTTCGAAGTCAGGATTTTGCTCACCTCTTCGATGAGCTTCGCCTTCTGGATTTCCTTTGCGTGCGCCATCTCTGTCCTCCTGGCCCGCGAATCAGCGGCGGCATGCTAGGCTGCCAAAGCCGCTTAAAAAATGGCATTTGGGAGGAAACAACAAAATGACGAACAAAGATGTAATGGCGCTCAATTTACAGGTTGAAGGCGAGTTGAGCGAAGCGACGCAAGGATACTTTGCAAAGTGTGACGAAAAAATAGGATTTATTCCAAATGTGCTGCGCGCCTATGCCTTCAACGACACGAAATTGCGCGCCTTCACGGATATGTATAACGATCTGATGCTGGGGCCTTCAAACCTCTCCAAACTGGAGCGGGAGATGATTGCCGTAGCCGTGTCGAGCGTGAACCGCTGCTTCTATTGCCTTGCCGCCCATGGCGCCGCCGTCCGCCAGCTGTCCGGCGATCCGGTGCTGGGTGACATGCTGGTGATGAACTACCGGGTTGCAGGCCTGACACCGAAACAGAGGGCCATGCTGGACTTCGCCGTTCTCTTGACCGAACGCCCCGCCGAAGTGGTGGAAGCTGACCGCCAGGCGCTGCGCGATGCAGGCTTTACCGACCGGGACATCTGGGACATTGCCGCCCTTGCCGCCTTCTACAACATGTCCAACCGTATGGCGGCGGCCACCGAGATGCGGCCGAATGATGAGTATCACTCAATGGCCCGTTGAGAACGTTGACGGCATGCGGGGTCCGCTTGCCCGTGACAGCCTGCCGGAATGTGTGTAAAACCCGCTTCATTCTTCTGTCCTTGCAAATGAGGGAGCGGGCGCAATGGTGGCGCGGATTTTCATTGATGGCGAAGCTGGCACGACGGGTCTGCAGATCCGCGAGCGCCTCGCCGTGCGCCGCGACATCGATCTGCTGTCCATCGCCCCGGAACAGCGCAAGGACATGTCCGCCCGTGCGGACATGCTGAACAGCGCCGATGTGGCCATCCTCTGCCTGCCTGATGATGCGGCGAAGGAAAGCGTGTCGCTGATCACCAACAGCACCACCCGCGTCATCGATGCCTCCACCGCCTATCGCGTGGCGGACGGCTGGACCTACGGCTTTGCCGAAATGGACCGGAGCCAGGGCGCGGCGATTGCTGCAGCCCGTTTCGTGTCCAATCCCGGCTGCTGGCCGCAGGGCGTCATTGCGGCGCTTCGTCCGCTGGTGGCCGCTGGTCTCGTTCCGGCGGATTTCCCCGTCACGGTCAACGGCATCTCCGGCTATTCGGGTGGCGGCAAATCCATGATTGCCGACTATGAGGCACAGGGCGATGCGGCAAACGTGTTCCTGCCCTATGGGCTCGCGCTCGGCCACAAGCACCTGCCGGAGATGAAGACCTATTCGGGCCTCACCGATGCACCGCTGTTCGTTCCGGCGGTCGGCAACTACTACAAGGGCATGATCACCAGCGTTCCGCTCAATCTGGCGCGTCTGCCAAAGGTGCCCACGGGTGCTGAACTGCATGCCGCAATTGCGGATCACTTTGCCGGTCAGGCGAAGGGCTTTGTCGAGGTCGCGCCGCTGTCGCCGCTCGACCGGGCGTCGGAGCTGAACCCGCAGGCCCTCAACGGCACCAACATGATGCGCGTCTATGTCTTCGCCAATGACGCCCGTGCGCAGGCCGTGGTCATTGCCGTTTACGACAATCTGGGCAAGGGCGCCTCGGGCGCTGCCGTCCAGAACCTCAACATCATGCTGGGCGCAGACCCGGCAGAAAGCCTTGCCGCCTGAGCGCGGCCGGGCACAAGAACAACAAAGACAATTCAGAGAGCCTTTGGAGAGACCGCCTTGCAGAAGTTCACCTCCCTCACCGGTGTTGCGGCGCCCCTGCCGATCATCAACATCGACACCGACATGATCATCCCGAAGCAGTATCTGAAGACGATCAAGCGCACCGGCCTCGGCACCGCGCTGTTCTCGGAGCTGCGCTACAACGAGGACGGTTCGGACAATGCCGAATTCGTGCTGAACAAGCCGGCCTACAAGGGCGCAACGATCCTTGTAGCGGGCGACAACTTCGGCTGCGGCTCCTCGCGTGAGCATGCCCCTGGGCCCTGCTCGATTTCGGCATCCGCTGCGTGATCTCCACCAGCTTCGCCGACATCTTCTACAACAACTGCTTCAAGAACGGCATTCTGCCGGTGGTCGTCACCCGCGAAGAGCTGGACAAGCTGCTGGATGACGCGTCGCGCGGCGCCAACTCCACCCTGACGGTGGATCTGGACGCGCAGGAAATCCGCGGTCCGGACGGCGGCGTTATCTCCTTCGAGATCGACCCCTTCCGCAAGCACTGCCTGATGAACGGCCTCGACGACATCGGCCTGACCATGGAAAAGGCCCCTCGATCGACCGCTTCGAAGGCGCCACCTCCGAAAGCCGCCCCTGGGCGTGATAGCGCCGGGCTGGGTCTGATGCGGATGCGCTGAAAGGCCCGGCCAGATGGTCATGGATACAAGTTGCAAGGGCCGCCCTTTGGGCGGCCTTTGTTCATTCATGCTCCGGACTGCCTCGATGCAAGGCAGCCTTTAGAGGCCCTTGCCGGCAAGCCAGCTGGCGACCATCTCTGCCACATAATCGCTGTTGTCATCCATCATCGGCATGTGGGAATTCCCCTGATGCCTTCCAATGGCAAGTCCAGCTGTGCGACGGATGCTCCATGCTCCTGCAGCATTTGGCAATGAAGCAGGACTTTTGCCTTGTAGCCCTGCCAGGCCGGGTGATCATTGCAATAGTCGCCCCAGACATAGAGATATGGCACGCTGGCAGCCAGCTTCGTCTCGGCCTCGCTCAGCGTGGGCGCGCCGGCCGGCTCGATTGCAACAATGGCAGCGATCTGTTCGGGCTTCCTGGCTGCAATTTGCTGCGCAAACCAGCCGCCCTGACTGTGGGCGATGATGATGGCAGGGCCAACCCGGTCCAGCAGCTTTTCATAGGCTGCCAGAGTACGCTCGTTGTTTGTCGTCCACCGCGCCACGAATTGTGCCGACAACTGGTCGAAGGCCGACAAGGGAAAACGCTGCCCCTCATAGCCGCGCCTCAAGGCCTGGTCCTCGTGGTAGCCTTCCTTCAGGCCCATTCTGAACAGGGTCCAGGCATCTTGCTGCGTGCGGAACAGCGGGCTGCCATCATAGATCTCGGGAAACGGGGCCCAGGACGCCCTGCCCCGTTCGACTGCGTCGGAAACGACAACGTCATAGCCCTTGCGGAGAAAGTAGTTCTGCCAGCCGGGGCGGCCATCCGGCGTAGTTTCCCAGGTGACGCCGGACATGGCTCCGCCATGCCAGAAGAGCACCGGCAGACCTGATCTGGGCGAAGCCTGACGGAAGTGCTGGGCGTAGAGCTGCCCGACGAAATAACCTCCGTTGAGATCAACCGTCCTTGCGTCGCCGTTGGCAGAAACCTTCACCTCCCGCCTTGGCTGGCCCTGCAGCCTGACCACACTGCCGCCGATGTGGAACGAGTTGATGCTGCTCAGAACGATGGGATCATGACTGCTCATCTGCCAGCCTCATGAATATCGCAGGCGGAAATATAGGCCGGGTCTATGCCGATCAGCCGGACCCGGATGGATGCTCCCAGAAGGCCGTGAAGCTGCGTGGCAATCTGGTGCGCCAGTTCATCGCGAATGGGCTTCGGGCGTTCGTCCGAGGCCCTGTGATCGACGGCCACGAGAAGCTGGCAGCCCTTCGGCATGTCAAGTGCGGCCACGATGGCGATCTGGATCTTGTCAGGTGACGCTGAAAGCAGACTGATGAGCCCCTGTTCGATGATTTCACCAATCTCGCGGACCTTGAGGCCAGCCTGACCGGCAATTTCTGGAGCAACATGAACCTGTACGACGGGCATGGGGATCCCCTGCAGATTTTAGTTTTTGTTGAAGACGAACGCCGGAAGCCAGGTAGAAATTTCCGGAACGAAGGTGATGACGGCCAGAAGCCCGAGCATCAGCACGATGTAGGGGCCCACGCCCTTGATGACATTGGCGAGCGGCGTGTTTGCAATCGACTGCAGCACATAGAGATTGAGCCCCACAGGCGGCGTCAGCAGGGCAATCTCCATGTTGATCACCAGGATAACGCCAAAATGGATCGGATCGATGCCAAGGTGGTGAATGATCGGAATGACCAGCGGCACAAAGATCAGGATGACTGAGATCACTTCCAGGAACATGCCGAGAATGAACATCACCACGTTTGCAACAACGAGGAACTGCCAGGCCGAGAGATCTGCCTTCACGACAGCTTCGCTCAACATCGCGGTTGCACCTGCCGCCGTCAGCCAGTGAGCGAATGTCAGTGCGCTGATGACAATGAAGATGATGACCGCAGTCTGCCGTATTGAATCGGCCAGAATTGGCAGAACGTCGCGCAGCCCGATGTCCCGGTAGAACAGAAGACTGACGAGGATGGCAACGACGGCAGAAAGGCCAGCAGCTTCGGAGATCGTGACCAGGCCGGAATAGATTCCGCCGAGAATGATCACCGGCACCAGAAGAGCCGGCAATGCACGCACATGAGCGTTCCAGAACGCGGCCCGGTCCAGCCTTGGCTCCAGCGGCAGATTGTGACGCCTGGCGAACCAGATGATGTAGACGATGAAGATCAGGGCCTGCAGGAGACCGGGAATGACACCGGCCAGAAAAAGCCGCGGCACGGATTCATCGGCAATGATGCCATAGATCAGCATGGCAAGGCTTGGCGGTATCAGGATGCCAAGCGTGCCGCCAGCACCGATCGTGCCCGTGGTGAAGGCAATCGGATAGCCGCGATGCAGCATCGCGGGCACCAGAACCGCACCAATTGCCATTGCGGTCGCCACTGACGACCCGGATATGGCTGCAAAGACGCCGGTCGCCATGATGCAGACGATGGCCAGGGCACCCTTGCGCTGCCCCACCCATGCTGCCGCCAGATCGATCAGGGCCTTCGCCACACCGCCGCGCTGCATGAAGGTGGCTGCGATCACGAAGAGAGGCACAGCCACCAGCGTGTGGGAGTTCATATGATTGGAGAACTGCTGCCCGAAACTGACGAGAGGCTTGCCCTCAATCAGCCACGCGAAGAGAGAGACCGGACAGGGACAAGAAGATGGGAACGCCGGCCAGCAGGAGAACGATGAAGGCGGCAACGATAAAAAGCAGCATCATCTCAGCGCTTCCCCGGAAAGCCGCAACCAGCTGGATTGCGTACTGGAGGCCCGTCAGTCCAAAGCCGAAAGGGATGGAAAGATAGAAGAGCCACATGGGAAAGCGGATCGAGCTGTCGCTCTGTTCACCGAACCGCCAGGCGAATTCGACGGATTTCGCGCCTGCATAGACGATGAAGCCGGAAACGATCAGGCCGAAAAGGGCGGTAAATATTTCGAGATAACGCAAGCTGCGGGAAGACAGTGTCTGCAGTACAATGTCGACACCAACATGCATTTTCTCCCGGACCATCTGCCCGGCACACAGCATGACGGCCCAGCCAATCAGATAGATGGTGACTTCCCGCCCCCAGTCGGGCAGGTTTTCCGGTGCGACAAACCGTATAAACGCCTCGCTCACAACGAGAATACAGGAAAGCAGGGCAAAAACGCCGATGATCGCGTTTTCAACCGCCCCGATTATCTTATAACTACTTTTCATCTTGAACTGCCCTGCCACTATCAGGTTGCAAGCGGCCCGCAAGTGAAAACCTGCCCGAAGGCAGGCTTCAGCAAGTCAGATCACTGAATGAGAACCTTCTGGACCTTGGTGACGAAGTCAGCGTCCATGCCCAGTCTCTTCACCAAGTCGGGCTGTGCCTGAAGCAGCTGCTCGCGCATGGCGTCGAGGCTTGCCTGTGACGGCTCAACCGAAACGATGCCGTTCGAAGCATTGAGCTGCCTGGCTTCATCCTGGCGCTGATGCGCGGCATCCCGCTGAGCATCAACCATGCTGTCCCAGGTCTGTGTGAAGAGATCGCGCAGATCTTCCGGAAGCGATTCCCAGACAGTGGTGTTCATCAGCGGCACATACTGAACGATGGCCTGACGGTCATCGAGGCCATATTTCACGCCGGCATCCCAGAGCTTTGCACTGGCGAGGGATTCCTGCGTCGTCCAGAGAGCCGAGATCGTGCCGGTCTGCAAAGCTTGCGGCACATCCGGCCAGGCAATCTGGGCAGGCGCAGCACCCATGATTTCATAGCGCCGTGATGTTGCGGGCCCGCCAGGCACACGCACCTTGAGGCCCTTCAGATTTTCAGGAGTGGTGAGTTCCGTTTTCGTCGAAAAGACCGTGCCAAAGCCGAGATCAATCGGACGCCCGATCACGGTGACACCCAACTTGCTCTCGATCTTTTCGTTCAATTCCTTGCCAGCTTCGCCATCAATGACCGCATAGATCTTTTCGCGCGGCGCGCCGTAGAACATCGGCAGCTGCTCGATATCGGCATCAGGAACAAACTTGGAGATGAGCTGATACTGCGGAACCGCCATGTCGACGGCACCCTGGGCAACCGCAGCCGCCGCCTCGACATCCTTGAAGGCCGAAGCCGCTTCGAAGATCGTGATGTTCAAGCGCCCCTGAGACTCAGCCTGCACCTTCCCGGCAAATTCTTTCAGCCAGACATTCCGGACATGCAGGGGGCTCGTATCGAGCGTGACCTTGATCATGTAGCTATCGGCCGATGCCGGCGTGATGAGCATGACGGCCAGGCTGGCAGCCGTCAGGAACTTGCAGAATGTCATGGAAATTACCCTCCCGAGTTTGTTCTGCCGGGGAGAGTAGTTGAACCTGCCAGATAGTTCGCATATTTCTTTTCCATGTTGGCATAAGGATTTTCATATATCAGCCATGCGAAATCTGTCCTACAAGTTTGATCTTTCGCGGCTTTCGGCATTCATTGCCGTTTGTGAGGAAGCCAGCATCACGCAGGCTGCTGTGCGTCTGGGCGTCGCCCAGCCTGCGCTGTCGGCAACGATCCGGCGGCTTGAAGCTGACCTTGGCAACACCCTGTTCCGCCGCCTGCCTCGCGGCATGGACGTCACCGATGCGGGGAAGCTGCTGCTGGAGCGCAGCTACGAAATCTTCAGTCTGGTTCAGGATGCCGAGCGCGGACTGCTTACCACGGCAGAGGAGCCGCAAGGTGAAGTAGCCATTGGTCTGCCCCCTCAGCAGCAGCGGTTCTGACCTACCCGCTGCTGACCCTGCTGAAGCGCAAATATCCGCGCGTCGCCATTCGTCTCGTCGAAGCCATGTCGGGTTATCTGCAAGGCTGGCTGGAAAACCGGGAAATCAGCATCGCCGTCACGTTCAACACGCCCAGCAGCGAAAGCATCGTGAGCAGGCGCATCCTGCGTGAAGACATCATGCTGATCGGCCGCTGCAAGGACCTGGAAGAACTGCCATCCCCCTACCCCTGGAGAAACTCGATCAGCTGCCACTCATCGTCACTTCCGCACGCCATGGCCTGCGCCGCAACATGGAGAACCATCTGGCTTCCGTCGGCCGCAAGCTGAACATCAAGTACGAGATCGATGCAGGCCATCAGCTGGTGCGGATGGTCAGTTCCGGCGAAGGCTTCGGCATCTTCGCCCGCAGCGCCTTTCACGCAGAGATCGCGGGCGGTCTGGTCGCCGGAATTCCCCTGATCCCCGCCTACTCGCGTGACGTCTGCATCTGCCACCACAGATCAGCATCCGCAGACCGCGCCGTTCAACTCGCGGCCGAAGAAGTCCGCACCCTGGCGCATACTCTTGCCAGAAATGGCACATGGCCCGCCGGGATAATTGAAGCCGGGCAGAGATAGCCCCTTCACGGAACCAGCCGTTCTTTCGCGGCCCCCTTTGGCATTCCTCTTCGCGCAATTCTCCCCATATAATGGCATCCGGATGCCGGCATGACGCAGATATCGGCTTCCAGCTTGCGTGGATCAGCCCGTGTATTTCGAAATTGCCATCGTCGTCTGTCTCACCTTGCTCAATGGCGTTCTGGCCATGTCGGAACTTGCCGTTGTCTCGTCCCGGCCCGTGCGGCTGAAATTGCTGGCCGATCAGGGAAGCCGGGGAGCGGCGGTGGCGCTGCGGCTGTCGGAAGATCCGGGGCGGTTTCTTTCCACGGTGCAGATCGGCATCACGCTTGTGGGGGTTCTGTCGGGCGCCTTCTCCGGTGCAACGCTGGGCGCACGCCTCTCCGGCTGGCTGCTGACGCAGGGCCTGCCGCCTGCCGCTGCCGATGCATTGGGTGTCGGCTCGGTGGTTGTTGCCATCACCTACATGTCGCTGATCGTAGGCGAACTCGTGCCCAAGCAGATCGCCCTGCGCGCGCCCGAAAGCGTTGCCGCCCGCGTTGCTCCTGCCATGTTGATCCTGTCAAAGGTGTCGGCACCCCTCGTCTGGCTGCTTGACCGGTCGGGACGTGGCGTGCTGCGGCTTCTGGGCCAGCAGGACGGCGCGGGTGAAACGGTGACGGATGAGGAAATCCGCACGGTTCTGGCAGAAGCACAGAGCGCGGGCGTCATCGAGAACGAAGAGTCCGAGATGATCTCTGGTGTCATGCGCCTTGCCGACCGCACCGCGCGGGGCCTGATGACGCCGCGCCGCGATGTTGAGGTGCTGGACCTGGAGGACAGCCCGGAGGAAATCCGAACCTTCCTGCGCCGCACCACCCGGTCACGCCTGCCAGTGCGGCGGGGAAGCTCGGACGAGGTGTTGGGCGTTGTCACCGTCAAGGATGTGCTCAGTGCCTATCTGGATGCAAGAGATGCGGCCATTGAACCGCTGATGCGCCACGCGCCGGCCGTGTCCGACCGGGCAGGCGCGCTGGCCGTCATCCAGACGCTGCGCAAGGCTCCGGCGCATATGGTTCTGGTCTATGACGAATATGGCCACTTTGAAGGCATCATCACCCCCGGTGACGTGCTGGAAGCGGTGACCGGCGCCTTTGAAGATGAGAATTCAGCAGAACCTGCGCTGTTCCAGCGCGAAGATGGCTCCTGGCTGGTCGCAGGCTGGATGCCGGTGGACGAGTTCGCCGCCGGGATGGGTTTTCCGCTCGATCCGGACCCGGATTACGAAACCGTCGCAGGCTTCGTGCTCGACACGCTCAAGTATCTGCCCAGCCTCGGCGAAAGCTTCACTGCCAAGGGCTGGCACTTCGAAGTCCTCGACCTCGATGGCCGGCGGGTCGACAAGCTGCTGGTGCGCAAGCTGGAAGAGTGAGGCGCAAACTCACGCAAGCTTGAAAAATCCTGAGGCGCAGGTGTTCCGTAGACAGGCTAGAACCTGGCTTGTGGATTTTCCGGAGCGATTGACAAGATGAGCAATGTATCAGGCCTGCGCCCGGTGGCGGTGTTTCTGCCCTGGACGGACCGGCAAGGGCGGCTGTCGGGCCTGAAGCTTGCCGTCTTCCTCATCGCCCTTGCTCCGGCGCTCTGGTATCTGACCCGCGCCTCCATGGGGCTGATCCAGCCGGAACCAGCGCGCCAGCTCGTTTTTGTCAGCGGTGACTGGGCCATGCGCTTTCTCGTGGCAACACTGGCCGTCTCACCGCTGCGGCGCATCACCGGCTGGGGCAAGCTTGCCGGTATCCGCCGCATGCTGGGGCTGACCGCTCTGGCTTATGGCCTTGCGCACCTGATGCTCTATGTGATCCGTGAAAATCTCGACCTGTGGCGGGTCACGTCCGAAATCGTGCTGCGCTTCTATCTCACAATCGGCTTTGCCGCGCTGGCGGCCATGGTGGCGCTGGGGGTGACCTCGACGGACAGCGCCATCCGCCGCATGGGCCCGCGCTGGCACAAGCTGCACAAGCTCGTCTATCCAGCCACCGCACTGGCCGCCTTCCATTATTTCCTGCAATCCAAATCGGATGTGAGCCAAGCCACCCTGCTGGCGGGGCTGTTCCTGCTGGTGATGATCTACCGGGGAGCGGCGCGTCTGAAACTGCCGCTCGCCTCACCGCTGGCACTGGCGGGGCTTGCCCTTGTGGCCGGGCTTGGAACGGCAGGGACCGAATATCTCTGGTATCACCTTGCCACGGGCGTTCCGGCGGAGCGGGTGTTCCTTGCCAACTTCAATTGGCAGCTCTTCACCATGCCCGCACAGATCCGGCCGTCCTGGTGGGTGGTACTGGCGGGCCTGCTGACCGCCCTGATGCCGCTGATCAGCGCAAGACTGCTGCCGCAACCGGCGCGGCGGCGGCACTGAATGAAAGCCTATTCGCCTTTCACGCGCGCCTTCAGCTCATCCATGATGGTGTTCAACTCGGCCATTTTCTCGCCGATGGGCACAAGTCCCGCGACCGTGGTCTGATAGCGCGCTGCGTAGCTGTCGAACAGGCGGCGGGCGAGCTCGGGAAACTCCTGCACCATGCGCTTGAACAAGGCGCGGCGGATGCGGATGACCCGCACCGGGCCAATGCAGACCGCACGGGCGGGGCGCCGGGTTTCCACCAGCATGGCAGTTTCGCCCAGCAGCACACCGGGCCCCACCATTTCCACTTCCAGGAAACCGTGGGTGCTCTTGCGCTGCAGGCTGACATTACCCTTGGCAATGACGATGCCGCTGTCGGCCCGCTCACCCTCGTCAAAGACAAAGGACCCTGAAATCAGATCCATGGCTTCAGCGCTGAAGGCAAGCAGGCGCAACTGGTCGTCGGAAAAATCCGACAACATGGGAATCTGCCGAAGAATCGCGATGTCCTGAACGAGGCTCATGCCTCAGTGTTATGCCGCAAATGGCTCACGGCACAAGCTTATATCCACCGGCTTCCGTCACCAGAAGCTCCGCATTGGAGGGGTCACGCTCGATTTTCTGCCGCAGGCGGTAGATGTGGGTCTCCAGCGTGTGTGTGGTGACGCCGGAATTGTAGCCCCAGACCTCATGCAGCAGCACGTCGCGGGTCACCGCCCGCTCGCCTGCCCGGTACAGGAACTTCAGGATCGAGGTTTCCTTTTCTGTCAGGCGCACCTTGCTGCCGCGCTCGTCCACCATCAGCTTGGCGGCGGGGCGGAAGGAATAACGGCCGATCGTAAAGGTCGCGTCCTCGCTCTGCTCGTGCTGGCGCAGATGAGCGCGCACGCGGGCCAGAAGCACAGCAAACTTGAAGGGCTTGGGCACATAGTCGTTGGCACCTGCCTCAAGGCCCAGGATCGTGTCACTGTCCGTATCATGCCCGGTAAGCATGATCACGGGCGCCTTGAAACCGGCCTTGCGCAGAAGCTTTACACCCTCGCGCCCATCCAGATCCGGCAAGCCCACGTCCATCAGCAGAAGATCAACCTGTCCTGCCTTGGCAGCAGCAATTCCTTCCGAAGCAGTTGATGCCTGCTGCGTGGTGAATTCGTCATAGAGCGAGAACTGCTCGACCAGCGCCTCGCGCAGGTCATTGTCGTCATCCACGATGAGAATGGTGCGTGCGTTCATCTGCAGTCCTCGTTCCCTTTCGGCACTTCTGGCCAGATCGGCTTCGGCAAATTCAGTGCCTTTCATGCAATGGCGTAAAGATGGGAAAAAATCACCGTGGTTTTTAGTTTGATCCGTCAATTCTGCTTCACATCCACTTTACATCCGATTGATGACGATGGATCAACCCGATGCAACGCGAGCCAAAAGAGACCATGACCTATCCTGCCGCCTCTGCGGAGAAGAGCCTCATCGTGCGCGCCCTGCCAGGCAATCCCTGCCGCGGCACACTGACACTGGGCGCACTGACCGTACCCTGTGCCCTTGGCAAGGGCGGCTTGACCTTGCGCAAGCGTGAAGGCGACGGGGCGACGCCGGTTGGCCGCTTTGCCGTGCTGGACGTGTTCTACCGGCCTGACAGAGGACGCCGGCCGGAAACGGCCCTGCCCGTCACGGCACTGAGCCCGGATGACGGCTGGTGCGATGATGCGCGCCATCCGCGCTACAATGCCCCTGTCCGCCTGCCCTTTGCCGCCAGCCACGAGAAGATGTGGCGGCAGGACGGGGTCTATGACATCGTCGTGGTGCTGGATTACAATCTGAAGCCAGCCGTCAAGGGCAAGGGTAGCGCCATCTTCTTCCACCTCGCCCGGCCCGGCTACACGCCGACCGAGGGCTGCGTGGCCGTGGCGGAACCCCACATGCGCCGCCTGCTGAAGGCCCTGCGCCCTGGCGCGGTGATGGACATCCGGCGTTAAGGGCAGCTCAGCGAAGCTATTGGCCGAACCTCTGGCAATCCGCCGCCATTTCCGCCATATAGAGGGAAACGGGGTCCGCTGACCCTGGACCTCCCGGCACAAACCTTCTGCAACCCGGCTTGCAGAACCTGACAGGCACCGCGCCGATGCGCAGACCGTTTTTGAAGATGAATGGCCTTGGCAACGATTTCGTTGTCTGGGATGCCCGCGAAGCACCGCTGCGGCTGAGCCATGAGGTGATTGCTGCACTGGGCGACCGCGCCTCCGGCATCGGCTTTGACCAGATGATCACCGTCGAGCGTTCGCCTTCCGGGGCGGATGCATTCATGCGCATTCACAATTGCGACGGATCGGAAGTCTCTGCCTGCGGCAACGCCACCCGCTGCATTGGCCGCCTGCTCCTGGAGGAACAGGGCGTTGATGCCGTGAGCATCGAAACCCGCGCCGGACTGCTGCTGGCCCGCAAGGCAGATGAAAGCGCACGTTCAGTCACCGTCGACATGGGCGAGCCGCGCTTCAACTGGAATGAGATCCCGCTCGCCGAGGAGTTTGCCGACACCCGTGCGGTGGAACTGCAGATCGGCCCGATTGATGAGCCCATCCTGCACACGCCCGCCGTCGTCAGCATGGGCAATCCGCATGCGGTGTTCTGGGTATCCGACGTGGAGGCCTATGACCTTGGCCGCATCGGCCCGCTGCTGGAGCATCATCCGCTGTTCCCGGAAGGGGCCAACATTTCTCTGGCGCAGGTGATTTCGCGCAAGGAGATCCGCATGCGGGTGTGGGAGCGTGGCGCAGGCCTCACCCGCGCCTGCGGCACCGGTGCCTGTGCCGTGGCCGTGGCAGCCGCCCGTGACAACCGCGCCGACCGCACCTCGACTGTGCATCTGCCTGGGGGCCCACTGACCATCAGCTGGCGGGAGAGCGACAATCACGTGCTGATGACCGGCCTGACAGAAGTTGAATACGAGGGTGAAGTGGACTTCGAGACCATGACCTTCACCTGCACCGGACCGGGGGATGCAGAGCTGGATGCCGCCCCCGCCATGGAGACCGCCCTGTGAGCATTGATGTCGTCACCTTCGGCTGCCGGCTGAATTCCTATGAATCGGAAGTGATGAAGCGCGAGGCGGAAGCTGCGGGCCTCAAGGATGCCATCCTGATCAACACCTGCGCGGTTACCTCCGAAGCGGTGCGTCAGGCGCGTCAGGCCGTGCGCAAGGCCCGCCGCGACAATCCGGAAGCCAAGATCATCGTCACCGGCTGTGCCGCCCAGACCGAAACATCCAAGTTCTCCGAAATGGAGGAAGTGGATCTGGTGCTCGGCAATTCGGAAAAGCTGGAACGCGCCTCCTATGGCCGCATCGCCCAGTTCGGCCTTGATGCCAGCGAGAAGGTGCGCGTCAACGACATCATGAGCGTGCGCGAAACCGCTGGTCACTTGATCGACGGGCTGGAAGGCCGCGCCCGCGCCTTCGTGCAGGTGCAGAATGGCTGCGATCACCGCTGCACCTTCTGCATCATCCCCTATGGCCGGGGCAATTCGCGCTCGGTGCCCATGGGCGTCGTCGTCGATCAGGTGCGCCGCCTCGTGGAAAACGGCTACCGCGAAATCGTCATCACCGGCGTGGACATCACGTCCTATGGCGCCGACCTTCCCGGCACGCCGCGCCTTGGCACGCTGGTGGCCAAGATCCTGAAACTGGTGCCGGAGCTGAAGCGGCTGCGGCTGTCATCCATTGACTCCATCGAGGCCGATGACGAGCTGATGCGCGTCATTGCCGAAGATGAACGGCTGATGCCGCATTTCCACCTGTCGCTGCAGGCCGGCGACGACATGATCCTGAAGCGCATGAAGCGGCGGCACCTGAGGGCGGACACCATCCGCTTCTGTGACGAGGTGCGACGCATGCGCCCGGATGTGGTCTTCGGCGCCGATATCATCGCCGGTTTCCCGACCGAGACGGAGGAGATGTTCGCCAACACTCTGGCGATCGTCGATGAATGCGGGCTGACGCATTTGCATGTCTTCCCCTTCTCCCCCGCCCGGGCACGCCGGCAGCGCGCATGCCGCAGCTGGCCAAGGGCCTGATCAAGGAGCGTGCCGCACGGCTGCGCCTCAAGGGCGAGGCGGCGCTGGCGGCTCATCTGAGTGCCGAAGTCGGCCTGCTGCGCCCCATTCTGCTGGAGCGCGAAGGGCTGGGGCGGACCGAGCAATTCACACAGGTCGAGGTGGATGGCGGCGAGGCCGGGCAGATCATCGAAACCCGCATCACCGGCCACACCGGGCGCCATCTTCTCGGCGCGCTTCTTTCACAGGCCGCCTGAGGGCGGGACAGACTTCAGCGGCAGGACAGGTTCATGAGCGAGAAGAAGCGCGGCTTTCTGGGCCGTTTGTTCGGCGGCAAGGACAGCGCCGGCACGGCTGCGGACGAATCCCGGCCCGAGGCGGAACTGGAAACGGAAATCCTGGCCGGCGAAAAGGCTGCATCTCCGGCCCCAGAGGCTAAGGTTGAGGCTGAGGCTGAGGCGGAATCCGCTGAAGAAGTAGCCATCGAGACGGCACTTCCCGCAGAACAGCCGGAGCCTGAGGCCGCAACCGAGGCTGAGCCCGAACTGGTGAACGAACCGGCGGAAGAGGCAGCGCCGCTTGCTCCCGTCCCCGTTCCTGCGCCGGTTGCCATTGCTGAACCGCAAGGGAAGCTCTCCTGGTTCCAGCGCCTGCGCAAGGGCCTTGCCCGCTCGTCCTCGGCACTGACCGAAGGCATTTCGGCGATTTTCACCAAGCGCAAGCTGGATGCGGGGATGCTGGAGGATCTGGAGGACATTCTCCTTCAGGCAGATCTTGGCCTCGAGACGGCTGGTGCCATTACGGAGCGCCTGTCGGAAGGCCGGTTCGACAAGGAAATCTCGCCGGAGGAAGTCCGCAAGATTCTGGCCGATGAAGTCCGCAAGGTTCTGGAGCCTGCCGCCCGCCCGCTGGACCTCAACCGGGGCCACAGCCCGCATGTGGTGCTGATGGTGGGCGTCAACGGCACCGGCAAGACCACAACCATCGGCAAGCTGGCGGCAAAGCTCTCTTCGGAAGGCAAGACCGTGATGCTGGCGGCGGGCGACACGTTCCGCGCCGCCGCCGTCGAACAGCTGAAGATCTGGGGCCAGCGCACCGGTGCCGAAGTGGTGGCCCGGGAAGCGGGCGCGGATGCCGCCGGTCTAGCCTTTGATGCCATGCAGGAGGCGAAAGACAAGGGCGTGGATGTTCTGCTGATCGACACGGCAGGCCGGCTTCAGAACAAGGCTGAATTGATGGCGGAACTCGAAAAGGTGGTCCGTGTCATCCGCAAGCAAGCGCCCGATGCCCCGCATGACGTGATCCTGACGCTGGATGCCACAACGGGCCAGAACGCCATGAACCAGGTGGAAATCTTCGGCAAGGTGGCAGGTGTCACCGGCCTCGTCATGACCAAGCTGGATGGCACCGCCCGCGGCGGCATTCTTGTTGCCATCGCTGCCAGGCACAAGCTGCCGGTGCATTTCATCGGCGTCGGCGAAGGCATCGACGATCTGGAACCCTTCTCCGCCGAAGACTTTGCCGAGGCGATCGCCGGACTGGCGCGGTAAGGACCGCAAGCCTAAGCGGCGGCGGCACTCACGTCGCTAGATTGACGGCGTGATGCTCGATCTGGCCGCCGTGATCCTCGTAGGCGTGGCGGACGACGGCGGGGGTTGATGGTCGCGGGTGGCCCGTTGCGGCAGGGAACGGTTGCTGGAAACTGAGCTATGGGGACCTGATGGCTGGCGCAGCGCCTGCTCGGCCGCAGCCCTGTAGGCGGCAATGCCATCCAGCGTATGACTGACTTCCGGGCTCGTATCGACCAGAACGGCTGGCTCCTCGGCCTGAGGTTCCGAAGGATCTGCAGCAAGCGTATGGTTTTCGCCTGCCAAGGCTCCTTCAAAGCCCTCGCCAGATTGCTGTTCCCCAGCCTGTTGTTCGTTGTGCTGCTCGTGCTCCCGCTCGCGGCGGCGCTGGTCGCTGTGTTCGGTTGCCTGCACGATGCTGGCTGACGGCAACACCCGTTCCAATCCTGATGACATGGGGCCCTCCTGGCCATTTTGCTGCCTGTGGCGGCCTGCCGGGCCTTCTGGCCCTCCGTCTCTGTCCCATTTCAAACGGGACGTGGCCGAATCATCTCAACAAAGAGTTAACGATTCTTTACGCAAGGTAAACGGCAAAATCCGGGCGCTTTTCCCTTCCCTTTTACGGAACTGCTGCTAAAAGGCGCCCGTCTGCCTTCCGGGGCAGTCAACCGGTCGCAGCCTACCCGGTTCCAGCGAAAACAAGGGACACATCTTTGAAAACGCTTGTCGTCTGTTCCGGCGGAATGGATTCCGTCACCCTTGCGCACAAGGTTGCGCAAGAACACGAGCTGATCGGGCTCGTTTCCTTCAACTACGGCCAGAGGCACCTCAAGGAGCTGGACTTTGCCAGAACCTGTGCGGATGATCTGGGCGTCGAGCATATCGTTATCGACATTTCCGGCATCGGCCGCCAGCTCTCCGGCTCGGCCCTGACGGATGACGTGGCCGTTCCCGATGGCCACTATGCCGAAGAAACCATGCGCATCACCGTGGTGCCGAACCGCAATGCCATCATGCTGGCCATTGCGTATGGCATTGCCGCAGCGCGCGGGGCAGAAGCCGTGGCAACCGCCGTGCATGGCGGGGATCACTTCATCTATCCAGATTGCCGCCCCGGCTTCACAGAGGCCTTCGAGACCATGCAGCGCCAGGCGCTGGCAGGTGTAGCGGATGTGCGGCTCTACACGCCCTATGTCAACACGGACAAGGCCGCCATTGCCGCAGAAGGTGTACGGCTTGGCGTCGACTACACCCGCAGCTGGTCCTGCTACAAGGGCGGCGAGATCCACTGCGGGCGCTGCGGCACATGTGTGGAGCGGCGCGAGGCCTTCCATCTGGCGGGAGCGGAAGATCCAACCATCTATGCCGACCCGGATTTCTGGAAGGAGGCCTGCGGTGTTTAGGATCGCCAAGGAGTTTCACTTCTCCGCCTCCCACCAGCTCTTCGGCCTGCCCGAAGATCATCCCTGCGCCCGGCTGCATGGGCACAATTATGTGGTCGAAGTGGAGCTGATGTCCGAAACGCTGGACAGCGTTGGCTTCGTGCGGGACTACCGGGAGCTTGGGCCCTTCAAGAACTGGCTCGACGACACCCTCGACCACCGCCACCTCAACGATGTGCTCGGCAACGATAACGTCACCGCCGAGCGCATGGCCAGGCTCTTCTACGACTGGTGCAAGGCGCGCTGGCCCGAGGTGAGCGCAGTGCGCGTGCGCGAGACGCCAAAGACCGTGGCCGAGTACCGTCCGAAAGGCAGCTGCGGCTGCGGGTGCGGCGCATGAGCGGCGAGACCTTGCGCATCAGCGAAATATTCGGTCCCACCATCCAGGGCGAAGGCGCTCTGATCGGCATGGCCACTGTCTTCGTGCGCACCGGCGGCTGCGATTTCCGCTGCTCCTGGTGCGACACGCTGCATGCAGTGGACAGCGCCTACCGGGACACCTGGACGCCCATGAGCGCTGACGCCGTAATGGACGAAGTGCGGCGCCTGTCCGGCGGCGAGCCGCTGATGGTCACCGTTTCGGGCGGTAATCCGGCCATCCAGCCGCTGGGGCGGCTGATTGAACTGGGCAAACGCGAGGGCTACCGCTTCGCGCTGGAAACGCAAGGCAGCCTGTCGCGGGACTGGTTCAGGGCTCTCGACGTCCTCAGCCTCAGCCCCAAGCCGCCGTCCAGCGGCATGGCTTTTGACCGCAAGGCACTGGCTGATGCGGTGGCAGCGGCTGGCCCCAACACGGCAATAGCGCTGAAGTTCGTCGTCTTTGACGAGGCGGATTACGCCTTTGCCAGAGAGGTGGCGCGCGCCTATCCGCATCTGCCGGTCTATCTGCAGCCCGGCAACCACACACCGCCGCCTGCGGACAAGGAAGATGCGGTGATCGACATTCCCGGCATCATGGCGCGGCTGCGCTGGCTGATCGACCGGGCCGCCAATGACCGCTGGTTCGAGGCCAGCATCCTGCCGCAGCTTCATACCCTCATCTGGGGCAACCTTCGCGGAGTATGACCATGAGTGACAAGACCATCTATCAGAACCTGACCCAGCTCGGGTCCTCCACCGCCCTGCCCCAGAGCCCGGAAGACGCCGTGCTGGAGCGCGTGCCCAACCCGCAGGCGGGCACCGGCTACATGGTCCGTTTCGTGGCACCCGAGTTCACCTCGCTCTGCCCGATCACCGGCGCGCCGGATTTCGCCCATCTGGTCATCGACTATGTGCCCGGCGACTGGCTGGTGGAGAGCAAATCCCTGAAGCTTTTCCTCGGCTCCTTCCGCAACCATGGCGCCTTCCATGAGGATTGCACCGTGTCGATCGGCAAGCGGCTGGTGGATTTCCTCTCGCCCCAATGGCTGCGCATCGGCGGCTACTGGTATCCGCGCGGCGGTATCCCGATCGATGTGTTCTACCAGACTGGCCCGGCACCTGAAGGTGTATGGATCCCCGATCAAGGCGTGCAGCCCTATCGCGGGCGGGGGTGAGGGGCCTCAGCCCCTTTTCTTCCCCCGTTCCGCCGTACCGAACCCGTCAGCGCCGCCGCGTGCAACAAGGGCTTCGCCCACGTGGTCGGCCATGGCAAGGGCCTGAAGGGCAAAGGGGCGAGAAGCCGCCAGCTGCTGCGCTTGCCGGTGCGGGCCTGATAGGCTTCCCGCTGGGCAGCGCTCAGCGCCAGCAGCACCGGCACGAAGCGCAGAACAAGTGTAACGGCCAGCGCCGGGCGGCGCGGCGAAACGCCAAAGAAGGCCAGCGGCCGGAACAGGGGCGAAATCGCCTCCAGCATGTCATCCATGCGCGTTGTCATGGTGACGAGATTGGCCAGCATCACCAGCAGCAAAAGCCGCAGCAGCACCACAACGCCGCCCATGAGCGAGCCGGACAGCCAGTGCAACGCCAGCAGCACGGCAAACAATGGCAGCAGCGGGCGCAAGAGCGAGAGCTGCCGCAGAGCCGACCGGCCCAGCGCCGCATAGGCGGCCAGAACCAAACCACAGCCAGCCGCCAGAATGACGGCATTTTCCACGGGGAAGAGCATCAGGCTGGCGGCAGCCAGACCGATGAGTTTCGCGCCCGCAGGCAGGCGGTGGAGAAGGCTGGTTCCGGGCAGATAAAGCGAGATCACGCGCGCCTCACAACAGGCCGGAGACGGCGGCGCGCCGCTCGATATCATCCACATAGGCGGGCAGTACCGCGCCAGGCTCGCCGTCCATGCGGATCTGACCGTCCTGCAGCCACAGCACCCGGTCGAAATCGCGGATCAGCTCCAGATCATGGCTGACCATGATCAGCTTTTGCTCCAGCCCCCGGATCAGCGACATGATCTGGCGCGTGGCAAGGCCATCAAGGCTGGAAAAGGGTTCGTCAAAAACGATAAGCCCCGGCTGCATCACCAGCACCGCCAGAATGCAGATGAGCTGCTTCTGCCCCTCCGACAAATCGAGGAAAGGCCGCTCTGCCAGATGAGCGCAGCCATGAGCCTCCAGAAAGCGCCGGGCATTCAGCCGGGCGTCTTGCCGGAATTGGCCAAGCTGTGTCAGGCCGAAGGCAATCTCCTCCTCCACCGTCGGGAAGATCGCCTGATGATCCGGGTTCTGGAAGACAAAACCGACATGGCGCGGCAGGTTCGCCCGCGCCTGCCGCGTGTCCGCGCCGTAGATCTGCAAGATGCCACTGTCCGGCAGCAGCAGGCCGTTGAGCAGGCGCACGAAGCTGCTCTTGCCAGACCCATTCAGCCCGATCAGCGCAATCCGGCGCTCGCTCAAGGTGAGGCTCAGCCCGTCCAGCACGGTCTTGTCCCCGCGCTTCAGGCTCACCTGATCAAACACGGCATAGTCGGCCCGGCGCGGGTCGCAAGCCGTCTCCGTCTTGCCGCTGCCGGGTTTGAGGCGCCAGAAGGCCATGGGCAGTGATCCGTTTTGCTCTGTTGCAGCCTGAATAGAAGAAAGATGGCCCTCTGCCTATGGGGTATTCCGGCACTCCTCATCCTGGAAAGGACCGGACACCGCAGGCGCCCTGCCCTTACCGGCTCATGCCTCGGGCATAAAGATAAGCGCCCAAGCAGAACAGGCCCGCGAAACCAGCCAGGATGGCAATGTTCAAAGCCGTAAAATCATCCCACTCAAAAAGAAAACAGCCAGAAGAACAAAGCCGGAGGGGATCATGAGAACCCAGCCGAGCATTCCAAACAGAATGTCAAAACACGCTCTCAGGAAATTCATGCAGGCTCCATTGGCCGGGATGGCGAGCAAGTCTTGAACATCACGAATGCCGCAGAAAAACGGCGGGTCTGCCTCAAAGCGGCTGGCTGTCGCGCCCCTCGCGGGCAGCCTTGTACCAGGCCCAGAACAGGCGGGCGGCGACACCGCGCCAGGGAGCCCAGGTCTCCGCCAGCTCATCCAGCGCGCGGGGGCTGGGGCGCTCAGTCAAGGCGAAAGCATCACGCACCGCATTTTGCAGGGCAATGTCGCCGCTGGGAAAGATGTCCGGATGACCGGCGCAGAAGAGAAGGTAGATATCCGCCGTCCAACGGCCGATGCCCTTGACCTGGCATAGCTCCTCCCGGGCCACATCGGCCGGAACGCTCGCAAGCGCCTGAAGATCCAGCCCCCGCTGACGGCATCAGCCAGCGCCCGCACGGCACGGATCTTGGGCCGCGACAGCCCCGCGCCGCCCAGCGCCTCTTCCGTGTGGGAGAGCAAAACATGCGCCTCCAGCGGATCGACGAGGGCGGCGAGCCTTGCGCCGATGGCATTGGCGCTGGCGACGGACACCTGCTGCGAGATGATGATCTGCACCAGCGCCGCAAAGCTCGGCGGACGGCGGCGCAGGGGAACTTCGCCAGCAAAGGAAATCACCGCTGGCAGGCGCGGATCAGCGGCGGCAAGAGCGGCAAGGCCCGCAGCGATATGCTCCGGCGTTTCGATGATCACGCTCATCCCCACAATCCCCGCTTCATCCGCCGAAGAAACTGCGGCGGGCTTCCCGCTCCATCTCCAGCCGCATTTGCAAATCAGCGAGCTTCCGCATCTCGCGCTTGCGGGCGTCTTCGCCCACCGTCTCCTGGAGAATACGGGCCTGGTCCTGCACCGCCTTCTGAAGATCGATTTCGCGCGGCAGCGCGCCAGCCTCGGCCATGATACGGAAGCCGATGGCCTCCGCGCTGCCGCCATCGGCTGCCAGGTTCAGCGGCTTGCCCGCGCCCTTGAGATTGTCAAACTGGCCTTCGGCCTGCGCCTTGAGAATCTGGCTCTCGGCAAGATCAGAAAGTCTCATGCTGCTTCTCCGGCGCGGCCGCCAGACGACAGATGACGGGTCAGCGCGTCAAAGATCTTCGCATAGATTTCTTCCACACGCAGCGCCTCTTGCGGGCCAAGCCGGTGAAAATGGCTAAGACCCGGCGCCGCATTCACCTCAAGAATGGCATAGGGTCCGGACGTTGCGGCAATGTCCGGGCAGATGAGATCAAGACCGAACAGCCGCAAGCCCACGGCCTCACCCGCCTTGCAGGCGACTTCCGTGAAATGAGGGCTGATCGTGCCGGTCACATCCACCGCACTGCCGCCGGAAGAAAGGTTCGCATTCGGCAGCAGAGCCACGGCTGCACCGGCTTCCGGCACATGGTCAAGATCAAGGCCGCTGGTGGCAAGAAAGGCGAGAATACGCGGATCATCCGCGGCAATCTTCGAGCCCTTGCCGCCGGCGGCAAAGCCCTGCGTTGCCCGCGTGATCAGCGCCCGCAGAGAGGAAGCGCCATCGCCGGTCACAGAGAAGGGCCGCCGCTCGAACACGGCCAGCACCTCCCCATCCAGCACCAGCACCCGGTAGTCGCGCCCCCTCACCTCTTCCTGCACCAGAATGCGGTCGTAGGAGCGCCCCAGAACGGCGAGTGCGGCAGAGAGGCCCTGTTCGTCCTGCACCCGCAGAATGCCGCGCCCTTCCGAATCGTCATTGGGCTTCACGAACAGCGGAAATCCCGTTTCGCGGGCAAAGGCGATTGCCTCAGCCTCGCCATTCAGTTTCGCTGCAACCGCCGGGTTCTTCACCTCGATGTCGCGGATGAAACCGGGCGAACTGATCAGCATCCCGCGCGGCACACTGAGACCGGCAGCTTCCAGAAAGAAGGCGCCATAGGCCTTGTCGCGGGCAATGGCAGAGGCAGCGGCAGGATTGATGTCGAAGCCTGCGCCCTTGAAGAAAGCGCGGCGCCCGCCCGGTGCCTCCACATAGCCGGCATAGCCGTATGCGGGTTCGGCAAACACAATCAGCCCATGTGCCGCCGCATGACGGCGCAGCAGCACAAGAGCCAGTGGTTCACGGCGGGAAGGATCGGAAGTCATGCAGCGGCAAGGCCCTGAAGCAGGCAGCCGCTGCAAGGGGCCGGATCAATTCCGGTTCTGGCGGGCGGCAGCCAGATAGTCGATGACGAAGAGCTTCGGATTCGAAGGCCCGTTCGCCGTCACATTATAGATTGCCACCGACGTGTCCATGCCTTGCGAATCCGTGACGGTCCACTGCTTCAGATCAAAGGTCTGGGCATCGAAGATGAGTGTCAGCTTGCCGGAATTGAAGGTGGTCTGGTCCTCCACCACCACCGTCACAAGGTCAGGCTCCACCACCACGCCAACCACATTGGTGTCCTTGGTGAGGTCGATCTGCTCGGCCAGCAGGAAGCGCAGCGGGGTCTCGCTCAGAGGCCAGATGTCCTGCGTCTGCACCTTGCGGTCCAGCACGGACACGGACTTGCCATCGGCGATGATGTCGAGCTGTGCGGGCGGATTGTAGTAGAAGCGGATCTTGCCCGGACGTTCCAGATAGAACTTGCCTTCCACCTGCCCGCCCTCGGGGCCAAATTGCACGAAGTCGCCATGCATGGTCTTCACCGAGTTGAAGTAGGTGTTGACCTCGTTCAGCGTCTCCTGCTCCTGCGGGCTCAGCGGCGCGCGCTGCTGCGCGGCGGCAGGCGACAGGGCCGCTGCCAACGTCAGCACGATGGCTGCGGACCAGGACAGGATGCGATGCGAGCGGATGGACATCATGATAGTGCTCAGGGCTCCTTCAGGGCGGCTCGGGAGGAAAGCAGTCTGAAAGCAACCTGGCCGCTTCCCTCAATGCCTGTTGCCCTGTTCTAGTTCCCGCTTGTGGCGAGGTTGCGGCGGACGGGGCGGATCAGTAGTCCTCGTCCACCCCGTTCTTCACCAGAATCTCGCGCTTTCCGGCGTGGTTGGCGGCGCTGATCACGCCTTCTTGTTCCATCCGTTCGATCAGCGAGGCGGCGCGGTTGTAACCGATGCCAAGGCGGCGCTGCACGTAGGAAGTCGAGACCTTCTTGTCGCGCAGCACAACGGCCACTGCGCGGTCATAGAGATCATTGCTCTCGTCAGAGCCGGAGACCGCATCATAGGGGTTCTCCTGCAGCTCTTCCTCTTCGGTGACCGCCTCCAGATACTGGGGCGAGCCCTGCAGCTTCAGATGCGCAACGATCTGCTCCACCTCGTCATCGGCGACGAAGGGGCCGTGGACACGCTGGATGCGCCCGCCGCCAGCCATGTAGAGCATGTCACCCATGCCCAGAAGCTGCTCGGCGCCCTGCTCGCCCAGAATGGTGCGGCTATCGATCTTGGACGTCACCTGGAAGGAGATGCGCGTCGGGAAGTTGGCCTTGATCGTACCGGTGATCACGTCCACGGATGGGCGCTGGGTGGCCATGATGATGTGGATGCCGGCGGCACGGGCCATCTGGGCAAGGCGCTGGATCGCGCCTTCGATGTCCTTGCCGGCCACCATCATCAGGTCGGCCATTTCGTCGACGATGACCACGATGAAGGGCATCGGCTCCAGCGGCAGATCTTCTTCCTCGTAGATCGGCTGGCCGGTCTCGCGGTCAAAGCCCGTCTGCACCGTGCGGGAGAAGCTCTCGCCCTTTTCCAGCGCCTGCTTCACGCGCATGTTGTAGCCGTCGATGTTGCGCACGCCCATCTTCGACATCTTCTTGTAGCGCTCTTCCATCTCGCGGACGGTCCACTTGAGCGCCACGACCGCCTTCTTCGGGTCGGTCACCACCGGGGTCAGAAGATGCGGGATGCCGTCGTAGATCGACAGTTCCAGCATCTTCGGGTCGATCATGATCATCTTGCACTGGTCCGGCGTCATCCGGTACAGCAGCGACAGGATCATGGTGTTGATCGACACCGACTTGCCCGAGCCGGTGGTACCGGCAACGAGCAGATGCGGCATGCGGGCCAGATCCGCGATCACGCTTTCGCCGTTGATCGTCTTGCCCAGCGCCATGGCGAGCTTCGCCTTCGACTTCTCGAAATCCTCTGCCGCCAGCAGTTCGCGCAGATACACCGTCTCGCGCTTCTGGTTCGGCAGCTCGATGCCGATGGCGTTCTTGCCGGGGATCACGGCAACGCGGGCGGAGATCGCGCTCATGGACCGGGCGATATCATCGGCAAGGCCGATGACGCGGGACGACTTGATGCCGGGCGCAGGCTCCAGCTCATAGAGCGTTACCACCGGACCGGGGCGCACCTCGATGATCTCGCCGCGCACGCCGAAGTCCTCCAGCACACCTTCGAGGATGCGGGCATTCTGTTCCAGCGCATCGGCGGACAGACCCGGCGTCTTTCCGGCCGGCTTGGGCTCGGCCAGAAGCCGCAGCGGCGGCAGTTCATAGGAATCCGGCCCGTCCAGAAGTGAGGTCTGGGCCTCGGCCTGAACACGGCGGCCCGGTTGCGGGCGCGGGGCCTGCGGCACGACGCGGGCACCGCCCTGTGCCTGGGCGCCCGGCGCGGCGCGTCCCTGATCCGGGCTTGCAATGCCAACGGGACGGCCCAGCGGCGGACGGTCCAGCGGCGCCTCTTCGCGCGCCCGGCCACGGCCACGCGGAGCAACCGGCACAGGCTCTTCCACATCGTAGCCGTCATCGTCCATATCGAACGGCGGCTCGTCATAGGCGGAGGCGTCTTCCTCGTCCCCGTAGTATTCCTCGTCCTCTTCCACCTGCGGCGCCCGGCCCATGACCGGACCACGCGACGTCACGCGGCGCGGCGCCTCGCGGGTGCCGCGGGCATCGGGATAGAGATCGTCAAGGCCATCGTCCTCCTCGCCGGGAACGAAACGGTCCTTCAGCGCACGCCGCAGCGACCCGAAACGGCTTGTGGGCGGAGCAGCGTATTCGTCCTCTGCATCTTCCTCCACATAGTCGTCTTCCTCATCCTCCCGCACACGGCGCCGGGACAAGCCAAGCCCGGTCATGCGCTGCACGGCCGACTGGGCCTGCAGGCGCCAATGCGCGGCAGCACCCATAAGGGCGGCGAACCGCGGTTCGCGCTCGTCCTCGTCGTCGTCATCAAAGTCCAGCTGTTCCTGCACCTTTCGGCCGCGCATCTGCTGGCGGGCGGTGCGGGACGGCAGGGAGGGACATCCTCCTCCTGATCCTGATAACGCTCGCGCATGTCGCCAAACCAGGCGCCGGCAGCCACGAGCAGGAAGACGGCCGGAAGCCCCAGCCCCAGCACTCCCGTGATCGTCGCAGCGCCGGGCGTCAGGTTCTGCGTCAGCAGCGAGGGGACATAGTGCATGGCATCCCCGGCAAAGCCGCCGAGACCCGTCGGCAGGGGCCAGCTTTCCGGCACGGGCAGCGCCGCAACGGCCCCGGCACCCAGAAGCGTACCCACAAACCAGAACATGATCCGGCGGAAGCCGATACGCATGGTCTTGCCGGAGAGAAGCCGCCAGCCCCACAGCACCACAGGCACCAGAAACACAGCTGTCGCCAGGCCGATGGACTGCATCAGGATATCGGAGATAATAGCCCCCGGTGTGCCCAGCGCATTGCGCACAGGCTCGCCCGTCGCATGGTTCAAGCTCGGATCATTCACCGACCAGGTGGCAAGGCTCGCCGCCAAGGCGGCCGCCATAGCAATCACCAGAAGCCCGGCCGCGCCCACCAGATTGCGGCGGACGAAGCGCTTCAGCGGGCTTTCGGTGTCGAGAATATGCGCTGCACCCCGTCCGGAGCCGCGCATGGCTGTTGCCCGTCTCATGCCGCACCTCCCAGCCAGCGCGCCACGCGCTCCAGCGCCTCACCCGTCAACGCGGACGGGGCACACAGGCCAACGCGGATATAAGGATCACCCGGATTGCGGCCACCGGCATGGGTGGACGCCAGATAGGAACCGGGCAGCACCTTGACGCCCGCCTCGCTCCACAGCCGCTCGGTCACGCTGACCGCACCACCCCAGCGGCTCACATCCAGCCACAGGAAAAAGCCGCCTTCCGGCGTGACTGGCCCCAAAATGGGCGACAGCAACCTTTCGGCGATTTCGTATTTCTCGTTGTAGAGGCGGCGGTTTTCCATCACATGCGCCTCGTCGCCATAGGCGCGGGCGGCGAGCGCCTGCGCAGGCAGCGGCACCTGCGGCGCGGCAAGACCGCGGAACTTCACCCAGCGCGACAGGAACTCCGGGTCACCCGCAGCAAAACCGCAGCGAAGACCAGCAAGATTCGACCGTTTCGACAGGGAGTTGAGCGCCACCACCATGGAATAGCCCTCGCCGAGGGCATGGGCCGCTTCCAGAACGCCCGGAGGCGGCGTGCTGCGGTAGATCTCCGAATAGCACTCGTCGGCAAAGATGTAGAACCGGTGGCGGCGGGCAAGGCCTATCAGTTTCTGCCAGTAGGCAAGGCTCGCCACCGCTCCCTGCGGATTGGCGGGCGAGGCCACGTAGAAGGCGATGGTGCGGTCCAGCAGCTCCGGCTCCAGTGCATCCAGATCCGGCAGGAAGCCGGTTTCTGCGCCCGTATCGAGCATGACCGCCTCGGCCCCGGCAATATGGGCTGCGGCTGCATAGGTCTGGTAGAACGGGTTGGGCAGGATCACCGCCGGGCGGGCCACGTCCTTGGCCAGCTGATCACGGGCAGAAATCGCGCCGAAGGACAGGCCCTCGCGCGAGCCGTTGAGCGGCAGAACGCCCTTGTCCTTGTCGATGGTGCCGCCGAGATTGTAGCGCCGGTCCAGCCAGGCCGCTATGGCCGCACGGAAGGCGGGAGAGCCTTCGATCGGCGGATAGCGGCGGAAATCAGCCAGATTTTCCATCAGCACTTCGCCCGTGAAGGGCGGCAGCGCATGCTGCGGCTCGCCAATGGTCAGCACAATAGGGTCCGCACCGGGGCGCGTATCGCCCAGAAGCGCGGCAAGGCGCTGGAACGGATTGGCGTCGGGCAGGGCCGCGCGCGGATTTGAGGCAGGCATCGTGGACGTCATCTGACCTTCCGGACACTCGAACACACTTTGCCCGGACGTTAACGCGCCTCTGGTAAATCCCTCATTAACCAAGCAGCCATCACAGCTCGTTACCGCTGCTGCACAGGCAGTTGTCCACCGTCAGAAATCGACGGTGATCCCCTTGATTTCCCAATCCTCATAACGGGTTGGCTCCAGTCCGCCGCGCCCGTCCAACTCTTTTGCCATCGCCTGCTGGCGGGCGTCGATTTCTGCACGGCGCGCTTCGGCTTCCTTCAGCGCACGCTGCGCTGCGGGGAAGGTCCTCGAATCGCCGCTGCGGTGCGGGGGCCGGCTCTGCCGTGGCCTCAGGCTCTGCGGGCGCGGCACGCTGGGGAAAGGGAACGACCACGCCACGGTTCTCTGAAACACCGGCTTCGGGGCCGTTTGCTCCGCTGTTCTCGTCGTCGTGCATGGAGATCTCCATCTGCTGCCCCGCCAGACGCCGCTCCAAGACAGGTTGAAGACTGGCAGACTTGCGGGAAATCGGGCTGATACCCATCATATAGGGTACTGGCGGGAGCGCAAAACTCCCGTCCGGCTTAGCGCCGCAATTAAGCGCGACGAGGACCGAAGGCAATGAACTATTTCCGCACTGCCATGCTTCTGGCCGCCATGACCGCCCTGTTCATGGGCGTTGGCTTTGTGATCGGCGGACAGAGCGGCATGATGATCGCGCTGGTGATCGCCGGTGCGATGAACCTGTTCAGCTACTGGAATGCGGACAAGATGGTGCTGTCCATGCACCATGCGCAGGAGGTGGACGAGCGCAGCGCGCCCGAACTGTTCCGCATGGTGCGCCAGCTGGCGCAGAACGCGCAGCTGCCGATGCCCAAGGTCTATATCATCAACAACCCGCAGCCGAATGCCTTTGCCACGGGCCGCAACCCACAGAATGCCGCCGTGGCCGCAACCACCGGCCTGCTGGAGCGCCTGAGCATGGAAGAAGTTGCCGGCGTGATGGCGCATGAGCTCGCGCACATCAAGAACCACGACACGCTGATCATGACGATCACTGCGACGATTGCCGGTGCCATCTCCATGCTGGGCAACTTCGCCTTCTTCTTCGGCGGCAACCGGGAGAACAACAATCCTCTCGGCTTCATCGGCGTGCTGGTGGCGATGATCGTCGCCCCGCTTGCTGCCATGCTTGTGCAGATGGCGATTTCCCGCACCCGGGAATATGCCGCCGACCGCATGGGCGCCGAAATCTGCGGCCAGCCGATGTGGCTCGCCTCGGCGCTCGCCAAGATCGCGGGTGGCGTGGAGCAGATCCACAATCCGGATGCGGAGCGCAGCCCGGCAACGGCGCACATGTTCATCATCAACCCGCTGTCAGGTGAGCGGATGGACAACCTGTTCTCCACCCACCCGAACACCGCCAACCGCATCGCCGCCCTGCGCGATCTGGATGGACAGATGGGCGGGCGCGGCAACAGTTCCGGTGGCTTTGGCGGGAGCTGGAACCCGGCTCCGGCGCAAACCCGCAGCCAGCCGTGGGGTGGCGCCGGTGGCAGCACAGAAAACGGATCGGGCCCTTCAGGACCTTGGGGAGGCCGTGAATCTTCCCGTCCTTCGGACAAACCCAAGGGCCCATGGGGCTGAAACCGCTTGGGGTTGAGCCGGAAGACTGATCTGCGGTAGAAGCTCTGGATCATAACCTTGAGCGCAACAGGCGGCACCTCAGCCTGCCAAGCGCCGAAGGACCACCAGACATGTTATGCCAGAGGCGCGGCGAGCACCGGTTCGCGGCGCCTTGACTCAATCCGGCAACATAGCCAACCCAACAAAGGCCACTGCTTTGAACGAACCCACCGGCTCCCGCCCGAAATCCCCCTCCCGCTCCTCCGGCGGCAAGGATGCGCCGTTCCGCAAGCCGGGACAGGGCGGCAAGGCAGCTGGCGCGGCGAATGGCAGCAGCTCCCCCGGTCGGCCAGCCCCCGGTTTTGCCGCCCGCAAGGTGGCCGCCGACATTCTGGGCAACGTGGTGCACAAGCACCGCACGCTGGATGCCGAATATGACGTGACCTCGGGCCATTCCGGTTTCCGGGCACTGGAGCCGAAGGACCGGTCACTGGTGAAGGCCATCGTCGCGGCAGCCTTGCGCCGCCGGGGCCAGCTCGATGCCATTCTGGCGGAACTGCTCGACCGGCCCATTCCGGAGCGCACCGGCCGCGTGACCGACATCCTTCACGTCGCTGCCGTGCAGATCCTTTTCCTTGATGTTGCCGACCATGCGGCCGTGTCCCTGGCTGTGGATCTTGCCGGATCTGACAAGCGGGCAAGGCCTTACAAGGGCCTCGTCAACGGTGTGCTTCGCCGCCTGGCGCGGGAGAAGGACACGCTGTCCACCATTACTGGCTCCGGTCCAGCGGGCCTGCCCCTGTGGCTCGCCACCCGCTGGCGTGAGACCTATGGCGCGGATACCTTTGAAGCGATCCTGCGCGCCCATCTCGAAGAGCCGGCACTCGATCTCACCGTCAAGAGTGATGCGGAAGGCTGGGCAGAACGCCTCGGCGGCCGTGTGGTGGCAGCCGGATCGGTCCGCCTGTCGCGCAAGGGCGCGGTAGACGGGTTCGAGGGCTTCAATGAAGGCGGCTGGTGGGTGCAGGATGCCGCTGCCTCCCTGCCCGCCTGCCTGCTGGGAGACCTCACCGGCAAGCGCGCCGCCGACCTTTGCGCTGCTCCCGGCGGCAAGACCGCACAGCTTGCCACGCAAGGCGCCGATGTGACGGCAGTGGACATTTCCGAAAAGCGGCTGAAGCGCGTACATGCCAATCTGGAGCGGTTGGGCCTTTCAGCCCATGTCGTTGCCGCGGACCTGCGCAAATACGAGCCGGACGCGCCATTCGACGCGATCCTCCTCGATGCCCCCTGCAGCGCCACAGGCACCATGCGCCGCCATCCGGACGTGGCCTGGACCAAGCGACCCGCCGATGTGGCGACGCTGGCCGCCATTCAGGCAGAACTGCTGCGCAAGACCGTGACCTGGCTGAAGCCGGGCGGCGTGCTGGTCTATTGCACCTGTTCCATGGAGCGCGAAGAAGGCGAAGACCAGATTGCCGCTCTGCTGGCCGAGGTGCAGGAATCGCGCTGGAGCCAGTGCGGCCCGAAGAAATCGGCGGCCTTGCCGAGTGCATCACGCCGGAGGGCTATCTGCGCACCCTGCCCTGCCATCTCGGGGGCGGCACGGAGCCGGAAGGCGGGCTCGACGGTTTTTTGCCGCCCGTCTGCGGCGGCTTTAACTGCCCTGTAACCACTCTGACCCGCAATGGACAGCTGAGAGCTAACCCTAACAGTTCGTTACCTCTTATGGTGAAAGGGCAAGTCAATTTCATTCCGGCGCCAGCACAAGGGCGGTGAGACACTGCCATGACGATCCGGGCGATGGGTGAGCAGGGGCGCATAGGGCGCCTGCTGCTCCATCATCTCTGGCAAAATGGCCTGCGCTGGCTGCATGGCGGACCCCTGTTCCGCTGGCAGCCATTTGCGGGAACGCCCTCCCGTTTGCTCATCGCCCCCCAGGATCTGCGCACCGCCGACCAGACCAACGCCCTTGATATCTATGGCGGCCGTTTCCTTTTCTCCGGCAAGGTGGTCGAAGCCAAGGGCCGTTCTCCCTTCGAATTGAAGGGTGAAGATCCCGCCTGGCAGCGCGAGCTGCACAGTTTCGGCTGGTTGCGCGACCTGCGCGCCGCCGAAAGCCTCGTCGCCCGCCAGAATGCCCGTGCTCTTGTCGATGATTGGATCCGCCTGTGCGGCCGCTGGGCCCCCATCGCCTGGGAACAACCTGTCGTGGCGCGGCGCGTACTGTCCTGGCTCGCCCAGTCGCCACTGGTGCTCGAAGATGGCGATGCCGAGTTCTACCGCCGTTTTCTGCGATCGCTCGGGCGTCAGGTCCGTTATCTGCGCCGTACCATCAACGAGACCCCTGATGGCGTGCCACGCCTTCAGGCGGCGCTTGCCGTTGCAGCTGCCAGCATTTCCATGGCAGGTCAGGGCCGCTACGTGCGCCAAAGCCTCAGGCGGCTGGAGCACGAGTTGCAGCGCCAGATCATGCCCGATGGCGGCCACGTGTCACGCAATCCCAGCGCGATCCTCGACATTCTCACTGATCTTCTGCCCATCCGGCAGGCCTTCGTGACGCAAGGGCTGGAGACGCCCGCCGGCATGATGCAAGCCATCGACCGGATGATGCCGATGGTGCGCTTCTTCCGCCACGTGGACGGCGCCTTCGCCCATTTCAACGGCATGGGCTCCACCCCCACCGACCTGGTGGCGACGATCCTTGCCTATGATGATGCGCGCGGCGCCCCTCCCGGCAATGCCCCTTCTCCGGCTATCAGAGGCTGATGGGCGGGGACACGGTGGTGCTGATGGACACCGGCACACCGCCGCCGCCACTGCTGAGCGAGATCCGCCCATGCTGGCTGCCTGTCCCTCGAAATGTCCTCCGGACGCCACCGGCTGATCGTCAATTGCGGCGTTTCCGGCTGGGCCAGCGAAGGCTGGCGGCAGGTCGCCCGTTCCACGGCGGCCCATTCGACGGCTGGCATGGAAGACAGCTCCTCCTGCCGCTTCCTGACGGAGAAGCCTTTCACCGGATGGCTTGGCACCCCGATCCTGACCGGTCCGACCAGCGTGCCCGTCAACCGCGAGGAAGACGCCATGGGAACGCGCGTCACCGCCTCCCATGACGGCTATGCCCACCGCTACAATGTGCTTCATGAGCGCGACATACGCCTGTCCAGCGACGGATCCGTTCTGGATGGCATTGATCTGTTCTCGACGCTGGGCGCCCTGACTCATCACGATCATTTCACCATCCGCTTCCATCTGCATCCGCTCATCAAGCCCAGCCTTCTGCGCGCAGGCACCGCCGCGCTGCTGATGGCACCAGATGGCGAAGCCTGGGAATTCAATGCCTCTGGCGCGGAACTGGCACTGGAAGAATCCGTCTATCTGTCGGATGTCTATGGCCACCGCCGCACCCAGCAACTGGTGCTCTATGGCCGTATCAGCCAGTCCAGCCAGGCCGCATGGCAGTTCCGCCGCACGGCCACTGCCCGCCATGGGCGGCGCGAGCGGACCGGCACGCAGGAACCGGAACTGCCGCTGTAAGCAAACCGGAAGCTGATTCGCGTCCTGTGGCTTCTTGCGCTTCCGTTTATGCCCCGTTCGTGCTAGGGCCACGGCCACTTTCCATCCTCAGATCTGCGAGGCAAGGCCATGGCCGTGGTGTCCAAGGGGGTTCCCGTTCCCCCGCTCGTTTCCGTCAAGCGCGCCCTTCTTTCCGTTTCCGACAAGACCGGACTGCTCGACTTTGCCCGCGGGCTGTCTGAGCGCGGCGTGGAGCTGATTTCCACTGGCGGCACCCGCAAGACGCTGGCGGACGCCGGCCTGCCGGTGAAGGACATCTCGGAAGTGACCGGATTCCCGGAAATCATGGACGGCCGGGTCAAGACCTTGCATCCGATGGTCCACGGCGGCCTGCTGGCCATCCGCGACGATGCCGAGCACAAGGCTGCCATGGACACCCATGGCATCGGCGGCATCGACCTGCTCTGCGTCAACCTCTACCCCTTCGAGGACACGGTTGCCTCCGGCGCGGACTACGCAACAGGCGTCGAGAACATCGACATCGGCGGCCCGGCCATGACCCGAGCTGCCGCCAAGAACCACGCCTATGTCACCGTTGTTGTCGACCCGGCAGACTATGCTGCGGTTCTGTCCGCACTGGATGAGAACAACGGCCAGTCGCCGATCGATCTGCGCAAGAAGCTGGCACAGAAGGCCTTTGCCCGCACAGCAGCCTATGATGCAGCCGTGTCGAACTGGCTGGCTTCGCAGATTGGCAACGAGGCCCCCGATTACCGCGCCATGGGCGGCAAGCTGGCCGAAGTCATGCGCTACGGCGAAAACCCGCACCAGACGGCAGGCTTCTACACCACCGGCGAACGCCGCTCTGGCGTCGCCACCGCCCGCCAGCTGCAGGGCAAGACGCTGTCCTACAACAACATCAACGACACGGACGCCGCCTTCGAGCTGGTCAGCGAATTTGACCCCAACCGCACCAAGGCCGTTGCCATCATCAAGCACGCCAACCCCTGCGGCGTTGCGGAAGGCTCCAGCCTGAAGGCCGCTTACGAGCTGGCGCTGCGCTGTGATCCGGTCTCGGCCTTCGGCGGCATCGTCGCCCTCAACGATACGCTGGATGCGGAAGCGGCCGAAGAGATCGTCAAGATCTTCACCGAGGTGATCATCGCCCCGGCTGCCACGGACGAGGCCATCGAAATCGTGGCGAAGAAGAAGAACCTGCGCCTGCTGGTCACCGGCGGCCTTGCCGATCCGCGTGCAGCCGGTCTTGCCATCAAGTCCGTCGCCGGCGGCCTGCTGGTCCAGTCGCGCGACAATGGCGTCATCGACGATCTCGATCTCAAGGTGGTGACGAAGCGCGCCCCGACGGCGCAGGAACTGGCCGACCTCAAGTTCGCTTTCCGCGTTGCCAAGCACGTCAAGTCCAACGCCATCGTCTATGCCAAGGACGGTGCCACGGTTGGCGTGGGTGCAGGCCAGATGAGCCGCGTCGACAGCGCCCGCATTGCCGCCCGCAAGGCGCTCGATGCGACTGAAGCTGCCGGTCTTTCCACGCCGCTGACCAAGGGCTGCGTGGTCGCTTCCGATGCCTTCTTCCCCTTCGCCGACGGGCTGCTCTCCGCAGCGGAAGCAGGCGCTACGGCCGTTATCCAGCCGGGCGGATCCATGCGTGATGATGAAGTCATCGCTGCTGCGGATAAAGCAGGCCTGGCGATGGTACTGACCGGCATGCGTCACTTCCGCCACTGAGAAAAGGTGCATCGCAAATCACCACAACCCATAATACTTGAACTTTTTAGCTTCCAGAGGCGCCAAACCTGCTTCTGGAAGCTTTTTCTTAACGGGCTTCAGTGTTTCCTGACCCTACGAGAGTTCTGCCAGGACAAAAGAATTCCTGGAGGCCAGAAGGGGTCCCTGAATGTTGAAGCAGGCAAAGATCGCAACCAAGCTTGCGGCGGTCAGCGTGACTGCGCTGGCGGGTGTTCTTGCTGTCGGAATTGGTGTCATTGGATATCAAGCGACGTCTGCAACCAGGCAGCTTGCGATCCAGCAAGTTGAAGCCATCGCGCAGGAACAGGCAGAGTATGTTTCAGGCGTACTTGAAGCAGGACTTATGCCTGCTCAAGGTCTTGGCAATGCGTTGAATGCGCTGAAGCGCAGCGGCCCCATCGACAGGCAGGGGTGGACCAACATCCTGCAGGATGCGATGCAGACCTACCCCAACCTGGCCGGCAGCTGGGGCATGGTTCTCGAAAACAATCTGGATGGACGTGACGCGGAATTCGCCAACCAGCCAGGTCATGATGAGGCCGGAATCTGGCGTCCCTACTTCTACCGGAACCAGGGCAAGGTCGACTTCAGCCCCATCCCTCCGCTTAAGCCATCGCCTGAAGGCGACTGGTTCCACGTTGCCTACAAGACTGGCAAAGACTTCGCCACGGAACCCTACACCTGGGAGACCGACGGCGTTGTCATGACAGGCATTTCATTCAGCACCCCGATCCGTGATGGCAGCAAGGTCATCGGCGTAACCGGCGGCGACCTTCTGCTCACCGATCTGACGACAACCCTGTCTGCCCAGAAACCCATGGGCACCGGCCAGGTAAGCCTTCTGTCACAAGCCGGGGTCTGGGTCGCCAACACAAATCCGTCGCTTCTCGGGAAAGCGTGGACGGAGGCCAAGGGACCTGAAGAGGCCGCTTTCGGCGCTCAGGTTCTCAATGCGGTCAAGTCAGCCCAGCCCTTCTCCTACACCGCATATGCTGAAGCGGCTGAGGGAGACATGATCAATATCATCCGCCCCGTCGCGATCGGCGATACGGGCGCCACCATGGCAGTGGTGGTCAGCGTTCCGATGGCGACCGTGAATGCCGCCTCGACGCAAATCATCTACACCATCCTTGGTATTGGCGTTGTCCTGCTCGCGGTCGTCGCATTCGCGGTCATGTTCTTCAGCAACCGCATCGTCCGCCGTCCGCTGGAACGGGCCGTCACAACCATCAACGCCCTGATCGATCAGCGCTACGACATCGCCATTCCCGACAAGGAGCGCGGCGACGAGATCGGCCATATCAACCAGGCCCTCGAAATCTTCCGCGAGAAGGCGAAGCAGGCGGAAGAGCTTGTCGAGCAGCAGGAAGAGCAGCAGCGCCAGCGCATTCTGCGCGCCGAAGCGGTGCGGGATCTGTCCCAGTCCTTCGATGCCCGTATTTCCAAGCTCACCGCGACGGTCTCGAGCCTCGTAGGCGACCTCAACAACGCCTCCAACGTGCTGACTTCCGGCGCAGATGATACCAGCGCCAAGAGCACAGCAGTGGCTGCCGCCTCCGAAGAGGCTGCCGCCAACGTGGAAGCCGTTGCGTCTGCGGCCGAAGAGCTGCTGGCCTCCGTGTCCGAGATCCGCCGCCAGATGGAACAGTCTGCCGGAATCGCCGGCCAGGCCGTGCATCAGGCGCAGGCTACCAATGGCAAGATCGAGGCTCTGGCCGATGCTGCCAGCCGCATCAACGAAGTGGTGGCGCTGATCCAGGCCATCGCCGAACAGACCAACCTTCTCGCCCTCAATGCCACCATTGAGGCGGCCCGTGCCGGCGAGGCAGGCCGCGGCTTTGCGGTCGTGGCGGCAGAAGTGAAGGAACTGGCCAACCAGACCGCCAAGGCAACGGAGGAAATCTCCAGCCAGATCCAGTCGGTCCAGTCGGAAACGGCCAATGCGGTGAAGGCCATTCAGGAGATTTCCTCGACCATCGAGCAGATCAACGAAATCTCCGGCAGCATCCAAGTTTCCGTGGACCAGCAGGGCCTGGCAACCACCGAAATCGCCCGCAACATCCAGGAAGCCTCGAACGGCACGCAGGAAGTGACACGCAACATCGTTGCCGTGTCCGCTTCGGCCAATGAGACCGGCGAAACGGCCCGCAAGGTCAGCTCTTCGGCCGCAATCCTGCAACAGGAGGCAAGCGAGCTGCGGCAGGAAGTGGAGCAGTTCCTTCGGGACATCCGCCAGAGCGCCTGAGAGGCAATAGCATCCAGCTTAAAATCACAGCCCCGGCCAACGCCGGGGCTGTTGCCGTTTCAGCGCCGCTTCAAACCGGCAAGAACAAAAGCACCGGCAGCAAAGAAGACCAAAATGACCGCCATGCCCGCCGCCTGACTGGCCGTGGCTGTCGTGACAAGAGCAACGGAAAGCGGGGCGAGGAAACTCGTCACCTTGCCGGAGAGCGCGAGAAGACCGAAAAACTGGCCCTGCCGGCCCACGGGCGCCAGATGCACCAGAAGGCTGCGCGCCGCTGATTGCAACGGTCCGGCGAGCGCGCCGATACAGCCCCCAGAACCAGGAACATCAGATCCGGCAGGGACCCGAACAGGGCACCAGGCGCGGCAGGCGTTACACCAACGATGAAGAACACGGTGTCCCGATCTACAGAGACAAGGCCGAGACCGCACAGGAAAAGCCCGGCGAGCGCTCCGAGAATGACCGGGCGCGAACCGATACGGTCATCCAGCCAGCCGCCGGTCAATGCGCCGACGGTGCCGGTGATCGTAAGCAGGATGCCGAAGGTGCCGATCTGGATCGTGCCCCAGCCGAGCACGCCGGCCGCATAAATGCCGCCAAAGGCAAACAGCGCCACAAGCCCATCGTTGTAAAGCATGTTGGCGACGAGAAACCGCGCCATGCCAGGCACTTGCCGCACTTCGGCAAGGCTGTGGCGCAGGGAAGCAAGGCCCTGCCGGACGGCAGCCCCGCCCCCATGCGGCGCGGCTCGTCGGGCGTGAAAAGGAACATCGGCAGCACGAAGACAAGGAACCACAGCGCCGAGAACGGTCCTGACGCCCTGTCCCCTCGCGCGAGGCCGGATCAAGCCCGAAAAGCGGATCTGCGCCCAGCAGGGTCTTGCCCGTTTCCGGATTGGCCGCCATGAAGCCCAGCACGATGACGAGGCTGACGAGACCGCCCAGATAGCCGACCGCCCAGCCAGCACCCGACAGACGGCCGAGCCTGTCACGCGCCACCAGCGAGCCCATCATGGAATTGTTGAAGACGGTGGCAAATTCAACGGCGAGCGTGCCCAGCGCATAGCCCGCCAGCGCCACGGCAATGCCGTAGCCGGTGCCGGGAATGGCCCACCAAAGGGCAATGCAGGACAGCACGTAAGGCACAGCCAGAGCTGCGATCCAGGGCTTGCGCGCGCCACCCGCATCGGCAACGCAGCCAAGGAACGGGGCGAGCAGCGCAATGACCAGCCCCGCTACCGAGGTGGCATAGCCCCAGAGCGCCTGCCCTTCCGCCGGGCTGGCGGCAAGGGCGGAGGCAAAATAGGGCGCGAAGACGAAGGTCGTTACCAGCGTGAAGAAGGGCTGGGCTGCCCAGTCGAACAGAACCCAGCCAGCGACGCCAGCAGCCCCTGCCTTCGGCCCCTTGGTACCCATCAAACGCGGCTCAGTAGTCGCCGAGCTTGATTTCCGGGGAATAGTCGCCCGGCACTTCCTTGGTCACGGCCTGACCGCAGACAACGATGCCGCGCGTGGCATCAAAGGTCAGTTGCGGCGCACCGGCCAGTTCCCAGCCCTTATTGAGGGCCTGGGTGACGCGGTGGCAGAACTGGCTGTCATCGGGACCGGTGATAAAGCGGTAGAGTTTCATGGCAATCTTTCCAGGAACAAGGATGACTCCGGCATATCATTCCTGCGCAGATGCCGCCATGGCCTTGGCAATGGCCAGCACGCGAAGCCCCATGTCTGCATGCAGCCGCTCCACCATCTTGCCGTCGATCTGGATGGCCCCCTTGCTGGCATTCTCCGGCAGGGCGAAGGCATCATTGATCTTCTGTGCCCAGGCGATCTCCGCCTCCGAGGGCGAAAAGGCCGCATGGCAAGCCTCGATCTGCTTCGGGTGGATCAGCGTCTTGCCATCCATGCCCATCTCCGCCCCTTGCGCGCATTCGGCGGCAAAACCGTCCAGATCGTTGAAATCGTTGTAGACGCCATCAAGAATATCGAGCCCTCCTGCCCTTGCCGCGGCAACGCAGGTCATCAGCCAGGGCATCATGACGGCCCTCCCCGGCAGCAGACGGGCGCGGGTTTCCTTGGCAAGGTCATTGGTGCCCATGACGAGGCAGGCAAGCCGGGTTTCGGGATCCCGCCCCGCCGAGGCAATGCTGGCCGCATGCAGCATGGCGAGCGGTGTCTCCATCATCGCCCAGAGCTTCACGGAGACAGGAGCGCCTGCCAGCTTAAGCCGGTGCGCCACCCGCTCCACATCAGCAAGCGACGAAACCTTGGGCAAGAGGATGGCATCGGGGGCAGCCGCAACAGCTGCCTCCAGATCCGCCTCGCCCCATTGGGTATCAAGGCCGTTGATGCGGATCACCGCTTCACGCCCTGCGAAGGCGCCAGCGCTCACGGCCTCGCACACCTGCTGGCGGGCGGCCTCCTTGGCGTCGGGCGCCACGGCGTCTTCCAGATCCAGCAGCAGGCAATCCACGCCGAGGCTGCGCGCCTTTTCCAGTGCTCTGGCGTTTGAACCAGGCATATAGAGCGCCGAGCGGCGGGGCTTGAAGCTTGCGGTCACGAGCGGTCCTCCTGCGTGTCTTTGCGGCAGTGCGTTTCTGCAGTGCGAAAGCGAGAGCGCAAAAGCTAGACGGTGGCCGCCACTTTTTCCACTCGCCTTTCGGCGGGTGTGTTTTGAAGCTCGCGGTGGCAGAGTGCCAAGCCACCCAAAACAAAAACCCGGCGAAAACGCCGGGTTCACACATGGCAGAGCTGTTACGTCCTGTAAGACAGCAGCTTGGCTGCTCAGGCTGACAAGCGGCGCTGTTCGCGGACCACGCCGTGGATGGCGTCACGCACGGCCTGACGGATATCAGCCAAGGAAAAGGGCTTGGTGATGACATCATGCACCAGCTCGTCGAGGCCGTTCGTACGCTCACGCTGATCGGCGAAACCGGTCATCAGCAGGATCGGAAGGCTCGGCCAGTCGCGGGCAGTGGCCAGCGCCAGCGCGATGCCATCCATCACCGGCATCTTGATGTCGGACAGCAGCAGATCGAAGCTGCCTCTCTCACGGACAAGCGTTTCCAGTGCCGCTCCGCCATCTTCCGAGGCACAAACGGTGTGGCCATCCAGTTCAAGGGCGCGTTTCACAAAGCTGCGAACCGCCTCGTCATCTTCCGTCAGAAGAATCCGGGCCATATCACACTCCCGTTGTTTCGCGAGGGGTGTAGCCTCTTCCTCGGCCACATACCCGATGAAGGGCAACTGCCGCCAAGCGTGCCCCATGTCCATCCCGTAACCCACCACAAACTTGTCCGGACAGTTAAAGCCCACATAGTCAGCCTGAATATCGGCCTTTCTGTGATGCGGTTTGTCCAGAAGTGCGGCGACCTTGACCGAACGCGCGCCCCGTTCAAGAAGCCTGTCCTTGGCAAACTTCAGGGTACGTCCGGATTCCAGAATATCATCCGCCAGTATGATATCGCGATCCTTAACAAGACTTTCAACGTCACGCAGAACCTGAACATTTCCAGAGCTTACGGTACCTGCCCCGTAGCTGGACAAATGCATGAACTCCATTTCGAGTTCCAGGCCGGCACGGTGCATGGCGCGCACCAGATCTGCGGCAAAAATGAAGCTGCCCTTGAGCACAGCCACGACCAGCAACTGATGCGGACGGGACGAGGCAACTTCCCCAGCAAGGCTCTCCACCCGTGCGGCGATCTCTGCTTCATCATAAAGTGTATGGATCACCGGCTTCATCTTGTCGCTTCTGCTGCTTGTCCTGAGCGGCGGTCCACAAAGCGGACCTGAATATCTGCGGCGTCTGCGGGGGATCTGTCAGCCTGGTCCTGAAGCGCGTGTCTGCGCCAGGCTCCAATGCCACCGCACGCGGTTCGAGGGTCCAGGCGTAAATCTCCTGCTGATCCTCGCTTCGCAGCGACAGTCGTACCGCAGGTACTGCGGCAGGCTCTTCCGAAACGCTCTGGATTGTCCCCTCGACAACCAGAACGATGGTCCCCTCATCGACTTCCCTGAATGTTCTCAAATCACGGAACTCAAGTCCGCGCAAGTTCACCGGAAGTCCCATCATGTCGAACAGACTGGCAAGGTCCGGAGCGTGTTTGACCACAAACTGGCGGTTCGTGAAGATAAGTGCACTGAACCCTGCCGCCAAAAGAAAGATCAAAAGGCCACCAGTGCGGCGCAGGTTGTTTACTGTCACGTGACGGGTCAGGAATGACCAGTCGCGCTCCCGCTTGGGTTTTTTCTTGTTAACCTTGATCTTCTTGCGCTTGGCAAGGGACTCGATGTCAATTGTACGGCGAGCATTTTCATCCTCGTCCGTTTCATCATTCTCATCGGAGGCCACTACATCTGGGTATTCCGGAGGAGAGTCTCTACCAGTCTTTGATTTACCTTGAGTATCCACAGATCCTTTGGCAGGCTCGGGCTCCTCGTCCTCAAGCGCACGTCCCTGGGCAAGGGCTTCTTCCTCCGTGGCATCCTCTGCCCATGCCGCTTCATCCTCGTCCTCATCCGTCTCCGGCTCATCCTCGATGGCCATTGCAGGCTTCGCGGCCGCTCTTGCGGCACCTCCCGAAGATACGGCTGCGGGAGCCGGCGCGGGGATGTCTTCCTTGCGTGGACTGATGAACCAGCGGTTCCCGCAGCGCGCGCATTTCACGCTGCGCCCTTCCGGGCCAACCATTTCCGGCTTTATGTCATACGAAGTATCGCAGTCCGGACAGGTGATCTTCATGTTTGGGAGACCCTCGCTCCACGGCCTCACGGGGCCTTGATGGTGCCATCCATGATGCGGATGATAGCAGTCCGGTGCTGAATTGGGGGAAGACCTGCGTCAGAGCTCCCCAATTCTGGTCCAGAGGACAATCATATGTTTAATGAAGCGTTAAAGGGATGGCACTAGGGTGAGCGCCGTCCACGGAGGTTTTGCGTGATCCGTTTTGAGAACGTCGGGCTGAGATACGGCATGGGGCCGGAAATCTTGCGCGACCTGACATTCAGCATCGAGCCACAGTCGTTTCAGTTCCTGACCGGGCCCTCCGGCGCGGGCAAGACAACGCTGATCCGCTTGCTGTTTCTGTCGCTGCGGCCCACGCGCGGCCTCATTCGCGTGTTCAACCGGGACATGGCGACGATCGCCAAGAAAGAGCTGCCGGAGCTGCGCCGCCGTATCGGCGTGGTGTTTCAGGACTTCCGGCTTCTGGACCATCTGACGACTTACGAAAATGTCGCCCTGCCGTTGCGCGTTCTGGGCAAGGAAGAGGCAAGCTACCGCTCGGACGTGGTGGAACTGCTGAAATGGGTGGGCCTTGGCGAGCGCATGCATGTGCTCCCGCCGGTGCTCTCGGGCGGCGAAAAACAGCGTGCAGCCATCGCGCGGGCGCTGATCACCCGGCCGGACATGCTGCTGGCGGATGAGCCGACGGGAAACGTCGACCCTCCCCTTGCCCGCAGGCTGTTGCGGCTGTTCATTGAACTCAACAGGCTTGGCACATCCGTCGTGATTGCCACCCACGACATTACCCTGCTTGAACAGGTGGAGGCGCGCCGGATGGTTCTGGCGGACGGACGCCTTTCCATTTTCGACTGAGGGCATGGGGAAGGCACCACAGATGGCATCCAAGGCCCCGCCGCAAAAAGACCAGCGCGAAAGCGCCGCAACAGCAGAAGAGCCGCCCCAAGCTGCCGCGCCCTTCACTGAAGCTGTCTTTGCGCGGCAAGATGAAAACTGCCGCAGGCAGGCAGGATACCCGCTTGCGGCCGTCAGCGGCCATCGTGCCATCGCAGTCTGTCGCAGGGCGCGCCCTGACGCTCGTCGTCGCCATCATGAGTTTTCTGGCCTGCCTCACCGTCGGCTCCGTGTCCGTCGTTTGGGAAGCGGCCCATGACTGGAGCAATGACCTCGTGCGGGAGGTGACCGTGCAGATCCGCCCCGCCGACGGGGTCGACATGCTGCGCGAGATCGACAAGGCCGTGGCGCTGACACGGGAGTTTCCCGGCATCGGCACGGTGCGCGCCCTGTCGGATGAGGAAACCCGCGAGTTGCTGCAACCCTGGCTCGGCGCAGGCCTTGACCTCGAAACGCTGCCAGTACCGCGCCTGATCCAGGTGACGGTCAGCAATCCGCAGGAACTGGATCTTCCGGCGCTGAAGCAGTCGATCGAACAGAATGTCCGCGGCGCCAGCCTCGATGATCACAGCATCTGGACCTCCCGCCTGGCCGCCATGGCCGGCGCTGTGGTGGCCGGAGGCTTCGGCATCCTGGCGCTGGTGCTGTTTTCCATGGTGCTGAGCGTGATCTTTGCGACCCGTGCGGCCATGGCCGGAAACCGCGACGTTGTGTCCGTGCTGCATTTCGTCGGTGCAAGTGACAGCTTCATCGCCCGGGAGTTCCAGCGCCACTTCCTCGTGCTGGGCCTGAAGGGAGGAATTGCCGGCGGGCTTGCCGCTTCCTTCTGCTTCATTCTGCTGGAAGTCTTCACCCGGCAAACATCCGGCATGGCCGGTGCGGACCAGATGTCGGCACTGTTCGGTTCCGTGGCAGTCGGCACGCCGGGTTACTTCGGAGTGGTCGGCATCGTCTTCATCGTCGCGGTGCTGACGGCGGTGACTTCCGGGCTTGCGGTCAAATCCCACCTTGCCAAAATCGACTGACTGCAACATCCATCCAAGAAACAGCCGAATTGGTCTATAATCTCCGCAAGATGAAACCTGCGCCTTCGGACAAACAGCCTGATGCTGCCGCCCCTGCACCGGTCCCGGAGGACCGGCTGCGGGCCGAAGCTCTGCTGGCTGCTGCTGAAGACCAGGCAAGTCACGAGGCTGATCAGACCTTTGCGCCCGAAGCAGAGCAGCAGGCTGCGCCGCAGACGCCGCCGCCACGCCGCAGGGGCTACAAGCGCTGGCTTCTGCTGAAGGCGCTGGGGATTGCCGTTGCGCTGGTGGGCCTGTGGCTGCTCGTTTCCTTCATCCGCTTCACCATCGATGTCGTCACCATCGATCAGCCGCAGAATCCGCGCGCCGATGCCATCGTGGTGCTGACCGGCGGCCAGGAGCGGATCGAGACCGCGGTCCAGCTGCTGCAACAGGGCCGCGCCCAGCGCCTGCTCATTTCCGGCGTCTATCCGGCCACCACCGCACGCCAGTTGCGGCTGCGCACGGAGGCGGAGCGGGACCTCTTCAACTGCTGCATTGATCTGGACAAAAAGGCCCTCAACACCATCGGCAATGCCACCGAGGCAGCCATATGGGCCAAGACAAACGGTTATGCCTCGCTCGTGCTCGTCACCAGCGCCTATCACATGCCGCGCGCAGAGATGGAGCTGAATGCGGTCATGCCGGATCTGGTAGTCATTCCATATCCGGTCTTTGCAGGCGACTTCAATGTGGAGCGATGGTACGCGGAGCCGCGGACCTTACGGCTTCTCCTGAGGGAATTTGTGAAGTATACCCTCGCGCGGCTGCGGGTGAGCACGCTTGGCGTTTCTGCTGGCGGCTGAGGGCTGGCCTGTTCCGCCACTGTCCGTTTCTGCCTTGCTTCTAGCTCCGATGCGGTTTTCTCATGATCTATCTGCGCTCGCTTCTTTTCCAGATTGCCTTCTATCTGCTGACACTGGTCCAGATGGTGGTCTACAGCCCCTTCGTCTTCCTGGCGCCGCGCCGGATGGCCTGGGTGGTGGTGCCGGTCTGGGCGAAGGTCAATCTGGCGCTGCTGCGCTGGATCGCCGGGCTCAAGGTGGAATACCGGGGCGTCGAAAACATCCCGCAGGGCGGTTTTCTGGTGGCCTCCAAGCATCAATCCGTCTGGGAAACCTTCGCGCTCATCCCGTTCTTTCCGGACCCGACCTACATTCTGAAGCGTGAGCTGCGCTGGATTCCGATCTTCGGCTGGTATACGGCCAAGATGAAGCAGATCCCCATCAACCGGGGCAAGCGCTCTGCGGCCCTTGCGGCCATGATGGCGGCTGCCCGTGAGGCGATTGCCGAAGGCCGCCAGATCCTCATTTTTCCGGAAGGCACACGCCGGCCGGCCGGGGGCGAGCCTCAGTACAAGTATGGCATTGCCCACCTTTACCGGGACCTCGCCTGCCCGGTCCTGCCGGTAGCGCTCAATGCAGGGCTCTACTGGCCGCGCAAGAGCTTCCTGATCCATCCCGGCACAGTGCTTGTCGAGTTCCTGCCCGCCATTGAACCGGGTCTTGAGCCGGCGGTCTTTTTCGAGACGCTGACGGAGCAGATCGAAAGCACATCCAACCGCCTCCTCGAGGAAGCCCGGCAGGCAGAGCGGCCCTCGCCGGTTCTGGCCAGAATTACGCCCCGCAACGTCTGACCCGGCTAAAGCCTCCAGGGCTCAGGCCATTTGCCTCAGCCGCAGAGCCAGCCAGGAAACGCGGGCATCGTGGATGCCCAGCTCTTCCAGATGGCTGGCCGTGTTCAGCACATATTCCGGGTTGGCGCCGGACTGGCCCACAGCCCCATCCACCAGCTCCAACTGACGTTCCAGCGGCAGCACGCCCGCATATTGCGGGTGCTGCCGGTCAACGAGATACGTGAGCGCCGTGGCCATTGTACCATCAGCAAAGCGCACGGGCCGCAAGGCCTCCAGATAGACCATGGTCGCCTGTTCGCGGGCACGCAGATATTCGATTGTCTCGCCCCGGTCCCTGTCCGCCACGCGGAAGGCCATGCCCCGGCAGGCGCCGCCGCGGTCCAGCCCGAAGACAAGACCCGGCCGCTCCGGCGTGCCCCGGTGCACCCAGGAATAGACGCAGAGCGAGCGGTGGGCACCGTGCAGCAGCGCCGGACGCTTCTCCTCAAACGGGAAACCGGGCTTCCAGATGAGAGAGCCGTAGCCAAAAACCCACAAATCGCCCATATCGGTCACGATACCTTGTTTTGCCTGAGCCGCGCACTTAGCAATGCGCCGGGCAAGTTTCAATGGCCGTGCTGCGGCAGCGCCGCGGCATCAGAGGACAAACATGACCGAAACGACTTCCGCGCCGCGCAAAACCTCCAGCCGCAAGTTCATCTACCTCGCCGGAGCCGTGGTCCTTGTGGCTGGTGGATGGAGCGCGGCCTGGGTTGCAGCCCGCAGCTTCGTCAACAGCCAGATTGATGCCACCTTGCAAAACGCAGCGGCCATGGGATTCGAGATCGCTTGCAGCGAGCGGAGCCTTGGCGGCTATCCGTTCCGCTTCGAGCTGACCTGCAAGGACTTTGCCCTGCGCACACCACCGGGCCATTTTGTCAGTGTCGCAGAGCTTCGCGCCGTCGCACTCGCCTATAACCCGCAGCACATGATCATCGAAGCAGACAGCCCCATGGCCTCTTTTTCGCCCGGCGATGGGCCCATCCAGGAAGGGGCTTGGGAGAGCCTGCGCGCCAGCCTGCGTTTTGACGGCATGAGCCTGCGCCAGCTGGATGCAGTGGTCTCTGCCCCCGTTTCTTTTCGTCCGAAAATCCGGGTGCAGGCGAAGTGTCCCTGGCTGGTGGCGAGCTCCATCTCAGGGCCAATCCGGCCCAGCCGAAGGATCTCGATCTTGCTCTCAGCTTTACAGGCCTGAAGGTGAAGGCGGAGGACCAACCCGGTGACGGCAGCTTCGTAGGACAGATTTCCGGCGGTGCGCCGCTGTTGTCCGGCACCGTTCCGCAGGACCTTTTTGCCAGCACGGATGGCCACCCGGCATTGACAGTGTCTTCGCTGAAGCTCAGCTCCGGCAGCACGAGCCTTGCAACCTCCGGCCAGATCCGGCTTGAGACCAACGGCACCCTGTCCGGCGAATTGCCGCTGACTGCAGTCGAGCCCAATGGCATCAAGGGTGCCCTCGCGCCCTTCTTTCCCGAAACCTCCGGTTTCCCCGAGGCACTGCAGGGTGCTGTCATCAGTTTCGGCAAGGCAACGCAGGTGGAGGGCAAGGCGGCGGTGGAAGCCAAGGTACAGCTCACCAACGGCTCTGCCCGCATCGGAATCCTGCCTTTCGCGCAGATTGATCCGGTGTATTGAGGGGAGCTTCAAGTTCCTTTGACCACGTGAGACCCCACCGCATTCGTCATGCCATGATCAAGTCATGGCATGACGAAAAAGAGGGCGGAGCAAGCGCGTCTGTGGCCAATACTCCGCAAGGCTGCCCCGGATCTGGCATGCAGCATCCGGGGCGCTTCGCAGCAGGCTTCTCAGGCAGACGCCAGCCGGTCGATGGCGATGATGTAGCTCTTGTGGTGATCGGGCTCAGCGATCTGGTCATAAAGAGCAAGTGCAGGGGCGTTCTTGCTCGGCACGATCCAGCGCAGCTGCAGCCAGCCACGGCTTTGCCCCTCGGTGACGAGAGCCTGGATCATCTTCCGGGCAATGCCCTTCTGGCGGAATTCCGGACGGACATAAATGTGGTCCATCTGCCCGGAGCGCAGACCGGTGATCAGTTCCGGCAGATCGAAGAAGACCGCAAAGCCGACAAGCTGGCCATCTGCAAAAGCGCCGATCACCTCGGCGGAACGGTCGCCCAGAATGCGCTCGGCATAGAACTGGTCCGGACGGCGCGGGGCGCCGCGCTTGAGGGCCTGGGCATTTTCAGCAATCAGGGGCGCAAGGTGCAGGGCATCGTCGGGGCCAAGAGCCTTGATGTCGAGCTTGGTCAATTCGGTCTCCGCTATGGATCGGATCATCGTTACATGCGCAACATGTCCCGAACCGGCGGGACGATCAAGCACCTGATGCGGCGGCATAACCTGCCCAAGGGCGCTTGAGCCTTGCTAAAGCTGTTGCAGCTGCACAATGCACGCAGATGAGGCATGCCTGTCCTTGCGCCACCTCAAGGACTATGTATTTCTGTCACTGCAAAACCTGCCGCAACGTTTCCTCAGGATGCCATGACTGACCAAGCCGCCCGATTCCGCGCCACACTCATTGGCCTCACGGCCGTGCTCATGTGGGCCACTCTTGGTGTCTTCGGTGCCGGGTCCGGCGCAGTGCCGCCATTTCTGCTCAACGCGCTCTGCTTCGGTCTGTCGGGTCTTCTGGCATGCCTGTGGCTCGCCTTTCGCGGAAAACTGTACACCTTGCGCCAGCCGCTGAAGGTCTGGGCCTTCGGCACGCTGGGGCTGTTCGGCTTTCACTTCTTCTATTTCACCGCGATCCGCAACGCGCCGCCGGTCGATGCCAATCTCATCAACTACACCTGGCCGCTGCTGATCGTGGTCTTCTCCGCCCTGCTGCCGGGCGAGAGGCTGAAGCTGCATCACGTCCTGGGAACCGTGCTTGGCCTCGGCGGTGCGGCCCTGCTGGTCAGCAAGGGAGAAGGGCTCAGCCTTGATCCCGCCTTTGCCCTTGGCTATGGCGCGGCTGTGGCCTCTTCCCTGTTCTGGTCCACCTATTCGGTGCTCTCCCGCCGCCTGGGCGAAGTGCCGACGGAAGCGGTGGCAGGCTTCTGCCTGATGACCGCGCTGCTCTCGGCCCTGTGCCATCTGGTTCTGGAAGACACTGTTTGGCCATCCGGCACGGTGGAGTGGGCCAGTGTCGTGGCCCTTGGCCTGTTGCCGGTCGGTCTTGCCTTTTTCACCTGGGACATTGGCGTCAAGCGCGGCGACATTCAGGTTCTGGGCGCGGCGGCCTATTCGGCCCCGCTCCTCTCCACGCTGCTTTTGATCGCCTTCGGCTTCGGCACCTTCACCTGGATCGTCGGCGCCGCCTGCATCCTGATCACCATCGGCGCGGTCATCGCCGCAAAGGACATGATCTTCAAACGCGCCGCCGCGTGATTGACGAGGGCGCCAATCTTGCCCCTATCCGTCAGTAGCTGCGCAGCAGCCGCTCCAGATAGTCGAGTTCCAGCTTCGGACGGGCGGGATCTGAGAAGCGGCGGCGCAGCTCCTCAAGGATGCGGCGCGCCCGCTGCACGTCGATCTCGTCCGGCACCTTCACCTGGCTGCCAAGATCCGGCCCCTGATTGCGGCGCGGACGGCCAAGAGGGTCCGTATCCATGGGCGAGCGCTGGCTCAGACCCTGCCCTTCACCCATGCCCATCATCTGCTCGCCCAGCTGCTGGGCACCGCGGCGCAATGCGTCAAGGGCATTTCCCTGCTCACCGACGGCCTGATCGCCCTGCCCCTGCCCAAGGGACCGCTGGGCCTGGCCCATGGCGTCGCCCGCCTCGCCCAGCCCCTCGTTCTGCGACAGGCCATTGCGCTCCATCTGCTCCATCAGCTGCTGAAGCTGTTGTGCAAGGTCACCCTGGCCCTTCTGCAGCTGGTCGAGCAGGTCGCGCAGCTGCTCTTCAGTCATCTGCTGGCCCTGACCACCGTTCTGCCCGCCGTTCTGGCCATCCTGCTGGTCACCTTCGCCCTCGCCCTGCTGCCGCTCGCCATTCTGGCCATATTCGCCCTGCTGCTCTTGCTGCTGGTTGAAACGGTGGGTCTGGTCCATCAGCTCCTGCTGGCGCTGGATCATCTGGCCAAGCTGGTTCAGCATCTCCATCATTTCGTTGGTGAGGCCGTCCGGCGCCATCTGCGGGCGCCCAGTCTGCAGATTCTCCATCATCCGCTGCATCTGTGCCAGAAGATCGCGGGCTGCATCGCGTGAGCCGCTACGCGCCAGTTCCTCGATCCGGTTCAGCATCTCATCGAGATCACGCGTGCTCAGGCTCTGCTGATTGGGATTGAAAGGCTGCATGGCCTGCGGGTTCTGGCGCAGCTGTTCCGTCAGCGCCTGCATATAGTCCTGCAGGGCCTCCCGCAGCTCCTGCGTCAAACGGGCAATCTCTTCATCGGATGCCCCTTCTTCCAGAGCCTTGCGCAAAGCCTCCTGCGCATCGCGCAAAGCCCGCTCGGCCATGGAAAGGTCACCATCCTCGATGGTCAGCGCCAGATCCCACAAGAGCGGCAGCAGCTCCTTCAGCTGCTCGTCGCTTCGGGCGGCAATCAGATTGCGATAGGCAAAGGCAAGGCCAAGATGCACGCGCGGCTCAACGTCAAAAGCTTCCGGCGCCAGCAGCAGCGCATCAAAGGCATCGATCACGCGAAGCTGGGAATTGGCATCCAGCGCCAGATCCCGGCGCTGCTCCACCACGGCTCTGGCGAGCGGCTTGGAAAAGCGGCGCTGCGGCAGGGTGAAAGCTGCCGGTTCCGACATGCCTGTCTGCCCTGCCTCATCGCGGGCAATCAGCGTCAGCAACACTTCGGAGCCTGCCCAGGGATGGGACGTCAGGTCGCGGATCGTCTCGCCGGGCTTGGCCGAACCAGACGCCTGCGGCGGCACAGAAAGGGGAACTGCGGCGCCTCAACCAGCGGGCGCGGCTCTGCATTGGTATCAGACGCTTTCGGTGCAGGCGCGATCTGCGCCTCTGCACCGGTGACGCGGTAGTCGTCCTGCGCCAGATAACTGAGTTTCAGCGCACCGCTGAGCTGGGCCTCCGGATCATCCAGCAGGCGGATAGTCGGGGGCAGATCCGGCTGCACGTCAAACGGCCAGGCGGCGATGACTGTGCCATCCTGCTGCAGCTCATAGGAGCCACTTTCGGAAAGCGTCAGCCGCTGCTCTTCAACACCGGTGGTCTGCGTTGCAGCGGCATCATCCTCCTGCGCCGGAGTGACCGGCGCGCCATCCTTGTAGATGGCAAGGCCCGAGGTACCCTGCGCCCGCAGGGTCAGTACGCTGCCGGCAGGGACCTTCAGCGGCACGGAAGGATCGCGCAATGTGGCGCTCTCCCCGGTGAGATAGATGGGTGCGCGGGCCGTGTAGAGCGGCGGCGTCACCCAGGCATCGATGCGGCTGGCCACTTCCTCCACATCCACCGGCGAGGTGAAGGCCGAGCCAAGGCGGTTCAGTCTCATCCCGTCCTGCGTGACCGCAAATCCGGTCACCAGCAGCATCAAGGCAACCACGCGCAACGCATAGGGATCGCGGCGGAACGCCTCGGGGTGGGCAAGGCCGGACCGCATGGACCGCAGCGTTTCGGCCATGCGGCGCTTGTGCATTTCCCACAAGGCCAGCGTTTCAGGGCTGGCACTGCCGGATGGCAGGTCATCCTCAATCGCCGTAAGAGGCCGGTGGGAGTGCCCGCTGACCAGCTCCACACGGTGCAGGGCCTCCTGACGGCTGGGCCAGCGCAGGCCCGCAAGCGGGCGCAACGACCAGAGGAACGCTCCGGCCAGCGCAGCCACCAGCAGAAGCCGGAGCCAAACGGGCACGATGAGCCAGGTTCCCACCAGCGAAAGACCGGCGAACAGGGCAAGAATGATGAAAGGCAGATAGAGCGCAGGCCAGAGCCGTTCCCAGAACAGCGCAACACGGCTGCGCCAGACCACGGCCTTGAGACGCTTGTCTACCGCCGCCCGCGTCAGATCCTGCGGAAGAGACAGCCTGTCGCTGTCCGTCACGGCAATCTCCTGCCCGGATGGAAAAGCACGCTCAACTGGGCCCTGTTCCGCCAAACCGTATCTCTCCGCGTTCAGCCCTCAACCCCGCAATGATCTAGAGTGGGGCAAAGCGGGTCTGACGGCAACCCGCCCAGGTGATCAAAGACAATCAAATCCGCCGTGATCGTCTTGCCCGCGTCAAAGCCAATCCGGCATCTTGTCCAGTGCCAGCAGGTCCTCATAGGACGGGCGCGGACGGATCACGGCATATTGTGAGCCATTCACAAGGACTTCGGGCACCAGAAGCCGCGAATTATAGCTGGAGGATTGTGTCGCGCCGTAGGCACCGGCGGTGTAAACCGCCAGGAGATCCCCTGCCTTCACCTCCGGCAGCTCGCGGCCCAGGGCGAGATAGTCGCCCGTTTCGCACACCGGGCCCACTACGTCGGCGATGATTCGCCCACTGTCTGCAGCCGGCTCCACCACCGGTCCAACCTCGTGCCAGGCATCATACAGCGTCGGCCGGATCAGATCGTTCATGGCCGCATCGACAATGACGAAGGACTTGTCCTCGCCCTTCTTCACATAGATCACGCGGGTGACCAGAATGCCGGCATTGCCTGCAATCAGGCGGCCCGGCTCAAAGATCACCTGACAGTCCAGCCGCTCCACATGTTTGCGAACGACGGCTGCATAATCGTCCGGATGCGGCGGCGGGGTGTTGTCAAAGACATAGGGCACACCCAGGCCACCGCCGAGATCGACATGATCAATCTCGTGCCCGTCGGCGCGCAGCTGTGCCACAAGCTCGCCGAGCCGGGAAAACGCCGCATCGAAGGGCTCCAGCTCGGTGATCTGCGAGCCGATGTGCATGTCGATGCCGCTGACCTTGATACCCGGCAGGCGCGCAGCCTGGGCATAGACCTCACGGGCGCGCTTCCATGGAATACCGAACTTGTTTTCCGACTTGCCGGTGGAGATCTTGGCGTGAGTACGCGCATCCACATCCGGGTTGATACGCAGCGACACCCGCGCCGTCTTGCCCAGCGCTTGCGCCACACGCGAGAGCTGGATCAGCTCCGGCTCGGATTCCACATTGAAGCAAAAGATACCCTGCTCAAGGCCAAAGGCATGCTCGGCCTCGGTCTTGCCGACGCCGGAGAACATGATGCGCTCTGCCGGTGTGCCGGCGGCCAGTGCACGGCGGGCCTCGCCTTCAGAGACAACATCCATCCCTGCGCCCAACCGTGCCAGCGTGCGCAGGACGGCCAGATTGGAATTGGCCTTCACCGCAAAGCAGACCAGGGACGGAATGCCCTGCAACGCCTGCGCAAAGACACGGTAGTGCCGCTCCAGCGTCGCCGCAGAATAGCAATAGAACGGCGTGCCCACTGCTTCCGCCATGGCCGTGACACTGACGTCCTCCGCATGGAGAACGCCGTTTTTCATCTCGAAATGATGCATGGCAAATCCCGGAACACCGCAGGCCGCACGCCCTTACGGCAGAAGCATCAGGCTTTCAGAACGGGCTGGCAGATCAGGCCAGCTGAGCGGCAGCCAGATGCGGCATCACCTCAATGGCGGCAGCGGGACGCGGCTTTTCAAGGGAACCACGGCGGCCACAGGCCGAAACGGCCAGACCCAGGCAGAGAAGGCAGGTGGCAGCAGTCAGAAAGCGCCGGTTCTTCAGCATGTCAGACCTCGTATCTTGAAATTCCCGGATGCGATGTCGTCGCACGCCTTCCCGCGTACGGCAAGCCCCGCGCCGGGCACAAAGGAAAGCGCCCATCCCGGTGGAGACGGGCGCCTTGCCTGTTCCTCAACCCTTGGCCAGCTGCTTCAGCCAGCGGCGGGCCTGCTTGCGCACATTGGCCGGAGCCGTGCCGCCATAGCTGGTGCGGCTCTTCACCGACTTGTCGACGGTCAGCACCGAATAGATCTCGCGGGTGATGCGCGGCTCAATCTCCTGCATCACCGCCAGAGGCACCTTTTCAAGTTCAACGCTCTCAGCGACCGCATAGCCGACAATCTTGCCAGTGACGTGATGAGCATCACGGAAAGGCATACCAAGCACCCGCACCAGCCAATCGGCCAAATCCGTGGCCGTGGAATAGCCGGAGCCTGCGGCCTTCTTCAGGCGCTTCAGCTGCGGCTCCATGTCCCGCACCATGCCGGTCATGGCGGCAAGTGCCAGCGACAGGGACGGCAGGGCGTCGAAAGCCTGTTCCTTGTCTTCCTGCATGTCCTTGGAATAAGCGAGCGGCAGGCCCTTCATCATCACCAGCAGCGCCATCATGCCGCCGTAGATACGGCCAGTCTTGGCGCGCACCAGTTCAGCGGCATCCGGGTTCTTCTTCTGCGGCATGATCGAGGAACCGGTCGAGAACTTGTCCGACAGCTTGATGAAGCCGAACTGGGCCGAGCACCACAGCACGATTTCCTCGGCAAAGCGCGACAGGTGCATGGAGCAGATGGACGCAGCAGCCAGCGCCTCGATGACAAAGTCACGGTCGGACACGCCGTCGAGGGAGTTCGCCATGGGCCGGTCGAAGCCAAGCGCCTTCGCGGTCGCTTCCCGGTCGATCGGGAAGGACGTGCCGGCAAGTGCGGCAGACCCCAACGGGGACTCGTTCATGCGCTTGCGGGCATCTGCAAAGCGGCTGCGGTCGCGGGCGAACATCTCAACATAGGCCATCATGTGGTGGCCGAATGTGACCGGCTGAGCGGACTGGAGATGGGTGAAGCCCGGCATCACGTCGGCGGCATGGGCCTCGGCCTTTTCGGCCAGCGCCACCAGCAGCTCGGCCAGCTGACCATCAAGCGTATCGAGCGTGTCGCGCACCCACAGGCGGAAATCGGTCGCCACCTGGTCATTGCGCGAGCGGGCGGTGTGCAGGCGTCCGGCCGGCGCACCAATCAGCTCGGCCAGGCGCGCCTCGATGTTCATGTGGATGTCTTCGAGGGCACGGGAGAAGGTGAATTTGCCCGTTTCGATCTCTGACAGGATCGTGTCGAGACCGTGAACAATTTTTTCTGCATCCTCGCCCGCGACAATCTGCTGCGCGGCCAGCATGCGGACATGGGCCTTGGAACCCTCTATATCCTGCTTGTATAGCTTCTGGTCGAAGCCGATGGACGCGTTGATCTCTTCCATGATCGCGTCCGGGCCTTCGGCGAAACGGCCGCCCCACATGCGGTTGCTCATATGACTGCCTCTTGATAGACGCCCCGGAGAGGTGCCCTTGCCAGGTGAAGAAGACATGAAGCCGACAAGACAGACCCGCAACGGTTACAGACGTCCGCTGGTTGCGGTCGCTGCGGCCGGTCTGCTTTCAGCCATTGCGGCGGTATACGTGATTGGCAGCCCCGGTGGCAACACAAGCGCAGGGAAAAGCTGCCAGGCTTCGCTGGCATCGGCCTCCGCTGCCAAACCCTTTGCCAAGGGCGACGTCGCCGCTTTCCTGCCCGCAAAAATCCTCTTGATCTCAGCGATCTGAAGTTCAAGGGACCGAATGGAGAAGATGTGAGCGTCGCTCAATTCACCGGCAAGACGGTCCTGTTGAACCTCTGGGCCACCTGGTGTGCCCCTTGCCGCAAGGAAATGCCTGCACTGGACCGGCTGGCTCAGACACGCAATGGCGATGACTTTGCGGTGGTGACAGTGAATCTGGACCGGGGTGGACCCGAGAAACCCAAGACTTTCCTTGAGGAAATCGGCGTCGAGTCTCTGACCTACTACTCGGATGCATCCAACGCCGTGTTCCAGGACCTGCGCAGCAAGGCCCGCGCAACAGGTTTGCCCACGACGATCCTTGCCGGACCTGACGGCTGCGAGATCGGAACCATGTACGGTCCGGCCGAATGGGACCAGGAGGATGCGCTGCAGCTGATTGATGCGGTACGGGCAAAACCGGCAGGGGACGCCGCAGGCTGACACTCGAATCTGGGACATTTGCGGCTTCGCAGAAAGACGAAGCCTCTCTGCTCCAGCCCGCAAGCGGGTTCAAGACGGATCAGAAAAAATTGAGCACTCGACGGCCAAAGCCCCGCGAAAGCGGGGCTGTGGATTTCTTTTGATGTGACAGCCGCCGTCAGGCGGTGATGTCCACCGCATTGCCGAGACCAGGAATTTTGCGGGTTTCGCGCTGCTCTTCCTGGCGGGACGTCTCCTGCACGGTCTCACGCTGCTCTTCGGTCTGACGTTCCGACGCCTGACGCTCGACCCGGGCCGTGTCCTGCGCAGCCCTTGCGGAATAGTCAGAGCGCAGGTTTGCCGTTGCAAGGTCAGCCGATGCAGTTCCGGAAATTGCAACCATAACTCAAGCCCTTTCCAGTTGATGCCTGCGCCAGCCAGAGCCCGGAGGATGCCGGGATCAGGCCGTCACATCAACGCGGTTGCCCATGCCGGCGACAGCACGGCGCGCGATGCGATCGGCATCTTCACTCAGTTGCTCTGCGCGGTTCGCCTTACTGTTCGCTTCTCGGTTGACCGCTTCGGCCAGCATGGCGCTGCGCCGGGCGTTAAACTCCTCGAACCGTTCAGTGCGGCGTTCCGAGAGGTTTTTGTCCTCCCTCAGCGCAGAGGCTGGAACACCGCGGTAACTTTCGATCTCCGCCATGTGAACCTCCATCGTGAGCATCGGCCGGCGAACGGCCAGAATGCTGGAATGCCACGAAGGGTAATATAGGCCACAGACCCAAAGCAAACATTAGTACGAATCAGGCAAATTGTATAAAATTTTATTAAAATTTGTAATTACGCTAGGTTAGATCAGAAATAACGTTATAAAATCAGATTGCCGCCAATAGATTGTTAACTATTGATTAACCATGATCTCGGAATGCCCAAATATTGCGAGATCCCTAACCCGGCTTGCGCCAGTTGATTTTATCAGAGGAAAACTTGGTAAACGGCCTAAAGGCTCCGCCCGGCACCGGTCTTGATCCGGCCGGGCGCTCAATGAAGCAAATTTTGAGGGGGTCAGACGGTAACGTCGACGAGACCGCCGGTTCCTGCGGCAAGCGGCGCAGATCCGGAACCGGAGGAAGCTGCCTGATCCAGCATGGCCACGATGGACTGATCCGGCTGCATGGACATCTTCAGCATCTTGGCCTGAAGCTGCTGCTGGGTCTGGGCCTGCGTTGCCCCGACAAGCGCGGCTGCGATGGATGCGCTGCTCATGGATCTACCTTTCCTGACGGCGTCCAGTGTCGCGCCAGAAGGTTAATCTGCCGTTAACACCTTTCAGAATGCTTCACGCCACAGCGCCTTGCGCTGCAGCTTGCCCGAAGGCGTGCGGGGCAGATCCGGCAGAAGACGGTAGACCTTGGGCCGCTTGTATTCCGCCAGCCGTTCCGCCGCGAAGATGGCAACAGCATCTGTGTCCAGCACCGCAGCGTCGCGCGGTACAAGGAAAGCCGTGACAAGGCTGATGCCATTTCCGGCAGGCACTGCCGTCACAGCCACATCCGCCACATCTGGATGGGTGGCCAAGACCCGTTCCACTTCTTCCGGCGCAACGCGATAGCCGAAGGCATTCATCACATCGTCGGCACGCCCTTCATACCAGAGATAACCATCCGCATCCTGCCGGGCCCGGTCGCCTGTTAGGAACCAGTTGCCGCGCATCACCTCCGCCGTGTCTTCGGGCCGCTGCCAGTATCCGAGCATCAGGCCCGGATCATCCCGCGAAACGGCCAGGAGGCCCGTTTCGCCAAAGGGCAACGGGGTATCACCGCCCTCCTCCGGCAGAATGGCGACGGAGCGTCCGGCCTGCGGCTTGCCAGGGCTGCCGGGACGCGTAGGCACCTGCGGGCCGCTGGAGACATAGGTCGATATCTCGCTCATGCCCAGCGCTTCATAGAGCGGGCGACCGCTGCGGCGCGTCCACTCCTCATGGAGCGCGGCTGGAAGCGCCTCTCCTGCCGTCAGTCCGTGGCGCAGGGCCGGGAAGCGGTGCAGCGTAACATCGCCGTATTTCAGAATGCGCCGGTAAAGGCTCGGCACCGCCGCAAAAAGCGTTGCGCCTGTGGCCTCCAGCAGGTCCGGCCACACTTGCGGATCGCGCGGGCCGTCATAGACAACACTGGTGGCACCATTGGCCCAAGGGTCCATCAAGCCAACGCCGAGTGTGTAGGTCCAGTTGAAGGCGCCTGCATGCAGCAGCCGGTCAGAGGACGAAATGCCGTACCACCCCTGATCCATGGGACGGCGCCCAGACGCGGCACGCTGCGCATGCAGCACGCCCTTGGGGCGGCCGCTGGTGCCGGAGGTATAGACGATGAAGGCCGGATCATCCGGCTGGGTGGCAGCAAAGCTGCCCTGCGGCGCGCTCTTAAGCGTGGTTATGCTTTCCGGCCCGATGAAGCGGATCCCGGCACACGGCTGCGGCAAAGGCGTTTCCCCGTCATGAATGACGGCAACAGCCCCGCTGTCAGCCAGAAGCATGTCGCATTCCGGCCCGGTCAGGAGCGCGGAACTGGGCACGGGCACCAGACCGGCGGCAATGGCGCCAAAGAAGAAGAGCGGAAAATCGCTGGAATGGCCGATACGCAGGAGAACCCGGTCCCCTTGCCTCAGCCCCTCACCCGCAAGGCCTCCTGCAACAGACAGCACACCTGCGGTCAGATCCCCATAGGTCCAGCGTTCCAGCATTGCCCCGCCCGGTCCCACCACCTCCAGCGCGACTGCGCCCGGATCGGGCGCTGCGCGGGTGAGGCAGTAGCGGGCGAGGTTCACGGTAGCCTCAGCGGGTCGGAACCGGGGTCTCGCCGCGATAGTCGTAGAAGCCGCGACGCGTCTTGCGGCCAAGCCAGCCGGCCTCGACATATTTCACCAGCAGCGGGCACGGGCGGTACTTGCTGTCGGCAAGGCCCTCATAGAGCACCTGCATGATGGAGAGGCAGGTGTCGAGACCGATGAAGTCGGCCAGCTGCAGCGGGCCCATCGGATGGTTCGCGCCCAAACGCATGGCCGTGTCGATGGATTCCACCGAGCCAACGCCCTCATAGAGCGTATAGATGGCTTCGTTGATCATCGGCAGCAGAATACGGTTGACCATGAAGGCCGGGAAGTCTTCGGCAACGGCCGTGGTCTTGCCAAGGCGGGCCACGAAGCCCTTGGCGGCCTCGAATGTCTCGTCTTCGGTGGCAATTCCGCGCACCAGCTCCACCAGCTCCATGATCGGAACCGGGTTCATGAAGTGGATGCCGATGAAACGCTCCGGCCGGTCTGTCGAGGCGGCAAGGCGCGTAATGGAAATGGACGAGGTGTTGGTCGCCAGCATCGCTTCCGGCTTCAGCACCGGGCAGAGCTGGGAAAAGATCTTGCGCTTGACCTGCTCGTTCTCGACAGCAGACTCGATGACGAGATCCACATCGGCCAGCATGTCGAGGTTTTCCGCGCCATGCAGCCGGTCGAGAGCTGCGGAGCGGTCTTCCTCGGAAATCTGGCCCTTGGACACCTGACGGGCCATGTTGCCATTGATCGATGCCAAACCGGATTCGATCCGGTCGCGGGACAGGTCGTTCAGATAGACCTGATATCCGGCCACGGCGCAGACATGGGCAATGCCACTGCCCATCTGACCCGAACCGATCACACCGACTTTCTTGATCTCGACCACCATCGTCTCATCCGATCCTGTTGCAGGCCATGGCGCAAATGCACGCAAGCCGCGCTATTCTTTACAAGGTTCATCGCATCGGGCAAGGACCAGCGCAACAAAAGCGGGTCAATCCGTCTGCCTGCCCCTTCAGAAGCAGTTCAGGCTGCCGGGAGATCCGCGGCAGCCTTAACCATGTGTGTGCCCTCAGGCCTTTTCGAGTTCTGCCTTCAGCTGCGGCAGGATTTCGAACAGGTCCCCAACGAGGCCGTAGTCCGCCACTTGGAAGATCGGAGCTTCCTCGTCCTTGTTGATGGCGACGATGACCTTGGAGTCCTTCATGCCGGCGAGGTGCTGGATGGCACCGGAAATACCGCAGGCAATGTAAAGCTGCGGAGCAACCACCTTGCCGGTCTGGCCGACCTGCCAGTCGTTCGGGGCATAGCCCGCATCGACTGCAGCGCGCGAGGCACCGACAGCTGCACCCAGCGCATCCGCCACCGGCATGATGACTTCCTGGAACTTCTCCGCAGAGCCCAGCGCACGGCCACCCGAGATGATGATCTTGGCCGAAGCCAGTTCCGGACGGTCAGAGCGGGACAGCTCTTCACCGGCAAAGCTGGACAGGCCGCCGTCTGCAGGCGCTGCCACATCCTCGATGGCCGCCGAACCGCCCTCGCCTGCAGCGGCGAAGGAAGCGGTGCGCACGGTGATCACCTTCTTGGCATCGCCCGACTTCACGGTCTGGATGGCGTTGCCGGCATAGATCGGACGCTCAAAGGTCTCGCCGTCGATCACGGTGGTCACGTCAGAGATCTGCATCACGTCGAGCAGGGCTGCAACGCGGGGCAGGATGTTCTTGCCGCTGGCGGTGGAGGCGGCAACGACGGCGTCGTAGCTGCCAGCCAGCGAAACGATCAGGTCTGCCACCGGCTCGGCCAGCTGATGAGCAACAGCACCGCCTTCAGCCACCAGAACCTTGGCAACGCCTGCGAGCTTTGCGGCGGCCTCAGCTGCAGAGCGGGCGCCTTCACCAGCAACCAGCACATGCACATCGCCGCCGAGCTTTGCCGCAGCAGTCAGGGCCTTGGCGGTTGCATCGTTCAGGGTGCCACCGGCGTGTTCGGCCACAAGAAGTGTCGTCATGGGTTTTTATCCTCCTGTGACGGGTCCTCAGAGGACGCCGGCCTCGTTCTTCAGCTTGGACACGAGCTCGGACACCGAGCCAACCTTCACGCCCGCCTGGCGGGATGCCGGCTCGACCGTCTTCAGCACGGTCAGGCGCGGGGAGACATCGACACCGAAATCATCCGGGGTCTTCTCGTCGATCGGCTTCTTCTTCGCCTTCATGATGTTCGGCAGGGACGCATAGCGCGGCTCATTGAGGCGCAGATCCGTCGTGACGATGGCCGGAAGCTTCAGCGTTACGGTCTGCAGACCGCCGTCCACTTCACGGGTCACGTCCACACTGCCGTCACCGACGCTGACCTTGGAGGCAAACGTGCCCTGGCCCCAGCCGAGCAGCGCCGCCAGCATCTGGCCGGTCTGGTTGCTGTCATCGTCGATGGCCTGCTTGCCGAGGATCACGAGACCCGGCTCTTCGGCTTCAACAACCTTCTTGAGGATCTTGGCAACGGCCAGCGGCTCCACCGTGGCGTCGGTCTTCACCAGGATGCCCCGGTCAGCGCCCATGGCCAGCGCGGTGCGCAGGGTTTCGGTGGCCTGAGCCGGCCCGATGGACACCACAACCACTTCCGTCGCTTTGCCCGCTTCCTTGAGGCGCAGGGCCTCTTCAACGGAGATCTCGTCGAAGGGGTTCATCGACATCTTCACGTTGGCCAGCTCGACACCGGAACCATCCGGTTTCACGCGAACCTTGACGTTGTAGTCGATCACCCGCTTTACGGGCACAAGGATTTTCATGGGTCTTTTCCTCCCGCTTCGGCGGCTTTTTTGCCGCACTGCGTCAACAGGTAGAGCCAGCTTACAATCCCGCAGAGAAAATGGCGGGTTTCAGCCAATACTTGCATTCGGGGCGCGACGGTAAACACCCGGACGCCGGGTGTCAACGATGGCGCTACGGAAGCTCCGTCCACTTCTTGCTGCGTTGCAAAGGCCTGGCTGCGCCCCATACGCTCATGCCTCCAGGCCACGGTCGAACAATCTCACGCCCGGGCGGCGCATCACCAGCACAAGAACGGCACCAGCCATAATGCCCCCGGCATGGGCCACCCAGGCGACCTCACTCCTCTGGAACAGGAAGAGATTGGCGATCTGCACGATAATCCAGCCGCCCAGCAGCCACAGGGCAGGCAGACGCAGAGGGATGCGCCCCATGAACAGCACCCAGACCCGCACCCGTGGATGCAGCATCAGATAGGCCGAAACAATGCCGGAAACTGCCCCGGATGCGCCGATCAGCGGCACATCCGAAGCCGGGTCGAGCAGCGCGAAGGCAAGCCCGCCCGCCGCCGCGCACAGAAGATAGAAAGCGAGAAACTTCAGATGCCCCATGGCGTCCTCGACATTGTCGCCGAAGACCCAGAGGAACAGCATGTTTCCCGCCAGATGCATGACATCTCCATGCAGGAAGGCATAGCTGACAAGCGATGCCTTCGCAGGCAGAATCATCAGCTCCGGTGCCAGATCCTTCGTGTCAAAGAACACGGACGGGATGAGCCCGTAGGAATAGGCGCTGGCAATGGCCACATCACCAAGGCCCCCGCCTTGAATGAGCAGATACACCAGCACATTGGCCAGGATCAGCGACCAGGTGACCACGGGCCTCAGCACGTGGCGCAAGGGGTTATGGTCGTAGAGGGGAAAGAACATCCGGCTCTGCCTGATCCCTGTTTTCTCTCTTGCCAGGTCTTAAGATGCTAACGCATCAAGCCCTGAATTGCTCAAACGCCGCACGGGCTTGGACCCTATCCCGACGAGTCCGGCTCATCGGGATAGGGTCTTACCGGTTCTTGCCGGGCACCCAGAGGACGTCGCCTGCGCCCTTGTCATTCAGATACCGGGACGCGACAAAAAGAAGTCAGACAAACGGTTCATATAACGCGTGGCCGCCGGGTTGATTCGCTCCTCCGCCGCCAGATGCACCATCAGCCGCTCGGCCCGGCGCGAGACGGTACGGGCAAGGTGCAGATAGGTGGCCGCCGGTGTGCCGCCCGGCAGCACGAAGGAGCGCAGCGGCTTTAGGTCCGCATTCAGCAGATCGATGGCATTTTCCAGCGCCGTAACCTGTGCATCGGTGATGCGCAGCGGCTCGTAGCCCAGATCCTTGTCCGTTTCCGGCGTTGCCAGATCGGCGCCAAGGTCGAACAGGTCATTCTGGATGCGGCCGAGAATGGCATCCACCTCAGCATCTACCCCCTCAAGCGCCAGACGGACGAGACCAACCACCGAGTTGGTTTCATCCACCGTGCCATAGGCCTCGATGCGCAGGTCATACTTGGGCCGCCGCTCACCGGAGCCCAGCGCGGTCGTACCGTCGTCGCCCGTCTTCGTATAGATCTTGTTCAGAACAACCATGCTGCATTACCTCCCGGGCGCTTGTGTCTTGATGCGGCTCTCAGGCGCGCGTCAGGGTTTGGGTCCCAGGAAATAGAGCGCAGCCATGATGATGACGATGGCAAGAAACTGCAGGCCGACACGCCAGCGCATCAGCTGCTGCGAGCGGTTGGATGAACCGCCGCGCATCATGTTCCAGAGTCCGAGCAGCAGCACGACTGCCACCGCGCCAACCGCAACCGGAACCAGATAATAAAAGAAACTGCCCATTTCCTGTACCCCTCAGGCGGCGGGATACCCGCCACCGCTGTGCCTCGCTTACGCAAATCTGCCAGACGCAGACCTGCACAAGAAGACGATCTCACTCTTCCCCGTCCGCCGCCTTCAGCAGCACCCGGTCCAGAGCACGGGTGGTGAGGAACCGGCGGACAATGTTCATCCAGATGGTTGGTTTGGTCACCCGGTAGCGCGCCCTCGGCCGGCTGGCCTCAACGGCGTGCGCCAGCTTTTCAACGACGGCTTCCGGCGGAAGTTTCCAGGGACCGGGTTCACCGTTCTCCATCCGCTTCAGCCGCCGCTCATAGGTGGCCCGGTGCGGTGAGGCCATCATGCCTTCCTTGCCGATCCAGCGATGGAAGTTTGCCAGCGCATTTTCGGTAAAGCGGGTGCCGATCGGTCCCGGCTCGATCAGGCTGACGTGGATGCCCGTGCCATGCAGTTCCTGCCGCAAAGTGTCGGAATAAGCCTCCAGCGCGAATTTCGACGCCGTGTAGGCACCCCGGTATTTCATGGCGATGAAACCAAGGATGGACGAGCACTGCACGATGCGCCCTGCCCCTTGGGCGCGCATCACCGGAATGACCTGCCGGGTCAGATCGTGCCAGCCGAAGAAATTCGCCTCGAACAGTGCCCGCAAGGCATCGACGGGGAGATCCTCCACCGCACAGGGCACTGCATAAGCACCGTTGTTGAACAGCGCATCAAGCCGCCCGCCAGTCTTCGCCAGCACGCTTTCCAGCCCGGAACGGATGGTTTCGGGCCGCTCATAATCAATGAGCACCGCCTCAAAGCCTTGCGCAGCCAGCGCTTCCACGTCTTCCGGCTTACGTGCCGCCGGAAAGACCCGCCAGTTGCGCCCGCGCATAAGACGGGCAGAGGCTGCTCCAATTCCGCTGGAGCAACCCGTGATCAGGATGGTGCGCGGGCCAGCATCGGCACCGGCAGAAACTGTTGCCGTCATCTTCCCCCTGATGCCCAACTAACCCCTGATGCCAGCTCAGATCGCTTCGCCGGTCAACAACCGGGGCGCAGGCCCGGCAAAGCCGGCAGCTTCGCGGATGAACATGCCCTTGAGCTTCGGCAACCGGTCCACCAGGCCAAGGCCGAAATCACGAATGCCGCGCACCGCATCCACATCGTTGGAGAAGAGCCGGTTCAGCACATCGGTGACGACGCCCATCTGGAACGTGTCGAACCGGCGCCAGCGCTGATAGCGCTCCAGCACGTCGAGCCCGCCGATATCCTGTCCCAGGCGCCGGGCCTCGACGATGACTTCCGCCAGCGCCGCAACGTCCTTGAAGCCGAGATTGAGGCCCTGCCCGGCAATAGGGTGGATGCCATGGGCCGCGTCACCCGCAAGGGCAATGCGCGGGCGGACGAAATCACGCGCCAGCGTCAGGCCCAGAGGATAGGCATGGCGCGGGCCGTCCAGCTCCAGCTTGCCGAGATGGTGGCCAAAGCGGCGCTCCAGTTCCAGCTCGAAGGTGAAATCATCGGCACGCACCAGCCGGTCCGCGTCTCCTGTCCGTTCGGTCCAGACCAGCGAGGAGCGGTTGCCCGGCAGCGGCAGGATGGCGAAAGGCCCGGCAGGCAGGAAATGCTCTTCCGCCCGGCCATTGTGCGGGCGTTCATGCTTCACAGTGGTGACGATGCCCGACTGGCCGTAGGACCAGTGCACGGTGCGGATGCCCGCCAAATCGCGCAGGCGCGAGCGCACGCCGTCAGCCGCCACCAGAAGCTTGGCCTTGATGCGCCCGCCGCTGGCCAGCGCCACGCTGACGTGATCGCCCGCCTGATGGAAATCGCGCGCCGTATCGGGCGCATGGAACTGCACGCCCAGCGCCAGCGCCGCCTTGTAGAGGGCGGGCAGCATGGCGCCGTTCGGAATCATATGAGCGAAAGGCTCGTCCCCCTGGGCGCTGCCGGTCTCACCCGCAAAGGTCAGGAACACCGGGCGCACCGTATCGCGCAGCTTGCTGTCGGTGACGATCATCTCGTTGATCGGCTGGGCGGTGGCGCGGATGTCCTGCCAGATGCCGAGCTGGTCCAGCATGCGGCAAGCCGCCGCAGCGATGGCAGACGCACGCGGGTCCTTTGCAAGGCTGTCCATGGGCTTGGGATCAACGACAGCCACATCCATTGACGGATCCGCCTGCTTGAGCGCCAGAGCGAGGGACAGACCGACATATCCGCCGCCGGCGATCACCACATCGGCCACACTCTCCTGAGCAAGGCTGTCAGCGGCTCGGGACTCTCGCATCTTCATCTCCTTCGTCGCCCGGAACCGGTCTGCCCCGCATGGGCACGGCTCACAAAATCAGGCGGTTTCCCTTTGGTCAGCATTGACACGGACCGGAGGCCGCGTCCAATCAGGCGTTCCCGGACTGTGCGCCACGGGTGCCTCGAATGCACTCATTTAGCCCCATGCACCCATTTAGCAAGGAATGCGGCAATGAACACGGCCATCAACTCACTTTTGTCCATTCTTGACCTCGAACAGCTGGAACACAACCTGTTCCGTGGCCGCAGCCCCCAGGCGGGCTGGCAGCGGGTCTATGGCGGGCAGGTGATCGGCCAGGCCCTGGTGGCCGCCTCGCGCACTGTGGTGGAGGAGCGGCACATCCATTCCCTGCATGGCTATTTCCTGCGGCCCGGCGATCCGGCGGTGCCGATCATCTATGATGTGGACCGCATCCGCGACGGCGGCAGCTTCACCACGCGCCGCGTTGTGGCGATCCAGCACGGGCAGGCGATCTTCTCCATGTCCGCCTCCTTCCAGACGCTGGAAGATGGACTGGAACACCAGATCGACATGCCAGACGTGCCGATGCCGGAAGAGCTGCCAAGCGAGCAGGAACTCAAGGAAAAGTTCCTGAAGGTGGCACCGGAGAACGTGCGCCGCTACTGGGAGCGGGAACGCCCGATCGAACTGCGCCCTGTCGACCTGACCCACTATTTCAGCGAGAAGAAGCTGGCGCCGCAGCAATATGTCTGGGTGCGCGCCACCAGCCCCCTGCCAGACGAAACCCGGATCCATCAGTGCGTTCTGGCCTATGCCTCGGACATGACGCTGCTGGATACCTCGCTCTTTCCCCACGGCAAGTCGGTGTTCAGCCCACAGATCCAGGCTGCCAGCCTTGACCATTCCATGTGGTTCCACCGTCCGTTCCGGGCCGATGACTGGCTGCTCTACGCCACCGACGCCCCCTCTTCCTCCGGCGGGCGCGGCATGAACCGGGGCCTTCTCTACGACCGCAGCGGCCACCTCATCGCCTCAACCGCGCAGGAAGGCCTGATCCGGCTGAAGCGCAGTTGAGGCGTCACCCCGGCTTGAAGCCGGAGATGGCCAGAGGGTTGTCCATCATGGCCTGAGCGTCCGGCGTGTCGCTGACCATGGCGCCGGTGAAGGCATCGAACAGGCGGCGGACGAAGCCCTCGGCAAGGTCATAGGTGATGAAGACCAGCCGCGTGCGCCGGTCGCCATCCGGCCAGCCTGCCAGCGTGACCGGCGGGTGGAACACATGCTGCACACCGTGAATGACCACGGGCCGGTCCGGATCTTCGGCGATCTGGATGATACCCTTCACCCGCAACAGCTTCGGCCCGTGGGCGGAGCGCAGGAGATCGAGGAACATCTCCAGCGCTGACGCCGGCACCGGGCGGTTTGCCGTCAGTGTGAAGGCACGGATCTTGTCATCGTGCCGGTTCACATCGTGATGGTTATGATCGTGCCCGTGATCGTGGTGATGATGGCCGTGGGCGTGGTCATGCCCGTGATGGTGATGCCCGTGAGATTCATAGGCCTGCGCATTCAGCCAGCGCGCCACATCGGGGATCTTGGTGGCAGGATCATAAAGCCCGGCATTGAACAGATGCGCGGCATCTGCCTCACCCTTCTGCCCGTTGAGAAGCTGCGCACCAGGATTGAGCGCTTTCAGCCGGGCGGTCAGGGCCTCAAGGGTTGCCTCTCCGGCATCGCCCTCCAGCAGATCGGTCTTGGTCAGCACCAGACGGTCGGCAACGGCGGCCTGACGGACAGCTTCCTGATGGGCGTCGAGTGTCGCCGAGCCGTTGACCGCATCCACCAGCGTCACGACGCTGTCCAGCCGGTAGCGCAGCATCAGATAGGGATGCAGCATCACCGTGTGCAGGATTGGAGCCGGATCGGCGAGACCCGTCGTTTCGATCACCACCCGCGCCAGACGCTCCATGCGGCCGTTATCAAGCCGGCGCAGCAGGTCTTCCAGCGTGTTGATCAGATCGCCCCGTATGGTGCAGCACAGGCAGCCGGAGGACAGCTCCAGAATGCCCTCGCTTGACTGATCCACCAGCAAGTGATCCAGCCCGACGTCACCGAATTCGTTGATGATGACAGCCGTATCAGCCATCGCCGGATCCTTGAGGATGCGGTTCAGCAGCGTCGTCTTGCCTGCCCCCAGGAAGCCCGTGATGATGGACAGCGGAATGGGCGGCTTCGGGCCGCGTTGCGGTGTGACGCTCGCAGCATCCTGAGCTTCGGTCATCTTGAATATCTTTCGCGCAGTTCTGCGTCAGTTGCCGTTCTTGGCCCGGGGTACGGCGGATGCCGGCACATTGCCGTTGAAGAGGGAACCGAAGGCCGGGGTGGTCTGGACCGCGCCCTGTGCCGCGCCCGGCATCACGACGGAAGGCCGCAGATCCAGCGGCTTCGACGACGGCAGACGGACGGAAGGCAGTTCAGCCGCAACCGCAGCGGCAGCTGCCGCCGCAGGGGCTATGGCCGCAGCAGCCGGAACAGATCCTGGTGCCAGACCCGTGCGCACCGTGATGGGCGCATAGGCCACCAGCTCAGTGCCGACCGTGCGGTCGAGGATCATGTTCCAGTCAACCTTGCCGGACTTGGAGGAGAATTCCGCTCCCTCTTCGCCCGGTTCAGCATCACCTGATGGAATCGCAATGACCGGACGGCCCTCGCCCGTGGACCGGAAGGACACCGAAGCACGTGTCTTGCCCGCAGCTTGCCTGATGTCGTAGCGGGCGAGAATCTGTTCCGGCCCAAGCTTGGGATTGCGCTTGCAATAGCCATCTGCCGGAAGCCCAGCGCCGCTTGGCGGCAGGGTGGAAACATGCTGGCCGCGCCCGCCAAGCCGGAAACCGCGGTCAATGACCTCACGGGTAAAGGCAGTACGCTCAAGCCCGGAGCCGGCACCCAGCACGACCGCAATGATGGTGCGGCCGTTGCGCGTGGCGGACGCAGCGACATTATAACCAGAGTTGCAGATATAGCCGGTCTTGAGCCCATCAGCCCCCGGCACACGCTGCAGAAACTCGCGGTTGGCAGAGCGCAGCATCTTCTTTCCGAACTTCAGGCCCGGATGCCCGTAATATCTATGGGCCTCGGGAAACTCGCGCTTCAGGGCCAGAGCCAGAATGGCGAGATCTGCGGCGGAGGACACCTGCCGGTTGTCAGGCAGGCCATGCGGATTGACGAAATGGGTGCTGCGCATGCCAAGACGGCGCGCTTCCGCGTTCATCATGGCAATGAAATTCTCTTCGGTGCCGCCAACAGTCTCACCAATCGCCACGGCCAGATCATTGGCCGACTTGACCATCAGAATGGTCAGCGCCGTCTCGAGCGTCAGCTGCGTACCCACTTTGAAGCCCATCTTGCTGGGCGGCTGGGCGATGGAGTTGGCGGACTGGGTAACCGGCGAGGTCAGCTCAAGCCTGCCCTCGCGCAGAGCCTTGAGGGTGACATAGGCTGTCATCATCTTGGTCAGCGAAGCCGGGTACCACGGCCGGGTTGCCTCATGCTCTTCCAGCACGGTGCCGGTGGCGGCATCCACCAGAACATAAGGCCCGATGTCCGCATGGACAGGTCCGCTCAGCCCAAACAGGGTCAGCCAGCCCGAGATGGCGGCAAGACCCAGCAGGCGCTTGTCAATCAAACGCGAAAACACGACACCCTCGTCATCCGAATGCTCCGGGTCAGCCCCGGAACGCAACCCCCATCTCTCCATACCCGATCAAGGTTAAGGAATGCAAAGCCCTGCAAGGCGCAGCGAAGGGCCAGGAACCGGGATGTGAAGAGCCGTGAACAGGCATATTGCACCATCTGCGGGCAGTTGCCCAATCTTTACTCACCTGATCCGCAAGCCCGGATGCCAGATTCACGGGCACACGGGGCGCATGAAGATGGCCCCGGCTTTGCTAGGATCATCCTCCGGAAGTGCCCTGCTTGCACATGGAGTGGCTTCCGGCACAAGATCAGCCAAGCCCGTAACGGGCCAAGGAAGAGAACGGGGAGCATGCGGGCGGAAACGGGCATTGAGGGCGGCGGAGCAGGCAGCAGTGGCGGGCCACGGCCAGCCATACAGCGCGCCCGTGGCACGGCACGCGTGTCCTTTGCCCTGCGCGATGGCCAGACCCGGCTGGAGGGCCTTTATCAATCGGGCTCCGCCAAGATCCGCCTGCCGAAGGTTTACGACAGCGTGCCGATGGCCGTGCTTCTAAACACCTCGGGCGGCATCACCGGCGGCGACCGCCTCAGCTACACCGGGCACCTCGCCGCCGGAACCCGCGCCATTCTCACCTCGCAGACCGCCGAGCGCGCCTATCGCAGTTCCGGCGGCACCGGCGAGGTCCTCAACAGCCTCTCGGCGGACGACGGCGCCCATCTGGAGTGGCTACCGCAGGAGCTGATCCTCTTCGAGGCGAGCGCGCTCTCCCGCAAAATGGACGTGCGGCTTGAAGGCTCTGCCCGCTTTACAGGCCTGGAAATGGTGGTGCTTGGCCGCAAGGCCATGGGCGAAAGCGTGAAGACCCTTTCGTTCCGCGACCAATGGCGCATCTGGCGCAATGGCCAGCTCACCTTTGCCGACAATCTCGCCATCGGGCCGGACACGCAAATGCTGGAAGGGCTCGCCACTGCCGCAGGTGGCTGTGCCTTTGCCACTTTCATTGACAGCGGCCCGGATGCGGAAAACGGCCTTGCCCGAGCGCGCCGCTGTCTTGAAGAAATCACCCCCGAGGGAGGCCCCTTGCGCGGTGGTGTCAGCGCCTGGAACGGCCAGCTTGTGGCCCGTTTCGTCAGCGCCGACAGCCGCAGCCTGCGCGACGGGCTCATCACCTTTCTTGAAACCTGCCGGCAGGCGCCCCTGCCCCGTCTCTGGTCCTGCTGACCAAGACCCCATAACGGAGGACCCACGTGAACCTGACCCCGCGCGAAAAGGACAAGCTTCTGATTTCCATGGCTGCCATGGTGGCCCGGCGCCGGCTGGAGCGAGGCGTGAAGCTGAACCATCCCGAAGCCATCGCCCTGATCAGCGATTTCGTGGTGGAAGGCGCCCGCGACGGGCGCACGGTGGCCGAACTGATGGAAGCGGGCGCCCATGTCCTCACCCGCGACCAGGTGATGCCGGGCATCGCCGAAATGATTCATGACGTGCAGGTGGAAGCCACTTTCCCCGATGGCACCAAGCTTGTCACCGTCCACCAGCCAATCCGTTAAGCGCAGCAGGGACGGAATTTCTGGAGTTTGGCTGTCAGGCCCGCACGAAGGCCACGAGGAGATGCAATGATGATCCCCGGAGAGATTTTTCCCGCTGATGGCGAGATCGAGCTGAATGCCGGTGCGCCGGTGACGGAACTGGAAGTGGCCAACACCGGCGACAGGCCCGTTCAGGTTGGCAGCCACTATCATTTTGCCGAGACCAACCCGGCGCTTGCCTTTGACCGTGAGGCCGCACGCGGCCAGCGGCTGGACATTCCGGCAGGCACGGCCGTGCGCTTCGAGCCGGGGCAAACCCGCCAGGTGCGGCTTGTGCCCTTTACCGGCGACCGTACCGTCTACGGCTTCAACCAGAAGGTCATGGGACCACTCTGACCGCTTGAGACGCTGCGCCCTGTCCCTGATGCCCTGTTTTCACACGTGATTTTCGAGGTTCTCTCATGTCCTTCAAGATGCCCCGCGCCGCCTATGCGGACATGTTCGGCCCCACCACCGGCGACCGCCTGCGCCTGGCCGACACGGATCTGATCATCGAGGTGGAGAAGGACTTCACCGTCTATGGTGAAGAGGTGAAATTCGGCGGCGGCAAGGTGATCCGTGACGGCATGGGCCAGTCGCAGCATCCCCGCTCGGCCGGGGCGGTGGATACGGTGATCACCAATGTGCTGATCATCGACCACTGGGGCATCGTGAAAGCCGACGTGGGCCTGAAGGACGGGCGCATCGCGGGCATCGGCAAGGCCGGCAATCCGGATGTGCAGCCGGGCGTCACCATCATCGTCGGTCCCGGAACCGAAGTGATTGCCGGAGAAGGCCGCATTCTCACTGCCGGTGCCCTCGACGTTCACATACACTACATCTGCCCGCAGCAGATCGACGAGGCGCTGATGTCCGGCGTCACCACCATGCTGGGCGGCGGCACGGGACCGGCCACCGGCACCAACGCCACCACCTGCACCCCCGGCCCCTGGCATCTGGCGCGGATGCTGCAGGCCGCCGACAGCTTCCCGATGAACCTTGCCTTTGCGGGCAAGGGCAACGCCTCGCTGCCCGCCGCCCTCGAAGAACAGATTCTGGCGGGCGCCTGTGCGCTCAAGCTGCACGAGGACTGGGGCACGACACCGGCGGCGATCGACACCTGCCTGTCCGTGGCGGACGAATATGATGTGCAGGTGATGATCCATACGGACACGCTGAACGAAAGCGGCTTCGTGGAAAACACCAAGGCCGCCTTCAAGGGCCGTACCATCCATGCCTTCCACACAGAGGGCGCAGGCGGCGGCCATGCACCGGACATCATCAAGGTGGTGGGTGAGGCGAATGTCATCCCCTCTTCCACCAACCCGACCCGCCCCTATACGAAGAACACCATCGACGAGCATCTGGATATGCTGATGGTGTGCCACCACCTCGATCCGTCGATCCCGGAGGACGTGGCCTTTGCCGAAAGCCGCATCCGGCGCGAGACCATTGCGGCAGAAGACATCCTTCATGACATGGGGGCGATGTCGATCATCTCCTCCGACAGCCAGGCCATGGGCCGCGTCGGCGAAATCCTGATCCGCACCTTCCAGACCGCCCACAAGATGCGGGTGCAGCGCGGGCGCCTGCCCGAGGAGACCGGCGAGAACGACAACATGCGCGTCAAGCGCTACATCGCCAAGGTGACGATCAACCCAGCCATCGCGCACGGGCTGGACGAGCATATCGGCTCGGTCGAGGTCGGCAAACTGGCTGATCTGGTGCTCTGGTCTCCCGCCTTCTTCGGCGTGAAGCCGGACATGATCCTGAAGCTCGGTACGATTGCTGCGGCACCCATGGGCGATCCCAACGCCTCGATCCCGACACCTCAACCGGTGCATTACCGGCCCATGTTCGGCGCCTTCGGCAAGGCAATGGCGGCAAGCCGCGTCACTTTCGTTTCAAAGGCTGCACATGACCATGGCATCAAGGAACGGCTTGAGCTGGACAGTCTTGTCCTGCCGGTGAAGAACACGCGCAGCGGCATTTCCAAGCACTCCATGATCCACAACAGCGCCCTGCCCCATGTGGAGGTGCACCCGGAAACCTACGAAGTGCGCGCTGACGGCGAATTGCTGACGTGCGAACCGGCAGAGGTTCTACCGATGGCGCAGCGTTATTTCCTGTTCTAAAATAAGATGTTGTGCGCGCAAGAAAGCGCACCGCAGGAGGAAACCGGAATGTACAAGGTTATTGGCGTACCGCAGAGCCGCGCAAGCCGCATCTACTGGCTTCTGGAAGAGCTTGGCCAGCCCTATGAAACCCTTTCGGTAAAGCCGCATACCCCCGAAGTTGACGCAGTCAATCCAACCGGGAAGATCCCGGTGCTGATGGACGGGGATGTGGCCCTGGCCGACAGCACCGCCATCCTGCACTACCTTGCCGACAAGCACGGCGGCTGCACCTTCAAAGCCGGCACCATTGACCGCGCCGTTCAGGACAGCTTCACCATGTTCTGTCTGGACGACATCGAAGGCCCGCTTTGGACCAGCTTCAAGAACACCGTGGTGCATCCGGAAGGTGTCCGGGCACCGGAAGTCATGCGGGCATGCAAGGTCGAGCTTGCAAAGGCGCTCGACATTCTTGCAAAGCGTCTCGGCACAAAGACCTATGTCATGGGTGACACGTTCACGGTCGCGGACATCATCATCACCAACTGCCTGATGTGGGGCTCAAGCATGCCCGAATTCGGCGTTCCGCAGGAAGGTCCGATCGCGGACTATCTGAAGCGCACCACAAGCCGCCCGGCCTTCAAGGCCGCCGGAAAGCGCATGGCGGAGGCCCAGAAGTGAGCAGTTCCTTGCGTGCGGGTCTTGTTCGTCCGGCCGGAACCTGGCCGGACTGGTCGCTGGACACCATCACCCTGGGCGGCGAAGACCGCCACCGGCGCCGTGCGCTGCTGGCAACAGATGGCGGCACCAGTTTCCTGCTGGACCTTCCCGAGGCCGTCTGGCTGCGCCATGGCGACGGACTTCAGCTGGAAGATGGCCGGATCATCAAGGTTCAGGCTGCGCCGGAGGCTGTTACCGACATCACCGCGTCCTCACCAGCCGCGTTGATGCGGATTGCCTGGCATCTGGGCAACCGCCACCTGCCGACACAGCTGATGGACGGGACCTTGCGCATCCTGCAGGACCACGTGATCGAGGACATGGTGGTCCGCCTCGGCGGCGCCATCGCCCATAAGATGGCCCCCTTCGACCCGGAAGGCGGCGCCTATGGCCAGGGCCGCACGCATGGGCACGACCATGGGCATGGGCATGGGCATGGCGGGCATGGACATTCGCATAGCCACAGCCACTCACACAGCCATTCTCATACCCATTCTCACGGGCATTCTCATGCTCATGGCCACTCCCATTCCCACGATGATGATCACTCTTCCGGTTGCGGGCACGGACGTTGAGCGCTGAGGTCCACCCTGATTCATGTGAAACACCCCTGCTGATGAAGGGGTTGGAAGAGCTTTACCGGCTGCAGGCCTTCTTCTCGCCAGCCTTTCCGGTGGGGGCCTTCAGCTACAGCCATGGGCTGGAGCAGGTGATCGAGGATGGCGAAGTGGTAGATGCCGCAAGCCTGCGCCTATGGCTTTGCGGCATTCTGCGCCATGGATCTGGCCGGACGGATGGCATTCTTCTGGCGCAGAGCTGGCGCGCCGCCATGGTAGGCGATGCGGTTCACCTGCGCGAACTGGCCGCCCTGGGCCTTGCCCTCTGCCCCTCGCGCGAACGCTATATCGAGACAAGCGCCCAGGGCGCTGCCTTCCTTGCAACGGTCCGCAATGCCTGGAACAGCAGCCAGCCGGACGCGAGCCTGGCCGCAACCGTATTCCAGGACCTCGCGCAAGACGGCGCAGGCGCGGAGCAATGGCCCTATCCGGTGGCCGCCGGGCTTGCGCTGGCGGCATCCGGCCTGCAGCTGGACGCAGGACTTTCCGCCTATCTGCATGCCTTTGCCGCCAACATCATTTCCGCTGCGGTGCGTGCTGTGCCCCTTGGCCAGACCGATGGCCAGCGCGTGCTGGCAGGGGTGATGACACAGGTTCTGGAGACGGCACAGACCGCCGCCGCCAGTGGCCTTGAGGAACTTGGCACCTGCACCTTCATCGCGGACATTGCGTCCATGCGTCACGAAACCCAGTACACAAGGCTGTTCCGCACATGACCTCTCCCAACGGACCCTTGCGCGTCGGCATCGGCGGCCCCGTCGGCGCCGGCAAGACGACGATCACCGGCCAGCTCTGCAAGGCGCTGCGCGACCGTTATTCCATCGCCGTCATCACCAACGACATCTACACCAGCGAGGATGCCGAGGCGCTGATGCGCGCGCAGGCGCTGCCAAGCGAACGGATCCGTGGCGTCGAGACGGGCGGCTGCCCGCACACGGCTATCCGCGAGGATGCCTCCATCAACCTTGCTGCCGTGCAGGATCTGAACAGGGCTTTTCCGGATCTCGACGTCATCCTGATCGAATCCGGCGGCGACAATCTGGCGGCCACCTTTTCGCCGGAACTGGCCGACCTGACGCTTTACGTGATCGATGTGGCCGCCGGTGAGGACATTCCCCGCAAGGGCGGGCCGGGCATCACCCGCTCGGACCTTCTCATCATCAACAAGACCGAGCTTGCTCCTCATGTGGAGGTGAGCCTTGAGGTGCTTGAGCGGGATGCCGCCCGCATGCGCAAGACGCGGCCATTCGTCTTTGCCAATGCCAAGACCGGCAAGGGCATGGCTGAAGTGGCAGAATTCATCATCCGCGCGGGCGGACTGCCGCAGGCCTGATGCGGACCAGCTGGCGCGGGTTCAGGTCTCGCGCCAGAAATCCGGGCTGAACACTAGCAACCCGCCGATGAGTTCCAGACGGCCTAGGATCATCTGGAAGCCGAGCAGCCATTTGGCGCTGTCGGGCAACTGGCTGAACGTGCCAGACGGGCCGATCAGCGGCCCGATGCCGGGCCCCACATTCGCCTGCGCCGTAATCGAGGCGCTGATGGCAGTTTCAAGGTCGAGGCCGATCATGGCGTAGATGACCGCAAACACCCCGAATGTGCCTGCATAGAGAATGGAAAAGACGAAAACGCCTTCCATGACGCTGGGAGTGACCGGCGCGCCGGAAAATCGCGGCTCGATGATGCGGTGGGGATGAACCGCGCGCTTCAGAAGCGCACGGATCGAGCTGAGCAGAATCTGGATCCGGAAGATCTTGAAGCCGCCTGCGGTGGAACCGGAACAGCCGCCGACGAAAGTCAGCAGGAAAAACAGCACGATCGCGAAATTGCCCCAGAGAAGATAGTCGGTGCTGGCATATCCCGTGGTCGTGACCACCGACACGACGTTGAACATCGCGTGCGTGAAAAGCGTGAAGGGCTCGGTATCTACCCGGTCCCGAACGCCGACAAAGACCACAAAGCTGACCACCAGGATCAGCAGAAGAAAGAAACGTACCTGCTGCGGATGAGGTGACTCGCGCCGCTCCGCAAGCTTGATCAGATAGAGAAACGGCAGGCTCGACAAGGTCATGAAGACAATGGCGATCCAGAGAATGGCCATGCTGTTGAACTGGGCAATCGAACTGTCGGAGGTGGAAAAACCGCCGGTAGATACCGTTGTCAGCGCATGTATCAGTGCGTTGAAGGCTGACATGCCGGCAAGATAGTAGAGCAGCCCGCAGAAAACGGTCAGCAGAAGATAGAGCGACAGCAGCCGGAGAATGAAGGGCTCGATCCGGCCATAGGGCTTGCTGGTCTTCTCCGATGATTCGATGGCGAAAAGCTGCGACCCACCGACCCGGAGACCCGGCAGCAGCCAGATACCAATCACGACGATGCCGATGCCGCCGATCCATTGCAGCAGGCCGCGCCAGAGCAGGATCCCAGGCGGCATGTTGTCGAGACCCGTGATGACCGTGGAACCGGTTGTCGTCAGGCCCGAAGCCGCTTCAAAGAAGGCATCTGCCATGGTCAGGCCGATGCCGCTTGCATAGAGCGGAATGGCACCGGCAAAGCTGAAGGCAAGCCAGGCCGCATTGACGAAGATGAAGGTTTCCCGCGGCCGGAACCTGAACTCCTGCCGGTCCAGCGCTGCCGAGATCAATGCGCCGACGCACACCAGAATGGTGGCAGAGGTCGCAAAAACGACCCAGTCCGGATTGCCTTCGATCAGATCGGCAATCGCAGGTGGGATCATGAATAGGGCAACTATGATCAGCAGTCTGCCAATCGGCAGGATTACAGCGCGAAAATCCATCGTGTCTCTTTCGCCAGCAGTCATCACGGACCGTAATAGGCCCTGATGACTGGCCGGACAGGGCAGCGTAAAGGCTGGGAAGCTGTACCCTTCCCTGTGCCTGACGCGCATGTTCCCTGTTCCGGCGGCGATTTCAAGCCTTGCCGGCAGCAAGACCTGTGCGGAGGACCTGTAGGCGGGACGGTCAGCCCTCGACCTCAGCCGTTGAAGACGGCCGCAATCTTGTTGCCGGAGGGATCACGAAGATAGGTTGCATACCAGTCTGGCCCGTAATGCGGGCGCGGACCGGCTGCTCCCTCATCCACGCCCCCATGCGCCATTGCAGCAGCGTAGAAGGCATCGACTTCCTGCGGTGAGGCAGCGGGAAAAGCCGCCATCGTGCCATTGCCGGCCGAAGCCGGTTCACCGTTGAAGGGCTCGCAGATCCAAACGGTGACGCCTTCGCCCTTGCCACCTTTCGAATATCCCTGCCAGCCGGGAAACTGCGCATGGGACGCCCAGCCAACCGTTGCCAGTACCGCATCATAAAAGGCGACGGATGCCGCCAGATCACGTGTGCCGAGGGTAATGTAGAAATTCATGGTGGCCTCCCGTTGGAACCTTCCGGACCTTACGCCTCGAGAAAGAACAAATAAAGAACATTTGATCCAAAGAGCGCGGAATTTTGCGCCGATGCCGTGCATTCCTTGACTCGCTTGCCATTTCCGCTGTATGTCCGGCGCACTTCACGAAAGTGACGCCAGACATGATCAGCCGACCGGGACCCGCAAAGGTATAAAGAGCGCCCGGAGGTCAACACCCGGCAGCGCGATGCGCCCCCGGGTGTCAAACTGCTTTGCGCAAGGTTTCCTTGGCTCAAGGCTGGAGATCGGGATGGCCGCACCTTAGATGGAGGGGCACCGGCACATTAAGCCGGGGCAGGACCGCAACACGAAAGGACGAGCGCCATGTTTGAAAGTCTGTCGGAGCGCCTCAGTGGCATTCTCGACAAGCTCACCGGCCGTGGTGCGCTGTCGGAGGCTGATGTCAACGAGGCCATGCGTGAGGTTCGCCGCGCGCTGATCGAAGCTGACGTTGCCCTTCCCGTTGTCCGTTCCTTCACCGACAAGGTGCGCAGCCGTGCCGTCGGCGCCGATGTGGTCAAGTCGATCACTCCGGGCCAGATGGTCATCAAGATCGTTCACGACCAGCTCGTGGAGATGCTCGGCTCTGACGCTGACCCGATTGACATCAACGCCCCCGCCCCTGTCGCCATCATGATGGTCGGCCTGCAGGGCTCGGGCAAGACGACCACCACCGCCAAGATCGCCCGCCGCCTGACCCAGCGCGACAAGCGCAAGGTGCTGATGGCCTCGCTCGACACGCGCCGCCCGGCGGCACAGGAGCAGCTGAAGGTTCTTGGCGAGCAGAACGGCGTCGACACGCTGCCGATTGTCGCCGGTCAGGGACCGGTGGAGATTGCCCGCCGTGCCATTCAGGCCGCGCGCCTCGGCGGCTACGATGTTGTCATGCTCGACACCGCCGGCCGCATTCACATCGATGAATCGCTGATGCTGGAGATGGCCGAGGTCAAGGCCGCAGCCAATCCGCATGAAATCCTGCTGGTCGCAGACTCCTCACCGGTCAGGATGCGGTGAACCTTGCCACCAGCTTTGACGAGCGCGTCGGCATCACCGGCATCGTGCTGACCCGTATGGATGGTGACGGCCGCGGTGGTGCGGCCCTGTCCATGCGTGCGGTCACCGGCAAGCCCGTGAAGCTGATCGGTACGGGCGAAAAATCCGACGCGCTGGAAGACTTCCATCCCCGCCGCATCGCCGACCGCATTCTCGGCATGGGCGACATTGTCTCGCTGGTGGAGAAGGCTGCCGAAGCCATCGACGCGGAAAAGGCCGCGAAGATGGCGGCCAAACTCCAGAAGGGCAATTTCGATCTGGAAGATCTGGCCGACCAGCTGAAGCAGATGGAAAAGCTCGGCGGCATGTCAGGCATGATGAGCATGCTGCCAGGCATTTCCAAGTTCAAGAAGCAGATGGATGCGGCGAATATCGACGAGCGCATGTTCAAGCGCCAGATCGCCATCATTCAGTCCATGACCCCCGGCGAGCGCCGCAAGCCCGACATCCTCAAGGCCAGCCGCAAGAAGCGCATTGCATCCGGTTCGGGCGTCGATGTGGCTGAGGTCAACAAGCTGCTGAAAATGCACCGCCAGATGGCCGACGTCATGAAAATGATGGGCAAGAACAAGGGCATGCTTGGCAAGATGATGGGCGCACTCGGCGGCAGCATGGCCGGCGGCATGCCCAATATCGATCCGAAGCAGCTGGAAGAACTGGCCAAGAGCGGCAAGATCCCCGGTGCCGGTGACCTGCTCAAGGGCATGCCCGATGGCGGCGCAGGCGGCATGCCCGGCGGCCTGCCTCCGGGTCTTGGCGGCATGGGCGGCCTCGGCGGTCTGCCGAAGCTTCCTGGCCTTGGCGGCATGGGCGGTTTCCCCGGCCTTGGAGGAAAGGGCAAGAAGCGATGAACGATCTGCAGAAGACCGCCGCCGACACCCAGCTCGGCGAAACCCCTGCCATGACCGAGCTGCGCGCTCTGCGCGCCTCGATCGACAATATTGATGCCGCGCTGATCCACATGCTGGCCGAGCGCTTCAAGTGCACCCAGAAGGTGGGCCACCTCAAGGCCACTCATGCGCTGCCGGCCGCTGATCCGGCGCGCGAACAGATTCAGATCGAGCGGCTGCGGCGCCTTGCTGCCGATGCCAATCTCGATCCTGACTTTGCCGAGAAATTCCTGGCGTTCATCGTCAAGGAAGTCATCCGGCATCACGAAGCCATTGCCGCCTCGAACGGCAACTGAACAACTGGAGAAACTCAAATGGCTACGAAAATCCGTCTCGCCCGTGGTGGCGCCAAGAAGCGTCCTTACTACCGCATCGTCGTTGCTGACGTCCGCGCTCCGCGTGACGGCCGCTTCATCGAGAAGGTCGGCTCCTACAACCCGATGGTTTCCAAGGACTCCGCAGAGCGCGTCGTGCTCGACATCGACCGCGTCAAGCACTGGCTCGCCAACGGCGCAACGCCGACCGACCGCGTCGCCCGCTTCCTGGACGAAGCTGGCCTCATGAAGCGTGAAGCCCGCAACAACCCGAAGAAGGCCGAGATGGGCAAGAAGGCTGCCGAGAAGGTTGCCGCTGCCAAGAAGAAGGCCGAAGAAGCTGCTGCTGCCGCAGCTGAAGCTTCCGAGTAATGCAAACTGCGGGCAGCGCCATGCGTGACATCAGCCTTGGGACACAGGAAGCCCGGCAATGACGAAAGCTCCTGAAAACAAGGTCCTGATGGCCGTGATTGGCGCCGCCCACGGCATTCGTGGGGAAGTGCGGGTCAAGCCTTTTGGCGATGATCCGCTCTCCTTCACGGATTATGGCGTTCTGGAGACCGCCGACGGCTCCCGCCGCTTCACCGTCTCCAAAGCCCGCGTGCAGAAAACTGTCGTCGTCACCAAGTTCAAGGAGATCGGCGACCGCAACGCGGCTGAAGCCCTCAATGGGCTGGAGCTCTACATCCCGCGCGACCGTCTTCCCGAGACGGAAGAAGACGAATTCTACCATTCAGACCTGATCGGCATGGATGCCGTGGATGCAGACGGAAATCCCGTCGGCAAGGTGGTGATGGTACAGAATTTTGGCGCCGGTGACCTTCTGGAACTGCGCCCCGCAAGAGGCCGTTCGTTCTACATTCCCTTCACACGGGATTTCGTGCCCGAAGTCAGCATGGCCGATCGCCGTGTCGTCACCGCGATTCCGGACGGTTACCTGTCCGAGACCCCGCGCGATGACGGGGATGATGACAACCGGATGGGCTGAAGCTCTCCGAAGCCTTCCGTCTCATCCGCTTGCACTTCCGTGTCGATCTTCCGGCTTTCCATGCGCCACAGCACGATGGCAGCCACGACGATGACCACACCGATCCCGTTGGCGACCCCGTCCATGAACGATGCTTCGCGGCCGGGAATGAACATCTGCACCCCCTCACCGGCAAAGCCCAGCGCCACGGCAGCAACCGCGGAGATACGCAGGCGGCAGCAGAAGAACGCGTGGATCGACAGGGTCAGCAGACCGTAGAAGCCAAGATGCAGCAGCTTGTCATAGGGATGCTGCAGGCCGTGATTGAAGATCACCCCCGTCAGCAGCCCAAAGACGCAGAGCGCCGCCAGCGGCAGCACCCGGCTGAGTGATATGTCGAGATAATCCCGGTCCACATAGTAGGCGACGATATGCGGCAGGCGGAAGCGGATGCGGGGCACGGGCAATCTCCGGTCTTGATCGCCCCAGTGTCGGCGGCAGATGTTAAGGTCCCTTTGCGCGATGCGGCAAACCTGCAACCATGGTTGACACTCTCTTGCTGGAATTCCGCAAACAGCGCCACCGTTGCAAAGCCCGGCGTTTCGTCGCATAGCAGCCGCAGGACATCCGACCCGCAGGAACAGGAACCCGCGATGAGCTTTGCCGCGACCGTGTTGACCCTTTACCCGGAAATGTTTCCCGGCCCGCTCGGCATCAGTCTGTCCGGCCGGGCGCTGAAGGAGGGCACCTGGTCGCTGGAAGCGCGGCAGATCCGTGATCATGCCACAGACAAGCACCGCTCCGTGGATGACACGCCCGCCGGCGGCGGCGCAGGCATGGTGCTGCGGGCAGACATTCTGGCCTCAGCGATTGATGCCGCCACCCTGCCCGGCGACACCCGCCCGCGCCTGCTGATGAGCCCGCGCGGCAAGCCGCTGACGCAAAGGCGGGTACGGGAACTGGCCGGTGGTCCCGGTGCGATCATCATCTGTGGCCGCTTTGAAGGCATTGATCAGCGGGTGATCGACTCACGCCATCTCGAGGAAGTTTCCATCGGCGACTACATCCTCTCAGGCGGCGAGATTGCCGCGATCACCGTGCTGGATGCCATCGTGCGGCTTCTGCCGGGCGTGATGGGCAATCAGGAAAGCGGCGAGACCGAGAGCTTCGAGACGGGACTTCTGGAACACCCGCACTACACAAGGCCCGCCGAATTCGAGGGCATGCCCATTCCCGAGGTTCTAACATCCGGCAACCACCGCAAGATCAACGAATGGCGCAAGGCGGAAGCCGAGCGGCTGACGCGGGAGCGGCGGCCGGATCTCTGGGCGGCCCATCAGGCGAAGGACTGACGGGCAAAGGACTGGCGGGCGAACGCGGCTTTTCAGCCGGTTTTTCCAGATTCTACATGACAAGGCATCCGTCTTCCTGTAAGGAGCCAGCCGTTGTGGCCGGTTCTGTGCGCCGCGCATTGCTTTTGCGCGATCCTGCGGACAGCCGGGTATCTCCAACATGGCCCGAAGACGGTGAACCCCGTCCTTTCCACATCATGTGGGCTGGACGCTCTGGCTGTCTTTGAAAACTGACAAGGGAAATATGCCATGAACCTGATCGAACAGCTGAACGCGGAAGAAAAGGCAAAGGTCGAAGCCGTCCGCAAGCTCCCCGAATTTTCTCCGGGCGACACCATCAAGGTCAACGTCAAGGTGACCGAAGGCAACCGCACCCGTACCCAGGCTTACGAAGGTGTCTGCATCGCCCGTTCCGGCGGCAGCATCAACGAGAGCTTCACCGTGCGCAAGATCTCCTACGGTGAAGGCGTGGAGCGCGTGTTCCCGGCCTGCTCGCCGATGATCGAGAGCGTTGAAGTCGTCCGCCGCGGTAAGGTCCGCCGCGCCAAGCTCTACTACCTGCGTGACCGTCGCGGCAAGTCGGCCCGTATCGTCGAGGCCACCAACGTCCGCGCCAAGCGCCTCAACGAAGAAGCCCGCGCTGAAGTCGCTGCTGCCAAGGCAACTGCCGCCGCCGAGAAGGCTGCTGCTGCTGAGGCCGCTGCTGCTGCAGCTGCTGCTGCTTCCGCCGAATAAGACCGGCGCTGCATCGCAGATTTCTGAAAGGCGGTCTTCGGGCCGCCTTTCTTTTGCCAGCTTTCAAGCCCGCAGCACGGCGCCACTTGAACAAAGCTCAAGAGTGGCGGACTGCGAAGCATATTGACCCCCATGTTGCTTCGGGGCATTGAAGAGGCAAGACCGGAACAGGCTGGAAACGGCCAATCCGTGCAAGGGACAAGGGGCAGGACCGCCACGGCGGATGATCAAGGCCCCGCCCGGTTTCAGGAGACACCCCGATGACCAAGCCGAGAACGCTCTACGACAAGATCTGGGATGACCATGTGGTCGACACCCAGGAAGACGGCACCTGCCTGCTCTACATCGACCGCCACCTCGTCCACGAAGTGACGAGCCCGCAGGCGTTCGAAGGCCTGCGCATGACCGGCCGCAAGGTGCGCCGTCCGGAGAAGACGCTGGCCGTCGTCGACCACAACGTGCCGACGACCGACCGCAGCCAGGGCATCGACGATCCGGAATCCGCGTTGCAGGTGCAGACGCTGGCTGACAACGCCGCTGAATTCGGCATCGAATATTACAGCGAGCTGGATCACCGCCAGGGCGTGGTGCACATCGTTGGCCCCGAGCAGGGCTTCACCCTGCCCGGCATGACCATCGTCTGCGGCGACAGCCACACCTCCACCCACGGCGCGTTCGGTGCGCTGGCGCACGGCATCGGCACTTCCGAAGTGGAACACGTTCTGGCCACCCAGACGCTGATCCAGAAGAAGGCCAAGAACATGCTCGTCCAGGTGGACGGCAAGCTGCCGGAAGGCGTCACCGCCAAGGACATCATTCTTGCCATCATCGGTGAGATCGGAACTGCCGGCGGCACCGGTTACGTCATGGAATATGCAGGCGAAGCCATCCGCTCGCTGTCCATGGAAGGCCGCATGACCATCTGCAACATGTCGATCGAAGGCGGCGCCCGCGCTGGCCTCATCGCGCCGGATGAAACCACCTTCGCCTATATCCAGGGCCGTCCGAAGTCTCCGAAGGGCGAAGCGTTGGAGCGCGCGATTTCCTACTGGAAGACGCTGCACACCGACGAGGGCGCGCATTTCGACAAGGTGGTGAAGCTGGACGCCGCCAACCTGCCCCCGATCGTCACCTGGGGCTCCTCCCCGAAGACGTGATCTCCGTGACCGGCGTCGTGCCGAACCCGGATGACATCGCCGACGAGAACACCCGCAAGTCCAAGTGGCGCGCGCTGGAATACATGGGCCTGACGCCGGGCACGAAGATGACCGACATTCCGGTCGATGTCGTCTTCATCGGCTCCTGCACCAACGGCCGCATCGAGGATCTGCGCGCTGCGGCTGCCATGATCGGCAACGGCAAGGTGAAGGACGGCATCAAGGCTATGGTCGTTCCGGGCTCCGGCCTCGTGAAGGAACAGGCTGAGGCTGAAGGCCTGGACAAGGTGTTCAAGGCTGCCGGTTTCGAATGGCGCGAGCCGGGCTGCTCCATGTGCCTTGCCATGAACGCCGACAAGCTGCAGCCGGGCGAGCGTTGCGCCTCGACCTCGAACCGCAACTTTGAAGGCCGTCAGGGCTTCAAGGGCCGCACCCATCTGGTCTCTCCGGCCATGGCTGCAGCCGCTGCCATCGCAGGCCATTTCGTCGACATCCGCGACTGGCAGAAGCGCTGATTCGAACAGCCTCGAAACAAGTGGACGGGCGCCCCGCACGGCGCCCGTTTTCTTTTGGCCAAAATCCTTTCCCGGCTTTTCCCTTGAAACGCGAAGCTCTTTTGATTTCAGGTAGTTGATGACCAGATGGAGCGCAGTAAGGCGGCATCTCCATCTTCGGCACTGCGGCACTTTTACAGGCTTCACAAGAGTGTCACACCGGCACTACTATATGTCTCGCATGTAGAGGTAGAGCCCGGCATCGGGTCTGCGGTGCCGGTACCTTGAGAGACAAGGAGCCGAAGGTGACGATAGCCGTACCATCGGGCGCCCATCCGGCCTTGGTGCTGAATGCGGACTACAGGCCCTTAAGTTATTATCCCCTGTCACTCTGGTCGTGGCAGGACACCATCAAGGCTGTGTTCCTCGACCGGGTGAACATCGTGTCGGAATACGAGACCACGGTCCGAAGTCCGAGTTTCGAGTTCCGATTACCCAGCGTGGTTTCGCTGAAGACCTTCGTCAAACCGTCGCGCTACCCGGCCTTCACCCGCTTCAACGTTTTCCTGCGCGACCGATTCCAGTGTCAGTATTGCGGTTCCCGCGAGGATCTGACCTTCGATCACCTGATCCCACGCTGCCGGGGCGGCCAGACCACTTGGGAAAACGTGATCACCGCCTGCTCTCCCTGCAATCTGCGCAAGTCGAACAAGTCCTGCGAACAGCTGGACATGTGGCCGATGCACATGCCGTTCAGACCCTCCATTCAGGACCTGCACAACAACGGCCGCGGTTTTCCGCCAAACTATCTGCACGAAAGCTGGCTCGACTTTCTGTACTGGGATACGGAACTGGAGCCGTAAACAGATACTATTTACCGCTGACCAAGCTGCTTAAACGCTCGTAAACCAAGGTTCGACTTTAAGTCCCAATTGACTACAATTTTAGTGTTGGGAAACAGTTTCTGATGAATATGAACTCCTGAAAACCTTCGGAGTTCATACATGTGCAGATCCAGGATCCGCCAGCTTCTGCGGCAGATGAGCCAGTTTGGCCGGAAAAATGACGGCTCCATCCTGCCTCTGGCGGCTTTTTTGATCGTCATCATGATTGTGATTGCTGGTTCCGGGGCCGATTATGGCCGGGCGATCATTGTGCGCAGTGCAGTCACAAATGCGCTGGATGCTGCCGTCTTGAGCGTTGCCCGTCAGCTTTCAACCACCGTTCTCACAGACAGCCAGATCAAATCCGCGCTGGAGTCCGCATTCAACGCCAACCTGACGTCGACAGGCGTGGACAACGTCCAGCTGGCAAATCTGACCTACACACTCAATCCGGCAGAGGGCATCATCACCGCCGATGTCACCGGAACGATCGGCACGTACTTCGTCTCAATTGGTGGTATTGGCCCGGAAACAATACCCGTGCGGTCCTCATCGCAGTCCACCTACTCCAGGTTCGACGTAGAACTGGCACTGATCCTGGACGTTACCGGCTCCATGTCAAACGACATGGATACCTTGGAAACGGCAGCCAATAGTGTTGTGAAGATTCTTCTTGCGGAACAGGACAGCAATTCCCGTTCAAAGGTCCGCATTTCGCTTGTTCCCTATAGCCAGGGTGTAAATCTCGGCGACAAGGCTAAAACCGTCACAAATGGGGCCTCCCTTGGAGCGAATTGTGTGACGGAGCGCATGGGCCCGAAACAATTTACCGATGCAGCCTATAACTATAACGACAAAAACTCGGAGTTTTTCGGTGGCGGATCCAACGCCTGCTCCTCCGGCTCGCCACTTCTGCCCCTGACAAGCTCCGCTGGCAGCCTGGAGACAGCCATCAAGAACCTGGTTGCCAGCGGCGGCACTGCGGGCCAGACCGGAATTGCCTGGGGCTGGTACACCCTGTCGCCAAACTGGTCGAACCTCTGGCCATCAGCCAGCGCACCAAGCGCCTATGGCAGCAACAAGGTCAAAAAAATCGCACTCATCATGACAGATGGTGACTTCAATGACTTCTATGACAAGGTATCTCTGACACGAAACCAATGCCAAGACAGGTCTGGCTACAATTGGTACAATGGCTATCAAGGTTGGAGCTACCACGATACAAGGCCTGGATACTATTGGCTGTACGAAACGATAAACAACGGATGTAGCTGGTCTGCCAAGAAATATTGGCTGGGACAGTATTATGAAAATGCGACCTACGACGACCCTCCAGCTGTTCGCGCAAGAAAATTCTGCGACGCTATGAAGGAAAATAAGATCACGATCTATACCGTTCTTTTCCAGAACAGTTCAGGCTCATTGCCTTCTTCCGAAAGGCTGATGAAATATTGCGCCACCAACGAGGCAACGACTTACTTCAAGGCAACTGACGGAGAGACCTTGATCAAGGCCTTCTCAAACATCGCCAGACAAATTCAGTCGATTTTCCTGTCGAAGTGACCAGCAGACTGGGAAAAGACGCAGCAAAAGGGCCCGCATTGCGGGCCCTTGGTGCGTTCAGGACAAAGACTGAGTATGCCGGAGAGGATCAGGCCCGGTTCTGCCGGTTCTCGATCAGATCATCCACCACTGCCGGATCGGCGAGAGTGGACGTATCACCCAGGTTCTCGAAGCTGTCCTCGGCGATCTTGCGCAGAATGCGGCGCATGATCTTGCCGGAGCGGGTCTTCGGCAGGCCGGGGGCAAACTGGATGAGATCGGGCGAGGCAATCGGGCCGATTTCCTTGCGCACATGCGCCACCAGCTCCTTGCGCAGCGCCTCGCTAGGCTCCTCACCCGCCATCAGCGTGACATAAGCGTAGATGCCCTGCCCCTTGATGTCGTGCGGATAACCGACAACCGCCGCCTCAGAGACCTTGGGATGGGCCACCAGCGCGCTTTCCACCTCAGCCGTACCCATCCGGTGGCCGGACACGTTGATCACGTCATCAACGCGCCCTGTGATCCAGTAATAGCCATCCGCATCGCGGCGGCAGCCATCGCCGGTGAAATACATGCCCTTGTAAGTGGAGAAGTAGGTCTGCACGAAGCGGTCATGGTCGCCATAGACCGTGCGCATCTGGCCGGGCCAACTGTCGAGGATGACGAGGTTGCCCTCCGTCGCCCCATCCAGAATGTTGCCTTCCGCATCGACCACCGCCGGCTGGACGCCAAAGAAGGGCCGCGTTGCCGAACCTGGCTTCAGCGGCGTTGCGCCCGGAAGCGGCGTGATCAGGATGCCGCCGGTTTCCGTCTGCCACCAGGTATCAACGATCGGGCAGCGCTTATCGCCAACCACATTGTAGTACCACATCCAGGCTTCCGGATTGATCGGCTCTCCCACGGACCCAAGCAGGCGCAGGCTCTCGCGTGAGGTACGGGTAACATGCTCGTCCCCTGCCCCCATGAGCGAGCGGATCGCCGTCGGTGCGGTGTAGAAGATGTTGACCTTGTGCTTGTCCACCACATCCCAGAAGCGGCCTGCGTTCGGATAGGTCGGGATACCCTCGAACATCAACGTCGTGGCGCCATTGGCCAGCGGGCCATAGACAATGTAGCTGTGGCCGGTGACCCAGCCCACATCCGCCGTGCACCAATAGATATCGCCGTCGTGGTAGTCGAAGACGTACTGGTGCGTCATCGATGCATAGACGAGGTAGCCGCCGCTGGTGTGCAGAACGCCCTTGGGGCTGCCGGTGGAGCCGGAGGTGTAGAGGATGAACAGCGGATCTTCCGCATTCATCTCTGCCGGGGTGTTTTCGGCCGAAACCTTGGCTGCTTCCTCATGATACCAGACATCGCGGCCACTGGTCATGGCAACAGAGCCGCCCGTGCGCTTCACCACGATCATGGTATTCACAGGTGCCTTATCGGCAGCCCTGTCGGCATTGACCTTCAGCGGCACGGTGCGCCCGCCGCGCAGGCCTTCGTCGGCCGTGATCAGGCAGGTGGACTTGCAGTCGGCAATGCGCTGCGCCAGGCTGTCCGGCGAAAAGCCGCCAAAGACGATGGAATGAACCGCGCCAATGCGGGCGCAGGCCAGCATCGCATAGGCCGCTTCCGGAATCATCGGCAGGTAGATGGTGACCCGGTCGCCCTTCTTGACGCCATGGGCCAGCAGCACATTGGCGAAGGTGCAGACTTCGCGGTGCAGGTCCTTGTAAGTGATGACCTTATGATCCGCCGGATCATCGCCTTCCCAGATAATGGCCGGCTGATCACCGCGCTTTTCCAGATGGCGGTCGATGCAGTTGGCCGAGACATTCAGCGTGCCATCCTCGAACCATTTGATCGAGACATTGTGCGGGTCATAAGAGGTATTCTTGACCTTGCTGAAGGGCTTGATCCAGTCGATGCGCTTGCCGTGCTCCCCCAGAAGCCAGCAGGGTCATCAACCGATTTCCGGTACATTTCCAGATATTTGGCGTTATCGGCGAGCGCACGCGATGCGACTTCGGCCGGAACCGGAAAAACGTTATCCGACATGCCTTCCTCCCAGGATAAAACAGGCGGGCATGCTCTTGGCGGCAGCCCGCATTCCGGGCGCATTATGCTGCCGTGATGCAGGCAGGTCTATACGGGATCGCTCGAACTTTCGTAGAGACTGCCGTCACTTGCAGCAGAATTGATACAAGATGCCGCGTCTTCCGGGGCAGATACGGGCAAATCAGGCCCTTCCGCCAAAGATGGCCGAGCCGACACGCACATGGGTCGCGCCGAAGGAAACAGCAATCTCGAAGTCGGACGACATGCCCATGGAAAGCTGCGTAAGGCCGTTGCGGCGGGCGATCTTTTCCAGGAGCGCGAAATGGGGGCCAGGCGCTTCGTCCACGGGGGAATGCACATCAGACCGATCACGTTGAGGCCAATTTCTTCCCGGCACAGGCGGATGAAATCATCCGTCTCTTTTGGCGCAATACCGGCCTTCTGCGGCTCTTCTCCGGTGTTGACCTGAATGAAACATGGCAAATCCCTGCCCTGCGCCGCCATCTCGCCCTTCAGCGCCCGGGCGATCTTCTCCCGGTCGATGGAGTGGATGACATCAAAGGTGGCAACCGCCTCCTTCGCCTTGTTGGACTGCAGCGGCCCGATGAGATGCAGCTCAATGCCATCATATTCCGTCCGCAGTTGCGGCCACTTGCCCATGGCTTCCTGCACCCGGTTTTCGCCGAAGACACGCTGGCCGGCGTCCAGCACCGGGCGGATATGTTCGGCCTCGAAGGTCTTGGACACGGCGACAAGACAAACGCTGCCGGCGGCACGGTCATGGGCGGCTTCTGCCTCGCGGATACCAGAGAGCACTTCGTTGAGCTGGGTGACAGCGCTGTGAGCCATGTCATGATCCTGAATGCGAGGGGAAGGGGCCGAAGGGATGCCGGTGCGGCCATGGTATAGGGCGCGCACAAGGTCAGTTTCAAGAGTTGAGCAGAGCCACCGCCTGACGCATCAGCGAAATAAGCCGCTTTTCCTGCCAACCGTGTTGACCCATGAGGGAATTTCTGGTGACAGTCCCGCAGAGATGTTTTTGGTTTGTGCGCCGCCTCCCGGCGCGCAATCATCTGGTTTGCGCGCTCCTCAGCGCGTAAATTTACGGTTTGCGCGCTGACCGCGCGCGGGTTCTTGGTTCATGCGCCTTCTGGCGCAAGGGTTGAAACGGCGGAATTGATGGCAACGGAACGCTATAACGCGCGCGAAGTGGAAGCACGCTGGCAGAAGCTGTGGGACGAGAAGGACGTGTTCAAAACGTCCAACGACGATCCGCGCGAGAAATACTACGTGCTGGAAATGTTCCCCTACCCGTCCGGCCGCATCCACATGGGCCATGTGCGCAACTATGCCATGGGTGACGTTGTGGCCCGCTACAAGCGCGCCAGGGGTTTCAACGTTCTGCACCCGATGGGCTGGGACGCCTTCGGCATGCCGGCCGAAAACGCAGCCATGCAGAACAATGTCCATCCCAAGGACTGGACCTACGAAAACATCGCCTTCATGCGCGGCCAGCTCAAGATCATGGGCCTGTCGCTGGACTGGAGCCGCGAGTTCGCTACCTGCGACGTGGAATATTACACCCAGCAGCAGCGGTTGTTCCTGAAATTCCTCGAAGCCGGCCTCGTCTACCGCAAGAAGTCCAAGGTGAACTGGGATCCGGTCGACATGACCGTGCTGGCGAACGAGCAGGTGATCGACGGTCGCGGCTGGCGCTCCGGCGCCCTGGTCGAGCAGCGCGAGCTGACCCAGTGGTTCTTCAAGATCACCGATTACTCCGAGGATCTGCTGGAAGCGATCGACACGCTCGACCGCTGGCCGGAGAAGGTCCGGTTGATGCAGAAGAACTGGATCGGCAAGTCGGAAGGCCTGCGCGTCCGCTTCGAATTCAGCACCCCTGCCCCGACCGGTGACAAGACCCTCGAAATCTTCACCACCCGTCCGGACACGCTGTTCGGTGCGTCCTTCATGGGCCTGTCACCGGATCATCCGGTCTCCGCAAAGATCGCGGAAAGCAATCCGCAGATTGCAGCCTTCATCGAGGAGTGCCGCCGCATCGGCACTTCGGCAGAAGCGATCGAGACAGCAGAGAAGAAGGGCATCGACACGGGCCTGCGCGTGAAGCATCCGCTGGATGCCTCCATCGAGCTGCCGGTCTATATCGCCAACTTCATCCTGATGGACTACGGCACCGGCGCCATCTTCGGCTGCCCCGCCCATGACCAGCGCGATCTCGACTTTGCCCGCAAATACGGATTGCCGGTGCGCCCCGTGGTGCTGCCGAAGGACGCGGATGCATCAAGCTTCACCGTCGCCGATGTGGCCTACACGGATGACGGCACCATCTTCAATTCCGGTTTCCTGGATGGTCTCAGCATCGCGGAAGCCAAGGATACGGTTGCGAAGAAGCTGGAAGCCATTGAGGTCGATGGCGCACCTCAGGCCGCCCGTCAGGTGAACTACCGCCTGCGCGACTGGGGCATCTCGCGCCAGCGCTACTGGGGTTGCCCGATCCCGGTCATCCACTGCGATGATTGCGGCGTGGTACCGGAGAACGATGCGAACCTGCCGGTCAAGCTGCCGGACGACATCAATTTCGACAAGCCGGGCAATCCGCTGGACCGTCACCCGACCTGGCGTGACTGCAGCTGCCCGAAATGCGGCAAGCCGGCACGGCGCGAAACGGACACCATGGACACCTTCGTGGACAGCTCCTGGTATTTCGCCCGCTTCACAGCTCCGCACTGCGATCAGCCGACCGATCCAGCTGCCGCAAATGGCTGGCTGCCGGTGGACCAGTATATCGGCGGCATCGAGCATGCGATCCTGCACCTGCTCTACTCGCGCTTCTTCACCCGCGCGATGCAGAAGGTGGGCGCGCTGGATCTGAAGGAGCCGTTCAAAGGCCTCTTCACGCAGGGCATGGTGACGCACGAGACCTACAAGAGCGCGGAAGGCAAGTGGCTGAGCCCGGCCGAGATCCGCTTCATGGAAGGTTCCGAGCGCAGCGCCGTGGAAATTGCTACCGGCGCGCCGGTTACCATCGGCTCCATCGAGAAGATGTCGAAGTCGAAGAAGAACACGGTGGACCCGACCGACATCATCGAAACCTACGGTGCCGATACGGCCCGCTGGTTCATGCTGTCGGATTCCTCTCCCGAGCGTGACGTGATCTGGACCGAGGAAGGCGTTCAGGGAGCCTGGCGCTTCGTTCAGCGCGTCTGGCGCCTTGTGGGTGAGATTGCAGCGACCCCGGCCCGGAGCAGCACGGCGCCCGAGTTCAGCGATGCCGCGCTGGAGCTGCGCCGTGCCACACACAAGACGCTGGCAGCCGTGTCGAAGGACATCGAGACCCTGTCCTTCAACCGCGCCGTCGCCCGCATCTATGAGCTGGTCAACCAGATCGGCAAGACGGTGCATGGCGGCCTCACCTTCGAGGACGTGTCCTGGGCCTCGCGTGAAGCTGCCGAATGCCTCGTGATGATGATGGCCCCGATGATGCCGCATCTGGCCGAGGAATGCTGGAAGGAACTGGGCCACACCGGCCTTGTTGCCGAAGCCAGCTGGCCGGCCGTGGACGAAAGCCTGCTCGTCGAAGACAGCATCGTCCTGCCGATCCAGATCAACGGCAAGAAGAAGGGCGAGATCACCGTTGCACGAGACGCTTCCAACGAGGTGGTCGAAGCAGCTACTCTGGCTCAGGATTTCGTCCAGAAGGCGCTCGAAGGGCGCCCGCCCCGCAAGATCATCGTGGTGCCGCAAAGGATCGTGAATGTCGTTGCCTAACGCCTCTGGCCGCACTGTCGGCACCAAACTGACCATTGCCCTGCTCGTTGCCGGCGCCGCCCTTCTGGGCGGCTGCCAGGTGCGACCGCTCTATGGCAGCCTCACCCCCGGAGATGCCGCTACAGCGTCTTCGGTCCAAAATGAGCTCGCAGCCATCGAGATCCGGCCGATCGACACCCTGACGGAGACGACCCGCCGCGTTTTGTTGACCGAACTCATGTTCAATTTCGGGCGCGGCAATGCCGCTTCGGCCAAGTCGTATCGTCTTGAGATGGTTGGCAACACGTCCATATCCACTGTTGGTATCGAACAGCTGGCCGATGTTCCGGCTGCCTTGTCCTTGACCATGAATGTCACCTTCGTTCTTTATGACAAGGCGACAGACCGCACGTTGATGACAGGCAAGTCCTTTGCCACCACCTCTTACGACTTCTCCAGCCAGCGCTTTGCCAACATCCGGGCACAGCGCGACGCGGAAGAGCGTGCAGCCAAGGAAGTGGCTCAGGACATGACCGCCCGTATCGCGGGCTATTTCGCCACGCGCAAGTAAGGACAGGTTTCCGTGGTTGCGCTCAAGGCCGGTGACATTGACAGGTTTGTTTCCAAACCGCCGGCCAGCGTCCACGCGATCCTTGTCTATGGCCCGGACACGGGCCTGGTGTCCGAACGGGCCCAGGCCCTTGTGGCTGCCGTCAGCGACGGCAACAACGATCCCTTCAGTCTCGCCAAGATCGACGCTGGCGACATCGTTTCAGACCCGAATCGTCTGATCGACGAGGCTCTGACCATTCCCCTGTTCGGCGGCAAACGCACCATCTGGGTGAAGGATGGTGGCGGCAGAAACCTGTCTCCGGCCGTTACGCCGGTTCTTGCTCTCACCGACTGTCCGGCAGTGGTCATCATCGAAGCCGGAGACCTGAAGAAGGGAACGGGTCTGCGCAAGCTTTTCGAGGCCGACAAGCGCGCAGTCGCCATTCCCTGCTATGCCGACACCGCCCGCGACCTGGAAGCGCTCATAGACGAGGAAACGCGCCTTGCCGGGCTCACCATCAGCCGTGAAGCACGCCAGAGCCTGCACGGACTGCTGGGCGGTGACCGGATGGCCAGCCGGGGCGAATTGCGCAAGCTCTGCCTCTATGCCCTCGGCAAGGGCCGTATCGAGACGGACGACATCGAAGCCATCATTGGTGATGCTTCTTCCTTCGAACTTTCAGAGTTGATTGATGCGGCAGCAGGCGGTGATCTTGCTGCCCTTGATCACGGTCTGGAACGGCTGGAAGCTGCGGGCAGCAATGCCTCAGTCATCGCCGGCCAGGTGCTTGGCCACTTCCAGTGGCTGCACCGCTTGCGGGCTGACGTGGATGCAGGCGGACAGGCCGCCAATATCATCGAGAACGTCAAGCCGCCGGTGTTCTTCAAGCGCAAGGCGGCCCTCACGCGCCAGCTTTCCATCTGGGCCGCACCCGATCTGGAACGGGCCATGACGCGGCTTGCCGAAACCATGCGCACCGCCCGTCTCAACGACCGGATCGGCATGCCGGTTCTGTCCGAAACGCTGTTGACGCTTGCCCGCGTCGCCCGCGCCCGCAGCGCCTCGCGCCGCTGATCTGTCTCCAAAACGCAAAACGGCCCGGATTGGCATCCGGACCGCTTCCGATTCGATTTCGTTAACGCCTGTTAACGCGTCTCGATGCCAAGCTTCCGGCACAGCTCGTCCAGCTGTTCCAGTGAAGCATATTTGATCTTCAATTCGCCCGCATCCTTGCCCGGCTTGTGGCCGATCGCAACCTTGAGGCCCAGCGTATCCGTAAGGCGTTTCTCAAGAGCGCGGGTATCCGCATCCTTCTCGGCCCGGGTCACCGGATCCTTGGGGCCAGAGAGCTTGGAGAGGATTTCCGGATCCTGCGCCAGTTTCTCGGCCTCACGCACCGACAGGCCCTTTTCCACGATCAGTTCAGCCAGCGCAGACGGGTCATCCAGCGTGATCAGAGCCCGGGCGTGACCGGCGGTAATCAGGCCTTCGGACAGATAATCCTTAACTGCGTTCGGCAGCTTCAGCAGGCGCAGGGTATTAGCCACATGGCTGCGGCTCTTGCCAATCAGCTTGGCGAGCGTGCCCTGACTGTAGTTGAACTCGGCCGTCAGCTGTTCGTAGCCGAGTGCCTCTTCGATGGGATTGAGATCGGCACGCTGCACGTTCTCGATGATCGCCAGCTCCAGGGCTTCCTGATCGGTGATGTCGCGGATGATCACCGGCACTTCATGCTGACCTGCCCGCTGTGCGGCACGCCAGCGGCGTTCACCGGCGATGATCTCGAAATGGTTCGGCTTGCCGGCCGCCGGACGCACGAGGATCGGCTGGATGATACCCTTCTCCCGGATGGAGTCAGTGAGTTCCGTCAGATCCTTCTCGACAAAGGTCTTGCGCGGGTTGCGCGGGTTCGGCTCCAGAAACTCGACCGGCACCTTGCGTGAGTCGCGCGGCGGCGCGTTCTCTGCGCTTCTTGCTGCCGGTTCCGCGGCCGTTGCAATGCCTGCGTCACCGATCAGGGCTGCGAGCCCACGCCCCAGCCGCTTGTTGCGTCCGCCTTCTTCCGCCATTGGTCTTCTCCGCTTGCGCGTCACATCATATGAATGAAAGAACGCGGGCCCTGCCCTCACCGGGGCTTTGCTCCGCGTTCCATGAAACCTTCAAGCCTGTGCCGTCAGACTCAGGCTGCCACCTTCCGCAGCTCCCGCTCGCGCTGGATGATCTCGGATGCAAGGCGCAGATAGGCCTGACTGCCTGCGCATTTCAGATCATAAAGCAGCGCCGGCTTGCCGTAGGACGGAGCTTCGGAAATGCGCACGTTGCGCGGGATAATGGTCTCATAGACCGCATCGCCCATCGTCTCGCGCACATCCGCCACCACCTGACTGGAGAGGTTGTTGCGGCTGTCATACATCGTCAGCACGATGCCATGAATGGTTAGCTCGTTGTTCAGCGCATTGCGCACCTGCTCCACCGTGGAGAGCAGCTGCGACAGACCTTCAAGCGCGAAGAACTCGCACTGCAACGGCACCAGGATGGAGTGCGACGCCGACAGGGCATTGATCGTCAGCAGGTTCAGCGACGGCGGGCAGTCCACAAGCACATAGGTGAACTTCATCTCCGCAAACAGCGCCGATGTTGCAAATCGCTCGATCGCCTTGCGCAGCCTGTAGGCACGGTCGGCACTGGAGGCGATTTCCAGCTCAAGGCCGAGAAGGTCCATCGTGGACGGCGCGACCCAGAGGCGCGGCACCGCAGTTTCCTTCACCGCCTCTTCCAGCGAGCAATCGCCGCAGAGCACATCATAGGTCGACAGATTCCGGTCACGGCGGTCAATGCCAAGTCCGGTCGAGGCGTTGCCCTGCGGATCAAGGTCGATCACCAGAACACGTTCGCCAATTGCGGCCAGCGCGGTGCCGAGGTTGATGGCAGTCGTGGTCTTGCCCACACCGCCCTTCTGATTGGCCAAAGCCAGCACGCGCGGCAATTCAGGAAGCCTGCTCATCCGTGGGATCCTTCCTTGATGGAACCGGCCTCGATGGATCGGGGCGACACGCTGGAGAGGGTCAGCATGCGGCTCTCAGGATCAATGAGACTGGTCCGTTCTACCAGATCAAAACTCCAGGCGTGAGACGCTTCATCAATCTCCCGCTGAAAATCGCGCCCTTTGTGGAAAACGGCAGCCGCCCCATCCGCAAGGAAGGGATAGGAATAGTCCAGAAGCTCGGACAATGAAGCCAGTGCCCGGGCGGAAACCGCATCCACCTTGCCATGGGGCCATTGTTGCGCCACCGATTCGATCCGCTGCGGCATCACCGTGCCCTTCGATCCGGTCTCGCGCAAAGCCGTGCGCAGGAAGGCTGCCTTGCGCTGATTGCTCTCGACGAAATAGACATGGGCATCAGGCACATCCGCCAGCAGGATAGCCGTGACGATGCCCGGGAAACCTGCCCCGCTGCCAAGGTCCACCCAGCGCTTTGCCTGCGGACGGCAGAGATGCGGCTGCAGACTGTCCGCAACATGCCGCCGCCAGATTTCCGGAATGGTCGATGGAGCGATCAGGTTCTGGGCTGGCTGCCAGCGCAGCACAAGATCCACATAGATTTTCAGCCGTTCTTCAGTTTCACGTGAAACAGCAATAAACTGGCCGAGGCTCTGCGGACCATCCCTCAGGTTCTTCACAGGCATTTCCACAGGTCCTTCAAGCAGCGCCGCGGCGTTCATGCCGCTTCACCTGAGACAAAAGCAACGTCAGTGCAGCAGGCGTCATACCATCCATGCGTGCCGCCTGCCCCAATGTGCCGGGGCGGACAAGTTCGAGCTTTTGCCGGATCTCATTCGACAGCCCGGCAAGCACGGAGAAATCAAAGTCCTCGGGAATGGCCAGTGCCTCATCCCGGCGCAGGGCGGCAATGTCAGCGGCCTGCCGGTCGAGATAGACTGAATAGAGAGCATCCGTCGCCACCTGCTCGGCAATGGCAGGTTCAACACCTGCCAGCTCTGGCCAGACACCGAAGAGCCGGTCAATAGTCATGTCCGGATAGGCCAGCAAATCAAAGGCGCTGCGCCGCACTCCGTCTTGATTGACCGGCAAGCCATGCTTTGCCGCTTGCGACGGGGTTACGGTCAGACCCTGCATCAGCTCGCGGGCCGCATCAAGCTTGGCGAGCTTGGCAGCAAATGCCTCACTGCGGGCGCTGCCGATGCATGCCAGATCAAGACCTGCAGGTGTCAGGCGCTGGTCCGCATTGTCAGCACGCAGCGAGAGACGGTACTCTGCCCGCGAGGTGAACATGCGGTAGGGTTCCGTAATTCCCCGGGTGACGAGATCATCAACCATCACGCCGATGTAGCCCTGCCCCCGGTCCACCACGAAGTCACGTGAACCGCCTGAAGCCACGAGCGCGGCGTTGAGACCGGCGAGCAGACCTTGCGCGCCTGCCTCTTCATAGCCGGTGGTGCCATTGATCTGACCCGCCAGAAACAGCCCCTCGCAACGCTTGGCTTCCAGCGTCGTCTTCAGCTCTCGCGGATCGACGTGATCATATTCGATGGCATAACCGATCTGCAGCACCTCGACCTTTTCCAGACCGGGGATCGTCCGCAGGAAGGCATGCTGGGCATCTTCCGGCAGCGAGGTGGAAATGCCGTTCGGATAGATCGTATGATCATCCAGCCCTTCCGGCTCCAGGAAAATCTGATGTCCGTCACGGTCACCGAAGCGGACAATCTTGTCCTCGATGGACGGGCAGTAACGCGGCCCCCTGCCCTTGATCTCGCCCGAGTACATGGCGGAGCGGTGCAGGTTCTCGCGGATGATGCGATGCGTTTCTTCCGTGGTGCGGGTGATGTGGCATGGCACCTGCGGCGTGGTGATTGCTGCTGTCAACGTCGAGAATGGCACCGGCTTGTCATCGCCGGGCTGTTCTTCCAGCCGGGACCAGTCAATGGTGCGACCATCGAGCCGTGCGGGCGTACCTGTTTTCAGTCGGCCAAGCGCAAAGCCGATGGCTTCCAGCGAAGCGGAAAGACCCATCGCCGGCTGTTCCCCCACCCGGCCCGCCGGGATCTTCCGGTCACCGATATGAATGAGCCCGCGCAGGAAGGTGCCGGTGGTCAGCACCACCGCACCGCAAACGATCCGGCGGCCATCAGCCAGTGTCACGGCTGAGACACGGCCTTCCGAAGTCTCAAGGCCATGCGCCTCGCCTTCCACCACCGTCAGGTTCGGGATCGCACGGATCTCTTCCTGCATGGCCACCCGGTAGAGCTTCCGGTCGGCCTGAGCGCGAGGACCACGCACAGCAGGACCCTTGCGCAGATTGAGCATCCGGAACTGGATCCCTGCCCGGTCTGCGACCCGACCCATAAGACCATCCAGCGCATCGATCTCCCGGACGAGATGCCCCTTGCCAAGTCCGCCAATCGCCGGATTGCAGGACATGACGCCGATAGTCTCGAACTTGTGAGTCACCAGCGCCGTACGCGCACCCATACGCGCCGAGGCAGCAGCGGCCTCACAGCCCGCATGCCCGCCGCCAATCACCACAACATCAAAGGTCAGAGACTGATCCATAACCATTCAAATCCCGATCCCGGGCGGACACATACTGCACCCGCCTGCGGCGATCACCAGACAGAAGAAATTCACGGCCAGCAACAGCAACCCCAGATCAGAGGCCATCAGAAAAACAAACCAGCCAGTTGACTTCCTTATACGGAAATCACCCCTTCAGGGTCAAAGCTATTTCACGTGAATCAGGTCAGAACCACCCGGATGGATTCACGTGAAACATCCATCACGGCTCAGATATGATTCACGTGAAACACCCTCAGAGCGCATTTCAGGGAAGAGGTGATTCACGTGAAACAGGCTGAAGCATTGATCGAAACCGGAGCCGAACCGGATTCACGTGAAACACTTCAGTTCACTTTCCGATGCAGAACTCCCGGAAAATCACATCCAGCAGATCTTCCACATCGATCCGGCCAGTAATTCGCCCCAGTGCATCAGCAGCGCGCCGCAGATCCTCGGCCCGGAGTTCAGCCGGAAGATGATCCCGGCTGACCGCGTCCTGTAGGGCAGACAGGCATTCGATGAGGTAATGACGGTGCCGCTCCCGGGTTGCCAGGGCCGCTTCCCCGCTCCCAAACGTATCCGAAGCAAAACGTTCGAGGGCCTTGAACAGGCCATCAAGACCCGTACCTTTGGTAACGGATACAGGAAATTCCTGTGTCGTTCCGGAAGAGTCTCGTTTCGAAAGAGTCTCAAGATCAGCCTTTGTGGAGATGGTCCAGACCGGAACCGATTCAGTCCGGATCGCCTCCGGCACCCCCTGCTCTCCATCATCAGGCATTGGACCGCCTGGTTCCACCGCCCAGAGGATCAAGTCGGCCGCCCGGCCCATCTCTGTTGCCCGGCGGATGCCTTCCTGTTCAACACGCCCTGCCCCACTGCGCAGACCGGCCGTATCAGCCAGCGTCACAGGATAACCTCCAAGATCAAGATGAACCTCGATGACGTCACGTGTGGTGCCCGCCTCTTCGGTGACGATTGCCACGTCCCGCCCGGCGATAGCATTCAGCAAGCTCGACTTGCCGGCATTCGGCGCGCCCATCAGCACGACCAGAAGACCATCCCTTAGCCGTTCACCGGAACGGGACCGATTCAAATGGTCGGCCACTTCGCTCTTCAGAATGGCAGCCTCAGCCCAGACCGTATCAGACACACTGCCCGGTACATCCTCTTCATCAGCAAAATCGAAGTCCGCTTCGATCATCGCCCGCATGTGAACCAGCCGCTTGCGCCAGCCTTCATAGATCCGCCCCAACGCACCATCCATCTGCCGGAACGCCTGACGCCTCTGCGCTTCGGTCTCCGCGGCGATGAGATCGGCAAGGCCTTCCACTTCCGTCAGGTCCAGCCTGCCCTTCTCAAAAGCACGGCGGGTGAACTCACCCGGCTCGGCAGGCCGCATGCCGGGGAGGTCTGCCAGTGCCTTCAGGACGGCAGCCACCACCGCACGGCCACCATGGCACTGAAGCTCAACGACGTCCTCACCGGTGAAGCTGGCCGGACCGGGAAAGGTCAGTACCAGCGCCTGATCCAGAGGCTCCTGTGTCTGCGGATCACGCAGCACCCTCAGAGCAGCCTGGCGGGGTTGCGGCATGGACTGGCAAAGAGCGCCGAGAGCATCAAAGGCTGCTGGCCCGCTCAACCGGATCACGGCGACGCCGGAAGGAAGCGCACCGCTGGAAAGGGCGAAAATGGTGTCCTGCATGGAAAAGCCTTGGCAGCTGAAAACCTATTCCAAGGCCCATACCTGCTTCGCCCTTCGCTGCAAAGGGGGAAGCACCCAACCAATCCGCATCCGATTCAAATGAGGTGGGCGAGATGTGCCGCAGAGTCGATCCACCCACCGCGCCATCCCGGAGAGGCACAAAGCGGAGATCCGGGACCTGGGCAGCCACAACGACCCCGATAGAGCCCGGCACGGCTGGGATAGCACGGTGATAAATTGATCTTCCGGGAGAGAGGAACATACCTTCAGTACGGATCCGATTCATTTCCTCCGGGCATACACCGGGGTGTTTCACGTGAATCAACGTGAAACATGATCCACTTCGGTAACGCCCCATTTCTCCCGCGAGAGCCGGTAAAGGACATGCCGCAGCAGCGGGTGACCGGATGGAACAGCAGGATGATCGAAGTCATCAGCCGGGTCATACGTCATACCCAGCCGTTCCATCACCTTTCTGGACGGCGCGTTCTTCACCGTGGTGAAGGCTACGATTTCATCGAGCTCTAGCGTTTCAAAACCGAATCGAAGCCATGCCCGGGCTGCCTCACTGGCATAGCCCTGCCCCCAGGCGGAACGAGCGAAACGCCAGCCGATCTCCACACAGGGCGCAAAAGGGACAGGTGCGGGAAACTGCGGCCGCGCCAGACCGACCATGCCGATGAAGGCACCGTCAGCCTTGCACATCACCGGACGGAAGCAGAACCCGTCTGCCTCCTCCTTCTCTCTGATGCGGGCAATCAGAGCCTGCGTCTCGCCTATGCTCAGAGGCTTAACGAAGTAGCGCATGACTTCCGGGTCGCCACATAGCGCGGCAAAAGGCTCCAGGTCCTCATCCTTCCATGGCCGCAGGACAAGCCGTTCGGTTTCGATGATCATGGCGTCTCTCTCCTTCGATAGTGATTGATACGAAACCGAATCCATAGGCTCAAAGAAAAACCCCCGGCCTTTGTCTCAGCCGGGGGTTTGAATGAACCGTATCCGAATCGGATCAGGTGTTCATGCTGTCGAAGAAATCGTCGTTCGACTTTGTCTGCTTGAGCTTGTCGAGCAGGAACTCGACCGCATCGACCGTGCCCATCGGGTTGAGAATACGGCGCAGAACGAAAGTCTTCTTGAGCCGCTCCGGCGGCACCAGCAGCTCTTCCTTACGGGTACCGGAGCGCTGGATGTCGATGGCCGGATAAACGCGCTTGTCGGAGATCTTGCGGTCAAGGATGATTTCGGAGTTACCCGTACCCTTGAACTCTTCAAAGATCACTTCGTCCATGCGGCTGCCGGTGTCGATCAGCGCGGTAGCGATGATGGTGAGTGAGCCGCCCTCTTCGATGTTACGCGCTGCGCCGAAGAAGCGCTTCGGACGCTGCAGGGCGTTGGCATCCACACCACCGGTCAGAACCTTGCCGGAAGACGGAACGACGGTGTTGTAGGCGCGGCCAAGGCGGGTGATGGAGTCAAGCAGGATGACCACGTCGCGGCCATGTTCCACCAGGCGCTTGGCCTTTTCGATGACCATTTCGGCAACCTGCACGTGGCGGACAGCCGGCTCATCGAAGGTGGAGGAAACCACTTCACCGTTCACGGTGCGCTGCATGTCCGTCACTTCTTCGGGACGCTCATCGATCAGCAGAACGATGAGATAGCACTCAGGGTGGTTCGTGGTGATGGACTTGGCGATGTTCTGCAGGAACACCGTCTTGCCGGTGCGCGGCGGTGCGGTGATCAGAGCGCGCTGGCCCTTGCCGAGCGGAGCCACCAGATCGATGATGCGGGAAGAGAGATCCTTGGACGCCCCGTCTGCAATTTCCATCTTGAAGCGCTCATCGGGATAGAGCGGCGTCAGATTGTCGAAATGCACCTTGTGGCGGGTCTTTTCCGGATCTTCAAAATTGATCGTGTTGACCTTGAGAAGCGCGAAATAACGCTCGCCCTCTTTGGGGCTGCGGATCTGGCCTTCAACCGTATCGCCGGTGCGAAGCGAGAAGCGCCGGATCTGCGAGGGGAAACATAAATGTCGTCAGGGCCCGGCAGATAATTTGCGTCGGGCGAACGGAGAAAACCGAAGCCGTCCTGGAGTACTTCTACGACACCTTCGCCGATGATCTCAACATCCTGGGCTGCAAGCCGCTTGAGGATGGCGAACATCAGCTCCTGCTTGCGCATTGTGCTGGCGTTCTCGACTTCGAGCTCTTCGGCGAAGGCCAGCAGCTCGGTGGGTGTCTTCTCTTTGAGGTCTTTGAGTTTCATTTCCCGCATCAATAGGGATCAATCTCTGTTGGAGGGTGGGTATGTGAAAAGACGCTTCTGGCTCTGGAATGAAAAAACGGAAACAGAAGTGGAAGCTGTCACGGAAGACCGGTCGAGGGGATAACCGGCTTTGCTTCGGCAGTGGTGTATCCGGGATGAGAGCCTCGGTACACCTTACGTGAAGTTGACGCGGAACATAACTCTTAAAACGAAACCCCGCAAGAGCCTTCTGTTCTCGCGGGGTTGATCAAATCGATTGTATCCGCTGCGTCAGATCAGCGCGGAAATGTCAGAATGGCTTACCAATCACAAGAATGACGATAAGGATCATCAGGACTGTCGGCACTTCATTGAGGATACGGTAGAACTTCGCAGGCTTTGTGTTCTCATCGCGTGCGAATACCTTCACCCGGCCTGTCAGATATCCATGGGCTGCGCTCATCAGCAGAACCAGCGTCAGCTTGGCGTGGAACCAGCCGCTGCTGAAGGCATTGATTTCATAAGCAAGCCACAGACCGAAGATCCAGGCCGAGATCATCGCAGGGTTGATGATGGCCTTGAGCAGCCGGCGTTCCATCACCTTGAAGGTTTCCGACTGGACCGAGCCCGGTTCGGCGCTGCAGTGATAGACGAAAAGCCGCGGCAGATAGAGCATCCCGGCCATCCAGGCGATGATCGAGATGACGTGGAGCGACTTAAGCCAGAGATAGAGATCCATCTTATTCTCCTCAGCCCTGACGGACGCGTTCGACCATCCGCGCCACGTGAGCCGGATCGGTTTCAGGTGTTACACCATGGCCAAGATTGAAGATCAGCGGACCTTGCCCCAGAGCCTTCAGCACATGGGTGATACCCTCGTCCAGCGCAGCCCCGCCGGCCACCAGGCGCATCGGATCGAGATTGCCCTGCACCGGAATTTTTTCTGGATTGCCTGGGCGATGGAATCGGGCGCAGTCCAGTCCAGACCCACCGCATCCACGCCAGTCCCGGCCACATATGCCTCCAGACGGGCAGAAGAGGCCTTAGGGAAGCCGATGATGCGTGCGCCGGGGCGGGCACCCTTCACACCCTCGACAATCGCTCTGGTGGGCTCGATAGACCATCTGCGGAAGCCTTCCTCATCCAGAACCCCGGCCCAGGTGTCAAAAATCTGGACAGCATCAGCGCCGGCATCCAGCTGACGGATCAGATAGCGGATCGACGCAGTGACCAGCTGATCGATGAACCGCTGCATCAAGGCCGGGTTGCGATAGGCACCCACACGCGCTGCCGTCTGATCCTGTGTCGTATGTCCAGCGACAGAATAGCAGGCAACGGTCCATGGGGCACCGCAGAAGCCGAGGAGCGTTGTCTCCTCAGGAGCTCGCGGCGCAGCCGCGTTACAGTCTCGATCACGGGATCAAGGTGTCGGTCTGCCCGTGACTGGTCCAGCGTATCGAGGATCGCTTCGCTCAAGGGTTCGAGAACAGGACCACGTCCTTCTTCAAAGCGAACCGGGTAGCCGATGGCATCGGGAACGACGAAGATGTCCGAGAACAGGATGGATGCATCAAAGCCGTAGCGGCGTATCGGCTGAAGTGTGACTTCTGTTGCCAGATCCGGATTGTAGCAGAAATCGAGGAAGTTCTTCGCTTTCGCCCTGACCTCCCGGTACTCCGGCAGATAGCGTCCAGCCTGCCGCATCATCCAGATGGGAGGTGGCCACAGGCGTTCGCCTGCGAGCACCCTCATGACGGCACGGTCGGATGACTTCATGGCTTTGTCCTTTATCCCAGGCAGGTCCCTATAAAGGAGTCTCTGATTGATTTGAATCTGTTTTTTATTCTTGTGAGTGGATTACCGGGATCATTCGTTGTCCACAATCGGTTCAGGTCATTTTCGCGCCGGGAGAAAACGCCGCAGTTTCTGGACAACAGATTTTATTAAAATTGTACGGAACCTGTTACCTGAATGAAATCAGCGGGATGGTCCTTTTTTAAGGAAGTCTTAAGGATTTGGGCATGAGTGGATAACCTGTCAGAAACGAGTCAGGCCCATGTTAATCCACATGTGCGGGGAACCGTTTCGGCGCCGGTTGCCGGAAATTTACGCTCTGTTAAGAAGGTAGAGCCAGCGGGCATAAGTTTTTGCCCTCAAGGGCCGGAAGGGCAACTTGTCCCCGCCCGTCAACAGAGGTGAGGTTTTGTTGTGGGAAAGTCGACACACTACTTTCACCTCCATCTCGTGTCCGATCTCGACCGGCGAAACGCTGATGACAGTCGCCCGGGCAGCGACGGTCCAGTATGACGATGTGCAGTCTATCGAGCATCTCTACCCGCTGGTGCGCAGCCACAAGCAGCTGGACCGTGTGACAGCGCAGATCGAGTCCGCGCCGGGTATCGTGCTCTATACGCTCGTCGATCCGGAGATTTCCGGCCGTCTGGAACGGTTTTGCCGCGAAATCGGGGTTCCATTCGTCAACATTCTTGATCCGGTCTTTGCCGTGTTCCAGGCCTATCTCAATGTGCCGCTGACCCGGCGTATCGGCGGCCAGCACGCGCTTGATGCGGAATATTTCAAGCGGATCGACGCGCTGAACTACACCATGATGCATGACGACGGGCAGATCGCCGGAAAGCTGGAAGAGGCCGATATCGTTCTTGTCGGCATTTCGCGCACCTCCAAGACACCTACCTGCATCTATCTCGCCAACCGTGGAATAAAATGCGCCAACGTGCCGATTGTTCCCGGCATTCCGCTGCCCGATCAGCTTCTCGGCCTCAGATATCCGTTGGTTGTTGGTCTTATTGCCTCGCCGGAGCGCATCCAGCAGATCCGCCAGAACCGGGTCTTGTCCCTCAATGCCGATGGCTACGGTGATACCTATGTGGACCGGCGGGAAATTGCCCGCGAGATTGCTGCGACCCGCCGGCTCTGCGTCGAGCAAGGCTGGCCCTTGATTGATGTGACGCGCCGCTCCATTGAAGAGACAGCGGCCGAAATCATGGAGCTGTTCCGGGACCATCGTCAGACCGCCCGGGAAGCTGGTGGGATCTAGGCTGAAGACGGAAAACCTGGAGGAACTCCCCATATGACCCTTGTTCTGGCCAGCGGCAGCAGCATCCGTGCGACGCTTCTGCGCAATGCAGGGCTCGATTTTGCCGTCGATCCGGCAGGTGTCGACGAGCGCGAGATCGAGCGTCCGCTGTTGGATGCAGGCGCTGAGCCGCAGGAAATTGCCCTTGTTCTTGGCAAGGCCAAGGCGCTGGATGTGGCGTTGCGGCGCCCCGGTGATCTGGTGATTGGCGCTGATCAGGTTTTGGGCCTTGGGGCGACCCGCTTCACCAAGCCTGCTGATCTTGCCGCGGCCCGGGCTCAGCTGATGCAGCTCTCCGGTAAGACGCATGAGTTGCATTCGTCCGTGGTTGTGGCGAAGGGGGCGAGGTGCTGTGGAGCCATGTCTCCACCGCCCGCCTGCACATGCGCGCCTTGAACGATGCCGAACTTGATGCCTACCTCGCCGCTGCCGGTTCTGCCGCGCTGTCCAGTGTCGGTTGTTATCAGCTGGAAGGCCTCGGCATCCGCCTGTTCGAGCGGATCGAAGGCGACTATTTCACCATTCTCGGGCTGCCACTGCTGCCCCTTCTTGGATTCCTGCGGGAGAAGGGAGAAATCCATCCATGACTGCCATTCGCCGCGCCGCTATCACCGGCTGGCCCGTCACCCACTCCCGCTCGCCCCTCGTTCATGGCTACTGGCTGAAGAAACATGGACTTGAAGGAGAATATATCCGCGTGGGCGTCGAGCCGGAGGGGGCTGAAGCCTTCTACCGTGATCTTGCCGCTGCAGGGCTGACCGGTGCCAATGTCACCGTGCCGCACAAGGAGCTGGTGGCCGGACTTTGCGATTGGCTGGACCCTGCGGCCAAGGCCATGGGCGCCGTTAACACGCTCTGGCTGGAAGATGGCCGTTTGATGGGCGCCAACACCGATGGGCTTGGCTTTCTTGGCAATCTCGACCAGTGGGCACCGGGCTGGGACAAGGCCGGGGACACGGCGGTGGTTCTGGGCGCAGGCGGTGCCGGCCGTGCGGTCATCTGGGCGCTGCTGTCCCGTGGTTTCTCTAAAATCCATGTTGTCAACAGAACCGAAGAAAAAGCCAGGATTTTGGAGGATCATTTCGGTGCCGCTGTTGTGGCTCACGGCTGGGATAAGCTGGGGACAGTGCTTGGAAAAGCGTCTGTTCTGGTCAACACCACGTCGCTGGGCATGACGGGCAAACCGCCGTTGGAAATCGATCTTGCTCCCCTGCCCCTTACGGCGCTGGTGACGGATGCGGTCTATTCGCCGCTGCAGACGGATCTGCTGAAGGCGGCGGCGGAACGCGGCAATCCCACGGTGGATGGCCTCGGCATGCTGCTGCATCAGGCGGTCTATGGTTTTGAGCGCTGGTTTGGTGTCCGGCCGGAAGTCGATGCGGAGCTGCGCAGTCTCATCCTCAAGGATCTGGGTATCGCGGAATGATCCGTCTCGGCCTTACCGGTTCCATCGCCATGGGCAAGTCGGCCACAGCGAAGATGTTCGCCGAGGCAGGCGTGCCCGTGCATGACGCTGATGCCACCGTGCATGCGCTTTATGCCGGGCGTGCCGTGCCGCTGATTGAGGCGGCCTTTCCCGGCACCACGGCTGAGGGAAAGGTGGACCGCACGCGTCTCGGCGAAGCGGTGCTGGGCAAACCGGAAGCGATCGCAAGGCTTGAGGCCATCATTCATCCGCTGGTACATGAAGCAGAAGCTGACTTTCTTGCCAGGGCAAGAACGGATGGCCGACGCATGGTGGTTTTGGATATTCCGCTGTTGTTCGAGACCGGCGGCGAAAGGCGGATGGATGCGGTGGTTGTCGTGTCGGCCCCGGCAGAGATCCAGCGCAAGCGGGCCCTTGCCCGTCCAGGCATGAGCCAGCAGCGTCTCGATGCCATTCTCGCCCGCCAGATGCCGGATGCAGAAAAGCGCCGGAGGGCCCATTTCATCATTGATACCGGATCTGGCCTTGAACCGGCCCGCCGTGCGGTCCGTTCGGTCATTCGCGCGCTTGCCGGAAAAGCTTGAACCGAAGCGGCCATGCGGCCGGGGAAAAGCCAAGGAAAGCCTTGCGCCCTGCCCCGTCCGTTCCCACACTCACCCCGGAATACTGGCGGATGCCGGTGCATCAGGATGACAGACAGCCATGCGCGAGATTGCCTTCGATACCGAAACCACGGGCCTTGACCCGCGCAGCGGGGACCGGCTGGTCGAAATCGGCGGCGTGGAACTGATCAATCACGTCGCCACAGGCCGCACCTTCCACGTCTATATCAATCCGGAGCGGGATGTGCCGGAGGGCGCATTCGCCGTTCACGGCCTCTCCACCGAGTTTCTCTCGGATAAACCGAAGTTTGCCGAAGTCGCGGACGACTTTCTCGCCTTTGTCGGCGATGCAACGCTGGTGATCCACAACGCCTCGTTCGACATGGGCTTCATCAACATGGAGCTTGGACGGCTCGGCCGTCCGCCGATCCCGCAGAGCCAGGTGCTTGATACTCTGGCGATGGCGCGGCGGAAGTTTTCCTCAGGCCCGTATTCGCTCGACGCCCTGTGCTCGCGCTTCGGCATCGATAATTCCCGCCGCACCAAGCATGGCGCGCTTCTCGACAGTGAGCTGCTGGCGGAAGTTTATCTGGAACTGCTGGGCGGACGGCAGACAGCGCTCGGCCTCATGGACGACGCAGAACGCAAGTCGGGTAGTTCTGAGGATGCTTCCGGCGGCCCGCTGGTGGCAGCACCAGCCCGCCCCCGGCCTCAGCCGCTGGCGCCGCGGCTGACAGAGGAAGAAAGGACCGCTCACGCGGCTTTTATCGCTAAGATGGGTGAGAGTGCCCTTTGGAAGAAATACGAGCCTGCGGCGGAGTAAGGGGCTGGAGATTGTGCCTTGTGAAGGCGTCTCCCCTCGGTTTCCGTCATGCCATGACTTGATCATGGCATCCATTCCCTTGTCGCCCACTCACCGAAACAGAAAATGCGGGGCGACGGAAAAGGTATGTTTCAAATCTCTGACTAGCTATCGATGGCACGGCATGGATGCCATGGGCGAGCCATGGCATGACGAAAGCTGATGGGGCCGTGTTCACGTTTCCCCTCAGCACTCCGGATACCGGGAACGAACCACCCAACAAAAAGGCCGGAGAGCATCCCCTCCGGCCTTCTTTTAGATCCTTGACCGCTCCTCAGAGCATGGAAGGCAGCACGCGATCCGGCGGGCGGTGACCGTCCATGAAGGTCTTGATGTTGATGATGACCTTTTCGCCCATCTCGATGCGGCCCTCAATGGTGGCCGAGCCCATATGCGGCAGCAGCAGCACGTTGGGCATCTGCGCTAGCTTCGGGTTCACCGCCGGCTCGTGCTCGAACACATCGAGCCCGGCACCGGCCAGATCGCCGGACTCAAGCTGGCGGATCAGTGCAGTTTCGTCGATCACTTCGCCACGAGCCGTGTTGACCACATAGGCGTCCTTCTTCATCAGCTTCAGGCGCCGGGCCGAGAGCAGATGGAAGGTACCAGGCGTGTGCGGGCAGTGGACGGACACAACGTCCATGCGGGCCAGCATCTGGTCGAGGCTCTCCCAGTAGGTCGCCTCCAGCGCATCTTCGATATCCGAATGCAGGCGGCGGCGGTTGTGATAGTGGATTGACATGCCGAAGGCCTTGGCGCGGCGGGCAACCGCCTGGCCGATCCGGCCCATGCCAATGACGCCGAGGCGCTTACCCCAGATGCGGCGGCCCATCATCCAGGTGGGTGACCATCCGGTCCACTCACCCTGCTCCAGCGCCTTCATGCCTTCGGCGATCCGGCGCGGCACGGCGAGGATCAGCGCCATGGTCATGTCGGCGGTGTCTTCGGTGAGCACGCCCGGTGTGTTGGTGACATTGATGCCACGGTTGTTGGCGCTGACCACGTCGATGTTGTCGACGCCATTGCCGAAGTTGGCGATGAGCTTCAGGCCGGGTCCGGCCTGAGAGAGCACGGCAGCGTCAATCCGGTCCGTCACGGTCGGCACCAGCACATCGGCCGTACGCACCGCCTCAACAAGTTCGGCCTGCGTCATCGGCCGGTCGCTTTCGTTCAGGCGGGTTTCGAACAGCTCTCGCATCCGCGTCTCGACCACATCGGGAAGCTTGCGCGTCACGACAACCAAAGGCTTCTTCTTGCCCATGCCACTAGCCTTCTGCGTTGCGTTGAGGGTGCTTTAACCCTAACGGACCTAGGTTCTCACCATGCGGTATCCCCGCATGGCGGTTCGCTCCTGTTTTCCTTATCAGATGGCCTGCGAGATACAAGGGGACCAGCCCTTCGGCCAGTATCGACCTTGGTCGGGGCCGCAGCCAGCGGGCGAGACTCGAGCGGCAAAACCGCACCGCTGCATCTGGCCATTGGGGGTGGCTTTCGCTAAAGGGAACGCAGAAGAGGTGAATGAGGACGGCATGACCCGGTTTGATCAGACCCTGTCTGGCACTATATCCCGCAAACTCCGGCTGCTGGCCGCCGCTGCCGCACTGGTACTCGTTGCGCCACAGCTTCTGGCGCAGACAGCGCAGACCGGCTCCACAGGGCTGCCGCTTCCCCGTTTTGTCAGCATCAAGTCTGATCCGGCAAATGCGCGCATGGGCCCTTCACGCGATCACGAAGTAGTCTGGACCTATGTTCAGGGCGGGCTGCCGGTGGAGATTACGCAGGAATACGAGAACTGGCGCCGTGTGCGCGACTGGGAAGGCAAGGAAGGCTGGCTGTTCCACACCTTGCTCTCGTCGCGCCGGACGGCTCTCGTGACGCCCTGGGAGCAAAGCGAGAATACACCCCTGCATACGGAGCCGAGTTCGGAAGCGGCTATCAAGGCCTATCTTGCCCCCAAGGTGCTGACTGACATCAAGTCCTGCAACGGCACCTGGTGCAGGGTACAGGGCAAGGGCTATGACGGCTGGGTAGAGCAGGTGCGGCTCTTTGGCGTTTATCCCAACGAGAAAATCAGCAACTGACCGGATGCAGCTCTTTCAGGAGCAGGCATGACAAAGGGCCACGCGGGCCCCTTTGCTGTTTCATGAGACTGTTTCACGTGAATCGTGTGACAGGATTATCAGTAGTCGCTGCGGTCCTGACGCTTCAGCTCGTCAAGGCGCGGCATGGACACGATGTTGTAGCCGCTGTCGACGAAGTGAATTTCGCCCGTCACGCCGCCCGACAGTTCGGACAGGAGATAGAGGCCGGAACCGCCGATCTCGTCCAGCGTTACGGTGCGGGCCAGCGGCGAATGGCGCTTCTGGAAATTGTACATCAGGCGCGAATCCGAGATGACCGAACCTGCGAGTGTGCGCACGGGGCCAGCGGAAATGGCGTTGATGCGAATACCCTGCTCGCCATAGTCCATTGCCAGGTAGCGCACGGACGATTCCAGTGCTGCCTTGGCGACGCCCATAACGTTGTAGTTCGGCATGACGCGGGTGGAGCCGCCATAGGTCAGCGTCACAACAGAACCGCCGTCCGGCATGATGGCTGCTGCGCGCTTCACGATTTCCGTGAAGGAGAAGCAGGAAATCAGCAATGCCTTGTTGAAGTTCTCACGGCTGGTGTCTGCATAACGCCCGCGCAGCTCGGTCTTGTCCGCATAAGCGATGGCATGAACGAGGAAATCGATCTTGCCCCACTTCTCCTTCAGCACGTCGAAGACGTTGTCGACGGAGGCGATGTCTTCGACATCGCAGGGCAGCAGGATGCTGGAGCCGATGGACTCTGCCAGCGGCTTGATGCGCTTTCCGAAAGCCTCACCCTGGTAGGTGAAGGCCATTTCAGCACCATGTGCCGCAAGGGTCTTGGCAATGCCCCATGCGATGGAGTGATCATTGGCGACACCCATGACAAGCCCGCGCTTGCCCTTCATCAGCCCTTCCATAAAAAACTCCTGTAGGACTGCCTTTGCTGCGCCTGGGAGACGTTTTGATGGTCCCCGGCTCGGCGGCAATCAATCTGTTTAAGCGTATCGTTTGAAAACCACGGAGGCGTTGGTGCCGCCAAAGCCGAAGCCGTTGGACAGAACGCAATCAAGCTTTGCGTTGTCGACGCGCTCACGCACGATCGGCATATCCGCGAAGGCAGGGTCAATGGTTTCGATATGGGCCGAGGCAGCAATGAAATTGTGCTGCATCATCAGGATCGAATAAATTGCTTCATGCACGCCTGCGGCCCCCAGCGAGTGGCCGGAGAGTGCCTTGGTCGCGGAAATCTGCGGGATCTTGTCGCCAAAGACGGCACGGATCGCCTCGATTTCCTTGACGTCACCGACCGGGGTGGAGGTGGCATGCGGATTGAGGTAGTCCACCGGCAGATCCACCGTCGACAGTGCAAGGCGCATGCAACGTTCGGCGCCTTCGCCGGACGGAGCCACCATGTCATAGCCGTCAGAGGTTGCGCCATAGCCGACGATCTCGGCGTAGATCTTGGCGCCGCGGGCCTTGGCATGCTCCAGCTCTTCGAGAACCAGCACACCGGCACCGCCAGCGATGACAAAGCCATCACGGTTGGCATCATAGGGACGCGAGGCGGTGGATGGGGTTTCGTTGTACTTGGACGACATGGCACCCATGGCGTCGAACAGCGAGGAAAGCGTCCAGTCCAGCTCTTCGCCGCCGCCGGCAAAGACGATGTCCTGCTTGCCCCACTGGATCAATTCGGCGGCATTGCCGATACAGATGTTGGTGGTAGCGCAGGCTGCGGAGATCGAATAGTTCACGCCGCGGATCTTGAACGGGGTGGCCAGCGTCGCCGAGTTGGTCGAGGACATGGCTTTCGGCACCGCCGTCGGTCCGATGCGCTTCGGGCCCTTCTCACGGGTGATGTCTGCCGCTTCCACGATCGCATGGGTGGACGGGCCGCCCGAACCCATGATGATGCCGGTGCGCTCATTGGAGACGTCGCCGTCCTCAAGGCCCGCATCGGCAATGGCCTGCTGCATGGCAATGTAGTTCCAGGCGGCGCCCTGACCCATGAAACGGGTGGTGCGGCGGTCCAGCGCCTCGAACGGGTTGAGCTTCGGAGCTCCATGCACCTGGCAGCGGAAGCCGAGGTCGGCATATTCCTGCGCCTTTACGATGCCAGAACGGCCCGCCTGCAGGCTCTCCAGAACCTCCTGAGCCGTGTCGCCAATCGAGGACACGATACCCATGCCGGTAACAACCACCCGCCTCATCGCGGTCTCCTGTCTTTCCAGGCTGCCCATGCGTCTCGACGCACGGCAGCAAATCCATTCGTCAGATGTTGAAGGGGTGCGGACATGCCGCACCCACTGGCTGATATGGTATCAGGTCTTGGCGAGGCCAACCCGCAGGTCGGTCGCCTTGTAGATCTGCTCGCCATCGGCCTTCAGCCAGCCATCCGCGATGCCGAGCACAAGCTTGCCCTTCATGATGCGCTTGAAATCGACGCCATACTCAACTTTTTGACCGATGGCGTGACCATGCCCTTGAACTTCACCTCGCCGGTGGACAGGGCCATGCCCTTGCCCTCAAGACCGAGCCAGCCAAGGTAGAAGCCGGTGAGCTGCCACAGGGCGTCCAGACCCAGACAGCCCGGCATCACCGGATTGCCCTGGAAATGGCAGGGGAAGAACCACAGGTCCGGATGAATGGCGAACTCCGCTCGGGCGAAGCCCTTGTCAAACTCTCCGCCGGTCTCGGAAAGCTCCGTGATCCGGTCGAACATCAGCATCGGCGGCAGCGGAAGCTGCGCGTTGCCGGGTCCGAACAACTCCCCGCGTGCACAGGCAAGGAGGTCTTCATATTCGTAACTTGAGCGCCGTTCGGTCATTCCGTTCCCGTTTATCTTCTTGTTTGCCCGCCCGGTGAAGCTTGGATTTTTCTGCCGCAGGCCGGACGGTTCTGCAGTCATGTGTTCGTGGCCTTCCTAACACAGCGGGTGAGGGATCGAAAGATCACCAAACGCACAAGAATTGCGAAAGCACGGCCTGAAGGCAAGGATATCGCTGCGTCATTTTGCAGTGGAGGCCTTCCGGGAGGCCCCGCCGCGGTCTGCAACCAGCTCGATCAGGGCATCTACAGCCGTTTATGTGGTCTGCCGGGATTGTTTCATTACGCCAGCGGGCGGGCTTTTGACTGGCAAACCAACGAAAAACTTGCATTCGCGGTCCAAGAAATGGCAAAATTGAATTGTTGATATGAAAAAGTCCCCTAAAAAGGGCCATAGAGACCATCAGGACAGGCATTCACAGCACAGATCTGCGAATGCCTACGAATAGCACCAGGTTCCGCCGCTGAGGCTGGCCGACGAGACAGAGATCCAAAGTCAGACATGACCGCGCCCGATCACGCCGACCACCACCACAGCCATGATGTGACTGAAATGCTGCGCGATTCCGGGCTTCGTCCGACGCGTCAGCGTGTCGCTCTTGCTGAATTGCTCTATTCCAAGGGCCACCGCCATATCTCTGCGGAAATCCTGCATGAGGAGGCGGTTCGCGCCTCCGTGCCGGTGTCGCTGGCTACGGTCTACAACACCCTGCACCAGTTCACCGAAGCCGGTCTGCTGCGGGAAGTCGCCATTGATGGCACGAAGACCTATTTCGACACCAACGTCCACGATCACCATCACTTCTTCATTGAAGGCGAAAACCGGGTCGTCGACATTCCGCACGACGGCATCGGCATCGGCCGCGTTCCGCAGGCACCAGATGGCATGGAGATCGTGCGTATCGACGTGGTGGTGCGGGTGCGCCCGAAGGGCGAAGCCTGATCTTTCAGGCTGCGCGTTCCCAGCTTTTTCTGTCCAGGCAATGCAGCAGCTGCGGCCGTCCCGGCGCGTTGGGCAGGCGGTAATCCTGTACGGCCACCTCGAACCCGAGGTTGGCCAGCAGGTTGTTTGACGCCTCGTTCTGCGGGCTGGTTATGGCCAGAATGCGCGGCAGAGCCAGCGAACCGAAGCCATAAGCGAGCACGGCCCGGGATGCAGCCATGGCATGCCCTTGCCCGCGGGCTTCCGGCAGCAGGGCATAGCCCAGATCCGGCAGATCCAGATTGTCACGCTTGGCCAGACCCGCCATGCCTAGCGCTGCGCCGCTGATCTTGTCAGAAATCACCCAGAAGCCATAGTTTCCGCGCCGGTATGCCGGACGTATGGCGCTGCGGATGTAGTTGCGGGCATCTTCGGCCTGCCTCAGGCCCCTGTCGCCGATATGTTCAAGGAACGCGGCATCGTTCATCAGGCGCATGAGGAACCCATCGTCCGAAAGCTCGAACTGGCGGAAGGAAAGCTGCAGACAATCCGGGATCTTCATGGTGCTGCAGGTGCCCCTGCCGCTAACCCTGCCTCTGCTCCGGCCTGTCTTGCGGCAATTTCCGCCGCCGTGCGCCGTGCGATGTCCGGCACCGCATCCATAGGCACCTTTTCGTCGCTCTTGCACAGGTCATAGATCAGGCAGCGTGCACATTCCGGCTTGCGTGCCTTGCAGATGTAGCGGCCATGCAGGATCAGCCAGTGATGGGCGTGCAGCCCGTATTCGGCCGGCACGATTTTTTCCATGGCCAGTTCCACCGCCAGTGGCGTCTTGCCGGGGGCAATGCCGATGCGGTTGCCAAGACGGAACAGATGCGTATCGACGGCAATTGTCGGATGGCCAAAGGCAATGTTGAGCACCACATTCGCCGTCTTGCGGCCAACGCCGGGCAAGGCCTCCAGTGCCTCGCGGCTTTCCGGCACTTCCCCGCCATGATCACGCAGAAGCTGCTCGCACAGGGCGATGACATTCTTCGCCTTGGTCTTGAACAGGCCGATGGTGCGAATTTCCTCCCGCACCCGGTCCTCGCCCAGGGCCAGCATCTTTTCCGGCGTATCGGCGATGCGGAACAGCGTCTTGGTTGCCCGGTTCACGCCCACATCGGTTGCCTGTGCCGAAAGAACCACGGCGACCAGCAGTGTGAAGGCGTTCACATGGTCCAGCTCGCCTTCCGGCTCGGGATTGTCCGTGTGGAACCGGTCGAAGATCGCGTGGATCTCGGCCTTCGTGTAGCGAGGGGCCGCCTTCTTGCGCCGTGCCGGGGCTGGCGTTTTCGCCACCGCAGCAGCGGTCTTGCCCTTTTTGGTGCTTTTGTGATCTTTGCTTGCGTCATGCCTCCTCTATAAAGCTTTCTCATGAGCGGCACCAAGAGCAATCCTGACGGTCCCGATGACGCGGCGCTGGCGCCGGGTGAGCGGCCGCTCTTTGCCGCCGTGCTGACGCCGCACCGCTCGCTGGGGCCGAAGGGCTTTCTGGTGCTCATGCTGGCTACGGGTGCCGTCTGTTTCGTCTCGGGTCTGATGTTCCTGTCCATCGGGGCCTGGCCGGTCTTCGGCTTTTTCGGCCTGGATGTGCTTCTCGTCTGGGTGGCTTTCCGGCTGAATTATGCGGCGGCCAACCGCTGTGAAGAGGTGATCGTCAGCGCGCATGAAATTGTCGTCCGCAAGAGAGGGCCGGGCCGCCAGCATCAGGAATACCGCTTCAACCCGTTCTGGGTCCGGCTTTCGGTGACGCGGCTTGACGATGAAGGCGTCACCCGGATCACCCTGAGCGCACGCGGAGACACCATAGGCATCGGCGACTTTCTCAATCCGCCGGACCGGACAAGCTTTGCCACCGCCTTTGCGGCAGCGATCGCAGACGCCAAGGCAGGGCGTATCCCGGCCGTTTCCTGATTTTTGACCCACAATTTGCCGGAAACCGGCCTTCCGGTTCTCCCCGGCAAGGCGTATCACTCTCATCTGGGCATCTCGGGGAGGCTTTGCATGAAATTCTGGGTTGGGGCTGCTGCGGCCATGGGCATCGCGCTGCTTTTGAGCGGTTGCGATACGGTTTCCAAGGAACAGTGTCAGGCTGGAGACTGGCGCGCGCTGGGCCGGGCGGATGCTGCTTCCGGTCACGCCGCCAACCGCATCTCCAAGGTGGCAGAAGACTGCGGCCAATATGGCATTTCCCCGGACCCGGCAGCTTATCAGTCCGGCTGGCAGGAGGGTGTGCAGATCTATTGCACCCCGCTCAACGGCTTCAACATTGGCCGCCAGGGCGACAGCAAGGGGGATATCTGCCCGCCTGCTCTCGCCGGTCAGTTTGAATATGCCTATCAGCTTGGCAATCGCATCTATGCCGCCCGGCGCGAGGTCGAGAATGTCGAATCCCGCCTGCGTTATCTGGAATCCTCCACAGACAGCGCCCGCTTCGACCTGTCACGGCTTGATTGCAGCTCCGGCAGCGCCGATGAGCGAAACGCCTGCCGCCAGAAGGCAGACCGCCTGCGCGACCGGATCAGCGACGGCCGTTTCGATATCCAGGACCTGCGCTTCCGTCTGATGCAGCGGCAGGGCGAATATGCAGCGACGGAAGCGGCCGTCAACGCTGAGGCCAGGCGCGTCATTTCGGGCTACGGTGGCTGAGGCCGCATTTCAGGCCTCAGTTTGCATCCCGTGGCGGCCGAAGCTGGCTGAGGGCCACCAGAACGGCAAGGCCGCTTCCGGCTGCCACGAAGACAACGGTGCGGAAATCAAAGGCGCTGGCAATCAGCCCCATGGAGACCGAGCCAATGAAAGAGCCGAGAAACAGCCCGTTCATGTAAAGCGCGGTGGCCCGCCCCGGCTTGTCCGGGGCATAGCTCTGCACGAAGGAAATCGCGACTCCGGCAAACAGGCCGTAGTAAAGCCCTTCGATGGCCGAGAGGATCACCACATGCAGCACGCTGCTGACCTGGGTGAACAGCAGGAAGGTGACCACTGCCAGGAGCGCGGCACCATAGAGCACCGTCCTTGAGCCGAAACGCGCGGCAATGCGCGCAGCAAGGAAAATGGCGACAACTTCGACGATGCACTTGAAAGAGAGCGACAGGCCGGGCGTGTAGCCGGGAAGGCCCACTTCCTTGACATAGTAGAGTGGCATTGCGGCCGTGAAGAGCACATTGCCAACGGCAAAGAGCGTGCAGGTGAAAGCCGCCAGCAGGATGCGCCAGTCAATTCCTTCCAGGGCAGCGGGGCCACGCTGGCGCTGAGGCGCCCGGAAGTCCGCAGGCACAGCAAGATGCCACAGCACAAGCCAGATCAGGGCAAGGCCTGCCGAGATCAGATAGGCCATCCGGAAACCTGCCAGATCAAACAGAATGAAGGTCATGGACGGTCCGATGACCCAGGCCAATGACACCACCATACGCAGCCAGGCGTTATATTCGGTAATCTCGATGCCGGCCCGCTCGGCATAAAGGCGGCCATAGGTGAATTCTGTCGAGGTCGCGCCATTGGCTACCGCCATGATGGGCGCACCAGCAAGGACCAGCACCAGAAAGGCTGGAATGGTGGCCAGCAGCAGGGCCATGGCCAGATAGGCAAGGATGGATATCAGCAGCAGCGGCTTCACGGCCACTGCGCCATCCAGCCTTTCGCCAAAGGTCCGGTTGATCACCATGGTCAGCGGCGCCACGAGGCCGGTGTAAAGCCCGATTTGCCAGGGCTCCTGCTTCAGCCCCTCAACGATGAAGTACCCCATCGCCGGAATGAGGGACGAGGTGCAGAGCGCGCCGAAAAAGACGAGCAGCAGGATAAGGACTGCCTGACGGGGCAGTTGCAGCACGAAAGACATGAAACGGTCCGGGCCGGACATGCCGGCAAGGGGCAAGGCGCAGCGCACAGCCTGCACCCTGGATGGAGAGGCCAACAGCATAAGGTGATTTGGCCGCTCAGTGCCAGTCCTTCGTGGTGAAAGGGCAGCCCCCGGAAGTGCCCGGTCTGGGCACTGTCCGGGGGCGCATCTTCGCGATGCTTCCCGTGATCAGGGAGTTTTCGTTCTAGCGGCCAAATCCGGCTTGTTGCGGCAGCCAAAGGGCCAGTTCCGGAAACAGCCAGACGATAAAGAGACCGAAGATCAGGATGCCGACATAAGGTGCGGCACCGCGCATGATCTCGATCAGCGGCGCACCGGTGATGCCCTTCAGAACGAAAAGGTTCATGCCAACGGGTGGCGTGATCAAGGCAAGTTCGAGGTTGATCATCAGCATGATGCCGTACCATATCGGATCAATGCCGAGGGCCGTCATTGCCGGCAGGATGATCGGCGTCGTGATCAGGATGATGGCGATCGTCTCGAGAAACATGCCCAGGATGAAGATCGCGGCCATGACGGCCAGAATGAAGCCGGTCTGCGACAACTGGAGTGCCGCCACTGTCTCCATCACTTCGGCTGGAAGCCGGATGATGGTGATGGCATGGCCGAACATTCCCGCCGCTGCGATGATCATGAACAGCATGGCGCAGGTGCGCATTGTCTCCCACAGACACTCGCCAAGGTCGCGGAGCGAGACGTTCCGGTAGACGAGAACTGCAACGAGTAGCGCGTAAGCCGCACCAACCGCAGCCGCTTCAGCGGCTGTGAAGATGCCAAAATAGATGCCGCCCAGAATGACCGGAGGCATCATGACGGCCCAGATCGACTTCCAGAACGCGGCAAGTACTGCACGGGTGCCCGGCCAGTCCTGTGCGCGCGTTTCGCCATGGGCGTTTGCCTGAACCCAGGAGAAGACAGCGAAGAAAAGTGCGATCAGCAGACCGGGAAGGATGCCCGCAAGGAACAGGCCGCCGATCGAGGCATTGGTGACAACGGCATAGAGGATCATCGGTCCCGAGGGCGGGATGAGGATGCCAAGCGTGCCACCTGCGGCGATGATGCCGTATGTATCGCGCGGACGGTATCCGAACCGCTGCATCTGCGGGATGGCGGTGGTGCCGATGGTAAGGGCTGTTGCCATGGACGAGCCCGAAATCGTGGCAAAGATCGTGCAGCAAAGGATCGTGGCGAAGCCCAGCCCACCTTTGACGTGACCGACCAGCTTGTTCGACATCTCATAGAGATCATCGACGACCTTGGCCTTGATCATCACGTGCGCCATGAAGGCGAACATCGGGATGGTGGCGAGCAGCGGATTGTTGAGCGAGGCGAAAACCGTATCGGCCATCGCCCAGACCTTGCCTTCGAACACCCACAGAATAGCAAGAGACGTGAGGCCAAGAGCGGCAAAGATAGGCATGCCGGTCAGAAGCAGGATGATCAGCGATCCCAGAATGACAAGGGTCATGTCCGGCCTCCCCGCAAGAAAATGAAGAGGCGCGCGAGGCACACCAGCGTGATCAGAACGCCGCCGGCAATCATGGCCGATTGCGGGATCCACATGGGCAGTTCGAGATAGCCCGGCGAGTAGGCGCCGAAACGGCGTGAGAAGGTCACGGTGTGCCAGCCGGTGATCAGAAGAGCAATTGCAAAGGCCAGCACAGAAAGCTCTGCCCAGACATCAAGCCAGCGGCGCAGCCTTGGAGGTGCCTTGTCCAGGATGATGTCGATGCGGATATGGTCACCCCGCCGCGATGCCTCGGCAGCGCCGAACATGACGATGGCCACGACAAAAAAGCCGGTTGCCTCCTCGACACCGGCGATGGGCTGTCCAACTACGTATCTCATCCAGACGCCAGTGCCGGTGATGACAAGCACCAGAAGGATCAGGACGGAGCTTACGAGACCTCCCGCGCCAGCAACCGCGGCGGCGAAACGGTCGGCGGGTGAGGAAGAGGCGCGTGCCTCCTCCTCCTTTTCAACGGGCCCCTGCATCGGCGCTACTTGATCTTCGCAATCAGCGCCAGAAGCTCGCGGCCTTCCTCTCCGGTCTCGGCCGCAAAGCCTTCTTCAAAGGCCGGCTGCATCGCTGCACGGAAAGCCTCGTTCTCTTCGCTGGTGGCGATGTGAACGGTCACGCCCTTCTCCTCCAGCTGCTTCGGCGCATCGGCGGAAGCTTTCTCCGAGGCTTCGATTGCCCAGATGGCAGCCTTCTTGCCCGCTTCGTCAATCGCCGCCTTCTGGGTTTCAGACAGGCCGTCATACCAGGAGGGCGTCACATAGCCGTGGAGATAGGCCGCGAGAACCGGAACCACCGTCATGTGGTCCTGCACCTCGTAGTAGCGGCGCGAATAGGCGGCTGCGACATCGGTGACGGCGGCGTCGATCACGCCGGTTGCCAGCGCCTGATAGACCTCACTGCCCGGCAGCGACACGGTTGAAGCACCCATGGCGGTCAAGCCACGGTCGAATGCGGGCCCAAGGCCACGCATCTTGATGCCCTTGAAGTCGTCCGGCTTGGTCAGTGCCTTGCCCTTGGACGTGAAGACGCTGACATTGGTCTGGAACATCCATGCGATGTTCTTCACGCCCTTGTCGAGGAGCTTGCCTTCAAGATAGGCCGCAGCCTCCGAGTCCGGCCATTTCTTCCAGGCCTCGATGGAGGACATGGTGTAGGGGCCAATCGTGACGTTCATCAGGGGCAGCGTCTTGCCCCACTGGAAGTTCAGCGAGAAGGCGCATTCAATCTCGCCCCGCGCAACGGCGAGAATGTTGTCATTCGCCTTCACGAGGCTGTCGGCACCGAAAACCTGCACGTCGATCTCGCCGTTGGACAGGGTTTCGACTTCAGCAGCCCATCTGTCGACAACTTCGGCGATGTGGTGGCCCGGCGGCAGCTGATGGCTGCAGCGCATCAGCTCTGCTGCGCTGGCAGCGCTCGTCATGGCTGTTGCTGCGAACAGCGTGGCAAGGAATGTCTTCGTCATTATGATCTCCTCCCGGTTTGACTTATTTCGTGTGGCCTTACATCGCCCCTGCTCCGGCTGCGCGCGGCAACCCTGCGCGGGCCAGCTGGCCGTAGAGCGTTTCTGAAGGCATTTCGCGCTCCAGAATCTCTCGAATCCCGATCAACTTACCAAGGTCGATGCCTGTGGCAAAGCCCTTGGATTCACACAGGAAAACGAGATCCTCAAATACGGCGTTCCCGGTCGCTCCGGGCGCAAAGGGCAGCCTCCCAGGCCCCCGAGCGATCCGTCGAGAATACGGCAGCCTGCATCGAGCGCGGCCGACGCATTGGCCATCGCCATGCCCCGCGTGTCGTGCAGATGAACGGCGATGGCGCGGTCTCCGGCAATCACGCGGGTGCGCCTCACGAGTGCGGCAACCTGGTCCGGCCCGGCAAAGCCGACCGTATCGGCCAGCCCGACGATATCGGCCCCAGCCTCGAAAAGCGCACCGGCAAGAGCCGCCACCTCCTGAGGATCAACCGCACCTGTGATCGAGCAGCCAAAGGCCATGGCGATTCCGGCATTTACCAGAGGGCGATGATGGCTCTCATCACGCAGCGCGCAAAGCCGCTTCACATGGGCAACTGCTTCGGCGCGGCTGCGGCGGGTATTGGCCTGCGAATGCGCCTCGGTCGCCGAGACGACGCACATGATTTCGTCCACGCCTGCCGCCAGCGCATCATCCGCGCCCCGGTCATTGAGAACGAGGCCAACGGCATGGGCGCCCGGCAGCGCCTTCACCGCTGCCACTACCTCCCGCACATCGGCAAACTGAGGAAAGCGGGAAGCAGGCAGGTAGGAGCCAGTCTCGAAATTGCGCACGCCTGCGGCATATTCGCTGTTGATCCATTCGATCTTGGCGGCTGTCGAGGGATAGAATTTCACGAGCTGTAGACCATCACGCAGCCCGACCTCTCGCAGCACCACCCGGTCCGCAGGATAGACATCGTGAAGCCGTGTCATGCAGCCCTCTCCTTTGCCTTGCCGCGGGCAGCGGTGATCTCTGCAACATCAAGGCCGAGTTCGGCCAGAACCTCTTCGGTATCCTGCCCTACCCGTTGCAAATCACCACCCCCTGTCAGCATCTCGCCATCCACTTCGAACGGCAGGGAAGGAGCGCGGAAACTGGAGCCGTCCGGCATGTGCGACGTCGCAAGCCCGCCGGGGCGCATCACATGGGGATCGTTATACATGTCGGCAGGCTTGGCGATCGGCGAATAGGGGATGCCCAGCGCCTCGAATTGCCTGCCGAGACTTTCCGCATCATGGGTGGCAATGGCGCTGGCAACGATGGGTATGGTCCAGCTACGGGCGGTGATCTGGTCCATGCGCGTTTGCAGGCGGGGATCGTCCAACAGCTCCTGCAAACCCAGAAGCGTGCAAAGCGTCGCCCATTGGCCTTCAGTGACGGCACCAACGAAGATCTGATTGCCGTCTGACGTGTCGAAGATGTCGTAGACCGGCCAGGAGAAATCCCGTTCCGGCATCGGCGGCGGGGATGTGCCCTCGAGTTCGAACTGCACCATGTGCTGGGCAACGAGCAGCAGGCAATTCTCGAACAGACCAATACGCAGGTTGCGGCCCTTGCCGGTTTCCTTGCGCTCCAGCAGTGCTGCCAGCACCGAAAAGGCGCCGAAAAGTCCACCCATGATGTCATTTGCCGAAGACCCGACCCGCAGCGGGCGGCCCGAAGGCCCTGTCATATAGGCAAGGCCCGTCATCATCTGGACAACCTCGTCCAGCGCCGTGCGGTCCTGATAGGGGCCGCGCAGGAACCCCTTGTGCGAGGCAACGATCAGCCTGGGAAATTCGCGCCGCAGCGTTTCGCCGTCAGCGCCCATTTTTGCCAGCGACTGGTCGCGGAAATTCTCAATGAAGACGTCGGCTGTGGCCAGAAGCTTGCGGAGTGCCGCCTGCCCGCTCTCGCTGGCAAGATCAAGCTGGACCGACTTCTTGCCACGGTTGAAAAGCGGAAACATCGGGCGGCCCATGCCGGACAGATAACGGGTCTTGTCGCCCTCCGGCGGCTCGACCTTGATCACTTCGGCGCCAAGAAAGCCCAGGAACATGCCGCAGGACGGCCCCATGATCATGTGGCTCATCTCGACGATGCGGATGCCTTCGAGCGGCTTGAACGGTTCCGTCACCTGCTATTCCTCCCAGTGCCTGGCGGCAGCACGCAAGCAAGTTAGCGCTCGACTCGGAGTAGAAAAATTATAAAGTTTATAAGGCTTCATTCTAAAAATGAGAAACCATGGACACGCGCCAGCTCCGCTACTTTGAGGCAATCTTTGAAAGACGCAGCCTCACGACTGCTGCTGGCGAGCTGCGCATTGCCGTCTCGGCGCTGAGCCATCACCTCGCCAATCTTGAGACGGAACTCGGACAGAAGCTTTTCCACCGCAGGCCACGCGGGCTTGAGCCAACGGCTGCGGGCGAGCGGCTTTACGCCCATGCAAAAGCAATCCTGCGTGCCATGCAGGCCGCCGAAAGGGACATCAAGGCTTCAGGCGGCGAAGTTGCCGGTGACGTCACCATCGGCATGGCCTATTCGGCGGTCAAGGCCATCGGCGTGCCGCTTCTGCGGCGTATCCTGACAGGCTATCCCAAGCTCAACCTTTCGCTTTCCGAAAGCCTGTCAGGCACGACACTCGCGCATCTTCTGGCGGCCGATGTGGACATGGCTCTGGTCTACAATCCGCCCACAGACCCGCGGCTGAAGTCGGTTCCCGTGCTGGAGGAAAGCATGGTGCTGATCGGGCAAGAGTCCATCATTGGCGGGACAGGCCAGCCGATCGCCTTCCATGACACGCTCGGACTGCCGATGATCATTCTGCGTCAGGGCATTTCGGCACGTGCGCTGGTCGAAGACGCAACATTGCTGAAGAAGCTTGAAGGCAGTGCGCGCTTCCAGCTCAACTCGGTGCATGCGATTGGCGGGGCGCTGATTGAGGGGCTTGGCTGTGCCATCGGCACCCGGCTGTTCCTGCAGGAGCACATCGAAACTGGGGCCCTCGCCGTCCGCCCCATCATCATGCCGGAACTGTCGCGTACACTGCATCTGTGCCAGATGGCAGACCGCCCGTCTTCCTATGCGCTGGAAGCGGTGCAGCGGCTCGTCATCGAGCTGGTGCATCAGGCCATCGACAGCGGCCTGTGGCAGGCCCGCAAGGTTGAGCAGGCCTGACCTTTTTCTACATCATGCCTTTGCCTTGAGGGCCTTCAGCCGGTAAAGCGCCTCCAGCGCCTCACGCGGGGTGAGGTCATCAGGATTGATTTCACCGAGCGCCTCCAGCACCGGATCAGCCTTGGCCGCAGGCGTTGTGGCAGCGGCCTTGGTGGTCTGGACGACGGCGGCAAAAAGCGGCAGCTCGTCGATCAGGGTTTCCGCCGGGGAGCGGCGGTCCTTTTCCTCAAGCTGGGAGAGAACGGACTTTGCCCGCTCCACCACCGCCGCCGGAAGGCCCGCAAGCTTGGCCACCTGAATGCCGTAGGACCGGTCTGCCGCACCGGGAATGATCTCGTGCAGGAAGACCACGTCGCCGTTCCATTCCTTCACGGAGACGGTGGCATTGGTCAGTCTCGGCAGGCGCTGGGCCAACGCGGTCAGCTCGTGATAGTGGGTGGCAAAGAGCGCACGGGAGCGGTTCACCTCGTGCAGATGCTCGATGGCCGCCCAGGCGATGGACAGGCCGTCGAAAGTGGCCGTGCCGCGCCCGATCTCGTCCAGAATGACCAGCGCCCGCTCGCCCGCCTGATTGAGGATGGCCGCCGTTTCCACCATCTCCACCATGAAGGTGGAGCGGCCGCGTGCCAGATCATCCGCCGCGCCGACGCGGGAGAACAGCCGGTCCACCACGCCCAGATGAGCGCTGGCGGCAGGCACGAAGCTGCCCATCTGCGCTAGAACCGAAATCAGCGCATTCTGCCGCAGGAACGTGGACTTACCGGCCATGTTGGGACCGGTGATCAGCCAGATCTGGCCCGAAGCTTCCTTACCCTGCGGCCCGAGGTTGCTGTCATTGGCCACGAAGGTGTCACCGCCGCCGCGCCTCAGCGCCTGTTCCACCACCGGATGGCGGCCGCCTTCAATGGCAAAGGCAAGGCTCATGTCCACCAGCGGGCGGCAGTAATTCTCGTCCTGCGCCAGTTTCGACAGGGCAGCTGCCACATCGATCACGGCCAGCGCACGGGCTGCCGCCTTCACCGGCTCGCTATCCGCCACAAGCTGCGCTGCAAGCCGGTCGAAGATCTCTAGCTCGATGGCCAGCGCCCGTTCGCCCGCGCTGGCAATGCGCGATTCCAGATCGGCCAGTTCCGTCGTGGTGAAGCGCATGGCGCCCGCCATGGTCTGGCGGTGGATGAAACGCGCCGGGTCTGCCGACAGCTTGTCCGACTGCCCTGCCGGCACTTCGATGAACCAGCCCAGCACGTTGTTGTGCTTGATTTTGAGCGAGCGCAGGCCCAGCTCTTCGGAATACTCCGCCTGAAGCCGGGCGATTACCTTGCGCGATGCATCGCGCAGATCACGCAGCTCATCCAGATTGGCATCGTAACCGGCCGCTACGAAGCCGCCATCGCGTTTGAGCAGCGGCGGTTCGGGATCGAGCGCGCGGGTTAGCTCGGCGCCCAGATCGTGGGGCGCGGCGGCGAGATCGCGCCAGGCCCCGGCAAGTTCCGGCGGCAGATCTTCCGCGCTCTTCATCTGCGTCAGAATGCGTGCCGTTGCCTCAAGCCCTTGCGCGATGGCCAGAAGGTCACGCGGACCGCCGCGCTGCATGGCAATGCGGGACAGGGCACGGGCCAGATCGGGTGCGGCTTTCAGATCCGCTCTCAGGCTGTCACGCAGGATCTCGTTGTCGAGGAAGAAGCCGACAGAGTCCTGCCGCGTGGCGATCTCCGCTGGATCGGTGAGCGGCCCGGCAAGGCGGCTGGCGAGCAGACGTGCGCCTGCGCCCGTGACCGTGCGGTCGATGGACGACAGGAGGCTGCCCTGCCGCTCACCGGAGAGGGTGCGTGTCAGCTCAAGATTGGCACGGGTCGCCGGGTCGATCAGCATGCGCCCGCGTGCCGCCTCACGGGTGGGCGGGTCCAGCGGCGGGCGCTCGCCCAGCTGGGTCTTCTCCACATAGGCGAGAATGCCGGCTGCTGCGGTCAGCTCGGCGCGGGAGAAATTGCCGAAGCCATCCAGCGTCTTCACCCGGAAGTAATTCGCCAGCCGGTCAGCCGCCGTTGCACCATCAAAGAAGGCACGGGGCACGGGCGAGATGGCCGAACCCTGCCCTTCCACCAGATGGCGGATTTCGGTCTCCTGCAGAAGATTGTCCGGCAGCACGATTTCACGCGGGTCGATCTGCGCCAGATCCGCCGAAAGCCGCTGAAGGTCCGTCTCGGCCACCTGAAAGCTTCCGGTGGACATGTCGATCCAGGCAAGCCCAAAGACGCCATCGGCGGTGTCCGCTCCGGCGCGCAGCCTCGTCAGCGCCAGCAGGAAATTGTTGCTGCCCGCATTCAGCAGCCGCTCTTCAGTCAGCGTGCCGGGTGTGACAAGGCGGATCACGTCGCGCCGCACGACGGATTTGGAGCCGCGCTTCTTCGCTTCCGCCGGATCTTCCATCTGCTCGCAGACGGCAACCCGGTGGCCAAGGCCTATCAGTTTCTGCAGGTAATCATCCGCTGCATGCACCGGCACGCCGCACATGGGGATGTCCTCGCCCAGATGCTTGCCGCGTTTGGTCAGCGTAATGCCCAGCGCCTGCGAGGCGATCTCGGCATCCTCGAAGAACAGCTCGTAGAAATCGCCCATGCGATAGAACAGCAGGCTGTCCGGATTGGCAGCCTTGATCTCGATGAACTGCGCCATCATCGGCGTTACGCGGCCATCGCTCGCGCCGGATGCGGGATCGTTCGGGGCGGGGGTGTAGGGGCTCTGATCGGTCGGCATGTGCGGACCCTAGCAAAGCCCTCCGCAGCTTTCACAGCTCCTGTGTCCAAAGGTGCCTTGAGGCGGTAATTTTCCGGGGATAAGGTCTTGGTCCAGATAAGAGAAGCGAAGGCTTCGAAGCACGAGGGAAGGACCGGCCAGACCATGTCGTCATCAGGCAAGAAGGGCAAGACAGGCGTCAGCTTTACAGACCAGGAGGCCCTGCTGTTCCATCAGGAAGGCAAGCCCGGCAAACTCGAAATCAATCCGACCAAGCCGATGGCGACGCAGCGCGACCTGTCGCTGGCCTATTCTCCCGGTGTGGCGGTGCCCGTGCGGGCCATCGCGGAAGATCCCTCGCGGGCCTATGACTACACGACGCGCGGCAATCTGGTGGCGGTCATCTCCAACGGAACAGCCATTCTCGGCCTCGGCAATCTCGGAGCGCTCGCGTCCAAGCCGGTGATGGAAGGCAAGGCGGTGCTGTTCAAGCGCTTTGCCGATGTGGATTCCATCGACCTTGAGGTCGATACGGAAGATGCAGACCAGTTCATCAATGCGGTGCGCTATCTCGGCCCCTCCTTCGGCGGCATCAACCTTGAGGACATCAAGGCGCCCGAGTGCTTCATCATCGAGCAGCGCCTGCGCGAGCTGATGGACATTCCCGTCTTCCACGACGATCAGCACGGCACCGCCATTATCGCCGCCGCCGGCCTCATCAATTCGCTGCATCTGACAGGCCGCGATCTCAAGTCGGTGCGCATCGTTTGCAACGGCGCAGGCGCGGCCGGTATTGCCTGTATCGAACTCGTCAAGGCGCTGGGCGTGCCGCATGAGAATGTCATCCTGTGCGACACCAAGGGCGTCATCTATCAGGGCCGCACCGATGGCATGAACCAGTGGAAGTCCGCCCACGCGGTGAAGACTGACGCCCGTACGCTCTACGAAGCACTGAAGGGCGCGGACGTGTTCCTCGGCGTGTCAGTGAAGGGCGCCCTGACAGAAGACATGGTACGCGCCATGGCCCCGAACCCGATCATCTTCGCCATGGCCAATCCGGATCCGGAAATCACGCCGGAAGAGGTCGCCGCCATCCGCGACGACGCCATCATTGCCACGGGCCGGTCGGATTATCCCAACCAGGTCAACAACGTGCTCGGTTTCCCCTATATCTTCCGCGGCGCGCTGGATGTGCGGGCGACAACCATCAATGACGCCATGAAGGTGGCCTGTGCGCAGGCGCTCGCAGCCCTTGCCCGCGAGGAAGTGCCGGATGAAGTGGCCGCCGCCTACCGGGGCAGCCGTCCGAAATTCGGCCCGGACTACATCATCCCCGTGCCGTTTGATCCGCGTCTCATCTCCACCATTCCGCCCGCCGTGGCGCAGGCAGCGATGGACACGGGCGTTGCCCGCCGCCCGATCATCGACATGGACCAGTACAGGCACCAGCTTTCCGCCCGCCGCGATCCGGTGGCCGGAACGCTGCAGCGCATCTTCTCCAAGGTGCGTCAGGCGCCCAAGCGCGTGGTCTTTGCCGAGGGCGAGGAAGAGCCAATGATCCGCGCCGCCGTCAGCTTCGTGAACCAGGGGCTGGGTGAAGCCATCCTGATTGGCCGCGAGGATGAAATCCGGGAAGCTGCCGCTGGTGCAGGTGTTGATCTCGCCCGTGCGGGCATCAGCATCCAGAATGCCCGCAATTCCACCCGCAACTCCGACTACGCGCAGTATCTTTACACCCGGCTGCAGCGGAAGGGCTATCTGCTGCGCGACTGCCAGCGCATGGTCAACAACGACCGCAACTACTGGGGCGCCATCATGGTGGCGCGGGGCGATGCGGATGCCATGGTCACCGGCATCACCCGCAACTATTCCGTCGCGCTCGACACCATGCGCCAGTGCATCGACACCAAGCCCGGCCACCGGGTGATCGGCGTGTCCGTGGCGCTTGCGCGCGGGCGCACCGTGCTCATCGCCGACACCACGGTGCATGACATGCCCAATGCGGAAGAGCTGGCGGACATTGCCGAGGAAGCTGCCCATGTCGCCCGCCGGCTTGGCTACGAGCCGCGTGTTGCCATGCTCGCCTATTCCACCTTCGGCCACCCGAAGGGTGAGCGTGCCGAGCGTGTGCAGGAAGCAGTCCGCATCCTCGACCGCCGCCGCGCCGACTTCGAGTATGACGGCGAAATGGCCGCGGACGTTGCGCTTAACATGGACAAGATGGCGGCCTATCCCTTCTGCCGCCTGACCGGCCCGGCCAACGTGCTCGTCATGCCGGCCTTCCACTCGGCTTCCATCGCCACCAAGATGCTGCAGGAACTGGGCGGCTCCACCGTTATCGGCCCGCTGCTCGTCGGTTTCGACAAGCCGGTGCAGATCGTCCCCATGGGCGCCAAGGACAGCGACATCGTCAACATGGCCGCGATTGCCGCTTACAATGTGACGTAAGAGGGTCGGCAGGATTTGTTAAAGCAAAACCCCCGGCAGGAAGGTCCTGCCGGGGGGTATTGATTTGCTGCCAATGATCAGCCGTGGCGGACCTGGCGGACGAAGCTCGAAACCTGGTCCTTCAGGTTCTCGGCCTGGCCGACAAGTTCGCTTGAGGTTTGTAGCACGGTCCGGGAGGCTTCACCCGTACGCTGGGTGGCTTCGGCTATGGAATGGACGTGGTTCGCCACCTCGTCTGTGCCCTTGGCTGCCTCATGCACATTGCGAGAGATGTCATCCGTTGCCATCCCCTGCTGTCCCATCGCTTCCGAGATGCTGGCGGAATACTCACTCATTTCGTCGATGATGTTGCGGATGGAGGCAAGCGCTGCGACCGTACCTGTTGTCGCTTCCTGAATGGCTGCCACCTGTTCGCCGATCTCATCAGTCGCCTTGGTCGTCTGTGTGGCCAGAGACTTCACTTCTGTTGCCACCACGGCAAAGCCCTTGCCGGCTTCTCCGGCACGGGCGGCCTCGATCGTGGCATTGAGGGCGAGAAGGTTGGTCTGCGAAGCGATCGCCTGAATGAGATTGACCACTTCTCCAACCTTGGCGGCGGCCGATTCCAGCTCCCGGATGCGGCTGTCAGAGCGGTTGGCCTCGTCCACTGCCTTGCGCGCGATCTCGGACGAAGCAATTGCCTTGTTGGCGATTTCATTGATCGATGCGCTCATTTCCTCCGATGCGGCCGCAACCGTGCGCACGCTGCCAGCCGCCTGTTCCGTGGCTGAGGCAATCGTTGTGGTGCGTTCGGTAGCACCGGCGGCAAGTTCATTCATCGACTGTGCCGACTGACGCATGTCTTGCGCCGACCGGGCAACGGTCTCAACAATGCCACCCACGGCAGACTCGAAATCCTGCGCAAGCCTTGCCATGGTCTCGCGGCGCTCTTCGGCTTCGCGTTCCACCCGCTCGCGCTGGGCTTCTGCATCTGCGATGGCGCGCTCCCTCAGATTGTCACGGAAGTTTATGACGGCCTGACCAATGGTTCCGATCTCATCACGGCGTGCAGCCTCCGGAACTTCGGCATTGTGGTCACCCGCAGCCATCCGGTTGAGAACACTTCCCAAATGCTGGAGCGGCCGGCCGGCAAGAAATGTAATCAGGACGTAAAGCAACAGGATTGCAGAACCGATGGCTGCGACCGACACGATGATCATCGTGCGCCTGTTTTCAGCGGTTGTCGCATTCAGCACATCAAGGGGCACTTCGATGACCATGGCCCACAGGTCTTCACTCGCGCCTGCCTTGACGGGTATGGCCAGATAGCGCCAGGTCCGCCCGTCTGTTCCAGCGGTATCCAGGATGGCCTGATTTCCGTCCTTGATGGCTTGCGCGGCGGCTCTGGCTGTACCCGGATCGATATCCGCCAGCGGTTTGCCCAAAGCATCCGGGTTGGGATGACTGACCGCCAGCCCTCCGGCAGACACGAGAGCCACATACCCGGCATCGAAAGGCTTGACCTGATTCAGTTCCGCGCTGAGCTGGCTGAGATCCACATCAACGCCCGCTATACCTGTAAAACTGCCATTGATCAGGATCGGCCGGACGAACGAGGTGATGAGAACCTCCTTGCCGCCCACCGGATAGATATAAGGCTCGATGGCAACACTGCGGCGGAGTTTCTTCGGCAGCTGATAGTAGTCTCCGGGCCCTGGATTGTCATAGTCCACCAGCGCCTCGCGCACCGGCGTGCCACTACCCCGATGCCAGTAGGAAATGAACCGTCCGCTGGCGTCCGAGCCATCCGTATTGGCGAAGTCCTTGTCCTTGCCGTCCAGTTCATTGGGCTCATAAGCTGTATAAGTGCCCAGAACTTCCTTGTTCAGTTCCAGCACGGAGCGGAGCATGGCGTCCTGCACCGTGCGGTCTGTCTGCCCGGTTGATTTGAGCGCAAGAGCTGCCGCTTCGATGTTCTGAGCAATTCGTGCTGTGAGATCGAGCTGCTTCGTAACGGATTCAGCCTGAGCTGCAGCCATGTTCTCCAGAATGGCTTCATTTTGTTTGTCGAGAGCATCTGCACTTTGACGCATCATGATGAGGGAGCCCGCACCGAAGACGATGGCCAGACCCAGAGCGCCAGATATTGCTATTTTTAGCGATAAGGAGCGTGAAAGCATAAGTGACCTGGTACTGATGTTATTATTTTTAAGTACACATCCACATGAATTACCAATCAATTAACAAATATACGCTCGAAATGTAGTGCTCAATATGTAATCAATTTGCAAAAATATGCGGCAAACAGAGGCAAATAAGTTCATTTATCGATATCAACTACACGCACGCATACTTGTAAACCTAACCTAACGTACAATTTTCTTTGAAAAATAGTGCATTGCGAAATCCAAACGAAAGATGATCTGTCAACTTGCGGCAAATCGTGCGAAAACGCCAGAACACAGCGGACAGATTGCTGATTGTCGGCTAATGAAGAAAAATGACGAAAACCATCATCAAGATTTGCGGTCTTTCGACCCCTGAAACCATGGAAGCTGCCGTCGAGGCCGGGGCGGATATGGTTGGCCTGGTGTTCTTTCCCAAGAGCCCGCGCCATGTGACACTCTCTGATGCCTGCCGCCTTGCCGATATTGCCCGTGGGCGCAGCGAGATTGTTGCCTTGACGGTGGATATGGATCTGCATGGCCTCCAGCGCATCAATGAGCTGGTGCAGCCGGACATCTTTCAGTTTCACGGCCAGGAAACGCCGGAGGCCTGTGCTGCTGCACGTGTGATGATGCGCAGGCGCATCATCAAGGCAATTGGCGTGAGCGAGAGGGCTGACCTTGAAGCCGCCCTGCCCTATGTCAATGTGGCTGAGCGGATCCTGTTTGACGCCAAGCCCCCGAAAGACTCCGATGTGCCCGGTGGCCACGGGGTGCCCTTTGACTGGACACTGCTGAAGGCGCTTGACCTGCCGTGTCCCTTCATGCTTTCCGGGGGCTGGATCCGGACAACGTAGCGCAGGCGATTGCGCTCAGCGGCGCCACGGCTGTCGACGTCTCTTCGGGCGTCGAGCGCAGCAAGGGCGTGAAGGACAGCGGGTTGATACGTGCTTTCGTGGCTGCAGTCCGGAGCGCGGAACATGCGAAGGAGTGACGAGAGTTGACCACGATGGCGAACACCCTGCGGTCTGGCCCGGACGAGCGGGGCCATTTCGGGATTTTCGGCGGCCGCTACGTGGCCGAAACCCTGATGCCGCTCATTCTCGATCTGGAAAAGGCCTATGACGACGCCAAGGCCGATCCGGCCTTCAAGGCGGAGCTGGACAACCTCAACACCCATTACACGGGCCGGCCGTCGCCGCTCTACTTTGCGGAGCGTCTGACCGAGCATCTGGGCGGTGCCAAGGTTTACTTCAAGCGCGATGAGCTGAACCACACCGGCAGCCACAAGATCAACAACTGCCTTGGCCAGATCCTGCTGGCCAAGCGTATGGGCAAGACGCGCATCATCGCCGAGACGGGTGCCGGGCAGCATGGCGTGGCAACGGCCACCGTCTGCGCCCGCTTCGGCCTGCCCTGCGTCGTCTACATGGGTGCCACAGACGTAGAGCGGCAGAAGCCAAACGTCTTCCGCATGAAGCTGCTGGGCGCCGAGATCGTTCCGGTCACCGCTGGTGCAGGCACGCTGAAAGATGCCATGAACGAGGCCCTGCGTGACTGGGTCACCAACGTTGACGACACCTATTACCTGATCGGCACGGCCGCAGGCCCGCATCCCTATCCGGAGCTGGTGCGCGATTTCCAGTCGGTGATCGGCAAGGAGACCCGCGAGCAGATTCTGGCTGCAGAAGGCCGTCTGCCGGACGCAATCGTGGCTGCCGTCGGCGGTGGCTCCAATGCCATCGGCCTGTTCCACCCCTTCCTTGATGACAAGAGCGTTGAGATCTGGGGCGTTGAGGCAGGCGGACGCGGACTTGACGGCCACGAGCATTGCGCCTCGCTGAATGCCGGCAAGCCGGGCGTCCTGCATGGCAACCGCACCTATCTGCTGCAGGATGACGATGGCCAGATCCTCGAAGGCCACTCCATTTCGGCGGGCCTTGATTACCCCGGCATCGGGCCGGAGCATTCCTGGCTGAAGGAAATCGGCCGCGCCAATTACGTGCCGATTACCGATGACGAGGCAATGGCCGCATTCCAGCTTCTGACCAAGGTGGAAGGCATCATCCCTGCGCTGGAACCTGCACATGCGCTGGCCCAGGTGGTCAAGATGGCGCCGAAGATGGGCAAGGACCAGATCATCGTCATGAACCTGTGCGGCCGCGGCGACAAGGACGTATTCACCGTCGGCAAGATGCTCGGCTTCGATCTGTGATCTGAGGCTTTGCCTTGCCTGGCTGGGACCTCTTATGTGGCCATTGTAACGGGCTCATCTGACCGCTCTGGAACCGAGTGGTCCCCAGACCTTCCCCACAAACACCAAAGGCCCCGCAGTTCTCTATACTGCGGGGCCTTTGCATGAGAGCCCAGTCTGTTCAGCGGCCCGTGAGGCCGCCGGCGAACATGGCGGTGAGATAGAACTCGAATGCGCCCGGGCCGTTGCGGTCCTTGCGCGGGAGGGCTGCCTGCGGTTCACGGTCGCTAAAGATGCGGCCAATCCCGGCGAGGCGCGTTCTTGTTTCATGGGTCATGGCGGAGGCTCCTTTTCTTGTTGTTCATGGCCAGCCCGGCCTTGTCTTCAAGAGATAGAGGCGCACAATGTGCGCATCAAGAGGTACCCTTGCAGACCAACCCTGCAACCGCTGCATGGCTCAAATGACAGGATTTCTGCCGCTGTGGCATCTCTACCTCGCGTGAAAAGCCGCACGATTCAGCCTTTCTTGTCTTTCCCTGCCGCGATGCGTTGACAGAAGGCCTTGAAGCCCCCTACATCCAAGCGCTGGTTTCAAGGTTCAGTGCGCCCGCCATCCGGGTTGCCTGCCGGCAAACCAGATCTGCGAACAGATCCTCAAGGATGGGAAGCTGAATGACCGGGACGCGCATCGACCGCCGATTCAAGGCCTGTGCCGAAAAGGGGCGTCCGGCCCTTGTCACCTTCATCACGGCGGGTGATCCGGATCTGGCCACATCGCAGGCGATCCTTGAGGCCCTGCCCGCGGCAGGGGCCGACGTGATCGAACTGGGCATGCCCTTTTCCGATCCGATGGCGGAAGGCATTCCCATTCAGCTTGCCACCCAGCGGGCGCTGAAGGCCGGCCAGACCATGGACCGGACGCTCGCCATGGTGCGCAAGTTCCGCGAAAAGGATCAGGATACGCCCATCGTGCTGATGGGCTACTACAACCCCATCTATGTGCGCGGGCCGGAGGCTTTTGTTGCCGAGGCGCATGCCGCAGGTGTGGATGGCCTGATTGTTGTCGATATTCCGCCGGAAGCTGACGACGAGCTCTGCATCCCGGCGCTGGAAGGCGGCATCAACTTCATCCGCCTGGCAACGCCGACCACGGATGACCGCCGCCTGCCGGCGGTGCTGAAAAATACGTCCGGCTTCGTCTATTATGTCTCCGTCACCGGCATCACCGGGTCGGCGGCCTTGAATACCACCAATGTTTCGGCGGCGGTGAAGCGGATCAAGAGCCATACGGACTTGCCGGTTGCCGTCGGCTTCGGCGTCAAGACGGCTGAGGATGCTGAGGCCATTGGCAAGGATGCAGACGGCGTGGTCGTCGGCTCCGTGCTGGTGGAGGCGATCCGCAACAGCCTCGATGCAGATGGACAGGCAACGGACAAGACCGTCGCCGCCGTGACAAATCTTGTGTCCTCCCTGGCCGGAGGCGTGGCGCGCGCCCGCTGACCGGCTGACAGGCACCAACAACGAACGGGATTTGCCGTGAACTGGATCAACACTGTCGTACGGCCCAAGCTGCGCAGCTTCCTGTCGCGCCGCGAGATGCCGGAAAACCTCTGGATCAAATGCCCGGAAACGGGCGAAATGGTGTTCCACCGCGATCTGGAAGCTAACCTGTGGGTCGTGCCGAACTCCGGCTACCACATGCGCATTCCGGCCAAGAAGCGCCTCGAATCCTTCTTCGACGGTGGTAGCTATGACCGGGTGGCAACGCCTTCCGTGACCGCTGATCCGCTGAAGTTCCGCGACACCAAGAAATACGCCGACCGCCTGAAGGAATACCGCACCCGCACCGGCGAGGATGACGCGGTTCTGGTGGCGCGCGGCCGCGTCAACGGCCTTGATTTCACCGCAGCGGTGCAGGATTTCGACTTCATGGGCGGGTCGCTCGGCATGGCCGCAGGCGAAGCCATCCTGACCGGCATGATGACCGCCGTAGAGCACAAGACCCCCTTCGTGCTGTTTGCTGCCTCCGGCGGTGCCCGCATGCAGGAAGGCATCCTGTCGCTGATGCAGATGCCGCGCACCACCATCGGCATCCAGATGCTGCGCGAGGCACGCCTGCCCTACATCGTGGTGCTGACCAACCCGACCACGGGCGGCGTTTCGGCCTCCTACGCCATGCTGGGTGACGTTCACATCGCCGAGCCGGGCGCGCAGATCGGCTTTGCCGGCCGCCGTGTGATCGAGCAGACCATCCGCGAAAAGCTGCCGGATGACTTCCAGAGCGCCGAATACCTGCTGGCCCACGGCATGGTGGACATGGTGGTGAAGCGCCACGACCTGAAGGACACCATTTCGCGCCTCGCCGGTATTTTCATGAAGCGTGAGCTGACCCTGCCGGACCTTGATCCGCCTGCGGAAGAGGCCGCCCCGGATCAGGCCTCCGCAGCCTGAAAAATAACCCGCAGGGCGGCCTGCCGATGCTTCATGTCTGTTTGACACAAGCATGAGAGGCTCGCCTTGCGGGATCATCCGTTCCCGCAAGCCAGCGCAAGGCCCTTGAAACGGCCGGCCTGAAAGCAAAGAGACGGGGCTGACCCGGCAGAATATTGCCACCGGCAGCTCCAGAATGTTTGTGCCATCCGCAGGGAAACCATGGACCAGATCACCGCCATTCTCGACCGGCTTCTCGCCTTGCACCCGCGCCAGATTGACCTGTCGCTGGACCGCATGCACCGTCTGCTGGCGGCGCTGGGCAACCCGGAACGGCGCCTGCCGCCGGTGATCCATGTGGCGGGCACCAATGGCAAGGGCTCGGTCACGGCCACCATGCGCGCCATTCTGGAGGCCTCCGGCAAGCGCTGCCACGTCTATACGTCACCGCATCTGGTTGCCTTCAACGAGCGCATCCGCCTCGGTGAGCATGGCAAGCTGGTCGATGATCCGCGCCTCATGGCCGCGCTCGACCGTTGCGAAGAGGCGAATGCCGGGAACGAGATCACCTTCTTCGAAATCACCACGGCCGCTGCCCTGCTGCTGTTCTCGGAACAGCCTGCCGATGTGCTGCTGCTGGAAGTGGGTCTTGGCGGGCGGCTTGACGCGACAAATGTGATTGCGCAGCCGCTAGTGTCGGTCATCACCTCCATCTCTCATGACCACGAGAAATTCCTCGGCAACACCTTGAGCGAGATCGCGGGCGAAAAGGCGGGCATTATCAAGCCCGGCTGCCCCGTTGTCTCAGCCCCGCAGGAGGATGAGGTGCAGGCGGTGCTGGACCGGGTTGCCGCCCGCAACCGCGCGCCCATCATCCGCTTTGGGCAGGAATATACCGCCAGCGAGGATCAGGGCAGGCTGTGCTATCAGGACGATGACGGGCTCTACGACCTTCCGCTGTCGAGCCTGACCGGCGGCCACCAGATCATCAATGCCGGGTTGGCGATTGCGGCGCTGAAGACCGCAGGCCTGCTGCCGGACGAGGCCACCATCGCACGCGGGCTCAAGCATGTGGTCTGGCCGGGGCGGCTGCAGGTGCTCACCCATGGCCCCTTTGTCGATCAATGCCCGGAAGGGGCGGAAATCTGGGTCGATGGCGGCCACAATCCGGGCGCTGCCTTGCGCGTTGCCGCCTTCATGGGCGAGCAGGAGGAGCGCCACCCGCGCCCGCTCTACATGATCTCGGCCATGCTGACGACCAAGGATCCGATCGGCTTCTACCGCGCCTTCCACGGCCTCGTGCGCCATGTGGCCACCGTACCGGTCAAATCCACCAATGCGGCGCATGATCCGTTCGAGCTGGCCGACTTCGCCCGCACCGCCGGTCTGGAAGCCACGCCCTTCGACAGTCTGCAGGCCGCCGTCGCCGATATCCGCCGCTGCGCCGCCCGCGACGGCGAGCCCCCCGCATCCTCGTCTGCGGCTCGCTCTACCTCGTGGGCGACGTCCTCGCCGCCAATGGAATGGCGCCGAGGTAGGGGCGCCGAAGGAGTACCCGGCTGCGAAGACGCGAGAGAGGGCAAGCCCCTCCTCCTCGACGGAGGTCATTCCGTTTTGCCGCGGCGCCCCTCTCCCCCTTGAGGAGGGAGAGGAGTTGGAGCCCCACTGGCGGTCCCTTGTAAACACTGCCCCGCGCGAGGCGGAGGAGTGCTGAAACACCGTGCCAAGGTAAGCTCACGGCGTTGAGGCACAGGCCTGCAACCCGTACCTCAGATCCAGAGATCGTTCTGTGCGGTGCGTTCCCCGCCAGCATGGCCGGTGTTGAGGATGCCGCGTGGCTCGATCAGCAGAAGATGCACCTCCTGCTCCGCATAGGGTTTGTGTTCCACGCCTTTTGGCACGACGAACATCTCTCCGGCACCAATCAAAACGGCACCGTCGCGGAAATCAATCCGGAGCTGCCCTTTCAGTACGATGAAGGTTTCATCTGTCTCTGGGTGGTCGTGCCAGACGAAATCCCCTTCGATCCGCACCAGCTTGAATTGATACTCATTCATCTCGGCAGCAACGCGGGGCTGCCAGAGTGCGTCAATCAGCGCCAGTTTTTCAGCGAAATTGATGGCCTTGTATGTCTTGTCCATGCTGTCCTGCTCCGTTGCGGGGGAACAGCAGGCTAGACCGGACCGGTGGGCGGCTTCTTGAACGATCGTGCAAGCTGCGCGTCAGCGCGATCAGGTCTGGCAGATGAGCCGCCGCCAGCGGGCGGGCGTGATGCCGAAGCTGCTTCGGAAGTGGCGGGTGAAATGCGCCTGATCGGCAAATCCAGCCTCGAGAGCTGCCTGTACCAGAGACGTACCACCACGGATGAGCGCCCTTGCGTGATCAAGCCGGCGCAAAGTCAGATAGCGGTAAGGGCTGGTGCCGAAGAGAGCCCGGAAATCGCGCGACAACTGCCAACGGTCCTGTCCCGTCACCTGCTCCAGTTGCTCCAGGGAAATGGCGTGCCTGTAACCCTGCCGCAAAAAGTCGTGCGCCATATGGGCGGCCCGGCTGTCCGGTGCACGTATGACCCTGGCGGCAGAGGGCTCTCCTGCGGCCTGCAGGGCAAGTGCCAGATCATAGACGGCATCGTTGTATTGCAGCGTCTCCATGGGCTCGCCGATGTGCCCAACGAGGCCGGAAATTGCCTTGAGCAGCCGCGGATCGCTGCTGATGCCACCGGGAATGAACGGCAGGGGCTGATGCGCGCCGAGCGCGGTCTGAACAAGAGCAGGGTCGAGATAAAACATCCGGTAATGGAAGCCGTCTTCGGTTCCTGCCTGACCGTCGTGCAGCTCATCGGGATGAATGACCATCGCGGTGCCCGGAAGGCCCTCGCTCACCCCACCCCGGTACCGGAACTGCTGCACGCCAGAGAGTGTGCAGCCGATGGCATAGGTGTCGTGCCGGTGCGGCTGATACGCCGGACCCGAGAAATAGGCCTCTATGCGTTCGCAGCCCTCCATGCTGGACGCCAGATTGATCCAGCCCGCAGCCCTGCCGCCCGGCGTCTCTTCCAGCTTGCCCGTTCCTGCATGCAAGGTTCTGTCTTCCTGATCCTCCGAAGACCGGTGGCCAAAGCCGCTGTCCCGGAACAAATACTCAGCTTTGCCGATTATGCCGCCGGGCGGAATGCCGGACAACCGGGACAGCCTCGAAAATCCGCCTATTCACCCCCTCATGCAGCCTGCTTGAGAACATCCTGCCCCCGGTAACTGAGGGCCTCGGCGAGGTGAATGCGGGTGACGGTGGGGTCGCCGTCGAGGTCGGCGAGGGTGCGGGCGAGTTTGAGGACGCGGTGATAGCCACGGGCGCTGAGGGAGAGGCTGTTGGCGGCATCGGTGAGGAACTGGCGGCCTGACGGGTCCAGCGCCACTACCTCCTCCACCACGGCAGCAGGCATCTGCGCATTGGTGCGGGCGGAAAGCCCCAGTGCCCGGTAGCGCGCCTCCTGCTGATCGCGGGCCATGGCCACCCTTTCGGCCACGGCGGCAGAGCTTTCCGCACGGCCGGGCGTGAGCAGATCGCTGGCGGTGACGGCGGGGACCTCGATCCTGAGGTCCAGCCGGTCGAGGAAGGGGCCGGAAACGCGGGACTGATACTCGCTGGCGCAGCGCGGGCCCCGGCGGCACTGGTGGCCCGGCTCGCCCGCATGGCCGCAGCGGCAAGGGTTCATCGCCGCAATCAGCTGGATGCGCGAGGGATAGGTGACCCGGTGATTGGCCCGGGCAATGATGGTTTCCCCTGCCTCCAGCGGCTGGCGCAGACTGTCGAGCACCTGCGGCTGGAACTCCGGCAGCTCATCCAGAAAGAGCACGCCGTTGTGGGCGAGCGACACTTCCCCGGCCGCGCCCGCAAACCGCCGCCGACGAGCGCTGCCATGGACGCAGAGTGATGCGGCGCACGGAAGGGGCGCCGGTCGGTCAGCTTGCCATCGGCCAGCTCTCCGGCGAGGGAGGCAATCATGGACACTTCCAGGAGTTCCTTCGGCGAAAGTGGCGGCAGGATGGAGGCAAGGCGGCTGGCCAGCATCGACTTGCCAGCGCCCGGCGGGCCAACCATCAGCATGTTGTGGCCACCGGCTGCGGCAATTTCCAGCGCACGCTTGGCCGTCTCCTGCCCCTTCACATCGGCAAGGTCCGGCAGGTTGGCCGGCAGGCCCCGCAGGCGCGGGGATGGCCGGGAGAGCACCTGGGTGCCCTTGAAATGATTGGCAAGCTGGATCAGCGATCGCGGGGCAAGAATGGACATCTCCCCATCGGCCCAGGCCGCTTCGGGCCCGCATTCCTCCGGGCAGATCAGCCCCTTGCCAAGCCCGTTGGCGCCCATGGCCGCAGGCAGCACCCCGGCCACCGGCGCCAGCGTGCCATCGAGCCCCAACTCTCCCAGAACCACATAGTCGGCCAGCATGTCCGGCGGAATGGCGCCAATGGCAGACATGATACCCAGCGCGATCGGCAGGTCGTAATGGGAGCCTTCCTTCGGCAGATCGGCGGGGGCGAGATTGACGATCACCCGCTTGGCAGGAAGCGCCAGACCCGAGGCATGCAGGGCGGCACGCACCCGCTCCCGGCTTTCGGCCACCGCCTTGTCCGGCAGGCCCACCACGGTGAAGGCCACCATGCCGGGCCCTACCTGCACCTGCACATCAACGGGCACTGCCTCGATGCCCTGAAATGCGACTGTCGTCACCCGGCTTACCATACGCGCCTCCCCCATGGGTCGCATTCGAGATTACGGCAACTTTTCAGGAGTCAAGAACGTAAACAGAACATTAACGCCGCTTCTTTGGTCTTGCGCTTTTTCGGGACAGGTTGCAGCATCTTTTCATAATACCAAGGCTCTGAGATGCTGACGCATCACGCCTTGAAAAGGCTCAAGCCCAGACAGGCAAAGGGGACCAGCCATGTGTGATGTGTGTGTGATGAATGCCGTGAAGGAGCGGATGCTGTCGCGGCGCGATCTTTTCCGGGCCGCGGCCGTGGGCGGCGCGGTGGCGGCCGCTGCCGCGGTGAGCGCGCCCTTTTCCGCTATGGCGGCGGTGCCCAGCAAGGTCAGTGACCTGACCCATGAGCTGCACGAGGCCTTCCCGACCTTCTTCGGCCAGCAGCAGTTCTTTGCCGAAAAGCTGTTCGACTATGCCAAGGACAAGTTCAACCTGTTCGAGCTGCGCGTGAACGAGCACACCGGCACCCATGTGGATGCGCCCTTGCATTTCTCGGCTGACGGGCTGTCGGTTGCGGAAATTCCGGTGGCCAATCTCGTTGTGCCGCTCTGCATCATCGATATCCGGGCAAAGGCTGCGGAAAACGCCGATGCGCAGCTGACGCCTGACGATATCAATGCCTGGACGGCCGCCCATGGCGATCTGCCGGAAGGCGCCTGCGTTGCCATGCTGTCCGGCTGGGACAAGCATGTGAACACGGAGAAATTCCGCAACGCCGATGCGGATGGCAAGATGCATTTCCCCGGCTTCCATGTGGAAGCCTCGCAGATGCTCCGGGAGACGGGAAATATCTCCGGCATTGCCTCCGATACCCTGTCTCTGGACTACGGCATGTCGCCGGACTTCGCGGTGCATTACGACTGGCTGCCCTCAAACCGCTGGGGCATCGAGTGCATCGCCAATCTGGATCAGTTGCCGGCCAAGGGCGCAACACTGTTCGTTGGCGCGCCCAAGCACCGGGGCGGCACCGGCGGCCCGGCCCGCATCTTCGCGCTGGCGTAAAGCCCGGGCGGGAGAGAGTGCCGGGCTTTACGCCCGGCGCTTGGCCTCGATCACGTCCCAGACGCGGGCAGCAATATCCGGCCCGCCGAGGCGCTTGACGGCGCGGATGCCGGTGGGGGCGGTGACGTTGATTTCCGTCAGGTTGCCGTCGATCACATCAATGCCGACGAGGATCAGCCCCTTGGCCTTGAGGGCGGGCCCGAGGCGGGCGCAGATCTCGCGCTCGCGGTCACTCAGTTCGGATTCCTTCGGCGAGCCGCCGCGCACCATGTTGGAGCGCAGATCGCCCGGAGCGGGCACGCGGTTGACGGCACCGGCGTATTCGCCGTCCACCAGCAGGATGCGCTTGTCGCCGTGCTTCACATTGGGCAGGAAGCGCTGGATCACCCAGGGCTCGCGGAAGGTGGCGGCGAAGAAGTCGTAGAGTGAGCCGTAGTTGAGGTCATCATTGGTGATACGGAACACCGCCGCCCCGCCATGGCCAAACAGCGGCTTCATGACGATGTCGCCGTGCTCCTCACGGAAGGCGTCGATTTCGGCGCGGTCGCGGGTGATCAGCGTCGGGGGCATCAGGTCGGCAAATTCGGTGACGAACAGCTTTTCGGGCGCGTTGCGCACCTCCGCCGGATTGTTGACCACCAGCACCTGCGGGTGAATCTTCTCCAGAAGATGGGTGGCGGCCACATAGGCCATGTCGAAGGGCGGGTCCTGGCGCATCAGGATCACGTCGATCTGCGACAGGTCTGTGCGCTGCTTCTCGCCCAGCGTGAAGTGGTTGCCCTTCTCGTCGCGCACCGTCACAGGCTCCAGCGCGGCGAAGACCTTGCCATCCTTCAGCGCCAGCCGGTCGGGGGTGTAGTGGTAAAGCTCGTGCCCGCGCGCCTGCGCCTCCAGCATCAGCGCAAAGGCGCTGTCACCGGCAATGTTGATGGACGAAATATGGTCCATCTGGACCGCGACCTTCAGGGCCATGCCTGTTCTCCGGAAAGCTTTGTCAGGTGCCGCTGTGCGGCAGGGCACTTACATATGTGATTTCTGGACCGGTTTGTCCAGAATAGGCAGCCGGATCAAAGACCGCCTCCCTGTCATAAAGAAGGCCCGCCCTGCCCCGATCCTGGCGGAAGGGACAGAGCGGGCCCTGATCAGCTGTCAGCTGCGTGTACCTTGCGCAGGGTCAGACGCGGCGGTCCACCAGCATCTTCTTGATCTCCGCGATGGCCTTGGCCGGGTTCAGGCCCTTCGGGCAGGCCTGCGCGCAGTTCATGATGGTGTGGCAGCGGTAGAGGCGGAACGGATCTTCGAGGTTGTCGAGACGCTCGCCCTTGGCCTCGTCGCGGCTGTCGATCAGCCAGCGGTAGGCCTGCAGCAGCACGGCCGGGCCGAGGTAGCGGTCACCGTTCCACCAGTAGGACGGGCAGGAGGTGGAGCAGCAGGCGCAGAGAATGCACTCATAGAGGCCGTCCAGCTTGGCGCGGTCCTCATGGCTCTGGCGCCATTCCTTTTCCGGCGCCGGGGAAACCGTCTTCAGCCAGGGCTCGATGGAGCGGTGCTGGGCGTAGAAGCGGGTCAGGTCCGGCACAAGATCCTTCACCACCGGCATGTGCGGCAGCGGGTAGATGCTGATGGCTCCCTTGGACACTTCATCCATGCCGCGGGTGCAGGCAAGGGTGTTGGTGCCGTCGATGTTCATGGCGCAGGAGCCGCAGATGCCTTCGCGGCAGGAGCGGCGGAAGGTCAGCGTCGGATCGATCTTGTTCTTGATGTAGATGAGACCGTCCAGGATCATCGGGCCGCAGTCGTCGAGATCGACGAAATAGGTGTCGATGCGGGGGTTGCGCCCGTCATCCGGATTCCAGCGGTAGATCCGGTATTCGCGCAGGTTGGTGGCGCCCGCCGGCTTGTCCCAGACCTTGCCCTCGGTCACCTTCGAGTTCTTGGGAAGCGTCAGCTGAACCATTATCGTCGCTCCGCGTTACGGCGCCGGATGGATGTCCGGGCCAAACAGTTCCCCGTCAGGCATCGAGCCGGAACAGGATGTTGTCTCTGGTTTCACCGGCCTTCGCATAACCGAGAAGTGCCAGATTGGTCAGGCAGTCCTCGGCCCAGTGCGGCCGGCAGTTTGTTTCAATCAGGATCGCCCGGGGCCACAGGTCCCGGTCTGCCGTGCGCAGATAGGGCAAGAGGACCCGATCCTCAAACCCTTCCACGTCCAGCTTCATGACATCCACCCGCTCAAGCCCGGCTTCACTGATCACATCGAGCAGCGGGCGCACCGGAACGGTGACATTGGACCAGTTTCCGGCCCATTCGCCGGTGGTCAGATCTTCCACCACAGTGGCAAAGCCTGCGTTGGACGGCTCGCGCCAGAGGGAGAGTTCCCCCTCCCGGTCGCCAACCGCCGTGCGCACCAGCGTGATGTTGCCAACGCCATTGGCCGCAATGTTGAAGGCCAGCTTTTCCGCCGTCTCCTCGCTCGCCTCCACCGCCAGCACACGGGCACCGGCAGCAGCGGCAAACAGGGAATAGGTGCCTACATTGGCGCCCACATCCACAAAGACCGCGCCGCGGTGGATGAGCGGTGCCAGAAGGCCGTGCTCGGCCCGCTCCGGCAGCCGGCCCCGCGCCAGCATCTTGCGGTCATCGTAGTTGGCGCCTGGATAGACGCGGAACTTCAGCCCTTCCACCACCGTGTCATAGGGGCCGCCGAACAGGCGGGCCACCAGTGATCTGATCCGCTTGCGCAGAGCGGCGGAAATGTCATGCCGGTCCGCAAGCCGCCAGGCAAGACGCACCAGACCCTCGGCACGGTAGGTGCCGAAGGGGAGCTGGTGTCTGACCGGGCGGTTGCGGACATCGGGTGCCGTCCTTAGTAGACGCGTGCCTTGGGGGCGATCTTCTTCGGGTCGATGCCGCCCTGCTCATAGGGCGTCAGCGGCTCGAGGACGACCGGACGGTAGTCCAGCTTGACGTTGCCGGCCTCATCCACCCAGGACAGGGTGTGCTTGCGCCAGTTGTCGTCATCGCGGCCACCCAGCGGACCATCCTTGTAGTCCTCGCGGGCATGGGCACCACGGCTCTCCTTGCGGGCCTCGGCGCCGTAAACCGTGGTGATGGCGTTGGCCATCAGGTTCTGCAGCTCGAGGGTTTCCACGAGATCCGAGTTCCAGACCATGGACCGGTCGGAGACCTTCAGGTCGCTCATTTCGCCCCAGATGGCGGAGAGGCGCTTGCAGCCCTGCTCCAGGCTTTCCTGGGTGCGGAACACAGCCGCGTCTTCCTGCATGGCGCGCTGCATCTTCTCGCGAAGAGCCGCCGTCGGCGTGCTGCCGCTGGCATGGCGCGTCTTGTCGAAGCGGGCCATGATCTCCTCGCAGGAGCGTTCGTTCGGCGTGGGCACTGCGGACTTGGGATCCACAACCTCGGCTGCGCGGATGGCAGCGGCGCGGCCGAAGACCACGAGGTCGATCAGCGAGTTGGAGCCAAGACGGTTGGCGCCATGCACGGATGCACAGCCCGCCTCACCCACGGCCATCAGGCCCGGCTGGATGCGGTTCGGGTTGGCGGAATCCGGGTTCAGCACTTCACCCCAGTAGTTGGTGGGAATGCCGCCCATGTTGTAGTGCACGGTCGGCAGAACCGGGATCGGCTCCTTGGTCACATCCACGCCCGCGAAGATCTTCGCGGATTCGGAAATGCCCGGCAGACGCTCGGCCAGCATGGCCGGATCCAGGTGGTCGAGGTGCAGGAAGATGTGATCCTTGTTCTTGCCGACGCCGCGGCCTTCACGGATCTCCAGGGTCATGCAGCGCGAAACCACGTCGCGGGAGGCAAGGTCCTTGGCGGAGGGAGCATAGCGCTCCATGAAGCGCTCGCCTTCCGAGTTGACCAGATAGCCGCCTTCGCCGCGGGCACCCTCGGTGATGAGGCAGCCGGAGCCATAGATGCCGGTCGGATGGAACTGCACGAATTCCATGTCCTGCAGCGGCAGGCCCGCACGGGCCACCATGCCGCCGCCGTCGCCGGTGCAGGTATGGGCCGAGGTGGCGGAGAAATAGGCGCGGCCATAACCGCCGGTCGCCAGAACAACCATCTTCGCAGAGAAGCGGTGGATGGTGCCGTCATCGAGGTTCCAGGCAATCACGCCCTGGCACACGCCGTCTTCCGACATGATCAGGTCGAGTGCGAAATACTCGATGTAGAATTCGGCGTTGTGGCGCAGGGACTGGCCATAGAGCGTGTGCAGGATGGCGTGGCCGGTACGGTCAGCCGCTGCGCAGGTGCGCTGCACCGGGGGCCTTCGCCGTAGTTCTGCATGTGGCCGCCAAAGGGGCGCTGGTAGATGCGGCCATCTTCGGTGCGCGAGAAGGGCACGCCATAATGCTCCAGCTCATACACGGCCTTCGGCGCTTCACGGGCCAGATACTCCATGGCGTCGGTATCACCGAGCCAGTCGGAGCCCTTCACCGTGTCGTACATGTGCCATTCCCAGCAGTCCGGCGTCATGTTCTTCAGCGAGGCGGCAATGCCGCCCTGTGCAGCCACCGTGTGGGAGCGGGTGGGGAACACCTTGGTGATGCAGGCCGTGCGCAGGCCCTGCTCGGCCATGCCGAGGGTGGCGCGCAGGCCGGCACCGCCGGCGCCGACCACCACCACATCGTGGGTGTGTTCGACAAATTCATAGGTCTTGGCCATGTGGATCAGCCTCCAAAGGCAATCTTGATGACCGCGAACACCGATCCGAGGCCGACAGCGGCACAGAAGAAGATGTTGGCCATCAGGGCGAGGAACTTCACGCCGTCACCGTGGACATAGTCCTCGATGATGACCTGCATGCCGAGCTTCATGTGATAGATGCCGGACAGGATGACCAGCAGAAGCAGGATCGACAGCAGCGGGTTCTTCAGGGCTGCAACCAGTTCCGTGTGGCTTGAGCCCTGCAGGGAAATGACCAGCACGATGAAGAACGAGATGAGGAAGACGTTGGCAAAGGCCGTGACGCGCTGGCGCCAGAAATGCTCGGTGCCTTCCTTGGCGGAGCCAAGGCCGCGGACCTTGCCGAGGGGAGTGCGCATATCGCTCATGATCAATCTCCTCAGCGGACCATGTAGCCAATGATCCACAGCAGGATCGTCAGCACGACGGAGCCAATGATGGTGGCACGGGCCAGCCATTCGCGCGCGTCACGGCTGAAACCTGCGCCCATGTCCCAGATGAAGTGGCGGATGCCGCCCAGCATGTGGTGAACAAGGGCCCAGGTGAAGCCGAACAGCACCAGGCGGCCAAGGATCGAGCCCATCAGGCCATTGACGAAATCATAATAGGCCTCGCCGGAGGCGGCGGCGATGAGCCACCAGGCCAGCAGCAGGGTCCCGAAATAAAGCGCCCCACCGGTGATGCGGTGGAGGATCGACATCACCATCGTCAGGATCGGCTTGTAGATCTGAAGATGGGGCGACAGAGGGCGGCTGCCCTTCACATCGACATCCGGCATGGACATTCTCTCCCGTCCGACGCCATGCTACCGTTTACGTAAACGTCAGCAATCTGCGGCGTTGTCTAGTGGGGTAATAGCGCCAAGAACACGGTACGTCAAAGTATCCTGAGGGTGAAAACTGCATTGAGTTTCTTTCCTCCAATACGAAGCCCGGATTCTCGCGGGTTTGAACGATTGAAAGACCAGAGCAGGTTAATATGGCGTGAAGTTTATGCAGGCGCGGAAACAGCTTTAACTTGACGAGAATCTTCAGGTTTATCCAAAGACAGACCAGCCCGTCTTGCGCGCAAAGGTCTCCATGGCTTCCGTTCCCAACTTGGAATTGCCGTACTGGTTCAGGCCTGGAGACCAGACGGCGATGGCGGCACGGCCCGGCGCGATGACGAGTATTCCGCCGCCAACACCGCTTTTTCCCGGCAGGCCAACGCGGAAGGCGAAGTCGCCCGAGCCGTCGTAATGCCCGCAGGTCATCATCAGTGCGTTGATGCGCCGGCGCCTCTCGCGCGAGATGAGGCGCGGCATGTCCGGCCCTTCGAGCAGCAGCCGCCCGGCCAGCGCCAGCTGGCGGCAGCTCATGTCGATGGCGCACTGGTGACAGTAAGTGCCAAGTACCTTGTCGGTGCTGTTCCGCAAGTTGCCAAAGGAAGCAAGGTAATGGGCAAGGGCGAAGTTCCGGTTTGCGGTTGCAATTTCTGATTGTGCAACATTTTGGTTGATGCGGATGTCTTCAAAATCGCAGGCTGCCTGCACAAACCGCACCATCTGCCCCAGCGCTTCGCGGGGAGGAGTCCGCCAGATAGGTGTCGGTGGTCACCAGCGCCCCGGCATTGATGAAAGGGTTGCGAGGAATTCCGCTCTCGTGTTCAAGTAGCAAAAGACTATTGAACGCAAGGCCCGATGGCTCCCGCCCTACCCGGTGCCACAGTTGGTCACCCACCTTGCCCAGCGCCAGAGCGAGTGCGAACACCTTGGATACGGATTGGATCGAGAAGGGCGTATCCGCATCCCCTGCGGCATAGACCTCGCCGGATACGGTGGCCACGCAGATCCCGAACTGATTCGGATCAATCCGGGAAAGCTCCGGGATATAGTCCGCCACTTTGCCCCTGTCGTCCGAGGCCATGGCGTCGCTGACGATTGCGTTCAGAAGATCCTGCATCTGCTCCCGCCCATGATCTGTCTGCGGTCTGCGGCAGGCTCCTCCTCTGCCGCTACCGGGTGGCGGACCCAATCATACCCGGCGGGCCAAGGAAAGCCGTTTGAACAGATGGACCATGAAAATCGTGGCAAATACGGGCGTAACGAGGTTCAGCAGTGGCACGGCCAGCACAGCGGCAATCAGCAGACCGGCGATGAACACCTTGCCGCTGTGCGCCTGCCGCAGCCGCCTGGCTTCCGCTTGCGGCATGAAGCGGGAGGCGGCGAACTCGAAGAACTCACGGCCCAGCAGGTAGGCATTCACCACGAAGAAGGCGATGAGGTTGATGCCCGGCACCAGCAGCAGCACCAGCGCAAAGAGATTGCCCAGAATGACCACGCCGGTGAACCGCAGCGTCGAGATCAGCGATGTTCCCAGCGGCATGGCCTTGCCCGGCAGATCGGCAGAATAATTCGTCCGCTCGACAATTTCGGCGACATTGTCTTGAAAGAAACCGGCGAAGAGGGCCGTTACCGGCGCCACCAGAAAACCCAGCGCGAAGATTGCGCCAATACCGGTCAGGATCGTGACGACCGTATCGAGCCAGGGATAGGGCAGTTCCACAAATCCGGCGACCAGCGCTTGCAGCCCGATCCAAACCACCATCAGCACGGCCAGCGTGAAAGCCAGGGATTTGATGAGGATTGCCCGGAAAGCCGGCTCAAAAACCTGCCCCAGTGAGCGGATTGCATCGGAAATCATCGGCAGCTTCCAGTCCTTGCGCGTCTCATACCAGCTCTCGATGAGCCCGGCTCGTCGAGAGCTGGTCGAGCCCGTACGGCATCTGAGCAATTTCAAGGCGTGATGCGTCAGCATCGAAAGCCTTGGTATCACGGTCTTTCAGGCGAGAGATAAGCGCCGCCTGCACCGGCCACAAGACAGGAACCCCAAACCGCATTTCACAGTTCAGGTTGCAACAGCGTCCATTGGTGACCCGGGTAAATTGGTGTACCATGCGGGACGGTTGCGGCCTATTTCCGTGGGAGGAGAGCATGCCGGCAAGCAGCAAGCAGAACGCAGCGGATCTTTTCCGCTTTGAATGGGGTATCTACCGCAAGCTCACCAGCTCCGGTCTTTTCGGCCATGTGGAGGTGGCCGAAGTGCTGGAGCGGGAGATTTCCGCCCGGTTTTCGGCGCCCTTTTCCGTTCTTGAGCTGGCCTGCGGTGATGCCACAGTGACAAGTAGTGTGCTGAGCCGCTGCCCGGTTTCTGCCTATCGCGGCATTGATCTGTCGGCCATGGCTCTGTCGCTGGCACGCGACAACCTTGCCTCTGCCCCCTTCCCGGTCACGCTGGAGGAAACCGACATGTTGAGCGCTCTGTCGTCACAGACCTGCGGACCGGTGGATGTGATCTGGTGCGGCCTGTCGCTTCATCATCTGCCTCAGGATGAAAAGCGCCAGCTTTTTGCCCTTGCCCGAAATGCTCTGAGCAAGGGTGGCATGCTTGCGGTCTATGAGCCGGTTTTGCCGGACGGCCAGACCCGCGATGCCTTCATGGCGCGCATGGCGGGAGAGTTGCGTCAGGCCTGGGCGGTGCTCGCCCCGCATGAGTTCGACCACATGTGGCAGCACATCAACAGCTTCGATTTTCCCGAGACGCTGGATGGCTGGAAGTCGCTCGGCCGTGCCGCAGGCTTTGCGCAGGCACAAGAGGTGTTCCGCCTTACTGGTCCCATGCCCTGCTCTTTCCTCGTCTACGAGGCAGGTCCCTCTCACTGAAACGAAAAGGGCATCAAAGACGGGTGCGGGCTTTCAGAGCCTGAGCCAGCGTGCCCTCGTCGAGATAATCCAGTTCCCCACCGACCGGCACGCCGTGGGCGAGGCGCGAGACCGTGACGCCGGAGGCGGCCAGCTCGCCGGTGACGTAATGGGCTGTCGTCTGGCCTTCCACTGTGGCACTGATGGCCAGAATCACCTCGCGGACGCCGCCCCGGTTCACCCGCTCCACCAGCGAAGCGATATTGAGATCCTCCGGCCCGACGCCATCCAGCGGGGACAGGGTGCCGCCAAGCACGTGATAGCGGGCGTTGAGGGCTGCCGCCCGTTCCAGCGCCCAGAGATCTGCCACATCCTCAACGACGACAAGCAGACCCTCATCACGGGCCGGATCGCAGCAGATGGCGCAAGGATCGGAGGTATCGACCGTGCCGCAGACCGAGCAGACGCCGACCTTCTCCACGGCCACGGCCATGGCGGAGGCAAGCGGCACGAGCAGTTGTTCTTTTTCTTGATCAGATGCAGCGCCGCCCGGCGTGCCGAACGGGGCCCAAGGCCGGGCAGCTTCGCCAGAAGCTGGATCAGGCGTTCAATCTCGGGTCCTGCGACCTTTCTGCTGGCCATGCTGCCCCCTTGTGATCCGCAGCTGACGCTGGTCAGAAACTGCCGTTCTTCTGTTTGCAGGCAAGTGCCCGCAGATACAAGCCGTTGACTAGGACACCCCTCTCCCCCTTGAGGGGGAGATGCCCCCGGTAGGGGGCAGAGGGGGTAACTGACTGTCTGCTCGTAAGAGAGGTCCTGCCTTGCTCAAGCGCTGCTACCCCCTCTGTCTGCTGACGCAGACATCTCCCCCTCAAGGGGGAGAGGGGCGCTGCGGCCAAAGGAAAGTAGCTTCCTCTTCTCTTACAGCCGGAGACAACTCCGGCCCCATTCTCTCAGAACGGCAGCTTGAAGCCAGCGGGCAAGCCCATGCCGCTCATGAGTTCCTGCGTCTTCTCCGCCATCATGGCCTCGGCCTTGGCCTTGGCATCATTATGGGCCGCAAGGATCAGGTCTTCGAGGATTTCCACCTCGTCTTCCTTGGCTAGAGACGGATCGATCTTCAGGCCCTTCATCTCGCCCTTGCCGGACAAGGTGACGGTGACAAGACCGGCGCCAGCGCTGCCGGTCACTTCAACGGCGGCCAGGCTTTCCTGCAGGGAGCCCATCTTCTCCTGCATCTGCTTGGCCTGTTTCATCATCTTGAGAAAGTCCATGGGTATCTCCTTTTGGCTCAGCGCACGTCGAGGAAGCCGATGATCTTGCGCATGTCGCGCAGCACCGGTTCGGCAATCGCCGAAGCGCTTTCCGCGCCTGCCTTCAGCACTTTGTCGATTTCGGCCGGATCGGCCATCAGGCGGCGCATTTCGCCCGAAAGCGGCGCCAGCTTGTCGACGGCAAGATCTGCCAGCGCCGGCTTGAAGACGGAGAAGGGCTGCCCGCCGTAGTCGCGGATGACCTCTTCCTTCGTCTTGCCTGCCAGAGCTGCAAAGATGCCAACGAGATTGTCCGCCTCGGGGCGGCCCTTGAGGCCTTCCACTTCGCTCGGCAGCGGCTCGGGATCGGTTTTGGCTTTCTTCACCTTCTTGGAGATGGCGTCTGCATCGTCGGCGAGGTTGATACGCGACAGGTCGGACGGGTCCGACTTGGACATCTTCTTGGTGCCATCGCGCAGGCTCATGATGCGGGTGGCGGGGCCGGCAATCATCGGCTCAGGCAGCGGTAGATAGAGCTCGTCCGGCACTTCCGGCGAGGGCGTCGGGTTCGGCACGCCGATGCCCAGCTCCTTGATGCGCTCTGCGAAGTCATTGTTGAACTTCTGCGCGATATCGCGGGTCAGCTCCAGATGCTGCTTCTGGTCATCGCCCACCGGCACGTGGGTGGCGCGGTAGGCCAGAATGTCGGCGGCCATCAGGTTCGGATAGGCGAACAGGCCAACGGAGGCGTTCTCGCTGTTCTTGCCCGCCTTGTCCTTGAACTGGGTCATCCGGTTCAGCCAGCCCATGCGGGCCACGCAGTTGAAGATCCACGCCAGTTCCGCGTGTTCCTTAACCTGGCTCTGGTTGAAGATGATGGAACGCTTCGGATCGATGCCAGCGGCGATGTAGGCAGCAGTCACCTCACGGGTCGCGCTCATCAGCTCCTTTGCGTCAGGAAAGCCTGCGGTGATCGCGTGCATGTCCACAACACAGAAGATCGACGGCATCTGGTCCTGCAGCGGCACCCAGCGGGAAACGGCGCCCAGATAATTGCCGAGATGGAGATTGCCGGTTGGCTGGACACCAGAAAAGCAGCGGGGCTGGAAAGCCGTCATGATCAAGTCCCTGAGAGTTGGCCGGTTGGAAGGGCCCGGTAATGGGAAGGCAGAATGCCGCTGTTCTTATGGCGAACCGCTGGCAGCAAGGCAAGCGGTGAGCGGGAGCATCAATCCGACATGAAGCCGGGCATGGAATCGCGTTTGTCCCCATCACCGTTCTCCCGGCCCTTGCGCAGACGGCGGGTGAAGCCGATGAGGTCAGCCCCGCCGGTGATCTGCGCAAAAAGCGCGAAGATGGCCATTCCGGATCCCGTCAGCAGCAAAAGCCCCATTAGCCGGACGGAGAGGTGGCCGCTGGTCAGCAGCGGAGCAAGCGGCCCGGACAGGAGTTCCACCGCTGCGCCCATCAGCAGGCTGGCGAGGAACAGCAGCGCCACCTTGCGCAGCACCAGCCGGTCCGGCACGAAATAGCCGCTGCGCCACAGGGCAAGACCGAGCAGTGCGGTGTTGACCCAGCCAGAGATGCTTGTCGCCGCCGCAATGCCCGTATGGCGGAACTCAGGGAACAGCAGCAGCGACAGGACAAGGTTGATGACGGCGCTGATGCCTGCGCACCACATGGGGGTGCGCATGTCCTCGCGGGCAAAAAGCCGGGGGCAAACACCTTGTGCAGCACAAAGGCAGGCAGACCCCAGGCAAAGGCGGCCAGCGCCAGCGCAGTGCCTGCCACGGCCTCCTGGCCGAAAGCACCGCGCTGGAACAGCACCGAGACGATTTCCTGCGGGATCAGCACCAGCGCCACTGAAGCAGGCAGCGTCAGGGCTAGAGAAAATTCCATCGCTCCGTTCAGCGTCTGGCGGAAGGCCGCACCCTGGCCGGACCGCAGCTGCCGCGTCAGGCTGGGCAGCAGCACGACACCTACCGCGATGCCTATGACACCCAGCGGGAGCTGGTAGAGCCGGTCTGCATAGTAGAGCAGTGCATTGGCGCTGGCCTCGCCAGAGGCGATCACTTGACCGACAACGATGTTGATCTGGGTGATGCCGCCCGCAATCACCCCCGGCACGCCAAGCAGGGCCAGCCGCCGGACGGCCGGGGTCAGGCGCGGGCGCAGCACCGGCACGTGAAAGCCGAGGCGTCTCAGTCCTGTCAGCACGAAGGCAAGCTGTACGATGCCTGCCACGGCAACGCCGCCGCTGAGAGCCAGGGCCAGGGTTTGCTCATCAGAAATACCGGCAAACGCAATGGCTGCGAGGACGCCACACATCACCACATTCAGAACCACAGGAGCGACAGCTGCTGCCGCAAAGCGGTGGTAGGTGTTGAGAATGCCGGCGGCAAAGGCCAGCATGGACATGAACAGCAGATAGGGGAAGGCGATCCGCGACATCAGCACGGTGAGGTCAAACTTCTCCGGCTCTGCCAGAAAGCCCGGCGCAAGTACCCAGACGACCACCGGCATGAAAAGCTGCGCCAGCGCCGTCAGCGCCACAAGCGTCCAGAACAGGGCGGCGGCAATTTCGCCCGCCACCCGGCGCGCCGCTTCCTCGCCCTCTTCCTCCAGCGTCCGGCCAAAGAGCGGCACGAAGGCAGAATTGAAGGCGCCTTCTGCAAAAAGGCGGCGGAACAGATTGGGCAGGCGGAAGGCGACCACAAAGGCGTCCGCCACCGGCCCGGTGCCAACGACAGCGGCCAGCATGGCGTCGCGTGCAAAGCCCATCAGGCGGCTGGCGAGGGTGGCGCCGCCGACAGTGGCAAAATTCCGCAGCATACTCATGGAGAGTGGGTCCGCCTGCCTGTCAGGATTGGGTCACCAGTGTCGCCACCCCGGAGTTTGTTTCAAGCTTGCCGTCAACCGCCTGCGCCAGCCGCTCGCGGATCACATCCTGCCGGGCAACGTTGGAGATTTTCTGCCCTGTCAGGTCCGTGACATAGAACACGTCTACCACCCGCTCGCCGAAGGTGGAAATGTGCGCCGAGCCGATGTTGAGGTTCAGCGTCGCCATGGCGCGTGTGAGGTCATACAAAAGGCCTGGCCGGTCGAGACCGCTCACCTCGATGATGGTGTAATTGTCTGAGGACGAGTTGTTGACGATCACATCCGCATTGATGCGGAAAGCCTTCATCCGGCCCTTCACCGCCGTCTTCTTGCTCACGTGCTCGGGAAGGGGAGCCTCGCCGCGCAGCGTCTTGAGAATGAGATCGGTGATCCGCTCGCCCCGCCGCCTTTCATCCGCATCATCTGGCAACTCGCGGCTGACGAAAATCGTGTCGAGCGCAAAGCCATCGGTCGTCGTGTCGATCTGGGCGTCGACGATATTCGCGCCCGTCACGAAGCAGGCGCCTGCAATGGAAGACAGAAGGCGCGGATGGTCCGGCGCCAGAAGGGTGATTTCAGTCACGCCCTCGAAAGCGCGCGTGGTGACGGCGGCGGCAAATCGCTCATGCTTGAGGTCGGCATTGTAGATCAGCTCGGCGTGGGCGAGCGTGCGCTCCGGTTCGGTGCGCAGCCAGTAGGCCGGGTAATGCCGTGCCACGTAGTCCTGGCGAGCAGCTTCCGGCCAGGACGACAGCTTCTCTTCCAGCCGTGCCTTCGCATCGGCCACCCGCTCCTTGCGGCTCAGCTGGCTGTGACCGCCGGTCAGTAGCGGTTCGCATTCGTAATAGAGCGTGCGCAGCAGCTGGCCTTTCCAGCCGTTGAAGACACCCGGCCCCACGGCGCGGATGTCGGCCACTGTCAGGATCAGCAGCAGCTTCAGACGCTCCATGCTCTGCACGATATGGGCAAAGTCGGCGATGGTCTTGCGGTCGGAGAGATCCCGCGATTGGGCATAGGTGCTCATGTCGAGATGATGCTCCACCAGCCAGGCGACCGTATCGGTCTCGGAAGCACTGAGGCCGAAGCGCGGGCAGATCTTGCGCGCAATACGCGCGCCGGCGATGGAATGATCCTCCGGCCGGCCCTTGGCAATGTCATGCAGGAACATCGCCACATAGAGAACCTTCCGGTTCTGGATGGTCTTGATCAGTTGGGTTGAGAGCGGATTGCCCTCCCCTGCATCGCCGCGTTCGATTTCGGCCAGCACGCCGATGGAGCGGATCAGATGCTCGTCCACCGTATAGTGGTGGTACATGTTGAACTGCATCATCGCCACCACCTTGCCGAAATCCGGCACGAAGCGGCCCAGCACGCCTGCCTCGTTCATAGCACGCAGGGTTTCTTCCGGGTGGTTGCGGGAGGTGAGGATGGAGAGGAACAGCCGGTTGGCTTCCGGATTGTCACGCAAGGCACCGTTGATCAGCGACAAGGAGCGGTGGATGCGCTTCATCAGCTCTGGATGGAGATGGTGTTCCAGCCTGTCCGCCACCTGAAACACGCGGATCAGATTGACCGGATCATCCTTGAACACGGTATCTGATGCGGCGTTGATGCGTCCGTTCTCGACGACGAAACCGGGTGCTTCGCGGATCGGCTGGACATTGCTGCCGCGCCCACCGCGCAGGCGCAGCATCAGCCCGCCGATGCCTGAGCCATGGGGTTTCTTCACGTGCTGGTCTTCCAGCGCCGAGCAGAAGATGCGCGTCAGGTCGCCCACATCCTTGGCCACAAGGAAGTAGTGCTTCATGAAGCGCTCCACATCCTTCTGGCCGGGATGCTGAGTGTAGCCGAGGCGGATGGCGATTTCCCGCTGAAGATCAAAGGAAAGGCGCTCTTCCGGCCGTCCGGTGAGGAAATGCACGTGGCAGCGCACTGCCCACAGGAAATCCTCGCATTTGACGAAGCGGTTATATTCGGCCCGGGACAGCACGCCCTGCGACACCAGATCGGACTGGGTACGCACACGGTAGTGATACTTGGCGATCCAGAACAGGGTGTTCAGGTCGCGCAGGCCGCCCTTGCCTTCCTTGATATTCGGCTCGACCAGATAGCGCGAGGTACCCTGCCGTTTGTGGCGGTCGTCGCGCTCTGCCAGTTTGGCTGCGATGAATTCGGAGCTGGTCCCGGCCACGACTTCCGCATCGAAACGGGTCTGCAGGTCCTCGAACAGCGGCTCCTCACCCCAGACGAAGCGGGCTTCCAGAATGGCTGTGCGGATCGTCATGTCCTGCCGGGCGAGGCGGATGCATTCGTCGATGTTGCGGGTGGCGTGGCCAACCTTGAAGCCAAGATCCCACAGCATGTAGAGGATATATTCCACCACCTGCTCGCCCCAGGGGGTCTGCTTGTAGGGCAGCAGGAACAGCAGATCGATGTCAGAGCCCGGTGCCAGCGTGCCGCGCCCGTAGCCGCCCACCGCCACAACGGCCATGCGTTCGGCGGCAGAGGGGTTCTTGATCTGGTAGACATGGCAGAGCGCAAAATCATAGATGACGCGGATCAGCTCATCCTGCAGGTGGCTCAGGCGCTGGGCGCAGGCAAGGCCGCTGCCATCGCGCTTCAGGCCTTCCTGCGCCAGATCGCGGCCAGTCTTGTAGGCTGCCTTCAATTCCCCCAGAACGGCGGCGCGCACCTTCAGATCCGTTCCCTTGCCGTCATGAGGCGCGGTCAGGGCCGTCAGCCTTTCACGCAGGGCAATGGCATCAATAAGTTCATTCAGGTCTGCTGCGGGAAGCTTCATGTCTGGTCGTCCTGTCCGGGCCCGCCGCATTGCTGCAGGCCTGCGCCGCGCCGGACCCTATATCGCTCCAACGCGCCCTGAAAGCCTCTAAACTGTGCAGGTCCTGAAATAAGGCACGACCTGTCTGTCAGACACCATCTCTGGCGGCGACGACCCTGAGCTGGTGCAGCAGGTGGTCGAGAGAGTCCGGGGACAGTCCCTCGATCTTGCGCGCCAGAAGATTGGTGAACTCCGTCGCCTTCGGGTCCAGCCCGGAGGTGTCGATTGTCACCTTTGGGTCGGAAATCTCCGCCAGACGCTGGATTTCCTCTGCTTCATCCCAGATGACATTGAAAAACGTTATGATTCGCTGAACCAGAAACCAGGTCGGCTTGCCGCGCTTGCCATGCTCCAGCGCCGAGAGATAGGCACTGGACACGGCAAGGCCCGCTGCCATTTCCTTCAGCGAGATGCCACGCTTGGCCCTCATTTCCCTGATTTTGGCTCCCAGCGGTGTCATGCCATCTCTTGCCCCTGTTTTGGCCCTGCCCGTCCATCACACCTTGCGCTTGCGCAGGCGCACATAGAGTGCGCCGGACCCGCCGTGGGTCAAATGCGCTTCCTCGAACCCAAGAACGATATGCCGCAGATCCGCCATGGCAAGCCATTGCGGCACGACACGGCGCAGGATGCCGCGCTCGTCCATGTAGGGTGCGCCGTGCCCGGAGCCGGAATCGCGGCCGCTTCGCCCGCCCTTGCCAGTGATGACGAGCACGATCACATGGCCGCGTTGATAGGCCACATGCAGGAAGCCGCGCAATTGGTCATGCGCCTCATGCTGGGTCATCCCATGCAGATCGATGCGGGCGTCGAAACTGCGGATGCCGCGCACCAGCTTCTGCCGCACGCGCCGCTCCAGCGGTGCCAGCGGCGGCGGGCCCTTCGGTTGAGCCGGGGAGCGAATCGCCGTCTCCGGGGTGCCTGCGTCCTGCCCGGCGTGGGTCATGGCGATCCCGGCGCGCGCCATTTCCTCGGCAAGGCTCAGCTCATGCTCCAGGTCCGGCTCTGGTTCCAGCGGGCGCGTGGTCTTGAGCGGCGTCAGCGTTGCCGCCACCTTCGACCAGATCTGCCTGTCCTCCGTGGAAAGATCCTTGCGTCCCCGCCGTCCGCTCATGACCCTTGCCCCGGCGATTGCGGCGTCAGGACACGCGGCAGCAGAATTGTGAAAGTGGCCTTGTGGCGCACCGCTCCGGCGGCAGCCCCTGCTGCATCGCCCGAGCCCATGAAAATGTCGCCGCGCGCGGCCCCGCGGATGGCCGATCCTGTGTCATCGGCGATCATCAGCCGTTGCCAGTGCGGCTGCGAAAGACCGGCGCCTGACAGATCCGCTCCGACAAAGACCGGCAGTCCGTAGCTGTGAAACCTGGGGTCAACGGCAAGGCTTCTGCCGGGCACCAGCGGCAGATTTGCCGCGCCGATTGGGCCAAGCTCCGGCCCCACTTCGGTCACCTCACGGAAGAAGATGAAGGAGCGGTTGCGGCGGAAAAGTCCATCCATCCGCTCCGGATTGGCCATCAGCCAGGCGCGCAGGCCCTGCATGGTGAAGTCTTCCGGCGTGCCTTCGCCAGCGTCCACCAGGACCTTTCCGATGGCGGTGTAGGGGTGTCCTGTCTTGCCTGCATAGCCCGCCCGCATCACTGATCCATCTTCCAGGCGGATGCGGGTGGAGCCCTGAACATGGACGAAATAGGCATCAATCGGATCGGCCAGCCAAACGAGTTCCAGACCTTGGTCCTTGAGCGCCCCATCCATGATGGCGCCCCGGTCAGGCATTTCGGCGAGGCCTTTTGACGTGCTGAGGGCATGTGTGAACCCGGCAAGGCTCTGCGGCGTGGTCTCCGGTTGTAATGGGGTCAGACCTTCCGGCGCCCGGTAGAGCGGGGTGGCATAGGTGGCTGATGGCTGACGCGACCCGCGCACCTCCGGCTCGAAATAGGCCGTGACGAAACCTCCGGAGGCGACGCGGAAGGGCCGGAACTCCCGTTCAAAAAGGCACGGGCGGCCGCATCCGTCGCCGGTGCTTCCCCTGTGCCTTGCCGCAGGCTGCCGTCAGGGCGCGCTGCAAGGCTTTCGGGCCGTCAAATCCCTGCTTGCCGCTGGAGCAGAACCGGAGGAAAGCATGCAGGGCGGCCAGATGGCCGTCCTGCGCCCAGCCCGGAAGGCTTTCAAAGCCGGTGGGCTGCAGAGGTAATTTGGTGTCGAAGGTCATGGCCCCTGCCCCGCCAGTTCCCCAGATGCACACTGCTGCGGCAAGGCCCCGCAGCGCATGCAGCCGGAAACGCAGAAAGGCCGCAGCAGGGGCTGCGGCCCATCTCAATGCCTGATCCGGAAACGCAATCATCCTGCTGATTCGGTTGCGACCAGCTTCCAGTTCGGATCGCGCGTCGTGGTGTCGCGCGCGAAGGTCCAGATATCGACCACTTCGCTCACCCGGTTGGGATCGCCATCAATCACGTGGCCGTCCTTGTCCCGGGTGGCGGAAATCAGCTCGCTCTGCAGCCGTACGGTTACCTGCGCTATGCTGCCCTTCATGCCGGCTTCCACAATCTCGGCCTTGTCGATGCCGACAAAGGTGGATTCGATCGTTTCCCCCGCCCTTCGCGGTCGGAGATGGCGCTGTTGAAGCCGTCGAAGACTTCGCGGGACAAGAGCGGCTTGAGCGTCTTGCGGTCACCTTCGGCAAAGGCTGTGACAATCATCTCGTATGCGGCCTTGGCACCTTGCAGGAACTGCTCCGGTTCAAAGCTGCGGTCTGCTGAAAGAACCTGCCGAAGCGCCTCGTTCAGCGCCGACCCTGCGGGGGCCACCTTGTCTGCCAGTTGATCCGGGTTTGCCTGGTCTTCCAGCTCCTGGCGCTGCTGCTGCGAGCCGGGCAGCGGCACCACGTTGTCACGCGGGCTTTCAGCGCGGGCCTGCCCGTTCTTGTCCGGTGCAGGCTTGGAATAGGGATCAAACGGCGGACGCTCGTTGCCCGTGCGGCGGCCAAGCACGGAGCGGAGCTTGAAGAATATGAAGATCGCCAGCCCCAGAAGAATGATGTTCGTTACGTCAAAAATATCGTTCATTTGGTGCTACCGGGCTCTCTCCGCGATCCGCGTGTCCCTCAAACCGGAGAAGCCGGTTGCAAAGGGCCGCAGGCCAATCATCCATTCCCATATGTAGGTTCTGTTGAACCAGCATCCAGTGCGCGGGGCAAGTGTCTTGTCCATCTGTGCGGCGCTCTTTGGAAACTTAGCCCCTCCGCAACGGCACAAGAATGGCAAAATGCGCAGATCCCTCGCATTTCCCGCCGTCAGAGCCTATCTTGTACCTGTTATATAACTGTCAACGGGTTTGAATCCTTGCCTCTGCTGATCCTTGCCGGCCTGATCCTGCTGCCGCTTTCCGAAATCGCCGTCTTCATCATGGTGGGCGAAGCCATCGGTGTTCTGCCGACCATCCTGCTCACGGTGCTGACCGCCGTGGCCGGAACCGTCCTTCTGCGTCAGCAGGGGCTCTCTCTTGTCCGGCGCATGCAATCGGAGCTGGACGCAGGGCGCGTTCCGGGCGACGACATGATGCAGGGCGCGATGATCGTTCTGGCAAGCCTCTTCCTGCTTCTGCCGGGCTTCCTGACGGATACGGTTGGCCTTCTGCTGTTCATTCCGCCGCTGCGCGCCGCGCTGGCACGGTTCTTCTCCCGCCGGGCCTCCATCGTGGTCGTCAACCGCCGCCGCAAGCAGGGTGAGCCGGTGGTGGATCTGGACGGTGCCGAATGGACCAGCACACGCCACAAGCCTGATGACGGCGACACTCCGCGCATCAGCCCCTGGCGCGACGGAAACTGACACTTGCCCTCACACAGAAGTGACTGCCACCAGCCGCCGTTATGCCGGATAGAACTTCGAACGGCGGTGCAGGTCAGTGCTGCCACGAGGCCATTGCATGTCTTGCGGCCTTGCGGGTGATCCCTTACGCAAAGGGCTGATCCAAGCGGTCTCACGGGGGAGCGGAATGGGGGAAGCGGGGCGAATCGGCTGGGTTGATCATGCCAAGGGCATTTGCATCTTCTTTGTCGTGATGATGCACTCGGTGCTGGGCGTGGAAGATGCTGCCGGGCAGACCGGGTGGATGCATCCGGTGGTACAGTTCGCTGCGCCCTTCCGCATGCCGGATTTCTTCATGATCTCGGGGCTTTTTACGGCCCTTGTCCTGTCCCGCCCCTGGCGGCTCTATGCCGACCGCAAGGTGCTGCACTTCGCCTATTTCTACATCCTGTGGCTCACGATCCAGTTCGTGATCAAGGCACCGTCCTTTGCCGTTGAGCTTGGCTGGTGGGGGTCTTGCGGGAGTATCTGATCTCCTTCGTCCAGCCCTTCGGCACGCTCTGGTTCATCTATCTGCTGGCGGTCTTTTTCGTTGTGACGAAGGTTCTGCATGACCTGAAGGTGCCCTGGCAGCTGACGCTGGCAGGGGCTGCTGTGTTGCAGATCCTTCCCATCGAAACGGGTGTCTACATCGCCGACTATTTTGCCGAGCGGTTCGTTTATTTCTTCGGCGGCTATGTGTTTGCGAGCCGCCTCTTCGCACTGGCGGACTGGGCCGCAGGCAACAGGTCCGCAGCACTGGCCGGGCTTGGGCTCTGGGCGCTGGTGAACGGGCTTGCCGTCTTTGCTGGCTACAGCGGCCTGCCGGGCGTTTCCCTGGCGCTTGGCTTTGCCGGAGCGGTGGCCATCGTGCTCGCCTCCAGCCTGCTGGCGCAGCTTCCCCTTCTCGATCCGCTGCGATTCATCGGCCAGAACTCCATCGTCATTTATCTCGCATTCTTCTTCCCCATGGCAGTGTCGCGCGTGCTGCTTCTGAAAGCCGGTATGCTGGATACCGGTACGGTTTCCCTGCTGGTGACGCTTGCCGCAGCCTTCTCACCACTGCTGCTTTTATGGTTCATCCGCCGCACCGGCTGGTTCGGCTTCCTGATCGAGCGGCCCGCCTGGGCGCGCATTGCCTGAGACGAAGCAGCCATCCGGCAGAACCTGACTGGGCAAAGCCGCTATTAGGCCTTTCATCCGCACCCGTTCCCCGGCATGATCCGCGCCATGTCGAACGATGCTTCTCTCCCCGCCCTCACCGCCAATGACCACCTGATCCTGGTCGATGGTTCCACCTTCATTTTCCGCGCCTATCACGCCTTGCCGCCGCTGACGCGCAAGAGCGATGGACTGCCGGTTGGGGCCGTCTCCGGCTTCTGCAACATGCTGTGGAAGCTGCTGACCGAGGGCCTGACCCCGGAGAAGGGCGACGAGCCGACGCATTTCGCCGTCATCTTCGACCACTCCTCCAAGACCTTCCGCAGTGAAATCTACCCCGCCTACAAGGCCCAGCGCCCGGAGCCGCCGGAGGATCTGATCCCGCAGTTCGGCCTGATCCGTCAGGCGACCCGCGCCTTCAACGTGCCCTGCATCGAGCAGGAAGGCTTCGAGGCGGATGACCTGATCGCCACCTATGCCACGCAGGCCGCCGCCATGGGCGCGCGCGTCACCATTGTTTCCGGCGACAAGGACCTGATGCAGCTGATCGGCCCGCGCATCGGCATGATCGACACGATGAAGAACAAGATCATCGGCGAGCCGGAGGTGTTCGAGAAATTCGGCGTCGGCCCGGACAAGGTGATCGAGGTGCAGTCGCTGGCGGGTGACGGCGTCGACAACGTGCCCGGCGTGCCCGGCATCGGCCTGAAGACGGCAGCGCAGCTGATCCTCGAATATGGCGACCTTGAAACCCTGTTGGCCAATGCCACCAGCATCAAGCAGCCCAAGCGCCGGGAAAACCTGATCGAATTTGCCGAACAGGCCCGCATTTCCAAGCAGCTGGTGACGCTGAAATGCGACGTTCCGGTAGAAACCCCGGTCACCCATTTTGCCGTGGAAGCCGTCAACGGCCCGAAGGCCGTGGGCTTCCTCAAGGCGATGGAGTTCACCACCCTCACCCGCCGCATTGCCGAGGCAACAGGCGCAGAGGCGGGCAACATCGACCCCACGGAGCTGACCATCCCCGGCTGGCATGCGCCCGATGCAAAGGGCCGCATGATGGAGCGCGGGCCCGATGCAGCTTCTTCCGCGCCCGCCGCATCCGGTTCCACAGCCCCGGCTGCTCCGGGCAGCGCGCTTGCTCCGGACGGCATGATGACGCCGCGGAGCCTTGCCGCTGCCCGTGCTGAGGAAATCCGCCGCATTCCGGTCGATCACTCGGCCTATGAAACGGTAACGGATATCGAGCGCCTCAAGGCCTGGGTGGCCGAGGCGATGGAAACGGGCATCGTTGCCTTCGACACGGAAACCACTTCGCTGGACGCCATGCAGGCCGAACTTGTCGGCGTGTCGCTGGCCACTCGTCCGGGCCGTGCCTGCTATGTGCCGCTTGGCCATGTGGATGGGGAGGGCGACCTTCTGGGGGCGGTGGTCTCGTGCCCGGCCAGATCCCGCTGCGGGCCGCGCTTGATGTGCTGAAACCCATGCTGGAAGACCCCGGCGTGCTCAAGATCGCGCAGAACCTCAAGTATGACTGGCAGGTGATGGCCCGCCACGGCATCGAGGTTGGCCCGCATGATGACACCATGCTGCTGTCCTACACGCTGGATGCGGGCAAGGGCGGCAACGGCATGGACGAGCTGTCCGGGCGCTGGCTTGGCCACACGCCCATCCCCTTCAAGGAGGTGGCCGGGTCAGGCAAGTCGATGGTGACCTTCGACAAGGTGGAGATTTCCCGCGCTTCGGCCTATGCCGCCGAGGATGCGGATGTAACCCTGCGTCTGTGGCTGGTGCTCAAGCCCCGCCTTGCGGCGGAAGCCATGGCCACTGTCTATGAAACGCTGGAGCGGCCCATGGTGCCGGTGCTGGCGCGGATGGAGCGGCGCGGCATTTCCATCGACCGGCAGATGCTGTCGCGCCTTTCCGGCGAGTTCGCGCAAGGCATGGCCGCCGTGGAGTCGGAGATCTATGCCCTTGCCGGGGAGACCTTCAACATCGGTTCACCCAAGCAGCTGGGCGATATCCTGTTCGGCAAGATGGGCCTGCCCGGCGGCAAAAACCAAGACCGGCGCCTGGTCCACTTCCGTTTCGGTGCTGGATGATCTGGCCGCCGAGGGCCATGAGCTGCCGGTGAAGATCGTCGAATGGCGTCAGCTTGCCAAGCTGAAGTCCACCTACTCGGATGCACTGCCCGGCTTCATCAATCCGGAGACGAAGCGCGTTCACACGTCCTACTCGCTGGCCTCGACCACGACGGGGCGCCTGTCCTCGTCCGAGCCGAACCTGCAGAATATTCCGGTGCGCACGGAAGCGGGCCGCAAGATCCGTAAGGCATTCGTGGCGGAAAAGGGCAACAAGCTGATTTCCGCCGACTACAGCCAGATCGAATTGCGCGTGCTGGCCCACATTGCCGACATTCCGCAGCTGAAAAAGGCCTTTGCCGATGGGCTCGACATCCACGCCATGACGGCGAGCGAGATGTTCGGCGTGCCGGTGAAGGACATGGACCCGATGGTCCGCCGCCGCGCCAAGGCGATCAACTTCGGCATTATCTATGGCATTTCGGCCTTCGGCCTTGCCGCCCAGCTCGGCATTTCACGCGGGGAGGCGGGCGACTACATCAAGACATATTTCCAGCGCTTCCCCGGCATCCGCGACTATATGGAAGCGGTGAAGAAGGAAGTGCATGAGAAGGGCTTTGTCACCACGCTCTTCGGCCGCAAGGCACATTATCCGGATGTGAACACGTCCAACCCGTCGATGCGTGCCTTCTTCGAACGTGCCGCAATCAACGCGCCCATTCAGGGCTCAGCTGCCGACATTATCCGCCGTGCCATGCTGCGGATGGAAGATGCGCTGGTGGATGCAGGCCTCAACATCCGCATGCTGCTGCAGGTGCATGACGAACTGATCTTTGAAGCGGAAGAGGCAGAAGTCGAAGCCGCCATCCCGGTGATCCGCCGGATCATGGAAGGGGCGTGCGAGCCGCTGTTGCAGATCTCCGTGCCGTTGCAGGTCGATGCCCGGGCGGCAGACAACTGGGACGAAGCGCACTGACAAGGCGCCGCGCCAAGGCCTGGCTTCAGAACCAGGCCTTGGCAGCTATTGCTGCAAGCGATACAGCGATGATCCAGAGCGCAATCCGGCCCGAACGGTTGTGGCGGGCTTCGGAGCGGCCGATGGCTTCCGCCGTCGCGGCATCAAAGCGCAGGCCCTCATGGGCCATCTTTTCCAGCTCTTCCGACATGCGTCCTACCCGGTCGGCGAAAATGGGCAGGTCGCTGGCGATACGGCCGAGAGCGTTTACCGCAGCCCCGGCATCGCGCAGACGTCCTGCAGGCCCCAGATGCTGGGCGATCCAGGCACCCACCACGGGCTCGGCCGTGCGCCACATGTCGAGGCGCGGGTTCAGTGTCCGGGCAACACCCTCCACCACCACCATCGTCTTTTGAAGCATGATCAGCTGCGGCTGAGTGTGCATCTGGAACAGCTCCGTCACCTCGAAAAGCTGGGTGAGAAGCCGTGCCATGGAGATTTCCGAGGCATCATGGCCGTGGATCGGCTCACCAATGGCGCGGATCGCCTGGGCGAACACATCCACATCCTGATCGGCAGGCACGTAACCGGCCTCGAAATGCACCTCCGCCACGCGGCGGTAATCGCGGGTGATGAAGCCGTAGAGGATTTCGGCGAGGAACCGGCGCTCGGCCTTGCCAAGGCGCCCGGTGATGCCGAAATCGACAGCCACCAGCGTGCCATCGGCCTCGACGAAGAGATTGCCCTGATGCATGTCGGCATGGAAGAAGCCGTCGCGCAGGGTGTGGCGCAGGAAGCTCTGGATCACATTGGCCGCCAGAAGCTCCAGATCGAGGCCCTGAAGGGTCAGCCCTTCTACGTCGGACATCTTGGTGCCGTCGATCCATTCCATGGTCAGCACGCCCTTGGCGGTGCGTATCCAGTCCACGGAAGGCACGCGGAAGCCGGGATCTTCAGCAGTGTTCTCGGCCATTTCGGAGAGGGCAGCCGCTTCCAGCCGGAAATCCATCTCCAGCGCCACGGAGCGGGCCAGCGTGTCGACCACGGCCAGCGGCCGCAGGCGGCGGGAGGGTTCGTGGAAGCGTTCGGCAAGACGCGCGACCAGATAGAAGCTTTCCAGATCGCGCTGGAAACGGCGGGCCACACCCGGGCGCAGCACCTTGACGGCCATCTTGCGCAGCGAGCCGTCGCTCTGGCGCACCATGGCCGGGTGAACCTGCGCGATGGAGGCGGCGGCCACGGGCTCGCCGAACTCGACGAAGACCTCGTTGACGGGCCGCATCAGCTGCTCAGCGACCCAGGCTTCGGCCTCGCTCTGGCTGAAGGCAGGCAGCCGGTCCTGCAGATAGGCAAGCTCCGCTGCCGCTTCCTTGCCAACCACATCGGCGCGAGTGGCGAGAAACTGGCCAAGCTTCACATAGGAAGGCCCCAGCCGGTTCATCGCGTCAGAAAGGCGGGAGCGGGCGCTCTTGTCGCGCACGGAGCGGCGCTCGAACAGGCGGGCAAAGCGCAGCGCCAGCCTTGCGGCAGGCGGCAGGTCCGGAATGTTGAACAGGCCGAAGACGCCTTCACGCGCCAGAACAAAACCGGCCTGCGCCAGACGCAGCAAGGGACGTATTGCAAGGGCCATGGATCAGAGTTTCCAGCCCGAATGCAGGGCGGCGATGCCGCCGGTGTAGTTGCGGTAGGTCACCCGCTCGAAACCAGCGGTACGGATCATGTCTGCAAAGCGCTCCTGATTGGGGAACTTGCGGATGGATTCCACTAGATAGCGGTAGGGTTCCCCGTCACCGGTCACGGCCTGCCCCATCGCCGGAATGGCGTGGAAGGAGAAGGCATCATAGATCTTGTCGAGGCCGGGCATGTCCACTTCGGAAAATTCGAGGCACAGGAACCGGCCGCCGCGCTTCAGCACGCGGTAGGCCTCGGACAGCGCCTTGCCGATTTCCGGAACGTTGCGGATGCCAAAGGCGATTGTGTAGGCGTCAAAGCTGCGGTCCGGGAAGGGCAGCACTTCGGCGTTGCCCTGCGAGAAGCGGATGGAGCCGGACAGGCCCGCCTTGTCTGCCCGGTCCTGTCCCACGGCCAGCATGGAGCCGTTGATATCCAGCACCACGGCTTCCACCGCCCGGCCCGAGCGCTCGACGATGCGCGTTGCAATGTCGCCGGTGCCGCCGGCCACATCCAGCACCTTCCAGCCGCGGCCCGGTGTGTGCGGGGGCAAGGGTGGAGACCATTGCATCCTTCCACACCCGGTGCAGGCCGCCGGACATCAGATCGTTCATGATGTCATAGCGGGTGGCGACCTTGTGGAACACGTCGTTGACGAGGCCCTGCTTCTCGCCTTCTCGCACGGTGCGGAAGCCGAAGCTGGTCGGCATGTCCTCGGGCGCGCGGCTGGAGGCATAGGCGCCTGCGGAGGAAAAGCCAGTTTCGTCGGTCATGCGGGTCACTCCCTGAATGACGGTCGCGGAAGCAGCACTGCTTCCGCAACGCGCGGCCCGGTGCCGATGTTCCGGGCGCCGGTCGTAATTGCGCGGACCTTAGTACAAGCCGCAGGCCAGCGCCATTGTTGCGCCGGGCCCGCGTCTCATATAGGCGGTTTGTGCTGTCCATATAGTCTTTTGCTCAAGATCGGTAGGTCTTCCCATGCCCGAATTGCCCGAGGTCGAGACGGTCAGGCGCGGCCTGCAGCCGGATTTTGAAGGCGCGCGCATCCTCAAACTCGAATGCCGCCGCCCGGATCTGCGCTTTCCATTCCCCGAACGCTTCGTGGAGCGGGTGGAAGGGCGGATTGTCACAGCCCTTTCCCGCCGGGCGAAATATCTGCTGGCGGACCTCGAAAGCGGCGAAGTTCTGGTCATGCATCTGGGTATGTCCGGGTCCTTTCGGGTTGAGCGGCAACAGGTGAGCCACATGCCCGGTGATTTCACCCACGCCCGTTCACGTGATGAAAAGCACGACCATGTGGTCTTCCACCTCTCGGCCCCCGGCAGCACGGCCTCCCAGACGGCAAGCCGCATCATCTATAATGATCCGCGCCGCTTCGGTTTCATGCAGCTGGTGGCCCGCAACGGCCTCAGTTCCCACCCGCTGTTTGCCGCCATCGGCATTGAGCCTTTGGGCAATGCGCTGAATGCGGATCTGCTTGACCGGCTTTTTGCGGGCAAGTCCGCGCCCTTGAAAGCGGCGCTTCTGGATCAGCGCCTGATTGCCGGTCTTGGCAATATCTATGTCTGCGAAGCTCTTTGGCGCTCAGGCCTCAGCCCGGAACGGGCGGCGGGCGACATAACGGGACCGGGCAAGCAGCGCGTGGCCGCGCGCGAGCGGCTGGCAGCGGCAATCCGCAAGGTGCTGGAAGAGGCGATAGCTGCTGGCGGCTCCACCCTGCGCGACCATGCGCAGACCGACGGCACCCTGGGCTATTTCCAGCACAGCTTTGCCGTCTATGGCCGCGAGGGCGAGCCATGCCGCACGGAAGGCTGCAAGGGCACAGTTCTCCGGCTGGTGCAATCGGGCCGGTCTACCTTCCACTGCGCGAAGTGCCAGCGCTGAGGCTCCGCCAAAAAGGCGGGAGGGCAGCGCCTTGCACGTGTGCGGCGTGTCAGATACCCCTTGATGTCATGGCCCGGACGGAGGGGCGCCAGAGAGCGCTGCCGCTGGGTGCTGCCAAAGGGGCACAGCCCGTCAGCGGAGGACTGCAATGGCATATGAGAACATCCTGACCGAAAAGCGCGGCAAGGTGGGCATCATCACGCTCAACCGGCCGAAGGCCCTCAACGCCCTCAACGCGGCCCTGATGGCTGAGGTGGCGGCTGCGCTTGATGCCTACGAGGCGGATGAGCGCGTCGGCTGCGTCATCATCACTGGTTCGCAGAAGGCCTTTGCGGCTGGAGCGGACATCAAGGAGATGCAGCCCTTTGATTTCGCCAAGGCCTATATGACCGATCTCATCACCCCGTGGGACCGGGTGGCGCGCAACCGCAAGCCGGTCATTGCGGCGGTGGCTGGCTACGCGCTGGGCGGCGGCTGCGAGCTTGCCATGATGTGCGATTTCATCCTGGCGGCTGACAATGCAAAGTTCGGCCAGCCGGAGATCACCCTTGGCGTTCTGCCGGGCGCCGGCGGCACCCAGCGCCTCACACGCTTCATCGGCAAGTCCAAGGCCATGGAAATGTGCCTGACCGGCCGTTTGATGGACGCGGTGGAGGCCGAGCGCTGCGGGCTTGTTTCGCGCATTGTGCCGTTGGATGACCTTATGGAAGAGGCCGTCAAGGCAGCAGAGAAGATCGCGGACTTCTCCATGCCTGTGGTGATGATGACCAAGGAAAGCGTCAACCGTGCCTACGAGACGACGCTGGCCGAGGGCATCCGCTTCGAGCGGCGCATGTTCCATGCGGCCTTTGCCACGGAAGACCAGAGCGAGGGCATGGCCGCCTTCATCGACAAGCGCACACCCCAGTTCCGCAACAAATGACGCTTTGACTCGGGTTTTGGCATTGACGGACCGGTTGGGCGGGACTATAAGCCTCGGCCAACCGGTGGCGATCAAATCGCCGCCGCATTCGTTTGACGCAGGGCAGTTTCAGGCCTATGTCTGCCGCCCTGACGTTCTACGGATTTTTGTTTCACACTCGGACCAGGATTGAGCCAATGGCCAACACTCCCTCGGCCACCAAGGCGGCCCGCAAGATTGCCCGCCGGACGGCTGTTAACAAGGCACGGCGGAGCCGCGTGCGCACCTATCTGCGCAAGGTCGAGGAAGCCATTGCTTCCGGCGATTACAACGCCGCCACCGAAGCTCTCAAGGCTGCCCAGCCGGAGCTGATGCGTGCTGCTTCCAAGGGCGTCGTTCACGGCAACACCGCTTCACGCAAGGTGTCCCGTCTGAACGCCCGTGTGAAGGCTCTTCAGGCCTGATACAGCCTGTCAGAAAAGCTTCAAAACCCGGCTCAAAAGGCCGGGTTTTTTGTTGCCTGGGCAAGCATATGAAAAAATTATCAGGATAAAACTATCACTGTGTACCGGGAAATACTCATGCCGGACGTTGGCAGCTTTTTCTCAATTTTTTCAATGGGTTATGCATATGTCGGCACTCCTGTTGCCAGGCCTGCCGGATTCGACCGGAGTCAAGTGCGTGGCGAAGTTTTTTTGGAGAAGCCGCAGCCTCTTGAGGGCGCGCGAACACACCGGAAAAAGACCTTGAGTCAGAACGGATTTGGCTCCGGAGGTGATCACGGAGACGTTAAACTGACGGGCAGGGAGGGCCGCCGGGAGCCATTTTGTGAGTAGGCAACTGTTGCCGCCTTCCGGCTGCCTGTGTATGTTCAATCCATCGGGGTAAGCTCGAAATTTAAATAAAAAACACAGCAGATCGTGGGCCAGAAAAATGACAATGAAGGCAAAGAGACAGAACTGGCAGAGTTCAGAAAAAGTTTCCTTGCGTTGTAATGTTGTTTCGGTTGGTTCAACGATCGGCGAGCGGTTCTAAGCCCAGAATTCTCCTCAGCTTTTGGTGTCGATAGAGCGCAATACGAAGTGTTGCGAAGGGGGTCCTTTGTCGAATTCTATGTCTTATGCAGGGGACGTCGACGTCAACGCGGCTTATGCAGCACTCAGTGCCAGCCCAAATACTGTGCTGGTTGATGTGCGTACCCGGGCCGAGTGGAATTTCGTCGGCGTGCCCGATCTCCGTGCCCTGGGCAAGGAGGTCATTTTCACGGAATGGCAGGGTTTTCCGGCCGGTTCACCTGTTCCGGACTTCGTTGCCACACTTTCGTCCGAACTGGAGCGGAAAGGACTGGACAAAACGGTTCAGATCTATTTTCTGTGCCGCTCCGGCGCCCGGAGCCTGAATGCAGCCATTGCGATGACGCAGGCAGGATACGGGGCGTGCTTCAACATTGCCGATGGTTTCGAGGGCCCGCTTGACGGGACCAGTCACCGGGGCAATGCCGGCGGATGGAAGGCCAGTGGCCTTCCCTGGATCCAGAGCTAGGGTCCTTCTTGATATATTCTGGCAGACCCAACGGGACCACCTCCCTGGTTCCGGCAGGTTCTGTCGTTCTTGAAACATGGGACAGCCCTTGGGCGTCCTGACCGTATGAAACGGGAAAGCGGCTGTGGCGGACTGCTTTCCGAAACGAACGAGAGGCGAGGCGACATGCAAGTTCAGGAAGATATGGGCGCTGAACAATGGAACCGCGTCAAAAAGAGCCTGCGTGCAGAGCTTGGCGATGACGTCTTCTCCAGCTGGTTTGCACGTGTGGATCTGGAAGAAAATGCAGACGGCACTGTACGTCTGTCCGTGCCCACCCGCTTTCTGAAGCAGTGGATCCAGTCTCATTACCGCGACCGGCTGATGGGTCTGTGGAAGCGTGAGTGCGAGAATGTTCATCGCATCGAACTGACCGTGCGCGGCGCCATGCGCCCCCGTCAGGTCGAGATGCCTATGGCCAGCAGCAGCAGCCTGTCCGCACCCGCCCGCCCGGTGGCGCCGGCTGCCTCCGAGGCGCGTCCGATCTCGCTCAGCGAGCCGACCAATGCGGTCGCCGCTGCACAGGCAGCCACTGCCGCCCTTGCCCGCGCCGAAGCCGACATGGGCAGCCGCGACGTGCTGCAGGGTGCGGCTCTTGATCCGAAGTACACGTTTGAGACATTTGTCGAGGGCGAGTCCAATGGTCTGGCCCTGGCCGCTGCCAAGCAGGTGGCTGCAGGCGGCGCCGTCACCTTCAATCCGCTGTATCTTCATGCCTCGGTTGGTCTCGGCAAGACCCATCTGATGCAGGCTGTCGCTGCCAAGGCGCGCGCTTCCGGCCGCAAGGTGCTCTATCTGACCGCCGAGCATTTCATGTACCGCTTTGTGGCGGCGCTGAAGGCCCAGTCGGCTCTTTCCTTCAAGGAAACCCTGCGCAGCATTGATCTTCTGCTCATCGACGACATGCAGTTTCTGCATGGCAAACAGGTGCAGCAGGAATTCTGCCACACGCTGAACGCTCTCATTGACGGTGCCCGTCAGGTGATCGTGGCCGCTGACCGCGCGCCGTCCGAGCTGGACACGCTGGACGACCGGGTACGCTCACGCCTGTCTGGTGGTCTGGTGGTCGGCATCAACGAGCCGGACTTCTCCCTGCGCCGCAACATCCTGTCGGCCCGCGTCGCCAATCTGAAGAAGTCCTACCCGGCCTTCGCCGTTCCTGACACGGTTCTGGACTATGTGGCCCGCCATGTTGTGTCCTCCGGACGCGATCTGGAAGGCGCGCTGAACCGCCTCGTTGCCCATAACCAGCTCACCAATCAGCCGGTGACTCAGGAAATGGCCGAGATGACCCTGCGAGACCTCATCCGCTCAAGCGAACCGCGCCGGGTGAAGATCGAGGACATCCAGCGGATCGTCTCCAAGCATTACAACGTGACGAAGGCAGACCTTCTGTCGGCCCGCCGCACTCGCACCATCGTGCGCCCGCGCCAGATCGCCATGTATCTGGCCAAGGTGATGACGCCGCGCTCGCTGCCAGAAATCGGCCGCCGCTTCGGCAACCGCGACCACACCACGGTGCTGCATGCCGTGCGCAAGATCGAGGAGATGGCCCGTGCCGACGTGACCCTGGCACAGGAGCTGGAGTTGCTGAAGCGCATGCTGGACGCGTAAGCCCAAAGGCTTGCGTGGCGGCGTGGGATAGCGGGGGAAACTGCCTCCCACCTTGCGAAGATTGATGTTTTGAGGGCGTCCAACCGGGCGCCCTCTTGCATTTTGTGGCCATAAAGGGCAGGTTCGATGCCCCGCTCCTGCCCTGCCGGAGCTTACGGTTTCCTGCGTCAGGCCGTCCGGTCTGACCGTCACGAGTACACGGAAGACGCGCATGAAAGCGACCCTCGAACGGACCGACCTGCTCAAGTCCCTGACCCACGTGCACCGGGTTGTCGAGCGCCGCAACACGATCCCGATCCTGTCGAACGTGCTGCTGCGCGCCGACCAGGGCTCGCTCAAGCTCAAGGCGACGGACCTTGATCTTGAGGTCGTGGAGACGGTGCCTGCGATGATCGAGCGGCCCGGCGCGACGACCGTGCCCGCGCACATGATCTATGACATCGTGCGCAAGCTGCCCGAAGGCTCGCAGGTTGTGCTGGAAACCTCCAGCGACAACGCCACGCTGGAACTGAGGGCCGGGCGCTCGCGCTTTGCGCTGCAGATGCTGCCCGAGACGGATTTCCCGGATCTGACGGCTGGCACCTTCACCCACCAGTTCACGCTCGCTGGCGGCGCGATCCGCAAGCTGATCGATACCACCCAGTTTGCCATCTCCACCGAGGAGACGCGCTACTATCTGAACGGCATCTACCTGCACACGGTAGCCACTGATCAGGGCCAGATGGTGCGTGCGGTTGCCACCGATGGCCACCGCCTCGCCCAGGCCGAAGTGCCCGCACCTCAGGGTGCTGCCGGCATGCCGGGCATCATCGTGCCGCGCAAGACGGTCGGTGAAGTCCAGAAGCTGCTGGAAGACCGCGATGCCGAAGTGACGGTAGAGATCTCCGACACCAAGATCCGCATCACAAATGGTCCGGTGGTCCTGACGTCGAAGCTGATCGACGGCACGTTCCCCGACTATGGCCGCGTCATTCCGCAGCACAATGACAAGGAAATGCGCGTCGACCGGGACGAGTTCAAGGAAGCGGTGGACCGCGTGTCGACCATTTCTTCCGAGCGCGGCCGGGCCGTGAAGCTGTCCATGTCGGAAGGCCGTCTGGTTCTGGCGGTGAACAACCCGGATTCGGGCAGCGCTACGGAAGAGCTGGCCGTCGAATATGACGCCGAACCGATGGAAATCGGCTTCAACTCCCGCTACCTGCTGGACATCGCCGCTCAGCTGACGGGTGATACCGCCCTGTTCCGCCTTGCAGATTCCGGCTCCCCGACCCTCGTTCAGGACAACGCCACCGGCGACAGCCTTTTCGTGCTGATGCCGATGCGTGTGTGACGGGCCGTCAAGCGGGATACTTGGTTCAAACAGTACTGTCAGGCACCAGCTCCTCTCCCCTTGAGGGGGAGATGCCCCCGGCAGGGGGCAGAGGCGGGTAACGGCCTTTCAGGTTCACTAGAGGCTCAGCCTTGTTGAAGCGCTGCCACCCCCTCTGTCTGCTGGCGCAGACATCTCCCCCTCAAGGGGGAGAGGGTGCTGCAGCGGTATTTCAGGCGTGCCAGCCAAGCCTTCTGGATACTGCCCCCCGTATGCCTTTGCGTCCTGCCACACCTCCTTGCCGTGACGGGGGACCATGACCGGCATCAGCCAGGTGGCGATCGAGCGCCTCACGCTGACGGATTTCCGAAACCATGCGCATTTCGCCCTGTCACCGGAGCGGAAACTCGTGGCGCTGGCCGGAAACAACGGCATCGGCAAGACCAATATTCTGGAAGCTATCTCCCTCCTGAGCGCAGGCCGGGGCCTGCGCCGCGCCAGCCTGCCGGATATCGCCCGGCGCGGCGGGGACGGTGGTTTTGCCGTCAATGCGCTGATTACCGGCCCTTTGGGCGAAACGCGGCTTGGCACAGGCTATGGCCCGGGCGACAGCGGCCGCCGGGTACGGATTGATGGTGCGGAAGCCCGGTCTTCCGAGGCACTGCTGGAGTATCTGCGGGTGCTGTGGCTGGTTCCAGCCATGGACGGTCTGTTCACGGGCCCCGCCGGAGACCGGCGCCGTTTTCTTGACCGGCTGACGCTGTCGATTGATCCGGCGCATGGCCGGCGGGTGAATGATTTCGACAAGGCGCTTCGTCATCGCAACAAGCTGCTGGAAGACGGCGGTTCACCGGCCTGGCTGGAAGCGATCGAGGCCCAGGTGGCTGAACTCGGCATCGCGCTGGCGCTTGCCCGGCGCGAGACCGTCAGTCTGCTGCAGGGGCGGATCGAAGCGCTGGATCAGCTGGGGCTGCCCTTCCCCCGCGCCCTGCTGGTGCTGGATGGTGAGTTCGAGAGCGACGTCACAGGCCTTGCCGCGAGCGATCAGGAAGACCTGCTGCGCCGCCGTCTGCGCGAGGGCCGGGCAAGGGACCGGGCGGCGGGGCGAACCCTCACCGGTCCGCACCGCAGTGACCTGATCGTGACCCATGCGGCCAAGGTGATGCCTGCGGCGCTCGCCTCTACGGGGAGCAGAAGGCACTGCTGATCGGGCTTGTTCTGGCCCATGCCGACCTCACGGCGGCTGTCTCGGGCATGACGCCCATCCTGCTGCTGGACGAGGTGGCAGCGCATCTGGACCCAGGGCGGCGCGAGGCGCTCTTTGCCCGCCTGACCGAACTTCAGGCTCAGGTTTTCATGACCGGCACGGACAAGGCCCTGTTTGATGCCCTGCCGGACAGCGGCGAGATCCATCTTCTGGGCAGCTAGGCTGCGGAAGGCCTGCTACCGCAACGCGAGACCCGCCCTCAAAAGGCCGGTTTTCTATGGTTTTTCCACTGGTGAAACCCCTCATGCCCGGCCATTTGGCCGGGTTGGTTGAACCCTCCGGCCAGTGCCGTATAAGGGTACATTAATCCCCTGGACCGAATGGTGACTGATTCGGATGAGCGATACTTCGATTCCCGAGAACACCCCGTCTGCGGAAAGCTCTGCAGCACAGGAATATGGCGCTGACAGCATCAAGGTGCTGAAGGGCCTCGACGCTGTGCGCAAGCGCCCGGGCATGTACATCGGCGACACCGACGACGGCTCTGGCCTGCACCACATGGTCTATGAGGTTGTCGACAACGCCATCGATGAGGCTTTGGCCGGCCATGCCGACCATGTAACCGTGACCCTCAACGCCGAGGGCTCCGTCACCGTGACGGACAATGGCCGTGGCATCCCCACCGACCTGCACCCGCAGGAAGGCGTGTCTGCCGCTGAGGTCATCATGACCCAGCTGCACGCAGGCGGAAAGTTCGACCAGAATTCCTACAAGGTGTCTGGCGGCCTGCACGGCGTGGGCGTTTCCGTGGTGAATGCCCTCTCCACTTGGCTGGACCTGCGGATCTGGCGCGGTGGCAATGAGCATTACATGCGCTTCCGCCACGGTGATGCAGAGGCTCCGCTGAAGGTGACGGGTCCCGCAAATGGCCGCAAGGGTACGGAAGTGACCTTCCTGCCTTCGCCGGAGACCTTCACCAGGATCGAATTCGATTTTGACACGCTGGAGCACCGCCTGCGCGAGCTGGCGTTCCTGAACTCCGGCGTGCGCATTATCCTGACGGACAAGCGCGGCGTCGAGCCGCGCGTGGTCGAGCTGTTTTATGAGGGCGGTCTGGAAGCCTTCGTGCGCTATCTCGACCGGGCCAAGCACCCGCTGCTGGACGCGCCGATTTCCATGTCGGCGGAGCGGGACGGCATCACGGTTGAAGTCGCCATGTGGTGGAACGACAGCTACCACGAGCAGGTGCTGTGCTTCACCAACAACATTCCCCAGCGTGATGGCGGCACCCATCTGGCCGGTTTCCGTGGGGCACTGACCCGTCAGGTTACCGGCTATGCGGAAAGCTCCGGCCTTCTGAAGAAGGAAAAGGTGTCGCTGACCGGCGATGACTGCCGCGAAGGCCTGACCTGCGTTCTGTCCGTCAAGGTGCCAGACCCGAAGTTCTCGTCCCAGACGAAGGACAAGCTGGTGTCTTCCGAAGTGCGTCCGGTGGTGGAGAACATCATCAACCAGGCGCTGGCCGAATGGCTGGAAGAAAACCCGGCCAAGGCGAAGTCACTGGTGTCCAAGGTGGTGGAAGCGGCTTCCGCCCGCGAAGCGGCGCGCAAGGCGCGTGAGCTGACCCGCCGCAAGGGCGCGCTCGACATCGCCTCCCTCCCCGGCAAGCTCGCCGACTGTCAGGAGCGTGACGCCTCCAAGGCCGAACTGTTCCTCGTCGAGGGTGACTCGGCCGGCGGCTCGGCCAAGCAGGGCCGCCACCGCGAGAACCAGGCCGTGCTTCCGCTGCGCGGCAAGATCCTCAACGTGGAGCGTGCCCGCTTCGACAAGATGCTCTCCTCCAATGAAATCGGCACGCTGATCACCGCGCTCGGCACCGGCATCGGCAAGGAAGAGTTCAACGTCGAGAAGCTGCGCTACCACAAGATCATCATCATGACGGACGCCGACGTGGACGGCGCCCACATCCGCACCCTGCTGCTGACCTTCTTCTTCCGGCAGATGCCGGAGCTGATCGAGCGCGGCTACATCTACATTGCCCAGCCGCCGCTCTACAAGGTGAAGCGCGGCCAGTCGGAGCAGTATCTCAAGGACCAGACGGCGCTTGAGAACTATCTGATCGGCACCGGCCTTGAAGACACCTCCCTGGCGCTCGCGAATGGCGAGGTGCGCATGGGCGCGGATCTGCGGCAGGTGGTGGAGCAGGCCCGTGCCATCAGCGGCATTCTGGATGGGCTTCACTCGCGCTACGACCGCTCGGTCGTGGAGCAGGCTGCCATCGCCGGCGCGCTTAATCCGGACACGCTCAACGACCGGGAGAAGGGCGAGCAGGCGGCAGCCTATATCGCCCGCCGCCTCGACATCCTCGCCGATGAATTCGAACGGGGCTGGACGGCCGAGGTGCGCGATGATGGTGCGCTTGTCTTCCGCCGCACCGTGCGCGGTGTGGATGAGGTGGCCACCATTGATCCGGCGCTTCTGGCTTCGGCTGATGCCCGCCGCCTCGATGCTCATTCGGCGCATCTCAACGAGATCTACGGCAAGGCCGCCGTCCTGCGCCGCAAGGATGCCGAAACGGCGATCCGCGGGCCGCAGGCGCTGCTGTCCACCATCTTTGCCTTCGGCCGCAAGGGCCTCAGCCTGCAGCGCTACAAGGGCCTTGGCGAGATGAACCCGGAACAGCTGTGGGAGACGACGCTCGATCCGAACGTCCGTTCGCTGCTGCAGGTGAAGGTCAAGGAGGCCGATGCGGCTGACGACATCTTCACCAAGCTGATGGGCGATGAGGTGGAACCGCGCCGCGAGTTCATTCAGGACAACGCCCTCAGCGTTGCCAATCTGGACGTCTGATACCGGTCCGGCGGGTTGACCCCCGCCGGGTTCTGCTGCTTTTGGAGCATGTGCCGGGCCTGCGCTGATGCCTGTCCGGCTGTCTAAGCCCTTCTTCCTTACGCTCCCTTACGGGCCAGCGCCTGGGCGATTTCCTGATCAATGATGATGGTGCGGGCAAGGCCTGCCTTCATCACGGCTTTCAGAGGCTCGGTCTTGCGTGCTCCGGAGGCGATGATGACATTGGTGCCGCGCTGAAGTGCTTCAAAGGAGATGCCGACGCGGCGCTCGTTGAGGGCGCAGTCCACCAGACTGCCGTCTGCGGCCAGCAAAAAGCCGCCGATCTCGCTCACGGCCCCGGCCCGGATGGCATCATCCACCTCCGAAGCACCAATACCTGCCAGCCGGAAGAATGTCCCGCCCGGCTGCACGCCGCCGCAGCTGAGCAGATTGAGCACTGCCGTCTCGCCCTTGTCGAGCATCGCCCGCAGCACCGGGTCCTGCTCCAGTGCCCGGCGGGTGTCAGCGCTGCCCACGTGGCTGGGTAGAGGCAGGGTGCGGGCCGGGCACCCGATGGTGGCAGCCAGCTGCAGGGCCACCGAATAGGAGCTCACCCCGTCATCAATGGATGAGGCACCGATCATCGCCACCACGAGGCAGTCGCTCTTGGAAAGCTGGCGCATGGCATCGGCCATCCGGGCAATGGTCCGTCCGCCGGCGACACCCAGGATCATGTCCGGCGTGCTCAACAGAATGCGGGAGAGATAGTTGCTGGCGGCAATGCCGACCGATTCGCGCCCCAGCCGTTCGGCCAGTTCCGGCTCGGAAGACTGGGCTTCCAGTGGCGGCGTCAGCACGCATTCCTCTACGCTGTAGCGCTGACTGATCCAGTCGCTGAGCGCGAGGGTTTCTGCCATTTCATGCTCGACAGAGATCTTTACAAGACCCGTGTCGCGGGCCTGCGCCAGAAGCCGCGTCACCTTGGTGCGTGATAGATTGAGCCGCCTGGCCACCTGCTCCTGCCCCAGTCCATGGACGTAGTAGAGCCATGCCGCGAGCACGCCCAGATCGTCGTCGCCGGACTTGGGTCTTGCCATGTTTCCTCCCTCAAACCTTGCCGCAGCAGATCCTGTTGCACCTAGATGATGCAGACTGGGCGCTACGGCAACCTGAACAAATGTTCAATAGCAGCACACTTGACACATATCCACTCACGGGTTTAGACAAAAGTGCATGTGATGCACATTTGCCCGATCTTTTGCCGGAGAGGGACTTTGAGCATCAGGTCAGCGGAGAGTGCGGCAGGCGCCCTGGAGGGAGAGCGCAAGCCGCTTGGAGACCTCTCCGCGTCCGCATTTTTCCGGCGCTGCCAGCCGGAACTTTGGGAGGAGGAAAGCATGGATAGCCTGTTGTCAGGGCTGAAGACTGTCGTCGACGGGTTGGGTGCGACGGTTCTGCTGCCGATCATCATCTTCATCATTGCCGTGGTTCTGGGGGCCCGCCCCGGCAAGGCGTTCCGGGCTGGTGTCACCATCGGCGTTGCCTTCATCGGCATCAATCTCGTCATCGGCCTGATGTGGACCAACCTCAGCGAGGTGGCGCAGGCCATCGCCACGAACACCGGCGTCACCCGCGACATCGTTGATGTGGGCTGGCCGTCCTCGGCGGCCATCGCATTCGGCTCGCAGGTCGGCCTCTGGATCATCCCCATCGGCATCGCCGTCAATGTCGTGATGCTGCTCGCCGGCCTCACCCGTACGCTGAACGTGGACGTGTGGAACTTCTGGCACTTTGCCTTTGTCGGCTCGCTGGTGGTCGCTGCCACCAATTCGCTGGGCATGGGCCTTGCAGCCGCCGCCATCATCGCCGTCATCTGCCTGATCTTCGCTGACTGGAGCGCCAAGGCCGTGCAGCGTTTTTACGGCCTGCCAGGCGTTTCGGTGCCGCATCTTCTTTCCGTTCAGATTCTGCCGATTGCAGTCGCCGTGAACTGGGTCATCGACCGTATTCCGGGCCTGCGCGACATCGACCTCAGCACCGACCATATCCAGGAACGCCTCGGCGTGCTCGGCGAGCCGGTGGTTCTGGGTCTCGTCATCGGTGTGGTGCTTGGCGCCATCGGCTTCTGGAACCCGGAAGACATCGCCGGCATGATCACCAAAGTGCTGAAGACCGGCATCAACCTTGCCGCCGTGATGCTGCTGCTGCCGCGCATGGTGAAGATCCTGATGGAGGGCCTGATCCCGGTTTCGGAAGCTGCCCGCGAATTCGTGCAGAAGCGCGCCGGCAACCGCCAGATCAACATCGGCCTCGACTCGGCCATTCTCATCGGTCATCCGGCGGCCATTTCCAGCGCACTGCTGCTGGTGCCGATCGCCATCCTTCTGTCGGTGGTGCTGCCGGGTAACCGGGTCATCCTCTTCGCCGATCTGGCGGTGATCCCCTTCGTCGTGGCGCTTGCCGCACCCATCGTGCGGGGCAACGTGCTGCGCATGGTGATCATTGGCACGATCACGCTGGGCATCGGCTTCTACATGGCCGGTTCGCTCGCCCCGCTCTTCACCAAGGCAGCAGTCTCTTCCGGCTTTGCGATGCCCGCAGGCGCCTCGCAGATCACCGCCATCGGCGACGGCTTTGTCTGGCTGGCTTGGGCAACGGTGGAGCTGGTGCAGGTCTTCGGCATCATCGGACTGGTGATCCTGGGCATCTGTGCCGCTGCCGCCCTTCTCGCTCTCGTCACCAAGCGCGCTGCACTCGAAAAGCTGGCAGGCGGCGAAGATGATGCTTCCGAAGGAGCGAATGCATGACGGAATCCCTTGCAGACTGCGTGGCTGAGGACGGCATCTTCCTCAAGGCGCAGGCACAGGACGCAACCTCGGTGATCGGCCTTCTGGCCGGTCACCTCAGGGCCAAGGGCCTTGTTGCCGAAACCTACGTTCAGGCGGTCATCGACCGTGAAATGGTGATGCCAACCGGCCTGCCGATGGAAGACGGACTGGCGGTGGCTGTGCCACACACCGATCCGCAGCATGTCATCCGCTCCGGCATTGCCATCGCCACGCTGGCGGAACCGGTCGCCTTTGCCAGCATGGACGACCCGGACAACGAACTGGCAGTCCGCGTGGTCTTCGCATTGGCACTGAAGAGCAAGGATGAACAGATCGGCATGCTTCAATCCATCGGCAGACTGCTGCAGGATGGGGAGCGAATCCGCAAGCTGATCGAAGCATCCGACCCGCAGGAAGCGCGGGCGCTGCTGAACGCAGCCTGAGGGCCGTAGAAGAACAACAGGAGGAAACTGATGGCGCAGACCAAGACCGTTCTCGTGGCATGCGGCACCGCCGTCGCCACATCCACCGTGGTGGCCAACAGCCTGGAAGAGGCCATGGCCGCCCGCGGCATCCGCATCGAGACCCGTCAGTGCAAGGCGACAGAAGTGCCGAGCCTGATCGATCAAGCCGATCTCGTCGTCTCCACCACGCCGCTGCCGCCCAACCTGCCCAAGCCCGCAATCGTCACCCTCGCCTTCCTCACCGGCATTGGCCGGGAAGCGGAAATCGAGAAGATCGCCAAGATCCTTGCTGGCTGAACGGACGCCAGGACCAGAAGACGGAACAGGACCGATGGAGACGATGAAGCGCGTGCGCGTTGGCGTCGAGGGGGCTTGCATGCCCGCCCGGCTGCCGAGCTCGTTCGCCTCGCCAAAGGCTTCGAGGCAGAAATCGTGATCGAAGCCGGGGCGCAGACCGCTCCCGCCCGCTCTTCGCTGAAGCTGCTGCTGCTCGGCGTGAAGGAGGGTGACGAGGTGGAACTGCGCACCAGCGGCCCTGAAGCTGCTGAGGCCCTGTCCGCCGTCTCCGGGTTTCTTTCAGGCGGCGCGGCGCATACACCGGCTGCCACGCTTGCATCCGAGGTCCGTGAAACGTCTCCCACGCCTGCTGCGGACACGGCTCCTGCCGTTGACGCAAGGCCGGCGGGTGCCCTCAAAGGCATCGGTACGGGTGGCGGACCTGCCATCGGTCCGGTGTTCCATTTCATCCAGCCCGCGCTGGAGGCCCCGGCTGGCCCCACCCCGTCGGAAGCCCGCAGCGTAGAACTGGAGAAAGTTGAGGGCGCCCGCGTCCGGCTGCTTCAGCAGATCCATGAGGACGCCGCCCAGGCCGCTTCCCCGCAGGCCCGGGATATTCTGACCGCAATCGCCAGTCTGGCCGAAGACGCGGATTGGGCCGCCACGATTGCAGCCCATGTGGCCGACGGGCAACCGGCCATCACCGCCATTCTGACCGCCGGACGCGAGATGGCAGCCGCGCTTGCCGCCCTTCCGGACCCATATGCCCGTGCCCGCGCCGAAGACATGGATGCGGTGGCCCGGCTGCTGGCACTTGCCGTCAACGGTCTCAAGCCTGTTTCGCTTGCCGACTGCCCGGAAGGGGCAATCGTCGTGGCTGAAGATCTGACTGCGCTGGAAATCGGCGCGGCGGACCTGCGCCGCACTGGTGGCCTCATCTGCCGCAATGGCTCGGCCACCAGCCATGCGGCCATCCTTGCCAAGGCTTTCGGCATTCCCGCCGTTTTCGGTGTTGCCGATCCGGAAAACAAGCTCGCCGCTGCGCGTATGGTCGCGCTCGATGGCACATCGGGGCTGGTCTACCCGGACCCGTCATCTGATATTGCGGAAACCTTCAAGGCCCGCTGCGCCGAGGCCCGCGCCGAGGCAGAGCGGCTTTCCGCGCTGCGGGATGTTTCCCCGTCACGCGCGATGGCACGCCGGTAACCGTGGCCGCGAACATCGGTTCGGTGAAGGACATTGAGCTGGCAAAGGAACACGGCGCCATGGGCGTCGGCCTGATGCGCACCGAATTCCTGTTCCTCGGGCGCACCGCCCTGCCGGATGAGGAAGAGCAGTTCACCACCTACCGGACCGTGCTGGAGGCTTTCCCCGGCCATCCTGTGGTGATCCGCACCCTCGACATCGGGGGCGACAAGCCGGTACGCGGCATTTCCGTGCCGCAGGAAGAAAACCCTTTCCTTGGCTTGCGTGGCATCCGGCTGTGCCTAGCCAATCCGGCCCTGTTCAAGGTGCAACTGCGTGCACTGCTGCGCGCGGCCCCTTACGGCGATCTCAAGGTGATGCTGCCTATGGTCAGCGACCCGGCGGAAATCGCCAGCACCCGTGATCTCATCGCGGACTGCGAAGCCGAGCTGACGGCAGAGGGCAAGGCCTTTGGGAGTTTTGATCTCGGCACCATGGTGGAGACGCCCGCCGCCGCTCTCATCGCCCATGATCTGGCGGCGGTGACGGCCTTCTTCTCCATCGGCACCAATGACCTCACCCAATATGTCATGGCCGCCGACAGGATGAACCCGTCCGTTGCCAGTCTCTGCCAGACGCACCATCCAGCTGTTCTGCGCGCTATCCGCATGGTCGCGGAAGCCGCGCAGGCAAATGGCATCTGGTGCGGCATCTGCGGCGAGGCAGCTTCCGATGCAAGCCTGCTTCAGACCTTCCTCGATGCCGGTGTGCGCGAGCTCAGCATGGCACCAGCCTCCATCCCCCGCATCAAGCAGGCCATCGGCGCTGCCACCCTCTCCTCCCCGCCTCAGACCCCCTGAGGTCAGACGCCACCTGCCCCGGAAGACCGCTTCCGGGGCATTTTTCTTGGTTAAGCCCGTGCGGCGCTTGAGCGCCTTCAAGGCGTGATGCGTCAGCATCTCAGCGCCTTGGCATTACAGGATCTCACTGACAGGTGAAGCTCTCCGCCGACGCGGGGTCGCTGCCGGTGTAGCGGGCCACCTGCGGATGCGGGCAAAGCTTGCGCGTCACCTTGCCCAGCGCCGCGATGCCCTCCTTGTTGCCATCCGTCACGGAGGCAATCACCGCACCGGGAGCCTCGTCCTTTTCCACCCAGTCCGTCAGGCTCGCGAAAAAGTCGAAGCCGTCTGCTGTTGGTCCGCTGGCGCCATGGGGCATGCCGGCAATCCGGTAATAGCGGATAAAACCGTCCAGATCCGTGCCAGCATTGGCCGAGAGTTTCTCGAACCAGGCATCCGTGTCGCGGATGGAGAACACCGGATCACCTGCCCCATGGAACAGGACAATCTTGCCGCCCGCCGCCCGGAAGGCTGCAAGATCGGGATTGCCCGCGCCCGGCGGGGTCATGAACTCCATGGCGGATTCGGGAAAGTCATCCGTCTTTGCGAAGATCTTCGGCGCGTCCGTGTCGAAATTGAAGGCGGCGAGATAAGCCATCAGCGCCTCGGGCGTGCCGTCAACACGGGTGGGCGGTGTTGTGAAAATTTGCGCTAGTGAGGGAGCGCCCAGCGCAACGATGCGCGGTAGGCTGGCAAAGGCTTCCGCCTCGCTGTTGACCCGCCACATGCGCCAGTTGGATGAGGCCATGCCCGCATCCCAGACCCAGGGGCATAAAGCTGCTCGCCCTTGCTGTTGTGCGGCCCCTTCAGCATCGTCTGCAGCGCTTCGATCTTTGGCTGGCTGAGGCAGCCGGTTTCCTGCCCGGCCTTGCAGGCGAGTGCGGATATATCAAAGGCCTTCTGGCAGCCATCGATATTCTGCGCCAGACCATCCGTCAGCCCGTCCAGCCCGTCACAGGCGGCCAGAATGCCTTTGGCGAGAACATCCGTATCGTCCTTTGACAGGGAGGTGCGGATATCGCCGGAAATGGCCGCCAGTGCCTGAAGGTCATGGGCATGCTGCACGGCAGCTTTAGGCAGATTGAAGCCGGGATAGGCGATCAGCAGCCCGTCGAAGGCATCGGGCATGCGCTCTGCCGCCACCATGGCATGGCGCCCGCCATTGGAACTGCCCAGACCGTAAGACCGCTGCACAGGCTGGCCATAGAAGGTCTCGACCATCTGCAAGGCCACCGGATTGAGCCGCGCGACGGCACCATAGCCATAGTCCCGGCGGGCCTGAGGATCGAAGCCGAAACGCGCCCCGCCCGCAAGTCCGGCATCCTTTACTGCAGCACCATCGTGACCGGCATCACTGGAGACGACCGCATAACCGCGGCCAAGCGCCGTCTGGCTCTTGTCTCCGCCCAGCACCTGACCAAGGGCAGGCACCACCCGGCCATCATTGCCGCCATTGAATTGATGCACGAAATCCCCGTTCCAGTTTTCCGGCAGGCGCAGTTCAAAGGAAATGGCGTAGGGCTGGCCATCCACACCGTTGCGCTGGTCCAGCTTGCCCTGAACCACGCAATGGGCCACAGGCGCAGCATTGGAGCGGCCAATCGCGGCATCTTTGGCAACCGCCTCGCTGCCGGTGACGTCCAGCCCCTCGATCTGGAACAAGCTTGCAGCGGCATTGCAATCTGCCGCTGCCTGTACATTTTCCGTGGCAGCCACAGGCAGCAGCGGCGCCGTCAGCAGGCTGGCAAGCAAGGCTCGTCTGAATTTCATTCCGTCCTCCCGAAACCAAATCCGGTCTGCGTCGTTTTCTGCCTGTGATGCAGCTCCTCCTGTGGTCACAGCCAGAAAGTGCAGTCCCGATGCAATCCGTATTGCAGGTCGTATGCTAGTGGGCATCCTTTTGGCTGGACAAGTCAAAACCGCGCTACAGCCATGCACCAGCCGCCTTGCCGGTCCTGCTGTGGCATCCGGTTTTGCACGAACTGCCGCTGTCACACGTCCGTAGTGTCATCTGACTAAACAGACGCCCAAGGGGCGATGATTCGAAGAGGCCTGGAATGACCCCGTCGACTGTGCTTTTCGTCTGTCCGGACAACGCCCTTCTCGGGCCACTGGCTGAGGCTTATCTGAACAGCCTTGCGCCGCAGGGAATTCGTGCCTTTTCTGCCGGGCCCAATCCGCGCGGCACGCTGCATCCGCTGGCCCGCCGCCTGCTGCAGGATCACGGGCTGGACGCGCAGGGTCTTGAACCCAAGAGCTGGGACATCTTCATGCTGCCCCATGCGCCACAGCCTGACAGAGTGGTGGCGCTGACGGATAGCGTGGCTGGGGGCCATCAGCCGGACTGGCCCGGAAATCCGCCACGTACGCTTTGGCAGGTGGCGGCCTGTGAGGCTGATAGCCGTCCCGAAAGCCTTGCGGCCTGCAGCGAGTATTTCCGCCGCATTCGCCACTGCATCGATCAGACGCTTGCCCAGCAGATTCCACCCGTGCACCGGCAAGCGCAGGAGCTGCTTCTTGCCTCTTGCTGAAACCACATGCACCTTGCCGAAACTTTCTGGTGCTAGATACCTGTTGAGCACATAGGCCGATACTTATATGCAGGCGGCCTGGGCCCGGAAAATCTGCAGCCATGCGCGTGAGGCCTAAAGTGTTGCGATCAGGTGGAAGCCTTTCTTGACCGAGTATCTCAATCAGATCGTCACGTTCCTGGGGGACAACCCCGAACTGGCCGGGCTCATCTGCTTCCTCATCGCCATGGGCGAGGCCCTTTTCATCGTCGGCCTCTTCGTGCCCAGCACCGTGGTTCTGGTCGGTGCGGGCGCGCTCGCCGGTCTTGGCAAGCTTGATCCGCTGTCGATCTTTTTATGGACCACTCTCGGCGCCATCGCCGGTGACGCGATTTCCTATTGGGTTGGCTATTTCTACAAGGACCGGCTGCGCAATGTCTGGCCCCTGTCCCGCTACACCAGCATCATGGAGCGGGGAGAAGCCTTCTTCCGCCTGCATGGCGGCAAGAGCGTCTTCATCGGCAGGTTCGTGCCGGGGTAAAATCCGTCGTGCCGGGCATCGCCGGCATGGTGGGCATGGACGCCTGGTACTTCACCTTCGTCAACGTCACCTCGGCCATTGCCTGGGCTGTCTCGCATCTGGGACCCGGCTTCATTGCCGGCACCGCCCTCAGCGCCATCGGCGAGGTCAGTGGCCGTCTGGCGGTGATGCTGGGCGTGCTCTGCGTCATCCTCTTTGTCGTGATCATGCTGGGCCGCTGGCTGATCCAGATCATCATGCCGCTGTTTGCCGGCACCCATGGCGCCATCATCGGCTGGTTTGCCCGCCGTCCCGGTCCGGTCTCGAAGTGGGTGGCCCGCTCTTTTGATCCGCAGCATCCCCGCTCCACCGGCATGCTGGCATCTGCGCTCCTGCTGATCATCACCATGCCTGCCTTCTTCTGGCTGGTGACGCAGCTCACGCCCGGCGACACCCTGACCCAGGCGGATCTGGCGATCCGCAACCTGTTCGAGAGCCTGCGCTCTCCGCTGGGTGACCGCATCCTCGTGCCTATCACCATGCTGGGCGATGGTTTTCTGCTGACCATCTTTGCGCTGCTGGTCGCGGCCTATCTGTTTGGCCGCAAGGCCTGGCGCAGAGGCACAGGCTTCCTTATCGCCGTCAGCACAACGGCGCTTTTCGTGCCGCTGATGAAGGCTCTCGTTGTACGTGAGCGGCCCAACGCCTTTGGCGACGGAGTGCATGGCTTCAGCTTTCCTCCGGCCACACGACGGTCACCACCGTCATCTTCGGTATCATTGCCGTGCTGATCGCCCATGAGCGCTCTGCCTGGTCCAAGGCCGGCATCTTCACCATCACCGCCATCTATGTGCTGACCATGGCCTTCTCGCGGGTCTATCTCGGCGTGCACTGGACCAGTGACGTGCTGGCGGGCCTGCTGTTCGGCACCGCCATGGTCGCCGCCTTCGCCTTCGTTTTTGGCCATGTCCACAACGAAAAGGTGGGCCGGGGTGTTCTGGCGGCCATCGTGGCAAGTGCCTTCGTCGTGTTCGGCGGTTGGCACATCACACGCAACCTGCCAGCAGCCCTTGCCACCTATAGCCCCGTGCCGTACGAGCAGGTGCTTGGCGAAGCGGACTGGCTGGACAGCAGCTGGACGCGCGTTGCACCGCGCCGTGTTGGTCTCAGCGGCGATGAGGAAGAGCCGTTGATCGTGCAATATGCAGGTGATTTGGGCGCTCTGGCCCTCAGACTGGAACAGGAGGGCTGGCAGAAGGCGCCGGCCTGGACCGTGAGATCTGCCGCAGGGTTCATTGAAGGCCAGACGAGCGCGGAGATTCTGCCTGCTCTGCCGAGGACCCATTACGGGCGCTATGCCGCCCTGGTGATGATCCGCAACAGCAATTCGCCGGACAAGAATGACGATATCCGTCAGGTGCTGCGCCTGTGGCCTACAAGCTTCGTCATCAAACGCGGGAATGACGTCACGCCTCTTTATGCTGGCGGCATCATTTCGGAAGAAATCCTGCATCCTCTGGGCGAATTCTCTGCACCCAAGACGGAACAGGCCGCACCGCCGGCCAGCCGCAACCCCTTCCTGCAGCTTCCGGGAGCGACCGCCCGGCAGCGCCCGGATGGTTCGGCGGTGACGTTGGTCCCTGCGCTGCCCGCAGCCGCGCAATAGTTTCATTTTTTGAAAATACATCTTGGCGCAACCCAGCTAGTTTCTTATATGTGAAACAAGCGGCCATCCTTGGCCGTCTTCAGGCATCTGAAGAGAGGGTTAGTATGCCAACCGAATTCACGCCGCTTCTGTCGCTGGCAGGGGGTGCACTCATCGGCCTTGCCGCCGTTGCCTTGATGGCTGTTCATGGCCGCATTGCCGGGATCACCGGCATTTTGGGCGGGTTTCTGCCGGGCTCGGGCGAAAGTGACCGGGGCTGGCGCATCGCCTTCATCGCCGGAATGGTCTCTGCCCCTATCATTGTCATGGCCTTGACCGGCAGCATGCCGCAGATCGCTGTGCCGGTCTCCACACTTGCGCTGGTGGCCGGCGGATTTCTGGTTGGCATTGGCGCCACCTTCGGCTCCGGCTGCACCAGCGGCCACGGGGTCTGCGGTCTGTCGCGCCTCTCCGCCCGTTCCATTGCCGCCACGCTGACCTTCATGGCCACCGGCGCGGTCACCGTCTTTCTTGTCCGTCACGTCTTCGGAGGCTGAGACCTATGCGTATTCTATCCGCCTTTGTGATCGGCACCGTCTTTGGCCTCGGCATTCTGCTGTCGGGGATGATCAATCCGGCCAAGGTTCTAAACTTCTTTGATGTTGCCGGAACATGGGACCCGAGCCTCGCCTTTGTCATGGGCGGCGCGCTGACCGTTACCGCTATCGGCTACCAGGTCCTCTTCCGTAAGGCAGGCGCACCGCTGCTGGCCCCGCGCTATCTCGTGCCTGCCCGCAAGGACATTGATCCGAAGCTCATCGGCGGCGCGGCCGTCTTTGGTATCGGCTGGGGCCTGTCCGGTTTCTGCCCCGGTGGGCTTGTGCCCGCGCTCGGGCTTGGCCAGAGTGAACCGTGGATCGCCTTCGCGGCCGTGGTCGCAGGCATGCTGGCTGCCCGGGCCGTTGGCATGTTGCAGCCGCAGCCGAAACCAGTGCGTCCGACACTTGCATCTGGCGAATGACCTGAGCCCTCAGGAGAAGCATCATGAGCACGCAGTCCTATCCGGTTGACATGACGGTGACCCCCGAGGTCACCGCCTTCTTTGATCCGCTGACCAACACCATCAGTTATGTGGTGAAGGATCCGGCTTCGGAGGCCTGCGCCATCATCGACAGTGTCATGGACATCGACTACGCCGCCGGGCGGATCAGTTATGTCTCGGCAGACCAGATCATCCGCTTCGTCGAGGAGAACGGCCTCAGGGTGGAATGGCTGATCGAGACCCATGTCCATGCCGACCACCTATCCGCAGCGCCCTACATCCAGGGCAAGCTGGGTGGCCGTCTCGGTATCGGCAGCCAGATCACCGTGGTGCAGGAAACCTTCGGCAAGATCTTCAACGAAGGCACCGAGTTCCAGCGCGACGGCAGCCAGTTTGACCGGCTGTTCGAGGATGGGGACACCTATCAGGTCGGCAGCATGACCTGCTTTGCCATCTACACCCCCGGTCATACGCCTGCCTGCATGACCCATGTGATGGGCAATGCCGCATTCGTGGGTGACACCCTGTTCATGCCCGACGGCGGCTCGGCCCGTGCCGATTTTCCCGGCGGGGATGCGGGTACGCTCTACGATTCCATCCAGAAAGTGCTCGCCCTGCCGGACGAAATGCGCCTGTTCATGTGCCATGACTACGGCCCCAATGGCCGCGACATCCAGTGGGAAACCACGGTGGGTGAGGAAAAGGCGCATAATATCCACGTGGGCGGTGGCAAGACGCGGGAGGAGTTCATCGCCTTCCGTACCGCCCGCGATGCTGAACTCGACATGCCGAAGCTGATCATCCCCTCGCTGCAGGTCAACATGCGTGCTGGCAAATTGCCTCCGGCGGACGATAGCGGCAAAACCTTCCTGAAGGTTCCGGTCAACGGGCTTTGAGGGGCGCATCGTGGCAGGGTGCCCCCACCCACCCGCGCCCGCCCGGAGGAGCGCGGTGATGGGCGTCGGCTCTTTGCCTTGACCGGACCTGTTCCCCGCTTCCGTTTTCTCCCACCAGCGAGCCCTCCAATGAACCGGCTTCAGCGTTATTTTCCGATCCTTGACTGGGGTCGCACTTATGACCGGGCGGCGGCCACCAATGATCTGATTGCGGCCGTGATCGTGACGATCATGCTGATCCCGCAATCGCTTGCCTATGCACTGCTGGCGGGGCTGCCGGCAGAGGTGGGGCTCTATGCCTCCATCCTGCCTCTGGTGGCCTATGCCATCTTCGGCACGAGCCGGGCGCTGGCAGTGGGTCCTGTGGCGGTGGTGTCACTGATGACGGCCTCTGCGGTGGGAGAACTGACGGCGCAGGGAACGGCGGAATATCTGGGCGCGGCCATTGCGCTTGCCTTCCTCTCCGGGCTCATCCTTATCGCCATGGGCCTGTTCCGCCTTGGCTTTCTCGCCAATCTCCTGTCACATCCCGTGATTTCCGGCTTCATCACCGCGTCTGGGCTGCTGATTGCGGCAAGCCAGCTGAAACACATTCTCGGAGTACCTGGCGGCGGAACCACGCTGGTGGAGATCGGCTCATCGCTGGCCGCTAATCTTGGCCAGATCAACCCCATCACCCTGTCCATCGGGCTGCCCGCCATCGGCTTCCTGTTCTGGGTGCGCAAGGGCCTGAAACCGCTTCTGATCCGTGCCGGACTGCAGCCAAGGCTCGCGGACAGCATCGCCAAGGCGGGTCCCGTGGCTGCCGTGGCTGTCACAACGGCGCTTGCTGCAACACTCGACCTCGGCAAAGAAGGTGTGAAGCTCGTTGGCCACATTCCCGGCGGACTGCCCACGCCCGTGCTTCCGCCCTTTGACGCAAAATTATGGCTCGATCTGCTGGTCCCTGCCCTGCTCATCTCGGTCATCGGTTTCGTGGAATCGGTTTCCGTGGCGCAGACGCTGGCCGCCAAGAAGCGCCAGCGCATCATGCCGGATCAGGAGCTGATCGGCCTTGGCGCCTCCAATGTGGCCTCGGCCATCTCCGGCGGCTATCCTGTGACAGGCGGCTTTGCCCGCTCGGTCGTCAATTTCGATGCAGGCGCCGAAACCCCGGCGGCAGGCGCCTACACCGCTGTGGGCATTGCACTGGCCACGCTGTTCCTGACGCCGCTGCTCGCCAGCCTGCCGCAGGCAACCCTTGCCGCCACCATCATTGTCGCCGTGCTGTCGCTGGTGGATTTTCCGGCCCTTCGCCGTACCTTCATCTATTCGCGCAGCGACTTTGCCGCCATGGCTGCCACCATCCTCGTCACCCTGCTGGTGGGGGTGGAAACAGGCGTCACAACGGGCGTTGTGCTGTCGGTGCTGCTGTATCTGTTCCGCACCAGCCGCCCGCATATGGCTGTCGTCGGCATTGTTCCGGGCACGGAGCACTTCCGCAATGTTCAACGCCACAAGGTGGTAACCGGCAGCACGGTGCTGACCGTCCGCGTCGATGAAAGCCTTTACTTCGCCAACAGCCGCTATCTGGAAGACCGCATCCTGGAACTGGTGGCAGAACGGCCGCAAATCCGCCACGTGGTACTGATGTGCACCGCCGTGAACGTGATCGACGCCAGCGCCTTCGAGAGCCTTGAGGAGTTGAACCGGCGTCTGAAGGATTCCGGTGTCACCTTCCACCTGTCAGAGGTGAAGGGTCCGGTGATGGACCGGCTGAACCGCACCGATTTCACCCAGCACCTCACGGGCCAGGTGTTCCTCACCCAGTATGACGCCCTGTGTAGCCTTGATCCCGAAACCGCGCACCTCTCCGAAGCCCGCCACCCCAAACGCCGCGCCATGAGCTCACTGTGGGGCGGGCCAGAGATTTGAGTGTTCTGCCCTGACGGATAAAGGAGACCCCTTTCTCGCAAGACAGAGATGGCGCAGTCGCAGCTTGCCCTCATCTGGACGCAGCTGATACCTGTCAGGCCCTCAAACGCCTCATTGGGCTGCGAGCTGACCCTGCGTGCAACTTTGCTCTTTGTCATGCGGGTCAGCTTCCTGAACATGCCGGAAGATCAATGACACTTGCACGGAACCTGTTTTTGCTGCTCTTCGCTTTGTGCAGCAGTCTCCCCGGCCCTGCCGCACTGGCGGCTTCCTACAAGGCTGGTGTGACACGCGTGACAGGTGAGGAAGCGGGCGGCCAGATCACGGCCTTCGTTTGGTACCCGGGCTCCGCAGAAGAAGCACCTTGGCAGGCGGGCCCGTTCGAGATCCGGGCGGCGCGCAATGGCCCGTTTGCGGATGGCCGTTTTCCTGTGGTGCTGTTGTCCCACGGGCGAGGGGGCGCTCCGCTGAGCCACCGTGAGCTCGCAGCCAGCCTCGCCCGCGAAGGCTTCATTGTCGTGGCTCCGGTCCATCAAGGTGATACTGCCGGCCAACCGTCTGCAAGTCTGCCCCTGATCCTGACACGCCGCCCGGCACAAGCCATTGCGGCACTGGACGCTGCGCTGGCAGACAGCCGGATTGCTCCGCATGCGGACACTGGCCGGATCGGCATGATCGGCTTTTCCGCAGGCGGATACACCGCACTGACCGTGGCCGGGGCCAAGCCGGATTTTGAGCTCGCCCTGCGTTTCTGTCAGACACCGGCAGGGCGCAGTGATCCTGGGTCCTGTCCTCCCGATGACGATGGCATACAGACCGCTCTGGCGGATTTGAAGGCCTGGGAGGCCCCATCTGAATCCCGGTTCAAGGCGCTGGTCTTGCTGGATCCTCTGGCCATCATGTTCGATGCCCGCGCGCTTGCGGATGTGAAACTCCCGGTCATGCTGGTCCGCCCGCAAGATGATCTTTACATGCGTTCGCAAGCCAATGCACTTGCCCTTGCGCAGAACCTTCCAGCTCCACCGCAACAGCTATCCATGCCTGGACGGCACTTTGTCTTTATTGACCCGTGCCCTCCAGCCTTGGCAGAAGAGGCGGAGCTGATCTGCAAGGATGCGCCAGGAGTTGACCGGGCTGTCATCCACCGGACCCTTGAGGCCGCTATTGCCGCATTCCTGAAAGAGAACCTCTAGCGCGAACCAGACAGTGCGCATTGCTCTCTGCGCGGCCTTTCCCAGAGATCACCTTTCGCTTGCCTTCCGCACATCACCCGGGCAAGGGTCGCGGCCATGGAACAGACGCCCCAGCCCATACCTGTACAAGACCCGCCCGAGGCAAGTCTGCGGCAGCGGTTCGTATCCGGCCCGCAGAGCGGCGGGAGCGGCATTCTGGTCATCGTCTATTCGCAGGTGCGCGTGCCCGAAGACCGGTTTGGGCTGGAACGGCTGTTCATGGACACCCGCCACGCCTGCCTCTTCCTCAATGACCTGCGCTGGCGCTGGTATGAGGGGCAGACGGCGGCCATCGACACGGCGATTGACGCTGCCATCGCTCGGGCAAAGCCTTCGCGCATCATCCACTATGGCTCGTCCATGGGCGGCCATGCGGCGCTGGCGGCGGGCTTGCGCCGGGGAGATGGCGAGGTCCACAGCTTCGGCCCGGAGCTTGAGCCCGGACGGCCCGGCACACAGAGCGCGGACTATGGTCTTGCCTCACCCGGTACGCCAGCAGAGGCGCTGGCGCTTGCACCGGAGTTCGCACGGCTTGAAACCCCGCCCGGCCATCCGCTGCATCTTTACTTCGGGCATTTCGATGCCGCCGATGCCGCTGGTGCGGCGCGGGTGCTGAGCCGCAAGGCGGAAGTCCCGGCGATGGCGGGTATCCACGTGCATGAACTGGCCTCCTGCCACGCCAGCCATGACCATCTCTACGCGCTGAACGTGATCCGCAAGATCATCCGCACCTTTGAGCGCGATCCGGCGGCGGAACTGGCGGCCCGCGATCTGCTGCAAACCCTGCAGCCTGCGTTCCATGCCGGCTTCTCGCAGGCCGCCGAACGTCTGGCGCAAAGCACCCTGCCGGATGAAGCAGATCTTCTGCGGCTTGACGGCCTTGCCCCAAACCACATCGGCCTGCTGCGCCTCAGGGCGGAAGTGGCTGCTGCACGCGAAGACCTGGAAGCCGCCCTTGCCCTGATGACGCGGGCCGAAGCGCAGATTGCCAGCCACCCCAGCCTTGCCGCCCTGCCCAAACGCTGGCGCAAGGACCTGACGCTCGCCCGCATCCGTTGGCTGGCGGACCTTGGACGACAGGCGGAGGCGCAAGAACGTCTGACCGTGCTTGCAGCGCAGATGCCCCATGATCCAAAGGTGGTGGCACTGGCGGGGAGCTTGGCATCACACTGCCGGAAAGCTGAAAAACGGCGGGAGCCAGCTTGCATTTTTCGAACAAATGCGGAACATTGACCGAATGAACCCGTTGGACCGCCCTTTTGGCAACCGCATTGCCCTGGATGACCCGCTGACGGATGGACGTCAGTCTGAAACCGCGCTCAAGGTCTGGCGCGGGGCGGCGCGGCTCATGCGCCTGCAAGGCTATGCCTGCTTGGCCGAACTGACACTGGCCTCCGGGCGGCGGGCCGACCTTATCGCGCTGGGCCCGAAACACGAGATCATCATCATCGAGGTCAAATCCTCCATTGCGGACTTCCGGGCGGATAGCAAATGGCCGGACTACCGCACCCACTGCGACCGGTTCTATTTCGCCACCCATGTGGACGTGCCTTCAGAGATTTTCCCTGAGGATGCCGGGCTGATCCTGTCCGATGGCTATGCGGCCGATATCCTGCGCGAGGCCCCGCACCATCCCCTGGCCGCCGCGACGCGCAAGGCCGTCACCTCCCGCTTTGCCCGTCAGGCGGCGCTGCGCCTGCATGACCTCCTGGACCCGGACGCAAGAGCCATCGCCAGCGTTCTCTGATCCTTCGCGCAAGGGCTGGCGTAAGAGGGAAAGTCTCCACGTAACCACGTCCTTGCCAGCACCCGTCATGCCCTCGGCCTCTAAACCCTCCTCCTCGTCCGGCCTGCAGGTTGTCTGGTTCAAGCGGGACCTGCGCACCTTCGATCATCAGCCCCTGTTCGAGGCGGCCCGCCTTGGGCCGGTGCTGCCGCTCTACATCGTGGAGCCGGGTCTGTGGGCGCAGCCGGACATGTCCGGCCGCCAGTTTGCTGTCCTGCGCGAATGCCTTGAGGAGCTGCGGGAGGCGCTCGCCCGGCTGGGCCAGCCGCTGATCATTCGCACGGGTGAGGCGGTTCAGGTGCTTTCCGCGCTGCACCGGGCGCGGGGCATTGCCGCGCTCTGGTCGCATGAGGAAACCGGCAACCTGTGGACCTTCCGCCGCGATCTGGCGGTGAAGGCTTTTGCACGGGCCGAAGGCATTCCCTGGCATGAGCCGCGCCAGACTGGCGTGATACGCCGCCTTTCAAGCCGCAATGGCTGGGCAGCACGCTGGGATCACGACATGCGCAAGCCCCTGCTGCCGGAAGCGCCGCTCATTCCGCTGGCAAGCCTTGGCCTCACCATTGATCCCGGTCCTTTGCCTTCGGCAGAAAGTCTTGGCATTACGCCGGATCCCTGTCCTCAGCGCCAGCCCGGCGGGCGCAAGGCAGGACTTGCCTGTCTTGAGAGCTTCCTTCACCGGCGCGGCAAGACCTACAGGTCCGGCATGTCGAGCCCCGTCTCCGGCTTCGATGCCTGCTCCCGCCTCTCACCTCACATTGCCTTCGGCACGTTGTCCTTGCGAGAGATTACGCAGCGGGCGGAAGACCGGCTCATCCAATTGGTCCATGAGGGTGCTGCGCCGGGTGCGGTCTCATGGCGCGGCGCTGTCAGCTCCTTTCTTGCCCGGCTGCACTGGCACTGCCACTTCATGCAGAAGCTGGAGGACGCACCGCGCATTGAGACGAGCAACCTGCACCCCGCCCATGATGGCCTTCGCCCGCGCGAGCCGGACCGGGCGTGGCTCGAGGCGTGGATGAAGGGCGAGACCGGTTTGCCCTTCGTGGATGCCACCATGCGGGCGCTCCTGGCCACCGGCTGGATGAACTTCCGCATGCGCGCCATGCTGATGGCCGTCTCCAGCTATCACCTGTGGCTCGATTGGCGGACGCCGGGAGAACATCTCGCCCGATGCTTCACCGACTATGAGCCCGGCATCCACTGGCCTCAGGTGCAGATGCAGTCCGGCACCACGGGCATTAACACCATCCGCATCTACAATCCGGTGAAGCAGGGGCTGGATCAGGACCCGGACGGCCGTTTCATCCGCCGCTGGGTGCCGGAGCTCGCCGCCATTCCCGATGCCTTCCTGCATGAGCCGTGGAAGGCGCCCAATGCAGGCGCCGTTCTGGACAAGATCTATCCTTTGCCTGTGGTGGATCATGTGGCGGCGGCACGGGCGGCGCGGGACAAGGTCTGGTCCTTGCGCAAGGACCGCGAATTTCACAAGGCGGCAGACACCATTCAGGAGCGGCATGGCAGCCGCAAGGCCGGTATCACCCGGCGCGGGCGGGATGGCGGAGCACGGCGCAAACGCGCGGCAGACACAGGCACTCAGCTCAGCTTTGGCCTGCTGTTGCCGGAGGAGGGAGGCAAGGGCACCCCATGAAAATGCGCAAGAAATCCGATCTTCCGGTCAAGACCTGCCGCACCTGCGCAAGGCCCTTCACCTGGCGGCGCAAATGGGCCCGCAACTGGGACAACGTGATCTACTGCTCAGACCGCTGCCGGGGGCCCGCAAAGGCAACAGCCCGTTGCCTGAAGATCCGGCGGGGAGACGCAAGGTTCCGCCCGCAGGCGCTAGAGGCATCAGCTCATGCTCCAATGCAGCACCAGCGCTGGCTTCAGGCGAGCCCATCCGGGCGGAAGGCGTCCACCACATGTTCGGGCCAGCGCAGAGGCACCACCAGAACCAGATCAAACCTCAGCGTCTGCGCGGCAAGGTGCGGATGATGCAGCAGGTAGATCTGCGCGGCGCGGATGATGCGGTTGCGGGCAGTGGGAGTGACAGCCTCCAGCGCGGCGACCCTGGTGCGCCGGGCCTTGACCTCGACGAAAGCGACTACATCGCCGCGCTCGGCAATGATGTCTACCTCACCGGTTGAGGCCTTGAAGCGGCGCTCCAGAATGCGCCAGCCGCGCAGGCGCAGCGACAGGGCTGCAAGGCTCTCGGCCAGATGACCCAGCCGGTAGGCTTTCCGCCGCTTGTGCCGCCGCCCCTGCTCCGTCATGATCCTGCCTCTTCCCCTCATCCTCTGCGGAGGCTTTCAGCGCCAGCGCGAGTTTGTAAACCTCGTTCCGGTCAAGCCCCGTGCGCTTCGCCACGTCCTTGGCGGCTGCGGCGACGGGCATGCCCGCAAGGGCTTCGGCGAGCAACGCTTCCACATTGGCAGCGTCTTCCTCATGAGCCTGCACCTCTGGTGGACCGATGAGAACGACGATTTCACCCTTCGGCGGATTTTCCTCATAGTAGGCGGCGAGTTCCGCCAAAGTGCCGCGCTGGAAGGTCTCGAATTTTTTCGTGAGTTCACGGGCGACCACGGCAGCCCTGTCGCCCAATACCTCAGACATGGCGGCAAGCGAGGCCGCGAGCCGGTGAGGCGATTCGAAAAAGGCAAGGGTTGCCGGAATGGCCGCCAGTTCCGCCAGCCGGCGGCTCCGCTGACCGGCCTTCTGCGGCAGAAATCCGGCAAACAGAAGCGTATCGCTGGGCAGGCCAGAGGCGACAAGCGCGGCAAGCGGCGCGGAGGCGCCCGGAATGGGGATGACCCGGTGGCCTGCCTCCAGCACATCGCGCACCAGCCGGTAGCCTGGATCAGAGACAAGCGGCGTGCCCGCATCGGAAACCAGCGCCACCGCCTTGCCTTCTGCGAGAGCCGCCAGCAACCTCGGGCGCTGCCGCTCCGCATTGTGCTCGTGATAGGGCAGCAGAGGCGCGCGCAGACCGAAACGCTGAGCCAGCGTCGCCGTGACGCGCGTATCCTCACAGGCAATCACATCTGCGCCAGCCAGCGTTTCCAGGGCGCGCAAGGTGATGTCCCCAAGATTGCCGATCGGCGTCGAGACGACATAGAGCGCGGCTTCCTGCCGTGGTGCCTCGACAGTCTGTCCGGCCACAAAATAACGCCGCTCGGGCGGGCTTTCAGCCATCGTCATGTCAAAACTCCGGGCAACATCAGCTTAAGGGGTGTCCAACACGTGATCCAGCCTCGTGAAACTGGACAGGAACGTTCTGAATTCGTAAAGGTTTTTGAACGCGGACGCGAGGAGGCCATAGTGCAAAACACGATTGAAGCCGCCAAGGGCATGAAAACAGCATCCCCACATGCGTCCGGGCGCAGCTTTCTGCGACGGAGCCGGCTTCGTTTCGCCGCCCTTGCCGGGGCGCTCGGCCTTATGGCAGGCTGCATGCCTTCCACCATGGGGCCGGTGCAGGACGGTTCTTCCTTCCCTGCCACGCCATCCGCGCCCACTGTGGCAGGCGAAATGATTGGTGATGGGTCGATTCGCGTTGGCCTTCTGCTGCCGCTCAGCGGCGGCGGTTCTGCCTCGTCCATCGCCACGACCTTCAAGAATGCCGCACAGCTGGCGATCAATGACTTTCAGGGCTCCAACATCCAGATTCTGGTGAAGGACACGCAGGGCACGGCAGAAGGCGGGCGCGCGGCGGCCGAGGCGGCCATGTCGGAAGGAGCGGAGCTGCTGCTCGGACCGGTCTTTGCTCCCGCCGTTACCGGCGCTGCCAACGCGGCGCGCAACGCAGGCCTTCCGATCGTTGCCTTCTCCAGCGACACGGCTGTCGCAGCCCCCGGCGTCTATCTGCTCAGCTTCCTGCCTGCCGGCGACGTGCGCCGGATCATCGGTTACGCGGCACAGCAGAACCGCAAGTCCTTTGCTGCCCTGTTGCCGGATGATGCCTATGGCGCTGTTGCCGAAGCGGCCTTCCGTCAGGAAGTGGGCCGCGTGGGTGGCCGCATTGTCGCCATCCAGCGCTACAAGCTGACGGGCAGCGACACGTCGGATCTGGCGGCCAAGACGCAGCAGCTGGCTCCGAACCTGCCGCAGATTGATGCGCTGTTTGTGCCCGCGGGCGGCGGTGTTGCGCCCTTCGTGGTGCAGACGCTGGTGCAGCAGGGGGCCAACCTTGGCACGGTCAAGCTGCTCGGCAGCGGCCAGTGGGAAACCCAGCAGGTGACCAACAGTCAAATGATGACCGGAGCCTGGTTCCCTGGTCCGGAAAAGAGTGGCTTTGATGCGCTGGCCAGCCGCTATCAGGCAGCTTACGGCAGCCCGCCGCCGCGCAACGCCTCGCTCGCCTATGACGGCACCATCCTTGCCGCCGGGCTCGTGCGCTCTGCCGGCCCGCAGCGCTTTGCCACGCAGACGCTGACCAACCGCGACGGCTTCCTCGGCATCGACGGAGTGTTCCGCTTCCTTCAGAACGGCCAGAACGAGCGCGGCCTTGCGGTCTATGAGATCACCGGTTCGGGCGTGAAGCCTGTTTCCCCGGCCCCGCGCGATTTCCGCAGTCCCAGCTGAGAAAGCCCATCATGACCGGCGGTAAACGGGTTCTCCTGATCATCGGCGGCGGCATTGCCGCTTACAAGTCGCTGGATCTGATCCGCCGCCTGCGCGAGCGGGGGCGAAGGTGAAGGTGGTGATGACAGCTGCTGCGCAGCAGTTCATCACGCCGCTGGCTGCTGGGGCGCTGACTGCCGATAAGGTCTACACCGACCTCTTCGACCGCGAGGCGGAGCAGGATGTGGGCCACATCCGCCTGGCCCGCGATACCGATCTCATCATCGTGGCGCCAGCCACGGCGGATCTGATGGCGAAGATGGCGCAGGGTCTTGCCGGAGATCTGGCAAGCACTGTGCTTCTGGCCACCAACCGGCCCGTGCTTGTGGCACCGGCCATGAACCCTGCCATGTGGGCCCACCCTGCGACGCAGCGCAATGTGGCCACTCTCAAGGCAGATGGCATCGCCTTCATTGGTCCGGAACGCGGTGAAATGGCCGAAAGCGGCGAGGCAGGCCTTGGCCGCATGGCCGAGCCGCTGGCCATCGTTGAAAGTGCGCTGGGCCTGCTTCAGGCTGGCAGCGCGCCGCAGGCGGGACCGCTCAGCGGAAAGCATGTGGTCATCACTTCCGGCCCGACCCATGAGCCGATCGACCCCGTGCGCTACATTGCCAACCGCTCGTCCGGCAAGCAGGGCCATGCCATTGCCGCCGCCGCAGCTGAAGCTGGCGCCCGCGTGACCCTCATCTCTGGCCCTGTCACTCTGCCCGACCCGGCAGGTGTCTCGGTCATTCACGTGGAAACGGCCAAGGAAATGCTGGCTGCTGTCGAAGCGGCATTGCCCGCCGACGTGGCCGTCATGGCTGCCGCCGTCGCTGACTGGCGGGTGGCGCAGGAAGGCAGCGAGAAGATCAAGAAAGACGGCTCGGGCCAGCCCCTGCCCTCGCGCTCGTTGAGAACCCGGATATTCTCTCCACCGTCGGCCACCTCGCCGGCAACCGGCCGAAGCTCGTCGTCGGCTTTGCCGCCGAAACGCAAAACCTCGTCGCCAATGCGCAAGGCAAACTGCAGCGCAAGGCAGCGGACTGGATCGTCGCCAATGACGTCAGCCCTGCAACCGGCGTCATGGGAGGCGACGCCAACACCGTGCGCATCGTCACCCATGATGGCATCGAGGATTGGCCAACCCTAGGCAAGACCGAAGTCGCCCGGCGCCTGGTTGCCAGGATTGCGGCGGCGTTGGATTAGGCCGGGCCAAAGGGCACTCTCCCTCGCCAGACGCACTACCCTCAGGCGAAGGGAGAGACCTTCACGTGCTTGTGATAGCTGGTGTATCTCTAATAATCTGGGCCATTTGAGACTGGAGTTTTTCACTTATGTTCCTTGCGGGGAAGAAAAGCAGAATTCGATGAAGGTCCTGAAACTTTCACTGCGCTGTCATTAGGTTCGGAAACCCAGATCGCATTCGTTCTGAAGTAAGTGGAGGATGGAACTCCAATAGGCCAGGTCTGCCGGAAGGCAGGAATTTCTGATTTAACCTGGTACGACTGTCGCAAAAGATATGCTGGCTTGATGCCCATCGGAGATGAGGTGTCCTTGTCAACTCGAGCATGAGAACACGAAGCTAAAGCGGGTCGTGGCGGACCTGTCGCTGGACAAGGTCATGCTGCAGGACGTGCTCCAAAAAAGCTCTAGGGCCTGCTTGTAAGCGTCAGAAGGCGGACTGGAAGGTCTCGTCCGGTGCGCGTGTGCGATTCTGACGATCGACCTACCGCTTTATGTCTATAGGTCCAGGCGTAGCGAGCAGGCCGAACTGAAGCTGAAAATCAAAGACATCTCAAGATGCGTGTGCTCTATGGATGCCGCCGTGTCCATGTCTTGCTCCGACGAGACGGCTGGGCCGTAAATCCTAGACGAAGCTATTGCCTTTGCAAGGAAGTGGGCCTTCAGCTCTGCCAAGCTTCCCAGACGCTTGAACGGGTTTGCCGACAAATTGGTTACCTGGTCACTATTCGGGATGGCAACGGCAGTGAGTTTATTTCTCGTGATCTCTACCTGTTGGCCAATCACAAGGACGTTGTGCTCGACTGCTCCCGGCCTGGAATGCCGACTGACAAGAGCTACAACGAGTTCCGGTTACTTAGCGCGATCGGCAACAAGGCGCTGATTTTGTTCATGAATGGTTCGTCAGCGCCCCCGCCGGCGTGAGCTTTGCTCACCGGAAAATTTCAGCGCGCGCGCCCATATGCTGGCAGTTGCCAAGAAACGTCTGGGGCGAACTCAGAACGGGATGAAACTCAGAGTCTAGGTCATTGACATTGGAGCGGCAATCGTGTTCCTGACTGGATAAATTTTGTACGCAATCAAACTAGTGCTTTCCCGATGAAGATACTTATTTTGCACCACTATGCGTTACCGCCTGGTGGCGCCGGGGGAACGCGGCACTTCACTCTGGCACGACACCTGGTTCAGCGCGGGCACGAAGTGAGCATCATTGCCTCTCGTCATGCCTATACAGGAGCTGGGACGGTATCGGATGCGCCCGAAGACACGATTGATGGCGTTCGCTTTGTTTGGAGTGACGCTGGAGGACGTGGAAAGTGGATCGGTGGGCGTGGCCTTGGTATGCTTGGTTTTGCCCGCGATGCTTATAAACGCGCGATAGCTTTGGCGCGAGCTGGACAAGATTTTGATATTGTTGTCGGAACGTCTCCGCAGCCTTTTGCTGCGGTATCTGCTGCGCGGGTCGCACGTAAACTTCGAGTGCCATATGTTCTAGAGATACGAGATCTCTGGCCTATGTCTGTGCGCGATCTGGTCGGGTGGGGTGACTACCATCCCGGATGGCTGCTCTTACGCCAGATAGAAAAATACCTCTACCGCAGTGCTGATCATATCATGACACTCTTGCCCGGTTCTCAGGAGTGGATCTCCTCATCGGGGGGCGCGCGAAAAGATAACGGTCGTGCCCAACGGTGTTGATGTTTCGGCAATGCCTGCGCCAGAGCAGCTTCAAAATGACTCTCATTTTACATGTGTCTATGCAGGGGCGCATGGCGTGGCCAACGGCTTGGATACAGTCGTGCGGGCGGCCGCATTGTTGCCGAATCTTCCAGGCGGAGAGCGTGTTCGTGTGCGGTTGATCGGAAGTGGGCCAACAAAGACTAGCCTGCAAGAGCTGGCAACTGAGCTAGTCACACCTGCCTTGGAATTCTGCGACCCAGTGCCGAAGTCGCAGGTTTCGGCTGAGCTGGCGGCGGCTGATGCCTGCATTTTGCATCTTCGCCGGATGCCGACCTTCCAATATGGGGTAAGTCCGAACAAACTGTTCGATTATCTGCTGGCCGGCCGCCCGGTCATCTATGCGGTCGAAGCGTCGAACGATCCGGTCAAGGATGCAAAGGCAGGTATAAGTATACCTTCCGAAAACCCACAGGCACTTGCTGAAGCGATGATCACACTTTCCCAGAAAAGTGTAGAAGAGCGTCAAAATATGGGAATGCGTGGGTACCAATATGTGAAGCAAAGCCACGATTGGTCTGTTTTGTCAGAGCGTGTAGAATCGGTTCTGGAAACCGTTCTAAAATCGCGTTGAGCACTTAGGTGCAAGTTCTCAGTTGTAGAACGCAGAAAAAATAGAGAGCAAGCTTGCATGATTAAGACAGGCGCATTGGCCGTTTTGGTCGTCATGATGAGCTTTTTGCTTGGCTTTGCACGCGATCTTTCTATCGCGGCGCGTTTCGGCACGTCAGCTGAAGCCGACTTTATCTTCTTAGCCCTGTTAATTCCTGCCATTGTCGAGAATATTTTTGGTCTGTCTGTCCGCGATGCTTTGATCCCATACCTGAATGCCGCAAGAGCCGCCGGACGGGAGGTGGCTCGTGCCGTTGCAGCACGGATTGGATGGCCTTTGCTGTCTGGCGCGCTGGTCTTGACACTTACGCTGATCATGGCGCCGGAAACTGTGATCCGTCTGCTTGTCCCCGGATGGAGCGCAGATCTGGCCACCGCTGCCGCACCATCTTTTCAAGTGGGGGCTGTGGTCATCCTGTTGTCCGTGTGGGCCTACTTTCTGGCTGCGCTGCTGCATCTGGAGGGGCAATTCGTCCTGCCGCTGTGGCGCACAGTCTTTATGAATCTAGGTGCCCTCTTGGCAATGTGGCTGTGGACTGCGTCCGCCGTTGTAGTTCTCTGGGGTATTGCGGTCTCTCTCGCGCTGCATCTGGGATGGATGCAGATCCGGCTGGGGCGCGATGCTTTTTTACCGCGGCGCACGAGCAAGGGGCCAAAGCCCTTCGCACGTTTCTTTGTGCCCTTGCTTGTTGCCACGTTGGCTACTCAGATCAATGTCTTGGCCGAGCGCTTCTTCGCCTCATGGCTTGATGAAGGGACGATTTCACAGCTTTCGTATGCCTACCGGATCGCGACCATCCCACTGACTTTGTTCTCGTTGTCTGTACTGAGCATCGTTTTCACGCGCCTCACTCAGGCTCAGGATCGCGGTGAAACAGACACGGTGAATGGGCAAATAGCTTTCGCACTCTCCCTGACGTTTTTCCTGATGGTTCCAATGGCGGTCTTCTTGGCGGTTTGGTCTGCAGAAATTGTGGAGTTGCTTTTGCAGCGGGGAGCTTTCAGCGCAACTGATACACAGGAAACCGCCGCAATGCTCAGAGCCTATTGTCCTGGTGTGCTTTTTCTAGCGCTAGGGCTATTGCTCAGCCGGGTTTCGCTATCTCTGGGCCGTGTAAAACCTATTCTGGTCTCCGGAGTTGTATCAGTGAGTGTCACACTTGGGCTGGACTATGCACTGATTAGTTCTATGGGCGGGCAAGGGCTGGCACTGGCAATGTCGCTTGGAGCCTTTGCAGGAAGTGGGCTGTTGTTGGTGTGGCTCAGATTTGATGCGGTTGAACTTGTTCGGCGTGTTGTGGTGTGGGCCGCTTGCGGCAGTGCTATTTTTGTGGTTCTGAGTCTTTGGCCTATCGGCGGCTTAATCGGGATACTGCTGTCGGCTGTTCCAGTTGCAGCGATCACCTTGGGAGGTGGCCATCTTGATCCCTTTCTGAGAGCTGAGGGACTTAAGTTGCGCAGGGGCGAATCATAATGGTCAAACGTATCTTTGCTTTGCTCCGACGCTATATGAGCTCTTCAAGTAGTGTTTCTTTCTGGCATACTTCTATTGATAGAGTGGTCTATGATTACAAGTCACTTGCAGATTATTATATTGATCTAAGTGCAAAAGCTGAGTACGCGGGTCCCTTTGATGTGAATGGGATTCCATTGCTCGATTATACTGGCGCAATCGGGGTCCAGTATAATCCTTGTGCGTGCGCACAATATGCGCTGGGTCAGTTCCAGCTTTGGAAGAGATCAGGCAACGAACTAGCTCGGGAGCGCTTCTTTCAGATCGCCGACTGGCTATGCCAAACGCAAGCTCTCGAAGATGCAGGCACTAAAGGCTATTGGCTGTATCATTTTGATCTGGATGCTTATGAGGTAGATGCGCCTTGGAAGTCTGGACTGGCTCAGGCACAAGCTATCAGTGTGCTGGCACGCGCTGTGAAGTTTGCACCGGATGAGACCCGCAAAGAGGTCTACCAAACTGCACTCGATCTCGGGTTCGCCGGATTAATAACCTCTGTTGAGGAGGGTGGCCTGACGCTTACCGAAGGGGAAGATCTGTGGGTCGAGGAAGTTGTCGCCAAGCGCCGTGTCGCTATACTCGACGGATGCCTCTTTGCCTTGTTTGGTGTGCGGGATTACGCTGATCTAACAGGTTCTGCAGACGCAGAAGCCTTGTTTGAGAGCGGAACAGACACGATTTTGCGATATCTGCCCACATTTGATATCGGCTATTGGTCTCGCGCTGATCTTTACCAAGAAAAACCACCCATGCCCGCAAGTCATTTCTATCACGGCCTGCACATCCATCAGCTGCATGCGATGCACGCCCTGACTAAGGCCCCTGCGTTCGCGGAATACGCTGAACGATGGGAAAAGTACCAAATGTCATGGCTAAATCGCAAACGTGCTTTGGTGGCCAAGATCGTCTTTAAGATCGGATACTATTGATGTCGCGTTCTTTGCTGAATTCAATCGAACACTCCCCTCGCCACCAGTTAGTATGGCTTGGATTAGTTTTTGTCTTGGCTGCCTTAGCAAAACTTCCCTTGGAGGGGGGTCTGGTGGTTACATTGGGTGTTTTCTTGATTGCTGGCATCGCGGCTTTCACCCCATGGCTAGGCTTGCTTGCACTTTTTCCTTTGAGCTTTGCAATCAGTCCTGCTCCTGAAACTATGGGGTTGCGAGAAATCTCGTTTGCAGCCCTTTGCAGCGCGCTCATGTTGGGCACGATGGTGCAGGTCGTACGGGACGGGCTGCTAAGACGTGAGCTGCGCAAATGGGGAGCGTTGATCGGCGTGGCCTTGGCATTTCTGGCCATAAATTTTTTCGTGGCGCGAGCGAATTTGGTGCCAATCGAATATTGGGTTCGTGGATTGATCCCATTTGTCTTTCTATTGCTATTCTGGCCCGTCTTTGTGCTTTTGCAATCTCGTGAGGATCGTATTACATGGCTTGGTCTATCGCTTTTTGCGATGGCACTGCTTTTCGTCAGTCAGGTTTTGGTCATCTATTTTGCGGAAGGTCTCTACAAGCCGTTTTATTATTTGCTCATCAACGGCGAATATGTGCTGACAGATCCGCCCGTTAATCCCGGCGAGATGGGGGACAAGCTCGGACCATACTATCTTCGTGTAACCACATTGCTGGCACAAGCCACCGATGCGCTCTTACCAGTAACTTTCTCGGTCTCATTTGTGGTCAGTGTTCTGGCTTCCTCGCAGCGTGTGCGATGGATTGCGTTTTGGGTTACCTGTTTAGCGTCCACGTCGATTCTTGCGACCTATACTAGGTCTATGCTGCTATGCGCGTTGTTTTCGGTCAGCATTTTCAGCCTGTCCCTGCTGGTGTTCGAGCCATCCAAATTTCTGACCGCACTCAAGAAGGGCATTCTTGTGATCTTGGTGTCCGTTGCGATGGTCTTTGCCATCAATCTTGATGCCGTGTGGTACAATCGAAGCTTGGAGTTGTATCATTCGCTTCGTGCAGTTTTTGTGGAGCAGCTCGTTGCTTGGTTTAGGGGGCTGTCGACGTCGTATGGGATTGGCTTTTCCGGCCGCACCATGTTGATATGGTGAGCAATAACCCCGTCACCGATAGCCCGATTGGAATGGGGCCGCCTGCTGAAGTTGTTGAAGATATTGACAACGCCGCTTTTGCAACTGACGTGAACGTCATGACTCGCATTGAAGAATATCGGATTGCGCTGGACCTCTTTCATGCGCAGCCCGTTACAGGTGCCGGACTGGGCATTCGTCATGAGATCGTTTTCGAAACAGCGAGAGGTGAAAAGCTGATTCAGAACGTCGGGTATGTGCATAATTGGGTTTTCTATTTCCTGATGGTTGGCGGTTTAATCGGCACGGCGCTTTACGGTGCCTTGATGACAGTTCCACCAACGATGGTCGGTATCCGCCTCTGGTTGGCTCGAAAAATGCCGGATCGAGAGCGTTTCTCGGAGATGGTCCTCATGTTCAATGCCGTTTGGGTTGGCCTTCTGACAATGGGACTTTATTCGCTGTTTTTCGCTGTTTTTCGGCTGATTTCCTATAATCTGCTGATGGCTGCTGGGCTGGGTATTAGTGCGCATATCTTCACAACTTTGCGGAAGAGGGCATCCTGATGTGCGGCGTTGCTGGTTTGATCGGACGATCCGCAGATCTGTCCGCAATCTTCGAAATGACCCGAGTTCAGGCTCACCGCGGGCCTGACGGCCATGGGCATTTGTTTGTAGGCGCTCAAGGCGCCAAGTTCGTGCACAATGAAGGTGACGGCAGTCCCGATCAGACGCATTTTGCCGCCCTCGGGCATCTTCGTCTTTCGATCCTGGATTGCTCTGAAGAGGCGGGCCAGCCGATGAGGCTGAGTGTCGGCGACGACTGGATCAGCTACAACGGAGAAGTCTACAACTTCATTGAACTGCGCGCTGAACTCGAAGCGTTGGGCTACGTGTTCCGTACCACAGGGGATACTGAGGTACTGTTGGCTGCCTATCGTGAATGGGGCACTGACTGTTTTGCCCGCTTTAACGGCATGTGGGCCATCTTGATTTGGGATGCTCGCAAAGGGCGGTTTGTGATCTCACGAGATCGTTTCGGGGTCAAACCGTTGCACTACGCGGCGCAAAGAGGAATGCTCTACCTTGCTTCGGAGATCAAGGGCATTCTGGCTGCTGCCAGAGATTTGCCGCGCCGGGCAAATCGCCGCGCCATCCTTGAATACCTCAAGTTTGGTACAGTGAACCAGTCTAACGAAACTTTCTTCGAGGATATTCTTGCCTTCCCTCCCGGACATTTCGCTGTAATTGATCCAGCGGATCCCGAGCGCGTCTCTCCGAAGCGGTTTTGGGACTATACTGACCCTGCACCGCAGGATATCACGCAAGAGGAGGCAGATGCTGAGTTCACGCGCCTGCTCGAAGACGCTGTACGTATCCGTATGCGCTCGGACGTGCCCGTTGGATCCTGCCTGTCGGGTGGGCTGGATTCATCTGCTATCGTTGGTCTGGCTGCAAAAGGCCATGAAGGGAATTTCCATACCTTCACCTCCTGCTTTGACGACAAACGCTTTGACGAGCGCCGTTGGGCTGAACTGGTCAACGCCAAGATGCAGACCCAATCACATTACGTCACGCCGTCGCAGAGTGGCTTTATGGCGGATCTAGACAATCTGATCTGGCATCAGGAAGAGCCATTCACCACCACCAGCATTTTTGCCCAATGGTGCATCATGCGAGAGGCCCGAGCTTCGAAGATTCCAGTTCTTCTGGACGGGCAAGGTGCGGATGAAGTGCTCTGCGGCTACCGCAAATTCACGATATATTACCTGCGGGATCTGGTTAAAACCTGCCAGTTTGGACGCCTTGCCTGCGAGCTTTTTGGCCTGATACGCCGCGGGGACCGAGGCCTGCTGAATTTTAACGATGCCCAACGCTACCTGCCCTCCTGGCTGCGCAAACGCACCCGCGACGCCAGCGCTTACCTCTCGCGTGAGACGCAGGCTGATTATGCAGCCACACAAAGCCAAATCGCAGTTAGTCACACTGTCAGCGGGCGCCAGAAACTAGATGTGAGCCATTTTTCGGTTCCCAGTTTGCTACGCTATGAGGATCGCAATTCCATGGCCTTCTCCGTCGAAAGCCGGGTGCCCTTCCTTGACTACCGACTCGTGGACTGGGCCATCAGTCTGCCCACGCACATCAAGATCACGGCCGGTCAGAGCAAAGCCATTTTGCGCCGCGCCATGCGAGGCACTGTACCCGATGACGTTCTGGACCGTCGCGACAAGATGGGATTTGTGACGCCGCAGAAAGTCTGGATGGAAGAAGAGCTTGGCAGGCAGATGAAAGCCACTTTTGCCAAGCCGGAATTGCGCATAGCTCCTTTCGTGGACGCCGAGGCACTCCGCGCGGACATGGCCGCTTATAGCGCGGAGGGCAAAACCATCTCCGACAGCATCCTGTTCCGGTTCTTCATACTGGAGGCATGGATGGAGAGGTTCGATGTCACCACGTGAGCTTATCCTCGAGACGATCCCTAGATGTCCAGTTTGTGCCTGCCCTCAGGCGCAACATCTCGATGCAGTCTCTGATACCCTGATCCCCGAGATTAACCGGTACCTCCCCGCGACAGAGCAACCGCTTCAACCGGTGACAAATACACGAGTGAAATGTTCCAATTGTGATCTGGTCTACCTGTCGCCTCGGCTCGACGCAGACAGCCTGCGGGAACTCTACCGCTTGTGGTATGGCTATGCCTATCGCAGTATCTTCTCGGATCCACGCCACCAGAGAGATCGTGATCAGGAGTTTCGTGAGTACCACCTGAGTTACCTACAACGTCACGCTCCGCAAGGCGGGCGTCTGCTCGATATAGGCAGCGGCAGTGGCATGTTTCTGGGTATTGCCAAAGACCATGGTTGGGACGGAACCGGAATTGAGCTGGACCAAGGTACTGCCGAATGGGCGTCTGCTAAATACGGCGTAAACGTGCGATTTGGCACCGTCCAGAGCGCGCTTGAAGATAATGAGCGCTTCGACGCCATAACCATGTTCGACTATCTTGAGCACACAGACCGGCCCGGCCTTGATCTCGCAGCAGCTGCGGATCATCTGAAATCCGGCGGTCTTCTGGTGATCCGTGTCCCCAATCAGGCCGGCTGGCAGTCGCGCTTCATGAAACAGAACTGGATTGCCGTCATTTCCAACCACCTGACTTATTTCACTCCGGACAGCCTCGCCCGCGCGCTCGAGCAGAACGGGTTCGACGTGCTCGAATGCACTGCGCATAATTATCGCGGACAGGCAGATATTCTGCGCCAGCGCTGGCAGTGGCTGCGGGGCAAACTGGGCGAAGCGCCCTCCGGCGCCGTTCAGCAAACAACACAGCCTGGCGATGCAAAGCGCGGCGCTTTGGGACAGATCGGGCGGCTAGCTCATAGTCTGTTGATTGAGCAAATTGACCACATTGGGGGTTGGTTCGGTAAGAGTAATTTCCTGATGGTGGTGGCCCGTAAACAATGAAACTGGCAAGCCTACAAGCAATCGGAACCGTGGCGGCGTTGACATTGGCCACGAATATTCTCGGTTTTGGTCGCGAGGTACTTGTCGCCCGTGCTTATGGCGCAACAGACACTGCTGATGCATTTGTAACAGCATACGCTATCGTTGCCGCGTGCTTTCTGGTCTTTACTGGTGCAACAGTGCAATCGACATTCATGCCGCGCTATCAGACCCGGCTGACCGAAAGCCCCGCCAAGGCTGCTTGGCTCTTCCAGAATAGTTTTCTCTATCTTTTCTTGATCACCGGCGCGATTACTCTAACGCTGATGAGCTTCGCCATTCCGATGGTTCGCCTCGTCGTTCCTGGATTTGACGCAGACAAACTAGTTCTGACCGCAACCCTGCTCCGATGGCTCGCCCCAGTGATTGTCTTCATGGGCACCGGCGTCCTGTTGCAGTCGGTCAGCCATGCAACAAACCGCTTTCTCGCCCCTGCCCTAGTCCCTTTTCTGAGCAATGTAATCATCATCACCTGCTTAATCGTGCTGGTTCCTGGAATCGGCGTCGCCGGATTGGCGATCGGTTATGTCGCAGGCGCGATGCTATGGTGGAGTCTCGCTGTTCTCCTGCGCAAAGAAATTTTCGCGGCGCCGTTCAAACGGCTAGAGCGCGAGGAAATGCTCGGTCTGCTATTGGTCACCCTGCCGCTGATCTGGTTGCTAGTTGCAGACCAGCTTAGTGCAATTATACAAAAAACCCTCGTGTCCGATCTGGAGACTGGCTCCATTTCAACGCTGAACTACGCCGCACGCCTCGCTGGCCTCCCCTTGGCGTCTTTGCATCCGCCATTGCCACGGTCTACTTTCCCATGCTTGCGCGCGCGCAGGCAAAGCAAGACAAGGCCGCCGCCCGCGCCAGCTTCCGCGACGGTCTTGCAGCTACGATCGGCGTCATGCTGCCAGTCAGCCTCATGTTTGTCTGGGGCGCAGACGTTATCGTGCGCACCGCCTTTGAGCGAGGCGCTTTTGATGCCTCGGCTTCCGAAAGGACTGCATATGCGTTGGTCCTTTATGCTGCCGGAATGGTGCCTCAGGCTTTGATCGTCTACCTAAACCGGGCCTTCTTCGCGGTGCAAAACACACGCACGCCAATGATCGTGGGGCTGGTTTCCGTGGTTATACACCTCGCGGCCAATGTAGTTCTAGTCGATCAGATCGGATATGCCGGAATTGCTCTGGGAACTACTATATATGGCGTAATCTATGCCGTCTTGCTGCTCGCAAATCTGCATAAAGCCAATCTAGAAAATGCGTGGGCCGCCATAATCTCGTTGTGGCGTATCATTTTGGGGGCCATCCTGGCCTACGGCTGGCTTTGGATTGTTCCGGCTAACAGTTTGAGTGGATTTCTTCTCTGTTGCTCCATCTCCACTGCGCTCTATGTGATGGCCTTGGTGTTCCTGCGAGAACCCCTGACAAAACGTCTCCAAAAATGGTAGATACGGGTCAAGGCAACCCGTACCCCATCACAGACCTTTCAAACAAAGCAGATACACGATGAAAACGATTACTGTTCTTGGTGCCCGCCCTCAGTTCATCAAAGCCGCTCCCATGTCCCGCGCCGCAGCCAATCACGGCGGTGTGACAGACATTATCGTTCATACGGGCCAGCACTACGACAGCAACATGTCAGATGTCTTCTTTGAAGAACTAGGTATCCCGGCACCTAAATACCATCTTGGCATCGGCGGGGGCACACATGGCCAGATGACTGGACGCCAGTTGGAGGCTATTGAAGGTGTTCTTCTGGAGGAAAAGCCTGATGTTGTACTGGTCTACGGAGACACCAACTCTACAATCGCCGGTGCATTAGCCGCTTCGAAACTGCATATCCCGGTGGCTCACGTCGAAGCCGGCCTGCGCTCGTTTAACAGGCGGATGCCTGAAGAAGTTAACCGCATCCTGACGGATCATATTTCGCAATGGTGCTTTGCCCCGACACAACGGGCCGTGGATCTTCTGGCAGCCGAGGGCATTTCTGGAGATGCTGTCAAACTTGTCGGCGATGTGATGTATGACGCCGCTCTGATTTTCGGAGAGAAAGCCGAAGCCACCTCTACCATTCTGCGGGACCTGTCACTGGCCCCCGGCAAATTCGTGCTCTCCACAATCCACCGTCAGGAAAACACGGATGACCCGGCTCGTCTTGGCGCCATCCTGGAGGCGCTGCGCACTTTATCCGAAGACATTCCCGTAGTGTTGCCCTTGCATCCACGCACCCGCAAGATTCTGAGCCAACAAGGCGATTTAAAGGACCAAACGGCTGGTTTGATCCTTACGGATCCGCTTGGCTTCTTTGACGTCACCGCTCTGACGCGAGCGTCCTGTTTGCTAATGACCGACAGCGGAGGAATGCAGAAAGAGGGGTATTTCCACCGCAAACCAGTGGTTATCTTGCGCGATGAAACAGAATGGGGTGAGCTGATTGACTTGGGTTGGGCGAGGCTAGTTCCACCTACATCCAGTGTTGCGATCCTAACTGCTGCCAATCAGATGCGCGGGACAACCGGAGATCTGGTTGCTAAACCCTATGGCGACGGTCAGGCTGCAAAACATATCCTCAACGCATTGATTGATATGTGACGCTTCGTGCTCAAAGGGGACAGGCCGTAAAGCGTAAGTGGTCCAAAAACCGCTCACTGAGGGCCAAGTTGTGTTTTCTGAATAGGTTGCTCCGATGAGGGCCTGAACTGGCGTATTGCTGTCAATTGGCCGGGCGTTGTTTTCTCGAGCCGATCTACTATACGTTCCGTCATATCGCAGATGGAGAGTTACTTTTGTCCAATACAATGAAACGCGTGATGGACATAGTGGGTGCAGGGCTTGGTCTTATCCTTTTGTCGCCTGTCATCGCGGTACTGGCGTTGCTGATCCGGCGCAATCTGGGGTCGCCGGTGCTCTTTCGCCAGACGCGCCCGGGTCTGCACGGCCAACCTTTCGAGATGATCAAGTTTCGCACCATGCGCGATGCTCTTGGCCCCGATGGTACGCCCCTGCCTGATGCCGAGCGCATGACGGCTCTGGGGACCAAGCTACGCAGCACCTCGCTTGACGAGCTTCCAGAGCTTTGGAATGTGCTGAAAGGCGAGATGAGCCTTGTCGGCCCTCGGCCTTTGCTGATGGAATACCTGCCGCTCTATTCTGAGCGTCAAGCGCTCCGCCACGAGGTTCGCCCTGGTGTGACGGGGTGGGCGCAGATCAACGGACGCAATGCGGTCAGCTGGCCGGAAAAGTTTGAGATGGATGTGTGGTATGTCGAAAACCGCTCGTTTTGGCTTGATCTAAAAATCATCGTGCTCACGATCAAGAAAGTGATAAAGCGGGATGGCATTTCTGCGGCAGGAGAAGCGACTATGCCAAAGTTCAAAGGTGAGAGATGAACAGCTTGCGCATCATCGGCGCGGGGGGACACGGCAGGGTGCTGGCTGATATCGCCGAAGCGATGGGCTATAGCGACATTGCCTTTCTTGATGCCGCCTACCCCGATTGTGCCCAAGGCAGCATATGGGATGTTATGGGGAAGCCGGAGGCGCTCGGTACGGAAGACTATGCGCTTGGTATCGGCAATAATCAGACCCGGCTGCGCTTGTTAGAGACACAAACGCGCGCGCCAGTGACGCTAATTCACCCCTCCGCAATCATTTCCCCCATGCCGAAATCGGTGCCGGTTCAGTGATCTGCGCAGGGGCTATCATTGCCCCTTTTGCTAAGCTAGGACGCGTCTGCATCGTCAATACTGGCGCGTCAGTTGACCATGATTGTGTGCTCAGCGACGGGGTGCATATCTCGCCAGGCGCGCGCCTCGGCGGCGGGGTTTTTGTCGGCGCGCGCACGTGGATTGGGATTGGCGCTGTTGTGCGTGAGTATAAATCAATCGGCGCTGATGTAATGATTGGCGCGGGTGCAGCTGTGTGCCGTGATGTGCCAAACGGCGCACGAATGGGCGGTGTCCCCGCCAAGGAATTTTAACACAAGGAGCGCCGGAATCTTTTGCAGATTTTGGCCCGCTTTCGCAGAGTGAAAGCGAACACCCGGAACAACAGGTGCGAATATGCTCAACGGTCCGTTCTCTCCATGGCCCTCTTTCACCGTCGAGGAGGCTAACGCTGTTCGTGACGTGATCCTGTCTGGCAAGGTCAATTACTGGACCGGCCAGATCGGACGCGCGTTTGAGACAGAGTTTGCTGCCTTCGCAGGCACGAACCACGCCATTGCACTGGCCAATGGCACTGTAGCGCTAGATCTTGCTCTGCAAGGGCTGGGCATCGGGCGCGCTTATGGCGGCGCTGAGAGTGATGAGGTGATTGTCACCCCGCGTAGTTTCATCGCCTCTGCATCAAGCGTTGTGAACGCAGGCGCACGTGCTGTATTTGCTGATGTAGACAGGGACAGCCAGAACATAACACCTGCCACAGTCGCGCCAATGATCACCGAGAACACCCGCGCCATTATCTGTGTTCATCTGGCCGGCTGGCCCTGCGACATGGAGGGACTCCGTGCCCTGGCAGAGCCGCGTGGTATCAAGCTAATCGAGGATTGCGCGCAGTCCCACGGCGCAGCCCTGCATGGGAAGTCCGTGGGTGGTCTGGGCGATGTGGCTGCCTGGTCTTTCTGTCAGGACAAGATCATGACCACCGGTGGCGAAGGCGGCATGGTCACCTGCAACGACGACGCGCTTTGGCGGCGCATGTGGGCATTCAAGGATCACGGAAAAAGCTGGGAAGCGGTCTATGAGCGCGAGCATGCCCCAGGGTTTCGCTGGCTGCATGAAAGCATAGGCACCAATTGGCGTTTGACCGAAGCTCAATCGGCCTTAGGTCGCATTCAGCTGGCGCGCATGCCCGATTGGCACGCCGCGCGTGCGCGCAATGCCGCCGTGATCATGGAGGCCGCCCGCAGCAATCCCCTCTTCCGAGTGCCTGAGATCCCCAACTCTGTCACGCATGCCTGGTACAAGGCCTATGTATTTGTGAATGGCGATGCCGCGCTCCGTGATCGCGTGATGGCCGAGATCTCTGCGCAGGGCGTGCCCTGCTTCTCCGGCTCCTGCTCGGAAATCTATCGTGAAAAAGCCTTTGGCGGTCTGCCTGAGCGTCTGCCCGTGGCTCAGGAACTGGGAGACACCAGCCTGATGTTCCTTGTGCATCCAACGCTTACGGAGGCAGAGCTCGAGAAGACGGCTGCTGCGATCCGCTCGGCCCGTTAAAGTACCTGCGTCCTAGGGAGATGATTGCCGTCTATCGGCGCGTTTCAGTCAAAGCGCGCACGGCGGCAGCATCGCCTGCCTGCACTGACTTGCCCGCAGATTTTATCCAGAAGCGTTTGCAAGTCCAGAGATTGAGACGGTTGCAGATTGTGGTCGAAGGAGCATACCCTTCTGGGGTGTCTCGCCACCGGCACCCAACTTTGAGGACGTCAATGATGCCGGAGAGCACTCTGCGATGACCGGCCCAACGAGCGTCACCCATGTCTCTTGGCAGAAGCGGATTGATTGCTATCCATTGATCATCCGACAGCCAAAACAGGCGTCCCGTACAAGCTTCCAAATTAGTAATTTGGAACATCGAATCTGATTTGAGAATTCATATCAGATTCGATGAGTTCTGACTCTAGAAGAGACCGGCCGCGCTCACCTCGGAAGCGAAAGAGCTAAAAACGTCATCCGTTTAGCGCGACACGGACTGCATTAACGATCTGGATCTGGTCTTCTTCGGAGAGGTGGGGGCTCATTGGCAGGCTTACTACTTCGCTGGCAACCCGATCGCCAGTTGGCAACTGCGCTTCTGGGTCAGCAACTGCGGGCTGCTTATTGAGTGGGATGGGGTAATGCACTGCGGTGGGAATGCCTGCCTGTTTGAGGCTTTCCTGCAAGGCTTCCCGGCTGGGCGTGCGGATGGTGTATTGCGCCCAGGCGCTCCGGTTGAAACTCTCGACGAACGGAGTTGTGGTCACGCCTGCAGCGTTCAAAAGACTGTCATAGCGTTCGGCCACTACCTGACGTGCAACAAGCTCGGTGTCGAGATGGGCGAGCTTTGGCAGCAGCACTGCAGCCTGAATCGTATCGAGCCGGCTGTTCACGCCGATGCGAATGTGGTGGTAGCGGCGATCTTGGCCATGGCGGGCGATTTGCCGGATTATTTTGGCCAGCTCGTCGTCATTGGTGAAAACTGCTCCGCCGTCACCGTAACACCCCAACGGCTTTGAGGGGAAGAAACTGGCACAGGCGATCAGACTGAGATTGCAGCTCTTGCGGCCCTTATAGGTCGCGCCGAAGCTCTGAGCCGCATCCTCGATGACCGGCAGACCGTGACGGGCGGCAATCTCGTTGATCGCATCGAAATCCGCACACTGACCATAGAGGCTGACCGGGATAATCGCCTTGGTGCGCGGCGTGATGGCAGCCTCAAGACACGCCGGATCAAGATTGTAGGTGCGAGGATCGACGTCGACATAGACCGGCTTGGCGCCCAAAAGCGCAGCGGATTCTGCCGTCGCGATGTAGGTAAAGCCAGGGGTTATGACCTCATCGCCCGGCCCAATTCCGAGCGCCATCTGAGCGATCTGAAGCGCATCGGTTCCATTGGCAACGGTGATGCAATACTTGGCCCCTACATAAGCTGCAAGTTTCTCCTCGAGTTCAGCGACCTCGGGTCCGAGAATGTACTGACCATGTTCGAGCACTCGGTGAATCCCCGCGTCGATCTCTGCTTTCAGAAGCTCGTACTGGGTCTTGAGATCAATGAACTGCATTTTCGTGCCCTCACAACTTCCTAACGCGGCCGTCTTGCAAGACATATGTATCGCCCGTGTGGGGACAGACCGTCCGTCCCGTTCCGGTCAGAGGTAGATCCAGCCGTTCACCGAATTCGCTCATCCAGCCTACCTGACGTCCCGGAACGCCAACCATCAGAGCATAGTCGGGCACATCCCGATTGATAACGGCGCCTGCGCCGACAAACGCAAAGGCTCCGATCGTGGTGCCACAGACAATGGTGCAATTGGCCCCGAGCGTAGCGCCACGGCAGACCCTTGTGCTGCGGTATTCGCTCTTACGCTCAATCAGCGATCGCGGATTGTATACATTCGTGAACACCATACTTGGACCACAGAACACCCCCTCTTCAAGGGTGACGTTCTCATAGACCGAGACATTGTTCTGGATCTTGCACCTGTCGCCTATCACGGTCCGGTTGGCAACGAACACGTTCTGGCCCAGCGAAACGCCGCAGCCGATAACCGCGCCGCTACAGACATGGACGAAATGCCAGATCCGCGATCCGTCACCGATCTGGGCTCCCTCGTCTATGATAGCACTGGGATGGACCTGGACACTCACCGCAAGCGCCTCACGAAGGGGTGAACCGCCGATCCACCTTGCTGGATCGGAGCTGTGCGGATTTCCTCAACCGTCTCGATGCAGTGACGGGCGTCGGACAGACCGTAACCGCGGCCCGCCAGAATCTCCTCGTAGCTGACCGTGTGAAGGTCGGTAAAGCCTTCCGAGAACTCAAGCTGCTCGCCGCTGATATCGATGTTGCGGTAGGTCGGCTTCTTTCCCTTGACTTCATCGGGAAGGTCGTCGGCATCAATCGACAGGAACCAGATCACCCGCGCGCGCTCATACTCGAGATAACCGGCTGCCTTGCTCTCGGAAGCATAGTGAACAACGTTCTGCTGCAGATTGCCGAAAATGAAGTGCAGCATGTCGTAAAAATGCACGCCTATATTGGTCGCCACGCCAAAGGATTTGCGCGGATCGCCCTTCCAACTTTCCATGTACCATTTGCCGCGGCTGGTGATGTAGGTCAGATCCACGTCGAATTTTTTGTCCGCGGGCGCGGCAGCGACCTTTTCGCGCAGCTTGAGGATAGCGGCGTGATGGCGCAGCTGAAGAATGTTGAATACACGCTGTCCGGTTTCGCCTTCCACCAGAGCCAGTTCATCCATAAGTGCCGATGTTGGAACCAGTGGCTTCTCGCAGATGACATCGCATCCCAGGCGCAGTCCAGCCGCAATGTGAGCATGGTGCAGATAGTTCGGGCTGCACACGCTGACATAATCGAGCCTTGTCGCCGGGTCACGTCTCAAGACATGCGCATGTTCATGGAAGCGCTCGAACTCGGTGTAGAATTCACTCTGCGGAGAAATGCTGTCGATCACACCAACAGAATCATTAATATCGTAGGCGACCGCAAGGCGGTTTCCGGTATCCTTTATGGCCCGCATATGACGGGGGGCGATGTAACCGGCAGCCCCAATGAGCGCAAAATTCTTCATTTTCAATTCCTAAAGACGAAATACGGTGAAGCCCTGGTCAGCAAGAAGCGTGCGATCATAAAGGCTTTTCAGATCCGCTATCACAGGTGTTGGGGCAGGGCGGCAATAAGACCTCAGAACAGCCGGATCGAGCTGGCGGTACTCGTTGTGACCAACGGCCACGACCAGGCTGTCGACCTGGGCATCGGGGGACAGTTCGGACAGCTCATAGCCATATTCGTGTTTAACCTCCTCGGGCAGCGCCCAAGGATCACACACCACGACCTTCACATTCCAGCTTTCCAGTTCGCGAATGAGATCAACAACCTTGGAATTACGGATATCAGGACAGTTTTCCTTGAAGGTGAGCCCGAGAACGCCAACGGTGCTGCGGGCTACGTCAATTCCGTTCTGCAACATCCGGCGTACAACTGAGCGCGCGGCATATCGCGCCATGTTGTCATTGATCCTGCGTCCGGCGAGAATAACCTGGGGGTTATAGCCCAGCATCTCAGCCTTGTGGGTGAGATAATAGGGGTCGACGCCGATGCAGTGCCCACCGACCATTCCCGGACGGAATGGCAGGAAGTTCCATTTGCTCCCGGCCGCCTCAAGCACCTCAAGCGTGTCGATGTTCATTCGGTCAAAGACTACCGACAGCTCGTTGACAAAAGCGATGTTGAGATCGCGTTGGCTATTTTCGATCACCTTTGCGGCCTCAGCAACACGGATCGAACTGGCCTTCCAGGTCCCGGCCTCGATGATGGATGAATAAAGGTCATCTACGGCGTCAGCCACCTCGGGTGTACTTCCCGACGTGATCTTGCGGATCTTGGTCAAGGTGTTGACTTTGTCGCCCGGGTTGATGCGTTCGGGACTGTAGCCACAGTAGAAGTCAACATTGAATTTCAGGCCACTGGCCTCTTCGAGCACGGGGACGCATACTTCTTCGGTGGCGCCAGGGAAAACGGTCGATTCGTAAATGACGACATCGCCAACCTTTAGCGCGGCTCCAATGGTCCTGCTCGCTTTCTGCAGTGCCGTGAGATCCGGGCGGTTTGCGCCGTCGATCGGGGTCGGCACAGTCACGATGAAGATCGTTGAATCATTCAGATCAGCCGGATCAGACGAGAACGACAGAGCTTTGGCCTGCGCCAAAGCATCTGGATCCACCTCTCTTGTACTGTCTTTACCAGCCTTAAGCTCTCCTACGCGAGTTTCATTTACATCAAATCCTAAAACCGGACGATGCTTACCAAACTCAACAGCCAGTGGCAGGCCAACGTAGCCCAAACCAACAACTGAGATTTTTCCAATCAACTTTTTCAACAGTAATAGCTCCAGTTTCTCTTCCAGGCCTCAGCGTTGAATACATATCAAACTACGTCTATGACCAGTATATTTAAAATTCAAGGGCCTCGCAACAGTAACCAATGAATTCGGATTTTATGGGCTGGCATGTGGACAATAAGTTCATTTTTATTGGGTTGCAAACGCTCTATAGAAGGTGATCCGGCAAAATCAGACGCTTTGAACCGCACGGGTTTGCTGGTGGCTGTGACCTGCTGCCGTGAATCCGGGCCATGCTGAGCTGGTGTTTTCCACTTATGTTCTCTGAGGGCTGGAACAGGAGAATTTGATGAAATCTTGAAGTCTTCGGAAGCGCAGACCGTGTTCATTTTGAAGAAAATGGAGAAGTGCGTCCCAACCGGGAAGATTTGCCTCTATCCTTGACTTTTTGCAAATAGCTAAACAGACCGAAAGCTGCAAAATCGAGAACTTCAACGGCAAATTCCGAGCTGTGACGATGTGCTGTCGATGCAGGAGGATAAACTTAGAGACTATAACGAGATCCCGCCACATAGAGCGATCGGCGACAAGATGCCGGATCGCTCACGAGCGGCTCATCGTCACCCATCTAAATGAGTCCTAACCCCGGAAATTTCCAGCTCCCGCTAGCCGAAATGAGGGTAGCACATCAGTATGTTCGACATGAATCCAGTCAACAATCCTGCTTGAGCTGACGTAACCCGAGACGAGCTCGCTCATCAGCGCGCGGATGGCTGCAACGTCGTTCTGGCGGACAATGTGGTCCAGTTCGGCCAGCTTCGCCTCAAGCTCCATCCAGGGCAGAAAATGCTCATGCGCCTTCATGATACGCGGATGAGATGTCTTTGCCGGATTGTCACCGATCAACAGCTCTTCATAGAGCTTCTCGGCCGGGCGAAGGCCGGTGATTTGAATCTCGATATCACCATCCTCATTCTCCTCGTCCTTCACGGTGAGGCCGGAAAGCTCGATCATCTTCCGGGCAAGATCAATGATGCGAACGGGATCACCCATATCGAGAACGAAAACATCGCCGCCGGATGACATGGCCCCAGCCTGAAGCACAAGCTGGGCCGCTTCAGGCACAGTCATGAAGTAGCGGGTAATTTCGGGATGGGTGAGCGTGATGGGGCCGCCGTCCCGGATCTGCTGGCGGAACTTCGGCACCACGGAGCCGGAGGAGCCCAGCACATTGCCGAATCTGACCATGGAGTAAGTGGTTGTGCGCGAGGTCTGTGCAAAGGCCTGCAGAACCATTTCCGCCAGCCGCTTGCTCGCGCCCATGATATTCGTCGGGCGCACGGCCTTGTCGGTGCTGATGAGCACGAAATCGGAAACACCTGCCTCCTGCGCCGCCTTTGCGACACACAGCGTTCCGAACACATTATTGCGGATGCCCTCCGAGGGATTATGCTCCACCAGCGGCACATGCTTGTAGGCGGCGGCGTGATAGACGGTCTCGGGAGAGAAGGATTTCATGATCAGCTGCATGCGCTGGGGATCAGCAACGGAAGCAAGAAGCGGGATCAGATTGATTCCTATGTCCCGGTACTTCTGCTCCAGTTCCTGATGAATATTGTACAGCGCGAACTCGCTCTGTTCGACGAGCAGCAGCCGCGCGGGACCTGCCGCCATGATCTGGCGGCAAAGCTCGCTGCCGATCGACCCGCCTGCGCCCGTAACCAGAACCGTTTTGCCTGCGATGTTCTTGGCCAGCAGAACCGGATCCGGCGAAATTGGCTCCCGTCCGAGAAGGTCATCGATATCCAGATCCTGAAGATCTGAAATGGCAACACGGCCCCGCGCAAGGTCAGCGACGCTCGGCAATGTACGCACAGCCACGCCCCGGCCCCGCAAACGGCTGATGATCTCATTCCGGCGGGCGCGGGCAAGATTGGGAACGGCAAGCAGCACATGAGCGATATCATGTGTTTCCACCAGACTCTCGAGGCTGTCGGGCGAATGGACCGGCAAGCCGTTGAGAAGCTTCCGGTGCAGCATCGGATCATCATCCAGAAAACCGATGACCTTCATCTCGGGGCTGTTTGTCAGGGCAAGGGCCAGCTGATGGCCAAGGCGGCTTGCCCCGTAGATAAGCACCTTGGGCCGGCTCGACAGTCGCAGGATGCTGTTATAATGGCCGCCAAGCCAGAACCGGGCGAGAAGCCTGGAGCCGCCAATGAAAATGCAAAGCAGCAAGGGCTGGATGATGCCAACCGTGCGTGGAACATTCGGCAGGCTGACAGCTGTGAAAAGCGCCGCATAAAGAATGCCGTAGATGCCAATGGCACGCGTCACAGCCATCAGGGCGGGCAGGCCGCTGTAGCGGAAAATGGCCCGATAGAGTCCGGTCACCACAAAAATGGGGAGAGCGAGGCCGACGGAAGCAATGGCCGCCCACAGGGCGTTGCCTGTCAGGGGCACAAAGTCTCCCAGCCGCAGGAAGAAGGCAAGCCACACTGTGAGCACGCAAATTCCGGCATCGGCCAGAAGCGCAATGACGCGCTTGGCGCTGCGGGGCAGCGCAAGAATTGGCCCTACGATCTGATCCATCTGCATCAGTGACATTTTAGCTGCTCAATAACCGTCAAAGCTTCCGGAAGCTGCGGATATCACGTCAGCACAACAGCGTACAGTGAAATAGGCGCACACAACTTTTGATACTCACCGCATCGCGCGATTCCCCAGAGCACAAAGCCCTTCACCGTTCCTTCGTCTCTCGCACCGGCAGAGGGCGCTGTTCCTCGATGGCTTCCATGGCGAAGTAGGACGTGACGCTGTCGAGTTCGACGCCGGAGATCAGGCGGCGGTAGACGGCGTCATAGCTGGCCATGTCGCGGGTGACGACTTTCAGCATGTAGTCGTAGTCACCGCCAATGCGGAAGAAGTCGATGACTTCCGGGATCTGCACCACATGGCGGCGGAAGACCTCCAGCCATTCCGCCGAATGATGCCGCGTGCGGATCATCACGAAGACGACCAGATCAAGGCCCAGCCGGGTGCGGTCGAGCTGCACCGTCTGACCGGTGATCACGCCCTCCTTCTTCAATGCCTGAATGCGGTTCCAACAAGCATTGGGGGAGAGATTGACCTTCTCAGACAGCTCGCGCTGGGTGAGGCTTCCATCCTCCTGCAGCGCCTTGAGGATGGCCTTGTTGAACTGATCAATCATCATGCGCCTTCTTCGAACGGATTCATGGCTATGAGGTGCGATGATGTGAAATATGGGAACAATTCTCAAGCCTGATCGCATAATTTTCGACGCATCAGTCTTTTTCCATTGGAACCATCCCATGCCGATGAGCCTAGAAGCCTTCCAGAGCCGCCTTCGCACCGCCAGGACCGTCGAGGCGCTGCGCGCCGGATTGATCGGGGAGGGGGCGGAGATCGAGGGGCTTTCGGCCCGCGCAAGATCACCTATGCGGACTATACCGCTTCGGGCCGGGCGCTGCGGCAGGTGGAGGAATTCATCCTCACCGAAGTTCTGCCGTACTATGCCAACAGCCACACGGAAGCCTCCTATTGCGGGGCGCGGATGACCACGCTGCGCCGAGAAGCGCGGGCAGAAATCGCCCGCTGCACCGGTGCGGATGAAAACTACACAGTGATCTTCACCGGTTCCGGTGCAACGGCGGGCATCAACCGTGCGCTCAGCCTGTTCGGCTTTTGCGCCTTGGGACAGGAAGCTGGCCGCGCTGCCGTTCTCATCGGCCCCTATGAGCATCACTCTAACATCCTGCCCTGGCGCGAATGCGGCGCGGAGGTGGTCGAGATCCCGGAGGCGCCAGAGGGGGGCCGGACATGAATGTGCTGGAGGCCGAGCTGCTGCGCCTCAAGGACCGGCCACTGGTGCTGGGCGCCTTCTCGGCAGCCTCCAACGTGACGGGTATCCTCACGGATGTGGATGCGGTGACCCGGTTGCTGAAGCGCCACGGTGCGCTGTCGCTTTGGGACTACGCGGGCGGAGGGCCCTATCTGCCCATCGCCATGGCGCCTGAAGCAGACTGTGCCAAGGATGCGGTGGTGGTGTCGCCGCACAAGTTTCCCGGCGGGCCGGGGGCCTCGGGCATCCTGATCATCCGCAATGCGGCGGTGCGTGCCAGCAAGCCCACATGGCCGGGTGGGGGAACGGTATCCTTCGTCTCGCCCTGGGGGCATGACTATTCCGCCTCACTGGCAGCGCGCGAGGAAGCTGGCACGCCGAATGTGCTGGGGGATATCCGAGCCGGGCTCGCCTTTGCCGTGAAGGAGGCGGTGGGCTGCGATTTCATCCTCGCCCGTGACAAGGAACTGGCCCGCATAGCCTTCGAGGCCTGGGACAGACATCCTGCCCTGCGCATTCTGGCGGCGGATCAACGAAACCGCCTGCCCATTTTCGCTTTTCAGGTTCTGGATCAGCAGCGAACGCCGGTTCATCCGCAGCTTTTCACCCGGATGCTTTCTGATTTTTATGGCATTCAGGCTCGTGGCGGCTGCGCCTGCGCCGGGCCTTATGCCCACCGGCTGCTGGATATCTCGCCGGAGCGCTCGCAGAGCCTGCGCGCGTCAATCCAGGCCGGGGACGAGATCGAGAAGCCCGGCTGGACGCGGCTCAATTTCAGCTATCTGATGAGCGATGAAACCGCCCGCTTCATTCATCAGTCGGTGGCGGAACTGGCGGCGGATGCGGGTGAGCGGGCGAAGCTTTATGTGGCTGACACGCGCACGGCCCGTTTCCGTAAGGCGGGCTGAAGGCTCGCTTATCGGGTGGCGCAGCAGAAGGGCCGGGGTTAGGGTCAGGATCTGACATTCACCGGACTTGCCGTTGCCATGACCCAGCTTTTTGACCTGAACCTTGCCGGACGCGAGGCGGCTGCCGTTCCCGAGACGGGGGAGGCGGCCGCGCGCGACTATGCTATCGTCCGCCAGACGCTGGAGCGCATCTCGGATACCTGGCGGGATCAGCCGGCGCTGGAGGATCTCGCCCGGGAGGCGGGGCTTCAGCCAATCCAGCTGCAGCGGGTGTTCTCGCGCTGGGCCGGACTGACGCCCAAGCAGTTCCTGCAGGCAATCACGCTGGACCATGCCCGTGACCTTTTGCGCGATGCAGCCAGCATTCTGGAGACCTCCTATGAGGTGGGGCTGTCCGGGCCCGGGCGGCTGCATGATCTGTTCGTCACCCACGAGGCGATGACGCCGGGCGACTACCGCAACCGTGGAGCCGGCCTCACCATCCGCTACGGCTTTCATCCCTGCCCCTTCGGCCAGGTGCTGATCATGGCGACGGACCGGGGGCTTGCCGGACTTGCCTTTGCCGATGAGGGTGATGAAGCCTCTGCCTTTGCCGACATGTCCGGCCGCTGGCCTGCTGCGGCTTTCGTGGAAGATGACGTGGCAACAGCGCCCTATGCGGCGCGGGTGTTTGATCCGTCGAGCTGGTCTGAGGAAACACCGCTCAAGGTCATTTTCATCGGCAGTGACTTCGAGATCCGCGTCTGGCGCACCCTGCTGAAGATCCCCATGGGCAAGGCGACCACCTATTCCGATATTGCCCGCAGTCTCGGCAAACCCAGCGCGGCTCGGGCCGTGGGCTCCGCGGTGGGGCGCAACCCGATTTCCTTTGTGGTGCCCTGCCACCGGGTGCTGGGGCGCACCGGCGGGCTCTGCGGCTATCACTGGGGCCTGACGCGCAAACGCGCCATCCTCGGCTGGGAAGCCGGCATCACCGGCATGGGAGTTTGAAAGGGGAGCCTGAATGGCTGCTGAGTGAGGCAAGTGAAAAGCCTAAAATTCGAAAGGCTTTTTCAAGGGATTGCACTGCAAGCTTGTGTCCGGCTGTGCCCGCAGAACTTTGGCGGGCCTTCATCAGGATCAGGTCTGCTGCGCAGGCCGCTGGGGACAGGGCATGCGACCGCAATCGGCAGACGGAAACGGCAGCAAAGCTGAAGCGGAAGCGGGCCTGCAGGCGCAACAGCCGGACGGCCCTGAGCGCCCGGAGGGGCAGAAGCGTCCGCAAAGCCCGAAAGACGCAAAGCGTCCGCCGAAGGGGAAGGCCGGTCAGCCCGGATCTGCGCCGGAAGAGCCGGATGCCCTGACCCGCGCCGGGCGCAGGTTCGGTCACGAGCGGGTTCTTACACTTGCCGCAGGTATCGGCATTCTGGCGCTTATTGCTGCCTTTTGCTGCTTGGCGGCGGCCCATATGAGCGGCTCCTGGCACTGGCCCTCGGTTTTGCCGCTGGCGGGCTTTCGATCGCCTGTATGATCCATGACGACCGCCACCGCTTGCAGACCGCACTCGGCACCGCAGCGGTGGAAACCCACCGGCTGAACCAGCGCATCGAAGAGCTGGAAGATGCCGCCTGGGAGCTGCGTGAATCCGACGAGCGCCATGCCAGCATTCTCCATGCGCTGGGCGATGTGGTCATCCGCCGTGACATGGAAGAGAACGTCATCTACGCCAATCCCGCCGCTGGAAGCCTGTTCTGGCCTGAGCAGAGCCCGCGCCCCGGCGAAAAGCTGGAGCTGCCCTTGGCGGAAACGCCGGAGGATCTGCTGAGCGCAGAAGCCACCGGGGTCTTCGGGGACATCCTGCTCGACACCCGTGAGGGGCCGCGCTGGTTCTCCCGTATCGACGTGACAGTGCGCGAAGGGCCGCGTGGAACGCCTGTGCTGCAAACCGTTTTGCGTGATGTGACCGCACGGCGCAAGATGGAAGAGGAGCTTCTGGCCGCCCGCCAGAATGCCGAAAGCGCCAGCGAAGCCAAGTCCCGCTTTCTGGCTACCGTCAGCCATGAGGTGCGCACGCCGCTCAACGGCATTCTGGGCATGGCGGCGCTCCTGTCCGACACGCATCTCACCCATGAGCAGAGAGCCTATGTGCGGGCGCTGGAAACCTCTGGCGAAACGCTGCTGCTGCTCATTGACGAGCTTCTGGACTTCTCTCGCGCCGAAGCCGGCAAGCTGACGATCCAGCCCGGACCAGTGGATCTGGAGAGCCTTGCCGAGCATGTGGTGGAGCTGCTGGCGCCGCGTGCCCATGCCAAGGGGCTGGAGATCGGTTTCACCGCCGATCCGGCAATCCCCGCATTGTCACGGCTGATGCCAACCGGTTGCGGCAGATCCTGTTCAATCTGGCTGGCAACGGCATCAAGTTTACCGAAGAAGGCGGCGTCCTCATCAGTCTCGCCATTGCGCCGCAGGGCAGCGGCAGCCTGCTGACGCTGGAAGTCCGGGACACGGGCATCGGCTTTTCGGCTTCGGATGCCGAGCGGCTTTTCGGTGAATTTGAGCAAGTGGACCACGGTCCGGCCCGGCGCTTTGGCGGAACAGGGCTTGGCCTTGCCATCGTTCGCCGGCTCGCAGGACTGATGGATGGCACGGTTGAGGCGCTGGCGGAGGAGGGCAAGGGTGCACTGTTCCGCATCTGCCTGCCGTTGCCGGAAGCTCCCGATGCTGCGCCAAGGGCCGGGGAGGGCCTCGCAAGCCTTGAAAACCGGCGGGTGGTCATTGTCTCGCAAGGGGTGATCGAGGGCGAAGCGCTGGCGCTGCAGTTTACGGGACACGGCGCCAGAGTGCAGATCGTGCAGCCGGGAGATGACACGCTGGCCGACGCACTGCCCCATGCAGACCTTGTGCTGCTGGAACATGGCGCGGTTGCCGATGGCGCGGGCTGGCTGGCCACGGCCCGTGCAGCGGGCTGCGCGGCTCCGGCCATTGTCCTGGTCACCCCACAAGAGCGGGACCGGCTGGACCGGCTGCGTGAGGCCGGCTTCTCCGCCTATCTTGTGCGGCCCGTGCGCGGGCGCACGCTCCGCCGCATTATTGCCAGCCTCATGGGGGAAGGCGGCGAGACATTGGCCTGGGAGGCGGCTGTGGACCTGCCGCCGGAGCGCATTCCGGGCGCACCGCACCGCCTTGCCCCGGCCCGGCCACTGCGGCTGCTGCTGGCGGAGGATAATGACATCAACCGTCTTCTGGGCGAAGCGCTGCTGCGCAAGCTCGGGCATGAAGTGACGGTGGTTCCTGATGGCCTGGAAGCCTGGCGTGCGGCCAGCGAACAGACCTTCGATGCCATCCTGATGGACCTGCACATGCCGGGACTCGACGGGTTGGATGCCATGGCCCAGATCCGCGAGATCGAGACCGCCCGCGGACGCCCGCATGTGCCAGTGATGATCGTCACCGCGGACGTGATGCCGGCCGCTCGTGACCGTGCGCGGGCGAGCGGAGTTGCCGGTTTCCTCACAAAACCGCTGTCCCGCGAAGCCGTTGAAGAGGCGTTGGAAAATCTGCCATCCCGGACATAGTGCCGCTCCCGGTTTGTTACCATGACGAAATATTGTGAACGCTGGCCGTTGTCATGCTAGTGTTGGAAAACTATGGTCTACGGCAAGATCAGGATTTCGCCGGTTAAAGGGATGAGAATCGCTGCAGCGGCGTAGCAACCTGACAGGACAAACGAGGCCTGCGGCACCGGTTTCGCAGGGCCCCCGGTGGGAAACAACCGAGGCAGATAGGGGACCGAATCTCGATGATGCGGCCAGGTCTATTTTCTCCGCGCAAGCTTGTGCAGAAGTTCGTGCCCATGATGGGTGAACAGAGCATTTCCGCGCGTTTCTTTCCCGGCTTTGCAAAGCCCTTGCATGGTGAAGCAGGTCCTGTAGGTGATGTTTCCCTTGGCCGCGTGGGCTCGCTGGAAGTGCGTCTCGCCCGCACCGCGCGTGAGGTGAAGAAGGCGCAGCGCCTGCGCTATCACGTCTTCTACGAGGAAATGTCTGCCATTGCCGATGCGCAGACCCTTGCTGCCCGCCGCGACATGGATGCCTTTGATGCCATCTGCGATCACCTGCTGGTCGTTGATCACGCCTCGATGAAGCGCAACAAGCTGGGGCGCCTGCAGCCGCAGATCGTCGGCACCTACCGCCTGCTGCGCCAGGAAGTGGCAGAAGCACACGGCGGCTTCTATACCGCCAGCGAATTTGACATCCAGCCGCTGGTCGATGCCAATCCGGGCCTGCGCTTTCTGGAGCTGGGCCGCTCCTGCGTGCTCAAGCCCTACCGCAACAAGCGTACGGTCGAACTGCTGTGGCACGGCATCTGGGCCTATGTGATCCGTCACCGCATCGACGTGATGATCGGCTGTGCCTCCATCGAGGGCACAGATCCTGACCGGATCGCCGGGCAACTCTCCTTCCTGCATCACCACGCGCGTGCGCCGGGTCCTGGCGCGTGCGCGCCGTGGCGGACCGCTATGTCGAGATGAACCGTATCCCCCGCGAGGAGCTCAATGAAAAGGCCACCTTGCGCGAGCTACCACCGTTGGTGAAGGGCTATCTGCGCCTTGGCGCCTATATTGGCGACGGCGCCGTGGTCGATTACCAGTTTGGCACCACGGACATTCTCATCGTGCTGCCCGTTTCCCAGATGAACGAACGCTATGTGAACCACTACGGCGCGGATGCATCACGCTACGCCAGCTGAGCCTGTCCACATACGTCTCCCGAACACCGGCCGCTGCCTCATTGAGGCAGCGGTTTTTGTTTGCGCTGGGGCTTCATGGCGGGGGGCATCGCCTTGTGGACACTCCAACGGCGGCGCTCAAGGCTTAACGCCGCCTTAAACCAGCCGGTCTAGTTTGATGCAGAATGCCTGTGCTCTCCGCGCAGGCCCGCAGAGCGACGAGAGGCACATGGCACGCCGCCCGGCAGGCAGCAATCGGATTGAACCGGCGTTTGGCTCTGCCAGCGGCGATCTTTACGATGTGCGCCCGGGAACCGGTGAGCGTGCAGCAGGTGCCCCGCCCAAGCGGACAAGGCGCCCGCGAGCCGATGATGCCGCCGATGCCCCGCCCCCCGCCGCAAGCGCCCCGCAAAGGCTGGCGGCAAGGACAAGGCGAAAAAGAAGGCCCGGCGCAGCCGTGCCCGCTCGTCCAATCCGCTGTTCTGGCTGATCCGCAAGCTGTTTTACTGGGGCTTCGTACTCGCCATCTGGGGCGGCATCGCTGCCACTGGTGTTGTGGTCTATTACGCCGCCCACCTGCCTCCCACCTCCGAATGGAAGGTTCCGGCCCGTCCGCCCAATGTGAAGATCGTTGCCACCACCGGCGAGCTTCTGGCCAACCGTGGAGATACGGGCGGTGAGGCCGTGCGGCTGGAGCAGCTTCCAGCCTATCTGCCGCAGGCGGTCATTGCGATTGAGGACCGGCGCTTCGAATCCCACTTTGGGCTGGACCCGATTGGGCTCGCTCGTGCCTTTGCCATCAACATGACGTCTGGCCATCTGGTGCAGGGCGGCTCCACACTGACCCAGCAGCTGGCAAAGAACCTGTTCCTTGAGCCCGACCGCACCTTGAAGCGCAAGGTGCAGGAGGTCGTGCTGTCGCTGTGGCTGGAAGCCAAATACTCCAAGGAAGAGATCCTGGAGATGTATCTCAACCGCGTCTATCTGGGTGCGGGTGCCTATGGCGTGGATGCCGCCGCGCGGCGCTACTTCGGCAAGTCGGCAAGGCTTGTCACCCTGCAGGAAGCGGCCGTTCTTGCGGGATTGCTGAAGGCGCCCAGCCGCTATGCTCCCACACGCAATCCTGAGCTGGCGTTTGAGCGTTCCAAGGTGGTGCTCGCCGCCATGCGCGATGCCGGGTTCATTGATGCGGCGACCGCCCGGACGGCCATGAACGAGCCCGCCCATGTGGTCAGCGACAGAAACACGGCCAGCGCCAATTATGTCGCTGACTGGGTGATGGATCTGCTGCCGCAGTTTGCCGGTTCCATTGACAGCGACATCATCGTCGACACCACCATTGATCCGGCGATGCAGCAGGCAGCTGAAGCGGCACTTGTGACTGCGCTCAACGCTCATGGCCGGGAACTGGGCGTCTCGCAGGGCGCCGTCGTCATCATGGACACGGCAGGTGCCGTGCGGGCGATGGTTGGCGGACGGGATTACCAGAAAAGCCAGTTCAACCGTGCCACAAATGCCCGGCGTCAACCCGGCTCCGCCTTCAAGCCTTTCGTCTATCTGACAGCACTGGAAAGCGGCCTGACACCGGATACGATCCGCCGGGACGAGCCCTTCTCCCTCAAGGGCTGGCGGCCACAGAACTATACCAAGCAGTATTATGGCGATGTCACGCTGACTGATGCGCTGGCCATGTCGCTCAACACCGTCGCAGCACGGCTCGCGGTGGAAACAGGGCCCGGCAAGGTGGTCAAGGTGGCGCAGCGGATGGGCATCAAGTCATCGTTGGCCGCCAATCCGTCTCTGGCACTTGGCACTTCGGAAGTGACGCCGCTGGAAATCACAGCCGCTTACGTGCCCTTCTCCAATGGAGGGTATGGCGTGGTGCCTCATGTCATCCGCCGCATCCGCACTGTGGAAGGCCGCACCCTCTACGCCCGGCAGGGCGATGGTGCGGGCAAGGTGATCGACGGGCTTCATCTGGCCCAGATGAACCACATGATGGCGCAGACGCTGGTGACCGGCACTGGCAAGAAGGCGATGCTGGCAGATCAGCGCCCTGCAGGCGGTAAGACGGGCACCAGCCAGGATTTCCGCGATGCCTGGTTCATCGGCTACACCGGCAATCTGACGGCCACCGTCTGGCTCGGCAATGACGACAACAGTCCAACAAAGAAAGCGACGGGTGGCTCACTGCCGGCCGAAATCTGGAAGGCGGCGATGGACAAGGCGCATGCCGGTCTGCCCGTGGCAGGCCTGCCGGGCGTGGCCGAACAGCTGCCGCAGGACTATGGCCCCGTGCCCACCGACAATGCCCCGCTTCCCCCGGCCGATGTGGGGGCCGATGGCCGTGTGATTCCGCCGCCGCCCTCGGAAGGCGGGCCGCTCGGCTTCATTGGCAGGCTCTTCGGCGGCTGATCAGCCGAACAGGTGCAGCTTGCCGCCCTCCTCCTTCAGCCACTGGCGCGCCTGCGGCGTATGCGGGGCAAGCTGGCGGCAAAGTGCCCAGAAGCGGTCGGAGTGGTTCATTTCCCGCAAGTGCGCCACCTCATGGGCGGCGACATAATCCAGGATTTCCGGCGGGGCGAGGATCAGCCGCCACGAGAACGACAGCCGCCCGTTCGACGCGCAGGAGCCCCAGCGGCTTCGGGTGTCGCGCAGGGAGATGGCCGAGGCTTTTACCCCTAGCGCCGCTGTGTGCCGGGCCACAGCCGCTTCGATATCTTCCCGTGCCTGCCGTTTCAGCCAGTCCGCCACCTTCCGGCCCGTGTGCTCTGGCGCGCCGGGCACGTTGAGCACCGCATTGCCGTCCGCATCAAGACCTGCCGTCACCAGACCGCGCAGGCGTCCCGAGGGCTCGATCCGGTGCCAGATGCCCCGGACGGGAACAACCGACCCGGCAGCAAAGGGTGTCGTCTGCGGCAGAGCGGCGAGCTTTTCTTCCAGCCAGCCGATGTGTTTTTCAGCAAAGCGCTGGGCGGTGGCGAGCGAGCCTCCCTTCGGGATGGTCAGCACCGGGCCGGACTGGTCATGCGGCAGGCGCAACAGATAGCGGCGCGCCCGCGGATCAGGCCGCAGGCGCACGGCAATCTCGCCGCCGCTCAGCGCCAGCATGATGTGATCAGGCAGAACAGGCCGCCGCAGCCGTGAGAACATTCCGCTTCCCTGCAAGGCCGCAGACGCATGCTGCGGAAGATGATTCGAACCTGTCAGAGGGTATCCGGTTTTGCGGGCAGAGGGAGCCGCTTGCAGGCGGGGAACCACGCCCTGCAAAACGGCGAAAGCGGCGCAAGCTGCGCCGCTTCCCGCGTGGCTGCCGTAACTGACCGCTTGCCGGTCAGGCGGTGCCAGTGTGGCCAGAGGCGCCGGTGCTGCGGCCCCGGGCGGACATGAAGCGGTCGAACTCTTCCTGATCCTTGGCCCGGCGCAGTTCGCGCAGGAAAGTATCGAATTCGGCCCGCATGGCATCCAGCTTTGCGCGCTCTTCTTCCAGCCGCTTCAGTTCGCGTTCCCGGTAGTCATCGAAGGCAACATTGCCGGTCCGGCCAAAGCTTCCCGTGTTCATGTTGTTCACCGCACTCTTGATCGGGCTTCTGTTCCACTGGTCGCGCGCATCCTGAAACAGTGTCTGGAAGCGGTCGCCCCAAAGAATATAGGCAAGCATTGCCAGTCCAAGAGGCCAGAACAACACGAACCCAAGCACCATCAGTGCGATGCTTGCCGCGTTCCATCCGGGCCTCAACACAGTGTTCCAAGTCATCGTCATCCCCTTTCGGACTTCTACAGACAAAGACGTGGGAACTCAGCCCGGTCCTTTCAAGAACACCATAAGGCGGCCTGCTGATTACATGGAAATCTGGCCTCTTGACGAAACTGACGCAACGGCGGAAGGGTGTCTGGAATCAATGCTTTGGAAGCGGGCAAGGCATGTACAGCAGGCATGAAAAACCCGGCTCCGCCCTGATTGCCCGCAGTGAAGCGTGCTGTCAGAAGACGGAGCCGGGCGCTATCCTTTGTCTCAGGCGACCGTTTCGGCCAGCTTGCGGGCCTGTTCGATCCAGTTGTCACGGGCGATGCGGCCACGGAAGTCGAGCCGGTCGTCCAGTGCTTCGATCTGCGGGCCCGTCAGGCCGGCAATCTGCCAGTAGTGGAAAATACCCGCTTCGTTGAGAGCCTTTTCCAGCTTCGGGCCAACGCCGGTGATTGCCTTGAGATTGTCGGCAACACCCTGGGGCTTGGCCAGAAGGATCTCCGCCAGCGGATCCGCCTTGGCTCCGGACTTGGAGACGGGCTTCGTCTCGGCCTGGGGAGCAGAGGTGGCGGGCTTGGCAACTTCAGCCGAAGTTGCAGGTTTGGCCGCAGCCTTCTTCATGCGCTCGCGGTTGGCCTGTGAGTGGGTCAGGATGAAGTCGATCATGCGCGGGGCAATTTCGGCGCGGAAACGCGATCCGTTGAACACGCCATAATGACCCACGTTCGGCTGTTCGTAGTGTGCCTTCATGTCCTCCGGCAGGCTGGTGCAGAGCGTGTGAGCCGCACGCGTCTGGCCACGGCCGGTAATGTCGTCCTTCTCGCCCTCGATGGTCAGAAGGGCAGTGTTGCGGATCGCTCCGCAATCGACCAGCTCGCCGCCGTGCTTCATCTTGCCGAGCGGCAGGGAGTGTTCGATGAACACGCTCTCCACCGTCTGCAGGTAGAACTCGGCCGTCAGGTCCATGACTGCCAGATATTCGTCGTAGAATTCGCGGTGCTTCTCGGCGCTGTCACCATCGCCCTTCACCAGATGCTTGAAGAAGTCGCGGTGGGCGATCAGATGCCGGTCGAGGTTCATGCTCATGAAGCCCGAAAGCTGCAGGAAGCCCGGATAAACGTAGCGCATCATGCCCGGATGCGGGAATGGCACCTGCATGATGACATTGCGCTTGAACCAGTTGATGCCCTTGGACATGGCCAGATCATTGACGGCGGTCGGCGCGACGCGGGTGTCGATCGGCCCGCCCATCAGCGTCATGGTCGAGGGTGCATAAGGATCGTTGTGCGCTTCCATCACTGCGACGGCGGCAAGCACCGGCACGGAGGGCTGGCACACCGCCACCACATGGGTGTCCGGCCCGAGGAAATGCAGCATGGAGATGACGTAATCGATGTAGTCATCCAGATCGAACTTGCCGTCCGAAAGCGGCACCATGCGGGCGTCAATCCAGTCGGTGATATAGACGTCAGCGCGCGGCAGCATGGCCTCCACCGTGCCGCGCAGCAGCGTGGCATAGTGGCCGGACATGGGGGCCACGATCAGGATCTTCGGATCATTGCGGCGCTGGGCGGTGCCACGCTCGAAATGCAGAAGGTCGCAAAAGGGGCGGCGCCAGACAACGCGCTCGCTCACCGGCACCTTCATGCCGCCGACGGTGGTTTCCGGCAGTCCGAATTCAGGCTTGCCATAGCGCCGGGTCGTGCGCTCCAGCACCTCGCAGGCGGCCGCAACCTGTCGGCCGAGCTGGGTGTGGCTCATCGGATTGAACGGGTTCTGGAAATAGAGCCGTGTTGCATCCGCTGCGGCGCGCACCGGGCCCATGGCCGCATGGTTGATCTCATAGAGATGATAGAAGGGCAACACTTCTGATCCTTCGTCGCTGGCCCGGCGAACACGCGCTGTCTATGCCGCGTATATCAAGCCCGGCTTCTGGCATTGCAGCAGAATAGGCCCATATTGCCCTCTGCATCAATAGCCCGATTGTGAACAGCCTGACACCAACAGGTTGACAGCCTGTGAAGCCAGTTGAGGATCTTGTATCATCCTGAAGACTATTTGCTGCACCGCTGTTGTCGCAGTGCAGCATGAAAATAGAGAGAAATCCTATTTTGCGTAAGGACTTATTGCCGGTGAGTTGAAGCCCCCGGCGGGGCTGTCCCGGTGGCAGGAGCAGGGGTGCCTGGTTCAGCGCCTGAGAAAATACTCTGCCTTAGGCCGTATGTCCGCAGATATGCATTCCGAGTGATGGCCCCGCACATTGTGCGGGGCCATCACTCGTCAGCCGAATAAGTCGCCTTGGATAGGCTCCACGTCCGGGAATTTCTTGCCCGTATTGATCTCGCTTACTCTTCCTTGGTTCATTTCGAGAAGAGCGGCGATTTCGTGCTGATACATACCGGTTTTAAGGAGCGCTTTGATGATCGCAGCTTTTTCCGGCGTTACAGTGGATGATTTCCGCTTGCGCGGAGGCGGCACAACAAGAGGGGGCATATCCATGGCGGATAAACTCCTTGAAATTGCGCCATCGCACTTGTCCCGGAAAGAGGGACACGATATCGTTTTGCCGTGTAAAAGGAGGCTGCCGATATCGGCTCCTTCTCTCCAAGTGACCCGTTTGCGATGGCTAGTTGCTTATGCGGGTCATTTTGATTCTGGGGTCGGCGCTGAAGGGTGAGATTTTCAACGCCGATCTCAGATGTCTCTCGATCATCAAGATCGAAACACACAACCCAAGCTAAGCTATAACGGGATTCGTTTGGAGTCGTATGGACGGTAGGCCACCTTTGTCCACAGAGCTAGCCGTAAGAGACTAAGAATGTTCTTCTTTTGTTCTATATTCCAGCATGAAACACAGAGCCCGTGAAAATTTTGCATTAGGGCACGAACACAATTCCTTAGCCACGCATACACAATCCGCTCAAGCCGCCAGATCCGCCACAACGGCGTCCAGCACGAAGAAGCCGTCGCGGGTGGCGCGGACACGGGTTTCGTCGAGCTTTTCGACCATGCCGTGCTCCAGCAGGTCGTTGAGGCGGCGCGGGTCGATGGAGCGGCCGGACAACCGCTCGTAGCGGCGCATGTCGACGCCCTCGATCAGCCGCAGGCCCATCAGCAGGTATTCATCTCCCTGCTCCTCGTCACTCAGCGGCAGGTCTTCCACCATGCCGTGACCGCGCTCCTCCACATGGGCAAGCCATGTCTCCGGATGGCGCTCGATGGCGGTGGCGCGCTTGGTGGCGCCCAGCGACAGGCGGCCATGGGCGCCCGGGCCAACACCCACATAGTCGCCGTAGCGCCAGTAGACGAGGTTGTGGCGGCACTCCGCGCCCGGGCGGGCGTGGTTCGACACCTCATAGGCCGGCAGGCCGAGATCGGCGGTCAGATCCTGCGTCAGTTCGTAGAACTCGGCGCCCAGATCCGGGTCCGGCACGATCAGCTTGCCCGCCTGATAGAGGTTGAAGAAGGGCGTGCCCTCCTCGATGGTCAGCTGATACAGTGACAGGTGATCGGCGGCGAGCTTCACCGCCTGGCGCAGCTCTGCCTCCCAGCCGGTCACCGTCTGGCCGGGCCGGGCATAGATGAGATCGAAGGAGAGGCGCGGGAAGGTTTCGCGGGCAATCTCGATGGCCTGCAATGCTCCGGCCACGTCATGCAGACGGCCAAGCTGGCGCAGGTCCTGATCGTTGAGCGCCTGCACACCCAGCGACACCCGGTTGACGCCCGCCGCCCGGTAGCCACGGAAACGCTCGGCCTCGACGCTTGAGGGATTGGCCTCCAGCGAGATTTCCACGTCCGTATCGATCGCCCAGTGCCGGGCGATGGCTTCCAGAATGCGTTCCACCGTGCGCGGCAGCATCAGCGATGGAGTGCCGCCGCCAAAGAAGATCGATTGCACCGTGCGGTTCGGCGTCCAGGCGGCAAAATGCGCCAGTTCCCGCTCAAAGGCCGCAACAAAGCGGTCCTGATCGACCGGTTGATGCCGGACGTGGGAATTGAAGTCGCAATAGGGGCACTTGGCCGCGCAGAAGGGCCAGTGCACATAGATGCCGAAGCCGCCGTCCGGGGTGGTGGTCATTCTTGCTCCAGGCAGGCCTTCGAAAAGGTCACAAAGGCGCGGGCACGATGCGACAGGGCAGGTGTGGTGGTAGACCAGCCGTGCTTTTCCTCTGACGTCATCTCGCCGAAGGTGAGCTCATGGCCATCAGGCTGGAACATCGGGTCATAGCCGAAGCCCTTGGTCCCGCGCGGCGGCCAGACGATCTGGCCTTCCACTTCGCCGCGGAAGAACTCCGCATGGCCATCGGGCCAGGCAAGACACAGCACGGCCACGAAGGACCCGCGCCGGGCTTCGGGTGTTACGGCACCTGCCTGCTGCAGCTTTTCTTCCACATTGCGCATGGCCATGGCGAAGTCCTTCTCCGGACCGGCCCAGCGGGCGGAATAGATGCCGGGGTCGCCATTGAGCGCTGCCACGCAAAATCCGCTGTCATCGGCCAGCGACGGCAGACCGGAGGCTTCCGCTGCCGCGCGGGCCTTCAGTTCTGCATTGGCCTCGAAGGTGGTGCCGGTCTCTTCCGGCTCCGGCAGGCCCAGTTCGCCGGCGGAAACCACATCGAAGCCATAGGGGCCGAGCAGTTCGCGGATCTCGCGCAGCTTTCCGGCGTTGTGGGTGGCCACGACCAGACGGCCCGGCTCCAGCTTGCGGTGTGCCATGGTGTGCCTCACAGGATAGACATTTTCTGCAGGTCGATAAGGCGGCCAATGCCGCCCCGGGCCAGGTCCAGCAGTGCCTTGAACTCTTCCTCGGAGAAAGGTGCACCTTCCGCCGTGCCCTGGATCTCGACAATGCCGCCAGCGCCGGTCAGCACGAAGTTGGCGTCGGTTTCGGCAGCGGAATCTTCCTCATAGTCGAGGTCCAGTACCGGCTTGCCTTTGTAGATGCCGCAAGAAATGGCAGCCACATGGTCCTTCAGCACCGGCTTCTTGACGATTTCGCGGGCGCGCATCCATTCGATGCAATCATGCAGGGCGACCCATGCGCCGGTGATCGAAGCCGTGCGGGTGCCGCCATCGGCCTGGATCACGTCACAGTCGATGGAAATCTGGTTCTCGCCGAGCGCTTCCAGATCGACCACAGCGCGCAGCGAGCGGCCAATGAGGCGCTGGATTTCCTGGGTGCGTCCGGACTGCTTGCCGGAGGACGCCTCGCGGCGCATGCGCGTGCCGGTGGCGCGCGGCAGCATGCCGTACTCGGCCGTTACCCAACCCTTGTTCTGGCCGCGAAGCCAGGACGGCACACGCTCTTCGAGGCTGGCGGTGCACAGGACGTGGGTGTCACCGAATTTCACCAGGCAGGAGCCTTCAGCGTGCTTGGACACACCGCGTTCGAGAGTGACGGACCGCAGTTCATCGGCAGCACGTTTGGACGGACGCATATCTGGCTCCTGACTTGAAAATGGCCGCTGCGGCGCACTGGCCCACAGATCTTTCCGCGCTTGTAGCCCTGAGACCCGAGAGCCGTAAAGGCCTGCTTGCACTCTGCGGCCATTTTGGTCCTATATCTTGCAGAAGAGCCGTGAATTGCCCGCAGGTGGCAGAGCATGAAACCCGGCAGAGGATGAGGTTGGATACGTGAGCCTGAGCGATCTGGACAAGCGGTCCCGCGAGATTTTCCGCTCCATCGTCGAGACCTATCTGGACACCGGCGAGCCCGTCGGCTCGCGCAATGTGGCGCGCGGCCTCGGCATGTCGCTGTCGCCAGCCTCTGTGCGCAATGTGATGGCCGATCTGGAGCATCTTGGCCTGCTCTATTCCCCGCACACCAGTGCCGGGCGCCTGCCGACCGAAACGGGCCTGCGTTTCTTCATCGACGCGTTGCTGGAAGTGGGCGATCTGTCTCAGGAAGAGCGCGAGCGCATAGATGTGCAGGTGCGCGCCTCCAGCCATGCCAAAGGCACGATGGAACATGTGCTGACGGAGGCCAGCCAGCTTCTGTCGGGGCTTTCCAGCGGGGCAGGTGTGGTGCTGACCCACAAGCAGGATGTGCGCCTGCGCCAGATCGAGTTCATCCGTATCGAGCCCCTGAAAGCCCTTGCCGTTCTGGTGGGCGAGGATGGCTCGGTTGAAAACCGCATCATCGACCTGCCCTCCGGCCTGCCGCAGTCGGCGCTGGTGGAGGCGGGAAACTATCTCAATGCCCAGATCCAGGGCCGCACCCTGTCGGATGTACGCCGCGAGCTGGAGCGCCTGCGCGAGGCCAACCAGGCCGAGCTGGACAGCCTGACCCAGAAGATTGTCGAGGCCGGTCTTGCGGTCTGGGCTGGCGAGGGGGCGAAAGCGACAGGCTGATCGTGCGCGGCCAGTCCAACCTGCTCACCGATGTCGACGTGGCGGAGGATCTGGAGCGGGTGCGCCTGCTGTTCGATGACCTTGAGAACAAACGCGACCTCATCCAGCTTCTTGGCCTTGCCGAAAAGGGCGACGGCGTGCGCATTTTCATCGGTTCGGAGAACAAGCTGTTCTCGCTGTCCGGCTCGTCGCTGGTGGTCTCGCCCTACCGCGACCGGGAGCAGCGCATCGTCGGTGTTCTGGGCGTCATCGGCCCCACCCGCCTCAACTATGCCCGCGTGATCCCCATGGTGGATTACACGGCCCGCCTCGTCAGCCGCATGCTCGGCTGACAGGCTTCTCAGATACAGTCAGGAATCGTCATGTTTTCTCCCGCAGAGCTGGAGCGCTACGCCCGTCACATCGTGCTGAAGGAAGTGGGCGGTCCGGGTCAGCAGAAGCTGAAAGCCGCACGCGTTCTCGTCATCGGCGCAGGAGGGCTCGGCGCGCCGGTGCTGCAGTATCTGGCGGCGGCCGGGGTCGGCACGCTCGGCATTGTCGATGATGACACGGTGTCACTCTCCAATCTGCAGCGGCAGGTGATCCATGACACGGAGCATCTGGGTGAGCCGAAGGTGTCGAGTGCGGCTGAAGCGATTGCCCGGCTCAACCCCAATGTGACCGTGGAACCGCATCCGGTGCGGCTCGCGGGCCACAACGCCATGCAGCTGATCCAGCGCTATGATCTCGTCATCGACGGATCGGACAATTTCGCCACCCGCTATCTGGTGTCCGATGCCTGCTTCTTTGCCCGCAAGCCGCTGGTCACGGCCGCGGTGGGGCGCTTCGACACCACCATTACGCTGCTGAAGCCCCATGAGACCGGTGAGGACGGCACGCCCAACCCAACCTACCGCTGCCTCTTCCCGAAGCGTCCGGCGGAGGGCCATCTGCCGACCTGTGCCGAGGCAGGCGTTCTGGGGGCCCTGACGGGTCTTGCCGGGACGTTGCAGGCGCTGGAGGCGGTCAAGGAAATCACCGGCATCGGCACCGGCCTGACCGGGCGCCTGCTGATGATCGACACACTCGCCATGCGGTTCGAGACGATCAACTACCGCCGTTCCCCCGCCAATCCGCTCAACGGCGATCACCCGAAAACCTGGGCGGAGCTGCTGGAAGAGGGACGCTGACCTTTGAAAAGCAAAGGCCGCAGCCCGGAGGAGCTGCGGCCTGAAGCCTTGCCGGAAATGGCTGCCCGGGTCAGTTCGGAACCGGAGCCGCTTCCTGGTTTGCCATGTTCTGGCGGTAGAGCTGGGCGAAGTCGATCGGGTCCAGCATCAGCGGCGGGAAGCCGCCGTTGCGGGTCGCATCGGCCAGGATCTGGCGTGCAAACGGGAAGAGCATGCGCGGGCACTCGATCATAACGAAGGGGTGCAGGTGCTCGCTCGGCACGCCGTTGATGCGGAACAGGCCACCATAGACCAGCTCCACGTTGAACATGACCATGTTCGGACGCTCGGCCTTGGCGCTCAGCGACAGGACCACATCGAAGTGACCATCGGCGACCGGCTGGGCGCTGACATTTACCGAAATGTCGAGCTTCGGCTGCTCGCCCTGCTGCAGCGAACGCGGTGCGTTCGGGTTCTCGAAGGACAGGTCCTTGATGTACTGCGCCAGGATGCTGAGGCCCGGTGCTTCGCCACCCTGTGCATCGCTGCCCTGCGCCGCAGCGCCACCTTCGTTGATGTCCGTCATCTGTCTCGTATCCGTCTTTCAGTTTCAGGTCCGGCAGAATGCTCCGGACCATCAAGCGGCAAGCCGGTGTCCGCTTATCGGTCGCAGAACACCATCTGGACAGGCTGGCTAACACGCGAGCACCTGTTCACACAAGAGGAGAGGGCTTGCCACGGCGCGGATTTCGGCCCAGTTAGAAGCCATGAACGACCCAGTTGAATCCGGTTTCATCCTTTCCCACCGCAGGCTCAGCCTTGATACGCTGGTGCGTTTGCGCTGGCTTGCGGTTGCGGGCCAGACAGTGGCCCTGCTTGTCGTGCAACTGGGGCTTGGCTATCCGGTGCCCTCAGCGCCCGCCTTTGCGCTGGTTGCCTGTTCGGCCTGGCTCAATGTGTTCCTGAAGGTCCGCTCCCCTTCCGCCAAACGCCTGCCGGACTGGGCGGCGGCCGGGCAGCTGGCCTATGACATCCTGCAGATGAGCGGCCTGCTGTTTCTGACCGGCGGTCTCGGCAACCCCTTTGCCTTCCTGCTTCTGGCGCCGGTGATGGTGTCGGCCACCGGCCTGTCGGGCCGTCTGACGCTGATGCTGGGCCTGCTGGTGACGGTCTGTGCCACGCTGCTGGCATTCATCCATCTGCCGCTGCCCTGGCCGGAGCCGCATGTCTTTTCGCTGCCGTATGTCTATTCGGTCGGCGTCTGGATGGCGCTTGTCTGTTCTCTTGCCTTCATGGCTGTCTATGCTTTCCGCGTCGCGGTGGAAGCGCGCCAGCTGGCCGATGCGCTTGCCGCCAGCGAGCTTGTTCTGGCGCGTGAGCAGCATCTCAATGCCCTCGACGGCCTAGCCGCTGCCGCAGCCCACGAGCTGGGCACGCCGCTGGCAACGATTTTCCTGACAGCCAAGGAACTCTCACGGGAATTTGACGAGGGTGACCAGCGCCGCGAGGACGTGGTTCTGATCCGTGCGCAGGCAGAGCGCTGCCGCGATATCCTGCGGCAGCTCACCACCCTGTCGAGCGACAAGGACCGGCTGTTCCAGCGCATGCCCATGTCTCAGCTGATTGAGGAGGTCGTGGAGCCGCACCGGGGCTTCGGCATCGACATCCAGGTGGGCTTTGCCGGCAAGGAGCCGGAGCCGGTCGGCGTGCGCAATCCGGCGATCCGCTATGGTCTCGGCAACCTTCTTGAAAACGCTGTCGACTTTGCAGCTTCTGCTGTTCAGGTGAGAACATCCTGGGATCAAAGGACCGTCCGGATCGAGATCCGCGATGATGGCCCCGGCTTTACCCCGGACGTATTGTCGCGGATCGGGGAGCCCTACATCTCCTCCCGTGCCTCCCGCTCGCAGACGGGCGGAGGCCTTGGACTTGGCTTTTTCATTGCGAAAACCCTGCTGGAGCGGACCGGTGCAAGGCTGATGCTGGAGAACCGTCCAGCCCCTGAAACGGGAGCTCTGGTGCGCATTTCCTGGCCCCGCAGCAGCATTGAAGGCGCCTCGGATATGGACCCGGAGGCGGTTTCTGGCCATATAAAGGACACTATTCACGAGCGAGGGGCTCCGTGAGCGGCCGGACACCATTCTGGCAGCGGAGCTGATCACGTCTGTAAATGCAGGACGGCACCCATGAGTGACACAGAGCTTCGCAAGATTGAGGCGGAAGACAAGAGTCTTCTGCTTGTTGATGACGACAGGGCTTTCAACCAGCGCCTTGCCCGGGCCATGGAAAAGCGCGGGTTCGAGGTGGAGACGGCGGAAAGCGTGCGTGAGGCCGTCGCCAAAGTGGGCGCCCGTGCCCCGGCTTTTGCCGTCGTTGATATGCGCCTGGAAGATGGCAGCGGGCTTGATGTGATCGAGGCCATCCGCCAGAGCCGTCCGGATGCCCGCGCCGTGATCCTCACGGGCTATGGCAACATCGCAACGGCCGTGACAGCGGTAAAGCTCGGCGCCATCGACTATCTCTCCAAGCCCGCTGATGCTGATGAGGTTTTTGCCGCGCTGACCCGGGAAGGGGACGAGAAGGCCGTTCCGCCGGAAAACCCCATGTCCGCCGACCGTGTCCGCTGGGAGCATATCCAGCGTGTCTATGAAATGTGCGAGCGCAACGTCTCGGAAACGGCACGCAGGCTCAACATGCACCGGCGCACGCTGCAGCGCATTCTGGCCAAGCGCGCCCCGCGCTAATTTCAGACTTCAATGAACGTGACACATTGAGGTCTGGTCAAGCCCGTAGGGCGCGTGAGCAAACTCAAGGCATCACGCGTAAGCCTTGGCATAAGCCGGGGCGCCAGCCTCGCACCAGATGCAATTGATAGCGCTGGGGCACTTCCGGCGCTTTGGATGCGGGCCCCGCATGGGCAAAATCCCGCCCCAAGTGTTTGCGATATTGCCGTCAGTGGCCCGGCAAGGCTAAAAGCGGCTTGCGCTGGGCTTGTCCCGGGCAGGTGCGAACGCATGAAGATGAGGGACGACATGGGGTGGATGTTCAGCGGCGGTGCCGGGGGCGCGACAGCGGGACTTCTGACGCTGCTGGCAGTCACGCTACCTGCGCAGCCTTCCCTCGCCCAGAACCTGCCGGAGCAGATCCGGGTGCAGGTTGTGCCGGCCGAGCCGGGAATCCGCTCCATTCTGGTCAACAAGCGTTACCGCCCGATCATATCCCGCGGCATTGAAGGTGCGGTGATCGAGACTGTGACGGGCGCCGTCGATCCCTCTACAGTCGGCTGTCAGGTTGAGCTTGAAATCACGCTGGAGAACAGCCGCGTCCTGCGCGAGAGTGCAGATATCTGCGCTTCCGGCGGCGCAGTGACGGTCGATGTGAAGAAGGACGTCGGGGGCCGCCCGCGTGTTGTCGGCGGAGCAGGCGTGACACCTGCGCCATCCACTCCTTCGGCCTCCTCCGCCTCCGGCTCGCAGAACAACAGCAACCCTCAGGCTGCGGCAGCTCCCGCCCAGAGCACACAACAGCCGTCTGCCCAAAACCAGAACCAGCAGAGCCCGGCAGCTGCCGCTCCTGCGCAGACGCAGGCTGGATCTCAGAACGGAGCTCAGCCGCAGGCAGATGCCCCTGCGCAGCAGACACAGCCAGCGCCACTGCCGCAGCCTGACAGCTCCGCACCGCCGGCTGTGCCTGTCGAGCGGGAATGGACGGTCACCGGCACGGAGCTTGGCTCAACGATGGCGCGGCTCGCGCATGGCTCGGCGCAAGGCGCTGATGCAGATTTCACCGCGCGCTGCACGCCGCAATCCGGCTTCATTACCGTCAGCGTGCCCCAGACCACCGCTCCGGTCTCGCAGGGCAGTCCGGTCTCTGTGGCGCTGAAGTCGGAAGAATTCTACACCAGCTATGATGCCACCGGATCTGACGCGAACAATCCGCAGGGCCGCTCCCTGCCGGAGTTCACTGTGGCTGCGACTGATCCCGTTTGGGACATGATGGCCCGCAAGTCCGTGCTGGAAGTGATTGTCGAGGGTGCCAACACGCCGGTTTCCCTCAAAGGCAGCGCCAAGGCGGTACGCTTGTTTGCCGCCGCCTGCGCCTTGCCGGACCAGATTGTGGACCCCAATTCCAACCCGGCCATGGCCGGTGGTACCGGCGATCTGGCTTGCTCGGAACTTGGCGGAATCCGCTCGCTCGACGGCGGTTTCCGGGGCCGCATGCTGTTCCGCAATGCCCGGGGCGGCCCCATTGATGTGTTCTGGATCGATTATTCCGGCATCCAGCAGTTCTATGCGCGCCTTGAGCCGGGGCAGGTGCTGGATCAGGAATCCATCATCTCCAATGCCTGGCTCGTCACGACCGATGTGGGACAATGTCTCGGCATTTACATCAGCCGCGAGCCGCAGCAGACCGTGGTGATCGGGCAGGCGTCCGGGGGCGCAATGCCGGTTCCGCAAGGCCTGCCGCAGGGTGCCTTCACGCCCGCGCCATCTGTTCAGCCCCAACCTCAGCCTCAGGCGCCGGGCATGCTGCTGCCGCCCGCACCCGTCGGCAATGTCAGCACCACGAATTACATCTGCACCGCCGGTATCGACCTGCAGGTCGTTTATGACACCGCCCGCGGCGTTGCCATGGTGACCGAGTTCGGGCAGGTCTCCGTCACGCTCCCGCGCGTCAACGGCGGATCGGGCTTCCGCTATGAAGCAAACGGCTATGTTCTGCAGGGGCAGCGGGACAACGTCACGTGGTCCCGTCCGGGCCTCTATGACGTCTTCTGCGGGCGCGGGTGATCAATCCACACGCCCGCAGTCTTGTGAAAGTCAGATCCGGCGCAGGGCGACCTTGGAGATACGGTGATCGGCATCCTTGGTCAGGATCAGATCGGCGCGCGGGCGCGTCGGCAGGATGTTTTCCTGAAGGTTCAACAGGTTGATGTTGGTCCAGATGGTCTTGGCCGTGGTGAGGGCTTCTGCATCTGTGATCCGCGAGTAGCGGTGGAAATAGGAGCCGGGATCACGGAAGGCGGTTTCACGCAGGTGCATGAAACGCTCCACGTACCATGTCTCCAGAATATCCTCCGGCGCGTCGATATAGACAGAGAAGTCGAAGAAATCCGAGACGAAGGGCACGGCGCGGCCGTCCTTCGGCAGCTCCCGCGTCTGCAGCACGTTGAGACCTTCAACGATAAGGATATCCGGCTGATCGATGGTGACCGAGTGGCCGGGCATTACGTCATAATAGAAGTGCGAATAGAGTGGCGCCCTGACGTTGCGCTTGCCTGCCTTGATATCGGACAGGAAGGTCAGCAGCGCCGTGCGGTCGAAGCTCTCGGGAAAGCCCTTGCGCTGCATCAGGCCTTCGGCTTCCAGCACCGCATTGGGGAAGAGGAAGCCATCGGTGGTGACAAGATCCACCTTCGGGCTTGCCGGCCAGCGGGCGAGCAGGGCGCGCAGGATGCGCGAGGTGGTGGACTTGCCCACCGCGACGGAGCCTGCAACGCCGATGATGAAGGGCGTCTTGCTCTCGGCCACACCGAGGAAGCGCTTCGTCGCCTGATGCAGGATCAGCGTGGCTTCGGCGTAATAGGCCAGAAGCCGCGACAGCGGCAGATAGATGCTCTCCACCTGCGCCATGGAAATGGGGTCGTTCAGCGCCCGCAGTTCGCTCACCTCGGCAGAGGTCAGCGTCATGGGCGTATCGGCGCGCAGCCGTGACCATTCGTTTTCCGTGAAGACCCTGTACGGCGACAGGTCCATGGTCTCGGGGCGGGTGACAGTCTGATCCATGGGCGGCTCTGTCCCGGTTGTTCCAAGGGAGTGCATACGGGCCGGAAGGTCCGGATGCGCTTTGCGATGCGCCAGAGCGGTGCCTGTTGAAAGGCTCTAGCTGGCAGGCCGCGAGGCTTTTTCCTCAAGGCCGGTCTGCCCGGTGCGTGCGGCCAATTCCGCCATGACCTCGTCAAGGCTCACATCACAGACCTTCAGCACCACCATGAGGTGATACAGAAGATCCGCTGCTTCACCCCTGAGGCCCTCCCGGTCACCCTGCACGGCGGCAATGGCGGCTTCAACGGCTTCTTCGCCCAGTTTCTGGGCGCATTTGCCGATGCCTTTGCCGACCAGCTTGCGGGTGTAGGACATGTCATCATCGCTCGCCGCACGGGCCGCGACGATGGCTTCCAGATCGGCCAGAGTGAATGCGGTCATCAGAGCTGTCTTTTCCCGTAACAGGTGAAACTTACACCGGATTTCGACCGAAATCAGGTATCCATTCGCATAGGTATCCCTGCGGCAGCCATGTGGGTTTTTGCCTCACCAATGCTGTAGGTGCCGAAGTGGAAGATCGAGGCGGCCAGAACCGCCGTTGCATGGCCATCGCGCACGCCTTCGACGAGATGGTCGAGATTGCCGACGCCGCCCGAGGCAATCACCGGCACTGGCACCGCATCGGCAATCGCCCGCGTCAGGGCAATGTTGTAGCCGGATTTGGTGCCGTCCCGGTCCATGGAGGTGACCAGCAGCTCGCCCGCGCCCAGTTCCACCACCTTCTGCGCAAACTCCACGGCATCAATGCCGGTGGCGTTGCGCCCGCCATGGGTGAAGATCTCGAAGCGCGGTGCCTCGCCTTCGGCATTCACCTGCTTGGCGTCGATGGAGACAACGATGCACTGGGCCCCGAATTTCTCGGCAGCTTCGCGCACGAAATCCGGGTTCTTCACCGCCGCCGTGTTGATCGAGACCTTATCGGCCCCTGCGATCAGCAGCTTGCGGATATCCTCCACCGCACGCACGCCGCCGCCAACGGTGACGGGCATGAAACAGGCCTCCGCCGTGCGCCGCACCACGTCGAAAATCGTATCCCGCCCCTCGTGGCTGGCGGTGATGTCGAGGAAGCACAGTTCGTCGGCACCAGCGGCATCATAGGCCTTGGCCGCCTCTACCGGGTCTCCGGCATCCACCAGGTCGACAAAGTTGACGCCCTTGACGACGCGGCCGTCCTTGACGTCGAGACAGGGAATGATGCGGGCCTTGAGGGTCATGCAGCAGTCTCCTCGCCGCCCGGATCAGGGCCATGGCTTCGGCCGGGTCGAGGCGGCCGTCGTAGAGGGCGCGGCCGGAGATGGCGCCTTCCAGGATGGCGCAGTCCGGCTGCAGCAGGCGCTTGATATCCTCAATCGAGGCAAGGCCGCCCGAGGCGATGACGGGAATGGATACGGCAGCCGCCAGGTCCAGCGTCGAGGGGATGTTGAGGCCCTTCAGCACGCCGTCCCGGTCGATATCCGTGTAGATGATGGCTGAAACGCCGGCATCCTCGAAGCGCTTGGCAAGATCCACGGCGGTGAGTTCGGAGGTTTCCGCCCAGCCCTCCACCGCCACGCGGCCGCCCTTGGCGTCGATGCCGACGGCGACCTTGCCGGGGAACTTGCGGCAGGCCTCGCGCACCAGCTCCGGGTCGCGCACGGCGACGGTGCCGAGGATGACGCGGGTGATGCCCTTGGCCAGCCAGCTTTCGATATGGGCCAGGGTGCGGATGCCGCCGCCCAGCTGCACCGGGTTCTTCGTTGCGCCAAGAATGGCTTCCACCGCCGCGCCGTTGACGCTTTCCCCGGCGAAGGCGCCGTTGAGGTCAACCACGTGCAGATACTCAAAGCCCTGATCTTCAAAGGCCTTGGCCTGCGCCGCCGGATTGTCGTTGAACACGGTGGCCTGGTCCATGTCGCCCAGTTTCAGGCGCACGCACTGGCCGTCCTTGAGGTCGATGGCGGGAAAAAGGATCATGGCAATGTCTCTCTTGCGGCGCCTGCCGCGCCATAGTCGTGCATCAAGCGTGAAAGCCGGGCCTCAGGGCTTCCAGTCAAGGAAGTTGGCAATGAGGCCAAGGCCAAGCCGCTGGCTCTTTTCCGGGTGAAACTGGGTACCCACCATCGTGTCGCGCGCCACCATCGCAGTGAAGGTGCCAGCATAGTCGAAGGTGGCCAGCCGGTCTTCCGGGCGGGCGCAGGCGAAATGGAAGGAATGGACGAAATAGGCATGCAGCCCGTCCGGCCCGGTGGCCAGCCCCTTGAGAACGGGGTGGGACTGCGGATGCACGCTGATCGTGTTCCAGCCCATGTGCGGGATTTTCAGCGCGGGATCAGACGGCTGCATCGCCGTGACATCGCCGTCGATCCAGCCGAGGCCTTCCACCGTTTCGAATTCCAGTCCGCGCGAGGCCATCAGCTGCATGCCGACGCAGATGCCCAGGAAGGGCTTGCCCTTGCGGCGCACGCTTTCCTCCAGCGCTTCGTGCATGCCCTCGACGGCCTCAAGCCCCCGGCGGCAATCGGCAAAGGCGCCGACACCCGGCAGGACGATGCGGTTTGCCTTCAGTACCTGTTCCGGATCGGAGGTGACGATCACATCCGGCACCTTCGCATGATCGCGGGCGGCCCGTTCGAAGGCCTTGGCAGCCGAGCGCAGGTTGCCCGAGCCATAGTCAATGATGGCGACAGTCATCTTGCACCTTCTCCCGCAAATCCGGAGCCGGACAGCGTCAGGCCGATCACCTGCTCGCGGCCAAAGCGCGGCACGAAGCCCTGTGGCTGCGGGGCAGCCGGTGTTTCCACCGGGCGCGGGGCCGGGCGGTAGGCGTTGAAGAAGCGCAGCTCAGCCTCTTGCACGTCCTGTCCCGTGACAACACCGGCAAAGATCCAGCCCTTGCGCTCCAGCGACCAGCGCCGCAGGTTGCCGCTTTCAAGGCCGATGAGAACACCGGTCAGGAACGCCAGCACGCCGGGCACCGACTGGATGAAATTCTGCGCGATCAGCTCCAGCACCAGCGAGAGGGTGAGATAGGCCAGAAACGGCAGCCACAGCCGGTGCACCAGCATCCAGATGCCGGTGAAGACCAGCGCCGGGGTGGAGAAGCCGTCGCGCACGAAAACCGCCCTTTGCGCCATGGCGGGCGTCAGTTCGCGCCCCTCCGCCTCCGGCGGCAGCATGACCATGTATGTGCTCATTGTCCTGCCTCCTCAGCCGCCAAGCTGGCCTTTGGTGGTGGGCACGCGGCCCGCCTGGCGCGGGTCGATCTCGATGGCCTTGCGCAGCGAGCGTGCCACGGCCTTGAAACAGGTTTCCGCGATATGGTGGCAGTTGCTGCCATAGATATTGGCGACATGCAGGGTGATGCCTGCATTCATGGCGAAGGCGCGGAAGAATTCCTCGAACAGTTCGGTGTCGAACTCGCCCACCTTGTCACGGGAGAATTCCACCTGCCAGACGAGGAAGGGGCGGCCCGACACATCCAGCGCGCAGCGCGTCAGCGCCTCGTCCATGGCCAGATGGGTGTCGGCATAGCGGGTGATGCCGGACATGGACCCCAGCGCCTGCGACAGGGCCTGCCCCAGCGCGATGCCGGTGTCCTCCACCGTGTGGTGGAAGTCGATATGGGTGTCGCCCTCGGCGCGCACCTTGATGTCGATCAGCGAATGGCGCGCAAGCTGTTCCAGCATATGGTCGAAGAAGCCGACCCCCGTCGCCACGTCATAGGCGCCGGTGCCATCGAGATTGATCTCGACGTCAATGCGGGTTTCCTTGGTGTTGCGCGAGATTGCCGCTGTGCGCATCTGTCATCCTTCCATCGGCCAGCCTTACTACCTGCCTGGCGAAACCGCGCCGTTTTAGCAGGCGGTGCCAATCATTGAAACACAAATGGGCAATCTGGCCAGAGACTTCTTTGCCAGATCATCGAAGCCGGGAAGATGCGCGGTTCTGGCGTTGCCGCAACGGGCCTGCTAGGAAGCGGCGATGCCTCATGCCACCATGAAAGGAAACCCGGATGGCCGCCTCCAGCCGTTTTGCCCCCAAGTCCGCCACAAACCGCCTGATGCTGCCGCTGGATGTGCCCACGGTTGAGGAGGCGCGGGCGCTGATTGCGGCGACCAAGGGCGCCGTCGGGGTCTACAAGATCGGCATGGAGCTGCAGTTTGCAGGCGGGCTGAGGCTTGCCGAAGAGCTGGCGGGCGAGGGCATTGAGGTGTTCCTCGACGTGAAGCTGCTCGATATTGACAACACCATTGCCAGCGCCGTGCGCAACATTGCCCGCATGGGCGTGCGCTTCGTCACGCTGCATGCCTACCCCAAGACCATGCGCGCCGCCGTAGCTGCCTTGGAGGAAACGGACGCCAAGGATCTCTGCCTGCTCGGCGTCACGGTTCTGACCTCCATGGACGAGGAAGATCTGGTGGCAGCCGGTTATCGCGGCCCGGTAGCGGGCCTTGTCGAGGCGCGCGCCGGGGATGCGCGGGCCGCCGGCATGGGCGGCATCGTCTGCTCGCCGCTGGAGGCGGGCCTTGTGCGTAAGGCTGTGGGCGGCGAGCTGGTGGTGGTGACGCCCGGCGTGCGGCCCGCTGGCAGCGACAAGGGTGACCAGAAGCGCGTGATGACGCCGGGCGATGCCATCCGCGCCGGGTCCGACTATCTCGTCATCGGCCGCCCCATCAGCCGCGCCACCGACCCCCGCCGTGCGGCAGAGGCCATCGTTGCGGAAATCGAAGCGGCGTTGTGAGCGCTGCTTCAGGCAGCTTTTCCGAACCGGTAGTAGGACATGGACAGGGTGCCGTATTCATAGGTGCGGTGCAGCAGCTCGCCCTTGGCGCCCTTGCCGCCGGCACCAAGCGCGAAGAACACGGGCAGAAGGTGCTCCTCCCTCGGGTGCGCCATCCGGAAGCCGGGGGCGGCGTCGAGATCCGTGATCCGCTCCGCTTCGCCGCTCAGAAGCCCCTGATCCAGCCAGGCATCAAAGGCCGTGGCCCATTCGGGGGCCGGGCTGTTCTGCGGCATCAGCTGGCGCAGGTTATGGGTGGTGCTGCCGGTGGCGATGATCAGCACGCCGCTGTCCTGCAGTCCGCTCAGCGCCTCGCCCAGCTCCAGGAGCTCCTGCGGGCCGTAGCTCAGCGGCAGGGAGAGGGCGACGACCGGAATATCCGCCTGCGGATAGGCGAGATAAAGCGGCACCCAGGCGCCGTGATCCAGCCCCCATGTGGGGTCGATGCGCGCCGCGATGCCTGCGGCGCTCAGCTTGTCCATCACCTCGCCGGTCACATCTTCCGGGGCGCTGGCCGGATACTGGATCTCGAACAGGGCACGCGGAAAGCCGCCGAAATCATGGATGGTGCGCAGCGGGCCGGGGGCGGAAACCCGGAGGCCCTCCGTCTCCCAGTGGGGCGACAGCACGACGATGGCACGCGGGCGCGGCAGGCTGGGGCCGAGTTCCTTCAGAAACCGGTGCGCGGCGCTGTCCGCAATCGCCAGCATGGGCGAGCCATGGGCCAGAAACAGCGGTTCAAATCCTGTGGCAGACATGTGATCCCTCCATTGAGGCGCAGGGGTTTCAATCGTTGCCTGGAGAATAGGAACGTTTCCGGCGTGAATAAAGATGCGCAAATGCGACGGATCGTTCACTTCAAGGAAACAGAAGCCATGCCCCCGTCCGGCGCCTTGCCGCATGACCTGTTGACCGCAGGCCGCAAGGCTTGCGCTGGGCCGCCAATGCTGACAGCAAGAGGGCCGTATTTCCTTCAAGGAGAATTGCCATGCCCGTTCCTGCTTCCGTCACCGTTGAACTGCTGCGCCTTGAGCATGGCGCAGACCTGCCGCTGCCCGCCTATCAAAGCGCCGATGCGGCCGGGTTTGATCTGATGGCAGCGGTGAGCGAAGATCTGGTGCTGCAGCCGGGCAAGAGGGCGATGGTGCCGACCGGCCTTGCCATGGCCATCCCGCGCGGCTTCGAAGGCCAGGTCCGCCCCCGCTCCGGCCTTGCCGCCAAGAACGGCATCACGGTTCTCAACTCCCCCGGCACGGTTGATGCGGATTATCGCGGCGAGGTGAAGGTCATCCTGATCAACCACGGCGACGAGCCCTTCACCATCACCCGCGGCCTGCGCATCGCCCAGATGATCATCGCCCCGGCCACGCAGGCGTCTTTGACCGAAGTCACCACCCTCGACGCCACCCAGCGCGGCGCTGGCGGGTTTGGGTCGACCGGGGTGGGGTGAGTGGGTTTTTTGGGGTGGGGGTCGGGAGAAGCGGGTGGTTTCAGAGGCCTGCTTCTCAGGTTGAGAGGGGAACTCCCGCCTGAGGCGCAGAGTTGATATTGGGCGCAAGGAAAAGGCCACTTCCTCTCGTGGCCACCGGATTCACACATCAGGTTCGGACACTGCCTGCAATGATGCATCTGATTTGTGGCAGGGCCTCTCCGCCCCCTCCCCTCGTGGGGAGGGGTAAGGGGTGGGGGCTCTGAACCCGCAACTATTTGAAAATAAGATATTTTCCTGAATGACTCTCAAGCGGACCAGCTGCCTGCAATCCATAAACTCTCTGCCAGCCGGAGATGCCTCCCCCACCCCTAACCCCTCCCCACCAGGGGGAGGGGAGCTGAAGCGCTGTGCCGGGGCGACCAGATTGCAGGCTTTTCGCGAGCCATGACTGGTTCGAACATATGTGTGATTTCCGGCGGTCTTGAAATGGGAGAGCTCTTGTGCCGGAAAATCTTGGTCTGTATGGGGCTAATTGTTGCCTTGGCTGGGCTTTAGATCATTTGGGATAACAAACGCCCGACATTTTTGCGCCAGAGGCAGCGGGGTCTTGGAGGGCCTGAAGTATGTCTGCGCACGCGAGCTATTGACGTGCCAATCTCGCATAGGAATCCACAAAGTCTAGCCGCCTACCGGCAAGAGTGTAACTGCTAGGGAATTGCCTAGGGAAAAATACGGACGTGATCACGAATGGGCGCGTTGCGGAACGATCTAGAGGATGTGGACTTCCGAATACGAATATCAACCTGGCGAACTCCAAACGTAAAATTCGTCCTTATGGTCATATATAAATTCTCGGAAAAAGCAGCCTAGAGCAAAGAGTCTGTCGATGTTGACGCTATCGATGCCGTTGTTCTTTTCAAACGGATAGCGTGTCTTCTGAAAGACACCATCGAACTCCTTCAGTAGTATACGAATGGTACGGGATTCAAATCGAAACTCAAAGTCATCTCGCCAAATTTCCTCCAGTTTTGATCGAACATCCCAATCAAGGTCTTCATACTGGCCGGAAAGATGATGGTCACGGCTCATCGCCTTCGAGTGCAACTGTCTGAAGCCGTCAGGATCGTTTATCTTGGAATACACTGTCGTGGCGTTCAATGATTTCAGATAGAGTTCGACAGCGATGATCAGCGCGTTAATGAGGGGCAGCTGAACCTTACTTGCAGTGGAATTGGAATGCAAAATTGTGGCTGCAGTCAGATATTGATCAGCTACACCAACGATTAGCATGTCCGGGATTACGCCGAACAAATCACTCTTCATCGTATCCTCCCGGCACTATTTTGATCACCAACTTTGCTAGCGAAAAGCCCTCCTAATGTGAAGTATGCGGCCGCCTTAATCTCACACTTCGCCATCTGCAGCATGCTCGAGTTCACGCTAAGGCTTCTATGCTTCGTACTGTCTATACAGCCTCGAAGCCTCCACGCGGGGCCGTCGTAGTTGTAGCTGCTGTCGGCGGCGGCGATGATTTCGTCTTAATTGGATACGGAGAGCTCTGCTGGGGCACCATCACAGCAAATCTGAGAGCCGCCTAAGTGGGTTCATATGGCATCGGCCGATTAGCGAGAACCAAACGACCAAAGCCAGAGCTCCCCTCCTCCCCCCACCCCGCTTTGGCACAACTTTCCTTATTCCTCAGGCTTTTGAGCATGAGAGCACTCGATTCCGGCGGGAATTGTTCCTAGGTTAGGGGTTAGAATTCCGACAGAAGAACAGGTGCCCCGCATCATGGTGCCGGGGCCAGGACGGGAGATGAGAATGACCGACAGGAAGCCGGGCCGCGGCCGGATTTACAGCTCGATCACCGAAACCATCGGCGACACGCCGCTTGTGCGGCTGGACCGCCTTGCGGAAAAGCACGGGGTGAAGGCCACTCTGCTGGGCAAGCTGGAGTTCTTCAACCCGATTTCCAGCGTCAAGGACCGTATCGGCGTTGCCATGGTCGAGGCGATGGAAGCTGCTGGCCAGATCCAGCCGGGCAAGACCACGCTGGTGGAGCCGACTTCCGGCAACACCGGCATTGCGCTGGCCTTCGTGGCCGCCGCCAAGGGCTACCGGCTGATCCTTGTCATGCCGGAGACCATGTCCATCGAGCGGCGCAAGATGTTCAAGATCCTCGGCGCCGAGCTGGAGCTGACGGAAGGGCCGAAGGGCATGAAGGGCGCCATCGCCCGTGCCCAGGAGCTGGTCAGCGAGATCCCCGGCGCGGTGATGCCGCAGCAGTTCGAGAACCCGGCCAACCCGGAGATCCACCGCCGCACCACGGCGGAAGAGATCTGGAACGATACAGACGGCCAGGTGGATGTGTTCGTCTCCGGCATCGGCACGGGCGGCACCATCACCGGTGTGTCGCAGGTGCTGAAGAGCCGCAAGCCGGGCCTGCATGTGGTGGCGGTGGAGCCGGAGGACAGCCCGGTCCTGTCCGGCGGCAACCCCGGCCCGCACAAGATCCAGGGCATTGGCGCCGGTTTCGTGCCGGGTGTGCTGGACACGTCGGTCTATGATGAAGTGGTCAAGGTTTCCAATGACGAAGCCTTTGCCACGGCCCGTGAGGTGGCTCGCACCGAGGGCGTGCCGGTCGGCATTTCCTCCGGCGCAGCGCTGATGGCGGCCATCAAGGTGGGCCAGCGTGAGGACATGGCCGGCAAGACCATCGTCGTCATCATCCCCTCCTTCGCCGAGCGCTATCTCTCCACGGCGCTGTTTGAAGGGCTGGAGTGAGACAGGGCTACAACGGCCAGGCGTAACAAAGCCCCGGCGGATGCTGCATCCGCCGGGGCTTTTGTTTGTGATAGAGGCCCATCCCTTTCCGCCGTCTTGCCATGGTCGGGCCATGGCAAGACGAAACAAATGAGTGCCGGGCGTTCTGGTAAATCCCCGCCGCCGTCCCCCTGACGCTTACCGCTCCATCCCGGTCTTGCCCTTTGTCCAATAGGCAATCGCATACTGGCTGCCCTTGCCGAGGCCGAAATCCTTGCGGAACAGGGGGCGCAGGTGCTGGGCGGTCTGCTGTTCGCCGGCAAACCAGGCATAGGCGGGCTTTGTGCCTGCGAAGGCCGTGCGGATGGCCTGTTCCAGATCCGCATCGAAGGCTTCCGGGGCAAGGCCATGCACCTTCAGGCCGAGGCGGGCAACCTCTGCGGCGGGAAGATAGGCCAGCGCCTCCTCATCCGTGCCAAGCCCGAGGATCACATGCCCGCCGCCGGAAACGGGGTGCCCTCCCGGTCCATGTCTGCGGCCAGTGCCTCGATCATGCGGGCAACGGCCGGCGCGCCGGTGCCATCGGCGGCAAGCAGCAGCGGGCCTGCGAGCGGCGGATGCTGGAAGCCGGAGGGGCCGAGCAGGCCGATCACATCGCCCTCACGGCAGGCCTCGGCCCAGTCCGAGACGGCGCCGCCTGCATGGCGGACAACGTCGATATCGATTTCGCCGGCCTGCTTGCGGGTGTTCTTGATGGTGTAGTAGCGCATGTGCAGCGCGTCCGGCCCTTCGGGCAGGATCAGCGCGCCATTGGCGGCAAGCCGGGGCCAGACAGGCGTGCGGCCTTCCGGTGGCAGCAGCAATTTCACGTGAATCCCGTCGCTGCCAAAGCGCTCCATCCCTTCCACCTTGAAGGTGAGGCGGAGCAGGGCAGGGCTGAGCGCAGCCTTTTTCAGGACCGTCAGCTCGTGGAAATAGGGTGGGGCAACCTCGCCATCGCGCGGCTCATCATCGGACCAGCGCAAGGCCGCCGTCGTGCCGGGCTGCAGCTCCTCCAGGTGCTCCATCAGCCATTGCTTCAGCCGGTGGAGGGGAACCAGCCCGTTTGCCTGCACCGTAATGCGCAGCCCTTCGCCCTGCTGAACGCTGAGGCCAACCGTGTTGGGGTCAAGGTTCAGCGCAACTTCGGCCGGGGTGGGGCGGGTGATGTCCATGCCGTTGCGGAGCATTTCGGCAACAAGCGTCTCCAGCAGCGCTGCCGGGGCATCGCAAGGGAGCGTGGTGAAGGCAATCAGAGGGGCGGGGCCGTTCATGGGCGGATTTCCTCAAACATCTGCGGGGCCGGCTTGCGGCGCAGGAGTGTTGCCGTCAGCAGCACGGCAAGGCCGGACAGGGCCGTGGAGAGGGTGAAGAGCACGCCATAGCCCAGCTTGTCCGCCAGGACGCCGGAAACACTGGCTCCCCCGAGATAGACCACCAGCTGTGCACAGGCCAGAATGGTGAAGTCGGTGCCCGGCTGCTCCTTCGAGGAAACGGACATGAACAGCGAATAGAGGACGACGATCTCCATGTAGCGGATCAGCGTCTGGAACCCGGCGGCACCAATGACGGTGTAAAGGCTGTCCGAAATTCCCAGGGCATGGACCATGAACATCAGGAAGCAGATGGTCCGGAGGCCGCCCAGCGTGATCAGGGCCGTGCGCGTGCCCTGCCAGCGCATGAGGCCCACGGCGACGATGGAGCCCAGAAGCCCGGCCGTTGCCGCCGAAGCCCCCGAAAGGTAGCCGATCCAGGACAGCGGCAGTTTGATATCAACGAGGTAAGACCCTTCCATCGCCTTGACGAGGCCCTCACTGGCCCGGAACACCAGCGCAACGATGAGGATCTGCACCGCTTCGGGGCGGCGGAAGAAGGCGCGAAGCGAGGGGCGCGGTGCCTGGCCTGCTCCGGAGGTGCCTCGTGCAAGTTCGTCTGCGTCCTCTTCCATCAGGGCGGTGATGGCCAGCGGGATCAGCGACAGGGCGGCCACAAAAAGCAGCGTTGGCTGCCAGCCCCAATGCTCGAACAGGAAGAGCGACAGGCTGCCGCCGATGACGACGCCAAAGGCAACCGCTCCGCCCTGACAGGCGTTGCCGATGCCCCGGTCAGCTTCCGTCAGCTTCTGTGTTGCGTAGCCATCGGCGGCGATGTCCTGCGTCGACATGGCGATTGAAATGACCGTGCAGATGACGAAGAGACGGACCACATCCGTGGGCTGGATGAAGGCCATGGCCAGCAGGGCAGCAGAACTGATGAGCTGCATCGGCACTATCCAGCCGCGCCGGTGGCCGATGGGCAAAAGACGGATCCGGTCCACGAAGGGCGCCCAGGCGAATTTCACCACCAGCGGCAGCATCAGCAGCGAGAAAAGCCCGATGGCCGTACGCGAAACGCCCTGCTCGCGCAGAACGGGCGGCAGGGCGGCAGCGAGCAGATAGCTCGGGATACCTTGTGCAAGATAGAGCCCGGCCAGCGTCACATAGAGGCGGATCCGGCTTTCCCGGCTGGCGCGGTCTGGCTTTGGGGTGCTGGTGCATCCCGCATGGCACTGGTCTTTCCGGCAAGAGGAAAGCCTCCCGCAAGCGCTTGCGGGAGGCCTCAGTAGGATCAGAACGTCACGCGATAGGTGAGGGCCACCGTGCGGCCAAGGCCCGGTACGTCTGCGCCGCGGACAGCGCTGGCGGTCGGGTTGACGTAATCCGTGTCAAAGACGTTGCGCACGCCAAGCGACAGCTTGCCCGCCTTGCCCATGTCCTTCGAAACGCCCATGTGCACCAGTGTCACATCCGGCAGATGCTGGCTGGTCTCCTTGCGGCCGGACAGATGCTCGATCTCGGCGCGGGCCATGATGTCGTACATGAACTTCATCTCGCCATAGACATTCAGCTTGACGTTGTTCGGGATGCGGTTGTTCGGCATGTATTCGCCCGCTCCGATGCGGCCGTCGCCATTGGCGTCATACTTGCCTTCCACGTAGGAGAAGACGGTGCCGAAGGTCAGCCGGTCGGTGGCGTCCGCCTCGGCGGTGAGGTCAAAGCCCCAGATCTTTTCCTTCTGCTGAGAGACGGTATTGTTCCGGGGATCGAAGGTCGTGCCCTTGTCCGAGGTGGAGATATAGGCGCTGGCCGTGCCGCGCACACGGCCCCAGTCGCCACGCAGGCCACCTTCATAGGTGTTCACAAGCTGCGGCTCCGGCGCAATGGAGGCATAGCTGATGCTCAGTGCGGGCGTTCCGGAGCAGCCGAAGGCACGGGCCAGGGCGCCATAGGCCGCACAGATCTCGCCGGTGGAGTTGACGCCTGCGCGGCGGGTGAAGCCGCCGATGTCGGTCAGGGAGTAGCCCTGCGAAAAGTTTGCGAAGGCCTGAGCTTCCTGCGTCAGGTCAAATACGGCCCCCAGATTATAGGTCGGCGAATTATACTCAAAGCTGCCGCCGCGAACATTGATGGCCGGCCAGAGTGTGAAGGCCGTGGGGAGCGGTACTGTACCGCTGTTGGGCGGTTGAAGTCCTTCACGTCCAGATAGAACTGGTCAAATCTCGCGCCACCTTGCAGCGTCAGACGGTCGGTGACCGGCAGTTCCAGCTGGGCAAAGGCGCCGATCTGGTTCTGGGTCATGGGGGAGATGATGGTGGTCCCGTCGGTCAGTTCCTGCGTGGTCTGGTCATAGGTGTAGTCCAGACCCCATGTCAGGTTTGCCCCCTGACGCAGCCAGTCAACCGGGCTGTTCACAGTGGCATTGACGCCAGCGCGATCGCTCTTCAGCACACTCTGATTGTAAGGCGACGTCGGCGATGCCGGATTGCCGGAGTAATAAACAATCGAGTTCACTGCGGAGAGTGTATTGAACGGGCTCGTCTTTTCGATCGAATTGTAGAATGCCGTGACCGACAGCTTCCCCAGCAGGAAATCATTCTCGGTGAACTTGCCAGTCAGATACTTGGAGTCCTCCTTCAGCGGATCGCTGACATAAGGCGACCGGAAGTCAGGCGATACGGGTGTGGTGGCGTAGTTGGTCAGCCAGTCGGGCTTCTGCTCCAGGTAGGTCCAGTCGAAGCTGAAATCGAAGCGGCGGCTTTCGTTTTCATAGCCGAGGCCGGTGAAGAGGTTGCCCTGCTTCGTCCGGTCTGCGCCGCCCTGGCCGAGCATGGCATCGGAAGCCATCTCCTTGCCGCGGCCATCATAGGCCTTGCGCGTCATATCGCCGGAGAGGGAGAAGAAATAGTCGAACTGGCGGATGCGGCCTTCAACGTTGGCACTCACCGAAGGGGCAATGGAATTGCCGGCGTCCTGAGTGAAGGCGCTTGCCTGCGTTGTGATCGAGGTGCGGATGCCCTCTTCCGCGCCACGCTTGGTAATGAAGTTGATCGTGCCACCCGTAGCGCCTGCGCCGTACAGGCTGGATGCGCCATTGACGACCTCGATGCGCTCGACCGTGCTCAGATCAATCATCGACAGGATACGGGAATTGTCGCGCAGCGGTGTGTTGCGCGGCACGCCGTCGACCATGATCAGCACTTCACGGCCACGGAAGGTCTCCGAAGCGCCGGAAAGGGTCTGGTTCGACGGAGCAAATCCCGGGACCATCCGGGCAATGAGATCTGCGGCATCAGTTGACCCGAAGTTGCCATCTTCAATCTGCTCCCGGTCGATCACGACCACAGACTGCGCCAGCGTGCTGACCTCACCTTCACTGCGCCCCGCAGTGATGACGATCTTGTCGAGGGTGGAAGCGGCTTTGGGCGCGGCACCTTCCTGAGCCATTGCCGGAAATGCTGCGATGAGCGCTGTGGTCGTCAGCGCAAGTGTTCTGATATGCATGGCCTGCCACCTGTTGCATGAGCGGTTGAAGTCTTGCGTGCGGTGGCTTGGCCCTTTGGGCCTGGCTTCCTGATGTGGGCGCTACAACTACATATATGAATTAAGGATTCAAGTTTTGTTCAAGGCGCAGACCTTGCAAAAGTTGCGCTGTTGCGTGAACGCAACATTTCAGTGCCGCCACAGCGGGTTCCGCAGGTCAGTCCCCAGTGCCGGCATCGGGCGCTGGGCGGCATCGCCATAGCCGATGGCAAAGCGCACCTTGTTGATGCAGACCCTGGGCATCGCCGGATTGAACAGATCGAACATGCTGTGCCGCTCCGCCAGAGCCGGATGCTTTGCCATGTAGTCCTGAAGCACATCCGCCAGCAGCCGGTAGAACCGGTCCTCCGGCAGCACACCGGACGCTTCGAGCCGGGCGGAGAAGAAGCGCAGCACCGTGACGAAATGCGCGGTCTGGATGTTGTGAACGATATAGGCCGGAGGCTTCGACGGCAGCACGGCCCTTACCTCGGCTGGCAGGTCCGCTTGCTCCGGAAACTCGACATTGACCAGATCCACGTCGCCCTGCAGATCCTTGATGGCAATTCCGGCCGGTACGTCCTTCTCCAGCACCACGGTGATGTTCTGCCCGTGGGCGATGAAGCCTGTGCCGAAGCGGCAGAGCATGTGGTAGAGCGGCACCACGCTGACCTCGAAGAGGCGCTTCAGCCAAGCCTCGAAGTCCATTCCGGCCCGGCCTGCATGGGCCACGGCAAGTGGCCGCCCTTCCGCGTCGGGATGCAGAAGCGCTGCATAAAGGCAGGCGCGGCGCTGCGGTCCTACCCTGCCGGAGGCATTGTCACGCCAGATCACGCCCAGCGTTTCGCCGTGCTGGTAGGGTGCATCCTCCATCTGCCCATAGAGCGGGTGCCGGTACCAGATGCCGCGTGCCTCGCGCAGGATCGTGACGTGCCGGGCCAGCAGATCATCTGAGGCCACGATGCCTTCCAGCCAGTCCGACAGGGCGGCGCCGATTGCGATGTACTTGCCCGGAATGCCGCGCCAGGCGGAGGTGTTGAGGATGGTCAGCGCCACCTTCACATCCGCCGAGCCGGGCCGGTCGATGCTGGTGAGCGTGCGCAGACTGGGGCCTGCCACATAGCGCCCGCCGAAGCTGCCCAGGAACACCAGATCGCCCGTCGCCAGATCCGTGACATAGGCCTGCTGGATCACATTGTCCCACTGCCAGGGGTGTACGGGGATCAGCGTGTGGGTCTCAAGGCTCAGCCCCTTTTCAGCCAGCCGGGCCAGAAGCTTTGCCGTCTCATCTTCTTCGAGTTGGCGGCGCAGGAAGGCGGCTTCGTCGCCTTCCCCGCCCATGCGGCAGTTCTGCCGGATGGCTGCCAGCCAGAACAGGGAGAAGGGTTCGGCAGACTCCGGCGAATAGCGGGCAAGGTCATCCACGCCCCAGCCCAGGCGCCCCTTGTTGGCCACGGCCTTGGGGTGCCCTTCCAGCAGCCCGTGCAGCACATGCACCGGAAGGTTCAGCAGCCGGTCCGCATCCAGCCCTTCCGTCTTCTGATGCAGGATCATGTCCTGCCGCAGGGTGTTGGAAAGCTCGCGCAGGAAGGTGGCGAGGGTTTCCGGCGCCATGCCGAGCTCGGATCTTGCGTCCAGCGTGAACTGAAGCGGCGAGACCGCCCCCTCCGGCTCGCGGCGGATCGTCCGGCTGTCCGTCAGCAGGTTGCCCCAGGCGCCGGTGCGGGCGGCAAAGCGCCAGGTGACGCCGGACTTGAGGCGCAGGGCATAGCCGCCCTCGCCTTCCGCTTCCGGCGCCAGCACTTCCTCATAGGTCAACTCGTCGAGCATCTTGGCAAGGGCGGTCCGGCAGACGCTGTTCCAGCGGGCGTCTGCGGCGCTGCGGCCGTCTGCCGGGGTGGACAGGGTGAAGGGCGCGTTCACAGCCGCACCTCCGAGAAGAACCGGTCACGGGGGCAGCGCATCAGGGCCGAGCGCTTGTGCGGGAAGTCGAATTCCTTGACCTTTTCGTAGCCGACTTCTCCGGCATAGTTCAGCAGCTTGGCATTATCGACGCGCGGCTCGCCCATGATGTTCTCCGTCATCGGGCAGTCGAGGAAGAGATAGTGGATGAGCCCGCGCAGCCAGGCGCCTGTCTTGGCCCGGCCAAGATGGCGGCGCTCGCCAATGAGCCCGTGCCAGGCCCGGTCCCAGGGGCCGCTGTCATAGAAGGGGCCAAGCCGGTCCTCCCGAACCCAGTAGGTCTCGAAGTAGCCGGCGTCCTCACCGTTGAAGCAGCCGATCAGCGGATAGGTATGCGGACGCTCCGCGAAGGCGGCGAGATAGTCGCGCAGCTTCGGCTTTTCCCAGGCCAGCTCCCAGAAATAGGCGACGCGGCCATCGTTCATCCAGCGGTGGAAGGTGTCGAGGTCCCGGTCAATGTCCACGGTGCGGAAGGAGACGGTGAGATCTGCCACCGGGTCATACCGCTCGTAGACCACACCCACCGGATGGGGCGGGCGCAAGGGATGGTCGCGGCCATCGGGGCCCGGCACCAGCCCGGTGTGCAGCCGTCCTACGGGTCTGTGCCCAAGCCAGAGCTGGTCTGTCTGATAGAAGCCGTCGCGGCGCACCTCCAGCCCGCCCGCCACCGGATGAGCAAAGGGCAGATCGCGGATGATCAGCGGCGCGCCCGCCGGATCAAGGATCAGCCGGTGGAGGCTTCCGTCAGCAGCAAAGGCGGATTCCAGTGCCCGCAGTACGGCGCCGGTCAGTTCTTCTGCGCCGGGCGCTGCTCCGTTCAGGCGCAGCGACAGAACAGGTGTTTCCCCGGTGCTGTCGAGACGGGTGGTCACGAGGGCTTCCGCCTGTGTGGTGCTGGCAGCATGAATGTTCATGGGCTTGTCTCCGGTGTCAGTGCCCGTCCGCGCGCGTCAGCGCCAGCAGCGGGTTCGGCATTTCAAGGAAGGCGGCAAGCTGGCCCGAGCCATCGCCCGAGGCCTCGTTCACGTTGCTGAGGCTGGTGCGGTAATTGCCCTTGCTCACCCAGGTGGGCCGGTTCAGCAGAAAGTCATGCAGGCTGGTGTCACCCTGGCTCTGCACCTTCTCCCGTTGCAGGAAGGTCAGAAGGCAGCGGTTGGCCCGCTCTTGCGCCATAAGGCCATCCAGCACCAGCGTGGCGATCACGCTCATCAGGTTGTTGACGATGACGTAGTAGCAGAAGAGTCCGTCACCCAGTTCCGGCGGCACTACATTTTCCGCGTGGCGGCCGATATCCGGCAGGTGCTTAGCCAGCATCTCGTGATGGGTGGTGAGGTGCCCGGTGCCCTGACAGTCGCGCAGCCACAGATGCGCTGGCCAGCCGTGCTGATCGAGCGCCAGCGTCATGTTTTGCTGATGCGCTCCGAAGAGAAGGCCATAGCGGGCGCGGATTTCCAGAAGCGGATGGATCGCCACATCAAGGAAATCCTGCAGCCAGCTTTCCGCCAGATCCTCCACCGCGCCGCCATCGCGGGCGGCACGGGCCAGGATCAACTCGCCGAGAGGCGAAGCGCCATCAGGGCGCTGTTCGCACAGGCCCGCCATCATCACTGGACCGGATGCAGTTTCATCACGGAACGGGTTGTCGCGCAGGACGACGAAACTTTCCTCCAGCGCGCCGCCATCGGCATCCTTCAGCGCCACATAGGCCGGTTCGCGCAGGATCGAAGCCTTCGGGAACCCGGTGGCAAGGCTTTCCCCGATCGGGCCGTCAAGCAGTTCTGCCAGTTGCAGACCCCGCTCCACTTCCTTGCGCGCCAGCGTGCGGCGGGAGTTGGTGAGCCGCAGGGAGAGGGAGAACTTCAGCATGGACGGCGCGTGCCAGGCATGGACGCCGCGGAATGAGCCGGTGGCGGCAAAGGGCTGGCCCAGTTCGCCGAGCGGCCGCAGCAGGCCTTCCCGCACGAGGGCGTTGACATCCGCCCGGGCAAGAAGCTTGGGCGCCTGAAAGGGATGCCAGGGCAGCGGCACGAAACCCTCTTCCGGCTGGTGCAGCTCTTGCGGCAAGGACGGATCGCTCTCTGCCAGTGCCCGCAGCATCTGTTCTGCCGGGGTCAGTGTGCCACTGGCAAGAACAAGGATGGAGCGGTGGGCGAGACACCAGAAAAGCGGAAAGCGTCCGCCCAGATCCGGCGCAAAGCGGCGGGCCTCCTCCAGGTCCAACCCGTCACGGCTGCGCGGATTGGGGTGTGTGGCGTGTCCGCCGGTCAGGGCTTGCTCGCCTTGCTGGAAGTTCCAGCCTGAGGCGAGCCCCAAAGGCTGGCGGGCGCGGAAGGCTTCTTCGGCTGCAAGGCGGCTGTCCATCACCCGTTGCAGCAGCTTCATCTGCAGGGCCTCATCGCCCGCGCTTGCCACAGGATCGGTGACAAGCAGGGCCAATGCGGTGGCCAGCGGCAGCTTGCGCAGGCTGCCATCAGCGCTCATCAGGCAGAAGGGCAGGCGCACGGCGGTGCGGAAGGGTGTGCGGGCAGGGGCGTGGATCAGCAGCGCATCACCGCCCGCAAGCGGCAGTTTCAGGATTTCTCCGCCCGGACCGGCAAAACCGTCCGGCAAGGCTGTCTGAAGGCGCGCTGTTTCGTCCGGTCTGGTGACAGACCATCCGTCCCACTCGCGCAGAAGAGCGTTGAGAAAGGCGCTGGCAGCGGAATGATCGGCCAGGGCTGCGGCGTCCATGGGCGCGGTATCGGGCGCAAGCTGGGTCAGGGGCAGAAACTGGTTCATGCCGGGTCCTCGTCAATCGGGATCAGATCAGCCGCCGCCGCCAGGACCGGGGCGGGTCTGGCGGGCGGCGGCTATGGTGGCGGCCGGGTTAGCCGACGGCCCGGGTGAGCGGGGCTTCATCCGGGAGGCGCTTCGGCCAGTCCACCAGTTCCGGTCCGGCGCTGACATCGAAGAGATCTTCTCCGGTCAGGGCGTTGACGATGACGGCGCTTCGCCAGGCCATGAGGCTCATCTGCGGGTCGACGATGCCGTGCGACGACAAACCGAGATTGAGACCGAAAAGTCCGATGCTGGAGGGGCCATCCCATTGCAGGCGGTAGCTGGCATCCAGAACAGGCAGGCCATTGGCATCGAGATCCAGCCGGTGGCGCAGCGGCTCAAGGCAGGCGGGCAGGGCAGGGCGGGCGCCGGTTGCCAGGATCACCACATCGGCAGCGAAAAGCTCGCTCTCGCCGCTGGTGATGGCGTGGGTGTGCAGCAGGAAGCCGCCGTTCTGCCGGTCCATTGCCTCCAGATTGCGGCCCGGAAGCAGGGAAATGCAGTTTTCGCCCATGACATGGCGGCGGCGGTAGATCTCGGCAAAGAGCGTGTCCACCGTGACGGGTGTCAGCCCGTCGCTGGCCAGTTTCTGGCCCGCAATCTCGCTGCGCTGCGCTCCGGCGGGCAGCGTCTGATAGGCCGCAACATAGCCCGGCGTGAACACCTGATCGACAAAGCCGCCTTCCTCCAGCGGAGAGAAGCGCGGCAGATTGCTGATCCAGCTCACATGCGCGGGCGCGCCGCCGGCGCGGGTCAGAAGATCAAGCACGATCTCGGCCCCGGTCTGACCGCCACCGATCACGGCCACGCGTTTGTCCGCAAAATTGCGCGGCTGTGTCAGGTAGGTTCCTGCATGGAAGCAGTCAGCCCCCAGATGTGCTGCCGTGCAGGGCGGGACGAAGGGCTGCATGCCTGCCCCCGCGATGAGATTGTGCGCCAGTTCCGTGCGGCCGCTCGCAAACTCCAGCCGCAGGCGGCTGCCATCCAGATGCACGGCCGTTGCTTCCTCGCCAAAGGCGAGCGTGTCGAGCCGTCCGCTTACCCACTGCAGATACTCGTTGAATTCCATCCGGGTGACGCCGGTGAAGCGGCCGGAAAGGAAATCGTAGAAGCGCTTCTTCTCAACCAGGAAGGCGGTGAAAGAATGCGGGCTTGTCGGCAGGACGGGCGTCACCAGATCCTTCAGGAACGAGGTCTGCAGGATCGAGCCGGGGAACATCAGCCCCTGATGCCAGATGAACTGCTTCTTCTTTTCAAAGAAGCGCGCATTCAGCCCCGGCACGCTGTCAAGGAGCGCAGCGACGCTGAGATTGAAAGGGCCGATGCCAATTCCGGCAACATCCAGCGGCAAGGCGGGGGTGCCGGCATGGGGGCGCATTTCGAGCACGGGGTTCATTCGGATGCTCCTTTATGAGGGGCGTGGGCAGGGGCGGCCGCGGACAGATCCGGAAGGGGAAGCTGAAGCGCAGGGCCACTGCTGTGGCTGAAACGGGAAAGGACCGGTATGAGGATTGCGGTGAGCGCGGCTGCGCCCGCCAGAACGGCAAGGGCCATGTCAAGGCTGATGGAGCCCAGAACACCGCCTGCAAGGGAGCCCGCAGCAAGACCGGCAAATTGCAGGCTGCTGAGGCGGGTGGAGGCAAGGGCGCGGCTTGGCGCAGGCATGTCTTCGGCAGAAAGCGTCAGGGCCGTATTCGCACCCAGGGCCACTGAAAGCCCTGCGGCTGTAAGCGCTGCGGCGAGCGCGAGCATTGGCAGGCTGGCAGCTAAGGCCAGAAGGCCAAGCCCGGCAGCACAAAGCGCTGCTCCGGCCAGGCGGCCAGCCTGAAGGCGCGGGCCAACGATCCGCTCAAGGCCCAGCTGCACAGCAATGCCAACCGCCACCGAGATGGCAAGGCACAGGCCGGCGGCGCTGGCAGCCTCCGAAGGAGCGAGGGACAGCCGCTGTGCGATGACGGGGCCGAGGAGAACATAGGCGGCACCCGTTGCCAGTTGCAGCATGAAGCCAAGAAACAGCGGACCTGCCAGCGGACGCCAATCCAGTCTGCTTGCACCAAGCTCAATCTTCTGGAGTGTGTGGGAGGCAGGTTTTTCGCCCCTGCCCCGGCGGAGGAAAAGCACCAGTGCGGCAAGATAGACCGGCAGTGGCAGGAGCACGGGCGCCCAGGCGCCCAGCAGAAGCAGGGGAGCGATCAGGGCATTTCCGGCAAGGCGTCCAATGCCGTTCATGGCATTGAGCCGGCCGATGTGTCCGGCCAGCGCAGCGCCCTCTGTTGCAGTGTTCCGCGATGACCTGGCCGTCTCTGCGGTTTGTGCCAGCGGCAGAATGGCCGGTGCGCTGAGGCTGTAGATCAGCCGTCCGGCAGCCAGCAGCCCGAAGGCAGGCAAGGCGGCGAGCCAGCCATATGCTGTTGCTGCGATGCCTGTGCCCATCATCATGACACCGGCACCAGCACCCGTCAGCGTCAGCTGCAGGGCCCGGTCAAGTCCGCGGCTGGCTGCCACACGGCCCCAGACCGGAATGGCAAGAGCCGCCGCGAGCAGGCCGACCCCGACCAGCGCCCCAAGCGTTGCAAGACTGACACCGAACAGGTGCTGCAATACCGGCACAAGGGCGATCAATGCCGCCTGATGGAATGCGTTGGCGGCCAACGCCAGCATCAGCATCCGGATTTTTGCCACGGGAACGCAACCTTGAGTTTTTGATTGCGCCCTCAATACCTGAGTTTTTGATTCAAGTAAACATGATTGATCGCCTCGATCGTGCGAAACGCGCAGCAGAAATTTTGGAACAAAGTTTTGTTTGGCGTGTTTCCCCCTGTACGTGGGAAAAACAGGATGGCTTTCAGTTGTTTCTCAATTCAGAGATCAGCGGAGCCATCTGCAAGAAATGGAGGATAAATAATGATCCAAAGGATTCTTGCTACGACCGCTCTAGTTTCTGTACTTGTTGCCGCGCCCGCAATGGCGCAGGATATGAATAACGCAACAGGAACGATGAAACCTGTCGAAAGTCCTGCCGCAGCATCTGATGCGCCGGCAGGTACTCAGCCGGGTGTCATGCCCGGACAGGACATGAGCCAGACGCCTGGCACCATGGCTCCTTCTGGCCTTTCAGGTCTCACGTCTGAGGTTGCTGCCAGCAGCCTCATCGGTGAAGATGTCCACGCGACTGGCTCCACCGAAGGCGAGCGTATCGGCACAGTCTCCGATGTGGCGATGACCGAGACGGGCGAAGTGAATGCCGTGATCATCTCGGTCGACAGCACCGCTGATTCTGAAGGCAAGGACGTTGCCGTTCCCTTTGATCAGTTGACCTGGATCGACCAGAATGGCGAAAGCCGCCTGATGGTGCAGATGACGCCGCAGCAGCTGAATTCAGCGCCTGCCTTCGACAAGACCAGCCTGACCGGCCCGTCTGTCATCGACGAGCTGAAGGAAACGGCCGGTCTGACGGATGAAAACGCAGGCACCACCATGGCGGTGCCGGGAACCGGTGCCACAGGTCAGGCAGCTGGCGAACAGGTTGCAGGCGTTAACGTGATCAGCACCGAAAGCCTGATCGGCACCGACGTTATGACGGCTGGTGGCGACACCGCCGGCAAGATCTCGGACGTGGTCCTGGCACCTGCCGGAAAGGCCGAAGCCTATGTGGTTGATGTAGGCGGTGTGCTTGGCATCGGCAGCAAGGCGGTCGCCGTTGAGGCTTCCAACGTGATGATCCAGCGTGATGCCGAAGGCACCATTCAGGCCACCACGTCGGTGACGCCGGAGGCCATCGAGAACGCCCCTGCCTATACGCTCGAAGCCTACAGGCAGAGCCCGGAAACCACGGTCATCCGCTGACCGTGACTGGCGCCCGCTTCTGCGGGCGCCATCAGCCGGAACCCTATCTCCCGACGAATGGCGGCCTTTCCGGCCGCAAAACATGACAAGAGGAGCATATCATGCCCGCAGCAGTTCAGAATGCCGCAAATGACACCAGCAAGTCTGTTTCCGCCAAGGATCTGGAAGAGCGGATCACCCGCGTCCGGGCCGATGTCGCCGATCTCGGCAAGGCCGTCGCCAGCTATGGCAGTGGCAAGGCAGATGACCTGAAGGCCGCCGGAGAGGATGCGCTGGAAACTCTCAAGAAGGAACTTGCCGACCTGGAAGGCAAGGTTGCCACCCAGGTTCGCGCCCGTCCGCTCCAGTCGCTGGCCATTGCCGCGGGCGTCGGTCTGCTCGCAGCCCTGCTGATGCGGCGCTAAGCCATGCGCCTTCTGGCTTCCCTCGCCCTGGATACCTTGGGTGATGCAAAAGGAAGGCTGCGGCAGTTTCGCCGCAGCGTCCTGCTGCTTGGGGCCTGCGCCCTGCTGGTCCTCACCGCCTGGGGCTTTGGCACCACTGCCGCCGTGATCTGGGTTATCCGCACCGGATATGATCCGGTTGCCGTCCTTTTCACAGGTGCGCTGCTGTTGCTGTCCTGTGCTGCGATTCTGGTGGCCATCATGATGCTTTTGAACCGGCGGGACCGGCGCAAGCGCGAACAGAGGCGTGCCCTCAATGCCGTCGCTCTGGCTGCTGCCACGCCGCTTCTGGCGGGTGGAAGGGGAAAACCATCGGTCTGGCAGCTCTTGCTGTCGCCGGCCTTTTCCTCGCCAGCCGTGCCCGGCCATCTGACAGCGAGTAAGCCCCTTGCGTTCCCGCCAACTGGTTTCATCCCGGCCTCGTGCCGGGAGTTCTGCGTTTTGAAGGGCTTATAGGGGCATCAGACAGGAAAGCGGATCAGATTGCGCCCGGTGCGGAGGGCCGGAGCACCGCCAGCGCCTTCGGTTCGATCTTCACGGTGACCGTCAGCGGCAGCTCGACCAGCTCGCCATCCAGCACACCAATCTTGCGGCGCATGGAAGGGAGAGATGCACCTCGATTTCACGGGCGCGGTCAAACATCAGGTTGGCGTTGGAGCGCCACGCCCCACGGGCAAGGTCGGCCGCCAGCAGTGTCGTCTCCAGTGAAGTCAGCCGGTGGACGCTGTAGACCCCCAGAACCCCTCATCCAGCCGCGCCGCATAGGGCAGTGTGCCCTCGCCATAAACGTTGTTGGACACGGCAATAACGCTGAACCGCCCGCGCCGCGTCTCGCTGCCGGTACGCAGCCTTGCGCGGAAGGAAAAGGGTCTGAAGGTGGAGCGCAGGAATGCGCGGAAGCTGCCCCACATCTTGGCGATGCGCGAGGCATGCTCCGCCTTGTCGCGCTCACGGATCATCTGCGCCTGCAGCCCGAGCGAAAACTGATGCACGAAGGGCCGGCCGTTCATCAGGCCGATGTCAGATCGCACCACGTCTGCCTTTGCCAGGGCCGTGATGGCCTTGTCGAGCGGCAAGGGAATGGTAAGCGAGCGGGCAAAGAGATTCATGGTCCCGGCTGGCAGTACGCCCAGCACCTTGCCGGACTGATAGGCCATTGCAGCGGCAGCCGAAATGGTTCCATCCCCGCCACCGGCGAGGATGACCTCTGCTGCCGGGTCCCCGGCAATGCGTTTCAGATTGTCTTCAAGGCGGGCAGACGAGGTGACGATGCACTGCACCTCGTGTCCGGCGGCGGAAAACTCTTTCTCGATCTGATTGCAGACAGCCTGAATGTCGGCAGTCTTCAATGTGCCGCCATCCCGGTTCAGAAGTGCTGTAACGCGCATTCAGACTCTCTTTCGTGCTGCAGCCTTTCATTCAAACAGCACAAACGGGCAGAACGATGGACTGTTCTGCCCGTTACTGGCGAGGCCAAAGGGCTGCTTTGCGGTCAGCCGTGAAACAGCTGCTGGGTGGCCGGCGCCGACAGGCTGTCGGGGCCATAATCTTCTTCGCCGCTGATCTGCAAACGTTCCTGCAGACGGTTACGGGCGCGGTTGACGCGGCTCTTGATCGTTCCGATGGCACAGCCGCAGATCTCTGCTGCCTCCTCATAGGAAAATCCGGATGCACCAATCAGCACGATGGCTTCGCGCTGATCATCGGGCAGCTCGTCCAGCGCCTTGCGGAAGTCCTGCAGGTCAAGCGAGCCATATTGGCCCGGATGCACAGCAAGACGTTCGGTGAACAGGCCGTCGCTGTCCTGCACCTCGCGGCCGCGTTTGCGGGCCTGGCTGTAGAATTCATTGCGCAGGATGGTGAAGAGCCAGGCCTTCATGTTGGTGCCCAGCTCGAAGCTTTCCTGCTTGGCCCAGGCCTTCATGATGGCGTCCTGCACCAGATCGTCGGCTCTGTCAGAGTTGCCAGTCAGCGACACGCCAAAGGCGCGCAGGCTTGGCAGGCAGGCGAGCATCTCACGCTTGAAGATCTTGCGCGGGTCTGCCACCTGCGCCTGAGCTGCGGTCTCTGTTGCCATCATTTTTTCAGGCTCCTCTCCTCAGCTTCGTCGAGGCGTTCCAGAAGATCGAGAAACCTGTCGGGAATCCCTTCATTCTGCACCGTGTCGTAAAGCTGCCGGAGGCGGGCCGAGATCTGCTGCGCATGAGCGCCATTCAGCGCTCCGTTGCCAGCGTCCGGTGTTCCGGGCTTTTTCCAGTCGTTCATGGGCATCATGCATCCGTTGTGTATCTGTCAGGAAAATGCAGACACTCAAAAAAGTTCCCGCCGTGAGGAACTTTTTGGAACCAGCCGTTCCTGTTCCAAGATGCCCGCGCGTGCGGGCTGTCACAATCCGGTTTCTCCCAATGCGCGGGTCAATTCCTGACGTCACGCGGGAGCCCTATGGAGCGTTTTTAATGTCGCTTTCGACCCGTATTGCACCTCACCTGAGCTATCTGCGCCGCTACGCCAGAGCCGTGACCGGCTCGCAGGCATCAGGCGATGCCTATGTTGCGGCGACCCTTGAGGCGTTGATTGCCGATGTGTCGCTCCTGCCCGAAGCGCAGGATGACCGGGTTGCGCTTTACAAACTCTTTGCCACGCTTTTTGGTTCCACGCTGATCGAGGTCGAGACGTCGGAATCGCCGTTCCTTTGGGAGCGGCGGGCCTCCAGTTACCTTGCGTCGCTGCCGCCGCGCAGCCGCCTTGCCTTCCTGCTGGTGTCCGTGGAGGAATTCACAGTAACCCAGGCCGCCGATATTCTGTCTGTGACGGAAACCGAGTTCGGCGCTCTGCTGCGTGAGGCCGCAGAAGACATTTCCCGTCAGGTGGCCACCGATATCATGATCATCGAGGATGAGCCGCTGATCGCGATGGATATCGAGCAGATGGTGGAAGGACTGGGGCATCGTGTCACCGGCATCGCCCGCACCCACGCGGAGGCCGTTGACCTGTTCCGCGAGACCCGGCCGCGGATGATCCTTGCCGATATTCAGCTGGCCGACGGCAGCTCCGGTCTGGATGCAGTGAACGAGATTCTCGCCGACGTGACGGTTCCGGTCATCTTCATCACCGCTTTCCCTGAGCGTCTTCTGACGGGCGAGCGCCCGGAACCGGCGTTCCTCGTGACCAAGCCTTTCAATCCGGACATGGTGAAGGCCCTGATCAGCCAGGCCCTGTTCTTCGATGAAAGCGCGAGAGCTGCCGCCGAGTGAGGCTCTTTTGCCTGCTTTGAATCGCAAATGATGGAACCAGACAGTCCTTCAGCCGTTTCATGATCAGCAAGCTGCTTCCAAATGCTCCGGTCATCCGGGTTGCGGAAGTTAACAGAACTCTTAAGGCGGAGAAGTTCCTGTCAATAAAGACAAGGCTTCCGCCCCTTGAAAGGAGCTGAACATGCTTTACTACGCGGCTGTTTTTCTTGTGATTGCGGTCATCGCAGGTGTCCTTGGGTTTGGTGGCATTGCCGGTGCTTCTGCCGGTATTGCACAGATCCTGTTCTTCGTGTTTCTGGTCTTCCTGGTGCTGTCCCTGATTGCCGGTGTGCTGCGCCGGGGCTAGGGCAGAGGTGATGTTCCGAGTGAACAGCAGGAGGGGCTGGCTGCAAGAGCAGCGGGGCCCCTTTCTGCGAGAGTTGGAGAGGCGCCGGTGGTTCATCGGTTGATCTGGAAGGATCCGGGGCAGCCGGAGACCCATCTGCGTGAATATCTGCTGCTGGCGCTTGAGCGGTCGGGCATCTGCCTTACCCTTCAGGACAGCCAGTTGAACTACGTCTATGCTGCCAATCTCCCTGCGCCCTGGAGACTGGATCCGGAAGCTGACCGGCCGACGGATGCGGCAATCTTCGGCGACGAGGTGGCCGGAATGCTGGCGGCGAGCAAAGCGCAGGTCATGGCTTCGGGTGAGCCGGCCGCACTTGAAGCTGATCTTGGTGACGCTGGTGTCTTTTCCTTCAATGTGGAACAGGTGACATCCTTTGGCGCGCGGCCCTATCTGCTGACGACGATTGCCGACCTCACCGAAAAGACACGCCGCGAGAAAGTGCTCCGGGCTCTCCTGCGCGAAGTCAGCCACCGCTCCAAGAACCTTCTTGCCATTATTCAGAGCATTGCATCGCAGACGGCGCGGCACTCAACCCGCATGGACCAGTTTCTGGCCAAGTTCCGGGGGCGGCTGCACTCGCTCGCTCAATCGCAGGATCTGGTGACCGATTCCAATTGGCATGGCGCCTATTTTGAGGATCTGGTGCGCCAGCAGGTCAGCCGTTATGTTCCGCAAAACCCGCATCTGGTCGAGGTGCTGGGTGACAACGCCCTGCTTGACCCGAATGCGGCCTTGCATGTGGGGCTCGCGCTGCACGAACTGATGGTCAATGCCGTCAGCTACGGAACTGCGCTGACCGCCGGTCCGCCGGTGACGGTGCGCTGCAGGGTGAGCAAGCAGGAGGGCGTGCCTGTGGCGGAAATCGTCTGGATCGAAACCGTGACGCCGCAGGCCAGCGAAACGGACACTCTGGCAGGTGCTGGGCAGGCGTCCCGCACGGCTTATGACCGCCATTTTGGCAGCACGGTGCTTGAGCGGGTGGTGCCGCAGGCTGTCAACGGCAAGGCCAGCTACAGCCTCACGCCGCGCCTTGTGACATACAGCGTCGAGTTTCCCTGGAGCCCCATCCGGCCTGATTTCTCTGGCCAGATGGGGGTAACCCCGAAAATTCAGCAGACTACCCTAACGTAACCTATTGAAAACTGACAAGGCGCACCGTTTACTCCCTTTACCGGCAGGGTGTGTTTAATCCCCTGTCCCCTGAGCACGGTTGCAGATGTCATGAGAAAGTATCTCCCCGGCCGTGTTCTTTGCCGTGTCCTGCGTTGGACTGTGGCTGACCTGGGCCGTTTTTCAGGCTGAAACAACGGCAGAGCGGCAGCGGTTTGAAGCCGTGGCCCGGGAAGCGGTGGACAGGGTCAGCAGCCGAATTGACCAGCAGCTCGGCGTATTGGCTGCCACTCAGGCCTTTTTCGAGGCTGCGGGAGGCATTGCCGGACACAACGAGTTTCGCACCTTCGTTCTGGGGCTTGAGCTGACTGGCCAGCTCCGCGGGCTGCAGGGCGTCGGGTTTGCTCAGCTGATCCGCACCGGGGCTGAGGCTCCTGTGAATGAAGCATTATCCGTCCATTTCGGGCCTAAGGCCGCCGTCTGGCCCACCGTCACCGCAGAAGAGTGGCGCACTCCCATAGTGATGCTGGAGCCGCAGGACCCCCGCAATGCCCGGGCCATCGGGTATGACATGTTCAGCGAGCCTCTGCGCCGGGATGCCATGTCCCGGGCCATGCAGACCGGAAAGCCCCATGCCTCTGCTCCGGTCGAACTGGTGCAGGAGACTGGAACAGAAAAACAGGCAGGCTTTCTGGTCTACAGTCCCTTTCGCGGAACCCAGCCGCGTGCGCTGGAAGATGAGGCAGGCGGGCAGCCGGATGGCTTCATCTACGCTCCGGTGCGCGCAGGAGATCTCATTCTTGCGTCTTTAACGTACCCGCAGGAACTGCCTGTCGAAGTCGAAGTGACGGATCAAGGGGCTGACAGTTCCACTCAGCCTGTTCTTTTCCGGTCCGAAGGCTTTGTGAAACTTTCGGAACAGAGCTTCCAGTCCATGGCGGGAGAAATCACCGTCGCGGGCCGTGACTGGCTCGTGCAGGTACGGCAACCTGATATTGAGAACGGCGTCACGGCGCATTGGCGCTCCCTGCTGATCTGCACGTTCTCGATGCTGTTCGCGGCGGCATTGGCCGTCTCCATCCGCAATCAGAACCGGGCCGTTGCCGCCCGCCGCGACCTGGAAACCATGTCGCAGCAGACCATCGCCGAAAAGGATCTGATGCTTCAGGAAATGAAGCACCGGATCAAGAATTCCATAGCGCGCATTCTCGCCATTGCCCGGCAAACGGCCAGCAGTTCCTCGTCACTGGAGAATTTTTCCTCTTCCTTTGCCGCAAGGTTGCAGGCCATGGCCAATGCGCAGGACCTGCTGACACGGTCGCGCTGGCAGCGTGCGGGGCTCAATGAGCTTCTGGAGCAGGAACTGGAGCAGGTGTTCGGCGAAGCACTCCAGCGTGAAAAACTGTGCGGGCCTCCGGTTGTCCTTAACGAGAAGGCAGCTCACGCCCTGAGCCTTGTCTTCCACGAGCTGGCAACCAACGCGCTTAAATATGCCCGCGTCGGGGATGACGGAGGATCACTGACCGTGGACTGGACGCTGGAAGCGGCCCCCAAGGGCAAGCTTCTGCAACTGGTGTGGATGGAACAATCCGCGCAAGCTGTTGAGCCGGGCACGAGCAAGGGCTTCGGTACACGGCTGATTGACGCCAGTGTCCGCGGCGAACTGGGTGGCAAGATCGAGCGTGAGTTCACAGACCATGGCCTGATCGTGCGCATGACTGTGCCGCTGCAGGCTTGAGCTCCAGTCTCCATCCGCTGACGCTTAGCGCCAGCGGGCCGTCGCTGCCAGCCATTCACGCACGCGCGCTTCCGGATCTGCACTGCGGGTGATGTCGGTGGCAACCGCCGCGCTGTCTGCCCCGGCTGCAAGTGCCGCCTCCGCCCGTTCCGGTGTCAGACCGCCAATGCCGATGAGCGGCAGCGCGCCAATACGCTTCTTCCAGATGCCGAGCCTTTCCAGCCCCTGTGGCGCCCACTTCAACTCCTTCAGGATGGTGGGATAGACCGGCCCCAACGCCACATAATCGGGCTTTGCGGCGAGCGCCGTCTCAAGTTCGGCCTCATCATGGGTGGAGAGCCCCAGCTTCAGCCCGGCGCGGCGGATGGCGGCAAGATCGGCCTCTGCCAGATCCTCCTGCCCCAGGTGCAGCCAGCTGCAGCCTTCGTCGATCGCCAATTGCCAGTAGTCATTCAGCACCAGCGTCGCGCCATTGGCCTCGCAAACGGCTTTTGCCTCGCGGATCTGGCGGCGCAGTTCTGCAGGTTCGCAGTCCTTGACGCGCAGCTGCACCAGCTTCACGCCCTGAGGCACGAGGCGGGTGATCCAGTCTGCGCTGTCCACGATCAGATAGAACGGATCAAGCTTCATCCGAAGGCTCCCTTGCCAATGATGGGGGTTGATGGCACGGCCATGTCCCTTGGTTCAAGCAGTCCGGCCAGATATCCCGTACGCCCGGCCTCCACTGCACCGGCAAAGGCTTGTGCCATGGCCACCGGATCGCCCGCCCCGGCGACAGCCGTGTTGAGCAGAACCGCATCAAAGCCAAGCTCCATCACCGTTGTGGCATGCGAAGGGCGGCCAAGGCCGGCGTCGATGATCTGCGGCACGTCCGGAAAGGCTGCGCGCATGGAGCGCAATGCGGCCAGGTTCTGAGGGCCCGCGGCCGTGCCGATGGGCGCACACCAGGGCATCAGCACCTGACATCCGGCGGCCAGCAGCTTCTCCCCCACGATCAGGTCATCGGTGGTGTAGGGAAATACCTCGAAGCCTTCTGCACTGAGAATGCGTGCGGCCTCCACCAGCTCGAAAACATCCGGCTGCAGCGTGTCGTGGTGGCCGATGACCTCCAGCTTGATCCAGTTCGTACCGAACACCTCCCGCGCCATTTTCGCTGTCAGCACCGCCTCTGAGGCGCTGTGGCATCCGGCAGTATTGGGCAGCACCCTGACACCCAGATCCCGGATCATCTGGAAAAAGGCACCGCCATTTCGCCCGCCCGCCGTTTCCCGGCGCAGCGACACGGTGACAATCTCCGCCTTCGAGCTGCGTACGGCATCGGCCAGCACGGCAGGAGAAGGATAGCGGGCCGTGCCCAGCAGCATCCGCGACGAGACCTCGCAGCCATAGAGTGTCAGGTTCATCTCAACCTCCCTGCATGGGGGACAGGATTTCGATCCGGTCGCCCTCGTTCAGCGCGCAGGTGTCCCGTGCCTCGCGCGGCACCAGCTCGCCGTTGACGGCGGTGGCCAGCCAGTCGCCCTCATACTCGAGTTCCAGCAGCAGGGCGGGGAGGGTTTCCGCCGCACAGGTCACTGCCTCGCCATTCACCAGCACATTCATGGGTTTGCACCTCCTCTGGTTTCCATCAGCTGCCGTGCGGCCATATCCGCTGCCTGCCGCGCCAGCGCCGGGGCGAGCAGGAAGCCGTGCCGGTACATGCCGGCAACAGCCAGATCTGCCCCCTGCGGCAGGCGTTCCGGCTCTGTCACCACGCGGGGCATGTTGTCGTCAAAGGCTGGGCGCACGCCGGCGCCCAGTTCCACAATGCGCGCTTCGCCAAAGGCCGGATGCAGCGCATAGGCGGTGTTGGCCAGTTCCATCACCGAGCGGGCCGTGACCGGGCCGCCGTCGTCGCTTTCAATCATGGTGGCGCCCACCATGAAGCGCCCTCTGCCGCGCGGAACCACATAGAGCGGATGGCGCGGATGCAGCAGGCGCACGGGGCGCGACAGGGAGATTTCCGTGGTCTCCAGATACAGCATCTCGCCGCGCACACCGCGCAGACCCGGCATCCGGCCAATGGCACCCGGCCCGCTGCAGTCGATCACAAGGGATGCGTCCGTCTCTGCCCCTTGCGCCTCATCCCCGAGCCTGAAGCTGACGCCTTGCGCTTCCAGCTGCTTCCAGAGCGCCGTCATGGCAAGGCGCGGATCAAGATGTGCCTCTTCCTCGAAGAACAGCCCGGTCCTGAAGCGTCCCGCCAGAACAGGTTCCAGCTCTGCAATCTCCGCAGCATCCACCATGCGGTGGCCAGAGGAGCGGCTGGCAAAACGGCGCAGTTCCACCTGATCACGCGGCGGGCACAGAACCAGCGTGCCCTTGCGGGACACGAGCCCTGGAACGGCTGCATCCCACCAGTCTGCGGCTTCCAGCCCCAGTTTCAGCACTTCAGGCCCGGCGGTTTCGGCCTCGCACCAGGGCGCCAGCATGCCGCCGGCATAGAAGGAGGCACCATGTCCGGGCTTTGAATTGGTGTCTGCGACTGTCACAGAAAGCCCCCGGCGCGACAGTTCCAGCGCCGCAGCAAGCCCGGCAACTCCGGCCCCGCGAACGAGAACCGCGGCTGTTTCAGCTGCGTGAGAAAGACCTGCGTGTGTCAGGCTCATCCGCTTCCGGCTTCCGTGGCATCGCGCTCACGGGCGGAAGGCCTTGTGATGCTGCGGACGGCCAAAGCCCTTGCCTCGCATCACGCACCATCCCTCCGCCAGCGTGAACTGGATCAGGTTCAACGGGTCACTGCGCTGCATCGCCAGCAGTATCTCAGCCCCTTGCACGGGACTCCCAAGGTGAAGCCCAACCATTGCGCCCAGCAGGCAGGATTGTCAATTGCGGGAGAGACCGTGCGGTGTGACGCGCTGTGTTGACCTGGAGGGCCCGTGCGTCTAGGACAGAGTTAGTCAGTCAGGGAGATTTATGCGCAGACGCTTCAATCCAGTTTGACCCTGCGGGGTGAGCGGCCATTCGGCCGAATGATTGATTGTGCGCATTTGCGCCTGACAGACGGAAATATGAACATGACTGAACTTTGCATCAGGCCGTACCGGCTGGATGATACCTCCTGCCTGCTTCGTATCTGGCGGACAGCTTCCGAGCTGGGCCATCCCTTTTGGGCCAGGACCGGCTCGACGCACAGCAGAAGCTGACCGCAGAGGTCTATCTGCCCATGGCCGAAACCTGGATCATCGAAGTGAATGGCCAGCCGGCCGGCTTCATTGGCCTCCTGGATGACTTTATCGGCGGTCTTTTTGTAGACCCGGCGCAACACGGGCGCGGCCTTGGCAGGGCGCTTGTGAACCACGCGCTCAAGAGCCGCAGCAGCCTGGAGCTTGAGGTCTATGCCCGCAATGAGGCCGCCCACGGCTTTTACCGCAGGCTGGGCTTCATGGAGGTGAGCCGGCGTCAGGTGGATGACAACGGCTTGTCCTTTGAGCTGATCCAGCTTCGCCTCGACAAGCCCCTCTGAGGGCAAAGAATGGCCGGGCCGCATCCTGTGATGATGCGGCCCGGCCAATTGTCAGTCCGGCTGGTTCAGTCCGAAGGCGGGGTGATGGATCAGCTCACCCTGCGGCGCCTGCCCATCGAAAGGCAACGCCAGAACCACGCTGGAAGGAACGCCGGTGACACCCAGACCGGGAAAGGCCCGGAAGCCAAACCGGGCATAATAGGCCGGGCTGCCCAACAGTGCTGCCCCTCGCGCCAGCGGCCTGAACTGGCGCAGAGCTTCGCGCATCAGCGCCGTGCCAATGCCTTGACGATGCCGTTCGGGCAGCACCGCCAGAGGGCCGATCAGCCCCCAGGGACCGTCCGCTCCTATGCGGGCCCAGGAGGCGGCGAGATAACCCGTTACCTCGCCGTCCTCTTCGGCGATGAGTGAAAGCGCAAGGGCTCCATCGGCCCGTAGCGCCTCGACAATCGCGGCCTCGGTGCCCGTGGATTGCGCCAGCATCTTGAGCGCTTCGGTGACCACGCGGCGGATCGCCGGACTGTCTGCAGCCATTTCGGGGCGGATGATCATGCGAATGCCTCCTGACGGTTGTCGGGCTGAGCCCGGACGCAGAGGCGTCCCTTGCCGGAAATCCGGTAGGGGCTGGATGCTCTGGATTCAATGAGGCGCTTGCGCCGCAGTTTGGCAAAGACCTCGGGCGTGCAATCGGACAGAATAAGGCCGTCGCGCGTGAAGCACTGCACGTCCGTTATGCGGCCGCTGCCGGACCGGTGATGACGGATATAGCCGCCTTGCGCCAGCACGTGCAGAACGCGCTGTTCGCTGCGAGAGATGTTCATGGAAAAGCCTGTGTACAGAAATCACCCTGGCACCCTTCGGGCACGGCAAAACCGCCGCGGCGAAACGGGTGCATCTGGATGTCCCGGTCGATCGGGACAATCAGCGGGTGGTCACAAGCTCCAGCATCTACAATCCCCTGTTGGCTTGGATTGGACGGCCGCGATTTAACGCCAGGGCAGGCACACCGTCAATAGCGTACAGGCAACGGCCCTTCCCGGCCTTTGCAAGGACATCCGTTCTCCGATTCTGCGTAGGAGAGGGGCCCGCCGCGTGGTGTGAGTTCCTGTGGCCGTCGAACGGTTTGTACTCTCACCCGGCAGGGATTAGCCGCGCAACTCGTGAAGGATCGCTGCTGCGGCGCCAAAGGCGACCGCATCCGTCGCGGAGTTCTGCGGAACAAGGATTTGCGGCTGCAGAACCCGCGCCCCTTCAAATGGGTTCGATGTGGCAAGTTCAAGCCAGCCGGCAAGACGTTTGCGGACACTCCAGGGCAGCGTCCCTCCGAGATAAATTGCAGAAGGCGCGAGGATGGCTGCAATCATGAAGCCCAGCTTTGCCGTCTCCGGCCCTGCCACATCAATCCACTGGCTCAGCCCGATGACTTGCGGAACTTGCTGCCCTGCCAGTCCTGGCCTTCATCGCCGGGGTCGTTGGCCCGCGTGCGGCGGCGTTTTGCCGGCAGCCCGCAAGCGCTCGACGATACCAAGGGCCGGGCACATATCTGCAAAGGCCCGGAGCTTGAAACCGTTTCAAAACGCGGCACTCTCACGTGAACACCGACTGTCAGCATCGTATTATAGCCCGCCAAGCCAAGGGTCATGGCCAGGAAGGTGATATGGAACGATGCGGTGAAACCGGACTGGATGCCTGCCAGTTCGGCTGCACTTAGACCGAACAGTCCATCGCCTCTTGCGGCTCATGCTCACCGGCTTCCTTCCCGCTCAAAGCGTCGGGCCGAAGCTGGGGAAATGAGACTGCTGCCTTGGACCTTGTGTCCACGGAAAGTCTGAAGACGTCGGGCCGGGCATAGTGACCGGCCACGTCGAGGTCGTACTTGCCGCGGACGATGACGCGCCGGTCGATCTCGGCGATCTTTATCGCCTCCCCGGAGAAGTCCGGCTCAACCAGAACGTTCCCAAGCGGGTCGATGATGCAAGACCCGCCCCTGATCAGAACCGTGGCCGGGTCGTCGCCCTGGATCGGTGAATAGTCAGCAGGACCGTCGCCACGAGTGAAATGCTGACAGGCAGAGAGGACGAAGCAGCGCCCCTCGAGTGCGATCGTGCGCATCGTTGGCAGCCAGGTGTCGCGGTCATCGACCGTGGGAGCACAGTAAAGCTCGACGCCCTGGGCGTACATCGCCATTCGCAGCAGCGGCATGTAGTTTTCCCAGCAGATCACACTGCCGATGCGGCCTAGCGCGGTTTCCGCCACGCCGATGGTCGATCCGTCGCCGAAGCCCCATACGAGCCTTTCGAGCGCCGTCGGCATGAGCTTGCGGTGCTTTCCAACCAGCCGTCCGGCGGGATCATAGGTGACCGCGGTGCAGTACAGCGTGCCGCCGTCGCGTTCGATGATGCCAAGCACGAGATGAACGCCATTGTTGCGCGCGATTTCGCCAAGCCTCGCCGCCTCCGGGCTCGGCAGTTCGATGGCGCTCTCATAATAGCGGCGGAAATCCTCGCGACCCTCCGGACTCCGCATTCCAAGCCGGGCCCCAAAATCGAGCCCCTTGGGATAGCCGCCGACGAAGGCTTCAGGAAAGACGACCAAACAGGCGTCCTGGGAAGCGGCTGCCCTTGTCAGGTCCGCGACCTTTTCGATCGTCCGGGGAGTATCGAAAAGGACCGGAGCGGCTTGAACAACAGCTGCTTTAAAGATCTGCGACATCGGAATACCTCAAAAGCTATACGACAGCGCGCGTTCCCAGCGATGGCTGGGAAAGCAGACTCGCGAGTTGCGTCAGACCATCCTCCAGAGCGCCACGATCGGGAGCGACGCCGACCGAAATTCTGACCGCCTCTATTGGATGAGCAGTTGTGGCGAATGCCGAGCTTGGAACGATGGAAACACCGGCCCGATCGGCATGCTCGGCGAAATCCGCAGCGCGCCAATGATCAGGCAGGCGCAGCCAGAGGTGATGCCCGTGGGGATCGGCGGCAATGCTTGCCTCTCCCAAAATGGCCGCCGCCAGCCTCTGGCGTTCAACATTCTCCGCGCTGATGGCTGTGGCGATCTCGTCCAGCGTGCCTTCGGAAATCCAGCGGCTGGCCAGGGCCGACATGAGGGGAGGCACCATCAGAATGGTCGCACGCAGAACGGACGCCAGCCTCAGTGCCTTGCTTGCGCTTGGCGCGACCACATAGGCCACGCGCAGAGCCGGCGTCGCGCATTTGGACAGGGTCGCGATATGCCAGGTAATATCGCCGGCAAGCTCCGCCATTGCAGGAATGCGCTCAGGCCTTAACGGAGCGTAGGGGTCATCCTCGATGATCGCGACCTCGTATTTACGGGCGAGCGACGCCAGGGCGCGGCGGCGTTCTTCGGGCAGTGTCGCCGTCGTCGGATTGTCGATTGTCGGAACGGCATAGAGCGCCTTGGGCGCCTTTTCTCGACAAACGCGCTCGAACGCATCGGGAATGATGCCGTGCTCATCCATCGCCAGAGGCTCAATGGTGAGCCCGCGCTGTACGGCGACAGCCTTCAGACCCGGATAAGTCATCGCTCCGGCGGCAACGACATCGCCTTGTCCAACCAACAGCTCACAAAGGGCAAATAGCGCGCACTGCGCTCCACCGGTCACGACAACACGTTCGGCCGTGGTTCCGCTTATGCGCTGGTCCAGCCAACCGGCAGCCGCTGCCCGATCAGCTTCCGCCCCGTTGCTCTCCTGATAATGCAGACTGAGAAGCCCGCGTGGACTGCCAAGAATGCCCGCGATTCCTTGCGGGAAGATCTTCCGAAAGTCGGTTGCCGCCGGTTGCGGAGGAATGTTCATGCTGAGGTCGATCAGCGGGTGGCTTTGATCGAGCGGATCTGCACCTTCCGGCTTTTCGCTGATGAAGGTGCCCCGACCCGCGTGCGCTTCGACAAGTCCCCGGCGGCGGGCCTCATTGAAGGCCCTGGTTACGGTCGTCAGGTCCACCTCGAGAGCCTCGGCAATCGCACGTTGCGGCGGCAGTCGCTCGCCGCGGGCAACCCGCCCGGACCGAAGATCGGCCTCCAGCGCCTCGACAATGCCGAGGTATTTCATGCGCGCGGTTTCGATCAGTCGCGGTCGCCACATGTTGCCCTCGTATCTGTATGGTCATTTCACATACAATGCATCTAGCATGTATGGCTAGTGAATGAAAGACCGGATTGCGTCAAGTCTGCTTGGCAGACTGCCTCTACGAGGGTGAGAATATGCTGGTCTTTCACCCTGATGACTATATCGACTGAGGTATTTGTCGGCTTGGGTTCCCTGCCGGGCGATCCAGTCCTGGCGAGACAATCCCTCTGCGATGCGGATCGGCCACAGTGCAGCCTACGCGGGGTCCGCCCAAGACTGCGATTGCCAAGCCTCCGCCGTCTGATGCTGATCATGTGAACGAAAGGGTCGGAAAGCTGCACCGTTCCTATTTTTTCCTCGCGCCGTCTCTGCTCGCAATCGGATATTGATGGCCTTCTTTCTGCGCTGACAAATGAGGCAGACCCGAAGCGCTTCGTCCGGCCCTCTACTATCTCTATCCATTCGGCGGGATTGCTGACGCCGTCCGCTGGATGAACGGCGCCTTGGTCAGACAAGGCCCGTCGCCTGACCCTATCAGGCAACGGGCGCGGCATCTCGATCAGGTTCGTCTTGCCAAGGCATCCGTGACCGCGTGCACGAAATCTGTCACGCGTTGTGTTGGCAGTCCCGCCACGTTGATCCGGCCGTCTTCGACGATATAGATGCCCCGTTCTTCCCGCAGCGTCAGTATTTCTCCGGGGGACAGGTTAAGGAGCGAAAACATGCCGCTCCCGTTCTCCAAGTAGTCAAAGCCGGTCGTGCCCGTTGCGTTGCGGAACGCGGCCGCCAGCGCACGCCGGTTGTCCAGGATTGATTGAGTCATCTCGCTGAGCTCAATTCGCCAGGAGGCTGCCAACTCTGCATCCTCCAGAATCGTGCGGACGATCGCGCTGCCGTGGTCTGGCGGCATAGAGTAGAGCGGCCTTGCGACGAGAGCCATATGCTCGCCTGCTAACCTTGCACGCGCTTCATTCTCAGCAAGGACCAGGGCACATCCCGTTCGCTCCGAATAGAGGCCGAAATTCTTCGAACAGGAAAAGGCGATCAGTAGCTCCGGCATCTTCGCTGCGAGCAAACGGACGCCGGCAGCGTCTTCATCGAGCCCGCGTCCGAACCCTTGATAGGCCAGGTCGACGAACGGAATGAGCCCTCGCTTGCCCATCACCTCAGCAATGGCTTCCCATGCCTCGAACGGCAGATCGGCTCCACAGGGGTTGTGGCAGCATCCGTGGAAGAGAACGACATCACCCGCCGGGATGGTCTCCAGCTTTGCCAGCAGCAGATCGGGACGGACCCGCAGTTCCGTCCGGTCATAGTAAGGATAGCCTGCAGTCTTCAGCCCGGCATCCGCGAAGATTGTCTGATGATTGAGCCACGTCGGCTCCGGCACCCAGACAGCGACATCCCTCCTTGCGCGAGCAACCAGCCCGGCCAGCACGCGCAGCGCGCCGGTTCCGCCGGTCGCCTGAATACCGGTCAGCCTTTCCGGCCTGCCCGTTCCGAGTATGAGTTGTGCGACAGCGTCGGCGAAGCGCAGATCGCCGCGCGCGCCTACATAGGTTTTCGTAGTGCGGTCATCAAGGAGGCGGCGTTCGGCCTCGCGAACCGCCTGCATGATCGGCGTATGCCCGGCTTCGTCGCGGAACACACCGATCCCCAGATCCAGCTTGTCCGAGCGGCGGTCTGAGCGTACGGCGCCGCCAAGAGCGAGGATGGGATCGACCGGAGGGGTCGGCAATGCCTCAAGCATTTTCGCCCTCCCGTCCCGGCCTCGCCGTCAGGGCAATCCCCACACGGTTCAGGCAGGTGAACGCTTCCTCTATCTCTGCATCCGTTATGATGAGCGGAGGCAGGAGCCGCAGCACATTCTCTGCGGCGGCGGCAGAAAGCATCCCGTTTGCCCGTGCAGCAGCCGCCACCTCAGCCACGGGCGGGCCGCAGCGGAGGCCGAGAAGGAGGCCTTCGCCGCGGACCTCGGGAAAGACCTCCGGATAGAGCGCTGACAGCGCCTCAAGGGCGGTGCGCAGCTTTGCGGCTACGCGTCTGACCTCGCTCAGGAAGGCTTCGTTCGCGACGATCTTCACCACCTCGGAAGCGATCGTCATCGCGAGCGGATTTCCGCCGAACGTGCTTCCATGCGTTCCAGGCATCATCCCGGCAGCCGCACTTTCAGTCGCAAGGCAAGCGGCTACAGGAAAGCCGTTTCCGAGCCCCTTTGCAGCGGCAAGAATGTCCGGCGCCGTGCCCGTTCCCTGATAGGCAAAGAGATTTCCGACCCGGCCAATCCCGGTTTGCACCTCGTCGAAGATCAGGAGGGTGCCTGTGCGATCGCAAATCTCACGAACCTGTCTGAGGATTTCCGCTCCCAGCCGGCGGACGCCACTTTCCCCTGAATGGGCTCGAGCAAAACCGCAGCGGCTCCAGCGCCGCAGGCTGCAGCGAGCGCGGCCATGTCCCCGAACGGAACAACGGTGAACCCCGGCGCTGGCGGCCCAAAGCCTTCGAGATACTTCTCACGGCCACCGGCAGCAATCGTCGCCAGCGTCCTGCCGTGGAAGGCGCCTTCGAATGTCACGATGTCAAAGCGCTCCGGTTTGCCCGAAACGAACTGGTAGCGCCTTGCCGTCTTTATGGCTGTCTCGACTGCTTCCGCACCCGAATTGTTGAAAAAGACGCGATCGGCAAAGGTGTTTTCGCAAAGCAACCGTGCCAGTTCCGCCTGCTCGGGAATCTCTACGGTATTCGATACGTGCCAGAGCTTCTTCCCTTGCCGGACCAAGGCATCGACCAGCTTTGGATGAGAGTGGCCTAAGCCTGTAACGGCGATGCCGGTGGCAAAGTCGAGATAGCGAATGCCATCGGTACCCTCCAGCCAGGCACCGTCTCCGCGGGAGAAGCTCACGTCCGCTCGTGAGAAGCAGGGATAGAGATAATCCCTGCCTTCATCATGCTGTGAAACCTTTGCGAGGGCGCTCATTATTGGTCTCCCTGGCTGACCTGCTGGTAGCCCCAGGTAAGCCACTCGAGGGCAATACCGAGATCTTCCGCATCAATCGTCGCGCCAGCCCAGAGCCGAAAGCCAGGAGGCGCGGTTCGATAGGCGCCAACATCAAGTGCCACCTGCTCCTGCGCCATCAGGCTCGAAATGGCATTCGCCAGCTCCGCTTGACGGGCCGGATCAGCCGCCAGCAACGGATCGACGATCTTGAGACAGATCGATGTTTCCGACCGAATGTCGCTGCGGCTGGCGAGGAAATCGCACCAGTCGTTCTGTTTGATCCAGGTCTCGACACGCTCGAAATTCTTCCGGCACCGGGCTATCAACGCGGGAAGGCCGCCGATGCCGCGCGCCCAACGCAACCCGTCGATCGCATCCTCGACGGCCAGGAGGGACGGCGTATTGATCGTCTCGCCGGCGAATAGCCCTTCGGTCAGAACGCCATTCTGCACCATGCGGAAGAGCTTCGGCATCGGCCATTGCGGCACGTGATTGACCAGCCGCTCAGCCGCGCGCGGACTGAGGACGATCATGCCGTGGGCACCCTCTCCACCCAGCACCTTCTGCCAGGACCAGGTCGTCACATCGAGTTTTGACCAGGGCAGGTCCATTGCGAAGGCGGCTGAGGTCGCATCGCAGATCGTCAATCCGGTTCGATTGTCGGAAATCCAGTCACCGTTGGGCACACGCACGCCGGACGTCGTTCCGTTCCAGGTGAAGATCGTGTCCCGGTCTGGATCAGCCTGTGTCAGGTCCGGCAGCTCTCCATAGGGCGCCTGGAAGACCCTGCGGTCCTGGATCGGCAACTCCCTGGTAATGTCGGTGACCCAATCACCGCCGAAGCTCTCCCAGGCGAACACATCCACGCCGCGCGGTCCGAGGAGGCCCCAAAGCGCCATCTCGACGGCTCCCGTGTCCGACCCCGGGACGATGGCGATGCGATAGTCTGCCGGAACTCCCAGGACTTCGCGCGTGAGGTCGATCACTTCCCGAAGCTTGGCCTTGCCCGGCTTGGACCGGTGCGACCGGCCCAATGCAGCGCCGTTCAACGCCTGCAGCGTCCAGCCTGGGCGCTTCGCGCAGGGACCTGACGAGAAGTTGGGGTTTGTGGGTCTTTTCGCTGGTCTGGGGGCGTTTCCACTCATGTCAGATCCTTTCCATCTCGTCCAACTAGACAAAGACAATATCGTTTAATAAGTATGGTTATAAGCCATACATAATCTGATATTGCGAATCCGGCGATAAGCACCAGACGGATAAGCCGCCGAAATACGTGCGGCAGATTGCAGCAGGCATTCAAAGGAGTTGCCTCAAAATCCTCGGCAGACAGATTGTATGGGTAAATTTGAAGTGGAGCATACAAATGAACATTCACTTGGATCCAGCTGAGAGCACCACACAAGCCTTGACGGGCGCCCTCGCGAGCTGCCCGCTATTCGCCGTGCTGCGCTGGATTCCGCCTCAAGACGCCGAAGACGTGACCGGGATCCTGGTCGAGGAAGGCTTCCGGCTTATCGAAATTCCGCTCAATTCCCCTGACCCGCTTTCCAGCATCGAAAAGCTTGCCAGCCGCTTCGGCGGTACCGCTCTCATCGGAGCAGGCACGGTCATGCGGCCTGAGCAGGTCAGCCAGGTGGTGCAAGCCGGCGGCAGGCTCATCGTCATGCCGCATGCCGATCTCAAGGTCGTTCGTGCAGCCAAGGACCACGGACTCGCTTGTTTTCCGGGGGTCGCAACACCCACCGAAGCGTTCGCAGCTCTGGACGCAGGTGCCGACGGCCTCAAGGTTTTTCCTGCGGAAGCGATTTCTCCCGCCGTGCTGAAGGCATGGCGTGCTGTGATCGCGAAGGAGATTCCGCTGATGCCGACCGGAGGGATTACGCCAGAAGCAATGGCCGAATGGGTACGGGCCGGTGCGACCGGTTTCGGAACCGGCGGCAATCTCTACGCCCCCGGACGATCGCTCGAAGATATCAGGCTTCGGGCCCGGGCCTATGTCGCGGCCTGGCGAAGCATCGCCGGCGGGTGTGTTGAGACCGGCAGAATTTCATCATGAGGGATGGCGCCGCGCTCGATCACCGATTGTAGCCGCGGATTCCCGGTGAAGCCGGGGAGGCGGTCAACTGCGAGCCTGTGCTTGCGCTGTTGACCGCCTCCCCGGCATCGGAACCGGGATCTTCCGGACCGGCAAGTTGACCGGCTTCGCGGCGGACAACTTTGGGCCGGGATCCGGCACGTCAAAGCCTGATCCTGGCCGTCAGCAGCTGCATCACCGGGTGTGAGCGTTACGCTCCTTCCACCGGAATCGCTATTGCTTGTGCTTCAATGTCGGGCTCCAGAACCGCGACGATCAGCATCAGAACGACGATCGGCACACCGATGAGCGCAGCGTAGAATGCCACGTCGATACCGATCCACAGACAGCCGACCAGGATTGCCTGGACCAGATTGACCATCGTCCAGGGTAGTTGCTCGGGCACAAAAAGTTCCGGTGAATGAAGCCGAATGGCCTCATGCCGGTCGTGCGCGGGATCACGGCGAACGTCATCCACGCTGCAAAGGCCCAGAACGCGCCTGTGGGCCCCGCATAAAGAGCACCGAATACCGGAGCGAGCGCCGTCGTAAGCCAAAGCGCAAAGGCTTTGCGGCGCTGCGCTCCCCGTTGAAGTTCAGTATTGCTCATCTGACGTCTCCGGTTTGTCGTTATCGAGAAAGATGCGCTGCGCCGCGCCATCGAGGTCGTCGAACTGTCCGTTGCCAAGCGACCAGAGGAACGCGACAACTCCCAGCGAGCCGAGTGTGAGCGCGATTGGAATGAGAAAGGCCAGCGGGCTCATCTTGGTGTCCTAACCTTGGGAGGCTGCGCGCGAAGCGCATTCAAAGTCACAATGATCGAACTGGCCGACATGGCGGCGGCTGCAACAAGCGGGGTCGCAAAGCCAAGCACGGCCACAGGGACCAGCGCCAGATTGTAGAGCGCGGCAAATGCCAGGTTTTGACGGATGATGCTGACCGATTTCCTTGCGGTTCGATGCGCGAGGGTCAAAGCCGACAGCGACTCGCCGGGCAGTACGAAGTCCGCAGCAACCTGGGTGGCGGGTGCGCCGAAGCCGAAGCTGGCAGACACGTGAGCCATCGCCAGAGCCGGCGCATCGTTCAAGCCATCGCCGGCCATCAATGTCCGCGCACCGCCGGCTTTCCAGTTTTCCAGGATTTGCGCTTTTTCCGCAGGCTTCAGACCGCCCCTTGCATCGTCGATCCCGAGCTCTGCGGCACATTTGGCAACGACGACGGAACGGTCGCCCGAGAGGATGCTGATCCTGGCCCCGGTTTTGCGGAAATAGGCGACTGTGCCAGCAGCGTCGAGGCGTACCACGTCCGAGAACACGAAACGCCCGCGAAAGCCGCCATCGACGACGATCCAGACTTCGCTGGCAACGTCTTGCGCTTCGCTTTCAATCCCGCAGAATGCAGCGCTGCCGAGTTTTGCGGCAACGCCATCCACCTTCCCCGTGATCCCGCGGCCCGCAACTTCGGACACCTCGCTTGCCACAGCATCAGTTCTGAAGCGCTTGGCGATCACCTGCGAAAGAGGATGGCGGCTCACCATGGCCAACGCGGCTGCTGCGCGGATCAGGGCAAGATCGGAAGGGGCACCCGTTAACTCCGGGCGTCCTCCGGTCAGCGTGCCAGTCTTGTCGAAGACAATGTGATCCGCCGCCGCCATGCGCTCCAGCGCGTTCCCCGAGCGAACAAGAATGCCGCGCCTTAGCAGGCCGCCGATCGCAGCGACCTGAACGGCCGGGATCGCCAGGCCGATTGCACACGGGCAAGCAATAATCAGCACGGTCACGGCATTCAGAAGCGAGGTCGAAAGACCAGCGCCGGCGATGAACCACCAGCCGCCAAACGTCAGCAATGCTACGGCGTGCACCAGGGGCGTCCAGAAAGCGGAAAGGCGGTCCGCCATTGTGGCGACGCGGCCCTTCTGAAGTTGGGCCTGTTCAACCAGACGCAGGATTCCGGCAAGGTGGCTCTCGGCAGCCGCTTTGTTCGCTTGAATGTGCAGACCAGTCGCACCAGACACAACGGAGCCTGCCAGCACCTCATCGCCGGGCCGCACCGGTTCGGGGAGCATTTCACCCGTCACAGCCGACCTGTCGAGAGATGTTTCGCCCATGACGACACGGCCGTCAGCAGGTACCGTTTCGCCGGGGGCGACCACAACAACCATTCCAGGTTCGACAGACCCCGACGGTACATTTGCGGTCTTGCCGCCGGGCAGCAGCACCGTGGCGTGCTGCGCCCGGATCATCGCCAGTCGTTCGATAGCCTCCCGTGAGCGAGCCCGGACCCGGAAATCGAGATAACGCCCGATCAGCAGAACAAAGAGAAGCATCGTGGCGCTGTCGAAATAGACGTGAGCTTGGTGACGCAGGAGCTCCATGAGACTGATGGCTGTCGTCAGCACCAGGGCAGCCACGATGGGAACATCCATGTTCGTCGTGCCACCCTTCAGCGCCATGAATGCGGAGCGGAAGAATGGCCGGGCCGCCACGGCGACAGCCGGCACAGCGACCAGAGCTGACAGCCACGAGAGAAACGACTGGGTGCTGGCGTGCATTCCCTGCGCCTGACCGGCCCAGACCGCCCACGCGAGCATCATGACGTTGGCTGAAGCGAATCCTGCGATCGCCAGACAGCGAAGCAGCTCTCGACCCGCCCTATCGTTTGAAGCTCCGATCGCCCCGGGATCATAGGGCGCGATGGGATAGCCCAACTCTCGCACAGTGCTACCGATAAATTCTGCGTGGCTCTGCGCACCGTGCCACTCGACCGAAAGCCGGCGAAGCGTAAGATTGACCCTGGCGCGAGTGATCGCCGGATCCCGCGTCAGACGGGTCTCGATCTTGCGAATACAGTTTGCACAATGCACCCCTTCGACAAGCAGATCGAGTTGATGTGCTTTTCCATCCTTGGACGTAGTGAAGGCAGAGAGGAACTCTGTGCGGGACGCCGGAGTTCTCGCAGCAATGTCTTGAGATGCGCTCATGGCTGAACGTCAACCTCGTCGATGACATGGATGCTCTGGCCATCGCGCTCGACCCGGGCGCGGATAAACCACCTTCCCGCCAACGGAACCGAGAGCTTGGCTTCATAGACCCCGTCTGGCCGCCGGACGTACTCGACGGGCTGGATTTGCGGAAACCGCGTCATCAACTCGGCGGTCGCACGTATCTCGTCCGCAACAACTTGCTTTCCATCCCGGTCTCGAATGATGAACGCCAGATCGCCGCCCAGTTCATTGCCTTGCTTGAACGTCAGTGTGGCTGCCCAGCCAAGGCGTTTCTCCACCTCACGCTGCGCCAGAACGTCATTGTAATCCAATCCCACGGCATACGCGTTGTCCGTGACGACGCCGGTAAACGACTGGTTCGCCAGAACCACGAACCAGGTCAACAGCCCCGTCAGAAAAACGAAGAAGAGGATGAAGCAGGCTGGAATCCAGTGGTCCCTCCGGTCACCAGCAGACGCAGATTCGCTCATTGCGCAGGCCCCCAGAAATAGGTCTCGACCTGGCTCAGCGTAGCGCCTGTCGCCACATCGGTTACGATGATGCCGACATTGGTCCGGCCCGGTGGCGCGGTTCCCGGCGCAGCCGTGACGAACAACCGGTCGCTGATGTGTCGCGAACCGGGGATCGCGATCTCGGCTTTCTCGTGCTCCGCCTTGCCGTCACCGAAGCGCAACGACGCGCCCGGCAGACCTTCGATATGAACGGCAACCTGGTCGAGCTGCGGAAGACGATGTGCAAGACGGAAACTGAAGTCATTTCTGACCGAACCATCCGACAACTGCACAAAGGGCTGCCCCCTTTGCGGATCCACGTCCAGCAGGACCGATTGCATTCGCAAGGTTCCTGCGACGATCGAAAACAGCGCTATCGCGCAGAGCAGGCCGTAGAGAAGAACCTTCGGCCGAAACATGCGAACCTTCGGCGGCTTTAGCGAACCGCTCCGCTCCGAGCCTTCAACATCAAAGCGGATCAGACCGGCGGGCCGGTCAATCTTCGCCATGATGTCGTCGCAGGCATCGACGCAAAGGCCGCACCCGATGCATCCCATCTGCAATCCGTCACGAATATCGATGCCAGTCGGGCAGACGTTCACGCAGCGCTGACAATCGATGCAATCGCCACGGCTGCCGTCGAAGGCGGCAGCTTGACGCACCAAGCTCGACAGATCGGCAAGATCCCGCCGCAGGGGAACTTTCTTCTTGCCGCGTGGCTCACCCCGCCATTGTTGATATGTGACGACGAGGCTCTCCCTGTCGAGAAGTGCTGCCTGAAAGCGCGGCCATGGGCACATGTGCAGGCAGATCCGCTCCTTGGCGTAGGCCGCAAAGACCCATGTCGTGAGCGTCAAGACGCCAATGGCAATGTAGGCACCCAGAGGCGCGCTTCCGGTGACCAATGCTGAGGGGAAGCTCGGTGCGTCATTGAAAAAGGCCGCGAAACCGAAGGCCGTAAGCACTGCAATGAGGATTTGCGCAATCGGCTTTGCCACATTCGACAGAACGGTGCCCTTGCCGAACAGGCGTTCGCAGAAGCGGTCGACCGTGAAAAAGAGGTCAGTCCATACGGTCTGCGGGCATGTGAAGCCACACCACACTCGTCCCGCAATCGTCGTCGCGCCGAACAGGCCGAATGCGCCGAGGATGAGCACACCAACCGCGATGGGAAGATCCTGGGGCCAGAACTCCAGGCCAAAGAGGAAGAGACGCCGGCCTGGCAAGTCGAAAAGAATGGCCTGATCGGGAAGTTGCTGCCCACGGTCCCATCTGATCCACGGCGCCAAGAAGTAGAATGTCAGCAAGCTCAGGGCGACAGTTGTCTTGATCGTCCTGTAGCGGCCCCGGACGGTCTGGGGGACCGGCAGGCGGGGTGTTTTCCGTGTCGGGATCGTATCAATCAGCGTGGTGGTGGCCATTACTTCTCTCCACCGCCAAGCGTGTGGACATAGACGGCTAACATCCGGATAGTCGCTTCATCGAGCCGTGCCTCCCATGCCGGCATCTGGCCCATACGCGGCTGCGTGATCTGAACAATGACGGCATCGCGGGAGCCGCCATAAAGCCAGATTGCGTCGTTGAGACGCGGAGCGCCGAGATCCCGGTTTCCTTCCCCGTCGATACCGTGACAGGACGAGCAATTGTTCGCGAACAGCGCAGCGCCCGGCATCGACGCCCGCGCCGCATCACGGCTCCGATCGGAAAGGCTAAGGACATAGTCCGCTGTAGCTGCAATTTCCTGTCCGCTGAGAATGTCTCCGAATGCGGGCATCTCACTCGTTCGGGTGTCATCGCTCGTTCCGCGGATCCCGTGGCGAATAGTGGTGTGGATGTCGGCGATCTTCCCGCCCCACAGCCAATCGTCATCGACCAGCGACGGGAACTGGCCAATCTGTCCGGTCGCGCCAATGCCGTGGCAAGCGGCGCAGTTCTCGTTGAACGCCGCCTGTCCCCCTGCGACGGCGAAGCGGCGCAGCTCCTCATTGCCTTCGATCTTTTCGAGCGGCGTGGCGAGGATCTGATCGCGCCAGACCGCCTGCTGTTGAAGCGCCTGACGGGTCGCCTGACTCAGATCATTGCGGCTCGACCAGCCGAGGAGACCTGGTGCGTAGCTCCTGGTCGTCGCGAAAGACGGATAGAGGACCAGGTAGCCGACCGATAGCACCCAGGTTACGATAAAGGTGATCAGCCACCAGTTCGGGATCGGAGTTCGCAACTCCTTGATCCCATCCCATTCGTGCCCTGTCGTGATTTGGCCCGTCAGAGGATCACGTTCTTCCGCGTTCATTGGCCGCCTCCGTGTTCCTGGAAGGGAATCTGCGCATGCCGCTCCATCCTGGCTCGGGCGGAGGGGCGGTAAGACTGCCAGACAATCGCGGCGAACAGGATCACGGCGATCACAAGCCAGACGTTGAGGAACAGGCTGATAAAGAACTGGGACATCGGTTATTCCTTCGGCTCGTCAAGGCGCACATCCGAGAAGTCCACCATCGTGCCGAGCACTTGCAGATAGGCGATCAGGGCATCCATCTCGGTGATGCGAGCAGGCTGCCCGTCGAAATCGCCGATCTTTGCGCCCGGATACCGCGCCAGCAGCGCATCGGTATTCTGGCCGGTCGCCTGGGCCTGCACGTCGGCAGCAGCGCTGAGGATCGCCTCTCCGGTATAGGGGACACCGACTTGACGAAGGGCGCGCAGATGGTCGGCAATGTCGTCGAACGCAAGCTCGCGCTCTTGCAGCGACGGGTAGGCTGGCATGATCGAGACGGGCACCACGTCCCGGGGTTGATCATGTGCGCGACATGCCAGGCATTGGAGTACTTGCCGCCCAGCCGTGCGAGATCCGGGCCGGTCCGCTTCGAACCCCAAAGGAACGGGTGATCGTACATGCTCTCAGCTGCGATCGAGTAGTGACCGTAGCGTTCCACCTCATCTCTGAAGGGGCGGACCTGTTGGCTATGACACGCGTAACAGCCCTCGCGCGTGTAAATGTTACGGCCAAGCTGCTCGAGCGGCGTGTAAGGCCGAACGCCTTTGACTGGCTTGATCGTCTCATCAAGCCGGAACAGCGGGACGACCTCGACCAGACCGCCAATGGCGACCACGAGAAAGCTCAGCACGAAAAGAAGAAGCGTTGAGCGCTCAATGGTGGCGTGATTGACTTTTGTTTCAGGTGTTTTTGCCATGGGATAACAGGAGCTTTCGGCAGACGTTGTTGGGCTGGCCCAGCTTTTCGAGGCGAACGGAATTCAGAGCGTGGCAGGTACGTCTTCCGGGGAGGAAGGAGAGCTGGCCACGCGACGGATCTTCGATCCCCGGATCGTCATGAAGACATTGAAGGACATCAGCATCGTGCCAATCAGGTAGAGAAGCCCGCCCAATGCCCGAACGACGTAATAGGGGTGGAGCATGGCGACGCTATCGGCGAACGAATACTGTAAGAAACCAAACTGATCGTACGCCCGCCACATCAAGCCTTGGGCAATGCCCGCCACCCACATAGCCGTGATGTAAAGAACGATGGCGATGGTCGCGATCCAGAAGTGCCACTCGACGAGCCGGTGTGACCAGAGCGGGGTGCGCCATAGGCGCGGCACGAGATAGTAGATCGAGCCGAACACCATGAACGCCACCCAGCCGAGCGCCCCCGAATGGACATGACCCACGGTCCAGTCGGTGTAATGGCTCAGCGCATTGACCGACTTGATGGACATCAGCGGTCCCTCGAAGGTTGCCATGCCATAGAACGCGACGGCGACGACGAGGAAGCGCAGGATGGGATCGGTCCGCAGCTTCCCCAGGCGCCAGACAGCGTCATGATTCCGTTGATCATGCCGCCCCAGGACGGAATCCAGAGCATGATCGAGAACGCCATGCCGAGCGTCTGAGCCCAATCGGGTAAGGCGCTGTAGTGCAAGTGGTGTGGGCCGGCCCAAATATAGAGGAAGATCAACGCCCAGAAGTGAACGATCGAAAGCCTGTATGAATAGATCGGTCTCTCGGCCTGCTTCGGAACGAAGTAGTACATCATCCCGATGAAACCGGCCGTCAGGAAGAAGCCGATCATGTTGTGGCCGTACCACCACTGAATCAGCGCATCCTGCACGCCCGCGAACTGCGAATAGCTCTTGGTGCCCACAAACGAGACGGGCACAGCCAAGTTATTGACGGTGTGAAGAATCGCGACGGTAATGATGAAGGCCAGGAAGAACCAGTTCGCGACGTAGATGTGCGGCTCGCGCCGCCGCGCGAGAGTTCCCGTGAAAACCGCCAGATATGTCAGCCAGACCACGAGCAGCAGGAGATCGGCATACCATTCCGGCTCGGCGTACTCCTTGCTTTGAGTGATGCCGAGCAAATAGCCCGTCAAGGCCAGGATGAGGAACAGCTGATAGCCAAAGAAGATCAGCATCGAGAGCTGGCGCCCGCCCCAAAGCCCAACCTGACAGGTCCTCTGGACGATGTAGAGCGACGTTGCCAAGAGGGCATTGCCGGCGAAGGCGAGCACGACACCCGACACGTGAACCGGGCGCAGCCGGCCGAACGTCAAATACTCGGAATAGTTCAACGACGGGAACGTGAGTTGCAGGGCCGCAAGCACGCCTGCTGACATTCCGGCGAGAGCCCAGATCACAGTCGCGATGGTGAACCAGCGGACAATCTGTTCGTCATAGCCGGGAATTGTCACTGCCTGCGATTCATCCTGTTCTATCGCACCATGCATCACCAAACTCGCTTCTGTTCACATCGCCGCAAAGACATGATTGTCTTGTTAGTATGGTTTTAAGCCATACACAAAACTACAGATCGAATCCATACGGAACCTGCGCAGGTGCGGCAAAATGCGCCACATGCGGGCGCTGGACCATCGTTCTGGGAGTTGAGGAGATAGTCATGATGTATGGCTTGTCGACAAATAGCCATACATAGATGGCAGATGCCGCAAGCGGATTGCAATCCAGGAAACTCACGGCGGCGAAAGCGCGAAATTGGCCAGCCAAAGAAGACGGCGAGGTTGCGCTGAACGCAAACCTCGCCGCGTAGCTTCGGCTGAGCAGCGCCAGGCCGCCGGCGCTACAGATGACGGCAACTAGAGCTTGGGCGAAGCGGGACTTCGCGAACCGCCCGGGCTCGCGTTCTCTTCGTCAGCAGGCGCAGACACGGCAGCACGCCGCCCGATGAGACGCTGCAGCAGCGGGCCAGCGTTCATGGAACTCGTGGCCGCATTTTGCACCCATTGCTCGGGCGGGTGCTCCGGGGGCGTAACGATCGAGGTGAAGCCGCATTGCGTCAGGGCCGCCAACTGATCAGGCAAGATGTGTCCGATCGCACGAATGTCGCCCTGAAAGCCGTGCCGGCCCCTCAGCGCCCGAGCGACTGTGAAGCCCCGGCCGTCCCGGAACTTGGGAAATTCGATCACGACCAGCTCGACCTCGTGGAGAATGGGGGCAAGCTGGTCTGCCGTGATTCCTGCTTCGGCAAGAACGCCAAGGGGGCCGTCCACTCGGCCACTTGGACCGGTCTCTGAAAGGATTTCGAACGGCACTATGCAGCCAGGCTGCAGCTGCTCCGTTCGATCTGCCTCAGGATAGATCCAGCCATCGTCGATTATCTGTCCCTGACTATCGATCAGCGGCATAGACGGCCTCCTTGAACGGGGCAGCGCCCAGCCGCCGGTATGTGTCTATGAACTGCTCCCCTTCGGCGCGTTGCAGCATATAGGCCTCGACAATGGCCTCTATGGCGTCAGGTATCCGTTCAGCCGGAACGGCAGGTCCAATGATCGTACCGATTGCCGCCTTCTCGTCGCCAGCGCCGCCGAGGGCAATCTGATAGACCTCCTCGCCGTTCTTATCGACGCCCAGCAGGCCGATTTGAGCGACATGGTGATGGCCGCAGGCGTTGATGCAGCCAGAAATATTGAGTTCCAGACGCCCAATATCGCGCTGACGCTCCGGATCGGCGAAACGCTCTGCGATCTTCTGCGCAATTGGAATTGCGCGCGCCGTCGCCAGGCTGCAGTAATCCATCCCCGGACAAGAGATAATGTCCGTGATCAAGCCGATGTTGCCGGTGGCCAGCCCGCCATCCACGAGCGCCTGCCAGAGATCGTAAAGATCGTCCTTCCGGACGTGCGGCAAGACCAGGTTCTGTTCGTGAGAGACCCGTATTTCGCCAAAGGAAAAACGATCGGCAAGATCGGCGATCAGGTCCATTTCATCCGCACTTATGTCGCCGGGGATTCCGCCGACGGACTTCAGCGAAATCATCGAGCAGATGTAGCCCGGCTCACGATGCGGATGTGTATTTGCGTCGGCCCACGCCTTGAACGCCCGGACCTTGCTCAATGCGCGCTCAAGCGTCAGAGACGTGGACGGCAAACTCTCGAAGGGCGGGGGAACGAAGCGCGCAGCAACCGCATGAATGATGCCTTCGTCGAGAACGCAATAGTCAGCGGGCATGGCGCCAAACTCTTCCTCGATCATCTCGATGAAGCGTTCCGGCTTCATGTCGCGAAGCAGGATCTTGATACGGGCCTTGTAGATATTGTCTCGTCGGCCAAGCGCATTGTAGACGCGCAGGATCGCCTCAACGTAGCGCAGAAGGTCCCGTACCGGCAGCCATTCGCGAACCTTCGTGCCAACAACGGGCGTGCGCCCCAGGCCACCGCCGGCATAGATCTGGAAGCCAGGTTCACCAGCCTCATTACGCTTCGCGAGGATGCCAATGTCGTGGACACGTACGGCGGCGCGGTCCTGCGGACTGCCGGTGATGGCAATCTTGAACTTGCGCGGCAGGTAGGTGAATTCCGGATGGTCTGTAGACCATTGGCGTAGAATTTCGGCATAGAGGCGCGGATCTACGACTTCCTCCGCAGCGGCCCCTGCAAAATGATCCGTCGTCACGTTGCGGACGCAATTGCCGCTGGTCTGGATCGCGTGGAGATCGGCCTCCGCCAGCACGGCCAGTATGTCTGAGGCATCCGCGAGCCTGGGCCAGTTGAACTGGATATTCTGACGGGTCGTGAAATGCCCGTAGCCGCGATCATAGTAACGAGCGACATAGGCGAGCTGACGCATCTGGGATGCACTCAGCACGCCATATGGCAGGGCCGCACGGAACATGTAGCCATGCAGCTGAAGGTAGAGACCATTCATCAGCCGCAGCGGCTTGAACTCTTCTTCGTTCAGCTCGCCCGAAAGGCGCCGCCGGACCTGATCGCGAAACTGGCTCGCACGATCACGCAGGAACTGACGATCATATTCGTCATAGCGGTAGATGCCTGCAAAGGGAGAGGCCGAAGTCTCCGAAGGGGAGGAGGAAGGGGCCCCTGTGCCCAACGCGTCTCCGGAGGTGTTCCGGCCAGGTCGTTGCGCACGCTTGGGCCTGCTGCGCGCAACCGCTCGCGTCTGGCGGTTGGAACGATCCGGCCTTCAATCAATTCGACCGGGATCTCGCGCACATCGACAACAGTATTCCGATCCCGATCCTGCGCCCTCTGCAGCATCGGCGGGACCGACGCTGAATCAAAGACCGCGGCAGCTGCGATGTCGCTGGCCCAGCCGTCTGTCTGATCAAGCCACACGACGACCCCATCGGTCAGCCGATTGGCGGTGATGATGCTCTCGGGCATTCGCAAACTCCAAGATGGCAGGGTTCAGGCTGCAGCCTGCTGGACTGCTGTCCACCCGAGATCGCGCCCAACCTTGACAAGGGCGTCCACCAGACCTCGCATATGGGCCTCTGTATGGAATGGAGTCGGGGTGATCCGCAGCCGCTCCTGGCCCCGCGCAACCGTCGGAAAATTGATCGGCTGGACATAGATCCCATGTTCGGCGAGCAGGCGCTCGCTGATCCGGCGGCAGAGGTGAGCGTCGCCTACGATCACCGGGAGAATGTGGCTGGGGGTATCCAGAACGGGCAGACCGGCATCGCGCAGCATCGCCTTCAGCCGGGCGGCGTTCTCTGCCTGGCGCGCCCTCTCTTCCGGATGCGCCTTCACATGTCGAATGGCCGCTACGGCGCCGGCGGCCAGATGCGGGCAGAGCGAGGTGGTGAAAATGAAGCTGTCGGCCAGGCTACGGATAACGTCGATCAGAAGGGCGGGGCCCGCCACGTAGCCGCCCATCACCCCAAAAGCCTTGGCAAGCGTTCCTTCGATCAGCGTCAGCCGGTGAGCAAGGCCCTCACGCTCGGCGATCCCGCCACCACGGGCACCGTAGAGCCCCACGGCATGGACTTCGTCGAGATAGGTAATCGCGCCGTGCTTTTCCGCGACGTCGCAAATCGCCTCAATCGGCGCGATGTCGCCGTCCATGCTGTAGACGCTCTCGAACGCGACGATCTTGGGCCGGGCAGGGTCGACGCCGCTCATCAATTCGTCCAGATGGCCGGGGTCATTGTGCCGGAAGATGAACCGTTCAGCGCCCGACCGGCGGATGCCTTCGATCATCGAGTTATGATTGAGCGCATCCGAAAAGATCGCACAGCCAGGCAAAATGCGCCCGAGTGTTCCAAGCGCAGCCAAGTTCGAGATCCAGCCGGACGTGAAGATAAGCGATGCTTCCTTGCCGTGCAGGTCCGCGAGCTCCGTTTCGAGCGCGGTGTGCTGCCGGTTGGTTCCGGAGATGTTTCGCGTGCCCCCGGTCCCCGCGCCGGACATGTCGATTGCTTCATGCATGGCGGCAAGCACGTCGGGATGCTGCCCCATGCCGAGGTAGTCGTTGCTGCACCAGACCGTTACGCGTTGCGTCTCGCCGTCCGGGCGATGCCAGAGTGCCGTTGGAAACTCCCCAGCGACGCGCTCGAGCTCAATGAACGTCCGATAACGGCCGTCCAGCTTCATGTCAGAAATCAGATCCTGAAACTTGGCATTGAAGTCCATTTGTCACCACCTGTCGCACGACCGCTGCCGCGGGAGCTTTTGCCGTCGAGAAGTCGGCGGCCATACATGCATCTAATCACGTATGCTAAAGTGCCATACAATACAAGAATAGTCCCCTCAATCAGAGAGATCGCTTCAGGGAAAGCCTGATGCCATATGACACCGCGCGGCGAGGGGCTGGCTGTCTTCGACATCAAGATGAGAGTGCGGAAGTCACCGGTTTTGGCTAAAACTCAAGGGCCTTGAGGCGAAAAGCGCCATGCTCCCATGCCTGCGCGCGGATCCGAGTTCAAGCCACGTGCGGCGTAATGTATGCTTAGAACGCATACAGTATGCGGCGATTTGTCGTCCTCAAGATTGCCCGCGGTTGAGCGGCGGACTAAGGCGTTCAGCGCGCAAGCGAGGGCTCCCGTTGTTTCACCTTCTCCGGCCGCCTCCCTGGGGGGAGCGGAGGGAGATCATTACCCGCAAGTACGATTTTCAGGTGATTTCGCGCGCGGGCGTTTCCTTGATCTGCGCTACGAAATTTCTGACCGTCGGCGAACTCTCGTCGGATCGAAAAACAGCCGCCACTTCTGAGATGATCGCCTTGCCGTCGATCGGCCTGAAGATCACGCCGGGCAGGTGTAACACGCCGCTGGCGACTGACGGGACCACCGAGATGCCCGCCCCCAAAGACACCTGGGTCAGAACCGCCAACAGGCCGCCCGGAGCAGATACGATACGGGGATGGAAGCCTCCCCGATTGGCCACTTCATAGGTTCCTGCATTCTGTTCCGGCATGATGAACGCGTGCTCTTTAAGCGTCTCAGGATGAACCGCTTTTAAACCACGTGAACTCGGCGGACTTTCTGGCATTGCAAGACAAAAGCGGTCACGTAAGAGGACGTGACGCTGCAACGAATCCGGGATCAGCATTGGCAGCCGGACAAAGCCCACGTCGACTTTCCCATCGACGATGAGATCGGGAAGCGACTCCATCGGAATTTCTCGTGCATTCAGGTCGACGTTCGGCCACGCCTTCCGGAACTCACATGTTTGTTCCCTGAGCACGCCCGCATATGCCGCGGATCCGACATATCCGATCTCGACCCTGCCAACTTCACCACGGCCCGCCCTGCGTCCAACGCTCTGCGCCTTCTCGAACTGCGCAAGGACGTTGCGCGCCTCGCTCAGAAAGATCTCTCCGGCGGGTGTCAGGGCTACCGAACGTTTCGTTCTCGCGAAAAGAGGGGCAGCCAAGGTTCTCTCGATCTCTTGAATCTGCACGGTCAGCGTCGGTGGGGCGATGTTCAATCGTTCTGCCGCTCGCGCGAAGTGCAGTTCTTCGGCGAGAACCACAAAATACCTGAGATGCCTTAGCTCCATCGCACCCTGCTTACTATTAGGTAAGACCTAATAATAAGGCAAAAACCCGAAAATGCGAGAAATTTAGCCAAGGGGTAGTGGTTGATCGCCGACATCAAAGGAGCCGCTCATGTCACGATCCCTCTTTCTTCCCGGTCTCACCGCTCTAGCTGCGCTGACTCAATGAGCGATCTTGCACTAACGCGCCGATCGGCGAACCCGCTCCTTGTTTTGCTCACTGCGTCGACCGGTTGCGCGATGACCGTCCTCGATACGAATGTCGTGGCGATCGTTCTTCCCACAATCGCTCGCGATTTCCAGGCAAGCTTCGCTGAGATCGAGTGGGTCATCAGCACCTATGTCCTCTGCTTCGCGGCTCTCCTTCTGCCTGCTGGCGCCATAGCGGACCGGTTTGGACGCCGCCGCATATTCTTGATCGGCATCACTTCTTTTGCGATCTCCTCCCTTATGTGCGGGCTCGCGCCTGCGGCGATGGCGCTTTACCTTGCGCGGGCGCTGCAGGGCGTGAGCGCCGCCTTCATGCTGGCGCCCGCCCTCGCAATCATCGGGCACACTTTCCACGTCGAAACTGAACGCAATCGCGCTTGGGCGATCTGGGGCGCGATGATGGGGCTCACCATGGTGCTCGCCCCGATCATCGGAGGTGTCATCGCATATGCCCTTGGTTGGCGATGGGCCTTCCACATCAATGCGCCGGTCTGCGCGCTGCTCGCGCTCGCGGCCCTTTTTCTGGTGGACGAGTCCAGCGACGCAGCGGCACGCCGGCTCGACCCTGCGGGAATTGTATCTTTCACCGCGACTATGTTCGGCCTTACGTGGGGACTGATCAACGGTCAGGCTCATGGCTGGGGATCCACCAGCGCCCTTGTCGGTTTTGCAGGCGGAGCTTTGGCGCTTGCGACCTTCATCGTTGCGGAGCGTTCGCAACAGCGCCCCATGCTCGACCTGCAGCTTTTCTCGAACCCGCGCTTCGTCGGCGCCGTTTGGGCCATGTTCGCCTATGCTGCTGCGGCCCAGGTCATGGCATCCCTGCTGCCGCTGTTTCTCCAGAACGGCTTGGGGCGTTCCGCTCTCGAAGCCGGGTTTGCAATGCTGCCATTTGCGCTTGCCATGCTCGTTTTTCCCCAGGTTGGGAGACTCCTTGGAAGCCGCTTTTCCTCAAGAGAGATACTGGCCACCGGCCTTGTCCTCGTCGGCATCGGCAACGCTGCAACGGCTTGGGGTGCGCAAATTGGGTCCTGGCCAGCCGTCATGGCTGGGATGTTGGTGCTGGGCAGCGGTGGCGGTCTACTCAACGGTGAAACTCAGAAAGCCATTATGAGCGTTGTCCCGCGAGAACGGGCGGGAATGGCCTCCGGCATCAGCACCACGTCGCGTTTCTCCGGCATTCTGCTGGGCTTTGCCTTGCTCAGTGGCATCCTTGCGACAGCAGTCCGGCGCCAGCTGGCCGACCCGGCTTGCGCAGAAACATGCCCGCCAGCATCCTCGTTCGCAGACGCGGTTATCGCCGGCGACCTGCCGCATGCAGTCGCCGGCCTGACGGGACCCGCCCGTGAACTGGCGGTCGAGCATGCGCGCGCGGCATTCTCTTCTGGGTTCTCCATCGCACTGTTGACGGCGGCGGTGTTCGCGGCCGGCTCCTCGATCGCCATCTATCGCCTGATGCGCGACCGTCCCGGTTCTTCGTGACCCCGTTACAGCAGGGGCTGCCTGAACAAACATCACAAGGAGGGGCGCCGGATGAAGATCGAAATCACCGGCGCTGGCGAGGCCGGCGCGGCAATCGCAAGGTCCCTTGTCCAGCGGCAGGCCGGCAACAATCTTCTTGAGCGTGGCACTGTCCTCTTCCCATCAGGGATCACAAGTGGGACATCAGAGTTCCAAGTGGCCTAATCTGGAGCGTGCACGCGACCGCCAAACAGACATATTTGGCCTGCAAAAAGATGCAGATCTGGGGCTGGTGAAAGTTCAGAATTCTTGCAAGCTCTTTATTTTCTTTGAGAAAATGTCGCGCTGCACCGGGTGAAGAAGAGAACTATGTCTACGCTATAGCCCTTTAAGCCCGCCCAAATGCACCCGCTCCGACGATCAGGTAAAATTCCATCAGGCAGCAAGGACTATCGCGATGCATACATCCTCTGAAGGGTACAAGACCGGCGCCAAGGCCTATGTCAGCGGGCGACCAGGCTATCCGCCCGAGGCGCTGGGCTGGTTGCGCGGCATCGTGGGCGTTGGACCCGGTCGGAAAGTTCTGGAGCTGGGTGCCGGAACTGGAAAGTTCATACCCATGCTGCGGCAATGCGGAGGAACGCTCATTGCCGTCGAGCCCATTGACGCCATGCGTGTGCAACTCATGGCCGGCTTTCCAGAGGTCGAGGTCCTCGCCGGTTCGGCCGAAGCCATCCCTTTGCCAGACGCATCTGTCGATGCCGTCGTCTGCGCGCAGGCCTTCCACTGGTTCGCCAACGCGGCTGCCTTGCAGGAAATCAGACGCGTTCTGTCGCCGGGCGGCGTGCTGGGGCTCATCTGGAACGGGCGAGATGAGACTGTGCCATGGGTCGCTGAACTGTCTGCCATCACGGACAAGTGGGAAGGAAATACGCCCCGTTATGTGACAGGCGAATGGCGTCGCGTATTTCCCGCACCAGGGTTTGAATTCATCGATGAGCGTCATGCCCGCAACGCACATGTCGGAACGGCAGAACAGGTCATTGTCAAACGGACATTATCCGTCAGTTTCATCGCGGCCCTGCCTCAGCAGAAACAGGCCGAAGTCGAAGAGCAAGTGAGGACGCTGATCGCGCGAACCCCTGAACTCTCAAAGGGCGATGACATTTCATTCCCTTATGAGACGAGCATGTTTGCTTATCGCAAGGTGTAGTCAGACCGGACGTCAGGCACTGGACTTGCTGTCTTGGACGATACATAATTTAATGTAGAATTAATTCATGGATCATCCAGATGGACCCCCTCAGCGATGTGATTGCCCTGCTTCGACCGAACACGGCCATCTCGAAGCCCATTTCCGGGCGGGGTGAGTGGGCCGTGCGCTATGCCGCGCATGAGGCCCCCGGCTTCACGATCATTCTCAAGGGTGCGTGCTGGATAGCATTCGAGGGCGAGGGCCATTTGAAGCTGGAAACGGGGGCATTTCTGCTGCTGCCCTCGACCCCCGCCTTCACCTTGTGCAGCCAACCCGGGATGATCGGAACGCCGGCAGATCCGATGGATGTGCCTGTCCGCCATGGCGAGCAGGAGGGCGAAGCGGATTTCATGGCGCTTGGCGGCACGTTTCGTATCGAGGCGGCGAATGCGCCGCTGCTGCTGGCCCTGTTGCCGCGCATGATCCATGTTCCACCGTCGGAAAGGCGATCGGCGCGGCTCAGGCAGCTGATAGATCTCATCGCCGAAGAGTGTCGTGGCGACGAGCCGGGCAAAGACGCGATCCTTCAGCGGATGCTCGAAGTTCTTCTCATCGAGGCGCTTCGCTCGCAGGAAACGGTGATGGACGAAACGCGCGCCGGTCTGCTGCATGCCATGCGCGATCCGGCGCTTGCGCGGGTCCTTGCGGCCATGCATGCGGATGTGCGCGCAGACTGGACGGTTGCAAGCCTTGCCCGCATGGTCGGCCAGTCGCGCTCCGCCTTTGCCGCGCGATTCGGAGCGGTGCTCGGCTGCGGGCCGATCGAATATCTCGCCCGCTGGCGGATGGCGCTGGCAAAAGACGCCTTGTTGCGCGGCGCAAAGTCCCTTGACCGGATCGCCGACGACATCGGCTACGAATCCGCAAGCGCCTTCAGCACCGCGTTCCGCAAGCGCCTTGGCTGCCCGCCCGGAAGATTTGCCAGAACCAGTGGCCTTGAAGATCCCGACAAGGACTAGTCAGACAGATCAGGCGTCCAGCAGCCATGTGATCCCGCCGCGAAGATCGGCGTTTCCCACATTATGGATAATCGAAACAGAGGTGTCTGGGCGGCGCTCCAGCACGAGGTCATCATAATCGACAATCGCGGGATGTCCGACTTCCTTTGTCTCATGATGCGTGGCCGTAACGACCAGCACCATCGCTCCGGCGCTTTCTGCTGCAGCGATGCCAGCTACGGAATCCTCGACGACCAGACATCTTTCCGCCGTGGTTCCAAGCCTTTCAGCGCCAAGGCGAAAACAGTCGGGCGCCGGTTTGCCCCGCGCGACATCCTCGGCGGCGATCAGCAACGGCGGAGCGGGTAGGCCCGCTGCCTCAATCCGGCGCAAGGCCAGCGCCCGTGGCGCGGATGTCACGATTCCCCAGCGCGTTTCCGGCAGCGCCGCCAGAAACATGGCTGCGCCAGCAATCGCCTCAATGCCCTCGACATCGTCAATTTCAGCCTGTGTGATGGCTGCCGCTTCGGCCACCGGATCGACACCTGCGATTCCGGCCCGCCGGATCGTTTCGACCGACTGGACGCCGTGAATCGTTGGCAGGAAGGCCTCGACGTCGATGCCGTGCCGTTCGGCCCATGCGGCCCAGATACGTTCGGCGGTCTTGATGGAGTTCAGGATTGTCCCATCCATGTCGAGAAGGACGGCATCGATCGGCAGCGTTTGCATCGGGAGTGCGCCTCTCTTTGAAGCAGATTTCCTGTGAACGACCGTTATTACCATCATCCCAACGAAATGGACAATTGGAAATGAATAATGGACTATAGATTATATATCGTCTCGCTGTGCAGGCGTATCACGGGAGCATCCGAAAGCAAATGGAGGTTCCCATGCAAACGATCCTGATCACTGGCACATCCTCTGGCTACGGCCTGGAGACGGCGCGCCATTTCCTCGACAAGGGCTGGACTGTCATCGCAACGATGCGCCGCCTGACCCCCGGCCTTTTCCCTGCCTCACCCCGGCTGCGTCTTCTGCCACTCGACGTGACGAATGACGAGAGCATCGCCGCCGCCGTCGCGGCGGCCGGGCCGATCGACGTGCTGGTCAACAATGCCGGCATCGGCGTCGTCGGCGCGTTTGAGGCGACCCCCATGGCGCATGTCCGCAAGGTCTTTGCCACCAACACGTTTGGCGTCATGGCCATGTGCCAAGCGGTCATTCCGCAGATGCGCGAACGCCGCTCCGGTGTGATCGTCAATGTCACGTCGAGCGTGACGCTGGCCTCCATGCCGCTGGCGGCGGCCTATACCGCCAGCAAGCAGGCGATCGAGGGCTTTACCGGCTCGCTGGCGCATGAGCTTTGCTACTTCAATGTCCGCACCAAGCTGGTCGAGCCCGGCTATGCCCCGACGACACGCTTCGCGCAGAATACCGATGTGCGGATTGAGGATCTGATCCCGCCCGACTATGCCGGTTTCGCAACGCCGATCTTCGAGGCTTTCGCTCACCCCGCCATGACGACGAAGGAAGCGGAGGTCGCCGAGGCCGTATGGGATGCGGTCCACGATACGTCGGGTCGGCTTCAGTTTCCGGGCGGAGCCGACGCGGTTGCACTCTACGAAACCCGTCGTCGGTGAGCGCAAAAGCGTCCTGATCATCACAGAACACGTGGCATCGGCGTTCCTGCCGGCGCCGCCTGTTCTTCGATCGTCTTGATGGTCCGGGAGAACGCGAAGTTTTCTCCGCCTGATACCGCCGTTTCACACGTGGAGCGAGGGAGTTTCGCTCTTCATGCGCAGTTCGGCGCACAATCGCGCTGCTATCGCGTATTTTAGCGTGCAATCGGTGGAAAATGGCGCGCCGCACCGGGTGATGATGAGAACTATACTTGCGCCATAGCCCTCTTTTTAAGGGGCTCCATCCCTAGTGGTTCCGCCTCGTTTATGGGCAGTCGCCTGGGGAATCTCCAAGGTGACCGCCAGGCCACCACGGGCGGCTGTCGAAGCCGTGACCCGGCCACCATGCTGTTCGATTGCTTGTCTTGTGATGGCCAGACCAAGTCCGAAGCCGTTTAGCGCAGCCGCATCGGTTCCGCGCGAAAACGGCTGGAAGATTCTCTCGAGTTCGGACACCGGCACGCCCGGCCCTTCATCCGTGACCGTCACACGAAGCGTCCCGTCGACAATTTGGGAGCAAATCGAAACGCGGGAGTTGTCGAGGGAATATTTCAAGGCATTGCGGATAACGTTCTCGAAGGCGCGGTAGATCAGTTCCCCGTCGACCTCGGCGACGAAGGCCGCTGCGCCGTCATGGGACACGGCAATCCCACGCGCATGGGCCTCGAAGGCCGCGTCCTCGACGATCTCGTTCAGCAGATCCATCAGATCGAGCGTCTGTACGGCACGATCGCCCGAGCCGGCGGTCAGCCGCGCGAGCGTGAGGATCTCGCCCACCAGCCCGTCGATGCGCTCGATCTCGCGATCCATGCGATCCATCATCGCCTCAAGCTTTAACGGATTCTGCCGAAGCACGCCGATTGCCGCCTGAAGCCGGGATAGCGGCGAACGCAGCTCATGGGAGACGTCGTGGAACAATCGCTGCTGGACCTCATGGAGCTCCTGCAGGCGCGCGGCGCTGGCGTCGAAGTCATGGGCGAGCGCCGTCACCTCGTCCTTCCGGCCGTCCATTTTGTCGCCGATGCGGACGTCGAACCGGCCATGAGCGAGAGCGCTCAGGCCGTGTCGCAGGTGGGCGACGGGGCGAATGAGATAACGCGCGAGCCAGAATGCGGAGACCGCGCTTGCGATGAGGGCCGAGAGCCATGGCACCAGCTTCGGCCAGGTTTCCGCAACGATACCGGGTTCCGGAGTGGTGGATGTCACGCGGATGCATCTCTCATCGGCAACGACGCCGCGCATGGTCCTAACATCGATATCGGCGCAAGCGATCTGAGGACCGATCTCGGATATGGACAGTTCGACAGGCCGAGGCGCCGCCCTTGCGGCCCGCGCGAACGCCTGGGCGGCCTCTTCCCCTCTTGCTCGAGCAACCGTTCGGCCACGTCAAGGGTGAAGGCCCGCTGCTCGCGTGCGATGTCCTGGGATAGCGGTCCAACATCGAGCAGAGCACTGATTGCGAACAGCCCCGCGATCGATGCCGCCATCATCAACCAGGTGATGGTGAAGAACTTCCAGAACAGGCCGCGCATCATCGGTCCTGCAGGAGCTGATAGCCCTGTCCCCGCACCGATTGTATCCAGGACTGGCCGTCTTCCCTGGCGCCGAGCTTCTGGCGCACGCTGCTGAGATGAACGTCGATGCGCCGATCAAAAGGCGTCAGGGGCCGCCCGAAGGCATGCTTCGAGATCTCCTGCTTGGAGACGAGCTGGCCGGCATTGCGGGCGAGCACTTCGAGTAGGCTGAACTCGGTGCCTGTCAGTTCCAGATGCGCGCCGCCCCATTCCGCCGTCCTGTTTCCCGGATGCATGACGAGTTCGCCCACCCGCAGCACGTCTTGCGATGTTCCGGCACCGGAGGAGCCGACACGGCGCAGTATGGCCTTCAGCCGTGCCGCGAGCTCGCCGGGTGAGCAGGGCTTCGGCACATAATCGTCGGCGCCGAGATTGAGCCCGGCGATCCGGTCCGCGTCATCGCCCTTGGCCGTCAGCATCAGGACGGGCACCTGACTCAGTCGCCTGATCCGCTGCAGAACGTCAATGCCGTTCATGTGCGGCATCATGATGTCGAGGACGATGATATCGACGGCGCTCGATGCAGCTTGGGCGATCGCGGCGCGTCCGTCCTGCGCTGTCGCGACATCGAAACCCTCCTCGGAGAGGTATTCTTTCAGAAGCGTCGTGAGATCGACGTCGTCGTCGATGAGAAGGACCTTTGCCATCCTGGAAACCTACCGTTCGTTCAGAACACAGCCATACAAGACAAATGCCTGTCGGAAAGTGGATTTTACCTATCTTAACACTGACTTGACCCTACTTAACATTCGACCTGCTACGAACGTGAGAAAATCGTCGGCTGTCCGGGCAGGTCAATGAAAACTGCACTCGAAAAGAAACTATTGCCGTGCGTGTCAGTCGCACTCGGTCTGCTGCTCTCCGGCTGCGCCACATTCGCAGAGCTTCGGCCGGCGGACATTAAAATCGCGAATATCTGGCATGCAACCGTACCGCATGGCGGCAAGACATCCAGCCTTGTGTCGTGGTGGTCGACCTTCAACGACCCGTCGCTGACATCCCTCATCGGCTATGCGGAGGAAGAGAACCCCAGCCTTGCTTCCGCCGCCGCCGGCATCGACAAGGCGCGCGCGACGCTGGCTTCGGCGCGGGCAAGCCTGTTTCCGGGGCTGGACGGTTCGGCCTCCGTCAAGCGTTCCGGCACCGACGGCGATGCCTATAACCGCGTTGCCGCCTCGACGACGTCGAGCGGCGGCCTGGATGCGTCGTGGGAAATCGATCTGTTCGGCAAGGCGCGGCAAAAGAGCGAGGCGGCTCAGCTCCGGGTCCATGAACAGATCGCCAATTGGCACAAGGCGCGGGTCTCTCTCGCTGCCGAGGTGGCCGATTATTATGTCCAATACCGGGCCTGCCGGCAGATCGAGAACGCCTACAGGGTCGAACTCGCCTCGCAGCGGGAAACGATCCGGGCGACGGAGACCGCCGCCACCTCTGGCTTGACATCCACCGCCGACCTCGCCTTGGCACGGGCGAGTGCTGCCTCATCCTCCTCGACGCTGACGGCGCAACACGCTGAATGCGAGGTTCTGGTCAAATCGCTCGCCCAGGTCACCGGCGGTGACGAGGCAAGGGTCCGGCAGTTATTGGCCAAGGGCAAGGCGGACATTCCGACACCCAAGAACCTCAAGCTCGCGGCGGTGCCGGCCGACGTCCTGCGCCAGCGCCCGGATATCGGCGCGCTCGAACTGGAGCTTGCCGCGTCCATCGCCGATGTTGGTGCGGCGAAAGCCGATCTCTATCCGAGCCTGAGCCTTGGCGGCTCGGTGACGATCCGTAGCTCGACGCTGACAGGCGAAGCTATGCCGTGGTCCTTCGGTCCGGCATTGACGATACCGCTTCTCGACGGCGGGACGCGCCGCGCGGCCGTCAGGGGCGCGATTGCCGACTACGACACAGCGGTCGCCAACTACAAGTCCGGCGTGCTGAGCGCGATCGCCGAGGTGGAAACTGCGCTTGTGCGGGTCGACAGCACCCGTAGGCGCATCGGCGACGCCAGCAGCGCGGCCCGCAATTACCGGACCTACTTCAACTCGATCGACTCGAACTGGCGGGCGGGCGGCGTCAGCCTGCTCGACCGGGAAGAAGCCCGCCGCTCGGCGCAGTCGGCGGAGATCTCGCTCATCGAAATCCGGCGCGATGCGGTCCGCTACTGGATCGCGCTCTACAAGGCGCTCGGCGGAGGCTGGGACGCCGGCTCCGCTTCGCCGGTTCAGCGCCAGACAAAGATATAAGGACTTTACTGATGCAGCCTGCCCGTCTTCTGGTTGCCCTGTTCGCCGGGGCGAGCCTGGCTTTCGTAGCCCAGTCTTCCCATGCACAGCAGCAGGAGGAAGCCGCGGCCCTTACTGTGGCGGTCGTACAGCCGGCAGAACGCCAATGGGCGGAGACCGTGCCGGCGAGCGGCTGGCTAAAGCCGTGGCACGAGGCGATCATCGCATCGGAAATCAGCGGCCTTCGTATCACCGATGTTCTCGTCGATGTCGGCTCTGTGGTCTCGAAGGGGCAGCCGCTCGTCCGGCTTGCGGACGAGACGGTGCTTGCGGATCTGCGCAAGGAAGAGGCCGCGCTCGAAACAGCGAAAGCCGATCTTACCAAGGCAAAGGCAAATGCTGACCGGGCGCGCAAGGTGCAGGGCAGCGGCGCGCTTTCGGACGAGAAGGTCACCGAATACCTGATCGCCGAGCAAACCGCCGAGGCGAGTCTCAAGTCCGCGGATGCCGCGCTGGACAGCCAGAAGATCAAGATTGATCAGACCACGATCGCTGCGGTCGACGACGGGCTGATCACCTCCCGCTCCGCACAGCTCGGCGCGGTAGTCTCCTCCGGCACCGAGCTGTTCCGGCTTGTACGGCAGCAACGCGTCGAATGGCAGGCCGAGGTCTCGGCACGCTATCTTCCGCACATTACCCAGGGCCTTAACGCTGCAATTGCAGGCCCCGGCGACAGGCGCATCGAAGGAAAAGTCAGGCTGGTCGGACCGACCGTCAGCACCGATACAGGCCGCGCCATCGTCTATGTCACGCTGCCGCCCGAGGATCACCCTCCTGTCGGCATCTATGTCACCGGACAAATCGAGTTACAGTCGACAAGTGCCCTTACCGTACCGGAGACGGCGCTCGTGTTCCGCGACGGCATCAACTACGTCTTCACGGTCGATGCGGATCGCCGTGCCGCGCGGGTGCGGGTCGAGACCGGACGCCGGAATGCCGGCGAGGTGGAGATCTTGTCCGGCATCGATCGGTCCGCCTCGGTCGTGAAGTCCGGCGGCGCCTTCCTCTCGGACAATGCGCTGGTCAGGGTTGAAGGAGAAGCACAATGAACTTCTCCGCCTGGTCGATCCGCAATCCCGTCCCCGCCATTCTGCTGTTCGTTCTGCTGACGGTGGGCGGGCTGCTCGCCTTCGAGCGGCTCGCAGTGCAGAATTTTCCCGACATGGACCTGCCAACGATCAAGATCACCGCGACGCTGGAGGGTGCGGCCCCGTCGCAACTGGAGACCGAGGTCGCCCGCAAGATCGAAGACAATCTCGCCTCTCTCAGCCTTCTCGATCATATCACGACGACCATTACCGACGGGTCGGTGTCGATCAGTGTCTCCTTCAAACTGGAGAAGGACAGCGAAGAGGCCCTCAACGAGGTCCGCAACGCTGTGGGCAGCACCACCAATCTGCCTTCTGCCATGCAGTCGCCAAGCGTGACCAAGGTCAAGGTGCAAGGTTCTCCGCTGATCACCTATGCCGTCCGCTCGGCCCGGCTCAACGAGACCGAGCTCTCCTGGTTCGTCGACAACGACATGACCAAGGCGCTGCTTTCCGTCTCCGGTGTCGGCGAGGTCGGCCGCATAGGCGGCATAGACCGCGAGGTACATGTCGACCTCAACCCGCAAATCATGGGATCGCTGGGGCTAACGGCCGCAACGGTCTCGTCCCGCCTCAAATCCGTTCAGGCGGACAGTTCCGGCGGCCGTGGCGAGATCGGCGGCGGCAGGCAGTCGATCCGCACCCTCGGAGCAGTCGCGTCGATCGAGGAGCTTAAGGCCCTCACGATCCCGCTGCCGAGCGGCAAGCTGGTGCGCCTCGACGAGATCGGCATGGTGACGGACAGCTTCTCCGACCGCTCTTCGCTCGCCTATCTCGACGGGCAGCCGGTGATCGGTGTTCAGGTCAAGCGCTCGAACGGCGTTTCGGACACCGGCGTTGCGGCCGCCATCCAGGCGGCAATGCAGGACTTCACGGCCGCCAATCCGGACGTGGAGATCGTCGAGGCCTACAGCACGGTCGGGCCGATCATCGAGAACTACGACGGCTCGATGCACATGCTCTATGAGGGCGCGATCCTCGCCGTCGTGGTCGTCTGGCTGTTCCTGCGCGACTGGCGGGCGACCTTCCTGTCGGCGGTGGCTCTGCCCCTTTCGGTCATCCCGACCTTTCTCGCGATGTATTTCGCGGATTTCAGCCTGAATACCGTGACGCTGCTCGCGCTCTCCCTGGTGGTCGGCATCCTCGTCGACGACGCCATCGTGGAAGTGGAGAACATCGCCCGTCACCTCAACATGGGAAAATCGCCGATGGACGCGGCGCTGGAGGCCGCCGACGAGATCGGCCTTGCCGTCATCGCCACGACCTTCACGCTGGTCGCCGTGTTCCTGCCGACCGCCTTCATGAGCGGCATTCCCGGTCTCATCTTCCGCCAGTTCGGCGTAACGGCGGCAGTGGCGGTGCTTGCCTCGCTGCTGGTCGCGCGCCTACTGACGCCGATGATGGCCGCCTACATGATGAAAGCCCGTCCGTCCGAAGAGAAGGACGGCCTCATCATGCGCGCCTATATGGAGAGCATGAAAGCCTGCCTCAGCCATCGGAAGCTGACGGTGCTGGGCGTCTGCGTTTTTCTCGGCCTGTCCCTGTCGACAATCCCCTTTCTCAAATCGGGCTTTATGCCCGCTTCCGACGACGCACAGACGAAGGTCACGCTGACGCTGCAACCCGGCAGCACCATCGAACAGACGGATGCGGCGACGCGGCGTGCCGTGGACATCATCACGAAGCTTCCGCACGTAACCCGCGTTTTCTCGTCGGTTGGAAGTGCTTCCTCGGGCGGTGGCCTGGATGCCTCGACGACGAGCGACGTCGCCTCGGCAACCCTCGTCGTCAATCTGGCGTCGATCGGCGACCGCGACCGGAAACAATCCGAGATCGAGAACGACATCCGGCAGGCGCTCGCCGTGCTGCCGGGAGTACGGGTCGAACTCGGTTCGGGGGCAATGGAACAACGCTCGAGATCACGCTTGCCAGTGACGATTCCAATGCCCTCGACCAGGCAGGCAGCGCGCTGGAGGAACAGTTGCGCACTCTTAAGGGCATCGGCGCCGTTACCTCCAGTGCCTCACTCCAAGCCCCAGAGATCCAGATCGTGCCCGATTTTACGCGGGCGGCGGCACTCGGCGTCACGTCGGAAGCGATTTCCGAGGCGGTCCGCGTTGCGACCAATGGCGATTACTCATCTTCGATGGCAAAGCTCAACCTGCCGCAACGGCAAGTGTCGATCCGCGTGCGGCTCGATCCCGGGAACCGTGCGGCACTGGAGGACATCGCCAATCTCCGCATCGGTGGCACGAACGGTAATGTCGATCTCGGCTCCATCGCCGACATTCGCATCGGCGGCAGCCCGTCCAAGATCAACCGCATTGACCGCTCGCGCAACATCACCCTGTCGGTCGAGCTCAACGGCCGCATCCTCGGCGACGTCAACCGTGAAGCGCAGGCGTTGCCCGCGCTCAAGAACCTGCCGCACGGTGTGAGGCTTGTCGAACAGGGCGAACTGCAGCGCAGCTCGGAATTGTTCGAAAGTTTCGGCATCGCCATGGCGATCGGCGTGTTCTGCATCTATGCCGTGCTGGTCCTGCTCTTCCACGACTTCCTGCAGCCCCTGACCATCCTTATGGCGCTGCCGCTGTCGCTTGGCGGAGCCCTCCTGCCGCTCATTGTCACCGGCACGAGTTTCTCCATGCCGGCGGTAATCGGATTGCTCATGCTCATGGGCGTCGTGACGAAGAATTCAATCCTGCTGGTTGAATACGCCATCATGGCGCGGCGCGGCGGCATGACGCGATTTGATGCTCTCGTCGACGCCTGCCACAAACGGGCGCGACCCATCATCATGACCACGATCGCCATGGGGTGTGGCATGCTGCCCGTGGCCTTGAGCCTGACCGGCGGCGATGGGAGCTTCCGGCAGCCTATGGCGATCGTCGTGATCGGCGGGCTTCTGACCTCCACATTCCTTAGCCTCCTCGTCATTCCGGTCATTTTCACGTTTGTCGATGACTTCCTCGAACTCCTCAAACGGCCATTTCGTGGGAAACGGCAGGGAGAATCGGAATCGGCGCCTGCAAAGATTGTCTGAGATAACGTGGCGGGCGCGTCAGGCGCGTTCGCCACGAAGGCCTCGGAACATTATAGACAAAAGGCCCACCATGCTTCTCGGGATCAGCACCCATCGTCTCGATTAACTGCGGCGATTGGCGGAAAATTTCGTCGCCGGCGTAGCGGAAATGGGAAAATGGCGCACCCGAAGGGATTCTGAACCCCTGGCCTCTGCCTTCGGAGGGCAGCGCTCTATCCAGCTGAGCTACGGGTGCTGACCGGACGCTGGTTGGAACCAGCCGGTCCGGTTCTGATACAGGAATGAAACCGTCTCGGCAACGGCTTTTCTGTTCTCTCGCGTGGATAGAAAAGAGCATTCTGGTTATGGGCTGCGTTTCATCGGTGGCGTGAGTGATACAGGCTGCAAGGAGCTGCGTAGAGGCAGACGGGCAGGAATGGGCGACAACGCTGATCCCTCCCAGAGGAACAGATAGCGCCTGCCCGCTGCCGAGAGGCGGGCGCCCAGAACAAAGCCGTCATTGCCCATGCCCTGTCTTCCGGACCTTGATGCGTCAGCTGCCCGTCTTTTGCTGCTGCGCCTGCCTTTGCGAAAGCTCTCGCTGCCCTGCCGGAAGTGCCGGCCGGGCAGATTGACACGCTTGTGCCCGTGCTGGGTGATCAACTGTCGCCGAGCCTGTCCTCTCTTGCCGCGGCAGACCGGGCGCGGACCGTGGTGCTGATGGTAGAGGTGATGGGCGAGGCCAGCTATGTGGGGCACCATAAGCAGAAGATTGCCTTCATTTTTTCCGCCATGCGCCACTTTGCGCTTCGTCTGCGGCAGGCTGGCTGGCAGGTGGACTACGTCACTCTGGACAACCCGGACAATACGGGAAGCCTGGCGGGCGAGGTGGAGCGGGCGGCAGAGCGTTACAGATGCCGGCAAATTCTGGCCACGAAGCCCGGCGAATGGCGGGTCCTTGAGGATATGCGTGGCTGGGGCACATTGACCGGCTGCGGTCTGACCTTGCTGGATGACACCCGCTTCCTCTGCTCCCTTGATGAGTTTGCCGGATGGGCTGAAGGGCGCAAGCAGCTGCGCATGGAGTATTTCTACCGCGAGATGCGGCGCAAGACCGGCCTGCTGATGGAAGGAAGCGAGCCTGCGGGCGGGCGATGGAATTTTGATGCGGAGAACCGCAAGCCGGCGGAAGGCGGACTGTTCATGCCACGCCCGTGCCGGGCGGCCCCCGATGCCGTGACGCAAGAGGTGCTGGCGCTGGTGGGTACGCGCTTTGCGCAGAATTTCGGGCGGCTGGAGGGCTTTGCCTATGGCGTGACGGCGGAAGATGCGCAGGCGGCGCTGGAATGGTTTCTGCGCGAGGCGCTGCCTTGTTTCGGTGACTATCAGGACGCCATGCTCAAAGGCGAGACTTGGCTCTATCACTCGGTGCTTTCGCCCTATCTCAACACAGGGCTGCTGGACCCGCTGGAGGTTTGCCGCCGGGTGGAAGCGGAATGGCGGGCCGGGCGTGTGCCGCTCAATTCGGCCGAAGGCTATATCCGCCAGATCATTGGCTGGCGGGAATATGTGCGGGGCATCTACTGGCTGAAGATGCCGGGCTACACGCAGGAAAATGCGCTGGCTGCGGACCGGCCCCTGCCTGCCTTTTACTGGACGGGCGAAACGGACATGCGCTGCCTGAGTGAGGTCATCACTCAGACGCGCGACACAGCCTACGCGCACCATATCCAGCGGCTGATGGTGACCGGCAATTTCGCCATGCTTGCCGGCATCAATCCGCACGAAGTGCATGAGTGGTATCTGGCTGTCTATGTGGATGCCTTCGAGTGGGTGGAAGCACCCAACACCATCGGCATGAGCCAGTTTGCCGATGGCGGCCTACTCGGTTCCAAGCCCTATGCGGCTGGAGGCAATTACATCAACCGCATGTCGGATTATTGCGGCAGTTGCCGCTATGACGTGAAGCAGCGAACGGGGCGCGACGCCTGCCCGCTGAATGCGCTCTATTGGGATTTTCTGGTGCGCAATAGCGCCAAGCTGCGCGGCAACCCCCGCCTGGCTCAGGTTTTCCGCACATATGACAAGATGGGGGATGAGGCCAAACGGGATCTGCACAGGCAGGCTGACGCTTTCCTCAAGTCTCTGTAATTACGAAGAAAACTGGCACATGGAAAAAAGCCGCGCCCTTCGGAAGAAGGTGCGCGGCTGAAGTTTTGTGCACATGGCCCCATCGACCACGACGGCGAAATGTAACGATCACCTTTGATGCTGTCATTACTTAATGTCAGCTTGTTTCATGAATAATGCTCTGCTTTTGCGGCAGAAGAAAAAATGGACGGTTCGGCCGCCGCGTTGTCAGCAGTGCTTGCCTGCGCGAAGAGTGTCGCCGTGCGGGCCCACGACCTTGACGCGCGCCGTACCTCTGCCGGTAAAGCCCAGTTCGTTCGCCGCCTGACGGGTCACATCAATGACGCGGGAACGGATGAAGGGGCCGCGGTCATTGATCCGGACCCTCACTTGCTTGCCGTTATCCAGGTTGATCACCGTGACCACTGTGCCAAACGGCAGGGACCGGTGTGCCGCTGTCAGCATGTTCGGATTGGCGCGCTCGCCGCTGGCCGTCTTGCTGGTCAGGGCATACCACGATGCCATGCCGCATTGGCCGGATGTGGCGGCGGAAGCTGTCGCAGAGGCTGCCGCTGCCATGGAAAAAGCCAATGCTGCCAGAGACCTGGCGTATACCGCGCGCGAGGCGCCGGTCTTCACTTCATATTCGGGCTCTATTGTCTCATCCCCCGGTGATCTTCCTGCGGCGCCGTTCAGCACAAGGCTGAAACGGAATGGTAAATCCGCCAGGAGGGAGGCCCGTCTAAAGCCAGCCCTCACAGGATAGTCAGCAGTTCATCTGGAGCCAGACTTTCGATGACTCCGGAAATCGATGCGGCCTGATGCCTATACAATCGGGCCATATTGTGACGCTGCGTCTGATCGTGTTGTGGCAGGGCACGGCGTAAATCCTCGCCAGCGCGTTAACAGTTTGTTAAGTTCACAGGGAACGCCATTGGGAAAACCGCCTGCGTCCCGGTTGCCCGCAACGCGGTGGTGGTTCACTTCTGGAGATCGATTTGGGGGAGAGAGGATCAGGAGACTGATCCTTTTGTTGAGGGGTACGGTTTGACTGAAGAGACCTCGATTTCTCCGCAGATCCATGCAGATGTGAGGCCGCTGACGGAACTTGATCTCGCCTGCGCGGCGGGAACGTTGCTGCACAGCGTGCGCCATCCGGCTGCACTGCTGACCGCGCGGGGCAAGTTTCTGCTGGCCAATCAGGCCTTGCTGGAAGAGCTGGCCTGCAGCAGCGCGCTTCTGACAGGGCGCCCGCTTGAAGCTGTGATCAACGAACAGGCCCTGCGCCGCCTGAGGCCGCTGATCGAGATGGCGGCACGCGGCAAGCCAGCCATGGCCGAGGGCATGTTTGCCTTTGACGAGGGGCGCGGGGCGCCGATGCGGCTGACCTGCACCCCTTGCGCACCGCCGCTGTGCCGCGCCAGACGCAACTGCTGTTTCTGGAATTGCGGGAGCTTGCTTTCGTCGGTCCGGCCGAGCGGCGCATGCGCATTGCCCAGCAGGCGGCGCATCTGCTGGCGGGGCGGGTGCTGATGCTGGGGCGCAATGGCCGGGTGGCCGATGTGCTCCCGGTCGATGACCATGACCCGCAACTCGCCACGCTTCAGGATATGGATGAGACCGCCCTCACCGGCATGCATCTGGCAGAGCTTGCCGGCCATGAGATTTTCCGCCGTGCGCTGGCGCCGGCCTTTGATGCGGCGCTGGAGGGCGAGTGCACCCATGTCACCCTGCCATCCAGCCAGATGACGGGTGCTCTGGCACAGCTGTGTCAGCGCAAGGCCGGGTCATCAGGCGGGGCGGAAATGCTCAAGGACGTGGTGCTGACCTTTGCGCCCAGCCGTGACTGGGTCGGCCGCGCCGACGGTGTCATGCTGGTGCTGGGGACGGCTGCAGGAGCCGTTGCGGGCCGCGAACCGGAAGCGCGCACGCGCGAACTGGAGCGCCTTGCCATGGAAGACCCGTTAACGGGCCTTGCCAACAGGCGCGCCTTCCAGCAGGCGCTTGAGTCTGAACTGACGCGGGTCCGGGCGGGCGCATCTGCCGGTATAACGGTGCTGGTGGTGGATCTCGACCAGTTCAAGATCATCAATGACCGGGCCGGGCACATGGCGGGCGATGCCATGCTGGAGCGTATTGCCGCCCAGCTGCGGCAGATCGCGGGGAAACGGCGCTTGTGGCGCGGCTTGGCGGTGACGAGTTCGCCATCATTCGCTTCAGCGCTGACGAGGAGGGCGCCCATGGCTTTGCCAGCACCATCGCAGCCTCTCTGACCCAGCTCAACTTCCCGTGGGATGGCGCGGTCTACCGCACGGGTGGCAGCATCGGGTTTGCCGTTTTGGACCGGCAGTTTGCCCGCACGCTCAACGCTTCGGCAGCCGATGTTCTGCGCTGGGCCGATCAGGCCTGTGTCTCCAGCAAGGCGCTGGGCGGGGGCAAGGTGCAACAGTTCCGCTTTGATGAGCATCTTCTGGCCTCCTACAAGACCTCGCGCTCCAATCTGGAGCGGATCGAGCAAGCGCTGGCCACTGACCGGTTGCAGCTTTTCTCGCAGCCGGTGTGCTGCACGGCCACGGGCCGCACGGTGATGACCGAATTGCTATTGCGGGTGGATGACGAAGAGCTGGGGCTGCTGGAGCCGCAGGGCGTGCTTTCTGCCGCCGCAAGGCATGGCCTGCTGCCGCAGGTGGACCAGCGGGTGGTCGAACTGGCGCTGGCGCGGCTGCGCCGTGGAGGGCGGGCCGCAGCCGGGCAATTCTCCATCAATCTGTCGGAGCAGTCGCTGGGCGACAGCGCTTTCCTGGGCTTCCTCGATCGCGCGCTTGCTGGAAACCGGGCCATTGCCACACGGCTGGCCTTTGAGGTGTCAGAGCTGGCGGTCGCGCGCGAGACCGCAGGCATGACGCGGCTGGCCGGTATCCTCAAGGCCCATGGTGCAACGCTGATCCTGGACGAATTCGCCGGCAACTGGCCGAGAACCGCGCATCTGAAGGGCCTGGGCCTCAAGTGGCTGAAGATCGATGGCAGCATGACCGCCAGCCTGTTGAGTGACCGTGTGCAGCGGGTTCAGGTCAAGGGCATCGTACTGGTGGCCGCTTCACTTGGGGCAAGGGTCATCGCCGAAGCGGTGGAGAATGAGGACACTGCCGTTTGCCTGGCTGAGCTTGGTGTCTTCACCGCGCAGGGCTTTCATTTCGGCGCGCCGCAGCCCTGGACCAGCGCCGCCGACCTCCTGAAAAAGGCAGCGTGAAGCGCTCCCCGCAATGACACAGCGCAGAGACCGCAGACAGACCTGCCGCAGGAGCAGCTTGACAGCCCGGTTGCGCAAGGGCTCAATGAAGGCGGCTCAGGAATAATGCGTAGAGGCGGCAAACCGCCCGCAAGCGCAAGGCATAGACCGGAATGACCGGAGCCACCTTCAATTGCGGATGGGGCGTGGCACGCCATGAGGGAGCATTTCGCAGCACATGATTTCTCCGGCATCGGAGCCTTTCGTGAAGGGATCGCGAAGGTCTGCGGCTGCTTTGACGTGCGCGCAGCAGAAGGCGGAGCGGCCTCAGGTAGTCCTGCCTTTCGCGCCAGCACAGCGCTGCGCCAATCGAACGGGCTGGAACTGGCCTATGTGGCGGTGGCTGGCGCCAGCGTCTTGCGCAGCGGGCAAGCCTACCGCACGGATCACCTCGATCATTTCGTCCTGACCATCCAGAACCGGGGCTCGGCACGCATGCACCAGCTGGAGGGTGATGTGGTCATGCGCCCCGGCGACATGTTCCTGATGGACGCGGCAAGGCCAAGCCACTTCAATTTTGAGCAGGGGTTCAGCGAACAGCTGTCCGTGCATCTGCCGCGTGAGGATCTGATCCGCCGCATCCCGGCCCTGCCGGGCGGAGGACTTGCGATCCGCCGGGAGGACAGTATCGCCATTGCCATGCAGGCGGTGCTGAACCGGCTGTGCGAGAGCCGGGAAGAGATGGCGACGCCGCTGCAGGAGGCCCTGTTCGCTCTGTTCGGCAGCTACATGCACGACCGGGATAGAGGGACTGCGGATCATGGCGTGCAGGGTGAGGGGCTTTTCGGCGAAGCGCTGCGGCTGATCCGCCAGAATTTCCGTGACCCGGATTTCGGCGCAGGCACACTCTGCGCGCTTCTGGGCGTTGCGCCCCGGCAGCTTCAGCGCGCCTTTGCCCGCCATGGAGACAGCCCGCGCGAACAGATCCTCGCCATCCGGCTGGATGCAGCGCGGCACCGCCTCATGGCCGAACCGCAGCGCACCGTTGCCGACATTGCCTTTGAGCAGGGCTTTGGCGATCTGTCGCATTTCTACCGTGCTTACCGCCGCCGTTTCGGCCATGCACCGGGGGCTGCCAGCCATCACTGAAGGCTGGCAGGCACGGATCAGCCGTGACGCTTTACACCAATACCCCTGTCGCATGCGCCCAAGACCGGACGGAAGCAGCCCGCCTAACCTTCCTTCATAATAATCCTGAAGGAGGGACCTCAAATGACCTTGCATGCTTCGGATGCCGCTGCATCCGCGCCTGTCTATCCGCTCATCATCAATGGCCAGAAGGTCAATCTGGACAGCGTCTTCGCGGTCGATGACCCGGCTACGGGAGCTGTCGTCGGCTTTGCCCCCAATGCGGGCGAGGCGGAGCTGAACGCTGCCGTTGCCGCGGCCGCTGCGGCATTTCCGGGCTGGGCCACACGCCCGGATGCGGACCGTGTGGCAGCCTGCCATGCGATTGCAGACAAGCTGGAAGCCCATGCGGACGAACTCTCGCGTCTCATCACCCGCGAGCAGGGCAAGCCGCTTAACGGTGTCGGCTCCCGTTTCGAGGTGCAGGGCGCCGCGGGCTGGTGCCGCTATACGGCGGGTCTGACCCTGCCGGTGGAAGTGCTGCAGGACGGTGAGGCCGGACGCGTCGAGATGCACCGCAAGCCGGTTGGTGTTGTCGGTTCCATCACGCCGTGGAACTGGCCGATGATCATTGCCGTCTGGCACATTCTTCCGGCCATCCGCAGCGGTTGCACGGTCGTGTGCAAGCCTTCTCCCTATACGCCGCTCTCCACCTTGCGCATGGTGGAGCTGATGAATGAGGTTCTTCCCGCAGGTGTCGTCAACGTGGTGACGGGCGATGACAAGGACACCAGCCTCGGCGGGCTCATTTCCGCCCACCCGGATATCCGCAAGGTGGTGTTCACAGGGTCGACAGCGACGGGCCAGAAGGTGATGCGTTCCGCCGCAGACACGATGAAGCGTTTGACGCTGGAACTGGGCGGCAATGATGCGGGCATCGTCCTGCCCGACGCCGATCCGCAGGCCATTGCCGAAGGCCTGTTTTGGGGCGCCTTCATCAACATGGGCCAGACCTGCGCCGCGCTGAAGCGGCTCTATGTGCACGACAGCATCCATGATGCGGTGGTCGAGGCGCTGGCTGCCTATATCCGCAACATCCCGGTCGGCAATGGTCTTGAGGAAACCTCGGTGATGGGGCCGGTGGCCAACAAGATGCAGTTCGACAAGGTGGCAGCGCTGGTGGAAAGCGCCAAGGCCAAGGGCACTGTCGTCACTGGCGGCGCACCGGGTGAAGGCCTGTTCTTCCCGCCGACGGTGATCACAGGCCTCTCGAACGGGGATCCGCTGGTTGATCAGGAGCAGTTTGGCCCGGCGCTGCCGGTCATTCGCTATACCGATCTGGAAGAGGCGATCCGCGCTGCCAACGACAGCCCGTCGGGCCTTGGCGGCTCGGTCTGGTCGTCGGATCCGGAGAAGGCGCGGGCGGTGGCCTCCCGTCTGGAATGCGGCACTGTCTGGATCAACAAGCACGGCATGATCCAGCCCAACGCACCCTTCGGCGGCACCAAGATGTCGGGTCTGGGTGTCGAGTTCGGCCAGGAGGGGCTGCTCGAATACACGGACATTCAGGTGATGATTCTCTGAAAGGGGCGGGAGGAAAAACCATGAGCACTGAAACAGCAAACGGGCTTACCCGCCGCAGTTTCATCGGCAAGGTGGCGGTCGCCAGCGGTGTGCTGGTGCTGGCCAACGGTCTGCCGGGCGCGTCCATCAACACGGCCGAAGCGCTGGATGGCAGCTTTGACTACATCATTTGCGGGGCAGGCAGCGCCGGTTGCGTGCTGGCCGCAAGGCTCAGCGAATCGGGGGCGAAGGTGCTGCTGATCGAGGCCGGTGGCCCCGATAACAGCGAAGCCATCTCCAGCCCGGTCCGGCTAATCGAGCTGTGGCGTTCGGAATATGACTGGGCGTACCGCACCGTGCCGCAGAAACATGCGAACGGGCGGCGGATTGATTGGCCACGCGGCAAGACGCTGGGCGGATCGTCCTCGCTCAACGGCATGATCTATGTGCGCGGCGCGCCGACGGATTATGACCGCTGGGCTTCCTTCGGCAACGAGGGCTGGGCCTGGAAGGACGTGCTGCCCTATTTCCTCAAGTCCGAGGATTATGATGGCGAGGCCTCGGCCTATCACGCCAAAGGCGGGCCGCTGCATGTGCAGTCGAAGATCAACCCGCACCCTGTCTGCAAGGCCATGCGCGATGCGGCCATCGAGGCTGGCCACGCGGACAATCCGGATTGCAACGGCGAAAGCCAGATGGGGGCAGGCTACTGCCACCTCAACATCAAGGATGGCAAGCGCCAGTCCACGGCGGTTGCCTTCCTGCGCCCGGCGCTGGAGCGGCCCAACCTGACGCTCATCACCAATGCCCGCGTGCTGAAGGTGGAGATCGAAAACGGCCGCGCTACCGGCGTCACCTACATGCAGGACAGCAAGACCCATACGGTCAAGGCGGCAAAGGAAGTGGTGTTGACGGGCGGTGCCATCGAAAGCCCGCGCATGCTCATGCTCTCCGGTGTTGGCCCGAAAGCGCATCTGGAGGAGATGGGCATCGAGGTGAAGCTCGACCTGCCGGGTGTTGGCGAAAATCTGCATGACCACACCCTGCTGCCGGTCATCTGGGAAGCTTCCCAGCCCGTGCCGCCGCCACAGGATCCGGGCCTGACCGTCCTGCATGTGCAACTCTTCGCCAAGACGAAGCCGGACCTGCCGGAGCCGGACCTGCAGCCGCTCGGCTTTCATGTGCCCACCTATGTGGAAGGGCAGGATGCTTCGGTCAGCAACGGCTTTACTTTCAACGCAGGCGGCGTGCGGCCCGTTTCCCGCGGTACGCTGCGGCTTTCCTCGGCTGATCCGGATGCGGAACTGCTGCTCGACCCGCAGCTTCTCTCCGCGAAGGAGGATGTGGATGCCCTCGTCCATTGCATCCGCCTGCTGCGCGAGGTGGCGGAGCAGCCGTCATTGAAGGCCTGGGTGAAGCGGGAGATCTATCCGGGGCCTGATGCCCAGTCGGATGAGGCGCTGGCTGACTATGCCCGCTCGGCGCTGGTGACCTATCACCACCAGTGCGGCACCTGCAAGATGGGTGAGGATGAGCTGTCGGTCGTGGATGCGCAGCTGCGTGTGCGCGGGATTGACGGCCTGCGCATCGCCGATGCCTCGATCATGCCGGATGTGCCAACCGGCAACACCAACGCGCCTGTCATCATGATCGCGGAAAAGGCAGCGGACATGATCAAGGCGGATGCCTGATCTGCCGGCTTGAAGCCATGCCTCTCGCCCCGGCTGCAGGAGACTGCGGCCGGGTTTTTTGTTTTGCGGCAGGCCTGTTGGCTAAAAGGAGGAAACTGCCGCAGGCCTTGCGGCTGGCCTTCGGGGCGGCGGCAGGCTAATGTCGCGGCTCAGGGTGCTGGCAGAGCCATGCACCCCTTGGAACTTCACGCGGGACCCATACAGGGACGCGGGCCGGGAGCGCTGGGCGCACGGGGGAATGATGGCGAGACGCATTCGTGTCATCGGGATTGGCGCTGGCAACCCCGAGCACCTGACTATTGAGGCGGTGAACGCCCTCAACACCTGTGACGTGTTTTTCATCCCCGTGAAAGGCGAAGAGAAGAGCTTTCTGGCCGGGCTTCGTGAGGACATCTGCGCCCGTTTCATCGAAGGAAAGCAGCCGCGCCTGATCCATTTCGACATTCCTGCAAGACGGCAGGACGGAGCCTATGCCGGTGCCGTCAAGGACTGGCATGAGGCGATTGCCGGGATCTACGAAAGGCTGTTGAGCGAAGAGACCGGGGAGGGTGAAACCGCCGGGCTGCTCGTGTGGGGTGACCCCATGCTTTATGACAGCACCATCCGGATCATCGAGCATGTGCGTGCCCGCGGCCATGTGGCCTTCGATTATGACGTTATTCCCGGCATCAGCAGTCTGCAGGTGCTCTGCGCAAGGCATCGCATTCCCCTGAACCGGATCGGTGAGCCCGTACAGATCACGACCGGACGGCGGCTGGCGGAAGGGTGGCCGGAAGGCGTGAACGACGCTGCCATTCTGCTCGACGGTATTCAGGCCTATGAGACCGTGGCTGACCCGGATGCGGAAATCTTCTGGGGGGCCTATCTTGGCACCAGCATGGAGACCGTGCTGTCAGGGCGGCTGGGCGAAATTGCACCAGACATTTCAAGGGTCCGGGCTGCGGCACGGGCCGAACATGGCTGGATCATGGATACCTACCTGATCCGCCGCAAGGCAGGTCCGGAAGACGGGGAGGCCCAGCCGTGACCCAGCCGGACACCTCCTGCGGCGCTTCTGAAGCCGCACCTCGCTTTCCCGTCAGGCGCGGGGCCTGCCCTTCGCTTGTGAACCCGATGCCGACAGGGGACGGTCTGCTCGTCCGGCTCCGTCCTGCCGCTGCCGGTCTGACGCCCTCGCAATGGGGCACCCTTGCGGAGCTCGCCAGGACATTCGGCAATGGCTTGCTGGATGTAACCGCACGCGGCAACCTTCAGATCCGAGGGCTGACGCATCAGGGTGCCGCGCAGCAGCTTTCGGCAGAGTTGTCTCGGGCCGGCATCGAAATCCGCTCCGGTACGGCGGTGGAAACGCCGCCGCTGGCCGGGCTGGATTGCGCCGAAGTTGCCGATGGGTCCGCGATCGCAGACCAGATCCGCGATGCGATCCGCCAGCATACTCCCGCACTCGCTCTTGCGCCGAAACTAGCCATCACCGTCAATGGCGGCGGGCTTTTCAATCTGTCAGATGCCATTTCTGACCTGCGCCTTGATGCTGTCCGGCATGGGGGCAAGGTGCTCTGGCGCATTGCGCTTGCCGGAGATGCGCGGACGGCAAGGCCTGCCGCACTGGTGGACGAAGCGCAAGCCGTCAGCCATGTCATCGCCCTGCTTGAGCTGCTCCACGCGCAAGGCAGCGCCAGCCGCGGGCGTGACATCACAGCGCTTGTGCCAGCGTTGGACGAAGCGTGTTTTCCGGCGGAGCTGAAGGCTGGCCCAGTCAATCCCGCAGGCGTGATCGGCAATGGCAGCTCTGCCGTGCTCGGCCTCCGGCTGGCGTTTGGCCGCATGCATGCCGGTGAGCTGGTGAGCCTGATGGCTGGCCTTTCCGGCCTCGGCGCAACGGAAATCCGGCTGGCTCCGGACCATGCGCTTCTGGTGCTGGGGCTCCCGGATGGCGCCATCCCGGCCGCAGCAAGGCTTGCTGCGGAGCAAGGGTTCATCACCCGCCCGGACGATCCGATGAATTCGGTCTCGGCCTGCCCGGGAACAGGCTTTTGCGCGGCAGGGCGTCTCGACACGCAGGAACTTGCTGGACTACTGGCCGAAGAGGCGCCGGATTTGCTGGATGGCTCATGCACGGTGCATCTGTCCGGCTGCACCAAAGGATGCGCGCACCCGTCCCCCGCTCTGCTCACGGTTACTGGCACAGACGCAGGTCTGCGGATTGTACTGGCCGGGCGGGCAGGGGATGCTTCGGATCTCAATATATCTCTGGAGGAATTCCGGGCTCTGCTTCCGGCCTTGCAGCAAGGCATTGCGCAGCACCGGCAGTCAGGGCAAACCGCAGCGCAGGCCCTCAGCCTGAGCGGGGCTGCCATCTTCGGCACGGCGCCCTGAAGGAAAGGACATGATGCACTACGACTACATCAAGGATGGAACGGCGATTTACGAGAAGTCCTTCTCGATCATCCGGGCGGAAGCGGACCTGTCGCGGTTCTCCGAAGCTGAGGCGGATGTTGCCGTGCGCATGATCCACGCCTGCGGTCTGGTGGAAGCGGGCCGGGAGTTTCATTTCTCGCCGGATTTCGTGTCTGCGGCACGCGAAGCGCTGCTGGCCGGGGCGCCAGTGTTCTGTGATGCGGAAATGGTGGCACGCGGTGTCACGGCAGCCCGTCTGCCGGCCAGCAACGAAGTCATTTGCACTCTGCGCGATCCGCGCACGCCGGAAATTGCAGCTGAAATCGGCAACACCCGTTCGGCAGCGGCGATCCGGCTCTGGCTGGACCGGATGGCTGGCTCTGTCGTGGCCATTGGCAATGCGCCCACCGCCCTTTTCTTTCTTCTTGAGCTGCTGCGCGACGGCGCGCCGAAGCCGGCCGCGATCCTTGGCATGCCGGTCGGCTTCGTCGGCGCTGCCGAATCCAAGGATGCGCTGGCTGACAATTCCTATGGCGTGCCCTTCGCAATCGTCCGTGGCCGTCTTGGCGGCAGCGCGATGACCGCAGCTGCCATCAATGCTCTTGCGAGGCCCGGATTGTGACAGCCCAGATGAATTTGACCGGCGGCAACTCTTCAGCCGGACGGCTCTATGGCGTCGGCACCGGCCCCGGTGACCCGGAACTGATGACCGTCAAGGCCGTGCGCATATTGGGTGAGGCGGATGTGATCGCCTGGTTCGCCAAGGCGGGGCGCAGCGGAAACGGGCGCCGGATCGCTGAGCATCTGATCCGGCCGGGCGTGGAGGAACTGCCGCTTTACTATCCGGTCACCACCGAAATCGACAAGCACGAGGAGGCCTATACCTCCTGCCTTGAAGCCTTTTACGAGGAATCGGCAGAGGCCATCGCCGCGCATCTGAGTGCCGGACGCACGGTCGCGGTTCTGTCCGAAGGCGATCCGATGTTCTACGGCTCCTACATGCACATGCATGTGCGGCTGGCGGACCGGTTTGACGTCGAGGTCATTCCCGGCATCACGGCGATGTCCGGCTGCTGGTCGCGCACCGGCGTTCCCATTGCGCAGGGCGATGATGTCCTGTCCGTGCTTCCGGGCACCATGGCCGAAGCGGAGTTGCAGCGCCGGCTCGCCGATACGGAAGCGGCAGTGATCATGAAGATCGGCCGGAACCTGCCGAAAGTCCGGCGGGCGCTGGCGGCTTGCGGACGCCTTGAGGACGCCATCTATGTGGAGCGCGGCACCATGGCAGCAGAAAAGGTGATGCGCCTGGCTGCCAAGCCGGATGACGTGGCGCCCTACTTCTCGCTGGTGCTCGTGCCGGGCTGGAGCGGGCAGCCGTGACCGGCCGTCTCTATGTGATTGGCACCGGGCCCGGCAACCCGGACCAGATGACGCCGGAAGCCCAGGCTGCCGTTGATGATTCAACGGCTTTCCTTGGCTATCTGCCCTATCTGGAGCGGCTCACCCTGCGCCCGGACCAGATGCGGATCGCCTCGGACAACCGGGAAGAACTGGCCCGTGCCCGTGATGCGCTGGAGAGAGCCGTCAGGGGTGAGCGGGTCTGCATGGTCTCCGGCGGGGACCCGGGCGTCTTTGCCATGGCGGCAGCCGTGTGCGAGGCCATCGAGCATGGGCCGGACGGCTGGAAGCAGGTCGATCTCGTCATTGTTCCGGGCATCACCGCCATGCTGGCCGTTGCTGCCCGGATTGGCGCGCCGCTCGGCCATGACTTCTGCGCCATCTCCCTTTCCGACAATCTGAAGCCTTGGCCGCTGATTGAAAAGCGGCTGCGTCTTGCCGCCGAGGCAGGGTTTGTCATGGCCTTCTACAATCCGGTCAGCAAGGCCCGGCCCTGGCAGCTGGACCGGGCTTTCGAGCTGTTGCGCGGCGTGCTCCCGCCTCGGACGCTGGTCATCTTCGGCCGCGCTGCGGGGCGTCCGGATGAACGGATCGTGGTCTCTACCCTCTCTGAGGCCAAAGCAAGCATGGCGGATATGGCCACCTGCGTCATCATCGGCTCGGAAGAGACACGGCGCGTGCCGCGCGAGGGCCGCCCGGATCTCGTCTATACGCCGCGCTTTTCTGGTGGAGGCAGCAGGTGATCAATCAGGCGCAAGGCTTCCCCGGCAGTGCCTGCGGTGAGGGCCGCTGCCGTGCTGCTGCGCTCGACCATGATGACCTCAAGCCCCAGCTGGCGCGCGGCCTCCAGCTTGGCAAAGGTGGCCTTGCCGCCGCTGTTCTTGCAAATGATGACGTCAATCCGGTGCTGCCGCAGCAGTTCCAGTTCCTCGTCGAGGCCAAAGGGCCCGCGGCCCAGAATGCAGGTGGCATGGGGAACGGTGAGCGGCGGATCGACCGGATCGACGCTGCGCACCAGATAAACATGCTGGGGCGCGCTGTTGACTGCCGCAGCTTCCTGCCGGCCGGTTGCCAGAAACACACGCCGCTGGCTGGCTCCCAGCGCCGCAACGGCCTCCGGCACCGTCCGGACGCTGGTCCATCTGTCACCCTCCTCCGGCACCCAGGGCGGGCGTTCGACTTTCAGGAGCGGCAGGCCAAGGCGCGCCGCCGCCTCAGCAGCATTGTGCGAGATGCGCGCTGCAAAGGGATGGGTGGCGTCGATCAGAAGGTGGATGTTTTGCCGTCTCAGATAATCCGCAAGCCCATCGGCGCCGCCGAAGCCGCCGGAGCGGACGTGGCCGGGCAGGGCTGCCGGATGTTGCGTGCGGCCCGCAAGCGACAGGGTAACCGTCAGGTCCGTGCGCAGGACAAGCTGTTCCGCCAGTGCCCGCGCCTCCGCCGTGCCTGCCAGAATGAGGATATGACTCTTGTCCAAGCGTGATCTCCCGCCGTCTCCCCAGCATCCCTGGCTGACCATCATCGGCATCGGTGAGGATGGTTTAGCGGGCATTGGCGAGGCTGCCAAGGCAGCGCTCGCAGCGGCGGAGGTGGTCTTTGGCGGTGTCCGGCATCTCGATCTTGCCGGGGCGGCGGTCACGGGCGAGGCCCGGCCCTGGCTCAGCCCGTTCGAGCGTTCGGTGGAAGCGGTTGCTGCCGAACGCGGGCGGGCGGTTGTTGTTCTGGCTTCCGGGGACCCGTTTCTTTATGGCGCAGGGGCGACGCTTGCCCGCCGGATATCGGCCGCCGAGATGCGGGTCATTCCGCACCCGTCTTCCTTCAGCCTGGCCGCGTCACGCCTTGGCTGGGCTCTGGCGGAGACGGTCTGTGTGTCCGTGCATGGCCGCCCGGTGGAGCTGATCCGCCCGCATCTCCACCCCGGTGCCCGCATAATTGCGCTGACTTCGGATGAGCACGGACCTGCCGCCATCGCAGGTCTTCTGACCGGGGATGGCTTCGGCGCCTCGCAGGTTCATGTGCTGGAGGCGCTCGGCGGGGACAGGGAGCGCATCAGCTGCCAGAGGGCAGAGACGTTTGCGCCTCAGGATTTCCATGCGCTGAATGTCTGCGCCATCGAGGTGCTGGCTGCTCCGGGCGCGCGGGTGCTGCCCTATGCTCCGGGGCTGGATGATGCGCTGTTCGAGCATGATGGCCAGATCACCAAGCGCGAGGTCAGAGCGCTGACCCTCTCCGCCCTTGCCCCCGGCATGGGGAACTGCTGTGGGATGTTGGCGGTGGTTCCGGTTCGGTCAGCATCGAATGGATGCTGGCAGATGTTTCGCTCAGGGCCATTGCCATTGAAAGCGATGGCGAACGCGCCTCCCGCATCCGCCGCAATGCCGTAAGCTTCGGCGTGCCCGGCCTGCAGGTGACCGAGGGCGAGGCGCCGGCAGCGCTGGCGGATCTGCCTGCGCCCGATGCCGTGTTCGTTGGCGGGGGTGGCACGAACCCCGGTGTCATGGAGACGGTCATCGAACGGCTGAAGCCGGGCGGGCGGCTTGTGGCCAATGCGGTCACGACAGAGATGGAAGCCGTGCTTCTTGCCCTGCATGCCCGCAACGGCGGCTCGCTAACGCGCATTGAAATCGCCCGCGCCTCACCCATCGGCTCGATGCACGGCTGGCGGCCGGCCATGCCCGTTACCCAATGGAGCTGGGCGAAGCCCCCGGTGGATGAACGCCCAAGCAAAGAGGAAGAATGATGAAGGTCCATTTTATCGGCGCAGGCCCGGGCGCGGCTGATCTGATCACCGTCCGGGGCCGCAGCCTGATCGAAAGCTGCCCGGTCTGCCTATATGCCGGGTCTCTCGTCTCGGAAGAGCTTCTGGCTTTCTGCCCGGAAGGTGCGCGGATCATCGACACGGCGCCGCTGTCGCTTGACGAGATCGAGGCCGAGTTCGTGCGCGCTTCTCAAAACGGGCAGGATGTTGCCCGCCTGCACTCAGGCGACCTCTCGGTCTGGAGCGCGGTGGCCGAGCAGATCCGGCGGCTGGACCGGCTGGGCATCGGCTACACCATGACACCGGGTGTGCCTGCCTTTGCTGCGGCTGCCTCGGCCCTCGGGCGCGAGCTGACGATCCCGGCGGAGGCCCAGAGCCTTATTCTCACCCGCGTGTCTGGCCGGGCCTCGCCCATGCCGGAGGGGAAACGCTCGACCGTTTCGGTGCCACCGGCGCGACACTGGCGATCCACCTCGCCATCCATGCGCTCGACAAGGTGGTGGCGGAACTGACCCCGCTCTATGGCGCAGATTGCCCGGTTGCCATTGTCGTCAAGGCCTCCTGGCCGGATGAACGGATCGTCTCCGGCACGCTGGCGGATATCTGTGCCAAGGTGGCGGAAAACCCGATCGAGCGCACGGCGCTGATCTTTGTCGGCCATAGGCTTGGCGCGAAGGAATTCCGCGAAAGCGCGCTCTACGATCCGGCCTATCAGCGCCGCTTCAGGGGCCGGGAGGGCTTATGACGCCGCAAGCGTCAGCTTGAAAAGAACAGGGCCTCACGCGTAAGCGTAAGGCCCTGAAATCAGGCTTGCTCTGGCCGGGTCTCAGAAATCCCAGTCTTCGTCTTCCGTCGCCACGGCCTTGCCGATGACATAGGACGAGCCGGAGCCGGAGAAGAAGTCGTGGTTCTCGTCGGCATTCGGCGAAAGGGCCGAGAGAATTGCCGGGTTCACCTTGCAGGCTTCCGCCGGGAACAGGGCTTCGTAGCCGAGGTTCATCAGCGCCTTGTTGGCGTTGTAATGCAGGAATTTCTTCACGTCTTCGGTCAGGCCCGCACCGTCGTAAAGGTCTTCGGTGTAGCGGGTCTCGTTGTCGTAAAGCTCCAGCAGCAGGTCAAAGGCGAAGTCCTTGATTTCCTGGCGGCGGGCTTCCGGCTCACGGTCCAGTGCGCGCTGGAACTTGTAGCCGATGTAATAGCCATGCACGGCCTCGTCGCGGATGATGAGGCGGATAAGGTCCGCCGTGTTGGTCAGCCTGGCGCGGCTCGACCAGTACATCGGCAGATAGAAGCCGGAATAGAACAGGAAGCTTTCGAGGAAGACGGAAGCCACCTTCTTCTTCAGCGGATCACCGCTCCCGTACTGCTCCATGATCAGCGCGGACTTGCGCTGCAGGAACTCGTTCTCCTCCGACCAGCGGTAGGCTTCGTCCACGTCCGGCGTCAGGCACAGGGTGGAGAAGATGGAGGAATAGGAGCGCGCATGCACGGCTTCCATGAAGGAGATGTTCGACAGAACCGCCTCCTCATGCTGGGTCACGGCGTCTTCCATCAGCGTCACTGCGCCAACGCCGTTCTGGATCGTGTCCAGCAGGGTGAGGCCGGTGAAGACGCGGATGGTCAGGCGCTGTTCTTCCGGGCGAAGGGTGGCCCAGGACTGGATGTCGTTGGACAGCGGAACCTTCTCGGGCAGCCAGAAATTGCCAGTCAGGCGGTTCCAGACTTCCAGATCCTTGTCATCCTCGATGCGGTTCCAGTTGATGGCGCGCACGCGGGAGGCGGGCTTGATGTGCATGTTCATGATGCTTTCTCCACGAGCCGGACAGCTTACAGGGTGCAGGACACGCAGCCCTGAACCTGCGTGCCGTCCAGAGCCATCTGGCGCAGGCGGATGTAATAGATGGTCTTGATGCCCTTCTTCCAGGCGTAGATCTGCGCCCGGTTGATGTCGCGGGTCGTGGCCGTATCGCGGAAGAACAGCGTCAGCGACAGGCCCTGATCCACGTGCTGGGTGGCCGCGGCATAGGTGTCGATGATCTTCTCCGGCCCGATCTCGTAGGCATCCTGATAGTAGTCGAGGTTCTCGTTCGACATGTAGGGCGCCGGATAATAGACGCGGCCGATCTTGCCTTCCTTGCGGATCTCGATCTTCGACACGATCGGGTGGATCGAGGAGGTCGAGTGGTTGATGTAGGAGATCGAGCCGGTGGGCGGCACGGCCTGCAGGTTCTGATTATAGAGCCCGCCTGCCATCACCTCTGCCTTGAGGGTGCGCCAGTCGTCCTGCGTGGGGATATGGATCCCTGCATCGGCGAAGAGCTGCGCCACCCGCTCCGTCTTCGGCGCCCAGACCTGATCCGTGTATTTGTCGAAATATTCGCCGGAAGCATACTTGGACTTCTCGAAGCCCTTGAAGCTGCGGCCTTTTTCGACCGCCAGACGGTTCGACGCACGGACTGCATGATAGGTCACGGCGTAGAAGTAGATGTTGGTGAAGTCGATGCCTTCTTCCGAGCCGTAGAAAATACGCTCGCGGGCGAGATAGCCGTGCAGGTTCATCTGGCCAAGGCCGATGGCAAGGCTCTCCGCATTGCCACGGGCGATGGAAGGCACGGAGGTGATGTTGCTCATCTCGGCGACCGCCGTCAGGGCGCGGATGGAGGTTTCGACCGTGCGGCCGAAATTATCCGAATCCATCGTTTTGGCGATGTTCAGCGAGCCGAGATTGCAGGAAATGTCCTTGCCGAGGTGCGAGTAGGACAGATCTTCCTCGTAGAGGCTGGCCTCGCTCACTTGCAGGATTTCCGAGCACAGGTTGCTCATGGAAATGCGGCCGGCAATCGGGTTGGCGCGGTTCACCGTGTCCTCGAACATGAGGTAGGGATAGCCGCTCTCGAACTGGATCTCGGCGATGATTTGGAAGAACTCGCGGGCCTTGATCTTGGACTTGCGGATGCGCACGTCCTCGACCATCTCGCGGTACTTTTCCGTCACCGAAATCTCGGAGAAGGGCACGCCATAGACCCGCTCCACGTCATAGGGCGAGAACAGGTACATGTCCTCGTTGTTGCGGGCGAGCTCGAAGGTGATGTCCGGCACGACGACACCCAGCGACAGGGTCTTGATGCGGATCTTCTCGTCCGCATTCTCGCGCTTGGTGTCGAGGAAGCGCATGATGTCCGGGTGGTGGGCGTTGAGATACACCGCACCTGCACCCTGACGGGCGCCCAGTTGGTTGGCATAGGAGAAACTGTCTTCCAGCAGCTTCATCACCGGGATGACGCCAGAGGATTGGTTCTCGATGTGCTTGATGGGCGCACCCGATTCGCGCAGGTTCGTCAGGCACAGGGCCACACCGCCGCCGCGCTTGGACAGCTGCAGCGCCGAATTGATCGACCGGCCGATGGACTCCATGTTGTCTTCGATGCGCAGCAGGAAGCAGGACACCAGCTCGCCCCGGCTCTTCTTGCCCGCGTTGAGGAAGGTCGGCGTCGCCGGCTGGAAGCGGCCGGTGATGATCTCTTCCATCATCGCCATGGCAAGGCCTTCGTCGCCGCGTGCCAGCGCCAGCGCCACCATGCAGACGCGGTCCTCGTAGCGCTCCAGATAGCGCTTTCCGTCAAATGTCTTCAGCGTATAGGACGTGTAATACTTGAAGGCGCCAAGGAAGGTCGGGAAGCGGAATTTCTTCGCATAGGCAGCGTCGAACAGGTCGCGCACAAAGGCAAAGGAATACTGCTCCAGAACCTCAGGCTCATAATAGCCTTCGGTGACCAGGTAATCGAGCTTCTCCTTGAGATTATGGAAGAAGACCGTGTTCTGGTTCACGTGCGACAGGAAATACTGGCGCGCAGCTTCCCGGTCCTTCTCGAACTGGATCTTCCCCTCATCATCATAGAGGTTCAGCATCGCGTTCAGCGCGTGATAGTCCAGCGCCGTGGACTGGCGGGCATTGCTGCCACCGGAGGCCGGGGCAACGGCTGCGGAATGGGTCTTTGCGCCCGCCTCTTGCGGGGAATCCGTGTCTAGCATGTCCAAAACCGTTCCAGTCCGAGGGTTACGTTCCCGACATCTTCCGCCGTGCCCAGAAGCTCGAACCTGTAGAGGAACGGAACGTTGCACTTGGCGGAGATGATATTGCCGGCGATGGCATAGCCTTCGCCGAAATTGGTATTGCCCGCAGCGATGACGCCGCGGAGGAGAGTGCGGTTCTGCTCCTCGTTGAGAAAGCGGATCACGGGCTTGGGCACCGCGCCCTTCGGGGTGCCGCCACCATAGGTCGGCGTCACCAGCACGAAGGGCTCACTCACGAGGGCACGGGCGCGCTGGCGTCCACGGGCAGGCGGATGGCGTCCATACCCAGCTTCTCAACGAAGCGGCGGGTGTTTTCCGAAGTGCTGGAAAAATAGACGAGCCTGGCCATGGTGCGCGCGCCCTTCAGTGTATCAGGCGAGGCCGCCGATCAGGTCCGGGCGGAAGCCGGCCCAGTGGTTCTCGCCGGCAACAACCACCGGCACCTGACGGTAGCCAAGGCCGGTCACATAGTCATAGGCCGCCGTGTCTTCCGAAATGTCCACCAGCGTGTAGTCGATGCCCTTGCGCTCCAGAGCGCGGGTGGTGGCATTGCACTGAACGCAGGCGGGCTTGCTGTAGACGGTGACGGTCATCGGTCGATCCTCACATCAGGACGTGACAAAGGGTTCAGCCACGCTTTCGCGCAGCCGGCATCAGATAAAAACTCAAGGACAACTCCGCGCATCCATCCGGACAGTATCCGGCGGAGCGGGGAAAACGGGCCACAGGCTTACCCGGGCGGAAACTCGAAAACAGCTCTCTTCATCATGCCTGCACCCCGAAGCACTGCTGCCGAAGCAGATGGCGCTGGCCAGAGGGAGCGGACAGCCCGGCGGAACCGGACATGAACTGACCACACCCCTCCGGCACCCCGCCGGTGGACGTTACGCTCAAGGCAGGTCTCCTGGCTCACGGGTCGTCACGCCGCCCCGCCTTCCCAAGCCTTGCGGCCAAGTGGCAGAATGGGGCGAACGCTCACCGTTCACAGTTGCGGGGGCAGCCTGGGAATTGCCGGATTTTCGCCGGTTTCACCCTGTTCCCATCTTAGCTCATCGGCGTTTCCACCGGAGAACCCTGAACACGAGTCAACATAGAGGAGATTCGATTTTTATCAATCCCTATGTGAGCCGCTGCAGGATACCCACAAGATGTAGTTATTTGGCTCAGAGGCCGGAGCGGGCCAAAATCTCGTCAAAGCGCTTGAGGGAGGCGGGGGGAACGCTCGGATCCGGGAAGCCTTCAGGCCGGGTGGCCTCGCCAACCCGAATCACCATCACCATACCCATGGTATAGTGCGGCGAGCATTTGATGCCATAGAGCCCCGGTTGATCAAAGGTGATGGAAACCTCCCCGTTGATCTTGCCGGTGAAACCGGCAAAGCCCTCGGGCACCATTGTGGCGATGGAAGCGGCATTATGGCTCTTGTGGCCAACCCGGAATGTCACCGTATCACCCGGCTCGATCTGCACGAAATCGGGCTCGAACACCATGGTGCCTTGGGCGCCCCGGTTCAGCATCTGGATGTCAACAGTTCCGGCGCGGGTTCCAGCGGTGCTTGCCATGAGCAGGGACTGGACAGAAACAAAGGTGAGGAAAAGGGTGCGTGCGAGGCTGCGCATCAGGCTGCGGCTCCTTGAAGCGGGTGTTTGCGGCGGCGGCTGGACGGCCGGGAGTACCGGATATGGCACTCGCCATCCGGTCCCGTTTCCACCGTGGCCTTGACTTTGAAGACCCTGGCCAAAAGATCGGGGGTGAGAATTTCGCCCGGACGGCCCTGCGCAGCGATCCGGCCAGCCTCCATCACGATCAGCCGGTCGCAGAACATGGCTGCGTGATTGAGGTCATGCAGCGCGGCAATGACGCTGAGCCCTTGCGAGCTGACAAGATCCAGCAGGCCGATCTGATGCTCGATGTCCAGGTGATTGGTGGGTTCATCCAGAATGAGGATGGCCGGCTTCTGTGCCAGGGCGCGGGCGATCTGCAGCCGCTGTTTTTCCCCGCCGGAGAGGGTCAGCCATTCCCGCGTCTCGAAATCCTGCATTCCAGCTGCCGCGATTGCGCCTGAGACGATGGTATCGTCCTCGCTGGACCATTGCCGCAAAATGCTGAGATGCGGGGTACGGCCAAGCTCCACGACCTGACGCGCGGTCAGCCGCTCGCTGGTATCCGCATGCTGCTCGACCACAGCAATCCGGCGCGCAATGTCACGCCGGGACAGATTCGTCATGGACGTGCCCATGACGGTCACATGTCCGGATGAGGGCCTGCGCAACCCTGCGAGCATGGACAGAAGGGTCGATTTCCCGGAGCCATTGGGTCCGGCGATGCCCAGAAACTCGCCTTCTGCGAGGTCAAGACTGACCTTGTCGGTGATGAGGCGGCCTTGCGCGCGCCATGTCAGATCATGAGCTGTCAGCATCATCGTGTCACTGGCCTGTGGATCAGGAGAACGGCAAAGGCAGGTGCTCCGGCAAGGGCGGTCATCACGCCGATGGGCAGCACCTGACCGGGGATCAGGATGCGCGACAGAATGTCGGCAAGAATCATGAAGACCGCACCGAGCCAGGCCGAAACCGGCAGCAGCAGGCCATGCCGGACACCGACCAGCAAGCGGGCAGCATGGGGAATGACCAGCCCGACAAAGCCGATCGATCCGGCAATGCTGACCATGACGGCGGTCATGATGGCAGCCGTGGCGATCAGGATTATGTAGACCCGGCGCACCGGAACCCCGGCAGATGCGGCTGCATTGGTTCCGAAGGCAAAGGCGTCCAGATGCCTTGCATGCAGCAGGCAGACGAGGAGACCGGCCAGTGCCACCGGCACGGCCAGCCCGGCATCCGGCCAGCGTACGCCCGATAGATTGCCCAGCAGCCAGAACATGATGCCGCGTGCCTGATCTGCCGTCGCCGATTTGGTGACGATGAAGGAGGTGACCGCGTTGAAGAGCTGCGAACAGGCAATCCCGGCCAGAATCACGGCGGCGCTGCTGCGTCCGGCGAGGACGGCCAGCAGGCTGACCAGGGCGAAGGCCGTGAGCGCACCGGCAAAGGCCCCAAGGGGAAGGGAAAGCAGCCCGCCCCCGAGCCCGAGAATGGCAACGCTCACCGCTCCGGTAGAGGCCCCCGCCGAGATGCCGAGAATATAAGGGTCGGCCAGCGCATTGCGCAGCAGCGACTGGAGGATCGCGCCGCACAACGCCAGTGATGCCCCGCAGGCCGCAGCGGCCACCGCACGGGCGATCCGGTAGTTCCAGATCACCCCTTCATCGATCGGATCAAGGATATAACCGGCTGCCCAGACCCGGTTGGCCAGCGTCTGGAATACGGTATCAACGGGGATCGAGGTCTCGCCAATGGCTGCTCCGGCGGCGAGGGCTGCAATGAGAGAGGCGGCGCCAAGCGCACCGCCTCCCCATTTTCCGGCGCGGAAAGGAAGGGTCATCACTTGGCGAGGCCGAAATTGGCCAGCGCATCGGCCAGTACTTCCATGCCTTCGATGGTGCGGATCGTCGGGTTCATGGCCTGTGCATCCATGACGATGATCCGGCCTTCCTTGACCGCAGACATCAGGCTGGTGACCGGATCCTCCTTGAGGAACTTCTGCTTCAGCTCCACGTCATCCGCCGGGAACCTGCGGCGGTCCATCTTGCCGGCGACGATCACTGTTGGATTGGACCGGGCAATCGTTTCCCAGCCAACGGTCGGCCACTCTTCGTCGCTCTCGATCACGTTCTTCAGGCCAAGGCTCGCGGTCATATAGCCGGGTGCGCCCTTCTGGCCCGCCACGTAAGGGTCGATCGCCAGATCGGCACTTGAGAACCAGAAGACCGCCGAGACCTCGCCGTTGACGGCGCCGATCTTCCGGCGTGCGGCTTCCTCCCGCTCCTTCAGTTCTGCGATCAGGGCAGCGCCCCTGTCCTCAACATCGAAGATGCGGGCGAGATCATCGATCTCCTGATAGATCTGGTCCATGGAGAAGCTGGTCTTGCGCAGCCCGTCATCTCCGGCAGAGTTGTCTTTGCCGATGCAGTCGGCCGGCGAGGTGTAGACGGCGATCCCCAGTTCCTCGAACTGTTCCACAGTGGCAACGACGCCCTGCGGGCCGATCTGCCATTGAAACTGGGTGGTCACCAGCTCCGGCCGGGCTGCTGCGACGCTTTCAAAGCTCGGAGCATTGTCTGCAAGGCGCGGCACTGTGGCGTTGACCTCCTCATAGCCCTTCAGAACAGGGCCAATCCAAAGAGCGGTCCCGGTGACCTTGTCCGCCTGTCCCAGCAGATAGAGAATTTCGGTGGTGCTCTGGCCCACGGAGACGGCCCGCTCCGGCGCCCTGGTGAAGGTCAGTTCCTTGCCGCAGTTCTCCAGCGTCAGCGGATACTGGGTCTTTCCGGCGTGAGCGGCACCAGCCAGGGTGAAAGATGCGCAGGCAGCAAGGCCTGCGGCAGCAGCAAAATTTCGCAGAAGCACGGGACGTTTCCTTCCTTTGGGCAGATTTCCAGTCAAGGCGCGGGAATGGGGCTGGAATGCAGATGCATCACGCCTTGAAATGCTCAAGCGCCGCGCGGGAGCAGACAGCAGTCCGCTGAAGCGGCAGGAGCCAGTGCAGGACCGGGAAGGCAGGGGAGCGCATGCCCCCAGGAGGAAAGGGCAGCAAAACGTCTTTCAGGCCCCCTGAGGGCCTTAGGCATGGATACCGTCATTTTGATCCTCCTTGAGCATCCCCGCTCAAGCATCTGGATTTCACAAGACGGCAGGTCTCCTGGCTCACAGATTTCAGGCTTGTCATTTGCCTTCCCGCACCAGTTGAGGACTGGCGCAGTGACCTGGCGCCTCGGAAGAAGCGCCACAAGAATGACCGGCATCTGCTTACAGTTGCGGGGGCAGCCACGGATTTGGCCCCTGTTTGGGTCGTCCGTACCGTGTTCCCTTTAATCCCGGCAGCTCTCACTGCCAGAAACCGTCGTAGAAGTAGTATTTTCTGGAAGGCAAACCGTCAAGCTGCGGCTGCTGGCGGCGCCAGCAAAAAGGCGCCCCTTGCGGAAGGCGCCTTTCCAGATGATGCTCTGCGGCAGGCCGGTAGCCGCCGCCATCGGCAGGTCAGTCTGCCAAATCCTCGACGCTGACCACCTGGCCGTCTTCATCCAGACGGTAGACAACCGGTGCACCGGTGCCCAGTTCCCGCTTGAGGATCTGTTCCGGTGTCAGCTTTTCCAGTTCCATGATCAGCGCACGCAGGAGTTGCCATGGGCGGCAACGATGACGCGGGTGCCTTCCATGACACGCGGCAGGATCTCGGCACGGTAATAGGGCAGAACGCGCTCGGCCGTCATCTTCAGGCTTTCACCGCCCGGAGGGGCACGTCGAAGGAACGGCGCCAGATGTGGACCTGCTCCTCACCAAATTTCTCGCGGGCCTCGTCCTTGTTCATGCCGGTGATGTCGCCGTAGTCGCGCTCATTCAGGGCCTGATTGCGGATCGTCTCCAGACCCTCCTGGCCAAGCTCGGCAAGGATGAGCTTCAGCGTGTGCTGGGCGCGGGTCAGGTCCGACGTGAAGGCGATGTCGAACTTCAGCTTCATGTCGCGCAGCTTGCCGCCGGCAGCCTTTGCTTCACCGATGCCCTGTTCAGTCAGGTCCGGGTCCTTCCAGCCAGTGAAGAGGTTCTTGAGGTTCCACTCGCTCTGGCCGTGGCGGACGAGCACCAAGAGACGTTCCATGCACCGATCTCCTTGAATTTCCGAAGGTCTGTCAATCGTTGAGGCCGAGCACGTCGGCCATGGAGTAAAGGCCCGGCTTGCGGTCGCGCGCCCAAAGGGCTGCCCGGACTGCACCGCGGGCAAAAATCTGGCGGTCTTCCGCCTTGTGGGTCAGCTCGATGCGCTCCCCTTCACCGGCGAGGATGACGGTGTGGTCGCCGACCACAGAACCGCCGCGCAGGGTAGCAAAGCCGATGGTGCCGGCCTCACGCGGGCCGGTATGCCCGTCGCGCACCCGCACAGAATGCTCCGCCAGGCCGATGCCGCGCCCTTCGGCCGCAGCCTCACCCAGCAGCAGGGCCGTACCGGAGGGGGCATCCACCTTGTGCCGGTGGTGCATCTCGAGGATCTCAAGATCGTAGTCGGGGCCAAGGGCTGCAGCCGCCTTCTTCACCAGTGCGGCCAGAAGGTTGACGCCAAGGCTCATGTTGCCGGACTTTACGAGCCGGGCATGGCGGGCGGCAGCTTCCAGCTTCGGCAGCTCCTCATCCGTCCAGCCGGTGGTGCCGATCACGTGCACGATGCGCGCCTGGGCGGCGAGTTCGGCAAAATGCAGGCTTGCCTTGGGGGCGGTGAAGTCCAGCACGCCTTCAGCTGCGGCAAAAGCCGTCAGCGGATCATCAGTCACCTTGACGCCGAGCGGGCCGAGGCCTGCCAGTTCACCGGCATCCTTACCCAGAGCAGGAGAACCTTCCCGTTCGATGGCAGCAGCAAGCACGCTGCCCTCCATGGCGGTGATGGCGCGTACAAGGGCCTGGCCCATCCGGCCCGCAGCCCCGACGACGACAAGACGCATCTGGCTCATGTGTGTTCCTGAAATTGTTCCCGGCCCGATATATCAGGCGGGAGGGAAGCGCGAAAGGCCTTGTGGTTGCGAAGCTGTGCGCCCTGCATGCATGCAATCATGCCTCAGCTGCCAGGTTCCCGTTTACGGGATGGAGCTGTGCAGGCGGAAGGCTGTAAGGGACGCAGAGGCATATCTGGCCTGGCTACAGATCACGCAGCACAGAAAAAGAAAAGACCCGGGCTTGCGGCCCGGGTCCCCATGTCTTTCAGGATCTGAAAGCGGATTATTCCGCTTCCTTTTCCTTCTCGATTTCCTTGCCGGTTGCCTGATCGACAACCTTCATGGACAGGCGGACCTTGCCGCGCTCGTCGAAGCCCATGAGCTTGACCCACACCTTGTCACCTTCCTTGATCACGTCGGTGACCTTGGCAACCTTCTGCGGGGCGAGCTGGGAAATGTGGACGAGGCCGTCCTTGGCGCCGAAGAAGTTCACGAAGGCGCCGAAATCGACGCACTTCACGACCGTGCCTTCGTAGATCATGCCGATTTCCGGCTCAGCGGCGATGGAGTTGATCCAGTTGATCGCAGCCTTGATCGCCTTGCCATCGGAGGAGGCGACCTTGACGGTGCCGTCGTCCTCGATGTTGATCTTGGCGCCAGTCTTTTCCACGATTTCGCGGATGACTTTGCCGCCCGAACCGATCACTTCACGGATCTTGTCGACCGGGATCTTCAGCACTTCGATGCGCGGCGCATGTTCGCCGAGTTCCGAACGGGCTTCGGTGATCGCGTTGGACATTTCGCCGAGGATGTGGATGCGGCCGTCACGAGCCTGATCCAGAGCGACCTTCATGATCTCTTCGGTGATACCGTCGATCTTGATGTCCATCTGCAGCGAGGTGACACCAGCAGCCGTACCAGCCACCTTGAAGTCCATGTCGCCGAGGTGGTCTTCATCGCCGAGAATGTCGGACAGAACGGCGAACTTTTCGCCTTCCTTGATGAGACCCATGGCGATACCGGCCACCGGAGCCTTCAGCGGCACGCCTGCATCCATCAGCGCCAGCGAGGTGCCGCAGACGGTTGCCATCGAGGACGAGCCGTTCGACTCGGTGATCTCGGAGACGACACGCAGGGTGTAGGGGAACTCGTGGTGGTTCGGCAGCATCGGATGGATGGCGCGCCATGCCAGCTTGCCATGGCCGATTTCACGGCGGCCCGGCGAGCCCATGCGGCCCGTCTCGCCCACGGAATAGGGCGGGAAGTTGTAGTGCAGCATGAAGTGCTGCTTGTAGGTGCCTTCCAGCGCGTCAACGAACTGCTCGTCTTCGCCGGTGCCGAGGGTGGCAACGACCATCGCCTGGGTTTCACCACGGGTGAACAGGGCGGAGCCGTGTGCACGCGACAGGATGCCGACTTCCGAAACGATCGGACGGACGGTCTTCAGGTCGCGGCCGTCGATGCGGTGGCCGGTCTCGATGATGGCGCCGCGAACGATCTCGGCTTCCAGCTTCTTGAACAGCTCGCCCACAACGGTGCCAGCCGGAGCTGCGTCGCCGCCGTTGGTGATGACAGCTTCCACGACCTTGGCCTTGGCCGCATCAACGGCGTTCTTGCGCTCGGTCTTGGAGGTGATCTTGTAGGCGGCGGTCAGATCGGCGGCAGCGATGCCCTTGATCTTGCCAAAGAGCTCGGAGTGATCCGGCAGGTTGAGAGCGCGGGGCTCCTTGGCTGCGGTCTCTGCCAGCTTGATGATGGCGTCGATCACGGTCTGGAAACCGCGGTGACCAAACATCACGGCGCCGAGCATGACGTCTTCGTTCAGTTCCTTGGCTTCGGATTCCACCATCAGAACGGCGTCATTGGTGCCGGCGACCACGAGGTCGAGCAGCGAGATCGGCCATGGAGTCAACGGCCGGGTTCAGCACGTATTCGCCATTGATGTAGCCGACGCGGGCGCCGCCGATCGGGCCCATGAACGGAACGCCCGACAGGGTCAGGGCAGCAGAAGCTGCGACCATGGCGAGGATGTCCGGAGCGTTCTCCATGTCGTGCGACAGTACGGTCACGATCACCTGGGTGTCGTTCTTGTAGCCGTCAGCAAAGAGCGGGCGGATCGGGCGGTCGATCAGGCGCGAGGTCAGCGTCTCGTGCTCGGACGGACGGCCTTCACGCTTGAAGTAGCCACCCGGGATCTTGCCGGCCGCGAAGGCCTTTTCCTGGTAGTTGACGGTGAGCGGGAAGAAGTCCTGACCGGGCTTCGGCTCCTTGGCGGACACGACAGTGGCCAGCACCTTGGTCTCGCCATAGGTGGCCATCACGGCGCCGTCAGCCTGACGGGCAACCTTGCCGGTCTCGAGCACGAGCGGGCGGCCTGCCCAGTCGACTTCAACACGATGAATATTGAACATGCAATGTCCTTACATATGCGTCCGCAGCCCCTTGGCATGCGGGCGGTTTCCGGCTGGCCCCGGACGGGCCGGTTACCGGGGACAGATCATGGGCAAGACGGCAAGACGCTTCCCGTGCCACCTTGGCACTGCCGGGAGAGCATCCGGCGATCCTGCCCCATGACTGTCATGAGACTTCCTATAAGCAAACGCGGCGGGCAAATCCACCCACCGCGTTTCCTTCTGATCCTTAGCGACGGATCCCGAGGCGTGCGATCAGCGCCTTGTAGCGCGCTTCGTCCTTGCGGTTCAGGTAGTCGAGCAGGGAACGGCGCAGGGCCACCAGCTTCAGCAGGCCACGGCGGGAATGGTTGTCCTTGACGTGTCCCTTGAAGTGTTCGGTCAGGTTCGTGATCCGTTCGGTCAGAACAGCGACCTGCACTTCCGGAGAACCGGTGTCACCTTCCTTGATGCCATATTCCTTGATGAGCTGCGCCTTGCGCTCTGCAGTGATCGACATCGGTATGTCCTTTCTTGGGATGAAACTGGCCGGGCCAGCTGTATCTTGGCGGCTCATGGCCGCCTTATGCCGCTTCTGCCGTTCAGCCAGGGCCGGGATGTCGTCCAGCGAAGGTCGGGCAAAGGGATCGGGGCCATCATTGGCCCGATTGCGCGGGAATATGACGGAGACGGCCTGCAAATTCCAGAAGAATCTTGAAAGGCTGCTCCCCGCCGTTCCTAAAGGTGAAGAATGCGCGAAGGCTGGAACCGGCCCTTGTCAATGAAGCCGAGCGCCACCGGTGTGCCGCCATGGCTGGCAAAGGCCAGATCGCAGGACAGCGGCGCGCTGCGTCCGCGCAGAAGCACCGCCATGCCCTGGCGGATACGCGCCGCATCGTCGCTGCTGACCGGCACTTCCGGCAGGTCTTCCAGCGCCTCGCGCACGGGCAGCAGGAAGTCCATCAGGGCTTCCACATTGCCTTCAGCCTCTTCGGCGGCTTCGCTTAGCTCATCCAGCGTCACCATATCCGCTTCGCCAAAAGGCCCGACCAGCAGGCGGCGCAGTTCGGTCACATGGCCGCGGGTGCCAAGACGGCGGCCAAGGTCACGCGCGAGTGCCCGCACATAGGTGCCCTTGCCGCACTCGGCTTCAAAGACGGCCCGGTTCTCGTCGGGCATATCCACCAGCGTCAGGCGGTGCACGTCGATGGGCCGTGCTTCCAGCTCCACCTCCTCGCCGTCCCGGGCAAGGTCATAGGCGCGCTCGCCGTCCACCTTGATGGCCGAGAATTTCGGCGGCACCTGCAGGATGGTGCCGGTGAACTCCGGCAGTACCGCACCGATGGCAGCCGCATCCGGACGCACATCCGACGTGGCGATGACCTCGCCTTCGGTGTCATCCGTATTGGTTTCTGCGCCCCAGGTGACCTCAAAGCGGTAGATCTTGCGTCCGTTCATGACCATGGGAACGGTCTTGGTCGCCTCGCCAAAGGCAATCGGCAGGCAGCCGGAGGCACGCGGGTCCAGCGTGCCGGCATGGCCCACCTTTTCCGGATGCAGGATGCGCTTCAGGCGCGACAGGGCGTCATTGGAGGTCAGGCCATAGGGCTTGTCGAGCACCAGCCAGCCGTCAATGGCATTGCGCGGGCGGCGCTGCTTCTGCGGACGGGACATGTTTGTTTCCTGAAATTCCTGATGGACCTGAAAGCTGCGGCTCAGTCTCTAGTGTCGTCACCGGCTTCGCCGTCATCGCCATCCGCATAGTCCCGCCGGACATCCGGCGAGTGCAGCAGCGCGCCGATGCGGTCATCGTCGTCGAACCGGGTGTCGAGGATGAAGCGCAGGTCCGGCATGAATTTCATGGTCATGCGGCGGGATACCTGGCCGCGGAAGTACTTGGCGCTGCGGTTCAGCGCCTTCACCACCTTGTCGCCGTTCTGGCCGCCCAGAGGCATGATCAGGCAGGTGGCCAGACGCAGATCTGGCGTCATCCGCACTTCCGGGATGGTGATGATCACCCCGTCCAGATCCGGATCGGACAGCTGGCCGCGGGTGAGAATTTCCGACAGTTCCTTACGCACGATTTCGCCGACGCGAAGCTGGCGCTGCGAGGGCATGCCGGCGCCCTCTCCTGATGTTTTGGCCATTGGGTCATCCACTCAAACAGGTCCACCGGGGACGGCCGGTGCCCTGCGAAAACAAACCGCCGGCGCAAAGGAAATTCCTCGCGCCGGCGTGCAATCCTGCCAGCATTTCATCTGGCTCGATGCCCGGCGGATGCCGCCGGGCGTGGCGCTTGCCTTACAGCGTGCGGGCGATCTGCTCGACGCGGAAGCACTCGATGACATCGCCGACGCGCATGTCCTGGTAGTTGACGAAGTTCATGCCGCATTCCTGGCCGGATTCGACAGACTTGACGTCGTCCTTGAAGCGCTTGAGCGTGCCGAGCTTGCCTTCGTGCACCACGACGTTGTCGCGGATGAGGCGGACTTCGGCGCCGCGCTCGACGATACCTTCCGTGACAAGGCAGCCTGCCACCTTGCCCACCTTGGTGATGTCGAAGATCTCGCGGATCTCGGCATACCCGATGAAGGTTTCGCGCCGCTCGGGAGCCAGCATGCCGGACATCGCCGCCTTCACGTCATCCACGAGGTCGTAGATGATGTTGTAGTAGCGGATCTCGATGCCTTCACGCTCGGCCGCTTCACGGGCCTGCTTGTTGGCGCGCACGTTGAACGCGATGATCGAGGCATTCGAGGCGGTCGCCAGCGTGACGTCGCTCTCGGTGATGCCGCCAACGCCGGACAGGAGGATACGGGCGCCGACTTCGTCGTTGCCGAGCTTCTCCAGCGCATGGGCGATGGCTTCCGCCGAGCCCTGCACGTCCGCCTTGACCACCAGCGGGAAGTCCTTGCGGCCGCCGCTCTGCAGACGGCTCATCATCTGCTCCAGCGAGCCGCGCGAACCGGCCTTCAGCACAGACAGCTTCTCGCGCTTCTGACGCTGACGGTAGTCCACGATCTCGCGGGCACGGGCTTCGTTCTCGACGACGGCAACCTGGTCGCCAGCGTCCGGTGTGCCCTGGAAGCCAAGGATCTCGACCGGCTTGGAGGGACCGGCCTCCTTCACCTGGTTGCCATCCTCGTCCAGCATGGCGCGGACCTTGCCCCACTCACCGCCGGCGACAAGAATGTCGCCAACGCGCAGGGTGCCCTTCTGCACCAGAACGGTTGCCACCGGACCGCGGCCCTTGTCGAGCTGGGCTTCGATGACGAGACCTTCTGCGGTGCGCTCCGGATTGGCGCGCAGTTCCAGAACTTCCGACTGCAGCAGGATCATTTCCAGCAGGCGGTCGAGGTTCAGGCCGGTCTTGGCCGAAACTTCCACGTCGATGGTGTCACCGCCCATGGATTCCACGACGATCTCGTCATGGAGCAGTTCGGTCCGCACGCGGTTCGGATCAGCGGCCGGCTTGTCGATCTTGTTGATGGCAACGATGATCGGCACACCGGCAGCCTTGGCATGCGAAATCGCTTCCTTGGTCTGCGGCATGACGCCGTCATCGGCAGCCACCACCAGAACAACGATATCGGTTGCCTTGGCACCACGGGCACGCATCTGCGTGAAGGCGGCGTGGCCCGGCGTATCGATGAAGGTGATCTTCTGACCATTCTTCTCGACCTGATAGGCGCCGATGTGCTGGGTGATGCCACCGGCTTCGCCCGTCACAACCTTGGAATTGCGGATCGCATCCAGGAGCGAGGTCTTGCCGTGGTCAACGTGACCCATGATCGTGACGACCGGGGGACGCGAGATCAGGGTGCCTTCCTCGTCGGCTGCGGAGAACAGGCCGTCCTCCACGTCCGCTTCAGAGACGCGCTTGACCGTGTGGCCCAGTTCGGAAGCGATCAGCTCGGCCGTATCTGCGTCGATCACGTCGTTGATCTTCAGCATCTGGCCCTGCTTCATCAGCAGCTTGATCACGTCCACGGAACGTTCTGCCATACGGTTGGCGAGTTCTTGGATGGTGATGACTTCCGGCAGGATCACTTCACGCGAGATCTTCTCGCGCACAGCCTGCATGCCGCCACGCTTTTCCTTTTCACGGCGGCGGCGCAGGGAGGCAAGCGAGCGCGAACGCTGCTCGTCCGACCCGCCGGTCGCGGCAGAAATGGTCAGCTTGGAACGGCGGCGGTCATCGCCGGTGCTGCGCTTGGCAACCGGAGCTGCCGGGGTCTTCGGGCGCTTGACGGTCCGCAGGCCGTTCTTGCGCTCTTCCTCGGCTTCTTCCTCGGCTGTGCGGCCAGCGGCCGGGCGCGGACGCTCGGTTGTGGCAGCGGCCTCGGGCTTGCGGCCTGCGGGAGCTTCAGCACGGGCGGCCGGAGCAGGAGCGGCGGGAGCCGCCGCAGCCGGCTTCACCGGCTCAGGCTGGACTTCCGGCTCGGCTGCGCGGCGCTCTGCCTCTTCGGCTTCGCGGCGGACGCGCTCTTCCTCTTCGGCCTTGCGGCGGGCTTCTTCCTCGACGCGGCGGATCGCCTCTTCCTCAGCCCGGCGGATAGCTTCCTCTTCCGCGCGCTTGCGCTCCTCGATCTCGCGCTGCTGCGCAAGCTTGAGGGCGGCGGCACGGGCGGCTGCCTCTTCCTGGGTCAGGGAACGGAGCACGGCACCGCCACCTGGGCGCTGCTGCTGGCCGCGGTTCTGCTGCTGCGGCCCACGGCGCTGCTGCTGATTGCGGTCGCCGCCCTGGTTCTGCGGCTGCTGCTGGCGCTGGGGCGCGGGGGACTGGGCCTGTGCGGGGGCAGGAGCTGCCTCACGCGGACGCTCGGCCGGCGCAGATGCTGCTGCCGGGGCCTCGCCCTCGGGACGCCCTTCCTGGCCGGGAACCACGACCCGGCGTTTCTTCTTTTCCACGACGACAGCCTTCGACCGGCCATGGGAGAAGCTCTGGCGAACAGTTCCCTGTTCGACGCCGCCCCGCTTGAGGCCGAGGGTCTTCCGCTCGACGTTGATCGTCTTGTCGCCTGGATTCTTCGTATCGTTCATATTTGCCTTCAGTCCTGCGCTACCGCACTGTCCGCGCCACAGCGTTCATACGTGACGGAACCTGCCCGGAAAGCCTCCAGTTGACGCACACGTTCAAGGAAGCCTTCGCTCGCCCGGCCAGCGAGCAGTGCAGCATGTATCACATTAGTGCGACCCAATGCCAAATCCAATTGAGTCGAATCGAACAAACGGACGACCGGACGGCCGCTTGCCAGCTCTGTCTGGCTCGCAGCGGCTGCCGCGAGCTTTCGAATTCCGTCCCCGGATGCATCCGAGGCATGAATGAGGGCGATCACAGGATCGCGCCGCAGCGCGGCTTCGACCTTGGAAAACCCGGTCACCAGTTCCCCGGCCTTGCGGCACAGGGACAGTGCGGACAGCGCGCCCTTGACGAGCAGCGTATCGATAAGATCCGCCAGTCCGGGCTCCGCCTTCACCTCTGCCTTGAAGGCCTTGGCGAAAACACGCTTCTTCACGGCCGTCTCGACGGCCTCACGTTTCGCCGTGACCCAGACCCCGCGCCCCGGCAGCTGACGCTTGAGGTCCGGCACGACATGACCTTCCGGGTCCAGAACGAAGCGCATCAGCTCCGAAACCGGCAAGACCGCCCGCGAGAGCGCACATTGCCGTTCCAGCGGCTCGTTCTTCCTCGGCACCCGGCGGGCCTCCATTCCTTCCGCCTGCCCGATCCTCTTACAAGGCCTCAGGCAGGTTCTGGTTTGCGTTCATCCCGCAAGGCGGGCACCCAGGCCGTGCCCTTGCCCGTCCTGCGGATGTGCTCCACGGCAAAACCGCCGCGGAGGCCTTTTCGTCAGGCGGTCTCGCCGGCGTCTTCTTCTTCGCCGCCTTCCGCTTCTTCCTCAAATGTGCCCATATGGGCAGCAAGCTCTTCCTCGGTGATCCAGCCTGCCGCAAGGCGTGCAGCCATCACCATGCCCTCGGCGTCGGTGCGCGACACTGCGAAGGACGACAGGGCGCCGTCGAAACGCTTGGTCTCGCCATCCTTGCGCTCGGTCCAGCCCACCAGATCATCGGCGGCGCAACCTGCCAGATCCTCGATCGTCTTGATGCCATCCTTGCCAAGGGCAACCAGCATCGCGGTGGTCAGGCCATCGATCTGGCGCAGCTCGTCGGCAACACCCAGAGCGCGGCGCTCCTCGTCCTGCTTGGCTTCCAGCTCGGCGAGGTAATCGCGGGCACGGGCCTGGATTTCCTCGGCGGTGTCATCATCGAAGCCTTCGATCATCGAGATTTCCTCGAGATCGACATAGGCCACTTCCTCAACAGACGTGAAGCCTTCGGTCGCCAGCAGCTGGCCAACCATCTCATCCACGTTGAGGCATTCCATGAACAGGGTGGAGCGCTCCTGGAATTCCTTCTGGCGCCGCTCGCTTTCCTCCTGCTCGGTCATGATGTCGATGGCCCAGCCGGTCAGCTGCGACGCCAGGCGCACGTTCTGGCCGCGGCGGCCAATGGCCAGCGACAGCTGCTCGTCCGGCACCACGACTTCGATACGCTCAGCGTCCTCGTCCACCACGACCTTGGCGACTTCTGCCGGCTGCAAGGCGTTGACGATGAAGGTTGCCTCATCCGGGTTCCACGGAATGATGTCGATCTTCTCGCCCTGAAGCTCGCCCACAACGGCCTGAACACGAGAGCCGCGCATACCAACGCAGGCGCCGACCGGGTCGATGGAGCTGTCCTTGGAAATGACGGCGATCTTGGCACGCGAACCCGGGTCGCGGGCCACAGCCTTGATCTCGATGACGCCATCATAGATCTCCGGGACCTCCTGCGCAAAGAGTTTCGCCATGAATTGCGGATGGGTGCGCGACAGGAAGATCTGCGGGCCGCGCTGTTCGCGGCGCACGTCATAGATATAGGCGCGGATACGGTCGCCGGTGCGGAACAGCTCACGCGGGATCAGCTCGTCGCGGCGCACGATGCCTTCACCACGGCCAAGGTCGACGATGACGTTGCCGTATTCAGCGCGCTTGACCGTGCCGTTGACCACTTCACCGATACGGTCCTTGAACTCGTCGAACTGACGGTCACGCTCGGCTTCGCGCACCTTCTGCACGATCACCTGCTTGGCGGACTGGGCAGCGATACGGCCGAAGTCGAGCGGCGGCAGCGGCTCGGCGATGTAGTCGCCGATGGTGGCTTCCGGGTTGCGCCGCTTGGCATCCTCGAACGCGATCTCCGTGGAGAAGTTCTCCACGTTTTCGACCACCTGGAGCAGGCGCTGCAGGCGGATCTCACCGGTCTTCGGATTGATCTCGGCGCGCACCTCCGTCTCGGTGCCGTAGCGGGAACGGGCCGCCTTCTGGATGGCGTCTTCCATGGCAGCGATCACGATGCCCCGGTCGATCGTCTTTTCACGGGCAACCGCATCGGCGATCTGGAGCAGTTCCAGCCGGTTCGCGCTGATAGCCATTCTCGTTCACTCCTCTTGCGCGCCTGTTCTCCGCGCGCTTGTCTCAAAGCATTGAAAAGGGAAGGCCTCAGTTGGCCCGGTCTCCGGAGGAGCCGTCCCCGTCATCATCTTCGTCGTCGTTGTCGTGCTCGTATTCGAATTCCGTGTCGTCGTCATCAAGGTCATCGGCATCGATGCCACGGGCGGCAAGGGCCGCCTTCTCTGCCTTGAGCGCAGCGCGGATCAGATCATCGGTCAGCACCAGCCGGGCCTCGCCAATCTCGCCAAGCGGCAGGAGAACCGGGTTCGGGGCGCCTTCCGGCGCGTCGGAAAGACGCAGCACGGCAGACCCGCCTTCAACGCCGGTGATCACGCCGCGAAAACGCTTGCGGCCATCCTGCGGAACGGACATCTCAATCTTCGCCTCGTGGCCGGACCAGCGGACGAAATCGCTCTCGCGCACCAGCGGGCGGTCGATGCCCGGCGAGGAGACTTCCAGATGATAGGCGCGATTGATCGGATCGTCGACGTCGAGGGCGGGCGAAACGGCGCGGCTGATCTCCTCGCAGTCATCCACGGTCATCGTGCCGTCCGGGCGCTCAGCCATGATCTGCAGGGTGCAGCCGTTTGCGGCGCTGATCTTCACGCGTACCAGCCGGTAGCCAAGGTCGGCGATCACCGGTTCCACAATGGCCGCGACGCGGGCATCAAGGCCGTCTTCGATGACGATACGGGGCTCTTGCAAACTCAATGCGTGTCTCCTGTCCGGGGGCGGACTGGCGCCAGGATCTCCCGGCCACCCATTCCGCCAGCATCACGACCGGCCTAAACAAAAAAGAGCGGGTCCTTCGCGGGGCCCACTCTCATACTGCTCCGATCGAGCCGCTAGAGAAGATGAATGACACCTTTATACGCAAGTCTGCCGGAAAAGCAAGGGCAAAGCCCGGATGCCGCCCTCCGGCAGATGCTTTCTATGAAGGCTCACCGCCTCAGGAAGGTGAGATAACGCGGCACGCGGCCTTCCCTGAGCGCCTTGGCCTCATAGCGGGTGCCCGGCCAGCCAGCCCAGGGCAGGCGCCAGTCATCGGCCGTTTCCGCCGTCCATTCAAAGGCTTCGTGGTCACGGATATGGCGCAGGGTCCAATCCACATATGTGTCGATGTCGCTGGCAAAGCGGAACTGCGATCCCGGACGCAGCGCGCGGGCGTAGCGGTCCAGGTTTTTCGGGCTGATGAAGCGGCGCTTCCAGTGGCGCTTCTTGTGCCAGGGGTCCGGATAGAGCTGGTAGGCAAGGGACAGGCTGGCCTCCGGCAGCCAGTCGAGGATCTGCACGGCGTCGTCGTCATAAAGACGCACGTTCTTCAGTCCTCCATCCACCACCTCGACCAGCGCCTTGCCCATGGAAGTGCTGAAAGGCTCGATGCCGATGATGCCGACGTCCGGATTCTCGCGGGCCCGGTGCAGCAGGTGCTCGCCGCCGCCGAAACCCACTTCCAGCCAGACTTCGCGCACGGACGCTTCAAACAGACTGGCAAGGTCCGCAGGCGCGGGAACGGACGGATCAAGCCGCAGGCGCGGCATGTCCGTTTCCATCAGCGTATTCTGGCGCGGCGTCAGCGGCTTGCCCTTGCGCCGTCCATAGAAGGAACCGTCGTAGAAATCAGTCATGGGTCCGTTGCGGTCAAACGAAAGGCTGGGGCCGTTCAGCAAGCGTGCCCCCGGATAGGAAACGCCGGCCGCCATCGGGCAGCCGGCGCTCCGGTTCATGTAGACGGGCTGCCTCAGCCGGCAAAGCCCTTGAGCGCGCCAACAAGATCAGTGGCTTCCCAAGAGAAGCCGCCATCTGCTTCCGGCGCACGGCCGAAGTGGCCGTAGGCTGCGGTGCGCTCGTAGATCGGGGCATTGAGCTTCAGGTGCTGGCGAATGCCACGCGGGGTGAGGCTCATGACGTCGCGCAGGCCCTTTTCGAGCTTGGCTTCATCGCAGCGGCCTGTGCCATGCAGGTCGACATAGACCGACAGCGGTTCGGACACACCGATGGCGTAGGACAGCTGAATGGTGCAGCGGTCGGCGAGGTCAGCAGCAACGACGTTCTTGGCGAGGTAGCGTGCGGCATAAGCAGCCGAACGGTCCACCTTGGTCGGGTCCTTGCCGGAGAATGCGCCGCCGCCGTGCGGGGCTGCACCGCCGTAAGTGTCCACGATGATCTTGCGGCCTGTCAGGCCGCAGTCGCCGTCAGGTCCGCCGATGACGAAGGCGCCGGTCGGGTTGACGTGCCATGCGGTCTGCTCGTCGATCCAGCCATCCGGAAGGGCGCTGCGGATGTAGGGCTCGACGATGTTACGCACATCGCGGGAGGTCAAGGTGGCGTCAAGGTGCTGGGTGGACAGCACGATGGAGCTGACGCCCACCGGCACGCCGCCCTTGTAGCGGATCGTTACCTGGCTCTTGGCATCAGGCCCAAGCACCGGCTCGCGGCCCGACTTGCGGGCTTCGGCGAGCAGGCGCAGAATCTTGTGGGAGTAGTAGATCGGCGCGGGCATCAGCTCCGGCGTCTCGCGGCAGGCATAGCCAAACATGATGCCCTGGTCGCCTGCGCCTTCGTCCTTGTTATCGCCGGCGTCAACGCCCTGGGCGATGTGGGCGGACTGGGCGTGCAGGTGCACGGCAATGTCGCAGTTTTCCCAGTGGAAGCCTTCCTGGGCGTAGCCGATGTCCTTGACAGCCAGACGCGCCAGATGGGCCACGTAGTCCTTGGTGATGGTCGCAGGGCCACGGGTTTCACCGGCAATCACGATGCGGTTCGTGGTTGCGAGGGTCTCGCAGGCAACGCGTGCCTCCGGCATCTCTCGCAGGTAAGCGTCAACGACGGCATCGGAAATGCGGTCGCACACCTTGTCGGGGTGACCTTCCGAGACAGACTCGGAGGTGAAGAGATAGTCCTGACGGGCCATAGCCGAACGTCCTTCTGGGAAAATATGAACATGGCGGCGGATTTCCTCCGCCGCCAAGTCAAGTGATGAAGCAGATTGACCAGCGAGCGTCAAGTTCCCTCGCCGTTGAAGATCATCTGTCGCTGCAGCCCGGCGAGCCTGTCGCTCCGGAATGTAATCAAACCCTTATGCCGTCTCAGCATTCTCAAGGCGTGATGTAACAGCGACTTCAAAGTCTTGTGTCAGGCCTCGTCGCCGGCAAGGGCGCGGACCAGATCAACGATCTTGCGGCGCACCTTGGGGTCTTCGATCCGCACGAAGGCCTTGTTCAGGGACAGGCCTTCGGAGGAGGAGAGGAAGTCAACCACATACGAGGTCGGCTGCGACTCGCCAAAGCCCTCAAAGTCGTCCGGCGAACCGGGAGCGTCTTCGAAGAAGAAGGCAACCGGCACCTTCAGTACGGTCGAGATGTGCTGCAGGCGCGAGGCACCAATACGGTTGGTGCCTTTCTCGTATTTCTGAATCTGCTGGAACGTGATGCCGAGGCTCTCACCGAGCTTCTCCTGGCTCATGCCAAGCATCATGCGGCGCAGACGGACGCGGCTGCCGACATGCACGTCGATCGGGTTAGGTGCTTTTTGCTGGGCATTGCCCTCATCTTTCGCTTCAGCGTGTCTTCCGGCCAGAAGGAGCACGCAGGTTATCAAGAACTCGAAACACACATTGAGCTGCCATCCTGGCGCTACGGGTGTGGACCGGACCACCCACTGCCGGTCCTCTGTTTCGCGGTTTCCGCGGCTCCTCCGGAAGCTGCGGTTGTACTACACTATGCTCGCGGACTCTCCCATTCAATATCAATTATGACGCGAAGGTAGGTTGAGGCCCATTAAAGTAAAAAATGTAGTAAAAATGATAAGGAGTCCGGCCAGCCCTGCATCTCCGTACCGGACATAAAGCGTTGCCGGCAACGGTGCAGTCAGGTGTGCGTCAATCACGCCTGACCGGTTGAGAGCCAGAGAGCCCATTACGCGGCCATACGGATCAATAACAGCTGATATACCTGTATTGGCAGATCTGACAAGGGGTAATCCTTGTTCAATTGCCCGGAACCGGGCTTGCGCCAGATGCTGGCGGGGGCCGGCCGTGTCGCCGAACCAGGCGTCATTTGTGACGTTGAGCAGCCAGTCCGGGCGGCTTCTGGCCTCTGATGCCATTTGCGGAAAGATTGCTTCATAGCAGATCAGCGGCAGAAAGGGCGGCAGCCCCGGTGTCTGCAAGACGCGCGTTGCATAGCCTGCCGTGAAAGCGCCGGGGGCGTTCACCAGCTTCCGGATGCCCAGCCGCTCGAGAAGTCCGGACAGGGGAGGTACTCTCCGAAGGGCACAAGGCGCACCTTGTCATAGGCCTCCAGAATTTCGCTGCGATCTCCGATGACGTAGATGCTATTGTAATATTTTATGCCATCAGGTCCTCGTTCGGAACGAATTGCGCCCGTAACAAGTGTCTGATTTGGCTCAAGGAGAGAATCGATCTCGGAAAGAGCTTCGGGGGAACTTGTTAGAAGAAAAGGAAATGCAGATTCCGGCCAGACGAAGACTTTGGGCGTTGTGTCTGTCGAATTATCGATTTTGGCAGACTTGCTCAACCCAAGATAGCTTCTAAAAATCGAAACTTTATTCTCAGGGAGCCATTTCTCTTTTTGCGCGATATTGGGTTGTATGACGCGAATGTTTATAGGTGGCTCAGTCAGTTCCACTGGCTTTGCAAGCCTCGCAGTACCCCAGCCCCAGAGGCCGGCGAGGAGGGCCAGGCTCAGTCCCAGCGGCAGCCAGTTGCGGCGCCCGGCATCTGCGAGGGCCGCCGGGGCGGCCGCGCATGCGGTGACAAGGGCGCTCAGCCCAAAAATGCCAATGAGGCTGGCGCTCTGGGATAGCGCAAGGCTGCCGGAGACGCTGTAACCGAAGCTGTTCCAGGGAAAACCGGTCAGAATGTGCCCGCGCAGCCAGTCCGAAATGGCCAGAAGCCCGGCGAGCAGCAGCAAGCGGCCCGCATGTTCGGGCCAGAAGCGGGTTGCCAGGGCAATCGCAGCGGCATGAAACAACGCAAGTCCGGCCGGAAGACCTGCAATGGCAAAGGGCAGCATCCAGGCATATTGCTCGGCCTCCACCAGAAAGGCGCTGCCGATCCACCACAGGCCTGCAAGGAAGTAGCCAAATCCGAAGCACCAGCCAATGACAAAGCCGGCGCGGATCTGTTTGCTGGGCGAGACGCTGTCCTTTACGCCGGCCGCGCCGTCGATCAGCCAAACGAGAGCCGGCAGAGTGACAAAGAGCGCGGGAAGAACGTTGAACGGCGGCAGAGCCAGAACAGAAGCTGCCCCTGCAGCAAAGGCCAGAAACCAACGTCTTTTGCCGTGGGCCAGAAGGAATGGGCTGGCGGCACGCCGTATCAGGTCTGGCAGGAAGGGCATTGTCATGTTTCTCCGCCGCGTCCGGCCCGCAGCATGTGGGGGTCGATAGAGCGCAGGTCAAGTCCTCTGGGCCTGCCTCTGATCAGACCAGACCGGGGCAGAGACCGGCAGCTTCCAGGCATGATGCGGCGGCATTTCAGAGCTCCGGCAAGCTATGCGGCCGGAGGCTCCGTGCCAGCTGTCTTTTCGTCACGCTTTGGCCGCCGCCTCTGGTCGCCCGCGCGGCCTTCTGCGCGGCGCTTGCGCACCCTCAACCGCTTGATCCGGCGCGGGTCCGCATCCAGCACCTCGAACTCGTAGCCGGTGACTTCCTTGGGGGCGATGAGCTCACCGCGCACCGGCACCCGTCCCAGCAGTGTGAACAGCATACCGCCCAAGGTGTCGACTTCCTCGGCCATTTCTCCGGCGTTGAAGCCGGTGCCCAGCTGTTCAGACAGTTCTTCCAGCGGAATGCGGGGATCGGCAATCCAGACGCCGTCGCCGGCCGGCTGAAGCATTGCCTCTTCGTCCTCGTCGTGTTCGTCCTCGATATCCCCGACGACCGTCTCGACAATATCTTCCATTGAGACGAGGCCATCCGTGCCGCCATATTCGTCGATGACAAGCGCCATCTGCACGCGGCTGGCCTGCATCTTGGCCATCAGGTCGGTTGCGGGCATGGAGGGAGGCACGAACAGAAGCGGACGCAACAGGCCAGTCTCGGCGAGCGTCAGCGTCAGGTCGATCAAGGTCAGATCAAGGGCAGAATTCTTGGCAGATACATCGGTGTCTTTTGTGGCCCCGGCATCTGACGGTGTGGCAAGACGGGCGATGAAGGCCATCAGGTCCTTGATGTGAACCATCCCGCGCGGGTCATCAAGACTCTCATGATAGACCGGCATGCGGGAGTGACCATTCTCGCGGAACACTTCCATGAGGCGGCCCAGCGTTACACTGTCGTCCACGGCCTCGATATCCGCGCGGGGAACCATGACGTCATCGACGCGCAGTTCGCGCAGGCGAAGGATGTTGCCGAGCAGCAGACGCTCTTCCGGCGAAAAGGCCGTGTCCCCGCCTTCAACCATTTCGCGGGCAAGCTCATCCTGGAGATTTTCCCGCAGGCTTGAGGCGCTGCTGCGCCGCAGCCGTGCAAGGCGCCCGGCAATTCGGGCCAAAGGCCCCGGTTTTCGGGGCCCGGATAGTCGTGGGTCGGCGCCATCTTCCTGAACCGGCACGGAAGCCGGACTGGCCGCAGGCGTTGCGATACTGCCACTGTCAGAAACTGTCATCTGTCCATTCGTTCGTTGTCCCTGCTGTCACCCTTGCGGGATCAGGGCTCCTGCGGGTCATCTGCCACAAGCGGTGCGTCCGCATACGGGTCGGCAATGCCCATGCTGGCAAGGATCCGGCGTTCCAGATCCTCCATCTCTTCGGCCTCGGCCTCCATCTGGTGATCATATCCGAAAAGATGAAGGAGTCCGTGCACAACAAGATGCAAAAAATGGTCCTGAAAGGAAATATCCTGCTCTTCAGCCTCCTTTGAGACTGTTTCCAGTGCAAACACGATATCACCAAGCAGAGGGCCGTAAAGCCCGTTCATCTCTTCCCCGCCGGGGAAGGAGAGAACATTCGTGGCCTTGTCCTTGTTCCGCCATTCGGCGTTGAGCTCGCGGATGCGCTCGTCATCGACGAAAAGAAGCGACAACTCGGAGCCGGGCATGGCCTTCAATCCGCCAATGCGGAAGGCGGCTTCCGCGGCGCGCAGGCTCAGGGCCTCCAGCTCGTCTTCTTCCAGCCAGCCATCACATTCGACGCTGAGGTCCAGTAGAAAATCTTCCGGCAAGGCGCTGGCGGCAGCAGGGGCAGGGGCCACAGCGCTTACTCCGGCTGCTGCGCGGCGGCGGCGCGCTGGGCGTGCCGGCGCTCCCGCTCCTGCAGCTCTTCACGGCTGGCATCGTCATAGGCGCGCACGATGCGGGCCACCAGTTCGTGGCGCACCACGTCCACATCGGTGAACTGCACGTGGGCAACGCCCTCGATTTCCGGCAGCAGCTCCAGCGCCTCGCGCAGGCCCGACTTCTGGCCCATGGGCAAGTCGATCTGGCTCGGGTCACCGGTGACGATCATCTTGGAGTTCTCGCCCAGACGGGTGAGGAACATCTTCATCTGCATCGTCGTGGTGTTCTGCGCCTCATCCAGAAGCACAACGGCATTGGACAATGTGCGTCCACGCATGAAGGCGAGCGGCGCCACTTCGATCATGCCGGATTGCAGGCCGCGATCGACCTTTTCCGGCGGCATCATTTCGTAAAGCGCGTCGTAAAGCGGGCGGAGATAGGGATCGACCTTCTCCTTCATGTCGCCCGGCAGGAAGCCGAGGCGCTCGCCCGCTTCAACGGCAGGGCGGGAGAGGATCAGCCGCGAGGCATCGCCGCGCTCGATGAGGGCTGCGGCATAGGCGACGGCGAGGAAGGTCTTACCCGTGCCGGCAGGACCCGTTCCGAAGATAAGGTCTGCCCGGTCCATGGAGCGGATATAGGCGTCCTGCGCTGCCGTGCGGGCGACAACCGTCTTCTTGCGGGTCGAGATCTGGGCGAAGGAAAGGCGTGAGCGGGGCTCCAGCGTCGGAAGCGGCAGCTGGGCCTCAGCTGCCACCGCCATGCGCATTGCACCTTCCACGTCGGCCGGATGGATTTCATGGCCCTGCTGCAGGCGCTGGTAAAGTGATTCGAGTGCGTGGCGTGCCTGCTCGCACTGGCGGTGCTTGCCCTTCAACGTCACCTGATTGCCGCGGGCAATGGCATCGACGCCAAGACGCTGCTCGATCAGAGCCAGGTTCTGGTCAAACTGGCCAAAAAGGTCACCAATCAGCCTGTTGTCATCGAACGCAAGGACAATGTGGGTCATGTCAGAGGCAGGGACTGCTCCCCGGTCAGAGGGCTTGCGAAGCGTTGTCTGGCTGTCACGCGTCAATGGCCGCCTCCTTGGCAGGGCTCGGGAAATCGAGCGCAGTCTCAGTGTGCCCTGCAATCAGCCGTCCGAACAGCGAATTGGAGCCCGTGTCGTAAATTTCCACGGTTTGGATCGTGCCAATCAGATCCTGCGGACCGTCCACCTGTACCGGTTGCAGCCAGGGAGACTTGCCGGTGATCTGACCGGGCATGCGTCCAACCTTCTCGAACAGCACGTCCATCTGCATTCCGACACGGGAGCGGTTGAAGGCGCGCTGCTGATCGGCCAGCAAGGCCTGAAGCTCGATCAGCCGGGCGCTCTTCACGTCTTCCGGCACCTGATCTGCCATGGTTGCCCCCGGCGTGCCGGGGCGCTGGCTGTATTTGAAGGAGAAGCAGGCGGCATATTCCACCCGCCGCACCAGATCCAGCGTATCGGCGAAATCCTGATCCGTTTCTCCGGGGAAGCCGACGATGAAATCCCCCGAGAGTGCCAGGCCGGGCGCGGCCTCGCGGATGCGGTCGATCAGGCGGAAGTAATCCTCGCGCGTATGGCGGCGGTTCATCGCTGCCAGAATACGGTCGGAGCCCGATTGCACCGGCAGGTGCAGATAGGGCATCAGTTCCTTCAGGTCCCGGTGCGCGGCAATCAGCTCGTCATCCATGTCGCGCGGATGGCTCGTGGTGTAACGCAGCCGGTCGAGCCCCGGAATGTCCGCAAGGCGCCGCAGCAGATAGCCAAGGCCGAGAGGCTTTCCATCCGGGCCATCGCCATGCCAGGCGTTGACGTTCTGCCCCAGCAGCGTCACCTCGCGCACGCCCTGTGCGGTCATCTGCTCAGCTTCTCGCAGGATCTGGGCCAGCGGGCGCGACACTTCAGAGCCACGCGTATAGGGCACCACGCAGAAGGTGCAGAACTTGTCGCAGCCTTCCTGCACGGTCAGGAAGGCAGAAGGAGCCCGCTTCAGGCCCGGCTTCGCAGCTTCCTTTGACAGATGATCGAACTTGTCCTCGATCTCGAATTCCGTCTCCACCACGCTTTCACCGCGTGAGGCGCGGGCGATCAGGTCCGGCAGGCGGTGATAGCTCTGCGGGCCGAAGACCATGTCCACGACGGGCGCACGGCGGGCAATTTCCTGGCCCTCCGCCTGTGCCACGCAGCCGGCAACACCCACCATAAGCGGCTTGCCGCCGGGACCGCGCTCGTCCTTCAGCTTGCGGATGCGGCCAAGCTCGGAATAGACCTTTTCGGCCGCCTTCTCGCGGATGTGGCAGGTGTTGAGGATCACCAGATCCGCGTCATCCATGCTGTCCGTGGTGCGGTAGCCCTGGGGGCCCAGCACATCGGCCATCCGGTCGCTGTCATAGACATTCATCTGGCAGCCATAGGTGCGCACGAAGACCTTCTTCATGCCGTCCTGTTCACTGCCTTCCGCCCGCCTGCTGACCACGGCTTCGTCAGAGCCTTCGCCGCCAACCGTCTGGCTGCCATTGGTGTGGGAATGGGCCGGGCTGGCCGGATGCAGTTCACTGGAACGCTGGGTCATGAGCTCCTCACGGCGCCCGGACGGTCAACACCATCACGCAGGCTCGCGCAGATCAGATATACAGGGGCCATGTGACGGTTTGCCGTCACAGGAGAGGCCGCCCTCGATTTCCGCCAGCTTTAGCCGCTTTTGCCGCCGATGAGAATAGGCGAGGCGTCATTGTGTTGCTTCGCTGACCGGAACTTCAGCCTCACGGGCCTCCGGGTCCAGCGGCATGCGTCCCGTCAGCCCGGCAATAGTCATGCGTTCCACATCGGCATGAAGGCGGGCAGTCAGGGCCTTGCGGTCAGTTCCGGGGCTCACTTCCACCGGCTCGCCCCAGGTCAGCTCCACATCAATGGCGCCATTGCAGAACACGCCCCACAGGTGGCCGCCCAGCTCCATGTCGCCATACCAGGCAATGCGCGCACGGGTGCGCCTGTCCAGCGGAATGCCTTGCTGGCGGGCATAGACGATGGACAGCGGCTGCACCTCAACCGGCGCGCCATTTTCAAGCGCCTTGGTTGCTGCGCCCAGCAGAGCCGAGCGGAAGGGCAGAACCCGGTTTCCGTCGTTGGACGTGCCTTCGGCAAACAGCACCATGGCATCCCCGCTGGCCATGCGTCCGGCAATCTGGCTGGCGACGGCGCCGGTCTCGGTGCGGCGGGTGCGATTGACGAAAACCGTGCGCTGAAGCTTTGCGAAAAGCCCGAAGATGGGCCAGCCCTCCACTTCCGATTTGGCGATGAAGGACAGCGGCATCACTGCGCCCAGAACGGTGATGTCCACCCAGGACGCATGATTGGCAACGATCAGAAGCGGCCGGTGGCTGGCAGGCTTGCCCTTCTGCGTGATGCGGATGCCCACGAGCCGTGTGGCAATGCGGTGCCAGAGATACGGCAGTTGCCGCTGCACCGGATGACCGGCCTTCATGGCGAGCCATTGAAGGGGAATAAGGATCAGGGAGACGATTGTCAGCAGAAGGATGACGCAGACCGCTTTACTCTGCCGCATCGCCGCCCTCCGGGGCCTTGGGTGCCAGTGGCACGCAGTAAAGCTCCAGCCGGTGGTCCACCAGCCGGTAGCCGAGCCGCTTGGCGATCAACTCCTGCAGCGCTTCGATTTCCTCGCTGCGGAACTCAATCACCGTGCCGTTGCGCAGGTCGATCAGATGGTCGTGGTGCTCGTCCGGCACCGTCTCGTAACGCGAGCGCCCGTCGCGGAAATCATGCCGTTCGATGATGCCTGCATCCTCGAACAGCTTCACGGTACGGTAGACAGTGGAAATGGAAATGCGGGCATCCAGAGCGGAGGCCCGGCGGTAAAGTTCTTCCACATCCGGATGGTCCGTCGCTTCCTCGATGACGGAGGCGATGATGCGGCGCTGCTCCGTCATGCGCATGCCCTTGGCGATGCACTGATCGGCAAGCGAGTTTGGCCGGTCACCGGACATGCCTGCCCCTTTCCTTCCGCGTTGAACCCTGTCTTGAGCGATTAGCCAAGATCGGCGCGCATGACAAGCGCGGTGCCGTCTTTCTCGCTCTGCCGGTAATAGCCCTTGCGCTCGCCCACCTGCTGGAACCGGAGGCTCCGGTACAGGCGCAGGGCAGGCTCATTGGCGGCATCCACCTCCAGAAATACGCTGGCGCAACGTTCGCCATAAAGGCGGAACATGGCTTCCTGCATCAGCCGTTTTGCGACGCCGCGCCCGCGCTGGCGCGGGTCAACAGCGAGTGTCAGCACTTCCGCCTCATCAGCGACCTGACGCATGATGACGAAGCCGACAGGTGTGCGCGTGCCGTAGGGGCTGGCGCGGCGGGCGAGGAGCATGAGAACGCCATCCTGCGAGCGAAGTCGCGCCAGTTCATCTTCATCCCAGCCATGGGCGAAGGAATTGGCGTGGATATCCGCAAGGCGCGGCAGATCCTCGTCTTCAACGGTCTCAATCATGGGCGGAGCAGACCAGAACCACCAGAAACTCATATCCGCTCGATCCTCCCTTTGAGTTGCGGCTTGGCATCGGGCGGGCGCAGGTAAAGCGGCACCGGTGGCTGGCCGCTTGCCTGCGCCGCTGCCCCCAGCCGCGCCACCGTAGCAATGTCCGGGACCGTGGCCGTGCCGTGCACCTTCACGCCGGCAAGGCCGCAAGCTTCAGCAAGAGCAGGTGCCGCCGAGCCGGTCAGCACCATGCCGGGTGTGACGCGTGCCGCCAGATCCTGCCGCAAGGCCACCTCAGGCTCTCCTGCCGGTTGGCCTGTTTCATCATAAAAGGCTGCGTAGATCTCGTCTTCGCGGGCTTCCAGCACAGCCAGAACGGGCCGGCCATCTGCCTCTGCCCGGGCCTCCGCTGCAAGGCCATCCAGAACGGATATGCCGATGGCCGGGATCTGCCGCACCAGCGCAAAGCCGCGGGCAACGGACAGGCCAACCCGGAGCCCGGTAAAGCTTCCGGGGCCGCAGGTGACGGCAATCCGGTCAAGATCCGCAAAGGTGACGTCCGCTTCGGCCATTACGGCCTCGATCATCGGCATCAAGGCTTCCGCATGACCCCGTCCGATGGCCTCGCTGCGGGAGATCAGTGTCTCGCCGCCGTCCGTCAGCGTCAGCACGGCGACCGCGCAATTGGCCTGGGCCGTATCGATGGCAAGCAGTCGGGTCATGGTCTGTCCCGGCCTCCGCAAGGCCTGCAAGCGCAGCACCGCCCTGGGTGCCGCTCAAGAAAATCCGGATGCAGCGGCTGCTGCATCCGGATTGCTGTAGTGTCCCGAACACCGCTTGTCGAGAGCGGCTTTCGGTGAACTGGCTTACAGGGCGCGGACTTCCTCGACTTCAGGCACGAAATGGCGCAGCAGATTCTGGATGCCGTGCTTCAGTGTCGCAGTGGAGGAGGGGCAGCCGGCACAGGCGCCGCGCATGGACAGATAGACGATGCCTTCCTTGAAGCCCTTGAAGGTGATGTCGCCGCCATCCTGCGCTACAGCCGGGCGCACACGGGTCTCGATCAGGTCCTTGATGACCGTCACGGTCTCTTCGTCAGCGGCGTCGAAGAACTCCTCGCCGTCCACGCCGTCATCCGTATTGCCTGCCATCTGCATGACGGGCTGGCCAGACATGAACTGCTCCATGATCGCGCCCAGAATGGCGGGTTTCATGTGCTGCCAGTCGGTGTCGTCCTTGGTGACGGTGATAAAGTCGTGGCCGAAGAAGACAGCCGAAACGCCCGGCACATCGAACAGGCGCTGCGCCAGCGGCGAGGCAGCAGCGTCATGAGCCGAGCGGAAATCATGCGTGCCTTCCGGCAGCACGACGCGGCCGGGCAGAAACTTCAGGGTCGAGGGATTCGGGGTTGCCTCGGTCTGGATGAACATGGGTCTGATCCTCAGTCGATCGTCGGGGCAAGGTCTCTTCGACTGGCGGTAACGGCTTGCCGGACGCGCCCCAGATTGGAATCTTTATAAACTACTTGGGCGCGTTTGACCACAGGTCAAGCACATCCATACGCGTCCGGCCAAAGAAATGGCGCGTTGGCTGCCGTCACGCAAGCGCGGCGATTTCATCGTCACCCAGATTGCCCGGCACGATCGTGACGGGAATGGGGAAGTTGCCGGCGGCCTTACCGGCGATGGACGTTACCAGTGGGCCGGGGCCTTCCGAACTCATACCGGCCGCCAGCACCAGAATGGCGATGTCATCGTCGGATTCGATCAGCTTGATGATCTCGTCGGACTTGTTGCCCTCGCGGATGACCAGCTCCGGCTCGGTGCGGGCAACAGCCCGGGCCCGGCCAGCGGCTCTGGCGAGGGTCTTTTCCGCCTCTTCCTGCGCCTCGGCGCGCATGATGTCCTCGACGCCCAGCCAGTGCTGGAAATCGCCGGGGGCAATGACGAAAAGCAGGGTGACCACGCCGCCCGTGCGGGCGGCGCGTTTTGCGGCGTAAATGATGGCACGGTCGCATTCCGGTGTGTCGTCAACGACCACCAGAAACTTGCGCCTGTGCCCTTCTTCAAAGCTCTTGCGGATCGCTACCATGGCCGCATGCTGCCATTTGGCTGTTCCGCCTGCAAGCGCGGCAAATGGCCGGGCCTGTGCATGACGCGAAAGTTGTGTTTCATCACTGCGGCCTCAGAGGATGAAGCGGGACAGATCGACATTCTTGGCCAGCTCACCAATGTTGCTGCGCACGAAATCCGCGGTGATCTCCACCGTGCTGCCGGACTTGTCCGGAGCGGTGAAGGACACTTCGTCCAGAATGCGCTCCATCACTGTCTGCAGGCGCCGGGCGCCGATGTTCTCGACGCTGGAGTTGAGGTCGACGGCGATGGTTGCGATCTCGTCGATGGCATCGTCGGCAAAGCTCAACTTCACACCTTCAGTGCCCAGAAGCGCCACATATTGTTTGATGAGGCTTGCTTCCGGCTCGGTCAGGATGGCGCGGAAATCCTCCTGCGTCAGGGCCTTCAGCTCGACACGGATCGGCAGACGTCCCTGCAGCTCCGGCAGAAGGTCGGAGGGCTTGGCCACGTGGAAAGCGCCTGAGGCGATGAAGAGGATGTGGTCGGTCTTCACCGGACCGTGCTTGGTGGACACCACCGTGCCCTCGATCAGCGGCAGCAGGTCGCGCTGCACGCCTTCGCGCGACACATCACCACCGGTGCGGCCATCTCGGGCGCAGATCTTGTCGATCTCGTCGAGGAAGACGATGCCGGAATTCTCCACGAGGCTGATAGCCTCACGCACCACCTTTTCTTCATCCAGCAGCTTGTCAGATTCCTCGGTGACAAGGATGTCGTGCGATTCCTTCACCGTCACCCGGCGCGGCTTGGTCTGGCCGCCAAGGGCCTTGCCCAGCATGTCGGACAGGTTCATCACGCCAACGCTGGCACCGGGCATGCCGGGCAGCTCGAAGCTGGGCATCTGCGGCTGGGCGCGGACCTGGATCTCGATTTCCTTGTCATCAAGATCGCCCTCGCGCAGCTTCTTGCGGAAGCTGTCACGGGTGGCGGGGCTGGCATTGTTGCCGACGAGCGCATCCAGCACCCGCTCTTCCGCCAGCACATGGGCTTTGGCCTTCACCTCCTCGCGGCGCAGCTCGCGTACCAGCGTGATGCCGGCTTCCACCAGATCTCGGACGATCTGTTCCACATCACGTCCGACATAGCCGACCTCGGTGAACTTGGTGGCTTCAACCTTGACGAAGGGCGCATTGGCAAGGCGGGCGAGACGGCGGGCAATCTCGGTCTTGCCGACGCCGGTTGGTCCGATCATGAGGATGTTCTTCGGCAGAACCTCCTCGCGCATCGGGCTTTCAAGCTGCTGCCGGCGCCAGCGGTTGCGAAGCGCAATGGCGACGGCGCGCTTGGCATCCTTTTGCCCGACGATATAGCGGTCGAGTTCGGAGACGATTTCCCTCGGTGAAAAATTGGTCATCGTGTCAGCTTTCAGTCATCAGGATCAATGGGCGGCGGGTACATGGCGCATCAGGCGCGTGCCGGTGAAAGGTGCAAGCAGCTTCCGCCGCAGGGGCACCCATGCAGAGCCCAGCAGCAGGATGAAACTGCCCAGGACCAGCAGCGTGACGGAGACACCCGTCATGTTGGAGACTTCCGCGTTCCACAGCAGCATGCTGACAGCCACGCCGAAATACCCGAGGCCGGAAACGAGGATTGCCCGCCGGTCGACCAGCAGCGCCACGAAGGCCAGCATGAGCACCAGCGTGATCATCACACAGGCGAGAACCAGTTCTCCTGCGCCCGTGTTGTAGAGGCCGCTCATGATGAGGGTTTGCAACGAATGCACCATGAGCGGGGCCGCGAGGAAATGCAGCCAGAAGGCCTTGTCGCTGTTGACGGTGCGCCGGGTCAGATCGCGGCTGTCAAAGTACATGGCCGCCGCAAAGGCAGAAAGACCTGCAGCAAGCCCGATCCAGGGCAGATAGTCGCCAACAAAATTCTCATCAACGGCGTGAGCTGCGGCAAGCAGGCTGCAGATCGCGCCCGCGCAAATCACCGCCACACCTACCGGCACCCTGAAGCGCCAGTAATGCAGCGCGGCGATGCCGGTTGCGGCCACCGTAAGCAGCATGAGTGCGGACCCTGGGAGCGCATCCATCGCGGTCTGGAACTTCTGTGAGCCATCGGAAGATGCCCCCGGCATGAGGTCTGCCGTTACGAAGATCACCGCCAGAAGGGTTGCAGGCAGGAACAGGATCGAGAGGATGAAGGACGGCAGGGCAAGGCGCATGCGCCGGGCAAAGATTTCGGACAGGACCCAGATGGCCACTGCCTGACCCGCGAAATTCAGGCCCCAGTTGCGCGTGAAGGTGAGAAAGAAGAACAGGCCGAAGAGCAGTGTGCCAATGCCGATGGAAATGAAGATGTCATGGAAGCCGCGAACGAAGCGCAGTTCCTCTGCATCCGCGCTTGAGATGGAGGGCTGGCGCAATCCGTCCAGATAGGTGGAGAGCGCCTCGAGCTGCGGCGGCGAGAGGATGCCGGCGCTCACTGCGCCTTGCAGATCCTCTCGTGTGAAGGCCTCGTTGGTCATGTGCGGGTATCCGGAGAGAATAAGGGTCAGCTGGTGCTGTCGAGGCTTTCGACCGTCAGATTGCCATTGGTGTAGACGCAGATGTCTGCTGCGATAGCCATTGCCTTGCGGGCGACGGTTTCCGCGTCGAAGTCCGTTTCCACCAGGGCCCGGGCCGCAGCGAGGGCATAGTTGCCGCCCGAACCAATACCCATGACACCGCCTTCCGGCTCCAGCACGTCTCCCGTGCCGGTCAGTACCAGCGACACATCCTTGTCGGCGACCAGCATCATGGCCTCGAGGCGGCGCAGGTAGCGGTCGGTGCGCCAGTCCTTGGCCAGTTCCACGCAGGCGCGCATCAGTTGGCCGGGATACTGCTCCAGCTTGGCTTCCAGCCGCTCGAACAGGGTGAAGGCATCTGCCGTTGCCCCGGCAAAACCGCCAATGACGGTACCCTTGGCCAGAGGGCGCACCTTGCGTGCGGTGTTCTTGATGACGGTCTGGCCCAGCGAGACCTGCCCGTCACCGGCAATCACCACCTTGCCGCCCTTGCGCACCATGAGAATGGTGGTGCCGTGCCAGGTGCCCATGCCGTGTTCTGAACTCATACCTTGTCCGATCCTGCAGATGATTGGCTTGCATCGCCAAAGAAAGGCGGCCGCAGGGCCGCCAGCGTTGGCTCTTATTTAGGAGGGAAAGTCCCGTCCGCCAAGCGCCAGCCCGTCACAGGCTGGAATGGAACTTCAAAGCCGCAGGGCGGGTGGGACGGCAGATCTCAGATGAGAGCCCGGGTTTCACGCATCAAACGCTGCACGGCGGCATCGAGTATACGGGAGCTCATTTCGTTGACGAGATTTCCTTGCGGATCAAAGGCCTTGCCTGCATCCGGCACCATGGCCATCTCGGGCAGCACAAGAGCCCCAAGGCCCACTTCCAGCACGGTGCGTGTGCCGATGAGGCCGCGAATGCCGCCAAGAGCGCCGGGGAGGCCGCGCCCAGACAGAAGACCCGGTTCTTGAAGGCAATGCCGGGTGCCTCACCCTGGTCGGCGACGCGGCTGACCCAATCCAGCGTGTTCTTGAGAAGCGGGGTCATCCCGGCATTGTATTCCGGGCAGGCGATGAAGACGCCGTGCTGCTCCTGCATCAGGCGCTTGAGTTTGCGGGCTGCCTCCGGCGGGCCTTTTCCTGTTCCAGGTCGCCGTCGTAGATTGGCATCTGGTAGTCGGCGAGCGAGATGCGCGTCACCTCCGCATCAGCCAGTGCCAGCCGCTTGGCGGCAAGCCCTGCGAGGCGGGTGTTGAGCGAGCCGCCCCTGATGGAGCCGGAAAAGACCAGAATCTTCGGATGACGCATACTGTCTCCTCATATTGCTGCATTGCAGCCGGAACAGCCAGCAGCATAAAAACAAATGCTGGCTGGCCATTGCTGGCCAGCCAGTTTTTTAAGGCTTGGTATAGACCCAGACACGGGCCGGCGGCAGGTTGGCAAAAATCCAGCCGGTCTTGTCAAGGTTGAGAACGCCCGGCTCCGGCTTCACCGGCGGAACAAGGGCGTAAGAAAACTGGATATAGGGCGCCCCCGGCTCACACAGGTCCAGCGCCTCAAGGATCAGCGCCCGGCGCTTTTCCACCGGCTGAGTGAACAGCGGCAGGCCCGAGACGATGCCGGCGAACATGCCATCCTGCACTGGCATGGCTTTTTCCAGTGTGTCGCGGAGTGCGTAGGCGTCACCCTGAATGGTCATCATTCCGGGGAACCGGTCGCGCAGCATGCGGCAAAACTCGGTGGTGTACTCAAGGGCAGTCAACTGCCCCTCCGAGATGCCCCGGTCAAAGATCGCCTGCGTCACCACGCCGGTGCCAGGTCCAAGCTCAAGGTAGCGTCCATCCGGACGCACGTTCAGAAAGGAAGCAATGCGCCGGGCAAGTTCGGGACCTGATGGCGAAATGGCACCGAGGGTCAGTGGGCTGTCGATCCAGTTGCGGAAAAAGCGGAACTCGTCCTGAAGCTTCTTCATCAAGGGCTTTCCGCCCAGCGTCCTGAACGCTGCCATGCTGTCCTCCGGTCAGATTGGTAAAATCATCTATCCGGGTAACCGTGGCCATTTCAAGGCCCTTGATCCCGAAGAAGGTCAAGGGCCCTGCGTGAGTGAGGGCTTAATTGCCCAGATTGTCGAGAAAATCCTTCACCCGTGCAAAGAAACCGGTGCTCTCCGGATTATTCTCGCCCGAGCTTTCCTTCTCGAACTCGGCCAGCAATTCACGCTGGCGCTTGGTCAGATTTGTCGGCGTCTCCACGGTGACCTGAATATACATGTCGCCATGCTGGCTGGTGCGCATCACCGGCATGCCTTTGCCCTTCAGGCGGAACTGGCGGCCGTTCTGCGTGCCTTCCGGCACCTTTACCCGCGTGGTCCCGCCTTCAACGGTTGGCACGTCAAACTGGCCGCCAAGAGCCGCGGTCGTCATGGAAATGGGCACGCGGCAATAGAGATCCGCTCCGTCGCGCTGGAAGAACTCATGCGGCTTCAGTGAGAGGAAAATGTAGAGATCGCCCGACGGCCCGCCACGCAGGCCCGCCTCGCCCTCGCCAGCCAGGCGGATTCGGGTGCCATCCTCGATGCCGGCCGGAATATTGACCGAAAGGGTACGCTCCTGCGTGACCCGGCCAACGCCAGAGCAATGGGGGCAGGGGTCGGAAATGACCTGGCCGCGGCCCTGACAACCCGGGCAGGTGCGCTCCAGAGTGAAGAAGCCCTGCGCAGCGCGTACGCGCCCCGAGCCGCCGCAGGTGCGGCAGGTGGTGGGGCTGGAGCCGGGCTTGGCGCCGGAGCCGCTGCAAGGCTGACAGGTGACCGAAGTCGGAACTTCGATCTCCACGGTCTTGCCCGTGAAAGCTTCTTCCAGTGTGATTTCGAGGTTGTAGCGCAGGTCCGCGCCGCGCTCGCGCCCGCCGGACGAGCGGCGCCCGCCGCCCATGCCGAAAAACTCTTCGAAGATGTCGGACATAGTGGAGGCAAAATCGCCGTTGCCGCCAAATCCGGCCCCGCCGCCTCCGCCGCCGTTCTCAAAGGCGGCATGGCCGAACCGGTCATAGGCGGCCCGCTTCTGGCCATCCTTCAGGATGTCGTAGGCCTCGTTGACTTCCTTGAACTGCGCCTCGGCCGAGGCATCGCCCGGATTGCGGTCCGGATGATACTGCATCGCAAGCTTGCGGTAGGCACTCTTCAGCGCCTTCTCGTCCGCATCCCGCGCCACGCCTAGGATTTCATAAAAGTCGCGCTTCGCCATCGAATTGTCCATTACCTGTCGCTGCTGAGCCTGCCAGAGGCGTTGGGCTGCCGTGCAAGAAGCGCATTCAGCCGGGTGCGGCGCTCAAGCTTGTAACCGTTGCCAAGACAAAGCTGCACGACGGGGAGCTCCTCATCCTTGCCAGCCTCAACGACGATCAGATCGGGCCACAGATTTGCCGGGCCATGGGTGAACAGCCCACGAAGCGCAGCTTCATCGTGACCTTCAAGGTCGATTTTCATGGCATCGATACGTTCGATCCCATGACGCGCACAGATTTCGGCGATCGGCACAATTTCGAAGCTGTCTTCTTCGTTTGCTTCTGCCGTTCTGACGCGGTGTTCGCCCCGATTGCCATCATGAATGACGATCGCTCCTCTACCGCTTGTTTCTCCAACTGCGCAGGCCGCAACCATGATGGATTCAGCGGCGGACGCTGCCAGATTTGTTTCAAGCCTTTCGCGGGTAACCGGATCTGGCTCGACGGCAAGGCCAAGTAGTTCGCGCCGGGCTCGACGTGCTACAGAAACCATCCAGAGACTGTAGAGACCAATGTTGGCACCCAGATCGACGAAGACAAACGGCTCCGAAGTGGATCGGATTAAAGCCTCTGCCAGCGCTTCACGTTCCTGTGGGTCAAATATATGCGAGCCGGCAACAGCACGCTTCTCGCAGCGGTTGGTTGCCGGGTACAGGCGGGCATGTATCGTTGGAAAAACGTCGGCAACATCCACCGGGCCTGCCGACCGCCCGACGCTTGTCTTGCGGAGAAAGGATACCATCCACTTGCCAAACCGGTTGTATGGCATGTGAATTGCGAGCCGGCGGATGAACTCCGCCGGCCGCGACAGTGTGTAGGCGCCAAAAGGCGGCTCAACAGTGCGCTGTTTCATGTTTTGAAAGCCTCCTGCCACGGGGGTGAGCCCGAGCGCCGTGCCAGTGGCTTACTTCTTGTCGTCTTTGACTTCTTCGAAGTCGGCATCGACCACGTCGTCATCCTTCTCGGAGGAAGCACCGGCGTCTTCGCCGCCTTCGGCTTCTGCCTGCGAGGCCTTGTACATGGCTTCGCCCAGCTTCATCGAGACTTCGGCCAGAGCCTGGGTCTTGGACTGGATATCTGCCACGTCCTCCGAGGTCAGAGCCGTCCTGAGGGCTTCAATCGCGCTCTCGATCGAAGCCTTGTCGTCAGCAGAGACCTTGTCGCTGTAGTCCTTGAGGGACTTCTCGGTGGAATGCATCAGGGATTCACCCTGGTTGCGGGCTTCCACCAGCTCACGGCGCTTCTTGTCCTCATCCGCGTGGGCTTCAGCGTCCTTGACCATCTTTTCGATGTCGGCGTCGCTGAGGCCGCCGGAGGCCTGGATGCGGATCTGCTGTTCCTTGCCGGTGCCCTTGTCCTTGGCGGACACGTTGACGATGCCGTTGGCGTCGATGTCGAAGGCAACCTCGATCTGCGGCACGCCGCGGGGAGCGGGCGGCAGGCCAACGAGGTCGAACTGGCCGAGCATCTTGTTGTCGGCAGCCATCTCGCGCTCGCCCTGGAACACCCGGATCGTCACAGCGGTCTGGTTGTCCTCGGCGGTGGAGAAGGTCTGGCTCTTCTTCGTCGGGATCGTGGTGTTGCGGTCGATCAGGCGGGTGAACACACCGCCGAGCGTCTCGATACCGAGCGACAGCGGGGTCACGTCGAGCAGCAGAACGTCCTTGACGTCGCCCTGCAGCACGCCGGCCTGAATGGCAGCGCCCATGGCCACCACTTCATCCGGGTTCACGCCCTTGTGCGGCTCCTTGCCGAAGAAGGTCTTCACGACTTCCTGGATCTTCGGCATGCGGGTCATGCCGCCGACGAGAACCACTTCATCGATCTGACCGGCGACGAGGCCGGCATCCTTCAGGGCTGCCTTGCAGGGCTCGATCGTGCGCTGGACCAGATCCTCGACGAGGCTCTCGAACTTGGCGCGCGTCAGCTTCATGGTCAGGTGCTTGGGACCGGAGGCATCCGCCGTGATGAAGGGCAGGTTGATTTCGGTCTGCGAGGAGGACGACAGCTCGATCTTGGCCTTTTCCGCAGCTTCCTTGAGGCGCTGCAGGGCCAGCTTGTCGTTCTTCAGGTCGATGCCCTGCTCCTTCTTGAACTCGGAAGCAAAGTAGTCGACCAGACGCATGTCGAAGTCTTCACCGCCGAGGAACGTGTCACCGTTCGTCGACTTCACTTCGAAGACGCCGTCGCCGATTTCAAGAACCGACACGTCGAAGGTGCCGCCGCCAAGGTCATAGACAGCGATGGTCTTGCCATCGTTCTTGTCGAGGCCATAGGCGAGCGCAGCTGCGGTCGGCTCGTTGATGATGCGCAGAACTTCGAGGCCGGCGATCTTGCCCGCATCCTTGGTGGCCTGACGCTGGGCGTCGTTGAAATAGGCCGGAACGGTGATGACTGCCTGGGTCACGGTCTCGCCGAGATAGCTCTCGGCGGTTTCCTTCATCTTCTGCAGGATGAAGGCGGAAATCTGGGAGGGCGAGTACTTCTGCCCATTGGCCGAAACCCACGCATCGCCATTGTCTGCCTTGACGATGTCATAGGGTACGAGACCCTTGTCCTTCGCCACGGTCGGATCATCGAAGCGGCGGCCGATGAGGCGCTTCACTGCGAAGAGCGTGTTGGTGGGGTTGGTGACAGCTTGGCGCTTGGCCGGCTGGCCGACGAGACGCTCGTTGTCGTCCGAGAAGGCGACCATCGAAGGCGTTGTACGTGCGCCTTCCGAGTTCTCGATGACTTTTGCATCCTTGCCGTCCATGACGGCGACGCACGAATTCGTCGTGCCGAGGTCGATACCGATGACCTTTGCCATTTCTTCCTCTCTTTCTAGCAAACCGGAAAAACCCGTAGCGGCGTCAATCCGGCTCCCTTTCACAATCAGTGATGCCGGCGCGCTTAAGACCTGATGCTCCGCCACGGGAGCATTGGCCCAAGCCCCTTTTGATCCCTGAGGCCTTGATCACGAGTTTTCACCCTTGGCCTTGTCCGGGGCTGTCAGCAGGTTGTTCCGCCTGTCAGCACTGAGCTTGATCGCTATATAGGCGGGAGACAGGCTGGCTGCAAGGCGTCTGCCTAACTGATCTTGCTGTGCAAAAGCCCTTACAGTGGCAAGGATCGCTACATGCCTTGCAGACTTGCGTTCTTTGGCTGCCGGAGACTGTGGAATGACTTTGGACAACACTGCACCGGAAGGTACCGGCAGGCGGCAAGGCCCGCTGCCACAGGGTGTGCGCTTCCTGCCTGGCCATCTGGAGCTATCCGCACAGGCGGAGCTTGCCGGGCAATTGCGGACCATCGTGGCCGAGGCCCCGCTGTTCAGCCCGGTGATGCCCAAGAACGGCAAGCCCTTTTCCGTGCGCATGAGCAATTGCGGCCCGCTAGGCTGGGTGTCTGACATCCGCGGCTACCGCTATCAGCCGCTGCATCCGGTGACGGGCAAGCCCTGGCCGCCCCTGCCGGATGTGCTGAAGGAGCTTTGGTGCGAGCTTGTTCCGGATGCTCCCGAACCCGAAGCCTGCCTGATCAACTTTTATGACGGAAATGCCCGGATGGGGCTGCATCAAGACCGTGACGAGGAGACCTTCGATGCGCCGGTTCTATCCGTATCATTGGGCGATTCGGCCCTCTTCCGCATCGGTGGCCTCACCCGCAAGGACCCGACCCGCTCGTTCCGGCTGAACTCGGGCGACGTGCTGCTGCTGGAGGGCCCGTCCCGGCTCGCCTTTCACGGCATCGACCGGCTCTATCCGGGCACCTCCACCCTTCTCAAAAACGGCGGACGCATCAATCTGACGCTCCGCCGGGTTACGAAACCGGCTTGACCGTTTACAGCCTGCTGAGCGCGGCCACGGGGTCGAGGCGGGAGGCGTTGCGGGCGGGGAGGAAGCCGAAGACGATGCCGATCAGGGTTGAGATCCCGAAGGCATAGGCGATCGAGGCGTTCGAGAAGATCAGCGCGAAATCGGAGACAAAGAACGGGAAGAGGGCGCCGAAGCTGAGAGCAATAGCGATGCCTGCGAGGCCGCCGATGATGCAGACGGTCACGGCTTCGATGAGGAATTGTTGCAGGATATCGGACCGCCGCGCTCCGACAGCCATACGCACGCCGATCTCCGAGACACGCTCAGAGACGGTTACCAGCATGATGTTCATCACGCCGATACCGCCGACGATCAGCGAGATCACGGCAATGGCTGCGATCAGCAGCGTCATGGTGGCCGTGGTGCTGGTTATGGACTGGCGGATGTCGTCGGTGTTGAGGATGAAGAAGTCCTTTGTGCCGTGGCGCTGGGTCAGGAATGTGGTGACCATCTGCTCGGCCAGCTTCATGTCCACGTCGTCCTCCACCCGCACGGTGATGCTGCGCAGCGTGCGGGTGCCGGTCAGGCGTGCCTGCACGGTAGTATAGGGCAGAAAAACGGAGAGATTCTGGCTGCTGCCAAAGCCGCCCTGCTGAGGCTGGGCCACGCCGACGATGCGGGCAGGCATGTTGTTGATCAGCAGTACCTTGCCGACCGCCCCATCCGGCTCATCTGCAAAAAGGGTCTTGCGGGTGTTCTCGTCGATGACGGCCACTGCATCGAGATTGTGCTCGCTGCCGGCGTCGAAGAACTTGCCTGACGCGATCTTCGTGCCCTTGGCATCGAAATAGGCAGTGCTGACGCCGTTTGCGAGGGCGGAGGCTTCCTTGAGCCATAGCGCAGGGTGGCGCTGGTGGAAACGGTTGGCGTGACGGCCCGGAGATAGGGCTGGCGCGCCAGTTCCTTGGCGTCGGAGATCACAAGCGTCGTCACCTTGCCGGAGCGCGCATCGCCGAAGTCCTTGCCGGGAAAGACCTCCAGCGTGCTGGTGCCGAGGCTGGCGATGTTGGCCAGCACTTTTTCCCGGGTACCCGTGCCAAGCGCCACCACGCTCACCACGGACGCAATGCCGATGATGATGCCAAGCATGGTCAGGAAGGTGCGCAGCTTGTGCGCCTTCATGGAGAGAAGCGCCATGCGGAATGCTTCGCCGAAGCGGTCGGCCCAGGCGGTGAGGCCCCGGTTCAGCTTGCGTCCCACGCCCTGCGCTGGCTGCGGCGCCGGTGCCGGTGCACGGGCATCCGGTTCCGCCGCATCAGGGGCATCTGTCTTGCGCACATGGTCGGCGATGATCTCGCCGTCCAGAATTTCTATGGTCCGTTCAGCAAGCGCTGCCACATTGGGGTCATGGGTGACGATAATCACCGTCTTCCCCTCCTTGTGCAGCTCGCGCAGGATGTCGAGCACATCCTGTCCGCTGCGCGTGTCCAGCGCGCCGGTCGGTTCGTCAGCCAGGATGATGTCGCCGCCATTCATGAGGGCGCGGGCGATGGAGACACGCTGCTGCTGCCCGCCCGAGAGCTGCGGCGGGCGATGCTCCATGCGGTCGCCAAGGCCCAGCCGCGTCAGGATATCGGCCGCCCGCTGCCGCCGTTCGGCAGGTGCCAGGCCTGCATAGACGGCGGGCACTTCCACATTGCCGAGGGCGGTCAGTTCCGCCAGAAGATTGTAGCGCTGGAAGATGAAGCCGAATTTCTCCCGCCTCAGAGCTGCCAGTTCGTCCGGCTCAAGGTCCGCCGTCTCGCGCCCGCCGATCCGGTAGCTTCCCCGGTCGGTGTGTCGAGGCAGCCGAGGATGTTCATCAGCGTCGACTTGCCGGAACCGGACTGACCGATGATGGAGACGAATTCACCCCGGGCGATCTCAAGATTGATGCCCTTGAGGACCGTGACTTCTCCGTCTCCGGCCGGAAAAGAGCGATAGAGAGCCTTCAGGCTGATGAGCGGTTCCGCCATGGCCCCGCCCCTCACAGTCCCATGGGCGGGCCGCGCCGTGTGGTGCTGCTGGTGGCTGCGCCCGCATTCAGGGTGCCAGTCACGACCTTTTCGCCCTCCGTCAAGCCGGAGCGGATCTCCACGTTGATCTTGTCATTGAGGCCGGTCTCCACCTGCCGCGTCTCGATGCTGCCGTCCTGGCCCATCACCTGCACGGTGTAGCTGCCGTCCGGGTTGCGGGCACCAAGCGCCGTGGCTGCGATCACCGGCACATCCACTGCCTTGCCCAGCACGATGGTGACTTCTGCCGTCATGTAGGTGCGCAGAACTCCATCTGGATTGGGCACGTTGAAGATGCCGTTGTAATAGATCGCGGCAGTGCTTGAGTTGGAGGACGCGGCGCTGGAAGAGCCACTGACGGCCTTGTCGCTGGTGATCGATTCCGGTGCTGGCTCGATGAAGTCGAGCTGGGCCTGATATTTCGTGTCCGGCGCGCCGAGCACGTTGAAATAGACCTCCGTTTCCGGCTTCACCTTCACCACGTCCGCTTCGGAAATTTCGGCCTGCACATTCATCACGTCGAGCTGGCCCATGATGATGATGGTGGGGGCGGACTGGGCCGCATTCACCGTCTGGCCTTCCTGGTTGACGATGGCCAGCACCGTTCCGGCGATCGGGGCGGTGATGCGGGTGTAGCCGAGATTGGCACGGGCCGTTTCCACGGCCACCTCGGCTGCCACGATCTGGGCATCCAGCGCCCGGATCTGTGCCTCGATGGTTTTGACCTGCGATTGCGCTGTATCCAGATCCGCCTTCGAGGTGGCGTTCTGGGCGATCAGCGTCTGCTGGCGGTCAAGAGATGTGCGGGCCAGCTGCAGCGAAGCTTCCTTCTCCACGCGCTGGGCCTCGACATTGGCCAGCGAGGCTTCCGCAGTGCGCAGACTGTTGGTCTGGGTGGTGGCGTCGATCTCTGCCACCAGTTCCCCAGCCTTCAGTTTCTGGCCCAGCTTCACCTTCAGGGCGACGATCCGTCCCGAGGCCTGTGCGCCGACAGCGACCAGTTTGGATGGCTTCAGGATGCCGGTGGCCAGAACCGTTTCCTCGATTGTGCCCTTGCGCACGGCAGAGGTCATCACGGTTGGACCGGCCGCTGGCTGCAGGGCGGCACGGGCGTAATAGGCGCCGCCAGCTGCGGCGGCAAGGAGGACGGCGGCAATCAGCCAGCGGCCTTTCTTGCGGGGTCTTGATGCGTTCATTGAGAACACGCTTTCATCAGGCTGGGCCGGGCGGGCAGGAGGTCCGCCGCGGCGCTGCATCAATTGTCTGGCGTCAGTTTGCGCAGGCGTGGCCCGTTGCGCTCATCCCTGACGGCCGGCGTGCTGGTATCCACTGTCCCGTCCCAGCCGCCGCCAAGACTGCGGTTGAGGCTGATATAGGCCGAGGTGATGGCAAGCTGGCTGGCGATCAGGCTGTCCTCGGCGCTGTAGAGCGAGCGGTCGGCGTTGAGGACTTCCAGAAAGCTGCTGGAGCCGCTCTGATACTGGGTGCGGGCAAGGTCTGCCGCCTGCCGGTAGGCGCGGGCAGCGGCGGAAAGTTTGGCCGCCCGCTGGCGCTGCAGGCTCAGGCTGACCAGCGCGTTCTCTACCTCTTCAAGAGCTGTCAGCACGCCCTTGCGGTAGGCCAGAAAACTGGCATCGCGCTGGGCTCTGGCCACCTCTGCGGCGGCAGCCAGCGATCCGCCATTGAAAACAGGCACGCTGAGCGAGGGGCCGAAGGACCAGCTGATCGAGGAGTTTTTCGCCAGATCCCCGGTCTGCGCAGCCGAGGTGCTGATGTTGCCCGTCAGGCTGATGGCCGGATAGCGGGCAGCCTCCGCCGCGCCAATGGAGGCGGTGGCTTGTGCCAGCTTGCGTTCCAGCACCCTCAGGTCTGGCCGGGTGTTGAGAAGATCTGCCGGGACGCCTGAGGCGAGCGGCAGCTTTGGCCTGGGGATGGGCCGGGGCTTGTCCATGAGCCCGGCAAGGGAAGCAGGCTCGCCGCCCGTCAGAACGCCCAAGCGGTGCAGGGATTCGGCATAGGAAATCCTGAGGCTCGGAATGTTCGCTTCCGTGCTCGCTGCCTGTCCGGTGGCATTGGCCACATCCGCAGCCGATACGGCACCAGCATCGAACCGGGATTGCGTCAGGCGCACGGTTTCGATCTGTGACGATGCGGTGCGCCGGGCCAGGGCGATACGCGCCTGATTGGAGCGGGCCTGCACGTAATAGCTCGCTGTATCGCCGATCAGCGTCACCATCGTGGCACGCAGGTCCTCCTCGGCAGCATCAAGCCCGTAACGTGCTGCCTCCACCTTGCGGGCATTGGCGCCAAACAGATCCACCTCCCAGCTGGCCGAAAGCCCAGCCTGGAAAAGATTGCTCATCTTCGGGTCTTCGCCGGAGGAGCGTGACCGCCGAGCGCTGCCGGATCCGTCCGCCGACGGCAGCAGCCCGCCGGTCTCCCGGTCTAGTGACGCGCGTGCCTCGCGGACACGGGCCTTGGCGGTGGAGGCATCAAGGTTGTGGCGGATTGCAGTTTCGATCAACTGGTTCAGAACTGGATCGCCCAGCTGCTCCCACCATCTTGCAAGTTCCGCAGGGCGTGCCTCGCCCTTCTGGCTCGTGTTGTTGAAGTTCTGGGAAAGTTCAAACTTGGGCTTCGTATAGTCTGGCCCGACAGCACATCCTGACAGGATCAAGGCCAGTTGCAGAAAAACCGCAGACCGGCGCCAGGAAAAAACTGACCCTGCAGGCCGGATTGCTCCGGATCGGTTGAAAAATGACACGGGACGCATGGACAGACCGCTGAGGGAGATAAGGTGAAACGTCATGCTACCTAAAATTACTGGGTGGCGGCGTCAACGGCTGTAAGTGTCACTATTTGTATCAGGAATTTCTTCCTGCATGCCTTCTGGCGCCTCTGCGCTGACGCGCCGCAGGCTGGGGCGGCTGCAGGCGGCGGGGCGTCATTGAAACCGCGCAGGAACGGGTTTACCTGTAGGCACAGGAGTTCTGATGCACCAAGGACAAAAGCACACGGCGAACCTGCTGCGCATTCTTTGCGCCATGGGTTTCCTGTTGCTTGGTTTTGCCCATCAGCCGCCTGCCTTTGCCCTTTCGGCCAGCCAGCTGGAGGAGATGGAGGCTTTCCGCCTGCCCGATGGCAGCCTGCCGGTGCTCTGCCTCTCCCGCAGTGGAAAGAATGGCGGGCCACATTATCCCGGCCCAAAGGGGTGCGAAGCCTGCCGCCTTTCCGCCTCTGTGGTTCTGCCCGAGCCTGTTCTGGGCGCCGGTGAAGCTCTTTCCGTTCCGGTTCAGGGTAGCTGGCTTCTGTTCCTGCCGCAGGTGCCTGCTTCTGGTGTACCGCCAGGCAGCAGCGGCTCCAGGGCTCCCCTGCACACATCCTGATCTAGCCGGCCGGGCCTCTCCGGCCTGTCCCTGTTCCGCCAGTCCCGCTGGCGCCAGACCGGATGTCTTCAGATGGAAATGCTGTCCCCGCGCCGCGGCACGCAAACTGCCGTCCCGATTGATTTTAACATTGACCCGCTGATGAGCGAAAATGGCCGGAAGATTGCCACGGTTGCCGCCCGTGCCAGTATCTTCCTGCCCGGTGTCAACCGCAGCGAGACCTTCCGTATCCTTGAGGGCTGCATCGTGCTTTACCAGCGCCTGCCTGACGGGCGGCGGCAGATCCTCGATGTGCTGGGGCCGGGCAAGATGTTTGGCCGTGGCCTTTCAGATGTGCAGCAATGCGGGGCTGAGGCCATGGCGCCAACCCGGCTGGAACTGGTCGCTGCCGGGCAGCGGCGCATGGAGGGCGAGTTGAATGCCGCCGTCCGCCTGCTGCTGCGCCGGGCACAGGCCCATGCCATTCTGCTGGGCCGCAAGACGGCAACGGAAAAGGTCGCCTCTGCGCTGGTGGATCTGTGCCGCCAGTTCGCGAAGGTGGGGGAGGAAGCAGCTGTCCTGCGCTTTCCGATGTATCTGACGCGGCAGGATCTGGCGGATTGGCTGGGGCTGACGCTGGAAACCGTCAGCCGCTGCATGAGCCGTCTGCGCCGCGATGGCTATATTTCTCTGAATGTGCAGGGCGATGTGGCCGTGCATGATCTGCCTGCGCTGAGAGCGCTGGCCATGGGCACTGTTCCGCCGCAAGCCACACTTTGCGTTGCGGCGGAGTGAGCGAATTGGAACCCGGGGCTGTGCTTCCGGCTGGTATCAGTCCAGCCGGAGAGCCATCCACGCGGTGACAGCAGCCCAGGCGCAGCGCATGTAGTCCTCGGCCCGGTAAAGTGCGGCCTCCGGGTCGCTCTGCAAGCCGTTGAGCTCTTCAGCCATGGCGAGGAAGGCGGCAAGGGCAGCTTCAGCCTCAGCGGCCTTGGCCGGATGGTTTGCAGATGCAGTGGCGATGCCTTCACGCATCAGCCGTTCAAACACGGCAAGACCCCGGCCCTGATCGCGCCAGAGGCGGCGGGTGAGGAAGTCGATGGCCTGGATGCCGGTGGTACCCTCGTAGATGGTCATCACCCGGCTGTCGCGCAGGTGCTGCTCGACCGGCCACTCCTTCGTATAGCCTGCTGCGCCCATCACCTGAATGGCCCGGTTGGACACGTCAAAGCCCGCTTCCGCACCGAAAGTCTTGATCATCGGCAGCATGAAGGCGCTGAAATCGCGCATCTGCGCCCGCTCTGCCTCATCCGCTGACAGCCGGGCAAGATCCATCCGGGCGGCGCTTTCCAGGATGGCGGCGCGGGTGACCTCTGTCTGGCGTCGCAAAAGCGAGAGCTGGCGGCGGACATCGGGATGCTGTGCGATCGGCAGGGGCGGGCGGTCCGCCGGTCCGCCCTGCTTGCGGTCCTGTGCATAGGTCTCGGCAATATCGGCGGAGGCGGAGGCAAGGCCGAGGCCCTGACAGCCGGTCTGCAGACGCATCAGTTCGATCATGTGGAACAGGGCGTTGAGCCCGCGTCCCTCCTCGCCCAGGAGCCAGCCGCGTGCGCCATCAAACCCGAGGATACAGGTGGGCGAGCCATGCAGGCCCATCTTCTCCTCGATCCGCTGCACGGCGATGCCATTGGCCTTGCCGTCGATCTGATTGGGCACGAGGAACAGGCTTAGCCCGGCGGTGCCTGCCTTCTTGCCCGTGCGGGCAAGAAGGCAATGGCCGATGCGCGCGGCAAGGTCGTGATCGCCGAAGGAAATCCAGCTCTTCACGCCATTGATCTGCCATAGGCCATCGCTGCCTTGAGCTGCCGTGGTGCGGATGCGGCCCACATCGGACCCGGCATCGGGTTCTGAAATGCAGATGGTGGCGGTCCATTCACCGGCAAGCAGCTGGCCGATCCATTCCTCAGCGAGGGCCGGTTCGGCAACAGCGGCCAGCAGATGGCAAGCAGCGCGGGACGAGCCTGCCGCCATCATCATGGAAACGCAGCCGCGCTCGAACAGCGGCAGGCAGGCGGCCTGAAGCGTCAGCGGCAGGCCCTGTCCGCCGTGGGCTTCCGGCAGGTCCATGCCCAGCCATCCAGCTTCCGCATAGCGGCGGTAGGCCTGCGCGAAACCGGCTGGGGTTCTCACGCGGCCATCCACGATGCGGCAGCCTTGCTGATCGGAAACAACGTTGAGCGGGGCAAGTTCGGTTTCTGCGAAGGCGGCGGCTTCCCGGAGGATCGCCTCCACCGTTTCGCTGTCATAATCCGGCAGGATCGCCTGAACGGCCTGCCAGCCGGGGGTTGCCTGCAACAGTCTGGCGGTGCGGTCCGCCTGCACGCGAAAGCCTTCCATGGCGATCAGCGCGGCTGCATGCGAAGGGCACCGTCCAGCCGGATAACCTCGCCATTGACGTAAGGATTGGCCACGAGATAGCGCACCGTATCGGCAAATTCCTCCGGTGTGCCCAGGCGGGCTGGGCCGGGGATGGCAGCGGCAAGGCTATCCTGCGCTTCCTGCGGCAGACCCGCCAGAAGCGGGGTGCGGAACAGGCCCGGTGCGATGGTGTTGACGCGGATGCCGAAACGGGCCAGTTCACGCGCTGCAGGCAGGGCCATGGAGACAATGCCGCCCTTGGAGGCCGAATAGGCGATCTGACCGATCTGGCCCTCGAAAGCGGCCACCGAAGCGGTGTTGACGATGACGCCCCGGCCCAGCCCCTCAAGTTCCGTTGTCTCGGCGATGCGGGCAGCCGCAAGGCGCATCATGTTGAAGGTGCCGACCAGATTGACGCGGATCACCCGCTCGAAAGCATCCAGCGGCATCGGCCCGTCACGGCCCAGAAGCCGGGCGGCGGTACCAATCCCGGCGCAATTGACGAGAATGCGCAGGCCGCTTCCGGCAGCGGTCGCCGTATCGAGTGCGGCGCTGGCATCCGCTTCGCTGGTCACGTCGCCAGCGATGGCGACACCGCCAATCTCTGCGGCCACGCGCTCAGCACCTGCCGCATCACGGTCAAACACATGCACGATGGCGCCTTCCGCCGCCAGCAGGCGGGCGGTGGCCTCGCCCAGACCCGAGCCGCCACCGGTGACGAGTGCGCTGGAACCTGAAATCCTCATGCTGCGGCCTCTTCCCTTGCCAGAATGACATCCGCGCCGCCTGCATAAAGCGCTGAAATCTGCTCATGCCGGTGGCTGCGCAGGGCGCGCTGGTTTAGCGAGCCCTTCTCGGTGATTTCGCCCTTGTCGAGGCGCGGCGGGTCCATCAGAACCGCAAGGCGCATCACACGGCTGGCCGAGCCTGTCGCCTGCTTCTGGTGCCGGTAGAGCCGGGCGGCGAGTGCCGCGTGCACTGCCGGGTGGGCCTTCACTGCAGCCTCGTCAAGGGCTTCGCCGCCCTCGATCAGCTTGCGTGCGGCCGGCATGGCGAGCAGCACCAGAGCGCCGAGTTCCGCCTCGTTCTCGCCGGTGATCACCACATCGCGGATTAAGCCGGAGAACTGATCGACCAGTTGTGCCCGCAAGGGGCCGACGGCTACCCAGGTGCCTGTCTGCAGCTTGAAGTTCTCGGCAATGCGGCCATCGAAGAAGAAGCCACGGGTGGGATCGCCCGGCACGGCGAATTTCAGCGCGTCACCAATGCGGTAGAAACCTTCTTCGTCAAAGGCGGCTGCCGTCAGCTCCGGATTGCGCCAGTAGCCAGGGGTCACGTTCGGGCCCTTGAGCCGCAGTTCGTATTTATCTTCCACCGGCACCAGCTTCATGGTGATGCCCTGCGCCGGGATGCCGACATTGCCCGCTTTCTCCTCCTGCGTGGTGCAGAAGAGCGAGAAGGGGCTTGTCTCCGTGGCGCCCAGGCCCGTGCTCAGCAGCACGCTGTGGCCGAGAATTCCTTGCGAGATTTCGCGCAAGGAGTCCCATGTGTGCTGCGCCATCCCGGCGCCCGCATACATCATCAGCTTCAGGTTCTTGAAGAAGTTCTGTGCCAGCTCCGGATCGGCCTCGAAGGCATGCACCAGCATCTCGTAACCGGCCGGCACGTTGAAGTACCAGGTCGGGGAGATGTCCTTGAGATTGCGGATCGTCTCGCCGATGTGCTGGGGCGACGGGCGGCCGTTGTCGATGTAGAAGGTGCCGCCGTTGTAGATCACCATGTTGAAGATCTTGCTGCCCGCGGCCACGTGGTTCCACGGTGCCCAGTCAACGATAACGGGCGGCTCATCCTTCAGGAACTGGTAGCAGTCACGGACCATTTCCTGATTGGAGCACAGCATCCGCTGGGTCTGGATCACGGCCTTGGGCGATCCGGTGGTGCCGGAGGTGAAGAGGAACTTTGCCACCGTATCCGGTCCCACCGCATCAAATGCGGCATCAACCGCAGCTGTCGCCTTTGTCTTCAGAAGGTCTTCAAAGAGGATGCTGTTGGGCCGGTCCGCAGGCAGATTGCGCGCCGCGACCAGAACACAATCCTCCCCAAAGGCCGCATCGACGGCAGGCCGGAAGCGCGTGCCGTCTTCCACGAAGGCAAGGCCTGGCGTGATCTGCTGCGCGATTTCGGTCAGTTTGCCGAAGTCGGTGGCCAGCGTGACATAATTGGCGGAGATGGCAGCGGAAGGAATGCCCACATGCTGGGCGCTGAGCGCCATCAGGGCATGTTCGAGCGAGTTTTCCGCCAGAATGGCAACGGGACGGTCGACGGACAGGTTGTGGTCCAGAAAGGCCTGCGCAAGGCTGCGCACATGGCTGAGGGCATCAGCATAGGAAATGCGCTTCCAGCCATCCCCTTCACGTGCCGCCATCCAGGTGCGGCCGGGGGCTGCTTGCGCCCAATGAACAAGCCGTTCGTTGATCTTGCTGGCATAGGAGCCCAGCGCGTCCTCGCGCCAGATGACGGTCGAGCCATCGGCCCGGGTTTCCCATGCGAGTTCCGGCGTCCAGAATTCCTTCCGGACCATAGCTCCTGCGGTCATGACTCCTCCCAGACGTCAATCACGTGAACAGATTTTCAGGCCGGCTGGCCCCTCCGGAAATTTGTTTACAAGGAAACAATCCATCTGTAAACAATCAAAATCAGGCACACGAAGATGGGCAGCGGGAGTAACGCCATGGACAGCACCGTCACCGGGGACATCGTCACCTATGAACTGAAGGGCAAGGTTGCCCTCGTCGGCCTCAACCGGGCCGAAAAGCGCAATGCCATCAGTGACCGGGTGGTCGAGGCGCTGGCTGTCGCCGTTGCCAGGGCCGAGCGCGAAGCCAAGGCCGCAGTGCTCTTCGGTTATGGCAATCACTTCTGTGCCGGGCTGGATCTGGCCGAGCATGTGGAGCGTTCGCCCATTGAAGGCGTGCGCAACTCCCGCCGCTGGCATGCGGTGTTTGGCGGCATCGAGCATGGCACCATTCCCTGGATCTCGGCCCTGCACGGGGCTGTCGTTGGCGGCGGCCTTGAGCTTGCCGCCTCCACCCATATCCGCGTTGCAGATGCGACCACTTTTTCGCCTTGCCGGAAGGCCAGCGCGGCATCTTCGTTGGCGGCGGCGGTTCCGTGCGTGTGGCGCGGCTGACGGGCGTTGCCCGCATGACCGACATGATGCTGACCGGCCGCGTGGTGCCTGCCTCCAGTGCCGAAGCCTGGAACCTTGCCCAGTATGTGGTGGGTGAGGGCGAGGCGCTGGCCAAGGCCATGGAACTGGCAGAGGCCGCTGCCAGCAATGCGGAACTGTCCAACTATGCCGTCATCAATGCCCTGCCGCGCATTCAGGACATGGCAAAGGAGGATGGACTTTTCGTCGAATCCTTTATTGCATCCTTCACGGCTACGAGCCCGGAAGCCGAAGAGCGCCTGCGCGCCTTCCTTGAGAAGCGCGCCGCGCGGCTGAAGGCTCCTGGCGCCTGAAGGAGATGTCATCATGGCCATGGATGCGGACGTGATCTGCCCGAAGCAGGGCGAGGTCGAGATCGGCAAACTGGACGGAGCCGTCGGCTTCCTGCTGCGCATGGCTCAGCTCAAGGTCTACGAGCAGTTCTTTGCCGATGGCGCTGAACTGATGATGAAGCCCGGTGAGTTTTCCGTGCTTTGGGTTATCTCCTGCAATCCGGGCATTCGCCAGAGCGCGCTGGGCAACCGGCTGATGATCAAGCGGGCGCATATGACCAAGCTCATCCGCGCCTTCGAGGATCAGGGGCTTGTCTCCCGCCGGGTTCCGGACGAGGACCGCCGTGCGGTGGAGCTGACACTGACGGCGGAAGGTGAGGATCTGGTGGAGCGGACGAGCCGCTGGTTCTTCCGCCACGAGGAACGAATTGGTGCCAATCTGGCCGCAGAGGAGCGGGACCAGCTGGTACATCTGTTGCGCAAGTTCACCGGGATTGAAGGGAGGCCTGAATGAATATCGACGATCTTATTGCCATCGATTTTCACACCCACGCGGAAGAGCCCTGCTGCGGCCCCCGCGATGACGGCTATGACGAGTTTCAGGCCGGCATGGCCAAGTACTTCCGCAATCCGGTGTCGCACAATCATCTGCCCACTGTGCAGGAGACGGCGGATTATTTTCGCGAGCGCAAGATTGGCGCAGTGATCTTCCCTGTCGATGCGGAGCGCGAAACCGGCTTCCGCCGTTATGACAATGAGGAAGTCGCCCGGATCGCTGCCGAGAACAGTGACATCCTCATCCCCTTTGCTTCCATCGATCCGGCCAAGGGCAAGGCCGGTGCCCGCGAGGCGCGCCGTCTGGTGCGTGAGTTCGGGGTGCGGGGCTTCAAGTTCCACCCCACCATGCAGGGCTTCTACCCCAACGACCGGTCGGCCTATGTGCTTTATGAGGCCATTGCCGAGGAGGGGCGATTGCCCTGTTCCACACCGGCCAGACGGGTGTCGGTGCGGGCATGCCTGGCGGCATGGGAATGCGGCTGAAGTATTCCAACCCGATGTATCTCGACGATGTGGCGGTGGACTTCCTGACATGCCTATCGTGCTGGCGCACCCTTCCTTCCCCTGGCAGGAAGAGGCCCTGTCTGTGGCGACCCACAAGCCGAACGTCTACATCGACATGTCCGGCTGGTCGCCGAAATATTTCCCGCCGATCCTGGTGAAATATGCAAACAGCCTCTTGAAGCACAAGATGCTGTTCGGCTCCGACTGGCCGGCCATCACGCCGGACCGCTGGCTTGCCGATTTCGAGCAGATCGACATCCGCGACGACGTGCGCCCGCTGATCCTCAAGGAAAACGCAAGGCGCCTGCTGAAGCTCTGAAGCCTCGCAGTATCACCCAAAGAAAACACCCGGTGCCATGGCACCGGGTGTTTGCGTTTTCAGGTGGCGATCGGCCTCAAAGCGTGAAGCCGTTGTCCGTGGCAAGAGACTTGAGGTTCTTCTGCGGGCGGGCGCCGACATGGGCGATGACCTCAGAGGCGCACAGGCAGCCAAGGCTGGCGGAGGTTGCCAGATCGAGATCATGGGCAAGGCCATAGAGGAAGCCGGAGGCGAAGAGATCGCCTGCGCCGGTCAGGTCCAGGACCTCGCTTACCTCGTTGGCGCGCACATGCACGGTTTCCTCGCGGGTGATGGCCATGGCGCCATCCTCACCGCGGGTCAGGGCCGTCAGCTTGCAGCTCCCGGCTGCAGCGCGGATGGCCGTGTCGATGTCGGCAGTCTGGTAGAGCGCCTTCAGCTCGTGCTCGTTGGCAAACATCAGATCCACCACGCCATCGCGCAGCAGTCCCAGAAACTCGCTGCGGAAGCGGTCAACGCAGAAGGAATCGGACAGGGAAAGGGCGACCATCCGGCCATTTTCATGGGCGATCCGGGCCGCCTGCAGGAAGGCCTCCTTGGCGGCAGGGGGATCCCACAGATAGCCTTCCATGTAGGTGACGGCGGAGGCTCCGACGACCGCCGGATCAACATCTGCCGGGGTCAGTTCGACGCAGGCGCCCAGGTAGGTGTTCATGGTGCGCTCGCCATCCGGTGTGATCAGGATCATGGACCGGGCGGTCGGCACGCTGTCCACCAGCGGGGCTGTTTCGAAATGCACGCCTGTGCCCTTCATGTCGTGGGCGTAGCTGGCGCCCAGAACATCGTTGGCCACCTTGCCAAGATAGGCCGGCTTGCCGCCCAGCGACGCAATGCCTGCCGCCGTGTTGCCCGCGCTGCCGCCCGAGATCAGCACGGTTTGGCCCATACGCTCATAAAGGCGCAGTGCTTCTGCCGTGTCGATGAGGCGCATGGAGCCCTTCACAAGGTTCTCCCGCACGAGGAAATCCTCTTCCACATGGGCGAAGACGTCACAGATGGCATTGCCGATGCACAGGGCATCAAAGGCCGGTTTGGTCATAGAGCAGTCCACAGTTGCCGGGCCGCGCAGACGGTGCGCGGCCGCAAGGATTGGAGATCAGACGGTTGGGGTCGGACGAAGGGCCCGGTTGGCCTCAGGCTCGCGGATCTTCTCTCGGAAGGGGCTGGCCCGGTAGACGCCGAGGATCTTCAGTTCGGCGCAATAGAAGGCGAGCTCCTCAAGCGCCAGTGCCACGGACGGATCATCCGGATGGCCCTCGACATCGGCATAGAACATCGAGGCGAAGAACTGGCCTTCCAGCTGGTAGGATTCCAGCTTGGTCATGTTCACGCCATTCGTGGCAAAGCCGCCGAGTGCCTTGTAGAGCGCAGCCGGCACGTTTCGGACGCGGAAGATGAAGGTGGTGATGACCGGCTGGCCGTTGTTGGCGGCACGTGCCGGACTGCGCGAGAGAATGAGGAAGCGCGTCGTGTTGTGCTCCGCGTCTTCCACATTGCGCTTCAGGATATCGAGGCCATAGACATCCGCCGCCATTTCCGGGGCGAGCGCTGAGGCCGTCATGTCGCCGCTTTCGGCGATCTGGCGGGCAGAGCCGGCAGTGTCCGCGCCAACGATGGCTTTGAGGCCAAGCTCGCGGATGATGTTGCGGCACTGGCCCAGAGCCATGACGTGGCTCTGCACGCTTTTCAGCCCGTCCAGCGTTGCGCCCTTCAGCGCCATCAGCTGGAAGCGGATCGGCATGAAATACTCGCCGATGATGTGCAGGCTGGAGCGCGGCAGCAGGTAATGGATATCGGCCACACGGCCCGCGATGGAATTCTCCACCGGGATCATGCCGAAATCGGCCTCACCCGATTCCATGGCGGTAAAGCAGTCCTCAAACGTCGCGCAAGGAATGGCCTGGTAATCCGGATAAACGCTGTGGCAGGCCATGTGCGAATTGGCACCGGTCTCGCCCTGGAATACGATTTTCTTGCGGTCAGACATGGACGTCCGCTTTCTGCTGTTTGAGGCTCTCTGCGATTAAAGAGGAAGTGCCCGAAGGGCAAGGCCGGAAGAGGGCTTAGCGCCCCTCGAACAGCTTGCGCACGTGATCGAGGTCCTCGGGCGTGTTCACGTCGATGGGGACAGTCGGCGTGAGGCACACATCGATTCGCATGCCATCTTCCAGAGCGCGCAGCTGCTCCAGCTTTTCCCGCAGCTCCAGGCCGGATGGCGGCAGCGAGACAAACCGGTCGAGTGCGCTGCGCCGGTAGGCATAGACGCCAATGTGCTGGTAGAGCGGACCGGGGCCGGTGGGAGCCGTTGCCCGGGTGAAATAGAGGGCGCGGTAGCGCTCGCCTTCCACCGGTGTCACCACGGCCTTTACAAAGGCCGGGTTGGTGCGGCCCTCTTCGGTGCGGATTTCGGTCATGATGGTGCCGATATCAACCGACGGATCGGCCAGCGGCAGGAAGGCCGCGCGGGCAGCTTCCGGCGCAATCAGCGGCACATCGCCCTGCAGGTTCAGCACCACATCGAACTTGCGCTCCGGATCAAGGATATTCGCTGCTTCCTGAATGCGGTCCGAGCCGGACTGGTGATCTGCACTGGTCATGACGGCGTGGCCGCCGTGGTCGCTGACGGCCTCGAAGATGCGCTGGTCATCGCAGGCAACGGCAACCGGGCCGATATCGACGGCCAGAGCCTGCTCCAGAACCCGCACGATCATGGGTTTGCCAGCTATGTCTGCAAGGGGTTTTTCCGGCAAACGAGTCGCTGCCAGACGCGAGGGAATAATAACAAGTGCCGATGTCACGCCTTGCTCCGGGTGCTGCCGGGCCTCAAGTTCTGCGGCATAATGCGTAGAAGGCCCAATTTCCTTGTGCCGGGACTTTTATACCTATGGACAGCGGCGTCAAAAAATTTGTAGTTTCCAGCCCAAATTCATGGAGCAGATTATGGCCTCGCTTCTGGGGGCGGGCCATGGACGCGTTAATCTGGAGCCAGACCCTTATGGATTCCTTCGAGCTGAACAAGGCCGCAGGTGCGGTTTTGATGGTGCTTCTTCTGACGATGGGCGTGGGTATCGCCTCTGATGTGATTTTTGAGACCGAGGTGCCGGAAAAGCCTGGGTATGAAATCGAAGTGGCTGAGGCCGCTTCCGGCGAGGCTGCGCCCGCTGCCGCCGAAGCTGTTCCGCTGCCGCAGCTGCTGGCTGCTGCTTCCGTGGCCGATGGAGAGAAGGCCTCGAAGAAGTGCGCTGCCTGCCACAGCTTTGAAAAGGGCGGCCCGAACAAGGTCGGCCCCGATCTCTGGGGCGTAGTCGGCCGTGCGCCGGGCGCACATGAAGGTTTTGGCTATTCGGCAGCCATGAAGGCTTATGGCGAAACCCATCCAGCCTGGACCATCGAAGAGCTGGATGCCTTCATCGAGAACCCGAAGGCACACATGCCGGGGACGGCCATGGGCTTTGCTGGACTGAAGAAGCCGGAAGAGCGCGCTGCGATGCTGGTGTATCTGAACAGCCTGTCAGACAACCCGGCTCCGCTGCCGCAGTAAGCTGTACGGCATTGGAAAATCAGGAACCGCGCCTCCCAGGGCGCGGTTTTTGTTTGTGCTTCTGGCTGTGACCTCTGGTTAAATTTCTGTCATCTCCCGTTTTATCCGGTGACGGCACGGCACATCGCCTTTTACTATAGCGGCGGTTGCGGCTGATTTGAGCTTGCGGCGGGCTGAATTCTCCATGGCCTGGCTGGCAGGCGGACCGCTGGACAGGAGAACAGTTGATGATGCTAGCCCGCAAGGCTTCCTTCCGTGCATTGATGACAGCGGCAGTCATGACCCTGGCTTGCTGGCAAATGACCGGGGGCAGGCAAGGGCAGCAGAGGAGCCGCAATGGCGCCATGCCACGGCGCTCACCGGTGAGCCGCGCTACGGGGCCGATGCCCCCACTTCAACTACGTGAACCCGGATGCCCCCAAGGGCGGTACGGTCAAGTTGTCTTCCATTGGCGGCTTCGACAATTTCAACGTGCTTGCCCCGCGCGGCAATCTCGCGACCGGCCTTGGCCTCATCTACGAAAGCCTGATGGAATCCTCGCTGGACGAGGTTGATATCAGCTCGATGTATGGCGTCATTGCCGAGGCCATGCGCTATCCGGACGATTACTCCTGGGTCGAGTACCGGCTCAATCCCAAGGCCCGCTGGCAGGACGGCACGCCCATCACGCCGCAGGATGTGATCTGGTCCTTTGAAAAGGCGACCGAGCTCAGCCCGCAGCAGAAGTTTTACTACAAGGACGTGAGCAAGGTTGAGGAGTTGCCCGGCGGTATCGTGCGCTTCAGCTTCGCCACCACCGGCAACCGGGAATTGCCGCATACGGTTGGTCAGGTCCTCGTGCTGCCGAAGCACTGGTGGGAGGGCACGGACGCCAAGGGCAACAAACGCGACATTTCCCGCACCACGCTTGAGCCTCCGCTCGCCTCTGGCCCTTACCGGATGAAGAGCTTTGTCGCCAACCGCGAAGTCGTCTATGAGCGCGTCAAGGACTACTGGGGGAAGACCTGCCGATCCGGGTGGGCACCAACAACTTCGACGAAGTCCGCTACATTTCCTTCCTCGACCGCACGGTTGCCTTCGAGGGGTTCAAGGGCGGTCAGTATGACTTCCACGTGGAGAACAGCGCCAGCGCCTGGCTGAAGAACTATGACTTCCCCGCCGTGCGCGATGGCCGTGTGGTGAAGGAAGAATTTGTCGATCACGGGTCGGGCCGGATGCAGGCCTTCGTGCCGAACCTGCGGCTGAAGAAGTTCCAGGACCCGCGCGTGCGGATGGCACTGAACTATGCCTTTGATTTCGAAACCGGCAACACCATCATTTCCGGCGGGCTCAACAAGCGGATCAACTCCTATTTCGCCGGTACCGATGTGCTGGAAGCCAAGGGTCTGCCCGAGGGCAGGGAACTGGAAATTCTGGAAACTGTCCGCGATGAGGTTCCGCCGGAGGTCTTCACCGAGCCTTACACGAATCCTGTTGGCGGCTCGCCGGAAAAGGTGCGCGCCAACCTGCGCGAGGCAGTGAAGCTGCTGCGCGAGGCGGGCTATACCCTCAAGGGCGGCAAGATGGTGGATGAGCAGGGCAATCCGCTCTCCTTCGAGATGCTCTATTTTGATCAGGGCGCGGAGCGCACGCTTTTGCCCTATCAGCAGAACCTCCGGGACATCGGCATAACGATGACCTTGCGGGTTGTTGATATGCCCCAGTACATCAACCGGGTGAACAGCCGCGACTTCGAGATGACCACCCTGGTCTGGGCGCAATCCCTGTCGCCGGGCAACGAACAGCGCAACATGTGGGGCTCGGACTCGGCGGACCGCGAGAATTCGCAGAATTACGCCGGCATCCGGAACCCGGCCGTGGACAAGCTGATCGACAGGGTCATTTTCGCCAAGGACCGCGATGAGCTTGTGGCCGCCACACGGGCGCTGGACCGGGTGCTGCTCTGGAACCACTACGTGATCCCGCAATTCTACGCTGATGTGGACCGGACGGCCCGCTGGAACCGCTTCGGCCATCCGGAGAAAATGCCCGAGTTCACCTACGGTTTCCCAACGATCTGGTGGTATGACACCAGCCTGGCAGCCAAGACGGGAGGCGCGCAATGAGCCGCTCTGACACCCTTTCCCGCCGTTCCATCCTCAAGCTGGGCGCTTCGGCTTCCGCGCTCGGTGTCCTGCCCTGGGGCGCTTCAGCCCTGGCGCAAGGGGTCAGTCCTGCGGCAGCTGATGCTGCGGCCACAGCAGCTGCGGAAGCGGCGGCAAGGCCAGATCTGCGTCACGGATTGTCGGTCTTCGGCGACCTGAAATATGAACCCGGCTTCACGGCCTTCGATTATGTGAACCGGGCTGCCCCGAAGGGCGGGCGGATCGTCTTCACGCCGCCCAGCTGGGGGTTCAATCAGAACCCGCAGACCTTCAACACCTTCAATACCTTCATCCTGAAGGGCGATGCGCCGCCGCGCATGGAAATGTGCTTCGACACGCTGATGGCGCGGGCTCTGGACGAGCCGGATGCCATGTACGGCATGCTGGCCTCAGGCGTCGAAATCCTCGACAAGGGCAACCGCTATGTCTTCCACCTGCGGCCGGAAGCCGTCTTTCATGATGGCTCGCGCCTGACGGCGGAGGACGTGGCCTTCTCCTTCAATCTGCTGAAGGAGAAGGGGCACCCGCTGATCAGCCAGATGCTGCAGGAATTCACCATCGCAAATGCGCTGGATGAATCGCGGGTGGAAGTGATCTTCTCCGGCAGGCAGAGCCGCCAGCTGCCGTTGACGGTCGCGGGACTGCCGGTCTTCTCCAAGCGCTATTACACAGCCTATGACTTCACCCAATCGACGCTGACGCCGCCGCTGTCCTCAGGCCCCTACAAGGTGGGCAAATATGAGGTTGGCCGCTTCATCGAATATGAGCGGGTGAAGGACTGGTGGGCCAAGGATCTGCCCGTCAATGTGGGGCAGGGCAATTTCGATGTGATCCGGCTGGAGTTCTTCCGCGAGCGCCAGGTGGCTTTCGAGGCCTTCAAGAAGGGCGTGATGACCTTTCAGGAGGAATTCACCTCCAAGACATGGGCAACCGAGTACAATTTCCCTGCCGTCAACGATGGCCGGGTGCTGAAGAAGGAATTTCCGGACAACCGCCCGAGCGGGGCTCAGGGCTGGTTCTTCAACACCCGCCTGCCGAAATTCTCCGACCCGCGGGTGCGCGAGGCCATCGGCCTTGCCTTCGATTTTGAATGGTCGAACCAGAACCTCTTTTACGGCTCTTACACGCGCAGCCAGTCCTTCTTCCAGAATTCAACGATGATGGCCGAAGGCAAGCCTTCGCCGGAGGAACTGGCGCTGCTCGAGCCTTTCCGGGCGGATCTGCCTGAATCTGTCTTTGGTGATGTCTATGTGGCTCCGGTGTCCGATGGCTCGGGCAATGATCGCAATCTGCTGCGCCGCGCCGCCGGCCTTCTGGCTGAGGCTGGGCTGAAGCGGGATGGCGGGACGCTGCTTGGCACTGACGGCAAGCCCTTCACCATCGAGTTCCTCGACAATTCGCCCGCCTTTGATCGCGTGGTACAGCCCTATATCACCAATCTGCGCCGCCTTGGCATTGCGGCGACTTCGCGGCTGGTGGATCCAGCCCAGTATCAGTCAAGGCTGAATGACTTCGATTTCGAATTGACCGGCCGCCGCTTTGCCCTTTCGCCAACGCTGGGTGATTCTGCCCGCGATTTCTGGGGCAGCAAGTCTGCGGCCACCAAGGGCAGCTACAACATGGCCGGCATCAGCAGCCCGGTGATCGATGCCTTGCTTGAAAAGGCTATCGGAGCAACTTCCCGCGAGGAGATGAACACAGCTGCCCGGGCCCTCGACCGTGTGCTGCGGGCGTCGCATTACTGGGTGCCGCAGTGGTTCAAGCCTTTTCACACGGTGGCAATCTGGGATGTGTTCGGTTATCCGGAGGAGCCGCCGTTCTATGATTTCCCGGTGGAATCGACCTGGTGGTTTGACACCGAAAAGGCACAGAAGATTGGCATGGGCGGCTGAGAGGCACTGACGCTTTTCATCCATCCCGGCACAAGGGCACAAGACCAGACACATGGGCGCCTATATCCTCCGCCGCTTGCTCCTCATGATCCCGACGCTGGTCGGCATCATGGCGATCAACTTCGTCATCATCCAGTTTGCCCCCGGCGGGCCGGTGGAGCGGGTCATTGCCCAGCTTTCCGGCACCGATGTCTCGGCCACGTCGCGCATCAGCGGCGGCGGCGGAGATTTCAGCGGCGCAGGCGGCCAGACCCAGGCAACGGCCGGCGACAGCATCAGCTCCAAATACCGTGGGGCGCAGGGGCTCGATCCGGATTTCATCAAGCAGCTTGAGGCACAATTCGGCTTCGACAAGCCGCCGCTGGAGCGGTTCCTCACCATGCTGTGGAATTATGCCCGCTTCGATTTCGGCGAGAGCTATTTCCGCGACATCCGCATCATCGACCTGATCAAGGAAAAACTGCCGGTTTCCATGTCGCTCGGCTTATGGATGACGCTGATTTCCTACACGATTTCCATTCCGCTTGGCATCCGCAAGGCGGTGAAGGACGGCACGCGCTTCGACATCTGGACCTCAGGGGTGATCATCGTCGCCTATGCGATCCCGAGCTTCCTCTTTGCCGTGCTGCTGATCGTGCTGTTTGCCGGCGGGTCCTTCTATGACTGGTTCCCGCTGCGCGGTCTCACCTCCGACAATTGGGAGCAGTTGTCCCTCTTCGGCAAGATCGCGGATTACTTCTGGCACATGACCCTGCCGCTGGCGGCCATGGTGCTCTCTGCCTTTGCCACGACGACCTTGCTTACCAAGAACTCGTTTCTCGACGAGATCCGCAAGCAATATGTCATTACGGCCCGTTCCAAGGGCCTGACCGAGCGCCAGGTGCTTTATGGCCATGTGTTCCGCAACGCGATGCTGATCGTCGTCGCAGGCTTCCCCGGCGCCTTCATCTCGTCCTTCTTCGCCGGTTCCCTGCTGATCGAAACCATCTTCTCCCTCGACGGTCTGGGGTTGCTCGGCTTTGAATCCGTCATCAACCGGGACTATGCGGTGGTCTTTGCGACGCTCTACATTTTCTCGCTCATGGGGCTTCTGGTGAACCTCCTTTCCGATCTCACCTACACCTGGATCGATCCACGGATCGACTTTGAAAGCCGGGAGGTCTGAGCCATGGACAGCACCAGCACGGCATCCGCGTCTCCCGAGGCAGCGCCGGCCCCGCGCGGCCGCTTCTCCCTTTCGCCGATCAACCGCCGCAGGCTCGCCAATTTCCGGGCGAACCGGCGTGGCTACTGGTCGCTCTGGATCTTCCTCGTGCTCTTTGGCCTGTCGCTCTGTGCCGAGGTGCTTGTCAATGACAAGCCGGTGCTCGTCTCCTACAAGGGCGAGCTGCTATCCCCGGTTCTGGTCGATTATCCGGAAGAAAAATTCGGCGGCTTTCTCGCTGTCACCGATTACCGCGATCCCTTCATTCAGGACGAGATCAACGCCAACGGCTGGATGATCTGGCCGCCGGTGCGTTATTCCTACCGGACGGTCAACCGCGACATTCCGGTCCCGGCCCCGGCGCCGCCCTCCTGGATGATGGACAAGGAGCAGCGCTGTGCCCGTTATCCGCTGGGAGCGGAAGATCCCGGCTGCACAATGGGCAACTGGAACTGGCTCGGCACGGACGATCAGGGCCGCGACATCCTCGCCCGCCTCGTCTACGGTTTCCGCATCTCGGTGATCTTTGGCCTCGTGCTCACCATCGCCTCCTCGGGCATAGGCATCGGCGCCGGTGCGGTACAGGGCTTCTACGGCGGTTGGGTGGATCTTCTGTTCCAGCGCTTCATCGAGATCTGGAGCGCCATTCCGACGCTCTACCTCATCCTGATCATCTCCTCCGTGCTGATACCTGGCTTCTGGACCCTGTTCTTCATCCTGCTCGCCTTCTCATGGGTGTCGCTTGTCGGCGTCGTGCGGGCGGAGTTCCTGCGCGGGCGGAATTTTGAATATATCGCTGCCGCCCGTGCGCTTGGTGTGTCCAACCGCACGATCATGTGGCGGCACCTCCTGCCCAACGCCATGGTGGCAACGCTGACCTTTATGCCCTTCATCCTCAATGGCTCGATCTCGACGCTGACGGCGCTGGACTTCCTGGGCTTCGGCCTGCCGCCCGGTTCCGCCTCGCTGGGGGAAATGCTGGCGCAGGGCAAGAACAACCTTCAGGCCCCCTGGATCGCCATCACCGGCTTCTTCGTCATCTCGCTGATGCTCAGCCTGCTGATCTTCATCGGCGAGGCGGTGCGCGACGCCTTCGATCCGCGCAAGAGTTTTGTGTGATAGACTTGCGCCAAAGGAGCGCAGCCATGAACAGGATCGTTAAGACCGGGTACCCGGTTGAAAAACTTCCCGAAGATCTGCGTGCAGGCCTTCCTGCCGGCACGCGCGTGCAGGTGACGGTGGAAGGGCCTGGACTGGATGAGCGGCGGGCTGAACATAGTCTGGAGGGGCTTTTTGCTCAGGTTCCTGCCGGGGTTCGGCTGTCTTCCAAGGCTCTTCAGGAGGCCCTTGATGCCGAGCGTGAAGGGTGGGGGCGGCAGAGCTGATGCTGCTTTACCTCGATACCATGGTGTTCATCAGCGCGATCGAGGGATTGGCTGACGATCCGGCCGCAGAATGCGCCCGGCAAATCCTGCGTATGGTAGCCAGTAGAAAACTGAGTGCCGTCACGAGCGAGCTGACGCTTGCCGAGGTTCTATCCTTCCGTTCAGCAGAGTTGAATGCTGAAGACCGGAACTTGATCCGCTCCACCTACGAAACGCTTCTGATAGATAGTGGCTGCGTTGCTCTGGTGCCTGTGCTCCGTGACCATATGTTTGTCGCAGCTGATCTGGCGACACGTCTTTCCGCAAAGGTCCGTCTGCCGGACAGGCTTCATCTGGCAGTGGCCCTCGCAGCAAACGCCACACATTTCATTTCTCTGGACCGGCGCCTGACGCCGCCTGCCCCGTTGCAGAAGCTTGGCCTTGATGAGGCCGCTCTGACGATGTTGAGAACCCAAGGTGCCTGACCCAATGACCGACACGCCGCTTCTTTCCGTCAAGGATCTCTGCACCGCCTTTACGCAAGGCGGAGCCACCAGCCTTGCGGTCAACAAGGTGAGCTTTGACATCCGCCCCGGCGAAACGCTGGCGCTGGTGGGGAAAGCGGATCGGGCAAGTCGGTGACGGCCATGTCGATCCTCAAGCTCCTGAACTATCCGGCAGCGTCCCATCCGGGCGGAACGATCCATTTCAAGGGCAAGGAGCTTGTCGCGGCCAGCGAAGATGAGATGCGCAAGCTTCGCGGCAACGACATTTCCATGATCTTCCAGGAGCCGATGACCTCGCTCAATCCGCTGCACACGGTGGAGCGGCAGATCGAGGAAATCCTCAAGGTCCATCGCGGCATGGGCGGCAAGGCCGCACGGGCACGGGTGCTGGAATTGCTGACGCAGGTGGGCATCCCGGAGCCGGAAACCCGCCTCGGCTCCTATCCGCACCAGCTTTCCGGTGGTCAGCGCCAGCGCGTGATGATCGCCATGACGCTCGCCAACGAGCCGGAGCTTTTGATTGCCGACGAGCCGACCACGGCCCTTGATGTGACCGTGCAGGCACAGATCCTGAAGCTTCTGAAGGACCTGCAGACGGCACGCGGCATGGCCATGCTGTTCATCACCCATGACCTTGGCATCGTGCGCAAGATCGCCGATCGGGTCTGTGTGATGACGAAAGGCCAGATCGTCGAGCAGGGGCCAGTGGAAGACGTGTTCCGCGATCCGCAGCACGCCTATACCCGCCATCTGCTGGCCGCAGAGCCCAAGGGCGAGCCGCCCGCCGAGGATCTGACGCGCCCGGTGGTGGTGGAGACGAAGGACCTGAAGGTCTGGTTTCCCATCCGCCGTGGCCTGCTGCGCCGCACCGTGGGCCACGTCAAGGCGGTGGATGGCATTGACCTCACGCTGCGCGAGGGACAGACGCTGGGCATCGTCGGCGAGAGCGGTTCCGGCAAGACGACGCTGGGCCTTGCCATCCTGCGCATGATCTCCTCGCAAGGCGCCATCCGCTTCAAGGACAAGACCATCTCCGGCCTGTCCTGGGATGACATGCGCCCGCTGCGGCGCGACATGCAGATCGTGTTCCAGGACCCCTTCGGCGCGCTCAGCCCCCGCATGTCCGTTGCCGATATCGTCGGCGAGGGCCTCAAGGTGCATCAGCCGCGCCTGAGCGAGGCAGAGCGTGACCGGCTGGTGGCAACGGCGCTTGAGGAAGTGGGGCTCGATGCCGCTTCCCGTTTCCGTTATCCGCATGAGTTTTCTGGCGGCCAGCGACAGCGCATTTCCATTGCCCGCGCTCTGGTGCTGGAGCCGAAATTCGTCATGCTGGACGAGCCGACCTCCGCCCTCGACATGAGCGTTCAGGCGCAGGTGGTGGACCTGTTGCGTGACCTGCAGAAGCGCCGTGGCCTTGCCTATCTCTTCATCTCGCATGACCTTAAGGTCGTGCGGGCGCTGGCCAATGACGTGATCGTCATGCGCCATGGCAAAGTGGTGGAGGCGGGCACCGCGTCGCAGGTCTTCACCAGTCCGGCCTCCGGTTATACCCGCGCCCTCATGTCCGCCGCCTTCAATCTTGAAACGGCTGATGCGGGATTGGTGAGTGAGTAGCCTGTTATTTTAACCTAGGTATTTGTGTTTACTCATGGGAATCTTCTCGAGTTTGTTTCTTTCGGAAGTTCTATTTCACTGAAAACCTTGCCTTCTGACCGGGGTTGACGGTCCAAATTTACGCTTCGTTATGTGCTGTCCCTGAGAGTTTGGGTCTGTTTCCTTCAGGGAATGAGACCGACTTCGGGGAGAGAACTGGCATGTTCGGGAAGAAGCGCAAGCCAGCGGCAACAACAGAAAAGCAGAACCTGTCCGTGCCCAAGACGGATGCCGCGGAAGAGCAGGGGAGCGCGCCGGTGCGCCCGTGAGCACGATCCGGACGGATGACAGCCTGTCCGGCCTCTCCCCCGCAGATCTTCAGATCCAAGGCTCAGCGCCCCGTCTGGTGCTTGCCTACGTCTCGCCGAATGTGGATTTCCAGACCGTGATGAGCCGCTTGCAGCGCCTTGCGGAAGGGGCCATGGTCATCGGCACGACCACGGCGGGAGAGCTGTGCGCTGAGGCGGGCGAGGGCGTTTACTGCAGTGCCTCGGGCAACTGGCGCTCCGTTGTGCTGCAGGTGTTTGGCGGTGCTCTCGTTGAAAAGGCCGAGATTTTTGCCGTGCCGCTGCACAGCGAGGACTTGCGCGGCGGGCAAAGGCCCCTTGACCGGGAAAGCCGGATTCACCGCATCATGTCCGGCCTTGAAAGCGTGCGTCCCTCCTTCCCGCTGGAAGCAAGGTCTGCCTTTGCGCTGACCTTCATCGACGGCTTATCGCTCTCCGAAAACTACTTCATGGAGGCTGTGTACCGCACCCGGCGGTTCCCCTGCTGCTTCATCGGTGGTTCGGCTGGCGGCACGCTGGAATTCAAGACCACACGGCTTTTCGACGGAAAGCGTGTGCTGGAGAACCATGCTGTCGTCGTCTTCATCAAGGTCGCCGAAGCCTACCGTTATGGCGTGATGCGCAGCCACAACTTCCGCAAGACGCAGACCCGCTTCGTCGTCGTGGATGCGGACATGGACCGGCGCACGGTGAGTGCGGTGATGGACCCGGCCTCGGGCCAGACCATTTCCCTTGTCCGCGCCCTGTCACAGGCGCTCGGCGTCACTCCGGACGGGCTGGAAAAGGCACTGCAGAACCGCACCTGCGGGGTTGAAATCGGCGGTGAAGTGTTCGTCCGCTCGATCTCCGGTATCGATCTCCAGAACGAAGTCATTACCTTCTACTGCGATATCGCGCCCGGTGATGCCCTCTACCTTCTGGAGGCTACCGGTTTCATCGAGCAGACCCGCCGGGACATCAGCCAGTTCCTGTCTGGCAAGCCGAAGCCGGTTGCCGTGATGATGAACGACTGCATCCTGCGGCGCCTGTCCAACGGACCGGAACTGCGCAATGCCACGGGGCTTTGGCCGGCGCCGGTCGCAGGGTTCTCCACGTTCGGCGAGCTTTTGGGCGTCAACATCAACCAGACCCTCGTTGCTCTCGTCTTCTTTGAAGATGATGGACGCGTCTGGAAGGACGACTTCATCGACAATTTCCCCATCCACTACGCCAGCTTTGTCGAGTATTTCACCCGCCGCCGCCTCAATCAGGTGCAGGTGCTGAATATGCTGCGCTCACAGGTGGTTGATGATATCGCCCACTATCTGGGGGCCTCCAGCCGGATCGAGAATGTCGTGACCGAGGTGTCGGAAGTCGGCAATGTGATCAACAACATCCGTGGTGCCATGGCTGGTGACAGCGGCTCCGCAAAGGGGGCGGAAGAAGACAAGTCCGCTCAGCTGGCCAGCAAGTTCGGCAGCGTGGCTGAATCGCTCAACTCCCTGCGCCAGGTGCTGGGCATCATCGACAACATCACCGCCCAGACCAACCTTCTCGCCCTCAACGCCACCATTGAAGCCGCCCGTGCCGGCGAGGCCGGCAAGGGCTTCAGTGTCGTTGCTGGGGAAGTGAAGAAGCTGGCCAACGACACCAAGGCATCGCTCGGCCACACCCAGAAGGCCATTGGCGATATTGAGGTGTCTCTGGGTGAATTGGGCGGAATCATTGACGCCACCCGTGACCAGTTCGCGCGCGAGGGCGAGCGCTACAAGCACATCGTCCTGCGGGTGGATGAGGTCTTCGCCCAGGCCGGCAACATCGAGCGGTCGCTGCAGGACCTGACCGAGATCAGTCAGATGCACCAGCAGGGCTCCGCGCAGGTCATGGACCGTATCGCTTTCCTCAAGCGTCTCGACGAGACGAGTGAGGGGCGTAATACCAGCTCTCGATGAGCTCAACTCATCGAGCTGGTTAAGCCTGTGCGGCGCCTGAGCAATTTCAAGGCGAGTTGCGCCAGCATCGAATGCCTTGGTATAAGGCCGCAGGGTGAGGGAGGGGGCCTCCCTCACTCCAGCCAGCATGTCGCCGGCCGGCCTGCCTTTTCCTGCATCATGCCAAGGGAGCGGCGGGTCTTGAAGCCGATGAGGCCGTCGGGTTTGCCCACGTCATAACCGGCCTTCTGCATTTTCAGCTGCAGGTCACGTACGGCGCCGCGCGAAAGATGCGGCGTGGGGTCCCAGCGCGCATCAAAGCCTTCGTCGCGGCCGTACCGGTCGGCCAGATGGCCTACGAAGAGGGCGTAGACGTCGCTCTCGTTATAGGCCTTCAGAACATAGAAGTTGCCGGTGGCCAGAAAGGCCGGGCCATGGCGCCCGGCGGGCATCAGGATATTGGCGGGCTTGCCGAGCTCTGCCTTTGGAAACTCGCGCCCGCGCACGCGGGTGACGCCCTCACGGACAAAGCGGGAGATGGCCTGCTGCTGGTCCGGCCCCTCGCGGGAACAGGAGACAGACGGCGGCAGGACCACCTCATAGCCCCAGTCGCGCCCACGCTCCCAGCCATGCTGGCTGAGATAGTTGGCGATAGACGCCAGCGTATCGGGGACGGAGCGCCAGATGTCGCGTCGGCCGTCGCCATCGAAATCGACGGCATATTTCAGGAAGGAAGAGGGCAGGAACTGCGGCTGGCCCATGGCACCGCCCCAGGAGCTCTTCAGTTCAGTACGGGTGATGTGGCCATCGGCAAGGATCTGCAACGCGGCCACCGTTTCGTCCAGAAAGAACTCCCGCCGTTCGCCCATGAAAGCGCGGGTTGCGACAACGCGCAGGCCATCATGCGGGATCTTCGCAGCGCCATAGCCGGTCTCGCGGCCCCAGATGGCCAGGATGATCCGCGCCGGAACGCCGTAGTGCGCTTCCACGGCTTTCAGGGTGGCGGCATGTTTCTGCATCAGGGACCGGCCCGGGCCCGCCAGAGCGCGAAACTGCTTGTCCTGAAAGTAGCCGCCGGGGGCCTTGAACTCGGCCTGGAAATTGACGGCGGCGGGGGCTTCCGGCCGGTCAGGGCGGCTGAGGCCGGGTAATTTCTCATCCGGTGTCAGGCCGGAGAGTTCCCGGTCGATCACGGATTGGGGCACTCCGGCAGCGCGGGCCGCGGGCGCCACCTTGTCTGAGAGGAAGGCACGGAACTCGGCCTCGTAGGCAGCCTGCGCCGGGTTCGTGACGGTGCAGATGGCAACAAGGCTGGCAACAAGAGCTGCAAGACGCAGGGTCAGCATGGGTAATCCGGGCTGTTCAAGGAGCTTCAGTGTCGCTCGAAGCGGCTGATTCGGCCAGACCGCGTCAGGCGTGGCTGATGCAGGGCATCACAGATGGCCCTCAGAGCGCAATCCAGTCGAGGCCCGAGGCCTCGCGCCGGTCGAGATCCTGCGGATCAAAGGCATACCAGTTGCCGCCCGACCGCTGGTCATGGGCGCGGTCAATGGGCAGGCCGAGGAGGTGGCACTTCAACAGCGTGCCCACTGCGCCATGCCCGCAAAAGAGCACGCCGTCCGTCTCCGGAACGGCCGCCAGAACGGACCGGACGGCCCCGGTGATCCGGGCCTGGGCATCAATGGCACGCTCCCAGCCGCGCACGCTGACTTCTGGCTCTGCGAAAAAGGCATTGGCCACGTCTTCAAATTCGGCTGGCGGCAGAAACCCGGTCGCGGAGCGGTCATTCTCGTGGGTGGCTTCGACGATTGTGACGGCAAGTCCGCGGGCGGCGGCGAAGATTTCGGCCGTTTCGATGGCCTTGCGCTCGCCGCTCGAAACCACGTGGTGGATGCCGGCTGCCCATGACAGGAAAGGGGCCCGCTGTGCCCGCTGGCGTCCGGTTTCCGAGAGGCCCCATTCCGGCACAGGCACGGCTGGGTCGATCTGCACCTCCGGATGGGTGAGATAGACGCAGACGCGCCCGTTGCCCGTCATACGCCGTCCTCTGCCATCCATCCAGCAATCAGCTGATGGGCAATGGAAATGGGCGGCGGCGTGCGGTGGCCGAGCGGATGGGTGCCATCCATCATCTGGCGCACTTCTGCCCGGTCACACCAGCGGCAGGCTTCCAGCTCGTCCTGCTCGAAGGAGATTTCCTGCGTCAGCGCTTCGCCCGTACAGCCAAGCATCAGGTTGGCGGGGAAGGGCCATGGCTGGTTCAGCACGATGGAGACCTCGCCGACACGGATGCGCGATTCTTCGTAGGTCTCGCGCCGCACCGCATCTTCAATGGTCTCACCCGGCTCCATGAACCCTGCCAGAACGGTGAAGATGCCTTCCGCAAGGCGCGGCGGGCGGCCCAGCAGAACCTTGTCTTCATGGGTGATGAGCATGATCACCACAGGGTCGGTACGCGGGAAATGCATGGCGCCGCAGGCCGGGCAATCACGCCGGTAACCGGCTTCCGCCATGACGCTTTTCTGGCCGCAGCGCGAGCAAAACCGGTGGCTCATGTGCCAGTGCACAAGTGCACGCGTCTGGGCGAGTGCACCCAGATCGGCCTCCGGCAGATCGGCGCGGACGGCAAGACTGCGCAGATCGATGACTTCAAGATCCGGGCGGATTTCGAGCTCTTCGTCTGTCCCGGTGCAGGCAAAGGCGAACAGCGGGCGGCGCTGATCTCCTTCCAGACCAAGCAGAATGGCCTCCGCCGGATCAAAGCCCAACCGGTCGGCACCGGCCCGGCCGTGCCGGATCGACGGCGCGCCACTGTCGCGGGTCAGCACCAGCTTTCCTGCCGTCGAGGCCACGAAACGGGCGTCAGGCCGTGTCATCTGTTCAATGAGCCACTCCGTTTTGCCGCGCAGTTCCGAACAGCGGTCGAGCGGGTTCACGGTAAAGCTCATGCTGGCCGGCGTGTTCGCCAGGGCCACAGCGTCAGATGCCATCAGTTCAGTCTCCTCGGAAATGGTTCGGCTCAGGCGCCCCGCTCAGGCCAGCTGCCCGGCATCCAGCGCGGCGCGCAGCCGTGTGATCAGATCCTCCGCCACGCCCGGATCATAGGGCTTGGCCGGAACAGCTCCCCACACCGGGCCGGGCCAGGCCGGGTCCTCGTGGAACCTTGCAATAATGTGCAGATGGAGCTGGGAGACCATGTTGCCAAGGGCGCCGACATTCAGCTTTTCGCAAGCCGTAATGTCACGCAGGGCCTCGCTGACACGGGCGATCTCACGCATCAGCTGCAGGCGGTCATCTTCGGAAAGGTCGATGATCTCGATCAGGTCGCTGTGGCGCGGCACCAGCAGCACCCAGGGGTAGTTGGCATCCTTCATCAGCCGGACTGCGCAGAGCGGCAGATCCGTTACGTGCAGGCTGTCCCCTTCAAGGCGGGGATTGAGATCAAAGCGGATCATGTGCGTTCCGTCGTCCTTCCAGCGCCCCGGCATACGGGGCAGAGGCGGCAGACTACACGCGCCGTTCCGTCTTGGCGAGAGCCGCCCCACACAAACGAAACGCCCCGGCTTTTGACCGGGGCGTTCCAGTTTCAGGTCAGGTGACCGGACGAAGATCAGTCTTCGTCGCGGGCCTTCAGAGCGGCGCTCAGGATGTCGCCGAGCGAAGCACCCGTGTCGGAAGAACCGTACTGTGCCACGGCTTCCTTCTCCTCGGCGATTTCAAGCGCCTTGATGGAGACGGAGATGCGGCGGGTCTTCTTGTCGAACTGGGTGATGCGGGCGTCGAACTTGTCGCCAACCGAGAAACGCTCGGGGCGCTGTCCATCGCGGTCGCGGGCCAGATCGGCGCGGCGGACGAAGGTGGTCAGATCACTGTCCGCAACCTTCACTTCCAGACCGCCATCCTTCACTTCGATGACTTCGCAGGAGACGATGGCGTTCTTGCGCAGTTCGCCAGCGGCGCCAGCTTCGAACGGATCACCGCCGAGCTGCTTGATGCCGAGCGAGATACGCTCCTTCTCCACGTCCACGTCGAGCACCACGGCCTTGACCATGTCGCCCTTCTTGTACTCCTCGATGACCTGCTCGCCCGGACGGTTCCAGTCGAGGTCGGAGAGGTGCACCATGCCGTCCACGTCGCCTTCGAGGCCGATGAACAGACCGAATTCGGTCTTGTTCTTGACTTCGCCTTCGACTTCCGTGTTGACCGGGAAGCGCTCTGCGAAAGCATCCCACGGGTTCTGCAGGGTCTGCTTGAGACCGAGCGAGATGCGGCGCTTGACCGGATCGACTTCCAGGACCATGACGTCGACTTCCTGAGAGGTCGAAACGATCTTGCCCGGATGGACGTTCTTCTTGGTCCAGGACATTTCGGACACGTGGATCAGGCCTTCGATGCCCGGCTCCAGCTCAACGAATGCACCGTAATCGGTGATGTTGGTCACGCGGCCCGAGAACTTGGCGCTGATCGGGTACTTGGCTTCGATGCCATCCCACGGATCAGTCTCAAGCTGCTTCATGCCGAGGCTGATGCGGTGCGTGTCCTGGTTGACGCGGATGATCTGCACGCGGACGGACTGGCCGATGGTGAGAACTTCCGACGGGTGGTTGATGCGGCGCCATGCAATGTCGGTGACATGCAGCAGGCCGTCGATGCCGCCGAGGTCGACGAACGCACCGTAATCGGTGATGTTCTTGACCACGCCTTCCACGGTCTGGCCTTCTTCCAGGCTCTGCACCAGCTCCGAACGCTGCTCGGCGCGGGTCTCTTCCAGCACGACGCGGCGGGACACCACGATGTTGCCGCGGCGCTTGTCCATCTTCAGAATCTGGAACGGCTGCGGGGTGTGCATCAGCGGGGTGACATCGCGCACCGGGCGGATATCGACCTGCGAACGCGGCAGGAAGGCAACGGCGCCATCCAGATCGACGGTGAAGCCGCCCTTGACCTGGTTGAAGATCTGGCCGGTGACCTTCTCGCCCTTCTCGAACGACACTTCGAGACGGACCCAGCTTTCTTCGCGGCGCGCCTTTTCGCGCGACAGCACGGCTTCGCCGAGGGCGTTTTCGACGCGCTCGAGATAGACCTCGACCTCGTCGCCAACCTTCAGATCGCCATCACGGCCCTTGACGCCGAATTCCTTCATCGGAACACGGCCTTCGACCTTCAGACCAACGTCGATGACGGCGAGGTCCTTCTCGATGGCAACGATGATGCCCTTGACGACGGACCCTTCATACAGGTCGTTCGTGCTGAAGGACTCGTTCAGAAGGGCGGCGAAATCCTCGGTGGAGGGGTTCATTGCAGACATAAAAACTCCTGGTGCCATTGCTGGCGTCGCCGGCTGGGCTGGTGTTGATGATGGACCCCCGTTCCTTCCGGGACGCCACCGCAAGGTGGCATCCTTCCACGCAGAACCAGCCCAGAAGGCAGATCCGGCGCGGGCCGGCGGACGGAAGGCGGAGATCCGTAACGTCCTTGGCTCAGGCACTGCATCAGCGGCTGCCCGAACCGGAATTCCTTTATGCGGCCTGTCCCGGTGTAGAAGGGGATGACCCATCTGCCCGTGATAAGGCTGCCTGTTTGATCAAGCCGAAATCCCGCTCTCCGGCATGGCCGGGCGGGTCTTTCCGAGGCTCCTGATCAGGATGCCCGGGCGGCGGTGATGATATCCACAGCTGCCTGGAACGCCGTCTCTATATCCATTCCCGTCGTATCTAGCAAGTGCGCACCCTCCGCTTGACGCAGCGGAGCGACGGTTCTGTTCATGTCCCGCTCGTCCCGGCGCTTCAGATCTTCGAGCACCGAGGCAAAATCCGCCTCCTTGCCTTGAGACTGAATTTCCGCCGTGCGGCGCTTGGCGCGGGCCTCGGGGGCAGCGGTGACATAGAGCTTCACATCCGCATCAGGGCAGACCACCGTGCCGATGTCGCGGCCGTCCAGAACCGCGCCGGGAGGCGTCTGCGCAAAGGCGCGTTGCAGGCGTACAAGCTCATCGCGAAGGCCCGGCAGCACGGCGATGCGTGAAGCTGCCTCTCCAACCTCATGGGCGGAGAGGGCGCTGCGGTCCATGTGGCCAAGGTCCAGGCGCCCAGCGATATCGACGGCCACCTTTTCGTCTCCGAGCGGCAGGCCCTGCGCCAGAAGCGCGGCGGCAACAGCCCGGTAGGTGAGGCCGGTGTCCAGATGCCGCAGGCCGAAATGGGCGGCGAGGCGGCGGGCAAGCGTGCCCTTGCCGGAAGCGGCGGGTCCGTCGATGGCAATGATCATGCGCGCGCGTCCTCCAGTTCGCTGATCTCGGCTCCCAGGCCTGCAAAGAGGCTGGTGAAGGTGGGGAAGCTGGTGGCGATCACCGCGCCGTCGTCCACCGTTACGGCCTTGTCGCTGGCAAGACCGAGCACAAGGAAGCTCATGGCGATGCGATGGTCGAGGTGCGTCGTCACGATGCCGCCGCCGATGCCGGACGCACCGCCCGTTACGGTCAGATCTGCTTCGCCTTCCTTGCAAGGGATGCCATTGGCCTCCAGCCCGCGGGCGACAGCCGCCAGACGGTCGGATTCCTTCACCCGCAGTTCTTCAAGGCCGGGCATGTGGGTGTCGCCCTCAGCAAAGGCCGCGGCCACTGCGAGCACCGGATATTCGTCAATCATGGAAGGCGCGCGGTTCGCCGGAACGGTGACGCCCTTCAGCTTGCTCGCCTTGACGCGGATATCGCCAACGCGCTCGCCGCCGGCCATGCGCTCGTTCTCGATGGTGATGTCGCCGCCCATCTCGATCAGGGTGGTGATGAGCCCGGTGCGGTGCTCGTTCAGCAGCACGTTTTCCACCGTGACGTCAGAGCCCGGTGTGATCAGCGCGGCGACGATCGGGAAAGCGGCGGACGAGGGGTCGCCCGGCACGTCAATATCCTGCGCCTTCAGTTCCGGGCGGCCCTTGAGGCGGATGATACGGGAACCCTGCTCGTCAATCGTGACGGAGATATCGGCGCCGAAGCCGGCGAGCATCTTCTCGGTGTGGTCACGGGTGGCGATGGGTTCGATCACGACCGTCTCGCCCGGCGTGTTGAGGCCAGCCAGCAGCACGGCCGACTTCACCTGCGCCGACGGCATGGGCACCCGGTAGGTGATCGGCAGGGGCATGTCGGCGCCGCGGATGGACAGCGGCAGCCGGTCTCCGGCGCGGGCGACGACCTGCGTGCCCATCTGGCGCAGCGGGTCCAGCACGCGGCCCATCGGGCGTCGGGACAGGGACGCATCACCCACGAAGGTGGCGGCAATCGGATGGGTACCGAAGATGCCCATGGTCAGGCGCACGCCTGTGCCGGCATTGCCGAAATCGATCACGTCTTCCGGCTCCAGCAGGCTGCCGAGGCCAACACCGTCGATGTGATAGGTGCCGTTCTCGTCCCTGTGGATGCGTGCACCCGCCGCACGCATGGCGCCTGCGGTGTTCAGCACGTCCTCGCCTTCCAGCAGGCCGGTCACGGTGGTACGGCCGACAGCCAGGGCGCCGAACATCAGCGAGCGGTGCGAGACGGATTTGTCCCCCGGCACGCGGATGCGGCCCGTGAGGGCGGAACCGGCGCGCGAACGCAAGGGGCGGGGCGTCGAAGCGTGAGACATGGTCAATTCCGGAAGTTGCGGAGCCTGAAAAAGTGGTCACTCCTAACACGGGTCCATGCCCCCGTCATCCGCGAGTGCGGGATGGCACGAATTTTTGCTTGCGCAGCGCCTGAGAATGCTTCAGTCAACGAGGCCGGTCATTTGGCTTTGACATGAAGGCGCGCCGCGGTTAAGGGCCGCGCCTTGAGCAAGACGGCCCCCGGCGTTTGCGGACTGGACAGAGGCGTTCCAGCCCGGAAGTGCCGGAGATAGAATTTGTACAAACCCTCGAGCACGAACAAAGGGTAAGCACGGTGGCAAAACCTGAACTCGGCACAAAGCGGCTGTGCCCTAGCTGCGGCGCCAAATATTACGACCTGAACCGCAACCCCATCACCTGCCCGAAGTGCGGCACCCTGTTCGACATTGTGTCGAGCAGCCGCGCTGCCAAGGCTTCTCGCGTCGTCCAGCAGGAGGACGAGGACGAGGATGAAGAGGATCTGGTGGCTCCCGAGCTGGTCTCCCTGGAAGAGGCTGATGCCGAGGCCGAGGGCGATATCGTTCCGGATCTGGGTGATGACGACGAAGCGGCCATCGACGATGACGCGGATGACGATGTCTTCATCGAGGATGAGGAAGACGAAGACGAAGCCGTCCCGGGCATCGTTGTCGAGATGGACGACGACACCGACCGCTGAGGCGGGCAACTGCTGAAGTGAGCATCCGGCAGGCTGTTCCTGCCGGATCCGTTTCTCCAGTCTTCATGGGGCGGGGCGAAGGCGCTATCGGCAAGACCGGTGCGCCAAAGCTGCGATCCTCGCCATCCCGGGCCTTTGCCAGCTCACGGATGCGCGGATTTATGCGGTGTTTTTCAAGGGGTTGAGTTGTCCACAGGCGGTTTTTGATTTTTCTCGAGAAAGCCTCTTGATCAATTCAAAGACCCCTCTATAACCCGCCTCCACAGACGCCGGTGACCCAAGCCGGTTTAAAAGTTTCGGGGCCATAGCTCAGTTGGGAGAGCGCTTGAATGGCATTCAAGAGGTCGTCGGTTCGATTCCGATTGGCTCCACCACTTCGAGGGTAACCTCGGCGAGGCAGGTTCAGGAAACTGAACCTGCCTTTTTCGTTTCCCCGTCCTGTGCCATGGTCCGGAACCATTTTCGGAACTGCAGCGAGGCCGCATGAAGCATTTTCTTTCGCTCGATCTGGATCAGCTGACACCGGAGCATGATGCCCCTGCACCCGAAAAGGTGATCTCGGGTGATCCGCGCTTCACCACGTGGCTGCTGGAGACCTGTGATGATGAGCGGCAGTTCACCGGCGCCTGGGAATCAACGCCAGGCGCCTGGCGTGTCTCCTATGATGAATGGGAATTCTGTACGATCCTGTCCGGCCATTCCCGGCTGACGGATGCGGACGGGACCGTGCGGGAACTGAAGACTGGCGACAGCTTCATCATCCAGCCCGGCTTTTCCGGCATCTGGGAGGTGATCGAGACCACCCGGAAGCTCTTTGTCATCCGCTTGTGAAGGGGCTTTGACGTCACGCAGAGGCGTCTGTGGCTTCCTGTATGGCGCTGGGCAGCACACGGTCGCGGCCGATGATGATGACGCGCTCCATGGCCTTTGCAGCGGCTTGAGGATCGCGTTGGCCGACGGCATCGGCAATGGCACGGTGCGTGCCAGCGGTTTCGGCAAAGCCTTCCCGGCTGCCTGCAGGCGAGCTGAGGCGGAAGATGCTGACGAGGGCCGCGCCGATGAGGCTGCCGACGGAGCTCATGAAGGGGTTGCGCGAGGCCTCCAGGACGGCCAGATGGAACTTCATGTCCGCTTCGGCGAAGGCGCGGGCATCTTCCGCGTCCCGCATGGCATCGGTCAGCCGGTGCAGGGTGCGGATGTCCTCGGCGCTGGCGTTGAGGGCCGCCATGGATGCGGCTGCTGGCTCCAGTGCCAGCCGTACATCCGACAGATGATTGAAGAGGGCGGCATCGACGCCACCGCTGAAGTGCCAGCTCAGCACATCGCCGTCGAACAGGTTCCAGTACTTGCGGTCCGTCACCTTGGTGCCGATGCGCGCACGGGCCTGCACCATGCCCTTGGCGGCCAGCGTCTTCATCGCTTCGCGCAGCACGGTGCGCGACACCTGGAAGCGTTCTGCCAGCTCGTTGTCACCCGGAAGGACAGCGCCGGAAGGGTACTTCCCTTCCACGATTTCCCGGCCCAGCACATCCACCACGCGCCCATGGCTGTTGCGTGGAGAGAAACTTGCGATACTGGGCTCCATCACGTTCATGTCCGGGTTCCCAAGGCCCTCCGGGGCCTCCTCTAGCTGGCCTGATGCATGCGCCTGTCCGCTCCGCCGGTAAACCAAACCAGGCCCTTCTGCAACAAAATGAAAGCAAAGAGCAGCAATCCGATTACGATCTTGGTCCACCAGCTCGAAAGTGAGCCATCGAAGATGATATAGGTCTGGATCAATCCCATGATCAGGACCCCTGCGAAGGTTCCTGCCACATAGCCGCTGCCACCCGTCAGCAGGGTGCCGCCGATGACGACGGCTGCGATGGCGTCCAGTTCCACGCCCACTGCCGCCAGCGAGTAGCCGGCAGAGGTGTAGAGCGAGAAGACGATGCCCGCGAGGCCCGACAGGAAGCCGGAAAGGGCATAGATCAGCACAGTGGTGCGTCCCACGGGCACACCCATCAGCCGGGCTGTCTGTACCCCGCCGCCCAGCGCATAGACATTGGTGCCAAAGCGGGTGCGGTGGGCAAGGAAAATGCCCGCCGCAACAGTCAGCAGCATGATGCCGCCAATCAGCGTCAGCCGTCCCTTGCCGGGCAGGCGGATGAACATCTCCTGCAAGGTTCCGTAGAACTCGTGGGTGACGGGGATGGATTCGGTCGAGAGTACGAAGGCGAGCCCCCGCGCCAGGAACATGCCTGCCAGAGTGACGATGAAAGCGGGCATGGCAAGAGTATGGATGATGCCGCCCATGGCCGCGCCAAAGGCCGAGGTGAGCACCAGCACCAGCGCGAAAGCCGCCAGCGGGTGAATGGACGTGTCTCGCATCAGCACGGCCAGCAGTACGCCGGTGAAGGCGATGACCGAGCCTGCCGACAGATCAATACCGCCTGACAGGATGACAAAGGTCATGCCAACAGCGGCGATGCCGAGGAAGGCATTGTCGGTCAAAAGGTTGCCCGCAACGCGCGTGGACAGCATGGCCGGATACTGGGTGTAACAGATCACATAGGCCAGCACGAAGACGGCGAGCGTGATGAGAAGCGGAAGCTGGCGGGATGTCATGGCTTGGACAGCTCCTCTTGGCGGTGCTTGCCGGTTGGCGGCGCAGCACGGTGAAAAGGCTCTGGATGGCGGGGGACTGGATCAGCAAAATCACGATGATGATGCTGGCCTTGATCACCAGATTGAATTCCGGCGGGAAGCCGGAGATCAGGATGCCGGTGTTGATCGACTGGATGATGAGCGCGCCAAGGGCCGTGCCGAACAGGGTGAAGCGTCCGCCAAGGAGCGAGGTGCCGCCGATGACGACGGCCAGAATGGCGTCCAGCTCCAGCCACAGGCCTGCGTTATTGGCATCCGCACCCCGGATGTCGGCCGCTGCGATGATGCCAGCCACTGCTGCCGCAAAACCGGAGATCATGTAGACGGCGACAATCAGAACCCCTGCATTGACACCGGCGAGGCTGCTGGCGCGCCTGTTGATGCCCACAGCCTCGATGAGGAGGCCAAGGGCAGTCCGGCGTACCAGCAGAGCCGCGATGATGGCAGCCGCCAGCCACAGCACCACGGGCATGGGCAGCCCGAAGAGTGAGCCGCTGCCGACAAAGATCAGCCCCTCATGGTTGAAGGTGAGGATGGTGCCTTCGGTGATCAGCTGGGCAATGCCGCGCCCGGCGACCATGAGAATGAGGGTGGCAATGATCGGCTGGATGTTCAGGAGGGCGACGAGAATGCCGTTCCACAGCCCGCAGGCAAGGCCGATCCCCAGAGCAACAGTGATGGCCGCCACCGCGCTGCCGCTGCTGGCCACGGTTGCCGCTGCCGCTGCCCCGCAGATGGCCATGACTGCGCCCACCGACAAGTCAATGCCGCGCGTCGCGATGACCAGCGTCATGCCGATGGCAAGCAGGGCCACCGGTGCGCCGCGGTTGAGAATGTCGATCAGGCTGCCATAGAGCCGCCCATTGGCAATGCCGATGTCGAGAAAGCCGGGGAACAGCAGGGTGTTCAGCGTTAGCACCACGGCGAGCGTGATCAGTTGCGGCGCAAAGCGCCGGAGGAAGCCGCCAGTGGCATCGATGAAGGGCGTCATTCGGCTGCTCCTCTGGCCTGGTCCTGAGCGTGGCCTTGTTCTCTAACATGTCCATGCCCGGCCTCCGCGATGGCCTGCATCACCTTGTGCGGGGTCACGTCCTCTCCTGTCAGTTCGGCCACATGCGCCCGGTCGCGCACCACGATCACCCGGTGGCTGTAGACCACCAGTTCCTCCAGTTCGGAGGAAATCACCAGCAGCGACATGCCTTTGGCACAAAGATCCTCGATCAGGCGGATGATCTCCGCATGGGCCCCCACATCAATGCCGCGTGTCGGTTCGTCGAGAATGAGGAACTTGGGATTGAGCGCCAGCCAGCGGGCCAGAAGCGCCTTCTGCTGGTTGCCGCCGGAAAGTTGGCCGATCGGCTTCTCCCGGCTGGTGGTGCGAATATCGAGTGCCTTGATGTATTTATCGGCCAGCGCCACCTGCTCCTTGCGCGGCACGGGCCGCAGCCAGCCGCGCCGCGCCTGCAGGGCAAGGGCGATGTTCTCGCGGATCGAAAGCTCGGCGATGATGCCGTCATGCTTGCGGTCTTCAGGGCAGAAGGCAAAGCCTTCGGCAATGGCCTGACGGGGGAGCCCAGCTTCAGCACCCGCCCATCCATCCGCGCCTCGCCCGTATCGGCAGGAGCCGCGCCGAACAGAACTTCAGCGGTTTCCGTGCGGCCGGAGCCCAGCAGGCCGGCCATGCCGACCACCTCACCTGCATGGACGGAAAGATCGAAGGGGGCGACATGGCCCTTGCGGCCAAAGTGGCGGAACTGGAGCGGCGCGTCACCATCGGGCCTGTCGGAAGCCACCCGCTCCCGGGTCTCTGCCTCTAGGTCGCGGCCCAGCATCAGGGCCACCAGATCAAGACGCGGCAGTCCAAGGGCGGCGCGGGTGGCGACCTTGCGGCCATTGCGCAGGATCGTCACCGTATCGCAGATTTCGTAGACCTGATCGAGGAAGTGCGAAATGAAGACGATGCCGAGGCCGCGTGCCCTCAGCCCGCGCACCACGTCGAACAGCATCTCCACTTCCTGGGTGTCGAGGCTGGCGGTGGGCTCGTCCAGGATCAACACCTTGCCGGAGAGATCCGCCGCACGCGCAATGGCAATGATCTGCTGCACGGCGACAGGATAGGCCGAAAGGCTGCGGCGTACGTCGATATCAAGGCCATATCCGGCCAGCAGCTCCTTGGCCCGCGCTTCCATCTCGCGGGTGCGGACCATGCCAAAGCGCATCGGCTGGCGGCCGAGGAAGAGATTTTCGGCCACCGTCAGGTTTCCCAGAAGATTGACCTCCTGATAGACGGTGCCGATGCCCATTGTCTGGGCGTCCAGCGTGTCGCGCGGGTCGATCCTGCGGCCTTCCAGCAGAATCTCCCCGGTCGCGCCGGTAGGCGCCGGTCAGGCATTTCACCAGCGTGGACTTGCCCGCGCCGTTCTCGCCGAGCAGGGCATGCACCTCGCCCGCCTGCAGGGTGAAATCCACGTTGTCGAGGGCAAGCGCGCCGGGAAAGGATTTGGTGATTCCGGTGGCCTGCAGCAGATGCTGCGGCCCGGCGTGGGTAGATCTGTCTGTCACGGCGCTGCTCCGCAGGCGTTGGCTGCCGCAAGGGCGGTCAGAAGCTGGGTGACCGGCAGGAGGGTGTCTGCCGGCCCCCTTTTTCAGGACCGGCTTAGTAGCCGAGATCCTTCTTTTCTTCGTAGACCTTCTGCGGGTCGTCAGCCTTGGTGAAGAGCTTCGATTCCGTCTGGATGAACTTCGCGGGCATGGTGCCGTCCTTGCGGAAAGCCTCCAGGGCGTCGAAGGCGGGCCCTGCCATGTTCGGCGTCAGTTCCACCGTGGCGTTGGCTTCACCGGCGGCCATGGCCAGGAAGATATCCGGCACGGCATCAATGGAGACGACCAGAATATCGGTGCCCGGCTTCAGGCCCGCTTCCTTGATGGCCTGAATGGCGCCAACGGCCATGTCGTCATTGTGAGCATAAAGCGCACAGATGTTCTTGCCGCCGTTTTCCGCCTTGAGGAAGCTTTCCATGACTTCCTTGCCCTTGGTGCGGGTGAAGTCGCCGGTCTGGCTGCGGATGATCTTCAGGTTGTCATGACCGGCCAGCGCCTGTTCAAAGCCCTTCTTGCGGTCGATGGCAGGGGATGAACCGGTCGTGCCCTGCAACTCCACCACGTTACACGGCTTGCCATTCACTTCCTTCACCAGCCAGTCACCCGCGACAGACCCTTCATGCACCAGATCGGACCCAACAGCCGTCAGGTACAGGTCCTTGTCGCTGTCGACCATACGGTCAAGCAGGATGACCGGGATTTCTGCTTCCTTGGCTTCCTTCAGCACCGCGTCCCAGCCGGTGGCGACGACGGGTGCCAGCAGGATGGCGTCCACGCCCTGCGCGATGAAGGAGCGCAGCGCCTTGATCTGGTTTTCCTGCTTCTGCTGGGCATCGGCAAACTTCAGGTCAATGCCGCGCTTTTCCGCCTGCTGACGGGTCAGCGTCGTCTCGGCGGCGCGCCAGCCGGATTCGGATCCGATTTGCGAAAAGCCGACTGTCAGCGCCATCGCTGAGGTTGAGGCAAGCGCGACCGTTGCGAGCATCGTCATGCCCGCCAGAGCTGTCTTCAATTTCATTGGTTCCTCCCAGAACACGAATGGCCGTGGCCGGAAGTGAAAAAATCATACTATATTATTATTGTAAAGATGGTGTTTGACGCTTCGTGCAACATTGCATTGTGCAGATGCGAAAGAAAACGCCGCCCGGTGATGCGGGCGGCGTGCAAATGTCAGGAATTGTTTGTTTTTTCTGGAAGCCGGTTTCCCTTGCCGCGCTCAGGCGGTTTTTCCTGCATCTGGCTGCTGCGGCCCGCCAGACGGCTTTCAAGGATTAGTCCCTGCTCGGCCAGGATGGGATGGGCGACGGTGACCAGCAAGGAATTGATCTCCTTGAAGGCCCGTACCAGTTCCAGGTGCATGTTGGAGGTTGCCATGCTGGCCGGATTGCCGGTCTGCAGCCGCTTCAGATGCCTGTTCTGGCTGTCGCGCTCCAGCTTGCGCATCACTTCCTTTTCGCGCATCAGCTGCTCCGCCGAGGCTGTGTCGGCAGAGATGAGCACGTTCATGGCCATCTGCATGTTGGCGAGCACGCGCTCGTGCAGGCGGGTGATCTCTGCCCAACCCTCTTCGGAAAAGCGCAGGCCCAGCCGGTTGCGTTCTTCGGCCAGCGGCAGCAGCATCTTTGCGATGATGTCGCCGATATGCTCCAGGTTGATGGCAAAGTCGGTCAGCTCGATGCTGCGGCGGGCTTCCTCCTCCTGCAGTTCGCCTCGGTTTACCTCCGCGATGAAAAGCTTGATCTCGGTGTGGCGGCGATTGACCTCCCCATCCAGAGCCCGCAAAGCGGCGATGCTGCCATCCTGCGCCCCGGCCAGAAGATCAATCACGGGCCGGTACATTTGCTCCACCGTTTCGCCCATCAGCAGAAGTTCGCGCTTGGCAGACGCCAGCGCAAGGCCGGGGTCTTCAGCGTGGAGCGGTCCAGTGCTGTGCGGGGGCGTGTCTGCACCGGATCTGCCACCACGGGCGGGCGCGGCAGGATGAGGGCAGTGAGATTTTGCATGGGGCTGGTGAAGGGCAGGGCCAGCACCAGCAGAACCGCGTTGAACAGCACGTGGGCATTGACGATCTGAACCTCTGGCGCGCTTCCCAGCCAGTTCAGCTGCGGGCTGGCAAGCCAGAGCGCCAGCAGTGCTGCGGCTGCGCCAAGCGCGCGGAACACCAGATTGCCCATGGGAATGCGCCGCGCCTCGATGGTCAGCCCGCGCGTCAGCCAGACGGCAATCAGCCCTGCACCCATGTTTGCCCCCAGAACCATCGGCAGGGCCGCTTCGAGTGGCAAAAGGCCAGCGCTGGCAAGGCTTGCCAGCAGCAGCACCATGGCGACGGAAGAATGCATCGCCCAGGTCAGCAGCGCCACCAGGGCAAAGGCAGTCAGCGGGTCGCCCTGCAGATAGGTGATGACTGCAGGCAGCGCCTCGCTGTGCCGCAGGGGGCGGTGGCTTCGCCGATCATCTTCAGCGACAGCAGCACGAAGCCGATGCCCAGAATGATGCGGCCAAGCTGGCGCACTTGCCGGGCCTCAAACTTGAGGAACAGAACGCAGCCCGCCAGCAGCAGCAGCGGGATCAGTTCGGACAGGTCGAAGGCGAGAATGCGCACCACCAGTGCCGAGCCGAGATCCGCACCCAGAAGTGCTGCAAGGCCCATGGAGGCGCCCAGAAGACCGCTGGCGGCAAAGCCTGCTGCCAAAACACCTACAGCGGTAGAGCTCTGCAGCAGGATGGCCAGCACCAGTCCAGCCATCGCCATGCCGAAGCGCCCGCCCTTTGCCTGCCTCAGCGCATCGCGCAAGGCCGGGCCATGTGCCCGCTCCATACCGGTGCGCACCATCCGCACGGCCCAGAGCAGGAGCATGACGGCCGCAGCCAGATGCAAGATGACGAGAAAGGGGTGCATGGCGTCTCCAGGAAAACCTGTCAGGCGGGAAGGGTGATTGTGTACCGGCGGCGCAGGCAATCAACCCTGATACCCTCTAATGACGGAAATGATAAGGCATGTGTGCAGAAATGTCGCGGAATCGCGCGAATCCGGCGGTTGAAAACAGATAAGCTGGCAAAACGAATGGCAGCCATTGCCGGAACCTTCATTGCGGCGCTCACTGGCGAGGCGATGGTCCATTCACTTTTCATGTTCATGTGACGGCTGCATTGAACAGGGGCGTTGTCCTGCTTCATGAACTGTCGTACAACGTTCATATGAACGACATATGCCGTTCATATGAACACAATAAGAAGCGCAGGGACAAACACGGACCGCCGCAGGAAAGTTCGTCTTTCGGGTGTGGCTGATGTGTTCCAAGCGCTGTCAGGAGCCGGACCCGCAGAGCGGGGCGGCTGCCGTTTAGGGAGCAGGAAACCAATGGCTAAGCGTCATATCGCAGCCGGCCTTTTTGCCGCTGCCGCCCTCATGGGCACCACTTCCGCCTCGTTCGCTGTCACGGAAATTGCCTGGTGGCATGCCATGGGCGGTGAGCTGGGCCAGAAGCTCGAAGAGATCGCCAGCAAGTACAACGCCTCGCAGAGCGAGTACAAGGTTGTACCGACTTACAAGGGCAGCTACGCCGAGACGATGACGGCAGCCATTGCTGCTTTCCGCGCTGGCCAGCAGCCGCATATCGTGCAGGTGTTTGAAGTTGGAACCGGTACCATGATGGCCGCTAAGGGCGCGGTCTATCCGGTCTACCAGCTGATGGCTGATACGGGTGAAGCCTTCGACCCGAAGGCCTTCCTTCCGGCCGTTGTCGGCTACTACACCGACACCGATGGCAACATGCTGTCCATGCCGTTCAACTCCTCCACGCCGGTGTTCTATTACAACAAGAACGTCTTCGAGAAGGCTGGCCTTGATCCGGAAGTGGCGCCGAAGACCTGGGAAGAGGTCGAGAGCTTCTCCAAGAAGATCATGGACTCGGGCGCTGCCAAGTGCGGCTTTGCTTCGCGCTGGATCTCCTGGATCCAGACCGAAAACTTCTCCGCCTGGCACAACCTGCCGATCGGCACGAAGGAAAACGGCTTCGGCGGTCTTGATGCCGAGCTGACGCTGAACGGTGAGTATCAGGTCCGTCATTGGGGCAACCTGAAGAAGTGGCAGGACGAAGGCATCTTCCAGTACGGCGGCCCTGGCGGCGGCAACGATGCTGCTCCGAAGTTCTACTCGCAGGAATGCGCCATGTTCATGGAGTCTTCCGCAGGCCGCGCTGGCATCAACGCCAATGCCAAGGACTTCAAGGTCGGCATCAGCATGCTGCCCTACTATGCCGACGTGAAGGGTGCTCCGCAGAACACCATCATCGGCGGCGCGACCCTCTGGGCGCTGCAGGGCAAGCAGGCTGAAGATTACAAGGGCGTTGCCGACTTCTTCAGCTACCTGTCCTCGCCGGAAGTTCAGGCCGAGTGGCATCAGTTCTCGGGCTACCTGCCGATCACGCAGGCCGCCTATGATCTGTCCAAGGAGCAGGGCTTCTACGAAAAGAACCCGGGCGCGGACGTCTCCATCAAGCAGATGACGCTCAATGCTCCGACCGCCAACTCCAAGGGTCTGCGCTTCGGCAACTACGTCCAGATCCGTGCGATCATCGACGAAGAGTTCGAGCAGATGCTGAGCGGTTCCAAGACCTCGCAGCAGGCCCTCGATGACCTCGTCAAGCGCGGCAACGACCTGATCCGCGAGTTCGAGGCAGCCAACAAGTAAGCCGGAAACGGCAGGCAAGCCCGCGCTTCCCGCGCGGGCTTGCCTCTTTGCGTTCAGGGTGGGCCTTATGCAGACAAAACGCGCCATCTTCCCCAACAAGCTGCTGCCTTATCTTCTGCTGGCACCGCAGCTTGCCATTACCGGCGTCTTCTTCCTCTGGCCGGCAAGCCAGGCCATCTGGCAGTCGTTCCTCCGGGAAGATGCTTTTGGTTTCAAGACGACATTCGTCGGGGTGGATAATTACATCCGCCTGCTGGCGGACCCTACCTATTTGAATTCGCTGTATGTCTCGGCGATTTTCGCCGTCTCGACAGCGCTGCTTTCGCTTGGCCTTGCCCTTGTGCTGGCCGTGGCCTGCAACAACCTGATCCGCTCGCGCAATGTCTATTCCACCTTGCTGGTCTGGCCCTATGCGGTGGCCCCGGCGGTGGCGGGCATCCTGTGGTGGTTCATGTTCAACCCGTCCATCGGCATCTTCCCTTATCTGCTGCATGGGCTTGGCTACAACTGGAACCACAGCACCAGCAAGGTGGATGCGATGCTCCTCGTCATCCTGGCCGCAAGCTGGAAGCAGATCTCGTACAACTTCATCTTCTTCCTGGCAGGGCTTCAGTCCATTCCTCAGTCGCTGCTGGAGGCTGGTGCCATTGACGGCGCGCGCCCGGTGAAGCGTTTCTTCACGATCGTGCTGCCGCTGCTTTCGCCCACCACCTTCTTCCTGATGGTCGTCAACTTCGTCTACGCTATGTTCGACACCTTCCCGGTGATTGACGCGACCACCAAGGGCGGCCCGGCACAGGCCACCAACATCCTTGTCTACAAGGTCTATTCCGACGGCTTCGTCGGCCTCAACCTCGGTTCCTCCGCGGCTCAGTCCGTCGTGCTGATGGCAATCGTGATCGTGCTGACCGTCATCCAGTTCCGCTTCATCGAGCGGCGCGTGGCTTACTGAGAGAGGCGCAAATGGTTGAGAACAAACCCTGGCTGACCGCCCTCACGCATCTCGTGCTGCTGGCTGGCCTCTTCATCGTCGCCTTCCCGGTCTATGTGGCGGTGATTGCCTCCACCCACGGCCCCAATGACTTCATGTCTGGCGTCATCCCCATGCTGCCGGGCAGCGAGACGATAGCCAATTTCAGCACCATGATGACATCTGGCAACAGCTCGGCCGGTGCGCCGCCGCTGGGGCCGATGATGTTCAATTCTCTGGTCATGGCGCTTGCGATTGCCATCGGGAAGATCTGCATCTCGATCCTCTCGGCCTTCGCCATCGTCTATTTCCGCTTCCCCTTCCGCCAGCTTGCCTTCTGGATGATCTTCATCACCCTGATGCTGCCGGTGGAAGTGCGTATCCTGCCCACCTACAAGGTGGTTGCGGATCTGGGCATGCTGAACAGCTACTCCGGCCTGGCCATCCCGCTGATTGCCTCGGCAACGGCAACGTTCCTCTTCCGCCAGTTCTTCCTGACGGTGCCTGAGGAACTGATGGAAGCCGCGCGCGTGGATGGGGCAGGTCCGATGAAGTTCTTCCGCGATATCCTGCTGCCGCTCAGCCGGACAAACATTGCGGCGCTCTTCGTCATTCTCTTCATTTACGGCTGGAACCAGTATCTCTGGCCGCTGCTGGTGACCACTGACACGTCCTATTACACGATCGTCATGGGCATCAAGCGCATGGCTGACGTGGCCGATGCGCATCCGCAATGGCATCTGGTGATGACCACCGTTGTGCTGGCCATGCTGCCGCCGGTGCTCGTTGTCATCTTCATGCAGAAACTCTTCGTCAAAGGTCTCGTGGAGACGGAAAAGTAATGGCTACCATCACTCTTGATAACGTCCGCAAGGTCTATGCCGGCGGCGTCGAAGCGGTCAAAGGCGTGTCCATGGACATTGCCGACGGCGAGTTCATCGTGCTGGTCGGCCCTTCCGGCTGCGGCAAGTCCACCCTGCTGCGCATGATCGCGGGGCTTGAGGAAATCTCCTCCGGTGACATCCGCATCGGTGACCGTGTGGTCAACCGCGTTGACCCGTCCGAGCGCGATATTGCCATGGTGTTCCAGAACTATGCGCTCTATCCGCATATGACGGTCTACAACAACCTCGCCTACGGCCTGCGCAACCGTGGTGTGCCGAAGGACGAGATCGACCGCCGCGTCAAGGAAGCTGCGCGCATCCTGGAAATCGGTGCCTATCTCGACCGCAAGCCCAAGGCACTTTCCGGCGGCCAGCGCCAGCGCGTGGCCATGGGCCGTGCCATCGTGCGCGAGCCGGCAGCCTTCCTCTTCGACGAGCCTCTGTCGAACCTCGACGCCAAGCTGCGCGTGCAGATGCGTGTGGAAATCAAGCGCCTGCAGAAGTCGCTGGCCACCACCTCCGTCTATGTGACGCACGACCAGCTGGAAGCCATGACACTGGCTGACCGTCTGGTGGTGCTCAGCGGTGGTGAGATCGAACAGATCGGTGATCCGATCTCGGTCTATGAGCGTCCGGCCTCCACCTTCGTGGCCTCGTTCATCGGCTCTCCGGCCATGAACCTGATCACGACGGCTTCCGCCAATGGCCGCCTGTCGCTGCCGGGTGGTGCGGGGCTTGACGCTCCGGACATGGGCAAGGGCGCAGAGGTCATCCTCGGCGTGCGGCCCGAGCATCTGGCTCTTGCCAGCGAGCAGCCTGCGGAAGCGGGCGGCCTGACGCTGGATGTGGTGGCCGGTGTGCTGGAGCCGGTCGGGGCGGAGAGCTTCCTTTATGGCACCGTGGGCAGCGAAAGCGGGCCGCAGGTTGTCATCCGCGTGCCGGCCCATGCCCGCTACGAGACCGGCCAGCGCGTCAGCTTCACCGCCCGCGCTGCCAATCTCCATGCCTTCGACAAGGCAACCGGCAAGCGCATCGAAGACTGATCGCGGCACGTCCGCTGATCTGAAGGCCCGGCCATGCGCCGGGCCTTTGCATGTCCGGCTTCAGAACCAGTCAGGCCTTGTCCGCCGTGCGGCAAGCGCGGTGCCCATGACATCGAGATCCACAGCGCCGCTGATGCCGCTGACCGTGCCGCTCTGGCTGTATTGCCAGAAGGCATAGCTCGTCCAGTCTGGCGGCAGGGTGGGGGCCGGAGCTGTGGTGTATTCGGCGACCCAAAGCGGATAGGCCGAGAAATCCGGGTTGCCGACGCTGCTCCAGAAGCCGGGCGAGGTATAGATCAGCGGCTTCACGCGCAAATATATCTCCAGAATGTTCAGGAGCTGCGACAGGGCGTAGCTGAACTCGGAGTTGGTGACACCAGAGGCCACTTCGCAGTCAATGGCCGGCAACAGGTCTGCCGTCCTGTCATAGCCTGCGGTCTTGAGCTGATGAATGAACAGCTCGGCCTGATCCAGGAAACTCACGTTCGGCTCAAAGAAGAGATAGGCCCCGCATTTCAGTCCCGCGGCCTTCGCCCCTCTCCAGTTGGTCTGGAACATGGGGTCGACATAGCTCGTGCCCTGCGTCGCCTTGATGAAGGTAAATGCGGCGCCGCTCGCCGCCACATCCGCCCAGTTGACTGTGCCCTGATAGTGCGAAACGTCGATGCCCTTGACCGTGCTGCTCATGCTTCATCTCCAATGAGGGAGGCTGAAGACTGTGACTCCGGTGGCATCAGTCTGTGAAGCATGCTTGCAGGATGACGGGCGTGCTGCCGGATCGGATTGGATAGGCGCAAAGATGCGGGTGGCCAGTCCGCTGGACCGGCCACTCCGGAGCGAAGGCGATGCTTTGAACCGGCTTGTTACATCGCCGGCTGGATGGTGATGGCGCGCAGCGGCTGGCTCAGGCCCGTGATTTCACCTGATTTCGTGGCAGCGCCGGTCATCAGGTCGACCGTGTAGAGCACATTGTCCGCCACCAGCCAGGCTGTGTTCTGGCCATCTGCGGTGGCTTCGATGTCGAAGGCGTAGGCCGCTGGCTTCCCGTCGATGCCGAGCTTGCCGATTTCCTTCAGCGTGCCGTCATTCGGCTTTGTCTGCTGCACCAGCGCGCCGATGGTGGCGTCGATGTTGTACATGGCTGTCTTTTCGGGCTTGCCGCGTGAATTCGTGTAGGCGGCAGCGGCGATATCCGGCGTTTCGCCCTTGTGCATGCTGCCCTCTTCATAAGCGAGGCTGCCATCTACGGTGACGGCGCCCGTATCCGGATGAACGCGGTGGTTCACCGTACCGGTCATGTAGCGCAGGCGGTCTGCTGCCGGGTTGAAGTTGACGATGACTGGCATCTCGTCAATCGTCAGCGGAATGTCCATCTTCGCCACTTCCGTGGCCTTGCCTGTCTCAAGATCGATGGTGACGATTACATTTTCTGCCGTCACGCCAGTGAGGGCCTGATTGGCCGGGCGGAAGTCGATGCCGGTGAGGCGTCCTGTGCCTGTGATTTCCAGTGTCCGGGTCTGTCCCGGATTGGCCGTGTCGAACAGCACCAGCGTGTTTTCGCCAGAAAGCCCGGCCACCTGCGCAGCTTGTGCGCCGCCGATGGTCAGCGCGGAAACCGCTGCAAGGGTCACAAGTCGGGTCATGGTCATCTGCATCTCCTCAATCTTCGGGATGCACGGCCTTTCAGGACCGTACAGCCTCTAGACACGGGAGGACCCCTGTCTGGATGCAGTGCAGAGAAGATTTTTTCTGCATCCGTTCTGGCCGCCCATGTGTCAACGAAACGGGAGGGACGGTGATGTTGCTCTTGCCATGAAGCGGCAGACGTCTACTCTCGCAGCGGTAACAGGGAAACAGGACGATGGAAGACCCGCAGCAGCGGCTTGAACAGGCCTTGAAAGCCTGCACAGAAGGCAGCCGGGACGGCCTTGCCACGATCTACGAAAGCGAAGCTGCGCGCATGGTGACCATTGCGCTGCGTATCTTGCGCCGCCATGACCTTGCCGAGGAAATCGTGCAGGAAGCATTCCTGCAGATCTGGCGCAAGGCCGGGCAATATGATCCGGCCCGAGGCAGCGCGCGTGGCTGGCTTTACACCATCGTCCGCAGCCGGGCGCTCAATGCCCTGCGCGATTCAGGCCGGGAGGAACTGGCTTCCGCCGAAAGTCTTGATCAGCTGCGCGAAGATGGGGACGAGACGCTTTATACGGACCTGTTCGATGAACTCGACACTTCCAGCCGCCTGAAAGCCTGCCTGTCACGCCTTGATGCCCTGCGCCGCAAGACAATCCTGATGGCCTATGTCTCCGGCTACAGCCACGGGGAAATTGCCGGACGCCTGCGTTTGCCTCTGGGCACGGCCAAGGCCTGGATCCGCCGTTCCCTTCTGGCCCTGCGGGAGTGCATGGCATGACCGGCTTTCTGACGGACGCAGAAAAGGCGGATGCTTATATTCTGGGTCTCATGGACGACGAAGAGCGTAAGGCCTTCGCCGACCGGTTGGAAACCGATACGGAGCTTGCCCGGCTGACGGGAGCTGCACAGGACCGGTTTCTGGAACTGGATCTGGCAGGATCTGCTGCACCGGTATCGTCAGAGCTCTGGCAAAGGATCGAGGCGGGGCTCGAAGCCTTGCCACGGGATACAGCCGGGGCTGAAGAGGTGCCGCCACCGGCGAATGACAACCGGGTCAGAGCGGCTGTTACCCGCTGGAAGCTGCTGGCTCTGACGGGCATGGCCGCATCGGTGTTGCTGGCCGCAGGGCTGACTGCGGCCATGCTGCGCCTGCAGGAGCCGCAAGTGGTGGCCATCCTCATGGATGCGGGCGGCAATCCGGTGGTGATGATCGAGGATTTCGGCGGAGAGCAGGCCAAGGTGGTGCCGCTGGCCGATGTCAGTGTGCCGGCCGGCCAGTCTCTGGAGGTCTGGACCCTGCCGCAGCAGGCTGAAGCTCCGGTGTCCATGGGCGTGCTTACTGCCCTCAAGGGCGCAACCCTGTCTCTTTCTGGTTTGCCCGAACCGCAGGAAGAGCAGCTTTACGAGATTACCTTCGAACCGGCTGGCGGCTCGCCAACCGGCCGCCCGACCGGTCCCATTCTCGGCAAGGGGTTTGCCCGCATTCCCAGATCCTGACCTGCCTCCTATCCCAGCCCCAGTTCCTGCCGGAGCTTGCGGGTGAGTTTGGCGGCAACGAGGGTGTGGGCGGCGCGGATATAGGCGAAGAGGTCTGTTTCGCTCAGGGCGCCGATGTCGTGCAGCTGGATCCATTTCGCCCGGGCCAGATAAGGGGCGGGGGCAAGGCCGGGCTGTTCGCTCAGCATCTGATAGGCCATGTCCGAGCATTTGAAGCTGACGGCGGGCGTGCCTTTCCAGTCTGACCAGATGGCGAAGATCTTGCCGCCGACCTTCCAGACGGAGGCGCCTTCCCACTGGATGACGTGGGTTGTGGCTGGAAGCGAGGCACAGAAGCTGTCGTAGCGGGCTCTGGTCACCCGGCTGGCGGCTTTCTCTGCGATATGCTCTTCATGGGCCTGTTTGTTAGCCATGTCTGGTTTCCCTGTGGAGGGCGTAGCCGCCCCTTGCTTGAAACTGCTGCTGCCAGCCGCCATATTGGACTCAAGCGGGGTGATTGGCACCCCGGCTCCGGATGCCTCAGGCGAGGGTCCGGTTCTCAAGGTCGCTTTGTAGAGGACTTTGACGATGACGCGAATGTCAGCGTTTTCAAGCCCGTTCATGCTCGGCTTCGACGACATTGAACGGGTACTTGACCGGGTGTCTAAAGCCGCGAATGACGGCTATCCACCCTATAATATCGAACGCCTTCCCAAGTCGGACGAGCATGGCGAGGTCATTCGCATCACGCTTGCCGTGGCAGGCTTCACCCGCGAGCAGCTTGATGTCTCCGTCGAGGAGCGTCAGCTGGTGATTCGCGGACGCCAGTCCGAAGACAAGTCCCGTCAGTATCTGCATCGCGGCATCGCCGCCCGCCAGTTCCAGCGCGCCTTTGTGCTGGCGGAGGGCATCGAAATCCTCGGAGCCGATCTCAAGGACGGGCTGCTGTCGATTGATCTTGCCCGCCCGGAGCCGGAGCGCGTCGTGCGCCGGATCGAGATCACCGCAAGGGACTGACTTTCAGGGCAGTGACTGCTGTCCGATCAAGGAGACAACGCCATGACGCGCGATGCAAATGAACGCGCAATGGACCCGCATGACCTGACGCCGGAGCTGTTTGCCCGGCTCGGTGCCGGTCAGGTGGGCTATCTGCGCCAGATGAGTTCCGATGATCTTGCCCGCCTTTTCCCCGGCGCGGCGCATATTGCCCGTGGCCTGCGGCTATGGGCATTGCTTAATGCGGATGGGACGCCGATCATCGTTGCCGACAGCCGCGAAGCGGCCATCGCCAATGCCTATGAGCATGAACTGACGATGCTGTCAGTCCACTGATCACGCTTCGCATTGGATAGAAATGCAAAAGGCGCAGCTTCGGAGGCTGCGCCTTTCGTGTTTGTATGCCCGATGTCAGACGCCCTGCGGCAGCGCGCCCGGTGTTCTGACGGGCCTTGCCGGAGGCCCATAGGCAGACACAGCAGGTTTGCCGGACTGAGCCTTTGCATGCGCCTTGACCGGCAGGGAGCGGCGGCAGGCTTGGTCCTGCTTCGCCAGGGCTGGCTCTTGAACCATGCAGCCAGATAGGCGGCGGCCACGATGGCTGCGAGGCCTGCAAGGTTGGAAACAGCCTGCAGGAACCAGTTGTCCCGGCCGCCTGCCATGTCGCGCAGGATCGCGGTTGCCTGTGCGATCGGCAGGCTGGCGAGGAAGACGGGAAGAGACTGCTGGCCCACCTTGCGCAGCACCGACAGAACCGGCCCGGAGAACCGGCCCTGTGCATGGAGGCGTTCGCCATTGGGGCCAACCGCCACATAGGCGAGATAGGCCAGTGCCAGGAAGTGGACATAGCGCAGGATGCCAAGCTCCGTCTTGACCCAGAGCGGCTTGGCCGCGTCCCGCAGCGCCTGGAAGCCCGGAACAGCCTCGTAGATGCGGAAATTGGCAAAGGGAATGCTGATCAGAACGGCCACAACCGCAATCCAGACGAGGCGGCGGTTGACCGGAGGCACCGGAATCCAGCCCTTCATGAAGGCAAAGCCCGTGAAGAAGACCAGCTGCCAGGCGAAGGGGTTGAAGAACCAGGGACGGTTGGACCAGGGCTCGGCGGGCAGGTTGACCAGATGCATGTTTGCCGCCACCCACATGCCGATGGCTGCGGCAAAGAAGGCAATCCGGCTTCTGGCTGCGATGAAGATCATCACCGGCACCATGGCGAGCATGGCGACATACATGGGCAGAATGTCGAAATAGTTCGGCACATAGGTGAGGCTGAGCAGGCCCGGCAGGTTGCCAAGCGGGTCTTCAAAGAAATAGCGCAGGTTCAGCGCCTGCACATAATCTTCCTTCAGTCCGCAGCAGCGCTCCAGATAGCCGCTGTTCATGAGAGCGGCGAGGCCCGCGGCGATCACGAGAAACTGGCAGATATGCGCCCAGTACACCTGCCACATGCGCTGGCCGATGCGTGCGGTTCCAAGCAGCATGCCGCTTTGGTCAAAGATCTTGCCAAAGGCAAGGGCCGAGGCCATGCCGGAGCAGAAGACGAAAATCTCCGTCGCGTCGGAAAAACCGAATCGCGCCGGGATCCAGTTCGCCCACCAGCTCTGCGGCAGGTGGGAGATGAAGATGATGAACATGCCAAGGCCACGAAACACATCAAGGCGAATGTCCCGGGGTCTTTGCACGGCCTGAGCCGGCAACTGGGGGTCGGATGGAAGGTCAAGGGTTCAGGCTCCCCGCTGGACAGTTGATCGAAAGGACATGTCCGGACGGCGTGGAGCCGCTGGCCGGGCATGGCACACGTGCAACACCGCGCAGCGGCACGGCAGGCAAGGCTCTGCAGGGCGGTGGCGGTGGAGCCTGCGAACGGGTTGCAGGCAGAAGGGCAGGGACAACGGACTGATTCCGCCCGGTATCCCGCGTAAAGTCCGGGTCAGGCCTGCCTGCCTTGATCCGGTGCTCCGTGTCTGAGACAGAAGGGGTGCAGCGGGGGACCGCAGCCCCCTGACAAGAGAGCGGAAGGGCACGCATAGCCCTCCGGACGCCCTGGCTCAACCCCGCAAGGATCTCCTGCTGCCAGGGTCTCCACAGAATTAGCCAGCTCACGATGTTCACAGAACAGCGTTTCCGCATGCTCCGCCCCATTGGCATGGTACCTTCCCTGCATCATTGCAGCCTCCCGCTTGGACAAGCCAGAGTGATTGGTCCTGATGGCGGATCTTGGGATGATCTGTGGCAATCACCGCCCCAATTTGCCGCCGGCCGGGCCTTTGTCTCATGCGGTCTGCAACGCCCTGGGCCGCCATTTGGTTGCCTTTGACGGCCCAGAATCTGCAATCTTCCGCCTCTTTAGTCAAAAGAGTGAACAAATTCAGCGGCTTGCACAAATCCGTCCAGGCTTCCCGCCTGCAGGCGTTTTCAGCGGTTTTTTCTTGCCCCCGTTTCTGTTCGCGGTAAGCTGTTCCTGTCTGCAACTATTGAAAGGAGGTGAGCCCATGTCGAGTGAGACCCCGAGCCTGACCCTGATGTCTGGGCGGAATGGAGCGGTGCTGGAGCAGCCTCTGGCAGTGCGAGGTTTCGCCGGGATCTGATCCGGACACGAGGTCAGCCGATCTCACGGAAGGGCCGCCAGCGCGGCCCTTCTTTGTTTTTGCAGGACCCGACAGTCAGCCTCGGGCTGTGCGGGCGTGTGAGGAAAGGCCCAAGACCTTGCGGGCCACGTCGAAGGCAAGGCGGCTCCAGCCGTCAAGCGGATCGGCAGGCGGGATGCTGACAGGCTGCGGCACCAGATGCCCCACCACATCGCCGCATTCGAAACTGAGGCTGGCCGAAAACTTGCGGGCAAGAGCTTGCATTGAGCGGTTGGTCGCCAGGCAATTCATGTAGATATGCTCGCAGCCGCCTGCTCTGGCGGCAATCAGCAGCAGTTCCATCAATTCGCTGCCAAGCCCCATGTTGCGCCAGCCGTCTTCCACGCAGAAGGCGGCTTCTGCAGATGCAGCGCTGCCGACAGGGCGCAATTCTGCGGCGCCGCGCAGCACGCCGTCCTCGAAATAGCCGTAAATGACTGTATCAAGCGCAAAGCTGGTTTCTACATACGCCCGCAGAAAGCTGTCGCTGACCTGCATGGCGAAGCGGCTGCGGCGGGTCTCTGGGTCCAGACGCAGGAGATGGTCACGGAATTGGTGCTTGTCGGCGCTGCCCAGGAGGCGGATCTGCCCATTGGTGCTGCCATTGTTGTTAAGGTGCGGCATTCCAGCGGTCCTTCGGTGAAGTGACACGCCGCCCTTGGGTCCTCCATAGACTTGGACCATATATGGCGCGGAACGGCACCCGGATCAATCACGTTTGCCCCTTCCGGTGAATTGGGGCATAGCGGGGGAAGAATTTTTCGCCCTTGCGGTTAAATTAAACGTCCCTGTGGGGCAGGAAGGACTGATTCGACATGACACGAGTTGCAACGATCGCTGTACTGGCATTTGCCGTTGGTGTTGCCGGCTGCTCGCGCCTGGGCATGGATGGTGGCCGGTCGGCGGCTCCGCTGCCGGCTTCCCCGACGACGCCGGTGGCCGGTGGTCAGCTGCAGCCGCTCACGCCCGCGCCAGGTATGGTGACGAGTGACCCGTCAATGTCCGGGCAACAGCCTGGCCAGATCACTGGCGAGCCGCTGGGTGCGCCGCAGCCGGGCATGACGGCGCCCGGTGCCATGGCCTCGGCAACACCGCCTGCTGGTGCGGCAGATGTTGGCCGCAATGATATGCTCGGCGGCTGGAAGATTGCCTCCGGCAGCTCCAATTGCATGCTGTTCATGACCTTGACCACCTGGTCCGGTGGCTACCGCGCCAACACCCGGGGCTGCAATGACAGCACACTTGCCGGTATTGCGGCGTGGGATCTGAGCGGCAAGCAGGTCGTGCTCAAGGATGGCACCGGCGCCACCGTGGCCCAGCTCTATGGTGCAGGCGGCGAGCGCTTCAACGGTCAGACCATTGGCGGCATGCCGGTCTCTCTCCCGCTGAGGCCAGAAACGCCTGAGCACGTACGGACTTGCACCTTGAACCCGTTTCCCGGAAATTTCACGGGAAACGGGTACGACTAGCAGGGTGTAACTATCGGATGCTGCTTGCTCATGGCGAAATACGACCCGCTGCGTGAACACCTGGCCCGTCTGGACGAAGTTGTCTGGGCTGCAAAGCTCGACGAACTCGAAAATATCCTCGGCGTCAGCCTGCCAATGAGTGCCCGCGAGCACCGGACCTGGTGGGCCAATTCCGGCGGGAGCCTGGTTCATCAGAACGCCTGGCTCGATGCTGGCTGGCGTGTTGACCATACGGATCTACGCCGGGATCTGGTTGTTTTCCGCCGTCTGCGCATTTCTGGCACTTCGGCTGCTGCCGACACCAGCAGCCCCGTGCGCTCCGGGCGCCATCAGCAAGATCTTGACCAGTTGCGGCGGAATGCCCGCGAAATGAAGGAGCCGGTCAATCTGACCGTGCGCGCCGAGTGGACCGAGGTTGGCATCGTAGCCGAAACCCCGTGCAACAGCCGTCTTGTGCCCGCTCTTCCGGGCCTGTACCGGCTGGCGGTTCTGGCGGACGGCAAGGTTCAGACCTTCATTCTGGATTCGGGTGATCTGGGCGCTTTGCACCGCGATCTTCAACAACTCAGCCACCCGGATGGGCAGGATGTGCCCCGGATCGGGGAGAAGCTCGGCATTGCCGCAGGAACAGCCGCCATGGCCGACATGGTGACGCCTGGCAACATCTGGCTGATTGCGGACGGGCGCGGCAAACCGGCTGATCTGGCAAGCCCGGCCGGCCGTGAGCTTGCGGGACGTCTCCTGTGCCTTCATGAAAGGCAGAACGGCCGTAAATCCCGTTTCGTGCGCCTTTGAAGCCCTGCCGTCCCTGAATGACGTATCATCTGGACGCAACCGCTTGTTCTGCGGTTGCTCTGCCGTGCTCTGTCTGCGGGCTGCCTTCCGCAGCCTGAGCGGTGGCGTGCTCCCGCCAGCCAGCCGTGTGGTCTCTCCTCAAACGGCGCCAACTGCAATCCCTCGGGATATGGCCTTCTGTAATTGCTCCTGATGATTGTGCCTTGAGGAGTTGGAGCAGGGAAAAGGCCGTGGTTTTGCCGCTTTCCTCTCGCAATTGACGAAGAAGCTTTACGTTTGGGTGTCCGCCTTGTGCTAAAAAGCGCCCGCCGGCTGGAGAAGGGGCTTGCGCCAACGTGGCTTTGTCCGTATCGCAACAGCGGAAAATTGTATGCGCTTGTGCGCAGTCGTGCAGCAGATGCCCGTCTGGCAGACCGTACAGGAAGGCGGAAGGCCATTCGGTGCAGGCGGAGAGCCTACATTGAAGCCGACGAAGGACATGGATCTGCCGGTCGAGCATGCGCTGGCCAGCAGATATGAGGCCCTGGTAGCAAGCGGGGCCATTACGCGTGATACCGCCCAGATGGAAGCGGTCCGCAAACTCGATTCCCTGAATGCCCGTCTTGCGGAAGTTCGCCTCGCCTCGAAGAAGAGTGCGCTGGGCTGGCTGTTTGCGCGCAAGAAGAACGAGATGTGGGCCGCCGTGCATGGCCTTTACCTCTGGGGCGGTGTCGGGCGTGGCAAGACCATGCTGATGGATCTGTTCATGGAAGTGACCGTCATCCGCCGCAAGCGCCGGGTGCATTTTCATGAGTTCATGGCCGAGACCCACGAGCGCATCTTTGCCTGGCGGCAAGCCCTGAAAAATGGCGAAGTGAAGGGGGATGATCCTATCCCTCCGGTTGCAGATCAGATCGCTACAGAGACCCGTCTCCTCTGCTTTGACGAGTTCGCCGTGACCGACATTGCCGATGCCATGATCCTTGGCCGGCTGTTCACGCAACTCTTCGCAAGGGGTGTTGTCATGGTTGCAACATCGAATGTTGCACCCGAAAACCTTTACAAGGACGGGCTCAACCGGCAGCTCTTCATGCCCTTCCTCCACCTGCTGCAGAAGCAGGTGGAGGTGCTCATGCTCGATTCGCCAACCGACTACCGGATGGAAAAACTGGGCGGTGCCGAGGTCTATATCAGCCCGCTTGGCGAGGCGGCAAAGGCCGCTGCCGATGGCATCTGGGAGAAGCTGACGAACGGCTTCCCGGAGGAGCGCCAGCAGCTTGACATGAAGGGCCGGCATATTGATGTGCCGCGTGCCGCAAACGGTGTGGCGCGCTTCACTTTCGCAGATCTCTGCGCAAAACCGCTGGGTGCAGCGGACTATCTGCGCATCGCCCATACCTATGATACGGTCTTCATCGAGGATGTGCCTGCGATGGACCAGACCCGCAGGAACGAGGCCAAGCGCTTCATCAACCTTATCGACGCCCTCTATGACAACGGGGTGAAGACGGTGGTCACCGCAGAGGTTCAGCCTGATGGTCTCTACAGGGCGCCAAGCGGGGCCGAGGTGTTCGAATTCGACCGGACGGTGTCCCGTCTCATCGAGATGAGGTCCGAGGCTTACCTGTCTGGAGACAATAGAAGTCATGCACGCGCTGATATGCATTCCGTATAGGTCATGCACGTAGGCGCGCAGAGGGCATCAGATTCTTCAGGTGCCCTAGCGTAATATTCTTTTGATTGGCTTGCGTGAGCGGATCAAAGGGAGTAGTGCCATCCCCAGTCATCGGCGGATGGCATTGAGTTCCATCTTACGTAAAGGGAAACGTTCGGATATGGCGCGCAATAAGATTGCTTTGATCGGTTCGGGTCAGATCGGCGGCACGCTCGCTCATCTTGCCGGTCTCAAGGAACTCGGGGACATCGTCCTCTTCGACATCGCCGAGGGCACGCCGCAGGGCAAGGCACTCGACATTGCCGAGTCTTCCCCGGTGGATGGCTTCGATGCCAAGCTGGCCGGTGCCAACTCCTATGAGGCGATTGCAGGCTCCGACGTGGTGATCGTCACCGCTGGTGTGCCGCGCAAGCCCGGCATGAGCCGCGATGACCTTCTGGAAATCAACCTGAAGGTTATGGAGCAGGTGGGTGCAGGCATTGCCAAGCACGCTCCGGACGCTTTCGTCATCTGCATCACCAACCCGCTGGATGCGATGGTCTGGGCCCTGCAGAAGTTTTCCGGCCTGCCCGCCCACAAGGTTGTCGGCATGGCCGGCGTCCTGGACAGCGCCCGCTTCCGCTACTTCCTGGCTGACGAGTTCAACGTTTCCGTTGAAGACGTTACGGCCTTCGTTCTGGGCGGCCACGGCGACACCATGGTGCCGCTGACCCGCTACTCCACGGTTGCCGGCATTCCGCTGCCGGATCTGGTCAAGATGGGCTGGTGCACGGCCGAGCGTCTGGAGCAGATCGTTCAGCGTACCCGTGACGGCGGCGCCGAAATCGTCGGCCTGCTCAAGACCGGCTCTGCCTTCTATGCTCCGGCTTCGTCCGCCATTGCCATGGCTGAAAGCTACCTCAAGGACAAGAAGCGCGTTCTGCCCTGCGCCGCTGCGCTCAGCGGCCAGTATGGCCTCAAGGACACCTACGTTGGCGTTCCGGTCGTTATCGGTGCCGGTGGCGTCGAGCGCGTCATCGAGATCGACATGAATGCCGACGAAAAGGCCATGTTCGACAAGTCCGTCGCATCCGTCGACGGTCTGGTCGAGGCCTGCAAGAAGATCCAGCCGGCGCTCGCCTGAGCCCGGTTGTAACCTCACAAGAATGACGTCCGCTGCCGGGTTCCCCGGCGGCGGTTCTCCGAACACACGGGGAGAGAATGAACATTCACGAGTACCAGGCCAAAGCGGTCCTGAAGGAATATGGCGCTCCGGTTGCCGAGGGCGTTGCAATCTTTTCGGCTTCTGAAGCCGAAGCGGCTGCAAAGCAGCTCCCTGGCCCGCTCTGGGTCGTCAAGTCCCAGATCCACGCCGGTGGCCGCGGCAAGGGCAAGTTCAAGGAACTGCCTGCTGATGCCAAGGGCGGCGTGCGTCTCGCCTTCTCGCTGGAAGACGTGGTCAAGCACGCTGGCGAAATGCTCGGCAACACCCTCGTCACCGCCCAGACGGGCGATGCCGGCAAGGTGGTGAACCGTCTCTACATCGAAGACGGCGCCGACATCGAGCGCGAGCTGTATCTCTCCATCCTCGTGGACCGTTCCGTTGGCCGCCCGGCCTTCGTGGTTTCCACCGAGGGCGGCATGGACATCGAGGCCGTTGCCGAACACACCCCGGAAAAGATCGTCACCCTGCCGATCGACCCGGACACAGGTGTGACGGATGCCGACGCTGCCAAGCTCTGCGATGCGCTGAAGCTTGAGGGCGAGGCCCGCGCCGATGCCATGAAGCTGTTCCCGATCCTCTACAAGGCCTTCATGGAAAAGGACATGAGCCTTCTGGAGATCAACCCGCTGATCGTCATGAAGAACGGCCGCGTGCGCGTTCTCGACGCCAAGGTCTCCTTCGACGGCAACGCCCTGTTCCGTCATCCAGAAATCGTTGCCCTGCGCGACGAGACGGAAGAAGACGCCAAGGAAATCGAAGCTTCCAAGTGGGAGCTGGCCTACGTTGCCCTCGATGGCAACATCGGCTGCATGGTCAACGGCGCCGGCCTTGCCATGGCGACCATGGACATCATCAAGCTCTACGGCAAGGAGCCGGCGAACTTCTGTGACGTCGGTGGTGGCGCAGGCAAGGAGAAGGTCGCTGCGGCCTTCAAGATCATCACGGCTGACCCGAAGGTCGAGGGTATCCTCGTCAACATCTTCGGTGGCATCATGAAGTGCGACGTCATCGCGGAAGGCGTTCTCGCCGCTGTGAAGGAAGTCGGCCTCAAGGTTCCGCTGGTGGTGCGCCTCGAAGGCACCAACGTCGAACTCGGCAAGAAGATCATCGCCGAAAGCGGTCTGAACGTGATCGCCGCTGATGATCTGGACGATGCCGCCCAGAAGATTGTCGCTGCCGTGAAGGGAGCCGCCTGATGTCCATTCTCGTCAACAAGGACACCAAGATCATTGTCCAGGGCCTGACCGGCAAGACCGGCACGTTCCACACGGAACAGGCGCTGGCCTATTACGGCACCCAGATGGTCGCGGGCGTGCACCCGGCCAAGGGCGGCGAAAAGTGGTCCGGCTCCAAGGGCGAAAGCCTGCCGATCTTTGCATCCGTGGCTCAGGCCAAGGATGCAACGGGCGCTGATGCTTCCGTGATCTACGTGCCGCCTGCCGGTGCGGCTGCTGCCATCATCGAGGCGATCGACGCCGAGATCCCCTTCATCGTCTGCATCACGGAAGGCATTCCGGTTGCTGACATGGTGAAGGTCAAGGCGAAGCTGGAGAAGTCCAAGTCGCGCCTGCTCGGCCCGAACTGCCCCGGCATCCTGACCCCTGAAGAATGCAAGATCGGCATCATGCCGGGCTCCATCTTCAAGAAAGGTTCGGTTGGTATTGTGTCGCGCTCCGGCACGCTTACCTATGAAGCCGTGTTCCAGACCTCCAACGCCGGCCTCGGCCAGACGACGGCTGTCGGCATTGGTGGTGACCCGGTCAAGGGCACCGAGTTCATCGACGTGCTGGAGATGTTCCTGGCCGACGAAGCCACCCAGTCGATCATCATGATCGGTGAAATCGGTGGTTCCGCCGAAGAGGATGCAGCCCAGTTCCTCAAGGACGAGGCCAAGAAGGGCCGCAAGAAGCCGATGGCTGGCTTCATCGCGGGCCGGACTGCTCCCAAGGGCCGCACGATGGGTCACGCCGGTGCCGTGATCTCCGGCGGCAAGGGCGGTGCGGAAGACAAGATTGCCGCCATGGAATCGGCTGGCATCCGCGTCTCCCCGTCTCCGGCCAAGCTCGGCGAGACCCTCGTCGAAGTCCTGAAGGGCTGATACGAATTCCGGGCGGGGCGCATGGCGCCCCGCTTCGGTAACCACCGGGCCCCGGCGGCCACGCGGTGATCCAGGGGATTTCCGCCAGCAAAGTGCCGGAAATGTGTCTTGGTTGCGTAGTTTGTTTACGTATCGTAAGGCATAAGGGATGCCCGAGCGGACGCGGCGTTGCCGTCTCGTTCGCACTCTTGAGCGGGGTCCGCGCTGCAAGGCCGGGCCCGAACGTGCAAACCAAGGGCCTGCCATCTGGCCGGTCCGCCAAAATAAGGGCGGAGTGACCCTCCGCTGATGCAGCATGGCTCGGCAGGACGCGAACAATGTCTTCGCGATGACGTCGTTTCTCTATGGCGCCAACGCAGCCTATATCGAAGAACTCTACGCTCAGTATCAGGAGAACCCGACCTCGGTTGACGCCGAGTGGCAGGACTTCTTTGCTGCGCTGAAGGATGAGAAGGCCGATGTGCTGAAGGAAGCGCGTGGCGCTCCCTGGAAGCGCGCCGACTGGCCGCTCGCCGCGAAGGGCGATCTCGTCAATGCCTGCGACGGCAACTGGGCTCCGGTCGAAAAGGCCGTGGGCGACAAGCTGAAGCAGAAGGGCGATGCCAAGGGCAAGCCGCTTTCGGACGCAGAAGTTCAGCAGGCGACCCGCGACAGCGTGCGTGCGCTGATGATGATCCGCGCCTACCGCATGCGTGGCCATCTGCATGCCGATCTTGATCCGCTGCGCCTCTCGCCCCGGGCGATCACGAGGAACTGCATCCTTCGTCTTACGGCTTCACCGAAGCTGACTGGGACCGTCCGATCTTCATCGATCACGTGCTGGGTCTGGAATACGCCACCCTGCGCAAGATGATGGAAATCCTCAAGCGCACCTATTGCTCGACCCTCGGCGTCGAGTTCATGCACATTTCCGATCCGGCCGCCAAGGCCTGGATTCAGGAGCGCATCGAGGGGCCGGACAAGCACGTCGAGTTTACCCCGCAGGGCAAGCGCGCCATCCTGAACAAGCTGGTCGAGGCCGAAGGCTTCGAGAAGTTCATTGATGTGAAGTACACCGGCACCAAGCGCTTCGGCCTTGATGGCGGCGAGGCGCTGATCCCGGCGCTGGAGCAGATCATCAAGCGCGGCGGCCAGATGGGCCTCAAGGACATCGTTCTCGGCATGGCCCACCGCGGCCGCCTGAACGTGCTGACCCAGGTGATGGGCAAGCCGCACCGTGCCGTATTCCATGAGTTCAAGGGCGGTTCCTACGCTCCGGACGATGTGGAAGGCTCGGGCGACGTGAAGTACCACCTCGGCGCTTCCTCCGACCGTTCCTTCGATGGCAACGAGGTTCACCTGTCGCTGACGGCGAACCCTTCGCATCTGGAGATTGTCAACCCGGTTGTGCTCGGCAAGTCCCGCGCCAAGCAGGACCAGATTTCCGCCGTTGACGGCCACTGGATGATGGACACGGCCCAGATCGACCGCTCTCCGGTTCTGCCGCTGCTGATCCATGGTGATGCGGCTTTTGCCGGCCAGGGCGTCGTGGCTGAATGCTTCGGCCTGTCGGGCCTGCGCGGCCACCGCACCGGTGGTTCGATCCACGTCATCATCAACAATCAGATTGGCTTCACCACCAATCCGCGCTTCTCGCGCTCCTCGCCCTATCCGTCGGATGTGGCGAAGGTCATCGAAGCGCCGATCTTCCACGTCAACGGGGATGATCCGGAAGCCGTGGTCTATGCCGCCAAGATTGCAACCGAGTTCCGCCAGACCTTTGGCCGCCCGGTCGTGATCGACATGATCTGCTACCGCCGCTTCGGCCATAACGAAGGCGATGAGCCGGCGTTCACGCAGCCGATCATGTACCGCAAGATCCGCAAGCACCCGACGACGCTGCAGCTCTACACCGACCGCCTGGTGGCTGAAGGTGTTGTCTCTGCGGAAGAAGTCGAAGGCATGAAGGCTGCCTGGCGCGCCAAGCTCGACACCGAGTTCGAGGCCGGTCAGGTCTACAAGCCGAACAAGGCCGACTGGCTTGACGGCAAGTGGTCTGGCCTGAAGCGTGCGGACGACGAGGAAGATCCGCGCCGCGGCTCCACCGGCGTAGCCATGGATGATCTGAAGGCGCTTGGAAAGAAGCTGACGGAAGTGCCGGAGGGCTTCAACGTCCACCGCACCATTGCGCGCTTCCTCGCCAACCGCCAGACCATGATGGAAACCGGTGAGGGCATCGACTGGGCGACCGCTGAGGCTCTGGCCTTTGCGAGCCTTGTGAAGGAGGGCCACCCGGTTCGCCTGTCCGGCCAGGACTGCGAGCGCGGCACCTTCTCCCAGCGCCACAGCGTGCTCTACGATCAGGAAGACGAAAGCCGCTACATTCCGCTGAACCACGTGAGCGAGGATCAGGCCCGCTACGAGGTCATCAACTCGATGCTCTCGGAAGAGGCTGTGCTCGGCTTCGAATATGGCTACTCGCTGGCTGAGCCGAACGCACTGACCATGTGGGAAGCCCAGTTCGGTGACTTCGCCAACGGTGCCCAGGTGCTGTTCGACCAGTTCATTTCGTCTGGCGAGCGCAAGTGGCTGCGCATGTCCGGTCTCGTCTGCCTTCTGCCGCACGGCTATGAAGGTCAGGGCCCGGAACACTCTTCCGCCCGTCTGGAGCGTTTCCTCCAGCTCTGTGCGGAAGACAACATGCAGGTCGCAAACTGCACCACGCCGGCGAACTACTTCCACATCCTGCGCCGTCAGCTGAAGCGTGACATCCGCAAGCCGCTGATCCTGATGACGCCGAAGTCCCTGCTGCGCCACAAGCGTGCGGTGTCCAAGCTCGTCGAGCTGGGCGAGGACTCCACGTTCCACCGTCTGCTGTGGGATGATGCCGAGTACCAGCCCGATGGCGCCACCCGCCTCGTCGCGGATGACAAGATCCGCCGGGTCGTCATGTGCTCCGGCAAGGTCTACTATGACCTGCTGGAAGAGCGTGAGAAGCGCGGCATCAACGACGTGTACCTGCTCCGCGTCGAGCAGATCTACCCGTTCCCGAAGAAGGCGCTCGCCCAGGAACTGGCCCGCTTCCGCAACGCCGACATGGTCTGGTGTCAGGAAGAGCCCAAGAATATGGGCAGCTGGTTCTTCGTCGAACCTTACATCGAGTGGGTGCTCGACCAGATCGGCGCCAAGTGCCGCCGCCCGCGCTATGCCGGCCGCGACGCCATGGCATCGACCGCAACGGGCCTGATGTCCAAGCATCTGGCTCAGCTTCAGGCGTTCCTGGACGAAGCATTCGCAAGCTGATCCGGTTCGGCCTGCCATCCCCGGGATGGCAGGCTTCCGGTCTATAGAATTGGCCAAGGCAGATTTTTTAAGAGAAGGCGACCATGGCAACCGAAATCCGCGTGCCCACCCTGGGCGAATCCGTGTCCGAAGCGACGATTGCCCAGTGGTTCAAGAAGCCGGGCGACGCCATCAAGGCTGATGAGCCGCTGGTGGAACTGGAGACCGACAAGGTCACCGTTGAAGTTCCTGCTCCCGCTTCCGGCGTTCTGGAAAGCATCGTCGTCAAGGAAGGCGAGACCGTTGGTGTCAACGCTCTCCTCGGCTACATCGCAGCTGGCGAAGGCGCTGCTGCTGCTCCGGCAGCCAAGGCAGAAGCTCCGGCTCCCGCTGCTGCTCCTGTCGCTGCTGCTCCCGCTCCGGCGGCTGCATCTGCTGCTCCGTCCTCCATGCCCCCGGCCCCGGCTGCTGGCAAGCTGCTGGCCGAGACCGGCCTGTCGGCTGATCAGGTTGCTGGTTCCGGCAAGCGTGGTCAGGTGTTGAAGGGTGACGTGCTGGCAGCTGTTGCCGCTGGCGTTTCCGCAGCTCCGGCTGCCGCTGCGGCGCCCGCAGCCGTCCGCGCCGCTGTTCCGGCTGATGACGAGGCCCGCGAAGAGCGCGTGCGCATGACCAAGCTGCGCCAGACGATCGCGCGCCGCCTGAAGGATGCGCAGAACACCGCCGCCATGCTCACCACCTACAATGAGGTGGACATGGGTCCGGTGATGGAGCTGCGCAGCGCCTACAAGGACGTGTTCGAGAAGAAGCATGGCGTGAAGCTCGGCTTCATGGGCTTCTTCACCAAGGCCGTCTGCCACGCCCTGAAGGAAATCCCGGCTGTGAACGCCGAGATCGACGGCACGGACGTGATCTACAAGAACTTCTGCCACATCGGTGTGGCCGTTGGCACGGACAAGGGCCTTGTCGTGCCGGTGGTGCGTGATGCGGACCAGATGTCGATCGCCGAGATCGAGAAGGAAATCGGCAACCTCGGCCGCAAGGCCCGTGACGGCAAGCTTGGCGTTGCCGACATGCAGGGAGGCACCTTCACCATCTCCAACGGTGGCGTCTATGGCTCGCTGATGTCTTCGCCGATCCTCAATGCCCCGCAGTCGGGCATTCTGGGCATGCACAAGATCCAGGAACGCCCGATGGCGGTCAACGGTCAGGTCGTCATCCGCCCGATGATGTATCTGGCGCTGTCCTACGATCACCGCATCGTGGACGGCAAGGAAGCCGTGACCTTCCTCGTCCGCGTCAAGGAAAGCCTGGAAGATCCGCGCCGTCTGGTGCTGGACCTCTAAGCGCTCCACAGTTCATCCGCCGCCGGTCTTCCGGCGGCGGACCTGCAAAAGGGTGGCCGGTCATGAGAGGCATGCTCGAAAGGCTTCAAGCCAACTGGGTCTACGGCGGTTTTCTCGCCGGTCTCGTCCTGCTGGCCATGAACAGTGTCTTCACCAAGACCTGGCCCTTCCCGGAAAAGCTCGTCTATCTGAGCCTTCCCTTCTACATGCTGCATCAGCTTGAAGAGCACGATGCCGACCGTTTCCGCCGCTTCGTGAACTATGTCATCGGCCGGGGGCATGATGTGCTCTCGGTGCCTATGGTTTTCGTTGTCAATGTGGCGGGCGTGTGGGGCGTCGTGGCGCTGTCACTCTGGCTCATGCGCTCCATCGCGCCGGGCTGGGGGCTGATTGCGGTCTATCTGCTGCTGATCAACGCAGCCTTGCATGTGGTGCAGGGAATTGTCCTGCGCCTCTACAATCCGGGCCTCGTCACCGCCGTGGCCCTGTTCATTCCTCTGGGCGTCTATGCAATATATGGCCTCTGGCCTCTGACGACGCCCCTGCAGCACGGGGTTTCGATCCTGCTTGTGCTGGCTCTCCATGGCGTCATTGCTTTGCGCGTGCGCCAGAGGCTGCAACGGTTCGAAGCCGCAGCCGCATCCCCGAACGATTTCACTTAAGAAACCTAGAGGCGACCTCATGTCCCAATACGATCTCGTCGTCATCGGCACCGGCCCCGGTGGTTATGTCTGCGCCATCAAGGCAGCCCAGCTTGGCCTGAAGGTCGCCGTTGTCGAAAAGCGCGCCACCCATGGCGGCACCTGCCTGAACGTCGGCTGCATTCCCTCCAAGGCGCTGCTGCATGCTTCGGAGCTGTTCCATGAAGCCGGTCACGGCTTTGAAAGCCTCGGCATCAAGGTGAACGTGCCCACGCTCGACCTGCCGGCCATGATGCAGCACAAGCAGGCTACCATTGACGCCAATGTCGGCGGTGTGGGCTTCCTGCTGAAGAAGAACAAGATCGATGCCTTCCACGGCACCGGCAAGATCCTGGCTGCAGGCAAGGTCTCCGTCACGGCGGAAGATGGCAAGGTCACCGAGCTTGAGACCAAGTCCATCGTCATCGCCACCGGCTCTGACGTGATGCCGCTGCCGGGTGTCGAGATCGACGAGAAGACGGTGGTTTCCTCCACCGGCGCGCTGACGCTGGAGAAGGTTCCGGGTCATCTGGTGGTCGTCGGTGGTGGCGTCATCGGTCTGGAGCTGGGCTCCGTCTGGGGCCGACTGGGCGCCAAGGTCACCGTGGTCGAGTTCATGGACAAGATCCTCGGGCCGATGGACGGTGACATCTCCAAGCAGTTCCAGCGCATCCTTGCCAAGCAAGGCATGGAGTTCAAGCTGTCGTCCAAGGTGACGGGCGTTGAGAAGAAGGGCGATAGCCTTGCCGTCAGCATCGAGCCGGCCGTCGGTGGCGATGCCGAGGTGCTGGAAGCGGACGTTGTGCTGGTCGCCATTGGCCGCCGTCCCTACACGGCCGGTCTTGGCCTTGAGGAAGCGGGCGTCAAGCTGGACAACCGCGGCCGCGTCGAGATCGACGGCCACTACCAGACTAACGTTCCGGGCATCTATGCCATCGGTGACGTGGTCGTTGGCCCGATGCTGGCCCACAAGGCGGAAGACGAGGGCGTGGCTCTGGCCGAAATCCTCGCCGGTCAGGCTGGCCATGTGAACTATGACGTCATCCCGGGTGTGGTCTACACCTCGCCGGAAGTTGCCTCCGTCGGCAAGACCGAGGAAGAGCTGAAGGCTGCTGGCGTCAATTACAAGACCGGCAAGTTCAACTTCACCGCAAATGGCCGCGCCCGCGCCATGAACCACACCGACGGCTTCGTCAAGGTTCTGGCTGATGCCGCGACCGACCGCGTGCTCGGCGTGCACATCCTCGGCCACGGCGCTGGCGAGATGATCCACGAAGCTGCCGTTCTGATGGAATTCGGTGGCTCCTCGGAAGACCTCGGCCGCACCTGCCACGCGCATCCGACCATGTCGGAAGCCGTCAAGGAAGCCGCCATGGCCACCTTCGCCAAGCCGATCCACGCCTGACCGGCGCTGGACCTGCGGACATGAGAAAGGCCGGAGCGGTGACGCTCCGGCCTTTTTGCTTTACGGGCTGAACGGCCAACTTTTCCGTCATGCCATGACGAAACACAGATATGCCCCTCACCCTTTCGGCACATGCCAGAGCCCGTCCGGTCCCTTTTCCAGCATAGGGGTCTCGAAACAGCCCACGGTGCGGGTGGTCCAGTGGTCCGGGCCTTCTGCGCCCTCGCACCAGCGGCGTGATTGCAGCATGGCGGCGCCGATGACCACGGGGGCAAGGCCAAGACCGGCCAGAAGATCCAGCGCAGCGCGGATGGAAGCGCCGCTGGAGATCACGTCATCAACCAGCGCGATCCGGCGGCCCTGAAGCAGGGGCAGCATGCGCGGGTCTACATAAAGCCGCTTGATCTGGTCCGGCGTGGTGATGGAGGACAGCGGCACCGAAAGGCTATCATCGTACCAGAACTTGCGCGAGGTGCCGAGCGGCACATAGCGGCTGTGGCCAAGCCTGCGGGCGGTCTCTGAGGCGAGCGTCAGGCCAAGGGTCGGCAGGCCCACCACCACATCGGGGGCGAAAGGCGCAAGCCTTTCCGCAAGGCTCTGTGCCAGCGCATCCAGAACGGCAAAGCCTGCTTGATTGACGATGAGCGAGGCAAGTGCATGCTGTCCATCTGCCAGCGGGCGGATGGGCAGGCGGAGCTGTTCACCGCCGGGAAGCGTTGCCGGGAAGAAGTTGCGATGGCCAATGTTGACCGGGAAGCTGCGGGGTGCGTGCAGCTCCTGCCAGAACGCATGTGGTTCAAGCGCGGGCGGGTGCTGCTCAGTCATGGGATGCTTCACCGGAAAGTTCCCGCTCCACCAGCCGCACCCAGAAGCGCACGCCGGGGCCAATGGCGGCGTCATTGAAGTCATAGGCCGTGTTGTGATGCAGCGCGCCATCCACCGCAGGGCCATTGCCGAGCCAGACATAGCAACCGGGTGCTTCACCGGCGAAATAGGCGAAGTCATCGCCCGCCGTGGAGGGCGGGAAGGCGGTGCGCACCTTGGCGCCAAACACATCCCGCGCTGCGCCAAGCGCCCGCTGCGTTGCGTCTGGATGGTTGATCACCGGTGGAATGCGGCGGATGTAGGTATAGTCTGCGGCAATGGCGAACATCTGCGCTGTGCCCTGAGCCAGACGGCCGATTTCCACCTCCAGCTGGTCACGTACCTCAGGCGAATAGGCGCGTGCCGTGCCGCCGATCTCCACCAGATCCGGAATGACATTCAGCGCCTTTGGGTCACCGGCCCGAACAGAACAGGCGCTGACCACGGCAGGCTGCAGCGGATCGACAACGCGGCCCGGTATGGTTTGCAGTGCGCCCAGGAAGGTGCCAGCGGCAGTAATTGGGTCGCGGCCCAGATGCGGCTTTGCCCCATGCGTGCCGGTGCCCCGGAAGGTGACGCGCCAGCTGTCGGAGGAGGCAAGCTGCGGGCCTTCCACAACGGCCATCTCATCCGGCTCCAGCCCCGGCATGTTGTGCAGGCCATAGACCGCATCACAGGGGAACAGGCTGAACAGGCCGTCCTCCACCATGCGCTTTGCCCCGCCCCGGCCTTCCTCGGCGGGCTGGAAGATGAAATGCACCGTGCCGGAGAAATTGCGCGTTTTCGCTAGCGCCCTTGCGGCGCCCAGCAGCAAGGTAGTGTGGCCATCATGGCCGCAGGCGTGCATCTTGCCGGGGACGGTGGACTTCCATGGCCGGTCTGCGGTCTCCGGCATGGCGAGCGCATCCATGTCGGCGCGAAGGCCGATGCTGCGCGGGCCGTTGCCACAGCGCAGGGTGCCGACAACGCCCGTTCCGCCAAGGCCTCTGTGCACTTCCAGCCCCGCTTCTTCCAGCAGGTTTGCAACGATGGCGCTGGTGCGCTCCTCCTCGAAGCCCAGCTCGGGATGGGCGTGCAGGTCGCGGCGCAGGTCTGTCAGAAACGTCAGGTCAGCGTCGATCAGGTCGCTCATGGCTGGCCTCTTCAAGCGAGGATTTCGAGAATGGGGGACTCCAGCACGCGTCCGGTCTCCACATCGGCAATGCCCCGGTCGGTCTGGTGCGGTCCCGCATTGCAGGCAAGCGTGGCGCCGAAACAGGCCTTGAACACCAGATAGGGCGGCTGCCAGGTAACAACCTCATCCATGGCGGCGCGGATGCGGGCAAAGCCTTCCGCCACTTCGCCCAGCGGGGCATCCGACACAAGGCCGGAAAGCGGCAGGGGCAGCACGGCCAGCACCTTGCCGTTGGAGGCCACGGCCATGCCGCCGCCAGCCTCGATCACCGCATTGGCCGCCGTGGCAAGGTCTTCGGCGCTGCCGCCAAAGACCGTCAGGTTATGACTGTCATGGGAAACAGTGGTGGCAAAGGCGCCGTTCCAGCGGCCCCATTCGCGCAGGAACCCCACACGCGGGCGGCTGTCCGCCCGGCCATGCCGGTGGGCAACGGCGATCAGCGTTGTCTCCTCCGGCGGCACCACAAAGCCATCGCGCACGTCTGCTTCCACCGTGCCCCAGCGGGTGAAGCGGGGCCTGTCGATGGTGGCAAGTTTCACGCGGGAGCCCGCTGCGGGAACTCTGAAATCATTCGCACTTAGCTGGCTAATCTTCATCGAGCCGCGAAGGCTGGAGAGAACGCTGGAGCGCGGTTCTGCCAGCATCTGCCTGTCCCGTGCCACCACTTCGCCGCTGACGATCACATGCCGGGCGCTGAAGCTTTCAAGGTCAGCGAAGATGACGAGGTCAGCCCGCCGCCCGGCGGCGATGAGGCCGAGATCCTCGCGGCCAAGGCGTCTTGCGCCGTTGAGTGTTGCTGCCTGCAGCGCCCATTCGGGCTTGAGGCCATAACGCACCAGCCGCCGCACGACGTCGTCAAGGCCGCCTGCTTTCGCAAGGTCGTCCGGGAACACGTCATCGGTGCAAAGCGTCACGGTCTGCGGCAGGTGGCCCAGCGTGTTCAGCGCTTCCACGAATTCCGGCAGCAGGTGGTCGTGAGAGCCGCGCAGCTCGATCGAGAGCCCGGCGCGCAGCTTCTCCATCAGGTCAGCGGCGGAGGTCAGCTCATGATCGGAGGTGACACCGGCAGCCATGAAGGCGGCAAGGTCCGGGCCGGTAAGCCCGCGTGCATGGCCGCAGACCGGCTTTCCGGCGGCAAGCCCTGCCTGCACGATACCGCTCATGCGCGGCTCGCCCGCGATGACGCCGCGCATGTTCATCACTTCCGCGATGCCTGCGATGCCGGGGCGGGTAAGCAAGGCGGTGATTTCTTCCGGCCCGAAGTCGGCCCCGGCCAGCTCCAGCCCCGGCGCGGAAGGCACGCAGGAGGGAGCGAGTACGGCAAAGCGCAAGGGAAGACCCTCACTGGCAGCAAGGGCAGCATCGACGCCCGCAAGCCCGTGCACATTGCCGAATTCATGCGGGTCCCACACGGCGGTGGTGACACCCCGGGGCACAACGGCTGCCGCATAGGCGGCGGGCGTCACCATGGAGCTTTCGACATGCATATGCGTGTCGATGAGGCCGGGGAGAGATAGCCGCCCTGCGCGTCGATGATATCCGCCGCATCACTGCGGCTGCCGGGGGCGTGTACAGAGACAATCAGCGTGCCCGTCAGGCCCACATCGGCGGCGCGGCGTTCGCCGGTCACCATGTCGATGAGGATGCCATTGACGATCAGCCGGTCAAACGGCGCATCACCTCTGGCAGCGGCAACGGCGCGCAGGCGAAGGGCGGGATTGGCGAGGTCGAAGGGCTCGCGTGTCTGGTGTGTGGTCATGGGCGAGCCGCCTCCCGCGTCAGGGCGCCAAGGATCATGCCGCGCACGGCGTCCACATCGCAGGCCGAGGCATATGCGGCGTTGAAGCGGGCATGTGTGGCACGGGTTTCCACCACGGTGCGCCCGCGTGTGTGCTGACCGGCGGTTTCCATGGCGATATGGGCAGGGGTGAAGGCGGCCAGTTCCGGCCGGGCAAAGATGGCTGCGGCTGCCGGATCATAGAGCGCCATGGCGGGCCGTCCCCGGCTGGTGGCGATGGCGATGAAGCCTTCCAGCATGTCCGCCAGAAGCGCCGCATTGCGCCCGCCTGCCGCCCGCACCGGGGCGGCGTCCGCTGGGCTTGCGAGGATCTGGCGGCAGAAATCAAGGTCCACCATTTTCAGCGGCAGGCCCTGCGCCAGCACGATGGCAACTGCTTCCGGATCGGCATAGGCGTTGAATTCGGCAGAGGCGGTGTGGTTGCCTTTCGTCAGCCCGCCGCCCATCCACACCAGCTCGTCAATGCGCGCAGCAAGGGCGGGGCGGGCGAGCGCCAGCGCGGCAAGGTTGGTCAGCGGCCCCAGTGCCAGAATGCGGCGGGGGCAGGGGCGTTCTCCAGCCAGTCACAGAGCGCGGCAAAGGCATCGCCTTCCGGCTGCGGCTGATCCTGCGGCACGGTGAGGCCAATCGTCGGAATGCCGGTCGACCCGAGAATGGCCTCTGCCGTCTCCATATGCCCCATCACGGGCCGGCCAAGGCCGCTGTGCAAGGGCACGCGCCAGCCGAAGGCGGTGGCAGCACCCGCAGCGTTGCGGCGCACCTGATCAAGCGGCGTGTTGCCGAAGACGAGCGAAATGCCGTCTACCTCAAGCCCTGCGTCCATCACGGTCACAATGGCCGCGATGTCGTCAAAGCCCATATCCGTGTCGATCCACACACCCATGGTCTATCCGAACCTGTTGAGTTCCGCCGCACCGGAAACCGGCATGTCGAAGGAAAGGCTTGCCCCCAGCGCATGGGCGGGAAGGGCTGCATCCGTTTCGGCTTTTACCAGCCCCAGCGGCGTTTCCAGCACATATTCGCGGGTGCTGCCTGCGAAGGATACGCCCCGCACGATGCCCTTGTGCGGCCCTGTTTCAAGCTGGATGGCGCGGGGCCGCCAGGCAAGGCCGGCCGCTTGCGGCAGCGGGCCGGACACCTCCAGCGCACCCGCGTCCGTCACGAGCCTGTTGCCGTCGATCCGGGCGATGTTTTCAAAGCCGACGAAGTCGGCGACGAAACTGGAGGCGGGGTGATTGTAGATCTCCTCCGGTGTGCCAATCTGCTCAATTGCGCCGTTGCGCATGACGACGATGCGGTCAGCCAGAGCAAGGGCTTCCACCTGATCGTGGGTGACGAAGATCATCGTCACGCCGCTTTCCTTCTGCACGCGTTGCAGCTCGGTGCGCATTTCAAGGCGCAGGCGGGCATCCAGATTGGACAGAGGCTCGTCCAGCATCAGGAGCTTGGGTTGCATCACCAGCGAGCGGGCCAGCGCCACACGCTGCTGCTGACCGCCGGAAAGCTCCGGCGTCTTGCGGGCGGCAAAGGCGGAGAGGCCCACCGTCTTCAGCCCGGCTTCCACCGTCTGCTTCAGCGTCTCGCCGCTGATGCCCTTCAGCCGCAGGCCGAAGGCGACATTCTCGAACACGGTCAGATGCGGGAACAGGGCATAGGACTGGAAGACGAGGCCGATCTCGCGCTTGTTGGCGCCCACGCGGGTGATATCGCGGCCATCCAGCACGATGCGGCCCGATTGCACCGGCATCAGCCCGGCGATGGCGCGCATGGTCGTCGTCTTGCCGCAGCCGGAGGGGCCGAGCAGGGCCAGCAGCTCGCCGCGCCGGATGGTGAGGTCGAGATCCTTCACTGCCGTGGTCTTGCCATAAGCGAGCGACAGCTTGTCCAGGGTCAGATAGGTGGCGTCAGACATAGCGTGAGAACCCCAGAAAACGTTCGGCGGCAAAGACGATGCCGATGGACAGGAAGGCGAGCAGCGAGGACAGGGCGGCGATGGAGGGATCGAAGACGATTTCCATATAGCCCAGCATGTCGATGGGCAGCGTGCGCACACCCGGGCCGGAAAGGAACAGTGACACCGGCACCTGATTGAAGCTCGTCACGAAGCCGAGGATGAAGGCGGAGAGAATGCCGCCGCGAATGTTGGGCAGCACCACCCGGAAGAAGGCACCGAGCCGCGAGGAGCCCAGAAGCACGGCCGCTTCCTCCATATCGGAGCGCAGGTTGGCAAGGCTGGCGGAAACCACCCGCACCGCATAGGGCAGCACCAGCGCCGTATGGGCCACGAACAGCGCAAGACTGATCGACAGGCCAACCGGCAGCACGAAATAGCGCAGCAGCGCCAGGCCAACGATGATGCCCGGCACAATGATGGGCATCGACACCATGAAGCGCACAGTCTCTGCCCCCGGTAGCCGGTAACGTGACATGGCGTAGGCCGCAGGCACGCCCAGCACCAGCGCGCACAGGGTGCCGCCGATGGCAAGGATCATCGAGGTGATGAAGCTTTGCTGGAAGCTCTCCACCGTGAAGACCTTGGCAATCCAGCGGAGGGAAAAGCCCTGCGGCGGGAAAGCCAGCGTTTCGCCGGCAGAAAAGGACGCGGCGACGATGATGAAGAACGGACCGATGAGGAAGGTCAGCACCAGCGTCAGGATGATCCAGCTGGACAGTCTCTGGCTCATGACTTGCTCCGGGCCGTGGCAATGCGGCGCAACAGGATGTTGGCGGCAAAGCTCATGACGATGAGGATGAGGGCGATGACGCTGGCGGCGACGAAATTGCCTGCCACCGTGACCTGCTGGTAGAGCAGGGTTTCCAGCATCAGCACCTTGGAACCGCCGAGGATGGCCGGGGTGATGTAGGCGGTGAGCGATCCGGTGAAGACCAGCGTGCCGCCAACCACCAGCCCTTCGCGGGAGAGCGGCAGGATCACCTTCCAGAACACCTGGAACCAGTTTGCCCCCAGCACCCGGGCAGCAGGCACCGCATCACGCGGCAGGTTTTCGAGCGCGCTGATCAGCGACAGGATCATCAGGGGCAGGAACAGCTGCAACAGGCCGATGAAGACGGCGGTTTCCGTGAAGAGAATGCGCAAGGGGCCATCCGTCAGGCCAATGCCTTGCAGCGCCTGATTGACGATGCCGGTGCGCCCCAGAATGACGATCCAGGCATAGGTGCGCGCCACCGGCGAAATCATCAGCGGCAGGACGATCAGTCCCGTGACGCGGCCCTTGGAGCCGGGCGGCAGGGTGACAATGGCATAGGCTGCGGCATAGCCGATGACGGCAGCTACCACTGTGACCATGGCGCCCAGCTTCAGCGTGCGCAAGAAAACCGCGCGGTTCAGCGGCTGTGAAAAGAAATCTGTATAGGCCGACAGCGTCCAGCCTTCGGCAGAGCGGAAGCCCTCCGACAGCAGCAGCACGACAGGCACGAGAAAGACCACGGCTGCAAACAGCGCCGCAGGCAGCGCAAGCGCCAGAGCTTCCGCCCGGTTCTGGAACATGGGAACCGCCTTACCTTCTGGATGGGCAAAAAGTCGGGATGCGGCGGCAGAGCGGAGCCCGCTCACCGCATCCCTAGCCTTGGGAGGCATTCATCAGGCAGCGCGTAGCTGCCAATGCTTGTCTGAAAAGCAGGCCTTACTGCCCGACCTTCGCGTTCCACTCGGCCAGCCAGGCGTCGCGGTTATCCAGCATGGTTTCGGAAGGGATCAGCTTCAGCGTGGCTGCCGTCTCTTCGCCATAGGTGATGTTGTCGGCAATGGCCGGGGACACGGTCACTTCCTTGTTGGCCGGGCTGTCGACCAGCTTTTCGGCAAGCTTGGTCTGCACCTCGGTGGAGAGCCAGTAGTCCATGAACTGCAGCGCGAGATCCTGGTTCTTCGAACCCTTTGTCAGCACCATCACGTTCATGCCACCGGTCTGGCCTTCATCAGGCATTGCCCATGCCAGCGGCAGGCCGAGCTTGGTGAAGGGCGCCCAGGAGAAGCGGCCGATGGGGGCTGCCCAGATCTCTTCCTGCTGCATCAGCTGCACGAGCTGCGAGGACTTGACATAGAAGGTGACGATCTCGTCCTTCTTGGCGCCAACGGCCTCGATCGGGCCCTTCAGGTCGGCCGAGTTGTTGCCGAGCGCCTCGCCCAGCATGTAGAGCGCCGGCGGGCCCTGATTGGTGGTCACGTTCGGGAAGGCAATGTGAGAGACATATTCATCCTTGAGCAGGTCAGCCCAGGAACGGATCGTCATCTTGTCGGTGCGGTAGACGATCGACGTGGCATAGAAGGTATAGCCAACGCTCATGCCGTCGCCGTTCGGATCCTTGGCGATATCATAGAGCTTGTCGAAGTTGGAGAGCTTCGAGCTGTCGATCTTGTCGGTCAGGCCCTTGCGGGAGGCCGCCAGCGCATCGGCCATGGAGACAACGGCCATGTCCACCACCGGATTGTCCTTGTTGGCCTCCATCTTGGCCAGGCGCTCGACGCTGTTGCCGGTTTCCACCACCAGCTTGCAGCCGCACTTCTCTTCAAAGGGCGTGTAGAGCAGTTCCTTGAACTCGTCCTGCGCAAAGGCATAGACGGAGATCGTCAGGGTCTTCTCCTGGGCAGCGGCTGCGCCCATGGTCAGGGCAAGCGCGGTTGCCGCGCCGAGCATCAGTTTAACGGTCATTGGCTGTCTCCTGCTGGTGTCTGTCATTGTTCTGCATGTATGCGGGGGATGGGCCGCAGGTCTGGCGGACCACCAGGCTCATGGGCACGCTGGGGCGGCTGGCGCGGGCAATGCCCGGGTCGCGTGGAGCTGTCCCCGTGTCCTGGCTTTCGATGAGGCGGAGGAGGGCCTGAATCGCTTCTTCCGCAATGGCTGGCATGTCCATCCGCACGCTGGTGATGGCCGGCGTGATGGCGGAGGACCAGATGAGATCGTCAAAGCCCGTGAGGCTGGCATCCTGCGGCACGCGCAGGCCTGCCTGCTGCAGTTCGGTGAGGGCGCGCAGGGCCTGAAGATCGGAGAGGGCCGCAAATGCGGTGAAGCCTTCCGCCACACGGGCCGCGAGCCCAAGGCTCGCTCCCGTTCCATGCAAGGCTTCATGTGGCTCGATCCAGAGCACCTCTACCCGGCAGGCCTTGCCAAGGGCTGCACGGATGCCACCCATCCGGTCGTTCTGCACGTTGGAGGCAGGGTTAGTGCCGATGATCACCACATCCCGGTGGCCAAGGGCCGAAAGATGGGCGCCGGCCAGCGCTCCGCCCTGCCAGTGGTCGGCTGAAACCGTGTTGCCCGGTGTGGAGGGGCTATCGATTACCGCGACCGGGCTACCGGTGCTGATAATCCGCGTTCCCCGGCGCGGAACGATGACGATGCCGTCCACACCCCGGTCCTGAAGGCGGGAGATTGCCTGCGTCTGCATGGCTGCATCGCCCCGCGAGTCCGCGATGAGCACACCGTAACCGGCGGCCGCCGCCGCATGTTCGATGGCCTGTGCGATCTGTGGAAACAGAGGATTGGCAATGTCCGGCAGCACGAGGCCCAGAACCTGCGACCGGCCCGTGCGCAGCGCCCGTCCCGCCTGGCTGGGCATATAGCCGAGTTCGGCCGCCTTTGCCCGGATCCGCTCAGCCAGCTCAGTCGAAACACGTCCCTTGCCGGACAGCGCATTCGACACCGTCGCGGCGGAAACATCCAGCAGCGCAGCAATCTGGGTGAGGTTTGGCCGTGACCGGGGGCGTTCATCCTGCGGGCACCTGATTAATCGATTAATCCGAGTGCTAGATGAAGTTCCTGGTGCTGTCGATGACTTTTCCAGCTTGGACCGGCTCTTGCCTAAAAGAAGTGCAACTTCCTATATCGTAATGGTTGAGCTTCGCGTTCTGTGCTTCTTCTGATCAGTGGTCGCCTGCGCAAAGGGCGTGATTGCCGAGTGCGCGCAGCACCTGACAGTCGGCCACCACATGGTCATGTGCGCAGGCGGCGACGATGCGCTTGAGTTCGGATTCCAGCCGCTTGAGGCGGGCAATCTTGTCCTGCACCGCCTTGAGCTGGGTCGCGGCGATTTCGTCGGCCCGGTTGCAGGGGCCTCGGGATGGGCGCTCAGCTCCAGCAGATCGCGGATGGCCTCCATCGGCAGGCCAAGATCCCGGGCATGACGGATGAACTGCAGTCTCTCCAGATCCGGCTGGCCAAAGCGGCGCTGGTTGCCTTCCGTGCGCAGAGGCTGCGGCAGCAGGCCAGCCTGCTCATAGTAACGGATCGTCGGTACCTTGACGCCGCTCAGCCGTGCCAGATCGCCAATCGAAAAGTCCATCGCCACTCTCCCGTCTTGCACTCGCAAGGAGAAGTCTAGGAAGGCCCTGGAGTCTTCGCAAGAGGCTGACTGCTTCCGGGTGGCGGCAGGGTGCCTATCTGCTGCGTGTCAGTATATGGGTGGTGACTGTCTCCACGAGACGCGGATCATGAGGGTCGGCAACTACGGTTGCTTCCATCCGCTGGTCGCCGAACAGGCGCATATCGATGATGCGCACGCCATAGAAACCCTTGAGTTCAACTCTCAGGCTGCCATCTGCCCTGTAAAAGGCATCGGTCCAGCCCCATTTGCAGTCGCGGGGGATGCAGGACGTGAAGGCACGTGCGCGGATGATGACGCGCTCGTCTTCGCAGCGGCTGGTGACATCGATCTGCGTCAGTTCCCGGGGCTTGGCTTTACGTGCGACCCAGGTTCCATGTTCGGGAATCGGGCAATAGCTGCGCTGTTCCTGTGCTGTGGCGGGCACAATCGGCAGGATGAATAGACCGGTCACGAGTGCCAGGGTGGCAAGGCCAGCGTTGAACATCACGTCCTCCTGCCATGAGCCTGAGGCCTGCGCATTAACGTTGCGTTAACGGATTGGCGGGAGGGGCAAAGAGCGTGACGCTCAAAGAAAAACCCCGCTGGCAACAGGAGTATCCCGTGTCAGTCAGGGGTCTTTTCATCCGGTTGTCCGGAGATGCCCTGCCAGATGTTTCCATCCGGCAGATCGGCAATTAGCGGCGCGGACCTGCGGCGGCCTTGCGCTTCGGACCTGCGATCAGGCCTTCGCGCTGAGCCAGCTTGCGCGCAGCCTTGCGGGCGCGGCGAACAGCTTCGGCCTTTTCACGGACGCGCTTTTCGGACGGCTTTTCGAAGGAGCGGCGCGCCTTCATCTCACGCAGCACGCCCTCGCGCTGCAGCTTCTTCTTCAGGACGCGGAGCGCCTGCTCGATGTTGTTGTCGCGAACGAGTACCTGCAAGGTAAATCCTGACGTTGCCTGCGCCGCAGCACTCATGTGAGGGCAGCAGGGGTTAGACCTAAAGCCATATGGCACGAGAAGTGGCGCAACCTAACAGGTTCCACGCAAATTGCACCCCCTTGGGTGCAAAAAATGCTGCGAGCCCGAACTTTCTTTGCGGCGCGCCAGTTCTGACCGGCTTTTCCGGTCCCGATACATGACGTTCCGCGCTGTCTTCTGAACTGCGGTGAAGGTTTCCTTGGCCCGGACAGTACCCTTTCGGGCACAGCTGCTTGCCAAAAGAAACGCCGCAGATGCAGGCTTGCACCATGCTGAATGCAGAAACGGGCACCCCATGGGTGCCCGGTCCTTGTCACTTGCAGAGGAAGCGGGTCTGCTGCCGTGCCCTTTCGGGCTGGCGCAGGGGTTGCTTCCGCCTGAAATCAGGCGATCTGCAGGTTGGCAGCGGCGCTGCGGCCCTGACGGTCGGTTTCCAGCTCGAAGCTGACCTTCTGACCTTCATTGAGGTGGCCGATGCCAGAACGCTCGACGGCACTGATGTGAACGAACACATCGCGCTCGCCGTTATCCGGCTGGATGAAGCCGAAGCCCTTCTGGGTGTTGAAGAACTTTACGGTTCCAGTTTTCATGATGATAGTACCTTGCAAAAGAGTCATACCCGCCCCTCAGGACAGGCGTCGATACATCGCCGGATTTTTCGAAGAAAGATTTGGCGGGTCGATATCGTTGACACCGCAAACAGCCAAGTCAGGCCCAAAAAGACGATGGACTTACTGTGACGGCAGAATGAGGCTTATGCAAGGCATTCTTTTATTTTTTTATTTTCGCGGGTGAGCCTTGTCATAGGCCTCAAGCAATCTCGCCGCATCCACTTCCGTATAAATCTGGGTGGTGGAAAGGCTGGCGTGGCCCAAAAGCTCCTGAATTGTACGCAGGTCCCCGCCTCCGGCAAGAAGGTGGGTCGCGAAGGAGTGGCGCAGGGCATGCGGTGTGGCGCTGTCCGGCAGGCCGAGTGCTCCGCGCAGTTTGGCCATGGCAAGCTGGATAAGGCGCGGATTGAGCGCCCCCTCTTGCACCGAAGAACAGCGGTCCGTTGGGCTCCGGCGTGTAGGGGCAAAGTTTCAGGTAGGCTTCCACCGCCTCGCAGACGACAGGCAGCACCGGCACCACCCGTTCCTTGCCGCCCTTGCCCATGATGCGCAAGCTGCGGGTGCCGGTGCGCGGCGCATTGCGTCCGGTGATCGACAGGGCCTCGGAAATGCGCAGTCCGCAGCCATAAAGGAGCGTCAGAACGGCCGCATTGCGGGCTTCGATCCAGGCCTCGCTTTCCATCGCTAACTCGCCGGAGGCAACAGCCGTTGCATCGGAAGCGGTAAGGGGCTTGGGCAGGGAGCGCGGCTGGCGCGGCGCACGAACGGCACCGGCGGCGGCGGCATTCACCTCGCCCTGTCGTTCCAGGAAGCCAAGAAAGGAGCGGATGCCCGCAAGGCCGCGCGCCAGCGAGCGGCTGCCCGTTCCGCCAGTACGGCGCCGGGCCATGAAGGCGCGGAAGTCTGCAGGCTTCAACTCCTGCACGTCCTTGAGATCCGGCGCCCCGCCCAGATGCCCCGTCAGGAACCGCAGAAACTGGCGTACATCGCGCTCATAGGCGACAAGTGTCTTGTCCGCGAGCCGCCGTTCGTCCCCCAGATGATCCAGCCATGCGCCAACGCGGGCGTTCAGCTCCGGTGTTGCGGTGATCAGCAGGGAATCAGTGTCGCTCATGTCTTGAGCTTACCGTCCTGGAACAGGGTTACCAAAGCGAAAGAGGCGGCCCCGCTGCCGGGAGCCGCCTCCTGAAGATCTTCCGCCCTTGCGAGAGGGGTCAGGCCGTGGTGTCGACGCCGCCCGTTTGGCCATCAGCGGGGCCTGCCTGCGGCGCTTCCTTGGGGCCGCCCTTGGACACGCCGACGAGCGCAGGGCGCAGTACGCGGTCACCGATGACGTAACCGGCTTGTACCACCTGCACGACGGTGTTGTTCGGCACTTCGGTGTTGGGCACCTCGAACATGGCCTGATGGAAGTTCGGATCAAACTTCTGGCCTGCCGGGTCGAGCTTCTTGACGCCATGCTTGTCGAGCTGGTTCAGCAGCTCGCGCTCGGTCATTTCCACGCCTTCGATCAGCGCAGTCAGACCGGCATCGGCGCTCTCGCGGGCATCGCCCGGAAGGGCATCCAGCGCGCGGCGCAGGTTGTCGGAAACGGTCAGGATGTCGCGGGCAAACCCGGTCACAGCATAGACGCGGGTATCCTTGATTTCCTTCTCCGTGCGGCGGCGCAGGTTTTCCATTTCGGCCATGACGCGCAGCGCACGGTCCTTCAGCTCCGCGTTCTCCGCCTGGAGAGCCTCAATGGGATCGACGGTGGTCCCGGCCTCGGGCGCAGCGGCTGCTTCGTTTTCCGCTTCGGGGGTCTTGTTCTCGTCGGTCATCTGGGTTCCATCAATTGGGTCTGCGAACATGAAAACGCAGGCCGTTTCACCGTCAGGCAGGGTGGGTTTCCGCAAGGAAAACGTCTCACCCGTTGCTTGCCCGTGGCTGAAAGCGGCCTGCGGCTGTCTTTATCCATTCCCGCCGCCGCTGCCAACCTCTGCGCGCAGGGTCATGGTGCGTGGCGGGAAACAAAGCTGCTGGATCAGAGGGCGCTCTTGATCCAGTCGGACAGCTTGCTCTTGGGAGCTGCGCCGACCTGAACAGCCATTGGCTCGCCGTTCTTGAACATCACGAGCATCGGAATGGAACGGACGCCATACTTCACGGCCATTTCCTGGTTCTCGTCGATGTTGATCTTGGCGATTTTCACCTGACCGGCCATCTCGTCGGAAATTTCCTCAAGAGCCGGGGCAATCATCTTGCACGGGCCGCACCACTCGGCCCAGAAATCAACCACGACCGGCTCGGACGACTTGAGGACGTCGGCGTCAAAGCTGGCGTCGGTGACTGCGGTGGTAGCCATTTTCGTTCACTTTCCATGCGGTGGTCCCTGAAACAGGCGTTTGCGCGGACTCACCTTGTTGCGTTGAACCGAAGGTAGGAAGGCGGACCTTCTGCGTCAAGTAATCTGGCCCGTGCTCTTCAGGTTTGCCAGCACTGCGTCCAGTGCATCGCCGGGCACGGGCATCAGTTTTGGCGCAGTCGTCCACAGCAGTGCCGCCGTCACCTTGCGGCCGGGATAGATGTCCATCAGCAGCCGCCGGTAGACGGCAAGCTGTGCAAGATAGTCCGGCGGGATGCCGGCGGCGTCCGCCGGTACGTGCCGGTTGGTCTTGTAGTCGGCAATCAGCACTTCATCCGCGCTCACCACCAGCCGGTCAATCTGGCCGGAGACGAAAGCCGTCACTCCGTCTGCCGTCACCATATGCCCGGAAATGGGCACTTCCGCCCGCCCGCCAGGGGCAAAGAGGGGTAGAGATCCGGGTCTTCCAGAATGGCCATCACCTCGCCCAGCAGCTCATCCTTGCGGGCGGCAAAGCGGGCGGGCAGGGAGGTTTCGACAAAGCGGCGCCCGGCGGCGGCACGCTCCGCCTCCGGCAAATCCGGCAGCAGCTCCAGCAGCCGGTGCAGCAGGCGGCCGCGCTCCAGCGGATAGGCTTCGGCCTGCCGGTGCGCTTCCAGCGCCGAAAGCCCGTCCGGCGCCTCGATGCCCTCCTTCATCTCCATCGCTTCAAACACGCGGGAGGGCTGAAGCCGGGGCATGCGGGCGGGCGGTGTCACCGGACGGGTCAGCCACTCCGGCACGGCGGAAGCAGGTTTCTCGGCTTCAGGCTCAGCGTGGGCACTGTGCTTCTTCAACGGCGCTGCCGGATCGGTGCCGGGCTTACGCCACAGCCATGCGGTGACGGTGCCATCAGGGGCTGTCACTTCCTCGGCTTCCGGCTTCAGCGCGCTGGCGGCCAGATCATACCAGCAGCCTTCTTTCGGGCCCTTGGCAGGCTGCCAGCCGCAGACAATCAGCCGGTCCTCGGCGCGGGTCATGGCGACATAAAGCAGGCGCCGGTATTCCTCGGCGGCACTGGCGCGGAACTTGTCGATGGCCTCGGTTTGCCAGCTCATGCGCTCTGCCTTCACCGGCAGCCATACCAGTGCGGGCGCCTGTTCTGCGTCGTCCTTCGGCTTGAAGGGGAGGAAGGACGGATCGTGATGGCTGCTGACGGGGGCGTTGCACGGGTCCACCAGAATGACAATCGGCGCCTCCAGCCCCTTGGAGCCGTGCACAGTCATGATGCGCACCAGCCCGGCGGCATTTGTCAGCTCGCGCTTGATCTCGGTGGGAGCAGCGGCGAGCCAGGCGAGGAAGCCTTCAAGGCCGGGAATGCCGGTCTGCTCATAGCCCATGGCCAGCGCCAGAAACTCGTCCAGCACGTCGTCCACTTCGGGGCCCATGCGGCCCCGGAAGGCCCGCCGCCCGCCATCGACGGACAGCAGCCTTGCGTAAAACTCGAAGGGCGGCATGAAGTCGGCCCGCGCCCGCCAGGCTTCCAGTTGCTGACGCACACGGTCCCAGCGGTTTCCGTCCTCCGCCTTCTTTAAAAGCCCCTGCCACAGGGTGCCGGGGCGCAGCCGCTCCACCGGATCGCGGGCAATTTCCAGCAGGGCATCGTCATCAAGGCCAAACAGCGGGCTCTTCAGCACCGCGGCCAGCGACAGATCATCTTCCGGCAGCAGCATGAAGCGGCCAAGGGCAACCAGATCCATCACCGCGATATGCTCGGTCAGCACCAGCCGGTCACTGCCTGCGGCAGGTACGCCCAGCCGTTTCATCTCCCGGTTCAGCGCTTCCACAAAGGGGCCGCGCTTGCGTACCAGGATCATCACGTCGCCGGGCCCAGCGGTGCCTTCGTCCATCCACCGGCGCAAAGTCGCGGCAATGCGCTTGGCCACCCGCAGCATGGGCGAGCCGGTGCCCAGATGGTCCACCGGCAGGGTCCAGTCCTCTGGCTCCTCGCTCTCAAGCGGCTCTTCCAGCGGCCAGATTTCAACGAGCCCCGGATCGCGGCGGATCGCCTCATGCACCGGGGGCGAAGCTCCTGCGACAGGCCAGCATGGGCTTCGGCGGGCAGGAACACACGGTCCACCGCGCCCAGCACATCGGGTGTCGAGCGGAAGGAAAGCTGCAGCTCCACCGGATGGAACGGCTGGTCCGCCTGCCCGGCGCGCTTGTCGAAATAGCGGCGCATTTCGTCGAAATAGGCGGGGACGGCTCCTTGAAAGGAATAGATCGACTGCTTCTCGTCGCCCACTGCGAAGATGGTGCGCGGCCCGCGCCTTGCGCCCTCGCCGGAGAAGAATTCCTCCGCCAGCGAGCGGATCACCTGCCACTGCCGGGGGCTCGTGTCCTGCGCCTCGTCCACCAGAATGTGGTCAAGGCCCTGATCCAGCTTGAACTGTACCCACTGGGCCGCATCGCTGTTGGCCAGAAGATTGGCGGCGCGCACGACGAGATCTTCGAAATCCAGCAACCCGCGCCGTGCCTTGCCTGCCTCGTAATGGCCGATCACCCCGTCGGCGAGGCGGAAGATGGCGGCGGTGCCTTCCAGCGTGACAATCGCCCGGCGCTTGTCCAGCAGGGCCACAAGCCGGGCCTGCTCGGCCTGCATGTCCTCGGCCACTTGCGGAAACTGCTTGGTGACGCCAGCCGTACACAGGCGCTTGGCCGGTTCCATGGCCTGCGTGAAGAACACCCGCAGCCAGTTGTGGCGGAAGGCGGCGGGATCGCCGCCGGGCTTCAGTCCTTCGGCGGCGGCAGCCAGAAGGTCCGCCTTGTCACCGTCGGTCTTGGTGCCCAGCCGCAAGGCTTCGGCAACGGCCAGTGGATCGCGGATGAGGCGGCCTTCCAGAAGCTCCTTGTCCAGCGCCTCAAGACTTGCGTCCGGCTCCAGCCCGAAATCCCGCGCAAGGGTTTCGAGTGCCGCGTCCAGATCTCCGGCACTGACGATCCAGTTGCGCAAGGCATCGCGCCGGTTGATTGCCTCAGCCAGCACATCTTCCACCGCCGCATCCGGCATCAGCCCGATCAGCCGTTGCAAGGCCGCGCCCAGCGGGCTTTCCGGCTCGGTCTCTGCCGCATGCAGCACAAAGGCGCGGGCTTCCGCCATCAGCTCTGCCGCCAGCCGGTCGTCCAGCACGGAGAAATGCCCGGCCACATTGGCTTCCAGCGGAAACTGGTGCAGCAGCGCCTCGCAGAAGGCGTGGATGGTCTGGATTTTCAGCCCGCCCGGTGTTTCCAGCGCCCGCGCAAACAGCCGCCGCGCCCCGGCCAGACGGGCGCGGGACGGGGGCGTTCCGTCGATGGCTGCAATTTCCTTTGCCAGCTCATCATCGCTCAGCGCGATCCATTGGCCGAGGATCTTGAACACACGGGTTGCCATCTCGGCAGCGGCCGCCTTGGTGAAGGTGAGGCACAGAATGCGCGAGGGATCGGTGCCATCCAGCAGCTGGCGCACCACCCGGCGGGAGAGAACGAAGGTCTTGCCCGAGCCCGCATTGGCGCTCACCCAAGCCGAGGCGTGAGGCCGTGAGGCAAGGTCCTGCCGCTGCAGCGTTGCAAGGGGATCTGTGGCCCGCTCATTCGCTGTCCTCCGAACCGCTGGCCCATTCCTTCACGCGGGCAAGGTGATCATAGGGGCCGTTGAGGTCGCGCTCCTTCTCCACCCTTGCACGGGAGAGATAGCCGCGCCCCTCGTCCTGATAGGCGGCCACCAGCTGTTCCAGGCGTTTCCAGGCATCTTCCGCCAGTTCCTCGATGGTGCGGTCCTTCGGCTGGCGTGATTCCACCTTCAGCGCCGTGCGTCCGCCTTTCAATTCGATGTAGAGCATATCGGACACCGGATCGCCCGCAGGCACGCTGCTGAAGCCGCCGCGCCGGATCATGGCCACTTCCAGCGGCAGCTGCGGCGAGAGCAGCGCTTCCACCTGCTTGATGCTGGGCACGGCGCCGGTCTTGTAGTCGATTACAGCCAGCGTGCCGTCCTGCATCAGGTCGATGCGGTCGGCGCGGCCCGTCAGCCGGAATTCTGCGCCCGGCAGGGTCAACTCGACACCGCCGGAAATTTCGAGGAAACGCTGGCGGATGGATGGCTCGCGCTGGCGTTCAAAGGCCACGAATTCCTCGGCAATGCGCAGGAAGCGTGGCCACCACAGGGCGCGGATGGCGGGGAAGGCATCAAGCGGGGCAAACAGGTCCGCGCCGATTTCGACCAGCCGCGACACGGCCTTGTGGTCCAGATCACCGTGCCATTCGGACAGGAACAGCGCCAGCGCGTCATGGATGATCGAGCCCTTGTCCGCCAGCGTCGGCGAGCCACCGATGGGGTCCACCGGCTCAAGGCCGAGAATGCGGCGGGCAAAGATGGCGTAAGGATCACGCACCAGCCGTTCGACTTCGGTGACGGACAGGCGCACCGGCCTTGCGCTCAGCGGCGGCTTCGGGGCGGGCCGCTCTGCCGGGGTGACCGGGCCTTCCGCAAGGTCGAGGAGGCCAGCAAGCTCCGTCCAGCGGCGCCCGCGTTCCAGCAAGGCAGCTTCCGCTTCAGGTCCGGCCAGTGTCAGCAGCCTTTGCAGCCAGCGTGAGGTGACGGTGGGTGCGCCATCGGCGCGGCTGGCGCGGGAAAGGATCACCCGGCGTGCGCCCAGCCCTTGCACGAAGTCATGGGCTCCAGCCCCAATGCGCCGCTCAGGCGGCTCCAGCCCCATGTCACGCTTCATCGGGCGGTTGAGCCATGGATCGTTGCGGGTGCGCTGCGGCCAGATGCCCTCATTGAGCCCGCCGAGAATGACCAGATCGGGCCGCTGCAGGCGCGCTTCCATGGGGCCGAGGATCTGCACCCGCGGATCGCCCGGCAGGCGCCGTCGCACGGCGGTTCCGGCAATCAGCGCGGCGAAGACGGAAGGCCATTCGCGGGCAGGCACGGCAAGGCCCGCACGGCTGCTGTCCATCAGCCCGGTCAGCATCAGCGCCAGCGCGTCGCCCGTCTCGCCCCGGTAAAGCTCTGCATCCGAGCCGGCGGGGTCGCCAGCAATCTGTTGCAGCACCCTGGCATGGGCACGGGCGAGTTCATCGACGGGAACGGGCTCCTTCCGCTCCAGCAGGCATTCCAGCGGCTCCAGCGCCGTAATCAGCCGGTTGGCAAGATCGCTGACTGCTGCCCAGTCTTCTTCCACCAGCTTCTTCCAGCGGGGCGTATGGGCATCTTCGGCCGCAAGGCGTGCGGCGGCGATCGCATCAGGCAGTCCGCGAGAGCCGAATTTCGGCGCAGGCCCGCGAAGCACGCCGCGCTCCAGCGAGCGGGCGGCAGAGCGGATGTCTTTGTATCCAGCCCGAGGCGGGCCAGCGGATGTTTCAGCAGGGCCAGCAGATCCAGCGGCGCGCAGCCTTCGAGCGCAAGGCGTGCGGCCAGCATGGCCAGCACGGCGGGCGGCGTCTGGTCGAGCGGGCGTCCGGCACTGTCATCCACGGTGATGTTCCAGCGGCCCAGCTCTTCCGCCACGCGGCGGGCGAGCAGGCGGTCGGGGAAACGAGCGCCGCCGTCTCGCCGCGCTCCACCGCTTCGCGCAGGGCGATGGCAAGGCTCAGCGCCTCCCCGGCTTCGTTGCGGGCAATCACCAGCTCCACCCCGTCAAGCGCCGCCTTGCGTTCTTCCGCCGGGGTCTGCTGCAGGAAGGAGGTCCATTCGTCGGTGGTCGATGCCGGGCGCAGGGCCTCGCTCACCAGCGCTTCGCGGGCGGCCAGCTGCGGCGTTTCCGGCAGGCAAAGCTGCACCACCTCGCGCCGGTCCACGCCCAGCCGGTCGAGCAGCTGCTTCAAGCCATATTGCGGATGCCCGTTGGCGCTGGGCTCGTCCTGCGGCAGGGCGGCCTTGCCCGCATTCACCCGCCGCTGCGGGGCGCGGCCAAGGGCTGCCCAGGACGCATCATCCATACGCATGTCCAGCCCCGGCAGCACGATGGCGCCTTGCGGCAGGTCTGCAATGGCTTGCAGCAGTTCGGCGGTGGCAGGCACGGTGCCGGTTGATCCGGCGGCGATTACGGGGCCCTTGGGCGGGTTGAGGCGCAGGCGCTCTGCCTCACGCCGGATCAGCGCCGAACGGCGGGCCTTGGGGTCCATGGCGCCACATTCGGCCAGATACGCAGGCCAGGCAAGGCGCACGATATCGAGGAATTCGAGCGTCACCTGCCAGTAGCGGGCGTGGTCCTCCGGCACGAGGCCGGCGAGCGCCGACCAGTCAGCTTCCTCGGTTTCCAGCTCGTCCATCAGGGTGATGAGGTCACCGGCCAGCCAAGCGGCATCAGCGGCGGAAGCGGGAAGGCCCAGCGGCTCATCCTCGCCAAGGGCCAGCACCTGGCGGCGCAGCGCCGCCTTCCAGCCCATCACCAGCCGCGTCATCGCCAGCTTGCGCTCCAGCGGCGGCAGTTCAGGCGGCAGCGCCTCGCCATCGCCGGGGGCGGAGAGAAGCTGCAAGTCCTCATCCGCGTCACCCAGCGGGCGGATGCGCGGCAGCAGAACGGGACGCCCGCCGAACATTTCCTGCACCAGCGCGGGAAGGGCACGTGCGGCGCGGCGGGTCGGCAGGTAGAGGGTGACATCGGAGAGCAGCAGCGGATCATCAAGCGGGCGGAAGCCCTCGATCAGCCGTCCTTCCACCAGCGCTGCGATCAGCTCCCGGGAAAAATCCGCCGAGGGCGGAATGGAGAAAATCCGCGCTGCCATCTGCCTCTGCCTGCCGTCTGGATCGGGTTTCAGTCCGCGCTTTCGCGCACGGCGAGTTCCGCCTCAGCAATGGCTTCCGGCGTGCCGATATGCAGCCAGATGCCTTCCATCAGCGTGCCATGCAGACGCCCGGCTTCGATTGCCCGGTCAAACAGCACGTTGAGCGAGAACTTGCCTTCTGGCGCATCGCGGAAGAGGCGCGGATGCAGAATGGCCGCGCCCGCATAGGCAAAGGGTGCAACCGAGCGTTCGGGGCGGCGTTCCAGAATGCCGTTCGGGTCCATCAGGAAATCGCCGCGCCCATGATAACCGGCGCTGTTCACCATGTCGGAGAGCAGCAGCAGCGCATCCATGCGCTCCGGGTCAAAGGCGTCGATCAGGTGTTCCAGATTGGGTCTCACCCCTTCCACCCAATAGGCGGTGTCGGCATTCAGCACGAAGAACGGGTCATCGCCCAGCAGCGGCAGTGCCTTGGTGATGCCGCCGCCGGTTTCCAGCAGGGCCTCGCGCTCGTCGGAAATGATGATCTCAAGGTCCTTGCGGCGGCGGGCATGCACCTCCACCAGATCGGCCAGGTAATGCACGTTGACGACGCAACGCTTCACCCCGGCAGCCGCCAGTTTGTCCATGCCATGGTCGATCAGCGCCTTGCCATTCACCTCGATCAGGGGCTTTGGCGTCGTCGCCGTGATCGGGCGCATGCGCTTGCCAAGCCCGGCAGCCAGGATCATTGCGCTATGGGGACGGAAAATGCCGTTCGTCATCAGAAACCTGCAAGCTGCTCCGGTTGAAATCACCCGCCGGAGATAGGAAATGCCGTTGCCCCCGGCAAGCAGGGGCTTCTGCCTAGCAGTGCCTGCTTCGCGCCCTCAAGGCAAGTGGGGCCAGGTGCGGCTTGTGAGCCCTATGCCACCAGGATCCAGCAGTATGGGCAGAGGTTGGCTTAAACTTGATGGCACATGAGCATTTATCACGATGCATCCTTTGACCAGCTTCTCCAGCTGTGTAAAAAACAGGCGTTCGTGGTGGGGGCCTCGAAATTCCGGTCCGGAGTTTGCCATGACAGTGAATGCATCCGTTCTGCTCTTTTCCTATGGCACGCTGCAGCTGCCTTCCGTGCAGCAGTCTTCCTTCGGGCGGCTGCTTTCGGGAGAAGAGGATGCCATGACCGGCTACACAACCAGCATGATCGAGATCACCGATCCCGAGGTTCTGCGCCAGAGCGGACAGCGGTTCCACCCGGTGGTCGTGCCCAGCAGCAATCCGGACGATGAAGTGAAGGGCACCGTGTTTACCATCACGGACGAGGAACTGGCCTCCGCAGATGCCTATGAGGTGGATGATTACATCCGGGTCGAGGCGCAGCTGAAGTCCGGAAAGCTGGCCTGGGTCTACGTCAAGGCCAGATCGTAAGGCATCAGGGATCCGGCGTCTGACGCCTTGCAAATGCCCATGGATGGCGCGGGTTAACTCACCCGTGCCCGGAACCAGTCAGCCAGTTCCGCCAGCGCGGGATGGGCAAGGGTGCGGTCGAGATAGTCTGTCATGCGCGGCATGTGAGCCATGTAGTGCGGCTTGCCATAGGCATATTTCAGCCGCACGAAGGCGCCCAGGATCTTGGCAATGCGTTGCGCGCCCATGACTGCATAGGCGGCCCGGAACAGCTCTTCGTCAAAGCCGGTATCCTGTGCCTTGCGGCGCGCGAGATAGTCGGCCAGCAATTCGTCTTCCAGCGCGGGCGGGATATCCACCCTTGCATCGAGAAGCAGAGAGGCAAGGTCATAGGCGACGGGGCCAAGGACACAGTCCTGATAGTCGATGAGGCCCAGCTTCGCGTGCCCCTCACGTTCCGTCAGCCACAGGATGTTGGGAGAGTGATAGTCCCGCATCACCCAGCCAGTCTGGGCACCTGCGATCCGGGCAAAGGCCATCTGCCACAGCGCGCGGTACTCCGCCCGCTCCTCAGCATTCGGGGTTGCGGGCAGGCCGGCAAGATCAGCTCCGGCGCGCCAGGGCACATACCACTCCAGAAAAGGTCGGCCTCCGTCAGCAGGGCATGTTCCGAATAGGCCGGGATGTTGTGACGTGCGAGCTCCATGCCATCCACGCCGGTAACGGGCAGTTCCTGCGGCCAGTCCGTGGCTGCATGCATGTCCGCCAGAAGCTCTGCGGCGGCGGCATAGCGCTCCGGGATGGGATGGCGGTCCGGCGTGATGATGCCTGCACCGCCAAGGTTCTCCTGCAGCAGCAGGCCCGCCTCCCGGTCGATGGCATAAAGTTCCGGTGCGCTGTAGCCGCGACGGCGCAGCTCGCCGGTCAGCGCGATGAAGGCATCGACTGTGCGGGCGCGGTGCACGGTCTCGCTGTAGCTGGGCATTTCGCCCGGCTTTGCCAGTTCATAGGCGGCGGGAGAGTTCATCAGCACCGCAGATTTTTGCGGCGTGCGTATCACCTCGTAGGCGCGTGCCGAAGCGTCTCCGGTCAGATAGCGCCGCTCTGCGCCTGTGAGACCTGCCTCCTCCGCCAGCGCCCGGATGCGCTGCGTCCGCGCCAGCCGCTGCGCCCAGAGGCCTTCAGCGGCAGGACTGGCAAACGAGAATGTGACCTCTCTGGCGTCATCTGCTCCAGAATGGGCAATGGACAGGATCAGCCGGCTGGCGGGCAGAAAACGGCCGGCCTTTTCCGGCCATTCGATCAGCGCAGCGCCCGTGGCCGTCAAATCTTCCAGCCCCAGTTCCTCCAGCTCCTCCGGCTCTTCCAGCCGGTAAAGATCAAGATGAGAAATGGTCAGACGGCCAAGATCATAGGTCTGAACGAGGGTGAAGGTGGGGCTCGGCACTTCCAGCGCGGGGTCACCGGCAAAGGCGCGCAGCAGGGCGCGGCTGAAGGTGGATTTGCCCGCGCCCAGGTCTCCGCTGAGCGCGATCACATCACCGGGGCCAAGGATGGCCGCCATGTCTTCGGCCAGCCGCACCATGGCGGCTTCATCGGGAATGGTGAGGGACAGGGCAGGCAATGGGGGCAGGGTGCTCATGCCGGGCCTACTCGGCAGCAACCCGGCCGGTCACTTCGGGCTTGGCGGGAAACGTGCAGGTCACGGTCGTGCCGTTCCCCTCCCGTGACTGGATCTCAACATGGCCGCCATGCAGCTCCACGAAGCTCTTGACGATGGACAGGCCGAGCCCTGCACCGCGCCGTCTTGAGCCTGAGTCATGACCGACGAAGCGGTTGAATACGGCCTCGATCATCTCCTGCGGAATGCCGCAGCCATGATCCTTGACGGTGAAGACGACGCTGGCGCCCTGCCGGATGCAGGTTACATCGATGACGCCGCCTTCCTCGGAATAGCGCACGGCATTGGAAATCAGGTTGAACAGCACCTGCCGCAGCCGGCGTTCATCCGCCAGCATGGTTCCGATACCGTCGGGCACATTCGTGCGCAGCACGATCTGCGATTCCACCAGCCGGTCCTTGAGGCCCTCGACGGCAGCAGACACGGTCTGCGCCACATCCACTTCGCTGAGGTCCAGCTCCATGATGCCCGCATCGATGGTGGCAAGGTCGAGAATGTCGTTGATGATGGCCAGCAGCGCCGAAGACGAGGAGAGAATATACTCTGCGTATTCGCCCTGCTTGTCGGAAAGCTCGCCGAATTTCGGATCGGACAGAAGCTGGGCGAAGCCGATGATGTTGGTCAGCGGCGAGCGCAGCTCGTAGGAAACGTGCTGGATGAAGGCGTTCTTCAGATCGTCTGCCTGTTGCAACGCCTCGTTCTTTTCAACGAGCGCACGCTCCATGTTCACGCTGTCGGTAACGTTAACGAAGGTCACCAGTGTGCCGCCATCGGGCAGCGGCACGGTGGCATAGTCCAGCACAGAGCCATTCCGCCGCTCCATACGGCCGGCCAGATGTGTGCGGCTGTCCATCAGCCCGGTGATGGAGCCTGCCAGCTGGCGCCATGCGTCCATTTCGCCGGTGTTGGCCGCGCAGGTGTTCACGATGTCATTGACATGCGGCATCACCGAAAGCTGGTCTTCCGGCATGGCCCAGATTTCGCTGAAGGCCGGGTTCCACAGACGCAGGCGGCCATCAGAGCCGAACACGGCGACGGCTTCGGACAGATTGTCCAGCGTTTCGCCCTGCACGCGGATCAGGGCGTTGTAGCGGCTTTCGAGATCCAGCCGCTCGGTCACGTTCTCGTAGATGTAGGTTACGCCGCCCTGCGGATGCGGGTTGGCGATGACGCGCAGCGTGCGGCCGTCCGGCAGATGCCACCAGCTTTCGCGCGCCTCGAGCGACTGATAGCTTTCCAGCATCTTGGTACGCCAGACGCGGTAATCGGCCTGCTCGGGCAGCTTGCGCCCGGCGCGCAGCGTGTCGAGCACGATGCCGTCTTCCGGCTGCCCGTCGAGGAAGCCGGTGTCCAGATCCCACAGGGCGCGGAAGGCAGCGTTGTAGAACTGCAGCTTGCGGTCGGCACCGTAGATGGCCACCGCCGTTGCCAGTTGATCCAGCGTGCGCCCGTGGAACTCCTCGGTGCGCTTCAGTTCCTTCTTGGTGCGGTCCAGCTCGGAAATGTCGATGGCAATGCCCGCGCTGCCGACGTTGGAGCGAACATCCGTCACTTCAAAGACCCGGCGCTCACCGGCAGCCACAATCGGCATGCGGGAGCGGAAGCAGCCGTCGTCGTTGCGCTCGCGGCCCATGGCTTCGCGGGCCGGCGCATCGAGGAACTCCACGCCGCCGCTGACGGCGGCTTCAGGCGAAGCGCAGTCCACGGCACGGGCATAGGCGCGGTTGGCCCAGCTGACGCGGCCTTCCGCATCGCTCTGCCAGGCAGGGGCAGGCATGGCCTCCAGCAGGGCGTGCAGCATGTACAGCTCGCCGGAAAGGCGGGCATTGCGGGCAGCAAGTTCGGCCTGCGACTGGCGGTCGCCGGTCAAATCGCGCAGACGCAGCACAGAAGCGGCGCCCGCCGTGCGGCCCACAGCCTCGATATAGGTTCGCTGGCGGGTTTCCAGCGTGATGCAGAACGCCTCGCCGATGCTGCGCAGGCGGGCGAGATGATCTTCCAGCAGTTCGGCCGATTTCGTATCCAGCCAGCTGCCAAAGCTCAAAAGCTGGGCTGCGCTGCGCGGCGCGCCACAGGTGTCTGGCAAGTTGCCCCAGACATGGGGTGTGAGGCCGGGGCGTTCACCCAGTCCGGTCCAGGCGATGATCCGCTGCTCTTCGGTGTTGAGCATGGATTCGAGCCGGTCGACGAAAAGCTTGAGATCGCGGTTTTCGCGCGAAAGCGCACTGATGCGGGCAGCGCTGGTGCGGCGGTTGCGCAGGAAGGCGAAGGAGGCTGTTACGGCAAAGGCGCAGGCGCCACCAAGGGCGGCAAGCCAGACCATCTGGTCGGCGCCGAATTGTCCGGTTGGGGTGCTTGCGGCCTGAGCCAGGCTGCCACCCATGCTGGCGGCGAGGGCAAGGGCGCTCACGCCCGAGAGGGAGAGCGTTTTCAGAATCCGTCTCCGCCGCCCTGCGCCCTTGCGCAAGCGTGAACCGCCGCCTACCGGCATCTGTGTACCTCTTTTGCCGCCATTCAGTCCGGCCGGAGGCCGGAGTCGTCAGGGAGCTGCCTCAATTCCCTGATTCGTCTTGACCATACCTTGTTCGGGAATCGCGCTAAAGAGTCTGTTGATGAAAAGTTAACAGGCCCCGTCCGGGTGGACGGGGCCTGTATTTGTGCTTCTACGCAGGTCAGATTTCGCAAGGCACAAGATATGGTGTGCCGCTTGCGTGAAATCAGTACTTGTAGTGCTCCGACTTGAACGGACCGGTCTTGTTAATCCCCAGATATTGGGCCTGATCGTCCGACAGTTCGGTTAACGTGACGCCCAGCTTGGCGAGGTGCAGGCGTGCGACCTTCTCATCCAGATGCTTCGGCAGCACATAGACCTCGTTCTTGTACTGATCGCCACGGGTGAAGAGCTCGATCTGGGCCAGCACCTGGTTGGTGAAGCTGGCGGACATCACGAAGCTCGGATGGCCGGTGGCATTGCCAAGGTTGACGAGGCGGCCCTGCGACAGAAGGATCATGCGCTTGCCGTCCGGGAAGACGACCATGTCGACCTGATCCTTGACCGGGCGCCACTGCAGGTTCTTCAGCGCGGCAACCTGGATCTCGTTGTCGAAGTGGCCGATGTTGCAGACGATGGCCATGTCCTTCATCGCCCGCATGTGGTCGAGGGTGATGATGTCCTTGTTGCCCGTCGCGGTGACGAAGATATCAGCCGTGCCAGCCACCTGATCCAGCGTCTTCACATCGAAGCCGTCCATGGCGGCCTGCAGGGCGCAGATCGGGTCGATTTCGGTGACGATGACGCGTGCGCCAGCGCCAGCCAGCGACTGGGCCGAGCCCTTGCCCACATCGCCATAACCGCAGACCACGGCGACCTTGCCCGACATCATCACGTCGGTGCCGCGGCGGATGCCGTCCACCAGCGATTCACGGCAGCCATAGCGGTTGTCGAACTTGGACTTGGTGACGCTGTCGTTCACGTTGATGGCCGGGAAGGGCAGCTGACCCTTCTTCTGCATCTCGTAAAGGCGCAGCACGCCGGTGGTGGTCTCTTCGGTGACGCCCTGGATCAGATCGCGCTGCTTGGTGAACCAGCCCGGGTTCTTGGCCATGCGCTTCTTGATCTGGGCAAAGAGGTATTCTTCCTCTTCCGACTTCGGGTTCTCGATGAGGCTGGTCTCACCGGCTTCGACGCGGGCGCCGAGCAGGATGTAGAGCGTGGCATCGCCGCCATCGTCGAGGATCATGTTGGCGCCTTCCGGGAAGTCGAAGATCCGGTCGGCATAATCCCAATACTCTTCCAGCGTCTCGCCCTTGATAGCGAAGACCGGAATGCCGGCAGCGGCAATGGCAGCAGCAGCCTGATCCTGGGTGGAGTAGATGTTGCAGGAAGCCCAGCGGACTTCGGCGCCCAGGGCCACCAGCGTCTCGATGAGCACGGCCGTCTGGATGGTCATGTGCAGGGAACCTGCAATGCGGGCACCCTTCAGCGGCTGGGAAGCGGCGAATTCGGCGCGGCTTGCCATCAGGCCCGGCATTTCGGTTTCGGCGATCTCGATTTCCGTCCGGCCCCAGTCGGCGAGCTTGATGTCCTTGACGATATAGTCGGTCATGACCTGATCCTGTTCTGATCTGTTTCAGCAGCCGCCCGCTGGCGGCACGAAGGCGCGATGCGCCCGGCCAGGCCTGCTTGCCTCACGGCAACAGCCCCGGAATCCCATTCCGCCCCTTATATAGCGGCCTTTCAGCCCTATCAATGCGGATATAAAGATTTCTTTATATGAAGGCAGGAATGCAGGAACGCGGTTAAGGGAGTGTTGGCGCGGCGCGCGCAAATGCCCGGCGCACTCAAGCGTGCTCGGCTGGCTCTCGAATTCAGAGGGAGATTTTTGCAGACGGGGGACGAAGGAGCTTTGCCTTCAATCCTCCTCGCCGAACCTGTCTGCCACAAGCGCGGCGATGGCGGTCATGGCGGCTTCGGCTTCGGGGCCGGTCACTTCCACGTGAATGCAGCAGCCCGGCGCCGCGGCCAGCATCATCAGGCCCATGATCGACGTGCCGCCCACCGTCTGCCCGTCCTTCGACACGCGCACATCCGCGTTGAACGTATCCACCAGCTTCACAAGCTTGGCAGAAGCGCGGGCGTGAAGGCCCCGCTGGTTGACGATCAGCAGGCTGCGTTCGAGGCGGTTCATTTGCGGTGCGGCATCCATGTTGGTCAGGGTCTTTCTTCGGGGCGCTGGCGTCAGCCGTTGCCAGACAGAACCTGGCTGGCAACGGAGATGTATTTCTGGCCGGCCTTGCGGGCTTCTTCCACCGCATCGGCAAGGCCCCGGTCGGCGCGCACGCTGGCCAGCTTGATCAGCATCGGCAGGTTCACCCCGGCAATCACCTCAATGGTCTTGCCGTCCATAACGGAGATGGCAAGGTTCGAGGGCGTGCCACCGAACATGTCGGTCAGAAGGACGACACCAGCACCAGTGTTTACTTCCTCGACGGCGCCGAGAATATCCTGACGGCGCTGCTCCATGTTGTCTTCCGGACCGATCGCAATCGTTGCGACCTGCGTCTGCGGGCCAACCACGTGCTCAAGTGCCGCCTTGAACTCTTCCGCCAAGCGGCCATGGGTCACGAGTACCAGTCCAATCATGCCTTGCCGACCTGTGTCTTTCGTCGTGGGTCCGGTCTGTCCGGTTTCCCGGGGCTTGCGCCGGATCTGAACGCTGTTGCCGCAATGTCGGCAAGCGTGGCGCCCAAAGCAAGCAGTTTTCTCATTAACACGGCCTAAACAGGCGGCCGCTTTCCCGGATAAATTGCGCGCAAGGCCTCCCGGATCAAGGCCACTGCGCCTGCTGCATCGCCGGAGGGCAGCGGCTGGCGGGCAATCCTGCGGTCAAGCAGCAGGGTATAGAGGGCGTCTGCCTCCGGCATGCGCTCGATTTTTGCTGCCGGCTCAAGATCAGCCACGAGGCTGATCAGCGCCGCGGGCTCATGGACGACAGGGACGATCCCCGCCCCCGCAGCTCCGCCAGCCCGGCGATGGACTGCGGTGCCCGCGCTCTCAAGCCAGCCACCGTCGCGTCCAGCAGGCACTGGTCATCGGCCACATGGGCGGCGAAATGCCCGTTGCGGCCTGCCCGCTCCACCAGCTCCGCCGCCAGCCGCGACTTGCCGGAACCGGAAACACCCCTGATCAGAATGCCTGCCGTGCCGAGGATGACAGCGCAGCCATGCACCAGCAAGCCGCCGTGGTGAATGGTTTCGCTCATGCGCCTTTGCCCGCTGGCAGTGTGATGATGAAACGGGCGCCCAGGATGGTCTTCTCACCGGTTTCCGGGTCTGTTTCCGTGCGGTTCTCCGCCGTGATCGTGCCCCGATGCGCCTCGATGATCTGCCGGGAGATCGACAGGCCAAGGCCGGAGTTGTTGCCGAAGGCCTCGCCGTCAGGCCGGTCGGTATAGAAACGCTCGAAGATCTGCTCGATCTTCTCAGCCCGGATGCCGGGACCGTCGTCGTCGATGGTGATGACGACTGCGCTGCCCTTGCGGCTGGCGCCGATGCGCACGGTGCCGCCTGGGGGAGAAGGAGCGGGCATTGTCGATCAGGTTGTTGATCACCTGCGCCAGCCGGCTGTCATGGCCGAGGATCAGGTAGCCTTTGTCCTCTGCCTTGTCGGCCGTCTTCTCGGCGTGCCGGTCCTGCCGGGTGCTGCTGCCCTTCACATCGGCACTCTTCACGTCTGCGATGGTCAGGATCACCCGTGGGGCGTCTTCGGCAGCACGCTGGTTGGCCATGTCGGCAACATTTCGCAAGAGCCGGCTGGCATCCAGCGCTTCCGCACTTCCGCGCGCCAGTTCCGCGTCCAGCCGTGAGGCATCGGAAATATCCGTGATCAGCCGGTCAAGGCGGCGCACGTCATGCTGGATCACCTCCAGCAGCCTTGCGCGGGAATTGTCCGACTTTGCCAGCGGCAGCGTCTCCACGGCGCTGCGCAGCGAAGTCAGCGGGTTCTTCAGTTCATGCGCCACATCGGCTGCAAAGCGCTCGATGGCGTCCATGCGGTTATAGAGTGCGTTGGTCATGTCGCGGAAGGAGCGCGCGAGATGTCCGATTTCGTCCTGACGGTCTGAGAATTCCGGGATTTCCTGCCGCGACTTGCCGCCGCGCCGCACCCGTTCTGCCGCCGCTGCAAGACGGCGCACAGGGCCGGCGATGGTGCCTGCCGTCAGGATCGACATGACCAGCATCACACCGGCCGCCACCATGAACACCCGGATGATGCCGATGCGTTCGGCGCTGACAATCGCGTCAATGTCTCCGCCTTGCGTCGAGAGAAGCAGTGCACCCACCACCTGCCGGAAGCGCTGGATCGGCACGGCCACAGAGACGATCAGTTCGCCGCGCGGCGACAGGCGCACGATGCTGGCGGGCGACCCCGAAACGGCGGCCTCCACTTCCGGATAGATCAACCCGTCACCCGCTCCGGCTTCCTGATAGACCGGAAGATCCCCGCGCCGCAGCCACAGCTTGACCGATTGCCAGATCCTGTCGAAGAAGCCGTCTTCCTCCGCTGTGGGCGGAGAAAGATCGTAGCGCATGACCTGACTGTAGAGCTGGCGTGAATCGAGGATCAGCATGCCTTGCGGATCATAGATCCGGGCGCGGGTCTTGGTTGGTGAGATCAGGCGCCGCAGAACGGGGCCGACACGCTCCGGGTTGACAGGAAAATCGAGCGAATCCAACGCAGACGTGCTGGGCATCAGGGTCTCGCCCGCCTGCATCTGCAACAGGCGCTCCGGATCCACGGTGATGGCGCCCGTGTCCACAGTGGCGGAAGCCGCGATGGCGCCGGCGATAATTTCGCCCTGCGTCAGAAGGCTCTGCACGCGTGCGTCGATCAACCCGGCGCGAAATTGGTTCAGATAGAGAATACCGGACACCAGCGCGATGAGCCCGGCAAGGTTCAGCACCACGATGCGCCGGGTCAGCGAGGAGAAGACATAGGTGCCGAGAAGCGTGCCGGCCCGGTTCAGGAACCTTCGGCGCAGGCGTGGATTGCCCAGGTGCCGCAAGGCAGCCGGAGACGCACGTTCGCCCGCGCTGTCTTCTGCGCGGGCGCTGCCGTCTTGCTCCTTCGTGCGAAGGGGCATGTCTTCCCCGGTGTCAGTTGCCATCTGGCGTCAGGAACCCTCAGGTCTCCCGGAACCGGTAGCCGACGCCATAAAGGGTCTCGATCATGTCGAAGTCGTCGTCCACCATCTTGAACTTCTTGCGCAGGCGCTTGATGTGGCTGTCGATGGTCCGGTCGTCCACATAGACCTGATCGTCGTAGGCCGCGTCCATCAGCGCATTGCGGCTCTTCACTACGCCCGGGCGCTGGGCCAGCGCCGAGAGAATGAGGAACTCGGTCACGGTCAGCGTCACCGGCTTGCCGTTCCAGGTGCAGGTGTGGCGCTCCTGATCCATCAGAAGCTGGCCGCGTTCCAGCAGCTTGTCGCCATCCTCGCGCGGGGCGGAGGCATCGCGCGGCTGGACCCGGCGCAGAACGGCGCGCACCCGCTCGACCAGCAGGCGCTGGGAGAAGGGTTTGCGGATGAAATCGTCCGCGCCCATCTTCAGGCCGAACAGTTCGTCGATCTCATCATCCTTGGAGGTGAGGAAGATGACCGGAAGATCGGAAGACTGGCGCAGCCGCCGCAGCAGTTCCATTCCGTCCATTCGCGGCATCTTGATGTCGAAGATCGCAAGATTGGGCGTGTCGCTGAGAAGACCATCCAGGGCGGAAGCGCCATCCGTATAGGTCTGGACCCTGTATCCTTCCGATTCCAATGCAATGGAAACCGAAGTCAGGATGTTACGGTCATCGTCGACAAGTGCAATAGTCGGCATGATGCGGGTCTTCGTCCTTTGATCCGTCAATGTCGTAACTCACCTTCAGCCTTTGGCCCCGCAATTGCGCATAAAATAAGGCAAAGGCAATTGCATACCAACTCTTTAATCTTCTGCCGGTTCCATTAGCCTCCGTTTTTATACGGTTGGAACCTGGGCACCCGTCTGTCATGTGGGTGTGTTCTGCGAAAGACAAAGTGTTCTGCGTCACAGTTTTGCTTAAATTCACGATCCAAAATAATTCACTGTGCCAAGTCTTTGTTTTTTAATCGATTAAATGGTCAAATCATCCTTTCTGTTCTCTTGTTGCGCAGCAGCAGATCAACTAGGGTCCGCCTGCGCCGGGACTTGAGGGGCAGCAGATCAGATGCGATACCCCGGCCCTCTGGCGCGTGTAGACAGATTAAGGGACTGCGCGATCATGAAAGAGACAGGTGTCCGGAACCCGGCCTGCGGCCTTGAAACAATTGGCCTGACGGGACTCGGTGCGATTTATTGGAACCAGAACGAGCCGTCTCTTTACGAATACGCGCTGCAGCGCGGTGAGGCGCGGCTGTCGGCCGGCGGGGCTCTGGTGGCTGACACCGGGACCCACACGGGCCGTTCGCCGAAGGACAAGTTCGTCGTCTGTGATGCTTCGACCGAAGATCAGGTCTGGTGGGACAACAACGCAAAGATGACGCCGGAGCAGTTCGACGTTCTGCTGGGCGACTTCCTCGATCATGCCAAGGGTAAGGATCTGTTCGCGCAGGATCTCTACGGCGGCGCCGAGGCAGCTTATCGTCTTCCCGTGCGTGTCTATACCCAGTTTGCCTGGCACTCGCTGTTTATCCGCAACCTGCTGATCCGCCCGAAGGCAGAAGAGCTGGCCACCTTCGTGCCGAAGATGACCATCATTGATCTGCCGGACTTCAAGGCTGATCCGGCCCGTCATGGCTGCCGCTCCGAAACGGTCATCGCCTGCGACCTGTCGCGCATGATCGTGCTCATCGGCGGCACGTCTTATGCCGGCGAAATGAAGAAGTCGGTCTTCACCTTCCTCAACTATCTGCTGCCGCCGCAGGGCGTCATGCCGATGCATTGCTCGGCAAACGTGGGCAAGGATGGCGACACGGCTGTCTTCTTCGGCCTGTCAGGCACCGGCAAGACCACGCTCTCCGCTGATCCGGAGCGTACCCTCATCGGTGACGACGAGCATGGCTGGGGCAAGACCGGCGTCTTCAACTTTGAAGGCGGCTGCTATGCCAAGACCATCAAGCTGTCGAAGGAAGCTGAGCCGGAGATTTTCTCCACGACGCAGCGTTTCGGCACCGTTCTGGAGAACGTGGTGCTGGATGAGGCCCGCGTGCCGGACTTCGACAACGGCTCGAAGACCGAGAACACCCGTGCAGCCTATCCGATCCACTTCATCTCCAACGCCAGCGCCACGGGCGTTGCACCGCAGCCGAAGACGATCATCATGCTGACCGCCGATGCCTTCGGTGTGATGCCCCCGATCGCCCGTCTGACGCCGGCGCAGGCCATGTACCACTTCCTCTCCGGTTACACCGCGAAGGTGGCTGGCACGGAAAAGGGCGTGACCGAGCCGCAGGCGACCTTCTCGACCTGCTTCGGCGCCCCCTTCATCCCGCGTCACCCGAGCGAGTACGGCAACCTGCTGCGTGATCTCATCGCCGAGCAGGGCGTTGATTGCTGGCTGGTGAACACCGGCTGGACGGGCGGTGCCTATGGCACCGGCAGCCGCATGCCGATCAAGGCAACCCGCACGCTGCTGCGTGCGGCGCTGGATGGCTCGCTGAAGAGCGCCGCCTTCCGCATGGACCCGAACTTCGGCTTTGCCGTGCCGGAAGCCGTGCCGGGCGTCGACGGCGCCATCCTGAACCCGCGCGAGACCTGGGCTGACAAGGCCGCTTATGACGCGCAGGCCAAGAAGCTGGTCCAGATGTTCATCGACAACTTCGCCAAGTTCGAGGATGCGGTGGACAGCTCCGTTCTGGCTGCGGCTCCGGCTTCGCGCAACGCGGCTGAGTAATCCGCTTCCCGGCTGGGAATGACGGAAGAACAACAGAGACAGCCGCAGCAACCGCTGCGGCTGTCTCGCGTTTTACAGCTTTTCAAACGGGCCCGGGCATGCGCACCCATCATGCCTGGTTCCGCTGCAGCGCCCCGGCCCTCCGGGGCGCTGTTCTTTTCCGGCTTGCGTTCCTGCGCCCGGCATAGGGGAACGGGTTTTGCTTTCCAGCGGCTGCCTCATCCCTATATCCTTACGGGAAAGACCATGAGGGAGAGAGCCATGGCGGATGAACTGGCAGTGGCAGAAGCCTGGGTGAAGGCAGGCCGCAAGGTGGCGGTGGCGACGGTGGTGGAGACTTGGGGCTCCGCGCCCCGGCCGGTTGGCTCCCATCTCGTCATTGATGCAGAGGGCAACTTTGAGGGCTCCGTCTCCGGCGGCTGTGTCGAAGGCGCAGTGGTGGCCGAAGCGGCAGACGTGATCGCTTCCGGCAAGGCCTCCATGCTGGAGTTTGGTGTCGCCGATGAAACCGCCTGGCGGGTTGGCCTTTCCTGCGGCGGGCGCATCCGCGTCTATGTGGAGCCGGTGACCCATGCAGCTTGACCTTCTTGCCGCCCTCAATGAGGAACGATCGGCCCGCCGGGCAGCCATTCTGGTGACGCAGCTTGCCAGTGGCACGCAGCGGCTGGTGAAAAAGGGTGCGGTCGCATCTGCGGATCCCCTTGCCGCAGAGCTCGAAAAGCGGTTCCTTTCCGGCGCGTCCGGACTGGTGGCAGCTGATGATGGATCGCAATCCTTCCTCACCGTTTCCGTACCATCACCGCGCCTTGTGATCATTGGAGCCGTGCATATCTCGCAGGCGCTTTTGCCCATGGCGCAGATTGCCGGGTTCGACGTGACGGTGATTGACCCGCGCACGGCCTTTGCCAGTCCGGAACGTTTTCCGGCGGATGTGTTGATGGCCGAATGGCCACAAGATGCCTTGAGCGCTCATCCGCTTGATGCCTATACGGCGGTGGCTGCTGTCACCCATGATCCGAAGATTGATGACTTTGCCCTTGAAAGCGCCCTGAGGGCCGGGTGTTTCTATGTCGGCGCACTTGGCAGCCGCAAAACCCACGCTGCCCGCCTGCAGCGGCTGGCGGCAGCGGGTGTTTCGCAGGCGGATCTTGCCCGCATCCGTGCTCCAATCGGCCTGGATATCGGCGCAGCCTCCCCGGCGGAGATTGCTGTTGCCGTTCTGGCGGAGGTGATCGCAGCGCTGCGCAAGCCGGGTGGAGACCGCTGATGCAGTTCGGCCCCGTCCCCTTGGCACAAGCCGAAGGCGCGCTTCTGGTCCACGCCACGCGCACGGCAGACGGTTTGCTGAAAAAGGGGCATCGCCTCACCGTTGCTGACATTGCCGCGCTGGAAGCAGCGGGGCTGACGCAGGTGACGGTTGCTCGGCTGGAGCCGGACGATGTGGATGAGAATACGGCGGCCCAGCGTCTGGCAAAGGCTGCCGCGGGCAGTGGCTTGATCCGTGACGGGGTGCAGACCGGCCGGGTGAATCTTCATGCTGAGGTGAATGGCGTACTGGTGATCGACCGGAAGAAGGTCGATGCCATGAATCGCATTGATCCGGCACTGACTTTCGCCACCCTGCCGGAGTTTGCCGCCGTCAGGGAGGGCCGGATGGTGGCAACGGCCAAGATCATCCCTTATGCGGTTGCTGAACACCATCTGGCTGCAGCGGAGGCGGCCGGAGCAGGGGCCATCCGCGTCGCGCCTTACCACGCCCGCCGGGTAGGGCTTGTGGCAACTCTGCTGCCGCAGCTGAAGCCGGTCACCATGGACAAGACCCGAAAGGTGCTGGAGCGGCGGCTTGAAGCCTCTGGCAGTGAGGTGATTGCCGAACACCGGGTCGCCCATGACAGTGAGGCAGTCGCAGAGGCACTCATGGCTCTTAAGAGCCAAGGTGCAGATTTCTTCGTGCTCTTTGGCGCTTCGGCCATTGCTGACCGGCGCGATATTCTGCCTGCGGCGATCGAAATGGCCGGTGGCAGGGTCGTTCACTTCGGCATGCCGGTGGACCCTGGCAACCTGATGCTCCTGGGAGAGCTGGATGGCATGCCGGTGATCGGCGCGCCGGGTTGTGCCCGCAGCCCGGCGGAGAACGGCTTCGACTGGGTGTTGAACCGCCTGCTGGCCGGACTTCCCGTGACGCCAGAGGTGGTGAGTGGGCTTGGTGTCGGCGGTCTTCTGATGGAAATCGCCAGCCGCCCGCAACCCCGCCAGCAGGGGGCGGGCAAGTTTTCAGCCGCGAGTGCCAGCGGGCGCTATGGCGGCATCATTCTGGCGGCCGGCAGTTCCAGCCGCATGGTGGGGGCAACAAGCTTCTGGCGCAGCTGGCAGACAAGAGCGTCGTGCGCCATGTCATTGAGGCAGCAGGTGCCAGTCAGCTCGAAAAGGTGATCCTGGTCACCGGGCACATGGCGGAGCGGGTGAGCAAGGAAGCGGACGGAACCAGTGTGCGGGCGGTGATCAACCCCGGTTTTGCGGAGGGCATGGCCAGTTCCATCCGGCTTGGGCTGCAGGCCTTGCCGCAGGATCTCGATGGTGTGGTGATTCTGCTGGGGGATATGCCGCGCATCACCGGCGCCATGATTGATGCGCTGATTGCGGCTCATGACCGCAGCGAAGGGCATTTGATCGTGGTGGCGACGGCAGAAGGCAAGCGCGGAAATCCCGTGCTCATCGATACGCGCTTCCGTGAAGACCTCATGCAACTTCAAGGTGATACGGGTGCCCGGCGTCTCATCGCCGCCCATGATGACGTCTGTGCCGAAGTTGAACTGGGCTTGGCGGCGCGGCTTGATCTCGACACGCGTGAGTCTCTGGCGGCAGAGGGCGGAGTATTGACAGAAGGTTAACTGCAGTTTCAGCCATGCTTTGCCTGCAGGTCTTCCATGACGGCTAAGCTCTTGCGCAAAGTCTGCAAGGGCATTATGTAACCTGCACTTGATTTGCGGTTGCTGACCTGACCTTGTTCCGGTCTGGCGCCGCCATGAAATTCCAGCACGAGAATGCGACGTCTGGCCGCCCGGCATGTTCCGGAGGAGCGGCCAGTCTTTTGCATTTGCGTGCGGCAGAGACCGCCAAGAAGGAAAAGAAGATGGATAATGCTCTGAGCCTCCCGCGTCCTGGCCGCTGCAAGTGGGCCGAAGGCGACAGCGGTAACTACACGTTCCCGTGCAATGTGCGCGTCGAGTCCGGCACGTCCTACTGCACCGATCACCGTGCGCTGGTCTACATGCCGCCGGAAGAGCGCCGCCGTTCCAAGAGCGCGTCCGCTCCGGCGTTCAAGCGCATTGCGGCCTGAGACAAGCAGACTCTAGACAAGGCAGCTTCCTCCCTGCTGTCTTTTCTTTCTCAACCCGGCTCCCTGTTGAGCCGGGTTTTTCTTGGCCAGACGTGTGCTTTGAGCTGCGATCAGGCAAACAAAAAACGCGGCTCCGGAGAACCGCGTTTCGAAATGCATACGGTATGAGCGTGACCGTTCGCTACCCTCAGGCTGCCTTGAGCGCCGCCTGGATTTCGATCAGCTGGGCCAGCGTTGCTTCGGCCTTGGTGCGGGCCTCATCGTCGCGGGCGTCGGCAACGTCCTCACGGGCGTCCTGCACCTGCTGCGCGATGACGTCGGCCTTCAGCTCGGAAACAGGAATGGCCTGCTCGGCCAGAACGGTGAGACCGCTGGTGGACACGTCGGCAAAGCCGCCGCGCACGAAGTACTCGACCAGCTTTCCTTCGCCGGTGCGAACCTTCAGCAGGCCCGGACGCATGGTGGCCATGAACGGGCTGTGATCCTTCAGGACACCAAACTCGCCTTCGCTGCCGGGAACGGTGACCTCAAGAACCTTGTCCGACAGGAGAAGGCGCTCAGGGAGACAAGCTCAAACTGAAATGGCTGTGCCATCTGGCGTGTCCTTTGTTCGTCGCAATGCGGGCGGCAAAGCCGCCCTGCAAGAGGCGGCGCCACACGGGCGCCCGCCGGTTACAGGCCGCTGCCGGGTTCCGGCAGCGGCAGATCGCATCAGGCAGCTTCAGCAGCCAGGCGCTGGGCCTTTTCGATCGCTTCCTGGATGTTGCCAACCATGTAGAAGGCAGCTTCCGGCAGGTGATCGTATTCGCCTTCGACCAGACCCTTGAAGCCCTTGATCGTGTCTTCGAGGGCGACGAGCTTGCCCGGCGAACCGGTGAAGACTTCGGCCACGAAGAACGGCTGGGACAGGAAACGCTCGATCTTGCGGGCGCGGGCCACGGTCAGCTTGTCTTCTTCAGACAGCTCGTCCATGCCCAGGATCGCGATGATGTCCTGCAGGGCCTTGTAGCGCTGCAGGGTCTGCTGAACCTGACGGGCTACATTGTAGTGCTCGTCGCCGATGATGCGGGCGTCAAGCATGCGGGAGGTCGAGTCCAGCGGGTCCACGGCCGGGTAGATGCCCTTTTCGGCGATCGAGCGGTTGAGAACCGTCGTAGCGTCGAGGTGGGCGAAGGTCGAAGCCGGCGCCGGGTCGGTCAGATCGTCGGCGGGCACGTAAACGGCCTGCACCGAGGTGATCGAACCCTTGGTGGTGGTGGTGATGCGTTCCTGCATGGTGCCCATGTCGGTCGCCAGCGTTGGCTGGTAACCCACGGCCGACGGGATACGGCCGAGCAGAGCGGACACTTCGGAACCAGCCTGGGTAAAGCGGAAGATGTTGTCCACGAAGAACAGCACGTCCTGGCCCTGGTCACGGAAATGCTCGGCGACGGTCAGACCCGTCAGAGCAACACGTGCACGTGCCCCGGGGGCTCGTTCATCTGGCCGTAAACGAGAGCAGCCTTGGAGCCTTCGCCGCCGCCCTTCTTGTTCACGCCCGATTCGATCATTTCCCAGTAAAGGTCGTTGCCTTCACGGGTACGCTCACCCACGCCGGCGAACACGGAGTAACCGCCGTGCGCCTTTGCGACGTTGTTGATGAGTTCCATGATCAGAACGGTCTTGCCGACGCCGGCGCCGCCGAACAGGCCGATCTTGCCGCCCTTGGCGTAAGGAGCCAGCAGGTCCACCACCTTGATGCCGGTGACCAGGATCTGGGCTTCGGTCGACTGCTCGATGAAGCTCGGAGCTTCCTGGTGGATAGCACGCTTGGCGTCATGGGGGATCGGGCCGGCTTCGTCAACCGGCTCGCCGATCACGTTCATGATGCGGCCGAGGGTACCATCGCCAACCGGCACGGCAATCGGGGCACCGGTGTCGGTGACCTTCTGGCCGCGCACGAGGCCTTCGGTGGAGTCCATCGCAATGGTGCGAACGGTGTTTTCGCCGAGATGCTGGGCAACTTCGAGCACCAGACGGGTGCCCTGGTTGTCCGCTTCCAGGCTGTTCAGAATCTGCGGCAGGTGGCCGTCGAACTTAACGTCGACCACGGCGCCGATGACCTGGGTGATCTGTCCGACTTTATTGTCAGCCATCCCTCAATCCTCGATCCGGTCAGAGCGCTTCGGCGCCCGAGATGATTTCAATCAGTTCCTTGGTGATCTGAGCCTGACGCTGGCGGTTGTAGCGCAGTGTCAGTTTCTTGATCATGTCGCCTGCGTTGCGGGTCGCATTGTCCATGGCGGACATGCGGGCGCCCTGCTCGGAGGCGGCGTTCTCAAGGAGCGCACGGAAGATCTGCACCGACACGTTGCGGGGCAGAAGGTCGGTGAGAATAGCGGCCTCGTCGGGCTCGTACTCGTACACCAGCGACGCACCGTCGGCAGCCTTGGTCGTCTCCGGCAGCTTGGCCGGGATGAGCTGCTGCGCGGTCGGCACCTGGCTGATCACCGACTTGAATTCGGCAAAGAACAGGGTGCAGACGTCGAACTCGCCGGCCTCGAACATCTTGAAGACAGTGTCCGAGATTTCAGTCGCATTGGTATAGCCAATGGACTTCACGCCGCGCAGCTCGATGGTGCGGATGACGTACTTGCCAAGCTCGCGCTTGATGGCATCGAAGCCCTTCTTGCCGACGCAGAGGATTTTCACCTCTTTGCCCTGTGCAATCAGGCTCCGGGCCCGCTCGCGCGCCAGCTTGGCGATCGAGGAGTTGAAGCCGCCGCACAGGCCGCGTTCGGCGGTGGCAACGATCAGGAGATGTACCTGATCGCGCCCCGTACCGGTCATCAGCTTCGGCGCATCATCGCGGCCTTCAAAGGCAGCGGCAATGTTGGCCAGCACCTGCTCCATGCGTTCCGCATAGGGCCGGGCCGCCTCCGCAGCGTCCTGGGCGCGACGCAGCTTCGCCGCGGCCACCATTTTCATGGCCTTGGTGATCTTCTGCGTCGCCTTGACCGAGGCGATACGGTTTCTTAGGTCCTTCAGGCTCGGCATGGCCGCCCCTGCTCCTTATCCCGACAGCGTTTCTGGTTTACGAGAAGCTCTTGGCGAAAGCTTCGATCGCGGCACGAAGGCGCGCGGTCAGCTCATCGTCGAGGGCCTTCTTCTGCCAGATGGCGTCGAGGAGGTCGGCATGCTCACCACGCAGGGAGAGCAGCAGGCCAGCCTCGAACTCGCGAACGCGTTCCACCGGGATCTTGTCCAGGTAGCCGTTCACGCCGGCGTAGATGACCGCAACCTGCTCCTGCGTCTTCAGCGGCGAGAACTGCGGCTGCTTCAGCAGCTCGACCAGACGTGCACCGCGGTTCAGCAGGCGCTGGGTGGTGGCGTCGAGGTCGGAGCCGAACTGGGCAAAGGCCGCCATTTCGCGGTACTGAGCCAGCTCGCCCTTGATCGGGCCTGCCACCTGCTTCATCGCCTTGATCTGGGCCGAGGAGCCGACGCGCGACACCGACAGACCCACGTTCACGGCCGGGCGGACGCCCTGGTAGAACAGGTCGGTTTCAAGGAAGATCTGACCGTCGGTGATCGAGATCACGTTGGTCGGAATGTAGGCCGACACGTCGTTTGCCTGGGTCTCGATGACCGGCAGCGCGGTGAGCGAACCGAGGCCGTTGTCCTCGTTCAGCTTGGCCGCACGCTCCAGCAGACGGGAGTGCAGGTAGAACACGTCGCCCGGGAAAGCTTCGCGCCCGGGCGGGCGGCGGAGCAGCAGGGACATCTGACGGTAAGCCACGGCCTGCTTGGACAGGTCGTCATAACCGATCACGGCGTGCATGCCGTTGTCACGGAAGTACTCGCCCATGGCGCAGCCAGCGAACGGAGCCAGGAACTGCAGGGGAGCAGCATCCGAAGCGGTCGCGGCGACGACGATGGAGTAGGCGAGAGCACCGCTGTCTTCCAGGGTCTTCACGAACTGGGCAACGGTGGAGCGCTTCTGGCCGACTGCAACGTAGATGCAGTACAGCTTGTTGCTCTCGTCCGAGCCTTCATGAAGCGGCTTCTGGTTGAGGAAGGTGTCGAGGAGAATCGCGGTCTTGCCGGTCTGGCGGTCACCGATGACAAGCTCGCGCTGGCCGCGGCCGATCGGGATCAGGGCGTCAATCGCCTTGAGACCGGTGGACATCGGCTCATGCACGGACTTGCGCGGCAGAATGCCGGGAGCCTTGACGTCGACGCGGCGCATTTCGGCAGCTTCGATCGGGCCCTTGCCGTCCAGCGGGTTGCCCAGCGGATCGACAACGCGGCCGAGCAGGCCCTTGCCAACCGGGACTTCCACGATGGCGCCGGTACGCTTGACAGTGTCGCCTTCCTTGATGTCGCGGTCGGAACCGAAAATCACGACACCGACGTTGTCGGTTTCAAGGTTGAGCGCCATGCCCCGGATACCGCCCGGGAACTCGACCATTTCACCGGCCTGGACATTGTCCAGACCGTAAACGCGCGCAATACCGTCACCGACGGAAAGCACTTGACCGACTTCGGACACTTCGGCTTCTTGGCCGAAACCCTTGATCTGGTCCTTGAGGATAGCGGAAATCTCCGCGGCCCGAATATCCATCAGCCGACCTCTTTCATTGCGAACTTGAGAGTATTGAGCTTGGTGCGCAGCGACGTGTCGATCATGCGGCTGCCGACCTTGACGACAATGCCGCCAATGAGGGCAGGATCAACGCTCGCGGCGATCTTGACGGACTTGCCCGTGGAAGCAGAGAGCGCTTCCTTCAGGGCAGCGACATGCGCATCCGACAGGGGAGCAGCGGAAACGACTTCAGCAGTCGTCTCGCCACGCTTCTCTGCGAGAAGCGCCCGGAAGGCCTTGATCATGTCGGGAAGAACGAAGAGGCGGCGGTTCTTTGCAGCCAGCTTCACGAAATTCGCGGCAAGACCGGTGATACCGGCCTTGGTGAGCAGCGCGTCCAGAGCCGCAAGCTGCTCATCGGCGCTGAATACGGGGCTGCGCACCAGACGGACGAGATCCGCGCTTTCGGCAAGCATGCCTTCAAACGCGTTGAGATCACGCTCGACGTCTGCGGTCACGCCGCCGTCCCCGGCAAGGTCCAGCAGGGCAGAAGCATAGCGCTTCGCGACGCCGGATACGAGAGATACGTTGTCAGTCACCAGGTCCGAGCTCTCTGACACATTTCTTGGCACCGGCAAGGGGCAAGCCCAAGTCAATGCCTTGAAAATTATTGGTTTTTCAGGGTCATAAGGTTTGACGGCAGAACCGCACCCCCAGAAGCCGCGCCTCGAATAACACAGCCCACCGAGGTGTGCAACTTTGCCAGTGGGCAGAATTGCTGCATTTTCGCGGAATCTTGCCGCAGCGCGCAACAGCGGTCACAAAAACTGCTGCGGGTCGATATCGATCTGCAGCCGCAAGCCGCCACGGGCGGGCGGCACAAGGCTCATCCAGTGCCGCAGATAGCCCTGAAGGTCCACCTGACGCGGCGCCATTGCGAGCAGCCGGAACCGGTGCCGCCCGCGCACCAGCGCCATCGCCGCTTCGGCCGGTCCGAGCACCGTGATCCCCTGGTGCGGTGGTGCGGCGCGCAGCACGGCGCGGGCGAACCCTTCTGCCTGAGATTTTTCAGGGCCGGAGATGATCAGTGCCGCCAGCCGGCCGAAAGGCGGCAGCCCGGTGACGCGGCGTGTTTCGATCTCGGCCTGATAAAAGGCCTCGCGGTCGGCGGAAACCAGCGCTTTCAATACCGGGTGATCAGGAGAGTAGCTTTGCAGCAACCCGCGCCCGCCACCAGTCATGCGTCCGGCGCGGCCCGTTACCTGCGCCAGAAGCTGGAAGGTGCGCTCGGCCGCGCGTGGGTCGCCATGGGCAAGGCCAAGGTCCGCATCCACCACGCCAACGAGCCGCATCAGCGGAAAGTTGTGGCCCTTGGCGACAAGCTGTGTGCCGATGATGATGTCGGCTCCGCCGTCCTCGACGATTTTCATTTCCCGCCGCAGCCGCTCCGGGCCGCCGCTGATATCCGACGAAAGGATGAGAGTGCGCGCCTGAGGAAAAAGCCCTTCGACTTCTTCGGCGATTCTCTCCACGCCGGGGCCGCAGGCCACCAGCGCATCCTGAGTGCCGCAGGAGGGGCAGGCGCGGGGCACGGGTTCCTGATGGCCGCAGTGGTGGCACACCAGCTTGCCCTTCATCCGGTGCTCCACCAGCCAGGCGCTGCAATGGCCGCACTGGAACCGGTGACCGCAGGAACGGCAGAGCGTCAGCGGAGCATAGCCGCGCCGGTTGAGGAACAGGAGCGACTGATGTTTTTCGGCAAAGGTCTGGCGGATGGCCTCGATCATGGCAGGCGCCAGCCAGCGTCCGCGCTCGGGCCCTTCGGTGCGCATGTCGATGAGCCCCAGTTCCGGCAGGGCAGCGCCCGTGGCGCGCTCTGGCAGCACATGGCGCACGTATCGGCCCGTATCCGCATTCACCCGGCTCTCGACCGAAGGCGTCGCAGAAGCCAGCACCACGGGAAAGCGTGCCAGATGCCCGCGTACCACGGCCATGTCGCGGGCGTTGTAGGACACCCGGTCATCCTGCTTGAAGGCGGTGTCGTGTTCTTCGTCCACGACAATCAGCCCCAGATTGGCAAAGGGCAGGAATAGCGCCGATCGCGCGCCCACCACCACGGGGATCTCGCCCTTCGCCACGCCGCGCCAGACGCGGGCGCGCTTCTTCGGCGTGATCTCGGAATGCCATTCGGCCGGGGGCACGCCGAAGCGCTGCTCGAAGCGGCGCAGGAACTGTTCCGTCAGGCCGATTTCCGGCACCAGAATCACCGCCTGCCGCCCGCGCCGGATGGCTTCTGCAACTGCCTCGAAGTAAACCTCCGTCTTGCCCGAGCCGGTAACGCCGTCGATGAGCGACACCACGCCGCCCTTGTCAAAGCTCTCCACAAGCGCTGAAGCGACGGCACTCTGGGCAGGTGTCAGCTGCGGCGGGGCAAAGGCAGGGTCCGGCGGCAGGGGCAGGGGATTGGCGGTCATCGCCACGGTTTCCAGCACGCCCTGCTGCAACAGCCCGTCGATAACGGAGGCGCTGACACCCGCCGTGGCGGCAAGCCCCGGCTTCGTCCAGGCCAGGCCGTCTTCCATCAGTGCCAGCACCTTGGTGCGGGCTGGCGTCGCCCGGTCAGGCGCTGCGCCCTCGACGCGGATGACGCCAGACACCGGGGCTTCCGGCTCCAGCGCGTCCTCAGAGCGCAGCACCATGCGCGCCACCATGCCCGGTGCTGCCAGCGTCCAGTTCGCCACCCAGTCAATGAAGCGGCGCAGCTCATCGCCCAGCGGCGGGGCGTCATAGACATGGGTGATGGACTTCAGCTTGCGCGGGTCGATGCCCGCTTCCGGCTCCACGTCCCAGACGACACCCACCACTTCGCGCGGGCCCAGCGGCACACGCACGATCGCACCCGGACGCACGCTCATCTCCGCCGGTACCTTGTAGGTATAGGGCGCAGGCACGGCGACCGGCACCAGCACGCTGACGATGGTTTCATGGTTGCGTGGCAGATCGTCAAACAGCATGGGCCCTCGCTTCGCGGCGGGCCGTGCCGCACGCGTCATAAGGCCGGGTCAGTTGCTGAGGGACGTATCGCAATCGCTTGTCACATTCCGAATCGGGGGTGTTGCTCGGCGCAATCCTACGCTAAAGAGGCAGGGACGGGACAGACGCACGGCATCCTCCATGGCCTGCGTCTCAACTCATGCCTGATTGCCCCAGAGGGCAAGCCGGGCGCAAGGGGAGTGGATACTCGCATGAAATTCTTTGTCGATACCGCAGACACCGCCGAGATCGCCGAGCTGGAATCCACCGGCCTGCTCGATGGCGTCACCACCAATCCGTCGCTTGTGATGAAGGCCGGCCGCCCGATGAAGGAGGTCATTGCCGAGATCTGCAAGATCACCAAGGGCCCCGTGTCCGCCGAAGTGGCCGCCACCGACTATGAAGGCATGATGCGCGAAGCCAAGGTGCTGGCCGCCATTGCCGACAACGTCGTCATCAAGCTGCCGCTGACCATGGACGGCCTCAAGGCCTGCAAGGCGTTGACCTCTGCCGGTCACAAGACCAACGTCACCCTGTGCTTCTCTGCCACGCAGGCGCTGCTGGCTGCCAAGGCTGGCGCCACCTACATCTCGCCCTTCATCGGCCGCCTCGATGACATCAACATCGACGGCATGGAGCTGATCCGTGAGATCCGGGTGATCTACGACAACTACGGCTTCCAGACCGAAATCCTGGCTGCGTCGATCCGCACCATCAACCACGTCAAGGATTGCGCCATCGCCGGTGCCGACGTTGCCACCATTCCCCCGGCAACGCTGAAGGCGCTGGTCAAGCATCCGCTGACCGACAAGGGCCTTGAAACCTTCCTGGCCGACTGGGCCAAGACCGGCCAGTCGATCGCCTGATTGACGGGTTTTCTGAGCTTTTGAAGATGCACGGCGCCCCCACCGGGCGCCGTTTGCGTTTCTGGGGGCTTGCCGCGTTCCTATGAGAGCGCTAGGGTTTGGTCTGGCTCCAGTGCGTGCCTCCGGTCCGCGGAAAGACGTTTCGTCAGCACTCATGCGTTGCGCATTGCTTATGCCATCCTGATTCCCGCTCCCTTCGGTCCTGCGGACACCGTTCTGACGAGTGAGGAGTCCCCATGACCGGTGAATCTGGTTCCCCTTCGGCCGTCCTTTTGAGTGAGGCCGACCTTTCCCTCAATCTTGACCGCCAGAAGCGCGAAGCCAAGCGGCTGCGTGACGGGCTGCATGCGGGCAATTCTGCAGCGCTGGCGCGCCTGCAGGCGCATCATCCCCGGGCTGCCCGGCTTGATCCGGCGCGAGCGAAGCTTGCCGATGCACAGCTGGTCATCGCCCGTGAGGCAGGCCTGCCCAGCTGGCCTGCGCTCAAAGCCCATGTCACGGGTCTTGATGCGGCCTGCAACGCCATTCGCCACGGCGCGCCTGCTCCGGACGGAGATCTGCCTACACTGCATATCCGCTGTGGGCATGACATCGAAGCCAGTCTGCGGCAGGCCGGATTTGAGGGGAGTTCCTCTGCCATGACGATCCCTTGTGCGACGGGCCGGTGCGCATGGGGGCAGATCACCTTCCGGCCCGTGTGGCATATCTTGGCAGCACGTATCCGGGTGTGACGGCTGAGGATGCAAGGCAGCGGATGGCTGCCAGTGAAGCCATGCTGTCGCGCATGACGGAATTTGCGCGGATCGTCCTTTGGTTTGAACATGATCCGTATGACCAGTTCTGTCTTGCCGATATTCTGGCCCGGCTTGCGCCATTGCCGCGCCGCAAGGTGGAGATGGTGGCACTGGACCGCTATCCCGGCCTGCAGCACTTCATCGGTCTTGGTCAGCTCGCGCCTGCTGCGCTGCGCCATGTCTTCGCGGCCCGCCGGCAAGTGCCTGAACCGGCCTTTGCCGTGGGATTGGCGGCGCGTGCGGCGCTGGCAGCTTCTGACCCGTTGGCGCTGATGGCACAGGCGGACAGTCCCTCGCCCGCACTTCCCTTCCTCGCAGGCGCCATCCGCAGGCATCTGGCGGAATTGCCCGATCTGGCTTCCGGCCTGGGCTTCAGCGAGCGGGCAGCGCTGCAGCTCATCGCAGATGGGGCGCAGACATGGGGCCGTGTCTTCCACGGGTTCATGACCGGGATCGATCCACTGCCGTTCTTCGGAGACCTCATGTTCCTTGCCCTGCTGTTGCGGCTGTCGCGGGCGGGCGATCCGCCGCTGCGGTTTCGTGATGACCCGATGCAAGGGGAGTGGGGCAAGGCACAGGTGGAACTGACCGGAACCGGGCGCGGGCTTCTTGCCGGAGCGCTGGACTTCAGCACCTGCGCACCTGAGGTCCGGCATGTCGGCGGCATCACCTGTTTTTCAGGGGCAGACTGGCGTTGGGATGGGCAGGCACCTATTCCGCGTCAGGCTGATTCTGCGGCGCGGCAGCGGTGAAGGCGGGGAGCTCCATGGCGGCGGCGTGGATGCGGGAGATCACCGGATAGGGGCTCATGTCCACGCCGAAGCGGCCATTGTTGGCCACTTGTGCCACAAGGCAGAGATCGGCCATGGTCACCGCATCGCCGTGGCAGAAGCGGCCTGTTTCCGGGCTCTGCGCCAGCAGCGCCTCCAGCGGGCCAAAGGTCTCAGCCACCCATGTGCGGAACCAGTCCGCGACAGCCGCATCATCAGCGCCGAAGCGGCTGCGCAGGGCGTTGAGAATGCGCAGGTTGTTCACCGGGTGAATGTCGCAGGCAATCATCTGCGACAGCATCCGCACCCGCGCCCGGCCTCTGGCATCCTCCGGCAGCAGCCGGGGCTCGGGCACCATCTCGTCCAGAAACTCGATAATGGCCAGCGACTGGCTCAGCACCGTGCCGTCGCTCCATTCCAGCGTGGGCACAAGCCCTTGCGGGTTGACGGCAAGATATCCGGGCTCCCGGTGCTTGCCGAGGCGCAGGTGGTGGAACACCGGCTCATAGGCAATGCCCTTCATCGCCAGCGCAATGCGCACCCGGAAGGACGTGGAACTGCGGAAATAGGTGTGAAGGACAACGCGGCCCATAAGCCCCTCCCAAGGCGGACTGGAAATGCAATTGATTGCAAATGCAACTATATGCCGTCAAGCGGGAAGGGGAAAATCCGCGCCGGGGGATGAAACCGTTGTTTCGTTCAGGTCCCTTGCCACTCCCAACAATGCCGTGTGGCGTTGTTGGGAGTGGCCAATCAAGCATTGGTCAATATGCAGGCGGAAACGCCCTCACAGCCCGTCGAACCAGGCCTTCCACTGCGGGGTGGCGCGGGCGAAGGTGCCGCGGTGGGTGGTGTCACCGGTGGAGACGGCTTCCACAGCCGGGTTTCCGGCGCCGATGGCCTGCTGATAGGTCATGGCCATGCGGCCGATCCCGGTGGAGATAGCTTCGTCCGTTTCGCCGTAATAGTTGCGCACGGGGGTCTTGTAGATCCAGCGGAAGACTTCGTTCTGTGCCGCAAGGCGTCCAAAGGCGGAGGCGGCGAAGAACTGGGTGTCGAAATATTCCGGCTTCAGCAGCTTGTGCAGGTCGCCCGGGATCGTGGACGGATCAATGGGCTCGCGCAGATAGGCCTTCTGCGCCACGTCATAATACTCCTCCGCGATCATCGAACGGGCGAGGCCGGGCAGGCCATAGTAGTGCTCGTAAGAGAAGGACGACAGAATGAACAGGCTGTTGACCCAATCCGCATCGAACTTGCGCGGGAAATTCAGGAAGCCGTTGAGGGCCGCGAAAATGTCGATGGGCGCGCTGGCAGTGGCCGCTGCCGTGACGGGCACGCCGGCCTGTTCCAGCTTCTGCACCATGGCCATGGTGACATAGCCACCCTGCGACCAGCCGGCGAGGAACAGCTTGCTGTCTTCCAGCTTCATGGCCTTGAGCACGGACTGGCTGGCGGTAAGCATGTCATAGGTGGCCTGCTGGTGGCTGGCCTTGACCATGTAGCCTTCCGTCTCGGGCGAATCGCCGAGGCCGAAATAGTCCGCACCGATCAGCAGATAGCCCTGCCCGGCGAACTGGGCGATCATCAGCTGGGTTTCCGGCGACTGATCCGGATAGGACGGCACCTGCTGCTTCAGGTAGACCGTGCCGTGCTGGTAGGACACGAGGGGAAGCTGCTGCCTTCAACGTCCGGAACGGCAAGCAGGCCGGTGGCGACGGTCGGCTTGTTGCCGCGCTCCGGGATCACGGACGGATAGGTGACCCGGTAGAGCTTCACCGCATTGCGGGCTGGAGTGTAGGTCTCGGTGATACCGGCAAAGGCGGGCGTATCCTTGGTCAGGATTTCGTTCAGCTTGTCCACGTCCCAGCGGTCGAGATATTCGTAGCTCACGCCCTGTTCGACGGAGACAGGGCCGTTATCTGCGGCGTGAGCTGCGGGCGCCACGGCGAAAATGGCTGCGCAGAAGCTGGCGGCGGCCAGCAGATGACGGAAAATCGAAAGCTGCCCTTGCACGGAAGGTCCCCTTCATGACTGCGGCGCACACCGCGCCGGATGCCATGTTCTACCGCAGGGGAAGCGAAAAAAGCGTTAGGACCGGAGGACGCTGCGCGGCCTTCATGTCACGCGTGCTCCATCACCAGCATTAGCACCGTGCCGGGCTCAAGGGCTTCATAGAGATGGGCCGTATCGCCGGGGTAGGCGTAATAATCGCCGGGCGAGAGTTCCTCGGTCTCCGCCTCCGGGCCAACACGGGCACGCCCGGTTGCGACCAGCACATGTTCCGTCGTGCCGGCAATATGCGCTGGAGAGCGGCGCGCACGGCCGGGTTCGAGATCCATCCGGTAGATGTCCCGCCGAACGCCATTGCTGCCAGTGGACAGAAGCGTCGCACGGACGGCGGCTTCTTCGGAAAACGTCGCGGAGCCTTCGCCCGCCCGCACAAGGCGTGTGGTGCGCTCCGGCCGGTCCACAAGGCGGCTGAAGGGAATGTTCAGCGCCACCGCCAGCATCCACAGGGTTTCAATGCCCGGATTGCCGCTGCCTGCTTCCAGCTGAGACAGTGTGGACTTCGAAAGACCGGCCCGTCGTGCCAGTTCGCTGAGGCTCAGTCCCGCCTTTTCCCGCTCGGTCTTGAGGGCAATGCCAATCCATTGCCTGAGGGCTTCGGCGGTGTCGGTCATGCGGGGCTTTCGCGTCTCTTGAATGTTCTTGATATCGAACGATTGTTCGTCTTGACGAACGATCTGTTGTTGTCCATTTTATCGCACATGCGGACGATATTTCAAACACTCACGCGCCGCGACTGGATGGACGTGCTGCTGGTTTGCGGCGCAACCACCATCGCCGGTGTTTCCTTCGGGGCCATAGCGACGGGCGGCGGATTGCCGTTCTGGGTGCCTTTGGCCATGTCTACCATCGTTTTCGCCGGTGCTTCGCAGTTTGCAGCGGTGGGGGTGGTGCTGGCGGGCGGGGGACCGGTTGCGGCGGTTCTGGCTGGACTGGTGCTCAACGCGCGGCATCTCCCCTTCGGCTTTTCAGTGGCAGGTCTCCTGCGCGGCGGGCTGCTGCAGAAGCTTGTCGGCTCGCATCTTCTCACCGACGAGGCACTGGCTTTTTCGTTGAAGGACAGCAATCCGGAGCGCGCCCGTGCGCTTTACTGGGCCTGCGCCGTGGGCCTCTACATCCTGTGGAACATGGGGACAATCGCCGGGGCCGTGCTCGGGCAGGCAGTGGGGGATGCGTCGGCGCTGGGCCTTGATGCGGCCTTTCCGGCCGTGCTTCTGGCGCTGGTTCTGCCAGCCCTGAAAGACGCACGGCTGCGGCTTGCCGCCGGCCTCGGTGCGGCCATTGCCTTTGCACTGACGCCGGTTCTGCCCGCAGGTGTCCCGGTGCTGGCAGCGCTTGGCGGGCTGGTCGTTTTCATTCGCAGGCCGCGTCGGGACGCGTCAGCCCGTGAACTGGCAGGGGATTGCGCAAATGACTGAGAACCTGATGCCGCTTGCCGCCATTCTGGCGCTGGCAGCGGGCACCTTTGCCTTCCGTGCCACGGGGCCTTTGCTGCATGGACGGCTGGTGCTCTCCGGCGGCATGCAGCAGCTGTTTCAGGCGGCTGCCGTGGTGATGCTGGTGTCGCTGATGGCCAGTTCCGCGCTGCTGGATGGCGCCGCATTCGCGGGCTGGGCAAGACCGGCAGGTGTTGCCGCCGGTCTTGGGCTTTATCTGCTGCGGGCACCGTTTCCCGTCATCGTCATTGGCGCGGCTGCCATGACGGCGGCATTGAGAGCCTCTGGCATTGCCTGAGGCTTGATACCAAGGCTTTAGATGCTGACGCATCACGCCTTAAAATTGCTCATGCGCTGCACGTGCTTGGCCAACACGCAATGAGGCAAGCTCATCGAGTGTTGGTATGAGCCGCTTATCCGAAGAAATAGAGACCGGCAAAACCGGCAAGGCCAACGGCAATGCGCCACCAGGCGAAGGGGGCGAAGCCGTGGCGGGACACGAAGTCCAGCAGCTTGCGCACCACAAAGACAGCCGCCACGAAGGACGTGACAAAGCCGATGCTGATGAGCGCGGCATCGTCCATCGAAAGCGCATCCCGGTTCTTGTAAAGATCATAGGCAAAGGCGCCTGCCATGGTCGGCATGGCGAGGAAGAACGAGAACTCAGCCGCAGAGCGCTTGTCCGTGCCCATCAGCAGCGATCCAACGATGGTGGAACCGGAGCGCGAAACACCCGGCACCATGGCAAGGCACTGAAAGAAGCCGATGGCAAGGCACAGCGGCAGCGGATAATCCATGACGTTGTGATAGCGCGGCTTCAGCGGCAGCCTGTCGATCACCAGCAGTACGATACCGCCCAGCAGCAGCGTGGTGCAGATCAGCATGGGCGATTCAAACAGCACCGTCTTGATGAAGCCATGTGCTAGCACGCCGATGATGGCGGCCGGCAGGAAGGCCAGAAGAATGCCCGTAACAAAGCGCTGGGCACGCCGGTCGTGCGGCAGGGCTGTTGCGATAGACCAAAGCCGCCCGAAATAGACGCTGAGGATGGCGAGGATGGCGCCAAGCTGGATCAGCACCTCGAAGGTGCGGCCCGTGTTCTCGAAACCCAGAAAATGCCCGAGCAGCAGAATGTGACCGGTGGAGGATACCGGGATGAACTCCGTCAGGCCCTCGACGATGCCCAGAATGAAGGCACTGATGATCGTATCGCTTGTCATCGCAAATGAACTCCTGAAAAGACCTGTTGAGAGCCTATTGAATCCCGCTGCGGGGCATGATCTATGCGAGCGCGCTGTCTCGCGGGAAAAGAGGGCGGCAGCAAGAGGATGCTAACCATATCCTACTAGAGTTGTGACGGGCGCTTGGGGGCACCCGGCGCTGAAGGTCCAAATCACTGAATGCTCACGCTTTATCACCATCCGTTCTCGCCGTCTTCCCGTTTTGTGCGTCTCATCCTCGGTGAGTACGGCGCAAATTACGAGATGCACACGCTCAACCCCTGGGAACGGCGCCGGGAATTCCTGATGCTCAATCCGGCAGGGACTGTGCCGGTTCTGGTCGAGAACGGCGGCACGCCGGTCTGCGGCCCCTATGCCATCATGGAATATCTCGATGAAACGCGCGGCTATGCGATGGGTGACCGGCGGCTGATGCCAGATCACCCGGAACTGCGCGCCGAAACCCGGCGTCTGGTCGAATGGGGCCTGCGCAAGTTCGACGACGAGGTTGTGGGCCATTTCGTGCGCGAGCGTATCTACAAGCAGGATATGCCCCGTTCCGTGGGGGCGGTGAGCCGGATTCGGCCATTCTCCGCGTGGCGCGCGCCAATATTCACCATCATATGCGCTATTTCGGCTATCTTGCGGCTTCACGCAAATGGCTGGGCGGTGACCGGCTGAGCTTTGCGGATTTCGCGCTCGCCGCAGAAATGTCCTGCGCCGATTATCTGGGCGAAGTGCCATGGGACACCGAGGAAAACGTCAAGGCCTGGTATGCGCGGGTAAAGTCGCGTCCGAGTTTCCGTCCGCTCCTGAGCGAAAAGATGCTCGGCATGCCGCCGTCGATGACCTACGCGGATCTGGACTTCTGACGGAGAGCCGGAACAGCCCGGTTGTGCCTTCAAGCCCGGCGCTTTCGGCAAAGGCCCTGGACCGCCTTTGCAGCCAGCTCAGGGAAAAGGCGGCCCAGCTGGGCTTTGATGACCTCGCCATCACCCGGCCCGGCGCCATCCCGCAGGCCCCGCAGCGGCTGGCGCAGTTTCTCGCCGATGGCCATCACGGCACCATGGGCTGGATGGAGGAGACAGCGGACCGGCGCGGCAGCCCCAGCGTGCTGTGGCCGCAGGTGCGCTCTGTCATCATGCTGGCCATGAACTATGGCCCCGCCGGGGATGCGCTGGAAAACCTCGCCCATCCGGACCGGGGCAACATCTCCGTCTATGCCCGTCACCGGGATTATCACGATGTCACCAAGGGCAAGCTGAAGGAGCTGGCGAGCTTTCTCGTCTCGCGCGCGGGCGGCGGCGATGTGAAGGTCTTCGTTGATACGGCGCCGGTCATGGAAAAGCCGCTGGCGCAGGCTGCGGGTCTTGGCTGGCAGGGCAAGCACACCAATCTGGTGTCGCGGCGGCTTGGCTCTTGGTTCTTTCTCGCCAGCATCTTCACCACGCTGGATCTGTCCGCCGCAGAGCCGGAGCGGGACCATTGCGGCTCCTGCCGGGCCTGCCTCTCCGCCTGTCCGACAGGCGCCTTCCCGCAGCCCTACCGGCTCGACGCCCGCCGCTGCATTTCCTATCTGACCATCGAGCACGCCGGACCCATCCCGGCAGAGTTCCGTGAACCCATGGGCAACCGCATCTATGGCTGTGACGATTGCCTTGCCGCCTGCCCCTGGAACAAATTTGCCGTGGAGGCCCGTGAGGCCAAGCTTAAGGCGCGGGCGGATCTGGAGGCGCCATCCCTGGATGCGCTTCTGAAGCTGGATGATCCGGCCTTCCGCCAGCTGTTTTCAGGATCTCCGGTCAAGCGCATCGGCCGGGACCGCTTCATCCGCAATTGCCTGATCGCGGCAGGAAACAGCGGCGATACCAGTCATCTGTCACAGATCGTTACGCTGCTGGGTGATGATGCTGTGATTGTGCGCGGGGCCGCCGTCTGGGCCCTTTCGCGGCTGCTTGCGCCGGAGGCCTTCATGGTGCTGGCGCAGGAGCGTCTCGCCTTTGAGGCAGATGCAGAGGTGCGCGGCGAGTGGCTGGCATGTTTGCAGCGTCAAGCCAGTCAGAACTGACCCTGTTTCATATCCCGGGCACCAGCCTGGTGAAGGCATCGACCACCTGTTCATAGACATGCCGCTTGAAGGGCACGATCAGCGCCGGAAGCCTTGCTGCTTCCTCCCAGCGCCAGCCATCAAATTCCTGCGAATGGCCTTTGGGCGGAGTGAGGATGTTGATCTCACTGTCCTCACCTTCAAAGCGCAGGGCGTACCATTTCTGGGCCTGCCCGCGGTACTTGCCATGGCGGGTGCTGGCAAGCACTTCCGGCGGATAGTCGTAGGTGAACCAGCCGGGGGCTTCGGCAATCAGTGATGCGGAACGGACGGAGGTTTCTTCGTAGAGCTCGCGGAAGGCTGCTGCCAGCGGATCTTCGCCTGCGTCGATGCCACCCTGCGGCATCTGCCAGGCGTATTCTTCCTCGATCTTGCGCCCCTTGTGGGCGGCTTTGGGATCGAACCGGTGACCGGCCCAGACACGGCCATCCCGGTTGACAAGCATGATGCCCACACAGGGGCGGTAGGGCAGCTGGCCGGGTGCACCCGCACCCGGAAAATCATGCAAGGCCTTGCTCACGTCTTACTCCACATACCGTCAGCCGGGACACTCTATCACATATCCGCAGCTTGACCTCCGCTGAAAAACGGATGGTCTCTCCGGTATCAGTCTTGTGGAGCTCTGTCGATGGTGGCGCTGACGGGAACCAGCTGCAAGCCGCGCCGTTCCAGATCTGCCGACCATTCCTGCAGCATCTTGACGGTAACGGGCAAGGCCGTGCCTGACGCGACAGCCACGCCGCGTGCACGGGCCAGAGCTTCAAGCTGCAGAAGCTGGCTGTTGATGTCTTCTGCCCGCGGGTTGGCATCCAGCACGACATCAACCCGGCTGAAGGGGTGCGGGCCGCAGAGGCGGCTGCCGGTGCCACTGTGCGCGAGGATGAGCCATCATCCACATACATCAGGCCGCGTTGAGTGATCTGGTCCAGTAGCAATTGCATCGAGGGCTCGGCTGCGGTGAAACGGCCACCCTGGGTGTTGATCACGCCAGCATAGTTCGTGGTTCGCGATAAAAGCCAGCTCAAGCGGTCGAGGAGCTCGGGGCCTCGCAAGCTCACCAAGAGCGTGTGGGGGCCAGGGTCATTGTCCGGATAGTCGAAGGGTTCCAGCGGCAACTGCATCAGCAGCTCATGGCCAGCCGCCCGTGCCTGTTTCATCCAGCGGTCGGGTGCGGCGGCATAGGGAGCGATAGCCAGCGTGATTTCAGGCGGCAGGCTTTTCAGCGCATTCTGGCTGCCTGCTTCCGACAGGCCGATGCCGCCGATGACAACGGCAATGCGCGGTGCGGACAGAAGATCACCTGACAGGGGCCTTGCATACAGGTCCAGCGGGCGTATGCCATCACCGCCAACCTTGGGCAAATAGCCATACTCGACGCGCTCCGTGACACGCTGATCCGGTGTGGTCGACAGGCCTTCGCCTGTTCGGGCTGGCTGGTTGGCCTCGTCATCGAAGCGGGGCCCCAGGGTGGCAGGTTCCTTGCCTGCCTCGCCTTCCTGATCGGAACTCAGATCCTGCTGCACGCTCAATGCGGCGATGTCGCGGGCGGCGAGCCCCTCAACGGTGCGCTCCAGCGGCAACACGGCCGTGGGTTCCCCGCCCAGAGGGTCGTCCACCACGCCCATCCATAGCAGCCCGGTGGTGATGACCACCGTAATCAGGCCCATGCCGATGAGCCCGAACGGCAAACGGATCAGCTTCCGCTTGCCCATGCCCAAAGGCGCTGTGAGGTCCTTCGCCGCCATGACGTTCCACAATGTCCTTGCGCCGCCTTCCGGTTTACGGAACGCGGCGCTTGCTGCTGGTTCAGAGAGTGCGGATTTCCGGCAAGCCTACACGCGACGAAGGGCCTGCCGGAGAACCGGTATCAGTTCGGAACGGCCGCCTTCTGCTGATCAGACGCCGGCGGGAAGGCACTGTTGGCCTGCACGCCGCGCAGAAGATCCAGCGCAAGGTTCAGCTGCTTGTCATCCTTCGCGTCAGCCGGGACATAGGCCTGGCTGCCGGATTCTTCCTTCACATCCTCGCCTTCCGGCTTTTCTGAGGACAGATGGCCGCGCAGGCCGGCCTCACCGGTCGTTTCGGCGCGGCCCTTCATGTCTTCCGGCAGATCCTGCAGGGAAACGATGTCCGGCTCGATGCCCTTGGCCTGGATCGAAGTGCCCGACGGTGTGTAGTAGCGGGCCGTGGTCAGGCGGATTGCACCATTCGCGCCGAGCGGAATGATGGTCTGCACGGAGCCCTTGCCGAAGGACCGGGTGCCGAGCACGGTGGCACGGCGGTGATCCTGCAGGGCGCCAGCCACAATCTCGGAGGCCGAAGCCGAACCGCCGTTCACCAGCACGATGACAGGCTTGCCGCGCGTCAGATCTCCGGCGCGGGCATTGTAGCGCTGGGTTTCTTCTGCATTGCGGCCACGGGTCGAGACGATCTCGCCCCGGTCAAGGAACGCGTCAGAAACGGCAATTGCCTGGTCCAGAAGGCCGCCCGGGTTGTTGCGCAGGTCCAGCACATAGCCCTTCAGCTTGTCACCACCGATCTTGGTGGAGATTTCGTCGATGGCTTTTTGCAGCCCGTCATAGGTCTGCTCGTTGAACTGGGTGACGCGGATGTAGCCGACGTCACCTTCTTCACGCCAGCGGACGGAGCGGATGCGGATGGTGTCGCGGGTCAGTGTCACGTCGAAAGGCTCGGCGCGTCCTTCACGGCGGATGGAGACCTTGATCTGGGTGTTGACCGGGCCGCGCATCTTTTCGACCGCCTCGTTCAGCGTCAGGCCCTGCACCTGCTCGCCGTCGATCTGCACGATGAAGTCACCGGCCATCAGGCCTGCCTTGGCAGCGGGGGTGTCATCAATGGGAGACACGACCTTCACGAGGCCTTCCTCCATCGTCACCTCGATGCCGAGGCCGCCAAACTCGCCGCGTGTCTGCACCTGCATGTCGCGGAAAGCCTTCGGCGGCATGTAGCTGGAATGGGGATCCAGCGAGGTCAGCATGCCATTGATCGCAGATTCGATCAGCTCGGCATCATCCGGCACCTCGACATAATCCGAGCGCACCCGCTCGAATACGTCACCAAACAGGTTCAGTTGACGGTACGTGTCCGAAGCCGCTGCATTTGCGTCACCGCTCAGGCGAATGGGCAGGTTTGAAAAGGATGTTACCGCTACAGCGCCGATCAGTGCGCCAGTGAACAGCAGAGAAGCTTTCCGTATCATCCGCGAGCCTTTTCTTCCTCTGTGCTGGCCCACCAGGGGTGGGGTCAATCGCACTGCCATCTTTTCTGAATTCAACATATAGGACCGGGCTGGTCGATCCCAAGCCATAGGTCGAAGCACTCGCCCACTGGGTGGAGCCCATCACACCGATAGGCTCTCCGGCAAGAACAAACTGCCCCAGTTCGACGTCGATCCTGTCCATTCCGGCAAGCAGTACATGATAACCGTCGCCTGCGTTCAGGATCAAGAGTTGGCCGAAGGACCGGAAGGGGCCGGAATAGACCACCCATCCGTCACCGGGGGCAGTCACCTGCGCGCCTGGACGGGTGGAGAAGGTCTGGCCTTCCGTCTGTCCGCCGTAGTCGTCGCTTTGGCCGTAGTCCTTGAGCAGATCGCCGGCAACTGGCCGTGCCAGCAGGCCTTTTGTGTCGGCGAACGCAATCGCCGGGCTCAGGCGGCCGGGGTCGAGAGGCGCGGTTCTCGAAGGCTGCTGGCCACTCTGGCGCAGCGCCGTTGCGGCTGCCGCTGCCTCTGCGGCCTTGCGCGCGCTCTCGATTTCGTTCTCCAGCGAGGCGATCAATTCCTTGAGAGAACCTGCCTTCGCAGCCAGTTCTTGCGCTTTCTGGCGTTCTGCCGCCAGTTCACCGGCTGTCTTGTCCCGTTCCTGCCGCTTGGCGGCCATCAGCAGTTCCAGACGTGATTTCTCTTCTGCCAGGCGTGTGGCATCCGCCCGCAGCCTGTCCTTTTCGGCGACAATGCCGGACTTGAGGCGGTTCAGTTCCTCAAGATCGGAGGCCAGAGCCTCGGCTTCGATGCGCAGGCCCGGCATCACTGCATTGAGCAGGATCGCGCTGCGCACGGCGGCAAGGGCGTCACTCGGCTGCACCACCAGAGCAGGCGGCGGACGGCGGCCGATCCGCTGCAGCGAAGCCAGCACTTCAGCCAGCGTGCCCCGGCGCTGCCACAGGGAGGCGCGCACGGTGTCCTCATTGGCCGTCAGCCGCTCCAGCCGACGCTCTGTATCGGCAATGTTGCCTTCAAGCCCCTTGATCTCGCCCGGCCGTGCTCAGGATCGAATTGGTCAGGGATTCGCTGTCCCTGTCGAGCGAGGCAATTTCCTGCTCGATTTCCTGCTGGCGTCCCGAGGACAGCTCGATATCCCGCGACAGGGCAGCCAGTTCCGCTTCGCGCTCCAGCTTGCGCTTCAGGACTTCTGCTGCGGGGCCGGAAACGGTGGCTTCCACCGCTGTTGCGGTTTGGGCTGCTGCAGCATGCGGCAGTGCGGACATGAGGGCAAGCAAACCCGCCAGCGCCAAAGGGCGCCGTGACTGAAAGGCTTTGCTGCTTCCCGCCATTCGCAAGGGCTGCACCACGATAGTCCTGTCAGATGTGCCGGAGGCACCTGTCTTGCCATATCCCGGACCCCAGAATGATTCTTCTGGAGCAGTGAGATATTTGAGACGAGGATGCGGCCTTGTCATTAACGAAGCGTTTACCGTCCTGAACGCTCCACAGCAGGGAAACTAGAGCGTAAATGCGGCGGGATCCGGGCTGGAAAAGCCCGCGCAGATTATCATTTTGTCATCTTGCGCGAAGCTGTAAGGCAACCTGTGCTCAAACCCGGTGATAGGGGTGGCCGGACTGGATGGTCAGGGCCCGGTAAACCTGCTCGGCAACCAGGATGCGCACGATCTGATGCGGCCATGTCATGGCACCAAATGCAAGCTTCAGGTCGGCCCGGGCCAGCAGGTCAGCGCCATGTCCGTCCGCACCACCGATGGCCAGCACGATCTCGGGACTGCCCTCGTCCATCCAGCCGCGCAGAACGTCCGCGAATGCAGGGCTGTTCATCGTCTTGCCGGTTTCATCGAGGGCAATCAGCCTTGCACGGGGATGCAGGCCGGAGAGGAGCACCTGCGCCTCTTCCGCCTTGCGGTCCTCGCTGCGCTGGGCGCGGCTTTCCACTGTTTCGGTGACATCAACCGCAGTCACGCCAAGGGCCCGGCCCGTCTTGCGGGCACGGTCGACGTAGCGGTCCAGCAGCTCGCGCTCCGGACCGGATTTCATGCGGCCGACAGCCGCAATGACATAGCGCATGATTTCCGTTCCCCCGGCGCCTGATGCCGGGAGCTCCAGAGACCGTCAGGCCAGATGCCTTTCACGCATCTGGCCGGGTCAGCTTTGGCCTTACTGCACGTCGTTCGCGTCGGCGGACCACATCTTCTCAAGATTGTAGAAGCCGCGGACTTCCGGACGGAAGACGTGGACAATCACGTCACCGGCGTCGATCAGCACCCAGTCACAGTGGGTCTGGCCTTCGATACGGGCATTGCCGAAGCCCAATTCCTTGATGTCACGCAGCAGATGGTCGGCGATGGCGCCAACATGCCGGTGCGAACGCCCGGAGGCGATCACCATGAAATCGGCCAGCGAGCTTTTGCCCGCGATGTCGAGGGAGACGATCTCTTCCGCTTTCGAAGCGTCGAGACTGGAAAGGATCGCGTCGATCAGTTTGCCTTTGGGAGCTACGTCCAAAGACGGCTGAGTGGGAGAGGACACGTGTGCCTCTCCGGAGTGCAAGGTCATGCTCAGGTGTTTCGCCTTTCGCCACAGGTTGGATAGGGATGCCCGGGCATCCCCGTTTCGCACCACAAGGACGGCAGAGTTTCAGACCCTGGATCTGCCATCTGCCCCAAGAATAGTGCTTCATATCTGTCATTTTCAAGACACATGCCGTGTCAGTGTTAATTCTTTGCCGTCTCAGCGCGCTTCCTTCTGTCTGGCGCGCAGGGCTGTTGAGGAGACCGGATCCAGCGGCGCATGGAGAAACACCCAGTGCGGCGGCTTCATGGACAGCGCCAGTGGCGCATCCACTTCCGCCAGCCGGTAACGGGCATAGGCCCGTGCGGCTGGTGCAAAGAGAGGTGACAGGGACGCGCCGGGGCGGTTGACCACGGCAACGGTGACCTGATTGAGAATTCCCCGCCAGTCCTGCCAGCGGTGGAAACTGGCGAGATTGTCCGCTCCCATGATCCATGCGAAGGAAAGATCTGGCCGCAGGCCCTTCAACCGCGCCAGCGTCTCAGCCGTATAGGCTGTGCGCAGCCGCGCTTCAATGGCCGTCACCTTCATGCGCGGATGGCGCGCAAGGGCCGCAGCCTGTTCCAGCCGCTGGCTCAGGGGCGCTAGGTCCGAATGATCCTTCAACGGGTTTCCGGGTGTCACCAGCCACCAGACCTGATCCAGCTTCAGCCGGTTCAGCGCCGTTTCTGCCACAAGGCGGTGCCCGGAGTGCGCCGGATTGAACGAACCGCCGAAAAGGCCGATCCGGTTGCCCGGCTCAGCATGCGGCAGTCTGGTCCAGCGGGGATCGGCCTCGAACCGGCCGGTGGCGGATGATGTCACGTCAATGGTCCGTTACGGGCGAAGCTGGCCTTTGCCGTGCACGCGGTATTTGAAAGAGGTCAGCTGCTCGACGCCCACAGGCCCGCGTGCATGCATGCGGCCCGTAGCGATACCGATTTCCGCGCCCATGCCGAACTCGCCACCATCGGCAAACTGGGTAGAGGCATTGTGCAGCACGATAGCCGAATCCACCTCGGCAAAGAAACGGCGTGCTGCCTCCTCGTCCTCAGTCAGGATACAGTCGGTGTGATGTGAGCCATAAGTCTCGATATGTTCGATTGCCTCATGCAGCCCGCCAACGATGCGCACGGAGAGGATCTTGTCGAGGTACTCCGTCGTCCAGTCCTCGTCCGTTGCTGCAATCGTGCCGGGGCACAGGTGCTGCACCTCTGCATCGCCCCGCACCTCGCAGCCCTTGTCCTGAAGCGCGGCGATGATGCCGGGCAGCAGGTCACCGGCGATGGCGCGGTCGACCAGCAGGGTCTCCAGCGCGCCGCAGATGCCAGTGCGGCGCAGCTTGGAATTGACGATCACATCCGTTGCCTTGGCCGGATCTGCCGCCTTGTCGAGGAAGATGTGCACAATGCCTTCCAGATGCGCGAATACGGGCACGCGGGCATCATTCTGCACGCGTGCGACAAGGCTCTTGCCGCCACGCGGCACGATCACGTCCACATTGCCGCCAAGGCCTTTCAGCATTTCGCCGACGGCATCGCGGTCCGCCACCGGCACAAGCTGGATGGCATCGCCGGGCAGACCGGCCGCTTCCAGCCCCTTCTGCAAGGCGGCATGAATGGCAAGGTTTGACTGCAGCGTATCGGACCCGCCGCGCAGGATCACCGCATTCCCAGCCTTCAGGCACAGCGCACCGGCATCGGCCGTCACGTTGGGGCGGCTTTCGTAAATGACGCCGATGACGCCGAGCGGCGTGCGCACGCGCTCGATCTTCAGTCCGTTGGGGCGCTCCCATGCGGAGATAACGCTGCCAACCGGATCGGGCAGGGCGCCAATGGCTTCAAGCGCCTGGGCAATGTCCTCGATCCGCTCCACCGTCAGGGTGCCGCGGTCCAGAAAGGAAGCCGTCTGGCCATTGGCGGTCATGGTCTCCACGTCCTGCGCATTGGCGGCAAGGATCGCGGGCGTTGCCTCGCGCACGGCCGAGGCCATGGCGCGCAGGGCGCGGTTCTTCTGTTCCTCTGGGGCAAGGCTGAGCTTGCGGGCTGCGGCGCGGGCACGCTTGCCCAGATCCGCCATCAGTGCCGTAATGCTGCTTGCTTCAACCTTGTCCTGCATCGGATGTTCCTTAGGCTTCTCTCTCAAACTGGGCGTCGTCCAGCGCCAGATCATCGCGGTGGATCATCTCGGCGCGGCCTGGATAGCCCACGATGGCTTCGATCTCACGGCTGTTGCGGCCCGCGATCATGCGGGCCTCGGCGGCGTCATAGGCAATAAGGCCGCGCCCCAGCACCCGGCCTTCCGGGGAGAGGATCTTGACCGTATCCCCGCGTGAGAAGCCACCCGAAATGTGAGTGACACCTGCGGGAAGCAGGCTCTTGCCGGACTTGAGCGCTGCAACGGCCCCTTCATCCAGCTGCACATCGCCGCGAGGCTCCAGATGGCCGTTGATCCAGGCCTTGCGGGCCGTTGCGGGCGTGGATGCGGCGAGAAACCACGTGCAGCGCACGCCTTCATCAATGGCGCGCAGCGGGTTCATGCGCTTGCCCGAGGCAATCGCCATCACCGTTCCGGCAGATGTTGCGATCTTGGCCGCGTCGATCTTGGTCTTCATGCCGCCGCGTGACAGCTCCGATCCGGCGCTGCCCGCCATCGCCTCGATTTCAGGCGTGATGCGAGGCACTTCGGGCAGGAACACGGCGTCCGGATTGGTGGCCGGAGGGGCGGTGTAGAGCCCGTCGATATCCGACAGCAGCACGAGACAGTCGGCGGTCGTCATGGTGGCGACGCGGGCGGCCAGCCGGTCATTGTCGCCGTAGCGGATTTCCGAAGTGGCGACCGTATCATTCTCGTTGATGATCGGCACCGCGCCCATGCGCAGCAGCGTGCCGATGGTGGCGCGGGCGTTGAGATAGCGGCGGCGCTCTTCCGTGTCACCCAGCGTCAGCAGAACCTGTCCTGCCTTCAGTCCCTTGCGGCCGAGGCACTCGGAATAGGCCTGAGCCAGCGCGATCTGGCCGACAGCGGCAGCCGCCTGGCTTTCTTCCAGCTTCAGCGGCCCGCGTGGCAGGCCGAGCACGCCGCGCCCCAGCGCGATGGAGCCGGAGGACACGACCAGCAGCTCGCAGCCCTTTTCAGCCAGCGCGGCGATGTCATCCACGATGGCTTCCAGCCATTCGCGCCGCAGCTTGCCGTTCTCGACAAGCAGAGCCGAGCCGATTTTCACAACAATGCGCTTGAACTCGCCAAGCTGCCGGGTTGCCTGCTTCACGGACGCCATCCCTCTTCAGGACGGGAGGGAACCTCGTTTGCGGCGTCCTCCTTGTCCTTGTCGATTGCTCTGATGATCATGCGCAGCGCCGTATCCACATTCTCGCGGCTGGCCGACGAGAGAATCAGCGGCTTGCGGCCGCAGGCTGCTTCCAGCGAGGCCGCCCGTTCGGCACGCAGCTCCGGCGACAGGGCGTCTGCCTTGGACATGGCGACGATCTCCGGCTTGTCTTCCAGCCCGTTGCCATAGGCCTCCAGCTCGCCGCGGACCACACGGTAGGCTTCAGCCGGATCTTCGACGCCCGAGCCATCGACCAGATGCAGCAGCACGCGGGTGCGCTCGATATGGCCAAGGAAGCGGTCGCCCAGACCTGTGCCCTCATGTGCGCCCTCGATGAGGCCCGGAATATCGGCCAGCACGAAGCCCCGTCCGTCCAGCTCGACCACGCCGAGGTTCGGATGCAGCGTGGTGAAGGGATAGTCGGCGATCTTCGGCTTGGCCGCAGATACGGACGCCAGGAACGTGGACTTGCCTGCATTGGGCAGGCCGACGAGGCCCGCGTCTGCGATCAGCTTCAGGCGCAGCCAGATCCACTTCTCGATGCCTTCAAGGCCCGGATTGGCATGGCGCGGTGCCTGATTGGTGGAGGACTTGAACTGGGCATTGCCGAAACCGCCATTGCCGCCGCGCAGCAGCAGCAGGCGCTGGCCGGGCTCGGTCAGGTCGGCAATGACCGTCTCGTTGTCTTCTTCAAGGATCTCCGTACCCACCGGCACGCGCAGCACCACATCGTTGCCCTTGGCGCCCGTGCGGTTGCGGCCCATGCCGTGGATGCCGGTTCCGGCTTTGAAATGCTGCTGGTAGCGGTAGTCGATGAGTGTGTTCAGGCCCTCGACGCATTCAACCCACACGTCGCCGCCGCGTCCGCCGTCGCCGCCATCGGGGCCGCCGAACTCGATGAACTTCTCCCGCCGGAAGGAGACGGCACCGGCGCCGCCATTGCCGGAGCGTACATAAATCTTGGCCTGGTCGAGGAACTTCATCTCATGTCCATTTCTGCTGCCCGCGCGTCAGGCATCACTAGATTCCATAAAACGCGCGCGCTCAAGGCGTGTGCGGATTGAAGCCGCCGCCGTGCCGGTGGCAAGACTGGCGCAAGTGCCGGTGCCCGTCTCGCGGAACCCGAGCCTGCGCAGCGCAGCCAGCGACGCGGCATTGCCTGTCATGACCTCTGCCTCCAGAGCCTCATGATCTGTGACGGCAAAGAACCAGCCAAGCGCAGCCTTCAGGGCTTCGCTCATCAGGCCCTGACCCCAGAAGGGGCGGCCAAGCCAATACCCGATCAGGGGGCTTGCGTGCAACTCGCGAAACGTGATCGAGCCAATGAGGGCATCATTCCGGTCAATGACCAGATTGACAATCGTCAGATCCGTCCCATCCATCGCCGCCTGCAGCCATGCTTGCGCATGGGCAGCCGTATAGGGATGCGGCACACGGGCCAGCGTGCGGGAGACTTCGATATCTCCCGCAAGCGTGACAATATCAACGGCATCGGAGGGCCGCGCCGGGCGCAAGGTCAGCCGGGGTGTGGCGAGCGGCAGGCCCTGCCATTTGCCGCTGCTGTCCGCCGCGCCCATCAGGCTGCTGCCTTGCGCTGGCGGAAGGCCTTGCCATCCAGCCGCACAACGATGTTGCGGACCTTGCGGTCCAGTGCCCTTGCATAGCGCTCGGTGATGGCTTCCGGCTGGAAACCAAGCTTGCGCAAAAGTGCCCGCGAGGCGGCATTTTCTTCGAACACCCGCGCTGCGACAGCGGGGCAGCCATGGGCGGCAAAGGCCCAGTCGAGTGCCGCCTCCGCGGCTTCTCCGGCATAGCCGAAGCCCTGGAAGGGGCGGCCCAGCCAGTAGCCGATGGTCGGGCAGCCTGCCGCTTCCGCCAGTTCGCCCGGCGCGTCGATCGCCATGACGCCGATGAAGACGCCGCCCAGCGTGATGGCGAAGACGGCAGCCTCCTCCACCGGATCGCAGGTCATGGCCCTGGCGGTGAAAGCTTCGGCCGAGCCCTCTTCATAGGGCCAAGCCATGCTTGTCAGCCAGCGGACAACCTCGAATTCCTGCCCGCACAGGCGGGCGATGGCTTCCGAGTCCTCTCCGCGCAAGGGGCGAAGGATGAGACGGCGGGTACGCAGTTCCGGCAAGCGGCTCATGACCGGCCTCCCCATTGCTTCAGCGAACGCCAGACGGAGCGCTCCAGCACGAAGCGCTCGATGGGCACATTGCCGCCAGCCCCCAGCGAACGGGCCATGCCCTGATCACGGTACTGGAAGCCGCTCTTGATCAGCACCCGGCGTGAAGCCGGGTTGGTGACCCGGCAGCTGCCGTGCAGTTCATACATGTCACCGTTGCTAAAGGCGTGATCGACCAGCCGGTGCAGCGCTTCTGTGGCAAAGCCGCAGCCCCAGAAGGGCTCGCCCAGCCAATAACCGACCTGGATCGGACCGCCGGGTTCGGCTGCGGCATACTTCGCCTGGCCGATGAAGCGCCCGGTGGCCTTCAGACGGATGGCGAAACTTGCGTAATGGGGAGTTGCCATCTGGCTCTTCTGCACCAGCGCCCGCGCATCCTCCAGAGCGAAGGGATGGGGCATGGTGGCCAGATGTGAGGCAATCTTGCGGTTGTTGGCGAGAAATACAATGTCTGCCAGATCGTCCTTGCGCGGCGTATCGAGCCGGACACGAACCCCTTCCAGCGGCATCCGGGCCGCAACCAGACTGCTTTCGTCTAAGTATCCTTCACTCTCGACAACCATAACTTCCTCCGGTCAAAGAAAAACGAAAAGGGAGATGGCGTCCCATCTCCCCTTTAACTTTGACCGGTTCACCAGAACCGCCGGGTCGATCAGGACGCCGGCGAACATGGTTTCACTCGGCTTTACTCCGCTGCTACCGCTGCCGGCAGCACGTTAATGAAGGTTCGGCCGTTGGATTTGGCCTGGAATTCCACTTTGCCCTCTACGGTCGCAAAAATGGTGTGATCCTTGCCCATGCCAACGCCGTTGCCCGGATGCCAGGTGGTACCGCGCTGACGTGCAATGATGTTGCCCGGAATCACGGCTTCGCCGCCGAACTTCTTGACGCCGAGGCGGCGGCCAGCGGAGTCGCGGCCGTTGCGGGATGAACCGCCTGCTTTTTGTGTGCCATGACGAAACTCCTCGTCTTTCGCTGTTCAAGTTGCGCTGAGGTGGCGGCGATTATTCGCCAGCAGCTTCCTCAGCCTTTGCCTTCTTGGTGGTCTTCTTCGCCGGCTTTGCGTCGCCGGTGGAGATGGCCGTCACCTTGACCAGCGTATAAGACTGACGGTGACCGTTGCGGCGCCGGGAATTCTGACGGCGGCGCTTCTTGAAAATGATGATCTTGCGGGTGCGGGCCTGGTCGACCACTTCCGCAGTCACGGTGGCGCCAGCCACGAGCGGCGCGCCAACGGTGGTCTCGGAACCGTTGCCGACCATCAGGACCTCTTCAAAGGTCACGGTGGCGCCAGCTTCGGCGTCGAGCTTTTCGACCTTCAGGAGGTCGTCCTGTGCGACGGTGTACTGCTTACCGCCGGTCTTGATCACTGCGAACATGTCTTGCACGTCCTTTTTTCGTTCTGTTGCCGTATCTCCCGGTCCCTCCCGCCAGTCAAAAACACGCCTCAGGCCTTTTGGCCCATGCCGGGATTTCTTTCCTGGGGAACAGCCAGCCCTGCGGAAAAACCGGCAGCAATGCTGGATGGTTGGAGGTTGGGAGACAGCACAATGCACAGAGCCTATTGGCCCCATTTCACTGAGCAGAGGCTGTATAACGCCGTGATAAAAGAAAAGTCAATCCGCAACCCGCCGCAAACCGCCATTTTTCCTGCTCCGGCAAACGGGGCAGGTATGGTGCGGCAGCTTTTCCCCGCTGCTGCTCTCCTGACCGTCAGGTGCGGCGCCGCCAGGACGCACCGGGTCGCCCCGGCCAAGCGCAGCGCGAGCCGGCGACTACTCGCTTGTAGAGAGGTGCCATCGTCCTGAGCCTTGGCAACGGGTTGCCGCCGGAAGCTCCACCGGCCGCTCCACCGGCCGCTCTGCGAATGAGTGGTTCCCGGATCTCCGCTGCGCTTCGTCCGGGACGGCGCCTCGTGTGCCGGTCCCGTACAGTCTGCACCGGGGCGCGTGCGGCTCCGGCAAGTGGCGTCTGCTGTCTTTCTTGCATGCGCCCCTGCCGCCGTACGGCCAGCGCCAAACACCTTCAACCCCTTGCCGCTCAAGGCTTTCTGCCGGTCCCGGCTGTGCATGGCAAAAAACCGGCAAAAGCCGAAATTGCCTCTTGCGGGGGTCGGAACGCTTGTCTATGTTCCGCGCCACTTGAGACCACGTTTGACGTGTGCCGCGGAGAGGTGCCGGAGTGGTTGAACGGGACGGTCTCGAAAACCGTTGTGCGGGCAACCGTACCGTGGGTTCGAATCCCACCCTCTCCGCCATTTTATTCGTCTGATTGGCTGCTATTATTATTTTAGCCTAAAAATGTACCTACCAAAATAATCTCACACTTCGATAAGCCTTGCTTTGCGGGCGCCGGAACGCTGGCCCGTACGGTCATGCGTCGCAACGTGCCGCCGTGGGTGTTGCCCGCCGGTGCCCAGCGGCTTTTGCGGCAGGAGTTCCGGCAATAGAGCGCGTCTTATTTAAAGTGGCCGGTCAGGCCATCGCCGCACCACTGGCAGCGCCACGACGCTCTGTGAAACCGGCAGCAGGCCAGTCTTCACCATCCTGCGCGACCGCCTCAACGGGGCGGAATTCGACCCCAAGGCGGCCTATGGCTACGCCTCGGACCTGATTCTCACCCGCTATAGGAGAGGTGCTGGGGCGACGGCAACGCAGCTGGGGCGCTATTGTGATTGAGGCGGTGTGCCACGCATTTGAAAAACCTCACGGATTGACCCTCCAGCCTTGTTAAAACGGCAATCTGGAGAGTAGAAATGGACAAAACAGGCCGGACGCCCAAGCGCGGGGGATCGTGGCGCAAGGAAGTGTGAGTTGTATCCAATGAATAAGATCGCGGCAGAATTCAGCGAATTCGTTTTGTTTTCCGAAGAAGAGGTTCGTGCGCTCGATGCCCGCGTGGTAATGCGCGAGAACCGGGGCAAGCAAGTGCCATATGTGACCTGCCTCGTCCGCGACAAGGAAGTGCAACTCAAGCCCGAGGAACGCACCCGCCAGCTTTGGCTGGCCCGCCTGATTGACAAGCTGGGCTATGTCCGGTCTCGCATCGCCATCGAATACCCGATCACCTTCGGGCGTGACAGTTCCAAGCGAGCCGACATCGTGGTGTTCGACGCTGACCGCCCGACCGTCCCCTACATCATCGTCGAGGTGAAGCAGGCCAAGTATAAGGATGGCAAGGAACAGCTTCGGTCCTACGCCCATGCCACCGGCGCACCGCTGGCCGTGTGGAGTGACGGCATTCTGGCCGAGGTCTGGCACCGCAAGAACCCCAATTACTTCATGCCGATCCATGAACTGCCCCGCGCAGATCAGACCATCGAACAGGTCGTGGATCAGCCCTGGACCATCCAGACTCTGATCGACCTTGAGGAAGAGCGGGTGAAGGAAGGCAAGTTCGCCCGCTCCCTGCGCGATCTGATCGAGGACATGGAAGACGAGGTTCTGGCCAACGCCGGGGTCGATGTCTTCGAGGAAGTCTTTAAGCTGATCTTCACCAAGCTCTATGACGAGATGAACTCGCACCGGCTGGGCAATGCCCTGCGGTTTCGCAACCAGAACACGGCGGCGCAGTTAAAGGTGGCGATCCAGAGCTTGTTCGACGAAGCCAAAAGGAAATGGCCCGGCGTCTTCCTTGACGATGAACGCATCCGTCTGTCGCCAGACCACCTGCAAGTCTGCGTCGGCTCGCTGGAAGAATGGAAGCTGTTCAATTCCAACCTCGACGTGATCGACGACGCTTTTGAATACCTGGTCTCCAAATCGTCCAAGGGTGAAAAGGGCCAGTACTTCACCCCCGCTGGGTGATCGACATGTGCGTCAAGATGATGAACCCGAAAGAGGGTGAGACGGTGATCGACACCGCCTGCGGCTCGGCGGGGTTCACCGTGCACAGCATGTTCCATGTCTGGCGGCAGATCATGCGGGCCATGGGGCGCGAGGAAAGCCACCTTTTCACCATGGAGGCCAAGCCGAACCGCTGCATCGACTATGTGCGCGACAACGTGTTCGCCATCGATTTTGACGAGAAAAGCGTCCGCGTTTCGCGCTGCCTGAACCTGATCGCGGGGGACGGCGAAACCAACGTCCTGCACCTGAATACGCTCGACTGGACGAAGTGGGACGAGACCGCAAAGCAGAACGAATGGCTCGACACCTACGGCGATGGTTGGCGGCGGCTGCGGAAGCTGCGCGTGAAGGAAAAGGGCGAGGCTGCAGACAGCCCCAGCTATCGCAGCTTCGGCTTTGATGTGCTGATGGCGAACCCGCCCTTCGCGGGGGACATCAAGCAGTCCGACATGCTCGCGCCCTATGATCTGGCCGAAAAGGCCAACGGCAAGCGCGAAACTGCCGTTGCCCGTGACCTTCTGTTTGTTGAACGCAACCTTGATTTCCTTCGGCCCGGTGGGCGGATGGCCGTTGTCCTGCCGCAGGGGCGGTTCAATAACTCGTCCGACAAACGGATGCGCGAGTTCATCATGGAACGCTGCCGCATCCTCGCCGTGGTGGGGCTGCACCCGAACACTTTCAAGCCGCACACGGGCACCAAGACCAGCGTCTTGCTGGTGCAGAAGTGGAATGACGATGCTTCCAAGGGGCCGCTGTGCCCGAAGGTCGAGGATTACGACATCTTCTTCGCCACTCAGCAGGTGGAAAGCGTCGATAACTCGGGCCGCAAGGTCTATCGCAAGAACCCGGACGGCACGTTCATGCGCGACACGCACGGCCATTTCGTCGTGTCGCATGACCTGTTCAACCACGATGGCCTGACCGAGGACGGGATCGCGGAAGCCTTTGAGGAATTCGCCCGCAAGGAGGGCTTCAGTTTTTTCCGGACGCCCCTTCGACCAAGGCCGCCTAATCGGTCTGTTGGAGGGGCTTGAAGCGTCGATACTGCGGCTATCCGCCGTAGGAGACCTAAACCCCGGATTGCGCTTCGACGCAGAATTCTTTTCTCGGCCAGCGATGATGGCATTGAAAGAAATTCGGCGTGCTCGTCACGACCCCTTGCGCGAATTGTGCGAAAAAATTCAGCATCCTATCGAAGTGGTGCGCGAGTATGAAGATGAGGGTCTCCTCACCGTTATGGCGAAAAACGTTCGGTCCAACCGCGCTGAAATGTCGGACCCGCGTTTCATGCCCTCGCAATTGCGCTCGGTCGTTGCTCGAAACAAGCTGAATAGGAATGACGTTCTTGTTACGCGGACGGGCGCGAACTTTGGCCAAGCCGCGCCATGGAAGGAGGACTTCGAGGCGTTCGCCTGTGCTGATATTCTCGTATTGCGGGAACCATCAATTCCGTCTGGATACCTAAGTAGTTTCCTTGAAAGTGCGAAGGGCAAGCCGCTTGTTCTTAGGGGTGGCTACGGCGCTGGCCAGCCGCACATTGCCCCGCCTTATTTGGCAGACATGCTCATTCCCCGCTTTGGCGCTCTCGAAGGGCGCGTTGATGCAGTTGTCGACAGATCGGTGCAGATGGAGGTTGGAGCAGCTTTGACAGTGCAGGCCGCCGAGGAGGTCTTGCTTGCCGCCCTCGACCTTGCCAACTGGACCCCACCCGAACCGCTCGCCTACACCGCCCGTGCGTCGGATGTCTTCGCCTCGGGCCGGTTTGATGCACAGTACTTCAGGCCGTTGTTCGCCGAGGTGGCAGGCAGACTTCAAGCAACGGGTAGGGCAGTCGAACTTGGCGCGATCCTTTCCGTTAATGCCAGAGGTAGGCAGCCGCAGTATGACGAAACGGGACTGCCTGTTATCAACTCAAAGCATGTCCGCACCCATCGCGTGATCCTTGAAGACAACAGAGCCGCCTCGGAAAGTGGTTCGCCAGTTATTATTGAGACTGGCGACGTGCTGTTGAACGGCACAGGGGTTGGAACCATTGGCCGTGCCGCGCCGTATCTGCATCAAACACGGGCACTACCAGACAATCATGTAACGGTGCTTCGGGCGGATGCCGTTGACCCGGTATATCTGTCGGTATTCCTGAACAGCCCGCTTGGGCAGTGGCAGATCGAGCGGCACATCAAAGGGTCGTCAGGGCAAATTGAACTTTACCCGACCGACATTGCCCGGATCATGATTTGGGACGCACCGGATACGGTGCAGCAGTCGGTAAGGGCCGCAATCCTGTCCGCATTCGATGAAGAACGCCGCGCCAATGACTTGTTGGAGGCGGCGAAACGAGCCGTCGAGATTGCGATTGAGGACGGGGAACCCGCCGCCATGGCCTACCTTGACCAAGCAGAGGGGGCGATCTGATGGCGCTGCCTCCCCACGCCGCCGACTGGATGAACCGTGCCGAAATCGACTACATCGGCCCCTTCGTCAAAGCCTGGGCCGCGTTCAATGCTTGGTTCCGTCATGCGTCGGCACAGGCGCAGGAACGGGCGATGCTGGATTGGGTCAAGGGTCAGCCGAACCCGGTTCGCCGTGGCGTCTTGGCTCTGCTGCGTAACGACAACGACACCGCAGAGGCGCAGGCGTTGAAATTGGCGATCTCGGACCTGCAAATCCGTCTGGATGATATCCATTTCGAAGTGACGCGGAAGGGCGTGAACGAGCAAATCTCGCTCCGCAGCGTCTGCATCGCGCCCAAGCATTTCAACCGCGAACGGATCGAGCGCAGCGGGCAGGAATACAAAGCCGAGAAGATTGCAGGCGGGAACATCCAGATCACTGTCACCTCGGTTCGCAGTGGCAACCTGAAGTTCCAGCATGTGCAGGCGCAATATGAACCCAACTTGGTCTATGGCCACGCCGACTTTGCCGCGAACCTGTCGGAAGCCCAGCAAACGACCCTGCGGCAGTTCTATGACGGCTGCAACCCGCGCCCCATGCGCGACCTGCTTCGCGGCGGGGCCGACCGCCTGCAAGTTGGGGCCATGGAGTTTCAATGCACGCCAGAGGAATTGCTCTCAGGGCTGATCGAAACGATCTACGCCATGCGCAACGCCCTGTTGCACGGGGAAGTGGACCCCGACCCAAGGGTGCTGGCCTGCTACGAACCGGCCTATCGGATCGTGATGATGTTTCTGGGCTGCGTGAGGTAAGCGATGCGGTTGGGCAAGATCGAAACCGTCGATATTCGCACCGTCTGGCGCAACGAGGCCGGGGATTTCACCCCATGGCTGGCGCAAGAAGAGAACCTCGCGGCGCTTGGCGAGGCGCTGCATTTGGGCGAATTGACGCTGCAATCGACGGAACTCAGCGTCGGGGATTTCTCGGCGGATATCGTCGCGGTGGACGAGGGCGGGGCACAGGTTCTGATCGAGAACCAGCTTGAACCGACCGATCACCGCCACCTTGGGCAGGTGCTGACCTATCTCGCGGGGCTGGGTAACAACGAGGCAACCATCGTTTGGGTCTCGATCCGGTTCCGTGAAGAGCACCGTGCCGCCATCGACTGGCTGAACCGCAGCACCGTCGACGGCTATGACTTCTTTGGGGTGGAGATCGAGGTGCTGCGGATCGGGGGCAGTGACCCGGCCCCTCGCTTCAACGTGGTGGCCATGCCGAACGACTGGGCGCGACAGGCAAGGCAGGCTGTGCGGCGGGCTTCCAGCGAGGCTGTAAGCGAGACAGGGGCACTGTATCAGGAATACTGGCTGGCGATGCGCGAGGTCTACGAGGCATCGGGGAGAAGCATCGCTTCCCCAAGGCATGGCCGCGCCAGTGGCTGCCGTTTCGGATCGGTCGCACCGGGTTCCAGATTTCCGCTGTGGCGAACCGAACAGAAAAGACGCTGCGTGTCGAACTTTATATGCGGCAGAAGGGAATGCCACCCAATCAGGCGTTCAATGCGCTGATGGCCGAGCGTTACATCATCGACACGGCCTATGATGGGGCTTTGGATTGGCAACCTCTACCCGACCGGGTGGCGGCCCGGATCGCTGTTCACCTTCCCAATGCCGATGTGGCGGATCGGGCTGACTGGCCCCGCCAACATGCATGGATCGTGGGCGAGCTTGCCAAGTTCCGCCGCGTGTTTGCTGATCGAGTAAAGGCATTGCGGCTTGACGAGGTTCCGGGCGGCGATGATGCAGACGCAGACCTACACGAGCTGGCTTAAACCTTGGAGCCAGCTGTCCCATGAATTTCGGCGTGGCGACGATTTGGCCTTGGGAGCGAAACGTCTAGTCGCCCGACATTTGACGTGATTTTTTGCTGGCCCCTCCCTTTAGCCGAAGCCCCTCAATGGGCCAGCGCTTGCAGCTCCCCGCCCTCTACGCCCGCAACCCCGCCATCACCAGATCCAGATGCCCGGCGATGTGGGTGTCGAGGTCGATGGGCTGGCGGCCGGCGAAGATGAGCTGTTCGACCATCATGGCCAGCACTGGACTTGCGATGACGCTGGCGGTGGCGGCGGGGCTCTTGCGGAATTCGCCTGAGGCGATGCCTTCGTCGAGAAGGTGCTGGATCTGCTCCATCAGCGGATTGATGAACTGGTCGTGGTGCATGTCGATGACCTGCGGAAAACGGCTGCTCTCCGAAATGACAAAGCGCATCAGCTCGCGCATTTGCCGGTCCGTCACCACCTTCTCATAGCAGAGCAGAATGAGCTGTCTCAGTCTCTCCGTGCAGGTGCCGGTGAGGCTGCGGGTCTCTGCTGCCAGATCTTCCAGCGGCACCGCGATGTGATTGAGCATTGCGGTGAAGAGCTCGTCCTTGGTGGGAAAGTAGACATAAACTGTGCCCTTGGTCACGCCGATGCGCTCGGCGATGTCTTCCACCCTTGCGGACGTGAAGCCGTGTGTCACAAATTCCTCAAAGGCCGCATCCAGAATCTGGGCGGGGCGCAGGGCCTTGCGTTCGGCGCGGGTCAGTTTGGCCTTTGGCGTCATTGTTCCAGGTCCGGATCTCTGTCTTGGCGCAGCATCTATATCAAGGCTTTCGATGCTGACGCATCGCGCCTTGAAGATGCTCAATCGCCGCACGGGCTTAGCCACGGCTCGATGAGGCAAGCTCATCGAGCCGTGGCATTTACCTGATTGCTGTTTTTTTCATTGACCTTCGAGTCAGTCAATAATAATTTGCCGCATCTTTTTAGGAAGGGGCGATCATGCGACGGATAGCCACACATTTTCTCTGGCCGCTTGCTGCCGGCTTTCTGGCGGCCTGCGGGCCGCAGGATGAGCCGCAGCAGAAGCCGGACCGGCTGGTTCAGGTGACGAAGGTGCACGAGGTCTCCGTTCCGGACCGTGTGACGGCAACAGGGGAGATCCGCGCCCGCGTGCAATCGAACCTCTCCTTTCAGGTGACGGGCCGGATCATCGCGCGGCTGGTGGATGTGGGAGACCGGGTCAGCGCCGGGCAGGTGCTGGCACGGGTTGATCCAAGCGAGCAGCAGGCGGATCTGGACGTGGCGGTTGCCTCGCTCAACTCCGCGATGGCTGAACGCACGCAGGCGCAGCAAGCCTTCGACCGGCAGCAGCGGCTGTTTGAAAGCGGTGTGACCACGCGAGCCTCGCTCGACAGTGCCCAGGAGCAGCTGACGCGGACTCAGGCCAATGTGGAAGCCGCGCAGGCGCAAGCTGGCCGGGCGCGCGAAGCGCTGGAGCGGACCAGCCTCAAGGCCGATGCAGACGGGGTCATCACCGCCCGCAGCGCCGAAGTGGGGCAGGTGGCACAGGCCTCGCAGCAGGTCTTCTCCCTAGCCCATGACGGCCCGCTGGACGTGGTGCTCAATCTGGATGAATCGGTCTTTCTGGACCGCAAGCTGGAACCTCTGGTGCTGGTTTCGCCCTTGAGCGGCGGCACACCGGCCAAGGCGGTCATCCGCGAAATTTCTCCGGCCATTGACCCGTCCACCGGCACAATCCGGGTGAAGATGCAGCTTGAGGACAGCGCCGCCCTGCGTCTTGGCAGCGCGGTGACGGCCACCTTGAGCTATCAGCCCGTGCCTGTGATCGAACTTCCAGCCGCGGCTATGGCATCGGATGGCGGGCGCACGGCTGTCTGGGTGGTGGATCCGGCAGAGCGCAAGGTTTCGCTGCGCCCGGTCGAGGTGATGGCCTATAGCAGCAGCGCCTTTACGGTCGCCTCAGGCGTCACGGCGGGGGAGCTGGTGGTCAGCAATGGCACCAAATTCCTGAGCCCCGGCGAGATCGTCAGTTTTGAGGAGGCCGCCCAATGAGACGCGCAGCCAGTCTTTCGTTCCTGCTGCTGGCCGGTATTTCGCTGGCCGCATGCAATCCGCATGAAGCTGGAGAGGCGGCACCGGTGCGCCCGGTGCTGTCCGTGCGGGTGGAGGAAGCGCCTGCCACCCGTCTGACCCTGCCCGGCACTGTCGCCGCGCGTGTCGAGACGGACTACGGGTTCCGCGTGCTCGGCCGCATCGTCACGCGCAATGTGCAGACGGCCGATATCGTCCGCAAGGGCGATGTACTTGCCACCATTGATCCGGTGTCGCTGGAACTGGCGGTGAAAAGCGCCCAGTCCGATCTGGTCAATGCCAATGCTCAACTAAGCAATGCCATCACCACCGAGGCGCGGCAGAAGACGCTGTTCGAGCGCCAGTCTGGGGCTCTGGCAACTTTCGAGACGGCGGAGCAGGACCGCAAGATTGCCGAAGCGGCGGTGGCAAGGGCCAAGGCCAATCTGGACAAGGCTCAGGAACAGCTGGGCTATGCCCGCCTGCTGGCCGAGTTCGACGGGGTTGTCACCGGCACATCGGCGGAAGTGGGGCAGGTCGTGACGGACGGGCAGACTGTGGTGACGGTGGCCAAGCCGGACGAGCGCGATGCGGTGATCGACGTGCCGGAGGACGCCAGTGGCAAGTTGAAGCCGGGCGCTGTCTTTGATGTGGCCTTGCAGCTGGACCCAAGGGTGCAGGCGAAAGGCATCGTGCGCGAAATCGGCCCGCAGGCTGACGGCGCCACCCGCACCCGGCGTGTGCGCCTGACACTGGTGGACCCGCCCGAGGCATTGCGGCTGGGAGCCGTCATCATGGCCTTTGCCGATGTCCATTCCGAGGCCCGTTTCTGGCTTCCGGCATCCGCCATCCGTGCGGACGGGGATACGCGGTCGGTGTGGGTGGTGGACGAGGCTGCCGCCAAGGTGGTCTCCCGCCAGGTGCGTCTTGACGAAACGGCAGCCCAGGGCGGCCGGGTTGCAGTGCTGCAAGGTCTTGAGGCGGGCGACCGCGTGGTCGTGGCTGGTGTGAACATGCTCACGGAAGGCCAGGCCATTCGAATTGATCAGGAGACGGTCAAGTGAAGAAGTTCAACCTCTCTGACTGGGCGCTGGAGCACCGTTCTCTCGTCTGGTACTTCATGATTGTCTTCCTGCTGGCTGGTGTCTTCTCCTACATGAACCTTGGCCGCGAGGAAGATCCGAACTTTACGATCAAGACCATGATCGTCAGCGCCCAGTGGCCCGGCGCCTCTGCGGAGGAAATGCGTCTGCAGGTGACGGACCGGATCGAGCGCAAGCTCGAGGAACTGGAGGCACTGGACTTTACCCGCAGCGAAACGCGGGCGGGCCAGACCACAATCTTTGTGGAGCTTCTGCCGACAACGAAGGCAAAGGACGTCACCGGCAACTGGGTGCGCGTCCGCAACATGATCAATGACATCCGGGGCCAGTTCCCCAGTGGCGTGCAGGGGCCGTTCTTCAACGATTCCTTCGGCGATGTGTATGGCAACATCTTTGCCTTCACGTCGGACGGGCTGACCCAGCGCCAGCTGCGCGATCTGGTGGAAGATGCCCGCGCCAAGCTGCTGACGGTGGAAAATGTCGGCAAGATCGACATTCTGGGCGCGCAGGATGAGGTGATCTACCTGGAGTTTTCCACCCGCAAGATCGCTGCGCTCGGCATCGACCAGCGGGCAATCATCGAGACCTTGCAGGCACAGAACGCGGTTACCCAATCCGGTTTCGTCGAGGCGGGGGCCGAGCGGATTGCCCTGCGCGTCAATGGACAGTTCACCTCCGAAGAAAGCCTGAAGGCGATCAACCTGCGTGTGAATGACCGGTATTTCCCGCTGGCAGACATTGCTACGGTCAGGCGCGGCTATGTGGACCCGCCGTCTGAGCTGTTCCGGTTCAACGGCCAGCCAGCCATCGGCCTTGCCATTGGCATGAAGGCGGGAGCCAACTTGCTGACCTTCGGCGAGGAGCTGGAAGCCGAGCTGCAACGCGTCATCCGGGATCTGCCGGTCGGCGTGACCGTGTCTCAGGTCTCGAACCAGCCCAAGGTGGTGGAGGAGGCCGTCTCCGGCTTCACCAAGGCCCTGTTCGAGGCGGTGGCCATCGTCCTGGCCATCAGCTTCATCAGCCTTGGCATGCGTGCCGGTCTGGTGGTGGCTATCTCCATTCCGCTGGTGCTGGCCATCACATTTGTCTTCATGGAATACACCGGCATCTCATTGCAGCGTATTTCGCTGGGCGCGCTGATCATCGCGCTGGGCCTGCTGGTGGATGATGCCATGATTGCGGTGGAGATGATGGTGTCGCGCCTGGAATCAGGCGATACGCTCAGGAAAGCGGCCACCCACGTCTACACCTCTACCGCCTTCCCGATGCTCACCGGAACGCTGGTGACGGTCGCCGGCTTCATCCCCATCGGCCTGAACAGCAGTGCTGCCGGTGAGTTTACGTTCACGCTCTTTGTCGTCATCGCCGTGTCGCTGATCGTGTCCTGGATCGTGGCCGTTCTGTTCACGCCTCTCCTTGGTGTGACAATCCTGCCGAAGACGATGAAGGCCCATCACGAGAAGAAAGGGCGGATGGCTTCGCTGTTCGCCTCGCTGCTCACGCTGGCCATGCGCTGGCGCTGGATGACGATCCTGCTCACCATGGCTGTCTTCGGGGTGTCGGTGGGCGGCCTCGGGCTGGTGCAGCAGCAGTTCTTCCCCGCGTCTGACCGTGTCGAGCTGATCATCGACTGGAACATGCCGCAGAACACGACCATTGCCGAAACAAACCGGCAGATGGCGCAGCTGGAGCGTGAGAAGCTGGCTGGCAACGAGGATGTGGAGCATTGGTCGGCCTATGTGGGGCAGGGGCGCCGCGCTTCATCCTGTCCTATGATGTGCAGTCCGCCTCGCCCTGGTTCGGCCAGATCGTCATTGTCACAAAGGACCTTGAGGCCCGCAACCGGCTGCGCGCAGATCTTCAGGCCTATGCGGCGAAGACCTTCCCGGGCAGCGATGTGTTCGTGAAGCTTCTCGACATCGGGCCTCCGGTGGGCAAGCCCGTCCAGTACCGCATCAGCGGTCCGGACGTGCAGCAGGTGCGTCAGCTGGCGCAGAAGTTTGCAGCGGTCATCAACAAGCACCCGCTGCTGTCCAACCTGACCTACGACTGGAACGAACCCATTCGTGTGGTGAAAGTGGACGTGCTGCAGGACAAGGCCCGCCAGCTCGGCATATCCTCGCAGGATATTGCCTCGGCGCTGGGCAGCATCGTGCAGGGGTCTTCGGCGACCCAGGTTCGGGACGATATCTATCTGATCGATGTCGTCGGCCGCGCCCAGGCCTCCGAGAGGGGCTCTGTCGAGACTTTGAAGAACCTGCAACTGCCCAGCAGCAGCGGCAAGTCCATCCCGCTGTCAACGGTCGCCCGCTTCCGCAACGAGGTCGAGCAGCCGCTGATTGCCACCCGCGACCGCATCCCCACCATCACGGTGAAGGCTGCCGTGATCGGACCGACCCAGCCTGCGACGATTGTCGAGCAGCTGAAGCCGCAGCTGGAGCAGTTCCAGAAGGAACTTCCGGCAGGTTACAACATCGAAATAGGCGGCTCGGTGGAGTCCAGTGCCGAGGCGCAGGGGCCGATTGCTGCTGTGGCCCCGCTGATGCTGTTCATCATGGCCACGATCCTGATGATCCAGCTGCAGAGCTTCAGCCGCCTGTTCCTGGTGTTCGCCGTGGCGCCGCTCGCTCTCATCGGCGTGGTGGCGGCGTTGCTGCTCAGCAATGCGCCGATGGGCTTCGTCGCCATTCTCGGCGTTCTGGCCCTCATCGGCATCCTCATCCGCAACTCGGTGATCCTTGTGGTGCAGATCGAGCATTTGCGGGAGGAGGGTATGCCTGCATGGAAGGCGGTGATCGAGGCGACTGAACACCGCATGCGGCCGATCATGCTGACGGCCGCGGCAGCGACGCTTGCGCTGATCCCGATCTCCCGCGAGGTGTTCTGGGGGCCGATGGCCTATGCCATGATGGGCGGCATCGTAGTGGGCACGGTGCTGACGCTGCTGTTCCTGCCCGCACTCTACGTAGCCTGGTTCCGCATTCCGCGTGACGACAGCCCTGCAGAGCCGCAGGACGGCGGGCACAAGGACGGCGCTGCGCATACCTGAGGCACAGCAGGGAACAAGGCAGAGAAGCTGAAACAGAACGGGCGGCCAACCGGAAGACTGGCCGCCCGTCTGCGCGTCCGGGATTGAGAACTCAGCGCCTGCGGCGGCGCAGGAAACCACGTGCGGGGTAGAGGACCACCGCATAGACGGTGAGGGCGGCGCCTGCCAGCAGCGTCAGCGTGGCAAAGGGCGCGAGTGCCCCCAGGCTTTGCGGCAGCAGGCTGGAGAAAAGCACCAGCGTCTGGTTCTGCAGGAGCATCAGGCCTGCCATCAACACCGTGCCCGTGAGCAGCAGACCGGTCAGCCGGGAGGGCGGGGTGCCCATGTAGTCGCGGTGGCGTGCCGTCAGATAAAGCCCCATGGCATAGATCCACACGCCTGCCGAAGTGCCTGCTGCAAGGCCTGCTGCCTCCCAGGGGCCGGAGAGGGTGGCTTTCAGGGAAACATTCACCAGCGTTGCCACGGCAAGGATCTTCAGCGGCGTCACCATGTCGCCGCGCCCGTGGAAGGAGGCAACGAGGGAGCGCACGGCAAGGGCGGCCGGCAGGCCGAGCGAATAGGCAAGCAGCACCGCGCCTGCCCCGGCGGTCGCACTGGCATCAAAGGCTCCGCGCTGGAAGAAGGCGGCAATGGCAAGTTCTCCGAGCCCTGCCATCAGCACTGCCACCGGCAGCCCGACGGCAAGGCAGATGTTGAAGGCCTGATCCATGGTGGCGCGCAGCTTCTGCCGGGCTTCGTCCGTCTCCGCTGCGGCGCCCCGGCTCACTTCCGGCAGCAGCGCTGTTCCAAGAGCAATGCCGATGACGCCCAGCGGCAGCTGATACAGCCGGTCGGCATAGTAGAGGTGCGAGAGGGCGCCAGAGGGCAGGAAGCTGGCAAGGATCGTGTCTGCGAAGATGGCGATCTGAACGACGCCCGAGGCGAGCAGCGCAGGCCCGAGGCGGCGGAAAAACAGGCGCACGCCCGGATCCAGCTTTGGCAGGCAGAAGCTCACGGAGAATTCGCTGCGGAAGGTGGCTGCCGTCAGCAGCAGAACCTGCGCAATGCCGCCCGCCAGCACGCCCCAGGCTGCTGCGCTGCCTGCATCGGGGAAGTGGCTGACGGCCAGCAGCGTGCCAATCATGGCGATGTTCAGAAGCACAGGTGCAGCCGCTGCCGCAGCAAAACGCCGCTCCGCATTCAGCACGGCCGACAGCAGCACCACGATGGACATGCACAGGAGATAGGGGAAGGTGATGCGCGTCAGCTCGATGGCCATGGGCCGGGCCGGATCATCAGCGCCCAGCCCCGGCGCCAGCAGGGTGATCAGTGTTCCCGTGGCCGCCCAAGCGAAGGCGAGCAGCGCCAGATTGGCGAGCATCAGCCAGGACAGGATCTGCGAACCGAAATGGCGCGCCTTGTCCGGCCCATCCTTCTCCAGTGTCGCGGCATAGGTGGGCAGGAAGGCTGCGTTGAAGGCTCCTTCGGCAAAGATGGCGCGGAAGTGGTTCGGCAGGCGGAAGGCCAGCATGAAGGCATCGGCAATGGGGCCTGCGCCGAGCACGCCGGCCATGATGAGGTCGCGGATGAAGCCGAGCAGCCGGCTCAAAAGGGTCAGTCCGCCGATTAGGCCAAGGCGACGCAGCATGTCTCAAGGTTCCGCACATCAGGCCGGACACGGCGCCCGGCTGCGGCGTGCTGCTTACCCTATATCTGCGCCGCCGTCACGCCGCAGGGGGCTCTGGTCCCCTGATGCCCTAGTCCGGAGCCATGGTGAGGGACACGCGGTCCCCGGCGAACCAGGTGATGCCATATTCAATGGGTCTGCCATCGTCCGTCACATTGACCGAAACGGAGCGCAGGATTGGTGCGGCTTCCGCGATCTGCAGCGTCAGGGCTTGCACCGGGCGCGCCAGCTTGGCTGTCAGGCGCGTCTGGGCACGGGTGTAGTCGGCAATGCCGCATTCGGCCAGCGCTTCGGTGATCGACTGCCGCCCTGCCATGGCCTCAAGGAAGCCGGGCACGCGTGCTGCCGGAAAGACGGAGCGGAACAGCGCCAGCGGAACACCATCGGCCAGGGATACACCCTCTACAACATGCACCAGGTCGCCAGGAGCCAGTTGCAGCGCTTCGGCTTCCTTTTCGCCGCAGGCCCGGGTTTCCATCAGGCTGATACGCCGCGAGGCCATGCGGCCGCTGGCGGCAAGGTTCTGCTGAAACCGTACACGCCGGCCGATGGCATAGTCCGTCGGCTTGATGGTGACGAAGACACCGGCCCCGCGCCGTGAATGCACGGTTCCCGCCTCTGCCAGCGCAGCCAGAGCATGGCGCACCGTATGCCGGTTCACGCCAAAGCGCGCGGCAAGCTGCGCTTCCGTCGGCAGCTTATCCCCCGGCTTGTAGTGGCCTTCCGCGATTTCCGCCGAAAGCGTGTCCACGATGGATTTCCAGATCGCGCTGCGCGCCATTGCCTTGCCCTGAAGTCTCTGCCGCCCGATGCGCAACCCCGTCTGTCGCAAAAATTTCACAAGACGGCGGTTGAGCCGGATGGCCCCTTGCAGTATCCATATGTCTAGTTGTCTATCATTATATAGACAGGATCCAAAGATGTCGAGGTGCCGATGAAGCCCGCCGTTTCCCCCAAGGATGACGAGCCGTACAGCCAGCGCAAGAGCTGGTTGTCGCTGCTGGCCAAGGCCAATCCGGCGCGTCTGGCGGCATTGTTTCCGGATCTGCCGGACCATACGCAGCTCCGCCGCCCCGAGGTTGGGGCCGTGATGGTGCGCGGGCGGATGGGCGGCACGGGCGCACCCTTCAACTTGGGTGAGATGACCATCACCCGCTGCACGGTCCAGCTCTCCGGCGGTGAAGTGGGCCACGCCTATGTACAGGGGCGGGACAAGGCCCATGCCACCCGTGCGGCCTGTGTGGATGCGCTGATGCAGACCGGGGCTGCCGCAGATCTTCAGGCACGGGTGCTGGATGTGCTGGCCGCAGAGGCGGCAAGCGCCCGCCAGCTGCGGGCGGAAAAGGCCGCAGCCACCAAGGTCGATTTCTTCACCCTCGTGCGCGGAGAAGACTGATGACGCCCGACGCTCTGACCGGCGGCTTTGCCGATGCGCCTATCGAGGCCGCACGCGCCTTCCGCTGTCTGCTGGAAGCCCTCGCCCGCCCTGGCACCCTTCACACGCTGGATGCTGCCCAGCCGCCGCAACCCGTTTCCCCGGCCGCAGGCGCGGTGCTTCTGACCCTTGCCGACACAACGACGCCCGTGTTTCTGGCCGGTGCTGCCGATTGCGAGGCCATGCGCGGCTGGATCACCTTCCACACCGGCGCCCCGGTGCTGACGGCGGCAAGCCTTGAGGCAGGGGCTGATGCTGCGAGCATCCGCTTTGCGCTTGGGCGCCTTGAGGACCTGAAGCCCTTCATGGATCAGTTTCCCATTGGCAGCCCGGATTATCCGGACCGCTCTGCGACGCTGGTGCTGGAAGTAGAAAGGCTCACAGCAGAAGGCTGCCGTCTGACGGGGCCCGGGATTGCGGACGAGGCATTCCTGAACCTGCCGGAGACGGAGCTGTTCCGGCAGAACCGTGCGCTGTTTCCCCTCGGGTTTGACTTCTTCCTGACCGCAGGCCGCCAGATCGCCGGACTGCCACGCACAACCATCGTGGAGGCCAGCTGATGTATGTCGCCGTCAAGGGTGGCGAACGCGCCATCGGCAATGCCCATGAATGGCTGGCAGAGGAACGGCGCGGCGACACTACCGTCACCGAACTCACAGTGCCGCAGATCCGCGAGCAGCTGAAGCTTGCCGTTAACCGCGTGATGGCGGAGGGCAGTCTTTATGATCCCGATCTCGCCGCCCTTGCCATCAAACAGGCGCGAGGCGATCTGATCGAGGCCATCTTCCTCATCCGAGCCTACCGCACCACCCTGCCGCGCTTCGGCGCGTCGCTGCCAGTGGAAACGGCAGACATGGCCGTGGACCGCCGGGTGTCTGCCACGTTCAAGGATCTGCCGGGCGGACAGATCCTCGGGCCGACCTTCGACTACACCCACCGGCTCATCGACTTCAAGCTGGCTGCAGAAGGGGACGTTGATCCGGCCCCGCAGGCCCCGGCGGACGGCGGTCCAGTGCCGCATGTCACCGGCATTCTTGGCCGGGACGGGCTCATTCAGGACGAACCGCGCAGCGATAGCACCCCGCCGGATCTGACCCGCGAGCCACTGGAGCTGCCGGCCAGCCGCCCGCTGCGGCTTCAGTCTATCACGCGCGGAGATGAGGGCTTCATCCTGTCGCTCGCCTATTCCACACAGCGCGGCTACGGGCGCACCCATGCCTTTGTCGGTGAACTGCGCATCGGCACAGTGGCGGTGGAGATGGATATTCCGGAGCTGGGCTTTGCCATCGAAATTGGCGAAGTCGAGCTGACGGAATGCGAGACTGTCAACCAGTTCACCGGTTCGCGCACCGAGCCGCCTCAGTTCACGCGCGGCTATGGCCTTGTTTTTGGCCAGTCGGAGCGCAAGTCCATCGCCATGTCGCTGGTAGACCGGGCGCTGCGCTGGGAGGAGCTGGGCGAGGATTACATCGGTGCCCCTGCGCAGGATCAGGAGTTCGTCCTGTCCCACTGCGACAACATCCAGGCCACGGGCTTTCTGGAGCACATCAAGCTGCCCCATTACGTGGACTTTCAGGCGGAGCTGGAACTGGTGCGCCGCCTGCGGGCGGAAGCAGAAGCAGCCCGCAACGCAACCGCAGAGGGGAGGCTGCCAAATGACGGATGATGCCTACAACTTCGCCTATCTGGACGAGCAGACCAAGCGGATGATCCGCCGTGCCATCCTCAAGGGCATCGCCATTCCCGGCTATCAGGTGCCCTTTGCCAGCCGCGAGATGCCCATGCCTTATGGCTGGGGAACAGGCGGCGTTCAGGTGACGGCCGCCTGCCTTGTGCCGGAGGACCGGCTGAAGGTGATCGATCAGGGGGCGGATGACACCACCAACGCCGTCAGCATCCGCCGCTTCTTCCAGCGCACCGCCAACGTTGCCGTGACCGGGCGCACGGAGGAGGCGACACTGATCCAGACACGCCACCGCATTCCGGAAACGCCGCTGACCGAAGGGCAGATCCTTGTCTATCAGGTGCCCATCCCCGAGCCTCTGCGCTTTCTGGAGCCGCGTGAGACCGAAACACGCAAGATGCATGAGCTGGAGGAATACGGCCTCATGCATGTGAAGCTTTACGAGGACATCGCCCGTCACGGCGAAATCGCCACTTCCTACGCTTATCCGGTGAAGGTGGAAGACCGCTACGTGATGGATCCTTCGCCGATCCCGAAGTTCGACAATCCGAAGCTTTCGGACAATCCGGCGATCCAGCTTTTCGGCGCCGGGCGTGAGCAGCGCATCTATGCCCTGCCGCCCTATACGAAGGTTGTCAGCCTCGACTTTGATGATCATCCCTTCGTTCCCGGCAAGGCGCCGCATGCCTGCGATCTTTGCGGGGCGGAAGACAGCTATCTGGATGAGGTGATCACGGACGATGCCGGCAGCCGGATGTTTGTCTGCTCCGACACAGATTATTGCAGCGAGCGCCAGGCCTGCGGTCATACCGGGCGGCTGAGCGCAAACCCGGTTGCCGCAGCGCGGGAGATGGCGTCATGAGCCTGCACCAGACCGTCACTGACACACCGCTTTTGAAGGTGTCCGGCCTCACCCGGCGCTATGGCGCGCGTATCGGCTGCGCGGATGTCTCCTTCGAGCTTTATCCCGGTGAGGTGCTGGGCATCGTCGGCGAAAGCGGCTCGGGAAAGTCCACGCTACTGTCCTGTCTGGCCGGACACCAGCAGCCGGATGAAGGCACCGTGCTTTATGAAGGGCGCGACGTGCTGGCCATGGCGGAAACGGCCAGACGGCGGCTGTCGCGCACCGAATGGGCCTATGTGCACCAGAACCCGCGTGACGGCCTGCGCATGGGCGTTTCGGCAGGCGGCAACGTCGGGGAACGGCTTATGGCTGTCGGCGCCCGGCATTACGGCTCGATCCGCGACAAGGCCACAGACTGGCTGGCGCGGGTGGAAATTGCTGCCGACCGCATCGACGACCGCCCCTCCGCTTTTTCCGGCGGCATGCAGCAGCGCCTGCAGATCGCTCGCAATCTGGTCACCGGCCCGCGCCTTGTCTTCATGGACGAGCCGACCGGCGGGCTGGATGTGAGCGTGCAGGCCCGGCTGCTCGACCTGCTGCGCGGGCTGGTGCGTGACCTTGGGCTGTCGGTCATCATCGTCACCCATGACCTTGCCGTGGTCCGGCTGCTGGCCGACAGGCTGATGGTGATGAAATCCGGCCGCGTGGTGGAGCAGGGCCTCACCGACCAGGTGCTGGACGACCCGCAACATGCCTATACCCAGCTTCTCGTTTCCTCCGTCCTGCAGGTGTAGGCCATGATCCGGATTGAAAACCTGTCCAAGTCTTTCACGCTGCACAATCAGGGCAGTGCCGTGATCCCTGTGATGGAAGGGGCCAGCCTCACCGTTAAGTCGGGCGAGTGCATCGGCCTCACCGGCCAGTCGGGAGCGGGCAAGTCCACGCTGATGCGGATGATCTATGGCAATTATCTGGCCGCCGGCGGGCAGATCCTCGTGGGCGGCATCGATGTGACGAAGGCGGAACCACGCCAGATCATCCGCCTGCGCCGCGAGACGCTGGGCTATGTCAGCCAGTTTCTGCGCGTTGTGCCGCGTGTGCCTGCGCTGGATGTCGTCGCCGAGCCGCTGCTGCAATTGGGCACACCGATTGAAGAGGCCAGGGCGCGCGCCGCAGATCTGCTGAGGCGCCTCAATATTCCCGAAAGGCTCTGGCAGCTCTCGCCCACCACGTTCTCCGGCGGTGAGCAACAGCGCGTCAACATCGCCCGTGGCTTTGCCCATGCCTATCCGGCTCTGCTGCTGGATGAGCCCACCGCAAGCCTTGATGCCGCCAACCGTGAAGTGGTGCTTTCGCTCATCGCTGAAGCCAAGGGGCGGGGCGCTGCCATCGTCGGGATCTTCCACGACGAGGAAGCCCGTGCCCGCATCTGCACCCGGCTTGTCGATGTGACCGGATTCACGCCGAAGGCTGCGTGAGGTCTGACCCCAGGCGGACTGGTCAGACCCTGTAATTGTACTCGCGCAGGACCGAAAGCTCGCCTTCGGAGAAATTGTATCCCAGTCTGATCTCCGAGAGCATATTATCAAATGCCTGCTGCACGGAATTGATCTCGTCGTAATGAAGATCATCCGGCGTCAACATGATGTAGCCTTCGTCAGCATGACTGTAGGCTAGCTTGACATCATCACCGTACCGTTCTTTCAGCTGGCGCTCGGCTTCAAGGCGTTCCATGAAACCGGTCAAATCAGCGATGCTGTTTTTCTCAAACATGTCTATCGGTTGAGAAAGCGGGTTCCCACGGTTCCATTGCCCTGCCAGCATCTGCGGTGTGATGGGCATGTAGGAACTCGTGGCGCCGGGCGGCAGCGCCTTCAACGCCTCTGACGTGCTGTTCAGCTGCGGGGGTTCATCCGCATCTATCTGTGCCTGCAACTCGGGCGAATAGGTCAGTTTCCCATCGTAGGGGCGCAGCAAGGAAATCCCCTCGCGTGCATCAATGCTGTGCCCCGCCACAATGATGTTGAAGCCGTTTGCAGTTTCGCGTTTGACGGGATCCTCAGCGGGCGCCGGTGAGGCGCTGCCCGCGCCGGCTTCCTGGATCTTCTGGAGGGTGGCCATGACATCGGCAGAGAGGACACGTGCCGAAGACGTGGAGACTGACCAGGGGGCATTTTTTGCAGGCAAATTTTGCCTAGTGGCACTTTCTGACATGTGCCCGGCAACACCCTGACGTGTCTGATCAACACTCTGAGTACCGCTTCTTACGGATGAATACCCCAAAGCAGCCCCTGGCCGGCCCGCAGATAGGCTGATCATTGCTACCTCCTGTCTCGTCAACAGGAGACACGCAGCAAGATGCATACCAATCTGAAAGGCAACTGGCGCGGGAAGCTGCGCTCTGCCCTGGTGGGCCGGCTGCGGGCTGTAGAGGCGATGATGAAAAGGCCCTGCTCCCGCCCCTCTGCCGCCAGCAGGAACGGCGCACCCCGGATTGGCGGCAAATTGGCATAGGTTTTTCCTCTTTGCGCCAGAGGAAGACCGCCATGCCTCGTACCTCCGTTGCCCATCGCTATGCTTTGGGCAACATCAAACGGGGGTTCCCATATGACGATCAAGGCTCTTCTGGTGGCAGGCGCTGCCGCCGCCGCACTGCTGACCAACCCTCTGCAGGCCTCAGCCGCAGAGAAGCTGCTCAACGCCTCCTATGACATCGCCCGCGAGCTCTTCGTCGAGGTCAACGAGGCCTTTATTGCTGATTACAAGGCAAAGACCGGCAAGGATGTCACCATCGACCAGTCGCATGCCGGCTCCTCCAAGCAGGCCCGCGCCATTCTGGAAGGCATGGAAGCCGATGTGGTGACCTTCAACCAGACCACTGACATCAACGCCCTCGTCAAGGGTGGCGCAGTGTCGCCGGATTGGGTGGAAGACTTCCCGAACCGCGCCTCCCCTATTATTCGCTACCAGCCTTCCTGGTGCGCGAAGGCAACCCGAAGAACATCAAGGACTGGGGCGATCTCGTCCGTGACGACGTCAAGGTGATCTTCCCGAACCCGAAGACCTCCGGCAACGCCCGCTACACCTATCTGGCGGCCACCGCCTATGCCCGTGAAGCCTTCAACGGCGACGAGGCCAAGGTTGACGAGTTCATCACCAAGCTCTTTGCCAACGTGCCGGTGTTCGACACGGGCGGGCGCGGCTCCACCACCACCTTCGTGGAACGCGGCACAGGTGACGTGCTGATCACGTTCGAAGCCGAAACCCAGGGCATTGCCAAGGAATTCGGCGAGGACAAGTTTGACCTCGTGACCCCGTCCGTCAGCATCCTGGCCGAGTTCCCGGTCGCCATCGTGGACCGGGTGGTCGATGCCCGTGGCTCGCGCGATCTGGCCAAGGCTTACCTCGACTTCCTCTATGCGCCGGAAGGTCAGCGCATCGTGGCCGCCCGTGGCAACCGGGTGCATGACGAGACGGTCAAGGCCGAATTCAAGGACAAGTTCCCCGAAGTCCGCCTCGTCACCGTTGAAGACGTGTTCGGCGGCTGGGACAAGGCGCAGGAAGAGCATTTTGCCTCCGGTGCCAAGCTTGACAAGCTCTTCACAAACCGCTGATTTCGCGGGCTGATTTGACATCACGGCAACCGGCGGGCCAGCTCCTGCCGGTTTCGCCATGAAGGGGCAACGCCCCGCCACTTGAGGAGAAGCCGGATGAGGCACCGCCGCGTCCTGCCGGGACTGCCGCTAACGCTGGGCGTTACGCTGTTCTACATCAGCCTGATCGTGCTGCTGCCGCTGGGTGCGCTGGTCTACAAGGCCGCGAGCATGGGCCCTTCAGCCTATTGGCAGATTGTCGCGTCGGAACGGGCAGTGGCCAGCTACATGGTCACGGCAGGCTCCGCGCTGGCCGCAACCCTCTTCAACGTGGTCTTTGGCGTCATCCTCGCCTGGGTGCTGGTACGCTACGAGTTTCCGGGCAAGCGGCTGATTGATGCCATGGTGGATCTGCCTTTTGCCCTGCCGACAGCCGTTGCCGGTATCGCGCTGACCACGCTTTTCGTCGAAAATGGCTGGATCGGGCAATTCCTTGCACCCTTCGGCATCAAGGTGGCCTACACGCCGCTCGGCATCATGGTGGCCATGGCCTTCACCAGCCTGCCTTTCATCGTGCGCACGGTGCAGCCGGTGCTGGAGGATCTCGATCCGGCGCTGGAGGAAGCGGCACAATCGCTGGGCGGTTCGGATGCACGTATCTTCCGGCAGGTGATCCTGCCGCTGCTGGCACCGGCGCTGCTGGCGGGCACGTCGCTTGCGTTCGCCCGAAGCCTCGGCGAATTCGGCGCCATCATCTTTATCGCCGGCAACCAGCCGTTCGAGACCGAGATCACGGCGCTTCTCGCCTTCATCCGGCTGGAGGAATACGAGTATCAGGCCGCCGCTGCTATTGCTTCGGTCATGCTCATCATCGCCTTCCTCATGCTGGCGCTTACCAACCTCCTGCAGGCTCGTGCCCTGCGCTACATGTCGAGGGGCTGAGCCATGGCGCATGCCCGTTCTTCCCGCAAGCCGCCCCGCGTTGGCGACCGCCCGGCCATCCGCCGCACGCTGATCGGCTTCGTGCTGGTGCTGGGTGCCATCTTCATGCTGGCCCCGCTGCTTGTCATCTTCGCGCAGGCCTTCAGCAAGGGCTTCAGCTATTTCGCCGCCACCATTGCCGAACCGGACACGCTGCACGCCATCGGCCTGACGGTGCTGACGGCCCTGATTGCCGTGCCGGTCAACACAGCCTTCGGTATCGCCGCCGCCTGGGCCGTCACCAAATTCGACTTCCCCGGCAAGCGGCTTCTGATCGTGCTGATCGAGATCCCCTTCTCCATCTCGCCGGTGGTGGCGGGCGTCGCCTACATGTTCGTCTATGGGCTGCAGGGCCTGTTCGGGCCCTTGCTGCAATCGGCAGATATCAAGATCCTCTTTGCCCTGCCGGGCATCGTGCTTGCTTCCATGTTCGTCACCGCCCCGTTTGTGGCGCGCGAACTGATCCCGCTGATGCAGGCGCAGGGGCGTGATCTTGAAGAAGCAGCCACCTCGCTGGGCGCTTCGGGCTGGCGCACCTTCCTGGCGGTGACGCTGCCCAACATCCGCTGGGCGATGCTCTACGGCGTGGTGCTGTGCAATGCCCGGGTGATGGGCGAGTTCGGCGCGGTTTCGGTGGTTTCCGGCAACATTCGCGGGCAGACCAACACGCTGCCGCTGCATGTGGAACTGCTCTACCACGACTACAACACGGCAGGCGCCTTCGCGGCTGCCTCCATTCTCACTGTCCTGGCGCTGGTGACCATCATCGCCAAGGTTCTTCTGGAACGCATGGGCGCAGGCCGCGCCTCCCGCCCGGCGCTTGCTGGTGCTCCGCTTTCCGGCGATCAGGCCAAGGGTGAAAAGCCATGAAAATCGTCCTCGACACTGTGGTGAAAACCTTCAACACCTTCCGTGCGGTGCGCGGTGTTTCGCTGGAGATCGAAAGCGGCGAGCTTGTCGCCCTGCTCGGACCTTCCGGCTCCGGCAAGACGACGATCCTGCGCATGGTGGCAGGCCTCGAATATGCCGACGACGGGCGCATCCTCTTCGGCACGGAAGATGCCACAAATATCCCCGTGCGGGACCGGGGCGTCGGCTTCGTGTTCCAGCACTACGCGCTGTTCCCGCATATGACCGTGGCCGAAAACATCGCCTTTGGCATGAAAGTGTCCAAGACCCGCCGCAGCCGTCAGGAAATCGCTGACCGGGTGCAGGATCTCTTGTCACTGGTGCGCCTTGCCGGGCTCGGCGACCGGTTCCCCTCGCAGATCTCCGGTGGCCAGCGTCAGCGCGTTGCCCTTGCCCGGGCGCTCGCCGTTGACCCCAAGGTGCTGCTGCTGGACGAGCCTTTCGGCGCGCTGGATGCCAACGTGCGCCGCGACCTGCGCCGCTGGCTGCGCGAGATCCATGACGAGCTGGGCATCACCACGCTCTTCGTGACCCACGATCAGGAAGAGGCGCTGGATCTGGCCGACCGCGTGGTCATCCTCAACGAGGGCCGCATCGAACAGCAGGGTACGCCACGCGATGTCTGCCGCACCCCGGCCTCGCCCTTTGTCACACGTTTCCTTGGTGATGCCAACCGCTTCACCGGCGAGGCACGCGGCGGCACACTGCTGGTGGACGGCCAGCCGGTGGGCGCAAGCGGGCATGACGGGCCGGTGGAAATCTACGTCCGGCCCGCAGATCTCGGCTGGCAGGCGGACGGGACGCAAGGCGGCATTCCCGCCACCGTCCAGCGCGTCATCGACCACCCTGGCGGCCGCCGCCTCATCGTGCGGGCCACCGGCAGCGGCGCACCGGACGAGGCGCTGGAGCTGGAAGTGCCCTCCACCACGGATGTGAGTGCAGGCGAATCCGGGCACCTGAGCATCCGCAAGGCAGATATTTTTCCGCTGGTCCGGGGCTGAGTTTCAGCTTTGCCAAGCCGGTGAGATCTACGCCCTCACCGGGCTGTCAGAACCTCGCCACAGGTTTTCGGCAGAGCGGCAAGGGCGAGGGGGCGCTTCTTCTGCACCGGGGGCGGCTTGCCGGTTTGCGGGTCGATCTTCGGCACCCAGGGCCCGTCTGCCAGCCATGAGGTAAGCTCCGTGCCACAGCCGTCACCTTGCGGCGGCTCGTCCTGATCGGTGCAGCCCAGGCTGCCGGCCGGGCAGGACATGCGCACATGGAAATGATAGTCATGGCCCCACCAGGGGCGCACCTTGCGCAGCCAGGCCCGGTCACCGGTTTCGAACTCGCACAGGGCCTTCTTGATCGCCGGATTGACAAAGATGCGCGCAACGCGCTGGTCCTTCGCCGCCAGACGGATCAGCGCCGCATGTGTATCGGTCCAGCGCCGCGGATCAACGCTGCGGTCTGCCCCCGCGACGTCCTGCGGCTGCTTGACCATGGAGATGGCGGAGATGTTCTCCCGCTCGTCCTGGCTTAGAACCCGGTCCGGCATTGGCGTCAGCCAGATATCCGCATCCAGCCCGATCTGGTGGCTGGAATGGCCGGAGGTCATCGGCCCGCCACGCGGCTGGGAAAGGTCGCCCACCAGCAGCCCGCGCCAGCCCACTTTCGGCGCCTTGGCTGCAAAGTCCTCCAGAAAGCTGATCAAGGCCGGATGGCCCCAGTTGCGGTTGCGCGACAGGCGCATGACCTGCCAGGAAGGGCCATTGATGGGCAGGGATGACGCCCCGGCAAGGCAGCCCTTGGCATAGGAGCCGATGGCGCGGGAAGTGAGTGGCGCGGGCTCCTTCATCGCACCGAAATAATCCTTGGCCGGAGCGCCGGGATCAAGATGGCGCGGCAGCCTTGGCGCCGATGCCTCACGTGCAGATGGCTTGGCCGCAGGCGTGCCGGAGGCCTGAGCCGGCGCACAAGCCAGCAGTGCCGAAAGCCCTGAAGCGGCGAGGGCAAATACAAGACACCGGGCCGCAGCAGTCCGGTGAATTCTGGAAAGATAAGGCATAAGCACTGAAATCCGTGGAGGGACCATGATGGCCCTTACCTGGCGAATCTCAACAGAGTCGGGCTCTGAGGGCAAGTCTGACGCGATCACGGACATGTCAGCCAGCGCTTTCGAGCCAGCCTCCCAGTTCGATTCTCGGGCCGCTTTTCAGGCAGCTTCCCGCTCCTTTGCGGCAGACGTGCCAGCCTCCTCGACCTCATCGCAGCTGGCCGCAATTGATGCCGCCAGTTCATCCAGCATCAGTGTCTGATCGCGGATGATGCGGTCCGCCGCACCGTTGAGCAGGATCAGATTGCCAGGACGGCCGTTGTCCATCTCCTCGGCCTCCGGCGGCAGCTCGCCGTCAAAGCGGTAATAGGCAGGGCCATCCAGATCGGCGAAAACCTGATTCGCCAGACCGGCAGTGGCGGCGGCATGCCCGTCGTGCAGCACCGAGAGAAGCGGCGCGCCATTGGATGGCAGCATCCAGCCGAGCGCCCCCAGCGGCAGGCGGGCTCGTATTCGAAGGCCCGTCCGCCCGCATGGCCCGTGCCCAGCGAGATCATCACGATATCCTCCGCCGCCCAGCCCATGCGGCGGGCCTGGGCATAGGCTGCCAGTGCCGGATTGCCAAGCAGTGCACTGCCGCTGATCATCGCCTCGTTACAGCCACGGGTGAGGTTGTCGATGCGGGCAGGTTCAAAGAAAGATGGTTCGGCCATGGAGGCGCGCACCGCTTCCCAGAAATAATAATCGTCCGGACGCGCCGCATCCGTGCCCTGCCCACTGGACATCATCACCAGATTGCGCCGTTCTATGTCATAGGCCGGCAGCATCACATGGGTGAGGGCGCTGGCCATGGAGGTCCAGCCGAAACGGTCCTTCAGCATCCGCTCCAGTGGACGGGCGTCATAGCGCTCGTCGAAGAGGCCAAGCGGATTGGTGACAAAACGGCCAAGACGCTTGCTGAAGCTGTAGGTGAACAACTCACGCGCCTCGACCTCGAAGAAGTGCCGCAGATCCGACAGAGTGCCTGCTGCCTCGCCGCCAGCACCGCCGTTGCGCGGAGCTGCAAGGGCCGCTGCAATAAGGCCGCTGGCGGATGTGCCACAGATCAGGCTGAAAATCTGATGCAAGGGCCGGGTCACGCCAGCACGGCGCAGCCGCCCGTCGAGAGCCTCCAGAATGCGCAAGGGGATAATGCCTCTGATGCCGCCGCCGTCCATCGACAGGATGAAATGCTTCGCCTTTCTGCTCACCGCAGGCCTCCTTGGTTTTCTCCCCGGCAACAGACCCCTCTCCCCCGAGTGAAGATCAATGCCCGGCGCTGTCCCGTACCCGGTGGTGAGTGTTGACGAGGATTGCGACCAAGGGAAGGCGGAAAGCCTCTTCAGGTTGCGTTCAGCACCTTGTAGAAGAAGGTGCAGCCCTCCAGCTGACCGGTTTGCGGGTGGTTGGCATAGGCTGGGATGCGGCCGAGGATCTGGTAGCCGAGCCTGAGATACAACCTTTCGGCTGCATCGCCTTCGCGTGTATCCAGGGTGAGCAGGCTGCGGTCCCGTTCCCGCGCCAGGCGCTCAAGTTCCAGCATCAGTGCTTCCGCTATGCCGCGGCGGCGGAAGTCCGGGTGGACCAGAAGCTTGCGCACATCGGCACGGTGCGGCTGGTTGGGCGGGGTATCGCAGGCCAGCTGCACGGTTCCGGCAATGCGGCCACCCGCAACTGCCACCACCAGATCGCTGTCGCCACAGGCGACGGACGGTGCCACCTTCTGCACGAAGAAGCTGCGGGCGTCCGCCTTCGTAAACGGCTCTACGAAACTGACGCTGGCACCGCCGCTGACGCAGCCGAGAAGCACGTCTGCAAGACCATCAAGGCATGCATCATCGAGCTGCGCCGGGGCCCGGCGCAGGTCAAGGGTGAAATCGGACAAGGGAAATCTCCGGACTTGAGAGGTGGTATCAGACCATGAAAATCAGATAGCAGGCACCGGTCTCTGGCGGTGTCTCGAAGGTATTGCCGCCATAGAGCTGAAACCGCAGGCAATCGCCCGGCGCCAGGTCATGGGCCTCACCGTCGAGCGTCACCGTCAGCTTGCCATCCAGCATGACCAGATGGTGCTCAAGCCCGGGGCGGGGCGGAGCTTCATAAGTGACGGATGTGCCAGGCGGCAGGACGGATTCCAGCACCTCGCCCGACAGCGCGCTGGTGGGGAGAGATGATGCGGCGGCGGTGTCCGGTTTCCGGGTCCGTCCAGACGGGCTGTGCATCCCGGCGCACCACGGCAGGAAATGCGTCCTCCGCCATCTGCATCAACCGGGAAAGCGTCATGCCATGGGCCGTGCAAAGCTTGGCCAGCACCGCTGTTGTGGGGCTGACTTCGGCGTTCTCCAGCCGTGACAGGGTCGCGCGGCTGACGCCGCTGAGCGCTGCGAGCTGATCAAGAGAGAGCCCCTTCTCCTGCCGCAACAGGCGAAGACGCAAGGCGATCTGCTGATCCAGTTCAGCTTGGTCTGACTTTTTATTTTCCATATTTGGAATTAAATCTCAAATATGGAAAATCGTCAAGCGTGAATGAGGTGAGCCGGAGAAGTCAGCAGGCCGCTTCCAGCACGCGCGCTTCCGTGCTGCTCTGCGGCACAGCCAGAGGTGTCTGTTCGACGCCGTTTGGCGTCAGCCGGTACAGATGGCCCTGCTCAACTGGCCTCCAGCGCGCGCAGGCACCCTCCAGCGGCTCCGAGGCAAAGGCGCGGCCGCCATGGTCGAGGCATTCGGAAATATAGAGCGTGGGCGCTGCCGCATCATCGGCGTAACGGAAGGCGAAAAGTTCCGTGCCCTCGGTGAAGACACAGGTAAGCCGGATGGGCTTCTCGCCCGTGGTCCGCCGGGCTGCAATATCGAGCACCTGCGCAAGCGTCCGGTCCAGTGCCGCGCGCGGGTTCTCCTCAAGCCCATTCGTCAAAAGCAGCAGGAAGAAGAGTTCGGAGTCCGTGGTGCCGCGCCGCAGCGCGTAGAAATCCTCATCGATAAGCATCTCCATCTCCCGGCGGATGCGGGCGAAATCACCGATGTTGCCATTGTGCATGAAGGACCAGCGGCCATGAGAGAATGGATGGCAGTTGTCCCGCGATGTGGCCCCTGTGGTGGCCGCGCGCACATGCGCCAGAAACAGGCGCGAGGTCACCAGCCGGCAGATGCTCTGAAGGTTGGTGTCGGCCCATGCCGGCAGCACGTCCTTGAACAGGCCCGGCTCCGCCGCATGGCCATACCAGGCAATGCCGAAACCATCGCCATTGACCCGCAGCTTCGCCTCCTGCGCATCGAGGCTTTGCACGAGCAGGGAGTGCCGGGGCTTGGCAATGATGTTTTCGAGCGGGATCTCGGTTCCGAGATAGGCAGCCAGACGGCACATGGTTGGGACGACCTGCAAACTGTTGCAACAGGGAGGGAATGGGCGGCAGCCAGCGAAGCAACCTTCCAATCCGGGCAAGATTAAGGGCAATGAGCCGGGATTGGATACGGATTTTCCGTCAGGATCCGTCATATCCTGGGGAATCGTCCCACTCAGACATTAACACTTCGATATTTTTCGCTCCCGCGCCGGGCTACGTGCCATGCGGAAAGCGGTCAGGTGTATTGCGCAATGCCCCGGCCGAAGGACCAGCAGTCGCGCGTCACCTCAACGAGTGACACCATCACGTCGTCATGCATGACCCCCACCTTGCGGCCGAGCTTGTCGCAGATGGCCTTGTAGAGGTTCTTCTTCATCTCGACGCTGCGGGTGTTGCTGACGGTGATCTGGATCAGAATGAACGCATCGCTGCGCTCCATCTCCGGGAACGATCCGAAGAAGAAATCGTCGCGCTCCTTTTCATTGAAGACCATGTACTGGTCGTCATGAGGGATGTCGAAGCGCGTCATCAGTGCCTCATGGATGCATTCCATGATGAGCTGCTTCTCCTCGGCGCTGCGGCCGGGAAGTGAGAAGATCTGTGTCACCGGCATGATCGTTTCCTCCGTTTCAATCCCCTCAGCCAGGCCCCCAGTCCAGCTTCCAGATAGATTGGTTAATGATGCGTTAATCTTTTCCCCTGACACTCTGCTCCAGATTCGCCGCCAGCAGCCCAGAATGGAGCCCGGCATGCAGCTTTCGATCCAGACGACGACCACCTCTGCCAGCCTGTTCTCGATGACCCAGAACTCATCCGGATCAAAGGGCGGCAATTTGCTGGATACAACGCCTGCCGGTTCCTCTGCGAAGCCTGCAGCCAAAGATAGCGCAAGTAGTTCCGTTCTGGAAGCGGCGACCAAGCAGGCTCAGGAAGCGGATGCCGTAATCAAAACGCTACGTGAGGCTGTTCAAAAAATAAGGACGAGAGCGCGGAGGATAAAAAATCTCCTTTGGCCTCTTCTGATGATTACACGAAAACGGCGAACAAGTTGCGTGCCGCACTCGGCGAAGACGGCGGAACTGATGGAACGTCCCAGGCTTCAATGGCCTACGAAAGCGCCACGATCACTGAAACCCTCATCGAGGGCGAGATCGGTGGGCAGAAAGTCTCCGCGTCCTTCGTTTCCTATGACCGCGTGTCCTATGACAGCGCGACCGGGCTTTCGGCCCGTTCGGCCAGTGCAGGCAGTATCAATGTCAGCGGCAATGGCGTCTCTTCCAGTTATCAGAGCGCGTCGGTTTCCTCGCTCTACGCGGGCACCCGGGATCAGATCGGGACGCTTCTCTCCAGCGCTGCCTGAGCCCTTTTTCTCCGCCTTACATCCGTAATGTTGCGGACCGGACCGTTGCATCGAAGCCTTGAGCCTGCTTCCCTGCTCGGGTACACCCGGACGAAAGGGCTTCCGGGGCCGGTTTCAGGGTGACTTCAGGTGGATAATCTCAAGGCAGAACTTCTGCGCGGTCTTTGGTACGTTGCCTGTCCGGGCGCGGAGATCAAGCCCGGCGCGATGACCGGCAAGAAGCTGATGGGCGACATGGTTCTGCTGGGCCGCGACAAGACCGGAAAGGTCTTTGCCCTGCGTGACATCTGCCCGCACCGGGGCATCCCGCTGCGCCACGGCAAGTTTGACGGCGAAACCGTGCAATGCTGCTACCACGGCTGGCGCTTTGATACGGCGGGGGTCTGCGTCGACATTCCTTCCACGCACGAAGACCAGACCATCGACTTTTCCAAGATCACCTGCGGCGCCTATCCCGTCGTGGAGCAGCAGGGTCTGATCTGGGTTTATTTCGCGGCCAATGGCGAAAGCCCGGCGGAAGGCCGCCAGCCGCAGCCGCCTATGCTGCCGGATTTTGCCGTTGAGCAAGGCCCGGCCCTGCATATCATGCAGCACTTCGTCTGTTCGGTGGACCATGCAGCGCTCGGCCTGATGGACCCGACCCATGCGGCCTTCGTTCATACCTCGTGGTGGTTCAAGAAGAACGCTGCGAAACTGCGCCCCAAGCGCAAGCTGTTCGAGCCGTCGGAGCTGGGCTGGGCCATGGTGCGCCACAAGCTGCCGCCGCAGAACATTGCCTACAAGCTGCTGGGCGATGATGTGACCACGGAAATCCGCTACATGCTGCCGGGCCTGCGCATCGAGCATATCAAGGGCTCGAAGCACTCCGTCGTCGGCCTGACCACGATCACCCCGGTGAGCGAGGATGAGACGGAAGTGCGGCAGATGTTCTGGGCCAGCATGGGCTGGATCGGGCCGTTCAAGCCGCTGATCCGCCACCTGATGAATGTCTTCCTCGGTCAGGACCGCCGTGTTGTCATCCAGCAGCGCGAGGGGCTGGAGTACAATCCAAAGCTCATGCTCATCAACGATGCGGATACCCAAGGCCGCTGGTGGATGCAGCTGAAGCGGGAATGGTCCGCCTCACAGGCAGAGGGACGTGAGTTCGTCAATCCGGTGCGTGGCCGTGAGCTGCGCTGGATGAGCTGAGACTTCCGTCAACGCCTGATAATCCAAGACCCCGGCCTTCCCCGAAGGCCGGGATTTTTGTTAAGGCCTGCCATTTTTTCGGAAGGGCACAGTGCAGGGTTGATATTTAGCCAAAGAACAAAACCCAGAGGGGGCTTGTTTTTGCTTCAAGGTCTTGCGGCCAAAAGTCATTGATGAGGTAACCGGCTAAATCTATTCGCATGATCTTCATGCTTCCTACAAGAAACTGTCACACAGGGGCACTAGGTTACGCCGAGCAAAAGGGGTGGCCAATGCTGGAAGTCAGGGAAGTGACGCGTCTGTTCGGTCAGAAGGCAGCCGTGAACCGGATCAGTTTCGAGATCGCCGGTCCTGCATTCGTCGGCATCATTGGCCGGTCCGGAGCAGGCAAGTCGACTTTCCTTCGGATGATGAACCGCCTGACAGATGCCACCGCTGGCGAAATCCTGGTTGAGGGCCGCAACATCCTGGCGCTGAAGGGGGCGGCCTCGCGGGCCTGGCAGTCCCAGTGCGCCATGATCTTCCAGCAGTTCAACCTGGTGCCGCGCATGGATGTGGCCTCCAATGTGCTGCACGGCATTTTGAACCGCCGCTCCACGATGCAGACGCTGTTCAGCCTGTGGCCGCGCGCCGACATCCTGAAGGCGCTTGAAATTCTCGACCGGCTTGGCATCGCCGAGCAGGCGCCCAAGCGTGCCGAGGCTCTTTCCGGTGGTCAGCAGCAGCGCGTCGCCATTGCCCGCGCCCTCATGCAGGACCCGAAGATCATTCTGGCTGACGAGCCGATTGCCAGCCTGGATCCGATGAACGCGCAGATCGTCATGGACACGCTGAAGAGGATCAACGTGGAAGACGGCCGCATGGTCATTGCCAACCTTCACACGCTCGACACCGCGCGGCGCTACTGCGACCGGGTGATCGGCATGCGCGATGGGGAAGTGGTGTTTGACGGCACGGCGGACGAGCTGACGACCAGCGTTGCCCGCGAGATTTACGGAGCCGATGACAGCTTCAACGAAGCTGCCACCTCCACAAGCATTCCGGTGGATGCGAAGGCTGAAGATCCCGCGTGGTCCCAGCCCGCCTATGCCGCCGCGATGGTGTCCTGACGGTCCCGGCCTGAGGCCGGCAGCAAGCCGGTTCAGGCCTCTATTCTGTGAAAATGGAGTTCTTATGAAGAAGCTGCTTCTGGCGACTGCCCTCTCGCTTGCCTGCACCACCGTTGCCGGTGCGCAGGAAAAGATCACCCAGTTCAACATCGGTATCCTCGGCGGCGAAAACGCCCAGGACCGCATGACCTCGAACGAGTGCTTCCGCGTCAAGGTGGAAGAAGCCCTCGGCGTGCCGGTCAAGCTCTTCACCCCGGCTGACTATGACGGTGTGATCCAGGGCATGCTCGGCGGTTCGATCGACTTCGCCGGCCTCGGCGCTTCCGGCTATGCCAAGATCTACCTGACCAACCCTGAAGCCGTTGAGCCGGTTCTGACGAAGCAGAACATGGATGGCTCGACCGGTTACTACTCGATCGGTTTTGCCCGCAAGGACAGCGGCATCACCTCGATCGAGCAGGCCAAGGGCAAGCGCTTTGCCTTCGCTGATCCGAACTCCACCTCCGGTTATCTGGTTCCGGGTGCCGAGCTGCAGGACACCTATGGCAAGCTCGACCAGTACTTCGGTGAAGTGAAGTTCTCCGGTGGTCACGAGCAGTCCATCGTCGGCGTCGCCAACGGTGACTTCGATGCTGCGGTGAGCTGGGCTGACGGCCTTGGCAACTGGGAAGACGGTTACAACTCCGGCGCCTTCCGCAAGGCTTCGGACGCTGGCATCGTGGACATGAACGATCTCGTCGAGATCTGGAAGTCCAAGCTGATCCCGGAAGGTCCCTACGTGATCCGCAAGGCTCTGCCGGCTGACGTGAAGGCCAAGGTTACCGCCATCGCCGACACCATGTGGCAGGACGATCCCAAGTGCGCCTACGCCCTGTCCCATGGCGAAGCCAAGGATCTGGTCCCGGTGACCCATGATGCCTACCTCGGCATCATCGCCGCCCGCAAGCTGCAGGAAGCCAAGTAAGCTCTCCGCATATTCATGCCGGGCTCCAGCAATGGAGCCCGGCACTCGCATTTTCAGGGCACCATGTCAGGGCAACATGACCAATCTCGCGTATGGAGCTGATGGCGGCAGCCGCAAGGGCGTTGCCTCGCATCATGAAGCTTATCTGGAGATGACACGGCGCAAGCGCCTCTATGGCGGCGTGCTGCTGCTCTTCTTCATCATGCTGTTCTCCTCCGGCTGGATCATGGCCGACGGGCGCAATGCCGGCGGCTTCTGGAACGGCCTGTCGCAGGTGTTCGATTTCCCGTCCGAAGTTCTGGCAGAAGCCTGGGCCAAGCGGGCTGTGCTGCCCGGTTTGATGGCCAGTCATTTCGCCTCCCTGATCGAAACGGTGAACATCGCCGCAACGGCAACGCTGACCGGCGCGCTAGCCGCCATGCTGCTGGCGCTGCTGGCAACCCGCAGCCTCGCCCGCTGGCCCCGCCTTGTGCCGCTGTTCCGCCGGATGATGGACGCCCTGCGCGCCATTCCGGAGATCGTGGTTGCGCTGGTGCTCGTGTTCATTCTCGGCGGCGGCCCTGTGCCGGCCGTCATCGCCATCGCCCTGCACACGGCAGGCGCGCTTGGCAAACTTTTCTCGGAAGTGGCGGAAAACGCCGATCTGAAGCCCGTCGAAGGCCTCGCCTCTGTAGGGGCTTCTTGGGTGCAGAAGATGTGGCTCGGCGTCATTCCGCAGGTGTCGCCCAACTGGCTTTCCTATGCGCTGATGCGCTTCGAGATCAATGTGCGCGCCTCCGCCATTCTCGGCTTCGTCGGGTCCGGCGGCATCGGCTATGACCTGAAGATTGCCATGCAATGGGGGCAGGGCCGCTACGACGAAGTGGTGGCCATCTTCCTGATGCTCTTCGTCACAATCGTGCTGATCGACCGGCTGTCGGACCATGCCCGTCACAGGCTGGTGAAAGGACACTGACATGGCCACCATGGACATGCCGCAGACGGCGAACCTCAACAGCACCATCCTCACCCGCTTCCGCAACCGGCGCATCGCTGCCTTCGCGGTGCCAGGCCTGATCCTTGCCTATCTTGCTTATGCGGCCTTTGCCTTCGATCTGGCGGGCCTGGCGCAGCGGGCAAGACTGGACAATGCGGCCATCCTGCTGGCGGACTTCTGGTCCTACAAGGTGCATGTGACGCGCGACAACCGCAACGGCGGCCTGTCCGTGTCCGTGGAGGGCGAGAACAAGGGCGCCTATCCGCCGGGCATGCTGCCGGACTGGGTGACCAGTGACGGCACGACCACTGTGGTCGATCTGGGCAATGGCCACGTGATCACCTATGACGCGGCAGGAGCGCGTTATGAAGTGCCGGGCTATGGCGTCATTGACGTCCAGCCCGACGGCAACAGCCTGAAGCTGATGGCTCCGCAGCCGCTGCCGGACTGGATCAATGCCTCGGACTCCCGCGTGTCCGTGACGACCAAGGCCGGGCGCTTTGCCTACACCCGCTCCAAGGTGGAGACCTTCCGCTACTTCCCGGGCTGGGAGCTGTTCTTCTTCACCCTCGACAGCCCATTCTACGGCAAGGGTCCGCTGGAGTTGATGAACCTGGCCCTGTGGGGCGAGCGGGTCAACCCGGAACAGGCCAATGCTCCGGCCATGCTGCATGACTTCTGGACCAACCGCATGTGGCGGCATGGCGATGTGGCCTGGGCCATATTTGAAACCATGCTGATGGCTTTCCTCGGCACGGCGGGCGCCGCGCTGATCGCCTTCCCGCTCAGCTTCCTTGCAGCACGCAACTTCAATCCGCTGGGGCCGTTCCGCTTCGCTGCCCGCCGTGTGTTCGACTTCATCCGCGGCGTGGATGGTCTCATCTGGACCATCATTCTGTCCCGCGCCTTTGGTCCCGGCCCAATGACTGGCGCCCTTGCCATCATGATCACCGACACGGGCAGTTTCGGCAAACTCTTCTCCGAAGCGCTGGAGAACATCGACGAGAAGCAGGTGGAGGGCGTGCGCTCTACCGGCGCCAATGCGGTGCAGCGCGCCCGCTTCGGCGTTGTGCCACAGGTGATGCCGGTGCTGCTAAGCCAGGCGCTCTACTTCCTTGAATCCAACACCCGCAGCGCAACGGTCATCGGCGCCATCGTTGGCGGCGGCATCGGTCTGCTGCTGACACAGGCCATCCAGACCCAGCGCGACTGGGAAGAGGTGGCCTATTACATGACGCTGATCGTGCTGATGGTGATGGCCATGGACAGCCTGTCCGGATGGCTGCGCAAGAAGCTGATCAAGGGTGAATGAAGTTTGCCGCCCCTTAGGGGCAGCCTCAGACGGATCATATCATGCCGAAGCTTTCCGCCGCTGAGCCTTTCCTCCATCCCGGTGTCCAGGTGGTCAATTCCACCTTCGGGGCCTATTGCGAGGCGGGCAGGGACAGCCGGATTACAAACTCCACTTTCTGCGACTACGCCTATTGCGACCAGATGGCTGATATTGCCAACACGGAACTGGGCAAGTTCGCGAATGTGGCGGCCATGACCCGGATTGGTCCAACCGATCACCCGATGGACCACGCCAGCCTGCATCACTTCCTCTACCGCTCCAGCTATTACTGGGAAGAGGAGGCAGATGATGCGGAATTCTTTGCAAGGCGTGCTTCGAGGCGAACGGTCATTGGCCCGGACACGTGGATCGGGCATGGCGCCATCATCAAGCCGGATGTGACCATTGGCGCAGGCGCCATTGTCGCTGCCGGAGCTGTGGTGACCAAGGATGTGGCGCCCTACACCATTGTTGCGGGCGTCACCGCAACGCTGCTGCGTCCCCGTTTTGCTGCAGCAACCGCGGAACGTTTGCTGCAGCTTGCCTGGTGGGACTGGGATCACGAGCGGTTGCGTCTCGCTCTCCCCGATTTCCGCCAGATGAAGGCGGAGGCCTTTCTGGAGAAATACGGCGGTTGATGGCTCTTGCTGCTGCGGCGAGTAGCCTGCCTCTGTCCTCGCACATCGGCCGCAAGAGGGGTATCAGCTCGCAGAGCCGGCAGGCGGTGCAGGCTGGTCTGACAGCACCTTGACCACAAAGATCAGGTCCATCCACTGGCCGAACTTGAAGCCGACCTGCGGCAGGCGGCCTGTTTCGGTGAAGCCGAACTTTGCGTGCAGGGCGAGGGAGGCAGCGTTGTCTGCGTCCACTGCTCCGACCAGCGTGTGCAGCCCGGCGGCCTTTGCATGCTCGATCAGATCCTGAAGAAGTGCCTTGCCGGTGCCTTTGCCCTGAGCCGTCTTGTTGACGTAGATCGAGTGCTCCATGGTCAGGTTATAGCCCTCCTTGGCGCGGAAGGGGCCGTAGCTGGCATAGCCAAGCAGTCCACCATTCTCATCGACGGCCACGATCACCGGGAGGCCTGCGGCCTGGCGGCCCTCCAACCATTTTTTCCGGTCCTCCAGCGTTTCAAGCCGGTCGGTCCAGATGGCCCGAAGCTCCCGCACGGCGGTGTTGTGAATGTCGAGCAGGGCGGGGAGGTCGTCGTGGGTGGCGGGGCGCAGGTGCATGGCTTGTGTTCCGGATTGCATTAGATTTCTGCTTTCTATACCCTCTGAATGCAAAAGAAATTATCAGATCCATAAGAAAATTCAATCGATGGACTTTGATCAGCTCCGAACTTTCGACCGTGTGGTGCGTGATGGCAGCTTCACCCGGGCAGCCGCCCGGCTCAATGTCACCCAGGCCACGGTTTCCATGCGCATCAAGGCCCTGGAAGATGCCATTGGCGGGGCATTGTTCCTGCGGGGCCGCAATGTGCGCCTGACGGATGTCGGTATCAGCTTCCTGCCCTATTGCCGGCGCATGCTGGGTGTGATGCAGGAGGCGCGCGAGGCGCTGAAACGGGCCGAGCGCGGACGTGTCGCCATCGGAACGCTCAGCACCATGATCATGCCGCTGGTCAGCCGCGCGCTGCTGCGCTTCCAGCGCGGTCACGCCGGGGTGGATGTGATCGTGCGCGATGGCCGCCACACACATGTGGCCACCATGTTGCATGAGCGCGAGGTGGATCTTGCCGTCATGTGCTGGCCCAATATTGATCCGCTGCTGACTCATCTGGAGGCGCTGTTCGTGCTGCGCGAGGATCTGCCGCTGGTGGCGGCCCCTGCCGTGGCGGAGCGGATCGGCGAGGCGCCGGACATGCTGGAGGCCCTGCGCCTTGCGCCGCGCTTCTTCAATCTGCGCTGGTGGCAGATCGCTCCGGCGCGGATGACGTCGCTGACGCTCGCCGCTCCCTCCTGTGTGGAGCTTCCCACTGAGCCGGGGCGCTATCTGGTGGAGGCAGGGGAGGGGATCGGCTTCTTTGTCCGCTCGTCTGTTGAGGCTTCGCTGGCAGCGGGTCGTCTCGTCGAAATCCGCCCCGCTGATTTCGAGCCTCTGACCCGTGATATTGCGCTGGTGGTTCAGTCGCGCAAATCACTTGAGCAGGAAATGCTGCTCGACTTTGCTCTCGAAATTGCGGACGAAGCAGCCCGGTTCGGCACCATCCTGCGCCGTGATTTGCCTCCCCGGCACGGGATTTGAGTCAAGTCTTCGCATCAGGGTTAAAAAATACGCCGGAAACCCATGCTCCAACCGCTGCAATCCCCTTTGCGGAAGCCAATTGGAGTGGTAAACGGGCAAGCATGACGAGCCAGCCCATTTCCAATATTCGCAACTTCTCCATCGTGGCCCACATTGACCACGGCAAGTCCACGCTTGCGGACCGTCTCATCCAGATGACGGGCACGCTGACGGACCGGGAGATGACCGAGCAGGTTCTTGACTCGATGGACATCGAGCGGGAACGCGGCATCACGATCAAGGCGCAGACTGTGCGCCTCGTCTACAATGCCAAGGACGGGCAGCAATATATCCTGAACCTGATCGACACGCCGGGCCACGTGGACTTTGCCTATGAAGTCTCGCGCTCGCTGGCGGCCTGCGAGGGCTCGCTTCTGGTGGTCGATGCCAGCCAGGGCGTGGAAGCCCAGACGCTGGCCAACGTCTATCAGGCCATCGACAACAACCACGAGATTGTCACCGTCCTCAACAAGATCGACCTGCCCGCCGCCGAGCCGGACCGGGTAAAGGAGCAGATCGAGGAAGTGATCGGCATTGATGCGTCCGATGCGGTGATGATTTCCGCCAAGACCGGCCTTGGCATCGAGGATGTGCTGGAAGCCATCGTCACCCGTCTTCCGGCGCCGAAGGGCGACAGGGACGGGCCGCTGAAGGCCATGCTGGTGGACAGCTGGTATGACCCCTATCTGGGCGTGATGGTGCTGGTACGCATTATCGACGGCACGCTGAAGCGCGGCCAGCGCATCCGCATGATGGGCACAGACGCCTCCTATGAAGTGGACCGTGTCGGCGTGATGACGCCGAAATTCCTGCAGGTGGACCAGATCGGCCCCGGCGAGATCGGTGTGCTGACCGGTTCGATCAAGGAAGTGGCCGACACCCGCGTCGGTGACACGATCACGGATGAGCGCAAGCCCTGCACCGAAGCACTGCCAGGCTTCAAGCCGGCGCAGCCGGTGGTGTTCTGCGGTCTCTTCCCGGTGGATGCGGGCGACTTTGAGGATCTGCGCGCTGCCGTCGGCAAGCTGCGCCTCAACGACGCCAGCTTCTCCTTCGAGATGGAAACCTCTGCGGCGCTGGGCTTCGGCTTCCGCTGCGGCTTCCTTGGCCTCTTGCATCTGGAAATCATTCAGGAGCGCCTGTCGCGTGAGTTCGATCTCGACCTCATCGCCACGGCACCTTCGGTGGTCTACCAGATGACCCTGACCGATGGCTCGGAAGTGGAACTGCACAACCCGGCGGACATGCCGGATGTCGTGAAGATTCAGGAGATCCGCGAGCCGTGGATCCGCGCCAACATCATGACGCCGGACGAGTATCTCGGCGCCATCCTGAAGCTGTGCCAGGAACGGCGCGGCGTGCAGGTGGATCTGGCCTATGTGGGCTCGCGTGCCATGGTCACCTATGACCTGCCGCTGAACGAAGTCGTCTTTGACTTCTACGACCGCCTCAAGTCCATCTCCAAGGGCTACGCCTCCTTCGACTATTCCTTGTCGGATTACCGCGAAGGTGACCTCGTCAAGATGTCGATCCTCGTCAACGAGGAACCCGTCGATGCGTTGTCGATGCTGATCCATCGCTCTCAAGCCGAGCGCCGTGGCCGCGCCATGTGCGAGAAGCTGAAGGATCTGATCCCCCGTCACATGTTCAAGATCCCGATCCAGGCCGCCATCGGCGCCCGGGTGATCGCCCGCGAAACCCTCGCCGCCTTGCGCAAGGACGTGACCGCCAAGTGCTATGGCGGCGACGCGACCCGCAAGCGCAAGCTTCTGGAAAAGCAGAAGGAGGGCAAGAAGCGGATGCGCCAGTTCGGCAAGGTCGAGATCCCGCAGGAAGCCTTCATCAAGGCCCTCAAGATGGACGAATAAAACAAATACCCGGCGGGTCAGCCCCGCCGGGTATTTGTTTCGGTCCGCAAGGATCTGCAAAGGCATGGCGCTGGCGCCATGCCTTTTTATTGTACCAAGGCTTTCGATGCTGACGCATCACGCCTTGAAAATGCTCAAGCGCCGCACGGGCTTGACCAACTCTCGATAAGTCAAGCTCATCGAGAGTTGGTATTACATCACTGCGCCGACCTGCCAGGGCACGAACTCGTTGTCGCCAAGGCCAAGGGCTTCGGATTTGGACTTCTGGCCTGAGGCGACGGCGAGGATCATGTCGAGGATTTCCTCGCCCTTGGCTTCAAGGCTGATGCCTTTCGACAGCACGTCCCCGGTGTTCAGGTCCATGTCTTCCGGCATGGCGTTGAACAGGATGTCGTTGGTGGCCACCTTGATGGTGGGCGCAGGCTTGGAGCCGAAGGCAGAGCCGCGGCCCGTGGTGAAGACCACCAGCTGTGCGCCGCCCGCAATCTGACCCGTCGCTGACACGGGGTCATAGCCGGGGGTGTCCATGAAGACGAGGCCGGGTTCCGTTACCTGTGCGGCATAGTCGTAGAAGGCGGTCAGCGGCGTGGAGCCAGCCTTGGCGACAGCCCCCAGCGACTTTTCCAGAATGGTCGTCAGCCCGCCCGCCTTGTTGCCAGGGCTCGGGTTGTTGTCCATGCTGCCGTCGTTCATCTCGGTGTAATGCTCCCACCAACGGATGCAGCCGATGAGATCATCCGCCACCTTCTGCGAGGCAGCACGGCGCAGCAGAAGCTGTTCGGCACCGTAGATTTCCGGCGTTTCCGACAGGATCACCGTGCCGCCAAGGCCGACAATCATGTCCGACGCCTTGCCAAGGGCCGGGTTTGCGGTGATGCCGGACAGGCCGTCCGAGCCGCCGCACTGCAAGCCGATGCGCAGGGCCGAGACAGGGCAGGGCTGGCGCTGTGCCTTGTTCACCTCGGGCAGGATCTCCAGCACCTTGGCCTTGATGGCCGCGATGGTGGCACGGGTGCCGCCGGTTTCCTGGATGGTCAGGCTGTGGAAGTGGTCCGCGCCTTCTGCCCCGAAGGTGTGCTTCATGCGGGCGATCTGCATCACCTCGCAGCCGAGGCCGACGAAGACGGCCGCGCCCACGTTAGGATGGGTGGCATGGCCCCACAGCACGCGCTGCAGGATGTCAAAGCCGCGCCCCTCGGAGGCCATGCCGCAGCCGGTGCCGTGGGCAAAGGCGACGATGCCGTCCACATTCGGATAGTCTTCGAGTGCGCCGGAGTTTTCCAGCTCGAAGGCCGCCCGGCGGATCACGGTGGCAGAGCAGTTCACCGTGGCGCAGAGGGCGATGAAGTTGCGGGTGCCCACACGGCCATCCTTGCGCAGATAGCCGTCAAACGTACGCGGAGCGGGCGAGGGCACAGCGGCCTTCGCCCGTTCCAGATCGGCACCGGTCTGATACTGCTGATCGTGGTCCCCGAAGGCGCAGTTCTGGGTGTGCACGTGCTCCCCAGCGGCGATGTCCTTGCTGGCCCGGCCGATGATCTGGCCGAACTTGAGGATTTCCGCTCCGGTGGGGATTGCGGTCAGGGCCACCTTGTGGCCCGGTGTGAGGGTGTGGCGAGAGCCACACCCAGCCCGAGAGGATCGCTGCCGGCGGCAAGGCGCTCCTTCACGATACCCACATTGTCGTCGGGATGAAGAACGATCAGCTGGCTCATGGCTTGCCTCTGTTACAGGGACTGCACGGACTTGCGGGCACCCTGGCTCAGCAGCAGGCCAAGCGCCTCTGCCACAGGGGCCTGCAACTGGCTGGCAAGAGCCGGATCAAAGATCTCGCGCACACCCAGAAGGGCTGCGGCCTTACCTTCCGCCGTGGCGGCGCTGTCGAAGAGTTCACGCAGGCGGGCCGCCAGCGGGTCCTTCACTTCGATCGGCGCACCCGTCTCGTCCACACCGCCCACGTAGCGCATCCATGCGGCCACGGCGAGCATCAGGCGCGGGCTGTTGCGGCCGGCCTTCAGGTTCTCGCCAAGGGTGGAGAGAATGCGCTGCGGCAGTTTCTGGCTGCCGTCCATGGCGATCTGCCAGGTGAGGTGGCGGATGCCGGTGTTGGCAAAACGGGCCTTGAGGGCAGCCGCATAGCCGGCAAGATCCACGCCCGGCGGCGGGGTCAGGGCGGGGATGATCTCCTCGCTCCACAGGCGGGTGACGAAACCGGCCAAGACCTCATCAGCCATGGTGTCGGCGATCGTCTTGTGGCCGGAAAGGTAACCCAGATAGGCGAGCGAGGAATGCGCGCCGTTGAGCATGCGCAGCTTCATGTGCTCGTAGACGGCAACGTCAGACACGAGTTCGACGCCAACGGCGCCAAGGTCCGGGCGTTCGCCGCCCACGAAGTCATCCTCGACCACCCACTGGCGGAATGGCTCATGCACCACGAGGCCGTCTTCATTGCGGCCGGTGACGGCGGACAGGCGCTCGATGTCTTCCGGCTTGGTCGCAGGGACGATGCGGTCCACCATGGTGGAGGGAAGCGGCCTTCGCGCTCGATCCAGTCTGCAAGGGCCGGGTCGATAAGGCGGGCGAGATCCAGCACCACGCCGCGCACCACCTTGCCATTGTGCGGCAGGTTATCGCAGGTCATTACGGTGAAGGGGGCAAGGCCAGCGGCAAAGCGGCGCTGCAGGGCGCGCACCAGATAGCCCGGGGCGGAGACGGGCAGGGCGTTCGCCAGATCCTTCTGAATGTCCGGATGGGACTGGTTCAGGCGGCCGGTGCTCGGCTCGTGGCAATAGCCCTTTTCGGTGACCGTCAGGGTGACGATCTTCACATCGGGGCTCGCCATGGCGGCAAGCACGGCTTCCGGGCTTTCCGGGGCGACCAGCACGTCGCGGATGATGCGCACGTCACGGCGGGTTTCCCCATCGGGCCCCAGCTCAACGGCGGTGTATTCGAAATTGCGCGGCGCCATGCGGTCGCGCGTCGTCGGGCTTTGCAGCGAAACGCCGGTGATGGCCCAGTTGCCGCCGGAGCGGGCAACGGCTTCCTCGATGAAAATGGCACCATGGGCACGGTAGAAGGCACCAAGCCCCAGGTGGACGATGCCCACCTTTGCATTCACGACACGTTCGATTTCCAGATCAGCGGGCAAGCCAGCCTCCGTCAACATTCAGCACTGCACCATGGATGTAATTGGCAGCCGGAGAAGCAAGGAACACGGCGGCTTCGCCGATGTCCGATGCCTGGCCCCAGCGGCCGGCAGGGATGCGCTCAAGAATGGCCTTGTTGCGCACCGGGTCCGCCCGCAGTGCTTCGGTATTGTTCGTTTCGATGTAACCGGGGGCGATGGCATTCACATTGATGCCCTTCGCCGCCCATTCGTTGGCCAGAAGCTTGGTGATGCCAGCAACACCATGCTTCGAGGCCGTGTAGGACGGCACCCGGATACCACCCTGGAATGACAGGAGCGAGGCAATGTTGACGATCTTGCCATTTCCTCCACGGCCAAGAACGGCCTTGCCGAAAGCCTGGCAGGTGAAGAACACGGCCTTCAGGTTCACGTCCATCACCTCATCCCAGTCGGCCTCGGTGAAGTCCACCGCATCGGCACGCCGGATGATGCCCGCGTTGTTGACGAGAATGTCCACCGGTTCGGCGGCAAAGACGTCACGGGCGGCCATCGGGTCGGCGAAGTCGAGCACCATCTCCCGCGCCTTGCCATTACCGCCGGTAATGAGGCCAACGGTTTCTGCGCAGGACGAGCGTCCCGCGCAGATGACCTCAGCTCCCGCGCGGCCAAGTGCCACCGCGATGGCTTGACCGATGCCCGTATTGGCACCGGTCACCAGGGCGGTCTTGCCCTCAAGCGAGAAAGGGTTCACCGCAGATCCTCCATGGCGACCATTTCCACGTCCTTGTAATCGACGTTGTCACCGGCCATGGCCCAGATGAAGGTGTAGCTGCCGGTGCCTGCGCCGCAGTGGATGGACCAGGGCGGGGAGACCACCGCATCCTCGTTCTTCATCACCAGATGGCGGGTTTCCTGCGGCTCGCCCATGAAGTGGAACACGCGCTGCTCCGGCTTCATGTCGAAGTAGAGATAGGCCTCCATGCGCCGATCATGCACGTGGGCGGGCATGGTGTTCCAGACCGAGCCATTGTGCAGCTGGGTGTAGCCGACAACGAGCTGGCAGGAGGTCATCACTGCCGGATGCACGAACTGGTAGATGGTGCGGTCGTTGGAGGTCTCGATCGAGCCGAGCTTCACCTTCTCAGCCTCGCCGATGCGGATCAGGCGGGCCGGGTAGGCAGCGTGTGCCGGAGCGGAGAGAATGTAGAAACGGCCTTCGCCTTCGAAGGTCACCTTGCCCGAGCCCATCGGCAGATACAGCACGTCACCGCGCTCCATGGCATAGGTCTCGCCCGCTGCGGAGACACTGCCGCTGGCGCCGACGTTGACGACGGCCATCTCGCGGCGGTCGAGGATGCTGGCGGTGCCGCATTCCTTGACATGATCCAGCACGAGCGCAGCGCCCGAGGGCACGGCGGCGCCGACGATCATGCGGTCATAGTGGGTATAGACGAGGCGGATTTCACCGGCGGCAAACAGGTTGCCCATGTGGAAATGCTTGCGCAGTTCTTCCGTGTCCATCCGCTTTGCGGTCTGCGGATCAATGGCGTGGCGGGTTTCAACGGTCAGCATGGAACGGGTCCTTCTTCCTTAACTTGCAAATCAGAGAAAATCGTCACGGCGGGGCGTGAATGTGTCGATCAGGGTGCCGGGCTCAAGGCAGCGGCAGCCGTGGATGGCCATGGAGGGGATGACGAAACTGTCGCCCGGCCCCACCTCGATCTCCTGACCGTCCACCTGAAACAGAAAGCGGCCGCTTTCCACATAGGTGGACTGGACATGCGGATGGTTGTGCAGCTTGCCCTCGGCCCCTTCATGGCCGAAGCGGAAGGCAACGACCATGAGCTCGGGGCTTTCGGACAGAACCTGGCGGGTGACGCCAGGATCTGCAGGGACAGCAGGGTAAGTCTTCAGCATGGGACAGTTAGCCTCAATGGAAGAGTGAAGGGAGCCAGAGCGACAGGGCGGGCACATAGGTGACCAGCAGCAGCGACGCAAAGGCAGCGCCATAGAAAGGCCAGATGGTCTTGATGGCATCCCAGACGGTGATCCGTCCCACGGCGCAGCCGACGAAGAGCACGGCGCCCACGGGCGGAGTGCACAGGCCGATGCCGAGGTTGAGGATCAGGATCACGCCGAAATGCACCGGATCGACACCAAAGGCGGTGGCAACCGGCAGGAAGATCGGCGTGGTGATGACGATCAGCGGCGACATGTCCATGAAGGTGCCAAGGAACAGCAGCACCACATTGATCAGCAGCAGGATGATGATCGGATTGTCGGAGAGGCCGCGCAGCAGGGCGACCATTTCCGCCGGCACCTTCAGGAAGGCCATCAGCCAGCCGAAGGAGGCCGCGCAACCGATGACCAGCAGCACCATGGCCGTGGTGCGCACCGCCGCCATGGTGGACCCGACAAAGTTCTCCCATGTCATGGTTCGGTAGGCGAGCACCGTTACCACCAGCGCATAGACGGCGGCAATACAGGAGCTTTCGGAGGCGGTGAACACGCCCGAGCGCACGCCGAAGAAGATGATGCCGATGAGCAGCAGGCCCGGAATGGCATTGGCAAAGAGCCAGCCAAGGGCCGCCCAGCCGGGGAAGGCTTCCGTCGGATAGCCGCGGCTGCGCGCCACCCACCAGGCCGCCATCATCAGGCTGAGCGCCAGAACGAAGCCGGGGATGATGCCGGCTGTGAACAGATCCGCGATGGAAATGCGCCCGCCTGCCGAGATCGAATAGATGATCATGTTGTGCGAGGGCGGGATCATCAGGGCGATGATCGAGGACACGACGGTGACATTGACCGCATAGTCGACGCCATAGCCGCGTTCCTTCATCTGCGGGATCATCAGCCCGCCGATGGCAGAGGCGTCGGCTGCTGCCGAGCCTGAAATGCCGCCGAACATGACGGAAGCGGCGATGTTCACCTGGCCGAGGCCACCGCGCATGTGCCCGACAGCCGCCCCCGCAAGGGCAACGAGGCGCCGGGCAATGTCGCCGCGCACCATCAGTTCACCGGCAAAGATGAAGAAGGGGATAGCCATCAGTGCGAAGACGGAGACACCCGAATTCAGCCGCTGGAAAACGATCACCGGCGGCATGCCGAGGTAGAGCACCGTCAGCAGCGACGAAATGCCGAGGCAGAAGGCCACCGGAGTTCCGATGAGAAGAAGAACGGCAAAAGAGCCGAAAAGAACCCAAAGTTCCATCTCACGCCTCCTGCATGTCGGTTTCGCCGAAGCGTGAGGTTGGCAGGCCTGCAGCCCGGCGCGCGATGCGCTCAAGCGAGAACAGGAAGACGAGGACGCCGCCGCCAACCAGCGGCAGGAAATCAAAGGCACCGGAAATGCCGAGCGAAGGCAGTTTCACATCCCACGCGGACAAGGCAAGCTGCAGCCCGTACCAGAACATGCCAGCGCCGAAGACGGCGACCAGCGCATCGGACACGGTGTAGAGAGCCAGCTTGACTTTTTCCGGGATGATGTAGAGCAGCACATCGAAGCTGAGGTGATAGCCCTCGCGGATGCCGACTGCCGCGCCGAAGAAGATGAACCAGCCCATGAGAATGACCGCAAGCGGTTCGCTCCAGATGAGGCTGTCGTTCAGAATGTAACGGAAGAAGACCTGAGCCGAAATGATAGCGGTCATCAGGACGAGACCGGCGCCAGCCAGCCAGAGAGCGAGGCGAGCGATGAGGCCCAATGCCTGCGCGATTGATTTCATGGTGTCTTGCACCTGACGTCTCCACGCAAAAGAAGGCCCGTGCCGCAGTGTGCGGCACGGGTTTGGGCTTCACATCACTCGGTCGCCTGGATGCGGGCGACCAGATCCTTCAGCTTGTCAGATGTCACGTGCTTCTCGTAGACCGGCTTCATCGCGTCGATGAAGGGCTTCTTGTCGATGTCCGTGACGATCTTGGCGCCAGCGGCGCGCACCTTTTCCTCGGATGCCTTTTCACGGGCAGCCCACATCTCGCGCATCATCGGCACGGAGTCCTTGGCAGCCTGACGCACGGCGGCCTGATCTTCGGCGCTGAGCTTGTCCCAGGATGCCTTCGACATCACCAGAACTTCCGGCACGATCAGATGCTCATCCAGGGTGTAGTAGCCGGCGACTTCGAAGTGACCGGAAGATTCATAGGACGGCCAGTTGTTTTCTGCCCCGTCGATGACGCCAGTCTGGATCGAGGAGTAGACCTCGCCATAGGGCATCGGGGTGGCATTGGCACCGAGGGCGGACATCATGTCGACGAAGATGTCCGACTGCATGACGCGGACCTTCATGCCCTTCAGGTCGTCGATGCTCTCGACCGGCTTCTTGGCATTGTAGAAGCTGCGCGAACCGCCGTCATAGAAGGCAAGGCCGACGTAACCATGCGGCTCGAAAGCCTTGAGGATTTCCTCGCCGATCGGGCCATCCATCACCTTGTGCATGTGATCGACCGAACGGAAGATGTAGGGCAGCGAGACAACCTTGGTTTCTTCAACCAGATTGTTGAAAGGGCCCATGGAGACGCGGTTCATGTCGATGACGCCGAACTTTGTCTGCTCGATGGTGTCTTTTTCCTGGCCAAGCTGGGCGGAGTGGAACACTTCGATGCAGAGCTTGCCGCCGGTGCGCTCCTCAAGCATCTTGCCCATGGCCTTGACGGCCTCGACGGTCGGATAGCCGTCCGGGTGGGTGTCAGATGACCGGAGCGTTACCTCGCAGGCCGTTGCAGCCCCGGTCATCATCACACTTGCCAGCAATGTGGCCTTCGCAATCTTCATGAATGTCATTTGGTTCTCCTCCCAAGTGAACGGCCCTCCTCAGAGCCGGTAGGCTTGCTTGGCAAGCCTGTAGGTGAGGTCGTAGGCGACCTCACCCGCCTCGTCCTGGTCCAGCCGCCCTGTGGCGACCAGATGGGCGAGGTAAGCGCAATCCACGCGCCGGGCCACGTCGTGGCGGGCGGGGATGGAACAGAAAGCACGGGTGTCGTCGTTGAAGCCGACGGTATTGTAGAAACCCGCTGTTTCCGTAACCTGCTGGCGGTAGCGCATCATCCCTTCCGGGCTGTCGAAGAACCACCAGGCGGGGCCCAGCTTCAGGGCCGGGTACACGCCGGCGAGCGGTGCAAGCTCGCGCGAGTAGGTGGTTTCATCCAGCGTGAAGGCGATGATCGACACATCGTCCCGCATGCCGACTGCATCGAGCAGCGGCTTGAGCGAGCGCACGTAATCAGTGCGGCTCGGAATATCGAAGCCCTTGTCGCGGCCGAAGGTGTTCAACACCGGGCCGGAATGGTTTCGTGAGCTGCCGCAGTGGATCTGCATGACGAGGCCATCGTCAATGCTCATGCGGGCCATCTCGGTCAGCATCTGGCCACGGAATGCATCTGCCTCCTCCGCAGTGCATGCGCCGCGCAGCGCCTTGTCGAAAAGATGAGCCGCCTCAGCTTCGCTTAGATTCTCGGTGCGGGCGGTGGCATGACCGTGGTCGCTCGAGGTGGCGCCGCCCTGTTCCTTGAAGTAGGCGCGGCGGATGCGGTGGGCTTCCAGATAGCCGGACCAGGTGGTGGCATCGGTGCCGCACAGTTCGCCCAGTTTCTCGACGGTCTCGGTGAAGCCGGCATATTCGGGGTCAACGGCCTGATCGGGGCGGTAGGCGGTGACCACACGGCCCTTCCAGCCGCTTTCGCGGATCATGCGGTGCCACTTCAGGTCGTCCAGTGCGCCTTCGGTGGTGGCGATCACCTCAATGCCGAAGCGCTCGAAAAGGGCGCGGGGGCGGAACTCGGGGCGTTGCAGGCAATCGGCGATCTGGTCGTAGATCTCGTCTGCCGTTTCCGCCGACAGGCGCTTGGTGACACCGAAAACGTCCTGGAACGCATGATCCAGCCACATGCGCGATGGAGTGGCACGGAACAGGTGATAGTTAGAAGCGAAGATCTTCCAGATCTTGCGGCCGTCAGTTTCGGTCCAGCCGCCGTCAGCGCGCGGCACGCCGAGGCTCTCCAGCTTTATGCCTTGCGAGCAGAGCATGCGGAAGACGTAGTGATCCGGGGTGACGAAGAGCTGGGCCGGGTCCGGGAAGGGGTTGTTTTCTGCAAACCAGCGCGGGTCCGTATGACCATGCGGGCTGATGATCGGCAGATCCTTCACGCCTTCGTAAAGACCGCGCGCAATGTTGCGAACGCCGGGTTCAACGGGGAACAGTCTGTCAGAATCCAGCAGCGCCACGCTTGCTCTCCTCCCGAGTAATGACATAAGCCGGAGAACGGCTCTTTTCTTAGCGTATTTCAGCTAATATGCTAGTATCCAAAAGGAGTCAATGGGAGGACAAAATGCCGGATTCGCTTCACCTGCGAGCGCTAGAGCCCGTCGGAAGGCCACTCGTCGCCGATGCGGTTTTTGAACAGTTGCAGCGGCAGATCCTGTCACTTGAACTGCCGCCAGGGGCCAAGATTTCAGAGATTGATGTCGCCAGGGCGATGGGTGTTTCGCGCCAGCCGGTGCGTGATGCCTTCTACCGCTTGTCCAAGCTCGGCTTCCTGCATATCCGGCCGCAACGGGCTACATCCGTTTCAGTGATCTCCGAGCGCGCCGTCTTCCAGGCCCAGTTCATCCGCACGGCCATTGAAGCGGAAACCGTGCGCGTCGCCTGCGCCCAGTTGACGGAGACGGACCACCAGGCGCTCGCAGACATCATCGAGCAGCAGCGCGAAGCCGTCATAGGCAAGCGGCCGCTGGAATTCCATGCGCTGGATGATCTCTTTCACAAGGAGATCTGCGAACGAGCCGGCCACGCCCATGCCTGGGAGATGATCCGCGAGAACAAGGCGCACATGGACCGTGTCCGGTACCTGTCACTTGCCTTTGCCTCACAGGATGCTTTTGACGATCACTGCAAGCTGCTGGAAGCGATCCGTCAGCGCGATGCGGAGGCTGCCGCCGCCTTGATGCGCAGCCACCTTGCCCGCATCCGCCAGCAGCTGGAGCGCATCCGGGCAGGTCACATGAAGTATTTCGCCCACGAGACGGGGGAGGCCTGAGGAGAAGCGGTTTCAGGGGGATGAGACGGAATTGCCTCGCCACAGACTCGGCGTCGCCCCGGACGCAGCGGAGCGGGATCCGGGGGCCACTCGCTTCCAGAGCGGTGAAACTGAAGCGCGGCGCAGGGGCTAACTTAAGTTCGCTCTGCACTGCGGCTTGAGGCAACGGAAGCTCTCTGCAAACGAGTAGACCCCGGCTCGCGCTCCGCTTGGCCGGGGTGACCCAGTGCCTGTTGCCAGTGTGTGCTCCACAGTACCGGCCTTTCACCTATCCTTCCGCTCACCGCAATGAAAACGGTACGATGCCGCGGGAGTTGCGTTCCACCTGGATTTCCTTGTCGAGGGCGGGGAAGGCCCGTTCCGGGCAGCTGGCCCGCGGGCAGATGCGGCAGTTGATGCCGATGCGGGCAGGGTTGACCCGGTCCGTCAGGCCCAGTTCGTCGCCATAGACCAGCATGTCCGCATATTTCAGCTCGCAGCCGAGACCAAGTGCATAGCGCCGCTCGCGTTCGCCGAAGCGGGTGGCGGGTTTGGAGATGCTGCGGGCAAGGCAGAGATACTGCGTGCCATCCGGCATCTCGCCCACCTGAGCCGACACGCGGTTCTCATTCAGTTCAAACGCCTCATGCACGTTCCACACCGGGCATGAGCCGCCGTAACGGGCGAACTGGAACCGTGTGGCGCTGTGCCGCTTGATAACATTGCCCGCTCTGTCCACCTTCAGGAAATAGAAGGGCACGCCCTTTTCGCCTGACCGCTGAAGGCTGGATAGCCGGTGGCAAATCTGCTCAAGGCTTGCACCCGTCGTCACCATCAGCCGGTCAAGATCATGCCGGTAGGATTTGGCGAGGGACAGGAAGGCGCCATATGGCAGGAGCAGGGCGCCTGCGAAATAGTTGCGCAAGGCAAGGCGGCAGATCTCCCGTGCCGCCAGCGTGGAAAAACCCGCCTTCTCGACATGGCTGGAAATGAGCTTTTCCGCCGTCAGATCCGCGAGGATGCAGGCGAGCTGAAACTCCATAGCCGGACGCGGCAGGCCCCGGTCGAGCGTGACCAGCTTTGCGCGGGCGTCGAACGCGACGATAGCGCCATCTTCTGCCTGCCGTTCGGTGACGTCCACCCGTACGCCGTGAGTGTCCCGCAGCCATGCGCTGAGCCGGCCAAAACGGTCCGGTGTCCAGGCAAGTCCGAGTTTGCTGGCGAGCTCCTCGGCGCTCACATCCAGCGCATCGACGTAGTTGTCGATGTAATGAAAGTGGTCGCGCACTTGATCATAGGGCGGCGTCATGCGCGGGCCGCGGCCGCTGCCTTCTCCATGGGCGTCAATGGCATCATCCAGCGAAGCCTGCTGCTCGCTCATGCGCCGCAAGGTTCCGTAGAGATCCAGAAAGGCGCGGGCAAAGTCCGGCGTATGCGTGGCAACGCTCTTCAGGTCCTGCAGTCCAACGCTGCCGTCATGGAAGCGTGTGTCCGCCAGCGCCTCGCCAAGGTCGGCCACAAGCCGGTCAAGGTCGCTCGCCTCGAAACTGGCAAGGTCGGCCCCGAACTCGCGGCTGACGGCGATCAGCACCGAGGCGGAGACCGGCCGGATGTTGCTCTCCAGCTGGTTCACGTAAGAGGGCGACAGGTCAAGCCGGCTGGCAAAAGCCACCTGCGTCAGGCCTGCCCGTTCGCGCAGCTTGCGCAGCACATGTCCGGCAAAAAGCTTTCTGGCCATCGGTTTCTCAAATTGCGAAGATTTTACAGTTTAACATGACACACTTTTGCATATCGCAGAAGGCCCGCTAAATGGCTATGGTCCATTTCATCAAAAAGGTCCGGGAGGAGGTGGCTGCGCGAGAGGCGCCGCCGGACGGGCCTGAAACGAAAGGGAGCGCACATGCTGGATCAAGTCGTGGAGAGCTGGCACCATCCGGTTGAACTGCATCCGGTGATGCCGAAGCCAGTCGCCGGGTTGACGGTTTCGCAGGAGCGGGTGGCTCTGCTCACCGAGCGTCAGAAGGATGTGATGCGCATGCTGGCGGATGGTCTGATCAACAAGCAGATCGCCCACCGCCTCGACATCAGCGTCGCCACAGTGAAGACCCACATTGCCGCTGCCGTGCGCCGCATGCGCGCCAAGAACCGCATTCACGCGGTGGCAATGCTGATTCGCGCCGAGGGCGGCTGCTAACAAGCCCGGCAGGCAAACAGCTTCTGGGAGGAAGCCGCCGCTCATCACTGATGGGCCGCGGACATCGCGGCGAGTTCCGCCGCGAAGAGAGGCCGGAGGGCGCTGGGCTCGATGAGCTCGGCGCCCGGGCCCAGCCAGCGCAGCAAAGGAAACAGGCGCTCCTTTGATATGTCGGTAACGGTGATTCGCACCTTTCCGTTTCCCGCTGGAGAAAACGCCGCATGCCGGTAATACCAGTCCCGGGCCAGCGTGCGGGCCTGTTCGGCGGTTACCAGAATGATGCCGGTCGGGTCCTCCGACTGCCAGCGGCGCATTGCGCGTGACAACCAGGCACCGTTCAGCAGGGCTTGCACTGAAAACTCTTTCGGCGGACGGAAACGCAGGCCGCTCACCTCTATGTTGAAGATCCGGTCTGCCCGGTAGATCCTGAGGTCATCCGCCTCGACGGAGCGCCCCGCCAGATACCACAGATCCCGGTCGAAGATGACACCCAGCGGCTCCACCTCATGGGCACGGGGTTCCGTCCGGCTCGGATTGTTGTGCTCGAAGCGCACACGCCGCCCCTCCAGAAGCCCTTCCATGAACCGGTCCAGCGCCTCCTGCCAGCCCGTATTGGGCTCGATGGATGGCGAGATCATGGAAGATGTCCGCAGGCAGCGGCTCGACTCCGACGATCTCGTTCGCCGTTTGCCAGCAGGTCCTGCGCCGGCCGGGGCAGGGAGGCGACGAGCTTGCGCTCCGCCGTTTCAAGATCGGCGGCCAGCGGCGTGGTGCGCAGGCCGCGTGCCACCGACAGCACGATGAGCAGCGCCGCCGTCTCGCGGCGCGTCAGGGCGACCGGCGGCTGTATATACCCTTTTGCAAGGCGGTACCCGCCCTCCGCGCCGCGCTCTGCTTCCACCGGTACGCCAAGCGCGACCAGCCGGTCCACATCCCGGTAGATGGTGCGCAAAGACACCTGGAAGCGCTCCGACAGGGCTGTGGCCGTCACCAGCTTTCCGCTGCCAAGCAGCAACAGGATGCCCAGGGCACGTTCAATCGGGTTCATGTCAGCCTGCCGGTTCTCAGAAAACAAAAAGAATCAGAATGAGAACATAACAGGATCAAACCTGACTCGCAGCTGTCAGGTTTGGGCTGGCATCCTTGCTTTCACTGGCCCCGCAGGAGGGGCTTGAAAGGAGGCAGGATCATGAATGGGAACGGCACATCAGACCGCAAGGCACCGGTAGAGTCAGGGTTTCTGCCATTTCTGGCAGGGCTTCTTGGGCACATTGGCAGCTGGTTGCATGAGGAGCGTCTGCGCCGCCGCCGCCGCCGCAACATCGCCCATCTGGACGAGAGGCTGCTCAAGGATGTGGGGCTCACATCATCGGGTCACTGGATCGAGCCGCGGCCCAAAAGGACAGGGGCGTCAGATGACGCCCCTGCAAAACTCAACCTTGTTGCGCGGCCTCTCTGGCCCGGATGCCCTCTTTGCGTGGCCTTTCAGGCCACCCAGAGCCTTAATTTGCGTGGCCCTTCAGGCCACGCGGTGGGCATCATACTGACCGTGCTCGCGGAAGCGGGTCAGATAGGACGGCAGAATGGCTGCCAGCGAGGACGGATTGACACCGAGTCCGGCCAGCGTGCGGCCTTCCGATTCGGCGGCAGCCGAAACAACGTTGTCCACACGCAGCATCTTCACCTGGTCCACGGTCAGCAGCGGCTTGGGCAGCAGCTGAAGGACGCGTGCCTGCATTTCGGCCACGCCAAGGGGAGCGGCAGCAGCAGCCGCTTGCGGCGGGTGATCTCCAGCATCAGCTCAAGGCATTCCTTGAAGCTCTTCACTTCCGGGCCGCCCAGCTCATAGACAGCGCCCGGCTTGCAGCCGCCGTCCACAGCCTTGGCAACCGCAGCTGCAACATCGCCCACATAGACCGGCTGGAACTTCGTTGCCCCGCCGCCGACGAGCGGCAGAACCGGGGACATGCGTGCCATGGCGGCGAAGCGGTTGAAGAAGTCATCTTCCGGACCGAACACGATGGACGGGCGGAGGATGACGCTGTCCGGCAGCGTCTCCAGAACGCCAGCCTCACCCGCTGCCTTTGAGCGGGCATATGCGGCAGGTGATGCCGCATCAGCGCCGATGGCCGAGACGTGGACAATGCTGTTCAGTCCCGCAGCGCGGGCTGCTTCCGCAATGGCGCGCGGACCGAAGCCCTGCACGGCATCAAAGCTCTGACGGCCAGACTGATGGAGAATCCCCACCAGATTGACGACCGCATCCGCCCCTCGACGGCGCGGTCTACAGACCAGCGGTAACGCAGGTTCGCCTGAACCGGCATGATTTGGCCAACGCCGCCCAGCGGCTGCAGGTGCTCGGCCAGATCCGGACGGCGCACAGCCGCACGAATCCGGTAACCGCGGCGTGCCAGTGCAAGCACCACATGGCGGCCGAGAAAGCCGGAAGCACCGAAGACGGTAACGAGTTTTCCATTGAGCGCCGAATGCATAGCGGCCGGCTCCTTGTCGCGTCACTTGAAGCAATGGGCCGCCCGGATGGCGGCGCACCTAGGGTTCTTAGCCCTTTGCTCTGCGCCTGTGAAGGCGGCATGTGTGCAAATGCATTTTTCTCTCAAAAGGACGATTGACAAGCTCCGGAAGCCCCCTAAAAGCCCTCCTCACAGCCCAGGTGGCGGAATTGGTAGACGCACTAGTTTCAGGTACTAGCGCTCACAAGGCGTGGAGGTTCGAGTCCTCTCCTGGGCACCAAATTTCTGGATCACTACCAAGGTCCAGATCGAAAAGGTCCGCGAAAGCGGGCCTTTTCGCTTTCTGACGTTCCTTGATACGATGCCGGATCTTGCCCGCTTCAAGGGAATGTGGTGAAAGAACCCGACGCAACTTCAGGATTTCAGCCCATGACCATCCGTTACCACAAGAACGACCTGCCGGACCTTTCCCACTACGAGGGGTGGAGGCTGTCGCAGTGGACACGGAAACCCTGGGCCTCAACCCGCACCGTGACCGGCTGTGCGTGGTGCAGCTGTCGCCCGGCGATGGCACGGCAGATGTGGTGCAGATCGCCCGTGGCCAGAAGTCGGCTCCGAACCTCGCCCGTCTGTTCACCGACCCGGCAAAGGTGAAGATCTTCCACTTCGCCCGCTTTGATCTGGCGGTGCTCTACCAGTATCTCGGCATCACCGTCTCGCCGGTCTGGTGCACCAAGATCGCCTCCAAGCTGGTGCGCACCTATACAGACCGTCATGGCCTGAAGGACATCACCCGTGAACTGGTGGGCGTGGACCTGTCAAAGCAGCAGCAAAGCTCTGATTGGGCCGCCGAAACGCTGACGGACGCACAGCTTGCTTATGCCGCATCTGACGTGCTGCACCTTCATGCCCTGCGCGCGCAGTTGCAGAAGATGCTTGAACGGGAAGAGCGCACCGGCTTCGCGCAGGCCTGTTTCGAGTTCCTTCCCACCCGTGCGCGCCTTGATCTGCTTGGTTGGGAAGAGCAGGATATTTTTGCACATAGCTGAACAGACGCTGCCAGTCGGGTGATTGGTGCTGCGTTGCATCTTTTTAACGTTCGTCGCATACCCCATATGCGGTTACATTCCAGGATGGCTGGGTGACGCAGGTCCCGCATGGCGTGCAGGTGCGTGATCACGGTGCGGTGAGCCTGTGGGTGCTGCCATGAAACCGGCGCAAGCCGGCGTCAGGTGAATGTGACACCCCCTCGCGGGAGTGACTCGCATGATGATTTGGCGCGGCCGTGGGCCGGGAGAGAAGATGGATCAGACGACACAGCGCTCCGGGGATGCAGCAGATGGGCGGGTCAACAAGGCCCGCGTGAACGCGCGGCGTCATTCAGGCCGCGTGCGTGCTCTTCGCATCCTGCTGCCTGTGCTTGGGCTTGTCGTACTGCTGGGCATGGGCGGGCTGATCTTCGTCTTCAATCTTCTGAACAGCCTTGGCATCGGCAACGTGACGCTGACCTCGGACGGGCTGGTCATGGACCGTCCGGAGTTGTCCGGCAACGACGGCGAACGCACCTACAAGGTGTTGGCAGAGCGGGCCATTCAGCGCCTCACCAATCCGCGCATCATTGACCTGGAAATGATCACGGCCGAAATCGTCTCCAATCCGGAAGAAAAAGCGGAGATCACGTCCGACAAGGGCACCTATGACAGCAGCGCCGAGACGCTGCAGCTGTTCGAAAATGTCAGGATCAACTGGAGCGGCAAATACGCCATCGAGTTCCAGCGTGTAGATGTGGACATGAAGACGGGTGCAGTCGTGACCGACAGGGCGATGCAGGTGCAGTCGAAAGGCGGCGATATTCAGGCCAATGGCTTCACATATGATCAGGAAAATGGCATTGCCCGTTTCACTGATGGTATCAAGATGGTGCTTAGACCCGGCGCCGACAAAACGGAGAACCCGCAATGAAGGGTATCAGGACTTTGCTGACCCTCGCCGCATTGGCGATTGTACCCGTCGGGGCCTCCGCCCAGACCTTCAACAATGCGTTTCAGGGCTTCGGCCAGGACAACGACAAGCCAATCCAGATCGAAGCCAAGGAGCTTCAGGTCGAGGATAATTCCAAGGTGGCAACCTTCACTGGCGACGTGGTCGTGGTGCAGGGTGAGACCACGCTGAAGACCCAGCGTCTGAAGGTCTTCTACGATGGTTCGGCCACCCAGGGGGCGCAGCAGGATATTTCCCGCCTCGAAGCTTCGGGCCGTGTTTTCATCACCTCGAAAGACCAGACGGCAACGGGGGATGAAGCCGACTTCGACATGGCCACAAACATGATGGTGATGACCGGCCGTGAGGTCGTGCTCAGCCAGGGGCCGAACGTGGTTGTCGGCAACAAGCTGACGGTCAATCTCACTACCGGTCAGGCGGATCTCGAAGCGCCCAAATCCGGCCGTGTGAAGGTCCTCATTCAGCCCAACAGCCTGAATAACACTCCGCCCGCAGGAAACTGATCAAGTCATCCGCCGTGAGGGAGAGCGGCGGCTGGCTGACCCAGCATGTGTGCAAGAGTTGTCTCTTACCGTGAGGATGCTTCCCGCGTGAAATGGTTGCCCTTCCCCTTCTCCGGCCGTGACGCCGCCGGACCCGAATCCGACGAAGCCTACGCCGGCGGCGCATTGACGGTCGAAGGCATCGGCAAAAGCTACCGCAAGCGCCAGGTGGTCAAATACGTGTCGCTAACGGTCAATCCGGGTGAGTCCGTCGGGCTGCTGGGGCCAAACGGGGCGGGCAAGACGACAACGTTCTATATGATCACGGGCCTCATTCGCCCGGATCAGGGGCAGATCACTCTGTCCGGCTTTGATATCACCAGCCTGCCCATGTACCGCCGCGCCCGTCTCGGCATCGGCTATCTGCCTCAGGAAGCGTCGATCTTCCGCGGCCTCAACGTGGAAGACAACATCCGCGCCGTGCTGGAAGTGGTGGAGCCGGACAAGCGTCAGCGCGAAGCGGACCTGGATGAGCTTCTGGCCGAATTCGGCCTTACCCATCTGCGCAAATCTCCCTCCATCGCCCTGTCTGGCGGCGAGCGCCGCCGCGTGGAAATTGCCCGAGCGCTTGCAACCCGCCCGTCCTTCATGCTGCTGGACGAGCCCTTCGCCGGTATCGATCCCATCGCCGTTGGCGACATCCAGCAGCTGGTGCGCCATCTCACCCAGCGCGGCATCGGCGTGCTGATTACGGACCATAATGTCCGTGAAACGCTTGGCCTCATTGACCGTGCCTATATCATTGCCTCGGGAGAAGTGCTGACAGAGGGCGCGCCGCATGACATCGTGGCGGACCCGGATGTGCGCCGTCTTTACCTCGGAGAGCAATTTACGCTTTGAACAGGGCGCTGGTGCTGGGTTATAAGCAAGAAACGGACCAAAAAGCACCAGGATAGGAAACGCCCCCCGCCCATGGCAATCTCGACCAAGCTTGAGATGCGGCAAAGCCAGTCGCTGATCATGACGCCGCAGCTCATGCAGGCGATCAAGCTGCTGCAAATGTCCAATCTCGATCTGGTTGCCTATGTTGAGGCGGAGCTGGAGCGTAACCCCTTGCTGGAGCGCACGGAAAACGGCGACGGCTCCGGTGCGGCAGACGGGCAGGGCGGCGATCATGACGGTGCCCATGATGCGTCCGGTGGCGATGATTTCGAGGCTGGCGGCGGCGAATTCAGCAGCAGTGACGGCGCTCCCTCCGAATGGCTGAAAAGCGACCTTGAGCCGCAGGCCGAGGCCATCGCGTCGCAGATGGACACCGATCTGGGCAACGTATTTCCAGATGAGCCCGGCGTGTCCGCAGCGCCGGAACCGGCCTCGCTTCTGGGTATCGACAGCCACCGGGCCAGCAGCTCGGCCTCCTCCGAGGACTATAATCTCGAAGCCTTCGTGGCGGAGGAAGAATCCCTCATTCAGGTGCTGATGGATCAGATGCATCTGGCTTTCGCCGATCCAGTCGACAAGATCATCGGACAGCACCTGATCAACAGCCTTGATGAGAACGGCTATCTGCATCTCGATCTGGAGGAAACCGCTGCGCAACTCGGCATTCCGGCAGCGCGCATCGAGGCCGTTCTTGCCGTGATGCAGGGTTTCGAGCCTTCCGGCGTCTTTGCCCGCTCACTGGCCGAGTGCCTCGCCCTGCAGTTGAAGGAGCGCAACCGCTTCGATCCGGCAATGGAAGCCATGATCGCTCACATCGAGCTGCTGGCGCGGCATGACTATCCGGCGCTGCGCCGCATCTGCGGGGTGGATGAGGAAGACCTTGCTGACATGATCGCAGAGATCAAGGCGCTGGACCCGCGGCCCGGCCGGGCCTATGGCTCCTCTATCGTGCAGCCCATGGTGCCGGACGTGCTTGTGCGCCCTGCCTCGGACGGGGCTGGACGGTGGAACTGAACACCGACACCTTGCCGCGTGTCCTGGTCAACCAGACCTATTTCGCCTCCATCACCCGCAATGCCCGCAACGAGACCGAGCGCAGCTATCTGACCGATTGCATGCAGACCGCCAACTGGCTGGTGAAGAGCCTCGATCAGCGTGCCAAGACCATTTTGAAAGTGGCAACGGAGATCGTGCGCCAGCAGGACGGTTTTCTGACTTACGGCATTGAGCACCTGAGGCCGCTCAACCTCAAGACCATTGCCGATGCCATCGGCATGCATGAGTCCACCATCAGCCGTGTCACGTCCAACAAGTACATGGCGACACCGCGTGGCATCTTCGAGCTGAAGTACTTCTTCTCTTCCGCCATTTCGGCAACGGAAGGGGGATGCCCATTCGGCCGAAGCTGTGCGCCACCGCATCAAACAGATGATCGATGCCGAATCGCCGGACGATATTCTTTCCGACGACACCATCGTGAAGCGCCTCAAGGACGATGGCGTGGACATCGCCCGCCGCACTGTGGCCAAATACCGCGAGGCGATGAACCTGGGTTCTTCCGTGCAAAGACGCAGGGAAAAGAAGGGCTTGTCCTAAAGACAGCAAAAATTAATCGCACTCTCGTCCAGTAGGTGCTCACAAAGCCAAATTGTGATCCTATATGTTTTGGACGGGAGGTTTGATCCGCCCGGCCACTGAGGCTGTCAGAGCCGCCAATTGACTTTACGGGCAGTGCCGCCTATAGCACCGGCCGCGAAAGCAATGTCAGGGTGTGGCGCCGAAGTGCCAATTGGGTCATGCTGATCCGTCCGGGGGTAACAGCCCCGTGAGCCGGCTCCGGCCGGCAGGAAACGGTCCATGGAACAAGAAGAGGTCCCCATGACATTGCGGATTTCGGGTAAGAACGTTGATATTGGCGATGCAATGCGCGTCCATGTCAACGACCGGATCGCCGACGCCCTGTCGAAGTATTTCGACGGGGGTTTAACGGGCACGTCACGCTGACGCGCGAAGGCGCGGGCTTCAAGACGGAATGCTCGCTGCATCTCGACACGGGGATCGTGTTGCAGGTGTCCGGAGAGGACCACGACCCGCGCGCAAGCTTTGACCGCGCGGCGGACAGAATTGAAAAGCGGCTGCGCCGGTACAAGCGCAAGCTTAAGGCGCATCACAGCGTAGCCAATGGCGCGCAGCGTGAATTCTACGAGGCAGCGTCCTACGTGCTGGCCTTGCCCGAGGAGGAAGAGGAAGTTCCGGCGGACTTCAATCCGCTGGTCATCGCCGAGACCTCGGCACGGATCAAGACCCTCACCGTCGGCATGGCGGTCATGGAACTGGATCTGTCCGAAGCCCCGGTCGTCGTCTTCAAGAGCGCTGCGAATGGCGGCGTAAACGTCGTCTACCGGCGTCCGGACGGAAACATTGGCTGGATTGACCCAGCCTTGATTGGACAGCAGGCGGCCAACTAGGCCATCTTGTCCTCAAGTTCTGCACTCCCGGCGGGGCAACCTGCCGGGAGCGCTTTGAGGACCAAACGGAAAAGAATGATGGATCTGAGCGATCTGATATCTCAGGAAGCGGTTGTCGTCGGTTTGAAGGCGAGCAGCAAGAAGCAGGCTATTCAGGAGCTGGCCACCAAGGCCGCTGAACTGACCGGCCTGTCCGAGCGCGAGATCTTCGACACGCTGCTGCAGCGTGAGCGGCTTGGGTCCACCGGCGTTGGGCATGGCGTTGCCATTCCCCATGGCAAGCTGGTGAAACTCGACAAGCTGGTTGGATTCTTCGCAAGGATGGAGAAGCCGATCGACTTCGATGCGCTGGACGACCAGCCGGTCGATCTCATCTTCCTGCTGCTGGCCCCGGAGGGGCCGGTGCGGATCATCTGAAGGCGCTGGCCCGGATCGCCCGGCAGCTGCGTGATACCAAGGTTGCGAGCGGCCTGCGCACGGCCATTGATGCCCAGGCAGCTTTTGCGCTTCTGACCCAGCCGCAGACGTCTTCGAACGCGGCCTGACCGGCCGGAACTGGCGGCCGCAGCCCAAAGCGCCTGAATGACCGAGTTTTTGAACACCCTGCCGGGCCTTCCCGGCAGGGTGTTTTCGTCTGATCTTCATGCGAGCGCAGATTTTCTGCCTTTAGAGCCTGTTCGGGCTGCTCCAGTCTGTGCCACCCTGCGTATAAGAGATCAGACAAGCCAATTGCAGGACAAGCCGGATGACCGCTGAGCAGGATGCCTGGGACCGACAGCAGACAGCCACGGCGCTCTGGTATGTGGAGAGCGGCGCTTGCCAACTGCGCTCCGAGCCTCTGCCGCTGCTTGAGCAAGGCCGCGTCCGCTTGCGCACGCTGGCAAGCGGTGTCAGCCGGGGCACGGAGCGGCTGGTGCTGAGCGGGCTTGTGCCCGAAGCTGAATGGCAGCGCATGCGCGCGCCGCTGCAGGGCGGAGCCTTTCCCTTTCCGGTCAAGTATGGCTATGCCGCCGTTGCCTGTGTCGAGGCAGGGGCGCCAGCGCTTCTGGGCAAGACCGTCTTCTGCCTGCATCCCCATCAGGACGTGTTTGATGCACCGCTTGAGATGCTGGTGCCTGTGCCGGAGGGTATCCCGGCGGAGCGGGCCATTCTGGCGGCCAATATGGAAACCGCGCTCAACGCTCTGTGGGACGGAGCTCCTGCGCCCGGTGACCACATCTGCGTCGTCGGAGGAGGCGTTCTGGGGCTGCTCTGCGTCTTTCTGGCGGCCGGGATTCCCGGCACCCGCGTCACTCTGGTGGATGTTGATCCCACCCGTGCAAAGATTGCTGCGTCCTTCGGGGCAGGCTTTGCTGCGCCCGCAGAGGCGCCAGGGGATCAGGATCTCGTCATCCATGCCAGCGCTTCGCCCGAAGGGCTGGCCACTGCGCTCACCTGTGCCGGGGATGAAGCAACCGTGCTGGAGCTGAGCTGGTACGGCGCGAAGCCGGTATCGGTGCCACTCGGGGCGGATTTTCACAGCCGCCGGCTGGTGCTGAAATCCACGCAGGTCGGGCGCATCCCCCGCAGCGCCGCAACCGCTGGACCTTCCGCCGACGGCTGGAAACGGCCCTTGCGCTGCTGGCAGATGACCGCCTCGATGCGCTGCTGCACCCCGCCTTCCCTTTGCCCGCCTGCCCGAGTGCCTGCCGCATGTTCTGTTGCATGACCGTTCGGCTCTGGCGCCGCTTGTCGTTTATGATCAACCGGAGTGAGTGAATGTTTGCCGTTGAAGTCCGCGACCACGTGATGATTGCCCACTCCTTCAAGGGTGAGCTGTTTGGCCCGGCACAGGCGCTGCATGGGGCGACTTTCGTGGTCGATGCCGCCTTTCTTGCGGACAGCCTTGATGCCAATGGCGTTGTGATCGATATCGGCCGAGCCCATGAGGCGCTGAAGGAAGTGCTGTCGCCACTGAACTACCGCAACCTTGATGAGGTGCCGGAATTCGCCGGGATCAACACGACGACAGAATTCCTGACCAAGCACGTGCATGACCATCTGGCGCAGGCCGCAAGGGACAGCCGGCTCGGCCGTCCCGGTGCTGAAATCCGGGCGATCCGGGTGACCATCTCTGAGTCGCATGTGGCCCGGGCCTGGTATGAGGCGCCTGTGGCATGACAAATGTGGCCTTTGCCCCCAAAGCCCCGATCGTCTTTGCCTTTCCGGGCAATCTCGATATGCCGACCGGAGGCTATGGCTATGACCGGCGCATCATCGCCGGGCTCGGGGAGCTTGGCCGGGATGTGAAGCTTCTGGAATTGGGGGCGGGATTTCCCTGCCCGGAGCCGGAAGTGCTGCGCAAAGCTGAAGCGGCCCTTGAGGCACTGCCGGACGGCACGCTTCTGGTGGTGGATGGCCTTGCATATGCGGTGCTGGGGGCTGTCGCAGCGCGTCTTGCGCCGCGGATGACGCTCGTCTGCCTGTTGCATCACCCGCTGTGCCTCGAAAGCGGTCTCGCCCCGCAGCTCGCCGGTCAGCTTGAGACTGCCGAACGCGAGGCCTTGCGTCATGCCCATGAAGTGATCGTCACCAGCCACGCGACGGCAGCACGCGTGCGTGAGCTTTTCGCCGTGCCGTCTGCCCATCTGCATGTGGTGGAGCCGGGCACGGACCGGGCGCCGCAGGCAGTGGGCAGCGGCGGGCCAGCCTTGCGGCTTCTGTCGGTCGGCTCCATCGTGCCGCGCAAGGGCCATGACGTGCTGGTGGAGGCGCTGGCGGGGCTAACGAAGTTTGACTGGCGGCTGGAAATCGCGGGCGGCTTTCTGGACGAAGCATGCCACGCTGCACTGAGGCGGCAGATTGCGGCGTGCGGGCTGGAGGGCCGGGTCACCCTGCATGGGGCTCTGCCAAGCTCCGTGCTGGAGGCCGCCTATGCTGCGGCAGACCTTTTCGTGCTCGCCAGCCACTATGAGGGCTTCGGCATGGCTTTCACCGAAGCGCTGGCCCGTGGCCTGCCGGTTATCGGCAGCGGCGGCCCGGCGGTGGAGCGCAGCCTGTCCGGTGGAGGCGGGATCTATGTTCAGCCCGGCAGCGTAGAGGAGTTGCGGGGAGCGCTGTGCAGTCTGATGGCAGACAGTGCCTTGCGCCTGCAGCTGGCGGCAAAGGCACGCGCGGCGGCAGAGCTGATGCCTGACTGGACAGAGGCGGCACACCATTTCTCGGATGCGCTCGACGCTGCTGCACTGCGCATCCCGGCGTAATCAGGAGAGAGGAACGACAGATGGCCGGATTTTCGGCTGAGTGGCTGGCATTGCGCTCCCCCTTGATGAGGCAGCGCGCAGTGCTGCAGTGGAAGCGGTGTTTCTTGACGCCCTGCCGCAGGGGCGCCCGCCGCATCTGACGGATCTGGCCAGCGGCACCGGCGCAACCGTGGCTGCACTTGCGCCCAGGCTCGCCCTGAACCAGCAGTGGCTGCTGACCGATCATGACCCAGCCCTTCTGGCCGCAGCCAGGGCCCGTCTGGCCGGGCCCTCCGGCGTCATCATCGAGTGCCGGGAGACGGATCTTGCCTCAGGTTTCGGAGGCCTTGATCTGGCGGCCACGGATGGGGTGACCACATCGGCCTTTCTGGATCTGGTCACGGCAGGATTTGCTGACGCTCTTGTTGCCGCAGTCAGTGCCGCGAATAAGCCTTTTCTCGCCAGTCTCACCTATGATGGCCGGGCTTCCTGTTTCCCGCCCCATCCGCTGGATGAGACCGTGCGCCTTGCGATGAATGCGCATCAGCAGACAGACAAAGGCTTTGGCCCGGCTTTGGGCCCGGCGGCTGCCGCTTATGTCGCGCGTGCTTTCGAGAAGGCAGGCTACCGGGTGGTGCAGGGCACTTCCGACTGGCAGGCAGGGCCAGAGCATGGTGCCTTTCAGGAAGAGCTTGTGCGCGGCTGGGCCGAGGCCGCCCGGGAGATGGGGGCCGATGCTGCCGGCCTGGCAAGCTGGCTGGCCTTCCGTCTGGCAGAAATCGCCGCCGGCCGTTCAAGCCTTCAGGTTGGCCATCTAGACATTGCTGCGCTGCCTCATGCCAGCTCTCCGTGAGCTTGGCTTACAGAGAGCGGGTCAAGCCCGTGCGGAGGATGAGCAATTTTGAGGCTTGATGCGGAAGCATCGAAAGCCATGGTATCAGGAATAAATTTCACAGGACCGCAGATCGCAGTCGAGCAGCACCTCGTCACCAGCCTGATGGGCTGTCATGCGCGGGCGCAGGGCTTCCTGCAGCGTCTGGATCGGTGAAAGCTCCAGGCCCATTTTCCCCGCACCGATGATCATCGGTGCGATAAGCAGATGCAGCCGGTCAAGCGCGCGGGCGGTGATGAAGCGGGAAATCGTCTGACTGCCGCCTTCGATCAGGATACGGCGCAAGCCTGCCTTAGCCAGCGCCTTCACAATGGCCAAGGGGCATAGCCCGCCGCCGGCGAGCCGCGCCAGCCGCAGCACCTCCACCCCTTCCGGCCAGTCTCCCTGGGTGTCTGCTGCCGTTATGATGATGCGGCGTACGCCGTCGTCGTCGAACAGGCGCAGGTCTCTCGGCACGCGGCCACTCGGATCAATAATCGCACGGGCCGGATTCGGCCCTTCCACAAGGCGCACATTCAGCTGCGGATCATCGGCAATGGCGGTTCCGGCGCCAACCACCACCACGTCGCAGACCGCACGCAACCGGTGCAAATGCGATAGGCAGCCGAAGCCGTTGATATATTTGGAATGACCGCTAACGGTGGCAATGCGCCCGTCGAGCGATTGCCCAAGCTGGCCAACCACGCGCGTTTCATCCGGCTTCAGGTGAATCAGCGGGCCAAACAGGCTCTCCCACCTTTGCGGCAGTGGGGTGCCAGGCGCACGGGCTGCTGCCAGCACGGCGCGCCAATCCTCGTCATCAGCAAAGGAGGTCAGGCGGAGCGCTGGATCACGCTGAGGCCGAAGCGGTGCCGCTTGCGTGACCGTCTGCTTCGTTTGGCCTGCCGTCAGGGCCGCTGGCATCCGTGTTGACCTCACCTTGCGCCTCTCCACCCTCTGGGTTCAGGTTCAGTAATGCCGCTGCATTCTGCCCTGACATACTCAAGCGCCGCTCTGGCACGCTCTGTTCCGAAGTTCGCCTCCGAACCAGTTTTAGCAGAGGTAAATTGGGTTTACCTTGCCTTTGTCGACCATACGCATGCCGGAGGCTTTCCGATGCAGGGCTCACGTAATCGTGACAGGCCTTGCCTTCGGCGCAACGCATGCGATCCTGTGTGACGCGAAGGCATAGGGAGAGGCTTTAATGAGCACGGATACGTTCCGGTATGGCGGCGGCGCCCGCCTGTTTCACGGGGTAACGGCGGGGCTCGTGCTGGCCATGGTGCCAGCCGGGTTTGTCATGATCCGCGTCGGCCCCGGCAGCCTGCAGAACAGCCTGTTCGATTTTCACCGCTCGGTTGGGGTGGTGCTGATGGCGTTGACGCTGGCACGGCTTTTCTGGCGGCTCCGGCATCCGCCACAGCCTTTGCCAGATACCATGCCTGTCTGGCAGCGCCGGGCGGCTGAGACTGTCCATGTCCTGCTTTATGGGTTTCTGCTTCTCAATCCGCTTGTCGGGTGGGTGGCAACCTCTGCCTATGGCGCAACAATTCAGGTTTTTGGGCTCTTCACTCTGCCGCCGCTGACAGGACAGGACCGGGAACTGGCCGCCAGTCTCTTCAGTGTGCACATGGCGATGGGGCTGGCTTTCACTGCGCTCGTCTTCTTGCATATCGGAGCGGCACTGCATCACCATTTCGTGCTGCGGGATGACACGCTGCGCCGGATGATGGGATAGGCCAAGTAGCTGCTTTGCTCAACGGGCCTGTCAGGCATGCTGTCTTGGTTGTCCCCTAAGGGAAAGACCTTAGCACGCAGAGTAAGTTTATCGCAGGTTAATGAAAATGGACGAATTGCAGTCTTGATTTAACTGTATTGTATCTTTGCGCGTGCCATGATCCCCGCGATTGCCTATCCTCGCCGAAAAGTTCCGGCACGGGCTCGACGCGAGAGGGATGGGCTTGCGTTGTCTGGGGGTGTTAATTCATGACTGCTACAATCCGTGATCTGATTTCCCGGCATGGCGGATTGCCTGTGCCTGTTGATACATTGCACGATGAAGATGATCTCTACGAAGCGGGTCTTTCGTCCTTTGCGTCGGTTCAGCTGATGCTGGGGCTGGAGGATGCTTTTGACGTAGAGTTTCCCGAAACGCTGCTGAACCGCAAAACCTTTGCTTCGATCGCTGCAATTTCTGCGGCCGTTGCTTCCCTGACAGCCGGACAGGTGGCGTGATGAACGAGTTGCGGCCGGTTCGTGCCCTTGCCCTTGCCCTTGCTGAGCGAGCTAAGCGTGCTGCGACCGTCGCCGCAGCCCATGCGGACGATGTGGATGCATCCGGCCGCTTCCCTCAGGAGGCGCTGGACGCCATGCGGGCGGAACGTCTGCTGGGCCTGCAAGTTCCGGTGTGCCTTGGCGGTGAAGGCGCCTCCACCGCAGAGCTGGCGGAAGTCTGCTCCATTCTCGGTCAGGCCTGTGCAGCGTCGGGCATGATTTTCGCCATGCATCAGATCAAGGTGTCGAGCCTTGTGGCGCACGGGCAGGGAGATGTGTGGCAGGAAGGCTTCATGCGCCGCATTGCGGCAGAGCAGCTTCTGCTCGCTTCCGCCACCACAGAAGGCGGTATTGGCGGCAATTTGCGCAATTCCATCTGCGCTATTGAGGTGGCGGACGGCATCTGCACGCTTCAGAAGGATGCGACGGTCATTTCCTATGCGGAGGCGGCGGATGCCATCCTCGTCACCTCGCGGGCGAAGGCCGACAGCGCGCCGTCCGATCAGGTGATGACGGTGTTTCTGAAGGGGCAGTACAGCCTGGAAAAAACCCATCACTGGGACACGCTGGGCATGCGCGGTACCCGTTCGGACGGGTTCCTGTTCAAGGGCGAGGCCCCGGCCTGCCAGATCCTGCCTAAGCCCTTTGCCGAGATCGCGGCTCAGTCGATGCTGGTCTATTCCCACATCCTGTGGAGTGGCGTGTGGTTCGGCATTGCCGCTGATGCCTTTGCGCGGGCGCAGGCCTTTGTGAAGGCCGCAGCGCGCAAGAGCCCCGGCACTGTTCCACCCGGCGCTTTGCGTCTGGCTGAGGCATCCAACCTTCTGCAGCTGGTGAAGTCCAACATTCTGGCGGCCTTGCAACAGTATGAGGCGGCGCGGGAGGACGAGACGCGGCTGTCCTCCATCAGCTTTGCCGTCTCCATGAACAACGTGAAGATCGCCTCCTCGCAGACGATCCTCGAGATCATCAACCACTGCCTGCTGGTCTGCGGCATCATGGGCTACAAGAACGGCACGCCCTACAGCCTCGGCCGTCATCTGCGTGACGCGCATTCGGCGCAGCTGATGATTTCCAACGACCGCATTCTCGGTAACACATCCACGCTTCTGCTGATGAACCGGCAGGACACCAGCCTGCTCGGCTGAGGCATTTCAAAAAGCAATTTCCGGGGGACATATGGACATGCAGGCTTCCCTTCTCGACCGGCTGTTTGCCGCCGGTCATCTCATCGACACGGGCGTTGACGGCCTCTACGGGCGGGGCGGCGTGTTCGAGGATGTGATCCAGCGCTTTGATGCGCTCGTGTCGGCTTTCGGGGCAGACCAGCAGGCCGAGGTCATCCGGTTCCCGCCGGGCATGAACCGCGCCCACTTCGAGGGCTCGGGCTATATGAAGAGCTTCCCGCAGCTTGCCGGTACCGTGCACAGCTTCTGCGGCTGCGAGCTGGACCACGTGAACCTGCTGCAATGCATGACTGACGGCGGCGACTGGACCAAGGGGCAGGAGGCAACGGATATCGTACTGACGCCGGCCGCCTGCTATCCGCTCTATCCCACCGTGGCGCGGCGCGGAAAGCTGCCTGAGCGTGGCGGCATCTTCGATCTTCAGTCCTATTGCTTCCGTCATGAGCCGTCGAAGGATCCGGCGCGCATGCAGCTGTTCCGCATGCGCGAATATGTGCGCATGGGCACGCCGGACGAAGTGATGGCCTTCCGTCAGTCGTGGATGGAACGCGGGCAGGAGCTTATTGCCAGCATTGGCCTGCCGGTTGCCATTGATGTTGCCAATGATCCGTTCTTCGGCCGGGCCGGGCGCATGCTTTCCAACAACCAGCGCGATCAGAACCTCAAGTTCGAGCTGCTGGTGCCGGTCACGTCCACCGAAAAGCCGACGGCGTGCCTCTCTTTCAACTACCATCAGGACCATTTCGGCAAGACCTGGGGCTTGACCACGGCAGATGGCGAAGTGGCCCACACGGCCTGCGTCGGCTTTGGTCTTGAGCGTGTGGCGCTGGCGCTCTTCGCCCATCACGGCCTCGATACCGGCAGCTGGCCGGCTGAGGTGCGCAAGGTGCTGTGGGGCTGATATGACTGCAAGGGACAAGGTGTTTGCGGCGCTTTCGCCCGAGACCTATCAGCGCCATGCCTTGCATGACCTGTCGCGCGACTGGCCGGAAACCAACTGCTATCTCGACATATGGATCGAGGTTCTGGCTGCGCTTGGCCTGCCGCCGGAGGCAGCGCTGGGCTTTGCCATCACGCAGGACTTCGAGGGCGATCAGTTCACCTTTTTCAAGGTGCCGCTGGAGGATCTGGAAACACTCTTCGGCCTGCGGGTGACGGAGCTTGCCATCTACGACCGGGTGGAACTGCATGTGGCAGAGCAGATCCGGCGCGGTCGCCTGTGCCTTGTCGAGCTGGACAGCTTCTTCCTGCCGGACACGCAGGGCACTGCCTACCGCAAGGAGCATGGCAAGACGACGGTGGCCATCAACCGGCTCGATATGGATGCCCGGCAAATGGACTACTTCCATAACCTTGGCCTGCACCGGCTGGAGGGGAGGATTTCGACGGCATCTTCCACCGCAACGCCGCGCCTGATGCCCTGCCGCTGCTGCCCTATACGGAGTTCGTCAAGTTCCCGGCAGCGTGGCCTCAAGGGCCGGAAATTGCGCATCGCGCCGCGAAGATTCTCGCCCGCCATGTTGCGGCAAGGCCTGAAGCCAACCCGGTGCGCAGTTTTGCGGCTGTCTTTGCCGGGCAGGTGGAAGCCATTTCAGAGCGGCCTTTCGGCTTCTTCCATCTCTATGCCTTCAACACCCTGCGCCAGCTGGGCGCGAATTTCGAGCTGTTCGCTGCACACCTTGACTGGCTTTCCGCAAGTCACGCTGGACTGGGCAGCCTCGCATCGCTGTCCGTTCATGCCAGAGCCATTTCCTCTTGCGCCAAGTCGGTCCAGTTCCAGCTTGCCAGAGCCGTGATGCGCAAGTCCTTCGACCGGCTGACCCCTGCCCTGATGCCTGCTGCGGATGCCTGGGACGAGCTGGCTGCGGGGCTGGTGGCGGTTTGTGGTGAGGTGGATGGCTGAGTTGCCTGATGTTTGGCCGCAGCGCCCTCTCCCCCTTGGAGGAGAAGAGGAGCGGGTGTGAAACCGCAGGCTGCCCATGAAGGTCCCGGCGTATGATGATGGCAGGGCGTAAGCTTCTCACTGCAGACTGGCGCATGGTGGTGCTGCCGGTTGGCTCTGCTGCAAGGCCAGAAGAGCCTGCCGGGCTGGAGAGCATCCCCGCAGCCGTGCCCGGAACGGCGGCGGAATCCCTTGCGCAGGCAGGGCGGTTTGATCCGGCTGCCCCCACTCCGCTGCAGGGCCGGGATATCTGTTACAGCGCTGAGGTCACCGCCCAACCCGGCCGTTCCCGGCTCATTTTCGACGGGCTGGCAACGCTCTGCGAGGTCTGGTGGAACGGCGCTTGCGTTCTTGAAACGGACAACATGTTCCGCCGCTATGCGGTTGAGGTGGAGGCTCAGGCGCAGAACACGCTGGTTCTCGTCTTCCGGGCGCTGGCCGGGATGCTTGCCCGCAAGCTGCCGCGCGCCCGCTGGAAAACCATGCTCATTGACGAGCCCGCACTGCGTGGCATCCGCACGACGCTGCTTGGCCACATGCCCGGCTGGTGCCCGGAAATTGAGGCCGTGGGGCCTTGGAAGCCGGTCTGGATCGAAAAGCTGGAAGCAGAAGCGCCGCGGCTGGAAGCCATCGCTGCGCATCTGGATGAAGACGGCACCGGTCATCTGACTGTCAGCCTGAGGAAGCTGGCGGAGACGGCGGAAGCTGTGATTCATTGCGCCGGTCACACTGCGGAGCTGAGGCAAACCGGTCCTGGCACATTCACGGCCAATCTCCGGCTGCCCGGCGTTGCCCCATGGTGGCCCGCGACCCACGGCGCACCGGTCCAGCATGATGTGGTGCTGGTGCAGGACGGCGTAGAGACATGGCTTGGCCGCACCGGCTTCCGCCGCATTGAGGTGGAACACGGGCAGGACGGCAAGGGCTTCGGCCTTGTCCTCAATGGCGTGCCGGTTTTTGCCCGTGGTGCGGTCTGGACGAGTGCGGACCTGTTGGCGCTGCGTGATGACCGGGAGGCATGCCGCCCGCATCTGGAAGCAGCAGCGGCAGCCGGTTTCAACATGATCCGCGTGCCGGGTCTGGGCGTTTATGCCAGCGATGATCTGCTTGATCTGTGCGATGAACTGGGGCTGATGCTCTGGCAGGATTTCCAGTTCGCCAACTTTGATTATCCAATGGCTGATGAGGCTTTTGCTGCCTCCGTCGAAGTGGAGGTGCGGCAGGCGCTGGCCCGCCTCCGCCCGCATCCCTGCCTCACCGTGTTGTGCGGCGGCAGCGAAATGCAGCAGCAGGCGGCGATGATGGGCCTGCCCGCAGAGCGGCGCGCCTGTCCGCTCTCGCAGGACCTGCTTCCGCGCCTTGCGGGTGAAGATGCACCCGGTATTCCCTTCGTGCCCAACTCTCCTTCTGGCGGCAGCCTGCCGTTCTATCCGGGGGAAGGCATAGGCCACTATTACGGTGTCGGAGCCTACCGCCGCTCGCTGGAAGATGCCCGCCGGGCCAATGTCCGCTTTGCCGGAGAGTGCCTTGCCTTCGCCAACTTGCCGGATGACGCGGGCCTTGCTGGCCGCAAACCGTCAGATACCAGCTGGAAGGCGCTGGCCCCGAGAGACCGTGGCGCCGATTGGGATTTCGCGGATGTGCGAGATCATTATCTGGCTAATCTTTGCAGAATTGACCCGCAGGCCCTCGCGGCGCAAGACCCGGCGCGTTATCTCATGTTGTCCCGCGCAGCCAGCGGCGCAGTGATGTCGGAGACCTTTGCCGAGTGGCGGCGGGTTGGGTCTTCCTGCCGGGGAGCGCTGGTGCTGGCGTTGAATGATCTTGCTCCCGGCTGCGGCTGGGGGCTGATGGCGGCGGGTGGAGAGCCCAAGCCCGCGTTGCAGGCCCTGGCCCATGTGCTGCGCCCTGTTCAGGTGCTGGCGCTGGATGAGGGCACCAATGGCCTCGACGTGCATCTTCTCAATGAGACGCCAGAGCCGCGCCGGGTGAAACTCACCTTGCAGGCGCTGCGGGACGGACATGTGCCGGTTGTGTGCGGCCACCGCGAGCTGGAGCTTGCTGCCCGCTCGGGGCAGATCATCCCTGCCGTTGATCTGATCGGCAGCTTTTTCGACATCACTTATGCCTACCGTTTCGGCCCACTGCCGCATTCGGTGACGGTGCTGCGCCTAACGGATGCGGAAACGGGCGAGTGTCTCAGCGAAGCGTTCCATTTCCCGGCTGGCCGCAATCTGCCACAGCAGGATCTGGGGCTGGCGGTGGCAGTGCAGCAGGACGAAGATAACGGTTGGGCGCTGGAGATAGCGGTAGACCGCTTTGCCGAAAGCCTGCATGTGGAGGACCCCTGCTTCATCGCGCAGGACAATTGGTTCCACCTCGCACCTGCAGAGCCGCGCCGCATTCGTCTCAGGCGCAAGGCTTCGGCCCCGGCTGATGCAAAGCCCTCTGGCGTAGTCTCGGCGGTCAATGCGCTGGCGGGTGTGCGTTATGAGGGTTGAACCGCTTTCAGCAGATGATCGAGCCAGACGGTGCGCGCCTCGGGCGGTGTCAGATTGTGATCGGCCTTTTCCAGAAAGGTAACGGATACGCCCGGCAGGCTGGCTGCCTTGGCGCCCATGGGGCCAAGCGCCTGTTCAAGATAGGGCAGGCCGGGGTCATTGGGGCTGTAGATCAGGTCTATGGTCTGACCGCGCCCGGACACAAGCGCCAGATCAGCGGCGATCTGCCGTTGCAGACGGGAGGAAGGCGTCAGGCCCATGGCCCAGGGCGCCGTTTTCTCTTCAGCCTTTTGCAGCGCCCGTCCGGCCATGTATCTCAGGAGCCGCAACACCGGAACGCCGCCGGAGAAGAGTTTCCGCAACTTGTCCGGATCAAGCAGCTTGCCCGCATAGCCGGCGGCATTGTCATGACCAAAGTGCAGCAGGTCGGCGATATCTTCGCGCCGGTCCCACTGCAGCCGTTGCAGGTTGATGCAAACCGCCGCCTTGATCCGCGTATCTGCCACGGCCCCGCGAAGTGCCAGATAGGCACCGCTGCAGGCGCCTGTCGCAATGACTTGGCGGTAGCCGCGTGCGTCCAGCCAGTCGAGCGCATCTGTCACGTCCTGCATCTGGGGGAGCTGTAATGCACCGGGTAAAGGCCTTCCGGTGCGGCCACGCTGTCACCAATGTCCGAGGCGTCCACCCGCAGCGTGGCGATGCCCTGCGCCGCCAGTGCCCGCGCCATCTCCCGCATGCCGTGCGCCCAGCCAGTGCGCGGTGTGCCGCCTGCAGAAAAGGCCAGTACCACGGGGCCGTGCGTTTCCGGCGGGTGCGCAGGCGTACACCACGTTCCGGCCATCTGGCCATAACGCCCCAGGATGACGCTTTCCTCGCTGAACGTGGCGGCGGCCAAAATGGCAGGCCGCGCCGGGGAAGGCGCCCGTGTGGCGGCTGCCGCCGGTAAGGCCTGTTCCAGCCAGAGGGCCATCCCGCCCAGATCGTCCAGCGGTGCCTGCGACAGGGTCGGGTCCGTGACCATGGCGTCATAGCCGGAAAAGTCGAGCCGTGTTGCCTTGGGATGCGTGGCGGCAAGGTCCGAAGCGAAGTCCACCTCGGCGGTCCGTCCAGGACGGGGCATGACGAGGACGGGCAGGCGGGCCGGAATGTCCTGCGCAGTCATCCTGCGTGTGCGGATGGCCGCAGCCAGCGTCTCCGGCATGGGGATCCCGGCCATATGAAAGGCGATGCCCGGCACCGGCTGCGTGGAGATTCCCGTGCGTTCCGAGATCATGGCCGCATTCAGCTGGTTCTCCCGCAGCCAGCTGCGGCCCGAAACGGGTGGGGCCATGAGGATCAGCGCGGCAGTACTCTGCGGATGGCGGGCCGCCCGGTCCAGTGCCAGAAGCGCGCCGAGGCCAAGGCCTGCGAAGATGAACCGGTCGCATGCCCGGGCAGCGCTCAGAGCTTCGGCAGCTTCATCAAGGGCCGCTGCAGCCTGGTCCAATCCGTCAATCTCTTCCGGCCTGCGCAAGGAGGCGCCCATGCCGGGCAGATCGAACCGTAGCACCGGATAGCCCGCAGCGGCCAGCCGCTCGGCCAGCAGCCGCATGCTGCGGCGGGCGCAAAGACCGGTGTAGCCCCAGTCCTCGATCAGGATCACCCCCGTGCCAGCCGCCGGCCCCATCATCAGACCGGGCTCGTGGCTGAGGGCAACCGGGATCTGTGCCGTCACAGTGTCAGCGCGCGGGGGCATCGGCGGCACCGGTTCCTTTCTGGTTCCCGTCCGGGCCGCGCAGCTGCCATGCGGCTGCCGGGGCAAGGAGGCGCAAGCCGGGATCTGCCCGGTGGCGGGATCAAGGATATAGCGCTGTACCACCCGCATCTGCGGCCGCTCGATGCCATTGTCATCGGGCTGGATCGACAGCGGATAATCGCCCCACCAGTCTCCGGCGGCCCAATAGGTCCAGCCGATCCATGTGTCCGGGTTGTCATTGACGAAGCCGGCCATGCGGCCGATGGCGTCGAGACAGTCCGGGCTTGCGGTGCCGCCAAATTCGCCCAGCAGTGCCCGGTTGCCGGTGGCCTTCAGCCAGTCCGTCACCCGGTGGAGGGATTCAATCGCCGTGTCTGTGGCCGGGCAGGTGCGGTTGGTGCCGGAAAAATCGTGGTCGGGATACTGGTGGATGTCGAAGGCAAAGTTGTTCAAGGGATCAACGACGCCCGTCATCACCTCAGCATTGCTGCCGCCGTTCTGCTCTGCGAACCAGTGATAGGCGCTGGTCCAGATGGTGCCGGGCACCAGGATCATGTTGTCCGCGCCATTTTCCCGGATCGCGGCGATGGCTGCATTGACGGAGGGCAGCCAGAAGGCTGCATCCATGTAGTCCGGCTCGTTCTGCAGCTCGAACATGACCTGAGGGTCGCCTGCGTGAAAGGCGGACATGCGGCGCCAGAAATCCACGAAGGCAGCGGTTGGCACCTCCGGTGAGCCGATCTGCTTGCCGGCGAAGCGGGCGTTGGTGTGCGGGTCCAGAATGACGGTGAAACCCATCTGCCGCGCCATGGCAACGCTGGCCAGAAGGGGCGTCAGTTCCCGGTCATCAAGCGGGCCGTAAAGCTCGGGTTGCAGCCGCTCCCATTTGAAGGGAAAGCGGACGATGTTCATGCCCTTGCCGGCCAGATAGGTGAGGGTCTTCTGCGTCGGATAGAAATGGGTGGTGCCGAGCTTGCCCACGGTATCGCCAAACTCCGCCCCGGCCACGTTGGCACCGCGCAGGCAGGTGAGGTTTTGGGCTGATGCGGGGAAGCCCCAGGCAGGCAAAGCAGGGCGGACAGAAGTCCGGCGATGAGCCTTGCGGGTGCAGGCCCGGCTGCCGTACGCCCTGCCATCACTGCCCGTCCTTGGGGGCAGGGGCCGCGCTGGCCACACTGCCCTGCCGCCAGTTGCGCAGCACGGTGATGATGGTGCTTGCCATGTTGTCCACCCCCATGTGCTTCAGCGACCAGTTGCGGCAGAGATAGAGCACGGCAACGCTGTGCAGTGTACCGATTGCCGCAATCCCTGCCATGCCATAGACCGGCGCGGCCAGGACCAGCGCGCCGATATAGACGGCAAAGGCAACCGATCGCATGGCCAGGAAGTAGCGCTCGCCACCGCCGATCATCATGAGGTTGGTGCCAGGGCCGAAGAAGGCATGCAGAACCGGCAGCAAACACAGGATTGCCAGGACATCGAAGTGCTCGGCGAAGCTCGGTTCGAACAGTCCGAGCGCAAATTTCCCGATCAGCATCATGAACACATAGGCGAGCAATGTTCCGGCAAAGCTTGCGGCGGAGAGGATCGAGATCAGATGCTGAGCCCCGGCTGTGTTCCGCTCCTGCAGCTTTACAGAAACCATAGGCACGCCGACGGTGTCGATGATGGTGACAGGCAGCATCAGCAGCGCGGCAAGGCGGAAAGCGACGAAATAGAAAGCAGCAGCCTCAAGGCTCAGGAAGATGCCGATGAGGATGGTTTCCAGATAAAGAGAAGCGGACACGAAGAAGCTGTTGGCGGTGAAGAACAGGCTCTCGTGGGTCCACTCCCTTTTCTGGCCCGCCCCGCGCGGGATCCGTGCCTTGCTTAGGAAGCCTGAGCCCTCGAGCGCGAGCATGCGCACCGCCTGATAGCCAACCACCACCACCAGAAGCACTGTGGTGATCTCCATCGCCCTGGCGCCGGAGTTCATGAAGCCAGTCCAAGTGAAGAACGGGAAACAGAGAAGCGTGAGGATGCGCCAGATGTTCTCGCGTGGTGTCAGCGCCAGCCCGACATTGCCCTTAACCCGGAAATAATACTGCATGTACTCGCTGACGGAGAAAATTGCGGCGAACATAAAGGCCACATGCAGTGCCTGATAATGCAGCTCAAGACCCTGCCGGAACGGATAAATGAGGGCTGTGGCTGCCAAGAGGAACAGGGCGCCACCGGCAAGCCAGACCGCGTTCATCCGCAAGAGGGCAGCATTGCCAAGGGCGTCTTCCGGCTTACCGCTGTTGCGGTAATGTTTGAGCAGCAGCACGTTCTGGCCCAGCACCAGCACAAGGCCCAGCGAAGAGCCGACCGAAAAGAGGAAGTTGTAGAGGCCGTATTCCTCGATGGTCAGCATGCGGCTGGCCATCAGCAGCACGGAAAAGCTGAGCACCGGTGAAGCCAGCCGGCTGACGAGTGACCAGAGAAATTCCTTGAGATTGACGCGGGACAGGATCTGGCGAAGCGCTTTCATTCGGCATCTGCCTCTTGAAGCAGTGACCGGGATGTCTGCGCACGGCTGCGGATATGTTCAAGGAAGCCGCTGAACTGCGGTCCGATGGTCTCCGGCAAGTAGGTCCGGGCAGCCGCCAGTGCGCCTGCGCTTAGCGCTGCGTACTGCTCTGCACAAGCTGCAGTTTTCAGGATTGCCTCCTTGAGGGCGGCCGCATCGGCCGGCGGCACGTGGAAACCATTGACCCCATCTACGATGTTTTCAGCCACACCGCCTATATTGGTCGAAATAACAGGAATGGCATGGGCAAAGGCTTCGATCGACGACCGGCCGAATGCCTCACGCCCGATGGACGGATAGGCCAGAACGTCGATGCCCGCAAGGAACTCGTCTGCCTTCACCCAACCGTGAAACACCGTATTGTGCTGCGGGAAACGTGCCCGGACTTCTTCGGCGTAGTTGTCCCGCGAGGCGCCTTCCCCGGCTATATGAAATTCGATGCTGCGGTCGTCCGCCAGCATGCGGGCAGCATCGGCAAGATAGGCAAGGCCCTTGAAATGGCTGTGCAGCCCCAGAAAGCCGACCCTGAGCGGCCGGTCTTGCGGGAAAGGGCGCGGCGCAGAGGTCTGAAGCCGGGGCAGAACAGCCGGAATGCGGCGCATTTCAGCGTTTGGGAAATAGCCCTCCAGCCGGTGCCGGTTCAGCACGTCCTGTGACTCGCCCACCACCCCGTCGACAAAGCGGGTGAAGCCGCGCTTGCCCAGGGAGGTCAGCTTGCAGCTGCTGCACTGGCGCGTGCAGTTCTCCGACTTCTTCTGCATCACCGAGTTCCAGCAGATCAGGAAGGAGTTGAAGGCTGTATGCACCACCGGCAAACCGGCCATCTTTGCCGCCGCCCAACTGGCTACATTGATGTTCTCGATGCTGACGGTCAGAAACAGATCCGGCTGGGTGCGGGCGATCTGCCGGCGCATGGCGGCAAAGGCGAAGGGATTGCCGTTCTCCAGCGCATGCCAGACCGGCTTCTTCCAGGCAGCCTTGCGCTTCATATAGTCCCAATAGACATTCGGGCTGGCAATCCGGTGGACCCGGATGCCGGACACGGTTTCCTCTGCATCCGTGTCGCCCACATTGACGACGGTCAGGTCCGCCCCCTGCGACTGCAGCATCTTCGCCAGCATGAAGGAGGAGGTCTGGGCTCCTCCGGGCAGATTCGGGGGAAGGCGGCGCAGGCCATCAATATGCGCATAGTCTGGGCTCGTCTTGTTGCAGTTGGTCTCTTGATAGCTGAGGAGTCTTGAGGAAACGTAAGGTCAGCCATAAAGCCGGAATGACGAGGGGCCCGCAACGGGCCTGAACTGACGCTGCGGCAAAGGCAGATTTGATCAAGCCCTTGTTAAAAGAGCTATGCCATTGTCGCCCTCAGATGACGGCAGCAGCTGGAAGCGGCAGATCGGAAACGGAAACAGGCCCTCATGACACCAGTGGTGCCCGGCATTCCCCTGAAAGCAAAGATCAGGGCGTCGGTTCTTTCGGGAGCCGCACGCCTGCTGCACGGCATTGGGCTGGATGCGATCGTGGGCCGGCGCTATGGCGGCTCAGGCGTGGTGCTGATGTTCCACGAATTCGTCCGCGACACCGGGCCGTCGTTGGGGCAGGGCTGCCGGATCGATGACTTCGATGCCATCCTGACCGGGCTTCAGCGCCAGGGCCGGGAGTTCGTTACGCTGGACGAGGCGCAGCGGCGGCTTGCAGCTGGCGATACGCGCCCCTTTGCCGCGCTGACCTTTGATGATGGCTACCGTTCCAACCTGGAGCTGGCCCTGCCGGTGATGGAGCGCCACCGCGCGCCTGCCACCATCTTCGTGCCAACGGATATGCTCAACCGGTCCATTAATGCCTGGTGGCTGGGCCTGCGTGAACTGGCGCTGCACAACGACAGGCTCACCATTGAGCCCATGGGTCAGATCATTGAAAGCCGCACCGCTGCCGAAAAACTGGCAGCACTGGAGTATATGACTGCCTGGGTCTGGGCTGACTTTGCCAGAGCAGCCTTGCTGCCGGATGTCTTTGCGGCCCACGCGCTGGATATGCCGGGCCTTGTAGACCGGCTGGCCATGGGACCGGAAGAGGTGAAGGCGATTGACCTGCACCCGCTCGTCGAAATCGGGGCCCATACGACCACCCACCGCGCGCTGGCGCTGCTGTCCGAGACGGACGCAGAAGCGGACATTGCCGCTAACAAGACCTATCTCGAAGCCTTGCTGGACCGTGAGGTCCGCTGGTTTGCCTATCCCTATGGCGCTCCGTCGATCAGCGGCACGCGGGAGGCGGAGATCCTGCGCGGGCTTGGCTTCCATGGCGCGGTGACCACCGAGCCGGGCTGCCTCTTTCCGCAACATGCGCAGGCGCGCTGGCTCTGGCCCCGGCAGAATGGCGAGTTCGCCGCTCATGCGGTGCCCCAGGCTCTCAGCGGCGCGCATGGAGTTTTCCGGGCTCTTCGCAGCGGCTGGGGCGAGCCTGCCGTGCACATGCGCCCAACCTCAGGACCTTCTTCATGACGGCACCGCTTCCCGAGCCTGTTTCGCCTTTCGCAGACAAGACAATCGTGCACGTGGTGCGCCAGTTCTACCCGATGATTGGCGGGCTTGAGGATGTGGTGCGCAATCTGGCTGGCCGTCAGACCGGGCGTTTTGGCCGCGTGAAGGTGGTGACACTGAACCGCCTTTTCATCGAGCCGGACCGTTTGCTTCCTCCGCAGGAAACCATCGACGGCTTCGAGGTGAGGCGCATTCCTTTCAGGGGCTCGCCGCGCTATCCGCTGGCGCCGTCCGTTTTCGCAGAGCTTGGCGAAGCCGATCTCATCCACGTGCATGCGGTCGATTTCTTCTTCGACAGCCTCGCCTGGACATCGCCTTTCCGCCGCACACCGATGGTCGCAACCACCCATGGCGGCTTCTTTCATACGGCGGATCACAAGCGGCTGAAGACGCTCTGGTTCAACACGGTCACGCGGCTTTCCGCCAGCCGGTACCCGGGCATTGCCTGCTGTAGTGAAAGCGATCTGGCGACATTTGCCCGCATTGCCCCCTCCCGCGTGCGGTTGATCGAGAATGCGGCGGATCTGGAGAAATTCGGCGGTGCGGCCTCGCCCGTGCCCGTGAAGGGTCTGATGACCATCGGCCGCTTCTCCCACAACAAACGCCTTGATGCGCTCCTCGATATGATGAGGGTGCTGGTGGCAAAAGACAGCGAATGGCACCTGCATATCGCGGGAAGCGGCTCGGACTGGAGCGAGGCGGATGTGCGCGGCATGATCGGCCAGCGCGGGCTTGAGGCCGCGGTGTCGCTGCATTGCAATCCGTCCAACGCCCGCATCCGTGAGGTGATGGGCCGTTGCAGCCTGTTCGCCAGCGCCTCGAATTATGAGGGTTTCGGCGTTGCCATGATCGAGGGCCTCAGCGCAGGGCTCCTGCCGGTGGTGGAACCCAACACGGCCTTCGTTTCACTTGCCCGTAAACATCCGATGGTCCGTCTTGCCAGCTTTGCTGATGCAGACAATGCGGCTCATGCGGTGGAAGAGGCATGGGCAGCGCTGATGGCTGGTCCTTCGGCTCAGCGTCAGGCGGCCATTGCCTCGGCGGCACAGCACGGCTGGGCCGGCACGGCGGCCGCCTATGAACGGCTCTATGCTGACGCCTTGAGGCTGGCCTGATACTGTTCCGATACTGGCGTGAACTCAGGCCCCGCGGCCCTTCTCGAAGCCTGGCGGCAGTTTCCAGCGGCCCGCCACGGCTGGCCGCTCCGTCTTGCGGCGGCGGAACAGGGCGGGCAGGGCAAGGCGGCTGACCCCGGCAGGATGGCGCCCGTTCCAGGCATCTGCCGCACCGGCGCAGAGCCAGAGCAGGCCGCCGGTCTTGATGGTCGAGAGCGAGTAGGAAACGATCATCAGCAGGCAGATGTAGACCGCCATCAGCACTTTGAGGCGCCAGCCCGCATCGGACGCCGCCGGGGCATAAATGTAGAGCACCCAAAGCCCCAGCAGGCCGATGGCGCCTGTCTGGAACAGAGCAAAGGCATAGCCGCTGTCAGACAGGTAGGTCTGCATGGTGGAGATGCCGAGAATGCCCTTCCAGTCCAGCTTCATCAGCAGTTGACCCGAGTAGAGCCACCGGCCTGTCAGCGTGTCATCCCAGCCGAGCCTGTTGCTGGCTGCGGCGTAGATGATGAGCAGCAGCACGATCAGGATAGGGGCAGCCACCAGCACGGCGCGCGGGGTGATGCGGTTAAGCGGAGCGATGAGAAAGAAGCTCAGTGACACGAACATGCCGAAACGGGCGTCGCCCAGAATGATCACCGCAAAGGCCAGCACAAACAGCAGCAGGCGGCCCTGCATGTCCTGCCGGAACACGGCCCACATGACGAGAAAGGCACCGAAGTTGCCCATGGATACCGGTTCCAGGAACACCGACGAGACGCGGTGGGCACCAAGAAAGGCAAAGAAGTTGCGCCCGCCCAACCGAACGCCGCTGTGGAACAGAGGGCTGTCCTCGCCCAGAAAATTGCTGTCTGCCGTGATCGTGCCGCGGGCGACGTAGTAGTCAAAAATGTTGACGTTTTGCAGGAACAGGTCGAGGAAAAGGTACTCAATCAGGCCGACGGCGATAACGAGCAGAGCTGACCAGAGCACCAGCCGGTCCACGTGCCGGATGTCATGGATCTGGCGGCCTAGAAAATAGAAGATCACCGGCACCAGCGCATCGCGCACCGATTTGGGATCAATGATCCCGCGCAGCGCCATGATCATCAGCATGTAGGCCAGATAGACGCCGATGACCACATAGAGATTGGCCCGGCGCGTCATGGCCAGCAGCATGGCACAGGCGGTCAACAGCAACTCGCTCAGCACCACATGGTTCTGCGAGATGCCCATGACCCTGGTGTTGATGAAAGCCAGAGCCAGGTTAAAGATCAGCGTACCGAAGATGACCGCATAGACGGCCACCAGCCAGGCGGGGCTGCGTTCCTGCGGACGTGCGGGCTGCACCCTTGCGCCAGCCGGAGGCAAGCGGAAACGGGGGTGAGCCGTCCCGTCAGGCCGCTTCAAGGACGACATTGCCGATCACCCGGTCCTGCCACGGCTGGATATAGGCCAGCACCCGGTCGAGATCCGTCATCCGCGTGGCGCCGAGCTGGCTTACCAGCACGATGGCATCGCAGTTCTTGAGCAGCACCGGCAGGATCGGATTGCTTTCGGAGGGACCGCAGTCGATCAGCAGAAAATCCTGGCCTTCATCCATCAGGGAGGCGGGGCCTGCATATTTGCGCCGTTCATTGACCCGTTCGACGCTGAGGTAGCGTGACAGGGCGGCATTGCGCTCTGGCGGCTCACCGGTGCTCCTGGCCAGTTCGCCCTTGCGCGCCTTGGGCCTGTCTTCCGGCATGCTCTGTTCTGACTGGGGCAGGGCCTGAGCCAGAAGCACGTCCTCGTTCATCTCGTGAAGCGCTTCGGCGATGCCCCGGGCGACGGGCCGTGTGTCCAGCATGTCAGAGGTGCGCAGGATCAGAATGTTCGCAGGAAGCTCTTCCGACAGGGCATAACGCAGGGCATAGGCGACCCGGGTCATGCACATTTGCACTTCGTTGAGCAAGGCGGGCGGCTTGCTTCCACCCCTTCTGCCCAAAAGCTTGCGTGCGGGGGACGGTGACAGAACCGGAAGATTGGTAAGGATGGGGGCGCCGGTCCAGTCCACGAGATCCCGCTCGGAGTTGAGCCGTCCGCTGACGATCTCGGCGGCAACGGCGCCACCTGCGGCAGCGGCAAGCCCAAAGATGGCTGCGGCGGCGATGATGATCACCGACGACGGCCCGTTTGCAGAAAGCGGAGGCTGGGCGGCAGAGAGAATGCGGGAATTGGTGGCGGTCACATTCTGCTGTTCGGCCAGCTCCTGCGCGCGCTTCAGGAAGAGCTGATAGACCCCCCGCTGGGTATCAGCTTCTGCCTCCAGCTGCCGCAATTCAATTTGCGCCTGGCTTTGGGTGGAGTTGGCGGATTTCAGCTGGTCGATCCGGGTCTCAAGCCCGGCAAGATTGGCCTGTGCGCGCTCGAAGTCGCTGCGGATGTTGCGCTGGACGCGGGACAGCTCATCCGAGATCTGGCGGCGGGTGTTTTGTATCTGAGCGGCAATCTCACGCATTTGCGGATGATTTGCGCCCAGTGTGGTCGATGCGCGGGCTTCCTGTTCGGCCAGGTTCGCATATTGTAACCGCAGCGAGCTCAGCACCGTGTTGGCCACATCCACCGGAATGGCACCCGCTTCGATGTCGGACGGGCTAAGACGGCGGATCAGCTCGAACGTGTTCTTGGCCTTCTCAAGGTCCACCCGCGCCTGTGTGAGCTGGGTGTTGAGGTCCTGCAGCTGCTGGTTCACCACAAGCCCACCCTGGGAGGTGGAAATCAGACCGTTTTCGGCGCGGTATTTTTCCACCGCAGCCTCCGCCTGCTGCACCTGTGCCTGAAGCTGGTCGGCTTGCGTCTTCAACGACTGGCTGGTGCGCTGGAAGCCCTCCGAGCGGGCCTTGGCAGCTTCCTCCAGATAGGCCGCAGCGGTGGCGTTGGCGATGTCGGCAGCCCGGTCCGGGTTCGGATGTGTCGCGGCAATCTGGAAGATGAAGGTCTTTTCGATCCGCTGCACCTGCAGCCGCTTGCGCAGTGCCTCAATCACCGCCATCCGCCTGCCTGCTGGATCGGGCGCGGAAAACAGGAAAGGCAGCAAGGTCTGCCGCAGGCCCTTGCCGGAAAAGGCCGGATCATTTTCGAGTTCGAGCGAAGTCACCACCCGGTCCAGAACCGGGGTGGACATCAGCACGAAGGCCTGGCTGTCGACATCGAAGCCTTCCAGCGGCGATGCGCCCTCGCGGCCAGAGAATTCCCGTCCCAGTATTTGCAGGCTGGGCGGTTCCACGAGCAGCTCTGCGGACGCCGTGTAGGCGGGAGCGCGTGTCATGGCAAAGAGGACGGCAAGCCCGGTCAGGAGCACCGGAACAAGGATGATCCACCGCAGGCGGCGCCTGAGAATGGCCGGAATATCAGAAACTTCAACCATGACCGAGAACCGTTGGCGAGGCGATGGGCGGCAAACCTCTTGAGCTGACCGGGGAGGCGGGCATGCCCGCACCGTAGTGTTAGGAAAGATGAAGAGATATGATTAACATTTGGAAAATGGGCCGCTATCCCGGCTTGTGCCTGCCCTAGCGTTTGCAAAAGGAGTGCAATTGTCATGGTAAATGAAATCATGACAACAATGTAAGAATTCTTGGTATGGCGTTGAGGATGTATAATCTATAGAATGTCTTTCTTCTGGGAGTTAAGGCGTTGTTGATCTGTTTTGACCAACTTCCCTCAGTCAAAAGAGTGATGAAGTGGGGCGTTGGGGATGTTGTTGCCTGAATTGACCTTGGGAATGCCTTTAGGGGCAGGGGTCGCGCAAATTGGTCCGCTTGGGATAAACAGGTTATCGCGTGCGCAAGCCATCGATATGCTGCGCACTTCCCAGTTGTTGCGCATAAAAATGGATGTCGCCATCTGTAACGCACACACTGTCCTTCAGGCTCTTGATCATCCTGAGTACGCGGAAACTCTGTCCCGCATGACGTTGTTCAACGATGGGATCGGCGTGGACATTGCGGCGCGTGCCATCACGGGCAAGGCGTTTCCGGCAAATCTGAATGGCACTGACCTTGTGCCCGCGATTCTGGAGAACATTGGACTGCCTATGCGGATTTATCTGCTGGGGGCAAAGCCAAGTTCTGTGGCGGGCGCGGCTGAGTTTATTGGTGCGCGTTACCCGCAGCATCATGTTGCAGGCTTCCATGACGGCTATTTCGCGCGTGAAGACAAGGACGCTCTCATCGCGCAGATCAATGCAGCCAATGTGGACCTTTTGCTCGTCGGCATGGGAAATCCTGCTCAGGAACGCTTCATTGTCGAGAACCGGGACAAGCTCAATCCGACCATCTGCATCGGTGTTGGAGCGCTGTTCGATTTCCTGTCCGGGGAAGTGGTGCGGGCGCCGCGCTTTCTTCAGGCTGCCGGCCTGGAGTGGCTTTTCCGCCTGATGCAGGAGCCGCGCCGCCTCGGCAAGCGCTACACGGTCGGCATTTACCGGTTCCTTGCGGCTGTCTTGCGGCTGCGCGCCGAGGCCCGCCGTGACCGGCCAGGTGGCCGTGCCATGCCTCTGCTGTAACCCCCGTTCAGGTTCATCTGAAGCCGCAATGGCCGCTGCATCAGACATTCGGCGGAGAGGCAAGCAACCGGCTTGGCCACTGGCGGCAAGGCAGGTAGAACGGTGGCATGACACGTGCTGCCAATTCCCTTGTGCTGCCCCTTGCCCTTCCGGTCTTCGAAGCCGGTTGGGTGTGGCTGGCGGGTGCCGGCCCCGGTGATCCGGGGCTCCTGACGCTTCACGCCCTCAACGGGCTGCAGCAGGCGGATGCGGTGGTCTATGACGCGCTGGTCGATACCAGCATCCTCGATTTCGCCCGGCCCGGCACCTTGCTGGAATATGCCGGAAAGCGCGGCGGCAAGCCGAGCCCGAAGCAGCGCGACATCACCCTGCGTTTGATTGAACTTGCCCGCGAGGGCAAACGGGTGCTGCGGCTGAAGGGCGGCGATCCCTTTGTCTTTGGCCGGGGCGGAGAGGAAGCGCTGGGCCTTGCGGGCGCGCACGTACCCTTCCGTATCATTCCCGGCATCACCGCAGGTATCGGCGGCCTTGCTTATGCGGGCATTCCCGCTACGCACCGCGATACCAATCAGGCTGTCACTTTCTTGACAGGACACGACCAGACAGGCCTTGCACCGGAGGCCATCAACTGGAAGGGCATCGCCGAAGGCTCGCCAGTCATCATCATGTATATGGCGATGAAGCATCTTCCGGAGATTTCACAGGCGCTGATAACCTGTGGGCGGCCTGTGGATGAGCCTGTGGCTATCGTGTGCAATGCCTCGCAGCCGGACCAGAAGGTGCTTATCACCGCGCTGGGCAACTGTGCGCAGGAAGCCGAATTGGCAGGGCTGGAGCCGCCCGCCATCGTCTGTGTCGGCGAAGTGGTTCGTCTGCGTGACGGGCTGGACTGGGTTGGCGCCATGGCGGGACGGGTGCTCGTGTCCGATCCGCTGGGGCTTGGCGGCCATCCGCAGCAGGCGGCAGGCACAGCCACATGAGGTCTTCTCTTCCCCTGGCGCTGATGCTGGCCGCGCCGTCCTCCGGTTCCGGCAAGACGGTGCTGACCCTTGCCCTGCTCGCTGCCCTGCGGCGCAATGGCCTTGCCGTGCTCGGGGCGAAATGCGGGCCGGACTATATTGACCCGAAATTCCATGAGGCGGCCTCTGGCGCGGTTTCGGTCAATCTGGATCCCTTCTCCATGCCGCCGCACGTGCTGCACCAGCTTGTGGAACAAGCCGGGCAGGGGGCGGATCTGCTGCTGATCGAGGCGGCCATGGGGCTGTTCGATGGTGCTTCTGATGGCTCCAGCAGCGCGGCAGATGTGGCGGCGGCTCTGGGCGTGCCTGTGGTTCTGGTGATTGATTGCGGCCGTCAGGCGCAGTCGGTGGCTGCGGTGGTGCGGGGCTTCCGGGATCACCGGGCCGATGTGGAGGTGGCGGGCGTCATCCTCAACAAGGTGGGCTCTGCCCGCCATGGCGCCATGCTCCGGGCGGCACTTGCTCCGCTTGGGCTGCCGGTGCTGGGCGAGGTGCCGCGCAGCGGGGCGCTGGTTCTGGCCGAACGGCATCTGGGGCTGGTGCAAGCCTCAGAGCGGACTGACCTCGCAGAGTTTCTTGAAGGGGCGGCGGATGAGGCCTCCCGGTCTGTTGATCTTGCGGCTCTGAACGCGCTTGCGCGTCCGCTTGCGGCCGTTGAGGGGGCGCCGTCCGGCTGGCCCGTCCTGCTGCCGCCGCCGGGGCAGCGCATTGCGGTCGCTGATGATGTCGCCTTTGCCTTTGCCTATCCGCATCTTCTGAAAGGCTGGTGGGCAGCGGGGGCTGAAATCCTGCCCTTTTCGCCCCTCGCGGATGAGGCGCCTGATGTGAAAGCCGATGCGGTCTATCTGCCTGGCGGGTATCCGGAGTTGCATGCGGGTCAGCTTGCTGGGGCATCGCGCTTCAAGGCGGGTATGCAGCAGGCAGCAGAACGCGGTGCAGCGGTCTACGGTGAGTGCGGCGGCTACATGGTGCTGGGCGAGGGGTTGATCGATGCAGGCGGCGGAAAGCACGCCATGCTAGGCTTGCTGCCGCTCGTTACCAGCTTTGCCGCCCGCAAGCTGCATCTGGGCTACCGGCGGCTGACGGCGCTGGGCAGTCTGCCATTTGCCGGGGTAGAGCAGGGGGCAGCGCTGACGGCGCACGAGTTCCACTACGCCAGTATCGTCCATGAAGGCGAGGCTGAGCGGTTGTTTGCCGCACGCGATGCGCTGGGCGATGCCCTGCCGGACATGGGGCTGCGTCGCGGAACGGTTTCGGGCTCATATGCCCATCTGATCGCGCGCGTCTGATCCATCCTTGAAATTAAAAAGGGCCGCCGGTTCTGGAATGAACCGGCGGCCTTTCATCTTTTGGATTGTGTTCTTACTCACCGCGGGGGTGCAGGGCGATCTGCCGGGCGACGGCCAGCGAGAGCAGCGTGCAGACGGCACCTGACAGGAGGTAGAGGCCCGCCGCATAGAGGCCGAACCAAGTGGACAGCAACAGCGCGCAAAGCGGCGCGAAACCTGCGCCAAACATCCACGACAGAGCGGATACAACGGCCGAACCCGTGTAGCGGTTGCGCTGATCGAAGAGCGAAGCCACGGCGCCGGAGGACTGGGCGAAGTTGAAGCCGAGGATCAGGAAGCCGATCATCAGATAGGCGGTGACGCCAGCCTGCCCGCCGCTCAGCAGCAAGGGGGCGCTGAGGGCAAAGGCTGCAATGGCCCAGGCACCCCAGACAAGGATCTTCTGACGGCCGATCCGGTCCGACAGCCAGCCGGAGAACAGCATGGCAAGAATGCCAAGGCCTGCACCGGCGGCTTCGATCAACAGGAACGAGCCCAGGGTTTCGTCTGTGTAGAGGAAGATCCAGGACAGCGGAAACACAGTGACCATGTGGAACATGGCAAAGCTCGCCAGCGGCACGAAGATGCCCAGAAGCACAGTGCGGCCATCCTGTGACAGGGTGGTGGACAGGCTCGTCGGCGTCAGTTCGTTCGTCTCGAACAGCTCCTTGAACTCCGGTGTATCGACGATGCGCAGACGGGCAAAGAGCGCCACCACGTTGATGGCAAAGGCCACGAAGAAGGGATAGCGCCAGCCCCAATCGAGGAAATCTGCCGAGGAGAGCGTCAGCACCAGATAGGCAAAGAGCACAGCTGCCACGGCAAGGCCCACCACGGCGCCCAGCTGCGGGATCATGGCATAGAAACCGCGCCGGTCCTTTGATGCAGTGATCGCCAGGAGCGGTGCCAGACCGTCCCAGGTGCCGCCCAGGGCAAGGCCCTGGCCAAAGCGCAACAGCACCAGCATGCCCACGGCCCACCAGCCCGCGGTCTCGTAGGACGGCACGAGGCCCATGGCCACCGTTGATGTGCCGAGCAGGAAGAGCGCCACTGTCAGCTTGGTGACGCGGCCGTGACGCCGGTCGAGTGCCATGAACATCGCCGTGCCCAATGGCCGGGCTACGAAGGCCAGCGCCACGAGGGCGAAGGACCAGAGCGTACCGGTCAACGGATCAACGAACGGGAAGATTCGTGCCGGAAACACGATGACCGAGGCAATGGCGAAGACGAAGAAGTCGAAGAACTCTGAAGTTCGCCCAATGATCACGCCGACAGCGATGTCAGAGGGGAAACGTCATGCTCGTGCGTGCCCCGGCCGCTCGAAGAGGACTTCATGGAGGAGGTATCGGCTGTGTTCGCCATCGGACCCGGCCATTTTCATGAGGACTGACGGAGTGCGGCTGCAAGCCTGCGGCCTGTTGCTGCACCGGTAAATACGTATTTAGGGCTCAATGACGCAGCGCGAAATTTTTTATAGGTGACAAATTGTCGTATGTGCGCCTGCACAGATTCGCTCTAGGTGCTTTGCGCAAGATCAAATTACGTCAGTTTGCGTTCGGGGGAGGCGGCTGACGGGTGCGGCAAACTGTCGGGGTAAACTATGTCGAAGCTTCGCCTCCCGAGAATACTCGCTGCGTGCGGCGCATTTCTGCTGCTGTCCGCCTGTAAGGCCGAGGTCCTTGCACCATCCGGTGATGTTGCAGCGCAGCAGCGCGACCTGCTGGTCATCTCCACGCTATTGATGCTGATCATCATCATTCCGGTGATGCTGCTGATCTGCTGGTTCGCCTGGCACTTCCGCTCCGCGAACAGAAAAGCCGCCTACGAGCCGGAATGGTCACATTCCACCAAGCTGGAGCTGATCATCTGGGCTGTGCCGCTGCTGATCATCGTGTCGCTTGGCGCGATCACCTGGGTCGGCACTCATCTTCTCGATCCCTACCGGCCACTGGCCCGGATCGACAAGGACCAGCCAGTCAGCCCGGACGTTGAGCCGTTGCAGGTGCAGGTGGTCGCGCTCGACTGGAAGTGGCTCTTCATTTACCCGCAATATGGCGTCGCCTCAGTGAACGAGCTGGCTGTGCCGGTGGACCGGCCGATCCAGTTTACGCTCACATCCTCCTCGGTGATGAATGCCTTCTACATTCCTGCCATGGCCGGAATGATCTATGCGATGCCGGGCATGCAGACGACCCTGCACGGTGTCTTCAACGAGGAGGGCACCTATCAGGGTCTCGCCTCGCATTACTCCGGCGCCGGCTTCTCCGGCATGCGCTTCAAGGCTCTGGCCAACGACGCTGCCGGTTTTGAAGCTTGGGTCGAGGCCGCGCGCGCCGGTGACCAGACGCTTGACCGCCCGTCCTACCTTGAGCTTGAGCGCCCCAGCGAGAACGTGGCACCGGCCACCTTCGCCAGCGTTGATCCGGAGCTCTTCCCGCGCATCGTCAACATGTGCGTCGAGAACGGCAAGATCTGCATGGCCGAGATGATGGCGCTGGACGCGCAGGGCGGCACCGGCCTTGCCGGCACCGTCAACATGTCTTCGCTCATCTATGACAAGTACGACCGCCGCGGCACCCGCGAGCCGGTTCTCGGCTGGGCGCCGTTCCAGGTGGTTGGCTTCTGCTCCACCGAAGAACTGCAGCAGATGTTGTCGGCAAAGCCTGCCTGGGCAGATGCACGCCCCGTCATTTCCGGCCCGCTGCGCGGCCACGGGCTCTCCCAGCCTGCTTCGCTCTTCGGTCAGCGCGATGACCGTTCCATCACTTACGCACTGCCGTTCTCCGGCTCTGCGCCCCAGCTCTGACAGGATCCGGGCATGGCCACGATAGATCACTCGACCACATTCCTTCTGGGGCGCCTCAACTGGAGTGCGATCCCCCAGGAGCCCATCGTCTGGGCAACCTTTGCCGTTGTGGCAGTGGGCGGCATCGCGCTTCTTGCGGCGCTCACCTACTTCCGCCTCTGGGGCTATCTCTGGAAGGAATGGTTCACCTCCGTCGATCACAAGAAGATCGGCATCATGTACATCGTCCTTGCCATCGTGATGCTGGTGCGCGGCTTTGCCGACGCCATCATGATGCGCATTCAGCAGGTCTGGGCCTTTAACGGCTCGGAGGGCTACCTCAACGCCCATCACTATGACCAGATCTTCACGGCCCATGGCGTCATCATGATCTTCTTCGTGGCGATGCCCTTCGTCACGGGCCTGATGAACTATGTGGTGCCGTTGCAGATCGGCGCGCGCGATGTGTCCTTCCCCTTCCTGAACAACTTCTCGTTCTGGATGACGGTGGGCGGTGCCGTGCTGGTGATGGCCTCGCTCTTCATCGGCGAGTTCGCGCAGACCGGCTGGCTTGCCTTCCCGCCGCTGTCGGGCATCGGCTACAGTTCATGGGTGGGGGTTGATTACTACATCTGGGGCCTGCAGGTCGCGGGTGTGGGAACAACGCTATCGGGCATCAACCTGCTGGTGACCATCATCAAGATGCGCGCCCCCGGCATGACCTTGATGCGCATGCCCGTGTTCACCTGGACCTCGCTCTGCACCAACGTGCTCATCGTCGCCTCCTTCCCGGTGCTGACGATGACGCTGATCCTGCTGACGCTCGACCGCTACATTGGCACGAACTTCTTCACCAATGACCTTGGCGGCAATCCGATGATGTACATCAACCTCATCTGGATCTGGGGTCACCCGGAGGTGTACATCCTCATCCTGCCGCTGTTCGGCGTCTTCTCGGAAGTCACGTCCACATTCTCCGGCAAGCGGCTGTTCGGCTACAGCTCCATGGTCTATGCCACGGTCTGTATTACCGTCCTTAGCTACCTCGTCTGGCTGCACCACTTCTTCACCATGGGCTCTGGCGCTTCTGTGAATGCCTTCTTCGGCATCACCACCATGATCATCTCCGTGCCGACGGGTGCGAAGATTTTCAACTGGCTCTTCACCATGTACAAGGGCCGGGTGCGCTTTGAACTGCCGATGATGTGGACCGTTGCCTTCATGCTGACCTTCACCGTTGGCGGCATGACGGGCGTTCTGCTGGCCGTTCCTCCAGCTGACTTCGTGCTGCACAACTCGCTGTTCCTGGTGGCGCATTTCCATAACGTCATCATCGGCGGCGTGCTGTTCGGCTGCTTTGCTGCCATCGCCTACTGGTGGCCGAAGGCCTTCGGCTTCAAGCTGAATGTGTTCTGGGGCAAGGTGTCGTTCTGGTGCTGGGTCGTCGGCTTCTGGCTGGCCTTCATGCCGCTTTACATCCTCGGCCTGATGGGTGTGACGCGCCGCATGCGGGTGTTTGATGATCCGGACCTGCAGATCTGGTTCATCCTCGCTGCCGCAGGCGCTGCGCTGATTGCCGCCGGTATTGCCGCCTTCTTCGTTCAGATCGGTGTTTCCATCTGGAAGCGGAAGGAAAACATGGACCTGTCGGGCGATCCCTGGGATGGCCGTACGCTGGAATGGGCCACCTCTTCGCCCCCGCCGGCCTACAACTTCGCCTTTACCCCGGTGGTGCATGACCTTGACGCTTGGCACGGCATGAAGCTCGCCGGTCAGACGCGCCCGAAGGCGGCCTACCTGCCGATCCACATGCCTCGCTACACCGGCACGGGTGTGGTCCTCTCGGGCCTTGCCACTCTCTGCGGCTTTGCGCTCGTCTGGTACATCTGGTGGCTTGCAGCCCTCGCCTTCCTGGCCCTGGTCGCAACTGCCATCGCTCATACGTTCAACTATGACCGCGACTATTACGTGCCGGTCGAAGAGGTCGAGCGGGTGGAAGGTGCCCGTGATCTCGAACTTGCGAAGATTGGAGCCTGAAACCGATGAGCACCATGGCCCATTCGGCAGGCACTGCCGTATCCCACTGGGAAACCGAGCCGCATCACCACCCGGAAGGCGCGTCGACCAAGCTCGGCTTCTGGATCTACCTGATGAGCGACTGCCTGATGTTCGCAGTCCTCTTCGCGGCCTTCGGTGTGCTGGGGCAGAGCTTTGCGGCCGGTCCCGGCCCCAAGGCGCTGTTTGATCTGGAGCTGGTGGCCATCAACACGGGCTTCCTGCTCGTGTCGTCCATCACCTTCGGCTTTGCCATGCTGGCAATGTATGAGGGCCGCCAGGCCCGCATGCAGGTCTGGCTGTCGGTCACGCTCGTGCTTGGCCTCGCCTTCCTGGCGGTGGAGCTCTACGAGTTTTACCACCTCATCCATCTGGGGGCCGGGCCGCAGCGTTCTGCATTCCTGTCGTCCTTCTTCGCGCTGGTCGGCACGCACGGCCTTCACGTTGCCTTTGGTTCCATCTGGCTGGTGACGCTGATGGTTCAGGTCAACCGCAAGGGGCTCATTCCGGCCAACACCCGCCGCATGGAATGCCTCAGCATGTTCTGGCACTTCCTGGACGTGATCTGGATCGGTGTTTTCACCTTCGTCTATCTTCTGGGGATGATCTGATGTCCGCACATTCCATCAAACCCCACAGCCATCATGGCGATCATGGTCACGGCAACACGGGCCACGATCATGGCAGCTACAAGTCCTATCTGATCGGCTTCGTGCTTTCGGTCATTCTGACGGCAATCCCCTTTGCCATCGTCATGACCGGCGGCTTTGAAAGCCGGGCGGTGACTGCGGTGATCGTCATCGGCTTTGCTGTCGTGCAGATCCTCGTGCACATGGTCTACTTCCTGCACATGAACAGCCGTTCGGATGAAGGCTGGACCATGCTGTCGATGATCTTCACGGTCATCGTGGTGGTGATCATGCTCGCTGGCTCCCTGTGGGTGATGTACAACCTCAACACCAACATGATGCCGCAAATGGACCACAGCCAGACACAGGGCTTCGGCTCCTGATCTGATGGAGATGCGTTCCGGCAGGACGTTTGCCGCTCCACTTCCCCTCAAGGGGAGAGGAGGTGGAGCCTGACTGGCAGTCCGTTGTAAAAGCTGCCCTCTTGTTGAGACGGGGGCGGAAAGGCTGTGCCACAGAGGCCAAAGAGGCGCGTTGCGGTTCTCGTCGAGCGCCCGTGAAAGGCCTGCCAAAGGAGGCGTGATGTCTGCCGGAACGCGCAAATGGCTGCTTCTTGGGCCTGGTCTTCTGGCAGTGGTGCTGCTGGCAGGTCTTGGTGTCTGGCAGGTTCAGCGGCTTGGCTGGAAAAATGCCCTCATCGCACGGGTAGAGGCAGGTCTTGCGGCGCAGCCCGTTGCTGCACCCGGCCCTGAGGCTTGGCCGGACGTTACCTTCGACACTGCTGAATACCGCCGCATCACCGTTCGCGGCCATTATCTGCCGGAATCCGACCTGCTGGTTATGGCGGTGACTGTGCGCGGGCCGGGGTTCTGGGTCATGTCACCCTTCGAGACGCAGGATGGCTGGCGGCTGTTCGTCAACCGGGGTTTCGTACCGCAGGACCGGCAGGATCCGGCAGACCGGCCGCGCCCGGAGGGCAATGTGGAGGTTTCCGGCCTTCTGCGCCTCAGCCAGCCGGATGGAGCGTTCCTGCGCTCCAATGATCCTGAAGGCGGGCGCTGGTTTTCGCGCGATACGGCAGCCATGGCCGAAAGCCTCGGGCTGGGTGAGGCGGCGCCTTATTTCCTCGATGCCGATGCGACAGCCGGAGCAGCTGACAACCTGCCCCTTGGCGGGCTCACCATTGTCACTTTCCCGAACAATCACCTGCAATATGCGCTGACATGGTTCGCCCTGTCCGGCGGCCTTGCTTTCCTGTTGTTCTGGGCGTTCCGCAGGAGCGGGGAAGACTAAGGCTTGCCACGCCGTGGCCGCTCACTTGCGTGGGCTATGGCGCAGGATGCGGTAGCTGTAGCCGTCTCCTTCGCAGCCAATCCACTTGCTGCCCGGCTCGGGCGCGATATTGACGGCGATCCGCAGCGGCTTCTTGCGATTGCCCGAGCGCTCATAGGTCACTCTCTGCTTCTGCGCAGTGTTGTTGCGGATCACGATGCCGCCGGTATTTGCGGTGCACTGGCGGTCGAAGGTTGTAGTGGTGACCGCAACCGGCTGATCCGAGCCGCTCATCCGCTTCTCGCCAGTTGTTGCTGCGCAGCCGCCGGAGGCGAGGGTGAGGGCGATCAGGGCATATTTCGTCGCAGACATGTCTGAGGTTCCCATCATTCACAAGGCTTTCCGCCCTTCTGGACAGGCACTTGCCGTTCTCTTCTTGTCTATTCTTGTGGCAAGGCGATGGCCGCCGCCAGTGCTATTGCCGCCCGTGCTGTCTTGCGCCGCGCAAGAACCAGATGCCCGTCCGGTCCTGCGGCGGCGAGCGCTGCACCCTCGCAGACGCTGTGGCATCCAACTGCCGCAAAAACACGTTCCGAAGGGGTGGCCAGACGGGGCGTTTCCTGCTCCAGCCGGGCCGCATCGAACGTCAGCAGCGGCACGCCGAAATGCGCCGCAAGCGCGCAGATGGCTGCCTCGTCCGCCTTGAGATCCAGCGTTGCGATTGCGGCAACAGCTACCGCCGTCAGGCCCGCCTGCTCCAAAGCGGTGCCCGCCAGGCCTATAAGTTCCGCAGAACCACAGCCCTTGCTGCAGCCTGCCCCAACAATCACCCGCCGGGCGTGGTGTGTCTCTTGCCCGGGTGTGTCTGCGCTGGTCATCGGTCCTGCTTGTCCTGTGCCTTTTCCTCGCGCAGGGAAGGCAGCCGTTTGGGCCGGATCGAGAGATCGCCGGGCTTGGCAGCTGCGTCCTGGGCGGGCGGGGCGGTTACCACCTGCGTATGCACCTTGCGCCCCCGTGCCCGGCGGGGTGGCTCACCGGAGGCTGAGCCGCCGTGCGACAGGAAACCGAGAGAGCGCAGCCCCTTGGAGTTGGCAGGCTTGCTTGAGGCTAAGTCTTGAGGCGCCGCTGCCGCGATCCGGCTGGGGCGTATCGCCGCTGCTGCCTCAGTCGCCGGGGCGGGAGCCTTCTGCCGGGGCAAATGGTCCGTCTTGCTGGACAAGGCAGTCACGCCCGCACGGCGTCTCGATTGCCCGGCTTGAGGTTCGCCCTTTGGCAGACCGGAGCCATCCTGGCAATTGCCCTGCCCGTTGCCCTTTCCGTTCACCTCAATTTCTCCTGCTGCAGGGGGCCAGAGCCGCGCCGGATAACTCACACGCCGGAAATTAAAGAGCGCGCAAGTGCCGCAGCGCGCTGTCAAACTTGACCCTAGTTGAGCCATCCTGCCCTCGCAAGGTCCGGGTTTCCCCTATTGTTCCAAAGAAGGTGTTCGGCTAGAGAGCAACGGAGGAATGCCTGCATTGGGCGGGCTGGGGGCTTTACGCGTTTGTCTTCCGTATGGGCAGATCTGCGCCATGATGCGCGCGTGCTGGCGGTGTGGATTGCACTGTTCGGCGTGCTGTTCCATGCCCTTATTCCCGCCGGTTTCATGCCTGGCCGTTCCAGTGGCGGCGAGTTGACTATTGTGATCTGTGCGCCCTCCATGGTGGAGGGCTTCAGAATGGTCACGCTGGATGCATCTGGCGAGGAAAAGCCCGCCGGCCCGGAAGACCAGCGCAAGGGCAAGGGGCAGGCCGCACCGTGTTCCTTCTCTGCCGTTCTGGCAATGGCCACTCCTGAGGGCTCTCCGTCCCTGCCGCTGCCGGTTCTCTCCGGCGGACGGCTTCTGTCCGTTTTCGACAATGCAGGCCATACGGCGGGTATTTTTTCCGGTGCCGGGGCGCGTGCTCCGCCTGTTCTGATCTGATCCCCTCTCCTTTCATTCCAGAACACCCTGCCGGTTGATGCTGCTCGCCGCGATGTGCGCGCTTCTCCGGCCATGAGGATCAGACCATGACCGATGTTGTTTCCGGCACCGCGCAGGACGCGGGCCGTCCAGCCGATGCTTCTCTTCTTGCAGCTTTCTACCGTGCCGCCTGGCGCTGGCATTTCTATGCGGGGCTGTTTGTCGTGCCCTTCTTCTGCATTCTTGCCGTCACCGGCATGATGATGATGTACATCGGCTATTTCGATGGACGCGACGGCGAGAACATCCGCGTGAACGTCCCGCAGGGCGCCGTGGCGCTGGCGGTTTCCGAACAGGCGGAAAAGGCAGTCACCGCGCTTGGCGGCGGCACTTTGGTGGAATGGCTGAGCCCGCAGGCAGAAGACCGGGTGGGCGTTTTCCGGATCAAGACCGATGCCGGGCAGGAGATGGTCGCCATCAACCCCTATACGGGTGACGTGGTGGAAACCTGGGGCCGCCGTATCGGCTGGTATGACATGGCTGACAACATCCACAGCGACCTGTTGCTGGGCACCCCCGGCGACCGGATGCTGGAGATCGCAGCGGGCTTCGGCATCATTCTGCTGATCACTGGCCTCTACATGTGGTGGCCGCGTGAGGGTGGGCTCGGTGCCGTTCTGTTGCCGCGCTTCAATCAGAAGGGCCGCGCCTTCTGGAAGGCGCTGCATGGCACCGTTGGCTTCTATCTTTCGGCTTTCCTGCTGCTGTTTCTGCTGTCCGGCATGTCCTGGACGGGCGTCTGGGGCTCGAAGCTCACACAGGCCTGGAGCACATTCCCTGCGGCCAAGTGGGACAACGTGCCCCTGTCCGATGTCACCCATGCCGAAGCCCTCAACCACGATGGCGTTGCCAATGTGCCCTGGGCTCTGGAACAGACGATGATGCCAGCCTCCGGCTCTACCGGCGGCGTCATCGGTGTGGCGCCGGGCTTTGCCGTTGATATCGACAGCCTCGCTTCTTTGGCAAAGGCGGTTGGCTTCAATGCCCGCTACCGTATCTCTTATCCGAAGGGCGACACCGGTGTCTGGTCCATCAATCAGGACACCATGAGCGCGGATGCCAAGGATCCGTTCTCGGACCGTACTGTCCATGTGGACCGCTATACGGGCCGGATTCTCGCCAGCGTCGGGTTCGAGGATTACTCGCTCGCCGGCAAGGTCATGGCCGTTGGTGTCCCGCTGCACATGGGCCTCACCGGTCTGTGGAACCTGATGCTCAATACGGTGATCTGCCTGTCGGTCATCTTCCTGTCTCTCAGCTCGGTGGTTCTGTGGTGGATGCGCCGTCCTGCGCGTGGTGGGGTCCGTCTGTTCGCACCGCAGGTGCCGTCCAACCTGCCGCACTGGCGCAGCGCCATGCTGGTGATGCTGGCCGTGTCACTGTTCTTCCCGCTGGTCGGCCTGACGCTGATTGCGGTGCTGGCGCTGGATATTCTGGTCATCTCCCGCATTTCCCCGCTGGCCCGCGCCCTGCGCTGAGCCTTATGGAATTATCCTGAGAGGGCGTGGCAGACACCTGCCGCGCCCTTTTGTTCTTCAGGAGAGTGTTTCCCAGTCACATGAATGCGGTCTAGTCTGGCGGTCCAACGGGAGGATAAGACCAGCATGGCAACAGTCAGATTGATTTCCGATGCAGAGGCCGGGCCGCAGGTGGCGGCGGTCTTTGCCGATATCCGCAAGACTCGCGGCTCCGATTTCATCAACAATTTCTGGCGCGCCCTGGCGGCAGATCCAGCCGCGCTGGAACGCACATGGGCAGAAGTGAAGGCGGTCATGGCAACGCCCGGCGCCCTCGACCCTCTGACCCGCGAGATGATCTACATTGCCGTGTCGGTGGCCAATGGCTGCTCCTATTGCGTCCACTCGCATACAGCCGCAGCCCGCGCGAAGGGCATGAGCGAGGCGCAATATGGCGAGCTTCTGTCCGTCATCGGCCTTGCCGCCAAGACCAATCATCTGGTGACGGCATTGCAGGTTCCCGTTGATCCTGCGTTTGATGCGGGGGCAGACGGCCGATAGGCTTTGCCTCCAGCCCAGAGCATGCCTAAGGTGCGAGCAGAAGAGGCAGGCCGCATGATGGCCTGCCGGACATATCGAGAGGAAGAAAAGCCATGGGCCGCCATATTGTTCTGACTGCCATCGCCAAGGACCGGCCGGGCCTTGTGGATGCGCTGGCCAGTGTCATTGCCTCTGCGGACGGCAACTGGCTGGAAAGCTCCATGGCACGGCTCGGTGGTGAGTTCGCCGGCATCGTCAGCGTTGACGTGCCGGAAGACCGGGCGGCGGAGCTGGAGGCGGCCCTTGGCGCCCTGTCTGCACAGGGCATCTCGGTCAATGTTGTCAGCGGCGGTGGCGGCAATGGCGCCGAGGGACGCCGGCTGCGGCTGGATCTGGTCTGCCAGGATCAGCCGGGCATCCTGCGCGCCATCACGCAGGTGATTGCCGCGCAAGGTGCAAGCATCGAGACGCTGGAAACCATTGTCTCTCCGGGGTCCATGTCGGGCGAGCTGCTCTTCCGCGCCAGCGCCGACCTGATCCTGCCGGACACCACCAGCATCGCCAGCCTCGAAACCGCCATTCAGGCGATTGCCGCCGATCTCATGGCGGACATCGAGATGAGCGAGGACACGGAAGACTGAGGCCGCCCTTGTCCGCCTTATGCTGCCACGGCCCAGGCGGCGGCGTCTTCGCGGGCGCCGATGAGGGAGAGGCCCTTGGCGACGGAGGACATTTCCTCACCGCCTGACAGGCGCTCTGCTCCGAAGCGGTCCGCGAAGAGTTTGCGGATCGCAGGCACGAAGGAGGTGCCGCCGGTCAGGAACACCTTGTCCACATCCTTTGCATCCAGATTGGCGTTGGCCAGTGTTGCCGTCAGTGCGTCGCTGATGCGCGACAGGTCGTGGGCGATCCACTCTTCGAAGTCCGCCCGGCGCACGGTGGCGGCAAAGTCCTTGCCAATGGGGGCAAAGCGCAGCTCCGTCTCCTCATCGAAGGACAGGCGTGCCTTGCATTCCGACACGGCCTTGTAGAGCGGATAGCCCTGATCCGTATCCACCAGCTCGATGAAGAGCTCGATCTTGTCCTGATCCAGACAGGAACTCAGCATCTTCTTCAGCTCGCGGTAGTCGGCGGAAGCCTTGAAGACCGACAGCATGTGCCAGTGCGCGAAGTTGGAGAAGAGGTTCGGCGGTACTTCCAGCACCTTGCCCATGCTGCGGTACTGGCTGCCCTTGCCCAGTTCCGGCAGGATCACCTTGTCAACGATACGGTAGTCCAGAGTATTGCCGGCGATGCCAAGGCCGCCATGGCCCAGCGGGTCGGCTGTAAGGCCGCTGGCGTTGCGGGCAAAGCGCATCAGCGAAAAGTCGGTGGTGCCACCGCCGAAGTCGGCGACAAGAACCGTCGCCTCGCCCTCCAGCCGCTGCGCATAGGCAAAGGCGGCAGCAACGGGCTCGTAGACAAACAGCACTTCCTCAAAGCCGAAGCGCGAGAGGGCGGAACGGTAGCGCTGCATCGCCAGCGCATCATCGGGAGCGCCGCCAGCAAAGGTGACCGGGCGGCCGATCACCAGCCGTCCGCCGCCCGTATCCAGCGCCTCGTCGCGGTGCGCACCGGCGCGGCGCAGGAAGGTTTCCAACAGGTCTTCAAATTCATAATGGGTGCCGAACACGCCGGTGCCCTTGAACAGCTTGCTGGCGACGAAAGTCTTGAGCGATTGCAGGAAACGGCACTCGCCCGTGTGCTCCATGAACTGACGGATGGCCCACTGGCCCACATCGGCCTTGGTGTCCGGATGCTCGCCGCGCGGTGGCTCCAGAAAGGACAGAACGGAAGGCAGGCTCTCCACCTGATCACCATCGTTGCCGAAAGTGATGCTGCTGGCGTTACCTGCTGCGGTGCAGGCGGTCAAAACCGTGTTGGACGTGCCGAAATCAAGACCGATGGCCGGACGCATGGCGGGCTCCCTGAGATGTCGCTGGAGGATGGGACGCCGTGCAGGCGCGCAAGGGACGTGCGCATTAGCCGATCCCGCCGCCTTGCGCAAGGGCAGGTGCCGGTTTTCTGCCTTTGCGGACGATGCCTTCCGCCTGCGCCAGCCGTACCGTCAGGGCCGGTATCGAAAGCCTCAGACAAGGTTGACGCCCTAGTTCTTTTACCGAACGCCACAACAGGCTTCGGAGAGCGACGTTGGAACCTGTCTATCTGAACAGTCTTGCATCCCGTCAGGCCGACTGGCTGTCGGTGCGCCAGGCAACGGTGGCGCAGAACATCGCCAACGCCAACACGCCCGGCTATGCCGCCCGTGACGTCGAGGCCTTCACGACGCTGATGGATGAAACCAGCCTGGTGATGACCGCAACGCACGGCCGCCATATGGGAGGCCTCGGCGATGCGCCTGAAGCGTCCAAGGTTGGCAAGGCAGAAAGCTGGGACGTTGCTCACTCCGGTAACAGCGTCAACCTGGAACAGGAGCTGATGAAGGCTGGTGAGATTTCGCGCGATCATGCACTCAACACCAGCATCATCAAGTCCTTTCACCGCATGTATCTGGCAAGCCTGAAGGGGTAAGCGATGATCGACCCGTTGGCCGCAACTCTCAAGATCTCCGCTTCCGGCCTGCGCGCCCAGTCTGACCGGCTTCGTGTCGTGTCGGAAAACCTGGCGAACGCGCAATCGACCGGCAAGACGCCCGGCTCGGACCCTTACACCCGCAAGACCATTACCTTTGAAAGCGAGGTTGACCGGGCATTGTCCGCCGATCTTGTGAAGGTCAAGGGCATCGGGTCCGACAAGGCACCTTTCACGGTTGAATATGACCCGGGCCATCCGGCTGCCGACGAAAATGGCTACGTCAAGATGCCGAATGTCAACATGCTGATCGAAATGGCTGACATGCGCGAAACCAACCGCTCCTACGAAGCCAACCTGAAGATGATGACGCAGGCCCGCAGCATGATCATGCGCACCATCGACCTGCTGAGGGATTGAAGATGATCGACCAGATTTCCGCCATCAAGTCTGCCGGTGACGGTATCACCTCGCAGGTGTCGCAGACCCGCTATGTCGCAGGCGGCGTGCCACTTGGCGGTACAGCGCCAGCCAATGCGGTGCCCGAGGTCAGCTTCACAGACACCATGGCTTCCGTGACGCAGGAGGCTATCGAGCGCGTGAAGGAAGGCGAAGCCGTTTCGATCGCCGGCATCAGCGGCAAGGCTTCGGCCCAGCAGGTGGTGGAAGCCGTGATGGCCGCCGAGGCCTCTCTGCAGACGGCCATCGCCATCCGCGACAAGGTCGTCTCCGCCTATCAGGAAGTCAGCCGCATGGCCATCTGAGGCTATGCCCGGATGATCAGGAATTCAGCCCGCACCAAGGGAGTTTGACATGAAAGCTCTGGCAATCGCAGCGACCGGCATGAGCGCCCAGCAGCTCAATGTCGAAGTCATCGCCAACAACATCGCCAACATCAACACCACCTCTTTCAAGCGGGCGCGTGCCGAGTTCACCGACCTGCTCTATCAGGCCGAGCGCCTGCAGGGCGTGCCGAACCGGGGTGGTGAAGATCCTGTACCGGAAGGTGCGCAGCTTGGCCTTGGCGTGCGTTCTGCTGCCATCCGCAAGCTGCACATCCAGGGCACCATGAACCAGACCGGCAACGAGCTTGATGTTGCCATCGACGGGCGCGGCTGGTTCCAGGTAACTGGCCCGGAAGGCGAGGTGCTCTACACCCGCGCCGGCGCGTTCAACAAGAATGCCGAGGGCCGCATCGTGACGCTCGATGGCTATGCCATTGAGCCGGCCATCATCATTCCGCCGGAGACCGTTGAAGTCACCATCAATGAGTCCGGCACGGTCTTCGCCAAGGTGGCAGGCCAAGTGAACCCGCAGGAACTGGGGCAGCTGGCCATGACCAACTTCGCCAATGACGTGGGGCTTGAGGCCATCGGCGGGAATCTGTTCCGTGAAACCCCCGCGTCCGGCCCTGGGATTGCCGGTCTTGCCGGAGATCCGGGCTTCGGCATTATCCGCCAGGGCTACACGGAAGCCTCTAACGTGGACCCGGTGAAGGAAATCACCGAACTGATCTCGGCTCAGCGCGGCTACGAAATGAACTCCAAGGTCATCAAGGCTGCGGACGACATGTTTGGCGTCGTGACGCAGGGCATCCGCTGATCCTTAGGGGGCAGCTTGGGCACTTTTGCCGGAATGGCTCTAGGAGAGCAGCGATGCTGACACGGCTTTTCATCTGCATGATGCTGGCAGGCCTTGCCCTCACGGCTGCCATGACCGGTGCGCGCGCCTCTTCTCTGGATCTGCCGGTGCTGCGGTCCGGTGTCCGGCAGGGTGAGGTGATCAGTGCCGATCAGGTGATCATCCGCCGTTTTCCGCTGCGCACGGTGCAGCGCTTCTCCGTGATCGAACATCGGGAAGAGCTTGTCGGGCGTGTCGCCCGCCGTTCACTGCAGCCGGGAGTTCCTGTGCCTGCAACAGCTGTTGCGGTGGAAACGGTGATCAAGCGCGGCGAACCTGCCCGGTTGATCTTCCGTGAAGGCGGCCTGCAGATCATTGCTCAGGTCGAGGCGCTGCAGAATGGATCCGTCGGATCGTTCATCCGCGCCAGAAACATCGACAGCGGCCTCATCATCACCGGCCGGGTACAGCCGGACGGCTCCATTCTGGTGGGTGACTGACCATGCGGCGGATTTTCCTTGCAGTTCTGCTCCTGGCCATGAGCGCCTGCGGCCTTGTGGCGCCCGCCGCCGCCATGGTGCGCATCAAGGACATTGCCTCCCTCCAGGGCGTGCGCGACAATCAGCTGGTCGGCTATGGTCTGGTCATCGGCCTGCAAGGCTCTGGCGACACGCTGCGAAATGCACCTTTCACCGAACAGTCCCTCCAGTCCATGCTCGACAGCATGGGCATCAACGTGCGTGATGCGCGCCTGCGCACCCGTAATGTCGCGGCTGTGGTGGTGACGGCAAATCTGCCGCCTTTCATTGGTCAGGGTTCGCGCATTGACGTCAATGTCTCGTCCCTCGGCGATGCGTCTTCGCTGGCCGGCGGCACACTGGTTGCCACGCCGCTGCTGGGCGCGGACGGAGCGGTTTATGCCGTTGCGCAAGGGGCCGTTGCAGTCTCTGGCTTTTCCGAGACCGGGCAGGCGGAAAGTCTGCGTCAGGGCATTCCGACGGTCGGTCGCATTCCCAATGGCGGCATGATCGAGCGCAATTTGCCGGACCGTTTCGCAAACATTCCAGGCTTGGTGCTGGAATTGTCCAATCCGGATTTCCGCACGGCGGTGCGGGTGGCCGATGCCATCAACCGCTATACCAAGACCACCTATGGCGTTTCGTCAGCCCGTGAAAGAGATCATCGCTCCATTGATCTGACGCCGCCGTCCAAGGTCAATCTCACCCGCTTCATGGCTGAGATCGAGGGCTTGATGGTGCAGCCGGATCAGTCGGCGCGCGTTGTCATCGATGAGCGGACGGGAACCGTGGTGATCGGCCGCGATGTGCAGATTTCAACCGTTGCCGTCACCCATGGCAATCTGACGGTGCGCATTACCGAGGCGCCCGAGGTTTCCCAGCCGCAGCCCTTTGGCAATGGTGAAACGGTGGTGACGCCGCGCACCTTCATTGATGCGGCTGAAAATGGCGGACAGCTCGCCATCATTGGCGGCACTGACCTGCAAACGCTTGTGCGTGGTCTGAACCGTATCGGGCTCAAGCCAACCGGTATCATCGCCATCCTTCAGACGATCAAGACGGCGGGCGCCCTGCAGGCGGAACTGGTGATCCAGTAAGTCCTGCCTGCTCCAGAATTCAGGCATCTCCCGGTGGCCCCCTGCCCACACAGCTCCGGGGAGGGCACGGTCCGCAACCCTATGGCTGCGGACCGTGCTGCATTCAAGCCTGTCTCTCCCGAAAGCCTGGGCTGCCTTGACGGCATTTGGCCAAGCCCCGCACAAGCCTCAGCCGCCATAGTCGGGCCAACAGTGACTGGAAGGATTTCCTGCCCATGATCCCGTGCATGACCCCGGCTGGAGCCCTGCGCTCCCAGGTCCGGCGTTCTGTCTGCCGCATCCTGATTGTCTCCTGCGTCCTATCGCTGGCAGCGCTGGGCGTTGCAGTCCCGGCAGGTGCCCAGACGGCCTCCAACCTGCGCAACGCATCGGGTGGCGCTCTGCCGGTGCCTGCCCCTGCGGAGCCTGGAGATGCGGGGGAGCCCAGCGACGCGGCGCTTTACTGCAAGAATATGGGGGCAGCGGCGAGCGATGCCCGTCTTGCCTGGCAGACGTGGAACCTCATTGCACTGGAGGAGCGGCTCCAGAACCGCATCCGCGAGCTGGAGCAGAAGCGCGCCGAGTATGAGGAATGGGTCGAGCGGCGTGAGAAGGTCCTTGGTGAAGTTGAGGGGCATGTCGTGTCGATCTTTCAGCGCATGCGGCCCGAGGCGGCTGCGGCACAGCTGGCGACACTGGATGAGGATACGGCTGTGGCCGTGCTTGTGAAGCTCAATGCCCGTGCAGCCAGTCAGATCCTGGATGAAATGGACCCCGCCCGTGCGGCTCAGCTAACCCACTCCATGGCTGGACTTTCCAAATCCGAAGCACAGGGGAGCCTTTGATGCGCCTGTTGATCCCTTTCGCCCTTTGTCTCGTGTCAGCAGGATGCGCAGGTCAGATGAACGATCTTGGCCGCGAACCGGCGATGACGCCCGTGGGCTATGGCCTTGCGTCCCAGCCAGCTGCGGTCTATCCGCTCAACACCTTCAATCCGAGCGGCCGCAAGGACTACAATTCGCTCTGGGTTTCTGGCCGCGATGATTTCTTCTCCGATCCCCGTGCCCGCCGCGTCGGGGATGTCATCACTGTGCTGATCGCCATCAATGACAAGGCAACGCTGAACAACAATTCGGCTCGCGGGCGCGATGGCAAGCTCGGGGTCGGTGGCGGCTTCTCCGCCAAGGCCGGCAGTTCCGGAACCTCGGCAGATCTTTCCTTCGACACGAAGTCCGGCTCCTCCTCCAATTCGCGCGGCACCATCGACCGCAAGGAAGAGATCAAGCTGCAGGTGGCCGCTGTCGTGACCGACCGCCTTCCGAACGGCAACCTCGTCATCTCCGGTTCGCAGGAAGTGCGGGTGAACTACGAAATGCGCGTTCTCAACGTGGCGGGCATTGTCCGCCCGCGTGATATCGGCGGCAACAACACCATCGATTACAACAAGATTGCAGAGGCACGCGTTTCCTATGGCGGTCGCGGGCGCATTTCGGAGATCCAGCAGCCCGCCTGGGGCCAGCAGGTCATCGACAATATTTCACCCTTCTGAAGGTCTGTTGAGGAGGCGTTTCCATGGCTGATCTTGCCAATGATCCTGACGGGCGCGAGGGCTCATCCGGCGGCTCCATCGGAAGCTTCATCCTTGTCCTGCTTCTGCTGACGCTGCTTGGTGGAGGCATCGGAGCCGTTGCAGGTCTCCATTTCGCGGAAACGGTCCGCAATGCTGTCGCCGGGCAAGCCGCAACTGCAGCGGAAGAAGCTGATGTGGAGCAGATTTATCTCGCTCCCGTCAGGCTCAGGGCGCTCAAGCCGCTGGTGACAAATCTGGCCGCCCCGCGCGAGGCCTGGGTGCGGCTTCAGGCCTCTGTCGTGATCGACCAGGAAGGCATCGACGACGTTATCGTCCTGCTTGGCTACATCGAGGAAGATGTTCTGGCTTACATGCGCACTGTCACGCTTGCCCAGATAGAGGGAGCTGCGGGTCTTCAGCATCTGCGCGAAGATCTCAATGAAAGAGCCCATGCCCGCTCCGGCGGAAAGGTCCGCGAACTGATCCTTGAATCCCTGGTGGTGCAATGACACGCAGGCTGCTGAGCACCATTTTGCTGCTGCTGGCGGGCACTGTTGCCGCCAGTGCGCAGGCCTTGCCGGATCTGTCATCGCTGCTGCCGGCGGGTGAGGCCAGCGCCAGCGGCCGCATCGTGCAGGTGATTGCCCTGCTTACGGTGCTGTCGGTTGCTCCGGGCATTCTCATCATGGTGACGAGTTTCACCCGCTTTGCCATCGCCCTGTCGTTTCTGCGCTCCGGCATCGGCCTGCAGACGACGCCAGGCAACCTGATCCTGATTTCCCTCGCCCTGTTCATGACCTTCTATGTCATGGCGCCCACTTTCGACCGGGCGTGGAACGAGGAGTCAAGCCGCTGCTGGCCAATGAGATCACCGAAGAAGTAGCCTATGAGCGGATCACCGACCCGTTCCGTGACTTCATGCTGTCGCAGGTGCGCGAGACGGATCTGGTGCTGTTTGATGATCTGGCCGCCGGACGCGTGACCAACGAAGTTGCCGCGACGCCGGACAAGGTGGAGCTGCGGGTTCTGATCCCTGCCTTCATGATCTCGGAACTGCGCCGTGGCTTCGAGATCGGCTTCCTGATTGTCCTTCCGTTCCTCGTGATCGACATGATCGTTGCCACCATCACCATGTCCATGGGGATGATGATGCTGCCTCCCACCGTGATAGCCCTGCCTTTCAAGGCACTGTTCTTTGTGCTCATTGATGGCTGGAATCTGTTGGTGGGCAGTCTCGTGCGGTCGTTTTTCTGAACAAGCGGCTGCGGGTATGGCAAGGCGTGGCACGCACCGTGCCGCGCCTTTTTGTGTTGAAGCGCGCGCATTTGCTGCTTGGCAACGGCACTTTTATGGTGCTAGCCTTCGGTCAGCCTCACGCAAGCTACACGGGCTAGCGTGAAATTCACAGCAGGTTGAGCCCACCCACCTATGAGGCTCAAAGGCATGATGCCGTCCTGCTGTACCGGTGAAAACCCGGTATGTCCCCTTCAACTTTCCATATGAAAGGGACTAGATATGTCCAGCCTTCTGACTAATGCCTCCGCCATGACGGCGCTGCAGACCCTGAACAAGACCAATGCGTCCATGTCTCAGGTTCAGAGCCGCATCTCCACCGGTCTGCGCGTGTCTACCGCTCAGGACAACGCAGCTTACTGGTCCATCGCCACGACCATGCGTTCCGACAACATGGCTCTTTCGGCCGTGAAGGACGCCCTGGGTCTCGGCGCTGCTACCCTCGACGTGCAGTACACCGCCATGGACAAGACCAAGGAACTGGTTGACGACATCAAGGCAAAGCTCGTTGCTGCCCGTCAGCCGGGTGTGGACCGCGAGAAGATCCAGGCCGACATCACCGAGCGTCAGGGCCAGCTGAAGACCATTGCCGACTCGGCAGTGTTCAACGGCGAAAACTGGCTGTCGGTGAACACCGGTGCAGCTGACTATAACGCTACGAAGTCTATCGTGGGTTCGTTCACCCGTGCTGGTGGCACGGTCAAGCTCGACACGATCTCGATCGACATCACCAAGACCACGCTGTACGACAGTGCTGCTCAGGGTGGTATTTTGGACAAGGATCGCACGGTTGGTGCGGGCAACGTCAAGGTGTCCACGCTCGACATTTCGGCTTTGACCGACTCGGCTGCCGACCTGACGACCCTGGAAGGCACGATTGCTGCAGTTGATGACGCCCTTGGCGAAATCGCTAATGCCGCAACGCTTCTCGGCTCCGTCAAGACCCGCGTTGACGGCCAGAAGAGCTTCGTGACCGCCCTGACCGACGCCATCGAGCGCGGTGTCGGCCAGCTGGTTGACGCGGACATGAACGCTGAATCGACCCGTCTGCAGGCCCTTCAGGTCCAGCAGCAGCTCGGTATCCAGGCACTGTCCATCGCCAACTCCAACAGCCAGAACATCCTCTCGCTGTTCCGTTGATTTCAAGCCGCCAGCCGGCCTGAAACAGGAAGCCGCGCCCTTACGGGTGCGGCTTTTCTGCTTTCAAACGCCCGCAAGCCTCACGCCAGCCAGACCCGCGATAGTCTGGTTACGATCTCTTCGACCTAGCACAGGGGTGTCGAATGCCGGGCCGTGAACATGCAGAAAAACTCTGGGCAAACCTTATGGAGCTGGGCGTCAGGCGCCTTGTTGCCCTTGCACTGATCGGCATTGCCACGGTCGTCACAGTGGGCTTGGGGGCCTACTATCTCAGCCGCCCGCAAATGACGCCGCTTTATACCGGTCTGGAAGGTGATGACGTAAGCCGCATGGGACAGGCCCTGCAGGATGCCGGCATCCTCTTTGACGTCAGCGCGGACGGAACCTCTGTCCTCGTAACTCCCAGCTCGGCACCGCGCGCCCGCATGCTTCTGGCAGAGCGCGGCCTGCCACGTGGCACCGGCACAGGCTATGAGCTGTTCGATAATCTGGGGTCTTTGGGCCTCACCTCCTTCATGCAGGACGTCACCCGTCTGCGCGCCATTGAAGGGGAGCTGGCCCGCACCATTCAGCTGATGCAGGGCGTGCGCGCTGCGCGTGTCCATATCGTCATGCCGGAAAAAGGCTCCTTCCGCCGCGACCAGCAGCCGCCGTCAGCTTCAGTGGTGATCCGTGCCGACAACCGGGACGATGTGCGGATGGCCGATGCCATCAGGCACCTTGTAGCCGCAGCTGTTCCCGGGCTGACTTCGGACAAGGTGACGGTGCTCGACACCTCCGGCACGCTTCTGGCATCAGGTGCGGATCCGGCCAATGCGTCCGCAGGCCAGATGGCCAGCCTTGAGACTGCCATCAGCACGCGCATTCAGGAGAGCGTCCGCAAGACTCTTACCCCTTATCTCGGCCTGGACCACTTTCAGGTCAGCGTTGCGGCGACGCTCAATACGGACCGGCGCCGTGTGGCCGAAACGATCTTTGATCCGGACTCCCGCGTTGAGCGCTCGACCCGCAGCATCCGCCAGAGCGAGGCTTCGCAGAATGCCAGCACCCAGACCCCGGCGACGGTGGAGCAGAACCTCCCCGAAGAGCAGGTGCAGGCCGATGGCGGCGAACGCTCCAGCGAGGAAAATCAGCGCCGCGAAGAGACGGTCAACTATGAAATTTCCACGAAGGTGATCGAAACCTCACAGGAGGGCTACCAGGTGGAGCGCCTGTCCATCGCCGTTCTGGTGGACCGGGCGCGCCTCGTCGCGGCGCTGGGTGGCAATCCTGATCAGAACCAGATTGAGGATCAGCTGAAGGAGATCCAGGAACTGGTCGCCTCTTCCGCAGGCGTCAGCTCGAACCGTGGCGATACGATCAAGGTGTCGGTGGTCGAGTTCTTTGACGGTGCGCGCGACATGCAGGCAGCCCCGCCGCTGTCCATCGCCGAACTGCTTATCCGCCAGTCTGGAAATGTCATCAATGCCGTCGCCATTCTGGGCGTTGCCGGACTGCTGATCTGGTTCGGCCTGCGCCCGGCACTGTCGGTTCTGATTCCGCAGAGCAAGGAAAAGCCCGCAGAAATTGCCGAAATGGCTATGGACGGGTCTCCGGAGGCGCTGGCTGCACAGTTTGGCGGACAGGCCGCTCTTGGTGGGCCGGATCACTCCCTGTTGCTGGCTGACCTGACCAACAAGATGAACCAGTCGCCGATCAAGAAGCTGGAATCCCTGCTTGAGCTGAATGAGGAGCAGTCCGCAGCCATTCTGAAGCAGTGGATGTATGAGGCGGAGCGCGCCTGATGACCCCGAAGCCCATCGCCTCGCGCCTGCCGGTGCTTTCCAGTCCCGTTTTCCAGCATCTCAGCAGTGCCGAGGTTATCATGGCTGAGGTGATGCCGGCGGTGGAACGCGCGCCGGAGCCTACCCTTGAAGAGCGGCTTGCAGCTGAATATGCGCGTGGTGTGCGGGCAGGGCGGGAGGAAGCGCGCCTTGCTGCGGCTGAAGATCTGGAGGTTCAGGTTACCGCCCTCCGTTCCGAGGCCGCTGCTGCGCGTGAAGCTTTCGAGGAAGAACAGGCACGGCAAATCTCGCAGGGCATTGCCAATGCGGTGGCGAGCCTGTCGCTCCGGCTGTCTGAAGCCGTCGAGCAGGTGCTTCTGCCGTTCCTGAAGGAAGCCGTCCGGGATCAGGCAGTCAGCCATTTTTCCGGAACACTCAAGGAACTGCTGACAGGGAGTGGCGCTGCATTCGAGGTCAGCGGTCCGCAAGAACTCCTTGACCGGGTCATGCAGCAGCTTGGACCTCTTGCGGGTCTGGTTATTGTCAAACAAGGCGAGACGCCGGAGCTGCAGGCCGTGCTCGGCGACACCATCATCGAGACGCAGATGGCCGACTGGCTGAGACGCCTCAAGACGATCCGGGAGACCGAAGAATGAGTGCAGGTCTGCAGGCAAACGAGATCATCATCGTCCGCCGCCGCGCGTCGCTTGAGAGCGATACCGTCAAGGGTGGGGTCTGGAAGATTGCCTTTGCGGACTTCATGACCGCCATGATGGCTTTCTTTCTCGTCATGTGGCTGATCAACGTCACGGACGAAAGCGTGCGCAAGGGCGTTGCTCAATACTTCAACCCGGTAAAACTGGCTTCAACGACCCAGACCCGCAAGGGACTGAATGATCCTGACGTGCCGGGCCCGGAGGTCACCAACCCTGCCAAGATCGATGCGCAGATGGAGACAACGCCGGATCCTGACGGCAGCCCCGGTGCTGCAAACGGATCGGATGCGACGGGCTCAATGCCTTTGCGCGAGGGTCTTGTTGCCGGCCGCAGGGCTGGGGAGTTCAATCCGACACTGTCTGAGTCGCAGCTCTTCAGTGATCCCTACGCGGTGCTTGATCAACTGGTCGGCACGCTCGGGGATCAACTGGAGGCAGGAGTGGCCCCTGAAACCGAAGGCATCGGGCAACAACAGACCGAAGGTGCTCTGGGAGGCGACGCATTCCGGGATCCGTTTGATCCGATGTACTGGCAGTTTCTTCCCGGCCGCAAGACATCGCTTCAGGAGGGAGGGCCGGCAGCGTCAGTGACCGGCCAGACAGCCATTGGCACGGTTGCCTTTGAAGCCCCGGCCAGCGATGAAGACGGTGAGGCTCCGGCCCAGCCCGAAGGAACAGCCGAAGGGCAGGTCCCGGAAGCCGAGCCTGACGCTCCGCTGACGGCGGTCAGGGTTCCTGAGCCAAAGCAGGGCGTTGCACCCGCAGCAGAAACGCAGGCCGCACCGGGTGCAGCAGTGCCGCAGCAAACCTCCGTGGCAGATGCGTCAGCACCGGCGGCCCCGGAGACGGCAGAGGCAGAACAGGCAGTATTGCGCACTGAGGCGGCGGCTTCCGAGATCCGCGAGGCGATTACCGCGTCCGCCAATGGTCCGCTGGCCGAGACCGCCAGCCGCATCGAAGTGTCGATGCAGGACGGTGGCGTTCTGATCAGTCTGACGGATGCCGAGAACTTCGGCATGTTTGCCGTCGGGTCAGCAGAACCCCGGCCTGAGCTCGTGAAGCTGATGGAGCGGATCGGTGCCGTCCTGTCAGCCCGTCCGGGCAAGATCGTGATCCGCGGCCATACGGATGGACGGCCTTTCAAGTCAGCCAGCAATGACAACTGGCGCCTGTCGACATCACGTGCCCACATGGCTCTCTACATGCTGGTGCGCGGTGGCGTGGACGCCAGCCGCATCGAACGCGTTGAGGGCTATGCCGACCGTGAGCTGAAGCAGGCTGAAGATCCCTATGCCCCGGCAAACAGGCGCATCGAGATCTTCCTGATGGAGGAGGGGCGTGATGGCGGCCCTGCCTGCACCCGTCCGCGGCCTTGCGTGGTGGCAAGGCATGGCCCTGAGTCTTGTGCTGGCCCTGGTGCTTGCACTTGCGCAGGGCTGGGCAGGCAACAGGGCAGTGGCTCAGGAGGTTGCTGCCCTGCCTCAGGAAAATGCGCCTTACGAGATGGTTCGCACGCTCCAGATGCTGCAGGGGCAAGTGGCGCAGGGCAACACTCAGGCCCACATGGCGCAGCGCACCCTCTTGCAGCACATGAATGAGGTGTTTCTGGCAGCCCCCCTCCACCTGGGCAGATGCACGTAATGCCCGTGCAGCGGTCATTCATCTGTTGAGCGGAGGCCATCCCAATGTCGTGCGCAAGCTATTGACGCTGAAGGCTGCGCCTGCTGTCGAGGAAGACCTCATGCGCGGCGCGCTGGCCTATGTGGACGGCCGTCCTGAAGAAGCCAGGCGGCTGCTGTCCGGCTATGACCCCATGGGCATGGCGCCCAATCTGGGCGGACAGGTCGCGCTGGTGCGCTCAGCATTGGAAGTGGCAGACAATCCGAAAGAGGCGATGCGCCTGCTTGCCATCGCCCGGCTGCTCATGCCCGGGACGCTGGTGGAAGAGGCTGCCTTGCGCCGTGAGGTCTTTGTTGCCGGCAAGCTGGGTGACATTGAGGGATTTCAGTCACTTTCCATCCGCTATCTGCGCCGCTTCCGTGGCTCTATCTATGAGGGGGACTTCCGCCGCCGCTTCGGACTGGCCCTGGATTCGCTTGGGTTCAGCGAGAATGACGACCGCTTTGGCCTGCTGGAAAGTCTGTTGGCGGAGTTTGATGAAGACACGCGCCGCGGCTTCTATCTCCGGCTTGCCCGCCGGGCCGTCGCGGGCGGCCACCTGTCGATCGCCCGCAAGGCCTCCGAGCGGGCCATGCCACTGGCGATGGCCGGCACCTATGACGAGACCCAGCTGAAACTCTATCAGGCGGCAGTGTCACTGCGCCCCGAGGACATTCAGAGCACACGCCAGCTGCTCTGGTCGATCGACCGCAAGAGCCTTACTCCGCAGGACCGGGATCTGATGGATGCGGCCTACATCGTTCTCAATCACGTGCGCCACTGGCCAGAACCGCCACGCGGTGTGATCGGCGAGTTCGGAGCCTATGCCATTCTGCCGGCACCGGCCGACTCCTCCTGGAGCAAGCCGGTGATGCGGCAGGCCGAGCGGCTGCTGAAACAGACGGAAGATCTGATGAGCAAAGAGAAGGGGAGGTTCTGACCATGGCCATGATTGCAGCCACGGCGGCGGCGCCAGCGGCATCTTCATCTGCCGCAGCGTCCAAGTCCGGCGCGCAGGAAGAGGGCGGTACTGGCTTCTCCGATCTCATGCGCAAGATGACCCCCAAGGACGACAAACAGGAAAAGGCGGGCGAACAGACGCCTGCCCCGTCAGCAGGCGCAGCAACAGAGGCGCCGGTTCAGCCGCAAGGCGAAGCCGCTTTGCCGGATCTGCTTGCGGGGCTGTTCGAGCCGCCTGTCCAGCCGGATGCGGGAGAGGGAACCACTCAGTCCGGCGGCGCCGCGTCGCTGATGGCTGCACTGGCTCAGCCGGATGGGACCGCTGCCCTTCAAGCGGCTCCGGCCGCCGCATCGGCCGTTCAGGGCCAGGCGGCTGCAACGCCGCGCGCCAAGGCTGGGGAGCTTGCTGGTTCCCCGGCACAGCCTGCGCAGCCCATCATGCCTGAAGGCGCGGTCCGGTCTCAGCTGGAGCCGCGAGCCCAGCAAAAGCCGCAACAGGCCATGCCGTCTGGTCCGGTCATGCCCTCCAGCGAAGATCTTGAAGGGTTGGATGACGCTGGCCTTATTTCGCGCCTGATCAGGTCCGATGGCACGGGCGAAGGGGAGCCGGTGGATGACGCCGGTGCGCTGCGGGTTGCGGCGGGCATGGGCAAGATGAACGTGACGCGCGAAGAAACCCATTTCGCGCCGTCATTGCGCCTGTCTCCAGCTCAGCAGATCGGAACCGCCATCGCCTCTGCGCTGAATACGCCTGCGCAGCCTGATCCGGCCCGCAGCGATGCGGCAGCAGCGGTTTTCCGCGTCCGTCCGGATGCGCCCGCGGTCAAGATGCTGGAGATCCAGTTGCAGCCGATGGAGCTGGGCACGGTGAAGGTGACAATGAAACTCACCGGCGACTCCGTGCAAGTGGTCATGACGGCCAGCAACCCCGATACCGTTGAACTGCTGAAGCAGGACCGGCAGCTGCTGGACCAGATGATGCGTGCCACCGGTCACAAGGCGGACAGCATCACCATTCAGGCGGCAGGTGACGACCGCCCGGCGTTTCAGGTGACAGGTGCGCAGGCAGGGCAGGGCACGCAGGGTCAGCCCGGCGGCGATGGACGGGGCGCCATGGCTCAGGGCCAGTTCGGAGAAGCCATGGGGGAGGCAAGGAAGGCCAGGGAGGCCGCTCTTCCTCCTCTTCCCAGATGGACAACGGCAATGACGGTACAGAGGGGCAACAGCATGCAACGGCGGGTGATAGCCGCAGCGGCGCTTTGTATCTTTGAGTTTCTTCAGGGGGCGGCCAGTTCGCCGCCCCGGCTCAGGCTGCTCCCGGGCAGGCCATCTGTGAGCGGGAAATGGCTGCCGCAGCAAAGGCCTATCAGATTCCTCTCGGTGTGCTCTATGCCGTTGGCCTGACCGAAACGGGCCGGCGGAACTCGCTCTCGCCCTATGCCCTGAACATCGAGGGGGCGGCCAGATTCCCCGAGAACGCCAAGGCAGCCGAGCGCGAGGTGGCGGCCGCGCGGGCGCAGGGCAAGAAGCTCATCGACGTTGGCTGCATGCAGATCAATCATCACTATCACGGCAGTCAGTTCCGCTCGGTTGCGCATATGCTGGAGCCGCAGGCCAATGTGCGCTACGCCGCAAGGTTCCTGAATGAACTGCATGCCCGCCAGGGCACATGGACCATGGCAGTTGCGCGTTACCATGCAGGACCCAACAACAACCCGGCGCAGAAGCGTTACGTTTGCAAGGTCATTACCAACATGGTGGCCTCCGGCTTCGGCAAATGGACGCCGGAGGCAAAGACTTTCTGCAAGTAGCCGTTTTTTGTGGTGCCGCAGAATGAGGCCCGGGGGCAGTCCCGGGCCTTTTTCTTCCCTGCCGGGACCCGCTGCACCGCCCTAAAATCCCGCAGGACGGCCAGCAACAGCCTCACGCAAGATTGACCCCGTTGAATGGCAGCCAAGAGAGTTGGAAACGGGAGACGTTCCATGAGTCTTTACGGCGTTATGCGCACCGGCGTGTCCGGTATGAACGCGCAGTCCAGCAAGCTTGGCACTGTTGCTGACAACATCGCAAACTCCAATACCACGGGCTACAAGCGTGCTTCGACCGAGTTCAGCTCCATGGTGCTGTCGCAAGGGTCGGGGAAATACAATTCCGGCGGCGTGAAAGCCCAGACGGTCTATTCGATCTCCAGCCAGGGCCCGGTCAGCTACACCAGTTCAGGCCTGAACCTTGCAATCGACGGAAACGGCTTTTTTGTCGTCGCTGATGGAGACGGCACGCCGTCCCTGACCCGCGCAGGTGCTTTTGTTGTCGACAAGGAAGGCTTTCTGGTCAACACGGCCGGTTACCGCCTGCAGGGCTATCCGGTTGCCAATGGTGCAGAACCGGCCGTTGTCGCCAATGGTCTCGGCGGACTGGAGAACATCAACGTTTCCCAGAACCAGCTTGTCGCAACGCCGACCACAGCTGCCAAGCTCTGGACCAACGTTCCGGAAGATGCAGCCATCGTGCCTGCGGCCAATCTGCCTTCCGGCAATGCGGCCGGCGCAGCTTACACCTCCAAGACCTCGCTCGTTGTCTTCGATAACCTCGGCAACGAAGTGAAGCTGGATGTCTACTACTCGAAGACAGCGCAGACGGCTGGCGACTCCACATGGGAAGTTGCCATCTTCAACTCTGCCGATGCGGCTGCAGGTGGTGGCTTCCCTATGCCTCGGGCCCGCTGTCGACCCAGACGCTGACCTACAGCCGCACGACCGGCAAGCTGGACGCGGCGAGTGCCACGGCCATCAACGTCGCCGTTCCCAACGGCGGCACCTTCGACATCGACCTGTCCGGCTCCACTTCCGTGGCGGCTGAATTCGGCATCGCCGAGGTGGGCCGCAACGGCAATGCCCCAAGCGCTGTTGAGAAGGTGGAGTTCAGTTCGGACGGGACCCTCAGCGCCGTTTACGGGGATGGCTCCCGCCGTGCGCTGTACCGCATTCCGCTGGCAACGGTGCCCAGCCCCGACAAGCTGACAGTGCTTTCGGGCAACATCTATTCTGCATCGAACGACTCCGGTGAAATCCGCGTCGGTTTTCCGGATGAGAATGGTCTCGGGAAACTGGAGGTCGGCGCCAAGGAAGACTCCAACGTCGATATCGCAACCGAGCTGACTTCAATGATCGAGTCCCAGCGCGCCTTCACAGCCAACTCCAAGGTCTTCAAGGCAGGGTCTGACCTGCTGGAAGAACTCGTGAACCTGGCACGCTGACCGTCAGATCAAGGATGGAACTTCTGCCATGAGCCTGTCCGTAGCCCTGAAGGCCGCGCAGTCTGCACTGAGTGCAAGACAAATCGAGACCTCGACCATCTCGCGCAACATTGCCGGCGCGCAGCAAGCAGGCTTCACCCGCAAGTCTGTCATGCTGAGCACCGTCATATCTCAGGGCGGTACCGGTGGTGGCGTGCGTGTCGATGGCATCGCCCGCTCCACTGACAGCGGGCTTTACAAGGCGCTGTCAGGAGCAACATCCATCGCCTCGTCGCAGCTTGCGATCGCCAATGGGCTGGACAAGCTGGCAGGCACGACGGGCGATACCGAGCTCCTGCGTTCTCCGGCTGCCCAGCTGGGCAAGCTTGAAGCCGCGATCCAGAATTATGCGGCTGAACCGGGCAATTCCATCCAGGCGCAGGCCATGCTCACGGCGGCCAAGGATACGGCAAAGCTCCTGAACGACTACACAAGTCTTGTTCAGGGCGTGCGCGCGGATGCCGACGCAGAGATCGCCACATCTATCAATAAGGTCAATGATCTGCTCGGTCAGATCCAGACCCTCAACTCGGTGATCGTCAAGGGCTATGCATCGGGTGCAGATATCACCGATGCCATGGACAGCCGGGATCAGGCCCTTCTGGCTCTGTCGGAAGAAATCGGCATTTCCACGCTGACCCAGCAGGACGGCGGCGTCGTGATCTATACGGACAGCGGCGTGACCCTGTTTGAAACGTCCGCCCGCAAGGTGTCCTTCGAGCCGACAATTTCCTTCATGGCGGGTACGGTGGGAAATGCCATCTTCATTGATGGTGTCCCGGTAACAGGCGCTTCGGCCATCATGCCGGTTTCAACTGGCCGCCTGCATGGACTGACGCAGCTGCGCGACAATGTGGCGGTCACCTATCAGAACCAGCTGGACGAAGTGGCCCGTGGCCTCGTGGAAGCTTTCGCTGAAAGCGATCAGACCGGAGGCGGCGGCCCGCTGCAGGCTGGTCTCTTTACCTGGTCTGGCGGCCCTGCCGTTCCGGCAACGAGCACACTGTCTCAGGGCCTGGCCGGTAGCATCCGCATCAATTCGGCCGCAGACCCCGATCAGGGCGGAAGCCTTGACGTGCTGCGGGACGGCGGCATGGCAGGTGCCAACTACGTCTACAATCCGGCGGGTTTTGCAGGTTACACCGGACGCTTGAACGAATTCGTCAGCGCCATGAACGATCCCTCCCGCGTCTTTGATGCCGGGGTTGGATTGGACCCGACGTCTTCCCTCAAGACCTTCGCAAGTTCCTCTGTGAGCTGGCTGGAGGCCGGACGAAAAACGGCAGCGGCCAATGTTGAATTTCAATCCGTCATCGTTTCCCGCTCGGCAAGTGCCTTGTCGAATGTCACAGGCGTCAATCTCGATGAAGAGATGACGCTCATGCTCGACATTGAACGAGCCTATGGCGCGGCGGCCAAACTGATGACCGCTGTTGACCGAATGCTTCAGGACCTGCTGGACTCTGTGAGGTAAGTCATGACTACGACGCGTATTTCGACCTACTCCATGGCTGATTCAAGCCGCAGCCAGTTGATGCGCCAGACGACGCTGGTTGACAGGCTGAAACAGGAAATGTCCTCCCAGCGGCATTACGACATTGGTCTTGAGCTGGGTGCGCGGACTGGAGAAGCCGTGACCGTCCGCTCCGAGTTCGACCGCCTCAAGGGTACGATCGATACAAATGCGCTGCTGACGTCGCGCCTTGGCGTGACACAGGCCGCCATGGACGATGTTCTCAACTCGGCGCAGGAGATGCTCAAGACCCTTGTGGCCGTGCGTGATGCCAACGGGGCAAGGATCGGCGGCCAGAACATGGCCCAGGGAAACCTCAAGCTTCTTATTTCACGTCTGAATACAGAGAGCGGCGGCGTGTATGTCTTCGGTGGCGTCAACACCGGAGAAGCGCCGTTGACCGACTACTTTGCGCAGCCTGCGTCTGCCAGCAAGGCGGCTCTGGATGCAGCCTTCCTGGCCGAGTTCGGATTCAGTCAGTCTGATCCTGCAGCTGCAGGCATTTCTGCGGCTGACATGAACACTTTCCTCGACGGTGCTTTCCAGACGATGTTCGATGACCCCGCCTGGGGCAACAACTGGTCTTCGGCAACTGATGAGCTGATGAAAAACACCATCGCTCCAGGGGAGACGGTTGATACGACGGTCAGCGCCAATGAAAAGGCATTCCGTCAGCTTGCTTCTGTCTATTCGATGATTGGTGACCTCGGGGCGACGGGTCTCAATGACCTTGCTTACAAGGCAATTCTCGACAAGGCCATCTCTGTTCTTGGTGATGCCGTTGTCGGCGTCACGAATGCCAAGGGTAAATTGGGGCTTGTGGAGGAACGCGTGGCCGAGACGAGTGAACGGCTCAAGACGCAGGCCGACATCCTCAACAAGCGGGTCCTTACCCTTGAGCACATTGATCCGGAAGAAACGTCGGTACGGCTCAACACCGCTCTGACGCAGCTGGAAACCTCCTATGCGGTCAGCGCGCGCATGCAGAAGCTGAGCATCCTCAACTATCTGTGATCCATTTGACCGGCGCGGCCGCTTGCGGCCCGCCGCCGGACGGCAGCCAACACCAGAGAGGTGCCATGTACAAGTCCTCCTATGCCCAGACGATGGATGAGTTCGGAAACGATCCGCGTCAGGATGAGCGTGAGGCGCTCGGGATCGTCATCAGCCAGCTTGAACTGGCACGCGAGAATGGGGTCCGGTCTCGTGAGGCTGTCGAAGCCATCTTCAATGCGCGCCGGGTCTGGACATTCCTGCTGGAGAGCCTGTCCGAGAACAGCAACGAGCTGCCGGTGGAAATCCGTGCTGACCTGATCTCCATCGGCATCTGGGTGCTCAAGGAACTGGAGCGCCTTCGCCGTTACGAGACGGACAGCTTCGACGCCATTATCGAGATCAACGGGATCATCCGTGACAGCCTGAGGGGTGACCGCCATGCACATTGCCCTGAAAGCCGGTGAACGGCTCTACATCAATGGTGCGGTAATCCGCGTCGATCGCAAGACATCGGTCGAACTGCTCAACAATTGCGTTTTCCTGCTCGAGAACCACGTTTTGCAGGCGCATGAGACGACGACGCCGCTGCGCCAGCTCTACTTCGTGCTGCAGTCCATGCTCATGGACCCGGCCAGTGCGCCGCAGGCGCGCGATCTGGCAAACATGCTGCTGGCATCGACCCGCAGGACTTTCACAAATCCGGACATTGTCTCGGGTCTTGGGCAGGTTGATGAGCTCATGGGAGAAGGGCGGCTGTTCGATGCCCTGAAGACCATCAGGAATCTCTATCCGGTTGAGGCGGCCATCATGTCGGGCAGCCTTCCGAAAGAACCGGCCGCTGCCGGCTTTGTTGCAGCCTGAGGAGACGAAAATGACCACAGTTCCGGGTGTCAGTGCTGCGGGCGCAGCCCAGTCCCAATCTGCCAGCACTGCAGCACGTGACCAGCTCATGCTGGACTACAATGCCTTCCTGCAGCTGATGATGGCGCAGATGAAGAATCAGGATCCGACAGAGCCGGTCGACAGCACCCAGCAGCTGGCGCAGCTTGCCAGCTTCTCGCAGGTGGAGCAGTCCATCAAGATGAACACGAAGCTGGAAACCATGCTGGCGAACATGTCCTTCGGCCAGGTCGACGACCTCATCGGCCGGACGGTGACGGACGCAGATGGCGTCACGGGCATCGTCAAGTCCGTGGAAGTCTACTCCGATGGCACCGTTCTCGGCCTCGACAACGGCAAGGGCATTCTGCTTGGCCCAGGTGTGAAGATCTCCTGATCATGAACGAGGCTGACGCGCTTGACCTGGTGCGGACCGCGATCTGGACGATCATCACCGGATCCGCACCGGCGATTATTCCGGCAATGGTCGTCGGTGTCTCGATTGCCCTGATGCAGGCTCTGACGCAGGTGCAGGAAGTGACGCTGACTTTCATTCCCAAGATCGTCGCCATTCTTGCCATGATTGTCATTGCCGGCCCTTTCATCGGGGCCCAGATCTATTCGCTCACTGCATTGGTCTATGGCCGGATCGAAACCGGCTTCTGACGCAAGATTCTGCGGAGCCCTTTGAGCCTGCATAAGGGGCCGGCCATCCTGATGCCTGCCATTGCCGCTCTACTCCCCGGCGCACCATGTTCGCGCAAGCTTCACCGGGCACAGTTGGTGCAGCGATACAGTGTGACCGGGAGTGGGTATGTCCGATACAGTCGTATCAACGAGCGGACCGGATAAGCCGGAGAGCCGCCGCGATATCGGCTTTGCGATTGGCATCGCGCTGATCCTCGCCGTTCTCTTCCTGCCAATCCCGGCCTTCATGATCGACACGGGTCTTGCCCTGTCGATTGCCTTGTCGGTGCTGATCCTGATGGTCGCGCTGTGGATCCAGAAGCCTCTCGACTTCTCGTCCTTTCCGACCATCCTGCTGATCGCAACGATGCTGCGCCTGGCGCTCAACATCGCCACGACACGCGTCATCCTGTCCGAAGGGCATCAGGGCGTGACGGCCGCAGGCCACGTGATCTATGGCTTCTCCCAATTCGTCATGAGCGGTGACTTCGTCATCGGCCTGATCGTCTTCGCCATTCTGGTCACGGTGAACTTCCTCGTCATAACCAAAGGCGCGACCCGTATCGCCGAAGTGGGTGCGCGTTTCACGCTGGATGCGATCCCCGGCAAGCAGATGGCAATCGATGCGGATCTGTCCGCCGGTCTCATCGATGACAAGGAAGCGCAGTCGCGCCGCCGGGAGCTGGAAGAGGAAAGCTCCTTCTTCGGTGCCATGGATGGTGCGTCCAAGTTTGTACGTGGTGATGCCATCGCCGGCCTCATCATTACGGCCGTGAACATTCTGGGCGGCATTGTCATTGGCACCACGCGTTATGGCATGGATCTGTCGACGGCGGCGGATGTCTTCGTCAAGCTGTCAGTTGGTGATGGTCTTGTCTCGCAGATCCCGGCCTTGATCGTGTCACTGGCGGCCGGTCTTCTTGTGTCCAAGGGCGGCACCCGCGGTATCGCCGAGAAAGCGGTTCTTGGGCAGCTCGGCGCCTATCCACGCGCCCTTTTTGTCGGGGCGATGCTGATGGGCATCATGGCGCTGATGCCTGGCCTGCCGACGATCCCCTTCGCCCTGCTTGGCGGCCTGATGGCCTTCATTGGCTACACCATCCCGCGCAAGCTGGAAGAAAAGCGCAAGATGGCCAAGGCGCTGGCCGATGCGGAGGAAGCCAAGGCACAGCGCGAAAGCAAGGAGTCCGTCAAGGAGTCCCTCAAGACTGCGGAGATCGAGCTCTGCCTTGGCAAGCAGGTCGCCGCCCAGCTTCTGATCGGGCACAGCGAACTGGCCCGCCGTGTCGCACGCATGCGCCGCAAGTTCGCTGAGCAATATGGATTTGTCGTGCCCGATATCCGGGTCTCCGACAGCCTGACGCTTCCGCCAAAAGGCTATCAGATCAAGATCCACGGCACCGTGGTGGCGGCGCAGGAGGTGAAGGTCGGCGAACTTCTGGTGATGGCCAGCGACGATCATCCGCTACCGATGCTGGGCGAGCCGACGCGGGAGCCCGCCTTTGGCATGCCTGCCTATTGGGTGCCGATGGCCTATCAGGACGAGTTGAAGCGTGATGGTTTCATGCCGGCGGACAACAACACGGTGATCCTGACGCATCTGTCGGAAGTGATCCGCAACAACCTGCCGCAATTGCTGTCCTACAAGGATATGCGCAACCTTCTGGACCGGCTGGACCCGGAATACCGCAAGCTGATCGAGGATATCTGCCCCTCCCACATTTCCTTCTCAGGCCTTCAGGCGGTGCTCAAGCTGCTCCTGTCCGAACGCGTCTCGATCCGTAATCTGCATCTGATCCTGGAAGCCGTCGCCGAGATCGTGCCGCATGTGCGCCGCGCAGAGCAGGTGGTGGAGCATGTGCGCATGCGTATCGCCCAGCAGATCTGCGGTGATCTGGCGGAAGGCGGCCCCTTGCATGTGCTGCGTCTCGGCAACCGCTGGGACCTGGCGTTCCATCAGAGCCTGAAGCGTGACAGCAAGGGCGAAGTTGTCGAGTTCGATATCGAGCCGCAGCTGGTCGAGGACTTCGGTACCCAGATGTCCCAGACCGTCAAGACACTGGTTGCTGCGGGCAAACGCTTTGCCGTTGTGGCGGCACCTGATGCCCGCCCCTATGTGCGCATGATCGTGGAACGCATGTTCCCGACCCTGCCGGTGCTCTCACATCTTGAAATCGCGCGAGGGGTGGATGTGGAAACAATTGGCAGCGTGTCCTGACCATGGCCGGGGCGGTCCTGTCCCAGTTCGGCGTCGAGGCGCTGCTGGCCACCTTCATGCTGTTCTGCAGGATCGGCGTCTGCCTGATGGTGGTGCCGGGCTTCGGCAGCGACCGCGTGCCGGTGAAGGTGCGGCTCTTCGTGGCGATCTCGGCTTCGCTTGCGCTTGCGCCGATGCTGACGCCTCTGATCCAGACGGCGATGCCGGCCACAGATCTGGAGACGGTCGGGCGCTTCATCCTGAGCGAGCTGTTCACGGGTCTGCTGATCGGCATCATGGGGCGCTGCTTCATCGCCGGGCTGGAGATGATTGGCACCTTCATTGCCATGTCCATCGGCTTGTCGAACATGCCGGGCATGGCCATCGAGGGCAACGAGGCTCTGCCGCCGCTGGCCAGTCTGATGACGCTGACGGCCACGGCGATGATCTTCATCACCAACCAGCACTGGGAGCTCTTCCGGGCGCTGGCACAAAGCTACAACGCCCTGCCACCTGGCGCCGCCATCGACCCTGCGGCTGGGCTCGCACAGCTGACGGACCGGCTGTCCGAAGCATTCTGGCTTGCGCTGCGTATTGGCAGCCCTTTCGTGATCTACGCCGTTGTCATCAACTTTGCCCTGGGGCTCCTGAACAAGCTGACGCCGCAGATCCCGGTCTACTTCATTGCCACTCCGTTTCTGATTGCGGGCGGCATGTACTTTCTCTTTGTCGTCATGGGTGAGGCGATCACGCTCTTTCTTGACGGCTATGCCACCTGGCTCAGATTCGGTTGAGGCAACAATGTCGAAGAACAGCAAGGAAATCGGGCGCATTCTCAAGCTGCAGCGCCAGATCCATCAATTGTCAGCCTGGATGCTGGTCAATCTCGACCGTCAGGACGAGCAGCTTGCCGAGAAGCAGGACCGCGTGCTGCGGGCCCTGTCCGAGGGCGACCTCGCCATGCACGACCGCTTCATCCGCAATGCCTCACAGCGCCTGAAAACCATCGCCGAGGAACAGGCGCAACTTTCTGCGGCGCGGGAGAAGGTGGAAACGGAAATGGCCCGCCAGGGCCGTATGCTGAAGCTCACCGAGCGGCGCCTTGAGACTGTTGCCAAGCTTGAACGCCAGGCGGAGGAGCACTTGAGCCTCGCAGAAATTCTGGAGCGGCACGTGGGCGCGGCAACGCAAGCCTCCCACAAGCTGGACGATCTAGTCTCCAAAGCAATGAAGGCGTGACGAGGACCTTTGCCATGGCGATTTCTCCGATTTCCGACATCGTCCTCGATGTCGCCCGCGCTGCTGATCCGCAGCAGATCCGGGCGGCGGCCGCCAAGCTCGACAGCCTTGCCTATTCGGCTACTGGTGACAGCGGTCTGTTTGAAGACGCCATGGCTGCGGCCGGCCTTTCAGGTGGCCGCGGGCTGGATGGCTCGCAGTGGCCCATTGACGGCTTCATGCCTGCCATCGGCTCCACCGGTTCAGCGCGTGTGGCGATGCTGAACGACACGGCCCTCAACACGCGCACGCTGTCTCCGGCCCAGAAGTTTGAAGCGCTGATGATGCAGCAGATGGTGGAAGGAATTCTGCCTGAAGATGCGGAAAGCGTGTTCGGCTCCGGTACAGCCGGAGGCATCTGGAAATCCATGCTGGCTGAGCAGATCGGTAACCAGATGGCCGCACGTGGCGGCATTGGTATCGCAGAGCTTATCGCCAAGACCCTTGGCCAGCGGGAAACCGCGTGATGGAGCCGCAGCCTGACATGTCTGACGAAGAAAATGCAGAGATTGTTCCGCCTGTTGCCCTGCCGGCCTATGTGAATGATCTTCTGATCATGGCCATCATCAAGGCACATACGGTGGTTGAGGCTGAAACGGCCGCTCTGCGCGAACAGGGCACGGCAGATCTTCGTGCCTTCGAGTTCCGCAAGAGTCAGGCGCTGCTTGAGCTTGCCCGCGCCAGCCGGACGTTGCTTGCGCCAGGCGGGGATGGAGAGCGCGACATCGCCGTCGCCACGGAACTGAGGCGTCTGCGTGCCGCGCTGGAAGCCAACATGCAGGTGCTTTCGCTGCATCTGGATGCTGTCCGTGAGATTGCGGGGATGATTTCCCAGGCGATGCTCGATGCCGACTCTGACGGCACCTATTCCCTTGAACACGCAAGGGCCCGCCCATGATGCGGCTTCTTTTGCCGGCCTTTGGGTTTGCCTGACGACGCTTGGCGCCTCCTATGCCGCTGTCCACTGGATGACGCAGGACGGCAACGGGGCGGCCAGGGACGAGCGCGTCATGGTCGGCATTGACTACGAGCAGCTGCGAGCCATCAACGTGCCGATCATCGAGAATGGCGCACTGCAGGGATATGTGGTGGTGCAGCTCGTGTTCACGGCGGATGGCGATGCACTGCGCAAGAGCGCCATAAAGCCACAGCCGTTCATCATCGATGAGACCTTCCGTCTTCTCTACACTGATGAGACCCTGAATTTCCGCAAGCTTGAGCGCTATGATATCCAAGGCCTCAAGACCAAGGTCCGGGATGCGGTGAACACGCGGCTTGGCAACAATCTCGTGCAGGAGATCCTCGTCGAGGAGTTCAACTACTTCACGAAGTCCGACGTTCTGTCGCATTGAACTGAGTTCGGTTCAGGCTCCGGATCATCTGCATCTTCTGCTCAGCGTCCCGCCCTGCTGCAAGACCCTGCTTGGCTCACGTGCCGGATGAGGCAGCCGAAACTGTCTGCGGCGCCTCATCCCATTTCAGACCCTTGGCAGGGGGCATTGTGCCTTCAGGCTCCTCAGGCGAACCATGGGCAGATATCACCCAGGTTGGCGGATGCCCGCTGTCGGTCTTTGAATGCGGTTGGAGAAGGTAGCCGCTGCGCGAATGCCCTCCTGGCCGGAAGAGCCCTGATCACTGCACGTATGCAGGGCACCTGAGTCAGCTCAAATCACGACACATTCGCGGCGGGACCACTGGCCCTATTGAGGCAGCGGTTTCAGGCGGGCATCTGCCAGCGCCTCGACAAGGCGCCGGGTATTCTCTTCTGGATCTTCCGACGGGTCGGCAAACTCGATGTGATGGATCTCGACGCTCGAGCCGCGGGCATTCAGGGTCAAACTGAAATAGATCCAGACACCGTTGTTGCGGAACTCCAGGTCCAGGCGGACATCCGGCGTCGTGTCCCAATCCGCTTCGACATGGGCGCCGAGGCCGTAGCGCAGGGTCTCGTTCTTGAAGAAGAGCTCTGTCGAGGATTTCACGAGGTCTGAGATATTGGCGTGCTTTTCAGTGCGCACAAAGGCGATCAAGTCCGTGACGTCGATCAGGCGAAGCTCTTCGGCAACGTCAGAAACGGCCTGTGCAAGAGCTTCTTCCCGCAAGCGCACCGAACCCGGAATCCGGGGCATCTGGCTGAAGGAACCCATGCTCATGTCGAAGCCCTCAAAACTCTCGTGCATCACACGACCTTCACTGTCTTGCGCGAATACACGTAACAGATAATTTCCGCAACCATTCTATAGAATTGCGGCGGAATCATTCTTTCCAATTCGGTACTCGCATAAAGTGAACGGGCAAGCTCACGGTTCTCTACGACGGGAATGTTGTTTTCCTCTGCAATTTGCCGGATCTTGAGCGCAATCAGGTCTTGCCCCTTGGCAACAACAATCGGGGCGGCCGTTTCGTCGCGCTCGTAGCGCAAGGCTACGGCAAAATGGGTCGGGTTGGCGATCACAAGCGTTGCCTTCGGCACGGCGGCCATCATCCGGTTGCGTGCCCTGTCGCGGGCAAGCGAGCGCTGGCGGGCCTTCACCAACGGGTCGCCTTCTGCCTGCTTGAACTCGTCTTTCAGCTCCTGCTTGCTCATGCGCAGGTTCTGGCGCCAGTGCATGCGGGCCCACAGCAGATCGACGGCCACAAGAACAATCGTGGCAATGCAGATGCCCGAAAGCAGCTTCATTGACAGATGGAGAATGGTCTCCGGCAGGGCGGAAGGGTCGGTGAACATGGCATTCACCAGCGCGTTGGCGTTCGAGCGCAGCAGCAGAAATGCGACCAGGCTGATGGCGGTGAATTTGAAAACCGACTTGCCGAATTCGACAAGCCCCTGCATTCCGAAAAGCCGGCTCCAGCCTTTCGAGAGCGAAAGGCGCGACAGCTCCGGCTTGATGCGGGTGAGGACCACCTTCGGTGCGTTCTGGAAGAACGAAGCCGCGAGGCCTGCGACCATGAGCATCGCAACGATGGGCGCGAGGAACAGCCCCAGATCCAGGCTGAGGGCATGGGTGAGCTGGATTGCATCCGATCCATTTCCAATGCTGTATCCCCCGCATTGTCGATGAAACCCGAGAGCCCGCCACTGAGACGCTGGACACCCGGCGAAATGACGAAACTTCCAATCAGCAAAACAGCCAGAAAGGCGGAGAGGATCGAGGCCTCCTTGGAAACAGGTATGTTTCCCTTGTCGATCGCATCCCTGATTTTCTTCTCTGTCGGTTCCTCTGTTTTAGAGTCCTTGTCGTCCTGATCTGACATCTACGCGTCCACCGGTTTGCCAGTTCGTCTGCCCTGCTGTACGGCAGGGGCCATTGCCCCGGCTTCTGCCGGGGAGTGTGCGCCAGGCTTACCGCAGGACGGCGCTGTCCTCCTGCTTCGGATTGAGGTCGATCTCTCCGCGGCCTGCCATTTCCAGGGCAAGATCCGTGATGGAGGAGCGCGCCTGAAGCACTTCGCGCTGTCCGGCCGGTTCGCCGCCCGCCAGCTCGTGTTCCACGATCTTGCGCGTCCTCGATGTCATCGACGACAGAATTACCTCGCGGAAGGCGCGGTCGGTTCCCTTCAGCGCCAGCACAATCCGGTCGGTTGGGATCTGATCGAAGATGGCCATGCGCGTACGGGCGTTCAGGTTGATGATATCGTCGAAGGTGAAGAGCAGTCCCTTCAGCAGTTCCGCCGATTTTGGCCGTGCGTCCGTGAGGCTCGACAAGGCATCTTCCATGTGGTCGCGGTCCATCTTGTTGAGGATGTCCGCCATGCGCGCATAGGAATCAGCTTCCATCGTGCCCGAGAGGTTGAGCATGAAGTCTTCATGCAGCGTCTTTTCGACGTCGCGCATGATTTCCTGGACGATGGCCTTGATGGACAGCATCCTGCGCATAAGCTGGTTGCGCAGATCCGGTGGCAGCTGGCTGAGCACCTTTGCAGCGGCAGCCGGCCTGATCTTCGACAGGATCAGGGCCGCCGTCTGGGGGTGTTCCTTCATCAGATAATTGGCGAGCACGGTCTCCGAAACGGTGGCGATCCTGTCCCAGATCGACCGGTTCGAGTTACCGAGCACGTCAGACATGATGTCGGAAAGCTGCTCCTCGGGAAGCACACCCTCCAGCATCTTCTCCACTTCATTTGGCGTGCCATACAAAGTGGTGCCATTGGAGAACTGCATGATGAAGTCTTCGGCGAGCTGATCGAGCTCCTCTGCCGCCACAGTGCCGAGCTGAGCTGCAGCGACTGTGATCATGCGGATTTCTTCCTGATCAAAATGCTGCAGCAGCCGGCGCGAGCTGGGCTTGCCGAGCGCCAGAAGAAGCGCCGCGACTTTCTGCGTTCCCTTCAGGGTGCGCGTCGGCATGAGGGTTTCGGCAGATGTGCTCGCATTCATTTTTGCGGTCTCTCCTGCAGCTTAAGTTCTGCCAAGGCTTTGAGAGGCTTGCGCATCATGCCTTGAAATTGCTCATGCGCTGCACGGCCTGGTTTCAGGCGTCAAGCAGGCTGTTCTGGGCGCTGATGATTTCGGTCAGCGAAACGCCGAAGCGGGAGTTGTCGTCTTCCACGACGACCACTTCGCCACGGGCAACCACGCGGCCATTGACCACGATATCGACCGGCTCACCAACACGGTGATTGAGCGGAATGACGGCGCCGCGGCCAAGCTTCAGCAAGTTGGCGACCAGCATCGTGGCCGAGCCCAGCACGACCTGAATGTTGACCGGAATGCCGAGGATCGTGTCGAGGTTCCGCTCGTCGCCCATCAGGTCGGAGCTGGTCAGCTTTGCGCTCTTGGATCCGCCGGTTTCGACCTTGGCAAATTCAGCCGCACCTGCGGCCTTGGCGGAAGGGGTCTCGTTCATATCATTGCTGCTCATGTCAGATCATCCTTGCGGTGGATGGATACGGATCGGAACGGGCCGGTGGCCAGGTCATCCAGACGATGAACCTTCATTTCCGTTGGCGCGGCTGGCTCGTGGGTGTCGCCTGCTGCCGGTGTGGCGTGACGCAGAACCGTCTCGACAACCGTGGACACCATGTCGCTGGCAGGTGGCTCGATATGTCCGGCCTTGGCACGCATCGCGACTTCGGTGGAAAGCTGCTTCAGCTCGGACCTGAGGACAGATTGCTGGCGCTTGGCTTCCCGGGTGAGGGCGTCGATTTCGGCAATGAGTTCCCTTGCATCGTCCATCCTGGCGCCAAGTGCGTTGAGCACCTGGGCTCCGCGGACGTTGAGCTCCTTGACCGACACCTCGATCCCGTCAAGAGCCAGCGCCGTCTGGTCAAAGATCCGCTGGTAGTCCTCATGATAGGATCCCAGCCGGCGCAGCTCCCGGTACATGGTCACCATCTTGAAGCTCGTGATCGCCAGAGCGATCAACAGCACCGCATCAACGAGATAGGAGATCATCGACGATATCCTTTTCCAGATGGATCAGGTCTTCGACCTGAAGGGTGTAGGAGCCGTCCAGTTGTCCGAGACGGCAGTTGAAGATGGGCTGCTGGTTGCACTCCAGCTTAACCGGGCTGCGGGGCGTGGCCTGCAGCTCAATGATCTGGCCAATCTTCATGTTGGCGATTTCGCCCAGCGTCAGTTCGCGTTCTTCCAGAACGGCCTGAAGCTTCACTTCCGTGCGCTGGATCTCTGCCTGGAAATGCTGGGTCCATTGCTTGTCGCGCCCCGCCATTTCACCCGAGAGCACCTGCGACAGGCGCTGGCGCAGCGGGTTGAGTGTGGAGTGCGGCATCACGACGAAGATCTCGCCGCCACGGCCGATGGCCTGAAGCAAGAGGCGTGCGACAACGGCCGGATTGTTGCGGCGGCCAATAATGGCGAAGTCCATGCGGCTTTCGACACGTTCGATCTTCAGCGTCGTCTCGGCGATGGGGCTGAACGATTCCTGCAACGCATTTGCGGCCACTTCAAAGACCGTACGGGCAATGCGCGTCTCGATGGAGGAGAAAGTGCGCTCCTCGTCAATCGGCGGCTCAGTGCCGTCAGCGCCGAACAGCACGTCAATCATTGTGAAGATGAAGTCCCGGTCAAAGCCGATCAGCAGGCGCGTGTCCCATTCCGGCGAATAGAGCACAGCGACCAGGGCGTTGGATTCGTAGACATCCAAAACATCGCCGATACGCTCGTTGCCGATATCGGAGACGGAAATGTAGGACGGCGAGGCCGACTTCTGACGCATCGCATCGGCAAAGACACGAGCCATGCGGTCGAAGAGCACCGGCAGCATCGGCAACCGGTCGACGGAGATGCCAGCGGCATCCAGCAGGCGGTCGGTGATCTGGGCGCGTTCCGAATGGAACGAGTTGGCAGCGTGATCAAGCATGACTTACGCCGCTCCCTTCATTTCCGGGGCGCTTTCGCCCACGCCGCCAGAGTTCATGGTCTCGTTCTCAACTTCATCGATGGAGGGGCGGTCCGAGGCCGAGATGGTCTTCCGTCCATGCTCAAGGGCGACCTGAGGAGGCGCGCCATTCATGAAGGCAAGGAGGGACTGCTTGACGATCACATAAGGGCGCAGCCGCGCTTCGCGCACGCCCTTCACCTTGTGGGCGACGGGGGCCACCAGCGCATAGGACAGGAAAATGCCAAGGAACGTGCCGACGAGGGCCGAACCGATCAGGGCTCCCAGGATCTGCGGTGACTGGTCGATGGCACCCATGGCCTTGATAACGCCGAGCACCGCAGCAACGATGCCGATGGCCGGAAAAGCTTCGCCAACGGCGGACAATGCATAGTAGGGCTTCATCTGGTCGCGGTGCACCGTCTGCAGCTCTTCATCCATAAGCGCCTCGATCTCATGGGCGCGGGCATTGCCGACGATGATCAGCCGGAAATAGTCACAGACGAAGGTCGTCAGGTTCTTGTTGCGGTAGACGGTCGGAAACGCGCGGAAAATCTCGGAATCCTGAGGGTTCTCGATATGCGGCTCAACCTCGTTGCGGCCCTTGGAGCGCAGCTCGCGCATCAACGCATAGAGCAGCGCGAGGATATCGAGGTAGTCGCGCTTCTTTGGCACAGCGTTGGCCACCGCTTCCTGCACGGCGCGCATGGTGTCCTTGATCGTCTTCATCGGGTTGGCGACAAAGAATGTACCGATTGCCACCCCGACGATGATCAGTACTTCGAACGGTTGCCACAGAACCAGCACCTTTCCCCCATGGCGTAAAATCCGCCGAGGAGAGAGGCCAGTGCGATGATGAGACCCAGCATGATTGTCACGAGCCAGCTCCTGCTTGGTGCGCGTGGGATGTAATGCCATCACGCTAGGAGATGAGGCTTGCCCGAGGCTGTTGAATTTTGCCGGGTTTTTGGCGGGCCGCGATTAACCATGAGCCACCGGCAAGGAGGAGTTGCAGTGCAGCCGGTCAGCCCGGCGCAAGCCTTGGCGGCAAGACTGGATGCAAGAGGTGCGCTATGCGCGCTGGTTTCTGTTGCCTGGCTGTCTGGCCGCGCCGGAAGGGTGCGGACGGATACAAGTTCTCCGGAAGGGCTGCGCCGATGATCAGCACATTGTTCCAGTACCAATTGGTGACGCGGGATCTGAATCGTACACTTGAGCGCACCGCCAAGGAGCCGCAGGTTGAGCGCGAGACAGAATACTATCTGAAGAACATCGAGAATATCAAAACGATCGATGATTTTCTGAAAGATACGCGTATCTTCAAATATGCGATGAAGTCGTTCGGTCTTGAGGACATGGACTACGCCAAGGCCTTCATGAAAAAGGCGCTTGAGGAAGGGGTGGATAGCAGGTCCACCTTTGCCAACAAGCTTTCGGACAAGCGCTATGCGGAGTTCGTGAAGACTTTCAACTTCGCCCGCTATGGTGACACGGCGACGTCCTTTGAACGTGCCAAGCAGCCTGTTGTCGACGCTTATGTCCGGCAAACGCTTGAAGTGAACTCTGGCAGCCAGAACGAAGCCATCCGGCTTGCGCTGTATTTTGAGCGCAAGGCGGCCAGCATTACAGGTCCCTTTGATATCCTGGCGGACAAGGCGCTCGTGAAGGTGGTCTATACGTCGCTTGGCATGCCCGAGAGTTTCGCCATGGCCAACATTGACAAGCAGGCCGCCGTTCTGGAACAGCGCTTGAACTTCGACGAGTTCAAGGACCCGGCGAAGCTCGACACCTTCCTGCGCCGCTTTGCCACTCTGTGGGACTTCCAGAACGGCACCCCTGCAACCTCTTCCATTGCGACCCTCATCATGGCCGGGCCCGGTTCGTCAGCAGCCATTGGCGAGGGCCTGCTCTCACAAATCCAGGCTCTCAGGCTCGGAGGACGTTGATCCATGCAGTCTGCACTTTATGTCGCTCTCTCGGCTCAGGTCGCGCTCTCCAACCGGCTGGAAACGGTTGCCCGCAATCTCGCCAACATGAACACGGCCGGCTACCGCGCTGATGAGGTGAAGTTCGCCGAAATCCTGTCCAAGGCTGGCGCTGATCCGGTCAGTTTTGCCACGGCCGGTGAAACCTATATCTCCCGGCAGGCGGGTGGAGTGACCAAGACGGACAATCCTCTGGATCTGGCGGTTGATGGCGATGGCTGGTTTGCCATCCGTGCTGGAGACACGGTTGCCTACACCCGTGACGGGCGCATGAAGATTGACGTCGATGGCGTTCTGCGCACGCTGAATGGTCATGATCTTCTCGATGCTGGCGGACTGCCGATTCAGCTCGATCTCAATCAGGGCATGCCGCGCATCGGGCCGGACGGAACGGTGACGCAGGGCGAGGATATTGCCGGTGCGGTTGGCCTGTTCCGCATTCCCGATGATGCAAAGCTCAGCCGCTTTGAAAATTCCGGTGTCATCCCGGATCAGCCGGCAGAGCCGGTGCAGGCCTTTGATACGGCAAGCATCGTGCAAGGCTATACGGAAAGCTCCAACATCAACCCGATCCGTGAGATGACCAAGCTGATCATGCTGACCCGCGCCTTCGACAGTGCGTCGAAGATGATCGATACCAGCAATGACACCCAGTCACAGGCTGTGCGCGATCTGGGAGCGGCCTCGTGACGCCGTTGGGGGCTGTGCCTCCGGTCAAGCCGCATGGCTCCCTTGGCAGTGTCGCTTCATCCCGCGAGACCGCAGATGTCTCCACCAGTGAAGCCGGCGGAGGCCTGGGGTTTCGCGATATCGTCGATATCATCAACCCTTTCCAGCATCTGCCTGTCATTGGTGAGGTTTACCGGAATGTGACGGGAGACGAGATCTCGGACGGCGCCCGGCACGCGGGGCATGCGCTTTACGGGCTGGCTCTCGGCGGCCCGCTTGGCATGGCCGGCATGCTCGGCTACGCCATGGCTGGCTCCGCAATAAATGACGCCCTGCAGACGCAGGACGCGGTGGAAGACGCGCAAGCGGTTGTTGGGCAGGTGCCAGATGAGACAGGCCTTCCTTCGGGTAAGCCTGATATTGTTGAGCTGGCTAAGGATGATGCCTCAGCGTCTTCGCAGGGCGTCAAAACAGACGATTTGCTGGGCATGCGTGTTGCCCGCTCGCGAGATGTGGCCGCAGCTGCGCCCGTGAACCTGACGCATTGGCTCTCTGAGCCTGCTAGCGTTTCTGCGCCGCTGCCAAAGCCGTCTTCCGGTTCCCAAGCGCAGCATAACGAACAACCGCCCGCGCTGGATGCGGTTATCCAGCATCCTGCAAACCGTCTGCCCCTTGATGTGCTGGAAACCTTGCGCAACCGTCACAAGGATCTGATCCGCGATGCCCGCGCTTGAACGGCTGGCGCTTGCCATTTCAGCGGCCTCCAAGGAAGTTGACCCGGTCCGGATCGGTGGCCGGGTCATTCAGGTGACACCTGGTGTCATCCGCGTCACCGGGTTGTCGCGCTCTGTCTGCATTGGCGATCTTGTCTCACTTGAAGGCAAGGGCGGCGAGCGGCGCGGCGAGATCATCCGCCTGGATGAGGATGATGTCTATGTGAAGCCCTATGGCAATCTGGCTGATATTGGCATCGGCGCCCGCGCCTGGCGCAAAGGTGCGCTGACGGTGCATCCGCATCATTCCTGGAAGGGCCGGGTGGTCAATGCGCTTGGGCAGGCCGCGGATGGCAAGGGTCCCCTGCGCAGCAGTGCAACAACCATGTCCCTCGACAACGAGCCGCCCCAGATGCTGGAGCGCGCCCGCGCGCGCCAGCCTGTGCGCACGGGCGTCAAGGTCATTGACCTGTTCACACCGCTTTGTGTCGGCCAGCGTATCGGCGTCTTCGCCGGGTCCGGCGTTGGAAAGTCCACGCTGTTGGCGATGCTTGCAGGGTCGGGCGATTTCGACACCGTGGTCGTCGGCCTTGTGGGCGAGCGTGGGCGTGAAGTGCGCGAGTTCGTCGAGGATGTGCTGGGCGATGCGCTGGAGCGGTCCGTTGTGGTCGTGGCAACCGGTGACGAGAGCGCCATGATGCGGCGTCTCGCCCCACGCACGGCCATGAGCGTCGCGGAGTATTTCCGCGGTCTCGGCCAGTCTGTGCTGTTGATCATCGATTCCGCCACCCGTTTTGCCCATGCGGCCCGTGATGTGGCGATGGCGGCTGGTGAGCCTCCGGTTGCCCGTGGCTATACGCCAAGCGTTTTCTCCGATTTGACCCGCCTGCTGGAGCGGGCCGGACCTGGAGCTGAAGGGGAGGGCGCGATTACCGGCGTCTTCTCGGTGCTGGTGGATGGCGACGATCACAATGACCCTGTGGCCGACACGATGCGCGGTGTGCTGGATGGCCATATCGTTCTCGACCGCGCTATTGCTGACGCTGGCCGCTATCCGGCGGTCAATATCCTGTCCTCAGTCTCGCGTCTGTCTCTGCATGCCTGGACACCGGAGGAACGGGAGCTGATCCTGCGGCTGAAAGCCATGATATCTCGCTTTGAAGATACCCGTGACCTTCGGTTGATGGGCGGCTATCAGGCAGGCAGTGATCCGGCGCTCGACAAAGCCGTGCAACTTGTGCCGCGGATCTATGAGTTCATGAGACAGGACGCGCGAGGGTTGCCGTCATCTGATCCATTTGGGGATCTGGCAAGGGCTCTCTCCTCATAGCAGAAAATGACGCTACGGAAGAATAGGGGCAGAAAGCCCCTTGCGCCGCTCATGTTGTGTCACTATAATTTCACAAATGTCACATGATGTGGCCGTGCCCAAGGGTGCGAATCACAATATCTGAGTGACATGAATTTAATCGATTTTTTCGCATCGCTGCTGCAGCGTCGCATTTATCTAAAATATTCAACCTCGGTGTTACGGATTATAGGTCAAAATCACAGGTTTTTTGCCCTGTTTCTTCATGTTATGTTTGACGCGAGCGTCTTCTCCCCATACCACTTGATTGCAAGGCTGTGTTGGGGAAAACACCATGTTTGTGATTGTCGACTCGCGTGAAATCGTCACGGCAGGTTATGCCGCCGGTTTCGAGCGTGAAGGTTTTGCCTGTATGGCATTAACCCCGTCCGAGCTTCCGGAATGGGTGAAAACCGCATCAGAAGATGATCTGGCCTCGATTGAGGCCTTTCTTCTGGGCGAATGTGAGGAACGGCCCGATTTTCCGCGTCTGATCCGGTCCTATTGCGATCAGGCACCAATTCTGGCGCTGGATGAGCGGCCGAGCCTCGACCAGACGCTGGAGCTGTTTGCCTGTGGCGTTGATGATGTGCTGCGCAAGCCGATCCATGTGCGCGAGATCCTCGCGCGTGTCGGCGCCATCCGCCGCCGCACCATGACCGAGGCGGACAATCTCGAAGTCGGCCGCATCAAGGTCTTCTTCGATGGCCGTGATGCCCTCGTCGGCGGTGAGGTGTTCGAGCTGCCACGCCGTGAGCGCCGCATTCTGGAATATCTTGCGCGCAACCATGGACGCCGCGTTACCAAAACCCAGATCTACAACGCCGTTTACGGCCTCATGAATGAGGAAGTCGACGAGTGCGTTGTTGAAAGCCACGTCTCCAAGCTTCGCAAGAAGCTCAAGGCGCGCCTTGGATATGATCCGGTCGAATCCAAGCGCTACATCGGCTACATGCTCAAGGCTCAGCCCCAGGAAGCTGCTGCCCGTCCTGCGCAGGATGCCCGCCGCAGCGCCACCACCCAGGTGGAACGCGTCTGATTTCTCTCCCTTTTTCTCTACCCGCCTTATGGCTGCAGGTTGTTGACGGCAATCTGCAGCCCACAGCTTGCGCCAGCCTGATCAAGTCCGCGAACTACGGCGGGCCATCCACAGACCGCTGGTGATTTCCACAAAGCCCTCTTATTTTCTGCCCGCCATAACAAGGGGGCGTTCACGCATGTCTTCAATCCTGATCATTCAGACCGGATCGCCGCCTGCCGACCTCCGCAAGCAATGGGGTGAGCAGGGCGACTGGTTCCGCTCTGCACTGGCAGGCCTGGGTCTGGATGTGTCCGTGGTGCAGCCGCATCTGGGGGATGCGCTGCCAGAGCCTGCTGAAGTGCAGGGCGCCGCCATCACCGGGTCCTGATCCATGGTGACGGATCGTGAAGGCTGGAGCGAGCGCACGGCGGACTGGATCCGCAAGGCCATGTCTGAAGACCTGCCACTCTTTGGCGTCTGCTATGGGCATCAGCTCATGGCCCATGCGCTGGGCGGGCGCGTAGACTATCATCCTCACGGACCGGAGGTGGGACAGCTGCCGGTGACGCTTTCCGCTGCAGGGCTCGCTGACGCAGCCCTTGCCGGTATGCCGGAACAGTTCGACGTGTTCCTCACCCATGAGCAGAGTGTTCTGGAGCTGCCATCAGGCGCAGAAGTTCTCGCCGGTTCCGCCCATGATCCGCATCAGATCCTGCGCTATGGCCCCAACGCGCTTTCGGTACAGTTTCATCCGGAATTTTTCCCGGACCTGATGCGCAGCTGTATTGAACGCCGCCGTTCGTCCTTCGAGGCAAAGGGAACCGATGTCGAGGGGCTGCTTGGAGCCGTGTCGGAGACGCCGGTATCCCGGCAGATGCTGCGCCAGTTCTGCGCAGGCGCTGCCGGAACCCTTTGACGAAGAGGCTTAGTCTTCAGGCGTGGACATAATGCACGCCGGTGAACTGCCGCCGCAGGGCGGTGGTTTCCTTGGCTAGCGTTTCCGGCTTTCCTTCCGTCAGCGCCGCAGCGATCAATCGCGCCAGCTCCGGCGCGGTGGCGGGGGTAACGCCCCGGCGGACGAGTTCCGGCGTGCCGAAGCGCAGGCCGTTCATATCACCTTCAACCGGTGCGACCGGAAGCCCGATGCCGCTGGCAAGGAACCCTGCCTTGCGCAGGGTCTTTGACGCAGCCTGCCCGCCGCCGAAGCATGCGGCTTCCAGCGCAAACTGATGGCTCTGCGTCATACCGCGCGGGGTTTCAAACACGGGCAGTCCTTCCGCCTTCAAGGCTGTAGCCAATGCCAGCGACAGATCCGCCATGGCGCGGGTGTAGGCGGGGCCGAAATCGCGCCAGTCCAGCATGGTGAGCGCGAGTGCCGCCGATTTTCCGGCATCGAAATTGGCGGTCATGCCGGGGAAGGCGATGTGGTCCAGCCGTTCGGCGATCTGCGCATCGCGGGTGACGATTAGGCCGCCGGCGGGGCCGCCGAGGCTCTTGTAGGTGCTCATGGTCATGAGATGTGCGCCTTCGTCGAGCGGATTGGCCCAGACGCCGCCGGCAATCATGCCGCATTGATGCGCGGCATCAAAAAGCACATGCGCTTCCACCTCATCGGCAATCGCACGGATTTCCCGCACCGGATGAGGGAAAAGGTTGAGGCTGCCGCCGATGGTGATCAGCTTGGGGCGGACCTCCAGCGCCAGCTTGCGCAGGCCTTCCAGATCCACCGTGTAGCCATCGGCCAGCACGGGTGCGGCATGGGTGATCAGGCCATAGAGCCCGGCGCAGCCCGCTGCGTGATGTGTGACATGGCCGCCGATGGAACCTGGCGGGGCGATGATCACGTCGCCCGGTTTCGTCAGCGCCATGAAGCCGTAGAGATTGGCCATGGCGCCGGAGGCAACGCGGATTTCCGCATGGGTGGCCTTGAAGACCTCGGCAGAGAGTTCTGCTGCGATGACTTCGATTTCCTCGATCGCCTCAAGTCCCATTTCGTACTTGTCGCCGGGATAACCAAGCGAGGGCCGTCCGCCGAGGCCACGGGCCTGGGCCGCCTCTGCACGCGGGTTCATCACATTGGTGGCCGGGTTGAGATTGAAGCATTCTTCATCGTGGATCGCGAGGTTTCGGCGGATCAGGTCTTCGATCCTGTTTGCTGTCGCGGCTGACGCCTCTCCCGCCGTTGTGGCTGCGATCTCCATGACGCGGGTTTCGCAGGGCTCGGGAACCCAGGGGCGGCGGACAAGGCTGGTCATGCTGGTATCCTGTAGATGAACTTCGCTAGCCCGACGCTAGGCCGCCTTGCCGCTTGACGGCAACTCAGATCAAGGAAAATCTAGGCTTAGAAAAATTAAGGCTCGCAATGGCTGTCGCACCGCCAAAACCAAGGGATCTGCCGCTCAACGCCCTGCGTGCCTTCGAGGCTGCAGCACGGCTTGGGTCCTTTGTGGCCGCCGCGCAGGAGCTTGGTGTCACGCCGGGTGCTGTAACCGCACATGTCAAGGCACTGGAGAAGACGCTGGGAGCAGCCCTGTTCGAGCGCTCACCGCGCGGGGTAAGGCTCACGCGGCTGGGAGAGCGGGTCAGTCCCGGCTTCACGGAGGCCTTTGATGCGCTGGCGGATGCATCCCGCATTCTTCAGGCAGAGGCTGCGCCCCGGCAGGTGCATATTGCTACCCTGCCATCGCTGGCGCAGCTCTGGCTGTCTCCGCGCCTTCCGGCCTTGCGCGCAGCTGCACCCGAGATCTCCATCTCCATCACCGCCATGGAAGAGCCCCCAATCTCAAGCGCGCCCCCTATGATCTGTGCCTCTTCTATGGGGAGGACGCTGCCGGCTGGCTGGCGCGGGACGTGATTTTCCCTGTCTGTGCGCCAGCTCTTGCAGGGAGGCTGCAGGGGGTGGAAAGCCTTGCCGAAGTGCCGTGCCTGCAGGATGCGAGCTGGGCGGATGACTGGAACCTTTGGGCTGGCGCCCATGCGCCGCATGTGCCGTTGGGGGCTGGCCCGGTCTTTTCCCTCTACGCACTGGCGCTGGAGGAAGCGATCAACGGGGCGGGGGTTCTGATCGGGCATGAGGCGCTGGTGGCACGGCAACTGGCTGCCGGCACGCTGGTTGCGCCTTTCTCAGGAAGGGTTACGCTCCGGCGTGGGCTGCGGCTCTGGTCCTCACGCCGCCCGGCGCCGCGCAGCCCTGCCGCCCGTGTGCGGGACTGGCTGCTGGCCAGTGCTTGAAAGCTGCATCTGAGGCCGTTCCGGCCATGCGTGTTTCCCCTTAAAAACTGCTATGAGAATAAATTGTTCACTGCTATAACAATCTCGATCCACATGGATCGGGAGGGAGGACCCGATGCGTGAAGCAGTATCTGGAACGGATGTCATGCGCGTTGAGGAGCGCGAAGGCATTGCTGTTCTGACATTCAACCGGCCCGAAAAGCGCAATGCCATGAGTGATGCTCTGGTGGATGCGCTGGACCGGTTCTTTTCAGCCCCGCCTGCGCATATTCGTGCCGTGGTGCTGACCGGCTCAGGCGGCCATTTTTGCTCAGGGCTTGATCTGGCCGAGCACAAGGCGCGTTCCGGCGAAGACACGGTCTATCATTCCCGCAACTGGCACAGGGTTTCCGATCTCATTGAATATGGCCGTCTGCCGGTCATCTCGGCGATGACGGGGGCTGTGATTGGTGGCGGACTGGAGATTGCCGCCTCTACCCATGTGCGCATCGCCGAACCTTCGGTGCGGTTTCAGCTGCCGGAGGGACGCCGCGGCATCTTTGTCGGCGGGGGGCCACCGTGCGCGTTGGCCGGTTGATTGGCGCCGACCGCATGCGGGAAATGATGCTGACCGGCCGCAGTTATGGTGCGCAGGAGGGGCTTGCTCTCGGTCTTGCACACTATGTGGTGGGCGAAGGTGAGGCACTGGACAAGGCGATGGAAATCGCCGCCCGCGTTGCCGCCAATGCTCCGTTCTCGAACTATCTGATGATTCAGGCGCTTGGCCGCATCGACGATATGTCGCGCGGGGATGGCCTGTTCGTGGAAAGCCTGGCGGCGGCCATGTCGGTGACGACGCCGGATGCGCAGGAAGGCCTCAAGGCCTTCCTTGAAAAGAGAGCCCCAGCTTCCGCTGAGGGTTCAGGAGGAGGAATGCGCCGCAGCCGGGGTCCGGCTGAGGTGAAACGGGAGGAAAGACATGAAAAAGCGTGGACTTGTTGCATTGATGGCCGCCGGGCTCATGGCCCTTTCGGCTCTGCCTTCTGCGGCACAGGAAGTCACCCTGCGCCTGCATCAGTTTCTGCCGCCGGCCGCTCCGGTGCCTGCCAAGATCCTCAAGCCGTGGAGCGAGGAACTGGCCAAGGCGTCCGGTGGCCGTATCAAGGTTGAGCATTTCGACGCCATGTCTCTCGGCGGGCGCCCGCCGGAGCTGATTGACCAGGCGCGCGATGGCGTCGTGGACATGATCATGACCGTCGTTGGTTACACGCCGGGCCGCTTCCCGCGCACCGAGGTGTTCGAGCTGCCGTTCATGATGACCGATCCGGTCGCCACGTCGCTCGCCTTCTGGAACATGGTCGAGAGCGACTTCCAGAACAATGAGTACCAGGACGTGAAGGTTCTGGGCGCATGGGTCCATGGCCCTGGCGTCATTCATTCCGTCGAGCCGATTGCCAAGCTCGAAGACATGAAGGGCAAGACGATGCGCGGCCCGACCCGCGTCATCAACGACCTTCTGTCCGAACTGGGCGCAACGCCGGTCGGTCTGCCGCTGCCGGGTATTCCGGAAGCGCTCTCCAAGGGCGTCATCAATGGCACGGTGATCCCGTGGGAAGTGACCGCTTCCATCCGCCTTGCCGAACTGGTCAAGAACCACACGGAATTTGGCGGCAAGGAGTCGCTCTACACCGCAACAATCGTGCTGGCCATGAACAAGGACAAGTACGACGCGCTGCCGGATGATCTGAAAGCGATCCTGGACGCAGAGTCCGGCGCCAAACTCTCGGCTTTTGCCGCGAAGATCATGCATGAGTATGACGCTCCGGCACGTGAGATCGCCGTCAAGGCCGGCAACAACATCATCACGCTCGATGAGACCGAAGTTGCCCGCTGGAAGGAAGCATCCCAGCCGGTGGTTGGCCGCTGGGTGGCCGACATGAAGACCAAGGACATCGACGGTCAGGCCCTTATCGATCAGGCCAAGAAGCTGATCGAGGAAAACACTGCCAAGTAACCTGTTGGACCGGGCGGTTTCCGCCCGGTCCTTCCCCGCCAGCAGGATGACGCACCGTGTATTCTTTCTACTCCAAAACCGCTGACTGGGTTGCGCGCACGATGGCCTATCTGGGCGGTGGCGTGCTCATTGTCCTCACAGTGCTTGCCTGTGTCTCGATCATCGGCCGTATCCTGATCCCTTTCGGCCTGCAGCCGGTCAGGGGTGACTATGAATGGATCGAGATGGGCGTCGGCTTTGCCATTTTCGCCTTTCTACCCTGGTGCCACCTCATGAGGGGCCATGCCAGTGTTGACCTGCTGCAGCCCGTCTATCCGGCGCTTATGAACCGGGTTCTGGATGTGCTGATTGATCTGGCGATGCTGGGCGCAGCGCTGGTGATCACCTGGCGCCTTTGGCTCGGTATGCATGACAAGATGCGCTATGCCGAGACCACCTTCATTCTGCAGTTTCCTGTTTGGCAGGCCTATGCGGCTGGCGTCGCAGGATGTGCAGCCTTCATCTATGTCGCCGTGTTCTGTGCTCTGCGCTCTTTCCGGGCGCTGACGGGCAGGACAGGGGAGAAGCGGCAAATGTCTAATTTTGAGCTGGGGCTCTGGTCCTTTCCGGTTTTGCTGGTCCTGATATTCCTGCGCTTTCCCATTGCCCTTGCCATGCTGGCTGTCGGGCTGGGCGGTGCATGGATGGTGACGGGCAGCAACATGATGATGCTGAACCAGCTGAAGAACCTGACTTTCGGTACCTTCGCCAATTATTCCTTGTCCATCGTGCCTCTGTTCCTGCTGATGGGTCAGTTTGCGACCCTGTCGGGCATGTCGTCATCGCTCTTCAGCGCGGCCGCCTCCTTCCTGGGGCACCGGCGCGGCGGCGTTGCCATGTCTGCAATCGGTGCTTCGGCCGGTTTTGGCTCCATCTGCGGCTCTTCGCTGGCCACAGCTGCTACGATGGCTCAGGTGGCTCTGCCGGAGCTGCGCCGCTATGGCTATCCGGGTTCCCTGTCCACCGGCGCCCTGGCGGCCGGCGGCACGCTCGGCATCCTCATTCCGCCGTCGGTGATCCTCGTCATCTATGCCATCCTGACCGAGCAGAACATCGCCAAGCTGTTTGTCGCTGCGATGATCCCGGGCATCCTCGCAGCTATCGGCTATATCATCGCCATCGCCATCTGGGTCCGCGTGTCGCCGAATTCTGCCGCTGTACAGGACCGCGTGCCGTGGTCCGGGCGCCTCGCCGCGCTGGCGAGCGTCTGGCCGGTGCTAACCATCTTCTTCGTGGTTGTGGGCGGCATTTACCTGGGCTTCTTCACTCCGACAGAAGCTGCCGCCGTTGGCGCGGCTGGCACCGGCATTGCAGCCGTCGCCTCTGGCGGCATGAGCTGGCAGAAGCTGCGCAAGGCCATTCTGTCCACCGCCTCTTCCACGGCGATGATCTTCCTCATCGTTCTTGGTGCCGCAGTCTATAACGGTTTCCTGGCCCTCACTCAGCTGCCTCAGATCTCGGCACAGTGGGTCGGCAGTCAGGGCTTCTCGCCCTGGTTCGTGTTGACCATCGTTCTGCTGATGTATCTGGTCTTCGGGTGCATCATGGACTCCCTGTCGATGGTGCTGCTGACAGTACCGATCATCTATCCCGTGATGGTTGGGCTTGATTTCGGCATGTCGCCCGATGATTTCGGCCTCTGGTTCGGCATTCTGGTGCTGATCGTTGTCGAGGTTGGCCTGATCACACCACCGGTGGGGATGAATCTCTTCATCATCAACGGGCTGGCCAAGGACATCCCGATTGGCGAAACCTTCCGCGGTGCGATGCCCTTTGTGATTACCGATCTGGTACGAACGGTCATTCTCGTGCTGTTCCCGCCCATCACGCTGGCGCTGGTGTGGCTCATCTATTGACGGGACTGGCACCTGCCGGACTTGCAAAGACGAACGGCGCGGAGATGATCCGCGCCGTTCGTCTTTATCTCTGTAGGGACTGAGAGGGAGCCGTCAGCCGCCTTCGACGGACCGCCGCACCCGCATCAGCATCTCCAGCAGTTTGGCCTGTTCTTCTGGCGTCAGAACCGAGAAAATCCGCTCTTCATGGCTGAAGACAGCGGCCAGTGCGCGCGTGTAGACCGCTCTGCCTTCCTCGGTGGTATGCAGGGCCTGGGCGCGCCGGTCGCCTTCCACCGGCATACGGCTCAAAAGGCCGCGCTTCTCCATGTCATCGATGATGGATACAAGACCCGACCGCTCGATGCCCAGCTGCCGCGCAACTTCGCTTTGCGTGATGCCCGCAGATTCCACGCTCATGGACAGGACGGAGAACATCCGCGGGGAAATGTCGTCATCCGTCAGGACCTGGCGGAAGTCATTCTGAACGAGAATATAGACGCGCTTCAGATTGTAGCCGATCAGCTGATCAAGCTTTTCCATCGGCTCGGTGGTGCTGGCAGCTGGTTCTGCTTCGCAGTTCACGTTCTCCCCGTCGCCTGTCATGGGGCGGGTTTCCTCCGGTTCTAAGGCTGCTGCCTCCCTTGCATCTTGCAAGAAAAAGCACTGCCTGCTTATGTTGTTTATGAGGTTAACAATATACATCTCCCGGAGGAAAGTCCATGCCCCAGCCCGCCAGCGCGCCCGTTGTCCTGCCAGTTCCGCAACTCGTTCATGTCTGCAATCTTGAGGTGGAACTTGCTCCCATCATGGAGATGGGGGCAGGGCGTGCGGGCAAGCGCCGGATCATCCCCATCATTGGCGGAAAGGTGACAGGCCCGCGCCTCAACGGGCGCATCCTGAACCTGGGGGCCGACTGGCAGACGATCTTCGCTGATGGCCTTGCCGAACTGGACACGCGCTATGCGATGGAGACGGACGACGGGGCGGTGATCGAGATCATCAACTACGGCTTCCGCCATGGTCCGGCCGAGGTGCTGGCTGCCGTTGCACGGGGAGAGAGCGTGCCGCCGGATTCCTACTACATGCGCACGCAAGCAAGGCTGGAAACGGGGGATCCGCGCTACGGCTGGGTCAATCGCACACTGTTCGTGGGAACCGGTGCCCGTCATGCGCAGGCAGTCACGGTCTCGCTCTACGCCCTCGAATAAGCCGAAGGCCAGTCCAGTCGGAAGCGGGTCTCAGAAGCCGCCCGCCTTGCGTTTCACGGTGGCCACCCTGTCAGCTTCAAAGGCAACCTGCCTGAACATCTTCAACAGGTTCTGGTCGATCTTGCGGCCCATGTCGACCAGAATACCATAGGCCTGACGCGGGCTGAGCGCGGGCTTGTACGCCCGTCTTTCTGTAAGAGCGGCGTAAATGTCGCAGATGGTCAGCATGCGCACGCTGTGGCTGATTTCGTCGCCTATAAGCCCATCCGGATAGCCGCTGCCATCGAGATATTCGTGATGATGGACGGCAATATCGACCACTTCGTCAGAGATGCCCGGCTGACCGCTGAGCAGCTCACGCGACTTGACCGGGTGCATCTTGATGGCGGCAAACTCCTCATCCGTCAGCTTGCCGGGCTTGTCGAGGATGGTGAGAGGGATAAAAACCTTGCCTACGTCGTGCAGCAGCGCCGCTGTGCCAAGCCTGGCCCTTTCATCCACCGTCATGCCCATCACATCGGCAAAGGCCAGCGCATAACCCGTCACCAGCATGGAGTGGCAATAGGTATGGCTGTGGTGCATCTGGACGGCGGCCGTCCAGGCGTCCAGCCCTTCCACACGGAAGGATGACAAGGTCAGATCGACGGCCCGGCCGATCTGCGCCAGCGGAAAGGGCTCATCCGAAATGGCGGAGGTGACGCAATCGCCGAGCGCCCTGCTTACAGCCTGCACAGACTTGCGCGTCGCCGGTGGCACGTCACCGGTGACGACAGGCATGCTGTAGGAACCCAGTAGCCGGTCGACATCCTGCAAAACGGTCTTTACCGGGCGGATGCGTGACCAGACGAGCTTGGTGCCAAGCGCATTTGCCTGCACTTCATCCCGGCGGTTGTTTGGCCGCACAAGCGCGACACTCGTCACATTGCGTGTCTCGGAAAGCGCCTGGCGAACCGTTTCCGTGTCGCTGTCATCCGCCTCCGAGACATCGATAAGCACCAGATCGGCCGCGAACAGGCCTGCACGGTGGGCGTCGGCATAGGCAAATAGTTCGGCTGGATACAGCTGGCCGAGCTTGTGCATGATCAGCGGGCAGTGATCGATATTTTTAACTAGTAAGACTAGCTTGAACACAGCTGGTCTCTCCCAAAAATTTGCAATCTTTTGTATGCCGTGACTTCTAAATTTCAGTAAATTCACTTGATGAATTAAATGTTTCCCCAACGTTTGAGGCCGTCAGATCCTCTTTCATACTGTCCTGCGTGACAGGGCGCCGGGTTTGACGCAGCGTTTCAGTACGTGCGGGCGCAGCCCTCATGGGAAAGAACTTCAACGGGCGTTGATGCTTGTGCGCAGGATTGGCTGCTTTGCAAGAGAATGGCTGCAAGCCGCAGATTTCCGGGAAAAAATGGGTTTGCCTCGGCTGGAATCTTCATGCTGTATCGGCTTGCCATGACATTTGCCCAGTTTCAGCTCCAGCTCCTCTCCCGCTTCAGGATGATTTTTTTCATTGAGGGGACCAAGTGTCCGGACTGCCAGCCATGGTCATGAAAGAACATCTGCGATCCGTGACTGCCGGTCTGACGGCAGGTCTCGACAATCTGGGCACGGGTGTTGCCTTTGCTGCGCTGCTTTTTGCCGGGCCTCTGGCGGCCGGGCTTGGCATGGGTGTGGCGGTGCTGCTGCTCAGCGGTGTCATCCTGTCGGTCTACATCGCGCTGCGCAGTCCCTACGTGGGCAATGTGGCCCTGGTGCAGGAAACCAGCATTGCCATTCTCTCTGCGTCCATGGCCGGCATTCTCGCGGGCATGGAAGGGCAGGAGACGGACCGGCAGATTGCCACCATCCTCGCCATTCTTGGTGCCAGCACACTGGTGACCGGGGTGATGTTCCTTTTGTTCGGACGGCTGCGGCTCGGTACGCTGGTGCGGTTTCTGCCCTTTCCGGTCATTGCCGGGTTTCTGTCGGGTACTGGCTGGCTGCTGATCGAGGGGGCGCTCGTCATGGTGACGGGGGAGCACAGCCTCGCCGCCATCGCGTCCGGTTTCGCGGGGGATCTGTCCACCAGCGTGAAAGATCCCGTGTTCCTCGGCGCCCTGTTGCCAGCCGTGTTGATGGCAATTGTGCTTGCGGTCAGTCTCGTCCGCCTGCCACATCCTCTGACCATGCCGCTGGCACTGGCCGGTGCCATGGCTGCATTTTTGCTGTGCTGGCCGCAACCGGAATCTCGACGGATCAGGCGCGCGCCTGGACATGGTTGCCGGACATTCCGGCCGATGCCATTGTCAGTCTGCCGTCACCGCTCTGGATCGCGGGGCAGGCCGATTGGGGTGCTGTCGTGCAGGCGTTTCCGTTGATGCTCGGCATTGCCATTCTCAATATCATCGGTCTGTTGCTCAACACCAGCGGGCTGGAGGCGGCCTCCGGCCGGGAGGTGGATGCCAATGCGGAGCTGCGCGAGAGCGGTTTTGCCAATCTGCTGGCCGGTTGTTTCGGCGGCGCGCCTGGCTATACCGGCCTCAGCCTCACCTTGCTCGCCGCCAGGATGCAGGCAGCGACCCGGCTGACAGGCATCGCTGCCGGGGTGATCCTGCTCATCAGCCTGGCCTTTGCAGGGACGCTGGCCGCCGCCATGCCCGGGTTCCTTGCCGCTGGCTTGATGATGTTCCTGGGCGCGGAACTGATTTACCACTGGGCCATCGCTGCGCGCCGCAAGCTGCCGCAGGGCGAATGGCTGATCGTTCTGGCCATTCTTGCCTCAATCGCTGTGCTGGGGTTCCTCTATGGCCTGATGCTCGGGCTGGCTTTCTCGGTGGTCATGTTCGTCTACAATTACGCCCGCCTGCCGGTGGTGCGTATGGCCGCCGATGGCCGTCAGCTGCGCAGCGGCGTGGATCGTTCGGCGGAAGCCGTGCGCGCTCTGGACCGGGAAGGGAGCAGATCCATGTGCTGCGTCTGCAGGGTTATCTCTTCTTCGGTACCATGGAGCAGGTCGTGGCCCGCGTGCGCAAGCGCGCCGCTCAGGCATCCGGTACGCCGCTGCGGTTTCTCATCATCGACCTTGGCGGCATGAGCGGCATGGACTCTGCCGCGGCTGCCGGCTTTGCCAAGATCCACGGCATGACAGAGCGGGCGGGGGTGCGCCTGATCTTCAGCGCCATGCCGCAGAATGTTGCCGCAGCGCTGGCCCGGTCCGGTCTGAATACGGCGGCTGGAGAAGGAGACAGCGCGCACTGCGTCACCTGCGCGGCCGATCTCGACCATGCGCTGGAGCTTTGCGAGGACGTACTGCTGGTGCAGGAAAAGCTGCTCCCGGCCGGGGCTGAGATATCCCATCACCTGGAATCGATCCTGGGGCCACATCCGCGCCTTGCCGATCTTGCCAGCGCCATGGATCGGATGGAGCTGGAGCCGGGCACCGCGCTGATCCGGGCAGGGGACCCGGCGGACGATGTTTTCCTTGTCGGCGAAGGCCGCGTGCGTGTGGAAATGATGCTTCCCGATGGCCGCAGCCTGCGTCTGCGCACCATGACGGCCGGTGCAGTCGTGGGGAAGTCGGTCATTGCCTCAATGGCAAGCGCACCGCTGATGTGGTGGTGGAGAGCCCGGCCACCGTCTACCGTCTTTGCCGCGCGGATCTTGAGAAGCTGGAGCGCAGCGACAGCGAACTCGCCCTCCTCTTCCACCGCCTCCTGGCAGTCACGCTTGCCGAGAAGCTGGTGCTAGCGAACCGGCTGGTGCAACTCGCGCATGGGTGAAGGAAGGGGTGGCTTCCAAACTTGCGATTTGGGGCCACCCCTTGAATTGCCCGTTCTTCCTTACTCTCCGCCGGCCGGGGCCGGTTTGGCAGCTTCCGCCACAAGGGCGGCGAGGCGGAAGAAGCCGTGCACCATCTTGGAGAAGGGCATCAGCAGGAAAAGCACCATCACGCAGGCCAGATGAATGGCCAGAAGCGGTCCAGTCAGCTCGGTGCCGGTGGCTGCGTACAACGCAAGCCCGGTCAGAGCCACGGCACCCAGCAGCAGGATGAACGCCATTTCCCCACCCCAGACCCGGACTGCGCCAAGCGTGGCATCCGCCCGCAGCTTCAGCCAGGCCAGCCCGGCGGCGCCGGCCACCATCATGACACCGCCTGGAACACCCAGAAGCTTGGGCAGCGAGAACAGCGGGTAGGGGGCTTCCCAGCCGAAAGCGTAGTGCATGACGGTTCCGCTGGCCGTTGCCGCAAAGCAGAGCAGGAAGCCATACATCATCAGCTGATGGAACACGCGGCGCCGGTTGCTGAAGCGGTCACCGTCCTCGAAGTTGCAACCCTCGCCGTGGCCGCCTGAAAGGTTCTTCATCCGCGCGGCACTGTCAAAAGCCCGCAGCACATGGATCAGCCTGAAACGGCCACCGCCGGTCTCGCGCCAGTAGTCACGCACCGAAAGGGCAATGAGTCCGAGCGGCGCAAGAAACGCAGGCACGAAGATTGCCACCATCGTGTTATGTGCCAGATGGGCGTAGAACCCCGCGCCATACTGCGGCTTCAAGGCAGCAAGAGCCCAGAAGAAGAAGGCCAGCGCCGCAGCCAGGAGCCCGGCCATGGCGACACCATGGGTCTGGAACAGACGTGCGATCGCCTGCGGGCGGGCCAGCCGCTCCCAGCTTTCCACACGGACCTCGGCCAGAGCAGCCGGAATGTTCAGATTGAACTCGTGCGGCGCAGTGTACTGGCAGGCGTAGTAACAGCCCCGGCAGTTGTGGCAGAGATTAGCCAGTTGCGTCAGGTCGCCATCAGCAAAGGCCTTCTGCCGGGTCATCGCCGGAAAAACCGAGCAGAAGCCCTCACAGTAGCGGCAGGCGTTGCAGATCTCGATCTGACGGCGTGCCTCGTCAAAGGAAGATGTGGTTTCAAGCGGCATGGGCGGCGGCCTCCTTGCCCGCAATACGTCCGAAAACAGTGCCAATTGTCATGCCAAAGCCGGCCAGATAACCCTGGCCAAGAATGGAGCCGGCCATGATCTCGCCGGCAGCCCAGAGATTGCTGATCGGTCCGGCTGCGCTGTGCACCTGTGCACGGCTGTCAACCTTCAGGCCAAGATAGGTGAAGGTCACGCCGGGGCGCAGCTCGTAGCCATAGAAGGGGGCTGTATCCAGCGGCCGGGCCCAGTTTGTCTTGGGCACGTTCAGCCCTTCCGTGCGCAAACCGTCGAGCTCGGTCGGATGGAAAGGTCCGGGGCGGCAAGCGGCGTTGAACGTGTCGACGGTGCGCCGCACGGCCTCCGGTTCCAGTCCCATCTTCGCGGCCAGCTCCTCGATCGTGTCTGCCTTCACGGGCGGGAAGACGGAGGGCATGAACAGGTCGATCGACTTGGCATCAATGAGCGCATAGCCGACCTGATCTGGCTGGGCGGCCACAAGGCGGCCCCAGATGGCATAGCGTTTCGGCCAGACATCCTCGCCTTCATCATAGAACCGCTCGCCATCCTTGTTGAGCACGATGGAGAAGGGCACGCAGTCGAGGCGGGTGACGATGCCGCCGTCATATTTCGGTGCGCGGCCATCAATGGCAACCGCGTGGCACTGGGTCGGGTCGCCAACGGATTCCGCACCCTGATCCAGCATGTCCCGCAGCACGGTTCCGCGATTATAGGGGGTGCCGCGGATCAGGAAGTTGCGGGCCGAAGGACCCCAGGCGCGAGCCAGCCAGTCGATGTCGGCCTGAAAGCCGCCCGAGGCCAGAACGAAGGTGCGGGCCTGCACGGTGACCGGCTGTCCGGCGATCTCCACTTCGAGGTGGCTGATGCGGCTGCCGTCCAGATGCACGTGCTTGACCTGTGCCTCGTAGGCGATCTTCACGCCAAGGTCGCTGGCCGTGTTGTAGTAAGCGTTCACCAGCGCCTTGCCGCCGCCCAGGAAAAAGGCGTTGGTGCGCGAAAGGGACAAGGTGCCGGAGAGCGAGGGCTGGAACCGCACGCCATGCTCCTGCATCCAGGGCAGGCACTCTTCCGAGGTGCGGATGGCAAGGCGCGCCAGGCCTTCATCCGTCTTGCCCTTGGTCACCAGCATGAGGTCGTGGAAATATTCCTCTTCCTCGTAGGTGCCGGTCAGGGGAAAGGCAGGCCCCTTGTGCATGCAGCGGAAATTGCGGGTGTGGCGTGAGTTCCCGCCCCGGTAAGGCTTCGGAGCCCCTTCCAGGATCAGAACGCTGCAGCCTGCTTCCGCAGCGGTGATGGCAGCGCAGAGGGCTGCATTGCCGCCGCCGACAACAGCAACGTCAAATGTGCCGGGCCAGTCTTTCATACGTCATCCTCCAGCGGAATTTCGCGGCCGCGCATGCTGCGGATTCGGGCCGACAAGGCAGCTTCCACATGGGCACGCATTGCCGCTTCAGCGCCCGCGCCATCGCGGGCCTCAAAGGCGGTCAGCACCGCCGCATGTTCGGCCACGGCCAGCGCAGCGCGCTCCGGGTCTGTCAGCGTGCTGGGGCCGAGAATGAGAAGGGTCTTCTGCAGGGCGCTGATCGACTTCAGCAGAAAGCGGTTGCGGGCCGCATCGAACAGGGTGCGGTGAAACTGCCGGTTCAGCTCACGGGCCTGCGGTCCTGCCGGCGCGGCTGCCAGCTCATTGTTGAGGGCGGCAAGCTCCTCCAGTTCGATGCTGGAGGCAGCGCGTGCAGCCAACCGTGCGGCCGTGCCTTCCAGCACTGCCCGCATTTCATAAAGCTCGACCACTTCCGCATGATCCAGTGTTCGGATCGAGGCGCCCTGCCGGGGCAGATGGACGACAAGACCGTCGGCTTCCAGTTGCCGGATCGCCTCGCGGACCGGCGTCCGGCTTATGCCCAGCCGCTCGGCCAGCTCGGTTTCGCGAAGGCGCATGCCGGGAACCAGGCCGCCATCGCGGATGTCTTCCAGCAAGCGGCGGTAAGCTGCCTGGCCCTGCGGGATTTCATTGTCCTCAGCCATAGGGTAAACTCACTTGTGTCCTTTGGTATCCAGTCGTATACATCTGGATACAAGAAAGCGCAAGGAGGCAAATGTGCCGGCGGACCTGACCAAAAGCATAACAAAAAGGATGATGACGCTTGCCATTGCAGGGCTGGGTGTGGCTGTGTTTTACGGCCTCGGCCTGCCGCTGCCTTTTCTGTTTGGCCCGATGGCCGCCTGCCTGCTGGCGGCGCTGTCCGGTGCCCCGCTGAAGGGAATGGGCACGGTTTCGATTCTTGCGCGGACGGTCCTGGGCGTTGCCGTGGGAGCCTCCATCACGCCCGAGGTGGTTGGGCGCATTCCCCAGATGGCTGGCAGCGTTGCGCTGGTGCCGGTTTATGTGGCGATGATCGGGGCTGTCGGCATGCCATTCTTCCGGCGGCTCGGATATGACCCGGTGACGTCCTGGTACGCGGCCATGCCCGGTGGCCTGCAGGACATGGTGATCTTCGGTCAGGAGGCGGGGGCGAATGTTCGGGCGCTGGCCCTCATTCATGCCACCCGCGTTCTGGTCATTGTCACCCTTGCGCCCATCATTCTGACGTCCCTTTATGGGGCCAATCTCTCGGGTGCAGTTGGTGCACCAATGCGGGATCTGCCGGTGACCGAGCTTCTGCTTATGGCTGCGGCGGCTGTCATCGGGTGGAAGGGGGAGAGCGTATAGGGCTGTTCGGCGCGACGATTCTGGGGCCGATGATCGTGACCGCGGTCCTGTCGCTGAGCGGCCTCATTCACAGCCGTCCGCCCGCCGAGGCGATCCTCGGGGCACAGCTGTTCATCGGCATTGGGATCGGTGTTCAGTATATGGGAGTGACGCTTCGCGAGTTGCGCAGCTTCATCCTGTCCGGCCTTGCCTTCGTCGTGCTGCTGGCAGGGCTTGCAGCTCTTTTCACGGAAATTGTGACGCTCTCAGGCCTTGCTCAGCCGGTCGAAGGTTTTCTCGCTTTTGCGCCGGGCGGGCAGGCGGAAATGACGGTTCTGTCGATCGTGGCCGGTGCCGATCTTGGCTTTGTCATCCTGCATCATCTGACCCGGATCGTCATCGTGATCCTGGGCGCGCCGGTTGCGGCGCGCCTTGTTGGGGTCAAAGCACCTCCGGATTGACCAGGTGCACCGGCTTGCCAGCGGCAAAGGCATTGACCTGATCGAACACGTCGGCGAATTGCAGGTCGAACTCCTCCTCCGTCACAAAGCCGATGTGCGGCGTTGCAATGACGCGTGGATGTGACAGAACGGGATCGCTGGCATCGGTCAGCGGCTCCTCGTCAAACACATCCAGCGCAGCAAGGCCGGGCCGGCCGGCATCCAGTGCTGCCCGCAGGGCGCCGGGCGCGATCAGCCCGGCACGTGAAGTGTTCACCAGAATGGAGCGGAGCTGCATCATGGCAAGGTCTGCGGACGTGATGATGCCCTTGGTCTCAGGCGTCAGGCGCAGATGCAGCGTCACGATGTCCGACCCGGAGAAAAACGCCTCGCGGCTGGCCGCGATTTCACCGCCTTCTGCGGCCGCTCTTGCCCGTCCTGCCTCTGATCCCCACCAGATCACTCTGGCACCAAAAGCTGCGGCATATCCGGCGACAAGCCGGCCTATCCTGCCATGGCCGTAGATGCCGATGGTCTTGCCCTGCAGCGTGCGGCCGACACCGGCCTGCCACTTGCCTGCCTTGGCACTTGCCATTTGCTCCGGCAGGTTACGCAGCGCTGCCAGAATGAGGGCCCAGGTCAGTTCGGCCGCAGCGTGGTTGGGCACCTCAGCCGGCTTCCTGGAGGCGAAAGCGACGCCGTGGGCGGTACAGGCGGCAACATCCACATGCGGCCAGGCACCGCGGCCCGAAATCAGCTTCAGGCCGGGAAGAGTCTTCAGCAGATCGCCGGTCACTTGCGTCCTCTCGCGGAAGAGGCAGACGGCCTCTGCCTCTCTAAGGCGCTCTGCCAGCGCAGCTCCTTCCACATGGTCTGTCCAGACCGTCACCTCATGCCCCTTGAGCCGGTCAAAACAAGGCAGGTGGCGCAGAGTATCGGACCAGTCGTCCAGAATGTGGATCTTCATTTCCCGCCCCACACATCTGCCTGCACCATCACCTCGCCCTTGGCAAGCAGGCGCGCCGTGCGCAGCAGTCCGGCTGACTTCAGTTCAAAGCCGCTTGGGCCATTCTCGTAGTCGACAGTTACGTCGATCACGCCGCCGGGATGCTCGATGAGCACCAGCGCAGGTGTGCCTTGAGGAGCGGCGAACAAACCTTCAGCCACAGTGCCGGGGGTGAGTACGCAGGAGGCAAGGCACTGCGCGCCCGTCACTGCCATGGTGGGGTGGCAGTTCCAGGGCATGAAATAGCGCGCGGTGATGGTGCCGCCATTGCGCGGCGGCGACAGCAAGGCAAACTTCGGAGTCACGGACTTTTCCACATTGCCCATGCCCATCAGTTCGCCCGCCTTGCGGCGGATGGGTTCCATCCGGTCATAGAAGGCGCGGTTTGCGTCCAGTTCCTCGACCGTTTCTGCGCCGCTCAGGCCGAAATCGGAAGCGCGGGCGATGACGATCGGCATGGCCACATCCATGCAGGTCACTTCGATGCCGTCAATCACATCCCGCAGATTGCCGGTCGGCAGCAGGGCTCCGGTGGCAGAGCCCACCACGTCCATGAAATTGAGATAGATTGGCGCGGCCGTGCCAGGAACACCATCAATCGCGGCATCGCCTGCATATTCGACCCGCCCGCCAGGGGTACGCACAACGGCCTCGACCTTGGCGCCGGTGTTGACCGAGAGGATGCGGATGCGGGTTTCGTCACCCTGCGGGGCGATCAGGCCCATCTCGATGGCCGCCGGGCCGACGCCTGACAGTATGTTGCCGCAGGTTGGCTTGAAATCGACCAGCCCATCCTCGACGCTGACCTGGGCGAAGAAGTAGTCGATATCGCATCCGCTCGTTTCGGAGCGCGAAAGCATGGCCACCTTTGTCGTCACAGCAGCACCGCCGCCGATGCCGTCAATGTTCAGCTTGTGCCCGGACCCGAGCGCCGCCACGAGAACACGGGCCAGCGTCTCGCGGTCCTCCGGCAGGTCTTCCCGCCGGAAATAAGGGCCGCGTGAGGTTCCGCCACGGAAAAAATGGAAGGGAATGGCTGTCTGGGCCATCTTGATCTCCTGAAGCCTTTGACTGGCTGACCCGCCCGTTTTTTGGGCGGGTCAGGTTTTGCTTATCGGAATGGCCACGGCAGGTCCATTGCGTCCTGCAGCATTCCAGAGGGGAAGTTGAGGGACAGGGCCCACGCGAGGGTGAGGATGACGCCTGCGGCTCCTGCGGTCATGAGCAGGGTTACGAGCACTCCGGCCCTTGCCCTGACGAGGAGGAAGAAGGGGAAGAACAACAGCATGGCGGCATAGAAGCCGATGAGGGCGGTGAGGCCGACGAGGCCCGCGATCCAGGCAAGGCCGCCCCACAGGTTGCCGATCCCCGGCTGGCCGACGTGGTCTCCGGTCAGTTCCGCATCGAAATGCGAATGATGCCCGGCCTTGCCCCGCACCAGCTGCGGGATGAGGATGGCCAGCATGACCAGTCCGACGAGGGAGACGGACAGGGGAAGACCTGGCCGAGGAAGTCATGCCTGAGCGCATCGTTGAGGGCGACCAGCAAGAGCCCTGCCATGGCCACGGCGAAGGTGATCTGGGGCAGATGCGCGCGCAGGGTCGGCACGTCGGGCGCATCGTCCTGGTTGGGCACCACATGGCCGTGCTCGTCGATGCGGTTGCGCAGGCCGAACCAGATGGAGGCGAGGGTCATCAGGGCGATGACGATGACGCCGGGGCGGAAGACAAAGTCCCAGCCGTTGAACTGCAGCGCCTGATAGAGATAGGTCTCGGCCTGGGGGCCAGCACATAGCCGATCAGCAGCGCCGGGCGCGGCCAGCCGAAGCGCTTCATCAGCACGCCGAGGACGCCCAGGCACAGCAGCGCCACAAGATCGGCGAGCGAGCGGGTGGCCTGGAAGGCGGCAAAGCAGATCAGCACGATCATGAAGGGCGCAAGGCGCTGGAACGGGATCTGGGTCAGCCGCGAGATCGGAATGGCCAGCGCCAGACAGATGCCCGCGCCCATGACATTGGCGAGCGCCAGCGACCAGATCACCGAATAGGTGATGTTGAGGTCCGCGCCCACCATGGAGGGGCCGGGCTGGATGCCGAGCAGGACCATGCCGCCGAGGAAGACGGCCATGGCGCCGGAGCCGGGGATGCCGAACAGCATGGTGGGCAGCAGGGCGCCGCCCTGCATGGCGTTGTTGGCGCTTTCCGGGGCGACGACGCCGCGGATGTCGCCCTTGCCGAACTGCGGGTCCTTCTTCACGGTCTGGACCGCATGGCCATAGGCGATCCAGTCAACGACCGAGCCGCCAAGACCAGGAATGGCGCCGATGATGCAGCCAAGGCCTGCGCAGCGCATGGAGAGCCAGAGGTTCGACCACCAGTCGCGGATGCCCTGGAACCAGCCCGTGCCAAGGGCATTGCCCGAGGCGATGGCGGAATTCTTGCGCAGGAGATCGGCGATCTCGGGAATGGCGAAGAAGCCAAGGCCGATGATGACCAGCGGAATGCCGTCATACAGATAGTCGAAGCCGAAGATCATGCGGAACTCGCCAGTGGCCGGCGCCCCGCCGATGGAGCCGATGATCAGGCCGATGCAGCAGGCTGCAAGCCCCTTGGCCAGGCTCCGCCCCGCCAGCACCGCAACCATGGACAGGCCGAACAGCGCCAGCATGAACAGCTCCGCCGAGCCAAAGGACAGGATCAAGGGCCGTGCGATGACGACAAAGCCGGTCAGGACGACCGCGCCGAAGATCCCCCCGCCATGGACGAGATGAAGGCGGCAGACAGCGCCCGCGCCGCCTGACCCTGCCGGGCCAGCGGAAAGCCGTCCAGCACGGTTGCCTGGCTGGCGGAGGAGCCGGGAATGCCCATCAGCACCGAGGAGAACGTGTCCGAGGTCGGGATCACGGCCACAAGCCCGATCAGCATCGCAAGCGCGCTGATCTCGTTCATTCCATACAGAAACGGCATCAGAAGCGAGAGCCCGGCGATCCCGCCAAGGCCTGGAATGACACCAATCAGAAGCCCGACAGAAACTCCGATCAGCATGTAGAACAGGTGCTGGAAAGACAAAAGCGCGCCAAGCGCAGACAGTAACGTGTCAATCACGGCGGGTGCTTCCGCGTTATGCCATGGCGCAGAAATATGGGCGTAACATGCCCCGGCAGGCTCAGGCTGCAGGCGCCGGCAAGGCAAGAGAGGTCTGAGCACTACCCGGTGCGCCGGGCTCATACAGCCCCGTTGGGGCCGCGCTGCCGCCAAGGATGCGGCATCCACAAAAGATGAGAGACGGCCCCCGGGAGGAGGCCGTCTGATGCGTTGTGACGGAGGCGTTATTCGCCCAGCTTCACACCGTAGTCGGCTGCCAGCATGTTTGCCACCTGTTCACGCAGTTCGGGAGAGATGGTCGTACCCTTCTCGAACAGTGCCTGGGCCAGCTTGCCGGTCACCTGCCCGTAAGTGCCCAGAATGGCTTCTGCGTTGGCCTGGTAATCCGGGTCTGCCTTCATGTCCTCGAAGGCTTTCTGGTAGGTGGCAACGATATCGTCCGGCGTGCCTTTCGGCAGGAACACCATCTTCTGGGCCGGGAAGCCTGCGGTGAAGAAGGCGAAGTAGGCATCGTATTCCGGGCCGGTTGGCTTCTGGCCAGTCAGGGTCTCGTAAGCCTCGACGAAGGACGGCAGGTCCGGGAAGGTCGGGTCACGCACCACGTCACCGGCTTCATTCAGGACGCCCCAGCTGAACAGCGGAACGGCCTGGCCTGCATCAACCAGCGGCTGCACGTTCTTCAGATAGGCAGAGGAGGTCTGATAGTCGATGTTCACTTCGCCGCGTTCAAAAGCGAGGCGGCCGTCGCCGCGGCCCTTGAAGCCGAACACGTGCTGTACCTTGAAGTCCATAAGACGGAAGCCGAGCAGCGGCACAAGGTCGAGCGAGGTTGCGCCCTGGCTGGCATAGACCAGCTCCTTGTCCTTGAGCATGGCAATGTCTTGCGGGCCCTTCAGGCCCAGTTTGGGAGAGGCATAGACGACACCGCCGGTCGGGCCGGCCATAGCGATCTTCCAGTCCTTGTATTCATAGCGAACGCGCGGGTCGCCCAGCAGATAGGGGAACTGGGTCGAGCCAGAGGTGCCAAGGATCGTCAGGCCATCCGGCTTGGCACGGGCGGCAAACAGGTTGGTGCCCTTGGTGGAGCCGCCACCCGGCTCGTTCACGACGACAACCACCGGGTTGCCCGGCAGGTACTTGGTCAGCAGGGGGCATTGAAACGTGCCCAGGTGTCAGAGCCGCCACCAGCGGAGAACGGAATGATCCACTCGATCGTCTTGCCTGCGAAGTTGACCTCTGCCGCAGCCGGGCCTGCCAGCCCGAGAGCCATGGCGCCAGCCGCCAGCCCCAGAGCTACACGGCGCGTGATGTTCAGGTCTTTGATCATTCAGTCCTCCCGTAGATGCGTTACAGCGCTGCCGGTCATGGCCTGTGGCAAGCGCGCCACCGTGCTTGGTTTCTCCTCCGAAGCCCGGCAAGGCTCAGGATCATTAGGCATCTTTCCTGTCCGGAACCTGTCCGGAATGTAAAAAGATGCGCTCCTTGCGTGATGTTCTCCTCAGATCATCCCGCTCTTTGCTGGAGCACCAAGAATGTTGTGAAAGATCGTGTGGCGGAGGTCAAGCATCTTCAAGGCCTCGGCTCAGGTGGTGAAGTGCATCTGGCAGGGATGCGGTGCAGCATATTGAGGGGCTCGATTCAAACAACAACGTTACCTGGCAGTTATTGTTGAGCCTGGCATGCAGGTAAATCCTGTTACGTTTCCTTAGCCAGATTTATGACAAGACCTAAAAGAGCCTTACTCATCGGGTGTTGGCCAAGCCCGTGCGGCGCCCGGATAATCTCAAGGCATGAGGCCTCAGTACCGCATGGCCTGGCGCCGGGCGGCTTCACTCACGTTCCGCCGCACACGCGTATGCCGCCACGCGCAGGGCTGGGGGTGCGCCTATGTACTCTCCGCCGCCGATATTGCCGCAGTTCATTTGCCGCCTTGCGGCGCAGGGGCGGTTGATTTGCGGGGGATCAGGGTTGGGGTGGCCATGCGGATGAGGTCCTGCGGCTTCAGGTCCTCAGCGGCCAGAAGCTCGAATGCGACTGTGGCTATCTGGTCAAAGGGAACCTTGACTGATGTCAGCGGCGTTGGCAGATGGCTGACGATCGGAATGTCATTATAGCCCGCGAGAGAGACGTCACCTGGCACGGACAGTCCCATGCGGCTGAGGGCCGACATGGCGCCAATGGCTGTATTGTCATTGACCGCAAAAATGGCAGTGGGACAATCGCTCAGCTGCATGAGTGCGCGGGCCGCTTCACCGCCCGATTCAATGCCGAAGGTCGATTCCCTTACCCAGCCGGGATTTACCTCAAGGCCTGCTTCTGCCATGGCGGCACGGTAGCCTTCGGTGCGGCCTCTTGCGCTTGAGGCAAAGGCGGGGCCGGCGATCAGCCCAATCCGCCGGTGGCCGAGGTCGATCAGGTGCCGTGTGGCCAGATAGCCGCCAAGGGCATCATCGCCAACGGAGGATCTGCACATCCCGTTGGTGCGCAGGGTGAGCACAAAAGGGACATTCCGGTCCATAAGCTCACCGGTCAGTTCCTCTCCATCCCGCGCTGTCGCCAGGATCAGGCCATCCACGCCCCGCCGCAGCAGCGCGTCGGCGGCGCGCCTGTCGGCTCCGGGCTCGTCTTCGGTTGTTGCCACGATGGTGAAAAGACCAGCTCTTGCGGCGGCGCGGGACAGGGCCTCGTAGACCATCGCCATCACCGTGTCCGTGAGCCGCGGAACAATCACGCCCACCATGCCGGTCTTGCCACGGCGGAGAGAGGAGGCAGAAACATCGCGCACATAGCCAAGGTCTGCCGCCACCTGCCGCACCCTTCGGGCCGTCTCGCTGTCCGACTTCGGCATGCGCTCATCCAGGAAGCGGGAGACACTGGATTTCGAGACGCCAGCAGCCTTCGCCACATCAAGGATCGTGACGCGCACAGGGGAAATCACATCACGTTTGTCACTTTTCATCGAATCGCCCTCTGTCCCTCGCGCCGGGATTTTGACGTTCTACCACTTGACAGCACCAGCGATCAAACAGATATTGGGAACGTTCCCAATATCGTTCCCTTTGCTGATGGACGGCCGTCTGCAGCAAAGTCTGAGGAGGAGAAACTCAATGAACCCGATGGATCTGCGCGGCCTCAGCCCCGCCCCCGTGACCGTGTTTGACCGTGACGGCAACGTCGACTACGCAGCCAATGCCCGTATTGCCCGCTGGCTGGCCTCGATGAAGGGCGTCAAGAGCCTTGTGATCCTTGGCCATGCCGGTGAAGGCACCTTCCTGACCGAGGAAGAGCGCTTGAAGCTCATCGAAGTCTATGTGGAGGCCGTGAACGGCCAGATCCCGATCATTGCCGGCATCACTGGCGAAGGCACCAAGGTGGCAGCAGCCGAGGCCCGCAAATGCAAAGCCGCCGGTGCGACCGGTGCTCTGGTGTATCCGAACCATGGCTGGCTTCGCTTTGGCTACCAGAAGGGCGCTCCGCAGAGCCGCTACAAGGCCATCTGGGAGGAATCCGGTCTGCAGGAAATCCTGTTCCAGTACCCCGATGCCACCAAAGCCAGCTATGATCTGGACACCCAGCTGGAAATTGCCACGCAGGAAGGTGTTGTGGCCACGAAGAACGGCGTGCGCAACATGAAGCGCTGGTACGTTGAAATTCCCCAGCTGAAGAAGGCCAATCCGGATCTTCAGATCCTGTCCTGCCATGACGAATGGCTGCTGCCGACGATGTTCGACGTGGACGGCCTTCTGGTTGGCTATGGCAACATTGCCCCGGAACTGCTCATCGGCCTGATCGAGGCGGGCAAGGCACAGAACTACCCGGAAGCCCGGAAGATCTTCGAGCAGCTTCTGCCCGTCACCCGCGCGGTCTATCACCGTGGTTCGCACATGGAAGGCACCGTGGCGCTCAAGCTCGGCCTGGTCCATCGCGGCGTGCTTGACCATGCCACGATCCGCGAGCCGCTCAAGAACCTGGGCGAAAAGGCAGAGCAGGAGATCTTCGCTGCCTTCGATGCAGCCGGTATCGGCCGCGTCGACCAGCAGCTTCTGGCAGCAGAATAAGGTACAAAGCCCCCGCGGTGAGGCGCGGGGCTTTGCCACAGGGGAGCAAGGGAGGAGGAAACATGATCAATTTCATCAGCAGGTACCTGAAGGCTGGCACCTGGGCACTTGCCACAGCGGTTTTTTGCGGATCGCTGGCTCAGGCCCAGGACATCCGCATCGGCGCCATGCGCGAGGGCACGTCGTGGTATGTCTTTGCCGCCACTCTGGAGCAGATGATCGAACCGGTGCTTGGCTCGAATTCCGTTGAGGTGCTGGCGCGCGGCGGCGGGGTGGCAAATCCCATGGTCGTGCAGTCCGGCAAGGCGGAGATCGCCCTGTCCAATGTGGCTTCGGCAGTCTGGGCGCGTGATGGAAACCCGGTCTATGAAGGCGCTTCCGCACCGGATATCCGGGCTCTGGTGGGCGGGCTTAACGATGTCTACATCGGCATGATTGCGCGCAAGGCCTTTGTAGACCAGATGGGCACAAGTGATCTTGAGGCCATTCTTGCTTCGGGCAAGCCGGTTCGCATTCTGATGAAGCCGGCTGGCTCCAGCGCTGTTCCCGCCGCACACATGATCCTCGAGGCGCTCGGCTCAAGTGCGCAGAAGATCAAGGCGGACGGCGGTGACATTGTTCAGCTGGACACGCCGCAGATCCCCGATGTTCTGCGCAACGGCGGTGCCGATATCTACATCGACACCGTGGTCAAGGGGCATCCGACCATTTCGGAAGTGGCCCTGACGACACCGATGGCCTTCCTCGACATTCCGCAGAAGGCACTGGACGTGATGACGGCCAGTGGCATGACGGCAGGGACCTATGGGCCGTGGTTCGATGGCCAGAGCGTTGCAACGGCCGGTGCCAATCTCGGCACCATGCTGCTCGCCCATGCCTCGCTCGATGAGGAGAAGGCCTATCTGATTACCAAGACTCTCTGCGAGAATGCAGAGACTTTGGCAAAATCCCACGCTGCCTGGGCGCAGTTCAAGCCAGAGACTGCCTGGAAGCCCGAGGCAGTCGGCATCCCGCTTCATCCGGGTGCCGTCCGCTACTTCAAGGAACGCGGCTGGATGTAAGTCCGCCGCAGCCGGTGCCGGTCTTCGGCTCCGGCTGCCTGTCTGTTCGCGCCCTGGGAGGAGGTTCGAAATATGCAAACCCTGTCTGTCCGCTCGGCTGTGAGTTCTACCCGGTTCGTCCTGGGTGTCCTCTTCATCCTGTTTCAACTCTGGATCATTCTTGTGCCGCAGCAGCCGCTGTTCGAGCGGCCCGCCCATGTCTGCATTGCATTGATCCTGCTGTTTCTCTGGTCCCCCTTGCAGAAGGATGGCCGCAGCACCTTTCCAAGGGCGCTTGTGGATGCGGCCTTGATCCTGGCAACGCTGGGTGTCGGCACCTATTACCTTGTCGAGTATGACCGGTTGACCACCCGTATGGAGAATGTGTCGCCGGTACTGCCGCAGGACATTGCCGCCGGCTGTGTCTTCGTGCTGCTGCTTCTGGAAGGAGCGCGGCGTGCGGTCGGCATGGTGCTGGTCTGGGTTCTGCTTGCCTTCATCGCCTATGCGTTCTGGGGCAACCTTCTGCCGGGATGGCTGTCCTTCCGCGGCTTTGATCTGGACGCGGCCATCGAAATCACCACCATGACGACGGCGGGTGTTCTGGGCATCACCACATCGACCTCGGTCAATTTCATCTTCTATTTCATTATGTTCGGTGCGGCCTATGCCGCTGTCGGCGGCGGCCAGCTGTTCATTGATCTTGCGATCCGAATGGCCGGCCGGGCCACTGGCGGCACCGCAAAGGCCGCGATCATTTCCTCCTCCCTCATGGGGTCGATCTCCGGCAGTGCGGTGGCAAATGTGGTCTCGACGGGTGTTCTCACCATTCCGCTCATGAAGAAGACGGGCTTTCCGGATCACCGCGCTGCGGGCATCGAAGCCATTGCGTCGACCGGCGGACAGATCATGCCGCCTGTCATGGGCGTGGCAGCCTTCATCATGGCCGAGATGCTGAATGTGCCCTATGCACAGGTTGCTCTGGCAGCGCTCATTCCGGCCGTGGCTTTCTATGTTGCATTGCTTCTGGTGGTGGATCTGATGGCTCGCCGCGATGGGTTGCGGGCGATGACGGCGGAAGAAGTTGCGGCAACTCAGGCCATCGGCCCGCGCCTTCACCTGCTGCTGCCGCCGCTGATCCTCGTCGGTGCGCTGATGAGCGGCTTCTCGGCGGCCTATTCGGCCGTGGTTGCGGCGGCCTCCTGCTTCCTGGTGCCGTTTCTGCGCAAGAACACGCGCTACAGCTGGAAGGCTGTGATCAATGCTCTCAGGGAAGCTCCGCGGCAGGCCGCAGAGGTCGCCGTACCGATTGCGATCATCGGCGTGGTCATTGCTGTGGCGGTGCAGTCCAATCTGGCGCTTAAGTTTGCCGGCTCCCTCGCATCCGTCGCAGAAGGTTCCCTGTTCGCCTCCCTGATTCTGGCAATGCTTGGCTGTATCGTCATGGGCATGGGCCTGCCGACGGTGGCGGCCTATATCATTGGTGCTGTGCTGTTCGTCCCGGCGATCAAGGATCTGGGCATTCCGCCCCTCGCGGCGCACATGTTCATCTTCTACTACTGTGTGCTGTCCATGGTGACGCCGCCGGTTGCCCTTGCATCCTTTGCCGCGGCTGCTGTGGGCAAAGCGCCGGTGATGAAAACCAGCTTCTCCGCCTTTGGCCTGTCGCTGGTTGCCTTCTTCGTGCCCTTCAGCTTCATCTTTGACCCGGCAATCCTCTGGCAGGGCACTGCAGTCCAGATCAGTCTGGGCGGCCTGTCGCTCCTGGCATCCACAGCACTGTGGGCCGTTGCTTTCGGAGGGTGGTGCGGACGGCCGTTGTCGCTTCAGTCACGGGCAGTCATCGGCGTATTGGGCCTGACAGCCGTCATCGCGCCATCCGGTTCGCTCTTGTGGGTTGGGGCGACCATCGCCGGGTGGCTTCTGGTCGCGGGTCTGGCCCTCGCCGCCCGCTCCAGTTCCTCCGGACTGCTCTTCTCGGCGCCAGCCGAATGACCCGGCGAGCCCGCCGTTGAACGGCGGGCTTGTTGCCGCCGGCCGCGCCCCTTACGTGGCGACGGTGACCTGGACGGCGGCCTGGTCAAGAAGGGCGCGCAAGGGGGCGTCCGGTTCGGCGTCGCAGACGAGCTCGTGGATGCCGTTGAGGCCGGAGAGCTTGACGAGGGCGCGGCGGCCGAACTTGCTGTTGTCCACGGCCAGCACGATACGCTCCGACTGGCGCATGGCGGCCTGCACGGCGGCAACTTCCGCGTGGTCGTCGTCGCCGATATCGCCCGCAGAATCGATGCCACTGACGGAAATGACGGCGCAGTCGAACTTGAACCGGCCAATGAATTCCGGTGTTTCGGCGCGGAACACTCCGGCATCCACCTGCCGCACGAAGCCGCCCGGCACAGCCACGGTGAAATCCGTGCCTTCACTGAGCAGCGTGGCCACCCGCAGGGAATAGGTCACGACCCTGAGGCCCTTGTGGCTGAGCAGGGCGCGGGCCACGGCCTCGCAGGTGGTCCCGGCATCAATGAAAATGGCTGACCCATCCGCAATGCCGCGGGCCACGGCCTCGCCGATACGCGCTTTTGCCGCGGCATTTTCCACCCGGCGGGCGCGCAGCACCAGAGGATCGACTGGCTGGGCGAGAGCTGCTCCGCCATGCAGCCGGCGCACCTTTCCGGCCAGCTCCAGCTCCTGCACATCGCGGCGCGCGGTCTGGGTGGTCACGTTGAATGCCTGGCTGATGTCTTCCAGCGAAAGGTAACGCAGCTTTTCAAGTTGCAGCAGAATTTCTGACTGCCGCCGGGTCTTTTTATCCATTGCCGACCTTCAAGACATAGTTCCGGGTTCATCTGCGTTGCGGCGAAAACTAACCTTCTGCACTGGGACAGGCAATGACAGAGGGCGTGAAAATGCAAAACAAACAGGGCGGATTTCTCCGCCCTGCACTGATGTCTGGCCGATGGATGCTTAGAAACGGATCTTCACACCGGCATTGATGCCATGGGTTCCGCCCTCCGAGGAGAAGCCCCCGGTGTATTTCAGTGACAGGGACGCATTCTCCCGCAGGCTCACATCCACACCCGTCCGGATGAACGCGGTGTCGCGTGCAACGCCTGCGCCTTCGATGCTGAAGGCGCTGCCGCGGTCGAACGCCAGTGTGGCTTGCGGCTTGTCACCAAAAGCATGGCGCCAGCCGGCTTCCGCGGAGACACGCGCCAGCGTTTCCCCAGCTTCAGGTCAGTGAAGGCCCGCAGTCCGAGCGTGGTGAAGGTTGCATCATAGCCGGATGCTGAACCGGACAGGGCCGCTGCACCGCCGCTTTCGGCAAAGGAGCCGCTGTGCACATGCACGTGGGCCAGTCCTGCCAGGGGCTCGAGCGTGACCTTCTCCAGATCAAAGGCATAGGCGGCTTCACCGAACACCTGTGCGGTGGTGCCATTCACCTTGGCCTGAAGGCTGTTGGCGAAGTTGCCAAAGGCAACAGTGCGCTCCGCATCGGCGCGGGAGAAGGAGACGGTGGAGCCATAGGTGAGGCGCAGCTTGTCGATAGCGGTCGCACCATAGAGGCCGATGAGCCCGCTGTTGGCATCTGCAGAAGCCGCCACGCCCTTGCTTGTGAGGTGCGTGTAGCCGTAGCCACCCATGACGCCAAGGCGCGTGGTGCTGTCGATCGCGATGTCCGTGCCGAAGAACACGCCGCCGCTCGTCCGCTTCAGGGTGTCGAGGCCATCACCTCCAGTGCGGCCGAAGGCACCGTAGCTCTGCATCCACGGCTGCCAGCGCCCGTCCGTGAAGCCGGAGGCCGGAGCCCGCATGCGGGAGGTGACTGCGTCGCGGCTGAACTGGCTTTCCTCGGCCAGTGCGCCTGCCATGGAGGCATAGAACTCGCCCGAAAGCTGCTGGAAGCCATCACGTGCCGTTGTGGCATAGAGAGGCAGAAGGGTGTTGAACAGCGGATCGCTGGTACGCATGCCGTCGATGGCCCCTGCAACCGCCCGGCCGTTGGCGCTGCCCGCCACATCGGCAAAGCGCACGTCATTGCGCAGCAGCTGCAGGCTGATGCTGTTGCCGGTGTAGGTCAGATAGGGGTTGAGGAAGGCAAAGCTGGAGGTGACGGAACCGAAGGTGCCCGAGATGCCGCCTGCAGCCGAGAAGATGGTGTAGGCAGTCTGCGGCACGATACTGGTGTTGACCGGCACGAAGTCCAGCGTGCTGTTGTTGATGGTGATCGTGCCCGTGGCTGCCAGCCTGTCGCTGTTGCCGCTCTGGTCCACTTCCACCCGGTAGGTCGAGCCCGGATCGAATGTCACGTCACCATTGACGTTCAGCGTGCCGATGGAGTTGCCGGGCGCCAGGACGCCGCCCCTTGCAATGCGCAGGGCACCCGTGGTGCCGGTGCCGCCAAGCGTGCCGCCGTCCAGAACCGTGACCAGGGATGAGTTGGCGATGGAGCCGTTCACCGACAAGGTGCCGCCGGCGACGGTGGTGCCGCCCGTGTAGGTGTTGACGCCGGTGAGGTTCAGCCGTCCTGCACCTTCCTTGGTCAGGGAGCCCGAGCCGGAAATCGTCCTGGCGATGGTGAGCGAATGACCAGCGGCTTCCACATCGATGGCACCGCCTGTGCCTTCCAGAACCACGGCGCGGTTCAGTTCACCCATGCTGGTGCCCGCAACGCGCAGGCGGCCATCGGCAAGGCGCAGCTGGGCGTTTGAGCCGCCAAGTGCTGCATCCTCGTCAACGATGATGGTGCCACCATTCTTGACCAGGGTTTCGCCGATGAAGCTGTGATCGTCGATGCAGTAGTCGCGGATTGCCTGCTGGAAGCGCGGATCCTTGCTCATGCAGTCGAGCAGGGTCTTCTTCTCGGCCAGCGTCAGATTGGCGAGAAGCGGCATGCCGTCCTCATCGGCAATCTGGCCAAGATAGAGGTCGGTGCGCATGTTGTTGCGCGTCAGGTAGAAGACCTTGTTCTTCTCGTTGAACACGGCAGCTTCCGTGCCCCAGACAAGCCTGGTCTTGTCGGCCGCGCCCTGACCTGCTGCGTATTTTTGCAGTGCCGGGCCAACCCACCTCATGTCATGGGCGGTCAGCTCGTGGTCGCTCAACGGCGTCGTGCCGTTGATGGCATAACCTGTCTTGTCAAGGACGCCGACATAAGGGTCGCTGGCGTCACTGGACAGCTCCCACCATTTACCGAAGGGACGGGAGACAAGGATGTGGTCAATCTTGGCGCGGTCCCAGCTCGGCCAGGTGTTGGTCGCATCCTCTCCGGCGCTGGGCCAGGTGGTGCTGCCATCGCGCAGGTCATGCGGGGCAAACTGCTCACGCTCGCCCGCCTTCTGCAGAAGCATGAACTGCTTCTTCAGCAGGTTCATCGTCTGCGGCGTGTTGTTTTCAACTGCATAGGTCTCGGGCACGAACATCGTGTCCGGAATGTCGGAATTGGCCAGCGTGCGGCCGTTGTTGGCAGTGATGAAGCTGTCCAGCTGCGTGCGGTCCACCGCGTACTGGGTCAGCAGGTCGTAATAGAAGCTGTTGTTGGAGCGCAGATAGCTGCGCAGCAGAAGCTTCTGCTGGTCCACATGATGCAGGCCGCGCTCGGAAACGTCACCGGCGTTGAAGTCACCCGTGACGATCAGCGGGCCATCCACGGTTTTGGCCCAGTCGATCAGGTTGCGCGCTTCCTGAAGGCGGCGCACGGATTCGTCCGCATAGTCGAGGTGAACCGAGGCCACGGTTGTCTGCGGCAGCATGTTCTGCGCGTCGAGCTGGATGAAGCTGAAGCGGTTACCCTGGGTGCCGCTGCCATTCACACCGCCCGCAGTGCCGGTGAGTCGCGACGTGATGCCGGTGTCACCCGTCTGGGTGCTGGTGTAAGTGCCGAGGCCAAGACCCTGCAGCATGGGTGGGACTTGCGCGGCATAGGGGCTGTTTGTGCGCAGCTCCTGCCAGGCAATGATGTCATATTGACCTTTGGCGAAGAAATCCGACATCTGCGACACATCACTGCGGAAACGTTCGCCCCACGTGTTGAAGGTCAGCAGCCGGAAAGTGCCATCTGCAGCCAGTGCCGGCCCGGCAAGGCTTGCAACCGTGGCACTGCAAATCGCAAGGGTGAGACGCGAAACACTGGCAAGCCGCGCAAGACGCTGCGTGCCAGAAAGTAAACTTTGCGACATTTTTAAATCCTGAGATGACGAAACTTATCAAAGATGAGGGCTTTCTCATCTGATGGCGTCGTTATCTCAGGCTAAAATGTAACTTTAATGACATTTTGGACGGCTTGCCGTCATAGACCGACGCTGCCGGCTGCTTAAATCATAATCATACTCTGGGCTGTGCGATTGGAGCGGCCCTTGCGGGTCATGCCTGTACTTGCGAGGTTTCCGCTGGATGAGCTCTAAAGCCTGACCGGCAGAAAGCTTGGGCATATACCGGCTCAGCAGCTGCTCAAGCATCGAAAGAGCGGCTTCTTGCGCGTGTGCAGACAGATGCGATGAGGAATCATGCTCAGAGCAGACAATATCCTGCCAGCAGCAACTTTGCTGCACGCAGGCTGATCACGGTTGTCTTGAAAGAGAATGGCGGACAGAGAGGGATTCGAACCCTCGATACGGTTGCCCGTATACACGCGTTCCAGGCGTGCGCCTTCAACCACTCGGCCACCTGTCCGTCCGCAGCGGGCTTGCCGCTTGGAGTGGGCGGAATATACCCAGATGGACGCGGAGTGCAAGGACCGGCGGCAAATTTTTTCCAGCTTTTCAGAGCGTTGCCGCATAAGGACAGCCAAGCTTGGCTGAGTTTAGCAGAAAGTGGCGGAAAACTGCGGTCTTTTGAAGGTGTTTGGGCGGGCTTAGAACTGTTTTGGGCCGGGGAAAACTTTGCCGTAGCGGTCTTGTCCGCTTTGCGGGATGGTCTTTTGCGGCAAAATCTGAAAAAAGCAGTGAGGCTTGGCTGCCGGGGCCGGACGAGGGTCAGCAAGACCTGAAGAACCGGTGTGTCAGGCTGTGGAAATTGGAGGCTCTGGACGCATGTTTGCCCTCTTGCGCCTGGTATTGCGACTGGGTGGTTTCTTTCTGCTTGGCGTTGCCGTGGTCGCTGCGGTGGTGGATGGGAGCCGTTCCGTCGCTGCATCCGGATTTTCCTTCACGCCCCTGGCCGAAGTCTGGGCCGAGTTTTCCGCTGAAAGCCTCGCCCTTGCCGGCAAGGCTGTCGTGACCCATGTGGGATCCTGGGCGTGGGACTGGGTGATTGGCGCCGTCTTGTCCCTGCCGGTCTGGGCGGTGGCCATGCCTGCAGCCTTTCTGCTGCTCGCGGCAGGCTCAGCCCGCACGCGCCGCGAGCTCATCTGAAGCCGTGAAAGGCTTGCCTGTTTCGTCTGCCCGCCACCATCTGTCTCACAGGGAGTGCAAGACATGTCCTTCATGACCATGCTGAGCCGGAAATTCGTGCTGCCAACGGCGGCCGAGGCCTTGCCGGGCCGGGCAGAGCCGGTGCGCCTTACGCAACCCCACGCCGTGCTGGGCCGTCCGCTCTCTCCCCTGGCCTGAAGGCATGCAGGCCGTATGCTTCGGCATGGGCTGTTTCTGGGGGCAGAACGGGCCTTCTGGAGCCTTGAAGGTGTTTATGTCACTGCTGCCGGCTATGCTGGCGGGCACACGCCAAACCCGACCTACAATGAGGTTTGCACCGGCCGCACTGCCCATGCGGAGGTGGTGCTTGTGGTCCATGATCCGAAGGTTCTGCCGCTGGCCTCGCTTTTGAAGCTCTTTGGGAGAGGCATGACCCCACCGAAGGCATGCGCCAGGGCAATGATGTGGGCACGCAGTACCGGTCGGTGATCTATCTGCCGGACGAGGCCACGCTGGCCGAGGCGCAGGCCTCATGCGCGGCCTATGCGGCTGATCTGAAGGTGGCAGGGCATACGCGTGCCATCACCACGGAACTTGCCACCGGCGTGCCGTTCTATTTTGCCGAGGAATATCACCAGCAGTATCTGGCCAAGAACCCCAACGGCTACTGTGGCCTGCGTGGCACGGGCATCGTCTGTTCGTCTGTACCGCCCATGCCGGAGAGTGCAGAGGAGAGCGGGGCCTGATGCTGGACCGCACCCGAAGCGTTGCAGGTGGAACTTATCTTTCGACCGGAAGTCCGCAGAACGGGCTGGCAGCGCCCCATGGCGCGCCGACGGGCGTTATTCTGCGGGCGATGATTCTTGACGGAGTGATCACGGCGCGGGCGGCCCTGAAGGACCTGCCGGGCCGCGATGCCATTGCTGCGGCGCGCCGGGAGCTCAGGGAAGCGCGCTGGTGCTTCAAGGTCTTTCGCAAGGCGATGGGCCCCGCTTATCCGGCCCGGGCAGCCCGGCTGCAGGCCGCTTCACGCGCCATGAAGCATCTGGCACGCCTTCTGACTGCTGAGACGTCACCAGACCCTGCGGCTCTGGCCGAGCTGGCGGCGGCGGCGGACGCGCTGCTGCGCCGCTGTGAGGGTGATGCGGTATCATTAGCGCCATTTCAGGCGGATGAGGCCCGCTGCAAGGCCTATCTGCGCAAGCTTCGGCGCAAGGCTGCCGGCGGGACGAAAAGGCAGGATGATGGCCCCTTCTTGCAGGAAGGGGAGGCGGAGGACCGCTGGCAGCGCCAGCAGGCGCAGATCGCACTTATCCAGCATGTGCTGGCCTGGGCAGGGCTCTTGCCTGAGGCGGACGCCGTTGCCTTGTCCGAGGCGGTGCAGGGGCCCTGATGGGCTGGTGTCAGGCCCGGGTCTTGCGCTCAGCCGGTAAATCCTGCCTCCATACGCTTGCAGTTTGCCTCGTATTTACACATCGTTAAGCATGATTAGCCTAGCGTTCTCTTGGCTGGGGTGCGTTGTCGTCCGGCTGGCGGTGCCGTCAGCCTTTCCCCGTCCGAACCTTGTGAAAACCGCTGCCGGATGACGGCTGCTGCGAGCGCACCCTCGAGGCGCGCTGAAGGCGAGAACGGCATGATCCGCTACGACAGCCTGCGTGCAGCAGGCTTCAGGCTGCTGATGTTCTTCCTCTGGGCCAATGTTCTGGCCGTGACGGCGGCTGGCTGGTTAAACCCCCAGACTTCGGCCTCCATGGTTTCGGGCGCCGCGCTCATTCTGGGGGCCTGCGCCACGGCCTTGTGGCTGCGGGCGGAGCAGGGCACGGCGGCCCGCATGGTGGCTGCTGCTGTCATGGCCTGCCTGTCGCTCCTTCTGATGGCTTCTCTCACGGATGATCCGGCTTTCATCGCCTGGCAGAACCTTGCGCAGCTTTATGGACTGCTGCTGCTGGCAGTACTGGCGGCCGGGTTGGACTGGCGGATGACGGCGGCCTACGGCACGGCAAGTGCTGCGCTGCATGTTCTGGCCGCTGCCTTTTATCCCTGGGCCATTCCACCCGAGGGCAGCGGCTGGCCGCAGGTGTTCGCCTATGTGGCCGTGACCGGGCTCTTCACAGGCGCGATTTGCCGGTTCCTTGCGCATCTTGAGCGTCTGGAGCAGGCGGACTACGCAGAACTGGCCAGTGCCCAGTCGCGCATCAGCGCGCTTGAGGCGCAGCTGGCAGCGGTGCGACAGCCAGAGCCTTCCGTGCCAGAACCTTCCATGTCTGTCGTGCCTTTGCCAGTCGCAGTCAGTCCCGCGCCGCAACCTGAGCTGCAGCCCTCGGCTGCCTCTGCGTTGAAACGGGCCGAGCTGGAAACTGGTCTGGCGCTGATCTCGGGTCAGATCTCGGATTTACGCCGTCAGGCTGCGGCTCTGGCCTTGCGCATCGGAGATGGCGCGCAAGGCAGCGCTGGTCTGGGCGGCACCGGCAGCGCCACATCGGGCCGGATCGAACGGATCGCCAATGCCTCGGGCGAACTGGCAGTCTCTGCCAGCGATATCGCCCGCAAGGTCGCTGGGGCATCGGGTGCCATCTCCGAGGTGGCGCGCGGCACTGAAGTCTCCAGCCAGCGCATCACCAGCCTGGCCGGTTCCGTGGGCCGCATTGGAGAGGTCGTGGGCATGATCCAGGCCATTGCCGGGCAAACCAATCTTCTGGCGCTCAATGCCACCATCGAGGCCGCTCGCGCAGGTGTTGCCGGGCGCGGTTTTGCCGTTGTCGCCTCGGAGGTGAAGGATCTCGCCACCCAGACAGCCAAGGCAACGAGCGACATCACCGCTCAGATCAATGCCATCGCGGCTGAGACCAAGGGCGCGGTCGAGGCCATTGGCGGAATTACGTCCATCATGGGCACGCTGGATGAAAGCACGGCAGATATCGCCCGTGCGATCTCCGCACAGGAAGAAACGGCCACCCGTCTGGAAGCAACCGCCCGCGATGTGCTGGATGACAACAGCCGCCTTGCCGGAGAGACCGGGGCTCTCTTTGCGTTGACAGCCAGCCTCGGCGCATCGGCCTCCTCGTTGCAGCAGGGACTGGCGGAGCTGGAAGCGCAGGCGGCAAAGCTGCGCGATGCGCTGGAAACCGAAGACAGCAGAGCCCATGGCGCCTTTGCCGCGTGAGGCAGGCCTCAGCAAGCGGGGGTGACGTCAGGGGATGACATTGGCAGCGCATGCGCCTACCTATTTCTCATGAGCCAGAACACAGTCCTTGATGCGGCGCTGCGCAGGCGGCGCGGATTTGAAAACCGGTTGCACACGGCATTCCTCGCCGCCGGCAGCCTTACGCTGCTTGTGGTCTGTGCCTATGTGCTGGGCGGGCAGACGGGCGTGCTGTGGGCGCTGGCAGGCGGCGGCTTCATGCTTTACGGAGCGATGAATGTGTCGCCCGCGCTTGTGCTGAGGCTCTACAAGGCGCGGCATTTGCCGGAACATGTATTTCCCGAGGGCCATCAGGTTCTGACGGTGCTCGCCAGCCGGGCAGGCCTGCCGGCCGTGCCCAAGCTCTATTACGTGCCGAGCCGGATGATGAATGCCTTTGCCGTAGGCCGGGCGGAAGATGCCGCCGTCTGCGTGACGGACGGTTTGATCCGAGGGCTTACCTTGCGCGAATTTGCGGGCGTCATGGCGCATGAGGTCAGCCACATCCGCAATGGCGATGTGCGGGTGATGGCGCTGGCCGATATCGTGGCGCGGCTGACTTCCTCCATGTCTTTCGTGGGGCTGCTCCTGTTCCTGTTCCATATCCCGTCGATGATTGCAGGTGGCGCAGGCGTTCCATGGGTGCTCATCGTGCTGCTGATGGCCGCGCCCACTGTGGGCACACTGCTGCAGCTGGCGCTGTCGCGCACGCGGGAATTCGATGCCGATCTGGGCGCTGCCGAACTGACCGGCGACCCGGATGGTCTTGCCTTTGCTCTGCTGAAGCTGGAGCGTGTGCAGGGCCGTATGTGGGAAGCGATGGCCCTGCCGGGCGCACGTATTCCCGAGCCCTCAATCCTGCGCACTCACCCCAAGACCGAAGAGCGTGTGCAGCGCCTGCGCGAACTGGCAGCCCATGGTGACCCGCTTGTCTTCGACCATGGTGCACCGGTGGCCGGCAAGTCCTTCGTGCCGAATATTGGCAAGCCGCGCTTCCGCGCACGCGGGCTTGGGGTGTGGTACTGACCCGGCACATGGCCTTTCTGCTGGGGGCTGGCGCAGAAGCAGGATGGAATGCCGCTTTGGGGCTTGCCCTAGCGGTATGAGCGCGGCATGTATCCGCCTCCATACCAGACGGATGCTCCCTTGAACGGCACTCACGCGATAGACCCCGGCAACCTCTCTGCACCTTTGCCCGATGGCACGGTGCTGCTGGTGGATGCGTTGAAGACGGGCAGGGCGAAGCTATTTGCTGCGCCGCGCCGTGTGCTCACATGTCACAAACTGGAGGAAGCGCAGGCGTTTCTGGCTGAGCTGGAAGCGGCACGTCAGGGCGGCGCGCATCTGGCCGGGTTCTTTGCCTATGAGTTCGGCTTCGCCTTCGAGCCGAAGCTGGCCGCGAATTATCAGAACACGGGTGAGCTCCTGGGCTGGTTCGGCGTCTACGATGCGCCGAAGGAACTGACGTTGACGGAGGCCCTTGCGCTGCTGGCACAGGCGTCCTGCGGAGCGGAGGCGTCTGTTTCCGGTTTCAGCTACGACATGGACCGGGCACGCTACGCCGAGGCTTTTGCCGCCGTGCAGCATCATCTGGCGGTGGGGGATATCTATCAAGCCAACCTCACCATGCGCGCCCGCTTTGCCCATCACGGGCCGGTGGAAGCGCAGTTTGCCCGGCTGCTGCGCCGCCAGCCGGTGCCTTATGCGGCTTTCATCAAGCTTGACGACCGGGCCATCGTCTCCTTGTCCCCAGAGCTGTTCCTTGAGCGCAAGGGCGAAGCGCTGCGCACCCGGCCGATGAAGGGCACCGCCCCGCGCGGGCGTGATACTGCGGAAGATGCCGCGATTGCCGAAAGTCTCGCCAGCGACCCGAAGCAGCGGGCGGAAAATGTCATGATCGCCGATCTCATGCGCAATGACCTGTCACGGGTGACGGAGGCTGGCTCGGTTGCCGTGCATGATGTCTTTGCGGTGGAGCGTTACCGCAGCCTGCACCAGATGGTCACCGGCGTTTCTGGCCGGCTGCTGCCGGGCATGGCGCTTCCTGCGATCATCGAAGGCCTGTTTCCCTGCGGCTCGATCACGGGCGCGCCGAAGCTCAGCGCCATGCAGATCATCAGGGCGCAGGAGACGGGGCCGCGCGGCGTCTACACCGGCTCCATCGGTTCCATCGCGCCCTCTGGCGATTTCAGCTTCAACGTCGCTATCCGCACGCTGGTGCTGAAAGAGGACGGCACGGGTGAGGCGGGCATCGGCTCGGGGGTGGTGTTTGATTCCGGTGCAGCGCCCGAGTATGACGAATGCCTTTTGAAGCTGCGCTTTCTGACGGCGCCCGATGAGAGTTTCGAGCTGATCGAGACGCTGGGCTGGACACCGGAGGATGGCTATCTGCTGCTTGCCCGGCATCAGGAGCGGCTCACAGACAGTGCTCGCTATTTCGGCTTTACCTGCGATCCGGACAGCATCGAGGCGCAGCTTGAGGAACTGGCCAAGGGCTTCACGGGGCCGCAGAGAGTGCGGCTGTTGCTGTCAGCGGATGGAACCGTGACGCTCACCCATGCGGACTTCGTGCCCACGGCACCGGGGGAAGTGTGGCCCGTTACCCTCTCGTCCACGCGCACTTCGGCTGAGGACCGGTTCTTCTTCCACAAGACCACCCGGCGCGCTCTGTATGACGAGAGCCTCAAGATGGCGATGGCGGCTGGGTTCAAAGAGATCCTGTTTGAGAACGAGGACGGCTTCCTGACAGAGGGCAGCTTCACCAACCTCTTCATCGCCCGTCATGGCCACCTGCTCACACCGGCGCTGAGGCATGGCGTGCTGCCCGGAACACTCCGTGCGGCGCTGCTGGACAAACGGCTCGCCGCAGAAGCAGACCTGACGCGGGGCGATCTTTTCTCCGGCGCGCCCGTCTATGTGGGCAACTCCCTGCGCGGCCTCGTGCGGGTGGAACTGGTTCTGCCGGAGGAAGAAGCCTAAGTCTTCCTGCCAGCGCGCTTGGCACAAGGCGGGTCTGCAAGGATCAGTGGCCGTTCCGCCAAAAACATAAGCCCCGCCGGAGCAGTCTCCGGCGGGGCTTTCTTGTTGTTTCAGGGGTTATCCCGGTCAGCTGCGCAGCGTGCCGCCGGTGGCCTTTTCGACGGCAGCGACGATCTTCTTCGCCACGGTCTCGATTTCCTCTTCCGTCAGCGTCTTGGTCTTCGGCTGAAGGGTCACGTCGATGGCAAGCGACTTCTTGCCCTCGCCAACGCCTGCGCCTTCGTAGATATCGAACAGCGCAACGTCGCTGATCAGCACCTTGTCGGCACCCTTGGCCGCCTTCAGCAGCTTGTCAGCGCTCACATCCGCATTCACCACGAAGGCAAAGTCGCGGCGCACCGGCATCAGATCGGCCACGTCCAGCGCGCCCTTGGAGCGGGTGGACTTGGCTTTGGATTCCGGCACGGCGTCGAAATGGATCTCGAAGCCGACCATCGGGCCTTCCGCATCCATCAGGCCGAGGGTGCGCGGGTGGATCTCGCCGAACATCGCCAGCGCCACTTTCGGACCCAGCTTCAGCGCGCCGGAGCGGCCCGGGTGGAACCAGCCCGGAGCATCGGTGAAGACCTGCAGCTTGTCCACCGGCGCACCGATGGCGGCGAGCACGGCTTCGGCATCTGCCTTGGCATCGAACACGTCAACGCTCCCGGCTGCACCCGTCCAGTGGCGGCCGCCGCCGGACATTTTCGCAGTGCCCCGGCGGATGCCGGCAGCCACCATGCGCTGGCCTTCCGGCGTGTCGTCCACGAAGATCTGACCAACTTCGAACAGCGCCACATCGGCAAAGCCACGGTCGGCATTGCGCTGGGCAGCGGCGATGAGGCCGGGCAGCAGGCTGGGGCGCATGTTGGAAAGGTCAGCCGAAATCGGGTTGGCCAGTTCCAGAGCGGGGTTGCCGCCGCCAAAGGCTTCTGCCTGATCCTTCGAGATGAAGGACCATGTGACCGCTTCGTCCATGCCGCGTGCGGCCAGCGTGCGGCGGGCGCGGGAGCGGCGGATCTGGCCGGTAGTCAGCACCTTGGCACCAACAGAGCCGGAGCGCGGCAGGGGTACGGGAGCGACGCGGTCGAGGCCGACAATGCGCACCACTTCCTCGGCAAGGTCCGCCTTGCCTTCAATGTCCGGACGCCAGCTCGGCGGGGCAACGCGCACCACGTCGCCCTGGCCGGTGACCCAGAAGCCCAGAGCCTTCAGGATCATGTTGATTTCCACCTTGGAAACCTCCAGCCCGGTCAGGCGCTTCACTTCCGCATAGGGGAACTCGATGATGCGCACGTTCTCCGGCACGGTGCCGGTGGTGACGAGTTCGGATGCCTCGCCGCCGCACAGGTCGAGCACCAGCTGCGTTGCCATTTCAAGGCCGGGGATCATGAAGTCCGGATCGACGCCGCGCTCGAAACGGTAGCGCGCATCGGTGTTGACGCCGAGCTTGCGGCCCGTGCGGGCAATGCCGTTCTCGTCCCAAAGGGCCGACTCGATCAGCACGTCCACGGTGGTCTCGTCACAGCCGGAATGTTCACCGCCCAGGATGCCGCCAAGGGACTCGACACCCTTGTCATCGGAGATGACGCACATGCTGCCGTCGAGCTGATAGGACTTGCCGTTGAGGCCGAGGATCTCCTCGCCCTCCTTCGCCCGGCGCACCACCAGATTGCCAGCCACCTTGGCGGCATCGAACACATGCAGCGGACGGGCCTGGTCGAAGGTCATGTAGTTGGTGATGTCCACCAGCGCGTTGATCGGGCGCAGGCCGATGGCCTTCAGCCGGTCCTGCATCCACTTCGGCGAAGGGCCGTTCTTCACGCCGCGCACCAGACGCAGGCCGAAGGCCTTGCACAGGGCATCCGTATCGCCGAAGTCCAGCGTCACGTTCGTGGGGCAGGGGAAGCTGCCACGCACCGGCGTGATCTTGCGCTCCTTCAGCTTGCCAAGGCCGGCCGCTGCCAGATCCCGGGCAATGCCGTAGACGCCCGTGCAGTCCGGACGGTTCGGCGTCAGGCCGATCTCGATCACCGGGTCATTGAGGCCGAGGTAATCGGCATAGGACATGCCGACGGGTGCATCTTCCGGCAGGTCGATGATCCCGTTGTGCTCTTCCGACAGCTCCAGCTCGCGCTCGGAGCACATCATGCCGAAGCTTTCCACGTCGCGGATCTTGCCGACGGAGAGCGTGACATCAAGGCCCGGTACATAATCGCCCGGCAGGCCCAGCACGCCGACAAGGCCGGTGCGGGCATTGGGCGCGCCGCAGACCACCTGCATCAGGGTGCCGGAGCCATTGTCCACCTTCAGCACGCGCAGACGGTCCGCATTCGGGTGCTGCTCGGCGGAGACGACCTTTGCGATGCGGAAAGGCGCGAGCTTGACCGCCGGGTCGGTGACCTCCTCGACTTCGAGGCCGATCATGGTCAGGCGCTCGACGATTTCGTCCAGCGTTGCCTCGGTCTCCAGATGCTCCTTGAGCCAGGACAGGGTGAATTTCATCGGTGCAATCTCATCTTGTTGCCGCCTGGCTGCCGCCCTCGGGGGCGCCCGGCGCAGTCAGAAAATCAGGTCTCAGCTCGACAGGCCGCCGAACAGGGTCGGCAGGTCGAGGGGCGGAAGCCGTAATGCTTCAACCAGCGCACATCGGCATCGAAGAAGGCGCGCAGGTCCGGCATGCCGTATTTCAGCATGGCGATGCGGTCGATGCCCATGCCCCAGGCAAAGCCCTGATACTCGTCCGGATCCAGTCCGCAGTTGCGGATGACATTGGGATGCACCATGCCGCAGCCGAGGATTTCCAGCCAGTCATTGCCCTCGCCGAACTTCACCTCCGCGCCGGAGCGGTCGCACTGGATGTCGACTTCCATCGACGGCTCGGTGAAGGGGAAGAACGACGGGCGGAAGCGCATCTTGATGTCATTCACCTCGAAGAAGGCCTTGCAGAACTCTTCAAGGATCCACTTCAGGTGGCCCATGTGGCTGCCCTTGTCGATGACGAGGCCTTCCACCTGATGGAACATCGGAGTGTGGGTCTGGTCACTGTCGCAGCGGTAGGTTCGGCCCGGAATGATGACGCGGATCGGCGGGGTCTGCGAGCGCATGGTGCGGATCTGTACCGGCGAGGTGTGGGTGCGCAGCAGCAGCCGTTCGCCGTTCTCCTTCGGATTGAAGAAGAACGTGTCGTGCATGTCGCGCGCCGGGTGGCCGAGCGGGAAATTCAGCGCGGTGAAGTTCAGCTCGTCCGTCTCGATGTCCGGGCCTTCGGCAACGGCAAAGCCCATGTCGGCGAAAATGGCGGTCAATTCGTCGATCACCTGCGCGATCGGATGCACGCGGCCCGTCTCGGCGGGGGCGGCGCGCAGCGGCAGGGTCACGTCCACCCGCTCGCTGGCAAGGCGCGCCTCAAGGGCCGCTTCCTTCAGCACCTCCTTACGGGCGGTGATTTCGTCGGCGACGCGGGTCTTCAGGCTGTTCAGCGCCGGGCCCTTGCTCTGGCGCTCTTCCGGGCTCATGGAGCCCAGCGTCTTCATCAGTTCGGAGATGCTGCCCTTCTTGCCGAGGGCGGCAATGCGCACCTCCTCAAGGGCGGCCTCGGTTGCCGCCGCAGCGATGGCTGCGGAAATCTCGGAGTACAGGCTGTCGATATCGGACATGAGCTCTTCGGTCGTTGGTTGGCTGTGGCCGCCGGAGCGGGCCACGGGCTTGAGGCAAATGCGAGGATTGCGGGTCTTTTAGCAGAAAAGGCAGGCGATGCCACAGCCATGCCACAGGTATGTGACGGGCAGCAGGCCTGACGGCGGCCAGAAGCTGGGCAGGTGCGAAAAGGTGCGTGCGCCCGGCTCAGGCCGAGCGGCTAAATCGTCCGCAGGCGGAGCCCTGCGCTGCGGTGTTGCGGAGACGGCGCACGGCAAACCGGCGCGCACAAAGCTCATGCGCGGTGCCAGTCATGTTTGCGATGCAAGGTGCCAGGGTCACGGCAGTTTCATCCCGCAGTCCGGATTGGAAGCAGCGCGAGTATACGTGCCCGCCGTCCGATGGCAAGCCCGCAGGCAAAAGAACCAGCCGCAGCGTGTTACCGCTGCGGCTGGCACTGGATCAGACGCTCTTCAGGTAAGCCGCGATGATGTCGCGGGCGGCTTCCAGATCCTTGCGGGCAATCATCTCGGTGACCGTGTGGATGTAGCGGGTGCCAACCACGATGCCGACGGCGCGGGCACCTGCCGCGGCCTGCTGGGCGGCTGCCCCATCCTGACCGCCCGAGCGCAGCATGGTGCGCTGGTAGGGGATCTTTTCCTTGATGGCCAGGTCCTCGATTTCGCTGACGAGCGCCCGGTCGGCAATGAAGGAACCATCCTTCACATGCAGGCCGAAGCCGCCGCCCATCACCGTGGTGCGGTCCTGCTCCGGCACACCCGGCGTGTCGCAGGCCAGTGTCACGTCGATACCAAGGCCGATGTCCGGCTTGATGGCATAGGCCGCCGTGCGGGCGCCGCGCAGGCCCACTTCTTCCTGCGCGGTAAAGGCCACGTGGATCTCGCACTCATGCTTGGACTTGCCGAGTGCGCGGATGGCCTCAATGCCCAGCCAGCAGGCGATGCGGTTGTCCAGCGCCTTGGAGACGATGCTGTCGCCCATTTCGAGGAAGGGCTCGTCCATGGTCACCATGTCGCCAATGCGCACAATGTCCTTCGCCTTCTCACCGAGGCCCATGTCGATGACGAACTCATCCGGCTCCGGCACCTTCTTGCGTTCTTCCGGCGAAGAGATATGCACCGGCTTGCCACCGGGGTTCATCACACCCTTGAAATCGCCCTTGTCGGTGGACACCAGGACACGGCGGGAGAAGAGGTTGCGGGGGTCGAAGCCGCCGACCGGATGCACATGGACGAAGCCCTTGTCCGTCACGTGGGAAACAAGGAAGCCGATTTCGTCCATATGGCAGAGCAGCATCACCTTCAGCGGTGATTTGGACTTCTTGCGCGGATCGCGCCGGCACAGCAGCGAGCCCATGGCATCGGTGCGCACTTCGTCGAAGAGATCCTTGATCTCGGCTTCGATGAGGGCACGGACCCGGTGCTCATGGCCGGGCACGCCCGGAGTTTCGCAGAGGCGGCGGAGCAGGTCGATATTCATGGAAAGAGGTTCCCGGAGGTGATTTGACGCCTTCAGATTAGGTCATGCCGAGGGGAGACGGAAGTCCCTGCCGGTGGATCGGAGGCCCGGCGGCCGGCCCGTCTTTTCTTTGCCCGGACCAAGCAAAACCCCGGCACCGGCGTGGGCCGGAACCGGGGTCGAAAGATACATCGGATTTCCGCCTGCCTTACTCGGCAGCGTTCGCCGGCTCTGCCTGCAGCAGGCCATAGCGCTCGATGCCGATACGCTCGATCAGTTCGAGCTGGGTTTCGAGGAAGTCGATGTGGCTTTCCTCATCTGCCATCAGCTGCTCGAACAGGGCCATGGTCACATAGTCGCCAGCCTCGTGGCAGACTTCGCGGGCTTCCTTGTAGAGGGCGCGGGCGGAGTATTCGCCAGCCAGATCGCACTCGACGCATTCCTTCAGGGACTGGCCGATGCGCAGCGGGTCCAGAGTCTGCAGGTTCGGGTGGCCTTCGAGGAAGAGGATACGCTCGATCAGCTTGTCGGCGTGCTGCATCTCCTCGATGGATTCCTCGCGCTCCTTCTTGGCGAGCTTGGTGAAGCCCCAGTCTTCCAGCAGGCGTCCATGCAGCCAGTACTGGTTGACGGCCGTCAGCTCATGGCGCAGGGCCTTGTTCAGATATTCGATGACCTTGGTATCGCCCTTCATGGCAGCCTCTCTCTCAGTGGTGCTTGTTGATTTTAGCGGTCTTCTGGCTCGCCTTCCAGTGGCGCTGCCGCTTTTCTTCCCGCCTTATCGGCGTTCTGGTGAATGATATCAATGACATTCGGGAAACATCCGCCGCAGCGCGGCCGGCAGCCGAGCTTGCGGAACACGGCGCCAGGCGTGGGCAGCCGGGCGTCCGGATCTGCACGCATCTCCTCGGCCGCCTGACGCAGCTGCTTGTCGGACAACACATTGCAGGAACAGATGATCATGAACCGGACTTGTCTGGGTTACGGCACAGCTTGCCATGGGCCTTTCATGGACCATCTGGCTATCACGCGACCGGCGGGATAAACTAAAGTTTCCACGCCAAGTCAACTTTATCTAGTGCATCTTTCCGTCAAAGGCCAATCATGAGTGAAGCTGTCACATCTGCCGCCGCTCCGCGCCGGGTTCTCGTGCTCACGGGGGCAAGCCGTGGCATCGGCTACGCCACGGTGAAGCGCTTTTCTGCCGACGGCTGGCGGGTGATCACCTGCTCGCGCCACCCCTTTTCGGACAAATGCCCCTGGCCGTCGGGGCCTGAGGATCACATCGAGGTCGATCTGGCCGACCCGGCGAGCCTTGCCGGTGCGATCGAGGAGATCCGCAGCCGCCTGAGGGCCGACGGCTCGCGTCTCAATGCGCTGGTCAACAATGCCGGTATCAGCCCCAAGGACAAGGGTGGGCAGCGGCTGGATTCATTCTCTACGCCGCTCGATGTGTGGCACCAGGTGTTCCAGGTGAATTTCTTCGCGCCCATCACGCTGGCGCGGGGGCTGTTTCCCGAGCTGAAGGCCGCTCAGGGCTCCATCGTCAATGTCACATCGATTGCAGGCGTCAGAGTGCATCCCTTCGCCGGAACCGCCTATGCCACCTCAAAGGCTGCGCTCGCCTCGCTAACGCGCGAAATGGCAGCTGATTTCGGACCTCATGGCATCCGTGTCAACGCTATTGCGCCGGGGGAAATAGATACGTCGATCCTGTCACCGGGAACGGAGAAGCTGGTGGAGGGCCTGCCTCTGCGGCGCCTTGGGCAGCCGGCTGAAGTCGCTGATACAATTCACTTTCTCTGTAGCAGTCCTTCCTCCTACGTCACGGGTGCAGAGATCCACATCAATGGCGGCCAGCATGTCTGAGGGCCGAGTTTCATCGTATTAGTCACGGTGAAAATACCGGGATATTTGCGTAATAATACGCAAATATCCCGGGGCGCGCCTAATTGCGGGGAAATTTCTATATGTGTGCGGTCCCGAGACAGATGTTTCCTTTTTTACGCGACGTTAAATAGACTAACGGATAGTGGCCTCAGTATTACTCCCTATAGGCCATCTTCGATGCAAAATCCCTTCTCCCGCTTGCGCATCTCGGCAGCCCTTGCCGTTACGAGTTGCGTCATGGTTGCCGCTTCGCTCGCTGTCGTTGGGGCGATTGTTTATTCGGTGATGGTCAATGGTGCGGCAGACGATGCTGTTGCCAAGCAGAACGCCAGCCTGCGAGTGGCGGCGACGATCCTTGAGCGGGATGTGCCCGGGGTGAAGGTGACATGGGCAGCGGATGGCAATGTGAGCCGGATTCAGGCCGATGCCATCCCGGAGTTCGCCGCCCATGACATGATCGATGCAGTCGGCCGTATGACGGGTGAGACGGCGACGGTCTTCGCCTGGGACGCGCAGCAGCGGGACTTTATCCGCAAGACGACAAACATCATCAAGGCGGATGGAAACCGGGCAGTGGGTACACCGCTGGGCCAGAACGGTGCGGTCTATCCGGTGGTGATGAAGGGGCAGACCTACCGTGGTGAGGCGGTCATCCTCGGCAAGCCCTATTTCACCATCTATGCACCGGTCGTGAGTTCCAGTGGTACGCCGGTTGGTATCCTTTATGCCGGGGTCGAGCGCACGAAGATCATGGCTGGTGTCGATACGATGATGACCCGCCTTGGCATGGCTGTACTGCCTGTCCTTCTGGTGGCTGTTGGCGTTGCCGTGTTCGCATCGCGGCATCTGCTGGCGCCTGTAACGAAACTGGCAGAAGTGACGGGCCAGATCGCGGCAGACGATCTTGACGCAGATGTACCCTTCACCGAGCGGCCGGATCAGATCGGCACGTTGGCCAAGGCCGTCGCCACCCTGCGGGAAAGTTCGATCGAGCGCCGCCGCCTTGCCGAAACCGAGGCCAGTGCCGGTCAGGAGCGTCAGGAGCGTCAGCAGCGCATGGAGGATCTGATCGGCGGCTTCCGCCACCAGATCCAGTCCATGCTGAATGCAGCAGGTGAAACGGCACAGGAACTGACGGGAACGGCTGGCAAGCTGGCCGATCTTGCCCGTGCTGGTGCAGCGCGAGCAAGCGACACCGAAATTGCCACCCACGAAACCAGCGGCAATGTCCAGACGGTGGCAAGCGCTGCTGAGGAGCTTTCTGCCTCCATCGGAGAAATCCGGCGTCAGGTGGGGCAGACCACAGGTGTGGTCGGCAAGGCGACCGAAGGCACCCGGATCACCAACCAAAAGGTCGAAAGCCTTGCAGCGTCTGCGGCCAAGATTGGTGAAGTGGTGACGCTCATCCAGGCGATTGCCGAGCAGACAAACCTGCTGGCACTGAATGCGACGATTGAGGCCGCCCGTGCAGGTGAAGCAGGCAAGGGCTTTGCCGTTGTGGCGGCTGAAGTGAAGGGGCTGGCCAATCAGACGTCCAAGGCAACGGAAGAGATTGCCGGGCAGATTGCGGCCATTCAGTCCGCCACCGAAGAAGCTGTTGATGCCATTGGCGCCATCACCCGCACCATGGAAGAAGTCAACAGCTACACCTCCGCCATTGCCTCTGCCGTCGAGCAGCAGGGGGCTGCGACCTCGGAAATCTCCCGCAATGTGCAAAGAGCGTCCGCTGGAACGCAGTCGGTTGCGGGCAACATGAACGAACTGGCCCGTACCGTCGATCACACGGCAGAATCCGCCGATCATGTGCTTGGCGCTTCCGCCGATCTGGCGGGCCATACAGACCTGCTTCGCAGGGAAATCGAAGGCTTCCTGACGAAGGTGGCGGCTGCCTGACCCAAAAACAGCAGCCCTTCCCGGATGCGCCTGCTGGCTGTCCGGGAAGGGCTGCATTTCCTATCTGCCTTCAATCTGTGCTTTTCTCCCGGCAAGACGCATCACGACGGCGAAGAACACGGGCACGAAGAGTACCGCCAGGACGGTGCCCGAAATCATGCCGCCGAAAAGGCCGGTGCCCAGGGCGTTCTGGGTTTCCGAGCTTGGCCCCTTTGCGATGACCAGGGGCAGGATGCCCAGGGTGAAGGCCAGCGAGGTCATGACAATCGGCCGCAACCGCAGGCGTGCCGCCTCGACAGCCGCCTCGTGAAGCGTCGCCCCTTCGCTGCGCAGCTTGCGGGCGAATTCCACGATCAGCACGGCATTCTTGGCCGAAAGGCCGATCAGGGTGATCAGGCCGACCTTGAAGAACACGTCGTTCTCAAAGCCCCGCAGATGCACCGCAATCACGGCACCCAGCACGCCGAGCGGCACAACCAGCATGACCGAGAGGGGAATGGTCCAGCTTTCATAAAGTGCAGCCAGCACCAGGAACACCACAAGAAAGGAGAGGGCCACCAGCAGCGGTGCCTGTGCGCCTGACTGACGCTCCTGAAAGGATTGCCCCGTCCATTCCACGGTGAAGCCGGCCGGGAGTTGTGCGGCAAGGCGCTTGACCTCCTGCATCGCCGCACCACTTGAAACGCCGCTGTTGGCGTCTGCGGAGATGCTGAGTGACGGGTAACCGTTGAAGCGGTTGAGCTGGAGCGGGCTGACCGACCATTGCGGTGTCACCACTTCGGACAGAGGCACCATGCCGCCCCGGTCGTTGCGCACATTCAGCTTCAGAATATCCTCGACCTGCATACGGTCCTTGGCCTGTGCCTGGAGTATGACCTGCCGCAAGTTGCCGGAACGGGGAAAGTCGTTGACATAGGTCGAGCTCATCGTCGCGGCGAGCAGGTCGCTGATCGCAGAAAAAGGCACGCCAAGTGCGCTGGCCTTTTGCCGGTCAATGCGCAGGTTCACGCTTGGCCCGGTGGGCAGGCCATCGACACGTGCATTCTTCAAGAGCTTGCTGCCGTCAGCGAGCTCAATGAGCTGGTCCGCAGCAGCGCGCAGTGCGGCAGCATCGCGCCCGCCTCTGTCGACAAGGCGCAAGCTGACACCGGACGTGGTGCCCAGTTCCTCGATGGCCGGAGGTTTCATGATGAGGACCTCGCCTTCTACCGTCTTCCGCATGGCCTCTTCTGCCGCAGCCATTTCGGCGGCGGTGCTGCCGGTTCTGGCATCCCAATCCTGCAGTGTGGTGAAGGCCATTGCTGCGTTTGCTCCCGAACCGGAGAAGCCAAAGCCCATGATGGACAGGTTGTTGGCAATGTCCGGCCTTGATGCCGCGTGGGTGTCGAAAATCCTGACAAGCTCCCGTGTCCGTTCGGCGGTTGCATCGGCCGGCAGCGTGAAGGATGTCATGAACGTTCCCTGATCCTCTTCCGGCACAAAGGCGGTCGGCAATGCGCTGTATCCGAGGGCCAGGGCGCCGGTGAGAGCGCCATAGATCACCATGATGCGGGCCGGGCGGTTCACAAGCCAGCCTGTCCAGACCGAGTATCGCGCCGTCAGCCGGTCAAAGCCCCGGTTGAACCACGCAAAGAAGCCCTTTCGCTCGTGATGTGGAGCGACTGGTTTCAGGATTGTGGCGCAAAGCGCAGGCGTCAGGCTGAGCGCAAGGAAGGCTGAAAACAGGATCGAGACCGCCAGCGATACCGTGAACTGCCGGTAGATCGCCCCGACAGAGCCACTGGCAAGGCCCATAGGCAGGAACACGGCTGTCAGCACCAGAGTGATGCCGATGACCGCGCCGGTGATCTCCCGCATGGCACGCCGGGTCGCCTCGCGCGGGCTCAGTCCTTCGCTGGCCATGAGCCTTTCGACATTCTCCACCACGACAATGGCGTCATCCACGATGATGCCGATCGCCAGCACCATGCCGAACATGGTCAGCACGTTGATCGAGTAGCCAATCGCCCACATCACGGCAAAGGTGCCCAGCAGCGCGATGGGTGCGACGATGGCCGGGATCAGCGTGTAACGGATGTTCTGAAGAAACAGCAGCATGATGAGAAACACCAGCCCCATCGCTTCGGCAAGCGTCTGCACGACCTTGGTGATCGAGAGCTTCACGAAAGGTGCCGTATCATAGGAGATGGCGTAGGTGACGCCTTCCGGCATCGAGGGCGCGAGCGCTGCAAGGCGTGCTCGGACGCCCTCCGACGTGCTGATGGCATTAGCGCCTGGCGAGAGCTGGATGGCGGCGGCAGTCGCGGGCTTTCCGCCGTCGAAGATCGAAAAGCCCATGGTCTGGGCGCCAATCTCGATCTTTGCGATATCGCCAAGTGTCAGTTTCGAGCCATCAGGGTTGGAGCGCAGCACGATGGCGGCGAACTCTTCGGGTGTTTTCAGTTGCCCGTCGAGGCTCAGCGGAATGCTGACCGCCTGACCGGGAAGGGCAGGCGCCTCGCCCAGCCGTCCGGGCGCAACCTGGGCATTTTGCGTCTGTATGGCCTGCATTATCTCGGCCATGGACACGGAATAGGCCGTCATCAGTGTAGGATCGAGCCACACCCGCATGGCAGCTTCCGAGCCGAAGGATTGCACCCTGCCGACGCCGGGCACCTGTTTCAGTTCCTTTGCCAGCTGGCGCGCCAGATAGTCATCCAGTGCCAGAGGGTCGGTCTTGCCGCCTTCGGAGCGCAGGGAGACAATCATCAGAAAGCCTGATGATGCGGCTTCCACCGACAGGCCCGCCCGGCGGACAGGTTCCGGCAGGCGCTGTTCAATGGCTTTCAGACGGTTCTGGACATCGATCTGCGCCAACTCCGGATCTGTGCCGGGCTTGAAGGTCACGGTGATGGTGGCGGAGCCGGATGAATCGGAAGAGGAATCGAAATAGAGCAGGTTCTTGACCGCCGTCAGCTCCTGCTCGATGGGAGCCGTGATGCTGTCGTTGATTGTCTGCGGACTGGCGCCTGTGTAGGTGGCCATGATGCTGATGCTGGGTGGTGCAATCACCGGAAAGCGCGAGACCGGCAGCTGCGGGATTGCAGCGACACCGGCCAGGACGATGAAGATTGCGATGACCCAGGCAAAGACCGGGCGTTCGATGAAGAACTGGGGCATGGACGGTCTTCTCAGATGTGAGGCTGGGGGCGTTCGGATGGTATGCGACAGGCTCAAGCGGTGCGCCTGTCCCGGCGCGGTCCTGTCCGCGAACCACAACAGTCTCGCCGGCTTGCAGTCCGGACAGGATCAGATACTGGCCGCTATTGAGGGCACCCAGTTCAACAGTGCGGTTGCTGACGGTGTTGTCTGCACCAAGCACGATGACGTGTGCCTCGCCTGATGTATTCCGCAGGACCGCTTCCTGCGGCACGGTAAGAGCCTGCAAATAGATAGCGCTTGGGACACGGGCACGCAGATACATGCCCGGCAGCAGCTGCCGGTCCGGATTGGGCACTTCAAGACGGATGGCAATACTGCCTGTCCCGGTGTCGACAGTGCTGTCCGAGAACAGGATCTTGCCCGTGAAGCCGTAAGGCCTGCCCGTGATCGTGAAAATCTCTACTGGAAGGCTGTCTGCCGTCTCGCTTTTCCGGCTTTCCAGCATTTCTTCCAGCCTCTCCCGGCGCATGGATGGCTGGCGGACATCCAGATAGACGCTGTCGATCTGCTGGACTGTCGCAAGCGCGGTTGCGGTGCCGCTTGAAGCCAGGCCACCTTCGGTGATCAAGGCCTGACCTATCCGTCCTGCGATCGGGCTGCGAACGGTCGCATTGGCCAGTTCAAGCTTGCGGCGTGTCAGGTTGGCCTTGGCCTCTGCCGCATTGGCCCGCGCCCGCGCCAGATCGGCTGTGGCGTCACCAAGTGCTGCGGTGCTGGCCGTGTGTGTCGCCGCAAGGGCTGTTATCCGGTCATATTTGGAAAGCGCATTGGCAAGCTCGGCTTCTGCACGCGCCAGCACCGCAGCAGCTGCGTCGACATCGGCCTCAAATGGCGCAGGGTCGATCTGGAACAGTGGTTGTCCGGCCACAACATCGGAGCCTTGGGTGAACAACACCTTCTGCACGATGCCGGTGACCTGCGGCCTGATCTCTGCTGTGCGAACCGCCGACACCCGTCCCGGAAGCTCATCGTAGATGACCACCCGGCTTGGCTGAACCGTCTGCACGGCAATGCGGACAGCGGTTGTTGCTTCGGCGGATGTCTGGTCTGCTGCCCTGTCCGCCTTCTTGCCATCTGTATCGTCCGAACAAGCGGCAAGGCAGAGCACTGTTGCAGCAATGAAAGCATGTTTCAGCGTGTGGCGAAGGCGCATGGTCGCGATCATCCTATATGCGGCTGCCTGTTTCAGGCGGCATCACCGCATCTATCGGACGGTCAGGTTGGCGCTGTGTGGAGATTGTGTTGCGGTTTCATGGAGAGGTGCGCGTCGTGCTCGACGGCAGCCGCAGCTGATGGCATCAATGGCACAAGGAGAACGCCATGACAGCCCTCGTTCTGATTGCCGAAGACGACGACGAGATTTCCGCAATTCTGGATGCCTATCTTGTGAGGGAGGGATTCCGCACTGTTCAGGCCCGTGACGGCCGGACGGCGCTTGACCTGCATCTCGCGCTCAAGCCCGACCTTGTGCTTCTCGACGTTACCATGCCCCGGCTCGATGGCTGGGAGGTACTGGCGGAGCTGCGCCGCAGGGGCAATACGCCTGCAATCATGATCACTGCGCTCGACAAGGATATCGACCGGCTTCAGGGGCTTCGCATCGGTGCGGATGACTATGTCGTCAAGCCCTTCAACCCGATAGAGGTCGTTGCCCGCGCCAAGGCTGTTCTTCGCCGCTCGGGCGTGGCTTCGGCCGCAGGGGTTCTGCGCGCTGGCAATCTCGCCATTGATCTTGATGCTTATGAAGCAAGCTTTGATGATGGCGCCGGACCTGTGCGCCTGTCTTTGACGCTTACGGAATTCCGCATCCTGGCGCATATGGCCCGCAGTCCCGCCCGCGTCTTCAGCAGAAGCGAACTGGTGGATGCCTGCCTGCCTGGATCCGATGCACTGGACCGCACGGTGGACAGCCACCTCAGCAAGCTGCGCAAGAAGCTTGAGCAGGCGGGCGCCACCGGCCTTCTGCCCGGGGTGCGAGGCATCGGCTACCGGCTGCTGGCGTGACATCATGAGACCGAGAACCGGATTGAGCCGCCAGATCCTGATCGCCATGTCCGCCATCACGGTAATGGCCGGTTTGCTTGTGTTCTTCGGATCCTATCTCACCTATAGCGTCATCATTGCCCTCTATCCGGCGCCTGAGGATCTGGATGGCTGGCTAACTGTGACGGATCTCGTCATCCTCGGGTGCGTTATTCTTCCGGCGCTGGCGATCGCAGCCATTGTGTCGCTGCGTCTGTCGCGCAGAATTCTGGCGCCGCTTGAATCTCTGGCCCGAAGCGCGCGCGAGATCTCTGCCGGTGACCTGACGTCTCGCGCTTCGGCCGGAGACAAGGCCCTCGGTGAGACAGCCGCGCTGATCGGTGACTTCAACACGATGGCGCAGCGCCTGCAGGACATGGCGGCCGAAATGGCCCTGTGGAACGCGACCATCGCGCATGAACTGCGCACTCCGCTGACCATCCTCAAGGGCCGGCTGCAGGGCATGATTGATGGCGTCTTTGAGCCGGATGAACAGTCGCTGCAGGGGCTGATCCAACAGGTGGATGGGCTTGCCCGTCTGGTGGAAGACCTGCGGACGGTGACATTGGCCGACAGTGGCCATCTGGATCTGCAGATCGAGCCGGTTCACCTCGCGCAGGAAGTTGCTGGCGTGGTCAACCTTGTCGGGCATGACTTCCGGGCGGGCGGTTTCCGGCTGGAGCTTGACCTGGAAGACCTGGTGGTTCCCGTGGATGCAACGCGCATCCGGCAGGCGCTTCTGGCGCTTCTCACCAATGCAAGGCGCTATGCTGTACGTGGCCGGATCACGGTCAGTCTCGCCGCGGTGGACGAGCAGGCTCTTCTCTCTGTTGCGGACGAGGGACCGGGACTACCTGCCGATATCGTTTCCCGCGGCTTTGTGCCTTTCGTCCGGGGAGATCCGGTGCGCTCGCGGGAGGTTGGCGGCAGCGGTCTGGGGCTGTCTGTGGTGCGCGCCATTGTGGAAGCGCATGGAGGACGCTTCAGCTACCGGACTAAGCCGGGGGCGGAGCGCTGTTCGAAATAGCGCTTTTGAAGACGAAGCCTTCTGCGGCTGCTGGCGGATTGTGAGAGGAATGCGGCGTTTGCGCCTTCCGGCAGGCCGCAAAGCTGTGGATGCCGCCAGGGCGTTGGCGGGGACAGGGCTATGTTGCGACGCAGTATCGGATCGGGTTTGGATTAAGAATTTATCCCTGTCATTTTTTACAATAAAATCGCCATTTGGTCCCATCCGTTCCTGACGCAGGTGCAGTGCGGCTTCCTTGTTTGCAGGAGCTGCGAAGATTGGGCCTCTTCCCAAGTTTTTCTACTTATTTCACGTTTGAATCGGTATGTTTTCTTTGTTAATTAGATTTTTGATTTATGTCGTTACGTATATTCATGTATTTTCAAATGAAAATACATGAATAACGATTTGAATGTCATATAAATTTCATGATATTCAAGCTGCGGATTAAGATCCAGTTCACTCAATGATGTGATCCAGTGCGGCGGGAGATGAAATTCTTCGGAGCGAATGGATATCATGGGCAGACTATCCCTTTCCTTCACCAACCTCTCGTTCCTGTACAAGGTCTGGGGTGGCTTTGGTGCGATTCTGGTTCTGACCGCGCTTGTCGGAGGCGTTGGCATCGTCACGCTGACGGGTCTTTCGCAGCGCAGCGAGATTGCTGATGAGGCGTTGGCCACCATCACCGAGCTGAAGGCGCTGTCGGCGGCACGCGAAGCTTTCCTGCGGCAACCGGATGCAGACGGTGCGGTTCAGGTCACAGCGGCGCTCAGGTCTCTGGATGCGACGCTAGAGGGTCTTGCCAGATCACTTGTCAGCAATCCTCAGCCTCAGCAGAATGTTGCCGCTGCCCGTGGCATGGTCTCGGAATTCGGGGCGACATTCTCTTCTGTCGAACAGGACACCCAGTCCCTGAAGGACAAGCTGGACGTGATTGAGCGCGCAACGGCGCAGCTCGACAGTCTGACCCGCACCATTGCCAACGAGTTGCAGCGCCAGCAGCGTGATGCGGCGGATGCAGCCACGCTGAGCACCTCCTCTCAGGAAGACCTGCGTCAGCTCGGCCGGATTGCGCAGGACATGCAGGATCGCGTTGCCTTCCTTCATCCAATGTTCGGCATGGGGGCTGACTTCAAGCTGAATGAAGTGACGCCGGAGCTGCGTGTGCAGATCGCCGAAACGCTCGATACGATCAAGAGCCAGGCTGAAAAGCTTGAAGGCTCGCGGTTCAAGGTGGTGCCCGCCGGGTTGATGGAGCAGGCTTCTGCCCTGCATGCTGTTCTGCCGGTGATGCTGGACGAAACCAACCTCTTCAACCGCATGGGGCAGAAGAAGGAAGTGGCAGACCGGATCGGCGTCCTCACCACCCAGATCATGGAAGCCCGCTTTGCCATCTATGGTGCGCTGGACCGGGCACTGGACGATGCCAACGGGTTGCAGCAGAAGCTGGCCACTCTGACGCGGATCGGCCAGCAGGCGCTCGAAATCTCCGGTTCGATCTCCACCGTCAAGACGGACACCACGAGCTTCGTTGCGGATATGGGCGAGACAGATCCCAACGCTGTGGAAGCGGAAATTGATATGCTCAGCATGCATGCCATGCAGCTGGACGGCGCCTCTGCCTATGTGCCGGCCGCTGCCAGTGCAATCGGATCGATGCCGCAGGCCCTTGAGGATTATGCCAGCGCTTTCACGGCCATCCGTGATGCGAAGTCCAGTCTGGAGGCCAACCGGGCCGAACTGGACCGGCTGAGTGTGCAGCTGCAGGCCACGGCGACGGACCTTGCCAGAGCGCAGTCTGCGGCCAACCGGGCAGCCGGATACCGGGCAGTCACCACAATTGCCGTGTCGGTCATTGCCGCCGTCGCACTTGGCCTTGCTCTTGCCGTTGGCCTTAACCGCCTGATTACCCGCCCAATCCGCGCGATGACCTCTTTCATGCGCCGTCTGGCGGATGGTGACACCACGGCTGAGGTGCCCGGTCTTGGCCGAGGTGACGAAGTTGGCGGCATGGCTCAGGCGGTGCAGGTGTTCAAGGATAACGCACTGGAGCGGCTGCGGCTTGAGCATGAACGGGCCGCCAGCGAAGCGGTCAGCTTGGCCCGCCAGCAGAAAGTGGATGCGCTGATCTCCGGCTTCCGGGCCACAGCCCAGAACCTGATTGAAGCTGTCGGCAGCACGGCCGGCAATCTGGATGCGACCGCACATCGTCTCGCCGTCATTGCCCGCGAGAGCTCCGAGCGCGCCAGCCAGACGGCGGATGCCTCGGAAGCGGCGCTTGCTGGGATGGACAGTGCGGCAGCGGCGGCCGAGCAGCTCTCCATGTCCGTGCAGGAAATCGGCAATCAGGTTTCCCGCACCACCCAGGTGGTCAGCCGCGCCACGCATGCCACGCAGGAAACCAGCGCCAAGGTGGACGGGCTTGCGGCAGCAGCAGCCAAGATCGGTGAGGTGATCACCCTCATTCAGGCGATTGCTGCCCAGACCAACCTTCTCGCCCTGAACGCCACCATCGAAGCGGCGCGGGCAGGGAGGCCGGCAAGGGCTTTGCCGTGGTGGCGTCCGAGGTGAAAGAACTGGCCAACCAGACCTCAAAGGCAACCGAAGAAATCGCTGCACAGGTCAGCGCCATCCAGTCCGCCACCAGTGATTCCGTCGCCGCCATCACCGGCATCAGCGAGACAATGGGGCAGGTGGACAGCTATACCGGCGCCATCGCCTCGGCCATGACGCAGCAGAACTCGGCCACCTCGCATATCTCCCGCAGCGTGCGGCAGGTGGCGGACAGCTCGTCTGCTGTTGCTGGTAACATTCAGGAACTGTCTAACGCCGTTTCTGAAACCAGCAGCTCTGCCGACGTGCTGCTGGGCGCCTCTGAAGAGCTGAACAGCAAGACGCGCATGCTCAAGGAAGAAGTTGACCGCTTCCTCGCCGAAGTGGCGGCCGCGTGAGAGAGGGGAAGGAAGGCACCTCCTCGCTCTCCGAGGTCGCCCCGGCCAAGAAAAGCGCGAGCCGGGGTCCACTCGCCTGCAGAGCGGTGAGAGCAGCATCCGGCGGCGCTGCAAAGCTCCAGGGCAATGCGCTCAGGATGCGGAGCCCTCAGCAGACTTTGGCAACCCTCTGGAAATGAGTGAGCCCCGGGTCTTCACTGCGTTCGGCTCGGGGTGACGCCTTGTGTGCCTTGCTGTCCGGTTTTCTTTCGTACGAATGTGAAGCGGGGCAGTGCCCCGCCCCGCCCCGCTTAAGTCTTGCCTCAGGCCGCAGCAACAGCGCGCTTGGCCATCACGGTGACGAGGTTCGCCCGGTATTCGGCAGAGCCGTGGATGTCGGAGAGCATATCATCCGCCTCAAGGGCAATGCCTGCCACCGCATCTGCCGACCACTTTGCCGCCAGCGCTGCCTCCATGGCCTCTGCCCGGAACACGCCGCCCTGACCGGCGCCGGTAACGGCGACGCGCACCGAGCCATCCTTGTGGCGGGCAACGAAAACGCCAGCCATAGCGTAGCGGGAGGCCGGGTTCGGATATTTGGCGTAAGCCGACTTTTCCGGAACCTTGAAGCTGATGGCGGTGATGATCTCGCCGTCCTCCAGCGCCGTTTCAAACATGCCCACGAAGAAGTCCGCAGCGGCAATGTCACGCTTGTCCGTGTGGACGGTCGCATCCAGCGCCAGCACGGCGGAGGGGTAGTCCGCTGCCGGGTCGTTGTTGGCGACGGAACCGCCAATCGTGCCCATGTGACGCACATGCGGGTCGCCAATGCCGCCCGCAAGGCTGGCAAGGCCGGGGATCAGGCGGCGGACCAGATCGGAAGTGGCCACATCCGCATGTTTGGTGCCTGCACCGATGCGCAGCGTGCCGCCGCTTTCGGTGATGCCCTTCAGCTCGGCGATCTGGCCGATGTCCACCAAGTCGCTGGGTGCGGCAAGGCGTTGCTTCATGGTGGGGATCAGGGTCTGGCCACCGGCCAGCAGCTTGCCGTCATCCGCCTTGGCGATCAGGCTGGCAGCCTCCGTGACCGAAGCGGCCCGGTGATAGCTTGTCTCGTACATCGTGTTCGTTCTCCTCAAAGGAAAGCGTCAGAAGAGGGTAGAGCCGGGCGCCGCCATCGGGCGCGCCCGGTTCTGCCGTGTCAGATCACTCAGCCGCCAGAGGCTGGCTTGCGTTGCGGATCGCCTCCCACACCCGCTGGGGCGTGGCGGGCATGGCAAGGTCGCGAATGCCGAGCGCATCCGTGATGGCGTTGATGACAGCCGGAGGCGAGCCGATGGCGCCGGCCTCGCCGCAACCCTTCATGCCGAGCGGGTTGCCCGGGCAGATGGTCTCGGTCGTCAGCAGCGTGTAGGACGGCACATCATCGGCGCGCGGCATGGCGTAGTCCATGAAGGAGCCGGTCAGAAGCTGTCCGCCCTCGTCATAGGCTGCGTTTTCCAGCAGCGCCTGGCCGATGCCCTGCGTCAGCCCGCCATGCACCTGGCCTTCCACGATCATCGGATTGATGATCTTGCCGAAATCATCGGCGGCCACGAAGTTGACGATGGCGGTCTTGCCGGTCTCCGGATCTATCTCCACCTCGCAGACATAGGTGCCTGCGGGGAAGGTGAAGTTGGTGGGATCGTAGAATGCCCCTCCTTCAGCCCCGGTTCCATGCCAGCCGGGAGATTGTGAGCGGTGTAGGCGGCGAGTGCCACCTGGAAGAAGGGCAGGGACTTGTCGGTGCCGGCCACTTTCAGCTCGCCACCTTCAAACACCACATCGCCCTCGGCTGCTTCCATCAGATGCGCGGCGATCTTCTTGGCCTTGGCCTCCACCTTGTCCAGCGCCTTGACGATGGCCGACATGCCGACCGCGCCGGAGCGCGAACCATAGGTGCCCATGCCGAACTGGACCTTGTCCGTATCGCCATGAACGATGGACACAGTGTCCGTATCGACGCCGAAGCGCTCGGCCACAAGCTGGGCAAAGGTGGTTTCGTGGCCCTGGCCATGGCTATGCGAGCCGGTGAGCACCTCGATGGTACCGACCGGATTGACCCGCACTTCCGCCGACTCCCAAAGACCGACGCCTGCGCCCAGCGAGCCGACAGCCGCCGAAGGGGCAATGCCGCAGGCCTCAATGTAGCAGGACAGGCCGATGCCGCGCAGCTTGCCCTTACGGGCGGCTTCCGCTTTGCGGGCCGGGAAACCGGCATAGTCGATGGCCTTGAGCGCAGCGTCCAGCGTCGCGTCATAGTCGCCCGCGTCATAGCACATGATGACGGGTGTCTGATGCGGGAAGCTGCGGATGAAGTTGCGGCGGCGGAACTCGGCCGGGTCGAGCCCGACCTCACGCGCTGCCGTCTCCATGATGCGCTCGATCAGATAGGTGGCCTCAGGGCGCCCCGCACCACGATAGGCATCAACCGGTGTGGTGTTGGTGTAGACGGCCTTCACATTGCAGTGGATGGCCGGGATGTCATACTGGCCCGAAAGCAGCGTGGCGTAGAGATAGGTCGGAACGGAGGAGGAGAACAACGACATGTAGGCGCCGAGGTTCGCCACCGTGCTGACCCTGAGGCCGATGACCTTGTGATTGGCATCGAGGGCCAGCTCCGCATGGGAGCGGTGATCGCGGCCATGAGCATCGGTGAGGAAGGCTTCCGTGCGGTCGCAGACCCATTTCACCGGACGGCCCGTGCGCTTGGAGGCCCACAGGCAGACCATCTCTTCCGGGTAGATGTAGATCTTGGAGCCGAAACCACCGCCCACATCCGGCGCGATCACGCGCAGCTTGTGCTCGGGCGCGATGTTGTAGAAGGCGGAGAGCACCAGGCGCGCCACATGCGGGTTCTGCGATGTGGTGTGCAGGGTGAAATGCTCTTCGGCAGTGTCGTAGTCGGCCAGTGCGGCACGCGGCTCCATCGGGTTGGGCACCAGCCGGTTGTTGGTGATGTCCATCCGCGTCACATGGGCGGCCTTTTCGAAGGCGGCATTGGTGGCCGCCTCATCGCCGATCACCCAGTCGTAGATCAGGTTGCCCGGCGCTTCCGGGTGCAGCTGCGGCGCGCCCGGCTCGAGAGCTGCCACCGGATCAATCACCACCGGCAGCTCCTCATAGGACACCTGCACGGCTTCGGCGGCATCGCGGGCCTGGCCCAGCGTCTCGGCGATGACCACGGCCACCGCCTGACCGGCATAGCGCACGGTTTCCGGCTCCAGCGCGCGCCAGGCGCCCATCTTCATCGGGCTGCCGTCGCGCGAGTGGATCATCCAGCCGCAGATCAGATTGCCAACGCCATCCCCCACCAGCTGCTCGCCGGTCAGCACTGCCTCGACGCCTTCCATCTCCAGCGCGGCGCTGGCGTCGATGCCGGTGATGCGGGCGTGGGCGTGGGGCGACCGCACGAAGGCCGCATAGGTCATGCGCGGTGCGGTCATGTCATCGGTATACCGGCCCTTGCCGGTGATGAAACGCTTGTCTTCCTTGCGCAGCGCACGTGCGCCAATGCCTTGAACTCCCATGGCATAACTCCCTCAGACAGGTTTCCTGCCAGGCCTTTGCCCGCAGGCCGTTTCCGTGTTCCGCAGGGCCGGACGCCGCCTCCTCACGGCATGTGTCCGGCCTTCGGCTTGTCATGTGCCGTGCAGGTTTCGCGTCCGCACGGATGGGGATGCTCGGCGGCGCCTTGAGAGGCTCAAGCGCCGCAAGGGCTGGTCTTATTCGGCAGCAGTCCGCATGCCGGCCATCTGGTCGGCAGCCGCCTTGATGGCCTTGACGATGTTGTGATAGCCGGTGCAGCGGCAGATGTTGCCCTCCAGCTCGTGGCGGATGGTGGCTTCATCCAGATTTGCGCCATGCCGCTCGATCATATCCACGGCGGCCATGATCATGCCGGGGGTGCAGAAACCGCACTGCAGGCCGTGATGCTCGCGGAAGGCTGCCTGCACGGGGTGCAGTTCATTGCCATTGGCAAGGCCTTCGATGGTGGTCACCGTGGCCCCTTCCGCCTGCGCGGCCAGCATGGTGCAGGACTTCACGGCCTTGCCATTCACATGCACCACGCAAGCCCCGCATTGGGACGTGTCGCAGCCCACATGGGTGCCGGTCAGGCCCTGCGCCTCGCGCAGGTAGTGAACGAGCAGAGTCCGGTCTTCGACAGCGGCCGAGACCTTCTTGCCGTTCACGGTCATTGACACTTTTGCCATTCATACCTCCCTCAATTGTTCCCGCTCTCCGGTCGCGTCACCAGCGGGGAAATCGTATCTCATGCTCCTCATATGCTCATGACGGCGAGGATGATGATCACCACCGCCAGTGCGGCAAGGCCCCAGACCATGGGGCCGCCATAGCTTCCCTTCGCCGCCGCAACCTCGACTGTCTCCTCAGCCTCATGCACGGCGTGTCCGATTTTCTTTTCCACGTCCTCGACAGCATGGACCACGGCGTCACCTGCGTGCTCCATGGCCAGCGTCCGGGCTTCTTCCAGCGTGCCCGCGTCAGGCTCGCCATCCTCGGCCGTTTCTGTGGCTGCGGCGTTTCCGGCAACCATCTGCGAGAAGTTGCCGAAGAACTCATCGGCCATCTTGCGGGCGGTGCTGTCGATCAGGCGGCTGCCCAGCTGGGCCAGCTTGCCGCCGACCTGTGCTTTCACGGTGTAGCTGAGGATGGTGTCCCCGCCGTCTTCGGCAAGGTGCACATCAGCGGAACCTTTTGCAAAACCGGCGACGCCGCCCTTGCCCTCTCCGGCAATGGTATAGCTTTCCGGCGGATTGAGGTTCTCAAGCGTGACTGCGCCCTGGAACTTGGCCTTCACAGGACCGATCTTGGCAGTGACGGCTGCCGTCATTTCCGTGGGCGAGGTCATCTCCAGGCTGTCGCAGCCAGGAATGCATGCTTTCAGCACGTCCGGATCGTTCAGGGCATTCCAGACATCGGTGCGCGGTGCCGGGATGCGGTATTCCCCTGTCATGTCCATTGTGTTTCGTGCCTCTCTCTCCTTGGGGGCAGGCTTGCCGCAGCTCTGGCGCCTGCGATGGCTCTCCATCCACATGCCGTCCGCAGTCTGCTCTTCCCATATGGCTCTTGTCTTGCGTCTTCCCAAGGGTGCCGGACTGGAACGCAGCTGGCAAGCCCATGGAGAGAAAGAAGAAAGATTGAGGCCAGAGCCGGGTAGACGTCACTTTCGCGCGTCCTGTCTGCCCCGTGCGGCCTTGCGCTCCTCCCTGAGCTGCCGGGCTGCCACCTGCCCGGCAAGGACCCGAAGTGTGCGCCGCTCCTGTTTAAGGGAAAAGACCTGCGCGGCAATAAAGCATGCCGGATCTGTCGCAGATTTGAGACAGGTGCGGGAGTGTCAGCCGTCGAGGCCGAACACGCCCATCTTGCGGTACATGGTGGCCCGGCTGATGCCAAGGTCTCGGGCGGCGGCCGAAACATTGCCTTTCGCCCTGGCGAGCGCCCGGCGCAGCGCGGCCTTTTCCGCCGCGCGAGGGTCTTCCTCCGCAACGGTGCCGAGATAGGCGGCGGCGCCTGGAGCAGAGGCGAGAACGGCGTCGGTCAGGCCAAGCGTCTTGCGGGCAAGACGGGTCGCACCGGTGATTACATCATCGGGATCCAGCGCCAGAAGAGAGACGCCGCCGTGTCCGTGTCCCTTGGCCACGACAATCCGGCAGCCAGGGTAGGCCATCCGGAACAGGTCGCTCTCCATGGCCCGGGCGCTTTCCGTGACCACCATCCCGAGCACCTGCGCATAGGGGAGGGTGAGGTCGCGCCTGCAACTGGAAATGTCCAGCACTGCGGCAAGGTCGCCAAGATGATCGAAGATCGGCGCGGCAATGCAGCTTATTTCCGTGTTGCTGACGCGGAAGTGCTGATCCTGGTGCACGATGACCGGCCGCTTCTCGATGGCACAGGTGCCAATGCCGTTGGTGCCTTGCTGCGCCTCGCTCCAGACACCGCCTGCCGTCAGGCCCCAGCGGGCAAATTCGCTCTGATCACCTGGCGCTTCGCGGGTCTCCAGTAACAGGCCATCCCTGTCACTCAGCAGGATGCTGCAGCCGCTGGGCGCAAGCGTTGCATTCAGCCTGTCCAGGGTAGGCACGGCGATCTCGAGCAGGCTTCCCATCCGGTCGCGCGCTTGCGCAAGCGTCTGCTCCTCCACCCGCTCGGCAGGCCGGTCCATGTTGGGGTCAAGGCCGTGATACAACATCGAGCGGCGCCAGGAAGCAGCGACAAGCGAATGCGCCGCGCAGCCGTTGTTATCGACCGTTTCCCGCACCCTGTCAGCGTGCCTGCGCATGGGATCATGAGAACCCGGCAGCATCTAATCCTCCCCGACATGATGCTTCAATCACCCTGTATGGGCGCAGCCGATCAAATTCGCACCAGGTTGTCAAAGTAATTTCTGTAGGAATTTCAATCTCAAGTCCAGTCAGCTATGTCCCTTAGGGCAGTTTTCGCAGGGCGCATAAATCAGGGCTAGCCGATTGACCGCAGGCCCGCTCCGCCCTAATGGCTGAGACTATACCGTGTTATCGAGACTTCCGGAAAGTTTTGCCCGTGGCCCAGGCCCCTCAAACCCCGCAAAAGCCCGCCGCCGCCGTTGATACCGGCCATGCCTCCTTGCCAGAGCGCGGGGCTGCCGTTTCTGCTGCGGCCCGTCCGGGGCTGCCGCCCGCGGCCCGCTGGCCGGTGATCCTCGAAACGGCCGGGTGGAAGGACTATGCCCTGCTGGACATGGGGCGCGGGCAGAAGCTGGAGCGCTATGGCCGCTTTACCGTTGTCCGGCCAGAGCCGCAGGCTATGGGCCTGCCTCGCCTCAAGCAGTCTGTGTGGGACAGGGCGGACGCGGTCTTTACCGGCGACGTTGACGAAGAAGGCCCAGGCCGCTGGAAGTTCGCTGGCAGCGTGCCCGAGACCTGGGAAATGGCCTACGGCCCCGCGCGCTATCTCGGCCGCTTCATGTCCTTCCGCCATGTGGGCGTGTTTCCTGAGCAGGCCCCACACTGGGACTGGGTAATGGAGAAGGTTCGCGCGGCACGCGCCGCCGAACCCGGCCGTCAGGTCAAGGTTCTGAACCTTTTCGGCTACACTGGCCTTGCCTCGCTGCTGCCGGCTGCGGCTGGCGCTCATGTCACCCATGTGGATGCTTCGAAGAAGGCGATCGCCTACGCCCGTGAAAATCAGGACCTCTCCGGCCTTGGCGATCTGCCCATCCGCTGGATCCTGGAAGATGCCAGCAAGTTCGTGGCGCGCGAAGTGCGGCGCGGCAGCACTTATGACGGCATCATCCTGGATCCGCCGAAATATGGCCGCGGGCCAAAGGGCGAAGTCTGGGATCTGTTCGTCAACCTGCCTGAAATGCTGGACATGCTGCGCCAGCTGCTGTCTCCCAACGCCCTGTTCATGATCCTGACGGCCTATGCCATCCGTGCATCGTTCCTCTCCGTCCATGAGCTGATGGCTGAAACCCTGTCGAAGCAGGGGGCCTGCTGGAATCCGGCGAGCTTGTCATCCGCGAGGAAAAGGGCGAGCGCTGCCTGTCCACATCCCTCTTTTCCCGCTGGAGCGGCGCATGAGCGAGCAAAGACCCCGCATGGGGGCGGTGAAGCAGATCACCAGCCATTCCAACCCCATCATCAAGGAGATCAAGGGCCTCGTCACGCTGCGCAAGCACCGGACGCAATCCGGTCTCTTCGTGGCGGAAGGGCTCAAGCTGGCAACGGATGCGCTCGATGCGGGCTGGACCGTTCGCTATCTGGCGCTCGGCCCGGAAGCGCGTGAAAATCCGATCGCACAGAAGGCGGCAGCCACGGCCAAATCACGCGGCGCGCTGATCCTTGAGGTGAATACGCCCATTCTTGAGGCCATCACCCGCAAGGAGAACCCGCAGATGGTGGTGGGCGTCTATGAGCAGCAGCTGACGCCGCTGGACCGCATTGACCCGGCCCAGTCCACCGTCTGGATTGCCCTCGACCGGGTGCGTGATCCGGGCAATCTGGGCACGATCATCCGCACGGCTGACGCGGTGGGGGCTTCCGGCGTGATCCTCATCGGCGACTGTACCGATCCCTTCGCGGTGGAAGCCGTGCGTGCCACCATGGGCTCGCTCTTCCATGTGCCGCTGGTCAAGACCTCCGCCGAGGCCTTCAAGGCCGTGATGGCCAAGTGGCCGGGCACTGTGGCTGGCACCCACCTTGCCGGTTCCGTCGATTACCGCACGGTGGATTACCGGGAACCGGCGCTGCTCGTGATGGGCAACGAGCAGCAGGGCCTTTCCGATGATCTGGCGGCCGCCTGCAAGACGCTGGTGCGCATTCCGCAGGCTGGTCAGGCCGATAGCCTCAATCTGGCCGTCGCCACCGGCATCACGCTTTACGAGATCCGCCGCAAGAAACTCAGCCTCTGACCATCCGGGAGACACCCATGCGCCTGTTCATCTTCGGAGTCGGCTATTCCTCGAAGGCTTTTGTTGAGCGCATCCGGCACCGCTGCAGCTGGATCGGCGGTACCACGCGATCCGGGGCCAAGGCAGAGCAGCTGAAGGCGCTGGGCGTCCAGCCGTTTCTTTTTGACGGCAGGCAGCCGGGTGAGGGTATCGGCGCGGCATTGGCCAGCGCGACCCACATTCTCCAGTCCATTGCACCGGATGAGGCCGGTGATCCGGTTCTGCTCCATCACGGCGCTGATGTTGCCAGAGGCCGCCCGCAGTGGATTGGCTATCTTTCCACCGTCGGTGTCTACGGCGACCATGATGGCGCCTGGGTGGACGAAGACACGCCCTGCCGCCCGGTGTCGCGCCGGTCAGTGCAGCGAGTGGCCGCCGAAAACGCCTGGCTGGAGTTTTCGGCACAGGAGGATTTGCCGGTGCAGATCTTCCGTCTGTCAGGTATCTACGGGCCGGGCCGCAATGCGCTCGTGAACCTGCGTGAGGGTACGGCCAGACGGCTTGTTAAGCCGGGTCAGGTGTTCAACCGCATCCGTGTCGAGGACATTGCCGGTGCGCTTGAAGCATCCCTCGAGCGGCCAAACACCCGGATTTACAATGTGACCGATGATGAACCCGCGCCGCCGCAGGATGTGGTTGCCTATGCTGCAGAAATCATGGGAGTACAACCACCGCCGGAACAGGATTTCGAAACGGCGGAACTGTCACAAATGGCTCGTTCATTTTATGGTGAGAACAAGCGTGTTTCAAACGAGCGTATCAAGCGCGAACTAGGGTATCAGTTGCTTTACCGGGATTATAGAATTTCCTTACGTAATTTGCTGAACGATTGAGTATTGTCATATTTTACAATGGATTGATCCTGGAAATTGTATGCAAATTTGATCTTGTTGACTTCAGATTGAGTATTCTTGACCAGATGTGCTCTTATTTTGGTCGGCCTGTTCTTTCGTTGAGCAGTTTCATTCATTCTTAACGCGCTTCTTTCAGTCTCGTGAAAATAAAAATATACGAGGCATGACATGAAGTACCTCTACGCAGCCCCACTTCTAGGACTGGCTGCATTCGGGTTGCAGGCTGCGGCGCAGCCCGCAGTGCCGGATACGGCTGCGCTCATCACGCCGGCGGTGATCGAGGAGATCAGGACGGCGCTGCAAAACCCCATTGTTCCTCTGTCCATCAAGGCGCAGAACCAGTTGCGCGGAAAGCTCGCGCAGACGGATATTGAGGCGCTGGACAAGCAGTGGGTTGCCGAGCGTGAGGGATCCGACAAGCCCTTGATTTCTGCAACCCTTTCGGCACCGCTTTCGATCTATCTCTTGCGTGTGCAGGCTGGCAGCCTCGGGCTCTATGCCGAGATGTTCGTGATGGATGCGAACGGCCTGAACGTAGGGCAGAGCAGTATCACCGGCGACTACTGGCAAGGTGATGAGGCGAAGTTTCAGAAGACGTTTCCGCTTGGCGCCGATGTCGTTTTCGTTGATGAGGCAGAATGGGATGAGGAGCGCAAGATCTGGGTCACGCAGGTCAACATGACGCTGACAGATCCGGATGGTGGAAAGCCCATCGGGGCCGCCACGATCGACCTCAACCTGACCGAACTGCAGCGCCGATCCGGCACAGGCAGCTGACAGGAGGCAAGACATGCTCAAGAATATTTCTGTCACGCAGAAAGGGATCCTGGCATTTGCGGGCCTCTCCCTGATTAGCGCCATTGCCGGGTTTACGACCTACCAGAAAACCGTAGAAGTCAGCCACACCGTCTCAATAGTAGCTGACTTGAACGAGACCGTGTCGGAAATCGATAAGCTCAACGGTCTGATCATCGAACAGAATCTCGACCTCAAGACGTTTCTTCTGACAGGTGACCGGGATTGGCTGCGCCTGTCCGAGGAGAAGTCTCCCGAGATCACCACTGCATTGTCGGGCATTCGCGAGCATGTGGCTGTTCTTGTTCCGGCTGCTGTTCCGCTGGCCGATGAGGTGCAGTCCGCCTGGTCCGATTGGCAGTCCGGCTTTGTGGCGGTGCAGGTTCAGAACATGCGCACACCGGAAACAGTTGATCTTGCGCGGGCGATGGAACTGACAGGTGAAGGCCGCGCCTTGCATGCGCGTGCCGCAGACGGCATCCACAAGCTGGAAGAGGCGCTGAATGCGGCCACAAGGCAGCTTGGGGCGGAGGAAGAGGCGGCACTTTCGTCTGCCCGGATGATCTCCCTTGGCAGTGCCGGGCTGATGCTGGTTGTCGCGCTCGTGTTCGGCTTCCTCAACTACCAGCTGGTGTCACGTCCATTGAAGTCACTGTCTGTCGTGCTCGGGCGGCTTGCCAGCGGTGATCTGACTGCACAGGCAAAACTGGGTGACCGGCGCGACGAGATTGGCGACATGGCCAGTGCCATGGAGATCTTCCGTGAAAACATGTTGCGGACCCGTGACCTTGAAGCCGCTGCAGAGCACCAGCGCGCGGAAGCTGAGGAAGCGCGCAAACGCGGCATGGGAGAGGTTGCCAGTTCCTTCGAGCAAGCCGTGCTCTCCATCTCCGACGAGATGATTGGCGGGCTGACAAACCTCAAGGGTACGGCCTCTTCTCTGGCGTCCATCGCCAGCGAGACAAACAGTCAGGCTGCGTCCGTTGCCGAGGCATCCCAGCACACGACGAACAACGTCAACACCGTTGCCAGTGCCACGGAAGAGCTTTCTGCCTCCATCGCCGAGATCAACGAGCAGGTGCACTCTGCCTCAAAGGTTGCAGCCAAGGCAGAGACTGAAGTTGACCGGTCCAATCAGGCGGTTGGAAAGCTGCAGGATGTGGTGGTGCGCATCGGCGATGTGACGCGTCTTATCAACGACATCGCCAATCAGACCAACCTGCTGGCCCTGAATGCCACCATCGAGGCAGCCCGCGCGGGTGAGGCTGGCCGTGGCTTCGCGGTTGTCGCCAGCGAGGTGAAGGCACTGGCCGAGCAGACCGCCAAGGCGACCGAAGAAATTGACAGCCAGATCTCCGAGATGCGCGCAGCTGCGTCGGAGTCAATTGAAGCAACCGCCGCTGTTGCGGAAATGGTGAAGCTGATTTCCGAACGCACCACGGCGATGGCTGCGGCGACCGAGCAGCAGAACGCAGCTACCAACGAGATTGCCCGCAACGTCTCGCAGGCAGCCAGCAGCACCCATGGCGTGACAGACTCCATCGGCACCGTCAGTGCATCCGCACAGCAAACCGGCGCCATCAGTGAGGACATGCGTCATGCCATTGAGGATCTTCATGACCGCTCTGCCCGCATGCGGCAGGCGATGACGGACTTCCTCAATCAGGTTCGCGCAGCCTGATAGTATGAGCCAAAAATGGTACGGCCGGGCAGAGACGCCCGGCCGTTTTCATGTGGGGGATGCCACCCGCTCTGGCTGGTCTAATTGCGGGTTGTGTTTTGTTTAAAAGTTGTATTTTTCCCATCCATGGAATAGCTGGTAAGTTCTTGGGTGAACGTTGAATAGTCAAAATATTGATTAGAATTTTAAATAAAATCTGCGATGATCTGAAGCTGGCCAAGTCAGATGTTTCGAGCTGGGCGCCGAAAGGACAGCACAATACACGTATTCGAAGTGTGGTGCTGGTTGGCGGGTTGGTAACATGTGTCATCAGCTCTACGTGGGCTGTTCATTCCCTCATGTTGGGGGCGGTTCCCAATTCTGTCTGGATCTTCTTTTCCGCCCTCACCGGACTGGTGATGGCGGCACTTGCGTTTGCCAACCGGCTGCGTGCGGCGTCGATGATCATGGCACATGCTCTGCTGGCTGTTGTTTTTTGGCCAGCCTGTTTGACATGCCTCCCGAAGGTCTCCCCAGATCGATTCACATGAGTTTCCTGCCGGTGATCGCTGCGACCTTCCTGATCTTCCAGAATGAGGGCCGGTATCTGCGGTTGTTTCTGCCGCTGCTGGGCGTTCTGGCCTTTACGGTCTTTTCCCTGGATGCGGCTCCCAGGTTTCTGCCTGAGCTGGCAACACCCAGTGCGGGGCACCCTGTCACTGTCTGGGTGAATACAATTACAGGTGTTGTCAGCACCTGTGCCGTGGTTGCTCTGCTACAGACAAATCTGAATGCGAGCCGCGCCATGGAGAGCGAAATCCGCCATGCGATCGCAAAGGGCGAGTTCTATCTCCAATATCAGCCTCAGGTGGATTCAGCCGGCCGGATACAAGGCGCCGAAGCGCTGCTGCGCTGGAAGCACGGCAAGAAAGGCAATATTCCGCCAAGTGAGTTCATCGCGCTTGCCGAGGAGACGGGACTGATCATTCCCATCGGCGAATGGGTGCTGCGGACGGCCTGTGCCCAGCTTGCGGCATGGGCTGCCTCTCCCCTGACAGCGCAGCTGACCGTTTCCGTCAATGTCAGCGCCTCGCAGTTCCGTCAGCCGGATTTCGTCGAGCAGGTTCGCAGTATCTTGCGGCTGAGCGGGGCGTGCCCGGAGCTTTTGAAGCTGGAGCTGACCGAGAGCGCGCTTGCCGAAGATGCGGCGGTTGTCTGCGGCAAGATGCGGGCGCTCAAGGAACTGGGCATCAGCTGGTCGTTGGATGACTTCGGCACGGGCTACTCCTCGCTTAGCTCCTTGAAGCAGCTGCCGTTTGATCAGCTGAAGATCGACCAGTCCTTTGTCAGGGATCTCCTGAGCGATGACCGCAACCTTGCGATCGTGAGCACCATTCTGACGCTTGGTCAGAGCCTCGGGCTGGAGATCATCGCCGAGGGGTCGAGACACAGGCGCAGTTCGAGCTGCTGCATGAAGCTGGATGTTTCAGCTTCCAGGGCTTTCTGTTCAGCCGCCCGGTATCTGCAAGCAGTCTTGCGGATTGCATCGAGGAAGGCCTGCGAGGTGTACGCGCTATCGTTCCGGATTCTGCACCTATGCGCGCGGCGGAGCTCGCCACCACTTGACATTGCCCCTCTCAAGGCCCATCTGTGTATCCGTGCAGCAATGCCGCAGCCTGCAATAGGATGCGGAGAAGAGGCCGTTAGGCTTCTGTTAACCACGCAAGTGTGAAGCTGACACAAGGCAGCCACCAGTCATTCCTGACCAGAGGTGGCGATCCTCCAATGACAACTGTCATCGAGCCGTCGAAAAAGCCAGCTATAGAGCTGGCCGATGACCTGTGATGTGACGTGAAGAAAGAAGAAAAAATGGACCACGGAAACGTAAAGTGGTTCGACATGCACCGGGGAATTGGTGCGATCGAACCTCAGGAAGGGGACGATGTCCTCGTTGATCTGGCGAGCCTGCGCCGCTCTGGCATTGGCAGCCTGCATGAAGGCCAGCTTGTTGCCTTCGACATGGCCTTCCGCGCTGGCCGCAGCATGGCCGAACATGTGAAAGTGCTGTAAGCCGCTCTACCCCGCGGCTTGCAGCTTGTTCCTTGCCCGCGCGTTTCTGCCTGCGGATGGATGACGTTTCTGGAAGACGGACTGATGCAACGTTCGCCCGGAAATGCCTGCAGGGCTACCATCTGAAACGCGCAAGGCTTCCTACGGCGGTCTCACCGGCCGCCGCCAAACCTCCCCTCTCAAATCGGCAGAACGTGGGTGTCCTTGACATCCTCCATCACCGCGTAGGTGTGCGTTTCGCGCACGCCCGGCAGGTTCAGGATCACCTCTGCCAGAAACTGCCGGTAATGGGTCATGTCGCGCACGCGGCTTTTGATGAGATAGTCAAAGCCGCCCGCGACCATGTGGCATTCCAGCACCTCCGGAGACCGGGCGACGGCAGCGGCAAAAGCGTCGAACACATCCGCCGTCGTCTTGTCCAGCTTCACCTCCACGAACACCAGCAGCCCGAGATTGAGCTTTTGCGGGTTCAGCTCTGCGGTGAAGCGCAGGATGTAGCCGTCGCGGATCAGCCGCTTCATCCGCTCCGAGGTGGCGGTGGCGGACAGGCCGATCTTTTCGGCCAGATCCGTGTTGGTGATCCTCCCATCCTCCTGCAACGCTCCCAGGATTTTACGGTCAATGCGGTCAAGATCCGGAATATTCTCCATCGGGCGGCCTTATTTCAAGAAAATGTCAGGTTTGATAGCCTGTCTTTGGCGAAAACAAAAGAAGGAATGCAGGTAATCTGGTGGAAAGCCCTGTTGCGCCTTGCGCCTGCCGGAGATCCGATCTTGAAGCCTGTGTCTGTCCCGCTTGCCCCCGCTCTCCTTGCTTCCCCTTTCCGTGCGGAATTCGCTCCCGATGATGGCGCACTGGTGCGCCGCATGCTGGCCGAAACCCGGCTTGCCGCTGATGCGGAAGCTCGGATCGACGCAAAGGCCACGGCCTATATCGAGGACATGCGCGGTGCGCGCTCCGGCCTTGGTGGCGTCGAAGACTTCATGCGGGAGTTCGGCCTGACCACCCGCGAGGGCCTTGCCATGATGGTGCTGGCCGAGGCGCTGCTGCGCGTGCCGGATGCGGCGACTGCCGACAAGCTGATCGAGGACAAGCTGGCCGCCGCGAAATTCGGCGAAGGAGAAGGGCGCAAGTCCGACACATGGCTTGTTTCTGCCTCATCCTGGGCGCTGGGCGTCACCTCGCGGCTGCTGCATCCGGGCGATACGCCGGACAGCATCCTCACCAGCCTCGTGCGCCGGATTGGCATGCCGGCTGTGCGCACGGCAACGCGGCAGGCCATGCGCCTGCTTGGCCATCAGTTCGTGCTGGGCGAAACCATCGAGGATGCGCTGAAGCGGGCCAAGGTGCTGGAGCCGAAGGGCTACCGTTTCTCCTATGACATGCTGGGGGAAGGTGCGCGCACACAAGCCGATGCGGAACGCTACTTCCGCTCCTATGCCGCTGCCATCGAGGCCATCGGCAAGGCAGCCGGGTCCCGCCCCCTGCCGGACCGGCCGGGCATCTCCGTCAAGCTTTCGGCGCTGCATCCGCGTTATGAGGCGGTGAAGGAAGAGCGGGTGATGAGCGAACTGCTGCCCCGCGTGCTCGACCTTGCTCGGATGGCCCGCGCCCATGATCTCAACTTCACCATCGACGCGGAAGAGGCCGACCGGTTGGAACTGTCTATGGACCTGATTTCGCGGCTTGTGGCTGACCCGGTGCTGGACGGTTGGAGTGGTTTCGGCCTTGCGGTGCAGGCCTATCAAAAGCGCGGGCAGGAGGTCATTAGCTGGCTTATTGATCTGGCACGCCTTCACAACCGCCGCCTGATGGTGCGCCTCGTCAAGGGCGCTTACTGGGATACGGAGATCAAGCGCGCGCAGGAGCGGGGCTGGCAGACTATCCCGTCTTCACCCGCAAGGCCGCGACGGACCTGTCCTATCTCGCCTGTGCCCGCCGCCTGCTGGCGGCGCGGGACGTCATCTATCCGCAATTCGCCACCCACAATGCGCTCACCGTTGCCCAGATTCAGGAGATGGCAGGAAAGCCGGAGGGCTTCGAGTTCCAGCGCCTGCATGGCATGGGCGAAAGCCTCTACAAGGCCGTGGTGGAGCGCGATGGCTATCCCTGCCGCATTTATGCACCCGTTGGTGGTCACAAGGATTTGCTGGCCTATCTGGTGCGCCGCCTGCTGGAAAATGGTGCCAATTCCTCCTTCGTCTCCATCGTGGGCGATGCCAGCATTCCCGCAGAAGACCTTCTGAAGCGCCCGGCGGAACTGCTGGAAGGCGGTGAGCGGCCCCGCAACCGCTCCATCGCGCTGCCCGCAGATCTCTATGCTCCCAGCCGCCGCAATGCTGCCGGGCTAGAGCTGGGCGTGGAGACAGAGCGCAACGCGCTGCTTTCCGGCATGGCCCGCCAGAGCTTCCCGGCCGTCACCGCCCGCCCGCTTGTGCCGGGCCATGATGCTACCGCCCGCCCGCGTGCCCTCCTTTCCCCCATTGACGGCAGCCTTGTGGCCGGTGAAGTGACCGAGGCTGACGCCAGGCTGGCAGCTGCAGCCATGGAGGTTGCGGCCAAGGGCTTTGAGAGCTGGTCCCGCACGCCGGTGGAAGACCGCGCTGCCGCGCTCGACCGGATGGCGGATCTGATGGAAGAAAACCGCGACCGGTTGATGGCGCTTCTGGCCGTGGAAGCCGGCAAGACCCTGCCGGATGGCATTGCCGAAATCCGCGAGGCGGTGGATTTCTGCCGCTACTATGCTGCCGAGGCGCGCGGGCTCTTCGGCGAAGGCCGCCTGATGCCCGGCCCCACGGGCGAGGAAAACCGCTACCGCCTGCGCGGACGCGGCGTCTTCGTCTGCATTTCGCCCTGGAATTTTCCGCTCGCCATCTTCCTCGGTCAAGTGGCCGCCGCGCTTGTTGCGGGCAATGCAGTGGTGGCCAAGCCTGCCGAACAGACGCCGCTGATTGCCCATGAGGCCGTCCGCCTGTTCCATGCCGCTGGAGTGCCGGAAACCGCGCTGCTCTATGTGCCAGGCGATGGATCGGTGGGCGCGGCGCTGACGTCCCATTCCAAGGTCGCGGGCGTAGCCTTCACGGGCTCCACGGAAACGGCTTGGGCGATCAACGGCACGCTCGCCGCACGGCGCGGGCCCATCGTGCCGCTAATTGCGGAAACCGGCGGCATCAACGCCATGCTGGTGGATGCCACGGCGCTGCCAGAACAGGTCTGCGATGATGTGGTCACGTCAGCCTTCCGCTCCGCCGGGCAGCGCTGCTCGGCCCTGCGGCTCTTGTTCCTGCAGGAGGATGTGGCGGACCATCTGCTGGAAATGATCGAAGGCGCGGCGCGGGAACTCACCCTCGGCGACGCGCGCCTTGCTGAAACCGATATCGGCCCGGTGATTGACCGTGAAGCGCGGGACAACATCCTCACGCATGTGCGGGTGATGGAATCGGCCGGGCGGCTGAAATTCTCCGGCAAGGAGCCGGACGTGACCCTCGCGGGCGGCACCTATGTGGCCCCGCAGATCATTGAGCTGGAACGGCCCGAGGACCTGACGCGGGAAGTCTTCGGCCCGGTGCTGCATGTGGTGCGCTACAAGGCAAAGGACTTCGGCGCCATGCTGGAAAAGATCGCCGCCTCAGGCTACGGCCTGACGCTCGGCGTCCATTCCCGCATCGACGCCACGGTGAAGCAGGTTGTGGACCGGCTGCCGGTGGGCAATGTCTACGTCAACCGCAACATCATCGGCGCCGTCGTCGGCACCCAGCCCTTCGGCGGCGCGGGCCTCTCCGGCACCGGCCCCAAGGCTGGCGGCCCGGCCTATCTGCAGCGCTTCGCCCTCGAACAGGTCATCTCCTCAACACCGCCGCCTCCGGCGGCAATGCCAGCCTGCTGGCCCATTCGGGGAGTAGGGGGAGCGTCATGTGTCTCCCGGCGAGCTTGAGCTTTTCCGTGCCTGCCATAAAACGCTCCCTCTGGCATTGCTGCCAATCGGCATCATAAGTATGATGATGTATGATGATGCTGCAGGAGTTTCCGTCATGGGCGCTGTCGAACGAATGACGATCACTGTACCGGCTGAAATGGCCGAAACCCTGCGTCAGACGGTGGCGGCGGGTGAATATGCCTCGACCAGCGAAGTGGTCCGGGAGGCTCTTCGTGCCTGGACGCGGAGCCGGGATGCAGAGCGGAAGGAACTGGAGGCTTTGCGGGAGGCGATCAAGGCGGGGCTGGACAGCGGACCAGGCATCCCGGCGGATCAGGTGTTCGCAGAGCTTCGTGCAAGATATGCGATGAAGCCCTGATTCATGGCGCGGCTGATCATCCTGCCGGCCGCCATGGCCGATCTGATCGAGATCGGTGACTTCATCGCCCACGACAATCCTGCCCGAGCCCAGTCCTTTGTTTTGTGGCCGAGATCGAAGCCAGGATGCGTCAGGCCGCTGAACGCCCGGACAGTTTCCCTACCCGGGACGATCTTTGCAAGGGGCTGCGTTCAGCCAGGCATGGGCGCTATCTGATTTTCTTTCTCGATGCTGGTGAGGAGGTGCAGGTTGTCCGGGTTCTCCACGCCATGCGCGATCTGCCGGACCTGCTGGGCTGAGCCCAGAGGGCCTGCTATATGCAGATGCCGCCCCTCCTCACCCTCCGAGAAATCCTTCCAGCACGTTGACGCAGTTGGAGCCGAGGGCGTCGACGGCGTAGCCGCCCTCCATAACGAAGAGGGTAGGCTTGCCGAGGCGGGCTAACCTCGCGCCGAGGCGCAGGAAGTCTTCCGGCACGAAGCGGAACTGGGAGATCGGGTCCTTCTCGTAGGTGTCTAGACCCAGCGAGACGATCAGCACGTCCGGGGAATAGACCGTCAGCCAGCGGCAGGCTTCTTCCAGCGCTTGGGCGTAACGGACCCAATCGGTGCCGGGTGGCAGCGGCCAGTTGTGGGTGAAGCCCTTGCCTGCCTTTTCGCCCGTCTCGTCCGCATGGCCGAGGAAATAGGGGTACTCTTCCTTGGGGTCGGCGTGGATGGACAGGAACATCACATCGGCGCGTTCATAGAAGATCGCCTGCGTGCCGTTGCCATGATGATAGTCCACGTCAAGGATGGCAACGCGTGCGGTGCCCTGATCGCGCAGCCACTGGGCAGCGATTGCGGCATTGTTGAGGAAACAATAGCCGCCGAAGTAATCGGCCGCTGCATGGTGTCCCGGCGGGCGGCAGAGGGCGAAGGCCGAGCGGTCACCTTCGCGCAGGAAACGGGCGGCAGTGAGCGCCGAATTGGCGCTGGCGGTGGCCGCTGTCCATGTGTGCTCGCCCAGCGGTGTGCCGGCATCAAAGGAGAAGCGGCCCAGCATACCGTCGATGTGGGTGGGCGTTGGCGAGGAGCGCAGCTGGCGCACGGGCCAGACGAAGGGGAAGGCCTCACCTTTCCGTCCGGCAGCTGTCCAGCGGCTCCAGAAGCTTTCGAGGAAGTCGAGGTACTCAGGCGCATGCACCCGCTCCAGCGGGGCGCGGCCGAAGTCCTGCGGGGTCCACAGGGGGCCGATCTTGCGGGCCAGAATTTCGTTGCGGACCATCTCGGCCCGGCTGGGAATTTCGACTGCGGGTTTCAGCATCCCGTCCGAGATTTCCATCTTCGGATCATGGGTCAGCTGGACGGGCGAAAAAACGGTCTTCATGCGGTGAGGCTCACGGCTGGAAGCGGAACTCGGTCACCTGACTATAGGTTGTTCCGGGCCGTAGAACAGCCCCTGCGAAGTCCGTATGGTTCGGGCTGTCCGGCCAGCGCTGTGGCTCCAGGCAAAGTCCCGCGTGCGGGCCATAGCGGCGCCCCTCCAGCCCCTCGTAGGGCACGCCAAGGCCGGAGGCATCATAGAACTGGACGCCCGGCTCGGTGGTCCAGAGCTCCATGGAAATGCCCGAGGTCTCGCCTTCCAGCACGGCAGCAAGGCGCAGGGTATCTGATGGCGTGTCCGCCACGCAGAAATTATGGTCGTAAAGCACCCGCGCATGGTCCGCGCCGGTCCGGCGGATGGGGCGCTTGGTGCGGAAATCAAAGGCGGTGCCCTCGACAGGCAGGATCTCACCGGTGGGGATGCATTCTGCATCGACCGGCAGATAGCGATCGCCAAGGATTTGCAGCCGGTGGCCGCTGATATCGGTGGAACTGTCGAGATTGAAATAGCTGTGGTGGGCAAGGTTGACCAGCGTCGGCTGATCGGTCACCGCGCTCATCTCAAGGCGCAGGATGCCGGTTTCCAGCAGCGTGTAGCGGCAGCGCAGGTCCACATTGCCCGGATAGCCTTCCTCGCCATCAGGCGAAGTCAGCGTCATAAGCAGGCTGGATGAGGAGAGTTCGGCAATCTGCCAGAGCTTCTTGTCATAACCAGACAGGCCGCCATGCAGATGATTGCGGCCTTTCTCGTTGCAGGTGACCTGATGGGAAACGCCATCCAGCGTGAAACGGCCAGCAGCGATGCGGTTGGCATAGCGCCCGCAGGTACCGCCGAAATAGGCGCCGTGGGCCTGATAGTCCTCAAGCGTGTCGAGCCCGAGAACCAGCGGGCGGCCATGAAGGCGCAAGTCCCTGAGGGTTGCACCGTAGGTCAGAACGGCAGCTTCGAGGGAACCGGCCCTCAGCGTGACTTCATTGACGGTTTCACCGCCGGGAAGGGTGCCAAAGGGCCGGATCATGTCTTTGCCGTCCGTTCAGGTCAGGATCAGAGGGTCTGGTTGTAGGCACCCACTTCCGGGTTCTCGCGCAGCACCGCATCCACGGCCTTGAACATCTCGTGCAGGCGGGCTTCGGACGCCGGGCTTTCCACCACCACCACAAGTTCGGGCTTGTTGGAAGAGGCGCGGACGAGGCCCCAGGTGCCGTCTTCCGTCACGACGCGAACGCCATTGACGGTGATGAGATCGGTGATGGCCTGTCCGGCCACTTTCTCGCCGGCAGCCTGCATAGCCTGGAAGCGGGCAACCACCTTGTCGACGATGCCGTACTTGATTTCGTCCTCGCAATGCGGCGCCATGGTCGGCGAACCCCAGGTCTTCGGCAGGGCGCGGCGCAGGTCGGCCATGGACTTGCCGGGGTTGCGGTCCATCATGTCGAGGATAGCGATGGCCGAGACGAGGCCGTCGTCATAGCCACGGCCGATTGGCGCGTTGAAGAAGTAGTGGCCGGACTTCTCAAAGCCGACGATCGCACCCAGCTCCGTCACGCGGCGCTTGATGTAGGAGTGGCCGGTCTTGTAGTAGTCGGTCACCGCGCCATTGGCCTTCAGCACCGGGTCGGTGTGGAACAGGCCGGTGGACTTCACGTCCACCACGAACTTGGAGTTCGGATAGAGCGAGGAAATGTCGCGGGCAAGCATCACGCCCACCTTGTCGGCAAAGATCTCTTCACCCTCGTTGTCCACCACGCCGCAGCGGTCGCCGTCGCCGTCAAAGCCGAGGCCAACATCTGCGCCGGTTTCCAGAACTTTGTCGCGCAGGGCATGAAGCATCTTCATGTCCTCGGGGTTCGGATTGTAGTTCGGGAAGGTGTGGTCAAGTTCTGCGTCCAGCGGAATGACTTCTGCGCCCAGCATCTCGAGGACGCGCGGAGCGAAGGCACCAGCCGTGCCATTGCCGCATGCTGCCACAACCTTGATCGGGCGCTTCAGCTTGGCACGGTCCGTCAGGTCCTTGATGTAAACTTCCGCGAAGTTGTCGACGTAGCGGTAGGAACCCGAGCCCTTGGCGACAAAGGCCGAGTTCAGCACGATGTCCTTCAGGCGGCCCATCTCTTCCGGGCCGAAGGTGAGCGGGCGGTTGACGCCCATCTTAACGCCGGTCCAGCCATTGTCATTGTGCGAGGCGGTGATCATGGCAACGGCCGGCACGTCCAGCGCGAACTGGGCGAAGTAAGCCATCGGCGACAGGGCAAGGCCGATGTCATGCACGTTGATGCCCACAGCCATCAGGCCGTTGATGACCGCCATCTTGATGGATGCGGAATAGCCGCGGAAATCATGGCCGACAACGATATCCGGACGGATGCCGCGCTCATGCATCAGGGTGCCAATCCCCATGCCGAGGGCCTGCATGCCCATCAGATTGATTTCCTTCTCGAACAGCCAGCGCGCATCATACTCGCGGAAGCCGGTCGCCTTGACCATCGGCTTGGATTCGTAGGCGTAGGTATTCGACTTCAGAAATGCTTCGGGCTTGGGAAACATGAGTAACCTCACAAGAGCTTTTGCCGGAAAAGACTAACGAAATGAGTGGTGTCCGAGCGGCTGGACATTATTGAACCAGAAGCATCGTGTCACCAGAAATATCAAATCGTTTAAACCGGCGCAGTGCGGACATGCCAAGCAGTGGTGTCGATAATGAGGCATCCGGAATGACCACCGCATCTACATTCCGGAGATAAAGAGGGCCCAGCTCCAAAGTATCGATCTTCACCGGCGCAGCGGCAATGATGCCGTTGGCGGTGCTGATCCGGGCCGTGAAATCCTGCTCCTGCGGCTTTATCCCGGCACGCCGGGCCTCGGACGCAGGCAGGGCAACGAAGGTGGCACCAGTGTCCACCATCATCTTCAACGCTTTTCCATTGATGCGGGTTCCCGCGATGAAATGGCCGTTCCGTTCAGCTCGCAATTTCAGCGTGCCGCCGGCGGTCCGTCCGGTCTGCGCGCTGCTGGCTGTTTCCGGTCCTGCCTCTTCCTCTGTCCCATGCCCAACCAGCCCCGGCACGAAAGGCACCAGGGCGGCAAGAAGCAGGAGAATAAGAAGATAGCGGAACATGGCCCTTCCGGACTGGCGGGTCTGGATCGCGCCATCCTTGCCATATCCGGCTTAGCATCCGGTGAACGGGTTCAGCTGCGGGTGACGGGCAGGGTCGCGGCAAGCTGGCGGATCGAAGCGGCGTCCGGTGCGCTGCCCTGCGCGCCATTGGCCGTGCAGGCGAGACTCCCGGCGGCTACGCCAAAGGCCAGGGCGGCCCCCAGCTCATCTCCCCGGTCCAGCGCGGCGGCAAAGGCACCGCAGAAGGCATCCCCCGCACCGGTGGTGTCCACCACTTTCACCTTCGGTGTGGGGACGCTGTACAGCGCTTTGCCATCGTGGGCGATGACGCCTTTTGCGCCGAGCGTCACCACGGCGAGACGTGCAGTGCCCAGTCGGCCTTCTGCAACGGTGCGCACGAAGGCTTCCGGTTCGCTGGGCAGGCCCAGTTTCGTGGCGATTTCCATCGCCTCGCTCTCGTTGGCGATGACAATATCGCTGAGGCTGGCAAGCTCGCTGACGGCCGGGTCTCCGGCGGGGGCGGTGTTGAGGATCACCGTTGCGCCGGCCTCGCGTGCAGCGGCAATGGCGGCGCGGATTTCGGCTACAGGGGTTTCCATCTGCATCAGCAGGATGGAACCATGAGGCAGCCTGCCCTTAAGCCAGGCGGCCGAGACGCGGGCATTGACGCCGCTGGCAACGATGATGAGGTTCTCGCCGCTGGCCTCGACGCCGATCATGGCAATGCCGGTCGCCCCATCGAGGCGGCGCACGCCGGACAGATCAACGCCAGCCGCTTCGAGATTGGCAAGGGCAGGGGCGGCGAAAACATCCGTTCCCACCGCAGCGGTCATGGCGACGTCCGCTCCGGCGCGGCGGGCGGCTAGCGCCTGGTTGGCACCCTTGCCCCCGGGAAAGTTCTGATGGTCCGGCCCGGCTGCCGTTTCACCCGGCAGGGGCAGGCGCTCGACCGCCGCAACGAGATCAAGATTGATGGACCCGAAGACGGTGATCATGCGGGCTGCTCCTGCCGGTGTTTTTCTTACTTCGTTCCGTACATGCGGTCGCCCGCATCGCCAAGGCCCGGGACGATGTAGCCGTGATCGTTCAGCTTTTCGTCGATGGAAGCGGTGTAGACCGGAACGTCCGGATGCGCGGCATTGAACTTGGCAACGCCCTCCGGGGCTGCCAGCAGGCACAGGAAGCGGATGTTGTTGGCACCGCGCCCCTTCAGCTTGTCGATCGCGGCAATGGCTGAATTTGCTGTCGCCAGCATCGGGTCCACGACGATGACAAGGCGTTCGCCCAGATCTTCGGGCGCCTTGAAGTAGTATTCCACCGGCGTCAGGGTTTCCGGGTCGCGGTAGAGGCCGACATGGGCAACGCGGGCGGAGGGTACCAGATCCAGCATGCCTTCCAGCAGGCCATTGCCAGCGCGCAGGATCGAGGCAAAGACAAGCTTCTTGCCAGCCAGCGTGGGGGCCTGCATTTCGCAGATCGGGGTCTCTATGGTGATCTGCGTCAGCGGCAGGTCACGCGTCACCTCATAGCACAGCAGGGTCGAGATTTCGCGCAGCAGGCGGCGGAAGCCCTGGGTGGAGGTGGACTTGTCGCGCATGATCGTGAGCTTGTGCTGGACCAGCGGGTGATCAACTACGATGGCTCCGGACATGTCTGCCTGTCTCCTGTTCTTGCGGCTTTCCGCCGTTGTGTCTTCTGATGTCTCTGTCTTTTCCTATGCACCGAAGAGCGCTCAAAAACAGTCCCGGCGGCGGCAATTTTGCCGAAGTCCTCAACAGCCACCGGGTTTTCCCGCAAAAGCACATCGGCAAGCGGCAAGGTGCCGGCCTCCTCGATGCAGGTCAGCGGCAGGTCCTCTGCCTCCAACTCCAGGATCTCCCGAACCTTGTTTGCCAGCTTAGCGGTCAGCGCTCCGGTGAGGCCGCGCAGGATTGCCGCCTGCGCCCGTGCATCGCCGTCCTGAAGGGTGAAGGAAACAACGCCGCCCGCCAGCATCAGCTGCACATGCTCTGTATCGGTGGGGCCGCCAAGGGCATCCAGATCCAGCGGTTCAATGCCAGCCCAGGCCAGCGGCTCAACGAGGGAAATTGACAGAAACCTTGCGCGTTCATGCAACGGGAGCAGGGGCTCGCCGTCCATGCGGCCTGCAAGCGCTGGCACACGGACTGTATCACCCAGTGGCACGCCATTGAGGCTTTCCGTGCCCTCCCACAGCGGCACCAGTCCTTCCATCACCAGCGCAAAAATCCGCGCAAGGCTGAGGCTGCCGTCCTCCTGTCCTTCATCGAAAAGCACATCGAACAGCCCGCCGGGGCGCGGCTCGTCATCGCGTGCAAAAAGATCGGGCCGCATGCCTGCAAGTTCTCCAAGCCGGTGAAGACGGGCCGCGAGCGTTGCTGCATGCCCCTCGTCCACCTGCAGGGCGCGGGCAAGCTCCTCCGTTTCCACCCGGATCAGCGCATGGGCATCGGCGCGGATGGGGTCGGCTGGCACGGCGGAAAAAGACCGCTGGCAAAAGCGGAAAGTGTCGCCGCCGTCATGCCTTGCGCGCCTGAAAGGCTCTCCCCGGTGAAAGGGTCGTCGAACCGCCACTGCGCATTCGCAGGCGGTGTCATCAGCACGGCCGTGATGGCCGCATCAAAGGCGGCGCGGCCCATCATCCGCACATCCGGAAAGGCGCGTGCACCGGCGATCATGCCCCAGCGGTCTTCTCCGCCTGCCTCCGCCAGCCGCCACAGTGTGTGCGGGGCAAGGCCTGCTTCCGGCGCCGCAGCACGCAGGATGGAGGCCACCCTTTGGGCCAGCGGTTCTATCTGTTCGTCATCCAGACGGACACTGGCAAGCGCATTCTGCCGTGCCAGATCCAGCAGTCGGCGGGCACCTTCACGCAAGGCATCTGCGGTAAGCAGGCTGATGGCCTCGGAGGGCAATTCGGGAGCGGCGGGCGTTGTCATCGGCTTTGCGTCCTTTTGATGGAACGGACTGCTGATACAGGCGTTGGACCTTCAGGTCATGTCAGATTGTAGGGGAGGGGCTGCCATGTTGCTGCCGTGAAATCATGAACGGTTGATAAACCAGCATCATGCACGATCCGGGACAAGCTTGTCTTGTCGTCTGACCTCTGTCTCGGGCAGCATGAGCCACGCTCCTCACGCCAGTTGCGCTGATGGGCCATAACACGATCATTGTTGCTTTTCCGGATTTCTCCATGTCGACCGCGCTTTCAATTGCCGCTCTCCTTCTCGGTTCCGGCCTCTTGCTGATGGCCGGGGGCTGCATGGCCTGCTGCTTCCCGTGCGCGGCCTTGCTGAAGGGTTTTCTGACACGTCACTCGGCATGCTGGGTGCGGGCTGGGCCGCCGGATATATCGCTGGCTGTCTGCTTGTGCCGATGATCGTGAAGCGCGTCGGCCATATCCGCACTTTTGGCGTCCTGGCCTCCATTGCCGCGATTTCCATGCTCCTGAACCTCCTGTTCATGATGCCGGAGGTGTGGATCCCCTTGCGCTCGGTGACGGGATTCTGTTTCGCGGGCGCCGCCATGATCGTGGAAAGCTGGCTCAACGAACGCGCCAACAACAAGACGCGGGGACGCGTCTTCGGCATCTACACCATGATCAACCTGGGCTCGACGACGATCGGGCAGATGCTGCTGACGCTGGGCGATCCCACCGGCTTTGTCTTCTTTGTGGTCGGTTCCATCATTTATTCCCTGTCGCTGCTGCCCACGGCCCTTTCCACCGCCGCGACCCCCACGCCGCTGACGCAGGCACGGCTTGATCCGCGCAAGCTCTGGGAGAACTCGCCGGTTGCGGTGATCGCTGTGATCCTGACGGGCATTTCCAACGGCGCCTTCGGCACGTTGGGCGCGGTTTATGGACGGCGCATTGGCCTTGAAGTGGGCGATGTTGCGATCATGATGTCACTGTCGCTGCTGATCGGTGCTCTCATTCAGGTTCCGGTGGGCATGGTTTCCGACCGCATCGACCGCCGCCTCGTGCTGATCGGCATGGGACTGGTGGCCATGGTCGTGGAGACTGTCCTGTCGCTGCTCTCTGCGCCCGGCAGCACCACAGTGATTATCTTCGTCTCGCTCTTTGGCGGCATGATCTATTCCATGTATCCGGTGATCGTCGCTCACGCCAATGACCACGCAGCGCCAGGCGAGTTTCTGAAGACCAGTGGCGGGCTGCTGATGCTCTATGGCGTCGGCACCATGATCGGCCCCATCGCGGCGGCCGCACTTATGTCTGCTACCTCGCCCTCTGCCCTGTTCCATGTAACGGCGGGCGCTCATCTGCTGATGGTCCTTTTCACCGTGTGGCGCATGACCCAGCGTGCAAGCCCAAGTGTTGCAGAGAAGTCGGACTTCGTGCCTGTCATCACGACGGGCCGCCTGTCCACTCCGGAAACGGCTGCCATGGATCCGCGTTCGGACGAGGAACAGCAGAAGCAGGAGGCGGCTGCCTGAGGGTTTCCCTGCGGTTTGTTTCCGGTTGCCGCACCCTATTCCTGCAACCACTTAGCCAAGCTTCTGGTTGTCCACCTTCGCCAGCAGCCGCTCCTTCGTCGCCTTGTCGCAGAAGGCGGCTTCGATCGCGGTGCGGGTGAAGACGCGCTGGTCTTCCTGCGTCCAGTTGAAGGTCTTGGCCGTGAGGCTGTACTCGCGCCCCAGCGTGGTGCGGAAGAAGGGGGATCATCCGAGTTCAGCGTGATGCGCACCCCTGCCCGGCGCAACAGGTTGACCGGGTGGAAACGCAGCACAGGATAAAGCCCCAGCGCCGCGTTTGAACCGGGGCAGACCTCCAGCACGATCCGTTCCGCCGCCAGCCGGTCCACCAGTGCCGGGCTTTCGATGGCCCGCACACCATGGCCGATGCGCCGTACACGCAGGAAGTCGAGCGCGGCGCTGATGCTCTCCGGGCCGCCGAACTCGCCTGCATGGGCGGTCAGCCCCAGTCCGGCTTCACCAGCCATGCGGAAGGCGCGGGCGAAATTGGCCGGATGGCCCTCGCGCTCGTCGCCCGCGAGGCCAAAGCCGGTCACCAGCGGATGTGGATTGGAGACAACCTCCTTCGCCACCCGCTCCACCGAGGCCGCACCGAAATGGCGCACGCCGACGGCAATCATCCGGCCTTCGATGCCGGTCTCTGCCTTGGCCCGCTCCAGACCCGCCGCCAGTCCTTCCACGTAGGACCGGTAGGAGAGCCCTGCCGATGTGGCATGGTCGGGAGAGATGAAGATCTCGCCGTAGATGGCCCCTTCTGCCGCCAGCATGCGGAAATAGGTTTCGCTCAGCTGCGCGTAGTCGCCGGGGCGGCGGAAGACGGAACTGGCAAGGTCATAGGCGGACAGGAAAGTGGTGAAGTCGCTCCAGCGGTACTGGCCCTTGGCGTCGATGATCGAGGAAACGTCGACTTCCTCACGCTTTGCGAACTTCTGAACGAGTGCAGGCGGGGCCGCCCCTCGATGTGGCAGTGCAATTCCGCCTTGAGCACCTGCTCCTGCACTGCCATGGGCCGCCCGTCCTTCCCTGAAAGCTGCCTGCCGGACGCACGTCATGATCCGGCTCATTCACTGACAAAATTGTTCCTGCCAGCCGAGGCCGCGTCAAGAAGAAGCGGCGTATGCAGGCCGCTTCCCGGTGGAAAGTCAGGCGCTCAGGAAACTGCGGCCATGACGCCCGGCTTCGATGCCCAGATGTTCAGCGATGGTCTCGCCGATATCCGCATAGGTGCCGCGTCCGCCGATGCTGCGGCCTGCGATGCCGGGAGCAAAGCCCAGAACGGGCACATGCTCGCGCGTGTGGTCCGTACCGCGCCATGTGGGGTCGCAGCCGTGGTCGGCAGTCAGCAGAAGCAGGTCGCCATCCTTGAGCTTTGCCATCAGCTCCGGCAAGCGCCGGTCAAATTCTTCCAGCGCTGCCGCATAGCCCGGCACATCGCGGCGGTGGCCATAAAGGGAATCGAAGTCGATCAGGTTGGTAAAGATGAGGTCGCCGTCTGCCGCCATGTCCATGGCTTCCAGTGTCTTGTCGAGAAGTTGGCCGTTGCCGGCGCCCTTCAACACCTTGGTGACACCCTGGTGGGCGAAGATGTCGGAGATCTTGCCCACACCGATGACAGTGCGTCCTGCGGCGGTCAGCCGGTCCAGAAGGGTCGGCTCGGGCGGCAACACCGAGTAATCGCGCCGGTTGGCCGTACGCACAAAGTCTGCCGCACTCTTGCCGGTGAAGGGCCGGGCGATGACGCGCCCGATATTGTAAGGGTCCGCATGCTTGCGGGTGACTTCGCACAGCGCATAGAGCTTTTCGAGGCCGAAGGCCTCTTCATGGGCAGCGATCTGCACGACGGAATCCGCCGAGGTGTAGAAGATCGGCTTGCCGGTGCGCAGGTGCTCCTCGCCCAGCTCCGCGATCACTTCCGTACCGGAGGCATGCTTGTCGCCGATGATGCCGGGAATGCCTGTTTCCGCCACGATGGCGGCAATCATCTCCGCCGGGAATGTCGGGATGGTGGCCGGGAAGTAACCCCAGTCGAACTGCACGGGCACGCCCGCAATCTCCCAATGCCCGGACGGCGTGTCCTTGCCGTTGGAGACTTCCGCAGCATAACCCCAAAGGCCCGTGGGGGCAGGGTCCGGCGCAAGGCCGGGCAGGGACTTGCCGGTAGACAGCGTCGCGGCAGCGCCCAGGCCAAGCCGGTTCATGTTGGGCAGATGCAGGGGCCCGCTGCGAAGGCCCTGTTTATCACCTGCTCCTGCCGCACAGCGTTCCGCGATATGGCCCAGCGTGTCGGAGCCCTCGTCGCCGAAGCGGGCGGCATCCTGCGCACCGCCGATGCCAAAACTGTCCAGCACAACGAGAATGGCGCGAGGCATGCTCTGTTTCCTTTTGTCCCGAGGCGAAAGCCCCTCATTTTGTTTCACGGCAGCTCTTGCGGCTGCTTGTCGTGCGCGGCCTTGCGGCGCGATAGCATTTTCACTCTGTATTGCGCCTTATGGCGCGATACGGGCAGCCACGATCGGGTGGTCCTCGACGCTGGCGGCGTCGCCAATGCGGTAAGCGGCGTTGAGCGCCTCGCCGGCGCGGCGCGCTGCGTCTTCGGTTGCGGCATGCACGATGGCGAGCGGAGCATCCGCATCCACCCGGTGACCGATCCCGGCCAGTTCCGTGAAGCCGACGGAGGGGTCGATCACATCAGCGGCGACACGGCGGCCTCCGCCCAGCTCCACCACGGCAACGCCGACGGCACGGGCATCAACGCCGGTGACGATGCCCGGCTCCTTCGCATAGACGGGAGCAATGACCGGTGCCTTGGCGAGGTAGAGTTCGCTCTTCTCCATGAAGTCTCGCCGGACCGCCGAGGGCGGTGACCATTTCGGCAAACTTCTCTGCCGCACGTCCGCTTTCAAAGGCGGCGCGCATCAGATCACAGCCTTCCTGAGCGCTTTCGGCAATGCCGCCGGTGGCCAGCAACTCGCCGCCCTGTGCCACGGTCACATCCCACAGACGGCTGTCGATGGAGGTGCCCTTCAGGAAATCGACCGCGTTCTGCATTTCAACTGCATTGCCTGCGGCAGACGCGAGGGATTCGTTCATGTCCGTCAGCAGGGCGGTGGTCTTGAGGCCAGCACCATTGGCGACGCGCACGAGGCTTTCGGCCAGTGCCTTGGCCTCTTCGAAGCTCTGCATGAAGGCGCCTGTGCCCCACTTCACGTCCAGCACGAGGCCTTGCAGGCCTGCGGCCAGCTTCTTGGACAGGATCGAGGCGGTGATGAGGTCGATGCTCTCCACCGTGCCGGTCACATCGCGGATGGCATAGAAGCGCTTGTCCGCCGGGGCCAGATCGCTGGTCTGGCCGATGACGGCACAGCCCACTTCCTTCACCACCTTGCGGAACAGGGCATTGTCCGGCTGGGTCTTGTAGCCGGGGATGCTGTCGAACTTGTCGAGCGTGCCGCCGGTGTGGCCAAGGCCGCGCCCGGAGATCATCGGCACAGCAGCACCACAGGCGGCAAGGGCAGGGGCCAGCATCAGCGAGACGTTGTCGCCCACGCCACCGGTCGAATGCTTGTCCAGCACCGGTGCGTCCACATCGGACCAGTCCAGCACGGTGCCGCTGTCGCGCATGGCCAGCGTCAGGGAGACGCGCTCGTCAATGGTCAGGCGGCGGAAGAAGATGGCCATGGCCAGCGCCGAAACCTGCCCCTCGCTGACGCTGCCATCGGCAAGGCCCTTGACGAAGAAGGCGATTTCCTCCCGCGTCAGCTGGCCGCCGTCCCGCTTCTTGCGGATGAGTTCCTGTGCCAGCATGTCAGTATCCTTCGCGCGCGGCGCCTGCGCCGCCCTTGATCACGTCAAGCAGTGCATCCAGCAGCCCGCTGGCGCCGAAGCGGAAGGTGGCGGAAGAAACCCAGTTGGGCCCCAGAATCCGGTCGGCCAGCGCCAGATAGGCAGCGGCCTCGTCCAGCGTGCGGACGCCGCCGGCCGGCTTGAAACCCACATGACGGCCCGGCTGTTCGGTGCGCACTTCGTCGATCACCGTCAGCATGATTTCGGCCGCTTCGAGCGTCGCGTTGACCTTCACCTTGCCGGTGGAGGTCTTGATGAAATCGGCACCTGCAGCGATGGCGGTGAGCGAGGCCTGATGGATCAGCAGCGGATCACCGATCTCGCCGGTTTCCAGAATGACCTTCAGCTGCGCCGGCGCCGGAATGGCGGCCTTGACGCGGATGATCATCTCCTCGGCAAAGCCCCGGCGGCCTTCAACGAAGGCGCGGTAGGGCATCACCAGGTCAATCTCGTCCGCGCCATCGGCAATGGCCTTGGCGGTCTCTTCCACCACGGCGCGGGTGTCCGTGCCGCCTGCGGGGAAGTTGACAACGGTTGCGACCTTCACCGGCGTACCGGCCAATTTCGCCTTCGCCTGTGCGACAAAGGCGGGATAGACGCAGACAGCGGCCACGTGGCCATGCTCCGTCATGGCGCGGGCGCACAGGGCGTCGATGTCGGCAGCGGTGCAGCCGTCATTGAGGTTCGTCAGGTCGACAAGGGCGAGAGCGCGGGCGGCAAGTTCCGCCCTGGTGGCTGCATCAGCCATGGGAAATCTCCTTCACGAAGCCGCGCACGAGCTTCTTCATGCGCGCAAGGCCGAGTTTGGCGACGGACTTGGTCTCGTCGTGGGACAGACCATGGGCCTGCATGCCTGCGCCCAGATTGGTGATGATCGACATGGCGGCTACGCGCATGCCGAGGAACCGGGCAAGGATCATCTCCGGCACGGTGGACATGCCGACAGCGTCAGCGCCCAGAATGCGCGCCATGCGGATCTCTGCCGGGGTCTCGAAGGACGGGCCGGAGAACCACATGTAGACGCCCTCAGCCAGGGCATGGCCATCGGCCTTGGCGGCGCGGTGCATGGCGGCCTGCAGGCCCTTGTCATAAGCCGCCGTCATGTCGAGGAAGCGCTTTTCGTCTTCCTCGCCGATCAGCGGGTTGAGGCCGGACCAGTTGATGTGATCGGTGATCAGCATCGGGCTGCCCGGCTGCACCTCCTCGCGCAGGGACCCGGCGGCGTTGGTCGCCAGCAGGATCTCGCAGCCGAGCGCCTTCAGCGTTTCGACCGGCGTGCGCATGATGGAGGGATTGCCGCTCTCATAGTAATGGGCGCGGCCCGAGAGGATCACCACCGGCACGCCTTCCAGCTCGCCCGCCACCAGCTCGCTGCCATGGGAGGAAACCGTGGAGACCGGAAAGCCCGGAAGCTTGCTGTAGGGAATGCGCACCGCATTCTCCATTTCGCCCGCCAGTTCACCGAGCCCGGAGCCCAGGATCATGCCGATGCGATAGCTGCCCGGACGGGCGGCGCGGACGATTTCCGCGCAGTCATTGCCATAGCCGCTCATGGCGTTCGTCCCTTGTGTTGTTCTGTTTCAGCCTTGCAGGTTTGCTTCAGTCGAGAAGCTGGAAACCGGCAGGGAGCAATTCATCCATGGTGAAGGTGCGGCGGATGCCGTCGAGATTGGCGATGTGGACCTTGACGGAGCCGCCTGCAAATTCCTTCAGCTTCTGCCGGCAGCCGCCGCAGGGCGTGCAAAGGGCCGCGTCCGCAATGACGATGACTTCCTCGATCTTCTGCTGACCGGCCAGAACCATTGCAGAGATGGCCCCTGCTTCGGCGCAGACGCCTTGCGGATAGGCGGCGTTTTCCACGTTGCAGCCGGGATAGATCTTGCCATCTGCGGCAAGGATCGCGGCGCCGACCTTGAAGTCCGAGTACCGGGCATAGGCGTTTTCGCGCGCGGCCTTTGCCGCCTCGAAGAGCTTGTCCACCGCGCTCATGTGCGCTCCTTCAGATAGGGATGCCGCTGGCCTTGGGCGGAATGGCCTTGCCGATGAAGCCCGCCAGCAGGATGACCGTTAGAATGTAGGGAAGAGCCTGGAATACCTGCACCGGAACCTCGCCAATGCCCGGAACCTGCTGGCCCTGAAGGCGGATGGCCATGGCATCAAGGAAGCCGAACAGGAGACAGGCGTAGAGTGCGTTCACCGGCTTCCACTTGGCAAAGATCAGCGCCGCCAGTGCGATGTAACCACGCCCCGCCGTCATGTCCTTGATGAAGCCGGAGGACTGGGCAATCGCCAGATAGCTGCCTGCGAGGCCGCAGAAAATGCCGCACATGATCACCGCGCGGTAACGCAGGAAGGTAACGGAAATGCCTGCCGTATCCACTGCGGCCGGGTTTTCGCCAACGGCGCGCAGACGCAGGCCGAAACGTGTGCGGTAAAGCACCCACCATGTGGCCGGAACGGCAAGGAAGGCGGCGTAGACGAGAATGTTGTGGCCCGAAATCAGCTCGAAATAGATATAGCCGATGACCGGAACGTCCTTGAGAGCGCTGGCGAAGGGCAGCTCGATGTCCAGGAACCGCCCGCCTGCGGAGAGGGACGGTGTGCGCCCGCCCTGACTGAACCAGGCCTGCCCCAGAAGAGCCGTCAGACCGGCCGCCAGAAAGTTGATGGCAACGCCGGAGACGATCTGATTGCCCCGGTTGGTGATCGAGGCAAAGCCATGCAGCAGCGCAAGGCCGACCGCGACAACAATGCCTGCCCCTAGCCCTGCCCAGGCATTGCCGGTGATGAAGGCAACGGAGGCCGCACCAAAGGCCGCACCCAGCATCTTGCCTTCAAGTCCGATGTCGACGATGCCCGAACGTTCCGAATAAAGCCCGGCAAGGCAGGCGAGCAGCAGCGGCGCCGCGAGGCGGACCGTGGAGTCGAGGATGAGGATCAGGGTCTCGAACATGGCTCGTTCTCCCGTCAGGCCGTCTTGCCGGCGGCGGCCGGCTTGGCGGAGAAGCTGAACAGACGCACCAGCGCCGGGCGGAACATGTACTCCAGCGCCCCGGCAAACAGCACAACGAGGCCCTGAATGACCACGATCATGTCACGGGTGATGGCCGGCATTTCGAAGGCAAGTTCTGCCCCGCCCTGATAGAGCATGCCGAACAGGATGGCGGCCAGCACGATGCCCACCGGATGCGCCCGGCCCATCAGAGCCACGGCAATGCCGACGAAGCCATAGCCGGAGACGAACTCGATCAGCAGCCGGTGCTGGGATCCCACGATCTCGTTGATGGCCATCAGCCCGGCCAGACCGCCGGAAATCAACATGGTGATGATGGTGATGCGCACCGGCGAAATGCCCGCATAGACGGCAGCGGTGGGATTGGCGCCGAAAGTGCGGATTTCGTAGCCAAGCCGCGTGCGCCAGATCAGAAGCCAGATGAGCACAAGGGCTGCCAGCGCCAGAAATAGGGCGAGGTTGACCTGCGAGGAGCCGAAAAAGCTGGTGCCGAAGAAATCTCCCAGCAGCGGAAGTTGTCCGCCTTCCTCGAAGGTGCGGGTCTCCGGCTGCATGGAACCGGACTTGTTGATCACCTTCACCAGCAGATAGCCCATCAGCGCCGTGCCGATGAAGTTGAACATGATCGTGGTGATGACAATATGGCTGCCGCGCTTGGCCTGCAGCCAGGCAGGAATTGCGGCCCAGGCTGCGCCAAAGAAGGCTGCCGCGAGTACGGCGACCGGTACAGTGATCCACCACGGCGCATACTGGTCCAGCGCAAGGCAGGCAAGGGCAGCGCCGAGGCCGCCCAGATAGGCCTGGCCTTCACCGCCAATGTTGAAGAGGCCTGCATGGAAGGCAACAGCCACCGCAAGGCCGGTGAAGATGAAATTGGTGGCATAGAACAGGGTGAAGCCAATGCCTTCACCGTAGCCGAGTGATCCCCACAGCAGGATCTGAACTGCATCCAGCGGGTTCTCGCCGATCAGCAGCACCACAAGGCCGGAGACGAGGAAAGCCGCCGTGAGATTGACAAGCGGGATCAGGCCATAGTCGATCCAGCGGGGCAGGGAACCGGCACTCATGCTCTGCCTCCTTGGGCGGCGCGGGCGGGCACGTCATCCGTGACACCGGCCATCAGCAGGCCGCATTCGTTTTCGGTTGCCTCCGGTCCGCGTTCGCCAACGATGCGGCCGTCGAACATGACCAGGATGCGGTCGGAAAGGGAGCGGATTTCATCCAGCTCCACGGAGACGAGCAGCAGGCCCTTGCCTGCATCGCGCAGCTCGATCAGCCGTTTGTGAATGAACTCGATGGCGCCGATATCGACGCCGCGCGTCGGCTGCCCGACCAGCAGAACGGTGGGGTCACGCTCGATCTCGCGTGCCAGCACCACCTTCTGCTGGTTGCCGCCGGAGAAATTAGCGGTCTTCAGCATCGGATTGGGCGGACGGATGTCGTATTTCGCAATCTCGGCTTCGGCGGCCTTGCGGATGGCGCGGATGTCGAGAAGCGGCCCCTTCGAATAGGCCGGGTCGTTGTGATAGCCCAGAATGGCGTTCTCGTATTCGGCAAAGGACGTGACAAGCCCCATGCGGTGCCGGTCTTCCGGCACATGCCCCATGTTCATGGCCCGCATTTCTGCCGGGTTTTTAGGGTTGGCGGCAAGGTCGATTGTCTCGCCATTCAGCCACATGCGGCCCTTGCGGGCGCGGCGGATCCCGGCCAGCGTCTCCAGCAGCTCCGACTGGCCGTTGCCCGAGACACCGGCAATGCCGACGATTTCACCGGCGCGGATTTCGAAGGAAACATCCTTCACCACATCCACGCCCCGGCTGTCGGTGACGGTGAGGTTTTCGATGGCCAGCACCCGCTCGCCAGGCTTGGCGGCCTGCTTGTTGACCTTCAGCAGCACGCTGCGGCCCACCATCAGTTCGGCCAGTTCCTCCATGGAGGTGTCTGCCGTCTTGCGGGTTGCCACCATTTCGCCGCGGCGCATCACGGACACCGTGTCGGTGATGGCCATGATCTCGCGCAGCTTGTGGGTGATGAGCAGGACCGTCTTGCCCTGCGCCTTCAGGACTTTCAGAATTTCAAAAGATGGTCGGCCTCCGCCGGGGTCAGCACGCCTGTGGGTTCATCGAGGATGAGCACCTCGGCGCCACGGCACAGCGCCTTCAGGATCTCCACGCGTTGTTGCAGGCCAACAGGCAGATCGCCGACGACGGCATCCGGATCGATCTTTAGATCATATTCGCGTTCCAGCCGGGTGAGTTCCGCCCGCACCTTGCCTGCGCCGCCCGCCAGCAGGCTGCCGCCTTCGGCGCCCAGCATGACGTTCTCCAGCACGGAAAAGGTGTCCACCAGCATGAAGTGCTGATGCACCATGCCGATGCCAAGGCCGATGGCGTGGCGGGAGTCGCGGATGGTCACGGTCTTGCCATCCACCAGAATGTCGCCGCTGTCGGCATTGTAGAAGCCGTAGAGGATCGACATCAGGGTCGATTTTCCGGCCCCGTTCTCGCCGATGATGCCGTGGATCGATCCCTTGCCCACGACAAGATCGATGTTCTTGTTGGCATGCACGGGCCCGAAGGACTTGTTGATCTTGCGAAGCTCGATGGCGGCGGTCATGAACGCTCCCGCGCGTCTGGCCACAGGGCCGGCGTCAGTCGGTGAAGGGGCCGGGCACATGGCACGGCGTCATCAAGGAAGGGCCCTTGCACCGGCCTTCCGGCTCAGGGGCAAGGGCCGCAGTCCCTCAGGTGATTACGGGCAGGTCTTGTCCGACATGTAGTCGTGGACAGTGATCTTGCCCGAAATGATGTCGGCCTTGGCCTGGTCAGCAGCGGCCTTCATGTCGGCGGTGATCAGCTTCTCGTTATACTGGTCGAGAGCATAGTCCACGCCGCCTTCGGCAAGGCCCAGCACTTCGATGCCGCTGGTCCACTGGCCGTTCTTGGCATCGGTGAAGGCCTTGTCCACGGCCACGTCCACGCGCTTGAGCATGGAGGTCAGGACCTTGCCCGGATGCAGGGCGTTCTGGTTGCTGTCCACGCCGATGCCGAGCTTGCCCGCGTCAGCGGCCGCCTGCAGCACGCCGATGCCGGTGGCGCCGGCAGCGTGATAGACAACGTCCGCACCACGGTCGAACTGGGACTTGGCGAGCTCGCCGCCCTTCACCGGATCGTTCCAGGCAGCGCCGGTCGTGCCGGTCATGTTCTGGAAGACTTCAGCCTTCGGGTTGGTGGCCATCACGCCCTGCTTGTAGCCGCAAGCGAACTTGTGAATGAGGTCGATGTCCATGCCGCCGACGAAGCCGACCTTGCCGGTCTGGGAGGCCTTGGCAGCCAGCAGGCCGACGAGGTAGGAGCCTTCATGCTCCTTGAAGACGATCGAGCGGACGTTCGGAAGGTCGACAACCATGTCGACGATGGCGAACTGAATGTCCGGGAATTCCTTGGCGACCTTCTCCACTGCGTTGGCGTGGGAGAAGCCGATGGCGATGATCGGGCTCATGCCGCGCTTGGCGAAGTTGCGCAGGGCCTGCTCGCGCTGGCTGTCATTCTGGATTTCGAAGTCACGGTACTCGACGCCCGTGTCCTTCTTGAACTTCTCGGCACCGGTATAGGCAGACTCGTTGAACGACTTGTCGAACTTGCCGCCGAGATCATAGACGACCGCCGGCTGGAAATCCGCCGCAAAGGCGGTGCTGGCCATCATGACGCCTGCAATGGCGGCGCCCGTCATCAGGAACTTCTTCACGTTCTTATCCTCCGGCACTGGTCCAGCCACCATGGCTGGCCCCGCTTACTTCCCCTCTTGGACACTGCCGGGCAGCGCTGCTGCCGCCACAGGTCCGCTCGATCCGAGCCGTTGCTTCAGAGCCCTTGCCAGGGTCTCATCTGCAACCAGGTCGGTGATGACACCGGTGCGCAGCGCAGCAAGCGTGGCTTCCGCCTTGCTCTCTCCACCCACCAGCGCAATGACACGAGAGCCCCGGACTTCCTCGTAGTGAAGACCGACGGCGCACTCGCCAAGACTTACAGGCACCTGGGTACCTTCGATGGTGACAAAACGGCCCATCAGGTCGCTGACCGCGCTGCTGCGCATCAGGCCGTCCTGATCGTCCTTCTGGATGATGCCGCGCTGAACCAGATGGCCGTCATCGTCAATGGAACCGATGCCGACGACAAAGGCGTCCGAACGCCGCGCACGCGCCAGAAGATCCTGCACGCTGCGCTGGCCGAGGAACATGTCGCGCTCCTCAAGGCTTTCGGCAAAATAGGGCACCGGCAGATAGTAGCCTTCCCCGCCCGTGCGCTCGATCAGCGGCTGCACGATGTCAAACGGGTTGGCCGACAGCTTGCGCATCAGCGAGCCGGAAATGGAGATGATGGCAAGGTCAGGCCGGGAGATGCGCGGCATGGCCGCGACCGATGCCTTCAGCGTCCGGCCCATGCCGACGCCAAGCTGGCGGATTTCAGGCCCGGCCAGCAGCGTGGAGAGAAAGGGGCCTGCAACGGAAGCGACGGCACGGATTGCTGTCGTCTGATCGCCGCCACCAAGGTCTGGTGCGATGATGCAGCTGGTCAGGGCAAAGTGCCGCGTCAGCTCGTCTTCCAGCTCCAGGCACTCGATCGGGCGGCCCTCGATCTGAAAACGGACAAGGCCTTCTTTCTGGGCATGGGCAATGAGACGGTGTACCTTGGCCGGAGAAACGCCAAGGCGCGCTGCAATCTCGCCCTGCGTATTGCCCCCACGAAGGAAAGCCACGCGGCGCGGATCGAGAGATAGGTCGTCCAATCCTCGTCCTGCACGAATTGCCCCGCCTGCTGTGTCCAGGTCTTTCGCCTGGCTGCTGAGTTCTGCATGGCTGAAATTTTCTTCAGCCGCTGTGAATTCTTTCAGGAAAGATGCCTGCCAGCTAGCCCGCCGTCAAGCGTGTTTGGCGTGTTTTCCGGCTGAAACTTGCGCTTTTCCGTTTGGCGTGTTGATGGCCGCAAGCGTGCTGCCGTGTGATGCAGTTTGCGTGGAGGTTAGGCAGGAATTGCCCTGTAAGTGTGCTGGTCCGGCAAAATCTGCCTGTTGCTGGGCAAAATTTGCCGAGCAAATCACGCGGGCGCATTCTGTGCGCCTTTTGATTTGCTGGCACAATTTGCCGTCTCATCTCTGGCATAGTGCTTGCTTGGAACTATTCTACACGGCAAGTGTTTCCGGCCCTGAAAATACCGGCAATTTGTCGATATTTTCGGATTAACCGTCTGTTCAGCCGCAAGAATAAAAGTAAATAGGGAGGTGTGGGAAACCGGCTTCGGCCAGAACATGGAGAAAACCATGCGTCTCACACTGTGCAGAACCAGATTGGCGGCTTGCGGTGCTGCGATAGGCAGTATTGCCATCTTGGCATTTACTTCAATGACATCTTTCGCGGAGCCGCAGCGTTCCGGCAAGTTTCACATGGCCTATTCGGCAGATGCCGAGGTGGATGTGGAGCTGGTCCTCGCCGTTGACATTTCCCAGTCGATGGACAGGGATGAGCAGGAGGTTCAGCGGGCGGGCTACGTCTCGGCGTTGACCTCGAAGGAAGTGCTCGCCGCCATCCGTGAAGGGCCGACAGGCCGCATCGCCGTCACCTATTTTGAATGGGGCGGAGTGGGCGAGCATTTCACCGTCGCGGAATGGTCGATCATCCAGGACGAGGCAACGGCGGCCGCCTTTGCCGCCCGCATCGCCGAGGCGCCGCTCCGGCAGGTGCAGCGAACCTCGATTTTCGCAGCACTTGAAAAATCCGCCGATCTGATTGCCTCCAATCAATACGAAGGGCTGCGCCGGGTCATCGACATATCCGGCGATGGGCCAAACAATCAGGGCGGCACCGTCACCAGAATGCGCGACAAGGTGATCTCAGCGGGCGTTACCATCAACGGCCTGCCGCTGATGATGAAGTCGGAAACCTCCGCCTGGCAGGCGATGCTCCATCTCGATCACTATTACGAGGACTGTGTCATCGGCGGGCCGGGTGCCTTTGCCATTCCGGTCCGCTCCAAGGAGGGCTTCGCCGATGCCATCCGCATGAAGCTGGTGCTTGAGATTGCAGGGCTGATCGAAGACCAGCCTCTGATCATCCCGGCCGCAGGCCGCAAGCTGGTCAGCTGTAATCTGTTTGACTAGGAGCTTGCCGCCGCTCACGAAGTTGCGCCCCGTGAGGCGGAGGCTTGCCGACGTTCACGAAGTTGCGATTGGGTTTTTGCAGGCAAGGCTGACAGACTTTCCTTTGTCCGGTGGCGTATTGGCGCTGGCGGAGCAAGGGGAGGTCCGGCATGACGCTCTTCAACATTCTGCGCCGGTTGGGCTCATGCGCCGGATGGCTGCGTATGGCACTGGTGCTCCTGGCTTTCGCGCCAGTGACGGACAGGGCACGCGCCCAGCAGGAACTGACCCAGGAAGTGGATGTCGCCCTCGTTCTGGCCGTCGACATTTCCTACTCGATGGACTTTGACGAACAGCGTCTCCAGCGGCAGGGCTATATGCGGGCAATCACCTCGCCGGAGGTGCTGGAGGCTGTCCGCAGCGGTCTGACTGGCAGTATTGCGGTGATCTATGTGGAATGGGCGGGCACCTTGTCCCGCTCTGTCCTCGTTGACTGGCATGTGATCTCGGATGAGGCCAGCGCGCAGCAATTCGCCGATGCGCTGGGCGAAGCACCCATAAGCCGCGCCTACCGCACCGCCATCGGCGATGCGTTGCTGTTTTCCGCGCAGCAATTCGAAACACTGCCCTACAGTGCCGCGCGTAAGGTCATCGACATATCCGGCGATGGGCCGAACAATCAGGGCACCTATGCACCCGTTGCACGCGACCAGGTTGTGGCGCAGGGCATCATCATCAACGGTCTGCCACTGCAGCTGAAGGACGTGCGGCCGGGTTGGTTCGACATGGAAGATCTCGATCGCTACTACGAGACCTGCGTCATCGGTGGCCCCGGCTCCTTCATCGTGCCAGTCCGGGGTGCGGAGCGTTTTGCCGAAGCGGTGCGCCGCAAGCTGGTGCTTGAAATCGCCATGCCGGTCCAGCCCCTGCCCGAAGCACCGGACGGACCCCGGCTGATCCGGGCAGCCGATGGCATCGATCCCTTCTGCCTGGAAGGTGAGCGGCGCTGGCAGCAGCGGCGCTACCTATACGAGGAGCCATAATCAGCTTTGTTCCTTGCGGCATCTTCCTGTGATCGCGGCTCAGCTCACGCTTTGCGTTTCCCGCACAAGGCGCTAAAGCTGTTGCCGTGATTTTGATGGTGCTTTTGCGCCAGAGTGAGCTTGCGGGAGATGATGCGGATGGAGGCTGAACGTCCGGTGCTGGCCCTGGTGGCCCATGACGCCAAGAAAGACGCCATGGTTGCCTTCGCGCAGCGCAATGAGGAAAAGCTTGCAGCCTTCCGGCTTGTCGGCACAGGCACCACGGGCGGTCGCATCAAGGCGGCTTGCCCCAGCCTTGACCTGACGCCCCTGAAAAGCGGCCCGCTGGGCGGTGACCAGCAGATCGGCGCCATGATTGCCGAAGGCCGCCTTCATGGGTTGATCTTCTTTGCCGACCCACTTTCTCCCATGCCGCATGATGTGGACGTGAAGGCCTTGCTGCGTCTTGCGCTGGTCTACGACATCCCGATGGCACTCAACCTTTCGACCGCCGAAATCCTGCTGCGTTCTGCCCGTCTTACGGGCCTTCGCACCTCCTCCGATACTCCAGAAGTGGCCGGTCCGCGCACATGAGCCTGACTGTTACCCGCGAACGCCCGTTCGCCTTCCCCGTTCTGGTGGGCGACGTGGGCGGCACCAACGCACGCTTTGCCCTTGTGCTGGATGAAGCAACGCCCGCCGTCAAGCTGCCGTCCCAGCCAACGGCCGCTCATCCGGATATCAACGCCGCCATCCGCGCCTGCCTTGAGGGGCAGGACGTGCCTGCGCCACGCTCGGCGGTCATTGCCGTGGCAGGTCCCGTCACCGGTGACCGTATCCCGCTGACCAATGCCAAGTGGGTGGTGGAGCCGCTGCAAATGATCGCCGGCCTTGGCCTTAAGGACGTGGTGATCCTCAACGATTTCGAGGCGCAGGCGCTGGCGTTGCCCGGCCTTTGCGGGGAAGATGTCGAGCAGATCGGCGGCGGTGAACCGCTGTCCGGCGCTTCCAAGTTCGTGGTGGGTCCCGGCACAGGTCTGGGCGCTGCGGCGATGATCTATGCTGCGGACACCTGGGTGCCTGTGCCCGGTGAGGGCGGGCACGTGGAACTGGGCCCAGTGACGCCGGAAGACTATGAGATCTGGCCGCATATTCCGCGCAACGGCGGGCGCATCGGCGCCGAAGAGGTGCTGAGCGGCACTGGCCTGCCACGCCTTGCCGGAGCCGTTGCCAGTGCCCGCAAGGCGGAGCCGCGCTTCAACTCTGCGGCGGAAATCACGCAGGCTGCCAGCGCCGGGGATCCGGTGGCGGTGGAAACGCTGGAGGTCTTCGCCCGCTGCCTTGGCCGTGTGGCGGGGGACTTCGCCCTTTCGGTTCTGGCGCGGGGCGGTGTCTATATCGCGGGCGGCGTGTCGTCCCATATCGCGCCCTTCCTGCGCAAGGGCGGCTTCCGTGCGGCTTTCGAAGCCAAGGCTCCCCATGCGAAGCTGATGGCCTCCATCCCGGTATTCCTGATCCATCACCCCAATCCGGCGGTAGACGGACTTGCTGCCTACGCCCGCAACCCGGACCGCTTTGCCGTCGGCACCAAGGGCCGCCATTGGTCCGCACAAGGTTGATGGTTTGGGCGGTGTGATCTTTATGCGGGACCTCTCCGCCCCTCCCTCCTGGTGCTGCCGTGTTTACATCTGACCGCCAGTCAGGCACCAGTTCCTCTCCCACCCAAGGGGGAGAGGGGCGCTGCGGCAAAAGGAGAGAGCATCTGATGTCTGACTGGCGGTCACCGCCTCTGCCTATTGATGCGGCGCTGCCGGAACTGCTGGCAGCGCTTGAGGCGGGCAGCAATGCTGTGCTGGTGGCAGAGCCCGGTGCAGGCAAGACGACCCGTGTGCCGCTGGCGCTGCTGGAGGCACCCTGGCGCGATGATGGCCGTATTCTCCTTCTGGAACCTCGGCGCCTTGCTGCCCGTGCTGCCGCCCGGCGCATGGCTGCAAGCCTTGGCGAGGAGGTGGGCGGCACTGTCGGCTACCGGGTGCGCATGGAAAGCCGTGTCAGCGCCCGCACCCGCATCGAGGTCATCACCGAGGGCGTATTCACCCGGATGATCCTGGATGACCCGGAGCTTGCCGGCGTTGCCTGTGTGCTGTTTGACGAGTTCCATGAACGCTCGCTCGAAGGCGACCTCGGCCTTGCACTGGCGCTCGATGTGCAGGGGGCGCTGCGTGACGACCTGAGGCTGGTGCCCATGTCGGCAACGCTGGATGCCGCCAGTGTCGCAAGGCTGCTCGGCGGTGCGCCAGTCATCGAGAGCAAGGGCCGCAGCTTCCCGGTTGAAACCCGCTATCTCGGCCGCAAGGCGGAAGAGCGGATCGAGCCGCAGGTGGTGCGGGCGGTGCGCAAGGCGCTGGCCGAGGAGCATGGCTCGCTGCTGGTGTTCCTGCCCGGCCAGGGGAAATCCGCCGGGTGGCCGAGGCGCTTGAGGGGCAGGTGCCTGCCAATGTGCGCATTGCCCCGCTCTATGGCGCGCTCGATGGCAAGGCACAGGATGCTGCCATCCGTCCGGCAAAAGACGGCGAGCGCAAGGTGGTGCTGGCCACCTCCATCGCCCAGACATCGCTTACCATCGAAGGTGTGCGCACGGTGATCGACAGTGGCCTCTCCCGCGTGCCGCGGTATGAGCCGCAGACAGGGCTGACGCGGCTGGAAACCGTGCGGGTGTCACGTGCAACGGCAGACCAGCGCCGGGGCCGTGCGGGCCGTACGGAGCCGGGAGTGTGCTACCGGCTCTGGGACGAGGCACAGACACACGCGCTGATGCCGGCTGAACGGCCGCAGATTCTGGAAGCTGATCTTTCCTCGCTGGTACTGGATCTGGCAGCCTGGGGCACGGCGGACCCGGCCACGCTGTCCTTTCCCGATGCCCCTCCCTCCGGTGCCTGGGCAGAAGCGCGCAGCCTGCTGACGCAGCTTCACGCCCTTGATGCCGAAGGCCGCCTGACGCCGCATGGCCAGCGCCTTGCCCGTCTGCCCATCGAGCCGCGTCTGGCGCATATGATCGTGGAAGCTGAGGCGCTGGGCCTTGGACGGCTGGCGGGAGAGGTCGCGGCCATCCTGTCCGAACCCGGCCTTGGCGGCATGGATGTAGACCTGCGCGAGCGGGTGAGACGCCTGCGCCGTGACAATGATCCGCGCAGCCGCGATGCCCGCGCCCTTGCGGCCCGCTGGCAGAAGATGGCAGCCGAAGGCAGCGCGAAGACGGAGCAGGACAGCGGTGGCGGTGCGCCGGAACTGGCCGGCGAAGTGCTGGCACTGGCCTTTCCCGAGCGGGTGGCACAAAGACGCGGCCAGCGCGGGCGCTTCCGCCTTGCCAATGGGCGGGGGCGGAGCTGCCGGAAGAGCATGCGCTGGCCGCTGAGCCCTTCCTTGCCATTGCCGATATTCAGGGCAAGGCCCAGTCAGGCCGCATCATGCTGGCAGCGCCGCTTGGGCTTGAAGCCATCGAGACGATCTTTGCCGCCGATATCGCGGAGGCTGATGACGTGCGGCTGGAGCCTTCCGGCCTCGTGCGGGCGCGCCGTGTCGTGCGGCTGGGCGCGCTGGAACTTGCCTCCCGGCAGATCACCAGCCCGGATGCGGCGATGGTGGCAAAGGCGCTTCTGGGGAAATTGCCCGGCGCGGGGTTGCCCGTCTGCCCTGGAGCAATGATCAGCTGCGCCTGCGTGCCCGCGCCGGGTTCGTGCGTGCTGCGGGTGCTGAGCATCTGCCGGACCTTTCCGACGCTGCCCTTCAGGAGACGCTGGAAGACTGGCTGCTGCCCTATATGGCCGGATCTACCCGTGTTTCGGACGTGGATGCCGCCTGCCTTGGCAACGCGCTGGCCGGACTGCTGGGGTATGGCGGCGCAGCGGAGATTGACCGGCTGGCGCCATCGCATTTCACAGCGCCCACCGGCTCGCATGTGCCGATTGATTATGGGGCGGAGAGCGGCCCCTCCATATCAATCCGCGTGCAGGAGCTGTTCGGTCTCGCCCGGCATCCCTCCGTTGCCGATGGCCGCATTCCGCTGACGCTGGAGCTGCTGTCACCCGCTCACCGGCCCATTCAGATCACGCGGGATCTGCCGGGCTTCTGGGCAGGGTCCTGGGCAGATGTGAAGGCGGAAATGAAGGGCCGCTATCCGCGCCATCCCTGGCCGGATGACCCGGCATCCGCAGAGGCGACAAGACGCGCCAAACCACGTGGAACGTAAATTCAAGCCCGTGCGGCGCCTGAGCAAGTTCAAGGCGTGATGCGTCAGCATCTCAAAGCCTTGGAATAAGAGCTTCGCGGTCGCTTATCGGCAGTCTTCGTGGTAGATCTGCGTCAACTTCAGTTCCAAGAGAGTATCTGCCATGACCGCCGCCGCCTTTGATCCCAAGGATATCATCGCCCGTTTCACTGCAGGCGAGGGCTTCCCGGAGGCTGACGTCCGCGAATGCCTGTCCACGCCGTCTGCCTCCGTTCCGGCGCTGATGGCCATCCTGGAAGACCGCGTGGCGGGTGGCACGGGTGAGCTCAGCCAACTCGACGAGAAGGGCGATGCCTGCTTCCTCGCAATTCACATCCTTGCCGATCTCAAGGTTACCGCTGCATTCCAGCCGCTGATGCGCCTTCTGCGCAGCACAGACCAGGATCTTGAAGCCCTGTTTGGTGACTGCCTGATCGAAACCATGGGGCCGATTCTGATCGCCCTCAATCCGGGCGGCTACAGCGTTTTCGAGGAAGGGTTCTCCGACCGCACGGCGGACGATTACGCCCGCGATGCCATGATGGTGGCCTGGGTCTATGGCGTGCTCTCCGGTGAAGTGCCGCGCGAACATGCGCTTTCCGTGCTGAAGGCCTTCCCGAAGACCGTGCGCCCGGCTCCGGACAGCTATCTTTGGGGCAGCTACATCGGTGCTGCCGGTGACCTTGGCTTTGAGGAACTGGAGGAGCCGATCGCAAAGCTGTTCACCGATGGCTCGATCATGATGGACGAAGGCGGTTTCCGTCCGGTGGACCCGGAGGACTTCGCCCTTCATCTGGAAGCGGCCAGCCTGTCGGAAGAAAACGAAGAATCCCGTGAGCTCTGGATGGCATCGAACCGCTATTTCCCCTTCGAGGACACGGTCGAGCTTCTGGGCGAATGGTCCTGGGATGGCGATGAAGACGAGTGGATGGATGTGCCCTTCCTGGAAGCTGCCGAGGACGAAGAGCCCTATCTGCCGAACTGACGGGCGCTGGCTGCCGGTCCTTGCTGTCTACTGCTTTGCCCTCTGCTGCCTTGCGGTGCTTGCCCCGCTGGCCGCAGGGCAGGCAATGGCCCAGGACATGGGCAGCCGCTTCCGCATTGGCGTGGTCACGGCCGGGCGCGATGATGCCCGGTCCGAGGCCGAGCCCTTTCGCGACGAGCTGGAATACCGTCTTGGTCTTCCGGCTGACCTTTTTCTCATGGATACACTGGGCGAACTGACGGACGCGCTCATTGCTGGTCACGTGCACTATGGCCGTCTGTCGGCCAGTGCCTATGCCGCGGCGCAGAAGGCCTGCGGCTGCATTGAGCCGCTGGCCGCGCCACGGGACGGAGACGGTGCAGACGGCTTTCACGCCATCCTGGTGGCCAAGGCTGGTGAAGTGGCCTCTCTGGAGGCGCTGGCGGGAAAGCGGTTGACCGTTGGTCCTGCCCGCTCCACGGCTTCCTTCCGCGTGCCGCTTGCCGGTCTTGCGGCCTCAGGACACGATCCCCGCCAGTTCTTCTCCGCGTTTGTTCCGGTCTCAGGCCCCGAAGAGGGTCTTGCCGCGCTCTATGACGGTCTGGCCGAGGGCGCGCTGGGCTGGTCCACATTGCTCGGCGAAGCAGACACCGGCTACAGCGCCGGAACCCTGATGCAGGCCTATGACAGGATAAGGCTGGATGTGGGGCGCCTGACCGTGGTCTGGCAGTCGCCGCGCATTCCCTTTGCCGTGCATGTGGTGCGCTCCGATCTGGCTCCAGAGCTGAAGGACCGGCTGCGGCAGATGCTCTCCGCCCTGCAGGACGAAGCGCCGGGCGCCTACTTCGCCATTGAGCCGGACTTTGGCGGGGGCTTCGTGCCGGTGCTGCCGGAAGATTTCTCCGCAGTGATGCTGCCGCTGGAGCCGCAATGGCAGGCGATGCTGAAAGACATCGCGGACCAGCAATCCAGTGCTCTTGCACCCGTGCCGGAAGACGGCGCGGCAGGGGATCTGCCGCCGCCGTGAACCGGGCTGTTGTTTATGCCCCCAGCGCCTTCAGCGTATGCCGCCGGATCATTTCTTCCTCGTTGGCTGGCACCACCATGAGGGTGACGCGGGAGGCAGGAGTGGAGATGATGCGGGCACTTGCGCGGTTGGCGCCGTCATCAAGCTCCGCACCCAGCCAGCCGAGCGGCGCGCAAACGTCGCGGCGGACATTGACCGCATGCTCGCCGATGCCGCCGGTGAAAACTATGGTGTCCACGCCATTGAGAATGGCCGCCATGGCGCCGATTTCGCGGCGGACGCGGAAGGTGAAATACTCGATGGCCTTGCGGGCCGCCTCTGTTCCGGCAGCTTCCAGCTCGCGCATATCCTGGCTGAGGCCGGACAGGCCCTTGAGGCCGGACTGCTTGTAGAGCAGATCCGATATTGCCTCAGCGCCCATGCCCTTTTCCTGCATCAGATAGAGCAGGACGCCCGGGTCCAACTGGCCGCAGCGGGTGCCCATGGGCAGGCCGTCCAGCGCGGTGAAACCCATGGTGGAGCCGATGCTGCGCCCGTTCTCAATGGCGCACATGGAAGCTCCGTTGCCAAGGTGAGCGACAATCAGCCGGCCTTTTGCAGCCTCAGGCACCGTCTCGGCCAGATGCTGCGTGATGTATTCATAGGACAGGCCGTGGAAGCCGTAGCGCCGCACGCCCTCGTCATAGAGGGAGAGCGGCAGGGCGAAGGCATCACTCACCCAGGGGTGATTGCGGTGGAAGGCCGTGTCGAAACAGGCCACCTGCAGCGCATCGGGAAAAGCCTTCTGCGCGGCACGGATGCCCGCGAGGTTATGCGGCTGATGCAAAGGTGCAAGGGGAACGAGGCGCTCCAGATCAGCCATCACGGTTGCATCAATGACGGCAGGGGCCTCAAATCCGATGCCGCCATGTACCACCCGGTGCCCGGCGGCTGAAATCCGCAGGCCCTCGAAGGCCTCACGGATGAGGCCTAGAACCGCAGAAAGGGCCGCTTCGTGCCCGGTTGCCGCAACAGCTTCGGCAGGAGCCTCCAGAGTAGCGTCAAGCCGCGTGCCATCGGCTGGCCGCTGTGCCTTCAGCCGCATGGTGGTGCTGCCGATGCCTTCGACCTGGCCTTTCATGAGCTCAGCCGAGCCCTGATAGAGGTTGAATTTCAGCGATGAGGAGCCAGCATTCAGCACCAGTATCGCCTGATCCATCTGTGCTCTGCTCATTCGGCGGGGTCCATGTCACCGCTAACGGCCGAGGAGCCCGTGGTCAGCCAGTGCTGATAGAGCAGGGCCAGCGCGCAGGAGGCAAGACGTGCCCGGTCATCATCGGCGCGGCTGGTCAGGATCACCGGCACCTTGGCCCCGGCAACGAGACCAGCTGTCTCGGCATGGGCGAGGAACGTCAGTTCCTTGGCCAGCATGTTGCCTGCCTCAAGGTTCGGCACGATCAGCACTTCCGCCCGGCCTGCCACCAGTGAATTGATGCCCTTGGTCCGGGCGGCCTGCAGATCGATGGCATTGTCCATGGCCAATGGCCCGTCCACGAGGCCGCCGGTAATCTGGCCGCGCTCGGCCATCTTGGACAGGACGGCGGCGTCGAGGCTGGAGGTGATGGCCGGATTCACCGTCTCGATGGCCGACAGAATGCCCACCTTCGGCTCTGCGAGGCCAATGGCGTGGCCGACGTTGATGGCGTTCTGGATGATGTCCACCTTGGTCTCCAGATCCGGCGCGATGTTGATCGCCGCATCGGAAATGAGAACAGGCGTGGGGTGGCCGGGTACATCCATGACGAAGACATGGCTGATGCGCCGCCGTGTGCGCAGGCCGCCATCACGCTTCACCACATGTTTCAGCAGGAGGTCGGTGTGCAGATGCCCCTTCATGACGGCGGAAACGCGGCCCTCATGCACCATGGCAACACCACGTGCGGCGGCGTCGGATTCGTCGGGTACATGCTCAATTTCGAAAGCGTCCAGCGGCGCCTTCAGGGACTGCGCGGTCTTTTCGATCTTTGCCCGGTCACCAATCAGGATGGGGCGGATCAGGCCTTCGTTGGCAGCCAGAAGCGCGCCGCCCAGCGAGTTGGCGTCTTCGGGAGCAATCACTGCCGTTGCCAGCGGCGGCAGGCGGCGGGCGGCACTGATGAACCGGTCGAAATGGCGGTGCCGCTCCAGCAGCAGCGACGGCAGGTCCGCCGTGTCAAAGGTGATCTGCTCATCGGGAGCGGTGACGATGGCGATGCCGTCCGCCACGGCCGTACCATCGGCACGGGTGACCCGCGTCGCAAGCCGCACGATCCGGTCAGCTTCCTTGGCCAGCACCTGCACGCTGACGTTCAGCGTGTCGCCCAGAAGGACGCGGCCATGGAAGGAAAAGGTCTGGCTGCGGTAGATGGTGCCGGGGCCTGGCAGGATGTTGCCCAGGACGGCTGAGACAAGCGCGCCAATCCACATGGAGGGCGCGAAGGGCGGCTCACCTGTGCGCACACTGCCCTCCGCCTTCGGCAGATGCAGCGGGTTGGTGTTGCCGGAGGCGTGGGCGAAGATATAGAGGTCGTTCGCAGTGCAGGTTCTTGAAACGGTTGCCGTTTCGCCAATGGTGATCTGTTCGTAGGTGCGGTTGCTCGCCATGCGTTCTGCCTCGGTCTTACCTATGCCTGCCGTCTGTCACAGCATCGCATGGCTTTTCGCAGCGATGATGACAGCTGCCCATGACACAGCTCAAAGGCGCCTGACGAAAATTTTGGCGCCCTAATTAAATGTCACCTTGTTGCTCAGCCGCGGCAGCAGGAAATAAGTGTCTTCCATGAAAATGGATGCAGCGCGCGGGAAGAGGCTCTGCGCCATGCTGGCGAACAGGGGAGTGTAAGTGCTGCTGGCGCGGCCAATGACAATGCTGGTTCCCGCTTGCGCTGTTCCTTCAGGGAAGTTTACCGGCGGGGCCGAGCCTTTGCTCCAGGGGTGCCGCCAGCCTGATTCACGCTCCAGTCCACAGTTGCCTTGCCTCTTGAGTCAAAGCTCACGCTTGCAATCACCACTGTGAGGTCATCTGCGGGAAAAGGCTCCATGATGGCTCGGGCTGCCACCATGATGTCGTTCATCTCGGCAGAGGATAGGCTTGATGATTGCGACACCAGATCAGCCATCGAAAAGGCAACCTGAGAAATCTTGCGCTTATAGCTGAGCGCTGTCGTGGTCTCTGCCATGCCGATCATCAAAATGAGAAGGAACGGCAGGATGAGCGCAAATTCGACGGCTGCCACACCCCGCCGGTCCCGTATCAGGCGGCGGGTTGAAGATGCGCATGCAGTCAGGGCTTTGCGCATGGGGACGAGCAGGGTGCGGGGGCTGACCATGGGAAAGGCTCATTGCGGAAGACGGCGGTGGAAAACAGCAGACGTTCCATGTTGCCGGTGTCTCCAGCATTCGTCTGCAGCAGTGAGGTGAACATCGGCCACCGGTAAAGCACCCGAGCGACGACAATCTGTCCGCCGTTGCCGGTGGCATAGCTGGACCGGCCCGTCGTGTTGCCGTCTGCATCAACAAGATCCGGCAAGGCAATCTGCGAGAAGCTGTTGAAGACCCGGACATCGACTTCAAGACGGCTTTCGTTGCAAAGGGCTGTTGTAAGCTGCTGGCAGATGGCCGTCTTGAACTCAGCTTCGTTCAGACCTTGTTTCTGCGCCTGGCCGGTCTTGATCAGCCGGGTCGCATCCGCCACCGAGTTATCCAGGACCCGGTTGATGAAGAAGGCAAGGCCAAACTCGATAATGGCAAAGACAACGGCCAGGAACGGCATGGCGACAATCGCAAACTCGATCGCCGTTGCTCCGGAACGGTCACGCCGGAACGCGCGGAACAAGCTCCGTACTTGTTTGCGCTTGTTTTCCTGCTGCACCTTCTGTCTTCCCCTGTCCAGAACACTTTCAATGAAAGCGGAGCTATTGAAAGTGCTCGATCTGTTTGTCTGCACACAATTCCGGACGTCGCTCAGGCCCCGGCTTTGCTGGCCCTGCTCTAGCGCGGCATCGGCAGGCCCGAGGCTTCCTTGCCCACAGCCTGCAGTGCCATCTGATCACGCTGCGTAATCTGCTCGGCAACTGTCGAGAAAGCCTCCTTGCCGTCACCCGTTACAGGTATCGCGGCGCAGTTCGGCGCGCAGCTGTAGCTGTAGCGTGTGTCTTTGCGCGTCACCGTGACGGTGTTCTGCGACCCGGCGGTGACGAAAAGCGGCTCGTCGATGATCGGCTGGGAGTCAGCATCCAGTATGATCAGGTTCGTGGTGCCCGCTGACTTGCCCGTGACCACGACCGTGTAACGGTCATGCATGGTGACGGCGGCAAAGACCGGGTTGCCGACAATCACGGTGCTCGCAGGCTGCTCGATCCGGAAGACCTTCGACTGGTCTACAGGGACAGAGACACCCTCAGCGGCCATCAGCGCGACCGGCAGCAGGACAGCCAGTCCAGCCAGTGGTGCAAGCGCCCGTGCTGCAAGCGCCCGTGCAGCAAGCGAATGTGTGATGCGCGGCATGTCTCACTCCATCAGGGCCATAAAGGTCATGAATCCCGTCAATCATGACGTTGTTTGGTGAATGAAACCCTAATGAGAAGCTCCAGTTTCTAAACGGCATGGTGCCATGGATAAGTATCGATACTTAGGATTATTTGGGAAATTATAGGAAAATTTTACCGATAAAGGAAGCTCTTCATTAACCATTAAAGTAACATCGGGGCGTCTTATGATAAATGCCGATAATTTTAACTAGATAGAAACATGGGGGCCGTAGCGTCAGCTCAAGTTCGATCGGCCGGAAACAAGGCCGGCGGGCGGAGCTGTCAATCATGTGACGTTGGAGCAAACCAGATGAAGAAGCTTTTTGCGCGTTTCGCCAAGGATGAATCCGGCGCAACCGCCATTGAATATGGCCTGATCGCAGGTCTGATCTCAGTCGTGATCGTGGGTATTCTGCAGGCGACGGGCGGTTCGTTGACTGCAGTGTTCACCAATGTGAACACTGCTCTTCAGGCCGCAGTGGGTGGTGGCGGCAACTGATCCGCATCAGTTAATCGCATGCCTCGTCTTCTGGACGGGGCGGGGCATGCGTCACCCGAAGGCTCGGGCCCTGAGATGCCTGAGTGTGTCAGGGCCTGGCCTGCCAGTATATCTCTAACCTGCTATTGAAGCTCAAACCCGGTGAAACAGGATGATTGAAGCAGCCCTTCTTGTCGTCTTTCCGGTTTTGGCCGCTTTCGCTGCCTCGTCTGATCTGTTGACCATGAAGATCCCCAACAGGGTGTCTCTCCTGCTCGCCGGTGCTTTTTGCATCCTGGCGGCCGCGACGGGCATGCCTGTTTCTGCCTTTGGCCAGCATCTTGCCGCTGGGGCGCTCGTGCTTTCCGTCTGTTTCGGGATGTTTACCATGGGCTGGATGGGGGCGGTGATGCCAAGTTTGCCGCCGCTGCTGCGCTCTGGTTCGGACTGGGCCAGTCCCTGACCGAGTTTCTTCTTCTCACAGCAGTCTATGGCATGGTGCTTACGCTGGGTCTCTTGCAGTTGCGCCAGATGCCATTCGTTCCAAAAATGCTCGGACGTCATGATTGGTCTGCGCGGTTGCTTGATCATAAATCCGGCATTCCCTACGGAATTGCCATCGCAGCGGCGGCACTTCACGTCTATCCCTCCAGTTATTGGTTCGGCTTGATCGGTTAATGTGCCGACCGTAACCTTTGCATGACTAAATTTACTTCTTCAGCTGAACGCAGGAGCGCGCCGCAAGCGGTTAATACGGGTTAACCAATTCTCCTCACTCTTGGTTAACTATGTTTTGACGAATTGCCTGCCACACTATCAACAAGCCTGCGAAGGGCTGAATTGTGTTGGTGGATGAGTTGCGATGAAACATGCAAGGCTTCTGGTGCTCGGCATCGCGATCGGCGCGGGACTTCTCGCGGCGCGCATGGTGATATCGTCGCGCGCTCCCGAACAGCCTGCGCCTGTTCAGGCAGAGGTTACCGTCCAGCCCACGGTCCCTGTTCTCATCGTCACCCGCGACATCAAACCTGGCGAGTTGCTTCAGCCTCACGATCTGAAGTGGACCGATTGGCCACGTGACGTGGTGCCAGCCGGTGCCATCACCCGCGACCAGCAGCCTGAGGCAGAGCTCTCGATGGCGGGTCAGATTGCGAAGACGCCGCTCTACAATGGTGAGCCGGTGCGCGAGCAGCGCCTGATCACCGCGGCCAATGGTTACATGGCATCCGTTCTGCCCAAGGGCATGCGCGCAATCGCAGTGTCGGTCGAAACGGAAACGATGGCTGGTGGTTTCATCCTGCCGGGCAACAAGGTTGACGTGATCCTCACAAGAACCGTTCAAGGCAGTGTCACCACCGCTGTTTCCGAAACGATCCTGCAGAACGTCAGAGTTCTGGCCATCGACGCGATCGTTGCCGGAGAGCGGGATGTCAAGATTCTGGAGCCTGAGCGCACCGCCACACTCGAGCTTTCTCCGGAACAGGCCGAGATGATTGCTCAGGCACAGCAGCTCGGCAAGATTGCCCTCACGTTGCGCAGTGCCCAGGATTCTGCTGATGGCGATGTCGAGGATACGCCGCGCAGAGGCAACGACGGCGTCAGCTTCGTGCGCTACGGCGTTTCCAGCAATGGCGCAGGACAGTGAGGCCGCGATGCGTATTGATGGCGGGACAGCAACCGGGAAGGAAAAGGCCATGACTGGGAGATGGCTGGCCGTCATGCTGCTGGCAGCACAAGTGGCTCTTGGCACTCTCCTGGGCGCCCCGGCGCCTGCCGCGGCACAAGGCTTCCCCAAATCGGTCAGCATCGCCGCAGGCGAGGGCGGGCGAGCGTATCCTGCGTGTCGGCCTTGGCCGCTCCGTGGTGGTCGATATCGCCGAAGATGTGGCGGATGTGCTGGTGTCTGAGCCGGAGATCGCAAATGCCACGGTGCGCAGCCGCAACCGCATCTATGTTGTTGGCAACAAGGCGGGCCAGGCGAGCGTGGTGCTCTTCGGCACTTCCGGCCGCGAGATCGCAAGCTTCAGCGTGCGGGTTGAGCCGGATACATCGGACCTGAACGCCATCATCCGCAAGCTGATGCCGAACACGGATATCCGAGCGGATCTCGCTCAACGGAAGCGTGGTCCTGACGGGCACGGCGCAAAGCACAGGGGATGCACAGAAGGCGGCTGACCTGGCAGCACGGTTTCTGGCGCAGTCCGGAGGCAGTGGCGGTCAGGGCGGTTCTGAGCAGGCCGTGCTCAACATGATCACTGTCGGCGGCAAGGATCAGATCCAGCTCAAGGTGACCGTTGCCGAGGTCGACCGTTCTGTCATCAAGCAGCTCGGCGTCACCATGTCCGGAACGCTGTCGAGTGGCAGTTTCGGCTTTGGAATCGCCAATGCGGCCAGCTTCCCCGTCAATACCGGGATTACATCCCAAGGCAGCCTTCTGGGGAGCTTCTCCTCTGGCGGTTCCACCTTTTCGGCCCAGCTCCGCGCCTTGCAGCGCGATGGTGTCATCCGCACTCTGGCCGAGCCGACACTGACGGCCATTTCCGGCGAGAACGCCAGCTTTATTGCGGGCGGCGAGTTCCCCATTCCCGTGAGCTATGACAACGACAAGCTCGGCATCGAGTTCAAGAAGTTCGGTGTCGGCCTGGATTTCACGCCCATTGTTCTGAACGAAGGCAATGTCAGCCTCCGGATCAAGACGGAAGTCAGCGAGCTTTCGGATGAAGGGGCGGTGATGACAGGTGGCATCACGATCCCGGCGATCAAGGTGCGCCGGGCAGAATCGACAGTTGAGCTTCCCTCCGGCGGCACGCTGGTGATGGCGGGCCTGCTGAAGGAGAGCTACCGGCAAACCGCGAGCGGCGTGCCCGGTCTCATGCAGATCCCCGTGCTGGGGGCATTGTTCAAGAGCCGCGACTTCCTTCGCCAGCAGACGGAGCTGGTGGTTTTCGTGACCCCCTATGTCGTCAAGCCGGTGGCGCAGAGCGCGCTTGCCCGGCCGGACAGCAACTTTGCGCCTTCTTCCGACGGTGAGGCCATTTTCTTCAATCAGCTGAACCGGGTGTTCAACACCGCCGGGGCTCCGGTTCCGGGCAGCTATCAGGGCCAGGTGGGGTTCATCTATGAATAGGGAACAGACCAAGCGCTCCGTGAAGGGGAAAATTGCCATCGCCGTTTGTGCGGCAGCGGTTCTGGCGGGATGTCAGACCCAGCCCACGCCTGCAGTCATGGCGTCCAACGACTACCGGGTCAGGCACCCGATCATGATCTCCGAGCAGGCGGAAGTGCTCGACATTCAGCTCGCTGCCTCGGCGCGCAACCTTGGGCGTGACTATGCGGCCCGCATTGCGCAGTACGGAGCAGAGGCACGTGCCTCGGGTGCGTCCACGGTCGAAGTGCTGGTCCCGTCTGGCTCGGCCAACGAGATCGCCGCCAGTACGGTTGTGCCGCAGATCCGGGCGGCGCTTGTGCAAGGTGGCGTGGCGCAGCGGAACGTGCAGGTCCGCAGCTATGGCGTCGCTGATGCCCGTCTCTCCACGCCCGTCCGCCTTTCCTATGCAAAGATGAAAGGGGCGGTGGGACCTTGCGGCACCTGGCCGGAGAATATGGCCAGCACCATCGGCCCGAACAACGACTATTATGACTTCGGCTGCGCAACGCAGTCCAATCTCGCCGCCATGGTCGCCAATCCGGCTGACCTCATGGGCCCGCGCGCGATTGGAGCTTCGGACCAGAACAGGCGCGGCGTTGTGCTCGAGAAATACCGCAAGGGCGAGCAGACGGCGACCGACTACAAGGAAGGTACCGGTGCCAATGTCTCCGGCGTGGGCAACAACTGACGGCATGGCAAGGAGGGCGGCATGAGCAATGCAAGCGGCCAGAACTGGGCCATGCAGGAGCCGGAAGACGGGCTTGCCGGCGAGGCATCCTATAAGCCTGTGCAGGACATCCGCCCGGTGCCGCGCATTTCCATGCAGGCCTTCTGCATGGACGCGGAGACGGCGCGTACAATCGAGGCTGCGGGCGAAGACCGCCGTATGACCAAGGCGCACCTGAAGGTGCACATGGGTGGCATCCAGGCGGCTATCGAGCACTTCTCGCAGGCTCCGACGCCCAATCTGATCGTGATCGAGTGCGGCGCGAGTCAGCAGAGCCTTATCGCAGATCTGGACCGGCTGGCCGAATATTGCGACGCGGGCACCAAGGTGATCGTTATCGGGCGCATCAATGATGTGGCGCTTTACCGCGATCTGATCCAGCGTGGGGTCAGCGAGTATCTCGTGGCGCCTGTCACAATCCTGCAGGTCATCGGTGCTGTTGGCGGCCTCTACAGCGATCCTCAGTCCGAACCGCTGGGCCGGACCATGGCCTTTTTCGGGGTCAAGGGAGGATGCGGCTCCTCGACACTGTCGCACAATGTGGCATGGAGCCTCGCTCGTGCATTTGGCAGTGAGGTCGTGCTGGCTGACCTTGACCTGCCGTTTGGGACGGCTGGCCTTGACTACAATCAGGACCCGCTTCAAGGGGTCTATGAAGCCGTTTCGGCGCCCGAGCGGCTGGATGAGACTTTCCTCGACCGCATTCTGTCGCGCTGCACGGATCATCTCAGCCTTCTGGCCGCTCCCGCTTCTCTGGAGCGCGGCTACGATTATTCAGAGACCTCGTTTGACCCGCTGGTGGATGTGATGCGGCAGGGCACGCCAGCCATTGTGCTGGATCTGCCTCATGCCTGGAACAACTGGATCCGTCATCTGCTGCAGATCTCCGACGACGTGGTGATGGTGGCAGAACCGGACCTTGCAAACCTGCGCAATGCCAAAAACCTGGTCGACACTCTGAGGCAGATGCGTCCCAACGACCAGCCGCCTCATCTGGTGCTGAACCGTGTCGGCATGCCGAAGCGGCCTGAGATCAAGCCGGAAGAATTTGCCAAGGCTCTCAATCTGCCTGTCCTGGCATCGATTCCTTTGATCCGCATCTGTTCGGGACCGCCGCCAACAATGGCCAGATGATTGGCGAGCTGGATTCCCGCCACGCGGTGAATGACCTTATTTCCCAGATTGCCCATTCGGTCTCTGGCCGGGGTGAAATCAAGCGGGGCCGGCGCTCGCCGGTGTCGGCCCTTATGGACCTGCTCAGGAAGGGCAAGTAACGGCTGTAAGGCCGCAGGAGCAAGAGCTGCAGATGTTTGGCAGGCGCGGTACCCCAACAAGCGGAACGGAGCAGGGCGGTAAGATCCGCCCGGCCGCACCTGTTTCGCGTGCGCCGGATCAGGCATCGCAGTTGATCAACGATCTGCGTGATGCTCCGGTGGCATCTTCCCGGCCTGCTGCACAGTCCTCTGCTTCGCAGGCAGAGGCGCCAGCGGAAGACCGGCTGCGCAAGCGCTCGGCTGAATATTACGCCACGAAGGCTGCCATTTTCAGCGCGCTCGTCGAGGCGATTGACCTGTCGCAGCTGAGCCGCCTCGGGCCGGAAGACGCGCGTGACGAAATCCGCGATGTGGTGAATGACATCATCGCGCTGAAGAACGTGGTCATGTCCATTTCCGAGCAGGAAGACCTGCTGGAGGACATTTGCAACGACGTTCTGGGCTACGGGCCGCTGGAGCCGCTGCTGGCACGTGACGACATTGCCGACATCATGGTCAATGGTGCCCACACGGTTTACATTGAAACCGGCGGCAAGATGCAGAAGACGGGCATCTCCTTCCGCGACAATGCGCAGCTGATGAATATCTGCCAGCGCATCGTCAGCCAGGTGGGCCGCCGCGTTGATGAATCGAGCCCGATCTGCGACGCCCGCCTGCCGGACGGTTCGCGCGTCAACGTCATTGCGCCGCCGCTTGCCATTGACGGGCCTGCGCTCACCATCCGCAAGTTCAAGCGTGACAAGCTGACGCTCGACCAGCTCGTCCGCTACGGGTCGATCTCGCCGGAAGGTGCCGTGGTTCTCCAGATCATCGGCCGGTCGCGCTGTAACGTGCTGGTCTCGGGGGGCACGGGCTCAGGCAAGACAACACTGCTGAACTGTCTCACGGCCTATATAGACACCTCCGAACGCATCATCACATGTGAAGACTCTGCCGAACTGCAGTTGCAGCAGCCGCATGTGGTCCGGCTTGAAACCCGTCCGCCGAACCTCGAAGGTGAAGGCGAGGTCACGATGCGCGATCTCGTCAAGAACTGCCTGCGCATGCGGCCGGAACGCATCATCGTCGGCGAAGTGCGCGGACCGGAAGCTTTTGATCTGCTGCAGGCCATGAACACCGGCCATGACGGCTCCATGGGCACGTTGCATGCCAACTCGCCCCGTGAAGCGCTGTCGCGTCTTGAGTCCATGATCACGATGGGCGGCTTCTCGCTGCCCTCCAAAACACTGCGCGAGATGATTGTGTCTTCCGTGGACGTGGTCGTTCAGGCCGCCCGCCTGCGCGACGGGTCCCGCCGTATCACACACGTCACCGAGGTGATGGGAATGGAAGGTGACGTGATCATCACGCAGGACATCTTCCTTTACGACATTCTTGGCGAAGATGCGCAGGGCCGCATTCTTGGCCGGCACCGGTCCACCGGCATTGGCCGTCCACGGTTCTGGGACCGCGCCCGGTATTATGGTGAGGAACAGCGGCTGGCTGCGGCGCTTGATGCCTCCGAAGCGCCGGAGATGGGCTGATGGAGATCTTTGGTGTCACCCTCAGCCCTGAGATGACCAATCTTGCAGCTGCGCTTCTGGTGGCCCTCAGCATCGGCAGCGTTCTCTATGTGCTGCTGGAACCGTTGCTCAATGGATCACGCAAGAGAAAAGAGCGTCTTGAGACGATTTCGGCGCGGGAAGTCTCTGCTGTCGACCGCCGTCCGCAGCGGGATGCGGACCGGCGCCGCAAGTCGGTGCAGGACCAGCTCAAGGAGTTCGAGGACAAGCAGAAGGCGCGCCAGAAAAAGCCAGCAGCATGCCGCTTGCTGCAAGGTTGGAGCAGGCAGGCCTCGACTGGGAACGCAAGCACTTCATCTATTTGAGCGCCGCATGTGCTGCGGTGTTGCTGTTTCTGGGGTTGATCATCTCGGGCGGGTCGTTGCTGATTGCGCTGGCTCTCGGTTTCGTCGGTGCCTTGGGCGTGCCGCGCTTTTATCTCAACATGCGGCGCAAACGGCGCCTCAACAATTTCATCGATGAGCTGCCCAACGCCGTGGACATTATTGTGCGCGGCGTGCGTGCGGGGCTTCCGTTGACGGACTGCATCCGGATCGTGGCTGCAGAATCGCGGGAGCCTGTGGCCACCGAGTTCCGCAAGATCGTCGAGGCGCAGGTCATGGGCATATCCTTGACGGATGCTGTCGCCCGAATGCCGGACCGGATACCACTGCCGGAAGCCAATTTCTTCTCGATTGTCGTTGCGATTCAGCAGCAGGCCGGTGGCGGCCTGTCTGAGGCGCTCAGCAACCTTGCAAAGGTTCTCCGCAGTCGAAAGACGTTGAAAGGGAAGATCAAGGCGCTTAGCGCAGAGGCCAAATCTTCCGCTGCAATTATTGGGTCGTTGCCAATTGTTGTGTCTCTAATTCTGTATACGGTAGCCCCAAAGTACATAACTCTCCTTTTTACGACGACGGGAGGTCATTACATCCTTGCTGGCAGTGCTATCTGGATGTTCATGGGGGTTCTCGTCATGCGCAAAATGATCAATTTTGACTTTTAGGGGGAAGACATGGTGTTTTTCGGCTTCTTCCTGGACACTCAGTTCCTCATCGCGCTGCTGACGATGGTTGCGGTCGCTGGCACAGTGTTCGCGCTGGTCTTGCCTGTGCTGGAGCGTGATGGCCTGAAAAGCCGAATGAAGTCGGTTGCGCTCGAACGCGAGAAGATGCGCGCCCGCGAAAGGGCCCGTCTTGCCACAGAGAAGGCGGAGACCCGTGTCTCCTTGCGCAACCAGCCGAAGGACCGGGTCCGCAATCTGGTGGACAGGCTCAATCTCAAGGCGGCGTTTGCTGACGAGCAGACGAATGACAAGCTGCGCATGGCTGGTTTCCGTGGCCCTGCGCCGCTCTACACTTTCGTCCTGTCCAGGCTCGTGGTGCCTGTTGTGCTTTTCCTGCTGGTGCTTTTCTACGGCTTTGCGGTCATGCCGGCATCTCTGCCGCCCCTGACCAAATTTTGCATTGCGCTCTTTGCCGGCGGCGTGGGCGCGTTTCTGCCCAATCTCTATGTGCAGAACCTCATCACAAAGCGTCAGCAGTCAATCCGCCGGGCTTGGCCGGATGCACTGGATCTGATGCTTATCTGTGTGGAATCCGGCATGTCCATCGAGGCGGCTTTCCGCCGGGTGGCAGAGGAAATTGGTATCCAGTCGGTGCCGCTTGCCGAAGAACTGACGCTTACCAATGCCGAACTGTCCTTCCTGCAGGAGCGGCGGCAGGCCTATCTCAATCTGGCGGCCCGTACGGGTGTTCCAGCAGTGAAGAACGTCACCATGGCGCTCATTCAGGCCGAGCGCTACGGCACGCCGGTTGGTCAGGCCTTGCGGGTCATGTCTGATGATGTGCGCGAACAGCGCATGCAGGAGGCAGAGAAGCGGGCAGCCTCGCTGCCGCCGAAGCTGACCGTGCCGATGATCATCTTCTTTCTGCCGGTCCTGTTTGCCGTGATTATGGGACCCGCGATCATGCAGGTAATGGACACTTTCCGCTGAAGAAGCGCTCTGCTCAGCCTTGCCGTTGAGGGCTGACTTGCCGTGTCTTCTGGGCGGCGAGAACGGCGCGCAGATAGGCCATGTTGGCCTCCGCCTGCTGTGGGTCCAGTTCATTGAGCGCCACCTGCTGGGCCTCGGCGAACTTCCCCTGCAGACCCAGCGCCAGTGCGAGATTCTGGCGGATGCGGCTGTCAGCACGCGGACTTGCGGCAGCGCGGCGCAGATAATATTCCGCGTCCGGCGCCTGACCTGCCAGTAGGAAGGACAGGCCCAGATTGTTGAGCACAGTCGGCTCTTCCGGCACGATCTTCAGGGCCTGATTGTAAAGTGCCCGTGCCCGCTGCGGATTGCCCATCTGGTCATGTACGGCGCCTTCGGCCGAAAGCAGGCGCCAGTCCGGGTTCGCCGGTGTCTGGGCATTCTGCAGCACATTCAGGGCTTCCTGCAGGTTGCCGTTGATGGCGAGGATCTTGCCGTAGGCCGATGCAATGTCCCGGTCTGAGCCGTGCTTGATGATGGCGGCACGCAGCACAGCCATGGCCTGTTCGGACTGCCCATTGCGGCGCAGGGCATTGGCAAAACCGATGATTACCTGCCGGTCATCCGGGCTGCGCTGGTAGGCACTGGACCATGCGGAAACCTCTCGCATGGCTTCGGCAGACCCGGGCTGCACGTATGCGGCAGTGGCAGAGGAATTGGTGCTGGTCTGTTGCCGGGTGGAGTTGCAGCCGGCGGCCAGGATCACGGCGAGTGCGGTCATGGCAATGCGGCAAGCTTTCGCCGCGCGATGCCTTGTCCGGAGTTTCCCAGCCTGTTCCATGGACAGCTCCCTGTGCGGCCTACTGTTGCGGCCTGCTGCTGCGGCGAGGCCTGCCGATTTGACTCGATCACAGAAATAGCTTGTTAACCCTAATGCATGGTTAACCTGCCGCAGATTGCAAAAGCTTAATGCCTGGAAGCATTTGCACGTGATTGCATTCGCTGCTCCGGGGCATTACCACTTGTGTCAATCCTGAAGGTCATTGGAAGGAAATGAACATGCCTCATGCTCTTCTGCCTGGCGATGCCAGCCTGACGCCGGTGCCTGTCGAGGCCGTAACTCCGGCGACTTTGCCCGATGTTCTGGCCCGGATTGGCGGGACGGCAGAGGCATGGGCCAGCCTGCAGGGTTACAAGGCCGCCGCAGGCTCTGTCCTGCTGGTTCCGGCCGCTGATGGAACGCAGGCTGCGGCGCTTTTCGGGCTTGGCGACAATGGCCTGATTGATCCCTTCGCGCCTGGCGCACTGGCAAATGCACTGCCCGAAGGGGACTACGTGCTGACCGAAGGCTTCCCGGATGCGGAGACTGCGCTCGTCGCCATCGGTCTGACTGCGTACCGCTTTACCCGTTACCGTTCTGAAATGCCCAAACCGCTGCCACGTTTCCGCGTCGCCGATGAGGCGGTGCTGACCCGAGTAGCCCGGATCGTGCGTGCGGTGTCTTTGGCGCGTGATCTGGTCAACACGCCCTCGAATGACATGGGGCCGGACGAACTGGAAGGTACGGCTCGTGCCCTGTTCAGCGCTCATGACGGGGCTTCAAGCGTCATTTGCGGGGATGCGCTGATCGAGCAGGGCTTCCCGATGATCCATGCGGTGGGCCGGGCCAGTCCCCGTGCGCCGCGCCTCATTGACTGCACCTGGGGTGATGAAAGCCATCCGAAGATCACGCTGGTTGGCAAGGGCGTGGTGTTTGACACCGGCGGTCTCGACATCAAGCCCTCCAGCTCCATGCTGCTGATGAAGAAGGACATGGGCGGGGCGGCCAATGTGCTGGGTCTTGCTTCGCTGATCATGGATGCCCGCCTGCCGGTGCGCCTGCGCGTGCTCATTCCGGCAGTGGAAAACGCCGTCTCGGGCAACTCCTTCCGTCCCGGCGACATCCTGCCAAGCCGAAAGGGCCTGACCATTGAGATCGGCAACACCGACGCGGAGGGCCGTCTGGTTCTCGCCGATGCACTGACGCTGGCCGACGAGGAAGAGCCGGACCTTCTGATTGACATGGCGACCCTGACCGGTGCGGCGCGTGTGGCGCTGGGCCCGGATCTGCCGCCCTTTTACACCGGCGATGAGGCCCTTGCGGGCGAGATTTCCGCGCATGCGGTGAAGGTCAATGACCCGCTGTGGCGTCTGCCGCTGTGGCAGCCTTACATGAAGTATCTCGACAGCAAGTGTGCCGACATGAACAATGTCAACCAGTCTGGCGGTGGCTTTGCCGGGTCGGTGACTGCGGCGCTGTTCCTGTCCCGCTTCGTCGCTAAAGCCAAAGCCTGGGCGCATTTCGACATCTTCGCATGGACGCCTATCGATCGGCCCGGCAAGCCCTACGGCGGTGAGGCGCAGGCTATCCGGGCGCTGTTCTCCCTGCTGGAAGCGCGCTACGGCGCAGGTAAATAACGCATCCGAAACGATTTCGTGCTCTTCTCCGGATCTGAACAGGATCTGGGGAAGCGCCTTACATGGCAGTGGACATCCGCGCCTCGCAGGCGCTCAGGCTGTGGCACGAAGTCAATCTTGAACTGGTGCGCGACGGGGAGCAGGATCTCTCCGCCCGCCAGATGACGATCCTGCTCACGGTCTATCTGGAACCGCCTCCGCACACCGTGCGCGGGCTGGCGGCAAAGCTGAACGTGACCAAGCCCGCCATCACCCGTGCGCTGGACACGCTGGGCAGCATGCGGCTTCTCTCGCGCAAGCGGGATGAGGCCGACAAGCGCAACGTCATCATCACCCGCACCGTTGAAGGCGCGCTGTATCTTGACCGGCTGGGCGATCTGGTGTCCGAAAAGGCCAAGGAACTGCCGCGCTGATCCTCCTGCTTCGATTGTCTTTGAGGGCCATCCATGTCTGACATGCTCGACCGCCGCCGCCATCCCGTGCGCCCGGATCTTGCCGCCCGCACCTATGAGGGCCGGGTGAGCCCGCGCCGCTTTGCCGATGGGGAACGCTTCCGGATCGCGGCGGATGTTGTGGCCCTGCGCAAGGAGCCGCGCCCTGATTGCGGACTGGATACGCAGGCGCTCCATGGGGAAACGGTGATGGTCTACGAGACCACGGCGGAGGGCTGGGCCTGGGGCCAGCTGGACAGCGACGGCTATGTCGGCTGGCTTCCATCCGACGCTCTGGCGCCGGTGGAAGAGGTCACCCATGTGGTGCGGGCGCTGCGCACCTTCCGTTATCCGGGTGCGGACCTGCGGCTCCCGGCACTCGGGCATCTTTCTCTCGGTGCGAAGGTGCGTGTCGTGGGGCAGGTGGAAACACGCGGTCTGGTCTATGCAGTTCTTTCCGACGGTTCGGCTGTGGTCTCCGGCCATCTGGTACCGGTGGGCAGCGCTGAGCCGGATTGGGTGACGATTGCCGAAAGCCTTTTGGGCACGCCCTATTTGTGGGGGTAAGTCTTCGCTGGGGCTCGACTGTTCGGCCCTGATCCAGCTCTGCGCGTCTTTTGCCGGTCACACCCTGCCGCGTGACAGTGACATGCAGGAAGCCGAAGCCGGTGAGCGTCTGGATTTCGCGGAAGGTGGTCCGCTGCCGCAGGATCTGCGCCGGGGGACCTGCTTTTCTGGCGCGGCCATGTTGGTGTGCTCAGCAGCCCCACTCTCCTGACCCATGCCAACGGTTACACCATGACCGTTTCGCAAGAACCCCTCGACGCCGCCCTTGCCCGCATTGGCGCCAAGGAATATGGCGCGCTGACCTCCATCCGAAGGCTTTGAGGGGAGTGAGATTGCAGGGGCGCACTGCCTTCCTGCTCACTCAGGCGGTTGCCCTTATTCCTCCCCCGCCATCAGCCGCACACGCTCTCCTGAAGAAGACACTGCCTCGCCACGCACTTCTCCAAGATCCAGTTCCTCAATCCGGCGGCCGCGCTTTGAGATCTTGTCGGTGGAGATCAGGATCTGGTCGATGTCCTTGCTGGCCTGCGCAAAATGCGCTTGCAGTTTGCCGGTGCGGTCGTTGAGGCGGGCGATATCGGCGGTGAGATGCGCGACTTCGGCCTGAATGAGATGGGCCTGCTCACGCATGCGTGCATCGCGCAGCACAGCCTGAATGACCTGGATGGACAGCATCAGCAGCGACGGGGAGACGATGACGACGCGGGCCCGGTGGGCTTTCTGCACCAGATCCTCGAAATTCTCGTTGAGCTCGGCAAAGACGCTTTCCGAGGGCACGAAGAGGAAAGCCGTATCCTGCGTCTCGCCGGGGATGAGGTAGCGCTCCCGGATGTCCTGAATGTGCTTGGTAAAATCACGCCGGAACTGCGTCTGCGCCTGTTTCAGTTCCTCCTCCGACTGGGCCTTGCGCAGGAGGTTGAAGGCCTCCAGCGGAAACTTGGCATCAATGGCCAGCGGGGGCGCGCCGTTGGGCATGTGCACCAGACAGTCGGGCCGTGAGCCGCTGCTGAGTGTGGCCTGAAAGCTGAAGCCGGACGGCGGCAACTGGTCCTGAATGATGGCTTCCATCCGCCCTTGCCCGAAGGCGCCGCGCGTCTGCTTGTTGGCAAGGATCGCCTGCAACTGGCCAACCTGACCGGAGAGATCCGTGATGGTTTTCTGTGCCCGGTCGATCACCGCCAGCCGTTCGTGCAGCTGGCGCAGGCCATCGTGGGTTTGCCGGGTGGTATCGGCCATGGAGAGGCCAAGCTTGTGGCCCATGCCATCCAGCCGCTCGTTGACGGCGCGCATCATGTCGCCCTGACGGCTGGAGAACACCTCGGCCATGGTCTGCATGCGGCCGGTGATTTCCCCTGCGAGCGCAGCATCCGGGCCAGATGCTCCTCCAGTTCCTCGATCCTGTCTGCCGCAATGGCTTCACTGGTGGCCCGCGCCTTGATCTGGCGCAGGGCGCTGACCACCAGAAGGGTGATAAAAGCCAGCAAAAGGAGCGCGGCGAGAACGCTGGCTTCCAGCAGGCTGACGGGTCGGGTGCCGAAGGTGAAAACTGTGTCTTGCATGAAACAAACATAGAACGATTCGCCCTTGGGCGCAGACTCTGCCTTGCGCGGGCCCGGCGCAGGACACAGAAGACCGAAAGCTGGTGCTCCGGCATGCGAAAGCTTGCGGAAACGCGTTGACCGGCTAACCGCCTTTGCCTATCTGGATCACATGACGAAACGCACCATCATCACCCTTCCCGATCCCGTGCTGCGGCAGGTCTGCGCGCCTGTTGCCGCCGTTGGCGATGACATCCGCCAGCTGGCCGACGACATGCTGGACACCATGTATGACGCACCGGGCATCGGTCTTGCCGCAAGTCAGATCGGGGTGCTGCAGCGCATCTTCGTGCTGGATGTGGCCAAGGAAGACCAGCCGAAGGCGCCCATGGTCTTCATCAACCCGGAAATCGTCTGGTCCTCTCCGGAGCTGTCCGTGTATCAGGAAGGCTGCCTGTCGATCCCCGAGTACTACGATGACGTGGAACGTCCGGCTTCCGTGCGCGTGACCTTTCAGAACCGGGAAGGCGCGCAGCAGGAAATTCTTGCGGACGGGCTTCTGGCCACCTGCATCCAGCACGAGCTGGATCACCTCAACGGCAAGCTCTTCATTGACTACCTGTCGAAGCTGAAGCGCGACCGGGTGGTGAAGAAGTTCCAGAAACAGGCCCGCACCACGGGCAAGCCCTGACATGGCAGACGGCCCATTGCGGGCCGTTCGCATTTTCCGGGCCATGACGGCCCCGCACAGATTTTCGGAACCAGCGGCATGACACTTCGCATCGTCTTCATGGGTACGCCTGATTTCTCCGTGCCTGCCCTCATGGAAATCGTGGGGCAGGGGCATGATGTGGTGGCCTGCTACAGCCAGCCGCCGCGCCCCGCAGGCCGTGGCATGGAGCTGAAGAAATCGCCCGTGCATGAGGCGGCAGAAGCGCTGGGCATTCCGGTGTTCACCCCGCTGAGCCTCAAGGGCGCAGAGGAACAGGCCGTCTTTGCCGGGCATGACGCGGATGTGGCCGTAGTCGTTGCCTATGGCTTGCTGCTGCCGAAGGCCATTCTGGATGCCCCGCGTGAGGGCTGCCTCAACATCCACGCCTCGATCCTGCCGCGCTGGCGCGGGGCTGCCCCGATCAACCGGGCGATCATGGCGGGTGACACGGAAACCGCCGTGCAGGTGATGCGCATGGAAGAGGGGCTGGACACCGGCCCCGTCTGCATGTCCGAAACCGTGGCAATCACCCCGGACATGACCGCGGGCGATCTGCATGACCGGTTGTCGGCGCTGGGCGGGGACCTGATCGTGCGGGCGCTCGCTGCCCTGTCGCGCAATGCGCTGGCGCAGGTGCCGCAGACGGAAGAGGGCGTGACCTACGCAAAGAAGCTCAGCAAGACTGAGACGCGGATCGACTGGACGCGGCCCGCCAGTGAGGTCCACAATCACATTCGCGGCCTCTCGCCCTTCCCTGGCGCCTGGTGCGAGCCGGTGATTTCCGGCACGGCCGAGCGGGTGAAGGTGCTGCGCTCTGCGCTGGCCGAAGGGCAGGGTGCGCCGGGCGAAGTGCTGTCCGTCGACGGCGCTCCGGTAATTGCATGCGGAGACGGCGCGGTGCGCCTTGTCAACGTGCAGCGTGCAGGCAAGAAGCCGATGGGCGGCGAAGAGTTCCAGCGCGGTGCCAAGCTTGCCGCTGGCGAGCAGGTCGGCTGAGCGGCGTTAGTTGAGATTGAGGGAGCATCCGGTGATGACTGCAGCGCAGAACAGCCCCGTCTTCACGGTCCGTCCCGTCACTGAAGGTGACGAGAAGGAGGTGGCTGGTATCATCACCGCCGCCTTCAACCAGCAATCTGAAGTCCGGCTGGTTCATAACCTGCGCCACTGCGGCGCGCTGCTGGTGGAACTGGTGGCGCAAGGCGAAGATGGACGGCTTCTGGGCCATGTCGCCTTCAGCCGGGTGACCGGGGCTGGCGCTGGCCACCGGCTGCAAATCTCCTGCCTTGCGCCCGTTTCCGTATTGCCCGAGGTGCAGAAGCTTGGGGTCGGCTCGGCGCTGATCAAAGCCGGGCTTGAGGAACTTCGGTCGCAGGGCGAGGATCTCGTTCTGGTGCTGGGCCCGCCTGCCTATTATCCGCGTTTCGGCTTTGATGCCGGGCTGGCAAAGCAGGTGCAGGCGCCCTACGCAGGTGCAGCTTTCATGGCGCTGGCGCTGACGGATGCCGGGCGCACGCAGCTGCCGGTGGAAGTGAGCTTCGCAACGCCCTTCCAGGAATTCGAATAGATCAGGGAATTCGAGTAGGCCGATGCCCCGCTATAAGCTGACCATCGAATATGACGGCCGTCCCTTCTGCGGCTGGCAGCGGCAGGCCAATGGCCCCTCCGTGCAGGCGGTGCTGGAGCGCGCCGTCAAGGCCTTCAGCGGCGAAGAGGTTGCCATTGGCGGCGCCGGGCGCACCGATACGGGCGTACATGCCACCGGGCAGGTGGCGCATGTGGATCTGGAGAAGGACTGGCCGGCCGAAACCGTGATGGGGGCGATGAACTTCCATTGCCAGCCGGACCCGGTCGCCATTCTCGCCTGCGAGAAGATGCATGAAGGCTTCGACGCCCGCTTTTCCGCCATCCGCCGCGCCTACCGCTACCGGATCCTCAACCGCCTGCCGCCGCTGACCTTCGAGAAGGGGCTGGCCTGGCACGTGAAGCAGCCGCTGGATGTGGAGGCCATGCACGAGGCCAGCCAGGTCTTCATCGGCCACCACGACTTCACGACCTTCCGCCACACCCGATGCCAGGCGAAGAGTCCGGAAAAGACGCTGGAGACCTTCAGCGTCCGCCGGGAAGGGGATTTCGTGATTGCGGAATGCTCCTCCCGCTCCTTCTTGCACAATCAGGTGCGCTCCATGGTGGGCACCCTGCGGCTGGTGGGGGAGGGGCGCTGGACGGCAGATACCGTGCGCGAGGCTCTTGCAGCCCGTGACCGCAAGGCCTGTGGTCCCGTCGCGCCGCCGGACGGGCTCTACCTCACCCGCGTTGACTACCGCCCCGCCGCCACCGACATCGCTTCCCACGCCGAGTGGCACGCCCGCTCAGCGGCGGTGGAGGATGACGGGGATGACGGTGAGGTGTGAGGGAATGCCTCAGACCCCGCACCGCTGAAAGAAATCCCGCTTGTCCCTCACTCCGCCTCCGGTTCCACCGCGATCCTGTAGATGTGCCAGGTCGTGTGGCCTAGGATGGGGAGGGTGAAGACGAGGCCCATGAAGGACGGCACCATCGAGACGATCAGGGTCAGCGTCACCGCAATGCCCCAGCCGATCATTGGCAGGGGCGAGGTGGCGACGGTGCGCACGCTGGTGATCATGGCGGTGATGAAGTCCCGGTCCCGGTCGAGCAGCAGCGGGAAAGAGATGACCGTCAGCGAGAACAGCAGCAGCGACAGGATAGCCCCGACGATATGACCGGTGAGCAGGAACATCAGGCCTTCTGGTGTCGAGATCACCGTGTCGATGAATTCGGGGAAGCTGGTGAATGACTGGAAGCCGAGGAACAGTGCCAGCAGCAGCCGCACCTGATACATCCACATGATCAGCACGAACAGGACGGCAAAGGCCATCCAGCCGATTTCACGGCTGCGCTGTGCCCAGATGACGCCGAGCACGCCGCCCCATGTGAGCGGGGCATCCTGCTCCAGCCTCCGGCTTACCTCGTAAAGGCCGCAGGCGATGAAGGGGCCAACGAGGGCAAAACCCGCCGCCAGCGGATAGCTGAGATAGCTCATGTGCAGGGCAGAGGCCGTCAGCAGCACGAGGATGCCGCCAAGCGCATAGATGCCGCCGAAGAACAGGCCGAACTGCGGAGCCCGCCTGAAGTCACGCAGACCCTTGCCAAGAGCGGTAATGATGTCCGCTGTCCTGATCTTGCGGACCTTTGGGTCCGGCCGGTGTGCCGGAGCTGCTTGAGGCGAGGCGCCGCCTGTTTTGTCGATACTGGTCTCTTCCATCGCCGGTTTCTCCTCCCTGCGTTGCAGACCTTCGTGTCAACAGTGGCGTGAAAACATCACGCCGCCAATCGTATTTTCCGGTAGGGGCTACCGAAATTTTCCATTCTGCACCTACATATTGGGTGTGGTGCTGCTTTTGCTTGATCCCCATGACGGACCGCAGTACCTGCCACGTCAGGATCTGACCTCATCCGCTGGAGCAACAATGGTTTCCGGACTTCCCCTGCCCAGCTGAGCCCCGGCATCCGCTGGCTACTGCTCAGCCCGATTGGCCGCGTCTCGCGCAAGGTCTATTGGTACGGGCTTGCCTTCAACTGGGTGATCATCGCGATAGCTGCGAACATGTGGGTGAAGTCGCTGCCGGGTGATGTGGACCTCGCCTCGCTCACCTTTGGCGACTTCATGGGCTCCAACCCGCTGTTTCCCGTGCTGTTCGTCGTGGTCACCTGGTTCGAGATGGCGCTGCTGATCAAGCGGCTGCAGGATGTAGGGCTGCCCGGCTTCTTTGCGCTGGTGGCCTTTGTGCCGGTGATCAATTTCTTCGCGGTACTGACGCTTGGCTTCCTTCCCAGTGCTGAAGGGCCCAACCGCTATGGCCCGCAGCCCGACAGTTATTACCGCCGCCGCTGAAACGGCACGCATTGACCCATGCCCCCAAGCGGGGCTAGGACTTTAGCCATGACCCAAGCTCTGTCTCCTGCCGTTGCCATCGCCCGCGATCTCATCCGTTGCCCTTCTGTCACGCCCGCCGAAGGCGGTGCGCTGGCGTTTCTGGAGCAGCTTCTGGGGGATGCAGGCTTCACCGTCTCCCGTGTCACCTTCTCCGACGCGGATACGCCGGACGTGGAAAATCTCTTTGCCACCATCGGCAGTGGCGCGCCGCATTTCGTCTTTGCCGGCCATACCGATGTGGTGCCGGCAGGTGCGGAAAGCGACTGGCAGCATGATCCCTTCGGCGGCGATATCCGCGATGGTGTGCTTTACGGGCGCGGCGCCGTGGACATGAAGGGCGGCATCGCCTCCTTCGCAGCTGCTGCACTGGGCTTTATCGCAGAGCGCGGCAAGGCCTTCGGCGGCACCATCTCCTTCCTCATCACCGGCGACGAGGAAGGCCCGGCGGTCAATGGCACGTCGAAGCTCCTTGCCTGGGCGAAGGAGCAGGGCCACGTGTTTGATGCCTGCATCGTCGGTGAGCCGACCAATCCGGCAGCGCTTGGAGATGCCATCAAGATCGGCCGCCGTGGTTATCTTTCTGGCATCGTCACGGTGGAGGGCACGCAAGGCCACGCCGCCTATCCGCAGCTCGCCGACAACCCAATCCCCGGCCTTCTGGCGCTGATGAGCGCGCTGGATGCGCTGGTGCTGGACGGGGGCAACGAGCGGTTCGAGCCCTCGAACCTCGAGATCGTCAACCTGCATGTGGGCAATCCGGCCTTCAACGTCATCCCGGCCCGCGCCGAGGGGCGCTTCAACATCCGCTTCAACGACGAATGGACGCTGGATGCACTGAAGGCCAGGCTGCATGAGACGCTGGCTACGGCTGCCCGGCCCGGTCTGCGCTACAGTCTCGACTTCCGCCGCGATGCGGGCGAATCCTTCCTCACCCGTGATGATGCACTGATCACGGCACTGGCCGATGCGGTGGAAGCTGTCACGGGCCGCCGTCCGGAACTGTCCACCAATGGCGGCACTTCGGATGCCCGCTTTATCAAGAGCTACTGCCCGGTGGTGGAATTCGGTCTTGTCGGCCAGACCATGCACAAGGTGGACGAGTGCACGCCGGTCGCCGATCTCGACCAGCTCGCCGCCGTCTACCGCCGCTTCCTCGACAGCTATTTCGCGGGCTGAAGCGGCGGCATTCTTCCCCGCGTTAATCGGCAATTATCAGTAGCCTGTCATAGTCCCTGTCATTGGGTCCCGGCATCAGCCGGGACTGCAGAGCCTTTGCTGTGCCCAGATCCGGGAGTTGTCCCTTGCTCGATGTATCGCCGGTTTCCACCCAGAATTCGTTTCGCAAGAAACGCGTTCAATCTCTCGCCCGCATCATTGACGACTATATCGCTGCGAAAGGCCATTGCCAGATCATTGACCTGGGGGGCACGCGCGGCTTCTGGGGCGTGTGGAAGAGCGAGCTCGATTTCGCCAATCTGTCGGTTGATTGCGTCAACCTGTTTCCGGACAGCGATCCCAACACCACTGACATGCCCAATGTGCGCATGACGCAGGGCAATGCCTGTGACCTTGCCGGCGTGGCGGACGGGGCTTACGACCTCGCCTTCTCCAACTCGGTCATCGAGCATGTCGGCTCCTGGAGCAACAAGAAGGCATTTGCGCGGGAGGCGGGGCGTGTGGCGCGCAGCTACGCCATCCAGACGCCGAGCTTTTCCTTCCCGGTCGAACCGCATGCCCGCAGCCTGTTTCTGCACTGGCTGCCGGACCCGGTGCGCTACCGCATCCATCTGGCGCGGACAACCGGCTTCTATCCGAAGGCTGCGAATATCGACGAGGCCATGGCCTCGCTGGAAGACGCCCGCATGCTGGACCTGCGCCAGATGCGCTATCTCTTCCCCGATGCAGTGATGGAAAAGGAAAAGTTCTTCGGTCTCACCAAATCCTTCACTGCCGTGCGGCACCTGCCGCTGCGCTGAGCTTCGTCAGAAATAAAAATCCCCCGCCGGAGCATCCTCCGGCGGGGGATTTTCTTTGCGTGATGTCAGCCCTGGCGCAGGGTCTTGACGAACTCAACCACTTCCCGCTGCAACGTGCCGGACTGATCGTTCAGGTCGGACGAGAGCGTCATAAGCTGGGTGGAGGCGGCGCCGGTCATTTCGGCGGCAGTGCCGACACCCGCGATGTTCTGCGTCACGTCATCGGCACCCGTGGCGGCGCGCTGGGTGTTGGCTGCAATCTCGCCCGTGGCTGCGCCCTGCTCCTCGACGGCGGCGGAAATCGCCTGCGCCACTTCCTGAATGTTGCCGATGGTGCGGACGATGCGCGAGATGGACTCCACCGTGGTGTTGGTCGAGGACTGGATTTCACCGATCTTCTGGCTGATTTCCTCGGTGGCCTTGGCGGTCTGGCTGGCCAGTCCCTTCACTTCGGAAGCAACAACCGCAAAGCCCTTGCCGGCTTCGCCTGCGCGGGCAGCTTCAATCGTGGCGTTGAGGGCCAAAAGATTGGTCTGCTCGGCGATGCTGGTGATCAGCTCGACGACCTCGCCGATCTGCTGGGCAGCAGCCGAGAGGTTCTGCACATTGCGACTGCTGGCCTCCGCTTCCAGGGCTGCATCATTGGCAATCTGGGCAGAGCGGGCAACCTGGGAGGAAATCTCCCGGATCGAGGCGGACAGCTCTTCTGCGCCGGAAGCAACGGTCTGAACATTGAGGAAGCTTCCTCAGCCGCACCTGCAACAACCTGAGCCTGGCGGGAGGTCTCTTCCGCCGTGGCCGAGAGATTGCGCGCAGCTTCTGCGACCTCGTTCGACGACCTGACGAAGGACGTGGCCAACTGGCCCATGGTCGCCTCAAAGCGATTGGCGATCGAGTGCCGTTCGCTTGTAAGCTTCTCCGCGTTCAGGCGCTCGGTTTCCTGCTGCTCGGCGCGCAGGCGCTCGGTTTCAAGCAGATTGTCACGGAAGGTTTCCAGCGCGCCCGCCATGCTGCCAAGCTCGTTCTTCTTGTCCGTGTAAGGGATTGCCGTTGCCAGCGCGCCGGACGCAATCTGACGCATTGCTTCCGTGATCTGGTTGATGGGGCCCGTTACCTGGAAGACCACGAAGTACAGGCAGACCAGACCGATGAGACCGGCGATGACGGCACTGATGATGGTGGTGTTCATCACGCTGGCATAGACGGCCTGGCTCTCCTCTCCTGCTTTCTGCGAACCGGCAACATTCATTTCGGTCAGCTTCTCAAGCACGTCTGAGGCGGCGTTGTAGGCCGTACGCAGCTCTCCTTGAAAAAGCTCAACAGCCTGCACTTTGTCCCCGGTTCGGGAAATGGAAACCAGTGTATCATTCAGCCTGGCATACTGTTGCCATGCACTCTGGAAATCCATGAACATCTTGCGCTCTGTTTCGGATGCAATCAGGGGCTCGTAACTGCGCTTGATTGCCTCTATTTTCTGCAACTCTTCTTGCAGACGGCGTTCTGCGCGGCTCATCTCTTCAGGACTTTGGGCGATGACGTGATTTGCGCCGCTGATACGATAGTCGGCGGTTGCAGTGTTCATCTCGCCCAGATACCGAACGCTTGGCAGCCAATTGTCCTTTATCTCGATGAGGTTCCCATTCAATTGATTGGTACCGCGAAGCGCGATAACCGCTAGCGCGCCGGTGAGGGCGAGCATAAGAATTGTAAGCGTGATTAATAAATTCCGGATCGAGAGTTTCATCTGCCAGGCTCCAATACATTTCTTTTCATGTACATCTCCGATTCTATGTTAATGTATTATGAATCATGAAATATAATTCATCCGAATTAATTACGATAACCTAGAGTTGCTATGTATTAATATGGTGAATTTTAGAAGATAAACTTCGATCATATGTGAGTTCTGAGATCAAATATCGATATTTGCCTATATGGTATCGTTTTCATTCTTTCTGGTATGATTTTTGAGAAAGTATATTGACAGCTTTCGATGCATTTTCGGGATGTGCCCTATTTTTGGGCGAGTGCGGCTTTCGTACGCTACGGCAGATTTGCAGAGGCCCCGTTGAACGACTTGGTGTGCAAGCTCATCCGGTGCCGGGAACTCTTTTAGGCTTCAAGGAAATGGAAAGCGCGCGGGGCTGAATGTGGCGGCATAACAAATGATGCAGCCCTTGCGTGTGGTTTGATTGTTTCGAGCAGTCCGGATGCCGGAACTCTGGCCGCCCCACGCAAAGAAAAAGCCCAGGATGAAGTATCCTGGGCTCGGTGACCGCTTGCTATGCAGAGCCTTGGAGCTGTTGCTCCAAGGCATCTGATTTCAATCGCGCAGCAGCTCGTTGATGGCGGTCTTGGCGCGGGTCTGGGCGTCGACGCGCTTGACGATCACGGCGCAATAGAGGCTCGGGCCGGGGGTGCCATCCGGCAGCGGCTTGCCGGGCATCGAGCCGGGCACCACGACGGAATAGGCCGGAACCTCGCCGATGAAGACTTCGCCGGTGGCGCGGTCGATGATCTTGGTGGAGGCGCCGATGAAGACGCCCATGGACAGCACCGCGCCCTCACGCACGATCACGCCTTCCACCACTTCCGAGCGGGCGCCGATGAAGCAGTTGTCCTCGATGATCACGGGGCCTGCCTGCAGCGGCTCCAGCACGCCGCCGATGCCGACGCCGCCGGACAGGTGCACATGCTTGCCGATCTGGGCGCAGGAGCCGACGGTGGCCCAGGTGTCCACCATCGTGCCTTCACCCACATGGGCGCCGAGGTTGACGAAGGAGGGCATCAGCACCACGCCCTTGCCGATAAAGGCCGAGCGGCGGACGATGGCGCCCGGAACGGCGCGGAAGCCGGCTTCCTCGAAGTCCACACCGCGCCAGCCGTCAAACTTGGACGGCACCTTGTCCCACCAGGTCGCATCGCCGGGGCCGCCCTTGATGACGTCCATCGGGTTGAGGCGGAAGGAGAGCAGCACGGCCTTCTTGGCCCACTGGTTCACGATCCAGTCACCGCCGTCCTGCTTTTCTGCAACGCGCAGCTGGCCACGGTCCATCAGGTTCAGGGCAGTGTCCACGGCCTGACGCACGTCACCCGTCGTGTGCGTGTCGATATTGGCGCGGTCTTCGAAGGCGGCGTCAATGGTGGCGGCAAGTTTCACGAGATCGGTCGACATGGAAATGATCGGCTCCGCAAAGGGGTCGGTTAGGGTTCGCCGGATAAAAGGCGGGTGCGGGGCTTGAGTCAATGGTTCATGCGGCTTGAGAAGCGCTCAACTGCGCAAAGGCCGCAAACAGGCGACATTGAGGACGGTTTCTCCCGCATCTTCTCAAGCCCGCAGGCCGCCTCTCATGGAACTCTGGATTCCCATCACTCTCTTTGCCGCCTTCTGCCAGAACCTGCGCTCGGCGCTGCAGAAGCACCTGAAGGGCCGCCTTGGCACCAGCGGGGCGACTCTGGTGCGATTCGCCTATGGCTTTCCCTTTGCCCTTGCCTATGTGCTGGTGCTGCATCTGGCCTTCGGCATGGCCTTTCCGGACATGAACGGCCGCTTCCTTCTGGCGGCGGCTCTCGGCGGTCTCGCCCAGATCATCGCGACCTTTCTGCTCGTCCACCTCTTTTCCTTCCGCAATTTTGCGGTCGGCACGGCTTATTCCAAAACCGAGCCGGTGCAGGCGGCGATCTTTGGCGTGGTCATCCTTGGCGAGCATGTGACGGGCTTGACGGCGGCTGCCATCGGCATTGGCGTTGTGGGGGTGATCCTCATTTCGATGGCACGTGTGCCGCTTACAGGCCGGGCCATCGTGGCCTCACTCGCCGGGCGTCCGGCGCTTATTGGTCTGGCTTCTGCGGCCTTCTTCGGCGGTTCGGCTGCGCTCTACCGCATGGCTTCTCTGTCACTGGAAGGGCCCGGCTATCTGATGCAGGCCGCCTACAGCCTTGCGGTGGTTACCCTGATGCAGACGGTTGCCATGGGGCTCTACATGGCCTGGCGTGAGCCGGATCAGCTGGCTGCGTCTGTTCGCCACTGGCGGCAGGCGGTGTGGGTAGGGCTTGCCGGCGTCGCTGGATCTGCCGGCTGGTTCACGGCCATGACGCTTCAGCAGGTTGCTCATGTGCGGGCGCTGGCTCAGGTGGAACTGGTCTTCACCCTCATTGCGTCCTGGTTCTTCTTCAAGGAACGCATCAATGGCCGCGAGATCAGCGGCTGCGTGCTGATTGTTGCCGCCATTCTGGTTCTGCTGGCCGGAACGTGATCCTCACCCGGCATCCGCCGCAGAGGTGCCGATCAGCCAGTCCCGGAAGCCTGAGATTGGGCGGGAGAGGGGCGGTTGGGTGAACGGACGAACCAGTAGCCACTGTCGAGTTGCAGCACCGGCCAGTCCGGCATGACGAGATGCCCGGCGGCCAGCTCCAGCATGACAAAGCGCCGGTCGATGACGATGGCCCCCATGCCCGCAATGGCGGCCTGAATGGCAAGGTCGCGGCTTTCCAGCACCATGCCGGAACCTGCGTCCGGAAGCTTCAAGCCAGCATGGGCCAGCCAGCGTGACCAGTCATCGCGCCGTGAGGCGCTGTGCAGCAGCTTGATGCCGGGAAGTGCGGTCTCTGGCCCCGTTGCCTCGCGCATCAGGCGCGGCGCCATGGCGACGGCCAGATGTTCGCGCCACAGCAATGTTGCGTCGATGCCCGGCCAGTCACCCCGGCCAAGCCGGATGGCGCAGTCATAGTTCTCCCGGTCAAGATCGACAACGCGGGTTGAAGCCGAAAGCAGCAGCTCAACATCGGGCTGCGCCGTCTGGAAGTCAGGCAGGCGCGGGATCAGCCAGCGGGTTGCGAAGGTGGAGACGGTGCTGATGCGCAGCTCCGTCCGGCCCCGGCGGCGGAAGCCATCCACGGCGGACTCAATGCGCTCGAAGGCATCGCCCAGTCCGGCCGCCAGCCGCTTTCCTTCTTCTGTCAGAGACAGGCCGCGCCCGTCGCGCAGCACCAGCGTGGCACCCAGCTCGCTTTCCAGCTTGCGCAGCAGATGCGACAGGGCGGATGGCGAAATGCCGAGGTCATCTGCCGCCTGCGCGGCGCGGCCATTGCGGGCAAGAAGAGCAAAGGCATGCAGGGCGCGCAGGGAGACCATGGGTTCACACGAAGGGGTTGGCAGGCCGGGGAGGCTTGCGGGATTATTGAGTTTACATCAATAAACCGGCGAAGCTCATCCGGTCCAGTGCCTCACGCCTCAATCGCCCCCAGAACCCCTTCGAGAAAGCCTGCAAGATTGCCGGTCACGAAGTCGATGTGCGGAGCATCGTGGCCTTCCATCTCCCACTCCTCGCGGAAGACTTCGCGGGTTTCCTTCGGCACGATCAGCGCCGTGCGCATGCCCAGCTTGTGCGGCACCAGCAGATTGCGCGGCAGATCCTCGAACATGGCCGCCCTCGCGGGCGAAACACCAGTCTTTGAAATGAAGGTCTGGTAGGTCTCAAGGTTCGGCTTCGGCAGCAGGCCTGCGGCAACAATGTCGAAGATATCCTCGAAATGATCGCTGATGCCAAGGGCTGCCGCAGTCCGTTCCGCATGGGGGCGGTCGCCATTGGTGAAGATGAACTTGCGGCCCGGCAGCCGGCTGATTGCCGCACCGAGTGCAGGGTCCGGCTTTACCGGCGAATAGTCGATGTCATGCACATAGGCCAGAAAGTCGTCCGGATCGATCTTGTGCTGCATCATCAGCCCGCGCAGCGTGGTACCATAGTCGCGGTAGAATTCTTTCTGCTTCACCCGCGCGGCATCTCTGCCAATGTCCAGCAGCTTCGCGATGTAATCGGAGATGCGGATGTCGATCTGCGAGAACAGATCAATTTCCGCCGGATACAACGTGTTATCCAGGTCAAAGACCCAGGCCTCCACGCCGGTGAAGGCCCGCAGATCATTGCGATGGGCGCCCTGGCCTTCGCCAGGTGAGGGATTTGTGTCTGTCACTTGCTGATCAAGGTCCCGGCGCCACGGTCGGTAAAGAGTTCCAGCAGAACGGCATGCTGCACCTTGCCATCCAGGATGACCACGCCTTCGACGCCACGGTCCAGCGCCTCGATGCAGGTTTCTACCTTGGGGATCATGCCGCCGGAAATGGTGCCATCGGCAATCAGCTCACGCGCATGGGCGACGGTGAGGTTCTTGATCAGCTTGCCTTGCTTGTCGAGCACGCCGGGCACATCGGTCAGGAACAGCAGGCGCGAGGCATGCAGCGCACCGGCAATGGCGCCGGCAAAGGTGTCAGCGTTGATATTGTAGGTCTCGCCATCCGCACCGGGCGCCACCGGGGCTACCACGGGGATCAGGTCCTCCTTCAGCATCATTTCCAGCATCACTGGATTGACGTGCGCAGGCTCGCCGACGAAACCGAGATCAAGGATCTTCTCGATGTTGGAATCCGGATCCACTTCGGTGCGGGTCAGCTTGGTGGCCGTCACCAGATTGCCGTCCTTGCCGCACAGGCCGACCGCACGGCCACCCTCGGCGTTGATCAGCTGGACGATTTCCTTGTTGATGGAACCGGCCAGAACCATCTCGACAATCTCGACCGTTGCCTTGTCGGTGACACGCAGGCCGCCACGAAACTCGCTGGCGATGTTCAGCCGCTTCAGCATGTTGCCAATCTGCGGGCCGCCGCCATGGACGACAACCGGATGCACGCCGGACTGGCGCAGCAAGGTAATGTCAGCGGCAAAGGCCTTTCCCAGATCTGCATCGCCCATGGCGTGGCCGCCGTACTTCACCACGATACGCCGCTTGTCGTAGCGCTGCATGTAGGGCAGTGCCTGGGCGATGATGTGGGCGTTGTTGCTGAAGTCCGGTGTGCTCATGGGTGGGAACACTCGCTGCTGCGGTGGCGGGAAAGGACGCGGACCCTTGATCGGAAACAAGGGCATGCAGCGTCTATAACCGGTTTGGGTGGGTATCTCAACGGATGGGATAACGATAGAGGCGGGTTGTGTCAGCCCGCCTTCCGGCGTCCTGGGGTCAGGAATACGCCTCCGCGGCCAGCTTCCGGGCAAATGCTTCTACTGTCATGGGGAGCATTTGCTTCTCGCGCGCGCAGATAAAGCTCGTGCAGCCAAGGGCGGCCAGCCGGGCATCAGGGCCGCCCTGAATGTATCCTTCACCGGTAATGGCGATACCAAGTGTGCGGGCCATTTGCGCAAGTGCATCGTGCAGCTGCGCATCGCCGGGGTGGCAGTTGTGCCCTGCCGGCAGGCTGACCATTTGAATACCGGCAGCGAGCAAACGGGCAGGTGCTGTTGTTCCCGAGCCGTAGCCGCTGATTGAAAGGGTGACATCCATTTCCCTCAGCGACCTGAGTGTGTTCAGCGTCTCCTCTCCGGCAAGGGCAAACACGTCTTCACTGAGGTCAATCTGGAGCGTCGAAGCAGGCATTCCAAGCAGATCAAGGACGGATGCGACTTTCCGGGGCAGTGCCGAGTCACCCAATTGGGCTCTCCCCAGCCCTGCCTTGATCGTGAGAGTGCTGAACAAGCTGCCGCAACAGCCTTGCAGCTCACGCAGCGCACTGACGAAATACCGTGCCGAAATTTCCGCAGCCCTGTCATCACGGGCGATGCTGTCTTCAAGCCGCTCGACCACAGTGGCAGATCCGTCTGGCTTTTCCCAGACGATGCAGGTCTGGCATCCTGTGATCCTGCCATCTTCGGCTGAGCGTAGAGGCCATACGCCAACGCGCGCGCGTCCCTGGTCTGCGGCCTCTATCAGCTGCTGCGCTTCAGCAGCGAGCCTGTCCGCCTTGTGCTGCATACCGGATTGGAACAGCCGGGCAATGCCCCTTCCTGCCTCCTTGGCGGCGTACAGGGCAAGATCGGCATTATCCATGATCTTGCTGGTGCTGCCACCGTCAGCGGGGATCAGGCTCACCCCCATGCTGGCACGGCAGACAAGCTCACGGCCCTTCACATGCATTGGCTGGGCAAGAGCCGAAAGAAGCCTGTCCGCGAAGTCCATTGCATCGCCGGGGCTGTAGCGCCCCTTGAGGACCATGACAAACTCATCCCCGCCAAGGCGGGCGAGGAAACCGCCATCGGGGAGCGCCGTGGACATACGCTCTGCGGTGATGGTGAGGATGCTGTCTCCGGCCGCGTGGCCCATGGTGTCATTTATGAACTTGAACCGGTCCAGATCGGCCATGATCAGCATACCGGGACTGCCTTCCTCAAGCAGCTCCGTCATCCTTGCGGAAAGACCGGCGAAGTTCAGCAGGCCGGTCAGCTTGTCATGAACTGCCAGGAATTCGATCTCGCGGCGGCTCTCTTCCTCAGTGGTGACATTGCGGCTTATGCCCCGATAGCCCCGGATGACACCTCCGGGGCCGGCAAAGGCTTGGCGCTGACGCTGAGATGCACGGTGCTGCCGTTGCAGGGCACTGAATAGCGCTGCTCGCGGAAGGCGTTGACACCGTTCTGTTCGATGAGCATGGCGAGGCCGGGCGTCGGCGTTACGCCCGCTGTGATTAGCCCCTGAGCTTGTAGTGACGATACATAAGCGCGGGCCTGCGAGGACAGAAAGGTCATGTTGCCGTTCATGTCCAGTTCCCAGACCCAGTCGGTCGCAATTTCAAGATAGTCGTTGAACCGGTCCAGTCCGGTTTTTGCTTCAATCAGGCGTCCGGCAAGGCGCAGGACCTGTTCGAGGCGGCGGCAAGCCACTGCCGGAAGGATGTTCAGCTGGCCATCTTGCGTCCAGAGCGTGAGAAGCCCGGCAGTTTTCCCGTTGGTATCGCGCAAAGGAAAGGCGGCGGCAAGTTCATCAGGGATGTCAGAAGCTGAGCCACTGCCAGCCTCACGAAACCAAGGGGAAGCGGCCGATGCCAGCCTTTTGCTCAAGGCAGCGTTCAGGCCGGCAAAGGGTGGCCGCACTCCTGTGTCTGCCTGAGCGGCAGCAGACTGGACACCATGCAGATGCACTGCGCAACCGTGAGCGCCGGAGAGTTCCAGAGCGAGCGCTGCAATATCCTGCATGCAGTCTGAACCGGACGCAGGAAAACCCTTTGGTGAGCCGCCATCATCGCCAGGGGACTGGCCACGAGCATCATCGATGGCTTCGCACGTCACCCGTGAGGCGGAGTGGCTCGGCATCTGGTTCAAAGATCTATACACCCGGCTTGATATTAGTTTGACAGTGAATTGCCGCCGTTAAACAAGCGTATATGCCGTCGCGTAAAGACCGGTCTACCGAATGAAAACCACCTAAATTTATCGTGCTTTAAAGATTCCGCGCCCTGCTGCTATGCAGAGGCGAGAGAATGGATCTCGGCACGCAGCAGATCGATCCCCAGCCCCTTCTCTGAAGAAGTGGGAATGAGCACCGGGTGTGCCGCCGGCCGCTTGCGCAGGATCTCCGCCGTCGCAGCTATCAGCGTGGCGAGCTGGCCGGACTTGATCTTGTCGGACTTGGTCAGCACCACCTGATAGACCACGGCTGCCTTGTCGAGCAGCTGCATGGTTTCAAGATCGTTGTCCTTGATGCCGTGGCGGCTGTCGATCAGAAGGAAGACGCGGCGCAGGTTTGGCCGCCCGCGCAGATAGGAGAAGACCAGCCGCGTCCAGGCGTCGACCAGTTCCTTTGGCGCCTGCGCGTAGCCATAGCCGGGCATATCGACCACGGTTACATCCGCCCCGTCTGCGCCGAAAAAGTTCAGCATCTGGGTGCGGCCAGGTGTGTTGGACGTTCGGGCAAGGCCCTTGCGGCCCGTCAGTGCGTTGATGAGGCTGGACTTGCCCACGTTTGAGCGCCCTGCAAAGGCAATCTCGGTGCCGCGGGAGGCCGGAAGCTGGCGCATGTCGGCAACGCTGGTCTGGAAGGTCCAGGGGCGGTTGAACATCAGCCGGCCGGCTTCAAGCTGTTCGTCGGTATATTCGGGCAAGTCGGTCATGATGTGCTTTTAGCTGGCTCTGGCCCTGCCGTCGAGCGGCTCCGGCAGGCGGATTTTGCAAACAGAAGGGCCTGCCGAGTGGCAGGCCCTTCGAACTCTTGTGCTGAAGAGGACTGGATCAGCTCTTCTTTTCCGCTTCAGGCGCAGCCTTCTTGCGCTTGAACGTGTCCTTGACGTTACCCCAAAGCTCCATCTTCACGCCCTGACGGCGCATGATGATGTACTGCTGGGTGATCGACAGGCTGTTGTTCCAGGCCCAGTAGATCACCAGACCGGCCGGGAAAGACGCCAGCATGAAGGTGAAGAGCACGGGCATCCAGGTGAAGACGATCTGCTGGGCCGGATCGGTCGGCGCCGGGTTCATCTTCATCTGGAGGAACATGGTGATACCCATGATGATCGGCCAGATGCCCAGCATCAACATGTGCGGAGGCGTCCAGTCGATCAGGCCGAACAGGTTGAAGATCGTCGTGGGATCCGGCGCAGACAGGTCCTGGATCCAGCCAAAGAAGGGCGCGTGGCGCATTTCGATGGTGACGAACAGAACCTTGTAGAGCGAGAAGAACACCGGGATCTGCACCACGACCGGAAGACAGCCCGCCAGCGGATTGATCTTTTCGGTCTTGTACAGCTCCATCAGGGCCTGCTGCTGCTTGGCCTTGTCGTCCTTGTACTTCTCACGGATGTCCATCATCTGCGGCTGCACGAGCTTCATCTTGCTCATGGACACATAGGACTTGTTGGCCAGCGGGAAGAAGATGGCCTTGACCAGAACTGTCACCAGCAGGATGGCGATACCGAAGTTGCCAACCAGATGGAACAGCCAGTCGATGACGTAGAACATCGGCTTAGTCAAGAAATAGAACCAGCCCCAGTCAACCAGTAGGTCGAAGCGGTCAATGCCGATGCTCTCTTCGTAGGAGGCCAGAAGCTTGGTCTCCTTGGCACCGGCGAAGAGGTAGGTGCTGGCTTCCTGCGTGGCGCCTGCAGCGACGGTCAGTGCATCGCCAAGGTAGTCAGCCTGGAAGTTGTCGGTTGCCTTGTTGTAGCTGAAGCTCGGCTGGAAGCTCGTGCCTGGAGCCGGAGCAACCGTTGCCGCCCAGTACTTGTCGGTAATGCCGATCCAGCCGCGATTGGACTTCGCGGGGACCTTCTTGCCCTCTTCTGCAAGGTCCTTATACTTGACCTCCAGCAGACCTTCGTCGCCGGCAACGCCGATCAGGCCTTCATGCAGAATGTAGAAGCCTGCCGTGTGCGGCGTGCCATTGCGGACAATCAGGCTGTAGGGATAGAGCGTCAGCCCATTGCCTGTGTTGTTGGTCACCGACTGGGTGACCTTGAACATGTAGTTCTCGTCGATGGAGAAGGTGCGGTTGAACACCACGCCCTGGCCATTGTCCCAGGTCAGGGTAACCGGCGTGCCGGGTGTCAGCTTGTCTTCACCTGCAACGGTCCACACCGTGTCTGCGCCGGGCAGGGTAATCTGTGCGCCAGGCTCGGACACCCAGCCGTTGTCGGCATAATAGGCGCCCTGCGTGCCACGGGGTGAGAACAGGGTGATAAGCGGGCTGTCTTTCTCGACGGTCTCCCGGTAGTCCTTCAGGCGCAGGTCATCGACGCGTGCACCGGTAAGGCTGATGGAGCCGGTCAGGCGAGGTGTCTCGATGGTGACGCGCGGCGAGGCGGCAATGGCCTGCTCACGGCTGAGAGGGCCAGTGGCGGCGCCGGCGGTGCCCGGAACGCCGGCAGCGGTGCTGTCCGGAGTGGCTCCCGGTGTTACGCCCGGTGCGGGGTTGGCACCCTGCTGCGCCTCGGCCTGCTGCTGGGCGGCTTGCTGCTGCTGCTGCTCCAGCTGCGGGCGGGCCACGAAGTACTGCCACCCAAGAAGGACCACCAGCGACAGCGCGATGGCGATGAAAGTGTTGCGGTTGTCAGCCATGAGCTGCGGTTACCCCTGTCTCTGTCCTGACCCCTGTGCGGGTTCCTTGCCTTGTGCCTTCCCGCCAGCCTTTGGCTTGCGGTTGTCGCGGCGGCCCTGCCATGATCCGTTGCCCTTGCGCTCCAGAGCAGGCTTGAGCCCTGAGTTAAGCTCTCTGACCAGATCTGCAAAGGGCTGATTCAATGCGGCGCGGCGTCCGATGATCACAAAATCCGCACCGGATGGCACGGTCTCGTCCTCAAGTTGCGCAACAGCCGCGCGCAGCCTTCTCTTGATCCGGTTCCGCTCGACCGCGTTGCCGGTCTTCTTGGTCACCGTATAGCCGACGCGGGCGGGGCCTTCATCGGTTCGTTTCAGGCCCTGTAACGCAAAAGCGCGCCGGTCTGTCCGTCCACCTTTGGCGACGGCCAGAAACTCGGAGCGCTTTTTAAGAGTTTTCATGTGCTGCGGCGTTCTGAAATCCAGAGCCTCGAAAGGGTGGGTCCGAAGCGCCGCTGCAGGGCGCTATCAGGCGCTCAGGCTCTTACGGCCCTTTGCCCGGCGGCGGGACAGGACCAAACGGCCATTCTTGGTCGCCATGCGTGCGCGGAAGCCATGACGGCGCTTGCGGACGAGGCGGCTGGGTTGATACGTACGCTTCATTTTTCTATTCCGCGCCGTCGCGCGGCCCTTTTATTTGAAACTTGAGGCTGGATGCATCCTGCCGCCACAAGGCAAGCCTGCTCCATGAGACAGGCCGGATGCCGGTCCGAGTCGAGCGCGCTTATACGAGGGCTCTGGCGGTGAGTCAACGCAGAACCGCCTTTTCCCGCGCCATTGCATGGCTTTGCCCTGCCTTCGGGCCGCTGGAGGCAGGATTTACACAGCTGGCTCAGGTTCTGCCATCCGGCTGGCTGCCCGCATCTGCCGTTGCGTTGGGGAATCGCCTGCGTGCGGCGGCTTGACGGCGGGGTAGCTGACATGGCGCCCGTGCCACGTTATAAAGCAGAAGCAGGTGCTTGGGGCGGATGAGGGGCGCTGGAGCAGAGTGATGAAGCACGAACAGCCGCCCATGGCGTCCGGAGGGGCCGTTCCATCCCCCGGTGAAGGGCTGCCCGCCGTCCCGCCCGCCTCTGTTCCCGCAGGCGCCACGGCCCGGCGCCGCTCTGCAGGACTGTCTGCCAAGCTGCTGCTGCTGACGGTGCTTTTCGTCATGCTGTCGGAAGTCTTCGTCTATGTGCCGTCAGTCGCCAATTTCCGCAACACCTGGCTGAAGGACAAGCTCAACACCGCCGGTGTGGCCGCTGCCGTCCTGTCCGAAACCAACACCATCGCCCCCGCCTTCAGGAAGAACTGATGCGGGTGACGGGCGCCGTCGCCATCTCCCTCACCCACAAGGGCCGCCGCAGCCTGATTGCCATGAGCGGCCTGCCGGAGGAGATCCGCTATGTCATCGACATGGAGAAGGAGACGCCCTTGAGCGCCATCCGCGACAGTGTCGAGGTGCTCTTCTCCGATGGCTCCGGCCTGATGCGCGTCAGCCAGCCGCTGCCGATGGGCTCCAGCGCCGGTGATGACGTGCAGAAGGTGGACATCGTCCTCCCGGTCTCAATGCTGCGCAAGGACATGCTGGCCTTCTCGGGCCGCATCCTCGGGCTGACGCTGATCATCTCGGTGATCACGGCCAGCCTCGTCTACCTGGCGCTGCGCTGGATGTTCGTGCGCCCGCTTCAGCGGTTGTCGGCGTCCATGGCCCGTTTTGCCGAAGACCCTGAGGATACGGCGCGCATCATTGTACCGGGCGGACGTGACGACGAGATCGGCGATGCGGAAAAGCGGCTGGCGGACATGCAGCAGGGCCTTTCCCGCGCCCTGCACCAGAAGCAGAGGCTGGCTGACCTCGGCCTTGCCGTTTCCAAGATCAATCACGACCTGCGCAACCTTCTGGCCTCGGCACAGCTCTTCATGGAGCGTATCGAGCATGTGCCCGATCCAACCGTGAAGCGGCTGGTGCCGAAGATTCTGGCGACGCTGGATCGTGCGGTCGGCTACACCCAGGCCGTGATGGCCTATGGCAAGGCACGGGAAGAGCCGCCGCGCCGCCGCCTGATCCGCCTCGAGCGGGTGGTGAGCGACGTGGCCGAGCTGCTGGCGCTTGCCGAGCACCCGGACATTGAATTCGAGAGCCGCGTGGCCGAAGGCTTCGAGCTGGAGGCAGACCCGGAGCAGCTGTTCCGGGTGCTGGTGAATCTGTGCCGCAATGCTGTTCAGGCCATGGAGGCAGGGGCAGATGCCGCACATGTCTGCCGGCTGACCATTGAAGCGGCGCTGGTTGAAGGCGAATGCCTCATCCGTGTCAGGGATACGGGGCCCGGCATTCCCCCTGCCGTGCGTGCGGGCCTATTCCGGGCCTTCCAGAGCGGAACAAAGAACGGCGGCACCGGCCTGGGTCTTGCCATCGCCCTTGAAATCGTGCGCGCCCATGGCGGACGCCTCGTGCTGGAAGAAACAGGCCCTGGCACCACCTTCTGCATTCAGCTGCCCCAGCGCGCCGCGCCGGAGGCGTGACAGGCTTGCGGCAAGCCTGACCCATCGAGACGCGCCGGCCTCTCTGCGTCTGGTTATGCGTAGGCAAGTGGTTGGTGGAGCGAGGCGTCAGTCTTCACGGCGGGGTGGATGCTGTTCCGGCCCCATGAGCAAATCAGATTGATGGCTTTTGCGAAGGCATGTTCGCCAGGGCCCTTTGCCGGATATGTTATCCACCGCCATGCACAGCGGCGTGCCTGTTATTTTTCCGCAAGAGACTGCGGTTTTCCGGTGCGCGATAAAAAACTCGAAAACGCCCCTTGCATTCCGGCCGGGAGGCCGGTAGATACCCCTCGTTCGCAGCCGCCGCGGCAACGCGGTGAACGAACAGCTGTCCGGTTCCTTCAACGGTTTATCCTGAAGGCCAGCAACCGGACACTGCCTCACACAGGCAATGCGCGCCCGTAGCTCAGCTGGATAGAGCACCAGACTACAGAATCTGGGGGTCAGAGGTTCAGAATCCTTTCGGGCGCGCCATTTCTTCTCAGAGCGTTTTCCGGCCATTCTGTATCATATCAACATGATGCGAAGTCGTTTGCGTCGTCTCTCGGCTTGAAGATGTCGACGAGTTTGCCGATGAGGTTGCACAGGCCTGACACGGTACGTTCTCCGGCCTTTCGGAGCATCGCTTTCAGGCGCGGGAATGCTTTTTCGACGGGGCTGAAATCCGGACTGTAGGGCGGAAAGAACCGGAGCGTGGCGCCCGCCGCCTAGATCTTCAACAGCTCGGTGCGCAGTTCATCCATGGTGATGTCCCGGTTGGCTTCCCAAAGCTCAAGAATGCCGGTCGCTTTCGCCTCGACTGATGCGAGCGCATGTCGCCGCCTTGGGCCTTGGGTTCAAAGTGGCCAACATCGCACTGCTGCGCGTGCCGCCGGATCGCCGTAGAAGGCGCAACGTCAAATCGGGCCGCAGCCGCCCGGCAGCTCATCCCCTCATCAATCGCCGCGATCAAGCGAACACGCAGATCCATCGAAGGAGGCTGTCCCATCCGATTCAAGAGGCTCGAAAGCCTATTCAGACGCGCTGTCATGGCTGCGCCCTACATAGAAGAGGGATGGAGAGCAAAAGGGCATTCGACTGCCTGATCTGCGTCCGCGAGGGCCTCAACAGTGATTGAATGCCGCCAGTCGGCGCAGAATTCATGGATATAATTGAAGGCAGTGATACTGCGGTCCACAGTTCATGGTGCCGCAGAATTGCTTCCGCAGGCGCTTGGTGCTCGGGTTGGCGAGCTGAAATAGGCTTCGGTAAAGGCTGTAAAAGCCTGAATGACTGGCCGCCGAAGCGTCGCGCCGCGATGGGCAATGGCAATCCGATGCGGTGGCGGATGGCCGGCCAGAGGCACACGGACTACTGGACTGCCATCGTAACAGGTGTCGCCAGGCAGGTCAGTTGCCAACAGGCCGATACCGAACCCGTTGGCCACCATTGATCGCAGCATTTCAATCGAGCCGGTTTCGTGGGCGACCCGTACCGGGACGCTGGCATTCTGCAACAGCGACAGGAAATAGCTGCGGCTGTGCGGCAGGTTCACCAGGATGACCGGCTCCTGTGCCAGCTCTTCGCCGTGCAGGCTGCTCCGTCCGGCGAGCCTGTGTCCCTGCGGCAGCAGGGCATAGGGCTCGGCCGCGGCCAGGGGCCTGATGACGAAGTCGGACGGAATACCGAAATCGTAGAGCAGCGCCAAGTCAATCCGGCCCTCGCTGAGCCAGTCGAACAGCGTTTGCAGGTCGCCTTCAAGGATACGGACTTCGGTGTTGGGGTGGGCGTTCAGAAAGTTTCGCACCAACTGCGGAGCGTGGCGCGGCCCCAGGGTGGAAAACACCCCGAGATGCAAGAATTCCGGCGTTCCTTCACCGCCGCTCAGGACCCAGCGCGCCTGCTTCTCCAATTCGCGCAACTGGGCGAGCTTGTATTGCCCGAATGGGGTCAGTTCCATCCCGCGTCCGGGGATACGGATGAAAAGCTTCTGCCCGAACACTTCCTCGCAGCGGGAAATGGCCAGCGAAACTGCGGGCTGCGAGGTATTCAGCGCGCGGCTTGCCGCAGCGGTGCTTCCGGTGTCCGCGACTGCCAGCAGGACTTCGACTTGACGGAAGTTCAATGGTATATTCAAACGAGAATATCCTTTATATCGCGCTCTTATTTCCGAGTATACCCAACCGGACGCTATCCTCCAGTAAACAAATGATGGGGGATGCATGTTCGAAACTAACAGAACCGCAGGCCGCAAGCCGCTCGAGGGTGTTCGGGTGCTGGATTTCTCCCGCGTTCTGGCCGGGCCCTACTGCACGGCGCTGATGGCCGATCTGGGTGCGGAGGTTATCAAGGTCGAGCCTCCTGCGGGCGACGATTACCGCCATATCGGTCCGTTCAGGGACGGCGAGAGCCTGCTGTTCCAATCGGTGAACCGCGGCAAGAAATCGATCATTCTGGATCTGAAATCCGAAGAAGGAGCGGCGGCGGCCCGCGCGCTGGCGGCGGAGTGCGACGTACTGGTCGAAAACTTCCGCCCCGGTGTGATGGAGCGGTTCGGGTTGGGGGCGCAGGCGCTGTGCGAGGCCTGTCCCAGGCTGGTCTATGTTTCTGTGTCCGGGTTCGGCCAGACAGGCCCGAACCGGATGCTGCCGGCCTATGACGTCATCATCCAGGCGATGAGCGGGCTGATGGATATGACTGGCGCCGGAGACGGGCCGCCCATGATGGTCGGCGAAGCCTTTGCCGACGTTGCCGGCGGCATGTTCGCGGCCTTCGGGGCAATGGTGGCGCTGTTCGACCGCAGCTGCAGCGGCAGGGGGCGGCATGTCGATCTGGCGCTCTACGACTCGTTGGTGTCGATGATGCCGGTTGCGGCCTGCCGGGCTCTGATGGCGGGTGAGACGCCAAGACGGACGGGCAACAAGCATGCGCTTTCGGCCCCCTTCGGCACCTATCCGGCGAGTGACGGCGGATTCACCGTCGCGGTGCTGAACGACCGGCTGTTCGAGCGTTTCGCGGCCGCCATCGGCGCGCCGGACCTGGCGGGCGATCCGCGTTTTGCCAGCGATGCCTTGCGGCGGCAGAACGAGCCGGCGCTGGCGCAGCACATCGAAAGCTGGGCCGCCGACCGCAACGCGAAGGAGGCTGTAGCGATTCTGTCCGAGGCGGGCATTCCGGCTGCGGCCCTGTGCTCGGTATCCGAGGCCTGGAACTCGCCGCAAGTGCGCGCTCGCGGGCTGGCATCAACAGTGGAGCATCCCGCCCTCGGCACTGTCACCGTGCCAGAGCAACCGGTGCATTTTAGCGGTGCGCCGCGGGGCGGGCGCCGGCCGGCGCCCGCCCTGGGCGCCCACACCCAGGATATTCTGCAACAACTGCGGCACAAGCAGGAGAACCCCGATGAGCCTTGACCTGAACAGCGAAGAACAGGCCGTCATCGGCCAGATCGAACGGTTCTCCAGAAAGATACTGGCGCCTGCCGCCGCCGAAATCGATGCAAAGTCCCGATTTGCGACCCTGCATCGTCCGGCGTTGGCCGAGATGGGCATCATGGGGATGAACCTGCCCGAAGCTTATGGCGGCATCGGCCTGTCCGGGCCGGCGCTCTACTGTGCGGTGGAGGCCATCGCGGGGGCCTGCGGCTCCACCGCCTCAATGCTGACCGCGCATTTCCTGGCCACGGATTCGCTGCTTCTGGGCGCGGATGAAGCGCTGAAGCAGCGCATTCTGCCTGCCGCAGCGGCGGGTGAGGCTCTGGGGGCCTTTGCCCTGACGGAACCGATGGCCGGCTCCAACCCGGCGGACATGCGCAGCACCGCCACCCGCGACGGCGACGGCTACCGGCTGAAGGGCTCCAAGTGCTTCATCTCCAATGCGGGAGAGGCGGATTTTATTGTAGTCTACGCCAAGACAGACAGTGCTGCCGGCGCCCGCGGGGTCAGCGCTTTCGTGGTGGAGCCGGCCAGGATCGAGGGGTGGAGATCGGCAGGCACGAGGAAACCATGGGCCTGCGCGGCGGCCATGTGTTCCCGGTCTCGTTCGACTGCCACGTGCCTGCGGAAAACCGGCTAGGCGACGAAGGCACCGGGTTCCGCACCGCGATGAAGGTACTGGACAATGGCCGTATCGAAGTGGCTGCTCAGGCCACCGGCATTGCACGCGCCGCGCTGGATGCGGCTGTGTCCTATGCCAGGGAACGCGAGGTCGGCGGACAGCCGATCGGCAGTTTCCAGGGGCTGCAATGGATGCTGGCCGACTGTGCCACCGAACTGGCGGCTGCGCGGGCCCTGGGGTTGCAGGCCGCCCGCAAGCGCGGAACGGGAGAGCGCTATTCGCGGGACTCCGCCTTTGCCAAGCTCTACGCTAGCGAGGCGGCCTGGCGCATTGCAGACCGGGCGCTGCAAATCCACGGCGGATACGGCTACACCCGCGACTTTCCGCTGGAACGCCACCTGCGGGACCTGCGGATCTTCCGGATCTACGAAGGTTCCTCTGAGATCCAGCGAACCATCATTGCCCGTGACCTGCTGAGCTAGATATTTAGTTCCGGGAATGGCGATCACGTCTGCCCCGCTCTTGAAGCGGAAGAGCGGGGCGACAGGGCCGAAGGTGTCCTTGCGGACCAGCATCACCCCGGTGCCGAGAGGCTGACACATCACCCCTGTCTCCCCTTCGTTTGGCGCTTCCTCCGAGGTCTAGCAAGACAACAGAAAGGCGCTCCATAAGGGGGCGTTTTTGCCTCGCAGAGGTTAGATGCGTGACCAATGTCAATTTGGTGGCATGCCGGGTCAGTTCACTCTTGCGGCCGCTCCACCCGGCGGGCAGCGATGACGGAACGGCCGCAAGAGGCTGGGCTACCATTCAACGGGCAGCCCTGTCTGGTGTGTTTTCAGCCTTGAGAGGAGTTAAAAGGCGTAGGACGCACCAAACATCAGACGGTGACTGGTGGAGCTTTCCTTGAAACTCGTGGAGCCGAAAGACTGCTTCTTGTTGCTGCCCATCGTCAGCGTGTAGTCGGCGCGCAGGCGCATGTTGCCAGCCATGGCCATCTCCAGACCGCCACCGACCACCGGCCGCACAGAGACAGACTTCTTGTCCTTGAAGCCTTGCATTTGATAGGTGTGCTGTGTCAGGGCAACGCCTGCCGACAGATAGGGCATGAAATGACCCATCGGCATCCCGACGCGGCCTTTGATGTCCGCCGCCCAGGGCGAATGGGCGCGTATGCCGCTAAGTGCACCGGTTCCTACGGCTGTCTTTTTGTTGCCGAGATACATGGCAGAGCCTTCTACACCGGCGACAGCATTGCCTACCTGCCAGTTGTAGCCACCGAATAGACCAAAGGCCGCGTCCATCCGCGACGAGGACTTCTTGCCGCTATCCTTGCTTTTGTCAGTCTTGCCGGACAGTCCGGCCGCAAGGCCCATGTAGCCGCCGGCAAAGCGCGGTTTCCCGTGCTCGTGAGCACCGGTGTTCTCATAGTCCGGCAGGCTGCCGGGCAAATCGGCGGCAAAGGCTGGCAATGCAGCCGAGTAAACAATCGCCACAGCGAGGCCGCGTACTCCTGTGCGGACGGCAGAGCGGCTCAGGGAAACAAAGGAAAGACGCATAGAGAGTTCTGCTCCGGTTGATAACCGCTGCGCCAGCAGTGTCACTGGCGGCGGAGATGGCACTTCAATTACACAATCGGTTGCATTGTAAAATTAATGCAAAACGATAATTTATTGATGTTTGATTCTGATTTTTTTGTCAATAGCATTATTTTTAGGGGCTCCGCTATGCCTAGAGCCGGATCCTGCAAAAGCTGCCCGGGCAGATTTCACGGAACTCGGGCGCTGCGTTTGTCCCGTCCCTTGTTTGATCTGGAGTCACACTGAAGGGGCCTGCAGCCAAGGCTGCTGCGACGAGCAGGGCGGTGGACAAAAGTGCTGCGGCGATTGCCCGTGCAGGCATGGGGCCGCCGGTGTGTTTGCAGGAAGCTGCGGAAACACGCATGGGTTCTTCTCCAGTGAAGTGATGGCAGACTGGCAAGCTGTCCGGGGACGGATAGATTCCACCGGTCCGGGCAGGCTGAGTTTTATATTTTCTTACTGTCTAACAATAATTTTCAAATGAAGTAATTATATTTTTTTGTCAATAGCATTGTTTTTTGATTGCGAGCTGTCGCGCCGGGGGCTACAAGCGAGCCTGGAAAGATCATGAGGAGGTTTTCCATGACGTCCGGTAGCCGTGTATCCCCATCCGAACTCAGCAATGAACGGGCATTTCGCCTGCAGCGCATTCAGTCCGTCTCGATCTGCATGAAGTGGATACTAACCGGACTTGTTGCCGTTACGGGTCTGTTGGGCTTGCTGGTCTGCTTGCAGCTTCTCGCACCGTGGCTGCTCGGCCTTGACCCATCTGAGACGGTTGACATCGGTGATGTTAACCGCGTCATTCTGGATCTCAGCCTCACGCAGCGCATTGGCGTAACTCTGTTCCTGCTTGTCCTGCTCGATGCCATGCTGATGATGCTGTGGAGACTGCGCCAGCTCTTCACCCAGTTTGCTCAGCTCGACTTTTTCTCCAGCCACACCTTGTCTTGCGTCGTCCAGGCGGGTTGGTGGCTGGTGTGCCTTGGCGCTATGGATCTGGCGTTCGATCCGGTCAGCTCAGTGTTGATGACACTCGATTTGCCCGCCGGGGAAAAGCAGTTCTCCCTTTCCCTGGAAGGTGGACAGATCCTGTTCCTGGTTATGGGCGCACTTGTGCTTCTGTTCGGATGGGTGATGCGCGAAGCGGCCCTCGCGCATGAAGAAAACCAGCAGTTCGTCTGAGGTCCCTGTCATGCCCATCATCATCGAACTTGACGTCATGCTCGCCCGCCGCAAGATGCGGTCAAAGGAACTGGCCGAGAAAATTGGTATTACGGAGCAGAATGTCTCCTTGCTGAAGTCCGGCAAGGTAAAGGGTGTCCGCTTCGAGACACTGGAGCGGATCTGCGAAGTGCTTGAATGCCAGCCAGGTGATATTCTCATTTACCAGCGCGAAGAGAGTGCCGGTTAGCGCGGGGTCACTGCGTGGAGCATCCGGGCCTCAACATCCCCAAAAAATCCCCCGAAGCCTGTCAGCTCCGGGGGATTTGCGTTTCAGTCTTTCGCTGTCCTCAGATGCTGAGGCAGAGGTATTTCATCTCGGTGTAGTCCTCGAGGCCATAGCGGGAGCCTTCGCGGCCCTGGCCGGACTGCTTGATGCCGCCGAAGGGGGCGACTTCGGTGGAGATGAGGCCGGTGTTGATGCCGACCATGCCGTATTCCAGCGCCTCGGCGACGCGGAAGATCTTCGACACATCGCGGGAGTAGAAATAGGAGGCGAGGCCGAACTCCGTGTTGTTGGCCATGGCGATCACGTCCGCCTCGGTATTGAAGCGGAAGAGAGGTGCGACCGGGCCGAAGGTTTCCTCGCGGGCAATCTTCATGGCCGGGGTCACGTCGGTCAGCACCGTCGGCTCGAAGAACAGACCGCCGCGCTGGTGCGTCTTGCCGCCCAGCATCACCTTGGCGCCCTTGGAGGTGGCGTCGGCGATGTGATCGTTGACCTTGGCAAGGGCGGCGTCATCAATCAGCGGACCGGCATTGACGCCTTCCTCGAAACCGTCACCCACCTTCATGGCTGATACCTTGGCCGCGAGCTTTTCGGCGAAGGCGTCGTAGACATCCGCATGCACGTAGATGCGGTTGGCGCAGACGCAGGTCTGTCCGTTGTTGCGGTACTTCGAGACCATGGCGCCTTCGACGGCGGCGTCGAGATCGGCATCCTCAAAGACGATGAAGGGCGCGTTGCCGCCCAGTTCCAGCCCCAGCTTCATGATGTTATCCGCGCCCTGACGCATCAGGATGCGGCCAACCTCGGTGGAGCCGGTGAAGGTGAGCTTGCGCACCTTGGCGTTGCTGGTGAATTCCTGGCCGATGGCGGGCGCATCGGTGCCCAGGATCACGTTGTAGAGGCCTGCCGGAAGACCGGCGCGCTCTGCGAGCACGGCAAGGGACAGGGCGGACAGCGGGGTTTCGGCGGCGGGTTTGGACACCATGGCGCAGCCGGCTGCCAGCGCCGGGGCGAGCTTGCGCGCCAGCATAGCATTGGGGAAATTCCACGGGGTGATGGCGGCGACCACACCCACCGGCTGGCGGATGATGATGATGCGCTTGTCCGGCTGGTGGCCGGGGATGGTGTCGCCGTAGACGCGCTTGGCCTCTTCGGCGAACCATTCCATGTAGGAGGCGCCGTAGAGGATTTCGCCGCGCGCTTCGGCCCAGGGCTTGCCCATTTCCATGGTCAGGATGGTGGCCAGATCATCGGCATTGGCGACCATCAGGTCGAAGAGCTTGCGCAGCACGGCTGCCCGGTCCTTGCCCGTGCGGGCGGCCCAGGCCACTTGTGCCGCATGGGCGGCGTCGATCGCCTGCGCGGTTTCCTCGCGGCCCATGTCCGGCAGGGTGGCGATGACCTCGCCGTTGGCCGGGTTGGTAACCTCAAAGGTGGCACCGCTCTCGCTGGCCGAGCGCCAGGAGCCGTTGATATAGGCCTTGTCGGTGACGAGCGAAGCGTCCTTCAGGCGGGACAGGAGAGAGTTGGAAATCGTCATGGTTCAGCCTTCCTTCGCGCTCAGAAGCGCGGCTTCGAGAATGTCCAGCGCCTCGCTGAACACATCATCGGGAATGGTGACGGGCGCAAGGAAACGGATGACGTTACCGTAGACGCCGCAGGTGAGAAGGATCAAGCCGCGCTCCAGCGCCTTTTCGCGTACCCTGTTGGTGAACTCCGGGTCCGGCGTGGTGGTTCCCGGAATGTTGAACTCCACCGCATTCATGAAGCCGGGGCCGCGCACATCGGCGATCTGCGGCACGCTGGCGGCAAGGCCGGAAAGGCGCTGCTTCAGCCGGTTGCCGAGGTTGACAGCGCGCTCGCACAGGCGCTCTTCCTCGATCACTTCCAGCACGGCGAGACCGGCTGCAACGCCAATCGGGTTGCCGCCATAAGTGCCGCCCAGGCCGCCGGGGGCAGGGGCATCCATGATCTCGGCCCGGCCCGTGACGGCCGCAATCGGGAAGCCGCCGCCGAGGCCCTTGGCCATGGTGGTGATGTCCGGCACCACGCCGTAATGCTCCATGGCGAAGAGTTTGCCGGTGCGGGCAAAGCCGGTCTGCACTTCGTCGGCAATCAGCAGGATGCCGTGCTTGCGGGCGATCTCCTGTAGCTTTTCCATGAAGGCGCGCGGCACTTCATAGAAGCCGCCTTCGCCCTGCACGGGCTCGATGATGAAAGCGGCAACGCGGGCCGGGTCCACATCCGCCTTGAACAGCTTGTCGAGCACGGAGAGCGTGTCCTCAACGGAAACGCCATGCAGCTCAACGGGGAAAGGCACGTGGAACACATCCGGCATCATGGCACCGAAACCGGCCTTGTAGGGCTGCACCTTGCCAGTCAGCGTCATGCCCATGAAGGTGCGGCCATGGAAGGCGCCGGTGAAGGCGATGACGGCAGGCCGGTTCGTGGCCGCACGGGCGATCTTGACGGCATTTTCCACCGCTTCGGCGCCGGTGGTGACGAAGATGGTCTTCTTGGCAAAATCGCCGGGCACGGCAGCGTTCAGTTTCTCGGCCAGCGCCACATAGTTCTCGTAAGGCACGACCTGGTGGCAGGTGTGGGTGAAGCTGTCGAGCTGCGCCTTCACGGCTTCGATCACCTTCGGGTGCCGGTGGCCGGTGTTGACCACGGCGATGCCTGCCGCAAAATCGATGTAGCGGCGGCCTTCCACATCCCAGATCTCGGCATTCTCGGCCTTGTGGGCATAGACCTGCGTCGTCACGCCGACACCGCGTGAAATTGCAGCAGCCCGCCGGGCCGCGATCTGTGAATTCTGCATCTTTATCTCCAGACAGGGAAACATGGCGAAAATTGCCAGTCCGCACCACCAGGTCAAAACTCTACATTTTTTCTGTAGAGTTGCAATCCCGCCTGTGCCACTTTTTAGTGCCTTGAGGATTCGGACAGCGGAGCGGCGCAAAGCCATGACAGAACCGGTGCGTTTCAAGATCGCCGAAGCGGCGCGCATGGCCGGAGTATCTGCGTCCACGCTGCGGCTTTGGGAGAGCCAGGGCCTGATCGAGCCGCTGCGCACGGACAAGGGCCAGCGGCTCTACAGCGAGGCCCATGTGGAGCAGCTGAAGAAAATCAGCTGGCTGCGGCAGGAAAAGGGGATCAATCCGGCTGCCATCCGCGAGGGGCTGGCGGAAACGGCGGGCAAGCCATCCCGGCAGCGCAAGGCTACCCGCCGCACCGCTGTGCCGCAGCTGGGGCCGAAGTTCCGCCATCTGCGGCGGGAGGCAGGGCAGACGCTGGGACATGTTAGCATGGCTATCGGGGTGTCATCTTCCGTGCTGTCCACGTTCGAGCGCACCTCGCAGGGGCTGTCGCTGAAAGCGCTGCGGGATCTGGCAGGGCATTTCGGCACAACGCTGGCAGGCCTTACGGGTACGCAGGGCAGTGGGACGGGTGAATCTCTGGTGCGCAGCGGCACCTGGGCCAGCTGGCCGCCCACGGCGTCGGGGGTCGTGGTGCAGGTGCTGGCGGAAGGGCCGTTCCAGATGGAGTGCCACCGCTTCGTGCTCGCCCCCGGCGCGTCGAGCGAAGGCGCCTATGCGCACGAGGGCGAGGAGTTCGTCCATGTGCTGTCCGGGTCGCTGGAAATCGTTCTGGAGCAGGACCGCTTCATCACGCTTCAGGCGGGCGACTCCTTCTACTTCGAAAGCCGCCGCCCGCATTCCTGGCGCAACCTCAGCGATGGTGAAACCGTGCTTCTGTGGGTCAACACTCCGGCCTCGTTCTGAGGAGCCTGAAGGCGAAAGGGAGGCCGGGAGGGAACGGCCAGTGTGGTGCGGTGGTGCCGCCCCTCCCGTCCCGGACGGGCGTTACCGCCCGCCGGTCAGCATGCGGTAGCGGTACTGGTCCGCTACCACGGCAAGGATGAGCAGCCCGCCCAGCAGAACCATCTGCATGTAGGAGCCGATCTGCATGATGTTCATGCCGTTCTGCACCAGCACGATGAAGAAGGCGCCCAGCACCACATTCTCCACCCGGCCAATGCCGCCGCGCAGCGACACCCCGGCAATGACGCAGGCGGCGATGGATTCCATGGCGATCGTGCCGCCCAGATTGGTCTCACCGCTTTCCACCCGCGCCGTCAGCAGGATGCCGGCGATGGAGGCAAGCGCGGCGCAGACGAGATAGGCGATAAAGAGGGTGCGTGCCGTATTGATGCCGGAAAGCTGCGCCGCCTTGATGTTGCCACCGATGGCATAAATGCGTGCGCCTGTGCGGGTGCGGTTCATCAGCACCCACATGGCCAAGATGGCAAGCACTGCCACAAGAACGGGGACAGGAATGCCAGCCACCCGGCCAAAACCGAAGAGGTCGCCGAATTCATAAGGCAGGTTGCCGACCGGAACGCCGCCGGTCAAAAACAGCGCCACGCCTGCGCCAGCCGACTGCACGCCCAGTGTCATGATGAAGGGCGAGACCCCGAATTTGGCAACGCCAAAGCCATTGACCATGCCGATGGCCAGCGCCGCAGCAAGGCCCGCAACAAGGCCGGGCAGGATCACCAGCCAGCCAGCATCCGGATAGAGCCCGGCGAAATGCACCATGGTCATGGCCGAGACCACGGATGTCATGGCGATGGCGGTACCAACGGCAAGGTCAAAACCGCCGGTTATGAGCACGGTCATCTGGCCCAGCGAAACGAGGATCAGATAGACCGACTGGCGCGCCACGTTGGTGAGGTTGTCCAGCGTCAGGAATTGGGGCGAAGTGAGTGTAAAGATCACCACGGCGGCGGTCATGAACAGAGGCAGAACCCCCGTGCGCAGGAAGGTCTCCCGCGCAAACGAGCCTGCGCGGCTGGGCAGCGTTCTGGCGGTCATGGGTGCGGTCCCGGCGTCGAGCGTCATGCGGCATGCCTTTCGTTGCTGAAGAAGGCGCGCAGCACCGCCTCTTCGGAAATCTGGGTCTGGTCGAATTCGGCGGAGATGCGCCCTTGTGAGAAGACGATGAGCCGGTGGGCGAGGTGCATGACCTCATGCAGGTCTGAGGAGATGACGACGACCGCCTTCCCCGCTTCCGCCACCTGTTTGATGATGCGGTAGAGTGCGGCGCGCGTGCCCATGTCTACACCGACAGTTGGCTCGTCGAAGATGTAGATCTCGCGGTCTTCGGCAAAGCCCTTGCAGAAGAGGATCTTCTGCTGGTTGCCGCCAGAGAGGCTGGAGGCCATGCGGCCCATGTAGGCATCCGCCAGATCTACCTTCCTGCCAATGCGGCCCGCCTCTGCGGACAGGCGAGAGGGGAGAGCAGCCCGGCCGTGCTGCGCATGTCTGCCCGGTCCATCAGCGCCAGTTTCAGGTTGTCACGGGTGGTGGCGCCCAGCACGAGGCCTTCGCTCTTGCGGTCAGATGGCAGGTAGAAGATCCCTTCGCGCAGCAGCTGGCGAATGGGCTTGCCCGTCACGTCCTGTCCCTTCAACCGCACTTCACCCGCCTCGATGCGGTTGAGGCCCAGCATGGCGCGGAAGCAGCGGGACTTGCCCGAGCCGACCAGTCCGGCGACGCCCAGCACCTCGCCCCGGCGGATATCGAGATCCACCCCTGCAACGCCCCAGGCATGAAGACCGCGGATGGAGAGTACCGGTTCGGGCAGGGCAGCGCGGTCAATGGCCGGATAGATCTCGTCCACGGGACGGCCCGTCATCATCTCCACCAGCGCCTTATCGCTAATGCCCTGTGCGTCCACCGTGCCGATCAGCCGCCCGTCGCGCAGCACGGTGATGCGGCTGGCGATGGCCTGAAATTCCTGGATGCGGTGGGAGATGTAGACGACACCCACGCCTTCGGTCACGGCAGAGCGGATGAAGGCGAAGAGCCGTTCTGTCTCGCGCTCGGTCAGTGAGGCTGTGGGCTCGTCCAGAATGAGAATGCGAGCCTTGCGGTGCAGCGCTTTGGCGATCTCCACCATCTGCTGCTCGGCGCGGGAGAGCGACAGCACCCGGCGGCTCACGTCGACATCGAAACCGAGACGGGCGAAAAGGGCCCGTGCCTCGCGCCGCATGGCACGCCGGTCAATGAAGGCGCCGCGCCGGGGCTCGTCGCCCAGATAGATGTTCTCGGCCACCGTCATGGTGGGCACCAGCGAGAATTCCTGAAACACCGCGCCGACACCTGCGGCCTGTGCATCACGCACACTTGTAAAATGCACCGGCTCCCCATCAATGCGGATCTCTCCGGCGCTGGGCTGGTTCACGCCCGCAAGGATCGAGATGAGCGTGGACTTGCCCGCGCCATTCTCGCCGAACAGCACATGCACTTCCCCCGCCTCCAGAGTGAAATTCACGCCATCGAGGGCTTTCACGCCGGGATAGTGCTTGGCAATCCCGGTCATCTCTACGAGTGGCTTCCGGCTCACGGACATCTGCCATTCTCCTTCAGGACTGTACCTGTGGTGTCTTCCTGGCTGTTGCGGCAGCGTTCTTGACGATGATCCGGGCACCATCCCCCTCCCCGCAAAGGGGAGGGGGCAGAGGCGCGTCGTCACAGATCCGTTTCATCGCTGCGGGCTTTGCCTCGCATCATTCCACCGTGAACACCGGCTTGAAGCCGTCCGGGGGCAGGATGCTGGTCTTGGAGACGGTGGCGATGTTGTCCCCATCCACGACGAAGATCTTCGGGCCCACGTGCTTGATCAGGTTCTTGCCTTCGAGGGCGCGGACGGCCTGATCAATGGCGATGCGGCCCTGGATGACCATGGAGTCGGCGGGGGCGGCTGCGATGAAGCCGCGCTTGATGCCTTCATAGACGCCCGGTGTCATGTAGAAGGCGAGAAGGTCCACCTTCCCCTTCAGTCCGCGCTCGCGGATGAGGCCCTGTGCGGCTTCGGCGGTGACGGCGGTTCCGGCGATGTAGCGCACGTCCGGCTCGGCCTGCAGCACGTCTTCCACCAGCTTCAACTGGGCTTCCTTGCCGGTGTCGCCATATTTGGGGTCGAGCACGTTGAGGGCAGAGTCCTTCACCGCATCCATGAAGCCCTTGTTGGCCGCTTCCACCCAGCCTGCGCCAGCCGGGCCGGGGAACCAGCCCACCTTCACCGGATCGCTGCCTTTCGGGTGCTTGGCGGCAAGGTATTTCCCGGTCTCAAAGCCCATGGTGTAGAAGGAGACGAGTGACTTCGCGGTCAGATCCGGCGAGGACATTCCGTTGACGACATCGATGACCGGGATCTTCTTGGCCGCCAGTTCGGAGACGAGGTTGTTGAGCCCGTCATAGGAGATGGCGCCGATCACAACGGCCTGCGCCCCGCCGGCGACGCAATCCTCGATCTGCGAGATTTGCTTGGCGAGCTCCGTGTAGCCCCCTGCTTCCACGAGCGTCATCTTGACGCCGAGGTCTTTGGCCTGTTCGGCAACGCCATAGTCCACGCCCAGCCAGTAGGCATCCTTCATATGCGGGAAGGAAACGCAGATCCGGTAAGGCTGGCTGGCCTTTTCGAGCGGCGTGTATTTCACTTCGGAGGCCTTGCCGTCCGACGAGAAGGCAGGGTGATCTCGATGGCATCATAGGGATACCAGGTCTCGGCCAAAGACGGGACCATCGAGGCAAGCAGGATCATTGAGGCAGAAAGCCCCTTGAAGGCAGTGCGTGTCATGTTGTCTTCCCCGGTTGAAAGGTTGCGTCTTGTTCTTGTTATGCGAAGTCAGAAAAGCGCCCTGATGCGGCTGATCAGCTCTGCCCGTTCCCGGCGGGCATTCAGGGCGTCCTCCATGTCCACCCGGACAAAGCGGGTGGGGGTGTTCGGCTGCATCTGGCCGATGAGGTCCATGTCAGCCGAAATCACGGTACCCACCATGAAGTAGCCGCCTCCCGACACAGCGTCGCGGTGCAGGATGATCGGCTCGCTGCCGCTGGGCACCTGAATGGAGCCATAGGGGTAGCAGCTGTCGACGATGTTGGACGGGTCCGAGCCTGCGCCGAAGGGCGGCTGGCGCGGCACGAAATCGAGCGGGCGCCCGCCTCGGAAGCGGTAGCCCATGCGGTCGGCTTCCGGTGCCACCTTCCACTCATCGGCAAAGAAGGCTTCCTGTGCCTCTTCGGTGATGCGGTGCCAGTAAAGCCCTGGCAGCACGCGCAGTTCTGCCGGAGTGCCCGGCTTGCGGCGAAGGTCTTCCGGAATGGTCCGCCCTTCCGTACTGGTGCCGGCGTCCCCGACCGGCAGTTCGTCACCGGCGGCAATCGCCCGGCCGTTGAAGCCGCCAAGGGCGCCGATGGCATAGGTGGAGCGGCTGCCAAGCGCCTGCGGCACGTCGAGGCCTCCCGACACGGCGATACAGATACGGGCACCGGATTTCAGGAAGTCGAAACTGAGCACCTGTCCAGCCTTCACCGCAAACGCAGTCCAGCCGGGCCGGGCCTCGCCGTCGAGCTTCACGGGCATGTCCGCACCGGTGACGGCGACGGTGGCATCGCGGGTGAACTCCAGCTTTGGGCCGATGAAGACCGCCTCAAGACCGGCAGCGCCCTCGTCATTGCCCACCAGCAGGTTGGCTGCCCGCATGGCCAGCCGGTCCATGGCCCCGCCAATGGGGATGCCGAGATGGAAATATCCAGGGCGGCCGAGGTCCTGAACCGTGGTGGCAAGGCCGGGATGGAGAACCTTAATCGCCATAGAGGACGCCCTCCAGTTTCTGGTTGTAGCCGTCGATGTCCTTGCTGAATTCGGTGAGGTCGAAGCTCACCTCGCGGACCGGCGGGGTGAAGTGCCCCTTGGCCACTTCTTCCACCGCCGTGTCATAGCCATCCCGGTCCACCGGCTTGAACTTGACGATGTCGCCAGGGCGGAAGAACACCATGAAGTCCTTGAGGTAGCTCGTCTCCTGCGCCGGATCATAGATCGGCATGGGGGTGATGCCGAACATCTGGTAGCCGCCTGCACCGCGCACCGAATAGATGCAGCCGAAGCAGCCGCCATGGCCCACCGTCAGCCGGGGCGTGTCCGTGCGTGGGCGCAGGTATTTCGGCACTTCGATCTGCCGCTGCCGCTCCACCATCTGGTACATGAAGGGCAAACCCGAGACGAAGCCCACCATGGAGACGAACCAGGGCGAGCCGGAATGGGCGGTGATGAAATCGCTCACCGTCTCATAGCCGTTGATCCGGGCGGCGTAGTCGAGGTCGGTTCCCGTTGGGTCCTGATGGCGCTCGCGGAAACGCATCAGCGTCTCATGTGTCCACGGGTCATTGTAGAACACCGGGATCTCGACGATGCGGGTGCGGATCACCGGCTCGGCTTTGGCGGCGGCCGCCTCAATGGCTTTCACCTCGCGCATGAGGTCGTCCGGATGGATCACATCGGGATTGAACTTCACCTGAAACGAGGCATTGGCCGGGCAGATTTCTGTAACACCGCTGATGCCTGCATCCCGGATGCCATTGGTCATGGACAGGGACTGGAAGAAGGCATCGAGGGACATGTCCTCGCTGCATTCCACGAAGAGGTGCTCGTCACCGCCGAATGTGTAACGCATCGCCATTACGCAACCTCCTCAAGTCCAGCATCCGGCCGGAAGCTCTCTTCGAGCCAGGGTTCCAGGAAACGTGTGTGAACGGCGCCCGCCGTCACGCTGTCATCGCGGCACAGGGCCAGATGCAGCGGCACGGTGGTGGCAAGTCCGCCGATCTTCAGCCCCTTGAGGGCCTGTTCCAGCCGGGCGATGCAGGCGGCGCGGTCATCGCCATGGACGATCAGCTTGCCGAGCAGGGAATCGTAGAAGGGCGGCACCGTGTAGCCCTCGTAGAGCATGGTGTCGAAGCGGATGCCCTTGCCCTCCGGCACAGTGAGGCTGGTGATGGTGCCAGGGCCGGGAACGAAGTTGCGGGAGGGATCTTCCGCATTGATGCGGCATTCGATGGCATGGCCCGACAGGCGGATGTCCTCCTGCCGCAGGCTCAGCTTTCCGCCGCCTGCAATGCGGATCATTTCCTGCACCAGATCAACGCCGGTGATCATTTCGGTCACCGGGTGTTCCACCTGAATGCGGGTGTTCACCTCGATGAAATAGAAGGCGCCTGCGTCCTCGTCATAGAGATATTCGACGGTGCCAGCGCCCTTGTAGCCAACCGATTTTGCGAGCGCGACAGCACTGGCGCACAGGGCATCGCGGACATCAGCGGGCAGGGTAGAGGAGGGGCTTCCTCCCAGACCTTCTGGCGGCGGCGTTGCAGCGAGCACTCCCGCTCGAACAGGTGAATTGCGTCCACCCCGTCGCCCAGGATTTGCACTTCCACATGCCGGGCACGCTCGATCACCTTCTCGATATAGAGCCCGCCATCGCCGAAGGCGGCCTTGGCCTCGGCGGAGGCCAGTGGGAACTGGCGCTCGAAGTCTTCCATGCTGGCGGCAATGCGGATGCCACGCCCGCCACCGCCGGCTGCGGCCTTGATCATCACCGGAAAACCAGTGCGGGCGATAACGGCGCGGGCAGCCTCGATATCTGCAATGAGGCCATCGCTGCCCGGAACGGTGGGCACACCGGCAGCCGCTGCCACCTCGCGTGCTTTCACCTTGTCACCGAGCAGGCTGATGGCCTCTGCGCTGGGGCCAATGAAGATCAGCCCGGCATCGGTGACGGCCTGCGCGAAGGCGGCATTTTCGGACAGAAAGCCATAGCCGGGATGGATCGCATCAACGCCGGCCTCCTTGGCGGCGGCCACCACGCGCTCGATGTTGAGATAGGATTTGGCGGCAGACGGCGGGCCGATATCGATGGCCTCATCCGCCAGCTTCACCGCCAGCATGTCGGCATCGGCGGCGGAGTGGACCTGCACGGCACGCAGGCCCATGGCCTTTGCCGCTTTCACGATCCTGACGGCGATTTCGCCCCGGTTGGCCACAAGGAGAGAGCGGATCGTCATGCGTCAACCTCTGCCAGAACTTGCCCTGCCATCACCGGCTCGGCATCTTCCACATGGAAGATGATGTTGCTGCCGGAAAGGCCTGCCGGGATCTCGTGGAAGGTCTTCATCACCTCAATAAGGCCGATTACATCCGCCTCGCCAACACTTGCGCCGTCCTGCGTGAAAGCTGCCGCATCGGGGGAGGGCTTGCGGTAGAAGATGCCCGGAAGGGGCGATCTGATCTCGAGCTTGCTCATGCGCTTCTCCGGAAGTTTTCTTTTGCGATTTCTGAGACGGGAATGATCTTGATGCCGGCGGCCTTCAGGCCCTCGCGCATGGCTTCGCCGATTTCCTTTGCGCCCAGCGTGTCGGAATGGAAGCAGATGGACTCGAACGGTACCTTGATGTCGGTGCCCGTTACGGTTGTCACCACGCCTTCCTTGCAGGCACGCACCACCTTGCGGGCAATGGCTTCCGGGTCCGGCCGCCCCACATCGCGGGTGAAGACGATGGAGCCGCTGTCGTCATAGTCACGGTCGGCATAGAACTCGCGGATGACCGGCTGGCCCGCTTCAAGCGCGGCGGTTTCGGTGGCAGAGCCCGCCATGCAGAAGACAAAGGCGTTCGGTGCCACGGTCTGCATGTAGGTCATGAACAGCTGGGAGAGTTCGGTGTTGACCGCCATCTCCATGTAGAGCGCGCCATGCGGCTTCACGTGCTGCAGGCTGGCGCCATGGCGGCGGGCGAATTCACGCAGTGCGCCGACCTGATAGATGATGTCGTTCAGAAGCTCGCGTGCCGTGCCGTCGATCCGGCGGCGGCCAAAGCCTTTGAGGTCGTTGTAACCGGGATGTGCGCCGATGCCGACGCCATGCTCCACCGCCATGCGCACGGTGCGGTCCATCAGGTTGGGATCGCCCGCATGAAAGCCGGTGGCGATGTTCGCCGAGCTGATCAGGCCCATCAGTTCGGCATCCTCGGTATCACCGATGCGCCAGCGGCCGAAGCCCTCTCCCAGATCACAATTGATGTCGACAGCTTCGAGTGCCAATGTCCGCCCTTTCACCGCCTGCCTGCCTTTTGAGCAGGGAGGTGGGGTGCCTCTGTTTTCGTCAGAAATGACGCTAGGACAAAAAAGAGCGTTTGAAAATTTTTATGTTTTGCGCTTCTGTATCTGGAAAGAAGAATAATGACGTCCGTGCACAGAGGGAATTAATCAATAAATATCAATAAGTTACCGATTTATGAGCAAGTTTTGTCAGCTTGTTGCTCAAGATGAAGGCGGCGTCATCTGAAAATCAGATAAGGAATGATTGGAAAAAGTGGGGGAGATACAATCATGTCGATCAGCTTGAGGCAGATCCGCTACTTTGTGGCGACGGCTGAGCAAGGTCAGGTGTCACAGGCGGCTATTCATCTGTCGATCTCTCAGTCGGCGGTGACGACGGCGATCAAGGAGCTGGAGCAGATTGTCGGTTCCCCCTGTTCGAGCGTGTGTCCCACGGCATGGAACTGACGGAGGCCGGGCGTCAGTTCCTCTCCCACGCCTATGAGATCCTGCGCAAGGTGGAGGAGGCGACGCATCTGTCGCTGACGGGCAGTGAGTTGACCGGGCGGCTGACGGTGGCCGCGACCTATACGGTGATGGGCTATTTCCTGCCCTTGCATATCGAGCGCATCCGCCGCCGCCTGCCGGGGCTGGACATCCAGCTGCTGGAGATGAACCGGGAGTCCATTGAGGAGGGGCTTCTGACCAACCGGCATGACATCGCCGTGCTGCTGACCTCCAACATTCTCAATCCGGAGCTGGTCACGGAAAAGCTTATGAGCTCCGCCCGCCGTCTCTGGGTGCCGGGTCAGCACCGGCTTCTGTCTGCTCCTTCAGTCGGGCTGCGGGAAGTGGCGGAAGAGCCCTACATCATGCTGACAGTGGACGAGGCTTCGCACAGCTCTCTGAAATACTGGAGTCAGTCCGGCTATCAGCCGCGCATCACCTTGCGCACCTCATCGGTGGAGGCGGTGCGCTCGCTGGTCGCAAACGATCAGGGCGTCGCCATTCTGTCCGATATGGTGCACCGGCCCTGGTCGCTGGAGGGGCGGCGCATCGAGACGATCAACCTGCGCGATCCGGTGCCGTCCATGGATGTTGGCCTTGCCTGGCGCAAGAACGCAGAATTCACCCCCGCCATGGCTGCCATCCGCCGCTATTTCCGCCAGACCTTCCATCTGCCTGGGTGAGATCTGTCCGGCGCTTCCTGACTGAACCTGCGTGACGTGATGACCTTTCAGGGAACGTCCGCCGCCAGGCTGATCCGGGTTAGCACAAGGCATTGACGATTGCAGCCCGCCGCGCCGGGGTCAGCCTCAACAAGTGGGTGACCTCGACGCTGGAGCGGGCTGTCAGCTAGGGCCGGTTTCACACCCCTTGCGTGCAAGGCCGGTGATCACATCGAAAGACAGCATCACGTCCTCGCGAGTGGCTTCGAACTGGCCTGCCTGGAAGCGCAGGACGAAGCGGCCGTCCACCAGCGTCTGGGTGAGGTAGATCCGCCCGTCCGCATTGATGGCCTCCAGCAGCGCCCGGTTGGCGGCGGCAATCGCCTCTTCATCGCCGGAGAGATGCGCCGGGCGGTAGCGGAAGGTGAAGAGCGAGAGCATGGGCTCGGTTCCGATCTCGAAGTCGGGCTCGCCGCGGAGTTTTTCCGCCAGTTCCACCGACCAGGCCACGTGATTGCGGATCATCTCACGCAGACCGGCAAGGCCATGGGCACGCATCAGGAACCAGAGTTTCAGGGCCCGGAAACGGCGGCCCAGCACCACGGACCACTCGGAATAGTTGGTGATTTCGTCCTGACCCGCCGTCTTCAGATATTCCGGCCGGATGGCAAGGGCGCGCACCTGCTGTGAGGGATCGCGCAGGAACTGCACCGTGCAATCGAACTGGGCACCCAGCCACTTGTGCGGATTGATGACGATGCTGTCCGCGCCCTCAATGCCCGCCCACAGTTCACGGAATTCCGGGCAGATCATGGCAGACCCGGCCCATGCCGCGTCCACATGCAGGTACAGATCTTCGCGGGCCGCAATCTCCACTACGGCGTGGATATCGTCCGTGCCGCCGCAACCCGTGCCGCCCACGCAGGCGATGATACCGGCGGGCTGATATCCGGCCTCACGGTCGGCCGTGATCGCGGCTTGCAGCGCCTGCGGGTTCATCGCCCGGCTAGGTCCTTCAACGGGAATGCGCACCAGATTGTTCGCGCCAAGGCCTGCAAACCAGACCGCCCGGTCGATGGAGGTGTGGACTTCGCCCGAGCAATAGACCCTGAGGCGCGGCTGGCCGGAGAGGCCTTTCTGGTTGCCTTGCCAGCCAAGGGCACGTTCGCGCAGGGTCAGAACGGCGGCCAGCGTCGCAGAGGAGGCTGTGTCCTGCAGCGTTCCGGCGAAATCTGCAGGAAGACCAATGGCCTGACGGAACCAGTCCGTCACCCGGCCTTCCAGCTCGGTTGCCGCCGGTGAGGTCTGCCACAGCATGCATTGCGCGGCCATGGCGCTGACGAGATATTCGGCAACGACGGAGACCGGTGCGGCATTCGCGGGGAAATAGGCGAAGAAGCGCGGATGCTGCCAGTGGGTCATGCCGGGCAGGATATCGGCCTCGAAGCTCTTGAAGATCGCCTCCATGGCCTCCGGCTCTTCCGGCGGAGAGGCGGGAATACGGGCGGCAATTTCCCCGGGGATGTCTGGGCGCGAACGGGAAGGTCCCTGAGGCCTGCCCTGTAATCAGCGCCCCAATCGGCTGCGCGCCGCGACCAGTGCCGGAACTCTTCGCCGTCCATATATGCCTCCCTGTAAAGACGTAAGGCAAAACTGTTAGCGCCAGTCCTGCGGTTCAACAAGCTGCAAGCAGCTGGACCGGCAGCAGGCGGGGGTGAATATTCAACTCGCGCGCATGCCGCCGGGTCTATGTACCGGCGCCGCGCAGCCGGCACATGAAGGACGGTTGTTGCCACTGCACCAGACCATTTTGCCCTGTTCTCTCCGTCTGTCAGAACACGCCATCCTTGGAGTTGCGCTACAAAAACAGTTTGAATTAGATTTTCACGCCAGACAGCTCATTTCACGCTGGCGCTGCTTGTTTCCCGATGAGATATTCATTATTGATAATTTGGTAATATCATTACATTGCAGCGCCTCCGCTCATTCGGGCGGTGCCTGTGCCGTCCGCAGATATGGTTCAGTGGAGGGGCTGAGGTGACGCCCGAGCAGATACAACTTGTGCAAACGAGCTTCGACCGGCTGCGTCCGCAGGGGGCATCGATTGTATCCGGCTTTTACTGCCGCTTCTTTGAACTTTCGCCCACCTTGCGCCCGTTGTTCCGCACCCCGCTGCCTGCTCAGGAGTTGCGTCTTCTTGAGGCTCTGTCTGCAGTTATCAGCATGCTGTCCAATCTGCAGATGCTTCTTCCGGAGCTTGAAGCCCTCGCCAAGCGCCATGTTACCTATGGCGTCAGCGCCGCCCATTATCATGCGGCTGGCGATGCCCTTCTGTGGACACTCGAGCGCCACCTTGGCGAAGCCTTCACACCTGCGGTACGCTCTTCATGGATAGCGGCCTATGCAACGCTGTCTGACATCATGATTGCGAGCGCGGAGTACCGCGCAGCCTGAGCAGGCGTGCAAAACTGGCAGCTTGCCGGGGTGCCGCGCCCGCGCCGGCAAACCGGAGTTTCAGCCATGGACCCGATTACAGTGCTCGGCACGATCAGCGGCACCTCTGCCGATGGGATCGACATGGCCCTGATCACGACAGACGGAGAGCGGCTGCTGTCGGCAGGGCCAGCAGAAACCGAAGCCTATGCTCCCGAAACCCGCGAGGCCATTCTGGCGACCATTGCGGCAGGCCCATCCCGCCGGGATCTGTGGCCGGGGCTTGCCGAGGCAGTCACCCGCGATCATGCCGTGGCCATAGCCGCCTTTCTGGCGCGGCTGGAGCGCAAGCCGGATCTTGTTGTCTTCCATGGCCAGACAGTCTGGCATGATCCTGCTGCAGGCGAGACCGTCCAGCTCGGAAATCCGCAGAAGCTGGCGGATGTTCTGGGCCTGCCGGTCGTTGGCGATGTGCGGCAGGCGGATATGGAAGCTGGCGGGCAGGGGCGCCGCTGGTGCCGGTCTATCACCGGGCGCTGGCCGCCAGCCTGAAGCAGCCGCTGTGCTTCCTCAATATCGGTGGGGTGTCCAACCTCACTTACATCGACGGCGAGCACCTGATGGCTTTCGACATCGGCCCGGGCAATGCGCTGCTGGATGACTGGATACGTCAGTCAGGCCTTGGCGATTTCGACCGGGATGGACGCTGGTCCGGGGCGGGGCATGTGGAAGCCTCGCGTCTGGAGATTGCCCTGCGGCATCCCTATTTCGCTCAGCCCGCGCCCAAGTCTCTCGACAGGAACGCCTTCACGCTGCAATGGGTGGAGGGACTGTCCTGGCTGGATGGTGCCGCCACACTTGCCGCCATCACGGCGGAGGCTGTGGCCCGGTCCTCGGCGCTGCTGCCACGCACACCCAAGAGCTGGATCGTCTGCGGTGGCGGGCGGCGCAATCCGACGATCATGGCGGAACTGGCGCAGCGCCTGGATGCAGATGTGGTCAATTCGGATGTGCATGGCCTTGACGGTGATTCACTGGAAGCACAGGCAATGGCTTTCCTTGGCGCGCGCTTCATGGCAGGTCTTCCTACCAGCTATCCGCATACGACGGGCGCGCGCGAGCCGGTGATCGGCGGACGCCTCTACCGCCCTACAGTCCGAGGCGCCTGAAGATACATGGATAAGAGCAGACCCATTGACGAAGACGAGGTCTTCGGAAACCGCGAGCGGCACGACGAGCGGCTGAACGGCGCCGAAATCTACCGCCGTCTGGTAGAGGCCATCGAAGACCGGACACTGAAGCCGGGTGACCGCCTGCGTGAGGCGGAGCTTGCCGAGATCTTCGGCGTCAGCCGCACGCCGATCCGCGAAGGCCTCAAGCGGCTGGAAGCGCAAGGCCTCGCCATCCACGAGCCGAATCGGGGCATGGTCATCCCGACGCTGGACCACCGGCAGATCTCCGAGGTGTATTACATGCGCGAGGTGCTGGAAGGCACAGCCGCCCGCCTTGCTGCCCAGCATGCGTCCAATGCCGAAATCGAGATCCTGAGCGAACTGGTTGAGGCGGACCGGCAACGGGTGGCGGACGAAAAGTCCATGGTGCGCTCCAACAGGGAGTTCCACCGGCGCATCTATCTCGCCTCCCACAACCGCTATCTTGTCGGTCAGATCGACCATCTGCGCCTGTCGATGATCCTCATGGCGGGCTCGACGCTGGACACGCCCGAGCGGCGTGAAACGGCCATTGAAGAGCATGCCGCCATCGTGCGGGCCATCGCCTCGCGTGATCTGGATGCCGCCGAATCTGCCGCCCGCCGCCATATCGAACACGCCCAGAAGACCCGCCTCAAACAGAACTGAGGCGCGCGCCTGTTTGTCTCACTCAGCCGGAAAGAACCGCCAAAACAACAGTTTCCATCTGGTCAAGCGGCCTTTCTGCGGTCTACGATCAGGAGTGGAAATTCTGTTTCGGGTCAGGAACCCGCCGGGAGGTTAATCAATGAAACGCCGTGATTTTCTGAAAACGGGCGCGCTTGCGGCTGCGGCTGCGCCTGCCCTTGCAGCGCCCGCCCTTGCTCAGGCAACGCTGAACCTCAAGCTCGTGGGCGGTTTTCCGCGCGGCTTCCCCGGTGTGGGCACTGGCGCCGAAAAGCTCGCCAAGCGCATCGAGGCGATGAGCGATGGCAAGGTGAAGATCACCTATTACGGCGGTGGTGAACTGGTCCCCCCTTTGAGGTGTTCGGGGCAGTGTCGAGTGGTGCAGCCGACATGGGCCATACGGCGTCTTATTACCACGCGGGCAAGGTGCGCGCTGCGATGTACTACACCACCGTGCCCTACGGTCTGGAGCAGTCGGAACTGTCCGGCTGGATCGCCTATGGTGGTGGTCAGGCATTGTGGGACGAGGCTTATGCCCCCTTCGGCGTGAAGCCCTTCTACGCGGGCGGCTCGGGTGCGCAGGCCGGCGGCTGGTTCAAGAACCCGGTCGCCAAGCTGGATGATCTGGCGGGCCTCAAAATGCGCATTGCCGGTCTTGGCGGCGATGTCATGCGCAAGCTGGGCGTCGTGACGGTGCTGACCCCGCCGCCGGAAATCTATCCGGCGCTGCAGTCCGGTGTCGTCGATGCGGCCGAGTTCGTCGGCCCGTGGAACGACGTGGCGCTAGGGCTCTACAAGATCGCACCCTACTACTACCTGCCGGCTTTCCATGAGCCGGGCGCCGCTCTGGAAATGATCGTCAACCAGAATGTCTGGGGCAACATGTCTCCGGCATTGCAGGCGATCTTCGCCAGCGCCGCACAGGCGCAGGGCGAGGATACGATTGCCGAGTTCCGCTACAACAACACGCGTGTTCTGGCCGATCTGGTCAGCAAGGGTGCCAAGGTCTCGGCCTTCCCGGATGACGTGGTGGCGGCGCTGGGCAAGGCCTCGCGCGAGGTGCTGGAAGCCTATCCGAAGGGTGATGCCGTGGCCGAAAAGGTCCACGCCTCCTACGTTGACTACATCAAGCAGTGCGCTTCCTACACCAAGGCCATGGAAGAACGCATGTATCACGACCGCGCTGCCGTCTGGGGCGTATGACATGAAAAAGCCCGGACGGCTGGCAGGCCGTTCGGGCTTTCATCTTTTGGCGGGCGGATGGCCTTTCCGCCGGGACCTGAGTTAAGCCACAGTCAGGACGATGCCCGTCACCGCAGAGATGGCGAGGGTGGCGAAGGTGAGGATCATGCCGCTCATGCGGAAGATGAGATTTTCCTTCCGCTGGGAGACACCGTAAGCGTGCGAGATGCGGCCGATCGTGAAAGCAAGGCCGAGGGCATGCACGAGCAGAACCGGCGCCCCCTGCAATTCGCACATGAGGATCAGGATCAGCACCAGCGGCACATATTCGGCGAAGTTGCCGTGGACGCGCTGGCGGCGCAACATTTCCGTGTCGCCGCCATCACCCAGCGCCAGCTGAAGGCTCCTGCGGCGGTCGACGACGCGGAAACTCAGGTAAATGTATATCAGCCCCAGAATTCCGGCATAGATGGGAGTGGCGCTGAGAAGAAGTGCTGTCTGCTGCAAGATAGTTCTCCCGCTTCGGGCGTTGCATGCTGCCCTTGCCCTGACGCGATGGGAACGTCCGTCTCCCGCCAGTGTTTCAGCACTCGACAATATTCGCGGCGAGGCTTCTGGTCGAGCTTTCTTGTATTCTCCCGGCAGACCTATCTGATGCTACGGCGCATGCCAGACCTCTTGCCGCTTTGCCGCGCAGATAGGATCCTGCGAACAAGCATTCCTGTCACGGAGCCGTGTCAGGACCACAAAGCCTCAAAAACCGCGAGCGAGAAGCCGATATGATCCGTCAGAAGGCGGGCGGCGCGGTCCGGGTCCCTGTCCAGCGCTGCCTGCATCAGTTCTGTATGCGGTCCAAGGCCAAGCGTTTTTTCATAGGTTTCCCGCAGCCGCCCGTGCGGGTCGTCATCCATGCGGGCGCGCACCTCAGGAGAGCTGAGCATGTGCCGCTGGTGGCGCCGTAGCTGATCATTCACCTGGCTGGCAAAAAGCTGCAGCCAGGGTGCCTGCGTGCCCGAAAGAAGGGCGGCGTGAAATGCATCGTGCCGCCGCTCCCACAGGTGGATGGCATCGCGCGCTGCATGCGGCACCGGAACAGGCGTGGAAGCCAGCTGGTGATGGGCCGCGACCACACGCCCTTCCCAGTCTTCCCCACCCTCGGCAATGGAGCGGATGAAAAGCCTTGGTTCGATTGCAAGCCGGGCCTCCTGCAAATCGCGCAGACTTTCCGCCGAGACGCCGCAGACCCTGTAGCCGCGATTGGGCATGAGAACCACCAAGCGCTCAGCCTCCAGCCGCGACAGGGCTTCGCGCAGCGGTGTCCAGCCAAAGCCGAACCGCTCTTTCAGCAAGGAGACGGTCAGAGGCGCATCCGGTGGCAGTGCGCATTCCAGAATGGCGGAGCGCAGGGCGTTATAGGCGTCTTCGGTCTTCGGCATTCCGCACGGGGGTCCCGGTTGTGATTTCCCGTGCATCTGATCAGGAATATATGACCTGTCAAATTATATATAATCCTTGCGGGCGTGCAGGTCCCCTGTTAGCGTGACCGCATGAGGCAGCCGTTGCTGTGGCAGTGTGCGCCCAAGGGCGCAGCAAGTCTGACTGAGGGAGATTTCATGACCGGAGCATCCAGCGTTCATCCGCTTGATCAGGGCGACCCGCTTGGCCCCAAGCGCGCCGCCTTTGCCCTGCCCGAGGGCGTCATCTATCTGGACGGCAACTCCTCGGCACGCTGCCGGCGCATGTGCCGCAGCGGGTGGCAGATGTGGTGAGCAAGCAGTGGGGTGAAAGCCTCATTCGCGCCTGGAACGAGCATGACTGGGTTGATCTGCCACGCCGCGTGGGTGACAGGATCGGCCGTCTGGTGGGCGCGGCGCCCGGCACGGTGATCGCCGGTGACAGCACCTCGATCAACCTGTTCAAGGTGCTCTCGGCTGCCCTTGCCCTGCGCCCGGAGCGCAAGGTGATCCTCTCCGACACCGGCAATTTCCCGACGGACCTCTACATGGCGCAGGGCTTGCGGGACCTGCTGGATGCGGGACATGAGCTGCGCCTCGTCGCGCCGGAAGAGGTGGCGGGCGCCATCACGGATGAAATCGCGGTGACAATGATCACGCAGGTCGATTACCGCACGGGCCGCCGTCATGACATGGCTGAGCTGACCCGGCTTGCGCATGAAGCTGGCGCTTTGGCCATTTGGGATCTCGCCCATTCTGCCGGCGCCTTCAAGGTGGAGCTGGACGCCTGCGGTGCCGATTTTGCCATCGGCTGCGGCTACAAGTATCTCAACGGTGGGCCCGGTGCTCCGTCTTTCCTCTATGTGGCAGAGCGCCATCAGGCCGTTGCCCGCCAGCCGCTGAATGGCTGGATGGGCCACGATGCGCCTTTTGCTTTCGATCTCGATTACCGCGGTGCCAAGGGTGTTGACCAGTTCCGCGTCGGCACGCCGCCAATCCTGTCGCTCTCCGCACTCGATGCGGCGCTGGATGTGTTTGACGATGTGGACATGGAGGTGCTGCGGGCCAAGTCCGTTTCCCTGTGCGAGTTGTTCATCCGTGAGGTGGAGAGCCGCTGCGAGGGGCTGGAGCTTGCGAGCCCGCGCAATCCGGATGAGCGTGGCAGCCAGGTGTCCTTCCGCTTTGCCGAGGGCTATGCCCTGATGCAGGCACTGATCGCGCGCGGCGTCATCGGCGATTTCCGGGCGCCGGATATTGTCCGCTTCGGCTTCACCCCGCTCTACCTGTCGCATGCTGATGTGGTGAAGGCCGTCGACATTCTGGCCGATATCCTTGCCACCCGCAGCTGGGATGCGCCGCAGTTCAAGACCCGCGCCAAGGTGACCTGAGATGACCGCCAAGACCCCTTATGATCCATCGGAAGATGGCGCGCAGATGCGCTTTGACGGGCGCATGTCCTATGGCGACTACCTGTCGCTGGACAAGATCCTGACGGCTCAGGCGCCTCTGTCCGAAGCGGATGACGAATTGCTGTTCATCATCCAGCACCAGACTTCCGAATTGTGGATGAAGCTGGCGCTGCATGAGCTGGCTTCGGCCAAGGCCCATATCGCCAGCGGCAACGTTCAGCCAGCCTTCAAGCTGCTTACCCGCGTGGCGCGGATATTTGAGCAGTTGAATTCGGCCTGGGACGTGCTGCGCACCATGACGCCCAGTGACTACACGACGTTTCGCACGGCGCTTGGCCAGTCTTCCGGCTTTCAGTCGTTCCAGTACCGGGCGATCGAATTCATGGCGGGCAACAAGAACGCAGCCATGATGCGTCCGCATGAGCATGTGCCCGGCGTTCATGGCTGGCTGGAAGCAATCCGTCAGGAAACCAGCCTTTATGACGAGGCCATCCGCCTGCTTGCCCGCTCCGGCTTCGAGATTTCAGACGCAATGCTCAACCGGGATGTGTCGCAACCCTATGCCGCCGACGAGACCGTTCGCGCCGCATGGATCGAGGTCTACCGCGACCCGGCGCGTTACTGGACGCTCTACGAGCTGGCGGAAAAACTGGTCGATTTCGAGGATTATTTCCGGCGCTGGCGCTTCAACCATGTGACCACGGTGGAACGTGTGATCGGCTTCAAGCGCGGCACCGGCGGCACCAGCGGTGTGGTCTATCTGCGGCGCATGCTCGAGGTGGTGCTCTTCCCCGAACTATGGGATCTGCGCGCAGACCTGTGATCTTGCTGCAAATCCCGATGCGCGGGTTTCATCGGGACCGGGTCAGCCCCGGCGGGCGCTCACCTGCCGGGGCTTGCGCACTTTCAGCACCTTGGACTGCGTGCGCCGCCGCTCCTGATCCTCTTCGCACTGCTGGATGAGATCGGCAAAAGGCACCGGCCGGCTGAAGAGGAACCCTTGATATTCATCGCAGCCATTGGCTCGCAGCCATTCAAGCTGCTCGGCTGTTTCGACACCCTCCGCCACGATCCGCACATTCAGCACATTGCCGAGGGAGATGATCAACCGGGTGATCGGAGCTGCCGTCTTCAGGTCATTGATGAAGGTACGGTCAATCTTCAGCACATCAATCGGATAGTTCTGCAGATAGGCCAGGTTGGAATAGCCCGTGCCGAAATCATCGATCAGGATATTGTAACCGCACTTCTTCATGCGTGAGAGGGAGAAGCGCATGGAGGGGCTGTCCCCCAGAAGCATGGACTCGGTGATCTCGAAACCGATCCTGTGCGGATCACATCCGGTCTCCTGCGGCAGCAGCAGGAGCTTTTCGATCAGCTCCTGATCCTGGAACTGGCGCACGGAGAGGTTCAGCGAAAGGCTGATGTCAACGCCTGCGTCCTGCAGGTGCTTCTGGTGCTGAGCCACTTGCCGGTAGACCCATTCGCCCACCTCCACGATCAGGCCGGTCTCTTCACAGGCCGGGATAAAGCTGCCTGGGCCCAACAGTCCGCGAGTGGGATGCTGCCACCGGATCAGGGCTTCGGCTGAGAGGATAGCGCCGGTTCTGACGCAGACACGAGGCTGGAAATGCAGCAGGAACTCGTTGTTCTCCAGCGCCCGCCATAGGTCTTGCTCCAGCGCCACACGCTCATCAAGACGCTGACGCAGGTCCATGGAGAACGGGGTGACCTTGTTGGCGCGTCCGCCCCGCGCTTCGTACAGCGCAAGATCGCCATGACGCATCAAGGTGTCCATGTCCTTGCCGTCGTTCGGGCAGACGCTCATGCCTGCCGAAGCGGTGACCTGCAGCAGCTGGCCGCCGATGTCCATGGGTTCACTGAAAAGATCCAGCAGCTGACGGCCGAACTCCTGCGGGTTGAGGCCGTCGATCTGGTCAGGAATGCAGACAATGAACTCATCGCCGCCAAGCCGCGCAACTGTTCCTCTGTCTCCGGTAAATCCGGACAGGCGGGCAGCGGCCGCGCTCAGCAACAGATCTCCCGTGACATGGCCCAGCGTGTCATTGATGACCTTGAAGCCATTGAGATCGATGAAATAAAGATAGAGGCTCCGCCCCCGGTCAGAGCCGCGTTGATCATGGCCGGGAGATGAGACTGAAGATAGAGCCGGTTGGGCAGGCCGGTCAGGAAATCGTGGTCGGCCAGAAACCTTGCCCGTTCCTGGGTTTCCTTCAACTCGGTGACATCAATCTCGCTCACCAGATAGGCCTGCACACCGGTGACCGCATCGCGGCAGGTTCTGGCGGTTATCTCGTGCCAGCGGATGCCATTCGAGGTGCGGGTCTGCGCCACGACCTTGCAATCCGAGCCATAGTCCAAGGCTCCCATCATGGCCTCTGCGATGGACCCGTCCACAAGCCGGTTCTGGAGGGTGAGATCTGTCTCGATCTGCGAGGCGCGTGAGGCAGGATTGCGGTAGAGCGGAGCGCCTTTGCGGGAATAAAGGGAGATCATGACAGGCGTATGCAGCAGCGCTTCAGCACTGCGCAGGGTCTCCGGCCTGATCTCGTGATTGACGATTCCTTCGCACAGCATGCCGGTGCGGCCATCCTTCAGACGGATACCCCGGAAGATGACCTGCAGCGTCTTGGGCACACCGAGAGGATACAGCGTCCAGGTTTCCGCGAAGCTTGCATCGCTTCGCTGGAAGTCAGCCTTATACTGATTCAGCCGCTCAGCCACTGTTCGGGACATATCCGAGCCGAGATCACGGGACCGCAATTGTTCGAGGCTCGACGCTCCCCAGACCTCGAGGCCGCTGGCATTGGCCCACATGATACGCTTCAGATCGAAGTCATAGATCCACAATGCGGTCGCGATCCGTCCAAGCTGGTCAAGCAGCTCGTCTGCCTCCACCTCGCAAGTCCGGAGGATATCGTCCGTCTCTGACTTCATTGACCTGGTGCCATATAGCCTTGGGGTTAATTCTCAAAAATCAGCATTTGCATCTACGATGACGAATTGATGTTGGCATTGTGAGGTTTAACAGGTTTTGACAGGATCCAAGAAATGCCAAGCCCCTTTCAATCTCTAATCGCACTCTTGTATGTCAGTATTCATTGAATGTGTTTTTCAAGGCTTAATCGGGATAGTTACGAATAAGTAAATTCCAATGCGTGCATGTTGCCAATTTCATTTGAAATTATGCGCTTTCCGGCATTTCTTGCCCTCGTTCCCTATGCCTATGGTAAACAAGGGGGAAGCGCCAGTGTCATGGAAGGGTCTGAAAATACTTGGAATTTCTCTGCCGTATTCATCGGATTGAGGCTTTTTGTGGCGATATGTGTATCTAAGGTTGAATATGGGTGGTTGTGGCTGGTCAAGTCTGCGGAATTAGGAAACGTTTTCATCTCGCCGGATTTGGCTTGTCACGAAAAGCCGAAAGGCACTCTTGATATGTTTTAAATTTAAAGTAATCTCATTTTCAGACTGCTTTTGCGCTGTATTGCGCCCTGCTATCTGGAGGCCGTGAGCTTCTGCCGCATCCCGCCTTGATTGTTCAGTCGCGGCAATGGCTTTAGCTGTGTTCAGTGTGTCAGGCCCTTTCAGCGTTGGTATGACTGGCCGTAACCGGAGTTTGCCTTGTCCCGTCTTATCGACATTACACCACCGCTTCGGGCCAGTTCTGCCGTGTTTCCAGGGGATGCCAGTTTTGAGCTGCGGCAGACTTTTTCCATAGGTCCCGGCTGCCCGGTCAATGTGGCGGCTTTTTCCATGTCGGTGCATTGCGGTGCCCATGCGGACGCGCCGCTGCATTACGCAAAGGATGGCGCCACAATCGATCAGCTGGCGCTGGAGGATTACGTCGGTCCGGCCCGGGTGATTGACGCAAGAGGCGCAGGCCCGCTCGTTGAGCCGCAGGACATTGAGGCGGCTCTTGCGGGCGTGCCGCAACGGGTGCTGCTGCGCTGTGAGGAAAGCCTTGACCCGGATGTCTGGCCGGAAGGCTTCCGCACCCTTGCGCCGGAAACGGTCGAGCTGCTGGCATCACGAGGTGTGCGCCTGGTAGGTGTCGATGTGCCGTCGGTAGACCCCGATACCTCAAAGGACCTTCCGTCTCACATGACTGTGTTCCGCCATGACATGCGGATTCTGGAAAATCTGGTACTGGCGGGCGTTGAGCCGGGGGATTATGAGTTGATTGCTTTGCCCATCCGGCTACAAGGACTGGATGCGGCGCCTGTCAGGGCTGTCCTGCGTACGCTCGCGGGAGGGTGAGGGAAACCTGATACGGGGCGCAAAAAGAAACAATAAGGGCGCTGCCAATTGCAGCGGCGGGGAAAAACAGATGCTGGAACTCGACCAGCTTGTCATGCAGTTTGGCGGCTTTACGGCTGTTGATCACTGTACCTTCCAGGTGAAGGAAGGCACGATCACAGGCCTGATCGGTCCCAATGGCGCTGGCAAGACCACACTCTTCAATCTCATTGCAGGTGCATTTCCTCCGGTGGCGGGCAAGATCCGCTTCTGTGGCGAGGATGTCACCGGCCTTCCGGCCAACAAGCTGTTCCACAAGGGTCTGGTGCGCACCTTCCAGATCCCGCATGAGTTTCACCGGCTGACGGCGCTGGAAAACTTGATGATGGTGGCTCCGGCGCAGCCGGGGAGAACCTTCTGTCCAACTGGTTCAACTGGGGTAAGGTGGCCAGCACAGAGGCGGAAGTGGTGCGCCGGGCGTGGGAGACGCTGGACTTCCTTGAACTTACCCATGTCGCGGGCGAGCGGGCCGGCAATCTCTCCGGCGGGCAGAAGAAGCTGCTGGAACTTGGCCGCACCATGATGACGGATGCCAAGCTGGTTTTGCTGGATGAGCCGGCGGCCGGCGTCAACCGCACACTGTTGCGCAAGCTGGAAGAGAAGATCCAGATCCTCAACCGGGAACGCGGTTACACTTTCATCCTCATCGAGCATGACATGGAAATGATCGAGAAGCTCTGCCATCCGGTCGTTTGCATGGCGGAAGGCAAGGTTCTCATCGCCGGAGACTTCCAGACCGTGCGCTCCGATCCAAGGGTGCTCGAAGCCTATCTCGGTGAATCGCAGGGAGATGCAGCATGAGCGCGCTCCTGACGATGCAGTCCCTCACCGGGGGCTATGGCGAGACCAATATCCTCAATGAGGTGTCGATGACGGTGAATGACCGCGAGATCGTGGTCATCGTCGGTCCCAACGGCGCGGGAAAGTCGACCGCGATGAAGGCCATCTTCGGCCTTCTCACCATTCGCGGCGGTTCCATCACCTTCGATGGCACCGATATCACCAGCTGGGAACCGAACCAGATCGTCCAGCGCGGCATTTGCTATGTGCCCCAGGTGGACAACATCTTCCGCGAAATGAGCATCCACGAGAATCTCGAAATGGGTGCCTTCCTGCGCAAGGGTGATCTCTCGGCGGCCTTTGACCGGGTCTACACACTGTTCCCGGATTTGAAGGAGCGCCGCAAGACGCCCGCAGGCAACCTGTCTGGTGGCCAGCGGCAGATGGTTGCCATGGGCCGGGCGCTGATGCTCGATCCCAAGCTCCTGTTGCTGGATGAGCCGACGGCGGGCCTCTCGCCGAAATACATGGAGCAGATCTTCCAGATCAGCCGCGATGTCCGGGAAACCGGCGTTGCCATCCTGCTGGTGGAGCAGCATGCCAAGCAGGCTCTTGCCTTTGCTGACCGGGCCTATGTGCTGGCGGCAGGGGCAAACCGGCACGAGGGCACGGGGCAGGCGCTTCTCGCCGACCGCGAGGTCGCAGAAATGTTCCTGGGCGGGTGAGGCTGAGACAAGATGACCTTTCTGGATTTCATCAATTTCTACATCGTGCCGGGGCTCGTCATGGGCTCCATCTATGCACTGGGCGCAGTCGGCATCACGCTGGTGTTTGCGATCTTGCGCTTTGCGCATCTGGCCCATGGTGATCTGGCAACGCTGGGCGCCTTCCTGGCGCTGGCAATGGTGACGGCCCTTGGCATTCCGCCCCTGGCGGCGCTGCCCTTTGCCATCCTGGCGACGGCTGGTGTGGCGGTGGGGCTCGACAAGCTGTTCTATGAGCACCTGCGAAACCGGCCGAAGATCATCACCGTGATGGCAACACTGGGTGCGGCTCTGATGGTCCGTGCCGTGGTGCAGGTGGTCTGGGGTGTTGATACCCAGACCTATTCCCGTGGGCTGGTGCGGCCGGAGGACTACTTCGGCATCCGCGTGCGGGACCGGGAGATCTACACGCTCATCGCCATGCTGGTGCTGGTGGCCGGGCTTCAGCTCTTCCTGTCCCGCTCCAAGTGGGGCAAGGCGATGCGCGCCATGTCGGACAACCCCAATCTGGCGCTGCTGTCGGGCATCGACAACCGCAAGGTCGTGATGCTGACCTGGATCATCGCGGGCGGCCTTTGCGCGGCCTCCGGTGTCTTCCTCGGGCTTAACACCGAGCTGAAGCCGATGATGGGCTGGTCCATGCTGCTGCCGATGTTTGCAGCCGCCATTCTGGGCGGCGTCGGCCGTGTGGAAGGGGCCGTGCTTGGCGGGCTGATCGTCGGCATCGCGGAGGAAATGTCCGTGATGTTCATTCCGAGCGAGTACAAGGCAGGCATGGCCTTTGCCATCCTGCTGTTCATGCTGCTGGTGCGGCCTACGGGCCTGCTGCGCGGCAAGGTCCTCTGACAGGGAGATTGCGCCATGGAACTCATCGGCCTTGCAAACTATGCCCTGTTCATGGGCGTCTTCATCGGCATCTATGCGCTTCTGGCGCTGGGGCTGAACATTCAGTGGGGCTTCACCGGCCTGTTCAATGCCGGCATCGCGGGTTTCTTTGCCGTTGGTGCCTACACCTCTGCCATTCTGACGAGCCCGCACGTGGACGGCCGGATCGGCGGCTATGACATGCCGGTGCTCGTGGGCTGGGCCGGTGCCATGCTGGCAGCCGGCGCCATCGCCTGGCCGATCGGCAAGATCTGTCTGCGCTTCCGCTCCGATTATCTGGCGATTGCGACCATCGGCATCGCCGAAATCATCCGCCTCGTCATCAAGTCGGAGGACGCGCTGACGGGCGGCGCTCGCGGCATTACCGGCATTCCGCGCCCCTTCGGAGACCTGCCTTACGTTCAGTCGCAGATGGCCTATCTGGCCATCGTGATTGTGGTGCTGGGCGTCGCCTACATGCTGATCCAGCGGCAGATCAACTCGCCCTGGGGCCGCATGATGCGCGCCATCCGCGACAACGAACTAGCAGCGACGGCCATGGGCAAGGACATTGCTTACCGCCGTTTGCAGTCATTCATTTTCGGTGCAGCGATGATGGGTCTCGGCGGAGCGCTGTTCGCCCATTTCAACCGCTCGATCACCCCCGAAGCCATCGACCCGATGATTGCCACGTTCCTCGTCTGGATCATGCTGATCCTCGGCGGGTCGGGCAATAACAAGGGGGCAATCCTGGGTGCAGCGATTGTATGGATCATTTGGTCTGTTTCAGAGATTGCAACGGACCGCCTGCCGCATGAATATGCGGTTAAGGCCAAGTATATCCGCGTCTTCCTTATCGGACTGATGCTGCAGCTTGTCCTGCGCTTCCGCTCCGAAGGGCTGTTGCCGGAAACCCTTCCGGATAACCCGCCCAGGCCGCAGAAGCAGGGGACTGGTGCCTGACCTGGCCGCGGGACTGAAAGTTTGTAATGAGGGGCAAAAGCCCCCGCTTTGTGGAGGTAATGAAATGACGCATAAGCTTCTCGCTCTGGCAGGTTCGCTCCTGGCCGCGACTGCTCTGGCCAGCGTTCCGGCCAAGGCAGATGTGAAGGTTGGCCTGCTCGGCGGCATTTCCGGCCCGATTGCGGCCATGGCCCCGGCCATGATCGATTCCGCCCAGCTGGCGATTGCCGAAGTGAACGAGCAGGGCGGCATTATGGCCGGTGAAAAGCTCGTCCCGGTCATCGGCGACAGCGCCTGTAACCCGCAGAACGGCACGGACGCAGCCACCAAGGCTGTCAACATCGACGGCGTTGTCGGCATTGTTGGCCCGCACTGCTCGGGCGCCGTGATTGCCACCGCCAACTCGGTCACCATCCCGGCTGGCATCGCGCTCATCACCCCGTCGGGCACCTCGCCGGAAATCACCGGCCTGAAGGACAATGACACCGTGTTCCGCACTGTGCCGTCCGACGACTTCCAGGGCCGTGCCCTTGCTCGTACGTTGAAGGCTCAGGGCTATGGCAAGGTGGCCGTTGCCTACCTCAACAATGACTACGGCTCCGGTCTCGCCAATGCCTTCAAGGCCGAATACGAGGCCATTGGCGGCGAGATCGCTGGTTTCGCAGCCCATGAGGGCGAGAAGGCCTCTACCGCTCCAACCTGGCCGAACTCGCAAAGGGCGGTGCAGACACGCTCGTCATCTTCGACTACGGCGATGGCAGCGGCCTGACCATGCTGCGCGAGGCACTGGAAAACGGCTTCTTCGAGAAGTTCGTCGGCGGTGACGGCATGAAGTCCGACGCTCCGATCCGCGAGCTGGGTGCTGACAATCTCACCACCTTCGTGGCGTCCTCGCCAGTCGGCGAGAAGTCGGCAGCTCTTGAAGCCTTCAATGCAGCCTTCAAGGCCAAGGGCGGCGATCCGGATGCGATCTTCGTCACCACCTCCTATGACGCAGCCTTCCTGATGGCTCTGGCCATTGAAAAGGCCGGTGGCGACAAGTCCAAGGTGGCAGCTGCCATCCGTCAGGTGGCCGGCGCTGAAGGCGGTGAGCCGATCCTTCCGGGCGAGTGGAAGAAGGCCAAGGAACTGATCGCCGCTGGCAAGGCCATCGACTATCAGGGCGCTGCAGGCGAGCATTCCTTTGACGAGGCCGGTGACGTTCCGGGCGCCTACTCCCTGTTCAAGGTCGGTGCAAACGGCTTCGAAGTCCTGACCGAAATGAAGTGATGTGAGGTGTTGGCCCCAAGGTTGGGCTGGCACTTGGCATAAATGATCACATGAGACCGGCGGCCCCAAAGGCTGCCGGTTTTCGTTTCTACAGGGCAGGAATCAGCCGCGGAAGATGAAGCCTGCGCCAAGGGCGATGAGCGAGAAGCCGATCAGGTGATTGAAGCGCAGCGGCTCCCCCAGATAGAAAACGGAGAAGAGCACGAAGACCGTCAGCGTCAGCACTTCCTGAATGGTCTTCAACTCGGCGGCATTGAAATAGCCGTAGCCGATGCGGTTGGCTGGAACCTGCAGGCAATACTCGAAAAAGGCGATCCCCCAACTGACCATGATGACGATCCAGAGCGCAGTGCTCTTGAACTTCAGATGGCCATACCAGGCGAAGGTCATGAAGATGTTGGAGGCCAGCAGGAGACCGATGGTCACCAGCGGAACGGGAAGGGAAGCCATGTCTGGATATACTCCGGCGGGGAAAGGCGCTGGTCAGGCATGTTTCCTGCCGTGTGACCAGACGCCTTCACTTGCGCGCAGTTTGCGGCGCGCGCAAGGCCTTCTTGCTTCCTCTTGGCATCATTTTGTCAGAATCAGTTTGCCGAGCTTGGTGATCGTCAGCCGGTAGGTCTCGTCATTGTGCCGGATGCGCACTTCGCGTGCGCCCTTGAACAGGGATGTGCTTTCCAGCGCGCCGTTGTGGTCTGCCGCTGCGCTCTTGCGCATGCCGGGCAGGCTCAGCTTTTCCTGGCGCAGGCTGTTCTGGCTGGGCACGGCGTGGGAGGGAGGGACGTGGCGCATGAAATTACCTCGACAGCTCAACAGTTTGGACAAGTTCCAATGTGCGGCGAGCCCGCAACATTTAACTTGACTGTAATACTCATAATAAGCTATCAAGACAAGGCCTGAGCGGCGGTGCTTCGGAAATCGCGTCCTTCGAACCACACTCCTCAGGAGGCTGACCTTCAGTCAAAATGCCTGGCAAGCCAGCTGTTTTCTCCTCTCCCTCAGACAGCAAGCCAGCCCGGCGTTCCCCGCCTCAAGCGGGGAGGCCTGCGGGCCCGATTCTGCCCTTTGAGGCACACTCTCCCAGAACAGTTTCCGGAAAAGACATTCATCCGCAGGCAACCCTTCGGTTGACGCGGCATGAGCGCCTCATCGCTGCCCTCCAATAAAAAACGCCGGACCTGTCAGGACCGGCGTCTCAATGCGATGGCCTTTCGGCCCGGCTCCAGGCCGTGCTGCCGGTCAGCTGGCGGCGGCGAGAGAAATTTCGCCGATGTTCAGCAGCTGGCGCAGGTCCTTGCGGTTCTCGGAGATGTCCTCGATGGTCTTGCTGTCGAGCACGTCCATGAAAGCCTCCAGCGCCTCATGCAGAACGCCGTTGAAGCCGCAGGTCGTCAGGATCGGGCAATCCTTCCGGCCGGAGTTGAAGCACTCAGCCAGATAGAAGGATTCTTCGGCAACCCGCACGACCTCGCCCAGCGTGATCTGGTCGGCGGGTCTCGCCAGCACGATCCCGCCATTGCGGCCGCGAAGGGTCTTGATGAGGTCCGCATCCACCAGGATCTTCATGATCTTGAACAGGTGCGTTTCGGACATGCCGAAGCTGGCGGCAATCTCTGCCACCTTGCTGGGACGGTCCGGGTTCGCTGCGCAGTACATCAGCGTGCGAACGGCATAGTTGGTTTGTTGAGTAAGACGCATAGGTTTTAATATGTCCTCAACAGGGGCTACCGTCAATGGGATAAACGCGTAAGGACCGCAGCATTCTGCGGCTCACGGCCTTGGTGCCGATACGTCAGTTTTTGAGCGTCTCCGGCGGGAGATTCCCCGGCAGGAAGATGTCGATGCCGATCCGCTCCTGCTCTGCGATCACCGGCGTGCCGTCGATCAACGCCTTCAGCACCCGGACTGCACTGCGGATCTCGTGTCCGGGGTTCTGGGCGATCAGCGCATCAATGGTGCCGTCGATCAGCGCCCGGCGGGTGTAGGGTGTCAGCTCATGGGCGATGAAGGTCACCTGCCGCGCAACACCGCGTTCCTCCAGCGCCGAAATGACTCCCCGGTTGCCTCCGCCTGCATTGTAGAGCCCCTCAAGGTCCGGATGCTCGTCCAGCAGGCGCAGGGTGATGTCGCGGGTGCGCTCGTTGTCGTCACGGCCTTCACGCACCTTTAGGGCCTGCAGTCCGGGCTGAAGCTCTTCCAGCACCTCAAGACAGCTGCCGTGACGCTCAGCGTGATCGCGCAGGCCAAGCGAGCCTGCGATGAAGCCGACCTTGGCCGTAGCACCGGGCCGGTTTCCGGCAATGAACCGGGCAAGCAGCTGCCCGGCAGAGCGCCCCGCCGCCACGTTGTCGATACCGGCGAAATGCGCACGTGCCGAGGCTGGATGATCGGAAATAAGGGTGACGACCGGAACCTCCCGCATGGCCAGCCGGTCGATGGCGGCGCGCACTTCCGGTGAACTTGGGGCAACCACGGCCACCCCGTCGCAGATGGTCTTGTCGAGCACGGCCAGCGTTCCGGCGACCGAATGGCTGTCGAAGGCATCGATGGGGGTGATGGTCATTACCACCCGCTCGCTGGCAACGCGCTGTGCCACCTGTTCGGCCTCACGCTTCAGGTCTTCCATGAAGGCGTTGGTGCTTTGGGGGATGAGGAAGTGAAGCCGGTAACGGCGGCGTTTGGCAAGGTTGGCTGCATGAACATCGGGCGTATAGCCCAGCTCCCGCACGGCTGTTTCAACCCGTTCCACCGTGGCCGCCCGCACACCGGGCCGGCCGTTCAGCACTCTGTCAACGGTGGCAAGGCTCACTCCGGCCCTTGCCGCCACATCATGAATGGTCACACGCTGCATCATCACTCCCCAGCTGCCCCGACTATAGCGGCCGCAACGGGCTTGTCAGCAAATTTGTGCGATGCAGCAAGTGCAGCTTTTAGCCGAGTACAGCCTGCCCTGCCGCATGGCCCGAGGCCCAGGCCCACTGGAAATTGAACCCGCCGAGATGCCCGGTCACATCCACCACCTCGCCGATGAAATAGAGCCCCGGCACATCATTGGCTTCCATGGAGCGGGAGGAGAGGGCGGTTGTGTCCACACCGCCCAATGTCACCTCCGCCGTGCGGTAGCCTTCCGTGCCTGCGGGCAGCAGCTGCCAGCTGTTGATGGCGCTGCCCATCTTTTGCAGCACCTTGTCGGGCTGGTCGGCCAGCCGTCCGCCAAAGCCATGGGCGGCGCTCAGCTCTTCGGCTAGCCGTTTGGGCAAAAGCCCGGCGAGCGCAGTGCGCACATCCTGCTTGCCGTGGCTGGTCTTGCCCGTCTTTAGTGCGGCAAACACATCCGTCTGCGGCAGCAGGTCGATGGTGACCGGCAGGCCCTCGCGCCAGTAGGACGAGATCTGCAGGATCGACGGGCCGGAAAGCCCCGGTGCGTGAAGAGCAGCCCCTCGCGGAAGCGCGTCTTGCCGAAGCTGACGACCGCATCCACCGACACGCCCGCAAGTTTCGTGCAGAGGATCTTGTTGTCGTCCGAAAAGGTCAGCGGCACCAGCGCGGGGCGGGGCGGAACCACGGCAAGGCCAAACTGCTTTGCAATCTCGTAGCCGATGCCGGTGGCACCCATTTTCGGGATCGAAGGCCCGCCTGTCGCCACCACCAGCGCCCGGGCGCGCAGGGCCCGCGTGAGGTGGCAACGGAAAACCGGTCATCCGGCTTGCTGACGGCGGTAAAGGACGTTTCCATCCACAGCTTCACCCCCGCCGCCTCCGCTTCGCGCAGCAGCATATGGATGATGTCCATGGCCGCGTTGTCGCAGAACAGCTGGCCCAGCGTCTTCTCATGCCAGGGAATGCGGTGCGCCTCCACCAGCTTGAGGAAATGCAGCGGCGTATAGCGCTTCAGCGCCGAAACGCAGAAGCGCGGGTTCTGCGACAGGAAATTGGCCGGCGTGGTGTGCAAATTGGTGAAGTTGCACCGCCCGCCGCCGGAAATGCGGATCTTCTCCGCCGGGCGTTTGGCATGGTCGATCACCAGCACGGAAAGCCCCCGCTTTCCCGCCTCAATCGCACACATCAACCCGGCCGCCCCGGCGCCGAGGACAAGAACATCAATATCTGTCATGGGCTGCTTATAGGGCTTTGCCGGTGGGACGGCTAGCGGGGGCTATCCGCTTCCTATGCTTGTTGGTGCAGTCTGATTATAAGGTTGCAATGTGCCGGGGTTACGAGAGAGACACAGCACTGTCCGGTGGCCGCAGCGCCCCTCTCCCCCTTGAGGGGGAGATGTCTGCGTTAGCAGACAGAGGGGGGCAGCGCTTCAGTACGGCAGGACCTCTCTCACATGCGGGCAGGCCGTTACCCCCTCTGCCCCCCTGCCGGGGGCATCTCCCCTCAAGGGGGAGAGGAGTTGGTGCCTGACGGGCTAACCGGACTAATCCCTGCCCTGTTCCCCCTCAATAAGCCGCCTCAGTCCGTCCCATTTCCACGTAGACGCTCTTGATCTGGCTGTAGTGGGCAATGGCCGCGTGGCCGTTTTCGCGGCCGATGCCGGAAGATTTGAAGCCGCCGAAGGGCATTTCGATGGGTGTGAGGTTGTAGGTGTTGATCCAGCAAGTGCCCGCCTGAAGCTGGCCGATGACCCGGTGGGCGCGCTGGATGTCGCGGGTGAAGACACCGGCGCCGAGGCCGAATTCGGTGGCGTTGGCGCGGGTGACGACTTCTTCTTCCGTTTCGAAATCGAGCACGCACATCACCGGGCCGAAGATTTCTTCCCGGGCAATGCGCATGGAGTCCTGAACATCGGCAAAGACGGTCGGCTCCACGAACAGGCCTTGCGGGAACTGCGGCACCTGCGCGGCCTTGCCGCCGCAGACGAGCCTTGCGCCTTCGTCCTGGCCCAGCTTCATGTAGCCGAGCACCTTGTCGTACTGCGCCTTTGACACGAGCGGGCCGAGGTTGACGGCCTCGTCCAGCGGGTCGCCCATCACCGCATTGGCGGTGCGCTCGGCAAGGCGCTTCAGGAAGGCTTCCTTCAGGCCCTTCTGCACGAAGACGCGGGTGCCGTTGGAACAGATCTGGCCGGTGGAATAGAAATTGGCGTTGATGGCTGCCGAGACGGCGCTTTCCAGATCTGAATCATCGAACAGGATCAGCGGCGACTTGCCGCCGAGTTCCAGCGTCAGATGCTTGAGGTTGGAGCCCGCAAGGCCAGCCACCTTGCGGCCCGTCGGCACGGAGCCGGTGACGGAGACCTTGGCGACAGCCGGATGGGAGACGAGCTTTGCCCCCACATCGCCCGCGCCCTGCACCACGTTGAACACCCCGGCAGGAACGCCAGCCTCCGTGAGCGCTTCAGCCAGCTTCAGGGCGGAGAGCGGCGTCACTTCCGAGGGCTTGAAGATCATGGCATTGCCGCAGGCAAGGGCGGGAGCGGCCTTCCAGCAGGCGATCTGGATCGGGTAGTTCCATGCGCCGATCCCAACGCAGATGCCCAGCGGCTCGCGGCGGGTGTAGGCGAAGGAGCCGCCCAGATCGATGTGCTCGCCGGTCAGCGTGGCGGCGAGATTGCCGAAATATTCGAGGCAGTCCGCGCCGGAAGCCGCATCGGCGATGAGCGTTTCCTGCAAGGGCTTGCCAGTGTCCAGCGTTTCAAGCTCGCTCAGCTCCCGGTTCTGCTGGCGCAGGATGTCCGCCGCCCGGCGCAGCACCCGGCCGCGCTCGGCGGCAGGTGTTGCGGCCCAGAGTTTCTGCCCTTCGCGGGCGGCTGCCATGGCCGCTTCGATGGTGGCGTCATCTGCGCCATGCAGCCGGGCGATCACTTCGCCGGTAGCCGGGTAGATGCTGTCGAATGCAGAGCCTTCGGGGCTCTCCACATAGGCGCCGCCGATATAGTGGGAGGCTGCGGGTTGCGCGCGCATGGGCTTCGCTCCGTTCTGTTGACTGGGTGCCGCTTCGGGCACTCTTCTGTTCGGTCTTTTGGATCAACGCTGGCTGTTTTGCCAGTCCGGATGGATCCACGGTTCCTGATTGGAGGCGGGCAGGGGCGTGCGGCCAAGGATATGGTCCGAAGCCTTCTCGCCCACCATGATCGAGGGGGCATTGAGATTGCCGTTGGTCACCTGCGGGAAGATGGAACTGTCCGCCACCCGTAACCCATCAACGCCGATCACCCGGCATTCCGGGTCCACCACGGCCATGGGATCGTCCTTGGCCCCCATGCGGCAGGTGCCGCAGGGGTGATAGGCGCTTTCCACATGCTCGCGGATGAAGCCGTCCAGCTCCTCGTCGCTTTGCAGATGGCTGCCGGGCTGAATTTCCTTGCCCCGGAAGGGAGTGAAAGCCTCCTGCCCGAAGATCTCCCGCGTCAGGCGGATGCAGGCACGGAAATCGGCCCAGTCATCGGCATGGGACATGTAGTTGAAGCGGATCGACGGCTTGTCCAGCGGATCACCGCTTCTGAGCCGCACCGCGCCGCGTGACTTGGAGCGCATCGGCCCCACATGGGCCTGGAATCCGTGCCCCTCCGCCGCCGCCTTGCCGTCATAGCGCACGGCAAAGGGGATGAAGTGGAACTGGATGTCCGGATAGTCGATGCCGGCCTTGGAGCGGATGAAGGCGCAGGTCTCGAACTGGTTGGAAGCCCCAAGCCCCTTGCCGGTGAGAAGCCACTGCGCCCCGATCAGCGCCTTGGAAATGAGATTCCAGTGCTTGTAGAGCGTGACCGGCTGGGTGCAGGCTTGCTGCAGGTAAAGCTCCAGATGGTCCTGCAGGTTGGCGCCGACGCCGGGCCGGTCTGCCACAACCTCGATGCCGTTGTCCTTCAGATGCTGCGCCGGGCCGATGCCGGAGTGCATCAGCAGCTTGGGCGAGTTGATCGACGAGGCGGAGATGATCACCTCGCGCCGGGCATGGACCACCTGAGGTGTGCCGCTGCCGCGCTGATATTCCACGCCTGTGGCCCGGCCATTTTCGATCACTACCCGCCGAACAAGCGCGCCGGTGATCAGGTCCACATTGCCGCGCTTGAGGGCGGGCTTCAGATAGGCATTTGCGGCGGACCAGCGCTGACCCTTGTAGACGGTCATCTCCATGTCGCCGAAGCCTTCCTGCTTCTCGCCATTGTAGTCGGCAGTGGTCTCATAACCCGCCTGCCGCCCGGCTTCGATGAAGGCATTGAACAGCGGGTTGTGCTTGGGCCCGCGCTGCACATGCAGGGGCCGCTGCGCCCGCGCCAGCCATCGTCACCAGCCTTGGCATTCTCCATCCGCTGGAAATAGGGCAGCACATGCCGGTATCCCCAGCCGCTGGCGCCCATCGCTTCCCAGGTGTCGAAGTCCTTCGCGTGACCGCGCACATAGACCATGCCGTTGATTGAGGAGGAGCCGCCGATCACCTTGCCGCGGGGTGTCGCCAGCACGCGGCCGCCCAGATGCGGCTCCGGCTCGCTGGCAAAGCCCCAGTCATAGCGGCGCATGTTCATGGGATAGGAGAGGGCGGCCGGCATCTGGATGAAGGGCCCGGCATCCGTGCCGCCAAATTCCAGCACAAGCACGCGGCTAGACGGGTCTTCCGACAGCCGCGCGGCCATGGCGCAGCCCGCAGAACCGGCGCCAACGATGATGAAGTCATATCCGCTCATGGCTGCACCTCGGGTCTGGCATTGGACTTTGAAGCGGCCTGACGCATACGGATCTGCGCTTCCACATAGTCCTCCACCATGCGGATGGCGGCTTCCCGGTCCGGCGATTTCCGGCTCAGGGCCTGACGGATCCACACGCCGTCGATCATGGAGGCGGTGCCTTCGGCGACTTCCGCCGCATCTCTCGCAGACAGGAAGGCCTTGAGGTTGAAGGTGAGGTTGGAAGTCAGGCGCGCGGCATAGATGCGCAGCAGGCGCTGGTTGGATTCGGCTGTCTGGGCCTGCGCGTAGAACGACAGCCACGCGGCAATCACGGCCTCGCGGAACTGCTCCGGATCGAAGTTCCCGGCGATGATGGCAGAGATCCGTTCACGCGGGGTTGAGGCGGCAGCAAGCCTTGAGCGGATGCCCTGACCCAGCTCGTGCAGCAGGTGCCGCATGGTGGCCGCAAGCAGTTGATCTTTCGAGCCAAAATAGTGGTGAGCCAGTCCGCCGGATACTCCGGCGCGGCGGGCGATCTGCGCAACTGTCACATCACAGAAACCCGTCTCGTGAATCGCGTCCACCGTCGCTTCGATGAGGGTGCGGCGGCGTTCCGCTTCCATCCCGATTTTCGGCATCAGGCACTCCTTTCCATGCCCTATGGATATTTTTAATTGATCGATCAATCAATCAAAACTTGCCAAGCCTGCGGCAAAATGTTTCATTAGCAAAATCCAGAGGGGCAATCCGCACCGCAAAGACGGGCATAGAAAAGGTTCCCCATTGCATAAGGGGTCCTGCCGGGTTCATTTGACCGTGAACACCGGGGACGAGTCCTGTTATTACAGGGCGTCAACGCGAAAGCAGGAGAAAGAACCGGATGAAGCGTAGATCCACTTTCATCGCCGGGACGGCAGCGGGTTTTGCCCTTGCCATGACCTTGACGAGCAGCGCCATGGCGCTGGAACCTGAAAGCTGCAAGATGGTGCGGTTCTCGGATGTGGGCTGGACCGACATCACCGCGACAACCGCCGTCACCACCACGCTTCTCCAGGCGCTGGGCTACGAGACGGACATCAAGATCCTCTCCGTCCCGGTCACCTATGCATCGCTCAAGAACAAGGACATCGACGTCTTCCTGGGCAACTGGATGCCGACGATGGAGGCCGACATCGCCCCTTATCGCGAGGATGGCTCGGTCGAGACGGTGCGCGCCAATCTGGAGGGCGCCAAATACACGCTCGCTGTGCCGCAATATACCTACGACAAGGGCCTCAAGAGCTTCGCTGATATCGCCAAGTTCAAGGACAGTCTGGACGGCAAGATCTACGGCATCGAGCCTGGAAACGACGGAAACCGTCTCATCATCGGCATGATCGATCAGGACCAGTTCGGCCTGAAGAGTTTCGAGGTGGTGGAAAGCTCCGAGCAGGGCATGCTGGCGCAGGTCGCCCGTGCCACCAAGCGCAAGGAAGATGTGGTCTTCCTCGGCTGGGCGCCGCATCCGATGAATGCCAATTTCGAGATCGCCTATCTGGAAGGCGGCGATGACGTGTTCGGCCCCAACTATGGCGGCGCGACCGTCTACACCAATGTGCGCAAGGGCTATGTGTCCGAATGCGCCAATGTGGGCAAGCTGCTGACCAATCTCGAGTTCTCGCTCGACATGGAAAACGAGATCATGGGCGCGATCCTGAATGAGAGCGCCGATCCCGCCAAGGCGGCAACCGCATGGCTGAAAGCCAATCCGGCCAGCTTCGAAGGCTGGCTTGCGGGTGTCACCACCCGTGACGGCGGCGAAGCCATTCCTGCCGTGAAGCAGGCCCTCGGTCTCTGATCCCACCCGCTCTGCTCCGGTGAGTGGCCCGCAAGGCCGCTCCCGGCTGGATGACACGTTGACTGGCCGGAGGCTCCATTCCGGCTGGAAGGGGGTGAATATTGACCTTTCCTGACTTTACCTTTCTCACCACGGCGCAAGCCGGGGCTCCCCGCTCTCGCAGGCCGTGGACTGGCTGACCAGCCACAAGATTCCGATCGGCCAGTGGGCCAAATCCGTGGTCGACTGGCTGACCACCCACGCCTACATGGTGTTTGATGCCATCGCCTATGCCATTGAGGGGCTGATCGACGGCATTCTCTGGTGCCTGCAAACGCCGCATCCTCTGGTCCTCGTCGCCGTTGTAACCCTGCTGGCCTATGTAGTCCGCCGCAACATCGGCTTTCCGCTTCTGGTTCTGGGCTCCCTGCTGCTGATCATCAATCAGGGCTACTGGGATGCCACCATGGATACGCTGGCGCTGGTGCTCGGCTCGACAGCAATCTGCATGGCAGTGGGCGTGCCGATTGGTGTCGTGGCTGCGCATAACCCGCGCTTCTATGCCTTCCTTCAGCCGGTGCTGGATCTGATGCAGACGATCCCGACCTTCGTCTACCTCATTCCCGCGCTTATCCTCTTTGGTCTCGGCATGGTGCCGGGGTTGATTGCCACGGTGATCTTTGCGCTGCCTGCGCCGATCCGCCTGACCCAGCTTGGCGTGTCTTCGACTCCCACACAGCTGCTTGAAGCGGGCGAGGCCTTTGGGACTACGCGCTGGCAGCTGCTTTGGAAGGTGGAACTTCCTTATGCCCTGCCGCAGATCATGGCCGGCCTGACGCAGACGATCATGCTGTCCCTGTCCATGGTGGTGATTGCCGCGCTGGTGGGTGCCAACGGCCTTGGCGTGCCGACGCTGCGGGCGCTCAACTCGGTCAACATCGCCATGGGCTTCGAGGTGGGCGTGGCCATTGTTCTCGTCGCCATCGTTCTCGACCGGTTCTTCAAGGGGCGCTCGGACAAAACCCGCAAGGGAGGCGCAAATGACTGAAGCTGCCGTTTCCTTCCGCAACGTGGATATTGTCTTCGGCCCAGAGCCGAACTCCGCCCTTCCGCTGATTGATGCGGGCCGCACCCGCGCCGAAATCCAGGAAGAAACCGGCCAGACGCTGGGCGTTGCCGGGGCCACGTTCGACATCATGCCGGGCGAGGTGATTGTGCTGATGGGCCTGTCTGGTTCGGGCAAATCCACGCTTCTGCGCGCGGTCAATGGCCTCAACCCGGTCATCCGGGGCGAGGCGCTGGTGCGGGACGAGGACGGGCTGGTCAATCCGGCCACCTGCGGGCCGGAGCGCCTGCGCCGGTTGCGCCGCAGCCGGGTGGCCATGGTGTTTCAGCAGTTTGCCCTGCTCCCCTGGCGCACAGTGGCCGAAAATGTCGGCTTCGGCCTCGAGGTCGCTGGCATGCCGGTGGCTGAGCGGCGGCGCAAGGTTGCCGAACAGCTGGAGCTGGTCGGCCTTGCAGGCGTGGGCGGCAAGCAGGTGCATGAGCTGTCCGGCGGCATGCAGCAGCGCGTTGGCCTCGCCCGTGCCTTTGCCACGGATGCGCCGATCCTGCTGATGGATGAGCCCTTCTCGGCACTGGATCCGCTGATCCGCGACCGGCTGCAGGATGAGCTTCTGGAGCTGCAAAGCAAGCTCAACCGCACCATCGTCTTCGTCAGCCATGACCTCGATGAAGCGGCCAAGATCGGCTCGCGCATCGCCATCATGGAAGGCGGGCGGATCATCCAGCTCGGTACGCCGCAGGAAATCGTCCGCTCTCCTGCAACGCCCTATGTGGCGGATTTCGTCGCCCACATGAACCCGCTCAACGTGCTGCGGGCGCAGGATGTGATGGTGCCGCTGGAGCCGCAAGGCACTGCGCCGGAAGGCAGCACGTCCTGTGGTCTGGCAACCCCCTTGCGAGAGGTCATTGCCCTCAAGCGCCAGTCGGCAGGCCCCGTTGTGGTCCTCAATGGCGGCGTGCCTGCGGGTATCATCCGTGAGGGAGAGCTGCTGGCGGCGATGGGGTAAGGGGAAACAGGCTTCTGCCTCTCCGCCGTGATGCCATGGCCTTAATCATGGCATCTACTTCCTTTGCTGCGGCTGTGTTTACAACGGATTGTAAGTCAGGCTCCAACTCCTCTCCCCTCAAGGGAGAGGGGGCGCAGCGGCAAAAAGAAGGCCCGCTCCTTCTTCCTGCGTTCAAAGTGAACATTGGCCTTTCCTGCCGGTTGGCGCAAAGGCTGATGCGGGGGAGAGAAGCCCTCTCGAGCCCGTGACCGGGCAATGGCATGACGGATACGGATAGTGCGTGGGGAGGGTCTCCTCCTCCGCAATGCTCTCAATCCGCCGGGCGTTCCGGATCGCGGGCATGGCGCAGGGCTTCGAGGGCTTTCATGCGCTGCTCGCTGCGGTCCCAGTTTTCCTGCGTCACACCGGCAATCAGCGCTTCGGCGATGGCCATCAGCGCGGTGGAGGAATCCCAGGGTGACGGAACAGCCACGCGGGCAGGAAGCACGTGGGCAGCAATCCGGGCAATCGGCGACATCCAGCTGTCGGTGATCAGTCCCACGGTCACCCCTGCCGGGCTGCGGCTTCGGCAAAGCGGATGATTTCGGTCTGATAGCGGCGTATGTCGAAGACGACCAGCACATCCTTGGGGCCCATGCCGATCAGCTGGTCCAGCCAGTTGCCTTCCTGTCCGGCCACGTGCTGCACGCCGGGGCGCACGATGCGCAGATGCGCGGCCATGTAGCGGGCAAGGGCATCGGTGAAGCGCCCGCCAATGAGGTGGATTGTCCGCTTTTCGTCCGCAAGCAGCCGGACAAAAGCGTCAATGTCCTTCTGCGGCAGATGCTGGAAGGTCTCGCGCAGGTTCTCGACAAGCTTGTCGGCAAAGGCGTTGCCACAGCCTGCGCCTGCTTCCGGCAGCGCAGGGTCGCGGGCGAGAGGAGATTTCAGCTGGTTCTCAAGCTCCGCGCGCAGCCGTTTCTGGAAATCGGCAAAGCCAGGAAAGCCAAGCCTCGCCACGAAGCGCAGGATTGTCGGTGAACTGACGCCTGCGGCCTCCGCGAACTGAGCAACAGTCTCCAGGCCCAGCATCGGGTAATTGGCCAGCAGTGCCACTGCCGCCCGCCGTTCGGTGGTGGTGAACTCGTCCAGCCGCTCCCGGATTTCCTCGGTCAGTGCACGTTCCATGGGCTGTTCCCGGTTCTGTCTGCCGCTTGCCGAGGCAGGTGGCACATGTTGGGCAGGTGCCGTCGTTTTGTGTTTGACACGGCTTCAAACTGTGTATCAAATCATACACAGACAGCCGGACTTCGCAAATCTGTAACAAAAAATACAAGCGCAGATCCGGCCGCCAGAGGTATCGGGAGCAGCTATGGGGCAGGCAGGGGAGCCGCAGCCGGAGCACGGCACAGGGGCGGCCATTTCCATCGAGAACCGCAAGGGACAGAGCGATTTTGTCCTGCTTGTCGATCACGCCTCCAACGTGATCCCGCCGGAGTACGGCGATCTTGGCCTCAGCGCGGAAGCTCGTGTGGCCCATATTGCCTGGGACCCCGGCGCGCTGGGTACCGCCCGCGAGATGGCGCGCCTGCTGGATGCGCCGCTGATCTATCCGTTGGTTTCGCGTCTCATCATCGACTGCAACCGCCAGCATGATGCCCATGACCTGATCCCGGCCATCAGCGAGACGACCCGCATTCCCGGCAATGAAAATCTGACGGACGAAGAAAAGCAGAAGCGCATTTCGCTGGCTCACGCCCCGTTTCATGCGGCGGCGGAATCCGTGCTCGCCGAGCGTGAGGCACGCGGGCAGGCCAGCATCGTCGTTTCGGTGCACACCTATACCCCGGTCTACAAGGGTGCCAGCCGCCCGTGGGAAATCGGCATCATCGCTGCGCAGGACCGGCGGCTGGCCGATTTCATGATCCGTGAACTTGAAGCCGAAGGCGGGCTGACGGTGGGCGACAATGAGCCCTATTCCCCCGCCGATGGCGTCTATTACACAGTGAACCGGCATGGAGAATCCAAAGGCCGGGCCTGTGTGATGATCGAAGTGCGCAACAACGAGCTGGTGACGGCGCAGCAGGAACTGGAGTGGGGCGCAAGGCTTGCCCGCATTCTTGAGGCTGCGCGCGCAAGCCTCGCCCTTTCCGGAAACGGGGAGGGGCGCAATGCCTAAGGCAGCGCTTGCCTATATCCGCTGGGTTGATGGCTTCAATCAGGGGCTCGGCAAGCTCGTCATGTACGGGCTGTTCATCCTGATGGCGATCCTGCTGTGGTCGTCCATCTCCAAGACCTTCTTTCAGCCCTCGCTCTGGACACTGGAAGCGGCTCAGTTTGCCATGGTCGCCTATTATATCCTCGGCGGCCCCTATGCCATGCAGGCGGGTGGCAGCGTGCGGATGGACCTGTTCTATGCAGAGTGGTCCTTGAAGAAAAAGGCCTGGTTCGACGCTTTCACTGTCTTCCTGCTGATATTCTATCTCGGCGTGCTGCTCTATGGGGCGGCCGGTTCGGCGGCCTATTCGCTTGGCTATTTCGGTGATCAGCCCTTTCATTTCTTCGGTGAGCTGATCCATGCCTATGTTACCGGCGGCAGCGAGGCTGCGGGCAAGGTGATGGGCTATCTGGAGCGCAGCCGCACCGCCTGGCGGCCCTACCTGTGGCCGATCAAATTCGTCATGTGCCTCGGCTTCCTGCTCATGCTCATGCAGGCCTTTTCGGAGTTCCTGAAGGACGTTGCGCGCATCCGTGGGGAGGAAATCTGATGTCCTACGAGATGATCGCCATCCTGATGTTCTCCTCGATGATGCTGATGCTCCTCACCGGGCAGCGCGTCTTCGGGGCCATCGGCGGTATCGCCACCATCGCCTCCCTGGCTCTTTGGGGCACCGGCTCCTACGACATTCCCTTTGCACAGGCCATGAAGCTGATGGCTTGGTATCCGCTGCTCACGCTGCCGATGTTCATCTTCATGGGCTATGTGCTGTCGGAGTCGCGGATCGCTGAAGATCTCTACCGCATGTTCCATGTCTGGATGGGCCCGGTGAATGGCGGCCTGGCCATCGGCACGATCCTCCTCATGGTGCTGGTGTCGGCCATGAACGGGCTGTCGGTCGCCGGCATGGCCATTGGCGCCACCATCGCCCTGCCGGAGCTTTTGCGGCGCGGATATGACAAGCGCATGGTCTCGGGTGTCATTCAGGCCGGGTCATCGCTCGGCATCCTCGTGCCGCCCTCCGTGGTGCTGGTGCTCTATGCCATGATCGCCCGCGCGCCTGTGGGCCAGTTGTGGCTGGCAGGCGTTCTGCCGGGCCTCATGATGGCAGCCATGTTCATCCTCTATGTGGCCGTGCGCTGTGCCCTGCAGCCCAAGCTCGGGCCTGCGCTGCCGGTGGAAGAGCGCGACATTTCCATGGGCGAAAAGCTGCGTCTGCTGACGGCGGGCCTTCTGCCTATCGGCATCTTCCTCATCATGATGGTGCCTTTCGTGCGCGGCTGGACCAGCCTCGTCGAAAGCTCGGCCATCGGCGCAATCGCAGCCTTTGCGCTCGCCATTCTGAAGCGGCGGATGACGCTGCAGATTTTCCGGTCCTGTGTTCGGCAGACCCTGCTGATCTCCTGCATGTTCATGTGGATCATTCTTGCTGCGCTTGGCTTTGGCGCCGTGTTCGACGGGCTCGGGGCGGTGAAGGCGATCGAGAGCTTCTTCACGGTGGAGCTGGGGCTCAACCCATGGACCATCCTGATTCTGATGCAGGTGTCGTTCCTCGTCATGGGCACGTTCCTGGACGATACGGCCATGCTGGTGATTGTCGCGCCGCTTTACGTGCCGCTGGTGGCCAAGCTGGATCTGGGCCTTCCGGCAGATCAGGTGCTGATCTGGTACGGGGTGCTCTACACGATCACGACGCAGATCGCCTACATGACGCCGCCCTTCGGCTACAACCTGTTCCTCATGCGCGCCATGGCGCCGCCGGAGATCAGGCTCAGCGATATTTACGCCTCCATCGTCCCCTTTGTTCTGGTGATGCTGCTGGCGCTGATTATCATCATGCTGTTTCCGCAAGTGGCGCTCTGGCTGCCGCAGCAGGTCTATGGATAGGGCACGGGGGCACCAGCCCGCGTGCAGGCAAGGCAAGCCGCTTCATCTGCTTTCGGGCGGAACCGGGGCGGACGGGGAGGACTGAAACCGGAACGGGCGCGGGGCAATCCGCAAGGCCCGCCGCTTAGGGGAAGCCGGACAACCGAGAACAAAGGCCGCAAAGGCAACCGTCTGGCGCATCATGAATGTCCATCAGGGCATGACCAACAGGGGAGTTAGCAGACATGACCAGCAGACGTGATTTCCTGAAGAATGCGGGCCTTGGCGCAACTGTTGCGGCGGGCGCCACCACGCTGGCCGCTCCGGCGGTTCTCGCCCAGGCACCGATCAAGTGGCGGCTGCAGACCTATGCCGGTCCTGCCCTCGGCGAGCACGTGATCAAGCCTGCCATCGACGCCTTCAATGCGGCAGCCAATGGCCAGATGGAAATCGAGCTGTTCTACGCCGACCAGCTGGTGCCAACGGCCGAACTCTTCCGCGCCATGCAGAAAGGCACCATCGACGCAGTGCAGTCGGACGATGACTCGATGGCCTCGCCGACGGAAGTCACCGTCTTCGGCGGCTACTTCCCCTTCGCCACGCGCTACTCGCTGGATGTGCCGGTGCTGTTCAACCAGTATGGCCTGAAGCAGATCTGGGAAGAGGAATATGCCAAGGTCGGCGTGAAGCACATTTCGGCAGGCTCCTGGGACCCGTGCCACTTTGCCACCAAGGACCCGATCAACTCGCTGGCTGATCTCAAGGGCAAGCGCATCTTCACCTTCCCGACCGCCGGCCGTTTCCTGTCGCAGTTCGGCGTCGTGCCGGTCACTCTGCCGTGGGAAGACATCCAGACGGCAGTGCAGACCGGCGAGCTGGACGGCATCGCCTGGTCCGGCATTACCGAGGATTACACCGTCGGCTGGGCGGACGTGACCAAGTACTTCCTCACCAACAACATCTCCGGCGCCTGGATCGGCCACTTCTTCGCCAACATGGACCGCTGGAATGAGCTGCCGGATCATCTGAAGATCATGCTTCAGCTGGCCATGGATTCCTCTCATCTTTACCGCCAGTGGTGGTACTGGGGCGGCGAGGCGGACCTGCGCGTCAACGGCACCAAGTTGCAGCTGACCTCCATTCCGGATGAGGAATGGGCGACGGTTGAAACCGCAGCGGGCAAGTTCTGGGAAGAGATTGCGGCCGAGTCCGAGACCAAGGCCAAGGTTGTCGAGATCATCAAGAAATACAACGCAGCCATGACCAAGGCCGGCCGTCCGTACCGTTACGGCTGATCTGCCTGAAGCCAGCGGCGGCGCGGAAGCCCTGCGCCGCTGCCTGCGATCAACGGCGGCGCGGGAGGCTGCGCCGCCCGGTCACTTTCAAGAATGAACGGAACGATCATCCAGATGGCTGCCAACATGACATTCGACGCCCTGAAACAGGCCGTTCAGGAAGGTACGGTCGACACGGTTCTGGCCTGTATCATCGACATGCAGGGCCGCCTGATGGGCAAGCGCTTCCATGCGCGCCACTTCATCGACAGCGCGTATGACGAGACCCATTGCTGCAACTATCTGCTGGCAACCGACCTCGAAATGTACACGGTCGAAGGCTATGCCTCGACCAGCTGGTCGCGCGGCTATGGCGACTATGTGATGAAGCCGGATCTTTCCACCATCCGCCGTCTCGGCTGGCTGGAAGGCACGGTGATGGTGCTGTGCGATGTGCAGGATCACCACACCCACGCCGACGTGCCGCATTCGCCCCGCGCCCTGCTGAAGGGGCAGGTGGCCCGGCTGAAGGACATGGGCTTTCAGGCAATGATGGCGACGGAGCTGGAGTTCTTCCTGTTCGAGAAGAGTTTTGACGAGATCCGCAAGTCCGGCTTCCGCGATCTGGAGCCGATCTCCGCCTATAACGAGGACTACCACATCCTCGCCACCACCAAGGAAGAGCATGTGATGCGCCCGGTGCGCAACCATCTCTACAACGCGGGCATTCCGGTGGAGAACACCAAGGGCGAGGCTGAGGCCGGGCAGGAGGAGCTGAACATCCGCTACGCTCCGGCCATGCTCTGCGCTGATTATCACACCATCGCCAAGCATGCGGTGAAGGAGATTGCCTGGCAGAAGGGCCATGGCGTCACCTTCCTGCCCAAGTGGCACAAGGACCGCACGGGATCTTCCGCGCATATTCACCAGTCGCTGTGGACGCTGGACGGCAAGCCCGCCTTCTTTGATGGGGCAGACAGTCTCGGCATGTCGGCGCTGATGAAGCAGTATATGGCCGGCCTCATCAAATATGCGGGCGATTACACCTATTTCCTGGCGCCCTATGTGAACAGCTACAAGCGCTTCCAGCGCGGCACCTTCGCGCCCACCCGCACGGTCTGGTCCATCGACAACCGCACGGCCGGTTTCCGCCTTTGCGGCGAAGGCAGCAAGGGCGTGCGCGTGGAATGCCGTATTGGCGGTTCCGATCTCAATCCCTATCTGGCTCTTGCGGCCCAGATCGCGGCTGGTGTTCGCGGCATCGAAGAAAAGCTGGAGCTTGCTCCGCCGATGACCGGTGATATCTACCAGGCGCAGAAGGCCAAACAAATCCCGCGCACCCTGCGCGATGCGACGGAGACCTTGCGCAAGTCGAAGATGCTGCGCGAGGCCTTCGGCGACGGCGTTGTCGAGCATTACGCCCGCGCCGGGGAATGGGAGCAGGAAGAATTCGACCGCGTGGTCACGGACTACGAGCTGGCCCGCGGGTTTGAACGCGCCTGAGAGGTGCCCGGCTGGTGCCGGGCGCCCTTCCGGCATAGCATTGCCGCCTGAGGGGCGGTGTTTTTGAGGTTATCTCATGTCTGAAACGGTGAAACTCATCTCCCCGGTCGATGGATCGGTTTACGCCGAAAGGGCGGCAGCCGATGCTGCGGCGGTCGACCGGGCGGTAACGGCGGCAAAGGCGGCGCAGCCGGGCTGGGCGGCAACGCCGCTGGACGAGCGCATCGGCCTGTGCCTGAAGGCGCTTGAGGCGCTTTTGGCGATGAACGAGGAAATCGTGCCGGAACTGGCCTGGCAGATGGGCCGTCCGGTGCGTTTCGGCGGCGAGAAGGGCGGCGTGGAAGAGCGCGCCCGCTATATGGCCAGCATTGCCAAGGAAGCGCTGGCGAACATCATCCCGCCGGAGCGTCCCGGCTTCAAGCGCTACCTCAAGATGGAGCCGCTGGGCCTCGTCATGGTCATTGCGCCGTGGAACTACCCGTTCCTGACGGCGGGCAACACCATCTTCCCGGCGCTGATGGCGGGCAACGTGGTGCTGCTGAAACATGCGGCGCAGACGCTGCTGGTGGGCGAGCGCTTTGCCGCTGCCTTCAAGAAGGCAGGTCTGCCGGAGGGCGTGTTCCAGAACATCGTCATGACACACGAGGGCACGGAGAAGCTGCTCGGCTCCGGCCTTGTTGATCACGTCAACTTCACCGGATCTGTCGCAGGTGGCCGGGCTATCGAAAAGGCGCTGGCCGGAACCTTCGCGACCATGGGGCTGGAGCTGGGCGGCAAGGACCCGGCCTATGTCATGGCCGATGCCGACCTCGACTATGCCGTCGCAAATCTGGTGGATGGCGCCTTCTTCAACTCCGGCCAGTGCTGCTGCGGCATCGAGCGCATCTATGTGCATGAAAGCCGTTACGACGCCTTCGTTGATGGCTTCGTGGATTTGACGAAGCAGTACAAGCTTGGCAATCCGCTCGATGCGGAAACCACCATCGGTCCCATGGCCCAGACGCGCTTTGCCACCTGGGTGCGCGAGCAGACCGAAGAGGCGCTGCGCAAGGGAGCAAAGGCGCATATCGACACGTCCGCCTTCCCGATGGACAAGGCCGGAACGCCCTACCTTGCCCCGCAGGTTCTCACCAGCGTCAATCACCAGATGTCGGTGATGCGCGAGGAAAGCTTTGGCCCGGTCGTCGGCATCATGAAGGTGAAGGACGATGCGGAAGCCATCCAGCTGATGAACGACAGCCCCTACGGCCTCACCGCATCGATCTGGACGGAAGACCTCGACGCGGCCGAGCGGATCGGCGGCGAAATCGACACTGGCACCGTCTTCATGAACCGTTGCGACTATGTGGACCCGGGCCTTGTCTGGACCGGCGTGAAGGACACCGGCAAGGGCGCCGCCCTGTCGCAGGTGGGCTTTGCCAATCTGACGCGGCCCAAGTCCTTCCATCTGCGCAAGGAGCACTAAACGGGTTTGCGGTGCTGGCCGGACAGCTTCCGGGCGAAGCCAGATGCCGCAAGTCTCCTGAGTTTGGCCGCAGCCTCTCGCCCCCTCCCCTCAAGGGGAGGGGAATGGCACGGCCCAGCCTGTTCATTGTTCAACACTATCGACCGCGTTGATCCCGACGCATCAATTGACTGAAAGCCTGAACCATGACCACCGTTCCCTCTGTCAACTGGTCCTATCCGACTGCCGTGCGCTTTGGTGCCGGGCGCATCAAGGAGCTGGCCGCCGTTGTGAAGCTTGCGGGCATGAAGCGCCCGCTGCTGGTCACCGATCCCGGCCTTGCTAAGCTGCCGATGACGGCTGCCATGCTTGATCTGCTCAAGGCCGATGGCATCGAGGCGGCCGTCTTTTCCGACGTGAAGCCGAACCCGGTCGAAAGCAACATTTCCGCAGGCGTTGCCGCCTACAAGGCAGGCGGCCATGATGGCGTCATCGCCGTTGGCGGCGGCTCGGGCCTTGATGCGGGCAAGCTGATTGCCTTCATGTCCGGCCAGACCCGCCCGATCTGGGACTTCGAGGATATCGGCGACTGGTACACCCGCGCCGATCCGGCCGGTATTGCCCCGATCGTCGCCGTGCCCACCACTGCCGGTACGGGCTCGGAAGTTGGCCGCGCCGGTGTGGTCACCAATGAAGAGACACACACCAAGAAGGTGATCTTCCACCCGAAGATGCTGCCGTCCTATGTCATCTGCGATCCGGAACTGACCACCGGCATGCCGCGCATGATCACCGTCGGCACCGGCATGGATGCGCTGGCCCACTGCCTTGAGGCCCTGTGCTCGCCCTTCTATCACCCGATGTCGGAAGGCATCGCGGTTGAAGGCGCACGCCTCGCGCTGGAAAACCTGCCGCTGGTTGCCGCCAATGGTCAGGATCTGGTGGCACGCGGCCACATGATGAGCGCCGGTGCCATGGGCGCAGTTGCCTTCCAGAAGGGCCTTGGCGCCATCCACGCCCTGTCCCACCCGGTTGGTGCGCTCTATGACACGCACCATGGCATGACCAATGCTGTCTTCATGCCCTATGTGCTGAAGTTCAACCGTTCCGCCATCGAGGCCAAGATCGAGCGGCTGGCCGGGTTCTGCGGGATCAAGGGCGGCTTTGACGGCGTCCTGGAGCACATCCTCAAGATGCGTTCCGACCTCGGCGTGCCCCACACCATCGGCGGCCTCGGTGTTGATGGTGCAAAGCGCGATCTGATCGCGGATATGGCGATCGTTGATCCGACCGCAGGCGGCAACCCGGTGGAACTCACCCGCGATGCTGCGCTTGCCATCTTCGACAAGGCGCTCTCCGGTGAGCTGTGATCTGCATGTGAAGCAGAACTGAATTGACGGAAGGCGCGGCCCGCGAGGGCGGCGCCTTTTGTTTTGAAAACCTCTCCTTCGTCATACCGGACGCAGCGAAGCGGAGATCCGGTATGACGAAGGAGAGGCAGTTGATGCAGCGGCCCCGGTGCGCAGCGCTCCCGGATCGGCTAGGCTCTCTTTCCCGTCTCAATCATCCCATCAGGAAATCCCATGAACAGCGAAGATGATGCCGCCCGCCGCAAACGCATTTCCGTGCGCGCCCGCCGGATGGTTTACGAGGGCCGCTGCACGGTGGAGGAGATCACCGTGGATCAAGCCCGCAGCGACGGTGCGCAGCAGACCATCGTGCGCGAGGTGGTGCGCTATGGCCGTAATGTGGTGGCCATCTTGCCGGTGGACCGCACGCGCAAATGCCTGCTGCTCTGCCGTCAGCTGCGTGTGCCGGTGATGGCCGATCAGGACGACCCGTTCCCCTGGGAGGTCTGCGCGGGCCGTCTTGAGGAGGGCGAGGACGTGCTGGACGGGGCAAGGCGCGAGCTGATGGAGGAATTCGGCGTCGAGGCCAAGGGGCTGAAACTGGCCTGTTCCAGCTATTCCAGCCCCGGCATTCTGGGCAGCCGTGTTGATCATTTCCTGTGTGACTATGCCGGGACTGAGCGCCACGCCGGTGGCGGTCTGGTGGAGGAAGGCGAGGATATCACCGTCCATGAGCTGACTTGTGCGCAGGCGGCTGCGCTTTGGCGGCAGGGTGCAATCCGCGATGCCAAGGCCTTGATCCTGTTGCAGCATCTGATGCTGACAGAGCCAGACCTCTTTTCTGGCGAGGATTGATTGCACCGGCGTTTTTCATCCGTTAGCGTGCAAATCATGTAACGCGCAGACAGGTAATTGGCGGCGCCGGGACAACGGCACCCGCCTGTCAGTCATGCGAGCAGGGAGGAAGTCATGCCATTACGGACCATTGCGGCAGGGGAAGTGCTGAAGCCTGCAGCCATCATTGATGGCGAGCGGGTGTTCACGCCGGACGGGCAGGTGTTTGAAAGCCTGTGCCCCTCGGACGGCAAGGTCATTGCTGTTATTCCGCGCTGTGATGCTGCGGAAGTGGGCCGGGCAGTTGCTGCCGCCCGCAAGGCGTTTGAAACCGGCCCCTGGCCGAAGCTGACGGCGGCAGATCGTGGCCGCCTGCTGATGAAGCTGTCGGCACTGGTCACGGAGCATCATGACGAACTTTCCGCGCTGGAAAGCCTTGATGCGGGCAAGCCGCTGAAGCAGGGCAAGGCGGATATCACCGCACTCGCCCGCTATTTCGAATTCTATGGCGGAGCGGCAGACAAGGTGATGGGGGACACCATCCCCACCGCTGACGGCTTCCTGGCCATGACCCTGCGTGAGCCGCATGGCGTTGTCGGCGGCATCATCCCGTGGAACTATCCGGCGCAGATCATGGGCCGTGTCGCCGGTGCAGCGCTGGCCATGGGCAACACGCTGGTGCTGAAGCCGGCGGAAGACGCCTGCCTCAGCGTGCTGCGCGTCGCCGAACTGGCGCTGGAGGCTGGCTTTCCGGCTGGTGTCTTCAACGTGGTGCCGGGGCTTGGCTCCGAGGCTGGCGCAGCGCTTTCCAACCATCCGGGCCTTGATTACCTCACCTTCACCGGCTCGCCGGAAGTGGGCGTCATGATCCAGACGGCAGCGGCTAAGAACCACATCGGCTGCACGCTGGAGCTGGGCGGCAAGTCACCGCAGATCGTCTTTGATGACGCCGACCTTGGCGCGGCCCTGCCGGTCATCGTCAATGCGATTATCCAGAACTGCGGCCAGACCTGTTCGGCCGGCAGCCGCGTGCTGGTGCACAAGGGCATCTGGGATGAGGTGGTGGAAGGGCTGCGCACCCGAATCCGGGCTCTCGTTTCCGGTCCGCACAGCGCCGATCTCGATCTCGGGCCGCTGATCAATGCGGGCCAGTTGCGGCGCGTGCAGTCCTTTGTGGACCGTGCACTTGCCGATGGCATTCCCCTTGTCGCTGAAGGCGCGGTTGCGCCGGACGCTTCCAGCGATGGCTATTTCGTTCCGGCCCGCGTCTTCGGCCCGGTGCCCGTGGACCATGTGATTGCCCGGGAGGAGATCTTTGGCCCCGTGTTGTCGCTCATTCCCTTCCGCGATGAGGAAGAGGCCCTGCGCATTGCCAATGGCACCGAGTTCGGTCTCGTAGCAGGCGTGTGGACGCGCGACGCCCAGCGGGCGGTGCGGGTGGCCAAGGCGGTTCGTGCGGGGCAGGTCTTCGTCAATGCCTATGGTGCGGGCGGCGGCATCGAACTGCCTTTGGTGGCTTCAAGAAGTCCGGCCATGGCCGCGAGAAGGGCTTCGAGGCGCTCTACGATTTCTCGGCAACCAAGACACTGGTGCTGCGTCACGGCTGACGCAGGCCTTTTGGAATAATCAGCAATTCAGGGAGGAATTCATGGCAGACCGGCTCAAGGGCAAGGTGGCAGTCATCACTGGCGCAGGCTCCGGCTTTGGCGAAGGCATGGCGAAGCTCTTTGCCAGCGAGGGAGCGAAGGTCATCGTTGCCGATCTCAATGGCGACGCGGCGGCGCGTGTGGCCTCGGAAATCGGCGAAGCCGCCATTGCGGTGACGGCAGATGTGACGGTGCGGGCCGATGTGGAGGCGATGGTCAAGGCGGCCACGGGACATTTCGGACGGCTGGATATCCTCGTCAACAACGCAGGCTATTCCCACCGCAACGGCTCCATGCTGGGCGTCGATGAAGAAACCTTCGACCGCATCTTTGATGTGAACGCCAAGGCGATCTATCTGGCGGCCTTGGCCGTTGTGCCGGTGATGGAAGCGCAGGGCGGTGGTGTCATCATCAACACGGCCTCCACCGCAGGCCTGCGTCCGCGTCCGGGCCTGACCTGGTACAATGCCTCCAAGGGCTGGGCCATCACGGCCACCAAGTCCATGGCGGTGGAACTGGCCCCGGCGAAGATCCGCGTCAATGCGCTCTGCCCGGTGGCAGGTGAGACGGGCATGCTGCATCTCTTCATGGGTGAGGACACGCCGGAAAAGCGCGCTCAGTTCCGCGCTTCCATTCCGCTTGGCCGTCTCTCCACCCCGCAGGATATCGCCAACGCCGCCCTGTGGCTTGCCTCCGATGATGCCGAATTCATCACTGGCGTTGCCCTCGAAGTTGACGGCGGCCGCTGCATCTGAGGATACAGGCCTTCAAAAGGAACCGGCGGCCACTTGGCCGCCGGTTCTGTTTTCAGAAGTGCCACCATTCAGTTCCAGATTGAGCCTGCGTCCGTTTTGGCGCTTTCCAGGACGTACTCCGTGTCTGCTGGCAGCATGAGGCCTTCGGCAATCAGGCCGTCGGCTGCCGCTTTCACCGCCTCCAGATAGGCCTGCTGGTCCTTGTAGCGTGCCTCGATCGGCATGCGGCTGTCACTGGCAACCGCCGTCGTGGGGAAGGGCTGGTAGCTGCCGGTCAGGCTGCAAAGTTCACCTTCGGCAAAGTCCTTTGCACGCAGATTCCAGCCTGCATAGGAGCCGAGCGGAGCCGCAACTGCGGGAAGGCGTATGCCGCCAAGCGGAATGCCGTCCTTGTCAACGGCAGGAACATATTCCGCATAGGTGGCGCCTTGCAGAGGTGGCTGAATGGAATGGTCCATCACCCGCAGCGTGTTGAACCTTGGCTGCGCAGCCGCTCCGTCAATGATCGGCAGCTTGAGTTCGTCCAGCTTGACCAGTGTTTCATCGGAGAATGAGGGGTAGCGGCTCGCAGGCGGGGCTTTGTCTTCCGCCACCCAATCCTCCATCGCGGCATAAAGTGCCCGCATGACCGGTGCCGCACTGAGCGGATTCGTGGGATTGACGCAGGTCTTGCTCATTTCGGACTTGAGCCCCCAGCCGTTGAAATGGGGCGCGCCTGCCAGGAAATAGAGCCTGACATTGTCCGGCATTGTCAGCGGCTCTCCTTCAGGTGACGTTGACACCAGATAGGCACGGCCCTGCCAGAACTCGGTCGACGTGTCCGAATGCATGATTTTCGGACAGGTGTCCGTTGCCATGCAGGTGCTCAGAATGCTCTCGCGTTTGTTCGTGAGAGGGTCGGTTGTAAGGGCGTAGGTGAAGGGAAACTGGTCACCCGGATAGTCATGGTCCTCATGCTGGCGGGAATAGCGCCCGGGCTGGGCAAAGCGGTAGTTGGTGTAGCTCTTGCGCGAGCCCGCTATATGCGCCATCGCGCCGTCGAAGACCTTTTGCCCGCCCTCATCGGCATTGAAGCCCTGATAGATGAAGTCGCGCAGGAAACGGCCTGACTGGGAAATACCCATGCCGACCGTGTGCTTGATGCCGGGGAGCGGGTTTTCTGCGTCATGGCCTTCGTTGCCGCGCAGGAAGGAAATCACATCCCGTGTTGCGGCAAAGGCAAGGCCCGAGGGCACGCTGCCTTCCGCCGGATAGACGAAATCATAGATCGCCCCGGCATCCATGCCCGCAGGGCGGGTGATCTCGATTTCGGTATTGCTGACATACTTGAAGGTGAGATCCTCCGGCGTGGCCGGCGCATCGTCAGGTGTTGCACGCACAGTAAGGCTTGCCTTTGACGGATCAAGATCTGCCGCCGGATAGGTAAGGGGATCTTTCCCGTCTCTCCGGGCTTGTCGAAGATCATCTGCTCACGGGAGATGCCCTTGACGCCGGACAGCTTCGGCAAGGTGATGTTGATGCCTGCCTCAGGTGCATCGAACTGCCAGCCGCTCCAGACAACTGTGCTGCCCCGGTTCATGAGAAAGCCGTCTCCGGCATCTTCAGCCTTGGCAGGCACGCCCGAGCCTTTTGAGCGGTTGAGTAAGGTGAAGCTCAGGTTCCGGCCCCGGTTGGGAACTTCATAAAACAGGAAAGACGACTGCTTTTTCGCATCGGCCGGACGCAGGATGAAGACCTCGGTGGTGAACTCCACCTCTCCTTTGGCGTTTCGGGGGCCTTGCCGAGATCAGCAATTCCGGCATTGGCCGGTGCATCCGGGTCAACTGCTATTGTGGCAACTGCGTCGATCCGCTCATAGGCGCCCGTATCTGCGAACGTGGCGCCGTCAAAGGCGGGGCCGGTTGACTGAATCTGGAACCCGGTTACGCGGGCATTTGCGGTGCCGGACAGGACCGTTGCTGCCAGGAGAACCGCTGGCAGAGCATGTCTTCCTCTCATGATTTTTCCTCCCATGCCGCTTGAGATCTTCAAGCGCAAGGGATCGTGGTGCATCTTTGCGCACAGAGTCAATCATCTTGTATACGTAAGTTCGTATCCGTGCATTCGAGATGCTTCTTGCAAGGATGAGCATGAACGGTCGCTGCGGTTGTGTGGCTTGCTGAGTTGCGCGCGGATGGCCGATCTTGTGCGTGGAACCTGCGAACTGAGGATTCTTTTTCTCCCCTTTTCAAGGTTTGAAAAACGATGCCCGGCATAATTGCCGTGCAACGGCTATTGTGCGTGTCATCATTAATGCAGGAGTGCCTACATGTCCGGTACCGGGTCAGCATCCGGCGAGCCCCGCGAGAACAGACGCCACCGGCGTCTCGACGTGTTCCCGGCCTTTCATAAGGTCGCGGACCGGCGGGTTGTCGTGGTTGGCCATGGCGGCGAGGCGGCGGCCAAGGTACGGCTGCTGGGCGAGACCAATGCGCTGATCGAGGTCGTTTCCGCACACATCGAGCCGGAACTGGCCGAGGTGATGGAGACGGTTGGGGCAACCCATGTGGCGGAAGATTTCCGCCCGCGCCATCTCAACGGTGCTGCACTTGTTTTTCCGCCCGCGAGGACGAGGCGCTGGACCGGGCCGTGGTGCAGGCTGCGCGCATTCTCGGTGTGCCCGCCAACGCGGTGGATAAGCCGGAACTCTGCGATTTCTATACGGGCGCTCTTGTCAACCGAGCACCCATTGCCGTTGCCATCACCTCCACAGGTGTCGGTCCGGTGCTGGCGCGCCACATCCGCGCCCGCATCGAAGGCATGCTGCCGCGTGCGACCGGCGATCTTGCGCGCCTTGCCGAGAGCCTGCGCGACACGGCGGCAAAGGTACTGACCGATGGCGCGGTGCGCCGCCGGTTCTGGGCGCGGTTCTTCTCGGGCGCCGTCGCCACCAATCTTTACGCCGGGCGTGCCGATGCAGCCCGGGCCGAGGCACAGCGCCTGCTGAACAGCGCCACGGATGACAGGGGCTTTGTCTGGCTGGTGGGTGCTGGCCCCGGCGCTGAGGATCTTCTGACCCTGCGCGCTCAGCGGCTGCTGCAGGAAGCGGACGTGATCGTGCATGACGCACTGGTGCCGGACCCTGTTGTCGCCATGGGCCGCCGCGATGCGCAGCGCATTTCCGTCGGCAAGCGCAAGGGTGCCCATTCGGTGCCGCAGGGCGAAATCAACAAGGTGCTGGTGGAACTGGCTGAGGCCGGGCACAAGGTGGTGCGGCTGAAGGCGGGTGATCCGCTGGTGTTCGGCCGTGCGGGCGAGGAAATGGAAGCGCTGCGCGAAGCGGGGATCAGCTTTGAGGTGGTGCCGGGCGTGACAGCGGCCTTTGCGGCGGCAGCCTCTGCCCAGATCCCGCTGACCCTGCGCGGCGTGGCATCTACGCTGGTGTTTGCGACAGGACACAATGCCGAGAGCGAAACTCTGCCAGATTGGGCCAATCTCGCCCTGCGCGGCTCCACTGTTGCGGTCTATATGGGGCGCAGCGTGGCGGCGGCCGTGTCGGTGCGGTTGATGGCGGCGGGGCTGAAGCCCACGACGCCGGTTGCGATTATCGAGAACGCCGCTCATCCGGACGAGCGCCAGTTCGCCGGAACGCTGGCCGACCTGCCGCAGCTGGCCGGGCGCAAGGATGTGAATGGCGCCGTGCTGATGGTGATCGGTGAGGCCGTGGGTCATGGCGTGATGGAAAAGGCCGAGCCGATTTCGGCGGCGGCAGAAGCGATCAAGGCGGCCTGACGCGGGCCTGCCGGAATTTTGCAGGCAGCGGGCAAGCCCGCGCCTGATGAGGAGAAGGCATGAAGGTGATCACCGCCAACCGTCTGATCGACGGCGAGGTCGTGTTTCAGGGCAAGAACGGCGCCTGGGTCGAGCTGATCGGCGAGGCGCGCCTGCTCGATGGCAAGGACGCGGTGGCCGAGGCGCTGGCACTGGCTGCAAAGTCGGTTGCTTCCCGCGAGATCGTTGATCCTTACGACATCGAGATCAAGGAAGAGGATGGCAAGCGGGTGCCAGAGCGTCTGCGTGAGAAGATCCGCGCCGCCGGCCCGACCACCCATCCCGCCCTTGGCAAGCAGGCCCGTGCCTGAGTGAATTGCCCGAGTGAAGCAAAGGGGCCGGTGCACCGGCATCCGCCCCGTCAGATGACAGATTTTCGGCGCAGCCCGGCTGCCGCCCTGGAGACGCGACATGTACCGCTACGATGAATTTGATCAGGCTTTCGTCAAGGAGCGCACAGCGCAGTTTGCCGATCAGGTGCGCCGCCGTCTGTCCGGCGAGCTGACCGAAGACGAGTTCAAGCCGCTGCGCCTGATGAACGGGCTGTATCTGCAGCTTCACGCCTACATGCTGCGCGTCGCCATTCCCTATGGCACGCTCAATAGCCGCCAGATGCGCAAGCTGGCCCATATCGCCCGCACCTATGACAAGGGCTATGGCCATTTCACGACCCGTCAGAACATCCAGTTCAACTGGCCGAGCCTGAAGGACACGCCGCGCATTCTCGAAGAGCTGGCGGAAGTGGAGATGCACGCCATCCAGACCTCCGGCAACTGCATCCGCAATGTGACTGCTGATCATTTCGCCGGTGCTGCCGCTGACGAGATTGCCGACCCGCGCCCCTATGCGGAGATCCTGCGCCAGTGGTCGTCGCTCCACCCGGAGTTCTCGTTCCTGCCGCGCAAGTTCAAGGTGGCCATCACCGGCGCCCCGCATGACCGCGCGGCGGTCCAGGTGCACGACATCGGCCTGCAGCTGACCCGCAACGGCGAGGGTGAGATTGGCTTCACCGTCTTCGTCGGCGGCGGGCTAGGCCGCACGCCGATGATCGGCCGTAAGGTGCGCGACTTCCTGCCCGAGGAAGATCTGCTGGCCTATTCGGAAGCAATCCTGCGCGTTTACAACCTCTATGGCCGCCGCGATAACAAGTACAAGGCGCGCATCAAGATCCTCGTGCACGAGACGGGCCTGGAAGAGCTGAAGGCCGATATCGAGGCCGAGTTCGAGAAGATCCGCTATGGTGTGCTGCGCCTGCCGGATGAGGAAGTGCGGCGGATCGAGACCTATTTCGCGCCTCCTGCGCTGGAGCCGCGCGATGCGGTCAGCGCCAAGGTGGAGGCCCGTGTGGCGGCAGACCCGGCCTTCGCGCGCTTTGTGGCACATAACCTCAACCCGCACCGGGTGCCGGGTTACACCAGCATCACCATCTCCATGAAGCCGATTGGCGGCATTCCGGGCGATGCGACGGATGCGCAGATGGATGTGGTGGCGAACCTTGCGGAGGCCTATGCCTTTGACGAGATCCGCATCAGCCACGAGCAGAACGTCATCCTGCCGCATGTGGCGCTGGATGATCTGCCGGAAATCTTCGACGTGCTGTTGAAGAACGGCCTGGCCGAAGGCAATGCCGGGCTCATCACCGACATCATCGCCTGCCCGGGCATGGACTATTGCGCGCTGGCGACTGCCCGGTCGATCCCGGTGGCGCAGCGCATCTCCGAGCGTTTCGGAGCGCCGGAACGGCAGAGCGAGATTGGCGAGCTGAAGATCAAGATCTCCGGCTGCATCAACGCCTGCGGCCATCACCATGTGGGCCACATCGGCATTCTCGGCCTCGAAAAGAAGGGCGAGGAGTTCTACCAGGTCACGCTCGGCGGATCGGCCAACGAAAGCTCGTCCATCGGCGAAATCATCGGCCGCGGTTTCTCCTCGGAAGAGGTGGTTGATGCCATTGAGACGCTGGTGGATGCCTATCTCGGCCTGCGCCAGTCCCCGCAGGAGACTTTCCTGGAGGTCTATCGCCGCGTTGGCGAAGACCCGTTCAAGGGAGCGCTTTATGGCACTGAGTGAACTCAGCGGCCTGGCCTTTGATCCCGAGCTTGGTGCTGGCGCCGAAGCGCTGGCCTTTGCCCGGCAGTATGAAGGCGAAAGCCCGCAAGCGATCCTGCGCGATGCCATCCGCGATCACTACGCGGGGCGCATTGCGCTCGTCTCCAGCTTTGGCGCGGATTCGGCTGTGCTCTTGCACATGGTGTCGGAGGTGGATCGCTCCACGCCTGTGATTTTCGTTGAGACGGGCAAGCATTTTCCGCAGACACTTCGCTACCGTGACCTGTTGGTGGAGCAGCTTGGGCTCACCGGCGTCAGGGATGCTAAGCCCGACCCCGAGGCGCTGGCCGCAGTGGATGCCGGCGGCATGCTCTGGATGAGCGACACGGATGCCTGCTGCCACGCCCGCAAGGTGGTGCCACTGGCAACCGCGTTGAAGGGCTTTGATGCCTGGATTTCCGGCCGCAAGCGCTTTCAGAGCAGCACCCGTGCTGCGCTGCCGGTGTTTGAGGAGGAGGATGGCCGGGTTAAGGTCAATCCGCTGGCGAACTGGACAGCTGCGGATATCCTCGCTTATGCAAAGGCCCACAATCTGCCGCCGCATCCGCTGGTGGCTGAAGGCTACCCCTCCATCGGCTGCCTGCCTTGCACCAGCAAGGTTGCTCCGGGGAGGACCCTCGCTCCGGCCGCTGGCGCGGTCAGGAGAAGACTGAATGCGGTATCCATCTGTCTCTGGACGCCTCCGGCGCCGGGCCAGCGACTGGCGCCTGATGCGGCTGCCTGACGAATTTTGCGAAGGACGCAAGTGATGACCTCGATCTACGCCAATGGCGGCTTCACACAGGAAAGCTGGGAACGCCTCGACAAGGACGCTGAGCTGCCAGCCCATCCCTTTGCAGATGGCCTGAAGCTTCTGGTGCCGCAGGCGCGCTTTTGGCGGATGCCGGCACATTCCTTGCGGTGGCCGCTGATATCGCCGTTCTGGTGAGCCCGGGTGATGACGTCGAGGCGCTGGCGCCCTTCGCCGCCCGCCTGCCGCGCATTGCCGTGGAGTTTCCGAAGTTTAGCGACGGCCGGGGCTTTTCCTCCGCCCGCATTCTGCGCGAGCAGATGGGTTATGAGGGCGACATCCGCGCCATCGGTGACTTCATCCTCGACCAGATTCCCCTGATGCTCCGCTGCGGCGTCTCCAGCTTCGAGATCAGCAAGCCGCATGTGGAAGCCGCGCTCAAGGCGGGCATCTGGCCGGAAGTGACCCATTACCTTCAGCCGGTCGGTACAGTCACCGAAATCCCGGCTGGTACCCGTCCCTGGGCCCGCCGCTCCGAGGGCAAGCGCAAGTTCTCGACCGGCACCGTGGTGGAGTGAGGGCTTTCAATCCAGCCCCTAACCTCACCCCGGCTGATCCATCACCGCTGCTGCCGATTTGACGGAGAGTGTGACAAGGGCGATGGCCGGGTCGTCGGGGAGGTGATCATGGTGAAGCCGAGGGATTCGCACATGGTCAGCATGCTGGTGTTTTCCTTCAGCACCTCGCCCTTGATGGTCTCGATGCCGTCCACCTCCGCATAGCGGATGATCAGCTTCATCAGCGCCCAGCCGAGGCCCCGGCCTTTCAGGTCCGAGCGCACCATCACTGCATATTCGCCGGTCTTGTGGTCCGGGTCCGCATGGAGGCGCACGACGCCGAGGAGATCGCCTGTGTCCGGGTCGATTGCCGCCAGCGCCATGGCGCGGGCATAGTCGAGCTGGGTCAGCCGCGATAGGAAGCGGTGGTCGAAGTCCTTCACTGGGGCAAAGAAGCGCAGGCGCAGATCTTCCGTGGACACCTGCTCGAAGAAAGCGCGGAACAGCTCCTCGTCTTCCGGGCGGACGGGGCGGACGAATACTCTTTCCCCTTCGCGCAGTGTCAGCGTCTGTTCCCATTCCTGCGGATAAGGCGCGATGGCAAGACGGGAGGAGCCCGCACGGCCTGCCTGCACCGGCGCTTCGCCCACGACGATGCGCGCATCCAGCGCCAGAACGCCCTGTGGCAGGGCGACAAGCGGATTGATGTCCAGTTCCCGCACCTGCGGCAGATCGATGGTGATCTGCGACAGCTTCATCAGCGTGAGCGCAACGGCCTGCATGTCCCGTTCCGGATGGCCACGGAAAGCCTGGAAGAGGCGTGAAACGCGGGTGCGGCGGATGAGCTGATTGGCAAGGTTCAGATCCAGCGGCGGCAGTTCCAGTGACACATCACCGGAGACTTCCACGGAGGTTCCCCCTGTCCGAAGGCAAGGACTGGCCCAAAGGAGGGATCATCTCCAAGCCCGGCAAAGAGCTCCAGCCCATGCTTTGCTTCCAGCATTGGCTGCAGGGTGAAACCCTCAATCCGAGCCGTTGGATGAGTGCGGCCGACGAGATCGATCAGTTCCTGTGCCGATTGCGCGGCGGCATCGGCGCTTTCGATGCCAAGGCGTACACCGTCGATATCGGACTTGAAGGGCAGGGCAGTGGACCAGGCCTTGACGACGCAAGCGGGATGGCGCTCCAGCAGGCTGCCCGCCATCTGCCGTACCTGATCAATGGTGCGGGCAAGATGGGTTTCAATGACGGGAACACGGTAGGCCGACAGAAGTGCGGTCGTCTCCGCCGGGTCCAGCATGCTGCGGCCTTCTGTCAGCGCTGCGGTGACAATGGCGCGGGCAGCATCCACATCGGGCGAGAAGTCCGACGGCAAGCTCGGCGGAGAAGCCATCAGGGCCTCTTGCGCTTCGGCACTGCGCTTCAGGTACAGGATGCTGCGCACGGCTTCGGCCGGGCTGCCATAGACCGGAACACGGGCGAAATCGAGCGCGGCACGCGGCAGCGGATCTTCCCCCACCATGGCGGCGACCACTGCCTTGCGGCGGCCAAGGCGGCGCTTGTCCTTGTCGGCGGCATTGGCAATGGCGCGGGCCACATCTTCACCCGGCACAAAGGGATTGGGCGCTGCCAGAACCAGAACGCCGTCCACTGCCGTGCTTGCCAGCATGGTGGTAACTGCCTGTTCCACGGCTTCGGGTGCAGCACCCTCGGGCAGGGTCAGTGGGTTGCCGGGCTGGGTGCCCGGACGGATCAGAGGCTGCAGGCTCGCAAGGGTTTCGGCGTCCAGTTCGGCCAGTTCCGCCCGGCCATCCTGCAGCCGGTCGGCGGCAAGGGTGGCAAGGCTGCGGCCATTGGCGATGACCCCCAGCCGCTGGCATTTCGGCACCTTTAGCCGGGTCAATGTTTCAACAGCCTCGAACAACTCATCCAGATCGGCGATGCGAAGAATACCGGCGCGGCGCAGGGCGCTTTCATAGACCGCATCTGCACGGGTCAGCCGGCCCGCATGGGTGTTGCCACTGACGGCTGCATCGCGGCTTCGCCCCGAACGAATGAGAATGATCGGCTTGCTGCGCGCCGCAGCCCTTGCAGCGGAGAGGAACTTGCGCGGATTGTGTACCGCCTCGACATGCAGCAGGATGGCGCGGGTGCGGTAGTCGGAGGCAAAATAGTCGATCAGGTCGCCGCCATCCACGTCGCTGCGCTGGCCCAGCGAAGCAACCCCGGAAAAACCGATCTTGCGGGACGACGCCCAGGACAGGATGCTGTTGACGACCGCGCCGGAGCGGGCGATCAGCGCCAGATCTCCGGCCTGCGGGGCATCGCGGGTGGCAAGAAGATTGAGTCCCGAGTGGGGGCCGCAACGCCAAGACTGCCGGGGCCGATGAGGCGCACCGCATGGCTCCGGGCGGCCTGCATGGCGGCAGAAACGGTGGCTTCAGGCCAGGATTCATAGCCTGCCGACTGGAGCGCAACGGCCTTGACCCCACGCGCTGCCGCTTCGGTGATGATGGCGGGGGCTGCTTCTGCTGGTCCGAGGTAGATCAGCAGGTCTGGCGTGAATGTCAGCTCAGCAATGCTGGCAAATACGGGCCAGCTGTCGGCTTCATCCGGGGCTTCCAGATTGATCAGCGCCGTCCGCCCCCGGAAACCTGAGGCCTGTAACCGGCTGATGATCAGGCCTGGCAGTCCGGCCGTTTGGGCATTGGGCCCGTGGATGGCAAGACTGCCGGGCGCGAAGAGGCCTTCCAGATTGCGGATGGTCATGGTCTGAACACTCCGGCGGGACGCGTGGTTGGGCTGCGCGGGCGAAGGGTGCAGGGTGCGGCCTCAACAGTCAACAGTGCCCGGCGCGGGTTGTGAACTTTCGCTTGCCATCGGTGAGGGATCGCGTTCCCTCCGGCCTGTCTTGCGTTTCCTTTTGGCCGAGGAGTTGCAGGCGCGATCATGTTCTGGCCCCGGCTCAAGCCCGTAAGGAGGCTGTCAGAAGCCATAGGCACATTGAAAACATACTGCATTTGGCTCCTGACGGCCAATTCTGTGAGAATGCAGCCGGAAACCGGGAAGACGGCACCCCGCAGGCCATCGTTCTTCCGAGGGTTGCGTTTGAAGAATTTTGCTGGCGTTCAAGTCTGCATCGACTTATAACGATAACATATATAATTGATGGACTTATAACAATGCTGCTGCTTCGGCATTATGAGTTGCTTGTCGTCCTTGCAGAAGAGCTGCATTTCGGCCGTGCGTCGGAACGCCTTGGCATTTCTCAGCCGCAGTTGACACTACAGCTCAAACAAATGGAAGAGCTGATTGGCGCGACCTTGTTCGAGCGCAACCGCCGCAATGTCGGCCTTGCTCCGGCGGGGCAGCTGCTGCTGCCGGAGGCGCGTGCCGTATTGCGGCATGCGGCGAGGGCTGAAAGCGTTGCCATGCGCGCAGGGCGGGGAATGATCGGCGAACTGGCGCTCGGCTACATCGGGGCGGCGGCCTTCAACGGTGTCCTGACCAAGCTCGTGCGCGGTTTCCGGGAGAAGGCACCCGACACGCAGCTTCGCCTGACGCTTATGGATCTCGACCGGCAGATCCCCGAAGTCTCGGCCGGCAATCTGGACGCCGGAATTGTCCGCCTCCCGTTCCCAAATATGCCGGACAATGTGGTGATGCGCACCCTGTGCCAGGAGAGGCTTTGGCTCGCCATTCCACAGAGCCATCCTCTGGCAGAGAGTGACACGCCCGTGCATCTTGCCAGCCTTGGCGGCGAACCCTTCGTCACAACCCATCTGCCGCCGAATACGGGCTTTGCCGCCGCCATGCACCGGGCATGCGCAAGGGCAGGCATCACGCCCGATGTGGTGCAGCGCTCTCCCCAGTTTGCTTCGATCGTGAGCCTTGTCGCGGCTGGGCTTGGCGTAGCGGTCGTACCTCAATCCGTCCGCAACCTCCTTATGCCCGGCGTGGTCTACAAGCCGCTGGCCGATGTGGAGGAAACAGCCAACATCTCTCTCGTTTATCAGGTGGAACGGCAAAGTCCTGCACTGGAGCTTTTCCTGTCCTGCCTTGATGACCTTACACTCCAGGAGCCCGCCAATTGACCTGCGAAACCTTTACTGCCCTCGACGGCCTTTATCATGGCTACCGCCCGGCTGCAGAGGGCGCGCCGGTGCTCGTATTTGCAAATTCCCTTGGAACAGACCTGCGGGTCTGGGACAGGGTCGTTGCGCGGCTGCCCGCCTCATGGGGCCTGTTGCGGCATGACAAGCGCGGCCACGGATTGAGCGCTGCACATGCGACCCTGTCGATCGAAACCATGGCGGATGATCTGGAAACCTTGCTGGATCACCATGGCATCACCCGGTTCACTGGCGTTGGCCTGTCCGTCGGCGGGCTGATCATGCAGCGGCTTGCCCTGCGCCGTCCGCAGGCCATGACCCACCTCGTGCTCTCCGATACGGCTGCGAAGATCGGCTCCCCCGACATCTGGAACCCGCGCATCAGCACCGTGCTGTCCGAAGGCATTGCCTCCATCAGCGATACCATTCTCTCCCGCTGGTTCGCCCCGGGCTATCAGACGAGTGAAGATTTCCAGATGTGGCGCGCCATGCTGGAGCGGACACCTGCAGAAGGGTACGCCCAGGTCTGCGCAGCCATCCGGGATGCGGATTACACGGCGGATCTGGCCAGCATTGCGCAACCCACTCTCGTCATCGCCGGAGCCGAAGACGCCTCAACCCCGCCCGCTCTGGTGAAAGCCATGGCGGATCAGATCAAGGGTGCACGTTTCGTGGAAATCGCAGCAGCCGGCCACTTGCCCTGCGTCGAGCAGCCAGAGCGTTTCACGGAGCTGCTGCGCGCCCATATTGGCGCCTGAGCCAAGGCAAAATACAGCAAGGGAGCGGCCCGGCAGGACCGCTCCCTTGAATTTTATCTTCTGCCTTCATGCAAGAACGGCGGCACCGCCTGCGCTGGGAGATCTACCCCGCAGTCACACCGCCGCAGACGAAAAGCGTCTGGCCGGTCACGAAGCCCGCTTCTGGTGCGCAGAAGAAGGACACGGCGTTGGCAACGTCCTCACCGGTGCCAAGGCGCCGGACGGGGACCCTGTTGATGATCTCTTGCGTCCTTTCCGCCTCGGGCGGGTTGTTGCGCCAGAAGGCATCCGTGGCAATCGGCCCCGGTGCGACGCAGTTGACCGTAATGCCATGCAGGCCCAGCTCGAGTGCCCAGGTCCGCGCCATGGATTGTGCGGCCCCCTTCGTGGCGGAATAGAGCGTCCGCAGCTCCTTGCCCTTGGTTACCCGGCTCGTGTTCATGACGATGCGGCCACCGCCGAGCGCCTTCATCACCGGCAGGAATGCCCTCGCGCAGACGATGGAAGGCCGGAGATTGATGTGCATCAGGCGGTCAAAGTCCGCCATCTCCAGATCTTCCAGCGCAGCCGGGGCAACAATGCCGGCGTTGTTGACCAGACAGGTCACCTCTTCTTCTGCCGCAAGCATGGCACACAGGCTTTCCAGGGCATCCGCTTCGGCAAGATCCACCTTGTGAAACCTGTCTGCCGGACGGGTGGGCTCCGTCAGGTCAAGAACGATGGTCCGGAAGCCGTCGGCCTTCAGCCGCTGCGTGATGGCAGCGCCGATGCCGTTGCTGCCGCCGGTGATGACGGCAGCACGCCGTGAAAAGCCGGTCACTGGTCGCCCGGATGAATGGACGAGGGATGGCGGTTCAGAGGCGTCACGCTGATATCCATGTAGGGATAGAGCGGCAGCCCCATCAGCACCTCGTGCAGGTGGTCATGGTCCCGGCAGTCAAAGATGCTGACGTTCTCGTAAAGCCCGCTGACACGCCAGATATGCCGCCAGACACCCTCTTTCTGCAGTGCCTGGGAATAGGCCTTTTCCTCAGCCTTGATCTGCGCGGCAACGGCAGGATCCATGTCTGCGGGAAGGTTCACGGTCATGGCAACGTGATAGAGCATTCAGTCCTCGTTTAACGTGTTGCGGCCATCGAGATAGGCCTTGCGCCAGCGCAGCACCTCGACCCGCTGGAACAGGCCGCCCTGATGGAAGGGATCTGCCTCGATGAAAGCCTGCGCCTCTTCCCTGCTGTCCACATCAAGCAAATACAAGCCACCACTGGCAGTCTTGCCTTCGTCGTCCAGCTTGGCACCGCAGGCCAGCAGCAGGGCCTTGTTGGCCTCGAGATAGTCAAGGTGAACCGGGCGGAGCTGGCTGCGCAGGTCTGCGCAGCCTTCCTTGTCGAAAGTTTCAATCATCCATGGCATGGCCGGTCAGACTCCCATGTAACCCCAGATGGCAACGGTCGCGAGAAACAGGATGCCGAGGTAGAACAGCACAAGGACCATGTATCCCATGAGATCCTTGAGCTTCAGGCCAGAGATGGCCAGAGCCGGCAGAAGCCAGAACGGCTGTACCATGTTGGTCCACTGGTCGCCGATCTGGACGGCAAGTGCCGTTGCCGGAATGGAGGCGCCGAGCTTTGCGGCCGCATCCATCATCACCGGACCCTGGATCACCCACTGACCGCCACCCGACGGCACGAAGATGTTGATCAGGCCCGCCGAGAAGAAGGACCAGATCGGCAGGGTTTCGGCGCTGGAGAAGGAGACGAACCAGTTGGACAGGGTCACGATCAGGCCGGAACCACCAAGGATCGCAAGGATACCTGCATAGAACGGATACTGGATGATGATGCCGCTGACGACCTTCACGCCTTCGTTGACAGCCCCAAGGAACCGGCTCGGCGTGACGAACAGCGTGATGCCGAGGAATAGGAACAGGAGGTTCACGAAGTTGAGGGTGACACCGCCGCCTTCAAACAGATAAAGGCCGGCATAGAAGAGACCGAAGAGGCCGGTGCCCACACCGATGATCCGGGAGTTGTTCAGCCGTTCGGCAAGGGTGTTCTCCCGCACCACCGGTGCAGCATCCTTGGACTCCAGTTCCGGCTCCGGCTTGGCTTCGATCACGTCTTCCGGCTTCTTCGGATGCAGCATCACGTTGAAGAGCGGCAGCGTGACCAGGATGACGAGGTTCATCGCGATCAGATAGGGCGAGAAGATGGTCTCGTTCAGCGGCACAAGGCCAATGGTCTTCTCCAGGAAGTGCCCCGGCGTGTTGATCAGCAGCGGCACGGAACCGGACAGCCCCACGCCATAGACCGCAAAGCCGGAATAGCCTGCGGCAATGACCAGCGGATAGTGCAGCCCCTTGACCTTGCGGCCCAGCTTCTGCGCGATCAGCGTGCCGAGAACCAGACCGAAGCCCCAGTTGAGCCAGCTGCCGACGCCGCCAAACAGCGTCGCGGCAATGATGGCCGCGCGGGGCGTGCTGATGCCCATGACCACCCAGTCCATCAGCTTGTCCACGGCCGGCGTCCGGGCAAGGATGTATCCGGCCAGCAGGATGACCGTCATCTGCATGGTGAAGGCGAGCAGGTTCCAGAAGCCGCCGCCCCAATAGCGGGCCACGTCAACAAAGCTGCTTCCCTCCATCGCAATGGCAAAGACCACGCTCAGAGCAGTCAGCAAAATGGCCACGACCATTGGGTCCGGCATGTAGCGGTTCACAATCCGCGTAAAAACATTCGCGATAGCGTTCACGGTTCCTCCCCTGGGGCCTCCCGCCCCGATGTCAGCTTCTAATATTTATTGCTAATCACTCATACGAACTTATATTGTCAATATATATCTGTTGGAGGGCGATGAATGAAGAAGGTTGCCGTCATCGGCGCCGGGGTGATGGGAACCCGGATCTGCAGGCATTTCCTGCAAGCTGGCTATCGCGTGGCGCTGGTGGACCGCTCTGGCGAAGCGCTTGAAAAAGCACGGGATTTTCTCGATCACGAGGACAGTCCGGTCGAGTTCGCGACCCGGCTGGAAGTCCTCGGTGATGAGTGGAAAGATGTGGAGGCCGTGTTTGAGGCCGTTCCCGAGAAGCTGGAGCTAAAGCACCAGGTTCTGCGCGATCTGGAAGATTTTTTCGCAAGTGAGACCATCATCGCCTCCAACACCTCCGGTCTGCGGACGGATGATCTCACCCGGGGCATGACCTGTCCCGGCCGCTTTCTCATCGCGCATTTTTTCAATCCCGCCGATCTCATTCCCGCTGTCGAAGTCGTGCCGGGCGCGCAGACACGGGAAGACGTGACGGACAGGATGGTGCGGATTCTGGAAGCCTCGGGGAAAAAGGTGGCTCGTCTCAACACCGAGGTGCCCGGCTTTATCGCCAACCGGCTGCAGCACGCCATGCTGAGAGAGTGCTTTCACCTGATCGGCAGCGGCGTGGCGGATGCCGCAACCATTGATTTGGTGACCCGCTATTCGATCGGCGTCCGGCTGGCGCTGATCGGCCCGATGCTGCAGCGGGATCTCAATGGCCTCGATACTCACCTCAACATTGCCTCCTACCTCTACCCGGAGCTTGATGCGCGCCAGAGCCCGCCGGAGAGCCTGTTTGCAAGGGTTGAGGCCGGAGAACTGGGCCGGAAGTCAGGACAAGGCTTTTATGCCTGGGATGCAACCCTTACACAGCGTATGGATGAAATCGAGCGCTTGCTGCCACAGGTCATCCGCCTTGCCGCAGCGGCCGGTGAACCGGAGGAGGACAGCACATGCCGAAATGGGTGAACACGCCGGAGGGCTCGAACTGGGGAGACTTCGGCGAAGACGACCAGCTGGGAACCTTGAACTACATCGGTACGGAGGAAAGGCTGGCGGCAGCGCAAGAGATCCGCGAAGGCCTTGCCTTCTGCCTGTCGCTTCCGCTCGATCTGCCCGGAAAGCTGGTCCTCAACCCCCGGCGCAAGCCGCCCCGTCTTGCCCCCACCTGCCTCGGCGGCACGCCATACATCAACTATCCCCTGAGCGAGACGGACCCGCTGCTGAAGGACGTGCTCAGCGATGATCAGGTGCTGCTCTCGACGCAATATTCCACCCAGTGGGATTCGCTGGCCCATGTCGGCGCCTTGTTTGATGCTGACGGAGACGGCGTGGCGGAGCGCTGCTACTACAACGGCCACCAGGCAGATGTGGATGTGCTGGGCGAGGGCGGCGAAGAAGGGCACGCCTCCTACGCAAGGCGTCTTTCCGTTGCTGAAATGGCACGGACAGCCATTCAGGGCCGCGGCGTCCTCATTGATTTCGTCCGCCACTTCGGCACCGGCCGCACGATCGTCAGCCTGGACATGCTGAAAGAAGTCATCAAGGCGCAGGACGTGGAGATCCGCAAGGGGATATCCTGCTGCTGCGCACCGGCTATGCCGAAGCGCTGCAGGACATGCAGGACGCACCGGACCCTGACCGGCTGAACGCCACGGGCGCGGTGCTTGACGGAACGGACAAGGCCCTGCACGAGTGGATCACGCAAAGCCGGATCGCAGCCATCGCCGCCGACAATTACGCCGTCGAAAACCCGCATACGGACCCGCATGCCTGCTGCCTGCGCCTGCCGCTGCACCACCATTGCCTGTTCAAGCTCGGCCTGCCGCTCGCCGAATTGTGGGACCTGCGCGCCCTTGCCACCGCTCTGGCTGCCCGCGGACGCAACGCCGCCTTCCTCACGGCGCCTCCGCTCTTTCTCCCTGGTGCCATCGGCTCGCCGGTGACGCCCGTGGCAACCATCTGAAATGTGATGCGGCGGCTTCGCTCCGGTGTTCCAGACACGGGAAAGCAGGGGCCAATGCGCTGATCGCGCCTTGGCCCCTAAGCCCCATGCCGGGGCATTTTCTCATTTGGGGAGGGAGGGAAGCTGTGGCCAGCTGGAAATCCGGCTGTCAGGAAGCTTCCCTCAAATACGGCCGTCAATGCGCCATTAGCACTGGCACGGTCATGGCAGAGAGGATGTCGCGGGTGGCGCCGCCGAAGAGGAACTCGCGCACGCGGCTGTGTCCGTAGCCGCCCATCACCACGAGATCCTTGCCGTTGTCGCTGACATAGTTCAGCAGCGTTTCGGCGATACTGGTCTGGGTGTTGGTGATCACGTCCACGGTGACGTTGAGGCCATGGCGGGCGAGATAGGTGGCCATGTCAGCGCCCGGCTCTCCGGCCATCTTGGAGCCCTTGTTGACGATCAGCACGGTCACCTTCTTTGCCATGGCAAGGATCGGCAGGGCAGCATGGACCGCACGGGTGGCGGTGGAACTGCCATCCCAGGCGACCAGCACATTCTCAAACTTCGGTGCCGGGGCGCCGATGTAAGGCACGATCAGGACCGGCACGCCGCTTTCAAACAGGGCCGTTTCGATCAGTAGCTCGCGCATGGGTTCCGGCTGGTCCGGGTTTTCCTGGCCGACAACGATCAGATCGGTCAGGCGGCAATGGCGCAGCACCGGCTCCATCGGGCCACCGGTGATGACTTCGGCCAGCCGGCCTTCGGATTTGACGCCGCCAAGGCGGGCCAGCTCGTTGAAGGTGTCCAGCGACGTCTTTGCCGAAGCCAGTGCAAACTGCCTGCTCTGCTCGATGAAATCGACCGGAACGGGGGCCGCAGCAAAGGCCGGAACCACGGGCTCATAAGCAAGGGCAAGACCGGTGGCATGGGCGTCGCAGCGGGCAGCAAGTTCGATGCCGTATTTCACCGCCTGCTGATCGCCCGACAGATCGGTCACCATCAGAATGTCTCTCAAAGCCATTTCAAGTCTCCCGTCGCTTGGCCCCTCATGAGCCCTTCAGGTCTCACGTTAGGCTGGCAAGCATGACCGTACATTGACACGGGTCAATCCCGATATTTTCAACCCTTGGTCAGATCCGGCTGCTCAAAGGGGAAATGCCGCGCGAAACTTGTTTGTTCCGCGCGCTGCTGCGACGGGAGAAGAATTGTCTCAGGCTTTGGCAGCCTCCGCGGCAGCACGGATCTGGCTGAGCGATGCAGCCGGAGTGAGGGCTTCCGGATCGAGCTTCAGATGCAGCAGCGACAGCTTGCCGCTGGCCCGTGCCCGCTCGAAGGCCGGCCCGAAGTCCTCTGTTGCCGTCACTGTTTCAGCATGGGCGCCATAGGCGCGGGCAAGGGCGGCGAAGTCCGGGTTTTCCAGTTTCGTTGCCGAGATGCGGCCCGGATAATGCCGTTCCTGATGCATGCGGATGGTGCCATACATGCCGTTGTCGATGACAAACACGATGACGGCAGCTCCTTCCTGTGCCGCAGTGCCCAGCTCTTGAATGGTCATCTGCAGGCAGCCGTCACCGGCAAAGCAGACCACATCCTGCTGCGGGAAGGCGAGCTTGGCAGCAATGGCGCCCGGCAGGCCATACCCCATGGAGCCGGAGGTGGGAGCAGCCTGCGTGGCGAACTGGCGGAAGCGGTGGAAGCGGTGCAGCCAGGTGGCATAGTTGCCTGCGCCATTGGTAAAGATCGTGCCGGGAGCGGCGTTGGCCTCCAGATAGTCCATGACGCCTGCCATCTGCAGGGCGCCCGGCGTCTGCGGCCTGGCTCCCGACCAAGCGAGGTAGTCTGCATGCGCTTCAGCAGCGGTGCCCGCGCACTTGTTGCTCACTGGCGGCTGCAGTCCTTCAGCCGCCTTGCAGAAGGCGGTGGGGGAGGCGTTGATGGCAAGGCTGGGGCGGTAGACGCGGCCCAGCTCGTCGGGGTCCGGATAAACATGGATGAACTGCTGCGACGGCTGGGGAATGTCCAGCAGCGTGTAGGACTGGCTCGGCATTTCGGACAGGCGCCCGCCCACAAGCAGCACGAGGTCGCTGGCCTTGATACGCGCGAGCAGCTTAGGATTGGCGCCAATCCCCACGTCGCCGGCATAATTGGGGTGCAGGTTGTCGAACAGCATCTGGCGGCGGAATGAGCAGGCAACTGGCAGTTCGAAGCGTTCGGCAAAGCGGGTGAAGGCGGCGACGGCCTCTGCCGTCCAGCGGCTGCCGCCGAGAATGGCGATGGGGCGCTCTGCCGCCCACAGGCGCTTTTGCAGATCGGCCATCTGGGTCAGGCCCGGATGGGTTTCCACCTGCTTCCACGGCTCGGGCTGGGCCACATCCGCCAGCTCCACCAGCGTGTCTTCCGGCAGGGCGAGAACGACGGGGCCGGGGCGGCCGGACGTGGCCACGTGATAGGCACGGGAGATGAACTCCGGCACCCGGTCTGCGTGGTCGATTTCGGCAACCCATTTGGCGATGCCGCCGAACATCTGCCGGTAATCAACTTCCTGAAACGCCTCACGCTCGCGCATGCCGCGTTCGATCTGGCCGATGAAGAGGATCATCGGGGTTGAGTCCTGCGCGGCCACGTGTACGCCCGCAGAGGCATTGGTGGCGCCGGGACCCCGGGTGACCATGCAGATGCCGGGCCGGCCCGTCAGCTTGCCGTGGGCCTCGGCCATCATTGCTGCGCCGCCTTCCTGACGGCACACGGTCACCGGGATATTGGCATCATGCAGGGCGTCGAGAACGGCGAGATAGCTTTCGCCCGGAACGCAGAACACGCGCTCCGCCCCATGGGTTTCCAAAGCCTCCACAAGGAGCTGACCGCCGGTCTTCTGTGCCATGTCCGTTTTCCCGCTGTTGGTGCAGATGCGCAAGGCTGCGCAAGCCTGCCTGCTCTATAGCGCAGCTGCGCGGGAATTGGCACGGCACATGACACCGGCTCCGCACGGCTTTTTGCAATGACTTCATTCCAGATCAGAATGAAGAGCCGCATGGAGCCGGAATTTCATCAAGGATCACACCGGAAGAACGGTGACCACCTGGAATGTATGCAGCTCGCCATCCTCATCGCGGATCGACACATATTCCCCCGGCTGGAAGGCATGGGCGCCGAAACGGTAACCGGCCTCATCGTCATCATCGCCGTCAATGTCATAGCGGAAAGCCCAGGAGCCGCCGGGGCGATGCACCAGATGGCCAATCTCTTCCTCCTCGCTGCCCCAGAAGCGGCGGACGCGGCAATGGTCCCGCGCTGCTTTCCATGCAACGGCGTCGATATGGCCCGTTTCATCCAGCGGCGCGGTGAATTCATAGCCATGATGCGCCGAGCCATTGGGGAACTCCTTGGTCCGGGCGAGGTTCAGTCTTATCTTCTTCAGGTCGTGGCTTGCGGTCATGGGCGGGTCCCTCCTTGCATCCTCCGGCGTTTTGCCGGTTCTTCCGGCATCAGACTGGCACAGGGCTGCGGCGGGTCATTGAGCAGGATCAATTCGGCAGGCTGGTATCTGCCGCATGGTAGAAGCTGCTGCCGTAGCGGAAATGAGAGATGCACATGCCCTCGCCAGAACGCCATCTGCCAGATGATCAGAGCGAAGCTTACGCCTTTCTCGATGCGCAGGTGCGGGCGGAGCCCGGATCGCGGCGGATCGACACCCACGCCAACACGGTGTTTCTGATTGGCGGTGATGCCTACAAGATGAAGCGAGCCGTGCGCTTTCCTTCCTGGACTATTCGACGCTTTCCCTGCGCCGCCGGGCCGTGACGGCGGAGCTGACCCGCAACCGCCTGTTCGCGCCAGAGCTTTATCCGGGCGAGACAGCAGTGATGCGGCGTGCGGACGGAACGCTGGCGCTGGGCGGGGAAGGGGAGCTTGTGGAGCCGCTGGTGCACATGCGCCGCTTTGATGAAAGCGTGACGCTGGACCATGTGGCGGCAGAAGGGCCGCTGCCGCAAAGCCTCATCTCTGCACTGGCAAAGACATTCGCTGCGGCCCATGCGGCTGCGCCCGTGCGGAGTGCGGCGGAGTGGTTCGCCGGGCTTTCCAGCTATGCGGTGCAGAACGAAGCTGCCTTCCGCGCTGCGCCGGAGCTGTTTCCCTCCCATGAGGTTGAGGCTCTGGTCTCCGCCACCTGTGCTGCGCTTGCCCGCATTGAGGATCTTGTGCTCCAGCGCGGGCGCAAGGGGCTGATACGGTTGGCCCATGGCGACGCGCACCTCGCCAATGTGGTGTTGATTGACGGCGAGCCGGTGCTCTTCGATGCGGTGGAGTTTGACGATGGCATTGCCACCGGCGACGTTCTCTATGATCTGGGGTTTGCGCTGATGGACCTGATCGACCGCGGCCAGACACCTGCTGCCTGTCATCTGCTGAACCGCTATCTCGACCTGACACAGCTGCCGGAGATGGGCGAGGGGTTGGCGGTTCTGCCGCTCTACATCTCCATGCGTGCCGCCATCCGGGCGAAGATCGCGGCGGCCAGCATCGCCACCCAGCAGGATTCCAAGTTGGCTGATGTACAGCGCGAGGCGGCGCGCGCCTATTTTGCGCTGGCGTGCCGGGCATTGGAGCCAGCAACTCCCCGGCTCATCGCTATCGGAGGCCTTTCCGGCACGGGCAAGTCAACGCTGGCGGGGGTGCTGGCGCCGCAACTTTTGTCACTGCCGGGGGCGCGGGTGCTGCGCAGCGATGTGTTGCGCAAGCGAATGCTCGGCCTTTCCGAAACCAGCCGCGCCCCTGCCTGCGCCTATACGCAGGAGGCAAGCGATGCGGTCTATGCGGCGATGATCGCAGAGGCGCGGGCAGCACTTGCGGCGGGGCAGAGCGTTATTCTTGATGCCGTCCACGCAAGGCCGGGCGAGCGGGAGGCGGTGGCGGACCTGGCAGCTGTGATGGAGCTGCCTTTCAACGGGCTCTGGCTGGAGGCTGAGGAAGCCACGCTCAAGGCACGGGTCAGCGCCCGCAAGGGGATGCGTCAGATGCGACGGCAGAGGTTGTCTCCCGCCAGCTGGCCTATGATCTGGGGCCGATGAGCTGGCAGGTTATCGGGGCCGGCGCAGCTCTCGAGGACACACTCGCCGCAGCGCTCAAGGCGCTCAGTTTAGAACCCTAAGGCGCGGGCGCCCGCAGCTGCCGCAATGGCCAGCACCACCGCTACGATATCCTTGCGCAGCAGAGCCATGACGGCGGCGGCGACCATGAGGCACAGGGCGGCAGGTATCCCGCCCTTCAGTGCGATGGGCAGGATCGTTGAGACGATGATCGCCCCCGGCAAGGCTTCCAGCCCCCGGCGGATGCGCGGGGTCAGAGGCACCTGGCCCATGACCCAGTAACCTGCGGCGCGCATCAGATAGGTCACGCCGGTCATAGCAACGACCGTCAGGAAAAACAGAAGATCGACGGAGAAGGGGCTCTCAGCCATTTTGCTTCTCCGGAGCAGAGTCAGTGGCATTGGGGTCGCTGGCATAGGCTCCGGCGATGGCACCTGCAATGGCGCCTGTCAGCACGAACCAGTAGCCACCGATCAGCTGCCAGCTGGCAAGGGCAACCACGGCGGCGACGCCCCAGCTCAGTGTCTGGCGGCGGCCCTTCCACAAGGGCACCAGCATGGTGATGAAGAGGGCGGGCATCACCAGATCGAGGCCCCAGCGCTGCGGCTCGGCAAACAGCTGGCCGAGGAAATAGCCTGGAATGACGGCCACTGCCCACAGCACCCAGATGAGCAGACCGCTGCCGAGATAAATGCCCCAGTCACTGCCGCCGCCTGCGCGGTAGCGCAGGGCGAGCAGCCAGTTCATGTCGGTGAGGAAGTAGAGCGAGGGGTAGACCTGCCAGGCGGGGAGCCCCCAAGCCAGGGCCGCAGTGAGGCCCCCAGCAGCAGCATGCGCAGGTTGACCGCAGCGGCGATGCCCGTCATTGCCAGCAGAACGGCGGGTGTCACCGGGTCGCGGTAAAGCTCCATCGCCACGAATTGCGAGGCGCCCGCGAAGACGAAGGCGTTGATCAGCAGGGTTTCCGCAAGTGTCAGCCCCTTCTGGGCGCAGACCGTGCCAAACACGGCCGCAAATGTGATGATGCCCGGAACGAGCGGCAGGGTCTGCCGCACGCCGAGCATCATGCCGCTTTGGGTAATCGGGGCGCTGTTGTCCGTCATCCTGCCATTACGCTGTAGATCATCCTGGCTCCGGTGAATGCAAGAAACGCGGCGAAGACAAGTCTCAGCTTGGCTGGCGGCAAGGTGTGCGCCAGCTTCGCGCCCACGGGGGCCATAAGAAGCGAGCCAGGGATAATCAGAATAAAGCCAAGAAGATTGATATAGCCGAGTGAAAACGGCGGCAAGTCCGGATTGCCATAGCCGAAATAGATGGAACTGAGCGTGCCCGGCACCGCAATGATGAGGCCGATGGCTGCCGCCGTGCCCACAGCCTTGCGGATCGGGTAGGAGAAGAGCGTCAGGATCGGCACACCCAGGGTGCCGCCGCCAATGCCCATCATCACCGAGACGCCGCCGATGAGCGCGCCCAGCATTTCTCGGATGGGGGAGCCAGGCAGTTTGTCCGCAATGCCACTGCCTTCCTTGCGCAGGATCATGTTGGCCGATACCAGCAGCGCCACGGTGCCGAAAACCAGCGAAAGCGCGCCGCCGCTGAGATTGCCTGCAAGCGTTGCCCCGGCGATGACGCCGGCCGAAATCGGCAGCCACCAGCGCTTCAGCAGGTCCATATCTACGCTGCCACGCGACCAATGCGCTCTCGCTGAGGAGTAACCAGTGGCGACGATGGTGGCGAGCGACGTGCCCACCGCCAGATGCATCACGATTTCCTCCTCCACCCCGACCAGCGGAAAGACGTAATAGAGCACCGGCACGATGACGATGCCGCCGCCAACGCCGAGCAGTCCCGCCGCAATGCCTGCGATGGCGCCGGTGGCCAGCAGGGCGGCGGCCAGTGACGCCAGCTCCATGATGTTTATCTGATCCATGACTGTTCTTTCCGTTTGGGAGGATGCGTCTCTGCGCAGGTGTGTCGGCATTGATACCGTCAGTGGCGATTATTGTATACAATAATGATGCCTTGAAGGGCTCGGGATACGGTCCGGCCGGGTGATTTCCTGTCAATTGGCATTTCATGGTCCCGGGTCAGTACAGGGGCATGCGTCCTGGAAGACCACCACAGATTATCCTTCTCGAGTTCGGCCACGGCAAAGTGGTGTCAAAGTCTGTGGTGGCGCATACCAACTTCGACTCTACGTATTTTTTATGTATTAATTTGGAAAAATAGTCGTTATAATTAACAATATTTGGATTATTAACTAATTAAGACAAGTGGAATACAATGTATATTTGTATTGCATATTGGATGATTTGGAGTATTTTTGCATTCTTGTATTATTATATAACGCGTGAAATAATGCGTGTTTATCCTGATATTCTTAATCTATCTGGGTAGTTGTTTGTTAATGTTCTTGCGACTAAAGAAAAATTCACGTGATTTTTGAATGATGGAAAGAGGCAGTCATGAAACTGACCGTTCGTGCGAAACTTTTTGGCGGCTTTGGCCTTTCGGTGGCAGCGCTTCTGGGTGTGTCTTTCATCGGATACACCGGGCTGCAATCTGCTGCGGATTACTTCACGCACTACCGGCTTGCAGCTCGCCATACGCTGACAATTTCGGAGGCGTCGTCAGCTTTGACGGACGCCCGTCTTGCCGTTGTAAGGTACATGAACCGTCCGACGCCGGAGTTTGCGTCAGTCGTCAACAATGCGTTGACCGCGTTACATGCCGCGAATGAAAAGGGGCGTGAGGCCTTTGATGGGTCTCCCTTCCGGGCGGACATGGATAATGCCAGTGAGAATGCCAGCACTTATGCAGCTGTATTTGCCTCCTACGAGGCTGCGGTTCAGGCGACTGGCAACGATGTCAAGGCCATGCAAGCGGTGACTGTTCCTTTTACGGAGGCACTCTCCGGGGTCATCAGTCAAAGCATCTCCGAGCAGAATGAGGTCGTGGCTATTGCAGCAACGCAAGTCCTGGAAAAAGTCATGGGGGCTCGCCTTTACGTTGCGCGCTTTGGGTTCACCGGCAGTCCGGAAGACATAGGGCAGGCCCAGACACGTTACGCAGCAGCCGAACAGCAACTGCGAAGCTTGTCCACGGCACCGCAAAGCGCGGATCTGGGAAAGCAAACAGCGCGGCTTGTCAGCGATTTTGAGAAACTCAAAAATCAGGTGGTGCAGTTCGAGCGGAACACCAATGCAGCCGAGGTCTTGCGAAGCCAGATACTGAAGGATACAGGCCCCCAAACCTCCGCTGCTTATCTGAACGCCGCTAAGAAGGTTACGGCTCTTCAGAGTGAGATCGGGCCAGAGGCGCAAGCGGGCATAGCCCAAACAACAACAATGGCGCTCACGCTCGCCGGCATTTTCACACTCGTGATGGCGGCAATCGCCCTGGTTCTTGGCACGACTATTTCCCGTGCGATCAAGTCGATCACAGATTGCATGAAGGCAGTGGCTGCGGGTGACCTGACGATGAAGGTCTATGGCTCGGGCAGGGCGGATGAGATTGGCGACATGGCGGCGGCTGTGGAAGTGTTCCAGGTCAATGGCATCGAAAAGGTGCGCCTGGAGCAGGAGCAGGAAGCACTGAAGGTGCAGCAGGAAGAAGACCGCCGCCGCATTATGCACGAGCTTGCCGACAGCTTTGAGCTCGCAGTCGGCAACATCGTGGATACGGTCTCTTCTGCCGCGCAGGAGATGCAGGCTGCGGCCAACACGTTGAGCGCTTCTGCCGAAGAAACGGCCCAGCAGTCCACCGCCGTATCGGCTGCCTCGGAAGAGGCTGCTGCCAATGTGCAGACGGTTGCCTCAGCGACCGAACAACTGGCGGCTTCCGTGAACGAGATCGGCCGCCAGGCGGAAGAGTCGTCCAATATGTCCCACCGGGCTGTAGGGGACACCCAGACCGCGAGCGAACGTATCGCGTTCCTGTCTTCTGCTTCACAGAAGATCGGTGACGTTCTGGGCATGATTTCAGACATTGCCGGTCAGACCAACCTGCTGGCGCTGAATGCCACCATTGAAGCCGCCCGTGCCGGGGAGGCCGGAAAGGGCTTTGCGGTTGTGGCGACGGAAGTGAAGGCGCTGGCAGAGCAGACATCCCGTGCCACACAGGAAATCTCCGGCCAGATCGCCGAGATCCAGGCTGCGACCAGTGCGTCCGTGGATGCCATCCAGAACGTAGGCGATACGGTTGCGAAGATGAACGGCATCGCGGCAACGATTGCGGCGGCTGTCGAAGAGCAGAATGCAGCAACGTCCGAGATTGCCCGCAATGTTCAGCAAGCCTCTGCCGGGACCTCCGAGGTCTCAGCGAATATCACCGGTGTCAGCCGTGCGGCAGAAGAAACGGGAGCTGCGGCCTCGCAAGTTCTGGGCTCGGCCGGTGGTCTTGCCCGCGATGCGGAGATGCTGAAAATGGAAGTCGCCCGCTTCATCGCACAGGTGCGTGCGGCTTGATGCTCACACCTTAAAATGCGGATCGAAGGCCGGGCAGCCATGTCCGGCCTTTGCCGTTTGCAGCCGCCCAACAGACTTCTTCAGCTGTTTAGCAGGAAGTCGTGCCGCCGGGAGGACTGGGTGACAACAGCCAGAAGCGTCTCCAGTTCCCGGGTGTGCAACTGCAGCAGCGCGAGAGTGTCGACGGCGTGGCTGAGTTCCTGCAACACTTCAGACGCGAGCTGGAGACAGCAATCCGGCGCGGTGACCGTGGTTCCGGCAAAGGCCCTTCCGAGTGTGTATCCTTCGCTCAGCACCCGCAGGTTCTGGTGCCTTGTGTCTCTCGAAATGCGGCCGAACGTGTCTTCAACGTCGTCCGGTTCACCCTCGATAGTCTGGAAGAACTTGTTGCCCGTGAAGAACAGGCAGCCGGTTAGTCCAAGCCTGGCATTGTTTCTGAGGCATTGCTGACCGATGGCGCGAATGCTTTCACACGTGTCCGGCCCCAGGGCATAGGGCTTTGCATCACTCATGTATGAGATGTGATAAAGCTGCGGCATGTTATCCCCTCCGCTCAATTGTCCGCGAATTTACGTAGGGGAAATTCAACTCGAGTTAAATGTAGAGATAAAAATTAAATTTTTGCGATAGATGTATTCCCTTGAAATACAATCTGAGTGGACTGGTCCCGAGAGGCCGCCAGGTGCAGGCCTTGGCTAGAGACTTGCGTGCCTTCAGGGAGTTTCCCGGCTCACCCGGCCAGAAGTGCATCCTGCTTGCGGCTTTGTTGGGTAACAACTGAAAGCAAGGTGCGGATCTCCCGGATGTGGAGCTGATGCTGGGGGTAATCCAGCACAGCGCTGATCTCCGCCAATGCCTCCGCGGTCAGCGTTTCATCGCCGCCGCAGTTGACAGCCATCTCGGGAAAGTCACGTGCCTCGATGGGACCTTCGCTCAGAACCCGCAGATCGGTGTGCCGCGTATCGCGCGAGATCCTGCCAAAGGTGTCTTCCACGTCTTCCTGCATGCCTTCGATCACCTGCAGGAAATGCTGCCCCGTAAAGATGAGGCAGCCAGTCAGGCCCGCTGCGGAATTCGCCTTGCGGGCCTTGTCCTTGATGTCCTCAAAGCCTTCTTCAGGTGTTGGCTGAAGGGCAGACAGCTTTGCGACACTCAGGTAGCAGATGTGATAAAGACCCGGCATGGAAACCTCCGTGTTCCCGTCGATATCAAGACCTTACACACAGGCTGCTTTGCTTCGATTAAGCTTTCAGATAAAATTTAAAGATTTTTCTTTGCAGAAGATTTCAGAACTCGCGCTCTTCACCTGTCCAGCGGAAGAAACGCCCTGTTCGTGTAATGTCAAAATTATCGATCAGGCTCACAACGCCGCTGGCCACTTCTTCAGCCGTCAGGTCAGCCTCCCCGCCGCCCATATCCGTGCGCACCCAACCCGGATCAATCAGGCCGACTGCGATGTTTTCTGGCTCCAGATCGGTGGCAAGGCATTGCATCACCTTGTTTACCGCTGCCTTTGACGCCCGGTAGGCGACCCGGTCGGACTTGGCATAGCCCATCCATGACATCTGGCTGGAGATCGTCAGAATCCGTGGCTGAGCTGCCTTGCGCAGACGCGGCAGAAAAGCCTGTGCCACGGCAAGAGGGGCGAGGGTATTGATCTCCAGAGTGCGCAGAAAACCACCAAAATCCATATGGAGAGCGCTCTGGTCCTGCCCGTCTGGCCCGATGATCCCGGCGTTGTTGAGCAGAACATCAATTGCCTGCGGGCTGGATGCAGCCGATGCAGCAAGTGCGTCCCTGTCCGCCACATCAAACAGTTGCGGTCGGAACAGAGGTCCGAGTTCTGTGGCAAGCCGGTCCGCATCCTCTTCCCGCCGCATGCTGCCGAGAACTGTCCAGCCACGCGCAAGAGCAACCCGTGCAACAGCCAGGCCGATCCCCTGTTGGCACCCGTGATGAGCATGACCGGCATGGACAAAGAACCTCTTGCACACGAAAGAAAACGCCGCCGGACGTGACCGGCGGCGACCGTTTCATATCAACCTAGGGCGGCCCTGGCCGCCCGGCAATGGCACAGATCAAATCCGGTGCGGTTGCCGCCCGCCGCTCAGAGCGTGATGCGGTAGCGGGCAAAGCCATCGGCGCCGTCACCGGCCGGTTCGATCTTCACGCCCTTGACAGCAGCCGCGTGGGCCTTGCCACCGGGGCCGGTGTCGAACAGGACGGTGGTGCCAGGCATGGGCTTGAAGGTCCAGTTTGCATCCGCGCTCGGGCTGATCGTGCCCTTTTCGACAATGTAGCGGACCAGCGCATCGCGGTTGGTGTCCGGGCCAGCAAAGATGACAACGCTGTCGTTGATGCCCGGGAAGCTGCCGCCGCCGCTGGCACGGTAGTTGTTGGTCACGACAACGAACTTCTGCTCCGGATCAACCGGTGCGCCGTTATAGGTGAGATTGACGATGCGGTTTGCCTCAGGGTTCACCACTTCGCCCTTCTCGCCATACTTGGACGGCTGCGATAGATCCACCTGATAAGTGACGCCATCGATGATGTCGAAGTTGTAGCTCGGGAAAGTGGGCTCGATCAGCATCTCGTCCTTCGCGCCCGGCGTGATCTGGCGGAAGATGCCCACAGACCGTTCCAGCCATTCTTTCACATCCTTGCCAGTGATGGCAACGGCCTGAACCGTGTTGGGATAGAGGTAGAGATCGGCAACGTTCTTGATGGCGACATCGCCCACCGGCACATCGGTGTAATACTCGGGGCCGCCGCGTCCGCCTGCCTTGAAGGGGGCGGCAGCGGAGAGGACCGGCAGGCTCTCCCATTCTGTGCCCTTGAGCATTTCGGTGATGTACCAGATCTGCGCCTGCGAGACGATCTGCACGCTGGGGTCATCGGCCACCAGCGCGAAATAGGAATGCAGCGGAGCATCGGTCTTGCCGACAGGCCGGCGCACATAGGCGAGCGTCGCCTCATGCTCTGCGGTCACGGCGTCCAGCACGTCCTTCTGGCTGTCCACGGTTGGCGTGACCGTGCGGCCTTCCTTGGTGTAGATCGGCCGTGCTTCGGTGCTGAAGCCGGTGATGCGCCAGCTGTTGCCATCGCGCGCCAGCATCAGGTCGATGACGCCCAGATGCGAGCCCCAGAAGCCGCCCATGGCCGCGGGCTTGCCGAAAAGCGTGCCCTTGCCCGTGTCTACACCCTCAAGGCCGTCAAAGGCGGTGCCGGGGAAAACGAGATGCTGGTGACCGGTGAAGATGGCGTCGATGCCTTCGACGGCGGCCAGGTGCAGCGAGGCGTTTTCCATACCGCCCGCATAGGTGTCTGCCGAAATCCCGGAGTGGGAGAGGGCGATCACGATGTCGCAGCCCTGCTCGCGCATCTCCGGAACAAAGGCCTTTGCCGTCTCCACGATATCGCGGGCGTTGACGCTGCCTTCCAGATGCTTGCGGTCCCAGTTCATGACCTGGGGCGGAACGAAGCCGATGAAGCCGATGCGGATCGGATAGTCCTTGCCCGAGCCATCCCGGATGGTCTTGTCGACGATGACATAGGGCTTCAGCAGGGTGGTGTCGGTACGCGGACCGGCGGAAAGCTGGCCCTTGGCAAGGTTGGCGCAGACGACCGGGAAGTTGGCGCCCGCCAGAACCTTGTCGAGGAACTCAAGGCCGTAGTTGAACTCGTGGTTGCCCAAGGTCGCTGCGTCATAGTCCAGCACATTCATGCCCTGGATCACCGGATGCAGGTCACCGGCCTTCATGCCGCGCTCATAGGCAATGTAGTCGCCCATCGGATTGCCCTGCAGGAAGTCGCCATTGTCGACCAGAACAGAGTTGGTGGCTTCATTGCGGATGGCACGGATCAGCGAGGCTGTACGGGCAAGGCCTGCGGTGTCCACCGGCTTGTCGGCGTAATAGTCATACGGGAAGACATGGACATGGAGATCGGTTGTCTCCATCAGGCGCAGGTGCGCCGTGCCTTCCTGCGCGCGCAGGGAATAGGGATGAAGGGCGGCGGCAAAGCCGGAGGCCGCTGCACCCAGCAGCAGGCCGCGCCGGGTGAGGCGGGGGAAAGCAACTCGTTCATACCGAAATCTCTTCGCAAGGCCGTGGCCTGTGGAACGGGGTAGGGCAGGCCGTCACGAGCCTGCAGGGACAAGTTGTAGGCCTGCAATCTTGTCGCTGCAATGACGGTTGCGGCACCTGGTGCGATTGACGGGGGCGGGTGAGAGGATAAGTTACGGCACCAGGAGAGCGGAGTGCTTCGCACACGCCCGCAAGCAGACAGGACGCCATCAGCATGACGGAACAGATCAAGGCGGCAGTGCATCAGGCTCTGTCGCGCATTCCCGGCCCGGACGGAACCGGTGATATCGTATCGCTCGGCCTTGTGTCCGATGTGTTCGTATCCGATGGCCGCGTTGCCTTTTCCATCACCGTTCCGGCAGACAGGGCGCGTCAGATGGAGCCCCTCCGGCTGGCGGCCGAGAATGCGGTAAAGGTCATTCCGGGCGTTGAAAAGGCGATGGTGGCGCTGACGGCAGAGCGCACCTCCGGTTCGGCTCCTGCTTCGGCCCCGCAGGCGCACGGCCATTCTCACGGCCACTCCCATGCCCAGCCCGCCGCTCAGCCACGCGCGCCGCAGCCGCAAGGTGCAGGGCCTGCCAAGGCCGGTGTCCCGGGTGTGTCGCATATCATTGCCGTGGCATCCGGCAAGGGCGGCGTCGGCAAGTCCACCACAACGGCCAACCTTGCGCTGGCGATGAAGGCTAATGGCCTGAAGGTTGGTGTGCTGGACGCAGATATCTACGGTCCTTCCGTTCCGCGCCTCTTCGGTGTTTCCGGCCGGCCCGAGCCGGTGAGCGGGCGCATCATCAAGCCGCTGGAGGGTCATGGTCTCAAGGTCATGTCCATCGGCTTCATGGTCGAGGAAGACACGCCGATGATCTGGCGCGGGCCGATGGTCATGTCGGCCCTGACGCAGATGCTGCGCGAAGTGGCCTGGGGCGAACTGGACGTGCTGGTGGTCGACATGCCCCCCGGCACGGGCGATGCCCAGCTGACCATGGCCCAGCAAGTGCCGCTGTCAGGTGCCGTCATCGTCTCGACGCCACAGGATCTGGCGCTGATCGATGCGCGCAAGGGGCTGAACATGTTCCGCCGCGTGGATGTGCCAGTGCTCGGCATCATCGAGAACATGAGCTATTTCATCGCCCCCGATACCGGCAAGCGCTACGACATCTTCGGCCATGGTGGCGCCAAGGCAGAGGCAGAGCGGCTGAACCTGCCATTCCTCGGCGAAGTGCCGCTCGACATGGACATCCGCATCAACTCCGACGCGGGCATACCCACCGTGGTTGCCGATCCGCAGGGGGCGCATGCTGCCGTCTACCGAGATATCGCGGCAAAGGTCTGGGCCAGCGTGACGGGTGAAACGGGTGAAGCCCGCCGTGCGCCGCCGCGCATTGTGATCGACTGACGCCGTTTCCCGCCTGTGCCGCTCCGCCTCTTGCAGTGCGGCACAGGTGGAAGGTTGACCTTTGCACATAAAGGCGGGAAAGATTTCCCACGTCTTCCGCTTGTGGCACCTGTTCTGTGCCCGGCGCTCCCGGATCAGGATTGTCACGTGGATCTTCGAGAAAACAGCAAGGCCATCACGGCGATGTTGCTGGCTATGGCTGCGTTCCTCACCAACGATGCCATCGTCAAATTCATTCATGACGAGTTGCCGCTCGGCCAGATCATCGTCATGCGCAGCGTCTTTGCCTGCGCGTTGATCTATGCGGCATCTGTCGCCACGGGAGTGCACCGGGAGTTCCGGCATCTGGCACATCCGACCGTGGCCATCCGCACGCTGGGTGAGCTGGGGTCAACCTTTTTCTATCTGGCAGCTCTCATCCATCTGCCGATAGCCAACATCACTGCGGTGCTGCAGTCCTTGCCGTTGCTGGTGACGGCGGCCGCCGCCATCTTCCTCGGCGCGACAGTCGGCTGGCGGCGCTGGACGGCAATCGGCATCGGCTTTGCCGGTGTGCTGATCATCATCAGGCCAGGTGTGTCGGGTTTCAATGCATGGTCGCTCGTCGCCTTGTGCGGCGTGTTCTGCATGGTGCTGCGCGATCTCTCCACGCGGCGTATGCCGCAGGTCATTCCGACATTCGGCGTTACCTTCGTGACCTGCCTTGGCGTCATGGCGCTGGGCGGGGTAATGGTGATTTTCGAGGGTTGGGAGCCTATGACAGCCCGTCAGCTTGGCTTCATTGCTGCTGGCTCCCTGTTTCTGCTCGCCGGTTATATCTTCATCATCATTGCCATGCGGCTTGGGGATATCGCTGTCGTTTCCCCTTCCGCTACTCCAGCATTCTCTGGGCCATTTGCATTGGCTATGTGGTCTGGAGCGAGATTCCCGATGCCCTGACCCTTTTAGGCACCTCCATTGTGGCGGCGACGGGCGTCTACACTTTTATCCGCGAGCGCAAGCTGGCGCAGCAGGGGCAGGGCTGAGACATGGACGCGGGAGGAAAGAGCACGGAAAAGACGCAGCAGGCAGACCCCTCAGGCGCGCTGCGGCCCTCGCTTGCGATCCTCATTGCCATTTCCACGATCAGCCCGCTGGCGATGAACATCTACCTGCCGTCGCTCGCCGGCATGATCAAGTCACTGGAGAGCACGGCAGCGGAAGTGCAGCTCACCATGTCGCTTTATCTGGCGGCGGTTGGCCTCTCTCAGCTTGTGCTTGGTCCGGTGTCCGACCGCTACGGCCGCCGCCCGGTGGTGATTACCGGCATGGTGGTTTTCGTTCTGGGCACGATGATCTGCCTTGCCGCTTCCTCGGTCGAGACTGTCATTCTCGGGCGCATCGTCCAGGCGATTGGCGGTTGCACGGGGCTGGTGCTGGGGCGCGCCATTGTGCGTGATCTTTACGAGCGCGAGCAGGCCGCCAGCATGATCGGCTATGTCACCATGGGCCTCGCGGTCGGTCCGATGCTTGCCCCTGCCATGGGCGGCGCACTCGACGGGGTGGCGGGCTGGAAGGGCGGGTTCTACCTCATGCTCGCCATTGGCGTTGCGGTGACGCTGGCTGCCTGGGTCAACCTGCATGAAACCCATCACAACCGCAGCCACTCTGCCGGACTGTCCAGCCTTTTGGCGAGTTACCGGGCGCTGGGGCGGGAGCCTCAGTTCTGGGCCTTTGCTTCTGTTTCCATGTTCACTTCGGCCGTCTATTTCGCCTTCCTAGGCGGTGCACCTTTCATCGCTTCGGACGTGTTGGGGATGACGCCGCTTACAATGGGGCTCTATTTCATGATGGTGGCGGGTGGTTACATCGTGGGTAATGGCCTGTCGGGGCGCTTTGCGGCTCGTATTGGTGTTCTGCGCATGGTGACTATCGGCTCGATGCTTCCGGTGGTGACGGTTGTTCTGGCGGCCGCTCTCTTCGGCGCAGGCATCTATCACCCCTTCTCGCTGTTCCTGCCCATGTGCATTCTGGGAGTTGGAAACGGGGTCTGCCTGCCGAGCGCCCTGTCCGGCGCTGTCAGCGTGCGGCCCGATCTGGCCGGTGCAGCGTCCGGTCTTGCCGGCAGCATGCAGATTGGTCTGGGCGCGGGCACATCGGCGCTGGTGGCCTGGCTGTTGTCACAGAGCATGTACCCCGGCACGGTGTGGCCGCTGCTGGCCGTCATGGCGGTTTGTGCGACGCTGACGCTCATCTCGGTCATTGCCTGCTACCGCAGCGAACGGCCGTAGAGCGGTATTCCTGCTCAGCCGCCCGTCACGCTCATGTGGCGGGAAACGGAGGGCTTGTTGGTCCGCCGGTCGATGACGAAATCATGGCCCTTCGGCTTGCGGCCAATGGCTTCGTCAATGGTGCGGGACAGAAGCTCATCGCCCTCCGAAGCGCGCAACGGCGCACGCAGATCGGCGCTGTCGTCCTGGCCGAGGCACATGTAGAGCATGCCCGTGCAGGTGATGCGCACCCGGTTGCAGCTTTCGCAGAAATTGTGGGTCATCGGCGTGATGAAGCCGATGCGCCCGCCGGTTTCCTCGATCTGCATGTAGCGGGCCGGTCCGCCGGTTTTGTAGGGAATGCCGGTGAGCGTGAAACGCTCCGCCAGCCGTGCCCGCACTTCGCTCAAGGGCAGATATTGATCCGTGCGGTCACCGTCGATCTCGCCCATGGGCATGGTCTCGATCAGTGTCAGGTCATGGCCCTCGCCGTGGGCCCATTCCAGCATCGGAACAATCTCATCCTCGTTGACGCCTTTCAGTGCCACCATGTTGATCTTGATGGAAAGGCCTGCGGCCTTGGCGGCCTTGATGCCTTCCATCACCTTGGGCAGATCGCCCCAGCGGGTGATGGCACGGAACCGGTCAGCATCCAGCGTATCGACGGATACATTGAGCCGCCGCACGCCTGCGTCTGCCAGCTCGGTGGCGTAACGGGCAAGCTGCGAGCCGTTGGTGGTCAGCGTCAGTTCGTCCAGCGCGCCTGATTGAAGGTGGCGGGAGAGGGAACGGATCAGCCCCATGATGCCTTTGCGCACAAGCGGCTCGCCGCCGGTCAGCCGCAGACGCCGCACGCCCTTGCCGATGAAAGCGCTGCAAAGACGGTCCAGCTCTTCGAGCGACAGCACCTCGCGCTTGGGCAGAAAGGTCATGTCCTCCGCCATGCAATAGACACAGCGGAAGTCGCAGCGGTCCGTCACCGACACACGCAAATAGGAAATGTCGCGCCCGAAAGGGTCGGTCATGCGTGGCATGGCCGCAGCGTCACTCATGCATCTCTCCCTCATCCGCAGCATCAGTCTGGCCGCGTTCTGGTCCTTGGGGAATAACGTAGACGGTTTTTTCGCGAGGGCAAGATGGCATCGGGTAATGTGATCTTGCAGACGCAGAATGGCGTACATCCAATCACTTGATATTTATCCCGGACAGCCTTGCCATGCCCTCTCAGTCACGTGACCGAACCACGATCGTCTGGTTCCGCCAGGATCTGCGCCTTGCCGATAATCCGGCCCTGTCTGAGGCGGCAAAGGCAGGCGCCGTTATACCGGTGTTCATTCTGGAAGAGCCGGGTCACAACAGCGAAACCCATCCGCTGGGTGGGGCCAGCCGCTGGTGGCTGCATCATGCGCTGGCGGCGCTCGACGAAAGCCTGGACGGAAGGCTGGTGCTGATGCGTGGGGCCGCCGGCAAGGCGCTTGACGCCTTGGTGAAGGCAACAGGTGCCTCCGCCGTTCACTGGAACCGCTGTTATGAGCCGCACGCGATTGCCCGCGACAAGACGCTAAAGGTGGATCTCATGGCAGCGGGTGTCGAGGTGCGCAGCTTCAACGGTTCGCTCTTGCATGAGCCATGGGAGCTGGAGACGAAGACCGGTGGCCCCTTCAAGGTCTATTCGCCCTTCTGGCGCGCAGCGCTTGCCAAAGCCGTGGCGGCGCCTTTGCCTGCGCCGGAGGCAATGGATGTGCCCAAGGTCAGTCTGTCTCTCCCGCTGTCAGACTTCGCGCTTCTGCCGGTGAAACCTGACTGGGCGGCGGGCTGGCTGGACCTCTGGCAGCCGGGCGAAAAGGGCGCTGCGGAGCGGCTGGCGGATTTTCTGGAGGAAGGCCTTGATGGCTATGGCGAGCTGCGCAACCGCCCGGATCTGCCTAATGTCTCGCGCCTGTCGCCGCATCTGCATTTCGGTGAAATCTCGCCCCGCCAGATCTGGGCGGCCACACGGTTCCACACGGAACAGCATGGCCACCTGCAGAAAGACGGCGACAAGTTCCTGTCGGAGATCGGCTGGCGGGAGTTCTCCTATCACCTTCTCTACCACTTCCCGCATCTGCCGGAGCGCAACTGGAAGCCTGCCTTCGATGCCTATCCCTGGGCCGAGGATGATGCGGCGCTGAAGGCCTGGCAGAAGGGGCTGACTGGCTACCCCATGGTGGATGCAGGCATGCGCGAGCTTTGGGCAACCGGCTACATGCACAACCGGGTGCGGATGCTGGTGGCGTCTTTCCTCGTCAAGCATCTGCGCCTGCACTGGCACCATGGTGAGGCCTGGTTCCGAGATACGCTGCTGGATGCGGATCTGGCTAACAACTCCGCCAGCTGGCAGTGGGTGACGGGCAGCGGCGCTGATGCCGCGCCCTACTTCCGCATCTTCAATCCGGTGGGGCAGGGGCAAAAATTTGATCCCGATGGCGCCTATGTGCGCCGCTGGTGCCCGGAGCTGGCAAAGCTGCCGGACGAATTCCTCCACTGCCCGCACGAGGCGCCTGAGCGCGTCCTGAAGGCGGCAGGTGTCGTTCTGGGCCGCACCTATCCCCGGCCCATCGTCGACCATCCCGCCGCCCGCAATGCAGCGCTCTCAGGTTATGACGCGGTGAAGCAGGCGGGGCTTGAGGCGGCGGGGTGAGTCGAAAGACCTTGGCTCACCGGCACCGGATCTCGGCTTCGCTCTCGTCCGGTATGATGAAGGAGGGGCTCCATGCGGTCATGCCGCAGCAGGTGCCTTGCCACCAGCCTTGACCTTTGCGGGCAGGGGGCTATCGTCCGGCGCGAACCGTCATCCATCAGGACAAGCCCGAATGACCGCCGTCTGGCCCACCGAACTGCGCCTTTCCAGCGACAAGCGCACCCTCACCGTCAGTTTCGATAATGGCGAGACGCATGCCTTTCCGGCGGAATATCTGCGCGTCTGCTCGCCCTCGGCTGAGGTGCAGGGCCACGGGCCGGGGCAGAAGAAGACCGTGCCGGGCAAGCGCAATGTGCTGATCTATCAGGTGGAGCCGGTCGGCAACTACGCCGTCCGCCTGCATTTTGATGACATGCACGACACGGGCATCTTCACGTGGTCCTATTTCCTCGAACTTGCCCACGAGGAAGACCGCCACTGGGGCACATATCTGCGCGAACTGGAAGAAAAAGGCCTCAGCCGCGACCGGTGAGGCCAGTTTTCTTTCAGCGCTTCACGATCACCGTCGCACCGACGTCCACGTTTTCATAGAGATGGGTCACATCATCATTGGCGAGGCGGATGCAGCCGGATGAGACGGCGGTACCGATGGTCCAGGGCTGGTTGGTGCCGTGGATGCGGTAGAGCGTGGAGCCGATGTACATCGCCCTTGCGCCCAGCGGGTTGTTCGGCCCGCCTTCCATATGCGCCGGCAGGATGCGGCCCTTGGCGCGCTCGCGGGCGCGCATCTGCGGCGGCGGCGTCCAGCCCGGCCATTCGGCCTTGCGGGTGATCCGGTGGGTGCCTGCCCATTGCATGCCTTCCTTGCCCACGCCGATGCCGTACTTCATGGCCTTGCCGCCTTCGCGGATGTGGTAGAGGCGGCGCTCGGTGGTATCTACGATGATCGTGCCGGGCTTCTGCGGTCCGTCATAGCGCACCATCTGGCGTTCGACCGGTGACTTGCCGTTGTTGTACAGGCCCGGTCCGTATTCCACCCAGCTCTTGGTCGCCGGATCAAAAAACGCCCAGCCTGCGCTGCCGCAGAATTGGCTGCTGCGATAATCATCAGCGCTGCCAGAGCGCCCGAAACTCTTTTCATTTCTGTCCCCTCCGTGCCTGTCTGGACGGTTTACCAATCCACTCCGGTGATGACGCTATGTCACATCACATTTCCGCGCGCTTAACGCCGCCGCGAAGACATAAGAAAACCATAGAGAAGACTTGAAAGGAGACTGTGCCACCCGTCACAGGCTGGGCGGTTGCGCATTGAAGTCTGCGGCATAAGAAAAGGGCCGCGTGGCCCCTTTCCGGATCGTGATAGAAACAACTGCCAAAGGCTCAGGAATAGAAGTCCGGAGCCTTCTTGAAGTTGGCCCAGGCGTCCGGATCATGGCCGGTGACGACCATGGCGCCGGTCCGCTCCGCCAGGGTGCGCAGCTTCTGCACCGAGCGCACTGTATCAACGGTGGAGGCGAGGAAGCCAGGCAGTGCCTTCTCTTCCCAGTGATCCACCGTATAGGCGGCATCAATGGTCAGGAGGATCGGCTTGCTGTTCGGCAGGCGCACGAGGAAGGACTGATGGCCCGGTGCATGGCCCGGCGTGAACACCGTGGTCAGCGTGCCGTCACCATAGATGTCGTAGTAGTCATCCTGCGTGCCATTGAGGAACTGCCACTTCAGGCCCGGACGGTCGAAGTCCTTGCGGATGTAGCCGCCGCCGGCGAACCAGTCCGGCGTGAAGGCATATTCATACTCGCAGCGCTGCACGATGTGCGTGGCATTGGGGAAGCGGCCGATGGCGCCGGTGTGGTCAAGGTGCAGGTGCGACTGCACCACATACTTGACGTCTGCCGGATCAAAGCCGAGCGCCTTCACCTGATCGACGCAGCCCTTGTCCTTGTCCAGAACCGGCGTATAGACGTCGCAGATCGAGCCCCAGTAGCCATAAGGGTCCGTTGCCACCTCGATGGCGTTGCCGCCGTCAATGATGGTGTGGCCTTCAGGATGGGTGATCAGGAAGAAGGGCACGGGGATTTCATAATCCGCGCCATCGCCCTGGTTCATCTTGATGTTGTGCACCTTGCATTTCAGGGTGCCGGACTGGAGCATGTACAGTCTGATATCGGTCACGTGGATCCTCCCATGGGTTGTGACTGATTGACAGGAAACGATCAGCGCGGATCAGTAGGCCTCGCGGTAGAGAGCGAGCGCGTCTTCCTCGCGGACTTCGACAGGATTGTTGACCAGCAGCCGGGTCTGCTTCATGGCATCGGCGGCGAGCATGGCGAGGCTGTTGTCCGTGACGCCCACATCGCGCAGGCGGCGGGGAGCGCCGCTGGCATCCATCAGCTTCTCCATATGGGCGACGAAATCAGCGGAGCGCTTCTCTGCATCGCCCGTGCCAGCAACACCCAACACGTCGGCAAGTTCCGCATAGAGCGGCGCGGCGGCCTTGGCGTTGAAGCGCAGGACTGGCCCGAGCATCAGCGCATTCGAAAGCCCGTGCGGGATGTGATAGTGCCCGCCCAGCGGATAGGCGAGGGCGTGGACGGCAGCTACCGGCGAGTTGGCAAAGGCCTGACCGGCCAGCGTCGCACCCAGCAGCATGCCCTCGCGCGCGGCGCGGTTGCTGCCATCTTCGCAGGCGGCAACGAGATTGGCGCCGAGCAGGCGCAGCGCCTCGCGGGCGAGCGCGTCGGACAGCGGATTCTTCTTGTGGCGGCTGGTATAGGCCTCAATGGCATGCACCATGGCATCAATGCCGGTGGCTGCCGTGTGAACCTTCGGAAGGCCCACAGTGGTCTCAGCATCCAGCAGCACATAGTCGGCATAAAGCTGCGGCGAGACGACGCCCATCTTGGTGGTTTCGCCCGTGGTGATGATGGAAATGTTGGTCACTTCCGAGCCGGTTCCGGCCGTCGTCGGCACCAGAACCAGTGGCAGGCGGCTGCCCTTGACGTTGCCGATGCCATACATCTCCGCCAGCGGCTGATCGGACTGCAGCAGCACGGCCACCAGCTTGGCAATGTCGAGCGACGAGCCGCCGCCAAGACCCACGACGATGTTGACGCCTGCCTTGCGGGCCTCGTCGACGCAGCCATGCACCACATGCTCCGGCGGATCGGCAACCACCTTGTCGAAGATCGTGACGCCGAGCCCGGCGGCCTTGATGTTCTCCGCAATCGGCGCGATCAGCCCGGCCTTCACCAGCCCGGCATCGGTGACCAGCAGCACGTTCTGTGCGGAGAAGCGGGCCTTGAGGATCTCTCCCAGCCGCTGCGCGCCGCCCCAGGCCACTTCCATGGCCGGAACCGTCCGGAATTCAAAGGGGTTCATGGTCATCTCGTTTCCTCCGTTGCCCCTGACGGCTGACAGGCAGGCCGGGACATATTTTTGCTTTCAGAATCATCTTTCCTGTGGCTGCCGTGGCCGCAGGGCAGGGAGTAAAGATTCAGATTGACCAATTCTTCCTCCCTGCAGTAAGTTCAATATATTGAACCTGTATCAATGTGTTGAACTTATGATGACGGGATGTGCTGAAAATTGTCAAGGCCGTTAGATGCAGCTGCTGAGGCCGTCTCTGGCCAGCCCTCCGCCGACACGGTGCCTGCGCTGCGCAGGACGGTGATGGTGATGGATCTCGTTTCGAGCTCCGCAGAACCCTTGACCGCAGCCGATATCACCCGCGCCCTGAAGTTGCCGAAAAGCACGGCGCACGGGCTTTTTGCGGTGATGCAGGAGCTGAACCTTCTGGTGAAAAAGCCGGACGGCACGTTCCGGCTTGGTCCACATCCACTGCGCTGGGCCAATAGTTTCCTGTCGGAGCTGGATGTTCTGGCCGTCTTCCGGTCCTACTTCGAGAAAGACACGGCCTTTGCCAGCTACACGCTGACCCTGACGGTGCTGGACGGGCGGGAGGTCGTCTATATCGGCTGCCGCAACTCCGACCAGCCGCTGGGCCACACGTTCCGCATTGGCATGCGCCTGCCCGCCCCCTTCACGGCTACAGGCAAGATGCTGCTGTCACAATTGCCGCCAGACGAGGTGCAGCGGCTCTTCGCTGCGGGTTTCCCCGAACCCATGACACAGCACAGTGTGAAGGACCTTGCCGCCCTGCGGCAGGAGCTGGCCGAAACCGCCGCACGCGGTTACTCGATTGACGACGGCCAGATCCGCGAAGGCATGGTGTGCCTTGGCGCTGCCCTGCGCGATCACTCGGGCCAGGCCATCGCGGGCATCGCCATCAGCCTGCTGCGCAGCGAAGCAACAGCGGAAGCCATTGCAGACCTCGGCATCCGCATCCGCACCACCGCCGCAGACGTCTCCCGCCACCTCGGCCATCATGGGGTGTGAGGAGGGGGCCAGTAGACGAACGGGCGGCCCGTTTGGGCCGCCCGCGTTATTTGTAAGCCTGTGCCGGTGATCCGGCGGGCGGGGCTTACCCCAGGTTCAGTTCCTGGAAGAAGTCGTTGCCCTTGTCGTCCACGACGATGAAGGCGGGGAAGTCTTCGACTTCGATCTTCCAGATGGCTTCCATGCCGAGTTCCGGATAGGCGACCACTTCCACCTTCTTGATGCAGTCCTGTGCGAGGCGTGCAGCCGGGCCGCCGATGGAGCCGAGGTAGAAGCCGCCGTGGGCCTGACAGGCGCGGCGCACCGCCGGGGAGCGGTTGCCCTTGGCCAGCATCACCATGGAGCCGCCTGCAGCCTGGAACTGGTCCACATAGGCATCCATGCGCCCGGCGGTGGTGGGGCCGAAGGAGCCGGAGGGCATGCCTTCCGGGGTCTTGGCGGGGCCGGCGTAATAGATCGGATGGTTTTTGAAATAGTCCGGGAGCGGCTCGCCCGCTTCCAGCCGCTCGCGCAGCTTGGCGTGGGCCAGGTCGCGGGCCACGATCAGCGGGCCGGTCAGCGACAGGCGGGTCTTGATCGGATGGCGCGACAGTTCGGCCAGAATCTCCGGCATCGGACGGGTCAGGTCGATCTTGACCACGTTGTCCGAGAGGTTCTCATCCGTGACTTCCGGCATGTAGGTTTCCGGATGCATCTCCAGCTGCTCAAGGTAGATGCCATCCTTCGTGATCTTGCCGGTGGCCTGACGGTCAGCCGAGCAGGAGACGCCAAGGCCGATGGGCAGCGACGCACCGTGACGCGGCAGGCGGATGACGCGCACGTCATGGCAGAAATACTTGCCGCCGAACTGGGCGCCAACGCCGGTAGCCTGGGTCAGCTTGTGGATCTCGGCTTCCATCTCAAGGTCACGGAAAGCGTGGCCAAGCTCGGAGCCCTGCGTGGGCAGGTTGTCGAGATAGCGGGCGGAGGCCAGCTTTACGGCCTTGAGGCACATTTCCGCCGAGGTGCCACCGATGACGATGGCAAGGTGATAGGGCGGGCAGGCAGCGGTGCCGAGCGTCAGGATCTTTTCCTTGAGGAAATCGATCATCCGGTCATGCGTCAGCAGCGAAGGGGTGCCCTGGAACAGGAAGGTCTTGTTGGCCGAGCCGCCGCCCTTGGCCATGAACAGGAACTTGTAGGCGTCATCGCCTTCCGCATAGAGCTCGATCTGCGCGGGCATGTTGTTGGAGGTGTTCTTCTCCTGGAACATGGAGATCGGCGCCAGCTGCGAGTAGCGCAGGTTGCGCTTGAAATAGGCGTCACGCGCACCTTCCCCGAGGGCCTTCTCATCGGAGCCGTCGGTCCACACGCGGCGGCCCTTCTTGCCCATGACGATGGCGGTGCCGGTGTCCTGGCACATGGGCAGCACGCCGCCCGCGGCGATGCTGGCGTTCTTCAGCAGGTCGAAGGCAACGAACTTGTCGTTCTCGGTTGCTTCCGGGTCATCGAGAATGGCGCGAAGCTGGGCGAGATGGCCCGGACGCAGATAGTGGTTGATGTCGATGAAGGCCTGCTCTGCCAGAAGGCGCAAGCCCTCGGGCTCCACCATCAGCATCTCCTGGCCGTTGAAGGTGGTGGTGGAGACGTAATCGGACGTCAGCTTGCGGTAAGGCGTCTTGTCCTCGCCGAGCGGGAACATGGCGCTGTGCTGGTAGTCCGGAGGCGTGACGGGAGCATTCATGGCGGTCTCTCGCATCAGGGTCTTGGAAAACGTCCACCCGTGGGCTGTGCCCCGGGCAGCTCGGTCTTTGGCTGGCTCTTCTTTACGGCAAAAGGGCCGGTGGCAACAAGCGCCCCGGCCCCTTCTGGCATCGCAATTTTGGATGAGGCTCAGCGCGTGGCGGTGAGGTCGACCGTGACCGCTACGTCATCCTTGAGATTGTCCTGCCCAACGCTTGCGCCGATGCCATAGACGCTGCGCGACAGGGTGGCCGTGCCCTTGGCAACAGCGGTATCGCCGGAGATGTCCAAGGTGAAGGCCAGCGTGACCGGCTTTTCCTCGCCGCGCAGCGACAGGGTGCCTTCGGCCTCATAGGCGTTGCCGCCCTTGGCCGTGACTGTGGTGGAGGTGAAGCGGGCTTCCGGGAAGGCTTCCGATGCCAGCCAGTCCGCACCCGGCAGCATGCCGGTGAACTGGGCATTGGCCATCTGGGCGCTGCCGGTGGCAATGGTGGCCTCGATCTTCGCAGCGGAGACATTCTCCGGATCGAAGTCGATTTTTGCAGTCCAGCTGCCGAAGGTGCCGGAGACCGGTGAGCCGCCCTGTTCGACGGTGAAGCCGATGCTGCTCTTGGCGGGGTCCACGGTCCATTCGGCGGCAGATGCGGCGCTGGCGGCGAGGATCAGGCTTGCTGCGGTGAAGGCGGCTGCGAAAGTCTTGCGCATGGGAAACTCCATGAAACAGAGGGCGAGCGGGCTCAGCCCTTGGCCGGGTGGACGATGCGCTTCAGCACGCCGTCCCGGGCGATGAAATGATGCTTGAGGGCCGCACCGATATGGGCGGCCAATAGGGCAATGAGAGCCCAGGCGAAAAGGCTGTGCAGGCCCTTGAACAGGCCTTCCGCTTCTTCCTTTGTGCCGAGCGCCTCGGGAACCGGCAGGTGTGGCACATGCACGGTGTTGAAGAGGATGGTCGGGATGTTCCAGGGCGAAGCAGACACCATCAGCCAGCCGCTGAGCGGAATGGCGAGGATCAGCGCATAAAGCCCGATGTGACCCAGATGCGCGGCAGCCTTTTCCCAGGCGGCCATGCTGTCCGGCAGGGCGGGAGTGGTGTTCATGAACCGCCAGACAAGCCGCAGCACGGCAAGGGCCAGCACCACGAAACCGATGGATTTATGCAGCTGGAAAATGGCAAAGGTCGAGGGATCGGACATGGGCAAACCGTCCATGTAAAGCCCAAGGCCGAGCATGCCGATGATGAGGATGGCCATCGTCCAGTGAAATGCAATGGCAAGCCAGCCATAGCCTGCGGCGCTATTGCGCATCATGGAAACTCTCCCTGCAACATGCGCGCGGGGCAGTGCGTCACTGCCCCGCGCTTTCATGCTTACTGAGCCTTGGAAGCCTCGGCGTGCAGCACGATGGTCACGTCATCACCCACGTACGGGGTGTACATGTCCATGCCGTAGTCAGAACGCTTGATGGTGGTGGTACCGGCAAAGCCAACCCACGGCTTCTTTTCCATCGGGTGCTCGCCCATGGACGTGACGGTCACATCCAGCGTGGCGGGCTTGGTGATGCCCTTGATGGTCAGGTCGCCATCGATCTTCAGAGTGTTCTCACCGGTCTTTTCCACCTTGGTGCTCTTGAAGGTGGCTTCCGGGAACTTGGCGACATCGAAGAAGTCGGCGCTCTTGAAGTGGGTGTCACGTTCGGCCCAGAAGGTGTCCAGGCTGTTGGTGTCGATCGTCATTTCGAGCGAGGAGTTCTCCGGCTGATCGGCATCGATCATCAGCTTGGCATCCCAGGTGCCGAAACGGCCGTCGGTGGTGGAATAGCCAAGGTGGTTGTAGGAGAACGAGAGGTTGGAATGGCTCTTGTCGAAGTCATAGGCCACGGGAGCGGCCAGAACCGGCGCAGTCAGCAGGCCGAGAGCAAGGGCAGAGGCGGCAAGACGGATCATCAGAAATCTCCGAACAGAAAAGTGTCTGAACAGGGCGCTTTGTCGCAGCCCAGCCAACTATGTAATGATTTTTCCGCACTGCACAACTTGACGGACCGTTTCGAATAAGTGAACGGTGATCAAGAACGGACGTGAACAGGTAAAATATTGTTGATCAATTGATCTTGCAGAAAACCCCTCTTTTCAAGCGGAAATATGGCAGCTTGACCCGTCTCACTTCCGGCACCATATGAACGCGGCAGAGGACGGCCTCTGTCGCCCGGTCATGGGTGCCAGCATTCCGGGACGGCCCGCCACGAGGTCAATATGTCCTGGATTTATCTGCTCGCTGCCGGAATTTTCGAAGTCATCTGGGCCTATGCAATGAAGCTGTCAGACGGTTTCACAAGGCCTGTTCCAACCCTTGTCATGATCGTTGGCATGATCGGCTCCTTCGCGCTGCTGACGCTTGCCATGCGCGATTTGCCGCTCGGCACGGCTTACACCATCTGGACCGGCATTGGTGCTGTGGGGGCCTTCTTGCTCGGCATCATCATGCTTGGCGAGGTGGTTTCGCCTGCGCGCATGGCGGCAGCGCTTCTCATCATCAGTGGCATGGTGCTGATGAAGCTATCTTCCTGAGCTGACTAGCTTTTGGGCCAGGGCAGCCGCCCCGGCCCAAAAGCGCCTTCAAATCACTTCAACGCCTGCAGGATCGACACATAGTTGGCAACTGCTGCGCCGCCCATGTTGAAGATGCCGCCGACTTCCGCATTCTTCACCTGAATGCCGCCCGCCTGGCCTGTCAGCTGCATGGCCGTGAGCACATGCATGGACACGCCCGTGGCGCCGATCGGGTGGCCCTTGGCCTTCAGGCCGCCGGAAGGGTTCACCGGCAGCTTGCCGTCCATCTCGGTCCAGCCTTCGAGGATGGCACGCGCCCCTGGCCTTCCGGTGCAAGGCCCATGGCTTCGTACTCGATCAGTTCGGCGATGGTGAAGCAGTCATGGGTTTCGACGAAGGAAAGGTCCTCCAGGCCCATCCGCGCCTGCGTCAGAGCCTGACCCCACGCGTGGCGGCAACCATCGAACTTCAGGATATCGCGCTTGGACATGGGCAGGTAATCCTGCACATGAGCGAGCGAGCGGAAGGCAACGGCCTTCTTCATCCCGAGAGCGGTGGCCGTATCCGTCAACACCAGCGCCGCCGCGCCATCGGAGACGAGCGAGCAGTCGGTGCGCTTCAGCGGGCCTGCCACGAAGGGGTTCTTCTCGCCTTCGTTGCGGCAGAACTCGTAGCCGAGATCCTTGCGCATCTGGGCGTAAGGATTGTTGACGCCGTTCTTGTGGTTCTTGGCAGCGATGCGGGCGAGCGCATCCGACTGGTCACCGTGGCGCTGGAAATAGGATTCTGCAATCTTGCCGAACACACCGGCAAAGCCACCTTGAACGTCACCTTCTTCGGCAAGATAGGAGGCTTTGAGCAGGTTGCGGCCAATCTCCGGCCCTGGGGTCGTGGTCATCTGCTCGACACCCACGACCAGCACGAAACGCGCTGCGCCCGAACTGATGGCACGCACGCCCATGTGAACCGCCGTGCTGCCGGTTGCGCAGGCGTTCTCAACACGGGTGGCTGGGGTGAAGCGTAGCGCCGGGTCTGCCTGCAGAACCAGTGAGGCGGTGAAATCCTGGGCAGAGAAGCCTCCGTTGAAATGGCCGAGATAGATCTCGCCCACATCTTTCGGCTCCAGACCTGCATCACTGATGGCATCAACGGCCACCTTGACGATCATGCTCTCGACGGTTTCCTCCGCGTGCCGCCCAAAAGGCAGGTGCGCCCATCCAACGATTGCCGCTGTCATTCCGGATCCTCCACTGGCATCCGGCAGCTCCCGGCTGCGGATGACCTTTTCTGTCACGGGACAAAGCCTCAATTGACTTTAACGTAACATAAGCCGGTCCGGCGCTGCATTGCCAGCAGGTTTTGCCTCGTCTGTTTGGGGAGCCGCCGGCACCGTCAGAATCCGATGACTGACAGGAAACGTATCAGATCGCGCCTCAGGTCATACGCCTGTCATCAATAGCCGCGATAAGGGCGTCATTCCGTAACGTAAAAATTATTTAAAGTGTTGCTGGAAATTCTAAGGCCGGGCTCCGCAGGAACCCGGCCTATTATTATCTGTGTGTGAGCCTGTCGTCAGGCAGCAGCAAACTCACGCACGAAGGTCTCCACCACCTGCCGCAGTTCTCCGGCTTGCGCAGATAGCCCACTGGAGAGGCCCAGCAATGCGTTGGACGACGATCCGGTCAGCTCGGCTGCCTCGCCGACGCGAGAAATGTTCTCGGTCACTTCCGTGGTGCCGGAAGCGGCCTGCTGGCAGTTCCTGGCGATTTCGGAGGTTGCGGCCCCCTGCTGTTCCACCGCACCGGCGATGGACGAGGCGATTTCCTTGATGTTGGTGATGACGCGCACGATCTCGTCCATGGACTGGATGGTGCCTTCGGTCGCCTGCTGGATTTCACCCACCTTGGAACCGATTTCATCGGTTGCCTTGGCCGTCTGATCCGCCAACTGCTTCACCTCGGCTGCCACAACCGCAAAGCCCTTGCCGGCCTCGCCCGCGCGGGCAGCTTCAATGGTGGCATTCAGTGCCAGCAGGTTGGTCTGATCGGCAATGCCCTTGATAAGGTTGATCACGTCACCAATGGCTGCGGCAGCAGATGCCAGCGTGCTGATGCGGCTGCTGGAGGCCTGGGCTTCCTCGTAAGCCTTGTCGGCGACCTGTGCGGAATGAGAGACCTGTCCGTTGATCTCGTGTACGGAGGCGGCCATTTCCTCGGAGGAAGCTGCCACGGTCTGCACGTTGGCGGCCGCCTGTTCGGCTGCGGCTGCCACGGTCTGGGCCTGTTTCGACGTCTGTTCGGCGGTCAGGGAAAGATTTCTGGCAGAGTCTGCCACTTCACCCGAGGATTGAGCAAAGCTCGCCGAAAGGGCCTGCATGCGGGTCACGAAGTCCTGTGCCAGGTGTTCGCGGCGGGCAAGAGTTGCGCGCTCTGCCTCCTCACGTGCAGCCTGTTCACCCGCGAGACGGCGGGCGTCACGCATGCGGTCACGCATGTAGAGCACGCTGGTGGCAATGATGCCGATTTCGTCTGTCCGGCCTGCGGTTGAGACCTGTACATCCAGGTTTCCGTCCGCCATGGCGCGCACATCCTGCGACAGAGCGGATAGCGGTACGGTGATCGAGCGTGAGAAGAAGAACGCGACGGCGCAGAGTGCTGCAATGATGAGGGCGATCAGCGTGCCGAGGTACCAAAGACGGTCCTGGAAGGCACTGTCGATGTCATCCACATAGACGCCCGTTGAAACCACCCAGTTCCACGGCGTGAATGGGGCGTCGTAGGAAATCTTCTCGTACGGGGTCTTGGTGTCATCGCCCGGTTTGGCGAAATAGTAGGATGTGTAGCCGCCGCCCGCCTTTGCATTGGCGATCTGCTGGCGGATGAACTGGTTGCCAGTGGCATCCGTCTCGTTCAGGCGGTACTTGCCCTCCAGATCCATCCGGACGCCATGCAGCACCGTGTTGCCGTCGAAATCATAGACAAAGAGGTAGTTGTTGCCGTCAAACCGGGCGGTATGGATCAGGTTCGCAGCGCGGGCCTTTGCCTCTTCTGCGGTGATCTCGCCTTTCTGCGCGGCAGCGTGAAAGCCGTTGATCTGCGTAACAGCGGTTTCGACGACCCGGCGGACCGCTTCCTTGCGCTCCGAAAGCATGCTGTCGTGAATATCGACCAGGCACACAGCAGCGACAGCCAGAAGGCCAAGAACGAACGCCCCGGTTTGCAGAAAAAGCCTGTTTCGTATTGAGAATGAAAACATATGTGCACCTGTCTGATGCGGCGCTTCGATGCGCCGCCGGATATATGGAAAGGGCTGCAGTATCGACTTTGCCTTATCTGAATGAATACTTATAAATATATTACACTTAGGTAAACGTAACGAATATAAGCGCGGAATATAGAATGCTTATTTCTGACGTGGCGTAATATAAAAGGGTTGTTGATTGAAATTACCATGCCGTTGCGGAAGGTTTTTCTGGCAACGTCAGGACTTGAGGAGTCGGGGTGGCTGGATCAGCAGGCTGGTTGCCAGCCACATGGCCAAATGGTATCTGCGGCTTATTCCTGTCCCGGTGACGCTGTAGCGCAAACTCCGGCGGCGAGGCCCCGAATGCGCAAAAGAGGCATGCAAATCCGATGACTGCTGCGGTCGAAATTCCCGGAACCGTCACGATCTGCGTCACCAGCTGCGGGCGGCTGGATCTGCTGGCCGAGACGCTTGCCTCTTTCCGCCGCTTCAACACGGGCGGTGCCTTCCTGATCCACGAGGATTCCAGGGACGAAACCATCATCGATGAAGTGCGCCGGACCTACCCTTGGGCGGAGGTCATTTCCAGCCCGGAACGTATGGGCCTGATGGCCTCCATCGACAGGCTCTATTCGACGGCTACAACGCCTTATATTTTCCATCTGGAAGATGACTGGCAGTTCGATGGTCCGGTCAACTGGGAAGCCGCCATCCGGGCCTTGGAGACCCATCCGGAAATCGCCAATGTGTCGCTGCGCGCCTATGACGAAATCAAGGAAAAGTACCGGGAAAAGTCGGATCCGCTGACGGTGGAGGGTGTTGATTTTCGCCTGATGCGGGCCGATGCCCACCCCGAGTTCTTCGGCTGGTCCAGTAATCCGGGGCTGATCACCAAGGCGCTGTACGAGTCCTATGCGCCCTTCGCCCAGCATTTTCATGACAAGATGTCGGCCGTCATCAAGCAGGATGGCAAGCGCGTTGCCTATCTGCTGCCGGGGGTCGCGCGTCACATAGGCCAGAAGCGCAATGTCACCGATCCGACGATGCCACCGCGGCCGAAAAACAAGCTAGGCAAGCTGATGCGCTCCATCCGCAAGAGGCTCTATTACGCGGGCCTGCGCAAGGACCCCTTCTGATACTGGTGCAAGCACCGGAAGAACAGGTCAATCCGTCTTGACGTGATTGGAGATGAAGCGGGACAGGTGCAGGCGCATGCCCTTCAGGAACGTACCCTTCTTGGTCCGTTTCACGTTGTAGAAGTAACGGTGCCGGTAGCCGAAGTCCTGATGCTCGGAGACGAACGTCCCCTAAAGCTCATATTCCGAGAAATGGTCTGCCCTGTCCTTCACAAGTGACTGGAGCGCTTCCAGCCAGGGCGTGTTGAAGCGCCGCTCGATATGGGACTGCAGGGCGGCCATGGCCCCGCGCCGGAAGATCATCGTGTGCGCCACCAGCGACCAGGGAAACTGTTTCGGGCGGCCGAGGGCCTTCTCGACAAAGCTGTTCCAGCCCGGGTTCTCATCGTCTGCCGTGAACAGCCAGTGGTGCCCTTCGGGGCTGATGTAGCTGGCCGGGCGGTTGATGAAGGTGTCCGCATCGAGAACGATGCAGCTTTCTGAACTGACATAGGATGGCCAGCTCAGCTTGATGATCTGCTGGGTGATCCAGCCACTGCGCTTCTTGTCCTCGCTGTCGGTAAAGCCCTGTGCCGAGAAATCTGCAGGCAGCACCTGCGCTTCCGGAATGATCCGCACCGGGCAGGCATCTACTGAAAAGCCTTCCAGTTCCGCACAGGCTTTCGCTGTGCCCACCAGGACGAGTTCATCAACAGGCTGGACGAGGTTCTTCAGTGTGGTGCCGATATGCTCGCGGAAGAAGGGCAGGTCCTTCTCATGCAAGGGGATCAGCAGCGTGCTGGAAAACGGCGAGGGCTTGTCGCCGCGCAGGAACCAGATCAGCACATAGTTACACAAATTATGCCGCAGCCTGCGGAAGCGTCTGAGAAATGCGCCTTGCGTCATGTATCTGCCGTCCTGTGTGCTGAGGCATACTGCCCAGCGGGCTTCGCTGTGAGGGCCTGTTTATCCATCCCGCTTGATCCGATCAAACTTTTCCGCAATACCTCGCAGCCGGGCAGGCCGTGACACAGTGCTTCCGGCTGCCGTTTGCTCTCAAGCCCGCTTCTCCCGTCTGGTGGCCGCATGTCTGACGTTTCTGCCCCGATCTCCGTCCTGATCCGCTGCTTCAATGAAGGGGACCGCATTGGCCGTACCTTGCAGAGCGTGCAGGGGCTGGGTCGGGAGATCATCATCATCGACTCCGGCTCGACCGATGACACGGTTGCAGTCTGCGAGTCATTCGGGGCGCGGGTGATCAGCAATCCCTGGGCTGGATTTGGGCCGCAGCGGAGCTTTGGCGAAAAGCAGTGCCGCAATGACTGGGTTTTCTACATGGATGCCGACGAGGTTGTGACGCCGGAGCTGCGGCAGGAGATTGTGGGCCTGTTCCGGAACGGCGAGCCGCAGCATGCTTGCTATCTGGTGCGCAACACCATCGTTCTGCCAGGGGATGACAAGCCGCGCCCCTTCGCCGACTTCCGCAAGGTGCCGAGGCTCTACAATCTGAAACACGCCCGAATCCGGCTGGAGCCCTCCTATGACCGTATGGATGTGGATAAGGGCTTCACAACCGGCATCCTGATGGGCCGCCAGCATCACTTCTCGTTCCGCACCTGGGGCCACGCGATTGCCAAGCTGAACTACACGTCAGACCTGGCGGCTGCCACGCAGAAGAATAAGAACGGGCTGCTGCTGCGCCTGCGTCTTGTCACTGAATTTCCAGTCGAGATGCTGAAGTACCTGATCATGCGGCGCTTCATTTTTGCAGGCTGGAAGGGCTATGCCTTTGCGACGATCCAGTCCTTCGGCCGTTTCGTGCGGATCCTCAAGATGCTCGACAAGCAGCGGACGTCCAGTTGAGGGCACTGGGTCCGTCCGCCTAGCCGATCAGGCTTTCTGTCTCTGTGGCCATTCCCTGTTGCTGCTGTGAGCCGTCCAGTTGGGCGTGGACCTGCTGCCCCTGTCCCGGTGACGGCATTTTGCTTCGATCGGCCGCTGAGGCCGGCGCAGGGGAGGGCACACCAGACGCAGGGTCTGCGAACAGAACTTCCTGCCGCTTCACCCGGATGGGCTGGCGCAGGCCAGTCAGGCGGTCGAACTGCGACAGGCGCTTGATGGTCGTTTCCGTGAGCTGGTGACCGCGTGACAGGACAAGTTCATGGCTGCCATCGGTGATGATGTCGTCGATGAGAATATCCCCGGGCCGCAGGGCGCGGATATGGCAGGCGACAGTCTGGAAGCGCTCACTAAGTTCAGTGTCTGTTTCCAGCAGGCAGGCTCGGACAACTTTCAGGAGCGCAGGGTCATACTGACGCCGGTTGATGTTCAGCGCTTCGAAGGCAGCCAGATCCACGCCCGTGTCAGGGCTGGCGTACCACAGGTCGATCAGGATCTTCAGAATGCGCGAATGCAGCGGTATGTCCTTGCCGATCGGGCCATCCGTTGGAAAGCCCGAACCATCAAAGCCTCTGCCTGAATAATACAGCACCTCGGCAATCCGCTCGAACTGGGGAATGTTGCGCAGGAGGTCCCGGCTCTGTTCCGGGGCGCGGGCCAGCAACTCACGCTGGGGGTCCGTCAGGGTCTTTGCCGAGCGGTAGCGGGAGAGGATTTCCCGTGGCAGCAGCGCCTCGCCGAGCGGCGAGAACATGACGGCCATTTCCAGTTCCCAGACTTTCTTCAGTCCAAGCGCCTTGGCCACCTTCAGTGCCTGCTGGCGCATGAGGGTCGTTTTGCGGAAGGCGTCCGTATGAAACAGGGCCAGCATGTCGATCAAGAGCTTCACCGAGCCGGAAAGGGTCTTCTCCAGCAGGCTTTTCTCTTTCAGAACCCGGTTGTGATAGGCAAGGCCTGACCGGATGGCGTTTTCGATCTCCTCGGCCGGGCAGGGTTTCAGCAGATGCATGAGGACATTGGCCTCATTGACTGCACGCCTGGCGACGTCCAGAGAGCGGTCTGCCGTCAGCATGATGCGCGCCGCGACAGGTGCGAAATCGGTGACGGACCTGAGAAACTCGACGCCGTTGATGTCCGGCAGGTTGAGACTGGAAATGACGACAGCAGCAGACGGATTGCGTTCGAGCCAAGCGGTTGCCTCCAGGGCACTGCGGGCAGTGACAATCTGGAACTTGCTCCCCAGCAGCTGCTGAAACGCCGTCAGCACCTTGACGTCTGCATCGACAACGAGAATAAGCTTCTGCGTGTCTGGCATGCTGTATTCTCCATGCTCTGGGCCGGAGTGCTGGCAGACGGGTCACGATGGACACCGATTCTAGCCGGACTTGACCTTGACTACAGCAAGCGGCCTCATTTGCTAATAAAATCCTGTTTGCTGCAAATTTTTAGAGGTAACCGAAGGGAAAAGTGAATTTTTCTCGTAAAATTGTCCTCTTCCGCAAGTTTATGGTCTGCAAAATCAGGATGAATTGGTAAAATGACGGATGTGGTAATCGTAGGTTCTGGTCCTGCGGGTTTGGTGGCTGCGGATAAACTTTCGGCAGCCGGGAATAAGGTGGTGATCGCTGATCGCATGCCATCGCCCGCGCGCAAGTTCTTGCTGGCCGGCCGGGGCGGTTTGAACCTGACACATTCCGAAGACATCGACGGCTTTCTCGGGCGCTACGGCAGTGCCCGCTCCTTTCTTGAGCCGCTTGTTCGCCGGTTTGATCCGCAAGCTCTCCAGCGTTTTGCCGAAGAGCTGGGGCAGGAGACATTTGTGGGCTCCAGCGGACGTGTGTTTCCGAGGGCGATGAAGGCCTCGCCGCTGCTGCGTGCCTGGCTGGCCCGCCTGGAGAAGCAGGGGGTTACATTCCGTCTGCGTCAGACCTGGGAAGGGCAGGACGCCGAAGGCCGCAATCTCTTTCGCACTCAAGATGGCTCGCTGGACGCACTGCCTTCCCGTGCCACGCTTCTGGCGCTGGGTGGTGGCAGCTGGCCCCGCCTTGGCTCGCGCGGCGACTGGCTCTCCGTTGTTGAAGGCTGGGGTGTTGATGTGGCGCCGCTGCGCCCATCCAATTGCGGTTTCCTGTGCAACTGGTCACCGTTCTTAGCTGAGCGTTTTGCCGGTCAGCCGCTGAAGCGTATTGAGCTTGCGCATGGTGATATCCGCCAGCGCGGTGAGGCCATGATCAGCCGAACGGGTATTGAAGGTGGAGCGGTCTATGCCCTCTCGGCCTCCCTTCGCGAGGCGATCGCGAGCGAAGGAGAGGCCGTGCTCTTCATTGACCTGCGCCCGGATATGGACATGGCAGCGCTGTCTGCCCGTCTTTCGAGGCCGCGGGCCAAGCAGTCGCTTTCCACTTTCCTTCGCAAGGCGGCGGGGCTTTCACCGCTGGAGATTGCACTCTTGCGGGAATCGGTGGCGCCGCAGGATGGAACGGCGGAGGCTCTTGCTGCGGCGATCAAGCAGGTGCGGCTGAAGCTGACGGGTACGAGCGGCATGGAACGGGCGATCTCGACGGCCGGTGGCATCCGGCTCGGCGCGCTTGATGACGGCCTGATGCTGCGCCAGCGTCCCGGTGTCTTCGCCGCCGGTGAAATGCTGGACTGGGAGGCGCCAACGGGCGGCTATCTGCTTCAGGCTTGCTTTGCAACGGGAATGGCGGCTGCCGAAGGCATTCTCGCCTATCTGGGCTCAGGAAAGGCTGCTGCATGACGGTCATCTACATCGACGCGGACGCCTGCCCGGTGAAGGACGAGGTGGTGCGCGTCGGGGAGCGGCATGGTCTGCGCATGATCTTTGTGTCCAACGCCTTCATGCGCTTGCCTGTCAGCGAGCTGGTGGAGCGTGTGGTGGTGTCCGAGGGGCTGGATGTCGCCGACGACTGGATTGCGGAGCGTGCAGGCCCAGGCGATGTGGTGGTGACGGCGGATGTGCCGCTGGCAGCGCGTTGCGTCAAGGCTGGTGCCAGTGTGCTCGGGCCTTCCGGGAAGCCGTTCCGCGACGTGGGTCTGGCGCTGGCCATGCGGGACCTGAAGACCCATCTGCGTGAAATTGGCGAGATCCGCGAAAGTGGTCCGTCCTTCTCCCGGCAAGACCGGTCCCGCTTTCTGCAGGCACTGGAAAGCGCCGTGCGTGGTGCCTTGAGAGCATCGCCGGGCGGACAGTCCTAAAATCAGTCTTGCAGCAGGAACGGAAAAGGCCCTCGCCTTGAGTGAGCGAGGGCCGATTGAGTTGGCGGTTGTCCGCCAGACAAGATTTGGGCAAACCAGACAAGTGCCTGATTATTGCGCCTCCTGACAGCGCAGGCCTGCAATAAGGCCGCCTCCTCGAAATTCGAAGCCGAAAAGTCTGGTGTGGGGATGGCGTGCCATCCTTGCCAACGTCCTGCTGAAAATGCCTTGGCCTACTGGCAGAACACGTAGCGGCCCGAATAGCTGCGGAAATAGCCGGTTCTCGGGTCAAACGAACGGTAGCGCGACGAGCAGTACTGATACCATGCCGGGCTCCAGGGAGCCGGACGGTAATAGACCGGCGCGGGCTGACGGTAATAAGCCGGCGGCGGGGGCGGGGCTGCATAAACAGGCGCCGGATAGCGCGGCGCCGCAAGCGCGGATCCAATGAGCGCGCCTGCCGCAAGTCCGCCAACAACCGCCGCACCGGTTTCCCAGCCGTGATGGCGGTGGCGGCGGCCAGCTTCCGCCGTAGACACGGCGGCAAGCACGACAGCCGCCGACAGAAGTGACGCAGATGCGATCCTGACTGTTCTGTTCAACATGGCAAGCCCTCCTTCTCCGGCATGTTCTGTCTCTTCCGGATGATCCGGACTGGCAGCACTGCCTGCAGCTCATGGTGACAACGTAGCCGCAGCCGTGTTGTTCCACTGTGATGAAGGTCACGCTGCGGCAGATTATGCTCGCCCGATTTTATGGCATGAGCTGGGCAAGGAGCCGGGAAGATAAAGGCCCCCGCAAGCGCTGGCTTGCGGGGGCCTGTCTGGTTCTGAAATGCAGCCTTACATCAAGCAGCGACCTTGCCTTGACGCTTGAGTTCTGCCCAGGTGTCGTCCAGCGTCTTGCGGGCCAAAGCGACAAGTTGGTCGGCTTCGTCGTGGCTGATGACCAGCGGCGGAGAGATGATCATGCTGTCGCGCACCGCGCGCATGATCAGCCCGTTGCCGAAGGAAATGTCACGGCAGAGGGTGCCGACGGTGCCGGTGTCTGGAAAGGCGTTCTTGCGGTTGCCCTTTTCCGGCACCAGCTCCAGCGCGCCGACGAGACCGGTCATACGGGCTTCGCCTACGAGCGGGTGATCGCCAAGCGCCCGCCAACGGGCCTGCAGATAGGGGCCGATGTCATTGGCCACCCGCTCCACCAGCTTCTCGCGCTGGATGATTTCAAGGTTCACCAGCGCAGCGGCGGCACAGGCCGGATGACCGGAGTAGGTGTAGCCGTGATAGAACTCGCCACCCTTGCCGATGACACCCTCCGCCACCTTGTCGGACACCAGAACGCCGCCCATGGGCAGGTAGCCGGAGGTCAGGCCCTTGGCGATGGGCATCAGATCGGGCTCGATGCCGAAATACTCGGAGCCGAACCAGGTGCCGAGGCGGCCAAATCCGCAGATCACCTCGTCGGCGACGAAAAGGATGTCGCGTTCTTTCAGGATGCGGGAGATTTCCGGCCAGTAGGTCGAGGGCGGAATGATGACGCCGCCTGCGCCCTGAATGGGCTCGGCGATGAAGGCGGCCACCTTGTCCTCGCCGATTTCGTCGATCGCACGCTCAAGCTGGCGGGCGACGGCGATGCCGAAGTCTTCCGGGGACATGTCGCCACCTTCACCGAACCAGTAGGGCTGGTCGATGTGGCGCACACCCGGCACCGGCAGGTCGCCCTGCTCATGCATGGCCTTCATGCCGCCCAGGCTGGTGCCGGCCAGCGTCGAGCCATGATAGCCGTTCCAGCGGCCGATGATCACCTTCTTCTCCGGCTTGCCCATCTGGTCCCAGTAGAAGCGGACCATGCGGAACACGGTGTCGTTTGCCTCGGAGCCTGAGGAGCAGAAGAAAGTGCGGTTAAACTGCGGTGGGGAGATTTCCGCCAGCTTCTCGGAAAGGGCAACGACGGGCGGATGGGTCGTCTTGAAGAAGGTGTTGTAGTAGGGCAGTTCCAGCATTTGCTTGTAAACCGCCTCGGCCACTTCCTCGCGGCCATGGCCGATCTGGGCGCACCACAGGCCTGCCATTCCGTCGAGAATACGGTTGCCGTCCGAGATCCGTCAGCCACACCCCTTTGGCACTGGTGATCACCCGGCTGCCTTCCGCGTTGAGCTGGAGCGTATCCGTGAAGGGATGGAAATGATGTGCCGCATCAAGGGCACGCAGCTCTGCGGTCGGGTAGCGGTTGGATACACCGGTCATTTCAGGCTCCGTCGGGCGTTATGGCCGGGCAGGGGCTGGAGTTGCGCTCCTGCCCGGCGGGATTTCAGACATTGAGCAGGAGGTATTCCCGCTCCCAGGGGCTGATCACGGACATGAAGGTCTCGAACTCTTCCTGCTTGATCGCCCGGTAGGTGGCGACAAACTTTTCGCCGAAGACCTCGGTCAGTTCCTCGCATTCCTCGAACAGCGTCACCGCTTCGATCAGGCCGCGGGGCAGTGACTGATGGATGTTGCTGGCATCGGACATGCGCGGCTCATCCGGCTGCAGCTTGCCCTCGATGCCGAGATAGCCGCAGGCGAGGGACGCCGCGATGGCGAGATAGGGGTTCACATCCGAGCCCGGTACGCGGTTTTCGAGGCGCCGCGCATCCGGCTTGGAATAGGGAACGCGCAGGCCGACCGTGCGGTTGTCGTAGCCCCAGTAGACATTGACCGGCGCTGCCGTGTTGCGGGAGAAGCGGCGGTAGGAGTTCACGTAAGGCGCCATCAGGCACGTTACATGAGGCAGATACTCCTGGTGGCCGGCGATGAAGGACAGGAACTCGTTGGTGGCGTCACCGTCTGCGTTGGAGAAGATGTTGCGGCCCGTTTCCAGGTCTGTCACCGACTGGTGAATATGCATGGCCGAGCCTGGCTGGTTCGACATGGGCTTGGCCATGAAGGTGGCATACATGTCGTGGCGCAGCGCTGCTTCACGGATGGTGCGCTTGAACAGGAACACCTGATCGGCCAGTTCCAGCGGATGGCCGTGGCGCAGGTTGATTTCCATCTGCGCCGCGCCTTCCTCGTGGATCAGCGTGTCGATCTCCAGCCCCTGCTTTTCGGACAGGTCGTAGATGTCGTCGATGAGGTCATCGAATTCGTTCAGCGCCGAAATGGAGTAGGACTGGCGCCCAGCCTCCGGGCGGCCAGAGCGGCCGGTCGGCGGTTCCAGCGGATAATCTGGATCGGTGTTCGGGCGCACCAGATAGAACTCGATTTCCGGCGCGATCACCGGCTGCCAGCCCTTTTCCTCATAAAGGCCGAGCACGCGCTTGAGCACGTTGCGCGGTGCCGTTTCCACCGGAATGCCATCACGGGTGTAAGCATCGTGGATAAGCTGGGCCGTCGGATCGGTTTCCCATGGGACGGTGGTCAGCGTCGAGTAGTCGGGGCGGAAATAGAGGTCGCCGTCGATGGGATTGTGCTGGAAACGGTCATCGTCTTCCGGATAGTCGCCGGAAATGGTCTGGGCGAAGATCGATGAGGGCATCGTCATCACCGGGCCGGTGAGGAACTTTTCCGTCGGCATCATCTTGCCGCGGGCCACGCCGGCCAGGTCCGGCGCAATGCACTCGATGTCCTCGATGCCACGGTCGGCAAGCCAGGTCTGGGCCGCCGCCATATCAGCCACGCCGCGCGGGCTCGTCACGGGCTGGGCTTTCTTCTTCTTGCTCACGCTGGGCTCCTGCATATCGGTGTCAGCCCGGATTGGCGCATGCCGCATTGCAACGCCGGGCGCAGGCATCTTGCGCCCGGATGGCGTTCCGTCAAGCAGATGCAGGCTGCCCGGTTTCTCTTGCCGGTTGATGAGCCGTATCCTCGTCCGTTCATTCGGCCTGATTTTGTGATCACAAAATGTGGCTGGTCAACTGTTTTCTGTGCGGGCCGGGTGTCCGTTCCGTCCCTGAGCCTGCTCGATGAAGTCCATGCCGTCCTGGATGTCTGCGGCGATTGCGGCAGCCAGAGCCTCGTCCTTGTGCTGGCGGATGGCGGTTATGGCCTCCTTGTGGTGGTCCACCAGAACTGCGGTGCCAAGGCGGCCATAGACCGTACGCATGAAGGGGGCGAACTGCAGCCATAGGCTTTCCACGAGCGGCAGCAGCACAGTAGAGCGGGCGGCGGAATAGAGGCGGAAATGGAAGGCGTGATTGAGCCGCATGTAGCCTTCGGCATCGCCGCTGGCGATGCTGACATCCATTTGGTTGTCAATGTCTTCAAGGTCCTTGGCATCGGCCTTCCCAAGGGCGGGAAGGGCACGGCGGGCCAGTTCCGGCTCCAGCAGCAGACGGGCGCGCAGGATTTCGTCGAAGCGCTCCGGTGTCATGTCCGGCACCTGAACCCGGCCATTGGTACGGATCGACAGGGCGTTTTCGGCAGCAAGGCGCTGAATGACCTCGCGCACTGGCATGGGGCTGACACCCAGTTCGGCCGCAAGACCGCGCAGGGTGACGGCCTTGCCGGGGATGAAACGGCCGGTCAGCAAGGCATGGCGGATGCTGCGGTCCACATGGCTGCGCGCCACGCTGCGTTCTGCTGCTGGTTCCAGCCCCTTCTCCGGCGGGCGGTGTGCTGTTGCCCCCGCTGGCGGGGGCTCGTTCGAGGCTCCGGTCTTCGCCACTGTGGCTTGCCCTTTCGATCTTGCATGTCTGGCAGGCGCGATTGCCGTTTGGGCAGCTGCGCTTGACAGGTTTGGTTCAACGTGATCACAATTTGTCTCACGGTGCAACTGCGGGCCACAAGGCCAGCCGGATGCCGCTGACGCCGGAAGGAGAGCCATCATGCATACGATTCCCCGCCAGACCTGGGTGCGCCCGGAGGATGAGGGCTGGGAGGAGGTGCTGGAGCGCTTTCTGGCTGAGCACCCGGACATAGACACCTTCGAGGTAATCCTGCCCGACACCAATGGTGTGCTGCGTGGAAAGTGGTTGCCTGGCACGGCCATCCGCAAGGTATTCGAGGAAGGGGTGGCGCTGCCCTTCGCCCTGTTTGGCGTGGACGTGTGGGGGCGTGAGGTGGAGGAGACCGGCCTTCACATCGAGACCGGGGACATGGACGGCGTCTGCTGGCCTATCGCCCGCACGCTGACGCTGGCGCCATGGGCCGAGCGCAAGACGGCGCAGGTCTTGATGCACATGTATGACCGGGAGGGGAAGCCTTTCCTTATCGACCCGCGCCATGTGCTGGACCGGATGAACGGCAAGCTGGCCAGCCACGGCCTGTCGGCAACGGCGGCCTTCGAGCTTGAGTTTTATCTCTTCGAGGAAAGCGACGGCGACTGGAGTGGTCCGCCCAAGCCGGTTTTGCCACCCATCTCGGTCCGGCCCGGCAGAACATGTATGCCCTGTCGGATCTGGAATCCTTGATGACGCTGGTGGATGAGATCCGCCGCGGGGCAGAGTTGCAGGGCATTCCAGCCGATGCCGCCGTATCGGAAGCTGCGCCCGGTCAGTTTGAGCTCAATCTGCATCACCGGCGCGACGCACTGATGGCGGCAGATGATGCGGTGCTGCTGCGACGGCTCGTGGCGGGTGTTGCGCGCAAACACAATTTAAAGGCCTCGTTCATGGCCAAGCCCTTCGTGGACTGGCCCGGAAACGGCATGCATGTGCATGTGTCGCTGGAGAACGAACTGGGCAACATATTTGCCGATCCGGTGGAGGGCGAAAACCGCTTGCAGCATGCCATTGCCGGGTTGCTGGACACCATGCCCCAGTCACTGCTGCTCTATATTTCCACCTTCAACGGCTTCCGGCGCATGCAGCCTGGCTCCTATGCGCCCACGTCAATCTGCTGGGGCTATGACAACCGCTCGGTGGCCCTGCGCGTTCCGGCCAGCAAACCGGCAGCCTCACGCATCGAGCACCGGATCGCGGGCGCCGACGCCAATCCTTATCTTGTGCTCACCGGTGTGATTGCCGGGATGCTGGAAGGCATCAATGCCGGTGTCATGCCGCCGCCGCCGGTGGAGGGGAATGCCTATGATAAGGGCTACAAGCGCCTGACGCCCTGGATGGACGAGGCGATTGATGCCTTTGAGGCTTCGTCGCGGATGAAGGAAGCGGTTGGCCATCACATGCACAAGGTGCTGACAGACATAAAACGGGAGGAACTCAACGCCTTTGGCCGCGAGATTTCCAGTCTGGAGCGGCAGACATATTTGTGACGTGCAACCGTGCTGAAAGGGTAGGCGGAAGTGTGCCGCAAAAATGATCGCCCGGAGCCTATCAAGCTGTTGAGCCTTTGAGATTTCGCTTCTAGTCTCAATGGCAATGGCATAGACGCAGGCCGGTCGCGGCCTCGCCTCCGGCCTGGCGGCTATGCGAGAAAAACCGGGCGCAGGCCCGCTGCAATCAGTGGAGACGGAACAGATGTTGAAGGCCATTCTTTCGGGTGTCGCGCTCACCGCCATCCTGGCGGGAACTGCAACCGCGCAGGAGCGCGTGGTGAATGTCTACAACTGGTCGGATTATATCGACGAATCGATCCTTGCCGACTTCACCAAGGAAACCGGCATCAAGGTGGTCTATGACGTCTTCGACAGCAACGAGACGGTCGAGACCAAGCTGCTGGCCGGCGGCACCGGCTACGACATCGTTGTTCCGACGGGCACCTTCCTTGGCCGTCAGATCCAGGCCGGCGTGTTCCAGAAGCTGGACAAGTCCAAGCTGCCGAACCTCGTGCACATGTGGCCGGAAATCTCCGAGCGCCTGACCAAGTACGATCCGGGCAACGAGCATGCCATCAACTACATGTGGGGCACCACCGGCATCGGCTATAATGTCGAGAAGATCAAGGAACGCATGCCTGACGCGCCGATTGGCAGCTGGGACATGGTGTTCAAGCCGGAGGTGATCTCCAAGTTCGCGGACTGCGGCATCTTCGTGCTGGACACGCCGGAAGAAATCATCCCGGCTGCTCTGAACTATCTCGGTCTTGATCCGGACAGCAACAATCCGGATGACATCGAGAAGGCTGGCGAGCTGCTGCTCACCATCAAGCCCTACATCACCAAGTTCCATTCCTCGGAATACATCAATGCGCTTGCCAATGGCGACGCCTGCATGGCCGTGGGCTGGTCGGGTGACATCCTTCAGGCCCGTGACCGCGCAGCCGAAGCCAACAATGGCGTGACGGTGCAGTACACGATCCCGAAGGAAGGCGCGCTGATGTGGTTTGACAACATGGCGATCCCGGCGGACGCAAAGAACGTTGCCGAAGCGCATGAGTTCCTGAACTACATCATGCGTCCGGAAGTCATCGCCAAGGCCTCGAACTACGTGTTCTATGCCAACGGCAACAAGGACAGCCAGCCGCTGCTGAACAAGGAAGTCCTGGAAGACACCGCCATCTACCCGGATGCAGAGACGATCCAGAAGCTCTACACCGTGTCCACCAAGGACGCGAAGGTGAACCGCGTTCAGAACCGCGTCTGGACCAAGGTCAAGAGCGGCAGCTGATCCGAACTTCATACCCGGCGCAGCGTGAGGCTGCGCCGGGTATCATGAGGCATCCCAAGGGGTGGGACGCTGGACAATTCCGGTAGCGTTGGGGGTGGAATTTGGCCAAGAAACCGATCGGGCCGGTACGGCGGTCCTTTGCACCCTGGGAGAATCCCCAGTCGGTCCCTTTCATCGAGTTTCGCAATGTCACCAAGCGCTTCGGTGACTTTACGGCCGTCGACAATCTCAGCCTGAAGATCTACGAGCGCGAGTTCTTCGCCCTGCTCGGCGGGTCTGGCTGCGGCAAGACGACAATGATGCGCATGCTGGCCGGTTTCGAGACACCGACCGAAGGCGAAATTCTGCTGGATGGCCACAGCCTTTCCGGCGTGCCGCCCCACCGCCGTCCGGTCAACATGATGTTCCAGTCCTATGCCCTGTTCCCGCACATGAGCGTCGAGGCCAATATTGCCTTCGGTCTCAAGCAGGATGGCATGGGCAAGGCAGATATTGCGGCGCGCGTGAATGAAATGCTGCGCCTGACCAAGCTGGAGAAATTCGGCAAGCGCAAGCCGCATCAGCTTTCCGGTGGCCAGCGCCAGCGCGTCGCGCTCGCCCGTTCTCTCGCCAAGCGGCCCAAGGTGCTGCTGCTGGACGAGCCGCTGGGTGCGCTGGACCGCAAGCTGCGCGAGGAAACCCAGTTCGAGCTGATGACGCTTCAGGAAGAACTGAAGATGACCTTCCTTGTCGTCACGCACGATCAGGAAGAGGCCATGACCATGGCCGACCGTATTGCTGTCATGGATGCGGGCAAGATCATTCAGGTGGCAACGCCGGCAGAAATCTACGAAACCCCGAACAGCCGTTTCGTGGCTGACTTTATCGGCGATATCAACCTGATCGAAGCCACGGTGACGGAGCGCAGCGATGGCGGCACGAAGCTGTCCGTCAGCGGCGATCATGGCGGGTTCATCATCGATACGTTGCAGGAGACCGGTGCAGCGGTAGGGGAAACCGTCTGGTACGCGGTGCGGCCCGAAAAGATCACCATCGAGCACGGCACGCAGGAGCCGGGCGCCGTCAACAAGGTGGCGGCAGAGGTCTGGGACATTGCCTATCTCGGCGACATGTCCGTCTACCATTCGCGTGCGGGCGAGGGTGTGACAATGCGCTCGACCGTGACAAACCGTACCCGTCTCGTCGAACGGCCGATCGGCTGGGATGACAAGGTTGTCCTGTCCTGGGGGCGGGATGCAGGGGTGATCCTCACACGCTGAGGCCATGACAAGACCATTATCATGAGCCGCAAGGCCCAACCGCTTGCAAGGCCACCCGCCTGCAAGGCACAGGGCAGCATCGGGAAGGGACGGGGACGATGGAAGAAACCGGTCTTGAAAAGATCAAGAACAAGCTGGGGAAGTGGCTGGTCATCAGCGTGCCCTATGCGTGGCTTCTGCTGTTCTTCCTCGCGCCCTTTTTCATTGTCTTCAAGATTTCCCTCTCGGAAGTCGCCGTTTCCATTCCGCCCTATGCGCCGGTCTTTGACTGGTCTGCCGGTTGGGAGGGGTTCAAGGACACGCTGTCCGGGTTCAGCTTCGACAATTACCTCTGGCTGACGGAGGATGACCTTTACTGGCGCTCCTATCTGTCCAGCGTATCGATAGCGGCAGTGTCGACCTTCATCACGCTGCTTGTCGGCTATCCAATCGCCTATGGCATGGCCCGCAGCCCGAAGTCGTGGCGGCCAACGCTGCTGATGCTGGTGATCCTGCCGTTCTGGACCTCGTTCCTGATCCGCGTCTACGCATGGATCGGCATCCTGAAGAATGAGGGACTGCTCAACCAGCTGCTGCTGTCGGTGGGGATCATCGATCAACCGCTCAATATCCTGAACACCAATACGGCCGTCTATATCGGCATCGTCTATTCCTATCTGCCGTTCCTTGTCCTGCCGCTTTACGCCAGCCTTGAAAAGCTGGACGAAAGCCTGCTGGAAGCGGCGCAGGATCTGGGCTGCCCGCCGTGGAAGGCGTTCTGGACGATTACCTTCCCGCTGTCACTGCCGGGCGTGATTGCAGGCTGTTTCCTTGTCTTCATTCCGGCGGTGGGTGAGTTCGTCATTCCTGACCTGCTGGGCGGCTCGGAAACGCTGATGATCGGCAAGACCTTGTGGATGGAGTTCTTCAACAACCGGGACTGGCCCGTGGCGTCGGCTGTCGCAGTCGTGCTGCTGCTCATTCTGGTCATTCCCATCGTGCTGTTCCAGCGTCAGCAGCAGAAGGCATCGGAGAAGGCGGCATGAAGAACGGTCCCTCCTGGTTCAACGTCACGTCGCTGGTTCTGGGGTTCTCCTTCCTCTACCTGCCGATCGTCATTCTGGTGGTCTTCTCCTTCAACGAGTCGCGCCTTGTGACCGTGTGGGGCGGGTTTTCGACCAAGTGGTATGCGGAGCTGATGAACAACCAGCAGCTTCTCGACGCTGCGGGTGTGACCTTACGTGTCGCCTTCCTCTCCGCCACTCTGGCCACCATTATCGGCACGCTGGCGGCCCTTGTCCTGGTGCGGTTCGGCCGTTTCCCGGGCCGGACGCTTTTCTCGGGCATGATCTTTGCGCCGCTGGTCATGCCGGAAGTCATCCTCGGCCTGTCGCTTCTGCTGCTTTTTGTGGCTATCGATCAGGCGCGCGGGTTCTGGACGATCATGCTGGCCCACACCACTTTCGCGGCCTGCTATGTGGCCGTGGTGGTGCAGTCCCGTCTCTCCGGCTTTGACCGCTCTCTGGAAGAAGCTGCGCAGGATCTCGGTTGTCCGCCGGCGCGGACGTTCTTCGTCATCACCCTGCCGTTGATCCTGCCGGGCGTCATTGCCGGCTGGATGCTGGCCTTCACCCTGTCGCTGGATGATCTGGTGATTGCCAGCTTCACCACGGGGCCGGGTGCGACGACGCTGCCAATGAAGATCTATTCCCAGGTGCGCCTCGGCGTAACGCCGGAAATCAACGCGGTCTGTACGATCCTTGTGACGATCGTCACTGTGGTCGTCATTGCCACGTCCATTCTGACAAGGCGCAGTGAGCTGCAACGCGAGCGGGACCAGCGCCGGGCAATTGCCGCGGGCGGTTAAGAGCCGTCCAGTCCGGAGCCCTATCCGAGCGGCTGAACGTGATGGTGGGTGCCACCTCGCCAGATGCGCCCTAAAATTGCGCTCAATGTCCGGCGCATGAAGGGTTGCTTTAGATTTCTTCCCTACAGTCCTGTGCATCCGGTCCATCCTGTTGGACCGGTCTGTTTCATGTGTGTGCGTATCAGGAGTTCCGGGTGGAGAGCGTTTCTGCGGAGCCGCAGGTCTTGGGCTCGGCTGCTGTTGAGGCAGCGAGCGGCATTCGTGGCATTCTTCACAGGGAGGTCACACGGCCTCTGCTTGGACGCCTGTTCGCGTCTCTTCCGGGCAATGCCATCGCCACCGCATTTCAGCGTCCGGACGTGCTGGACGCCCTTAACCGCAATGTGGCGGCATCCGCAGGTGCGCAGATGCGCCTTCTGGAGGTGCGGGATGGAGTGACAGGCCATGCCCGGATGCTTGTGCCCTTGATGGTCACACGCCGTGGCCCGCTGCGTATCGGCGGTATGCCCGACTTTGATCTGGCTGATCTTTGCGCTCCGGTGCTCGCCAGTGAAGCGCCGTTCCAACCCTTTGAGGGGGAGTCATCTGGCCGTTGATCGACGAGGCCCTGCGGGATGTGGATTTGATCCGCTTTGCCAAGATGCCGCCGCGTATCAGTGGCTTTCCGAATCCACTGTTTCATCTGCTGCGCCAGCCAGAAGCCGAGCCGACATATGTTCTGGACCTTGAGGGCGGCTATGGCCCCGGCGGCTGGCGCAAGCGGTCGGTCTACAAGGAAGCACGGGGTAAATTCCGCAAGCTGCAGGCCGAGGGCATCAGCTTCGTTCGGGCCGATGGCGTGGAGCAGAAGGCTGAATTCCTGCGTGAATTGCGCCGCCAGAGGGCGGAGCGCTTTGTCGAAAAGGGATGGGCCAACCTGCTGGAGCAGGATGCCTCGCAAGGGCGTTATTATGACGACCTGCTGGACGGGCCTATCGAGGTCTTTGCCTTGCAGGCACAGGATGGTGAGATCGCCGGAGCAATCTGCGTGCTGTGTCACAACAGCATGGTCAGCGCGACGCTTATCTCCATGGGAGATGCCAAGTGGCGCCGCTTCTCTCCAGGGCTTGTGCTCTTTGCCAAGCTGATCGAATGGGCGGAAGCCTCCGGCTACAACGAGCTGTGCTTTGGCGCAGGCGTTCAGTTCTACAAGCAGCGCTTCGGAGGTGATCCTGTCGAGACGCTGTTCCTTGAGCGGGCGCTCACGACGGCAGGCAGCGCCTATCTCGCCCTCCGGCGGCTGAAACGCATCGCCCGGCGGCTGCGCTCCGAGACGCGGGCATTCTCCGGGGCGGATGAATAGGACCTGCGCTCCCCGGCCGGATGCGTCATCTCCTGAATTGCTCATGACCTTCACCTGCTTGAAGGCATGAGAAAAGCCATTCCCGCCTTTCTGCCAGTTGACGCCTGCCGAAAATCTTAGTCTTGTTGCGTTGCAACCTGGCCAGAGGGCCGGACCGGGCTGTCCGGTGCGGCCGGTCCTGCGGGAGGACTGCCGTGAGCGCGCAGACGCTGTGCCCGGCAGGGCTTGAGGGCAGTGGCCAGACTTGAGGAGATAACGATGAACAAGGTGTACCCGAACGCAAAAGCCGCCCTTGAGGGGCTTGTGTTTGACGGAATGACCATCATGGCTGGCGGTTTCGGCCTCTGCGGAATCCCGGAAAACCTGATTACGGCCCTGCGCGACAGCGGCACGAAGGACATTACGGCCATTTCCAACAATGCGGGCGTGGATGACTTCGGCCTCGGCCTGCTGCTGCAGACCCGCCAGATCAGCAAGATGATTTCGTCCTATGTGGGTGAGAATGCCACCTTCGAGCGCCAGTACCTCAACGGTGAACTTGAGCTGGAGTTCAACCCGCAGGGCACCCTGGCCGAGCGCATCCGTGCGGGCGGCGCGGGCATTCCGGGCTTCTACACGAAGACCGGCGTCGGCACGCTGATCGCAGAGGGCAAGGAGCACAAGGACTTCAACGGCGAGACCTATATCCTGGAGACCGGTCTCGTTGCGGATGTCTCGCTCGTCAAGGCCTGGAAGGCCGACAAGGAAGGCAACCTGATCTACCGCAAGACCGCGCGCAACTTCAATCCGATGATGGCGACAGCTGGCAGGAAGACGCTTGTGGAAGTCGAGGAGATCGTCGAAGTGGGCGAGCTGGATCCGGACCAGATCCACACCCCCGGCATCTTCGTTGACCGCATCGTCGCCGGCACTTTTGAAAAGCGCATCGAAAAGCGCACCACGCGTGCAGCCTGAGGGGAGTTGGAAGATGGCCTGGACTCGCGAAGAAATGGCCCAGAGGGCCGCGCAGGAACTGGAAGACGGCTTCTACGTCAACCTCGGCATCGGCATCCCGACGCTGGTTTCGAACTACATTCCGGAAGGCGTCAACGTCACGCTGCAGTCGGAAAACGGCATGCTGGGCATGGGGCCATTCCCCACGGATGATGAGGTCGATGCCGACCTGATCAACGCTGGCAAGCAGACGATCACCGAGCTGCCTCACACCAGCTACTTCTCCTCCGCCGACAGCTTCGGCATGATCCGCGGCGGCCACATCGACCTGTCGATCCTGGGCGCCATGGAAGTGTCGGAAAAGGGGATCTCGCCAACTGGATGATCCCCGGCAAGATGGTCAAGGGCATGGGCGGCGCCATGGATCTGGTGGCTGGCGTCAAGCGCGTCATCGTGCTGATGGATCACACGTCCAAGGCTGGCGAGAGCAAGCTGCTGAAGTCCTGCAGCCTGCCGCTGACCGGCGTTGGCTGCGTTGACCGCATCATCACCAACCTTGGCGTCTTCGACGTGAAGGAGGATGGCCTGCATCTGGTGGAGCTGGCCTCCGGCGTGACCCTCGATGAGGTCAAGGCAGCCACGGAAGCCAAGCTGATTGCGGCCTGACAAGGACCGCACAAGACCGGAAACAGATAAGGGGGCAGTGGTGGCTGCCCCTTTGTCTTTCATGTGACGTGCCGCTGTCACTCGCCCATGGCGGTGCCTTCGCGGCGCGGATCGGCACTGCCGGCCAGTCCATCGGGCGTGAACTCGATCACATGCAGGCCCGAGTTCATTTCGCTGAGCTTCACTTCATATCCCATCGCTTTCAGCGGTTCGGCGAACTGTTCAGCGGCTGTTCCGGCCTCCAGATCATAGGTGCCGAACCGGTTGATCAGATGCGGCTGAGCGACGATCTGCTCCACTGGCATCTGCCAGTCGATATAGGCAATCAGTGCCTGCGCCACGTAGCCGATGATCTGGCTGCCGCCAGGCGAGCCGATGGCGAGCAGCGGCTTGCCGTCCTTCATTACGATGGTGGGTGCCATGGAGGATCGGGGCCGCTTGCCCGGCTCCACCCGGTTGGCCACCGGCAGGCTGCCGTCGTGGGTCTTGAAGGAGAAGTCGGTCAGCTCGTTGTTGAGCAGGAAACCGCCCGTCATCAGCCGCGAGCCAAATCCGCTTTCAATGGTTGTCGTCATCGACACGGTGTTGCCGTCCTTGTCGGTGATGACGAAATGGCTGGTCGAAGGCATGTCGAGCGCTTCGCCAATGCCATAGTTGAAGGCGTGGTCCCACTCCGGCTCTCCCGGCTTCACGGCATCGGCTGCCAGCGCCTTTCCATCGTCGAGAAGCGCAGCGCGCTTGGCGAGATAGTCCTTGGACGTCAGGCCCTTGATGGGCGCAGGCACAAAGTCCGGATCAGCGAGATAGCGCTCCCGGTCCGCAAAGGCGAGGCGCTGCGCATCGCCGATCACGCGCCAGCTCTCAGGATTTTGCGGCCCTAGCGCCCGCAGATCGAAGTTCTCCGCGATGCCGAGGATCTGACTGACAGCTACTGCACCAGAGGAGGGAGGCCCCATGCCGCAGACATCCAGTGCCCGGTAGCTGATGCAAACCGGATCGCGTTGCTTGGTGCGGTAGTTGGCAAGATCGGTCAGGGAGAGGACGCCGGGATTGCCTTCAGCCCCGCGCACGGTCTGCACGATCCCCTCGGCAATAGGCCCCTTGTAGAAAGCATCCGCGCCGCCGCTGGCAATGGCCTTCAGCGTTTCAGCATAGGCGGGGTTCTTCAGAAGGGTGCCTTCCTGAAGCGGGGCGCCGGATGCATCGAAGAAATAGCTGCGGGCGGCCTCATTGGTCTTCAGCCGGTCCCCATCTGCGGCAATCAGTTTGGCCAGTCGCGGCGACACGGCAAAGCCCTCCGACGCCAGCTTTTCGGCCGGCTTGAACAGGCTCGCCCACTCCATGCGCCCATATTTGCGGTGCACATCCTCCATCAGACGAACGGTGCCCGGTGTGCCGACGGAACGTCCGCCAATGACGGCATCCATGAACTTCAGCGGCTGGCCTGCGGCATCAAGGAACAGTTTGGGCGTCGTCTCCGCAGGGGCCGTTTCACGCCCGTCGAATGTGGTCAGCTCGCCCGTTGCTGCATCGAAATAAACAAGGAAGGCGCCGCCCCCGAGACCGGAACTTTGCGGCTCGACAAGACCCAGAACCGTCTGGACTGCAATCATGGCATCAATGGCGCTGCCGCCAGCCGCCAGCACATCCCGCCCGGCCTGCACGGCCAGAGGATTGGCTGCGGCCACCATGAACTGTTTTGCCTCTGCGCGTGTTGCCGCCGCAGTCCCCGTCGCCCGCTCGGGAGCGATGTTGTCGGACGCCTGCTGAGCGCTGCCTGGTGCTGCGCCGAACAGGAGCATCAACGCAAGACTTGCAAGGAGCTTTGATCGCATTGCCTGATCCTTCTATCTCTGGTGGGCCTTCAGCCTAGAGACGGGTCAAGCCCTGGACAAGGGCGAGTATCCAAACAGTCAGTACGATTGCGGATCTGTCCCGTTTTGGGGCGCAATATCGGTATTTTTAGCAATTCACGTGCAAGGGGTTAACACTGCACGGTGACGCCGCGCGCTGGTAATCGCGTCCCAGGTGCAGGCAGGCCTTGCTTTCGGCGCTTTTTGTTTAGGTGAATAAGGAAGCATCATGGTTTCCCGGCGGTCGGTATTTTTCTCCAGACCGTCAATCGCAATGATAACTTTTCCTGAGAATATGAAACAGCTGGGGTTGGGCAATGCGACGGGATTGGCCGGGGAACGATGGCACTCGCACTGGGCAAGGCGTGGAAGCGGCGAACGGGCCAGCGGTTTGGACTGCGAATGCGGTTCACACTGTTCGTGGTGGTGCTGTTCGCATGCCTGACGGCAATTACATTGGTGACAGCCAGTGTTCTTGACTATCAGGATGAGCAGACGAAGTCCGTTGCTCATGTCCACTCGATCGGGGCTACCGTCAGCCAGCTTGCGGTGCCGCAACTGGCGAACCACCATTATCTTATCCTTTCCCAGGAGCTTGAAAGCATCGCGGCCAGTGGTCTGGTGCAGCAGGCCTATGTCTGGGACCCGCGCCGGACGATCCTGGTCGATTCTGATCCTGCGACCGGCATTTTCGACCAGCAGGAGATCAATCCGCTTCTGCTGAAGGCCTATTCCGCCAAGGAAGATCAGATACTGGTCGAGACCGGGCGCATCTCGGTTGCCATGCCGGTCTGGTCCGCCGATGGCGGAACGGTGGCGGGTGCCGTTCTGGTTTCGGTGGAAAGGACGGCCATTTCCAGTCAGTTGCACAGCATTTGGCTGCGCAATGCCGTTGTCGCCCTTTGTCTGCTGGCTGTTGCCGTGCCTTTGCTGCTGCACTTCGGGAACGGTTTTCTGAAACCGATCAAGCGTCTCACGTCCATTGCCCATCAGGTGAGTGCCGGGGAATTCGATGTGAAATTCCCTGTCGAGCGGACTGACGAGATCGGCGTTCTGGCGCGTGCTTACAGGGACATGGTAAGTGAGATCAGCTCCAACATGGAGCAGATCAACAAGCTGGCTTTCACCGATTCCGTGACGGGCCTGCCCAATCGCGAAGCTTTCCGCCAGCATTTCGCCCGCTACATGCGGCAGACCGATGGCAGTCCGAGGCCGCTGACGGTGATGTTTATCGACCTTGACCGGTTCAAGCGCATCAATGACAGCTACGGTCACGAATGCGGCGACATTCTCCTGCGCGAAGTGGCATCCCGCTTTGAAACGGTTCTGCAGACATTCGGGCGTTCCGAGACCGGGTTCACGGCCGGTTACGGCATGCAGATCCGCTATCTGGCGCGCCTGGGCGGCGACGAGTTTGCCCTGATCTATCCCGCCGGAGAGGACAGGCGGGAGGAAATTCTGGCGCTTGCAGGTGAAATCCTGAAGGCCGTGGAAGAACCTTGCGATGTCAACGGGTTGCAACTGTCCATCGGCGCGAGCATCGGAATCGCAAACTTCCCCTCCAATGGACGGGACTTCAGCGCCATTCTGAAGAACGCCGACATAGCGATGTATGCCGCGAAGAACTCCGGCGGCAACAGCTGCTTCACCTTCGGCCAGATTGCCGCAGATGTGCGGGCGCAGGAGCGGCTCGCTCTGGAAGCCGAATTGCCTATGGCGCTCGCGGCCGGTCATATCTCTGTGTTCTTCCAGCCGAAGGTCTCTGCGGCGACCGGCGAAGTGACGGGAGCGGAAGCTCTAGCACGCTGGCTTCATCCGGAGCGCGGGCTTCTGACACCTGCCACTTTCATTGCCATCGCCGAGGAGACTGGGTTGATCCTGCGCCTTGGGGACAGGGTTCTGGAGCTTGCCTGCCGTCAGGGGCGGGAGTGGCTTGATCAGGGCAAAGGGCTCTCCCTGGCGGTCAATGTCTCGATGCGTCAGCTGGAATGGCCGGAGTTCCCCTCGCGCGTGCTGGAAATTCTGGACCGGACGGGCTTCCCGCCTTCGCTTCTGGAGCTGGAAGTCACGGAGAGCGTGGCCATGGCCGACCCGGAGCGGGTGCGGAGTGCGACAGAGCGCCTGCGCGTGGCCGGGATCCGCTTTGCCATTGATGATTTCGGAACTGGCTATTCCAGCCTTGCCCATCTTCAACGGATGCACTTCGATACATTCAAGATCGACCGTTCCTTCGTGGCCGGGCTTGGTGAGGACAAGAGCAACCGAGCCATCGTCCAGACAATTCTCGCCATGGCGCAGAGCCTTGACTATGACGTGGTGGCCGAAGGGGTTGAGACCGAGTTCCAGCTCGACTTCCTGCGCCTGTCTGGCTGCAAGACGGTGCAGGGCTATCTGCTGGGCAAGCCGATGGCGGCGGGCACGTTCATGGAGTGGCGGGCCGCGCACGAAGGCAAGAACTGTGAAGACCTGCGGGCCATCGCCTTGTCTTCCGATGTGTTGATGGAGAACGCCGGCGGGGCAGCCATTCACGCTGCCTGACCGATGCCGCTTCTCATGGCGCGGAAGCGAGGCCCCGCTTGCTGACGCTTTGCCGGAAGCTGCGAGCGCTGGTGCTGGCCAGAAGGATCACCGGGACAAGCCCCGTCAAGACGATTGCCAGAGCCGGCAGGGCCGCCTCCTCGAAGGCCTCGCGTGATGCTGCTTCATAGACGCTCGTCGCCAGGGTGTTGAAGTTGAAAGGCCGCAGCAGGATCGTCGCAGGCAATTCCTTCATGCAGTCAACAAAGGTGATGAGCAGCGCGGACAGCAGTACCGGGCGCAGCAGGGGCATGTGCACCTCGCCCAGAATGCGCGTTGACCCACGCCCGAGTGTGCGGGCTGCCATGTCGAGGTTTGGCGAGATCTTGCCGAAGCCGCCTTCTATCTGCCCATGCGCCACTGCAAGAAAACGGCAGAGATAGGCATAAACCAGCGCGGTCCCAGACCCGATCAACAGCAGACCGGTACCGAAACCGAACATTTGCTTCATCATCGCGTCGATGGTGTTGTCGAGGCTGGCGAGTGGAATGAGAATGCCAACGGCAAGCACGGTTCCTGGCACGGCATAGCCGATCGAGGCAATGCGCCCGCTCATATACAGCAGCTTCGATTTGTGCAGCCTTGCTGCATAGACAAGCGTGATGGCAAGGCCGGTGATGAGGCTGGAAGCAATGAGCGCCATCATCACGCTGTTGCGCACCGACAGCAGGAAGGCGGGATCGTATATCTGCTCAAGCCGGCGGAATGCCTGTCCGGCCAGCATGCTGGCGGGCACGATGAAGCCGAGCAAGACGGGAAGCGCGCAGACGGATATGGCCAGCAACGCCTTCAGTCCGCCGAGCTGGTAACGTGCCGGAGCGTGGTGCTTGCCCCGGCTGCTGTCGAAGCGCAGATGCCGCCGGGCGCGGCGCTCCAGCGCCAGCAGGACCACAACGATGATCAGCATGGCGCAGGCAAGCTGCGCGGCGCCGGCCAGGTTCGACCGGTTCAGCCAGGTCTCATAGATCGAGAAGGTCAGGGTCCGCACACCGAAGAAGGTGACGGCGCCGATGTCGTTGAGGCATTCCATCAGCGCAAGGGCGATGCCAGCGGCAATGGCCGGGCGTGACAGCGGCAGGGCCACGCGCAGGAAAAGCCGAAGAGGTCCGGCTCCCAGCGTCCGGCCCACATCCAGCGCACTGGCGGATTGCAGCAGGAAGCTCGCCCGTGCCGAGAGATAGACATAAGGGTAGAGAACGGCGCTCATCACGAAGATGGCGCCGCCGAGCGACCGGATCTCGGGGAACCAGTAGTCCCGCGCTGTGCGGAAGCCGAAGATGGCTCGGACCGCACTCTGCACGGGGCCGGAGTAGGCCATCACGTCCACATAGGCAAAGGCGATGATGTAAGTCGGCACGGCCAGCGGGATCAGCAGCGCCCAGTCAAACAGCCGCCGTCCGGGAAAGCGGCACATGGTGACAAGCCATGCGGTGACGACACCTGTCATTCCGGTCAGGATGCCGACGCCCAGAAGCAGCAGTGCGGTCGTTTGCAGGGCGCGCGGCAGGACAGTGGAGATCAGATGACCCCAGTTGCCACCGGAGGACTCCAGCGCCATCAGGAACAGCGCCGCGACAGGCATGAGGATCAGGACAGCGGAAAGAATGGCTGAGATCAGCCAGATCCGGTCTTTTCTTGGGGCTGCGTTCATGCGCGCTCTTGTCGTGGCTCTTCTGGATGGACCGGCATCTTCACCCTGCGTCATAGCACATCACAGGACGGCAAATGCAAGCAGGGTGCCGGAAATAATCTTCCGGCACCCCATTTGATCAGCCCAGATCAGGCGGTCAGGACTGCGGGCCTTCGTCGAAGGCAACCTTGTCGACCAGCTCGCTGGCTTCCTTGCGGAACTTTGCCACTTCCGAGAGCGGCAGGCTGTCAGCCTTCAGTTCGCCCCAGGACTTGACCAGATCGGACGGCTCCACACCCGGCGTCACCGGATATTCGAAGTTCGCCTCGGCGTAGATCTTCTGGGCCTTGGCGGTCGTCAGGAATTCGATCAGCTTGACGGCATTGTCCTTGTTCGGAGCGTTCTTGGCGAGCACAACGCCGGAAATGTTGACGTGAGTTCCGCGGTCGTCAGCGTTCGGGAACAGGATCTTGGCAGAAGCTGCCCATTCCTTCTGTTCCGGCTCCTTCTCGTTGGTCATCATGGCACCCATGTAATAGGTGTTGCCAAGCGCCAGATCGCACTCGCCGTTCATGATGCCCTGAACCTGGGAGCGGTCGTTGCCGGAGGGCTTGCGGGCGAGATTATCGCGCAGGCCAACGAGCCACTTCTCGGCCTCCTCGGAGCCCTTGTTGGCAATCATCGAGGCGACGAGGCCGATGGTGTAGACGTGCTGGCCCGAACGGGTGCAGATCTTGCCCTTCCACTTCGGGTCGGCCAGTTCCTCGTAGGTGATCGTGTCCTGTGCGACGCGGTCCTTCGAAGCGTAAATGACACGGGCGCGTGACGTCAGGCCGATCCAGTTGCCTTCCGGATCACGGAACGCAGCCGGGATGTCATTGGCAACCACTTCCGAAACGACCGGCTGTGTAATGCCGGCCTGCTTTGCGCCATCAAGGCGGCCAATGTCCACGGTCAGCAGCACGTCGGCAGGGAGTTTGCACCCTCAGCCGCAATGCGCTCCTCAAGGCCTTCGCTGGCGAAAATCACGTTGGTCTTGATGCCGGTTTCTGCCGTAAAGGCATCGAGCAGCGGCTGAATAAGCGTAGGCTGGCGATAGGAGTAGATGTTCACCTCGCCATCAGCGACAGCAGCCGTGGAAGCGGTTGCAGCAAGAAGTGCTGCCAGCAGGCTGGTGCGGGCAAGGGAGTTCATCTTCGTCAGTCTCATTTCAATCCTCCGGTCAGCGGAAAGGACATTCCGCATAACTTGCCTCAGGCGGCCACCTGAGGCGCGCGAAATATGAGTTTTAAGTTCCGGTATGTCAACAAAGGCGTTAAATCAATAAGTTAGAATGATTCTAAAAGATGACTTGATAACTCCCCTTTTGCGTTCGGGAGGAAGAGCGTCTTTGCTGCGCGCCCGTCTTGAGATCATCAGGAAAGGTGCTGCCTCAGCCATCCGGGAAGCTCTGTAACCTGCGGAAAATGCTGATGCCGCTGCGAAATACGCAGCCTCGGCCAACGCATGCAAAGCCAGACATTCTGGCGGCAACGGGTATCTGATGCGGCAGCGTTTGATGCAGATATCACGCCGGATCACGAAGCCGTGATAAAGAAAAGCCCCAGATGCAGTGCATCCAGGGCTCACGTTCAGCGGGGCCGAAAAGTTTCCGGCCCGAGTGGAAGGCCGCCTTAGGCTGCCTTCAGATCCTTGAAGGACTTCTCGACAGCTTCCTTGACCGGCGCGGTGACGTCGGTGGTCAGCTTGGTCGCCAGTTCCTGCATGTCCTTGGCCTGTGCGCTCAGCGTGTCGAACTGCTGGCGGGCGAAAGTGGACTGCAGCTCGATGGCTTCGGCAACGGTCTTCACCGACATCAGGTCCTTGATGAAGGAGAAGGTGGCGTCGGTGTTGGTCTTGGCTGCGTCGAGAGCCTTCATGTTGAACTCGACAACGCCCTGACGGGAGGTCTCGAAGGTGTCTTCGAGCAGGTCAGTCGCCTCTTCGGCAGCGGACTTCACCTTGGTGTAGGCGTCGCGGGCCTGTTCGATACCTTTTTCGGTCATTTCACGGACCATGGCGGGAACTTCGATCTTGGGCATAGCAAAAGCCTCGAATTCAGCAAAGGGGAAGCGGCAGTGGCCGGCTTGGTGGTCTTGGTGGCACGCGCCTTCGGCGCAGCCTTGGCCGGGGTCTCCGGCGTCATCATTTCGCTCATGTGTCATCTCCTGCTTGGGCCGGAGTCGATCACGTGACAATCGCACCCGGCATGAGGGCGGCAGGCCCGTATGGCCCCGTCCTCGTCATCCGCATGCTTAATATAGGTGAGGTTTTGCTGCATTGCAATATTATTTTGCACTGCACAAAAATACAGTAAGCCCAAGCGTCTCCTGCATCGCTGCAAGAGCTGGCATGGGATCTTCTGTGCAAGGAACCCGGCAAGAGCCAAACAGTTCCGCAGCGGGAGCGCCCGAGCCTTCAATCCGGCAGCCGGCTGGCTACGTGCTGAGAGGCGCGGGCGGTGTCTTTGTTATTCCTTGACGGCCTTGGCGGCGTCCTGAGCCGCGCGGGTGGCGGTGTCGCTGAGGTCACGCGCCTGTTCGCCAAGCTGTTCCATCTGGCGGCGCAGATAGTCCTGCTGCAGCTTCATCATTTCTTCCGCGTCCTTGGCCCGCACCATCTGCTGGGCGAAGCGGAAGGCCGCATCCACGTGCTCTTCGGCGTAGCTGAGGGTCTTGCGGTTGATGTCGGATGCGCCGGACTGCACCACGGTGGCAGAGCCCTCAACGTTCGAAACCGTCTTGTGGGTCAGGGAGATGAAGTCGTCAAAGGCCTTGCGGGCCTGATCAACGCTCTTCTCGGCAAAGTCGCGCATCTGATCGGGAATCTCGAACGTGTTCTTGTCCGCAGCCATGTGGTATCACTCCCCTGTGTTTCACTCGGCGGGGCGCAAGTGCCTGATGCCGCAGTGCCGCAACTCCGTAAGGGCTGCGACCCGATTTCTAGCTGCACTGCACATTGTCCCCGTGGAGGGATCAAAACACGCTGGGGCGGCGTTAGGCAAGTCTCGCGTCCCATGGGTTTGAAAAATACGGAACTTCCCGCATGGCGTGTGGCGCCTTCTCTCCTGCGTGGCAAGGCCGCCAGCCGGAAGAGTCAAATTGGCGTAGTGCTGTTATGGTCTTGTTTACCCTGAGATAACAAGGCCGTGGACGCAGCAGGATGACGCCTTGGGATTAACCACAAGGCAAGGCCGTTCCTGCGATGGGGGCTCTGGCGTGGACGCTGGCAGGCTTTGACGGTATTTAACTAGATATTTACCGAAAGGCTCCGGTTGGCCGCGCACATTGTTGCTGGCCTGAGACCAACCGGTTCGCAGGTTCCTTTCCGGCGTAGTGGAGTTGACCCATGGACGAGCACCTGACGACCTTTCTGGAGCTCGGCAGCCTGGCGCAGGTGGCGCGGCTGACCGGTTCCGGCCGTCCGGCCTGGATCTGGAACGGAACTGCGGACAGCATTCTGTGGGCCAATGCCGCAGGCGCGGCCTTTTTCGATGCCGCATCGGCCGAGGAACTGGCGCTGGTGCCGGGGCTGGAGCGGGCGCAGGCCCGCCCGCATCTGGCGCGGATCGCGGCTGAAGGCCCTGCCGGCAAGCCGGTGCTGGAGCGGCTGCGCTTCTACAAGGGTCTGCGCGCCATTCAGCTGACCTGCCAATGTCAGCGGCTGGAACTGCCGGATGGCAGCCACGGCGCTCTGATTGCGGCTGTAGATGGGGCAGAGGCGCCGGGCGATGCGCTGGCGGCCTATGTCAGCCTGCTGCAGGGGCCTGAGCACAGCGCCTTCATGCTGGACGCGAACGGGCTCGTCCTGGCTGCTGCCGGGGTGCTTGGCACGCGGCTGACGGTCGGAGAGGCCGCCGGTTTCGAGCCGGACACCGGCACCCTGATGATTGGGGGCTTTTCACGATGCCCTGCGCCTGTCGCTTGCCGATGGCCGCAGCCTGATGCTGGTCGATGATCAGCCGCTGGAACTCGACGCCCCGGATGAGGTGGAGACAGAAGCTGCCGCCAGTGAAGCTGCAGGAGCTGATGCCGTTGAACTGACAGCAGAAGAAGACATTCAAGGCGGGGAGGCCGCGTTGGCTGAGGCCGCAGATGTTGCGGCCCCTCAACCCGTTGAAGCGCCTGTTTCCGATGAACCCGTCAGGGAAGCTGTTGATGTGCCCGTAGAAGATGCCCGGGCATCGGAAACGCCCGCACGTTTCGAGCCTCGGGAGCGCTCCGTCCGCTTTGCCTGGAAGATGGATGTGGACCAGCGCTTCACTTTCGTCTCGCCGGAATTTACCGATGCGCTTGGCCCGGATGCAGGGGCCATCACGGGCATGACCTGGAACGAGGTGGCCGAACGCTTTGGCCTTGATCCACGCGGCAGCATTGCCCGTGCCCTTCAGCGCCGCGACACCTGGAGTGGCAAGACGCTGGACTGGCCCGTCGATGGCGGGCGTCTGGTTGTACCAGTGGACATGGCTGCGCTGCCTGCCTTCGACCGCCGCCGCGTCTTTGAAGGCTATCGTGGCTTTGGTGTGGTGCGCCTTGGCGACGCGGAACCTCAGGCGGGAGCGATGGCGCAGGCCATGCCGCTGGCAACAGAACCTGCCGGAACCGCTGAAAGCCCGGAACCAGAAAGCCCGGAACCTGTAAGCGCGGCGCCTATCACCGGAGAGGTTTTCACCGCAGAATCCGCTGTCGAGACGGCGCCTGTTGTCGAAGCGGCGTCTGCGGCCGAGCCTGTCGAGGCTTTGCCGGATACCATTCTGGCGCCGGAGCCGGAACTGGCTGAGACGGTTGTCTCTGGTGTTGAGGCCGGGGCTGAAGATGCCGCTCCCGTTGAGGAGGAGGCCGTAGAGCCCGAGCCTGAAGCTCAGTCCGTATCTGAGGCCGTTTCCGGCACTGAGGAACTGGTGCCAGAGAGTGATCACGCCGAAGAGGATGAAGCTCCGGCAGAGAATGCACATCCGCAGGCCATGGCGCCCGTATCCCCGGCACGCAGCTGGATCGAGGATATCAAGGCGACGACGGCGGCCCGCAAGTCCGACGCGCCGCGCGAAGCAGATCTTTTTGGCGAGGCGCCGAAGGTTGGCATCACCGGTGATCAACCGTTAAAGCCTAAGGAAATCGAGAAGGCAGTGCGTACGCTCGCCCGCGAGTTCGATGCTGCTGTCGAGCGCCGGGCTGCGGCACGTGAAGCCGCCAATGCGGCCGCCAGCGCGGAGCCGCGCGCCTACCGTCAGAGGGCTGAGGAGACTGTTGCGGAAGAACCGGCCGTAGAGGCCGTGCCAGAGCAGGAAGCCGTCCTGCCGCACGACGCGACGGCGCAGGACGCAGCTTCAGATGCTGTGGCTCTGTCCGGTCCGGGGGCGAAGCGGCTGAAGGCGCTGAAGACGTGATCCTCTCTGAGGTGGATGATGAGGCGGAAGCGGCTTTTGAAAGCGAAGCTGCCGAAGGTCAGGACGAACCTGTCATTCATGAGAACGCTGCCCTCCGGCAGGAAGAAGCTCCGCAACTGCAGGCTGACGAGGCCGGTGGCGGGGATGCCGGTGACGTAGCCGAGGCCGCCCCGGCGGCGGATGACTTTGCAGCGCTGGAAGAGGCGATGCAGATTGCCACCGCAGAGCCGGAAGCACTGCCGGAACCGGACGCAGAGCCGGAATCCGAAGTGGCTGCCGTTGCCGAGCCTCAGCCTGCGTCCGAGCCCGCCGCCCAGCCGCGCCCGGACAGCCGCGTTGTGCCTTTCACCGGCAAGCCCACCCGCGTGGTGCCGGTCGATGCCTCACGCCTGACCAAGCCGGAGCGCGCTGCCTTCCGCAAGATCGCCGAAGCGCTTGGCGCGCGGCTGGAAGGCGACTTTGGTCTTGACGACGATACGGAAGAGGAAATCGCCGAAGCCGCAGCGAGGATGCGCCCGGTGGCGCCGCCTGCTGCACCGGTTGATCCGCGCCTTCTCGACCGGTTGCCCATCGGCATTGCCATCGTGCGCGACCGTGAGGTGCTCTACACCAACGAGACGCTGCTGGCGCTGCTCGGCTACCCCAATCTGGAAGCTTTGGACGAGGCAGGCGGCTTCGAGGCACTGTTTGCAGGCCCCGATCATCTGCCGGGCGACCGGCTGGAAGGCACGCTGGACGAGACCATGAAGCTGCGGCTGGCCGATGGCCGCCTCAAGCCGGTCTTTGCCCGCATGCACACGGTGCCGTGGAACGGCGGGCGCGGGCTGATGGTTTCCATCATCGAATGCCGTCAGCCGCCGGCAAGTGAGGTCGCACCGGCACCGGTTGCTGCGGCTGCCGCCCAGCCCTCGGCCATTCCGGCGCAGGTGGAGCGGGAACTTGCCCGCGCCCGTGAGCAGATTGCCGAAATGGACACGATCCTTGAGACGGCAACCGACGGCGTTTTGCTGCTGGACCGGTTCGGCACGATCCTCAAGGCCAATGGTTCGGCCGAGGCGCTGTTCGGCGCCTCCCGCGTGGATATCACCGGTGCTCCGCTGACCGAGTTCCTTGCCCCGGAAAGCCACCGCTCGGCGTTGGATTATCTCGACGGCCTTTCCCGCAACGGCGTTGCCAGCGTGCTCAACGATGGGCGCGAGGTGATTGGCCGGGTGTCTTCCGGCGGGCTCATTCCGCTGTTCATGACCATGGGCCGGCTGGGGCAGGGCAACGATACGCTGAAGTTCTGCGCTGTGCTGCGCGACATTACCCAGTGGAAGGCGGCTGAGGAAGAACTGACCAAGGCCAAGCGCCAGGCGGAAACTGCCAGCTCACAGAAGTCGGACTTCCTGGCCAAGATCAGCCATGAGATCCGCACTCCGCTCAATGCCATCATCGGCTTCTCGGAAGTGATGATGGAGGAGCGTTTCGGCGCCATCGGCAACGAGCGCTACAAGGAATATCTGAAGGACATCCGCACGTCCGGCTCGCACATCATGAGCCTGATCAACGATCTTCTCGACCTGTCGAAGATCGAGGCAGGCAAGATGGACCTGACCTTTGCCGCCGTCTCCGTCAACGAGATCGTGCGCGAATGCGTCGCCCTGATGCAGCCGCAGGCGAACCGGGAGCGGGTGATCATCCGCGCCAGCCTGCCGGGCACCGTGCCCAATGTGGTGGCGGACCTGCGTTCGCTGCGCCAGATCGTGCTGAACCTTCTGTCCAACGCGATCAAGTTCAACCGCTCCGGTGGGCAGGTGATCGTGTCTTCGGCGCTGGAGCCCACGGGCGAAGTTGCGCTGCGGGTGCGCGATACTGGCACCGGCATGAATGCCAAGGATCTGGCCGCCGCGCTGGAGCCCTTCCGCCAGCTTCACACCGCCCGTCCTGGCAGCGGCACCGGCCTTGGTCTGCCCCTGACCAAGGCGCTGGTGGAAGCCAACCGCGCCGCTTTCCGCATCGACAGCGTGCCTGATCAGGGCACGCTGGTGGAAATCATCTTTCCGCCCCAGCGCGTGCTGGCGGAATGAGCTGAGAGCAGGCCGCAAGTCTGCGGCTTGTCCGGCTTGCCCACAGGGCAGGCGGCTCGATGTTGATGACACTGCTTTTTGCTTGCCGCCGCAGGAAAGCTCGATTAGAAGACCGCTTGCAAAGACGGACCGCAGCGCTGACGGTCCGCGCCGTTGTTTTGCTGGCCAAGGGCCTCGAACTTGCGGAAGCGCTGATGCGGGAGGCTTGCCCTCTCAGCCCGTGCAGACGTAGCTCAGTTGGTTAGAGCGTCGGATTGTGGCTCCGAAGGTCGGTGGTTCGAATCCACCCGTCTGTACCATTTCTCTTCCACAAATGATGTGTGTGAAGCGCCGTTGCGGCCGCGTTACGCCTTTGCGCTTCGCAACAACCTGACCGCTCTGGGAGTGAGTGGTTTCCGGATCTCCGCTTCGCTGCGTCCGGGACGACGGCCTGAAGGTTCTCTCGCACAACAAAAAACGCCGCAGGGGTGAGCTGCGGCGTTTGATCTGGCATCTGCGAAGCCTCAGGCTTCCAGGATTTCCGTGGCCTCGATCTTGATGTCGAAGCCTTCAAGGCCGACGTAGTGGCGCTCGCGGGAGGAGAGGAGGCGGATGGAGGTGACGCCGAGGTCCTTGAGGATCTGTGCGCCAATGCCAACCTCGCGCCACTGCTCCTGCCGTGCCTGCGCCGAACCGTGCTCTTCCGTCTCTGCGGCTTCCAGATCCGTGCGCTGGCGGCGGGACTGCCGGGCAACGCCCACGGAGCCTTCGCGCAGGAACACGATCACGCCGCGTCCGCGGTCCGCAAAGCTCTTCATCACCGCATCAAGCGGCTGGGTTGCACCGAACACATCGTCCAGCACCGATTCCAGCTGCAGGCGCACCGGCACGCTGCGCCCGTCGAGAATGTCGCCATAAACGATGGCGACGTGGTGCATCGGGTCGTAGGGCGTTGAATAGGTGACGGCATAGGCCGGACCTGCCACGGTCTGGATCGGTTGCTCGTTGACGCGTTCGATCAGCTTTTCCGTACGCTGGCGCCATGCGATGAGGTCGGACACGGACACCATCTTGAGGTCGTGCTCGGCAGCAAATTCGGCCACCTGCGCGCCGCGCTTCACTGTGCCGTCGTCGTTGACCAGTTCCGAGATGACGCCCACCTGCTCCAGCCCGGCAAGGCGGCACAGGTCTACGGCGGCTTCCGTATGGCCGGAGCGGATCAGGACGCCGCCTTCCTTGGCAATCAGCGGGAAGATGTGGCCCGGACGGACGAAATCGGACGGCCCCGCATTCGGGTTCGCCAGTCCGCGCACAGTGGCGCAGCGCTCATCGGCCGAAATGCCGGTGGTCAGGCCATGGCGGTAGTCGACCGAAATGGTGAAGGCTGTCGAGAGCGGTGCGTCGTTGTTCGACACCATCGGGTCAAGGCGCAGGCGCTTGGCGGCCGCCAGCGTCATCGGCGCGCAGACGATGCCGGAGGTGTGGCGCACGATGAAGGCCATCTGCTCCGGCGTCACCTTGGTGGCGGCAACGATCAGATCGCCTTCGTTTTCGCGGTCGTCATCATCGGTGACAACAACAATTTCGCCGCGCTCAAAGGCACGGATCGCTTCGGCTACACGGGCCTGGGACACGGGATGCTCCTTGGTGATGGAAAGACCGAGAAAGTCATTGGGGGTGACGCCGCCTCCGGTGGCCTCGGCAATCTTGCGTGCCATGTCACGCGATACCCAGGCGCCGGGATCGTTGCACAGAGCCGTCACCGAAGCCGGTGACAGACCAGCCCGCCGCGCAAATGCGCTGCGGCTTTCTCCGTTTGCTGCAAGCCAATGATCTAATCTCATGCGTTGACGCTAGCGCATCGCGCATTCAGCCGCAAGGAAAAGACGATCAAATTTTCAGTGAGACTGAAAGATCAGCCAACCTGCCCGCGATGGCGCAGGAAATGGTCCGCCAGCACGCAGGCCATCATGGCCTCGCCCACCGGAACCGCGCGGATGCCGACGCAAGGGTCATGGCGGCCCTTGGTCATCACATCCACTTCGTCGCCCTGCCGGGTGACAGACTGGCGCGTGGTGAGGATGGAGGAGGTGGGCTTCACCGCAAAGCGCGCCACGATCGGCTCGCCGGAAGAGATACCGCCCAGAATGCCGCCTGCGTGGTTGGAAAGAAACAGCGGGCGGGCATTGCCGGCGCGCATCTCGTCGGCGTTTTCCTCGCCTGTCAGGCCCGCGGCATCAAAGCCGTTGCCGATCTCCACGGCCTTCACCGCGTTGATGGACATGAGGGCGCTGGCGATATCCTGATCCAGCTTGCCGTAGAGCGGGGCGCCAAGGCCTGCGGGCACGCCCTCGGCCACCACTTCGATCACCGCGCCAACGGAAGAGCCCGCCTTGCGGATGCCATCGAGATAATCCGCATAGAACGCTGCCATCTTTGCATCGGGGCAGAAGAAGGGGTTGTTGTCCACTTCCGCCCAGTCCCAGGCGTTGCGGTCGATCTTGTGCGGGCCCATCTGAACCAGCGCGGCGCGGATGGTGATATTCGGAATGATCTTGCGGGCAACAGCGCCAGCGGCGACGCGCATGGCGGTTTCACGGGCTGAGGAACGTCCGCCGCCGCGATAGTCGCGGATGCCATACTTGGCGTCATAGGTGTAATCGGCGTGGCCGGGACGGTAGCGGTCCTTGATCTCGGAATAATCCTTGGAGCGCTGGTCCGTATTTTCCACGTAGAGGGAAATCGGCGTGCCGGTCGTCTTCTGCACGCCGTCCTCATCCACCATCACGCCAGAGAGGATCTTCACCTCGTCCGGCTCGCGGCGCTGGGTGGTGAAACGGTTCTGGCCAGGCTTTCGCTTGTCCATGAAGCCCTGAATGTCGGCTTCCGTCAGCGGGATCAGCGGTGGGCAGCCATCCACGACACAGCCGATCGCCGGCCCATGGCTTTCGCCCCAGGTGGTGAAACGGAAGAGGTGGCCGAAGGAATTGTGCGACATGGAAAGCCCGTGGCGGTTCGTGCTGGTTCGTAACAGTTCTGGGGCCAGTGTCTTAGGTGGGAAATGCCCCGCGGTCAAATGGCCTGCGCAGCGGAAAGCTGCTGCTGCCGCTCCTTGAAAGCCCGGGCGGCAACGGACAACCCGCCATCGGCTCCATCCACGAAATGCACATGCTGGCGTCCGGCCATGTCGGAGACGAGGCAGGTCATCAGGGCGGTGTCTGACTGATGCAGGCCAAAGATGATGCGCCCGGCCGCGAACTCTGCCTCCAGAAACGCCTTGAGGCCGCTGATCTGGGTTTCGCTGAGGTCCAGAACCAGCCGCAACGTGTCGTCGAACTTGCGGTAGTCGGTGTTGGTCAGCATGTCCTGCATGTATTCTGCAGGCTTCAGCGGCCCCATGGCCCAGCCGGTCCAGCGGGAAAAGCGTACAGCGGCGATGCCGAAAAGGATCTTCAGTATCTGCTTCAGCCTGACTTTGCCGCCGCCGAGCAGCCTGGCTTCCCGGGTCAGAGTGTCCGGGGCTGTACGCAGGGACAGGTTTTCCGGCGTGACGGGTGCCTCCGGCATTTGTGTGGCCTGCGGGTCGCTGCCCGTTGCCTGGCGCAGGCCACTCATCAGGGCCTTGAGCGCAGCCGGATTGCTCGTCGATGCAGGCCTTACCATCAGGCTGACCATCTGCCCATTGCGGGAGGGCAGGGGCTCCCAGCGGCAGGAAAAGCCGGTGAGATCAGGATCGGAAGGCGCGTCGACGCCTGTCAGAAAGGGGCGCACAGCCTCTGTGTCCTTCAGGATGCTGTCGGCGAGCTGCAATCCATCACCCGCAAACATCGCCAGATAATTGCCTGGGCTCAGCTCGAACTTGCGCACAAGCACATCAGCGCCCCGCCTGCGCAACTCGCTGACGGGGATGAGTGCCGTGCGAAGGTTCAGCGAAAAGACCTGTTCCGCCAGCAGAGCCACACCAGCGAGAGCCCCGGCCGCCACGGCCCGCGCTTCCGGTGGCACCAGCACCGTTGCGCCGTCCCCGCCAAAGACGAAGGGGACCTGATCGACGCCCAGCTTGTTGGTGAGGGCGGAAATCACCGCCACGCCCACCATGTTCACATCCTTGTAACGCCCGGCGGCGATGGCTGCCGTGGATTGCATGATATCGGCGATGCAAACGATCCAGTCACCGGGAACCGGGGCGTAGCCGCCTGCGTCAGCAATGCCGGCAAACTCTGTGAAGGCCGGCAGGCTGGCATAAAAACTCGCGGGATTGCCGGATCCTGAAACGGTTTTCATGATCGTGCCACACCTTCCTCCGGTGATATCCGGATCCTGCCAAGAAAACGCCTTCAGTTTCCCTTACAGGTTTGCTTAAAGTCGTTCCATTGCTTCGCGTGCTGACATAGGCAGGTCAGCGGCTGCGGGCAAGGATTGGACGGCCAGACCTTCGGATGCCAGACACGATGGGCACCCGCCGATAGACCGGAGTTGAGAATGAAGCATGTGCGTGCAGGTTTGATCGCCCTTGGCCTGATGGGGCTTGTGAGCACGGCAGCTATGGCTGACGAGGCAACCGGCGAGATCGCGCAGGTGAATGTGGATGCGGCAACCATCACCATGACCGACGGATCGACTTACACCTTCCCGGTGGACTTCTTTGTCGATGACATCAAGCCGGGTCAGAAGGTGCGCGTCTTTTATGACGTCGAGGATGGCAAGCGGAAGCTCTACGACCTGCAGATCGAGGGCTGAGGCCCTCTCAGATCAGGCTGAGATTTCCGTCTTTCCACAGATAGACAACATCCTGAGGCACATCGAGCTTCGGGATCCCTGCGGGCTCGATGTCTTCCAGCAGCCCGCGCAGCACGCGGATGACACCGCCATGGATGACGGAGACCGACGGCTCCGTCTGTTCCGCCAGCCAGCCGCTGATTCTGCTGTGACAGCATGGCATAGCTTTCCCCTGTGGCGGCACGAAGCCCCACTTGTCCGCACGGCGCTGGGCGACAAGATGCGGGTCGCTCACCGCCAGCTCCTCAAGGGTGCGGCCTTCCCACTCCCCAAATGTGATTTCCTTGACGCGCGGCTCCAGCTCATAGCCCCCCGGAGGCAGGCCCATGGCCTCGCGCATCAGGTCCATGGTCTCGCGGGTGCGGTCGAGGGGAGAGGCGATGAAGCGCAGGGATGCGGGATCAATGCCTTCATGCTGCAGAAAAGAAGCCAGTGCACGGCCATTGCGGCGGGCCTGGCCTCGGCCGGTATCATTGAGCGGAATGTCTTTCTGACCCTGCATCCGGCCTTCCGCATTCCAGTCGGTCTGGCCGTGGCGGATGAAGATGAGCAGTTTGGAGACTTGCAGCTTCATGCGGAGTGTTCCGGTCTCGGTGAGGTCGGCCATGACATCTCTTTCGGGAAGATACGCAGCGGGCGGGGCACTGGATGCTGCTGTGCGAGAATGCCATGTGTTTGTAAACAAGGCATGTGTCCACCGGAAGAAGCCTTGGTAAATTTTGCGGTACTGTACCGTCTGCGCACCAAAGAAAAAGGGCACCCGGTGGGATGCCCTTTCAGTCAAGCTTCAGGTGCTGGACCCAAGATCACTCTTTGACCACCGAAATGTCCGGTGCGTCCACGGCCTTCATGCCGACGACATGGTAGCCGCAGTCCACGTGCTGGACTTCGCCGGTCACGCCACGGCCGAGGTCCGACAGGAGGAACAGGGCGGCATCGCCAACTTCCTCGATGGTGACCGTGCGGCGCAGCGGAGCGTTGTATTCGTTCCACTTCAGAATGTAGCGGAAGTCGCCAATGCCCGAGGCGGCAAGCGTCTTGATCGGACCTGCCGAAATCGCGTTGACGCGGATGTTCTGCGGGCCGAGGTCTGCTGCCAGATACTTGACGCTGGCTTCAAGGGCTGCCTTGGCAACGCCCATGACGTTGTAATGCGGCATCACCTTTTCGGCGCCGTAGTAGGTCAGTGTCAGCACGGAGCCGCCACCGGTCATCAGCTTTTCGGCGCGCTGGGTGACAGCGGTGAGCGAATAGACCGAAATGTCCATGGTGCGGGCAAAGTTGCCCGGCGTGGTGTCTACGTAGCGGCCAGTCAGCTCTTCCTTATCGGAGAAGGCGATGGCGTGGACGAGAAAGTCGAGCTTGCCCCAGGTCTTTTCCAGATGGGCGAACACGTCGTCAATGCTGGCTGCGTCGGTGACGTCACAATGACCGGCAACAATGGCGCCCAGTTGTTCGGCCAGCGGCTCGACGCGCTTCTTCAGGGCTTCGCCCTGATAGGTGAGGGCGATTTCTGCGCCTGCATCCGAGAGGGCCTTGGCGATACCCCAGGCAATCGACCGGTTGTTGGCAACGCCCATCACGAGGCCGCGTTTGCCTTTCATCAGTCCGTGCGTTTCCGCCATGTTTTTCTCCAGATGACTTCCTTAACCGTCTGCCCGGCGGGCTGGCTTCCTATGGCACACGCGGTTGCCCGCTTCAAGTCATCTGCCACGCCTGTGGCAAAGCTCCGGCTGGACCGGCGGGCCGCGATATGATAGCGGCGCGCTGTCGTCAGTTTTGCCCCCTGCCGGGGCCGGACCTTCAGGGAGCCCGTCATGGCCGATACTGCCCACGCCGCCCGTTTTGCCGAAATCATCGGCGCTGCCAATGTTCTGACTGCTGCCTCGGATAAGGCGCCATACCTCGTAGAGTGGCGCGATCTTTATCAGGGGTGACCCCGATGGTGCTGCGCCCCGGCTCGACAGCGGAGGTCAGCGCGGTGCTGCGCTACGCCGACGAGCAGGGTCTCAAAATCGTCCCTCAGGGTGGCAACACGGGCCTCGTCGGCGGCCAGATCCCGCAGGAATCCGGGGATGAGATCGTCCTCTCGCTCGGCCGCCTCAACAAGGTGCGCAACGTCGATCCGGACGGTTTCACCATCACTGTCGAGTCCGGCGTTGTTCTGGAAGCCCTTCAGCGCGAGGCAGAGAAGGTCGACCGTCTGTTCCCGCTTTCGCTCGGCGCACAGGGCTCCTGCCAGGTCGGCGGCAACCTTTCGACCAACGCTGGCGGCACCGCAGTGCTCGCCTATGGCAACAGCCGCGATCTGGTTCTGGGCCTCGAAGTGGTGATGGCAAACGGCGACGTCTGGAATGGTCTTCGCGCCCTGCGCAAGGACAATACCGGTTATGATCTGAAACAATTATTTATCGGCGCAGAGGGCACTCTGGGGGTCATCACGGCTGCGACGCTGAAGCTTTTCCCAAGCCGAAGAAGCTGGAAGCCGCCTTCGTTGGTTTGGCGAGCCCGGAAGATGCGTTGCAGCTCTTTTCGCTCGCCAAGGGGCAGGCCGGACCGATTCTCACCGGCTTTGAGATCATGCCGCGTGTCGGCCTTGAGTTCTGCCTGCGCCACCTCAATGGCGCCCGCGATCCGTTGTCTGGCAGTCATCCCTGGTACGTGCTGATGGAACTCTCCTCTGGCACCGAAGCCTTCCCGGTGCGCGATCTGCTGGAGTCCATTCTGGGTGAGGCCTTCGAGAAGGGTGTCGTCGAGGACGCCGCCTTTGCCGAGAGCCTGCAGCAGGTGAACGATTTCTGGCACATCCGCCACGGCATGTCGGAAGTGCAGCGCGCCGAAGGCGGTTCGATCAAGCATGACGTGTCTGTGCCGGTCGCTTCGATCCCGGCTTTCCTCAACAAGGCCATTGCCGCTGTTGAAGCCATGGTTCCCGGCTGCCGCCCGGTGCCTTTCGGTCATCTGGGCGACGGCAACATTCACTTCAACGTCAGCCAGCCCATCGGCGCCGACAAGGAAGCCTATATCGCGCGCTGGGATGAGATGAACGAACTGGTCCACGGCATCGTGCACGAGTTCAACGGCTCCATCTCTGCCGAACACGGCATCGGCCGCCTGAAGCGCGATCTGATGAAGCAGGTGAAGAGCGAGCTGGAACTCGATCTCATGCAGCGCATCAAGACCGCCTTCGACCCGAAGAACACGCTCAACCCAGGACGTGTGCTGTAAGGTAAAATGAGTGGGGCTGGCCTGTGGTTTATGACACAGGCCAGCCGCCTTCAGACAGGCCTGAGGTGGCTGCACGCCTCCCTCTCTCCGTTCCCCCTCAAATCCCCTTCAGCGTTTCCCGGGCGATGATGAGACGCTGGATTTCGCTGGTGCCTTCGTAGATCGTCGTGATTCGGGCATCGCGGGCATAGCGCTCCAGCGGGTAGTCCTTGATGTAACCGGCGCCGCCGTGCAGCTGCAGAGCCGTGTAGGTGGCTTTCTGCGCTGCTTCCGAGGCGAAGAGCTTGGCCATGGAGGCCTCGCGTGCGAAGGGGCGGCCCTGATCCTTAAGCCATGAGGCCTGCAGGATGAGAAGGCGGGCGGCTTCCAGTTCGGTTTCCCGGTCGGCGATCATCCACTGGATGCCCTGCATGTCAGAGAGCGGCGCGCCGAACTGATGGCGCTCCTTCACATAGGCCTTGGCCGCATTCATGGCGGCGCGGGCGATGCCCAGCGACAAGGCGGCGATGCCGATGCGCCCGCCTGCGAGTTCTCCCACCGCGACACGGAAACCCTGATTTTCCTGTCCCATCAGGGCAGAGGCGGGAACCCGGCAGTCCTGAAACAGAACCTCGTTGGTGGCTGAGCCTGTCTGGCCCATCTTCTTTTCTGCCTTGCCGATGATGAGCCCCGGCGTGCCGGCCTCGACGAGGAAGCAGGAAATGCCCTTGCCCTTCGGCGCGGCAGGATCGGTGACGGCCCAGACGACGAAAATGCCCGCGTATTCGGCAGAGGTTATGTAGAGCTTGGCTCCATTGAGGATGTAGTTGTCCCCATCCTTTACGGCGCGGGTCTTCATGCCGGCGGGGTCGGAGCCTGCGCCTGCTTCCGTCAGACAGAAGCCGCCGGCCGCATAGGTGCCATCGGTCAGCTTGGGCAGATAGGCGGCGCGCTGCGCTTCGTTGCCGACTGCCTGGATCACCTCTCCCACCATGTTTGTCACCGACACGGTAACGCCGGTGGAGGCGCAAGCCTGGCCCAGAGCCTCGACGGAGAGCGCAAAGGCCAGCGTACCCGCTTCCGTGCCGCCGTAGTCGGCTCGCACATTGAGGCCCATGAAGCCATTTTCGGCCAGAACCTTCAGGTTCTCCAGAAACGCCTCGCGTCCGCCGCCGTGATCGAGCGTTTCGGCCAACGGCGCAAGCCGGTCAGCCGCCAGTTTGCGGGCGGTTTCGGCGATGAGGTTCTGTTCCTCGGTCAGGTCGAAATGCATGGCTTGGCTGCTCCCGCAATGAGGCCGGATCTTGCGGGCACGCTAGCGAAGGGGGCTCTGCTGTCCATTGCGGGGGTGCCCTCCAAAGGGCTGAGCCTCCCGCGAAAATCGGGCCGATCCTTGCCTTCAGAACAGGCTGCCCTGGCTGGATGCTGGTGCGTCCGGCTTCGATGCGGCAGTCCTGGCTGCGCGGGGCTTCTTTGCGGGCGGCAAGGAGGTGCCGCTGGACGAGGACGTGGCAGGGCCGTCACCCTCCACCACTTCGGCGGCGATCTGACCGCCTGCCAATTCGATGGAAAGCAAGGTGCCTGCCGGTGCGTCTGCGGGATTGCGCAGTGGCTGGCCGTCGGCGGCGCGCACCAGCGCATAGCCACGTGACAGCACATCCTTGTAGGACAGGGACTTCAGCAGCTTGGACAACCCGTCGAGCCGGGCACGGCGTTCCTGCGTCAGCTGCTGGCCGGTGCGGTCCAGCCGGGTGGACAGCATGCCAGCCCGCTCCTGTCCCAGCCGGATCTGGCGGGTCAGTGGCGCTGGCGTCAGGCGGCCCGACACAGCATTGAGCCTCTGCGCCTGGGCGGCGATGGCAACGGTGAGGGCACGGGCAAGCCGCTCTTCCAGACCCGTCAGCCGGTCGCGGGCCTGCGTGGTGCGGCGGGCCAGCGTCAGCGGTGTGAGCAGGGCCTCGGCGCGCATCAAACGGGTGCGGTGGGCACGGGTGTTGACGGAAAGACCCCGCTCCAGATTGCTGGCGGCAAAGTCAAAACGCTGGCGCGGCAGAGCCAGAAGATCACGCGGGGCGGGCAGGGCGGCAGCGGCAGCGCGCAGTTCCGTCCGGCGGCTGGCCACCAGCCGCAAGAGCCCGGCGGAGAGGCGCCGGTTCAGGTCATTGAGCGAGGCCAGAAGCTCCGCCTTCACCGGCACTGCGATTTCGGCAGCGCCCGTGGGCGTCGGCGCGCGCAGGTCTGCGGCCAAATCAATCAGCGTCCAGTCGGTTTCGTGGCCGACAGCAGAGATCAGCGGGATCGCGCTTTCAGCAGCAGCACGTACGACAGCTTCGTCGTTGAAGCCCCAAAGATCCTCAAGGCTGCCGCCGCCGCGGGCAACGATGATCAGATCCGGCCTTGGAATGGCCCCGCCCTCGGGCAAGGCGTTGAAGCCACGGATGCCGTTGGCGACTTCCGCCCCGCAGGTTTCGCCCTGCACGCGCACCGGCCAGACCAGCACATGCAGCGGAAACCGGTCGGAAATGCGGTGGAGGATGTCGCGGATCACGGCGCCGGTGGGTGAAGTGACGACGCCGATGACACGCGGCAGGGTCGGCAGCGGCCTTTGCGCTCGGGCGCGAACAGGCCCTCGGCGGCGAGCTTGCGCTTGCGCTCTTCCAGCAGCGCCATGAGCGCACCGGCGCCTGCCGGTTCCAGCGCATCAATGACCATCTGGTACTTGGACTGGCCGGGAAAGGTGGTGACTTTGCCGGTGGCAATCACTTCCAGCCCCTGTTCGGGCTGGATCTTCAGCTTGGATACGGCCCCCTTCCAGATGACGGCGGAGAGAACCGACCGGTCATCCTTGAGGTCAAGATAGATATGACCGGAGCCGGGCCGCGAGATCCGGCCCAACTCACCACGAACCCGCACATAGCCGAAAGCATCCTCAAGCGTGCGCTTGATGGAAAAAGAGATATCGGAAACCGTGAATTCGGCGATGTTGGAATTCGAGGAAGCTTCGGTCACGCCACTTGTCCTGCCAGTTGGCGGTAAGGTGGACGGACGGGCAGCCGGGGTCAAGAGTGCGGGGCGTCCTGCTCCAGATTGCCTGTGAATGCGGCCGGAGGATGGGCCAGAAGCTCGGAAAGGCGGTCAAGCCGCTGAAGTATTTCCTCTTCGGAAAAGGGGCAGACGGAAAACATCATCAGCTGCCAGACGCCCTCGATCGCGAGGAACGCAATTTCTGCAAGTTCCGGCGTTTCGCAGGTCGCACGGATCTCGCGGACGAGGCTGACGTGATGCGCCTTGACCGGGGCCAGCAGCTCAGGCTCTTCGGCAATGGCGGCAAGCATTCCTGCGGGCGGTTCGCTCAAAGGGCAGACGTCCCGCGCCACGGCAATCAGATAGGCCCGCATCAGGGCGTTGGGCTTGTTGTCGCGCGATGTTTCCTCGAAAGCCTCGCTGACCGACTTGCTGACCATCGCCATGTGCCGCTCGACCATGGCGCGCAGGAGTTCGGATTTGGACTTGAAGTGATAGAGCAGCCCGCCCTTTGAGACGCCAGCTCTTTCGGCAACAGCCTCAAGCGACAGCTTCCGGGCACTTTCTGCGTAGACGAGTTCCACGGCCGCATCAATGAGCCGCTCCCGTGTCGCTTCCCGCTTTGCCTGCCTTGAACCCTGTTGCATTTCAGTCACATTTACCGCCGATGTTCGTCATTTTCCGCAATGCGTCATCTTGACTTTACCGTCCGGACGGTAAAGTTTGCAAGCCAATGAGCGTGAATGGGGGATTGCCCTTATAAAGAGTGATCGAAAATCTCTCGCTCCAACGATACTATCCGCGGCGAAACCCTGCAGGAAACTGCGGGGGCAGTCGCATTAGAAAGCGGCCGGTTCGCCGCATGACCGGGAAACAGATGAAACGTTTCATTATCGGGCTTATTGCCATTGCGATCGTAGGTGGCCTTGCATATGGCGCCTGGTGGTTCGACAACTTCCGCGCCAGCATGATTCAGGCGTTCTTCGCGCAGCCGCGTCCGCCGATCACCGTTTCGGCGCTGACCGTCGAGCCGGAGCGGGTCGAGCCCGTGATCCAGTCCATCGGCACCATTCGCGCACGCCAGGGTGTGGATGTTCCTGCCAGAACGTCGGGCATCATCAAGGAAATCCTGTTCACCTCCAACCAGGACGTGGAAAAGGGTCAGCTGCTGGTGCAGCTCGATGATGAGACCGAACAGGCAGACATGATTGCTGCCAAGGCGAACGAAGCCCGCGATGCACAGGCCCTGAGCCGTGCATCGGCACTGAACACCCGTGGTTTCAGCTCCACCTCCGAGCTGGACAATGCCACGGCTGCGCTGGATGCCTCCCGCTCGCAGGTTGAACGTGTGCAGGCAGCCATCAATCTGAAAAAGATCGTTGCGCCTTTCTCCGGCACCATCGGTATTGCCAAGGTGGATGAGGGCCAGTTCCTGCAGGCTGGTACCGCGATTGCCACGCTTCAGGATCTGAAGGTCATGAAGGTGGACTTCACAATCCCCGAACAGCAGCTGCCGCTTGTCAGCATTGGGCAGGAAATCAAGGCAGGCCTGACGGAAGGTGAGTTCAGCCATCGCGGCAAGATCACCGGTATCGATCCCAAGATCGACCCGCAGTCGCGCCTGGTCTCTCTTCAGGCGGAAGTGGACAACTCGGAAGGCCTGCTGCGTCCCGGCCAGTTTGCCTTTGTCGATGTCGTGCTGCCGGCCGAGGAGAACGTTATTGCCCTGCCGCAAACCGCAGTGGTGCAGAGCCTCTATGGCACTTACGTCTTCCGCGTCGTTGATGCCAAGCCCGAGGAAGGTGCTGCCGCTGACGCGCCGAAGAAGCAGATCGTCGAGCAGGTATTTGTCACCGCAGGCCGCCGCTTCGGCACCCAGATCGAAGTCAGCAAGGGCGTTTCCGCCGGCGATGTCATCGTAAATGCCGGGCAGAACAAGCTTGCTGCCGGCAACAGCGTGACCATCGACAATACGATCATGCCTGATGCCACGGGCATGACGACCGGAGAGTAAGAATGAATTTCTCCGAAATCTTCATCAGGCGGCCAGTGCTGGCAATAGTGGTCAACGTGTTGATCCTATTGATGGGCGCGCAGGGCATCCTGAACATGACCATCCGCCAGTACCCGAAGATCGACGAAACGGTGATCACCGTTTCGACGGCCTTCGTTGGTGCCAGTGCGGATCTCATCCAGGGCTTCATCACCACGCCCATCGCCAAGGCCGTCGCCTCGGCGGAAAACGTGGACTATGTGTCGTCCAAGAGTACGCTCGGCGTGTCGACCGTCACGGTCAACATGAAGCTGAATTCTGACCCGGATAAGGCGCTGACGGAGGTCATCTCCAAGGTGCAGCAGGTGCGCGGGCAGTTGCCCACGGAGGCCGAAGATCCGGTCATCCAGAAAGGCACCGGCCAGTCCTTCGCCATCATGTACCTGACGGTGCTGTCGGATGTGATGTCGCCGCAGGAAATCACCGAGTTCACCTCGCGCGTGATCCAGCCGCAGCTGTCCATCGTTGAAGGTGTGGCGGATGCGCAGATCCTGGGTGAGCAGACCTTCTCGATGCGCATCTGGATCGATCCCATCAAGCTCGCCGCCCGCAACGTGACGGCAGCAGAAGTGCTTTCGGCCATCCAGAGCGCAAACTTCCTGTCGGCTCCCGGCAAGACGGAAAACGAATACGTCGCCTATCAGATCGAGACGAAGACCACGCTGCAGACCCCGGAAGCCTTCGGTGCCCTGCCGGTGCGCTCTGATGGCATCGATGTGGTGCGCCTGCGTGACGTGGCCCGCACCGAACTCGGCTCGAAGAGCACCGATGTGCGCGTGTCCTTCAACGGCCAGGGCGGTATCTTCCTCGGCATCATGCCGACGCCGTCCGCCAACCCGCTCGACACGGCACAGGGCATCCGCGATGCACTGCCCAAGCTGCAGGAAAACCTGCCTGAGGGCATGTCGGTCGTGATCACCTATGACTCGACCCAGTTCATCAGCGCCTCGATTGAGGAAGTGTTCAAGACCATCGGCGAGGCCGTGATCATCGTGATTCTGGTGATCCTGCTGTTCCTCGGGTCCTTCCGCTCGGTGATTATTCCGATTGTGACCATCCCTCTGTCGCTCATCGGTGTGTGTTTCTTCCTCTGGGCGCTGGGCTATTCGCTCAACACCCTGACGCTGCTGGCCATGGTGCTTGCGATCGGTCTCGTGGTGGATGACGCCATCGTGGTGGTGGAGAATATTCACCGGCATCTGGAGGAGGGCCTCAAGCCCATCCCGGCGGCAATCATCGGCATGAAGGAAATCTTCGGGCCGGTGGTGGCGATGACGATCACGCTGGGTGCCGTGTATGCTCCCATCGGTTTTGCGCAGGGGCTGACCGGCGCACTGTTCCGCGAGTTCGCCTTCACGCTGGCCGGAGCCGTGTTCATTTCCGGCTTCGTTGCGGTCACTCTGTCGCCGATGATGTCATCGCGGCTACTGACGGCAGAACAGAGCCGCTTCCAGAAATTCGTGGACCGGATTTTCTCCCGGCTCACGATCTGGTACGGGCGCCGCCTCAAGGCCTCGTTCAACTACAAGCCGGTGACCCTTATCGTTGTCATCGGCCTGATGGGCCTGACGGGCTTCATGTTCACGCGGATTTCCTCGGAACTGGCCCCGGAAGAGGATCAGGGTGCGCTGTTCTCGCTTGTGACAGCTCCGCAATACGCGACATCCGACTACACCCAGCTCTATACGAACCAGTTCTATGAACTGACTGATAATGCGCCGGGCGTGGATACGCGGTTCCAGATCGTCGGTTTTGGCGGCACCAACAGCGCGTTTGCAATCTGGGTGCTGAAGCCTTGGGGCGAGCGGGAACAGTCGCAGAAGGAGATCCAGCAGATCGTGCAGGCCGGCCTGCAGAAGTCCGCGGGCGTTGAAGCCTTCGTCTTTGCGCCGGAATCTCTTCCAGGTGGCGGCGGCGGCTTGCCGATCCAGTACGTCCTTCAGACCACCGGCTCTGCCGAACAGGTTTATGAAGTGGCGGACAAGGTGAAGCAGCGTGCCATTGCCTCGGGCAAGTTCATCGTGGTGCAGAACTCGATGTCCTTCGAGAAGCCCCGGACCACGGTGACCATTGACCGCGACCGTGCGGCCGCTCTGGGTGTGCCGGTTTCGACCATCGGTCAGACCCTCAACATCCTTGTCGGTGATGCCCAGGTTGCCAAGTTCGACCGTGATGGCCGCGCTTACGAGATCATCCCGCAGGTCGCCAAGCAGTTCCGTATGAACCCCGAAAAGCTGGCGGAACTCTATGTCCGCTCGGCGAGCGGATCGATGGTGCCGCTTTCTTCCGTGGTGAAGATCGAGACCAACGCAACGGCCGTGGCCGAAGAGCAGTTCAATCAGCTCTATTCGGCAACCCTGTCAGCCCTGCCCATGCCGGGCGTGACCACGGGTGACGGCCTTGCGACCCTGCAGCAGATTGCCCGTGAGGAAATGCCGGAAGGCTTCTTCGAGGACTATGCTGGCCAGTCGCGCCTTGAGGTGAACGAAGGGAACACCATCATCATGGCCTTTGGCCTCGCGGTGATTGTGATCTACCTCGTGCTCGCAGCTCAGTTCGAAAGCTTCCGCGATCCGTTCATCATCATGATGTCGGTGCCGCTGTCGATTTTCGGAGCCGTGGTGCCACTGTTCATGGGAGCGGGAACGCTCAACATCTACACGCAGGTGGGCATGATCACGCTTGTGGGCCTCATCACCAAGCATGGCATTCTCATGGTTGAGTTTGCCAATGCCCAGCGTGAGGCGCACGGCCTGAGCAAGCATGAGGCAATCATCGAAGCTGCACGTGAGCGCCTGCGCCCAATCCTCATGACCACTGGCGCCATGGTGCTGGGCGTGCTTCCGCTTGTCATGTCGGAAGGTGCCGGTGCCGCTGCCCGCTACTCGATCGGTCTGGTGATCAGCACAGGTCTTGCGGTCGGCACGCTCTTCACCCTGTTCGTTGTGCCGATGTTCTACATGTACATCGGTCACGCCGATCACAAGAAGACGGACGAGGACGACGAGGTGCCGGCAGGCCATGGCAACGCCCATGGCGCAGGCGAGGGACCGGCTACGGCCTGATATGAGCCTAAGGCTTGAATGATTGAACGCCGCCCCCACAAAGGGGCGGCGTTCCCGCTTGTCCTGCAAGCTTTCAGACCTCTGCCCAATCAGGATGACGCCATGGCCAAATATGAATTCCGCATGCAGCGCTTGTTCGTGGAGGCTGCGCTTACGCCGGATGCTGAAATTGCCGCAGACAAGACCCAGGCCAACTACCTTCTCAACGTGTTGCGGTTGAACGAAGGCGATGAAGTGCTGCTGTTCAACGGCCGGGATGGGGAATGGCGCGCACGCCTGAAGCTTCCCAGCCGAAAGAGCGTTCTGCTTTGCCCGCATGCGCAGACGCGGCCACAGCCTTCCTCTGACGGCCTCGTCTATCTCTTTGCGCCATTAAAGCACGCCCGCCTCGACTACATGGTGCAGAAGGCGGTTGAGATGGGGGCAGCGCGGCTCGTGCCAGTCATCACCGCCCACACCCAGGCAGCCCGCGTCAATACGGAACGCATGACCGCCAATGTGATCGAGGCTGCGGAGCAATGCGGCATCCTTGGCCTTGCAACCGTCGACGAGCCGCGGGCCCTTGCTGCCGTGCTGGCGGACTGGACAGCGCGGGAAGGGGCGCGGCGCATCATCTTCTGCGATGAAAGCGATGACGGTGCCAACCCTCTCCAACTGCTTGCTGCCCTCAAGGCTGAAGACGGGGTTGCGGTGCCTCCGGCGGTTCTGATCGGTCCGGAAGGCGGTTTCTCGGCCGCTGAACGCGCGCAGCTGAAGAGCCTTCCGTTCGTGACCGCCATTCCGCTCGGCCCCCGGATACTGCGCGCCGACACGGCTGCGGTGGCCGCTCTGGCGGTTGTTCAATCGGTACTTGGCGATTGGTAATCCCATTCATCAAACAAGTTTGATTGTGCGGCGCGCTGCCCCCGGTAATGTGCGCGCCGATCTCAAGTTTGAAAGACGACGCATGGCCCGCGATACCGTTGATTCCACCCCGATTTCGGGCGTCCGTGAACTCGCCGAACATCTCGCATCCGGCTGCAAGCCGGAAGACAGCTTCCGGCTTGGCACCGAGCACGAGAAATTTCCGTTCTACAAGGCGGACTTCTCACCGGTCCCCTATGAGGGGCAGCGTGGTATCGAAGCACTGCTGAACGGCATGGAAGGAATGCTGGGCTGGGAGCGGATCTCCGACAAGGACAAGATCATCGGCTTGGCTGATCCTGTCGCTGGCGGTGCCATTTCCATCGAGCCGGGCGGACAATTCGAGTTGTCGGGCGCTCCGCTCGACAACCTGCACCAGACCTGCCGCGAGACCAACGCGCATCTGGCGCAGCTGCGCGAGATTGCCGAACCACTCGGTATCGGTTTCCTCGGCCTCGGCTTCACGCCTGACTGGCGGCGGGACCAGATCCCGGTCATGCCCAAGTCACGCTATGCGATCATGACCGATTACATGCCGAAGGTCGGCTCGCTTGGCCTCGACATGATGTACCGCACCTGCACCATTCAGGTGAATCTCGACTTCTCCAGCGAAGCCGACATGGTGAAGAAGCTGCGTGTCAGCCTTGCGCTGCAACCGGTGGCCACCGCCATCTTCGCCAATTCCCCCTTCACGGAAGGCAAGGTGAATGGCTTCAAGTCGTTCCGCGCCGAAATCTGGAAGGACACGGATGCGGACCGCACCGGGCCGATGCCTTTCGCCTTCGAGGACGGTTTCGGCTTTGAAGCCTACGTCAACTGGGCCATCGACGTACCAATGTATTTCGTCAAGCGCGGTGACACCTATCACGATGCGACGGACACCACCTTCCGCCAGTTCATGAACGGGGCGCTGAAGGACCGGCTGCCGGATGGGTTGCCGACCATTGGCGACTGGAACAACCACTTGTCCACCTTGTTCCCGGACGTGCGGCTGAAGAAATACCTGGAGATGCGCGGCGCCGATGGTGGCCCCTGGCGCAAGATCTGTGCACTGCCCGCGCTCTGGGTTGGCCTGCTCTACGACAAGGGCATCCTTGAGGATGCCTGGCAGATGGTGAAGGACTGGACGGCGGAAGAGCGTCTTGCACTGCGCAATGCTGTGCCGATCCATGGTCTTGAGACGCCGTTCCGCAAAGGCAAGGTGCTGGATCTCGCCCGCCAGATGACGGCTCTGTCGCTTGAGGGGCTGAAGCGCCGCGCCCGTCTGAATGACGGCGGCCTGGATGAGCGGGTCCATCTGGCGACTGTGGAAGAGACGCTTGCCCTCGGTATTTCCCCGGCTGACCAGATGCTGGCGAAGTTCCACGGTGAATGGCAGGGCGATGTGACCCGCGCCTATGCGGATTATGCCTACTGAAAATACGCTTTTGACCGGCCTGCCCCTCAACTCCCTGTTGATGGGCAGGCCGGAACCGGCACAGGCGCAACGCGCCATTTGACGTCCGCCGCCGTTGCGCGGATCATGGGGGAGGCTCACGATCCGGTGCGAGGCATTATGAACGGCATGGCAGGTCAATCCTTCTCATTCGATCCCGCACAGGTTGTCGATGCCGTGCGCCAGCAGTTCGGCCTGAACGAGGCTGATGTGGCCCGGGCCATGGGCGCGCTGATCCCCACGGCCTTTACCGGCCTCAAGCATACGACGGCCGCCCCCAACGCATTTCAGTCCTTCATGAGCTTCCTGCAAGGACAGGGACCATCGGTCATGGCCGAACCTTTCTCGGCGGCTCCCGTGCCCTGGTTCTACGGCTCCGATCCGCTGCAAAAGGCAGTCGCTTCGCAGATTTCGGCTTTCACAGGCGTGCAGCAGGAGGCCGTGGCCGCGCTCATGCCTGTCGCCGCAACATTGGCGATGGGCAATGTGGCCCGGCCTTTCCTGCAAGGGCAGGCGCGTGACCTGCTGGATGCCTTCTTGGCCGGTTATGCTAGAGGCCGCCCGAAGCCCATGCCGGGCGCGGCAATGATGGCAGGCTATGGCGAAGCCGTGCAGTCGTTCTGGTCCGGCTTTTTCGGTTCTGCCGCAGACGCTGCGGGCAAGGCAGCCAGCTTCTGGGGCGTGCCGGCCACCGGGCAGGGCAGCAGCAGGGAGCCTGAGCCCGCACCCGCAGCGCCTGACACCGCAACACGCCCGGCAGCGGCCACACGAAAGCCTGAACCGGCTCCCGCCCCTGAAATGCGGCCCGAGCCTGAAGCTGCAGCACAGGCTCCTGCGCCGGGAGCCTCCATTGTTGAAGACTGGCTGTCCGCAGGACGCGCCTTTCAGGAAAATCACATGAAGACGATCGAAGGTCTGTTCGAGCGTTTCGGCCCTTCGGCCTTGCCGGGCCGGGCCTGAGATAAAAAAGGCCCGCCGGGGGAGGCGGGCCAGGTATTGTCGGCAAGGCAATCGCCGACGGGGTAAGGCGATGGACCGGGTCTCAAAGCCTGCGCGGGGGAAGACGCGGGCGAGATCCTGTCCATCAGTCTCAGGCGGCCATTTGCGGGCCTGCATTGGAGGCAGAAGCAACCGTTGCGGCGGTTCTGCGGGTCTGGGGGATCAGCACGATGCTTGCCGGAACTCCGGCCTGAGAGGCATGTGCGTTGCGCCGGGAGGCCTTGGTCAGCGCAAACGACGGATCACGGAAGAAGGGCGCCGCAAGAGCTGCGCGAACGTCCCTCCTTGTCAGCCCGATATCCGCAAGCTGAGCATCTGTGAGGTCATTGAGTTTGCGCGCCTGATGGCGGTTACGCAGCACGCGCCATGCTCGCGCTGCGATACCGGCGATGCGGTGGATCAGCTGCGTCTTGAGCGGGGCGTACATGGCGTCAAACTCCTTCATCTCCGGGAGGCTGCGCCCCCGTCAGTGTCTGTCATATTTATCCGGCCGAGCTCAGTAGTTTTACGCTCTTCCGATGGGGCGACCATGTCAGAGCCGCTTGAATTTATCTAACGAATGTTTTTAATGGGTTTGATCAATGTTGGTGATGGAAGGCGCTGCAATGCAGGAAAAGTCCTGTATTTCCGCGCCTCCGGCATCTGTATGGCGAGGGTTTGATGCTCGATCTCGATCAATTGCGCACATTCGTGGCCATTGCCGAATATGGCAGTTTCACCCGTGCGGCGGAGATGGTGCATAAGACACAGTCTGCTGTGTCCATGCAGATGCGGCGGCTGGAGGAGAGAATCGGCCGCCCCATCTTCATGCGTGAAGGGCGCCTGTCCCGGCTCACCGAAGAGGGTGAAAAGCTGCTGCATTATGCCCGCCGCCTGGTGCAGCTGAATGACGAGACGCTGGCCGCCTTCGACGAAACCGAAGTTCAGGGCATGGTGCGGCTGGGCACACCGGATGATTATGCTGACCGCTTCCTGCCGGAAATTCTGGCGCGTTTCTCCCGTTCCAATCCCAAGGCTGAGGTGAGCGTGGTCTGCGCCCCGACGGCTAATCTCATCGATCTCGTCGTCGCCAATGAGCTGGATGTGGCGATCATCACTCACGTGGAAAAGCCCGGTGGCCAGCGCGATGAGGTGATCCGGCGTGAACCGCTGCTCTGGGTCACGTCAGCCCGTCATGCGGTGGAGAACGAGGACGTGCTTCCTCTGGCGCTTGGCCGTGCCACCTGCGGCTGGCGTCGGGCCGCGCTGCTGGCGCTGCGCTCCGTCGGGCGGGAGCACCGGCTGCTTTATTCCAGCTGGAACTCCACGGCCGTGGGAGCTGCCGTTCTCGCGGGGCTGGCTGTCTCCGTGCTGCCTGAATCGGCTCTGCGCCCCGGCATGAGGGTGCTGGCGGAAGCCGACGGTTTCCCCAAGCTGCCGGAGTGCGAGATTGCCGTCATGCGCTCCTGGCACCAGCACTCCCGTGTCACGGAAGCGCTGGTGGAGCACATCATCTCGTCCCTCGACAACCTGTCGGTGCCGCAAGCGGCTGAATGAGCCGCCCGCCTGTTAGCGGCTGCGCAGCATGATCACGTTGCCGGCGATGACAAACACGAGGCCCAGCAGGGCAGCGAAGGTCCACACGTAACCTTCAAAGATGGTGGATACCGTCAGCGCCACCACGGGGAAAATGACCGTGGAGTAGCCTGCCCGTGCGGGTCCGATGCGCCCAAGCAGCGTCAGGTAGGAGGCGAAGGCCAGCACCGAAGCGATGATCGACAGATAGGCGAGGCTGCCGAGATAGGTGAGCGTCGGCTCCACCGTGAAACTGTCCCCGCGCAGCAGGCTGAAGGTACCCAGCAGCGCCGCACCATAGATCATGCCCCAGGTGGTGGCGGATGTGATGCTGATGCCCGCCTTCTGGTTCGACGAGGACACCATGTTGCCGAGGCAGAAAGACAGCGTGCCTATGGTGCACAGCGCAAGGCCCTTCAGCGCGTCAAGGTTCAGCTCCGCCCCTGCAATCTGCGGCCAGAACATAAGGGCAATGCCGGAAAAGCCGATGAGCCCGGCGGCCAGAATGATCAGCTTCGGCCTCTGGCGGAACAGCACCACGCCGAGGATCAAATTGAAGACTGAGGCCAGCGAGAACACCACTGCGAGCAAACCCGAGGGCAGGTATTTGGCGCCATAGTAGAACAAGGTGAAATTGGTGGAGAAGATGAAGAGCCCGAGCGCCGCAAAGCGCAGGTGTGTCTTCACGGGAAAGGCCAGTCTTTCCCGCCGGATCAGGCTCCAGCCCAGCATCACCGATGCCGCCAGCACGAAGCGCCAGAACACGGAGACCTCGGGCGCCACATTCGCCACCTGCCCCTTCATGGCAATCCAGCTGAAGCCCCAGGAGAAGACGGTGAGGCCATAAAGGCCGAGGTCCTTCGAAGTCAGCGGGGAGGCGGGGGCGGCAATCCGGCTTTCGGCCATCGTCATCTCATATCTCTCTTCTGCCGGGTGTCAGGGCGGGGAGAATGCGCCGTAGACGCGTGAATTTCAAATGATAGTCGTTGAAGCAACCGATCTGGTTTGTGAATGAAAGCGCAGCAAAGCTTCAGGATGTGTGATGCCAGATTGGCTGATATCCGCCAGACAGGGCCGCTAGTGACAGCGCCGGAGTGACAACCCGCAGTCCCGGAACGCCGCCTGCCGCCGCATATCCGTCCGGGCTCCAGCGCAGCAGGCGGCCCGATCTGATGGCAAAAATCCGGTCCCATCTGTCAGCATGGCACCATCCGGCAGGTTGCCGGGACCCGCATCGTCGACTGGTTTGCCCTGCCAGCGGGGGCGCGTTCTTTTGCCAGCTGCCGGTCCATCCAGTCTGCGCCGGGTACGGCGTCAAGGCCAAGATGCCGGGCCGCCGCCGTGGCGTAGTCTTTTGCCCCGGCTCGCCTGCACTCGAAGCAGGGACGGTGCCCGGCAGCAAGGGCTGTCACTTCATCCAGAAAGAACAGCTCCGTATATCCTTCGCCCATCACCTGGCGGCGCCGGCCCTTGAAGGAGAGGACGCAGCAGATCCAGCGGCGGGACGTCTGCCACCGTCTTATGGTTTTCGTTGCCGGATCGTGCAGGCGTCCGCCCCGGTTGCCCATCAGCAGACCCCGGCAAGGGTGAGAGACGATCTCTCCATCGGGCCAGACCCGGTTCTGGAACGGCATGTCGAAGTCTCCATTCAAAGGGAAGGCTGCGCGCCGTCTTCCCTTGACTAGGGCAGCGATACTGCCACATTCGCAAGCGGCCCCGATAGCTGCCGGAGACCTCATGCGCGTTCTTGTCATCGAAAACTACCCGCTCACCCCGCATGGTCAGGTTGGCCGTGCGCTGAGGGATGCGGGTGCGGAACTGACTGTGGTCAAGGCCTACGAAGGCGAGCCGGTGCCGCAGGGCGCAGAGCAGTTCGCAGGCCTTGCCGTTTTTGGCGGCGGGCAGAATGCGCTGGACGACGAGGGCTCGCCCTTTTTGCCGCAGATTTGTGATCTGATCCGGGATTTTCACGCCGCGCAAAAGCCGGTGCTGGGCATCTGCCTTGGCTCGCAGCTCATTGCCCGTGCCTTCGGCGGGCGCAACATCATCGGCAGGCCCATCGAATTCGGCTGGCATGAGGTGAAGCCAACGGATGCGGGCAAGGCTGACCCGGTGCTTTCGGCGCTGGGTGAGGGCGCGCCGTTGTTCCACTGGCACAATGACACGTTCGACCTGCCGGAAGGTGCGGTGCATCTAGCCGCAAGTGCCCACACACCTCACCAGGCCTTCCGGATGGGCAGTGCCACCTATGCCATCCAGTTTCACTTTGAAGCGGCCGAACCGGAAGTGCGTGACTGGTCGCGCGACTTTGCAGGGATGATCGCTGAGAACACTCCGGACTGGGCGGAGCGGCTGGAGGCCGAGATTGACCGGCATGCGCCCCGTGCTGATGCCACCGGCGCCCGCCTTGCCGCCAACTGGGTCCGCCTGCTCAGGTGAGGCGGACCCGGCTTGTCCGTTAGCGCCAGCGATCCGCGAAGTCAGCCGGCAGCAGCAGGTTGTGGCGGCCCAGATCCTTGACGTTGCGCTCGCCGCAAAGCGCCATGGTGATGTCCAGCTCCTTGTGGATCACCTCAAGCGCCCGCGTTACCCCGGCCTCGCCCATGGCGCCAAGACCGTAGACGAAGGCGCGGCCGATCATGGTGCCCTTTGCGCCGAGGGCCAGCGCCTTCAGCACGTCCTGACCGGAGCGGATGCCGTTGTCGAGATGGACTTCGATCTTGTCTCCCACAGCATCCATGATCTTCGGCAGGGTCCGGATGGAGCTGAGCGCACCATCGAGCTGGCGGCCGCCGTGGTTCGACACGACGATGGCATCTGCCCCCACATCCAGTGCCTTCTTGGCATCTTCAGCGTCGAGAATGCCCTTGAGGATGACCGGCCCGTCCCACCACTTGCGGAACTCGCGGATGCGGTCCCAGTCCAGTGACGGGTCGAAGGATTCGGCCGTCCACGTGCTGAGGGACGAAGGATCCGTAACACCCTTGGCATGGCCGACGATGTTGCCAAAAAGCGCCGCTTGGTTTGCAGCATCTCCAGGCCCCAGGGCACCTTGGTAGCAAGATTCAGGATGGAGGAGGGGTCAGCTTCGGGGGCGCTCAGGCCGTTCTTCAGGTCCTTGTGGCGTTGGCCAAGCACCTGAAGATCGACGGTGATCACCAGTGCCGAGCAGTTTGCCGCCTTGGCGCGTGCAAAGAGGCGGCGCATGAAGTCGTCATCCTTCAGGGTGTAGACCTGAAACCAGAACGGCTTGCTGGTGTGTGCCGCCACGTCCTCGATGGAACAGATCGACATGGTGGAAAGCGTAAAGGGTACGCCGAATTTCTCCGCAGCGCGGGCAGCCTTGATCTCGCCGTCAGCCGATTGCATGCCGCACAGCCCGACGGGAGCAAGTGCCACCGGCATGGTGCAGTCTTGCCCGAGCATCTGCGATGCCGTGCTGCGGCCTGCCATGTCGACGGCCACACGCTGGCGCAGGCGGATCTCGTCAAAGTCGGAGGAATTTTCGCGGAATGTCTGCCCGGTCCAGCTGCCGGTCTCCGCATAGTCGTAGAACATCCGTGGCACACGGCGCTTGTACAGCCGCTTGAGGTCTTCGATCTCGGTTATCACAGGCATGCGTTCAGATCCTTCCCTGTGTCTTGGGACTTCAGTCCGGGTTTCATGTCTGGCGGGCGGTTGCCAGTGCCGCCGTCTTGGCTGATGACTTCGCCTTGGCGCGCCGGGGTTTGGGCAGGCTGGCAATGCGCTGATCAAGCCTGAGGTTCGAGAGGCGCTGCGCGCGCCTTCCTGCCCGGCTTCCGCCAGCGCCCGGCGTACAAAGGCAATGTGTGCTTCTGCCGCCTGCCGTGCGCCTTCGCTGTCGCCCGCGATCACGCGCGAGAGGATGGTCCGGTGCTGGCCGAGCAGCGCCTCGCGCGCGCCGGGATGGCGGAAAAGCTTCTGCTGGCTGAAATAGACGCCGGTCTCCAGCAGACGGTAACAGGCCCTGAGCGTGTGCAGCAGGATCATGTTATGGGCTGCTTCTCCGATGGCCTGATGAAACTCCACATCAAGCCGTGCCTCGGCTTCATGGTCCTCTGCCTCGAAGGCGGCAGCCATGGCCTCGACAATGCGTGTCAGCAGCGCATGGTCGGCAGAGGTGGCCCTCGCCGCTGCCTTGGCGGCGGCAAGGCCTTCAATATCGCTGCGGAAGTCGAGGTAATCCTCGATGGCAGCCGGGTGGCGGGCGATGAGATCCAGCAAAGCTTCAGAAAACACAGAGCCGGTCAGGTCGGCCACATAGGTGCCGCCGCCCTGGCGGCTCACCAGCAGCCCGCGCTCTTCCAGCGTCTTCAGGGCTTCGCGCAGGATCGGCCTCGACACATCAACCAGATCCACCAGCTCCCGCTCGGGCGGCAACCGGTCGGCCGGGCGCAATACGCCATTGAGGATCAGATGCTCGATCTGATCCACCACGGCATCGGCGGTACGGGCATGATTGACCTTGGCGAACATGCGGGCGCTCCTTTATCTTGCCATAATTGGTCAAACTTTTTGTCCAATTGCAAGGCGATCTTTGAAATGAGCCCACACATTGTGATGCCGCTTGTCTCTGTCGCAATTTTGCGCATGACAGATGCGAGACTCCTGCGCCACTTTGGAGCAGGAAGACGGGGGCGAGAATGAACGCGGATGCAAACATGCAGCAGACCGGTGGCTTGCTGCCATTCGGCAAGCATCACCTCAGGGCGGTCGTGCTGGGCGAGCTGCATGCCCGCCCGTTCCGCGCACTCGAAAGCCCGCGCATCCTTCTGCACTATGCCTTTACCTGTGATCCGCAGGCCATCAGCGAGGACCGGATCTGGTTTGCAGATCTCTGCCGCAGTCAGGGGGTAAAAGGGCCGAGTGAGGGCGACCGCTCGCATGTACTGCCGATGGCAGGCGGCTCCTTGCGCTGGGAGCAGCATTCGGAATTCATCACCTACACTTTTGACGTGGCGCCAGGCGGTGTGCACCCCTTCGGTCCTTTACCGGCGGGGCATCCCTTTGGATCGGGCTTCCGGGCTCCGGGGCCGATGCTGGTGGCTGCAAGGCTGGACGTTGTGCCGGAAAATGGTCACGACGAGGCTGCACTGACCCGGTGGTTCGACCGGGCGAGCCTTACAGCCCTTCAGTCGGAGGAGGGACGGGCCGTCGCCATGACGGATTTCCGGCAGGATGGCGAGGGGCTGACCCGCATTCTGCTGATCGACAGAGGCATGGCACCCAGCCAGACCGGCGCGCTGGCGCAGCGTCTCATTGAAGTGGAAACCTACCGCACGCTCGCGCTGCTTGGTCTGCCCCTGGCTTCGGAGCTTTCGCCGGATGTCCGGCGGATTGAGGAGGAGCTTGTCCAGTTGACCGGGGAGATGCGCGGGACGTCGGATATGGACAGCAACCGCCACCTGCTGGAGCGCCTCTGCGATCTGGCTGCGGACCTTGAGGCGGGCGCAGCAGCGAGCGCCTATCGCTTTGGCGCGAGCCGTGCCTATCACAGCATTCTCAAGGCCCGGCTGGGGACAATCGAGGAAGCCATAGTTCCGGGGTATCTCGGATTGAGTCCTTCCTGGCGCGCCGTATTGCTCCAGCCATGCGCACCATCGAGTCGGTTGAGAGCCGGCAAATCAACCTGTCACGCAAGCTTGCCCGCGCCACCACGCTGCTGCGCACGCGGGTGGATGTGGACATGGAGCGCCAGAACAGGGATCTGCTCGATTCCATGAACCGCCGCGCCCGGCTGCAATTGCGCCTGCAGCAGACGGTGGAGGGGCTCTCGGTGGCCGCCGTCAGCTATTATGTGGTGGGACTGGTGGGCTACCTCGCCAAGGGACTGAAGGAGGCGGGCGTGCCCATGCCCGACCCGGGGCTTGTCTCGGGGCTCTCCGTGCCGCTGGTTCTGCTCGCCGTCTGGTGGACCGTCCGCCGCATCCGCGCGCATCACACAGATACTGGGGAGCCGCATTGAGGGGGACGTGACGCAGAGCGCTCAAAACAACAACACCCATCATTCCATGACTTGATCATGGCATGACGAAAATATCGGATTTTTACTGAGAAATATATTCATGAAAACGCAAAAAGGCCGGGCGATGGGCCCGGCCTTGCAGTTTAGGATTACTTCATCGAACCGTCCGCATTGAACTGGTTCATATAGGCGATCACGTCCAGGACTTCCTGATCCTTCTTCAGACCGGCGAAAGCCATCTTGGTTTTCGGGACGAGGCCCTTGGGATCTGCCAGATAGGTGTGCAGGGTTTCAGCGTCCCAAACCTTGCCGCCGGCGCCAAACTCGGTCATGGCCGGCGAATACTTGTAGTCGGCAACCGAAGCTACAGGCCGCCCGACAATGCCATTCAGTTCCGGGCCAACCTTGTTCTTCGCGGATGCACCGACATCATGGCAGACCATGCACTTCTTGAAGACTTTCTCGCCCGCAGCAGCATCGCCGTCCGCACGTGCTCCCGTCGCCGCAGCAGCCAGCATGGCCGCAGCCAGCATTACATATTTCATCGTATCTCTCCCTCACTACGGCCGCCAAGCCGATAACAGGGAGAATATTCTAATCATACTATGTGGCAACCGGGTGCGTCACTGTGGCTCATAGGAAGAGCTAAGCCCTCAGCCTGCGGCGCGCTCCACGCTGCCGAGCCAGCCAGACAGGCCCTCGTCCCAATAGGGTTGCGGACCGTAGAGCTGGGCCAGAAAGTCAATGAACACCCGGACTTTGGCCGGCAGGAAGCGGCGCGTGGGATAAACCGCATGCAGGCCCACGTCCTTGGAGGCGCGGTACTGGGGCAGCACGATCTGCAACTTGCCGTCGCGCAGCTCGGGCCCAACGTCCCAGGTGGAGCGCAGGGCAATGCCGACACCGGCCAGCACTGCTTCGCGCACGACCTCGCTGGAATTGGTGCGCAATGGGGCGCTTGTCTTGACGATCTCTACCCCACGCGGCCCCATCAGCCGCCACGGGTCCTGTGCGGCAGCGGCAACCCGCACATGGTTCGCCACAAGCTCATCAATGCTCTTCGGCTCGCCATGCCGTTCGATGTAGGACGGGGACGCACAGAGCACCCGGTGCACGGGCGCAAGGCGCCGGGCAACGAGGCTTGAGTCGGACAGCTCGGCAATCCGGATCGCCAGATCGTAGCCTTCGCCAACGATGTCGACGAACTCATCCGACAGGTCGAGGCTGACATACAGGTCCGGATTGGCTTCGAGGAACCGTCCGAGATAGGGCGCAACATGCATACGGCCGAAGGATGTGGGCGCGCTGACTTTCAGCGTGCCGCGTGCCTGTGCCGAGCCGCGGTTGACGAAGGTTTCGGCTTCCTCGACCGAGGCAAGAATAGCGAGAACCCGGTCATAGAAGCCGTGACCTGCCTCTGTCAGGGCAATCTGCCGGGTGGTGCGTTGCAGAAGACGGGTGCCGAGCTTGTCTTCCAGCCGCCGGATGCGTTTCGACACGACGGCGGGGAAAGCCCCATCTCCCGTCCTGCGGCCGACATGCTGCCAGCGGTGACGACCCGGGCGAAGATTTCCATATCGGTCAGATTGCTCATTTTATTCCCGCCGGAAAGAGAGCTAGTAAGGGACCAGATATTCCGCTTGCACCGGTTTTTTGCCAGACTGTCTTTCCGCAAGGCCGACAGGAGGCATTTCCGGGGCCGTGGAGCCGGTCCGTTTCGTGTCTTACGGGCAAGAGGGCAAGAATGGATCACATTTTTGCCGGAGAGGAGAGAAAATGGCCGGACTTGCCATGCCGCAGCCGGATAGCGCCGTTCTGGCGCGCCGGGCGGAGATCGTTTCCGCGCTTCAGGCCATCGTGCCGGGGAGGGAGTTATTGCCGACGACACCGGCATGCGCCCCTACGAGACCGACGCGCTGACCGCCTATCGCCAGATGCCGCTGATCGTCGTGCTGCCGGAAACGGTGGAGCAGGTTTCGGCTGTCCTGCGCTACTGCTACGACAATGGCGTCAAGGTGGTGCCGCGTGGCGCCGGTACATCGCTCTCCGGCGGTGCGCTGCCGGTGGCCGATGGCGTGCTGATGTCGATGATGAAGTTCAACCGCATCCTCGATATCGACTTTCCCAACCGTGCTGTCACCGTGCAGCCGGGCGTGACCAACCTTGGTATCACCCGCGCCGTGGAGCATGAGGGCTTCTATTACGCCCCCGACCCGTCCTCGCAGATTGCCTGTTCCATTGGTGGCAACATCGCGGAAAACTCCGGCGGCGTGCACAGCCTGAAATATGGCCTCACCACCAACAACGTGCTGGGTCTTGAGATGGTGCTGGTGACGGGAGAGGTGATCCGGCTTGGTGGCAAGCATCTGGATGCGGAGGGCTACGACCTTCTGGCCATGATGACCGGTTCCGAAGGGCTGCTGGGTGTCGTCACAGAGGTCACAGTGCGTATCCTGCAGAAGCCGGAAACGGCCCGCGCTGCGCTGGTTGGTTTTTCTGCCACCGAGGATGCCGGTCGCTGTGTGGCCGATATCATCGCAGCCGGCATCATTCCCGGCGGTCTGGAGATGATGGACAAGCTGGCGCTGGAAGCGGCAGAGGATTTCGTCCATGCCGGCTATCCGCGCGAGGCCGAGGCGCTGCTGATCGTGGAACTGGACGGACCGGAGGCGGAGGTGGACTATCTGCTGGCCCGCGTCGAGGAGATCGCCCGCTCCAACAACTCCGGCTATCTGCGCGTTTCAACCAGTGAAGAAGAGCGGATGGTGTTCTGGGCCGGGCGCAAGGCCGCTTTCCCGGCAGTGGGGCGCATTTCGCCCGATTATCTTTGCATGGACGGCACCATTCCCCGGCGCGAGCTGCCGCGTGTGCTGGCCGGCATGCGGGCACTGTCGGAAAAGCATGGGCTCAGGGTCGCCAACGTCTTCCACGCCGGAGACGGCAATCTGCATCCGCTGATCCTTTATGATGCCAATCTGCCGGGCGAACTGGAGGCCGCCGAAGCTTTCGGTGCCGACATCCTGCGGCTTTGCGTCGAAGTGGGCGGGGTGCTGACCGGTGAGCATGGTGTCGGCATCGAAAAGCGCGACCTGATGCCGGAGATGTTCACCGAGGATGACCTGAAACAGCAACAGCGGGTCAAATGCGCCTTCGATGAGCGCCAGCTCCTCAATCCCGGCAAGGTCTTCCCCGTGCTGCACCGCTGCGCCGAGCTTGGTCGCATGCATGTGCACAAGGGGCAGATGCCCTTCCCGGACATTCCGCGTTTCTGAGCAGGTGGAACAGATGACCCCAGACCAGACCACCACCGCTCCGATTGCCTCGGCTCCGGGCGCAGCCTTGCAGGCCGTGAGGCCCCGCAATGCCGAAGAACTGCGCGACCTGGTGGCCCATGCTGCTGCCGAGGATCTGCCGCTTGAAATCATCGGGCAGGGCTCCAAGCGGGCGCTTGGCCGTCCGGTTCAGGCGGGACTTGTTGCGGACCTGTCGGCTCTCTCCGGCATCCTCGTCTATGAGCCCGCCGAACTGGTGTTGACTGCGCTGGCGGGCACGCCGCTGGCGGAGATCGAGGCGGCAGTGGCCGCTGCTGGGCAGGAGCTTTCCTTCGAGCCGATGGATTATGGCCTGCTGCTGGGCGGCACTCCGGCTCAGGGCACACTGGGCGGCACGCTGGCTGCCAATCTCTCCGGCCCCCGGCGCATCAAGGTAGGCGCTGCGCGCGATCACGTGCTGGGGCTGGAAGCCGTGTCAGGGCGGGGAGATCTTCCGCGCAGGCGGGAAGGTGGTGAAGAACGTCACGGGTTACGATCTGCCCCGTGCACTCTGCGGCTCCTGGGGCACGCTGGCGCTTTCGACCGAACTGACGCTCAAGGTCAATCCACGGGCGGAAACCAGCGCCAGTCTGTTGATCGCGGGGCTGGACGATGCCACGGCGGTTGCCGCCCTCTGCCGGGCGATGGGCACGCCTGCCGAAGTGTCGGCGGCGGCGCATCTGCCTGAAGGCCTGTTTGCAAGGCTTGGCCTAGCAGGGCAGGACCGGGACAAGGCAGTGACGCTGATCCGGCTGGAAGGTTTTGGCCCTTCCGTCGATTACCGTTTTGCCGCGCTGTCCCGGCTGTTGGCTGAGGCCTTGCCTGGCGGAGCCGCCATTGAACGGCTGGAGGATATGGCCTCCCGTGCCGCCTGGGCCGCAATCCGCGATTGCCAGCCCTTTGCAGGCGGCAGCCTGCCGGTCTGGCGCGTCTCGCTGCCGCCAGCTTCCGGGGCAGAATACGTCGCCAGCCTGAAGCAGAGCATTCCCGTGGAATGCTTCTACGACTGGAGCGGCGGGCTCGTCTGGCTGCAATGCCTTGATGGCAATGCGCATGACGTGCCCATACGTGACGCTCTGGCGGATCATGGCGGCGGCCATGCCACACTGGTGCGGGCGGATGCGGGTTTGCGCTCCAGTGTGCCAGTGTTCGAGCCGCAGGCGCCTGCGCTTGCTGCGCTATCCCGCCGGCTCAAGGCCCAGTTCGACCCCAAAGGCATTCTCAATCCCGGCCGTATCGCGCCGGATCTGTGACCCTTGACCCTCAGGTGACGTATGCAAACGAATTTCACCGCCGAACAGCTCGCAGATCCGCATGTGGCCGAGTCTGAAAAGATCCTGCGCAAATGCGTGCATTGCGGCTTCTGCACGGCCACGTGTCCCACGTTCACCCTTTTGGGGGATGAGTTGGATAGCCCGCGCGGGCGCATCTACATGATCAAGGACATGCTGGAAAACGGCCGTCCGGCGGATGAACAGATCGTGCGCCATGTGGACCGCTGCCTGTCTTGCCTGTCCTGCATGACCACCTGTCCCTCGGGCGTGAATTACATGCATCTGGTGGACCACGCCCGCGCCCATATCGAGCAGACCTGGCGCCGTCCGCTGGCTGACCGGCTGATCCGCTCGCTGCTGGCGGCTGTCCTGCCTTATCCCGGCCGGTTCCGGCTGGCGCTGGTGGGGGCCTATATGGGGCGTCCGCTGGCGGGAGCCTTCAAGGCGCTGGGCGGACCCTTTGCCAAGCTGGGCGCGATGCTCTCGCTTGCCCCGGCCAGGGCGCCGGGGCGTGGCCAGTATGAGGCGCCGGGCAACTTCCAGCCGCAGGCGGCGGCGAAGAAGGGCAGGGTCGCCCTGCTCAACGGCTGTGCCCAGCCGGTTCTGGCTCCTTCCATCAACGATGCCACCATCCGCCTGCTGACGCGGGCCGGATATGAGGTGGTACTGCCCAAGGGCGAAGGCTGCTGCGGGGCGCTGGTGCATCACATGGGCCGGGAAGACGATGCCCTGACCAATGCCCGGCGCAATGTGGATGTGTGGATGCGCGAGGCGGATGGCGAGGGGCTCGACGCCATTCTCATCACCGCTTCCGGCTGCGGCACGACGATCAAGGACTATGGCTTCATGCTGCGCAATGATCCGGCCTATGCGGAGCGGGCGGCGAAGGTGTCAGGCCTTGCGAAGGATATCACTGAGTTCCTGACTGGCCTTGATCTCGGGACGCCGGTACGTCCCGGCGGGCTGACCATCGCCTATCACTCGGCCTGTTCCATGCAGCACGGTCAGAAGATTACCCGCCAGCCGAAGGATCTTCTGAAGGCGGCTGGCTTCACCGTGAAGGATGTGCCGGAAGGGCATCTGTGTTGCGGCTCGGCTGGCACCTACAACATTCTCCAGCCGGAAATCGCCACTCGCCTCCGGGATCGCAAAGTCGCCAATATCCGCAAGACAAAGCCGGATCTGGTTGCCACTGGCAACATCGGCTGCATGACGCAGATCGGAACCGGCATCGACATCCCCGTAGTGCACACGGCGGAGCTGCTCGATTGGGCCTATGGTGGGCCCTGCCCGGAAGCGCTGGCAGGCACAAGCCAGACCGCCGCACAGAGCTGAGGTCTCAGTTCTCCGGAAGGCCGAGCTGGATGGGTGTTCGGTCCTTCTCTGGCGCAGGTGGCTGTTCGCCTGCAAGGCGTAGCGTGCGCTCCAGCAGCATTTCATAGATCGGCCGCCCGTTCAGCGCATGGGCGGCAAGCGTTGCGGCCGCGCAGGTGACGAGGACCGGCAGCAGCAGCGGGTATGCGCCCGTCAGCTCCAGAACAAGGACGACAGCCACCAGCGGCGCCCGCACCGACGCGGCAAAGAAACCGCCCATGGCAGCGATAGCGAAGGCCTGCGCCGGAAGATCTGCGCCAGGAAGCAGCAGGCTTGTCACAACGCCGAAGGCAAGGCCCGCACAAGTGGCAATGGAAAGCATCGGCGCGAAGATGCCACCCGGCACACCGATGCTGTAGGACACCAGCGCTCCGGCAAAACGCAGCGCTGTCAGCAGTAGAAGCAGGCCAAGACCCAGATGATCGGCCGTGACGAAGCTGACCAGCTTGTCGCCGCCTCCCGTTGCGAGCGGGAAGGCAATCAGCAGGATGCCGGCGAGGCCGCCCGCAGTGACAGATGGAAGCCACCAGAGTCTTTTGGGCAGCTTCTGGACTGCGTCTAGACTGGCGAGGACGGCGCTGTTGAAGCCGGTGCCAAGAGCACCCAGCAGAGCGCCGAGAAGAACGAAGAGCGGAAAGCTCAAGACAGGGAGAGCTCCGGTTTCGATCTCCAATGCCGGACGGGTGCCCAGTAACCCCTCGACAGTCAGGCCGCTGGCGATGCTGGCCAGGATCACTGCCATGTAGGTGCGGTAGCCATAGGGAAACTGGCGCCGGGTTTCTTCCACGATAAAGAGAATGGCTGCGAGTGGGGCAGAAAAGGCCGCAGCAAGACCGGCAGCCGCGCCTGCTGCGAGCAAGCCGCGCCGGTCGTCCGCCGTAAAGCCCATGCCTTGCGAGAGGCCTGCGGCGGCAGCGGCCGACATGTGGATCGTCGGGCCTTCGCGTCCAAGAACAAGGCCGGAGGAGAGTGCCAGAAGCCCGCCGGTGAACTTCGCCACCATCACGCGGAGCCAGCGCATGGGACGCAGCCCCTCCATGGCGCCTTCCACTTCCTGGATACCGCTGCCAGCCGCTTCCGGTGCGATACGGCGTACGATCAGCGCGGCCAGGAGCGCGGCCAGTGCGGAGATGACGGCAGTCATGAGCCCTGAGAGCACTGGATCCGTCACCGCCAGGCGCATATCGCGGTACAGGCTGGAGAGGGTGTCCACGCCAAGATGAAAGGCGGTGCCTGCCAGCCCGCCGGAAATGCCAGCAGCAACGGCTGCCAGCAGATAGACTACGCCCGCATAGGGAGCAGCAGAGCGCCGGGATCTGGAGAAGGGAAACATGGCCGGGATCTTTCGCGCCAGACGGCAGCAGCCCCGTTGAGGACTGCTCCGCCAGATCAGATGACGATCACCGTCGCACCGACGCCGACACGCTCGTAGAGATCCGTCACGTCCTCGTTGCGCATGCGGATGCAGCCGGAAGACACCGCATGACCGATGCTCCAGGGCTCGTTCGAGCCGTGAATACGGTAGAGCGATGATCCGAGATAAAGTGCCCGGGCTCCCAGCGGGTTGTTCGGCCCGCCTGCCATGAAGGTGGGCAGTTCCGGGCGGCGCTTGCGCATGGAGGCAGGCGGACGCCAGTCCGGCCATTCCGCCTTGCGGGTGACCTTGTGGGTGCCCGCCCATTCAAAGCCCGGCTTGCCGACGCCGATGCCATAGCGGCGCGCGGTGCCGTCATTCTGCACCAGATAGAGATAGCGGGTGTTGGTATCCACCACGATGGTGCCCGGCTTGTGCGGACCTTTGTAATCCACCACCGCAGGCAGGAACTTCGGGTCCATCTGGCGCGTAGCCTGCGGCGCCTTGCGGGCAGGCTCGGCATGGGCCAGCTGTACGGGGGCAGGAGCGGCTCTCTGACCGAAGGAGAACCAGCTCTGCTGCGCTGGCTGCGGCCTTGGCGGCTGGATGCCATGGGGGCGCAACTGCAGCAGCCAGGGTTCCGCAAGATCGGGGCTAAGCACCACAGGCGGTGGCGTGGCGCTGTGCGTGCTCTGGGCCATGGCACTGCCACAGACGGCAGGCATCAGCGCAAGGGCATTGATAAGCCCCATGGCGGTCAGGGTCAGGTTCCGCTTCATTGGCGTTACTCGCAAACAGATAGCCTTAAGGCCGGATACCGGCTTTGGTTCAAATTTTAGGTATCTGACCGCATGTAAAGGATGAACGGCGCGCCAATCGGCCCTGCAATCTGGAATCAAGGTAAAGAAGCCGTTTGCGGATATGGTGAACGGCTTGTTATCCCACTTCCTGGCTGCAAGTTCAGGGCTGAATCCGCCGTCGGACGTCACGCACGACCACTGGCAGCACCTTTTCTGCTTCGGAAGGGGACATGCCTGACTTGATGCGCGGGTCGTAGAGCATGTTGAGAAGCAACTGGTCGAAAACGGTGAAGCGGTTGTGGCGCGAGCTGTCGTTGAAGACCGAATGCACGAGGCGGTCATCATCATTCATGGGGCCAAGCCCCTGAAGCAGTTCCTCGACCAGACAGCGGCGGAACAGGAAGTCGCCCTCATCGGCAACTATTACGGCACGGGAGTTCTTGATGCCGCGGCGCCCGGATTCCACGCGCACCAGGCAGCGGCCCGGCGCATCGGCGGTCATGTCCTTGTAGACCGACTGACGCACCACGTCCTCATATTGGTGCCGGTCGACGATATAGACGTCAAAGTTCGGTTCTTCCGTCGCACTGGCCACCTGCAACGAAATGCCTGCGATCTTGCGGTCCATTTCCGCAATGAAGGCCTCAACCTCGGCCCTGTGGTCCTTTGAGGACAGGCTGAAGATACGGAACCGGACGGGCTTGACGAATTTCTTCACCTGGTAGGGTTGCCAGCTCCATGTGCGGTATTCGAGGCCAAAGACGGTCGCGTTGAATCCGGTCACGAGTTCTTCAGTCGTGAAGGTATCCGGCTGCGCCAAAGCTTGGCTGGCGATGCTGCCAGCCAGCAGAAGAGCAAGACATGTAACGGAAATGCGCGGCATCTGAGACTGCTTCACCGGGCTGCGGAACCTTCCTGACGCGGCATTAACCATCCACGCTGGCGGACTTTAATCGCTTGCGCCGCAGCTTGAAAACCAAAATCGCATCAAGGGCGTGAATCCGTCTCATCTGCGCGTTTCAACGTAAGCCGGGAACATTTCCTTAAACATCGGGGGTTATAAGTCAGTCTAAGGATATGCAATCTCCTACAGTATTTGCGTGATAGCAGGAGCAGTTATGGCGGCGGCAAAGCGTGCATTCCGGGTTGAGAGTCTTTTCCGTGATGCGACGGCTGCAGCGCAGCCAGAAAGACTGGAAGAGTACCGTCATCAGGAATTGATGGCGGAGATTCGTGCGCTCAAGTCGCTCGTCCAGGGCAGTGAGCCCGCAGACAGCAAGTCCATCAGCGATCAGGTGCTGAAAGAGTTCCGCAAGGAGCTCAATGAAGCAGCCAAGCTGAAGGCTGAACTGGACGCGATCTACGAGGCAATCAACGCCACGAAGAAGGAAATCGCAGCCCTTCACCATACGACCGGGTCGGAAGGTGAAGAGATGGCACGCGTTTCCAACGAGCTGGATGCCGTTGTCGAGGGGACCGAAGGGGCCACCGAGAGCATTCTGTCTGCCGCCGAGTTCATCGACGAGACCGCGAACACCCTGTCGGCCCGCATCACCGGTCACGACCGGGAGATGGCGCAAGATATCCAGGAAAAGGTCATCCAGATCTTCGAAGCCTGTAACTTCCAGGACTTGACCGGCCAGCGTATCACCAAGGTGATCAACACCCTGCGCTTCATCGAAGAGCGCATCATCGACATGATGAACATCTGGGGCGGCATCGAGAGCTTCAACGACCTTGAGGTCAAGATGCGGGCTCAGGCCGAGGGCGATGCAGCCCTGCTCAACGGCCCGTCGCTCAAGACCGACTCCAATGTTGCCTCGCAGGACGACATCGACGCTCTGTTTGCCTGATCCTTCCAGGCACGACGAGATCAGAAAGCCGGCCCTCGCGCCGGCTTTTTCGTTTGCGGCATGGATCAAAAGGATATAGAACAAAAAAGAACAAATTGCCTGTGCCGGAGGCGGGAATGGATGGATTGATCGAGGGGCCGGATGGTCAGCACCGCTGCAAGTGGTACGGCGGGCTCGAGGATTACCGCATCTATCATGATGAGGAGTGGGGCTGGCCGGTGACCGATGATCACCGCCTGTTCGAGAAGATCTGCCTTGAGGGCTTCCAGTCCGGTCTGTCCTGGCTGACCATCCTGCGCAAGCGTGAAGGCTTCCGCGCTGCCTTCGCCGGATTCGATTTCGACAAGGTGGCTAATTTCGGCGATGAAGACATTGCCCGCTGCCTTGCAGATACCGGTATCGTGCGCCACCGTGGCAAGATCGTCTCCACCATCAACAATGCCAGACGCGCCATCGAGCTGAAGGCCGAGTTTGGATCTCTGGCCGCTTATTTCTGGCGCTTCGAGCCGAAGCCGGAGGCGCGCCCCTTGCGCTGTGACCGCGCAACCCTGTCGCAGATCACCCAGTCAGCGGAAAGTGTCGCCCTGTCCAAGGATCTCAAGAAGCGCGGCTGGAGTTTCGTGGGGCCAACCACCGTCTATGCCTTCATGCAGGCGATGGGGCTGGTGAACGACCACCTGGAAGGCTGCTGCCGCCGTGCGCCCCTTGAAGAATACCGCGCCTCATTCGCGCGTCCTGTGGGTATTCCGGCCTGATCCGCAGGACGGATGTCCGCGTATATCTGGCAACCGTGAAGCATTGGCAGAAGCGGTTCCCGGTGCCGCAGCCTCCGTGCCGCGCACCGGTCTTCCCCGATGACACTGGCCGCCTTGCGTTTTCTAGCCCGCAAGGCGGCCATTTTTTCAGGGCCTTACCTTTTCCGCCAATGGATCGAACAGGCGGTTGGTGCTGCGGAAGATGTAGTCCGGCGTTTCGACGCTGACCGTCTGGGCGCCATGCTCGATCAGCTTCTGGGCGCAGTCGGCCACCTGATCCTTGGGGCAGAGCAGGGCGAGAACCGTTTCGTCAGCCGGATGGCCAAAGGCAAGCTCGGCCCCCAGCGGCAGTACGGCCTTGACGGCGCCGCGCGGATCGGTGACGAGCGCACGGATGATGCGCAGGCCCCTTGCGGTTTCTTCTGCCGCCACACGGTCCAGAATGGTGCGCGCTGCGCCCAATGCCGTTTCGCTCCAGTCCGCCTTGAGTGACGCCACCAGATGCGCCTGGCTTTTCAGGATGACGCCATCCTTGAGGATCTTCAGCGCGTTGGCTTCCAGCGTCGAGCCAGTGGTGGTGATGTCGACGATGAGTTCCGCCGAGCCGGCCGCCGGCGCGCCTTCCGTGGCGCCGGCGCTCTCGACGATCCGGTAATCGGCGATGCCCTGACGGGCGAAGAAGGCACGCGTCAGGTTCACGTATTTGGTGGCAACCCGCAGGCTGCGGCCATGGCGGGCGCGGAAGTCGGAGGCAACGTCGCCGAGGTCGGCCATGGTTTCCACGTCGATCCAGGCCTTGGGCACGGCGACGACAACGTCCGCCGATCCGAAGCCGAGCGGGGTGACGACATGCACGAGACGCTCCGGCGCGGCGATGCTCTCATGCACGAGATCCAGTCCGGTGATGCCGAAGTGGATGGTGCCTTCCGCCAGTTCGCGTGCGATTTCGGAGGCGGAGAGGAAGGCGATTTCTGCATCCTCCAGGCCCTTGATGGCGCCCCGGTAATTGCGGTCGCCGCCCGGCTGGACGATCCGCAGCCCGCTGGCGGCGAAGAACTCCGAAGTCTTTTCCTGCAAGCGGCCCTTGGAGGGAATGCCGATGATCAGACGGGTCATGCGCGTGCCTCCAGAACGGTCTGCAGCCGGTCCAGCCACAGCGAAAAGCCGACGGCGGGCACCTCGTGCGGGGCGCCCAGCAGCCGAAGCAGCTTGTCATAGCGCCCGCCGCCGACGATCTGCCCCGGCAGGTCATGGCCTGCGGCGGTCATCTCGAAAACGAAGCCGGTGTAATAGTCGAGGCGGCGGCCGAAGTCGGCGGCAAACTGCATGCGCGAGGCGGCAAGGCCATGTGCATTGATGGCCGCAAGCCGGGCCTCGAAGGCGGCAAGCGGGCCGGAAAGATCCAGTCCATGACGGCGGGCGAAGGCCTTCAGCTCGCCAAGCGCCACATCCGGCTGGCCCTTGATGGAGAGATATTCGCGCAAGGTTGCTGCCGCCCCGGCATTGGCGCCCGAGCCGTTGGCAAGGGCAGCCTGCTCCAGAAAACGCTCGGCAATTTCGCTTGCGCTGCGTCCGGCCACGGCGGTGATGCCGGCGATGGACAGAAGATCGGTGACCACCTGCTGCGCGGCTTCATGATTGGCGCCATCGAGCGCGGCGAGGAAGCCGAGGCGTGTGGCGCTCTCATCCTGCGCGCCTTCACCGCCCATGCGGGCGATGGCGGCTTCCAGCCGCGCCGTCTCGCCAAACAACCCGCGCAGGCGGCGCTGCCACACCACGGGCAGGTTCAGCCCGGCAAGAACTGCGGTGAAGATGGTTTCGTCGCCGATGCGGATCACGGGATCACTGATGCCAAGGTCGGCCAGGACGCCGGTGGCCAGCGCCAGCATGGCGGCATCCGCCTGTTCCCGGTCGGAGCGGCCGAGGCTTTCGGCGCCCACCTGCGGGATCTCGCCAATGCCGCCGGGGCGCTGGCGGAACACGGGGCCCGCGTAGCAATAGTCATCGCGCCGGTTGGCCGGTTCGCTTTCCAGATGCTGGCGGCAGACGGGAATAGTGAAATCCGGGCGCAGGCACAGCTCCGGCCCATCGGCACCGTTGGTCAGAAACAGGCGGCGTCGGATGTCCTCGCCCACCAGATCCAGAAAGGTGTCCGCAGGCTGCAGGATCGGCGGGTCGATGCGCGTATGCCCCGCGGCCTGCAGCCGCGCCAGTGCGGTTGCGGCCAGCCTTGCGGTGCCGGCATCAGCCCCTGATCCGTTTGCTGCGGTGCTTCCCGTCATCGTCCTGTCCTCAGCTTGCCGCGCGGGCGCGGTCTTCGGCCTGCCCGGCCAGCATGCGCTTCACGGTGTCCACCAGCTCGCCTGCGGCCACCGTCACCTGCGCCGGGCGGCTTTCGCGCCATGTTACATTGTCGGTTATTTCACCTGAAAGACGCTTGCCCTCGATCAGGTCCTTGATCTGGATTTCGCCATTGGCGCGCTCATCCGAGCCCTGGATGATGGCCAGCGAACAGCCGCGCTTGTCGGCATATTTCAGCTGGTTGCCGAACTTCTTCCAGTTGCCCTGATACATCTCGGCGCGGATGCCTGCCTGCCGCAGCTGCTGGGTCATGGCCTGATAGCTGGCCATGGCCTGCGCATCACCGTCCATGACGGTGACGAGAACCGGCGGCAGCGTCTCGCTGCCTTGCAGCTTGCCGAGGTTCTTCAGCGCGCTCATCAGGCGTGACACGCCGATGGAAAAGCCCGTGGCCGGAACATCGCGGCCGGTGAAGCGTTTCACCAGCCCGTCATAGCGCCCGCCACCGCCAACGGACCCGAACTGCACCACCTCACCCTTTTCATTGGTGACGGGGAACAGCAGCTCGGCCTCATAGACGGGGCCGGTGTAATATTCGAGGCCGCGCACGACGGAGGTATCGATCTTGATGCGTTCAGCGCCATAGCCTGCAGCGCGGACGAGGCCGGAGATGGCGCGCAGCTCCGAGAAGCCGTCATGAAGTGCGGCATTGAAGGGCAGGGCCGCCAGAGCCGGTGTCTTGAAGGCGAGGTCCTCGCCATCGGCCAGCAGGGCTTCCAGCGAGCCGCCTTCCAGGATTTCGAGGATGGCGGCGATGGCTGCCTCGGCAAGCCCGGCGCCCTTGGTGAAGTCGCCGCTCTCGTCCTTGCGCCCGGCGCCCAGCAGCAGGCGCACGCCTTCGCTGCCGAACTTGTCGAACTTGTCCATGGCGCGCAGCACGGTCAGGCGCTGTTCGCCGTCCGCCTCGCCGCCAAGGCCGATCGCTTCCAGCACACCGTCCAGAACCTTGCGGTTGTTGACGCGCACCACATACTGGCCCTTCAGCCCCAGGGCCTCCAGCGTGTCGGCAAACATCATGCACATTTCGGCGTCTGCCCCGACGCCCGGCGCGCCGACGCTATCGGCGTCAAACTGCATGAACTGGCGGAAGCGGCCGGGGCCGGGCTTTTCGTTGCGGAACACCCAGCCCGCGCGGTAGCTGCGGAACGGCAGCTGAATCTCGTTGATGTGCTCGGCCACATGGCGGGCGAGAGGGGCCGTCAGGTCATAACGCAGGCTCAGCCACTGCTCGTCATCATCCTGCACGGAGAAAACGCCCGCATTGGGCCGGTCCGTATCGGGCAGGAACTTGCCGAGACAGTCGGTGTATTCGAACATCGGTGTTTCGACCGGATCAAACCCGTAAAGTTCGTAAACCGCCTTGATCTTCGCGACCATTTCTTCCGTGGCGCGGATATCTGCTGCCGAACGGTCAACAAAGCCGCGCGGCAGCCGCGCCTTCAGTTTCTGGGTCTTCGGATTTGACATGGAACAGGCTGCTTTCCGGGATGCTGTGCAACAGGCTTGCGGTCATGTCCAGCGGCATTCATGCCCCTGAAACGGCTGGCTGTTTCCTAGACGAAACCAGCCCGCCGGGCAAGGCATTGGGCGGGAGAGGGGCAATGCCTGTTTTCAGGCTGCATGCCCTATTCCTGTGGTGAGCGTTGTTTAAAATGGATGGCAGGAGGCAAAAGGCTGTTTGCCCTGCACAGCACGGCGGTTCAGTTCCCCTCCCCTCAAGGGGAGGGGAGCGGATAGACCCTACCGCAGACCAGAGAGCGCCTTCCCCTTATTCCTCTCCGAACAGAAATCCCGGCGGGCGGTCGAAGGGGGTGCCGAGCATGGCGAGCCAGAGGCTGGTGGCGATGCGTTCTGCCTGGCGGATGACGACAGTTGCGGCTTCCGGATCAGCGAAGACACTGCGGGCAGTGGAGCGGAAAAGGGCAAGCCAGTGGCGGAAGTCATCACTTTCCACCTCCTGGCGCATGGGCAGGTGGGCGGGCACAGGACGGCCCTTGTACTCACCGGTTTTCAGGAGCACCGACGCCCAGAAGCCCTTCATCCGCTCCAGATGCGCGTCCCAGTGCCCGGCCATGCGGGCCTCGAAGATCGGGCCGAGGCGTTCGTCGGCGCGCACGGCGTCATAGAAGCTGTCCACCAGCGTGTTGATCTCTTCGCGGGTAATGCTCTCATGCATGGGCACGCGGGTGACGGCGGGGCGGATATCGACAGAAGTCATGGCCTGCTTTCCTGATCAGACCCCCAGTCTAGCGGCCAGCCCCTGCAAAGGCACGGCAAAACCGGAGCAGGCGGCAACGGGCCGCAGGCTGGCGTCAACCGTGGCTCGCTTGCAAATGGCGGCCTTTTGGCTATGTTCCCGGCCAAACAGACCGGCTGGCAAATGGCCGCCGCAAGATGATTGAAGAACGGATTTTCCGCATGGATGTGAGCCTGAACCGGGCAGAGGCGCAACACGGCGCCGCGCCGGAACTCACGGTGGTTCTGCCGACCTATAATGAGCGGGGCAACGTGCCGCTGGTGATCGCGGCGCTGCGCAAGGCGCTTGAAGGGGTGGCCTGGGAAGTCATCTTCGTTGATGACAATTCGCCCGATGGCACCGCCGCAGCGGCCCGTGCCATTGCCGCCGAAGATCCGCGCATCCGTGTGATCCGCCGTGTGGGCCGCCGTGGCCTTGCGGGTGCCTGCGTCGAAGGCATGCTCGCGTCTTCTGCCCCCTTCGTGGCGGTGATGGATGCGGACATGCAGCATGATGAGACACTGCTGCCGCGTATGCTGGCGGAGCTACGCTCCGGCGAGGTGGATCTGGCAGTCGCCAGCCGCAAGGTGGAAGGCGGGGATATCGGCGATGGCCTGTCCGCAATCCGCAAGGCCGGGTCCAACTTTGCCAACGCGCTGGCACGCAAGCTGCTGAAAGTGACGCTTTCCGACCCGATGAGCGGATTTTTCATGCTGCGGAGGGAAGTGGTGGACGAGCTGGCCCCACGTCTCTCGGCTCAAGGCTTCAAGATCCTGCTGGATATCGTGGCCAGCGGTGAGGGGCGCCTGCGCATCCGCGAGCTGCCCTTCGTCTTCCGCGAACGGCAGGAGGGGAAAGCAAGCTCGATACGCTGGTGACGCTCGATTATCTGGGGCTGCTCGTCTCCAAATACCTGGGCGACATGGTGTCTGTCCGTTTCCTCATGTTCAGTCTGGTGGGCGCCAGCGGTGTGCTGGTGCATCTGGTGGCGCTGCGCGCCTCCTGCTGGCGCTGGAGCTGGACTTCAATCAGGCCCAGATTGCCGCGACCTTCGTCGCCATGACCACCAACTTCGTCCTCAACAACCAGCTGACCTACCGTGACCGGCGGCTGTCAGGCCTTGCCATGCTGCGTGGCCTCGTCACCTTTTATGCGGTGTGCAGTGTCGGCGTGCTGGCCAATGTGGGCGTCGCCAATCTCATTTATGAGAGCGAGCCGGTGTGGTGGATTGCGGGTGCTGCAGGTGCGGTGATGGGCGCGGTGTGGAACTATGCCGCTTCGTCCGTGTTGACCTGGCGCAAGGCCTGAGGGTGATCTGATCATGGCTGGACAGACTGGCGCACTGGAAACTGGCCGCGAAAAAGTGGCTGACCTGCCACTGTGGCTGCAGCCGAAGCTGCTTGTCCTGCTGGTTCTGGCCCTGACGGTTCTGCGCCTGTGGACCGGCGCCAGCGCCTATATCGTCGAGGACGAAGCCTACTACCGGCTCTGGGGCCTCTATCCGGCCTTCGGCTACTATGATCACCCGCCAATGGTGGCCTGGTGGATCTGGCTGGGTCAGCAAATTGCGGGCGACAATGCTCTCGGGCTGCGGCTCGTCAGCATCCTGTCGGCGGCCATCGGGTCGCTGGTGCTGTGGCGCACGGCCTTTCTGTTGTTCGGCCCTCGCGTGGCCGGACTGTCCGTGCTGTTTCTCAATGCGACGCTGCTTGTTGGCATCGGCGCTGTGCTGGCGACACCTGATGCGCCCTCCGTGTTCTTCTGGGGACTGACGCTCTGGGCTTTGGCAGAGCTTACCACCTCGGGAAAAGCGAACTGGTGGCTGGCGGTCGGGCTGTTCGCAGGCTGCGGGCTTGTTTCCAAATATTCCGTGCTGTTCCTTGGGGCCGGTATCGTGCTGTGGCTGCTGCTGCCCGCAAACCGCCGCTGGTTCCTCTCCTGGCAGCTCTGGGCTGGCGGGTTTGTCGCTATCGTTCTGCTTTCGCCGGTGCTGATGTGGAATGCAGGCCATGATTGGGCCTCGTTCTACAAGCAGTTTGGCCGTGCCGGGCGGGGGAGTGGACGGAAAAGTTCATCATAGAATTCATCGGCGCCTTCCTTGGCCTGCTCAATCCGCTGGTCGCCATTCCTGCACTGGCCGGGCTCTGGCACCTGATGCGGCGGATGAGCAAGGGCGAGACGGGCGCGGGGCTGATCGTTCTGACCACGCTGCCGTTCCTCGCCTATCTGCTTATCCATGCGCTGCATTCGCGTGTTCAAGGCAACTGGCCGGCACCCGTGTTCCCGGCCTTCTGCATCATGGCGGCGGTGTTTGTGGCTGGTAGCACAGCACGCTTCTGGCGCGGCCTTGCCACAGCAGCTGTGGTGTTGGGGCTCGGGTTTGGCGCAGCGGTGCAAGTGCATGCGGTCTCGCCCTTCACCGGCAAGTTCGCGCGCAAGGACCCTACGTTCCAGATGCGCGGCTGGCCGGAAATCCATGATGAACTTCGCCAGATTGCGGATGCGCAGGGGGCCGGTTACATCGCCACCATGGGCTACGGCCTCAACGGCCAGATGGCCTTTGCCTTCCGGGGCGAGATCCCGGTGGTCCAGCTCAACGACCGCATCCGCTATGCGATGATGCCGGAGCCGGGGCCGGAGCTGTTCTCCGTGCCGGGGCTCTATGTCACTGAAGCGCGCCGCGATGCGGCTGAGCACCTGTCGGAAGTCTTCGGGCGGGTGGAGCTGGTAGCAACCTTGCCCCGCAAGGTAGATGGCGTGCCATTGGAAGACCTTTTGGTCTATGTCATCGACCAGCCAGAAGGCTCGCCTCTGGAGCCAGTCGACCCTGCCTTATGGAAGAACGCGCAATAGGTTGATGCCGCTAAGGCATGCCTGAATTTTGTTTCCGATTGAATTCCAAGCCTTTTTACGGTTAGCAAAGAGGCATGGTATCCCGCGATAATGCGGGTAGGGGGCGGAATGAAACGGATCACCCTGGCGGCAGTCGATTATGGCTTCGCGTTCGGCACGGACCGGGCGATCCGGGAGCTTTTGGCACAGGGCCGCCTCAGTGCCGTGGGATGCCTTGCCTTTTCCGAACTCTGGCGGCGCGAGCATGCGCCGTTGCGCGAGGTGGTGGATGGTGCGGCCAGCCACGCACTCGTTGGCCTGACACTGACACTCACAGGGGCGTTTGGCGAGCCGATGAGCCCGCGATGGCGGCGGGAGCTGGGGCCATCGTTCCGCAGCCCTGGCTGGTTTGCCCGGCGGGCACGTTTCGGCCTGCTTCCCGATGAGATCATCCTTGAGGAGATGTCGGCGCAGATCCGCAGCTTCATGGAGCATTTCGGCGCTGAGCCGCAGTTCATCACCCTGTCCGATGGTCTGATGCGCCACCGTGCGCTGGTGCGGCTTCTGGCGCAAGCGGTGGAGGCAGAGGGCCTTGTCACCCGTCCGCTCGCCGTTTTTCCGCAAGGGGAAGGAAGGACTCTACGCCGTTTCAGCCGCTTCGCGATGAACTTCGGCTTTCCGGTGCTGGCCAGTGGTCCCGTGCTGCCAGATCCGCCCAGCGAGGCCGAGCTGCAGGAGGCACTGAGGCATCATTTCGACGGACTTCCCGAGATGGCCTTCGTGGTGGCGCGGCCCTCAATTATTGATGACCGGCTGCGGCGGCAGCTTCCCAGGGCGGAGCTTGCACGGCGCGAACGGCATTTCGCCGTGCTCAAAAGCCTCAAGTTCTTTAACACACTGGCAGAGAAGGATATCTTCCTTTACTGAGGGCGTGCCAGCCGGTCTTCTCCCGCCAGTTCTCAATCTGCCTTCCGGAAACGGAAACGGCTCCAGTGGGGGGCCTGGAGCCGTTCTTCGGGAGGAGACAAACAGCTTTCGCTGTCTGCTATTGTGGATGTGGGTTGTTTTTGCGAGATTGCCAGAGGCAGGGAAGACATTTTTCACGAGACAGGCGAGCGGCGCAGGGCTGCCGTCCTGTCATGAGCAAGGGGCTGCATCGCGTGTCGGATCTCAAGGGTTTCCTCGAAAACAGTTTCACGCTTGAGGGGCTCCCGTCCGATCTTGCGGATGGGCTGACCCGCATTGCGCGTCCCATGAAAGTGAATCAGGGAGCGATCCTGTTTGAGACCGGTGATCCGGGCAATGGCTGCTACGCCATTCTGGAAGGCTCGCTCAAGGTTTCCATTCTCTCGGTCGAAGGCGACGAGCAGCTTCTTGCTGTGCTAGGGCCGGGCGATCTGGTGGGCGAGCTTGCGCTGTTGGACGGAAGGCCCCGTTCGGCCACCGTTACGGCATTGAAGGCGGCACGGCTTGCCTTTATCGATAAGTCGGCCTTCGAGCGTTTCGCAGACGAGAACCCGCAGCTTTACAGGCACATGCTGTCGATCGTCGGCAAGCGGCTGCGACAGTCCAACGACGTGCTGGCCGCGCGCTCCTTCCTTCCTCTGCCGGGCCGTGTGGCGCAGACGCTGATGCAGCTGGCCGAGACCTTCGGCAAGCCGCTGGACAATGGCCGCATCCTCATTCACTACAAGCTCAGCCAGTCCGAGATTGCCAATATGGCCGGTGCTGCGCGCGAGAACGTCAGCCGTGTGCTGAATGACTGGAAGCGGCTCGGCACCATCAGCCGTATTTCCGGTTATTACTGCCTGGAGCGCCCTGAAGTGCTCAAGCAGGCGGCAACCCTCTGATTTTCCCCCACCGTCTTTCATGGAGAGCCATGTGACAGCCACTTCGGACGCAGAAACCGAACAGCCAACCGGTGACCTGACCCTTCGCACCATGGCCATGCCGGCCGATACCAACGCCTCGGGCGACATTTTCGGCGGCTGGGTGCTGTCGCAGATGGACCTTGCAGGCGGCATCGCCGCGGGCCAGCGTGCCGGTGGCCGTGTGGTGACCATTGCCATCGACCGGATGAAGTTCATCCGCCCGGTGCATGTGGGCGATGTGCTGTGCATCTACACCCGCGTTGGCCGGATCGGCCGCTCGTCCATGGAAATCAACATGGAAGCCTGGGCTCTGCGCCACCGCTACGGCCAGCGGGAGAAAGTGACCGAGGCGATGTTTACCTTCGTCGCTGTGGATGAGGATGGCCGTCCGCGTCCCGTCCCTGAGGAGTGCTGAGGTCTGTGATGGCAAGCATCATGGCTTGCCCCGCTGATGCACGCCGTCTCACTTTCGGCATCGGCTGAGGGATAGACTGAAAAAGCCGGTCAGGTGGGCCTGACCGGCTTGCGGCCTGCGGTGGTGCAGGCAAAACAGCACGGAGCACAGGGCTTTGCAGCCATGGCACGTGAAAATAGCGTGGTTCGGGAGCGGGTTCCGCGGCGTTTCAGCCGGGAAGGGTCTGCCGGGCGCGACGCTCGAGATCGGCGTAAAGGCTCTCGTCGATCGCTTTGGAACAACCGGTGTTCCATAGCGCGATCAGCCCTTCCACCCGTGTCTTGCGCATCTCTGAGGTCAGCGGCGCATGTGTACGGCGGAGCGCGGCGGTCAGTTTCAGCTGACGCAGGCGCTGCAGGACATAAAATTCCGAGGCGGTCAGGGAAGAACGGGCGGCAGGCGCGGCCAGGTCCTTCAGCTGTGCCCCGGCCAGGACAATCTGGACGGATGCGTTCACGGCGTTACTCTCTCTTCTCGACATTAAAAAATCCTCCTTCGGTTTCCCGAGGAGGACTGGCGCATTGACGTTCTGACCGCTTGGTTGCCCTGGGTTTCCCCATGGCCACATCCCTTTGCGGGGACCACCTTGCCCGGCCGGGCAGGTTGGCGAGGGCGCCAGCCCTTCTCTTGATGATGGCGGCGTTATGCCATGGACGGGGCCTAGGGTCAATCACCTGAAAACAGCCGGCTCGGAACTGTCGCCAAGGCCCGGTTTGCGGCTTGTGGGCAGGCAACAACTCCTTAACGGGATGCGGCGCAGGGTGTCGGCAGAGCAGATGTGCCGCGAAGACAAGGATGTGGGCGCGGCTGAGGGACAATGGGCAGGGATACATGACGGGCGAAGGGATGAGCCGCCAAGGGCTGTTTGATCCGGCCCGGCCGTTGACCGCAATGATGCTGGCATTCTGTGCCTGTTATGTCGACGTGATCTGTGTCCTTGGCCTGTTCCACACCTTCACCGCCTTCGTCACGGGCACGCTTGTCGTGCTGTGTACGGAGATCTTTACCCTGCCGGAGGACGCCAAACTGAAGCTGGTGGTGCTCGCGACCTTCTTTGCCGCAACGCTCGGCTGGTACGAGCTGATTGTCCGGCTGAAGGCGGCAGGGCACCTGCGGCTGGCGCCACTGCTGGTGCTGGAAGCTGCACTGCTGACTGTGTTCCTGCTCGTTACCATGCTGGCCGGGCCGCTGGAGCGCCCCTCGCGCTGGCAACAATCGCTGCCGTTATGATCTCGACCCTCGCCATGTCGTTGCAGAACGTGATCATGAGCGAGCTGCTGAACTACCATGCGCCGACAACCTTCATGACAGGCAACACGATGCGCCTGATTGCCGGACTGGTTTCCGGCTGGCTGTCCACGGCACCGGCGGCACCCGGTCAGGTGGCGGATGCCCGGGCAGGGGCCATCCGGCACGCGCAGGTGATTCTTGCCTTCGTGGGTGGCGGGCTGATGGCGGGCTTCGGCATGATGCAGTTCGGCTTTCTTGCGCTGCTTCTGCCGGTTGGCATTCTGCTGACCATGGCGGCGGCACAGCGGCCTGTATCTCCCGGGCAAGGCTGACCCCTCACAGCTTCCTGGCGGGCGCGTCTTCATTCATGACCCTGTTCATGCCGGAAGGCGAGGCCTTCTGCAGCCGTGAGGACCTGCCCATGCCGCCGCAAGATGACGCCAGCCTGATGATGATCAACGCAAATAACACAGGCTTCGGAACGGTACGCCTCGATCCGCAGGCGGATGAAGGGAACTATCTCAACCACCTCGCACTGACGCCGCAACAGATGCCAAGCGTCTACTATGGCTCCCCCATCAACAACAATACGCTGCGGCTGCGCCCGCTGCACGAGCATGGCTTTGTTGGCACGACGGCCGGAACGCGGCTGTATTTCGCCGTGGCAGGCCTTCTTGACGAGATGCATGACCCACGCAATGCATTGTCGACGAGCTGGGAGGCGGTTACAGATCCGATCTACAAGAGCAAGTATTACGTCTATGTCCGGCTCGGTGTTTCCGGCGCCAATTTTGCCCAAACTCTTGCGGCGCTGCAAAACACCGCGGACTTGATGTCCACCGATGAGCTGGTGAACGCCAATGCCGCCAGCAACGTCACCGGTCCAACCCGGGTCGTCTATGTCACGGGTGGTGACCTTGCCGGCACATTCTGGGCCTTCAAAAGGTCTGGCTGGAAAAGCGATATTTTTGGGCGCAGTGATCTCAACAAGCGGTACCGGCCGTTGTGCCTGATGGATTTTCCCATTGGCGGCGCGCAGGTGGGGGCTGCTCAGGCTACGGGCCCCAACTTTGGCAACGCGCTGGCGCTGATCCCTGATGACCGGGCGAATGTGCACGTGGGGCACAGCCTGATCGATGCCAACAACCTCAGGGCCTATTATCAGGCACAGGTCTATCCCAGTCCCGCTGGCAATGTGGATGGTGACACGATCTGGACCAACTTTAACCGGCTGGGCTCATTCATCCAGCGCGCGTCTTATCCAGGCCTGCACGGTGTTGCCGTGACCGGCCCGGTCATCCGCGCCGGAAGCCAGTATTATCCACGTGACTATTTCCGCAGCTTTCCAGCCTATGACCGCAACTTGCCATCCACTCAGGTGACGGCAAACCAGGCCGGTACCATCGCTGCGATGATCAACGGCTTCGTGGGTGCCTGACCGGGGCTGAGGACGCGCACCGAAGCGAACTTCGCAGCCTTGCTTAATAATGCGGCGGGCGGGTGACGGGATGGGCGGAAATGCCCGTCTCGATCAGCTCGTCGATCTGATCCGTCATTTCCCTCAGCTTACGCGTCAGCCGTTCGATCTGCTTACCCTGCTCGATAACCACGGCATTGAGATCGTCGATGGTGCGGATGGCATGGGCGAGGCCGATTTCCAGATTCACGACGCGGTCTTCATCCATCATGGCAAGGGGCCTCTCGTGATATGCGGACGTTTCTCAGCCGCTGGTTCGGGAAAACTGACAGGGCATGGACTTGGCAGGGCACATAGGATGCTTAAGTTAGACAAGCGGGGCGTCCTGCTTCGCGCCTTATCTCTTCTCCCGCCTTATGGCACAAGTGCGAAAGCCTGAACATGACAAGCCTTGCGGATTTTCCGATCACCCGGAAGTGGCCGGCCCAGCATCCTGACCGTATCCAGCTTTACTCCCTTCCGACGCCGAACGGCATCAAGGTTACTGCCTTTCTGGAAGAAGCGGGCCTTGCCTATGAGCCGCATCTGGTGGACTTCGGCTCCAGTGACCAGATGACGCCCGAGTTCCTGTCGCTCAACCCGAACAACAAGATTCCGGCCATCATCGACCCCAATGGCCCGGATGGAAAGCCTTTCGGCATATGGGAATCTGGTGCCATCCTCATCTATCTTGCGGAAAAGACCGGCAAGTTCCTGCCGAAGGACCCGGCCGCAAAATATGAGACGATCCAGTGGCTGATGTGGCAGATGGGCGGCCTTGGCCCCATGTCCGGCCAGCTCGGTTTCTTCCACAAGTTCGCGGGCCGCGAATATGAGGACCGCCGTCCGTTTGAGCGCTACCGTGATGAGGTGAAGCGCCTGCTCGGTGTGCTCGATCAGCGTCTTGAGGGCCGTGAATTCATCATGGGCTCGGACTACACAATCGCGGATATGGCCTCCTGGCCCTGGCTGCGGACCATTTCCGGCTTCTATGAAGCAGCGGAGCACGTTGACCTGGCTACCCGCAAGAACGTGCTGCGCTGGTTTGAAACCTGCATGGCCCGCCCGGCCAGCCAGAAAGCGGTCAACATTCCGGCACGGGGCTGAGACCGGGTTATCTCAAGCCGTCTGATGCAGGCACATCAGGTCTTGAAGGTGCTCAAGCATGTCCCGTGCTTGAGCGGAACTGCAAGGGCGGCCACTGGCCGCTCTTTTCCTTTGAAGAACCCATGGTCTCACGCGGCCAGCTGCTGTGCGTCTCCTATCTGGAAGCTTCCTGTGCCAGAAGCCCAGCTGTTGTGGAGACCAAGCAATGACCGCGCAAACCAACCCCACGCTTTCCATTATCGAAGAAAACAACATCGGTTTTGGAACCGCCCGGCTCAACAATGCGGGGGACGCTTTCAAGGCAATGCAGTTGCCTTCGATGTATTACGGTCAACGCTCCAGCTATCTGACGACGCGCTACCGCCCCTTTCACCGGGATGGTTTCACGATCACCAACGCAGGTACGCGCATCTATGCAGCCGCCGCAGGCCCCAATGTTCCTCTGGGCCAGAATGACGTTCCGGTAAATGATCACAATGTGAACGGCTGGAACGGCTACTTGCACCGCACGGACGACTGGCTGATGTTCGTTCTCGGCGTCAGTCTTGAGGACTTTCAGGCTCAGTTGACCGGGATCATCAACAAGGCGACCAAGTGGACGACCGAGACGTTCCTGGCAAGCAACCCGGCTGCCAATGCTCTCAACTCCAGCGTCATCTTCATAACCTCAGGAGCTCTGATGGGCACGTTCTGGGGTTTGAAGTACGGTGGCTGGAATGCTGGTGTGCAGTACCAGTATTACCCGTTTGTCGTTCGGGACTATCGCTTTCCAGCAAACAACATCGCCAACATTTACAATGGTATGGGGCAGCTGAACCAGGCGGCACTCTACAACGCGTTCATGAATGGCCGTGGTGCTGCCGCACACTATCACCGCGGCCATGTCCTTTGCACCGTTGAAGGACTGAAGAGGTTCTATTCTGTCAACACTGTGGATGTGCAAACGCCCCTTCAGGCGGCTCCTCCTGCGCCGGATATTGCAACCAAGAATCTGTTTACGCGTCTGCAGGCGATCGGGCCCCGTGTGCAGACAGTCAATTATCCACCCTTGGGCTATAACAATCAGATAGTGAATCCAGCCGCGCCGTTGTTCTCTTTGAATGACGTTCAGCTCAATCCCGGTGCTTTTAACCTGATACCGCCTCTTGGTGCCGGCCAGGCTGAAGCTGCGCAGTTCAAGGCAATCGCGCAGATGATCGCCGAATTCCAGATCTAGGCCTGAGACGAAGGTTTGGCCAAGCCCCGGTGGGCTCAGCGCACCGGGGCTTTTCATTAGGGAGGCAGCCTTCAGGAGGAGCTGTCTTGAACGTCGCTGCAGATGGCGTGACCAAGGCGTCTGCCGCTGTGCTGCTCACTTCAGCGGGAACATTTCGTACCAGGGCCGCGCACCGGCATGGCGGGCCTCCTCAAGTGTCACGATGGCGGGGTGGAGCGTTAGGCGGTTGCGGTTGAACAGGAAGTCCTGCATCCGCCGGGCATCAATGAAGAGGCAGCCCTCGCTCATCCGGTGCTCCGGACCGGTAAAGCTGGTGTAGAGCACGAAGACCGGATGCACATGCCGGTGCCCGTGGGATGCGGCTTCTGCCGCGGCAATCAGGCTGCGGATGCCATCCACCTCAAAGGGAAAGTAGTTCAGCCCCAGATGCCGCTCGCGCTCCAGCCGCAGGGCGCGCACCAGATAATGCCGGTCGTCCAGGCTCCACGCCCAGCTCGCCCCCAGATCCTCCGCAAGGCCTGGGTCCTCCTGCCAGGCTGTGACCAGCCCGATCTTGGCAGCGCGCGTCATCTGATGGATCGTCACCAGATTGACCGTCGTCAGAAACGGCTCCGCCACATGTGCGCCCAGATGGGCCGTGGCTTCCATGAAGTCTGAGGTCCAGACCGACCTCTCGGCGAGAATTTCCTGAATATTCATGACCATCCCGGCACCAGCTGTCCTGCCTTGAAGGACGCTGGCGGGGGAGGGATGTGAATATAATCCGGTGGGGTGGGGCCATGCAAAAGGGCGGCCCGAGGGCCACCCTTTCCGTATTTCGAGGCTGATGGACTTCTTAGAGGTCCATGCCGCCCCCGAACCCGCGCTAGCGGGTTCAAGACTTAGTCTGATGGGTGGCCATGCAAAAGGGCGGCCCGAAGACCGCCCTTTCCGTATTTCGAGGCTGATGGGCTTCTTGGAAGTCCGTGCCGCCCCCGAACCCGCGCTAGCGGGTTCAAGACTTAGTCTGATGGGCGGCCATGCAAAAGGGCGGCCCGAAGACCGCCCTTTCCGTATTTCGAGGCTGATGGACTTCTTAGAAGTCCATGCCGCCCATGCCGCCCATGCCGCCGCCCGGCATTGCCGGAGCTTCCTTCTTCGGAAGCTCGGCAACCATGGCACCGGTGGTGATCAGCAGACCGGCGACGGAAGCAGCGTCCTGCAGGGCAGTGCGCACGACCTTCGTCGGGTCGATGATGCCGGCTTCGATCATGTTGACATAGGTCTCGGACTGGGCGTCAAAGCCGAAGGTGACGTCCTTGTTCTCGAGGATCTTGCCAACGACGATGGAGCCTTCCACGCCGGCGTTCTCGACGATCTGACGGATCGGGGACTCAAGAGCGCGCAGAACGATCTTGATGCCAGCCTGGATGTCAGCGTTGTCGGAGGACAGCTTCTCGACAGCAGCCTTGGAGCGCAGCAGAGCCGTGCCGCCGCCCGGGACGATGCCTTCTTCAACGGCAGCGCGGGTTGCGTTCAGGGCGTCATCGACGCGGTCCTTCTTTTCCTTCACTTCGATCTCGGTCGCACCGCCAACGCGGATGACGGCGACGCCGCCAGCCAGCTTGGCCAGACGCTCCTGCAGCTTCTCGCGGTCGTAGTCCGAGGTGGTTTCCTCGATCTGCGCCTTGATCTGTGCAACGCGGCCAGCGATGTCGTCCTTGGAGCCAGCGCCATCAACGATGGTGGTGTTTTCCTTGGAGATGGAGACCTTCTCGGCGCGGCCGAGCATGTCGAGCGTGACGCTCTCCAGCTTGATGCCGAGGTCTTCGGAGATCACCGTGCCGCCGGTCAGGATGGCGATGTCTTCCAGCATGGCCTTGCGGCGGTCGCCGAAGCCCGGAGCCTTGACAGCAGCGATCTTGAGGCCGCCGCGCAGCTTGTTGACGACGAGGGTCGCCAGAGCTTCGCCTTCGACGTCTTCAGCGATGATGAGGAGCGGCTTGCCCGACTGCACCACAGCTTCGAGAACCGGCAGCATGGCCTGCAGGTTGGAGAGCTTCTTCTCGTGCAGGAGAATGTAGGGCTTCTCCAGCTCGGCGAGCATCTTCTCGGCGTTGGTGACGAAGTACGGGGACAGGTAGCCACGGTCGAACTGCATGCCCTCGACGACTTCCAGCTCAGTCTCGAGAGACTTGGCTTCCTCGACGGTGATCACGCCTTCGTTGCCGACGCGCTGCATGGCTTCGGCAATGTCCTTGCCAACCTGCACGTCGCCGTTGGCGGAAATGGTGCCGACCTGAGCAACTTCTTCAGAAGTGGTGATCTTCTTGGAGGAAGCAACGAGGTGCTTCACGGCTTCAGCAGCAGCCATGTCGATGCCGCGCTTCAGATCCATCGGGTTCATGCCAGCGGCAACAGCCTTGGCACCTTCCTTGACGATGGACTGAGCCAGCACGGTGGCGGTGGTGGTGCCGTCACCGGCGATGTCGTTGGTCTTCGAGGCCACTTCGCGCACCATCTGGGCGCCCATGTTCTCGAACTTGTCTTCCAGCTCGATTTCCTTGGCAACCGACACACCGTCCTTGGTGATGCGCGGAGCGCCGAAGGCCTTGTCGAGGACGACGTTGCGGCCCTTCGGGCCGAGGGTCACCTTGACAGCGTTTGCGAGGATATCGACGCCGCGCAGCATTTTCTCGCGGGCATCAGCACCGAACTTTACGTCCTTAGCAGCCATTTTATCGTCTCACTCTAATTTGGGTTGATGTCAGTGAAATCCGGAGGTCCGCCTGATCAGGCGATCACACCCATGATGTCGGATTCCTTCATGATCAGCAGGTCTTCACCGTTGATCTTGACTTCAGTGCCGGACCACTTGCCGAACAGCACGCGGTCACCAGCCTTAACGTCAACCGGGATCAGTTCGCCGTTGTCCTTGCGGGCGCCAGCGCCGACGGAGACGACTTCGCCTTCCTGCGGCTTTTCCTTGGCGGTGTCCGGAATGATGATGCCGCCAGCGGTCTTCTCTTCGGAGGTTACGCGACGAACAACGACACGGTCGTGCAGCGGACGAAACGTCATTTGGCTCTTTCCTCTCATGCGGCGTGCCCCCATATGAAGCAGCACGCAATCCATAATGTTGATGGCTCGAGAGATCGCGGGTTGCCCCGCGTCTTGTTAGCACTCCTCAACAGCGAGTGCTAACAGCCCCCGATTTAGGAGCGCCTGCGGGCCTTGTCAATGCCGGAGCAAACGAAAAATCCTCCGGCCTGGTTGGCCGGAGGACTCGGGTTTTCGGGCTTTTGGGGCTTGCGCCGTGCCGCTCTGGGTCACATGGCGGCAGAGCGCTCCGACCACGACTGCTTCTTGCGGTAGATGGTCGAGGGGCTGATCTCCAGTGCCGCAGCAGCCAGTGCAATGTTGCCGTCGAAGGCATCCAGCGCATCTTCGATGATCCGCCGTTCCTGCGCCCAGAGGGGCTCTATGGCAGCCAGCGGGCGGGCGCCGCGCGCAGGCCGGCGGCGCTCACGCGCCTCGTCGCTGCCAAGCCGTGCGCGGGCAGAGCTTTCCCGGATGAAATGCGGCAGCATGTCATAGGTGACTGCCGTGCCATTGTTCATCACCACGATCTGCCGGATGGTGTTCTCCAGCTGGCGGACGTTGCCGGGCCAGGCATAGGCCTCCAGCCGGGCTTCTGCATCTGCGTCAAAGCCGCGGAAGGATCTGCGGTCTTCACCGGCAAAGCGGGTCAGGAACTCCAGAGCCAGCGGCAGGATGTCCTCGCGCCGTTCGCGCAGTGGCGGCAAATGAACGGGCAGCACATTCAAGCGGTAATAAAGGTCTTCGCGCAGTCGCCCTGTTGCGACCTCCGCCAGAGGATCGCGGCTGGAAGAGCACATGATGCGCAGGCTGCTCGGCGCGCCATTCTCAGACTTCGCCAGCCCCTTGTCCTGAAGCAAAAGCAGAAGCTTGGCCTGAAGAGACAGGTCCAGCTCGTTCACTTCGTCAAGGAACAGGGTGCCGCCTGCCGCCTGTGCCGTTGCGCCTGGATAGGCCTCGCTGCCATCACCGAAAAGCTCCGCGTCGATCCGCTCCACCGAAAGCCCGGCACAGTTGATCGCGACAAAGCGGTTGCCAGCCCGCCCTGAAAGAACGTGGATCGCTTCGGCGCACAGGCTTTTGCCTGTGCCGGATTCGCCGGTGATGAAGACCGGAGCATCAGATGGCGCAAGGCGGCCAATCTGATTGTAGACGCCTGTCATCAGCTGTGATGTGCCAGTGAAGCGGCCAATGGGAACGCGGGTCGAAGGGTCCAGCTGACGCATGGCCGGGGTGTCCCGGCGTGCGCTCTGAATCTGAGCCTGTGGGCGCCGGCCGTCGAGCTGGGCCTGCACCTTGCTCAGCAGCGCATCCAGCGTGAAGGGCTTGGCGATGAAGTCATGTGCTCCGGCGCGCATGGCATTCATGGCCTGCGTGACGGAACCGTGGGAACTGGTGGCGATGATGATCGCGCCGGGGCTGCGCACGGCGAACCGGGCAAGCGCCTCGTCTCCACCGGCCGTCTCGATGTCGATGATAAGCACATCGGCTGAAGCATCGCTCAGCGCATCAAGGCATTGGCGCGGGTCGGAATAGACCAGCGGCTCGGCAACTTCGCCGCTCAGCCGCGCACAGACCGTGGCCGCACGGGTTGCGTCCGCTGGACTTGCGTCAAGAACGCGCACATGAATGGACCTCATGAGGTCCGGAAGGCTCCCCATCCCCGGGTTACTCCCGCTCTTGTCAGATTTCTTCAGGCAGGTCTTGTCTGAACTGTCGGCTGAGTGTCGTGCAAACGTGGTAAACAAAACGTTGTCAGCCTCGTAAATAATGACGGCTCAGCCTTCCAATCCGCCAGGACCTCACGATTTCATAGTTGATTTTTCTGACGGATTTTCTCTGGTGCCGTGAAGCTTCAGGCAAAGCCGCACCACTTTATGATGCATTCTGCAAAGGAGGCTGGCTAAAGGTGCGCGGCGGCGTAGCCCGCTGCGAAGGCAATCGCCATCAGCGGAAAGAAAACCTCCGGGCGCAGAAGAGCTACCGGAAAGCCAGGCCCTTGCAGTGTTCCTAGCGGCTTTGCACTGGAGGGGGAGGCGTAACTGGTGGATCGGCGGAGAGCGGTAGTTCTGGCCGTGTCTCCGGTTCTGCTTCCGGCGTGGGGCTGGATCCCGGCGCGGGCATGAGGTGAAAGCCTGGCAGATAACTGCCCCTGGGGATGATAATGCGCACCGGATCGCCATGGCCGGTGCCCGCATAATAATCCTCAAGGCGTTTTCGCAGTCTCGCCGCTTCAACCCGGACGATGGGATCTGTTGCAGGGTTGAAGCTGTCGTCCCGCCCCAGCGCCTGCGTGGCGATGGTGTAGCCCTTGAGAGGGACAGGCGGATCGGCGATAGAGGCCTCCACCACGAATGTCAGGAACTGGCGCAGTTGCAGGGATGCGGAGAACTCCGGGCTGCCGGTGATCTTGTGCAGTGTCAGGCGGATGAGGTCGCGGTTGAGGGCTGTCTGCGGGCTATGGCCTTTGCCGGGCACAGACCGAGCAGACCTTTCCGCGCCGTCAAGGCGCGCTTTTGGCTCCCGTTCACTGGCCAACTGTCCTTCCACTCCGCCAATCTCCCCGTTTGTTCAAGAGATAGCGGGCCTCCCGTTTCAGCCCCTGAGGATAAGGCTATGGCTCTTGCAGCGAATTGCAAGGCTTTTTGCGGCTGGCTGCCGTTTCGTTGCAGGAAGGCCTCAGCACTGCGCTGTTAACCATTGTTAATGCGTTTTAAAGAGCGCTAGGCAAAGTTTTCCCCGTAAAGGCTGGCTTTGAGAGTCGGAACTGCCGTGGCTTTCGGGCAAAATCGTTAACAGAGTATTGATTCGGGGTAGTGCGGCCAAAGGCATGGGGCGTTTAGCGACCATCATCATTCTGATCTGCATGGGCGTGATTGCCCTGTCGGCTGCTGCTGTGCTCGTTTATCAGTTTGGCCGCCCGCCGGCTGAAGCGCTGTCGCTATCGCTTGCGTTGATGTGCACCATGATTGTCGTGCAGGTCGTGCTGGGCCGTGGTCGCGACCGGGGCGAGGTCAGCGACGTTGTCGAGCGTCTGGAAGACCGCCTGCTTGAGCTGGATGAGGATGTCAGCAACCTCGAGGGGCGGCTGACGGGGGTTGAGCACACCATCCCGCGCCGCACGCGCGAGGAAATCGACCCGCTCTTTGCTGAAATCGAGGTGCTGGGCACGCTGGTCAAGCAGATGGCGGAAGCCATGTCCGACATGGAAACCCGTATCGAGGACCAGCGGGCCGTTGCTGGCCCTGCGCCCATGCAGGGCCTTGGCTACCACGGTCAGCCTTATGAGCAGGCGCCGCAGCACATGCAGCCGCAGCTCGCCGCGCCCCAGCAGCCCCATCAGCCTCAGTATCAGCAGCCGCCCTATGCCCAGGCGCCCTACTATCAGGATGCGCCCCAGCAGCCGCAGGCCTATGCCGCGCAGCAGCCGCAAGCCTATCAGCCGCCGCAGCATCAGGGCCATCACGCTCCTGAGCCGGAGCCGCAACACGCGCCGCACCAGCCGCATCAGCACCAGCAGGAGCAGATGCCCGGCGGGCGGATCGAACCGGTGTTTGGCGGTTTCGAGCAGCCCGGCTTCCGCAGTGAGCCGGAGCCTGCGCGGACCGCATTCCAGCCGCAGCCCCCGGTTCCGCAAAAGGCAGACCCGGCTATGCGCGAGATGATCCGCTCGGCGCTGAATGCCAACCGGGTGGATCTTTTCCTGCAACCGATCGTAACCCTGCCACAGCGCCGGGTGAAGTATTATGAGGCCTTCACCCGCCTGAGGGACGGCAACGATCAGGTTCTGGAGCCCGCCGTCTTCCTGCCGGAAGCGATCCGGTCCGGATTAATCCCGCGGATCGACAATCTGCTGCTGTTCCGGTCCGTGCAGGTGATCCGCCGCCTGACGACACGCAACCGCGATGCGGCGCTGTTCTGCAATGTCTCCTCCATTTCGCTGGCAGACGAGACGTTCTTCCCCGGCTTCCTGGAGTTCGTGCGCAACAACAAGAGCTTCAGCGATCTGCTGATCCTCGAGTTTACGCAGGATGATGTGGCGCAGATGGGTGTTGTGGAGATGGAAAGCCTCGGCGCTCTGGCCGAGATCGGCTTCCATTTCTCTGTGGACCAGATCCATGACCTGAAGATGGACTTCAAGTCACTGGCCGAGCGTGGTTTCCGCTATGCCAAGCTGCATGCGGACTACCTCATCGGCCGCCGCAGTTCCGACCATGGGCACATCCATCCGGGTGATTTCGGCAATCTGCTGCACCGCTATGGCATGACGCTGATTGCCTCCCATGTGGAGACGGAATCGCAGGTTCTGGAGCTGCTGGACTTCGATGTGTCCATGGCTCAGGGTCATCTCTTCTCCCCGCCGCGCCCGGTTCGCGCAGAGGTTCTCCAGGGCATGCCTGCACCCGCGCCGCGTAAGCGCGCAAGCTGAGATGCCGCCGGACGGATGGGCGAAGGGCGGAGAGGTGGCTCTCCGAAGCCATCCATCAGATAGCAAATCCACCCATCGTTACCCCGGACGAAAGCGAAGCGAAGATCCGGGGCTGGTGAGCCGAGGCCTATCGGACTGAGACCGCGCAAAGGCACCTTGGCTCACCGGTCCCGGCTCGCGCTACGCTTGGCCGGGAAGACGATTGAGAGGTGGTGCCAGGCGCCGGTAGCCCTTTTGCACCAAACAAAAAGCGTGCTGACCTGGGCCAGCGCGCTTCTTTGGATCTCTGGGGCCTGAGACTTATTCGCCGACTTCGTTGGCCGGTTCTGCCTGCAGCATGCCGTAGCGCTCTTCGCCAATGCGGCCGAGCAGTTCAAGCTGGGTTTCGAGGAAGTCGATGTGGCCTTCCTCATCCTTCAGCAGCTCTTCGAACAGCTGCATGGAAACGATGTCGCCTTCCTCACGGCAGATCTCGCGGGACTTGGCGTAGGCAGTGCGAGCGTCATATTCGCCAGCGAGGTCGCACTCGAGCACTTCCTTGATGGTCTGGCCAATCCGCAGGGGAGCCAGCTTCTGCATGTTGGGATGGCCCTCGAGGAAGATGATGCGTGACGTGAGCTTGTCCGCATGCTGCATCTCTTCGATCGACTCGGCGCGCTCCTTCTTGGCAAGGCGCGTATAGCCCCAGTCATCCAGCAGGCGGTAATGCAGCCAATACTGGTTGATGGCGCCCAGTTCGAGGAACAGGGCCTCGTTGAGGCAGTCGATGACTTTGGCATTGCCCTTCATGATGTGACTCACTTCATTCAGCGGGGTTGAACTGGATCTACATTAGAATGGTTCTATGTTTTGTGTCCAGCCCCTGCGGTTGTGAAAATGCAGTTTTTCCTGTGCCGCAGTGTGGAGACGCATCAACGGAATGACGGTCCGTGGCACCAGCATGTCAGCGAGTAGCGCCGCCCGCTGGAGACCGGGGTAACCCTGTGTAGCATGAAGCTGGCAAAAAGCGTCGCAGAGCCTTGTTCTCTGGGGGCTGCCCATTTGGCGCTGCCCAGATCAAGGTCGAGGCTGCCGCCGGTGTAGAGGTCTGGCTGGCTCAGCTGAACGACAATTGTAAGTTTGCGCTGGCGGGCGATGGCGCCATCGCCAATGTCTGAATGCCAGTCGTAGTGGCCTTCATCCGTCTCGTCGTAAGCGGCGACCTGCAGCCGCTCCTGAAAGTCTGTGATGTCAAACTGGAAAGCCTCGCGGTTGGCGGAGGCCACTGTTTCCAGAATGCGGTTCATGACGAAGGCGGCGCTGCCTTGGTCATCGAGCCAGGAGATACGTGCGCGGCGGATGTTGTGCTGTATGCCGCCGACCAAGCCCCCGTCCTGCATCTCCACATTCTCGGCGAGGGCTATGATTTCTGCGCATTCGGCAGGGGTGAAAACGTCCTTCATCGTATGCTTGAACATGTGCCGATAACTTTCTGATCGACGCGAAATGGTGCGCGATCAATACTGACGGCATGGAAAAAGCAAGAGGAATCGCAAGGTATTGATTAATATGGAAAATTGGCCGAGGTCGCCGGTCTCTATCGCCTTGCGTGCGTAATGATCTTGCGCATTACGGTCGGAAGGGCTTCATCCGCCAGGTCTTCAGGTTCGGACCACCAGAATCCCTCGGGCAGGGAGTGCCTGCCGGCAATGTTCCGCTGTAGACCGTCACCTCCAGGTGGAAGTGCGTGAAGGTGTGCGTGGCAACGCCCGCATGCTTGTGCCACTGCGCGTTGACTGGAGCATATGAAAGCGCCGTCTCTTCGGCAAAATCCGTGCTCCAGACCGTGCCAGGCACTTCGGCCATGCCGCCCAAAAGCCCCTTGGGCGGGCGCTTGCGCAGGGCAAGGGCGCCATTGGCATTCCGCAGCATGACAAAGGCCGCGCCCCGCCGGGTTGGTTTCTCTGTCTTTGCAGCCTTACGGGGCAAGGTGTCGGCGATACCCTGACGGCGGCCTTCGCAAGCTGCGCTCCAGGGGCACAGAGCACACGCCGGGCGGCGCGGGGTGCAGATGGTCGCGCCCAGGTCCATCACGGCCTGCGCAAAGTCGCCAGGTCTTTCTTCAGGCGTCAGTGCATCCATAGCCGCACGGATTGCAGGCTTAGCGCCGGGTAGCGGCTCTTCGATCAAATGCAGCCGCGACAGAACGCGCTCCACATTGCCGTCCACGACGGCAGCGCGCTGGTCAAAGGCAATGGCGGCGATGGCTGCCGCCGTATAGGGGCCGATGCCGGGCAGGGCCTTGAGGCCTTCTTCCGTCTCGGGAAAACGGCCGCCAAACTCGAAGGCCACCTTTTCAGCGCAGGCCTTCAGGTTGCGGGCGCGGGAGTAATACCCCAGTCCGGCCCATGCCTTCATCACGTCATCGGTTTCAGCGTTGGCCAGATCCGTAACCCGCGGCCATTTGGCGGTGAAAGCCAGGAAGTAATCCTTCACTGCGGCAACGGTCGTCTGCTGCAGCATGATCTCCGACAGCCACACCCGGTAAGGATCAGGGATAACACCCACCGCCCGCTCATGCGGCGGCACGCGCCAGGGTAGGGCACGGGCATTGCGGTCGTACCAGGCCAGAAGCTCTTGTGCGCGCTGAGCGGCGGCCTGTTCCTGCAGAAGGGGCGAAGATGATGCGTCCATGGCGCAAAGCTTGGCCGTGAGTGGCGGTAAATCAAGGCTCGCCATGTGCGGCAACTGGGGAAAAGCAGGTGAAAATGCCCCGTCATTTGAGCGTTAAGAGGCTGGTCTTGATTTCGGCGCAAACTGCAAGGAGGAGTTTGACATGGAGATGCGGGCACAATGCGCCCGCCGCAGAGGGAACTGGGCACAGCGATGAGCAGCTTGGGCGGATCGGGCAGACAGGGGCGGGTGCAGTCGCGTCCGCTTGCCGATCTGATCGGCAAGGCGATGGAGCCCGTCTTCCGCAAGCGTGGCTTTGCCTCGGCCGATCTGGTTGCCAGCTGGCCGGATATCGTTGGCGAGCGTTACGGCGAAAGGGTGCGGCCCGAGCGGCTGATCTGGCCGCGCACGCCGGACAGGGATGGTTCAGGCGTGCCGGAACCGGCAACCCTTGTGGTCAACACCGATGGGGCAACGGCTCTGATGCTGACCCACGACATGCCCATCGTGCTGGAACGCATCAACGCTTACTTCGGTTGGGCAGCGGTGGGCCGCATCCGAATTGTTCAAAAAACCGTGACTGTGCCAGTGAAAAAACAGCGGCCTGTTCTGCGTGCATTGACGGATGATGAGCAGAAGAAGCTGGATGCGAAGCTTGACGGGCTTGAGCACAAGGGCCTGCGCCAGGCGCTCGAAACCCTCGGCAAGCAGGTCATTGCCCGTTCTTCCGGCAGCTGAGCAGGGCCGTTAACGAGACAAATTTCCGCCATCCATATGCCGTTCTGCCGATGCGGCAGGCTTTTGACATCACGGACACGTGTGTTTCCCACTGCTGCCACAATTGCACTGTCCGGTTGACGTGTCCCTTGCAAGCGGGCACATGACTGCGACCGCCAAACAGTATCAGGCAGGATATGATCGTGAACCTTACCCGCAGACAGCTTCTGGCCAGCGCCGCCGCAACCACCTTTGCCGCCGCCCTGGTAACCTCCGTTCCGGCCTTTGCCCAATCGGCAGATGTTGCGAAGCTGATGGAGCCGGGCCCCCTCGGTGACATTGTGCTTGGCAATGAAGATGCACCGGTGACCATCATCGAATACGCGTCGATGACCTGCGGCCATTGTGCCAACTTCCACAAGAACACGCTGCCGGAGCTGAAGAAGCAGTATATCGACACGGGTAAGGCGAAGCTTATCCTGCGCGAGTTCCCGCTTGATCCGGTTGCCTCAGGCGGCTTCATGCTGGCCCGCTGTGCGCCCAAGGACAAGTACTATGATGTGGTTTCGGCCATGTTCGCTGATCAGCGCAGCTGGGCGTTCACGCAGGATCCGTACAACTCGATGCTGAACTTCTCCAAGCAGCTGGGCTTCACGCAGGAAAGCTTCGAGGCGTGCCTTGGCAACCAGCAGCTTCTGGATGGCATTACCGCCGTGCAGGAACGGGCCTCCAAGGAATTCGGCGTCAATTCGACCCCGACCTTCTTCGTCAATGGCGAGCGTATTGTCGGCGCTGCCTCGTTCGACGAGTTTGCCAAGGTGATCGACAAGCACCTCTGAGCCCGCGGCTCCGGTTGAGCTTCCACCCCGCCGCAGGACCGCTGCGGCGGGGTGTTTTATTGCCGTTTTCCCCGCTATTCCCGCAATTGGCGGTTTGATCCGTGCGGCATGCCGCGGCTTTTCCTTGACAAGAGCCCCTCTCGTCAGCCGGAGTCTGTTCCAAAGGGTATGGCTGGGGAGCCATGCCCCGCAGCTGTCTGGCCCTGGGCTGGCGGCATCTTTCCGGGGCGCATACGCGTGACAGAAATGCTCGACAGGGTAATGGCTTCTGCCTGCCCGGCCCTATGGCCGGGGAGGGACGGCTGTGCCCTGGCTGGGGCAGAGGGGGTATGCAGCCCCTCGCTAACTCCGGACACTTGCGGCGTGCTGATACGCTTTTACCCCCTCTGTCTGCTGTCGCAGACATCTCCCCCTCAAGGGGGAGAGGGGCGCTGCGGCCAGATCTCCGGCGTGTCAGTCCATTCCCTCCTCCACACGGTTGGAGGCGCGGCGTGAAGTTCAACAAGCTGCGCGTGGCCGGATTCAAGTCCTTCGTGGAGCCGATGGAATTCGTCATCGGTGAGGGGCTGACCGGCGTTGTTGGCCCCAACGGCTGCGGCAAGTCCAATCTTGTCGAGGCTTTGCGCTGGGTGATGGGAGAAAACTCCTACAAGAACATGCGCGCCTCCGGCATGGACGACGTGATCTTTTCGGGCAGCCTCAACCGCCCGGCCCGCAACACGGCGGAAGTCACGCTCTTCCTCGACAACGCCGACCGCAAGGCGCCCACCGGCTTCAACGACAGCGACATGCTGGAAGTCAGCCGCCGTATCGAGCGTGAGGCAGGGTCTGTCTACCGCATCAACTCGCGCGACGTGCGTGCCCGTGATGTGCAGCTGCTGTTCGCCGATGCCTCAACCGGTGCCCGTTCACCTGCCATGGTGCGTCAGGGGCAGATCGGCGAGTTGATCTCCGCCAAACCCACCTCCCGCCGTCAGATCCTGGAAGAGGCGGCAGGCATCTCTGGTCTGCACAGCCGGCGCAACGAGGCGGAGATCCGGCTGCGCGCTGCGGAGCAGAATCTCGAGCGTCTGGAAGACGTTCTGGTGCAGATTGACGGCCAGCTCGACAGCTTGCGCCGCCAGTCCCGGCAGGCGGCACGCTACCGCAATCTGTCTTCAGAGATACGGTCTGCGGAAGCGGCGATATTGTATCTGCGCCTGAACGAGGCCCGTGAGGGGCTGGAGGAGGCGGACCGCATGTTCACCGCTTCGCGTGCCGAGGTGGTGGCGGCTGCGGAAGCGCAGACAGAGGCCGCAAAGACGCAAGCTATCGCCTCCCACCGCCTGCCGGAGATACGCGATGCTGCGGCGCGTGCCGGTGCCGCCCTGCAGCGGCTGGTCATCGCCCGCAATGAGCTGGATGCTGAAGACCGGCGCGTGCGTGAAAAGCTGGTGGACCTCAATCGCCGCCTTGTTCAGCTGGCGGAGGATCTTGCCCGCGAAGAGCGGATGATTGAGGAAAACAGCGAGGTTCTCGAGCGGCTTGCCGAAGAGCGGGCCGAACTGCTGGAAGAAGCCGAAACCGCTGCCGAACGTGCCGAACTTGCTGCGGAGCGCGTCGAGGACGCGGGCAGCAAGGTTCGCGATCTTGAGGAAGTTCTCAACGAGAAGACCGCAGCCGAGGCCCGTGTGACGGCGCAGCGCCAGCAGATGCAGCGTACGCTGGATGAAGCACGTGGCAAGGCCGAGCGCTTGCGCTCCCAGTCTGCCGATGCCTCCCGGATGTATGAGGCACTGCGGGCCGAAATGGATGCCGCCGACGGCGTTGCCGAGCGTGCTGAAGAGGTGGAGCTGCGCGAGGCGGCCGTTCTGGAGGCTGAAGAGCGGCTTGAGACGGCCGAACAGGACACCCGCAACGCCCGTGAGGCGGAGCAGGGCGCCCGTGCGCCGCTGGCCGAAACCGAGCGAGTTCTGCAACGCCTTGAGACCGAAGCCCGCACGCTGGAAAGCGTGCTCAATATGGTGGCCGCCGGGGCGCATGCGCCTGTGGTCGACAGCATGACCGTGAAGCCCGGCCTGGAAACGGCCTTGGGTGCAGCGCTGGGCGATGATCTGGAAGCCTCGCTGGACGAGGGCGCGCCCGTGCGCTGGTCGGGAACGGCAGAAAACGCGGCGGCAGCTGATTCTCCCCTGCCATCCGGCGCGAGCCCACTGGCAGCGGAGGTCCAGGCCCCCGCTGAGCTGCGCCGCCGTCTGGCGCAGATCGGTGTTGTTTCAGCGGAAGAGGGGCCACGTCTTCAGGCACTGCTGAAACCGGGTCAGCGGCTTGTTTCCCGCGAAGGGCACCTGTGGCGCTGGGATGGCTTCACTGTCGCTGCGGACGCTCCGACGCCTGCGGCCCAGCGGCTGGCACAGCGCAACCGGCTCGCCGCTTTGGCTGGCGAAATCGAGATTGCCGGAGAGCGTGTTGAGACGGCCCGTGAGGCGCTGGAAATGGCTTCCGCGCGGGTGCAGCAGGCCGGGGAGCGGGAACAAGCGGCACGCCAGCAGTTGCGCGATCACCAAAAGGCCCTGAGCGACGCTCGTGAAGCGCTGATGGCAGCAGAGCGGGTGCTCTCCCAGCTGGCGCTCCGTCTGCAGGGCGCAGAGGATCTGGCGCGGCGCCTGTCCGCCGAAGCCGAAGAGGCCGCCGAACGGGTGGAGGAAGCGGCTGAACGGCTGGAGGAACTACCGGACTCAGGCGGGCTGACGGAGGAAATCCATCAGCTTCACACACAGCTGGCCGCCGCCCGTAGCGCCCTGTCCGAGGCACGGGTGATGGCCGACAGCATCGCCCGCGAAAAGCAGATGCGCGACCGGCGGCTGGAGGCAATTGCCCGCGAGCATGAAAGCTGGCGCAGCCGCGCTGCCAATGCCACTTCGCAGATCGAAACGCTGCGCGCCCGCATGGGCGAGGCGGTGGACGAGCGGCAGGAGCTGATCGAGGCGCCGGAGGACATCGAGATCCGCCGCCGCGACCTTTTCAGCGCCTTTGCCAAGGCGGAGGCTGCCAAGCAGGAGGCGGACGACACACTTGTGAAGGCCGAGGCTTCCCTGTCAGATGTTGACCGCATGGCACGGGAGGCGCAGGAAGTGCTGTTCCGTGCCCGTGAAGGGCACGTGCGCGCCGAAGAGCGCGTGGCCGCCGCCCGTGAGCGTGTGGAGGCAGTTATTGCCCGCATTTCGGAAGCGCTGGATGTGCCGTTGATCCAGCTGCCGGAGCTGGCGGGCTTCACCGAAGGTGCGCCGCTGCCGGACCCGGAAAGCATGGAGCGCAAGCTGGAGCGGCTGAAGGCCGAGCGCGAGCGGCTGGGCGGGGTGAACCTGCGCGCTGATGACGAACTTGCGGAGATCGACACCCAGCGCGAGACGCTTGCCCGCGAGCGTGACGATCTGATCGAGGCGATCAAGCGACTGCGCACCGGCATTTCCAACCTCAACCGCGAGGCGCGCGAGCGCCTGCTGGCTTCCTTCGAGATCGTCAACGGCCATTTTCAGCGCCTGTTCACCCATCTCTTCGGTGGCGGCACGGCAGAACTTCAGCTGGTGGACAGCGATGACCCACTGGATGCCGGCCTGGAAATCGTCGCCCGTCCGCCGGGCAAAAAGCCGCAGACCATGACGCTGCTGTCGGGCGGCGAGCAGGCGTTGACGGCCATGGCACTGATTTTTGCGGTGTTCCTGACCAATCCGGCGCCGATCTGTGTGCTCGACGAAGTGGATGCGCCGCTGGACGACGCCAATGTGGAGCGCTACTGCGACCTACTGGAAGAAATGGCGAGGCGCACAGAGACGCGCTTCGTGGTGATCACCCACAACCCGATCACCATGGCACGGATGAACCGCTTGTTCGGCGTCACCATGGCCGAACGCGGCGTATCGCAGCTGGTGTCCGTGGACCTTGAAACCGCAGAGCGATTCCGCGACGCGGTATGACGAAACACCGAACTGTGGCAAGGCAAGGGCAAACAGGGCGGAAAAGTCGCGCCGGAACTTGTTCACGGAACCGGAAAAATCAATCGTTTCAATAAGTTGAATTCCATATCCATGTTCTTGACAGGGCAGGTGGTGCCGACTATTGTGCGCCCGGCTTAAGGGGGCGACGGAGGGTCGGCGTTTCCTTTGTTGGATGTGAGGGACCTATGGACCGTTCGCCGCAACAAGGGGATGCCAAAGAAGGATCCTCTGAAATTTCCGAAGCTGACCTGTCGTCTCGACGGGAGAAGCTCAATCAGCTGCTGGAAGAGCGCCGCCAAAGCGAAATACGCGCAGAGGCAAAGGCGAGCCGCAGTTCGACGGCCGGCATGGCACAGGCAATGAAGCTCTCTTCGGAGTTCATTGCAGGCATCGTGGCGGGCGGCATGATTGGCTGGCTCCTGGATCAGTGGCTGGGAACGATGCCCATCGGGCTTGTCGTTTTCATTCTGCTGGGGTTCGGTGCGGGGATTCTCAATGTGCTCAGGTCAGCCGGAGTGGTGCCTGAACAGGGAGAGGCCTGGCGCAAGCCGGTCACACCGGGTGAGAAAGATGAAGATTCTGATGAGTCTTCTCAGGATTCTCCCCGAAAGTGACTTGACGTGACGGCGGTGTGACGACTAAGAGCCCGCGCAAACAGCGCTTTGTGAACGATAGAACGAAGGTTGACCGGTGGCGAACGATCCGATCCATCAGTTTCATATCAAGACGCTCGTCCCGATTGAGGTCGGCGGTATCGATCTGTCCTTCACCAATTCCGCCCTGTTTATGGTGGTGACGGTCATTACCGCTGCGGCGTTCCTGATTTTCTCGTCTTCCAGCCGCGGCCTGATCCCGTCCCGCTGGCAGTCCATGGCAGAGCTGAGCTACGAATTCGTGGCCGGGATGCTGCGCAATGGCGCCGGGACGGAAGGCATGCGCTTCTTCCCGCTGGTGTTCTCGCTGTTCATGTTCGTGCTGGTCGCGAACCTGCTCGGCATGTTCCCATACTTCTACACGATCACCAGCCAGATCATCGTGACCTTCGCTCTGGCTATGCTCGTGATCCTGACGGTCATGGTCTACGGCTTCGCCCGTCACGGGCTGCACTTCCTGCACCTCTTCGTTCCGGCCGGTGTGCCGGGCGCACTGGTGCCGCTTGTTGCGCCGATCGAAGTGATCTCGTTCCTTTCCCGCCCGATCAGCCTCTCCGTTCGTCTTTTCGCGAACATGCTGGCGGGCCATATCACCCTCAAGGTGTTCGCCGGGTTCGTTGTCAGCATGAGCGCCATGGGTGCAGCTGGCATGTTCGGGGCCGTCCTTCCGCTCGGGATGACGGTGGCGCTGACGGCACTGGAGTTCCTCGTTGCGTTCCTGCAGGCGTATGTGTTCACGCTGCTGACCTGCATGTACCTCAACGACGCCCTTCACCCGTCTCACTAAACTCACCAACTCATGTGGCCGCAAAGGCCGCCTGACAACGCTGACAAACGTCAATTAGGAGCACGTGTCATGGAAGCAGAAGCAGCAAAGTTCATTGGCGCTGGTATCGCCGCTCTCGGCATGGGCCTCGTCGCCCTGGCTCTGGGTAACATCTTCTCCAACTTCCTGTCGGGCGCTCTGCGTAACCCGTCCGCCGCTGATGGCCAGTTCGGCCGTCTGGTGTTCGGCTTCGCCGTGACCGAAGCTCTGGGCATCTTCTCGCTGCTGATCGCCCTTCTGCTCCTGTTCGCCGTCTAATCGTCCCTAACGGCGTATTGGAACGAATGAGACCGGGGGCGGCGCACCTGCGCCGCCTTCCCGGTATCCGGAGGCGATAATGGCAGGCGAAACCCATACTACTGTGGACGGTCAGGTTCTCCTGGACGTTCCGGCACAAGAACACGGGGCAGGTTTCCCGCCGTTCGACCCGACCCATTTTGTCTCGCAGCTGTTCTGGCTGGTTGTCACCTTCGTGGTCTTCTACTGGATCATGAAGAATGTGGCGCTGCCGCGTATCGCTGGTATCCTCGAGGACCGTCACGACCGCATCGCGGGCGACATGTCGGAAGCCGAGCGCCTGAAGCGCGAGACCGACGAGGCCATTGCTGCTTATGAGCAGGCCCTGTCCGAAGCCCGTGCCCGTGCACGTGCCATCGCGCAGGACACCCGCGAAAAGCTCAAGGCTGAAACGGATGCACGCCGCGCCACCGCCGAGCAGGGCCTTGCGGCCAAGCTGGCAGAGGCCGATGCGCACATCTCGTCCATCAAGGACAAGGCTCTTGCCCAGGTTGGTGAGATCGCCAGCGAGACATCTTCTGCCCTGGTGGAAGCTCTCATCGGCGTGGCTCCGGCCAAGGCTGAAGCAGACGCTGCCGTTCAGGCTGCGGCTAAGTAAGGAGACCGGTCATGGATGCATCATTCTGGGCACTGGTCGGCCTGATCCTGTTCTTTGTCCTGATCGCCTGGCTCGGTATTCCGGCCAAGATCTCGGCAGCGCTCGATAGCCGCGCAGTCAAGATCCGCACGGATCTGGAGGAGGCCCGCAAGCTTCGTGAAGAAGCTCAGGCGCTCCTGGCAGACTATCAGCGCCGCCGTCACGAAGCCGAAGCCGAAGCTGAAGCAATCGTGGCTGAGGCCCGTGCAGAGGCAGAGCAGCTGACGCTTGAGACCACCCGGTCTCTGGAAGAGCTGATTGCCCGCCGCACCAAGTCTGCTGAAGACAAGATTGCCCAGGCCGAAGCTCATGCCATCGCGGAAGTGAAGGCAAAGGCTGCTGATCTGGCGGTTGCTGCTGCGGAAAGCATGCTGGTGGCCAAGGTGACGGGGTCCGTTGCCGAGGGTCTGACGGCAAAGAGCATCGAACAGGTCAAGTCTGGCCTCAACTGAAGCTGGACCGGATCACTGATCTCATGAAAGCGGCCCTTGCGGGCCGCTTTTTGTTGCGCGTGAAGGTCAATTCCGCACTGCTGCGGCCACGGGCCGGAACGACATGCGGTGAAGGGGACAGGGGCCGAGCGCCGTCAAGGCGCTGGCATGGGCTGGTACGCCATAGCCCTTGTGCACGGCAAAGCCGTAGCCGGGAAAAAGCCCGTCTGCCCGCTCCATCATCCGGTCACGGGTTACCTTGGCAATGATTGAGGCAGCAGCGATGGCAAGACACCGCCCATCGCCCTTGATCAGCGCCTGCCCATCCACCCCAAGGCCCGGTGGCACATCGCGGCCATCCACCAGAACATAGCCTGCCTTCCGAGAGAGGCCAGCCACGGCGCGGCGCATGGCGTCCAGAGTTGCAGCCCGGATGTTCATCCGGTCGATTGTGGCGGCCGAACTGCTGGCAACACTGACGAAAGCCGTAGCGCAGATCTCGTCATAGAGGGTATTGCGGCGGCTTTCCGTAAGCTTCTTCGAATCGTTCAGCCCTACTGGCAGGTTCGCGTAGTCGAGGATCACGGCTGCCGTGACGACGGGCCCGGCCCAAGGGCCACGTCCCGCCTCATCGACACCGCATAATGCGCCGTTGAGGCCTGATGCATGTGCAGCTTCAAGCATTGGGTCCAGCGTTTCGCCGAATCGCAGATCAAAAAGGGAAGGGGCCTTGCTCATGCAGCGGATCGTGATGATTCCCTGCAGCAATGCAAGGGCTTGGACCTGCCACGCGCTATATCAGAAAAGGGAAAGCTGCACCCCGCCCACCTGCGGTGGGGTGAAAAGCTCCATATTCAGCTTCTTGCGCCGCTGGTTCAGTCCCAGCCGCTTGCAGGCAAGGCTGAAGCGCTGGCCGATCTGCTGGGCATAGGGACCGAGCCCGCGCATCCGCTGTCCCCATTCCGCGTCGTAGTCCTTCCCGCCGCGCATGGAGCGCAGAATGTTCATAACATGGCGGTAGCGGTCCGGCCGGTTGCGCAGAAGCCAGTCGCGGAACAGCTCGGACACTTCCAGCGGCAGGCGCAGCAGGATGTAGCCCGCCTCGGTTGCGCCATGCTCTGCGGCGGCCTCCAGAAGAGCTTCGATCTCGCTGTCGGTCAGGGCCGGGATTACCGGCGCCATCATTACGGAAGCCGGAATGCCGGCCTCCGACAGGCCCTTCAGGGCCGCCAGGCGCCGGTGCGGCGCGCTGGCACGCGGCTCCAGCGTGCGTACAAGATCCTTGTCGAGCGAAGTGATGGATAGCGCCACCTTGGCAAGCCCCTTCTCTGCCATGCGCGACAGAATATCCGCATCTCGCAGCACCAGCGCTGACTTGGTGACGATGGCGACCGGGTGATTGTAGGTCTCCAGTACAGTCAAGATCTCCCGCATCAGCTTGTAGCGCCGCTCGATGGGCTGGTAGGGATCCGTGTTGGTGCCGATGGCGATGGTGCGCACCTGATAGCCCGGCCGGGCCAGTTCCCGTTCCAGCAGCTCCGCCGCATTGGGCTTGGCGAAGAGCCGCGTCTCAAAGTCGAGGCCGGGGGAAAGTCCCATGAAGGCGTGACTGGGCCGGGCAAAGCAATAGATGCAACCATGTTCACAGCCCCGGTAGGGGTTGATCGAACGGTCAAAGGAAATGTCAGGCGAGGAGTTGCGGGTGATGATGGTGCGCGCCTTCTCCTCCTGCACCGTTGTCTTCAGTGGAGGCAGATCGTCTGGCGTCTCCCAGCCATCATCAAAGCCTTCGCGTTGCTGGCTCTCGAAGCGTCCCGGCATGTTGAGCGCGGCCCCGCGCCCGCGCCGCAGATCCTCATCAAGGCGCAATGCGGCCATGGCAGCTTCCCGTGTATCCTGTTCCGTCTGATCAATCCGCGCCATGCTTCAGCGACTCTCCAAGTGAGAACATAAGCAGAACATTAGCTGAAAATGCAAGCCGGGCAAGGCCTCTCTCGCCAGACCCCGGAAAAGGCGCTACAACCCGTTTCATGATCAGTGTTGTCCTTGCCACACATGACAATGAAGCCCAGCTTGCGCATGCGCTGACGGCCCTTGTGCCGGGCGCGGCGGACGGCCTCGTGCGCGAGGTCCTCGTGGTGGATGGCGGCTCGTCCGATGCCACGCACAGGGTCGCGGACGCGGCCGGCTGCGAGTTTGAGGTGTTGACCAAGGGTGAGGGAGCACGTTTCGCTCATGGGGCGAAACTGGCACGCAAGTCACCCTGGCTGCTGTTTCTCAATGCCTCAACTGTGCTGGAGCATGGCTGGCATCAGGATGTCCAGACATTCATCGAGCGGGTAGAGCGCTCCGGTCAGGCGGACCGATGCGCTGCCGCTTTCCGGCTGAAGCTGGATGCCTTCGGTTTCGGGGCGAGGCTGGCCGAGTTTGGCGCGTTGATGCGCAGCCAGGTGCTGGCAATGCCGAATGCGGATCAGGGGCTGCTGATTTCCCGCAGGTTCTATGAGGAACTGGGTGGTTACAGGGATCTTGCAGGCATGGCCGATCTCGACCTGGTGCGCCGCATTGGCCGCAGCCGCATCCGTCTTCTGCGCAGCAGTGCGATTGCCGGAGTGCCGGGCCGGGAGGCGCGGACAGGACTTCGCCGCACCGCGGCCCGCATGGCGGTCGCCGCACTGCGCGTTCCGCCTGCACTGGCGGCGCGGCTGCACGGCTGAGCTGGATTTCTCTGCGCGCTCCAGGTGCCCGGTGCTATCAGGCAGCCGGGGCATTGCCGGGATGCGGATATTTGATTGACGGGAATTGGCATTAGCTCAACGCCGGAGTTTTACGCTCGAATGAGGCTCATTGCATTTGCGCTCGCTTTTGCTTTCAGCTTGGCTGTGGCACGCGGAGATGAGGCGCGCGACAGCTTCATCCAGTCCAACATCATTTCAACACTTTACCACGAGTTCGGCCACGCCCTTGTGGATGTGCTGGAACTGCCGGTTCTGGGGCGCGAGGAAGATGCTGCCGACGCTCTGGCCACATTGCTGATCCATGAGCTGTGGGAAGAGGATGCGGCGGTCACCATCGTTTATGATACGGCCTATGCCTATAGTCTGGCTCATGACGAGACTGAGCGGGAAGGCGATGGGCCTGTCTATCACGGCCAGCACGGAACGGATCTTCAGCGCTACTATATGCTTGTCTGTCATTTCTACGGCGCAAATCCGGACGAACGTGCCGAGGTGGCACGGGAACTGGAACTGCCTGAGGAGCGGATGGAAGACTGTCCCGACGAATGGGAGCTCATGGCTTCCTCCTGGGGCAAGGCGCTTGATGCCATCGAGAAGCCATCGGGCAAAGGCAAGCTGGTGCTCGTGCCGGGAAAGGGCGGTGAGCCGGCCCGCTCGCTGGTTGCCTCGGAGGTCAAGGATCTCAACGCGCTTTTCAGCCTGCCAGTGACGGTGCATGTGCGGATCGAGTCCTGCGGCGAGGCCAACGCCTTCTACTATCCGGGCGACAAGGCGATTGTTGTCTGCACCGAATATGCTGAAGACCTGGGCCGGATGTGGGACGAGGCACCCGATGAGGCACAAGAGGAAACAGCCACCAGCGGGGAGTGAGGCAAGCAGCCTGCGCCTTCCTGTTGTTCCAGCCGCCTGATCGGGCCTCCGGTGCGTGTCAGACCGGTTTCTTCCGCCCCGCCCGCAGTGTTTCAGCTGGTGTCTCGCCGAAGAGTTCGCGGTACGAGCCGGCCGCACGTCCGGCATGCAGCAACCCGCAGGCCTGCATCAGCGTAGTGATGTTGGACGCGCCATCCCTGCGGCCGCGCGCGGCCATCAGGTGCTGACGCAGCATGCTGAGCCGCCTCTCCTGAAGCGCTTGCGAGATCGTCTGGCCCCGCTCGGCCTGAAAGGCGAGTTGCAAGGCCCGCAGGCTGTAGCCGCAGGCGCTGGCCAGCTCAGCGAAGTCGATGGGGTCTGCCAGATGGGCGTCGATGTAATCGAGTGCCCGGGCGACCTTGCGCCCGGTACCCGCCAGATCTTCAGGCGCGGCGCAAAGTCTGTCCCGCGCCGTGCCTGCATGGGTCCACAGCAGCGCATGGGTGGTGGACCAGCCAAGCCGGTTCAGCGCGTCTGCTCCGGCCGGATCTTCGCGCGGGATCTGGTCAGCCAGCCGGGCAAGCGCAAGGATTTGCGCCCCTAGCGTCCGCCCTGGCTCGCTGTCGAGCCGAAGCTGCGGATCGAAGACGATCTCCCGCGTTTCAGTTCCCGTCAGCGCGGCGAACATTTCCTCAACGGCCTGCCGCTCAAGTTTGAGGATGACTTGGCCGCAGCTGGCTTTCCAGCGCATCAGACTTGGCCGGGTGGGGGAGAGTACGGAAGCGGCGCGTGAGGCTCCCGTCGTAATCATCTGGCTGCCGATGCGCACTTCCGCACCGCTGCTCAGCGGGATCTGCACCAGAAAAAACCGTTCCAGGCAGCCAGGATCAATCTCTACCTCGCCGCCATAGGCAACATAGTTGATCGAACCGCCGGAGAAGGCGCGGCTGTTGTGGCAGGCGAAGAAGTCATGGCCATGATCGCGCGGACGCAGGCGGTGGGAGCAGAAGATCCGCCCGACCTCCTCCGCCGCCTGATCTACATCCTGCGTCGCCACCCGGGCGAAGCCGGCAAGTGGTATCTGGCTCGCTTGCATCTGCATGGTTTGCACCAGCGGTTTCTGGCCCGTCCCCTCGGCTTTTTCGCTCATTGCTGGACCAGTCAGTACAAATGCTAACACCGGAGAGCCGGCGAAGCAAAGCGGGAAACGGCGGTTTTTCGCGCAGCGCATGGAGCCTTTCGCCCAGCGGATAGACGAGAGGAGGCAGAAGCGCGTCTCGTAGGGGCAGGCCGGAGACAGGCACGGGGCTCAAGTCCATCACAAGTGCCACCCGGCCAGAGGAGAACAGCGCGCCCGCAACGGGCCAGGACGGAGAGAACCAGCATGAAGACTGCCATTGCGAACATGGTTCAGGTGAACACGGAACCCGGCATCACCCGCGCCGGAACCGGCCTTGACGACGTGGAGTGGAGCATTCTCGGCCATACCTATTGGATGAAGTCCGAGGGCGAGGCCTGCTTCTCCTTTGAAACGCTGGATCCGCCAGGAACCTTCGTGCCGCCGCATATCCACCCGACGCAGGACGAGTTCATCTATGTGCTGGAAGGCCGTCTCGATCTTTATCTGGGTGGCGAGCATCACGTTGCCAATGCGGGCGATGTGGTGCGCATGCCGATGGGCATTCCGCACGGCTACTACAATCTCACCGACAAGCCCACCCGTGCCATCTTCTGGGTGTCGCCTGCAAGGCGCCTGCGCGAGCTTTTCGATCAGTTGCACAATGTGGGCGATCCGGCGGAAGTGGTGCGCCGCTCTGCCCTGAGAGAGGTGCACTTCCTGCGCCCGGATGAAATGACCTTCGATCCGCTGACCCTGAAGATCTGACGGCCTTCCGGCCAAAGACACAAAGTCAGGTTGCCGGTGCGGCCGGAGCTGTCCGGCCCGCCGTGCGGGACAGGAGATTTCGATCATGACCAAACGCAAACAGGTCTGCGTCATCGGCGCGGGCGTGAGCGGGCTTGCGGCCGCGCATGCCTTTCACGAACAGGGGCATGTGGTGACTGTGCTGGAGCGCAGCCACGAGCTTGGCGGTGTCTGGGCGCCGCACCGTTCCTATCCCGGCATCCGCACCCAGAGTCCGAAGGAGCTTTACCGCTACACGGATGCCGCCATGCCGGAGACTTATCCGGAGTGGCCGTCCGGGGCGCAGGTGCATGCCTATCTGGAAAGCTATGCCAGGGAGAAGGCGCTGCTGCCATTGATCAGGTTCAACACCACCGTCACCGGTCTGTCCCGGCGCGATGGTGGCGGCTGGTGGGTGGAAACGGCGGAAGGCCGCACAGGCTATGATTTCGTCACCATTGCCAGCGGCGTCTTCAGCGACCGTAACGAGCTGGTCCATCCGGGTATGGATGAATTCAGGGCAGGTGGTGGCCAGATACTGCATTCCAGCGAATACACTGACCCGGCACTGGTGAAAGGCCGCAAAGTGGTGATCCTCGGCTTCTCCAAGTCGGCGACGGATGTTGCGGTCAATGCGGTGCAGCAGGGGGCGGCATCGGTCACGATCGTCTATCTGGAACCGGTCTGGCGGGTACCCTATCACTTCGCCGGATTGATCAACTTCAAGCGCATCCTCTATTGCCGCGCTTCGGAGGGCATGTTCCCCGGCTGGGAGATGTCCTGGGGTGAAAGGCTGCGCCATGCGCTGACCAAGCCGCTGGTCTGGGCCAACTGGCGGGCACTGGAAAGCCTGCTGACCATGCAATTCGGGCTGAAGAAGCTCGGTATGCGGCCAAAACAGCCGATCGAAAACGGCATCGCCTGCGGCCTGTCTCTGGCGACCGAAGGCTTTTACTCGATGCTGAAGGATGGGCGGATCAAGGCCATTCAGGGCACGATTGCCGGATACGAGCCGGGTACCGTGATCCTGTCGACCGGAGACCGGCTGCCGGCGGATATTGCCCTTCTTGCCGTCGGCTGGAAGATGGGCGTGCCCTTCCTGCCGGACGAGGTGCGGCAGAAGCTGGTGGAGCAGGACGGGCAGTACAGGCTCTACCGGCTGGCGGTGAACCCGGATGTGCCTGATCTGGGCTTCGCAGGCTTCAACTCCTCCTTCGCCACGGTGCTGACCAGCGACATGGTGGCCCGCTGGCTGGTGCGCTACGCCGATGGCAAGCTGGCGCATCAGCCCTCAGCCAGTGAGATGAACGGCTGGATCGACCGGCATCTGGAATGGCGCAGGACGGTGCGCCCCGCAGCCAAAGGCTATGGCGGGCTGTGTTCTGCGCCTTATCACTTCCGCCATCTCGATGATCTGCTGGCCGATATGGGGGCGGCACAGCGCAGGCGGGCCAATCCGTTGGCGGAAACCTTCCTGCCACCGGACGCGGATGCCTACCGCGGCCATCTCGCCACCGTTCCTGCCTACAGTCTGGACAGTTGAAACGGCGTCAGGCTTGTTGCAGCTTGCCGCGCTTCAGGTGCTCATCGAGGCGCGGCATGATCTCCACGAAATTGCAGGGCATGTGGCGGTAGTCGAGCTGCCACTTGAGAATGCCGTCCCACGCATCTTTGCAGGCGCCCGGTGAGCCCGGCAGAACGAAGATGTAGGTTGCGCCCGCAACGCCTGCTGTGGCCCTTGATTGCACGGTCGAGGTGCCGATTTTCTCATAGGAAATGCGGTGGAAGACATAGGAGAAACCCTCCATCCGCTTCTCGAACAGCGGCTCGAGGGCTTCCGGCGTCACGTCACGCCCGGTGAAGCCTGTGCCGCCGGTGGTGATCACCACGTCGATGCTGCTGTCCGCGATCCAGCCGCGCACGGTCTCCCGGATGGCCTCCACATCATCGGGCACGATGCGCCGGTCTGCCAGCGTGTGGCTCGCACCTGCGATCCGCTCCACCAGAATAGTGCCCGAGCGGTCATCTTCCAGCACCCGCGTGTCGGACACGGTCAGCACCGCAATGCGCAGGGGGATGAAGGGGCGGCTGTCGTCGATGCGGCTCATGGCTCGGTCCTTGCGATCTTGATTCTGCCGCAGACATAGGGCCTCCGGGGCATTTGCGCCAGACGGCTATGGACATGTGCAGCTTCAACAAAATTGCGTCAGCGGGACATGAGAAGAATTTTTGCTGCTTATAGGTAAGCAATATTGACGTTTTTGAACGCCTGTGGTTCTGTCACTGCATCAGACGGGCCGGATTCCAAGGCCCGCAGAACGCCGGGAAGAGACCCCCATGCTGGACTGGGAACATGTGTTCGCGACGCGCTCGAAACGGATGCGCGCTTCGGAAATCCGTGAACTTTTGAAACTGCTTGACCGCCCCGACATCATTTCCTTCGCAGGCGGCATTCCTGATCCGGCTCTCTTCCCCAAGGACGTATTTGCTGAAAGCTATGCCCGTGTGCTGACCAGCGAAGGCGCAAACACGGCGCTGCAATATTCGGTCAGCGAGGGCAATCTGGCCCTGCGCAAGTGGCTGGTGGGCTATATGGCCAGCCTCGGCATCACCTGCCAGGTGGAGAACATCATCATCACCTCCGGTTCCCAGCAGGGGCTGGACTATCTCGGCAAGCTGCTGCTTTCGCCCGGTGACACGGCGCTGGTCAACTGGCCGACCTATCTGGGTGCGCTTCAGGCCTTCAACGCCTATGAACCGCATTACGACCGTCTGATCCCGCTTGGCAACCGTCCGGCGGAGGACTTCGTCAAGGCGGCGCAGGAGCGGGGCGGTGCGGTGAAATTTGCCTATGCCTCCGCTGACTTCGCCAACCCGACGGGCGAAACGCTGGACCGGCAGACACGCGAGCGCATTCTGGATTTGGCGGGTGAGCTGGACATTCCGGTGATCGAGGATGCCGCCTACCAGTCGCTGCGCTATGATGGCGAGCCGGTGCCGCCGATGCTAGCCCTCGACATTGCCCGCTGCGGCCATATCGACGCATCGCGCACCATCTATTGCGGCAGCTTCTCCAAGACGTTGTCTCCCGGCCTGCGCGTGGGCTGGATCTGTGCAGCAGCTCCCGTCATCAGCCGTCTGGTGCTGATGAAGCAGGCGGCAGACCTCAACACCTCCACCATTAACCAGATGGTTCTGGCGGACGTGGCTGAGCGCTATTTCGACACGCAGGTTGCCACGATCCGCAAGGCTTATCAGGCCCGCCGAGACTGCATGCTGGATGCGCTTAGCCGCCACATGCCGCAGGGGTGCAGCTGGTCACGCCCGGATGGCGGCATGTTCGTCTGGGTTACCCTGCCGGAGGGGCTGGACGGCGCGGCCCTGCTCGCCCGCTCGCTGGAGACGGTCAAGGTCGCCTTCGTGCCCGGCAAGGCTTTCTTCGCCGATGGCTCCGGTGCCAACACCCTGCGCCTCAGCTTCTCCTGCGCCAACGAAGCCATGATCGAGGAAGGCATCTCCCGCCTTGGCAAGCTAATCTCGGAAGCTTGAGAGCTCAGGACTGCTGAAATGGAAGAAAGGGCGGTCTGCGGGCCGCCTTTTTGTTTGCAGGAATGGCGATATGCCAAGGCTTTTGATGCTGACGCATCAAGCCTTGAATTTGCTCAAGCGCCGCGCAGGCTTAACCAACTCTCGATGTGTCAAGTTCATCGGGAGTTGGTACTAGCGGCGGTTGATGGTTATTGCGCGCCGGTCCCGGATTGCTTCTGCCAGCGCGCTTTGCAGGATCTTGGTGAAGCTGCGGCTGAAGGCACCAAGCCGGGCGCGTGGTTCGAAATAGAAGGACTGCTCGGGCAGGTCGGCGTTGAATTCATCGCAGACCACCCAAAGCCGGACCATCTCGTCCAGACCGGCGCGCTTGCGCTCAATCTCGGGAACCTCGACATGGGAGCGTTCTGCTGGTGGCTGCTGCGAAGTGACCGGCAGCAGGATCACTTCCATCTGGCCCTGATGCTTGCGCACAGCCAGCGCAACGGCACAAGGACGTCTTTTGCGCCCTTCTTCCTCGCCCCGTTCTGCCTGCCATGCCCACAAATATGGGTAATTCCAGAGGTCGCCGGGCTCGGGCAGAGGTGGTGCCGAGCGGTCAGTCATCCTTTATGCTGTCCGCAAGGGCTGAGAGCAACTCGCCGGCTTCGTTGTCCGTCAGAGACGACACGTGAACAGCCCGGCGCGTATCGTGCGGCGAAGTCAGGCGCTCATATTCTTCTGCTGACAGCATCACGAAACGCGGTTTGCCATGCCGCTGAATAGCAACAGGCTCCTGCGCTGCCGCTGCAAGCACATCTCCTGTCTTGTTGGCCAGTTCCGTGGCGCTGAATGTGCGCATGCTTAGTCTCCGTGCGGGATATCAAATTCACTATATTAGCTAAAATGGGCATTTTCAATATGGTGGGTGGGTGGGGCATGAAGACCTCTGCCAACCCCAAAACACCAAGGGGCAGCCAAATGGCCGCCCCTTGTCATTTCCGGTCTGCCTAGGACGGTCAGCTTGCCTGCGGACCAACAGTGACGATCAGCGGCGTCTTGCCGTCCAGCAGGCGTTTTGCGACGCGCTGGACGTCCTCGAGGGTCACGGCTTCAATTTCGGCATTGCGGCGGTCGAAATAGTCGATGCCGAGGTCTGCAAGCTTCAGTGCAACCAGCTGGGCTGCGATCTTGCCCGACGTGTCGAAGCGAAGGGCGTAGGAGCCGGTCAGGAAGCTCTTGGCCTTGTCCAGTTCTTCCTGCGAGGGCCCCTGTTCCGCCATGCGCTTGAACTGCTCCTCAATGATGCTGACGGTTTCGTCTGCCCGGTCGGCACGGGTCGCGGCAGAAGCAACAAGCAGGGCAGAATGGTCATCCGGAGCCAGATCCGAGCCGACGCCATAGGACAGCCCGCGCTTCTCGCGCACCTCTTCAAACAGCCAGGATGTGAAGGTGCCGCCGCCCAGAATGTGGTTCATGACAAAGGCGGCCTGATAGTCCGGATCGTCGCGCTTCAGGCCCGGCAGGCCGATGAGGATCGTCGTTTGCGGCACGTCCAGCGTCCGGGAGATACGCTCGCCCGTCTTCGGCTCCACATCTGCGACTTCAGGCAGCTTGTTCTTCTCCGGAAGTTTGCCGAAAACCTCGTCCAGCAGAGGCGCCAGCGTCTTCGCGTCGATGGCGCCCACGACGCCGATGGCAAGCTTGTGGCGGGAGAGTAGATCCCCGTGCATGGTCTTCAGATCGGCTGGGACAAGCTTCTCCACGGTCTCAACGGTCCCATCCCCCGGCTTGCCATAGGGATGGCCGCCAAAGGCTGCATTGCGGAAGGTTTCAGAGGCAATCGCGTCCGGGTCTTCCTGCCGCTGGCGAAGGCCGGCAAGGATCTGCGATTTCACGCGTTCCACGGGCTTCTCGTCAAAGCGTGGCTCGTTGATGGCAAGGCGCAGCAGATCGAAGGCTTCGTCCCGTGTGCCCGTCAGCGTGCGCAAGGTGCCGAACAGCTGGTCTTTGCCGGCATTGAAGTGGATGGAAACGGCCAGCTCTTCGAGCTTGCCCTGAAAGGCTTCGCTGTCCAGGTCCCCGGCGCCTTCGTCCATGGTACTGGCCAGAAGATTGGTCAGGCCTTCCTTGCCATCGGGGTCCTGCGCGGAGCCACCGTCAAAGGCGAAGTTCATGGAGATCATCGGCAGGGTTTCATCCTGCACCAGCCAGGCCTCGATGCCGCCGGGGCTGACCACCTTTTCGATGGTGGTTGCGCCCGCAGGCAGGGCGCCGAGCATCAACAGGCCAATGCCTGCAACGGCCCGGGTGAAATGCGCCCGTGCAAAACGGGCAGGAGCAAAAAACTGCGTCATGCGCATATGTCCTTGTCAAACAAGCCGGTTTCAGGACTTCTGGTCGCTGACAGCGCCGTCCGGCGATTGGCCGGGGGCGGTGAGATAGCCGGTCACCGGATCCTTCAGAAGGTAATCCTGTGCCACCTTCTGAATGTCAGCCGGAGTGACGGCTTCAATCTGCGCGGGCCATGTCTGCACATCCTCGATGGTCTGGCCGCTGGTCAGGGCAGCGCCGAAAAGGCGGGCAAGGGTGACCTGGCTGTCTTGCGCATAAATGGCTGAAGACATGAGCGAGTGCTTGGCCCGGGCCAGCTCCTCTTCCGTCACGCCGTTCTCGGCAACATCCTTGATCGTGCGCTCAAAGATCTCCTGCAGCCCTGTCAGCGTTCCTTCGCCACGCGGCGAGCCATAGACCATGAAGCGAGTCGTATCGAGCGAGGTTTCGAGATAGTAGGCGCCGACACCGATGGCCACCTGTTTCTCAAGGACCGCTTCCTTGTAGAGGCGGCTGGTCGGTCCGCCAGTGAGAATCTGAGCCAGAAGTTCGAGGGCTTCCGGTTCACGGCCCTTGCCGGTGGCCTGGCTCGGCACCAGCCAGCTTTCGGAGACGGACGGCTGGCGGACGCGCTCGTCTTCCAGATGCACGCTGCGCTCTCCGCTCAAGGGCGGCTCTGCGGGGCGGACGCGCGGGCCGGGCTCTGCGCGGCGTGGCAGCTTGCCGTAGGTGGCTTCCGCCATCTTGCGCACTTCGGCCTCTTCCACGTCACCTGCCACCACCAGAACGGCGTTGTTGGGCGTGTAGAAGCGGTCATAGAAGGAGATGATGGCGTCGTGGTTCAGCGCCTCGATCTCGCTCTGCCAGCCGATCACGGGCGAGCCATAGGGATGGTTCACATAGGTGATGGCTGAGAGCGTCTCCTGCAAACGGGAAGAGGGGTCGCCATCGACACGCATGCGCCGTTCTTCCAGCACGACCTGCTGCTCCGGCTTGATCACCTCGTCGCTGAGGACGAGATTCTCCATCCGGTCCGCTTCCAGTTCCATCATGCGCGGCAGGTGTTCCTTGGCCACGCGCTGGAAATAGGCGGTGTAGTCATTGCTGGTGAAGGCATTCTCCTGACCGCCGATATCGGAGACGATCTTTGAGAAAACACCATCCGGATTCTCTTTGGTGCCCTTGAACATCAAATGCTCAAGGAAGTGGGCAACGCCAGACTGGCCGGCCGGTTCATCGGCGGCACCGGTCTTGTACCAGATCATATGGGTGACCACGGGGGCCCGGTGATCGGGGATCACCACCACCTGAAGACCGTTTTCCAGCGTAAAGCTGGACAGGTTTGGAGCAATGACCGGCGGCGTTTCGGCGGCCGTCTGGGCCATGGACAGGCTGGCACCCGAAACAAGGCAGGACAACGCCGTGGCGAAGATAAGGCCGCGCCGTTTCACAGCGGGAAAGGTCATCTTGGGGAACTCCCGGAATTGAAATGGGGCGCGAACCATGCCGCGCCTGCGAATATGAATGCGTCGCCTGCAATATAGGCGCTGGCGTGGCCCTGACGCCTTAAATTTTCGTCATGTGGGAAGATGCCAAACAGAAACGGCGGCCAGTGGCCGCCGTTGCAGACAATTCATGGGCGTCTGCGTCAGTAGACGCAGGTCTCCGTTGCACTCGGGGTGCAGTTCGCCTTGATACGGCCGCCATCCATTTCGAGCTGCTTGCGGTCCTGAATCTGCTGGCGGTCGTTTGGCATTGCCAGCGGTGCATTGCCCGCAGGCGTGGAATAGGCAACCGGCGGCTCGACGAGATAACGGCGAACCGGCTTGCCGTCTGCGCCGAACAGTTCCGACGTGTCGACACGCGTCAGCGGTCCCTTGCTCTGCTGCTTCATTTCAGCCGGCGTCATGCGGGCGCCATCCATGATCTCGCCATCGCGCACATCCGCAGCGGTTTTTTGCTGGCGCTGTGCTCCGGAAATCTGGACACCCCGCATCTGCTCGGGCGTGAGCAGCTCGCCATCGCTGCCGCGGCCGGGCTGCGCATAGACAGCCCGCACGTCCTGAAGGGACTTGTCTTCCTTTGTCGGCCAGTTGGCCGCGGTCTCGGTCACAGGTGCTTCAGGCTGGGGCAGCTGATCGAGCTTTGCAGGCATGGCCAGCGGGGCACGCGGCTTGTACTCGATCGGCTTGGCCTGCGGGTCGACCGCGCCAATGCCTTCCATGATCTTGCGGACGGCGACCTTGTCGACGGCTTCCTGCTCGCCGTAGGAGTTCGTCACGCAGCCAGCCGCGAGAGCGCCCAGCATGACAGCAGATACAACACCACGCAGCCCGCCGAGGCTTACGGTCCGGGAACTTGCCAGAGAAAACTTGAACCGCACGTAACCTATCCCGTTTCCTGTGAGCGCAAGGCTGCAACGGCGGCTTCCGGCCTGCCTGCTCGCACTCGCTGTCCCAATTATCCCGCTTTGCGGCCTTTAGAACCGCTCTTTGAGGCTTTATTGGGGCTTCCTCGCCAACCGTCATACAGGAGAGCAGCCACTCCGGCAACGATTGCAGCATCCGCAATGTTGAAGACATACCACGAGAAGCTGCCGAAGTGGATGTGGAGAAAGTCGTAGACCGCGCCATAGGCGAAACGGTCAACCCCATTGCCAAGAGCGCCGCCGATGATCAGCGCCAGGCTGATGCCGGCAAACTTGCTGGTGCTGCGCACCGCCCAGACCCACAGCGCGATTGCCGCAAGAACCGTAAAAATAGCCAGAGCCCAGCGGCCCAGATCCGTTTCCTGCTGAAGCAACCCGTAGGAGATGCCACGGTTCCAGACCGTGACAAGCTCCAGGAACGGCAGCACGCCGATGTTGCCCTGCCGGGGCAGGTCATAGACGAACAGCAGCCAGAGCTTGCTGGCCTGATCGGCGGCGAAGATGATGGCGGCCATGACCGCCACCATGGAACTGAGCGGCCCCCACAGCCATCTGCGGGTGAAACCTGACGGGGGAGCCGCTTTGCTCATGCTTCGTCCTTCATTGCTTCAAGTGTGGCCGATACAGGCCGGGACAGCCGTCAAGCACCCTTGTGGGCTGCATCCCATTCACGCAGCGCAGCCGCATCACGCAGGGTCACGTCCGGATAGTCCGGGTCAGAGCCCACCTCGGGAAGGATCTTCCAAGAACGGGCGCATTTCGTGCCCTGTGCAAGGCCCGGAACCACGGCAACGCCCTTCACATCTTCAAGCGTGAATGCGCCGTCGGGAGCCGCTTCGCCCGTGAGCGTGAGCTGGCTGGTGATGCAGATATCAGCCATGTCCATGCCGGCAAGGGCCGCCATCAGCTCAGCGTCCGTGACATGCACCACCGGATGGGCTTCGAGTGACGAGCCGATGCGCTTTTCACGCCGCTCGATTTCGAGAGCACCGGTGACCACACGGCGGACTTCGCGGATCTTGTCCCACTTGGCTGCCAGCGGGTCATTGCGCCAGTCCGCAGGAACTGCCGGGAACTGCTGCAGATGCACAGAGTTGTCCTCGCCCGGATGACGGGCCAGCCAGCTTTCCTCCATGGTGAAGGGCAGCATCGGCGCCATCCAGGTGACGAGGCAGGTGAACAGCTGCTCCACCACCTGCAATGCGGCCTTGCGGCGCACCGAGGACGTGGGGTCGCAGTAGAGCGTGTCCTTGCGAACGTCGAAATAGAAGGCCGACAGTTCCACCGTCATGAAGGTGAAGAGGTGGTGGAAGACCTTCTTGTAGTCGAAGTCCTCGTAGCCCTTGCGCACGAGCGTATCCAGCTCGGCGAGGCGGTGCAGCATCAGCCGCTCCAGCTCCGGCATGTCCTTGAGCGCGACTTCCTCGCCGGTGGCATGGGCGAGGGTGCCCAGCATCCAGCGCAGGGTGTTGCGCAGCTTGCGGTAGCTGTCCACCGAGGTCTTGAGGATTTCCGGCCCGATGCGCTGGTCTTCGGTATAGTCGCCGGAGGCCACCCACAGGCGCAGGATATCGGCGCCATACTGCTTGATCACATCCTGCGGGAACACCTGATTGCCCAGGGACTTGGACATCTTGCGCCCGTCCTCGGCCATGGTGAAGCCGTGGGTCAGCACCGCGTCATAAGGCGCGTGGCCACGGGTGCCGCAGCTTTCCAGCAGGGAGGAATGGAACCAGCCGCGATGCTGGTCCGAACCTTCGAGATAAAGCACGTAGTCTTCGCCGCCATTGACCTTGCGCTTCGGGCTGAGGTCGGCGCGCTTTTCCAGCCAGAACGCATGGGTGGAGCCGCTGTCGAACCAGACATCAAGGATGTCGTCAACCTTGACCCACTCATCGGCCTTGTAGCCGGCACCCAGGAACCGCTCCTTGGCACCTTCCGCGAACCACACATCCGCGCCTTCCGCCTTGAAGGCTTCGAAGATGCGGGCGTTGACGGCTTCGTCCTTCAGCACTTCTGCCGTGTCCTTGTGGATGAACACGGTGATCGGCACGCCCCAGGCGCGCTGGCGCGAGAGCACCCAGTCCGGGCGGCCCGCGATCATGGAACGCAGGCGGTTCTGGCCGGACGCGGGCACGAAGCGTGTGTCGTCGATGGCCTTCAGTGCGCGGGTGCGCAGGGTGTCACCCGGACCATCCAGCGCGCGGTCCATGTAGACGAACCACTGCGGCGTATTGCGGAAGATCACCGGCTTCTTCGAGCGCCAGGAATGCGGATACTGGTGCTTGAGGCGGCCAAGGCCGATCAGCGCGCCCGCTTCCTTCAGCTTTTCGATGTTGGCCTTGTTGGCCGTGCCCTTCTCGCCCTTGTGGGTGATGACCTGCTGGCCCTCAAAGCCCGGCGCATCCTTGGTGTAGAAGCCGTCATCGGCAACAGTGAAGGGGATGGCCGTCTCGATGCCGCGCTCTTCCAGCTCGGAGCGCTTGGCGATCCAGATCTCAAAGTCGTCTGTGCCATGGCCGGGGGCCGTGTGGACGAAGCCCGTACCGGCATCATCAGTAACGTGATCACCATCCAGCAGCGGCACGTCGAACTGATAGCCGCCAAGGTCCAGTTCCCGGTAGGGATGGGCGCAGGTCATGGCCGCCAGTTCATCGGCAGAGACCGGCCGGACAAGGGTGAAATCGGTGATGCGGGCGTTCTTGAAGACATCGGCGGCCAGCTTGTCCGCAAGGATCAGCTTATCGCCCTTCTGCACCCAGTTGTCATCCGCAAGGCCTTCCTGCGTCACCTCATAGAGGCCGTAGGAGATGGCCGAAGAATAGGAGATGGCGCGGTTGCCGGGGATGGTCCAGGGCGTGGTCGTCCAGATGACAACGGCAGCATCCAGCAGGTCTTCGGCGGCAGCTTCATCCAGGCTACCGGCCTCTATCACCGGGAACTTCACCCAGATCATGTCCGACTGGTAGTCGTGATACTCGATCTCGGCTTCGGCCAGCGCAGTGTTTTCCACCACGGACCACATCACCGGCTTGGAGCCACGGTAGAGCTGGCCGGAGGTGGCGAATTTCATCAGCTCGGCGGCGATCACCGCTTCGGCTTCGAAATTCATGGTCAGATACGGGTTCTCCCAGTCGCCCTCGATGCCGAGGCGGCGGAATTCCTCGCGCTGGATGCCGACCCAGTGGTCCGCATAGCTGCGGCATTCCTGGCGGAAGGCGATCATCGCGGCAGAGTTCTTCAGGTCCGGCTTCGGCTTGCCCTTGGAGCGGTAGTTCTCTTCCTCGATCTTCCATTCGATCGGCAGGCCGTGGCAGTCCCAGCCCGGAACATAGTTGCTGTCGAAGCCCATCATCTGCATGGAGCGGGTGACGATGTCCTTCAGCGTCTTGTTCAGCGCGTGGCCGATGTGGATGTTGCCGTTGGCATAGGGAGGGCCATCATGCAGGATGAACTTGCGGCGTCCCGCAGAGGCAGTGCGCAGGCGCTTGTACAGGTTCATCGCCTTCCAGCGGGCGATGATTTCCGGCTCCTTCTGCGGCAGGCCCGCGCGCATCGGGAAATCGGTCTCGGGCAGGTTCAGCGTCGTGGAATAGTCACGGGCAGTCGTTTCGGTCATTGCATGCAATCCGCAAAATCAGGAGAGGCAAGGCGGGCGCCTTGCAAACTGTCAGGGAGGCGGACCTTGCCGCATCCCGTCACGAAGGGATCCCGGTCCCTCGGCGCGCGAATGCGTCAGCCGAAGGCCGGGCAGCTAATTCGTGAGATCGCGGGGCCGGAAAGGCATCCGGCAGGGAGAATGACTGTCATGGCCGATCTAGTATCAGTCAAAAGCCTCTGAATAAAGCGGCAAATGCGGGCGGTATGCTGTCCGTTGTGCCAGTTCAGGCTTCCTTGCGGATGCGCTCCCGGTGGGCGATGTACATGCCGCTGGCAACGATCAGGGCGATGCCCGCCCAGGTCATCAGGTCGGGAAAATCGCCGAAGACGAGGAAGCCGAAGAGCGTGGCGCTGACGATTTCCAGATAGTTGAACGGTGCGATGACGGAGGCAGGCGCCAGCGCCAGGGCGCGCACGATCAACCCGTGCGCCACGAAGGAAATGGCGCCAACGGCAACAAGCAGCGAGGTTTCGATCGTGTTGGGCATGGCTATGACAATGCCCGTCGTCTCCACGCCGAGAAAAGCCGTCACGGCAATCACGATGGCGAGCGTTGCCCCGCCGCCAAGGGCGGTGGTGAACTGCATCGACAGCATGCCATCCTCTCCCGCTAGAATGCGGGTGGTCAGAAGATAGAGGGCAAAAAGGCAGGCGGTGACCATTGGCAGCAGCGCCACGATGCCGAAGGCATCGAAGCCCGGCCGGATGATCATCAGGGCACCTGCAAGGCCAACCACCACGGCCGCCCAGCGGCGGGGGCCAACCTGTTCCTTCAGGAAAATGGCGGAGAGCGCTGTCAAAACCATCGGCTGGATGAAGAAGATGGCGATGGCATCGGCTACGGGCATCACCTTCAGCGCGGTGAAGAAGGCGAAGGTGGCGCCCGCCAGAAAGATGCCGCGCAGCATGTTGACGCCCCAGCGCTTCGGCTTCAGCGTCCGCAAACCGCCTGTCATGATCATGGCGCCAAGCAGGGTGAAGAACGCCTGGAAGAAGAAGCGCCCGAAACCGATGATCAGCGGCGCGACCGTGGCCGACAGATATTTTGCCAGCGTGTCCATGCCGGGTATGACGATCATGGCAATGGTCATCAGCAGGATGCCCTGCAGAATTTCGGCCTTGGTGGAGATCTGGCGCGCGGGGACGGCGGTCATGTCAGCGGCACGGCGCCGAGCGCGAGATCGAGGGCGGACAGGGGCTGCATGCTGGCAAGCGCAGCGCGGGCTTCTGCGCTGTCCCGGTCCATCTGCGCAATCAGCGCATCTACGCTGTCAAAGCGCTCCTCCGGCCTCAGATACGAAACGAATCGCACCCGCAGCGTCTTGCTATAGAGGTCGCCGGAGAAGTCGAACAGGAACACCTCCAGCAGCGGCGCCCCGTTGTCGAATGTTGGACGGCGGCCGAAGCTTGCCACACCATCATGACGCTGGCCGTCGACTTCCACCCGCACGGCATAGATACCGTGTTTCAAGGTGCAGTCATCGGCAAGGCGCAGGTTGGCTGTGGGATAGCCCAGATCGCGGCCGCGCTTTTCGCCATGGCGCACCTCAGCTTCGGCAAACCAGCGGTAGCCGAGCAGGCCGTTGGCCAGCGCCAGATCCCCTTCTGCAAGGGCTGCCCGGATGCGGGAAGAGGATATGACCTCGCCGCTCTCGTCATTTTCGGCCGACACAATGGTCACGCCGAAACCGTGCTTCTCGCCGGAGGCACGCAGGAAGTCCGGCGTTCCGGCCCGGCCCTTGCCGAAGTGGAAATCATAGCCGGTGACTGCGTGACGGATGCCGAGGGCGCCGATCAGGATTTCCTCAACGAAACGCTCTGCCTCAAGACTGGCGAAGTCGCGAGTGAAGGGCAGCACGATCAGCCCATCAAGGCCAAGCGCTTCCATCACCTCTGCCTTGGCATGGGCTGGTGTCAGCCGGAAAAGGGGTACATGCGGGGCAAAGACCGAGCGTGGATGCGGCTCGAATGTCATGGCCGTCACGGGGCGCCCGTGACCATGCGCCTCGTCGATGGCGGCTTGCAGCACGGCCCTGTGGCCCCTGTGCACGCCATCAAAGTTGCCAATGGCGACAACGCTGCCTTTGAGATGGGCAGGCAGGGAAGCCAGATCCTCGACAACTGAGAAAGGTGTGGCGGTGACGGTCATCAGAGATGAGAACCTGCGGGCTGGACTGCGGGCGGATCTGCAGCCGACATGAAACAAGCGTCCTGACACGGGGGTGCCCTTTGTCAGGATTTGCCGGACCCTGCCGTTTTCATGGCCTTTCGTCAAGCGCACATTGGCCGCCGTCCGCGCTGTCTTTTTCCCTAGCTCTGATGGCCGGGAAAGTCCCGTTCGGTGCCCCGTGCCGGGACCTTGACCATGGCCTCACCTTCCAGAACCACCGTCTCCCCAACGCGGCAGATGCAGGAGAGGCGGGCCCGGTTGCCCTTTGGCAAAAGCTCCGCGACCTTGACCTCCACCGTGACATCATCACCAATCCGGACCGGCGCCTTGAAGTTCAGGGTCTGCGAAAGATAGATCGCGCCGGGTCCCGGAAGACGCGTGCCAAGCAAGGCTGAGATAAGGCTCGCAGTATAAAGCCCATGGGCGATGCGCGTCCGGAAGGGGTGCGTGCGGCAAAATGCTCAGACAAGTGGATTGGATTGCGATCACCCGACACCTCGGCAAAACCTACAATATCAGATGCGCTCACGTGCTTCGTCAGAGTCTCGCTCATGCCCTCGCTCAGGTCCTCGTAGCAAAGCTGACGCAGCTCAAGCATTTTTGCCTCCCAATACCAGAAACGTGCCCTTAAATACCGGTATGCACGCTATGGTGCAGAGTGCTCAGGCACAATACGCCTTTGGGGGAAGAAAATGGCTTGCGCTATTAACGGTCTTTTCAGGGGAACCGCTTAGATTGCCCAAGTATGGGGAGGTGGGAACACGACAATCGTGTCTTCCTCCTGAAACGTCAGATCTCGTCATTTCCGGCCCAGAGGGTGGGCCCTGTAATTGACAGTATGGAGTAGACAATGGCCCTTGACCTTTCGATGCCGGTCCTGGTGGTCGACGATTACAAGACCATGATCCGGATTATCCGGAACCTGCTGAAGCAGCTTGGTTTTGAAGATATCGACGATGCAGCCGATGGTACGGAAGCCTTGGAGAAGATGAAGCAGCGCAAGTATGGGCTGGTCATCTCCGACTGGAACATGGAACCGATGACCGGTTACGAGCTGCTCAAGCAGGTTCGTGCTGACGCCAGTCTCTCCAAGACGCCGTTCATCATGGTGACTGCCGAATCCAAGACCGAAAACGTGATCGCTGCCAAGAAGGCCGGCGTGAACAACTACATCGTGAAGCCGTTCAACGCGCAGACGTTGAAGGGCAAGATCGAAGCAGTCTTCGCAGACTGACGGAATTCGCTCACCCCGGCGGACTGTGCTGCTCCTCTCGCAGCCAAGTCCGCCTGAGTGACCGGTCAGCCGATTTTCTCACGTCTGTCATGGCCCGGATGGCACTCCGGCATATGGCACAGGGCGCTGGACCTGTTCTTGGCGGCAGAACGGGTGATCGTTGCTGGCTATGCAAAACGGAGGGCTGAACAATGGCCACAATGACTAAAGAGAATGTGGTCCGCGTCATCGAGTTTTTGGAAAAAAACAAAAGCCGTGACGGGGAAGTTGGCCTGAATGACGTGATGCAGCTTGCTGAGGTTATGAGCGGCTCCATGCACGATTTCCTGCTGGCGGTGCAGCCGGCAGTGACGGGCGAACTGAAGGCAATCGCCGGCGAAATCACGCGGATGAAGGAAGAAATCACTGCGCTGCGTGCCAACGACATGAAGCAGCAGAAGATTCCTGATGCCGGGCGCGAACTTGATGCCATCGTCGAGGCGACCGAGTCGGCAACGCACACGATCATGACGGCTGCCGAGGAAATCATGGGCGCCGACACGTCGGATGGTTTGGCCTATCAGGAACTCGTCAACAACAAGATGATCGAGATCTTCGAGGCCTGCGCATTCCAGGACATCACCGGCCAACGCATTTCCAAGGTCGTCGGCACCCTCAATTACATTGACCAGCGTGTCTCCGCCTTCGTCGAAAAGCTGCGCATCGTGGAAACGATGGAACCTGCAGCAGAAGAAACCGAAGCCGAGCGCCGCAAGCGCGAGCTGATTCTCCACGGCCCCCAGATGGCTGGTGAAGGCGTGTCGCAGGATGATGTTGATGCCATGATGAATGGTGGTGGTTCTCAGGACGACATCGACAAGCTGTTCGGCTGACGCCTGACCGCATTTGAAATGTAAGAAGGGCCGCAGCGGCGACGCTGCGGCCCTTTGATTTGGAAGGGTTACCAGTTGAGGCGTGGAAGCGCGGCGCGGGCCGAGTAGCCCTCTTCTGCGAGACGGCGGCGGATCAGCGCCTCGTCCGGAGTCTCAACCGGACCAAAGTCCGAGGCATGAATGCCGCCGGTGATGAACAGCACGTCCAGATTCTGTGCATCCGCGCCGCGAATGTCTGTCGGCAGGCCGTCACCGATGGCCAGCACCTTTGAGCGGTCGAAATCCGCCCCTGGATTTGCTGCAGGCGGTCAAGCGCGGCATCATAGATCGGCTTGTGTGGCTTGCCGGGCTGAGTGACGCGGCCGCCCAGATCCTCATAGAGCCGGGCAAGGGCACCGGCGCACCAGATCAATTTGTCACCACGTTCCACCACGATATCCGGGTTGGCGCAGACCATCAGCAGACCGCGTGCGGCAAGGGCCTGGAGCTGGTCCCGGTAGTCATCTGGAGTTTCGGTCTCGTCATCAAAGAGGCCAGTGCAGCTGATCAGATTGGCATCTGCCTCGCTCACAATCTCAAGGCCGGTGCCGTCATAGAGGCTGAGGTCGCGTTCCGGGCCGATGTGGAAGCACTTGCGCTCGGAGCTGCTGGCCAGCAGGTGGCGCGTCACGTCGCCGGACGTGACGATGTCATCGTAGGCGTGGCGCGGCACGCCAAGCACAGCCAGCTGCTCGTGGATCGGCTCGGACGGGCGCGGAGCATTGGTGATGAGCACGACCGTGCCACGCTGCTCCTGGCGGAAGCGGGTCAGCGCCTCATGAGCGGCAGGAAAGGCGGCTACACCATTGTGCAGTACGCCCCAGACATCGCTGAGAATGCCCCTGTAGTCAGGCGCAATGGCGCCAAGGCCGGGGATGAGCAGGGGGCTGTTGCGTTCATGGGGGCCTCTTCCGGGCTGATCTGGTAACGTTGGCGGGAATCGGGAGGTTGTCCCGCGCAGGCTGGCGGACAATATACGAAGCCGCGCGCGGGAGAAACCGGGCATGACAGGAACCCGGACAGAGACGGCGGCGGACAGGCAGATGGCAGTCAGACAACTGGGCGAGGCGGTGATCAACCGCATCGCGGCAGGCGAGGTGATCGAACGGCCCGCCAGCGTGATCAAGGAACTGGTGGAGAACGCAGTCGATGCGGGCGCCTCCAGCATCGATATCGTCACGGCTGCAGGCGGCAAGACGTTGATGCGGGTTTCCGACGATGGCCTCGGCATGACGGCAGATGATCTGGCTCTTGCCGTGCGCCGCCACTGTACGTCCAAGCTGCATGAGGAAGACCTCTTCGACATTCGCACCCTCGGCTTCCGGGGTGAGGCGCTGCCATCCATCGGCTCAATCGCAAGGCTGGGCATCACCACCCGCCATGCCAGCGAGCCGCATGCCTGGCGCATTGAGGTGGAAGGCGGCACGGAGAGCGATGTACATCCGGCAGCACGGCACAAGGGCACGCAGGTCGAGGTGCGGGATCTCTTCTTCGCCACACCCGCCCGCCTGAAATTCCTCAAGACCGACAAGGCGGAAGCTGCCGCCGTGACGGATGTGGTGCGGCGTATCGCGCTGGCCTATCCGGAGGTTGGTTTTCAACTGTCCGGCTCGGACCGGACCGCGCAAAGCTGGCCGTCGGCGCGCGGCGAGGATCCGCGCATGGCCCGCCTGGCGCAGGTGCTGGGCAAGGACTTTCTTGACAACGCCATGGAGATTACGGCGGAGCGGGAGGGTGTGCGCCTGACCGGTTTCGCCGGATTGCCGACCTACAACAAGGGCACGGCGCAGCAGCAGTTCTTCTATGTCAACGGCCGCCCGGTGCGTGACAAGCTGCTTCTGTCCGGCCTGCGCGGTGCCTATGCTGACGTGCTGGCCCGCGACCGGCATCCGGTGGTGGTTCTCTATATCGATCTGGACCCGGCGCTGGTGGATGTGAATGTGCATCCGGCCAAGGCGGATGTGCGCTTCCGCGATGGCCAGCTGGTTCGCGGGCTTCTCGTCGGAGCCATCAAGCAGTCTCTGGTGATGGCAGGACACCGGTCGTCCACCTCCAATGCCGCTGCTGCAATGGAAGCGTTGCGAACCGGCATGGCGCCGGGAATGGGTGAGGCGTCTGGAGCCGATCCTTTGCGGTCTGCCGCCTATCAGGGGAACTATGGCGGAAGCCCGCGAAGCGGCACGCCGGGCTGGCGCCCCGCCACAGGCTCTTCGCCGGCACAAGGCGGCTGGGACTGGCGCAGTTCTGCCTACCGGCCAGCAGAGGGGGCAATGTTCCTGCAGATGAGACTGGCTTTGCCGAGGCGGCACAAGCGGCATTGGCTGAAATCGTCATGCCCTCTGCCGATGCAAGGGCGCATAGCGAACCGGCAGGCCAGGAGAACATGGCCCGTCCGCTGGGCGCTGCCCGTGCCCAGGTACATGAGACCTACATCATCTCTCAGACCATGGATGGCGTCGTCATCGTTGACCAGCATGCCGCCCATGAGCGGCTGGTCTATGAACGGCTGAAGGAAATGCTGGCGGCCCGCGACGTGCCGCGCCAGATGCTGCTGATCCCTGAGATCGTGGAACTGCCGGAGGAAGACGTGCACCGGCTGGCTGAACATGCGGATGAGCTGGAGGCGGCGGGTCTGGTGCTGGAGCCCTTTGGCCCCGGTGCTATCGCTGTGCGGGAAACGCCCGCCATGCTGAAGTCGCTCAACATCCGCGCGCTGGTGCAGGATCTTGCGGATGAACTGACCGAGTGGAAACGGCCTCCGGCCTCAAGGAAAAGCTGGATCATGTGGCAGCCACCATGGCTTGCCATGGCTCCATCCGCGCTGGCCGCCGCATGCGGCCGGAGGAGATGGACGCACTCTTGCGCGAGATGGAGGCAACGCCGCTTTCAGGCCAGTGCAATCATGGCCGTCCGACCTGGATTGAACTGAAGCTTTCCGACATCGAGAAACTGTTCGGCAGGAAATAGCCGGTCCCACCCTTTTGCAGGATCTGCGGAAAGAAGAGGGCCGCACATGGGCGGCCCTCTGGTCTCGTCCTGGGAGGGACTTTGTCATAACGAGGCATGGAGCATGAATGCCAGGCCTCGGTGTTCTATCCTTAGAACACGCGCTCGACGCGGATCGTGGTGTAGAACTCGTCGCGGTCGCGGCGGCCTGCGGTACGGTTGTAGTCGAAGCTGCGGTAGGCGAACTCGGTACCGATCGTCAGGTCAGACACTGGCTTCCAGTTGACGTTGAAGTTTGCGCCCCACTGCTTGAAATCGTTGGCAGTGCCAGCCGCATCTGCCGAGTAGTAACCGCCTTCAATGTTGGCGTCCCACTGCTCGCTGAAGTTATGCAGGAAGCCAGCAGCAATGCCCCAGGCCTTTGTGGTCTTGAGTGCGGTGCCGACCAGTGTCGCGTCGGTGATCGACGCATCCCAGGAGTCGAGAACATAACCGGACGCACCATCGCCATACATGGCCTGCAGGGCGAAGGCATCCCCCTTGGCGAAGTAGGGCACGTTGATCTGCACACCGGCGCCAATGCCGTAGCCAACCTTGGTGTCGGAGCCGGGCGAAACAGCGCGTGCTTCGTGGAGAGCGCCCATGATCTGGGCCGAGCCCCAAGCCTGGTCAACACGCAGGTTCGCCACCAGATCAGGCACGCGATGCCCCGCATAGGCACTGCCACCGATGCCCCAGCGGCGTGTGGTGCCATCCTCGATCGAGATGGTCGCGCTCAGGCCATTGCCCAGTGATGCCGTGTAGGCGGCGACCCAGTTGCGCACATCGGTGTATTGAGTCTGGAAGTTGCCATAGGAGTAACCGGTCCAGAAGTCATACATGGACGCTGTGCGGCCGAAGGTGAAGTTGCCGAACTGGACGAAGGCGTGCTCGAGTGTCGTCGATGCGCTTGTGCCTGCGTTCGAGGTATTTTCGATGTAGGTGTTGATGTAGGCGCGGACGAGGCCGTACTCGCTGTTTGTACGGGCATCCAGACGGATGGTGCCACGGGCGCGGGTGTAGGTGCTGAAATCCGTGCGGTCATCCCAGCCGTTGTCACTGTCACCGAAGTTATCGAAACGGTACTCGGCGCGAACGCGGCCTTCGACGCGCAGGCAGGTCTCGGTGCCGGGGATGTAGAAGAAGCCGGTGCCGAAAGCATCACAAACGCGGACGTAATCAACCGGCTCGGGAGCAACCGGCAGATCGGCTGCAAGGGCGCCAGTGGACGTGGCAGCCAGGAGGGTCATTGCGGTAATCAGACGTGTACTGCGCATTCAGAAATCCTTCCTGAAGAACCAGCTCCACCCTCAGACGGCAGGAGAATCAGCGTTCGATAAACAAATGATATGCTGGCTAGGAAAAATTGAAATCGGCAGAAATGCAGGTCTTACTTATTTGTCAGAGTAGATGCAGAAAAGTCACGCAGTTGATAAATGATGTTAATTTTGACCATGAAGAATGCATTAGGATGAAAGCTTTGGCAGGGAAATAGGAGCAAGGCGCCTTGTTTTTGATCACATGATGAATCGATGTGCGCTGGGCCTCGAGTGCGAATTCAGGATGGTGGCACAAGTATCCGGCTGGCGCAGGAGCTGCGCGTCATAGTCCCTTAGTCTCACTGTCATGTGCCTGTCTTGGGGGCGTGGCAAGCAAGCTGCTCGGAAGAGGCAGACGTTCTGCCGAGCAGCTGCCGTGGCCATGGCCGGGAGACGATGGATTCAGATGAGAACTCTTGTCTGGCTGACGGCGCCACTGGTCCTGCTCGCGGGGCTTGTCACCTTGCCTTTGCCGCTGCCAACCGGACTGCCTCTCATTGCGCTCGGTCTTGTCATGGTGCTGGCCGCAAGCCCTTGGGCTATCCGCTTGCTGCGGCGCCTGCGGCGGAAGTCCCCTCGGCTTGACGGCTTGTGCCAGGCCCTCGAAGACAGGTCGCCGGCCCGGCTCGGGCGCATCTTGCGCCGCACACGTCCCCGCCCGAAGAAAACAGTGCCGTAATCAGGCGGGGAGATTGCGCGCGAAGAGCACCTGACTGTCGCCGCTTGTGCGCTGGTCGAGAAGCTCGAAGCCAGCCGGAAGCGTGACCGTGTTGCTGGCCCGCTCTTCCAGAATGCAGATGGCACCATCTGCCAGCCAGCCGCCTTCTCGGGCCGACGCCAGCGCCAGTTCGCCGAGGCCCTTGTCATAGGGGGATCTGCAAAGAGCAGGTCAAACGGTTCGATTGTTCCTGCTGCGCCCAGCTTCGTTGCGTCCCGGCGCAGGATCTTGGCAGCGCCGTTGAGGCCGAAGGCTTCCATATTGCGGCGGATCACGCCGCGGGCATCGGTGCCTTCCTCGACGAAGGTGGCATGTTTCGCACCCCGGCTGATGGCCTCGAAGCCAAGGGCGCCTGTGCCGGCAAACAGGTCCAGCACCCGTGCGCCCTCAAGATCCGCGCCAACCCCATGAAGCAGGATGTTGAAGATGGTCTCGCGCAGCCGGTCGGAAGTCGGACGCGTGGCGTCCGACTTCGGCGTGGCAAGGCTTGCGCCCTTGAAACGTCCAGCAACGATGCGCATGGCCTGTCCTGCTTAGCCGCGTGAGCGGGGCTTGAAGCCGCCACCGCCGCCGCCGCCGCGCTTCGGCCCGCCGGGACCATTGCGTGCAGGGCCGCTGCGAACGGGCCGGTTGCCACGATCGGGACGGGGGCCGCGATCATCACGCGGACCACGGTCAGGCCTGTCATTGCGCTCGAAACGGCTGCCTCCTTCGGGGCGCTCGCGCCGCTCCGGACGGTCAGGGCGTTCGGAACGCTCGCGCGGACGGATCGGCCGGTCATCCGGGTCACGGAATGCGGGCTTGCGGTCACGGCCGGTGCGCTGTTCCTGCTGCTTGTCCTCAACGAGGCCCTCGGCCCCCCAGATGCGGCGGGGACGGGGTGTGCGCTGCGGACGCTCGTCTTCTGCCTTGCGGACAGAAGGCTCACGGGTCAGGCGGAAGCGGCTGCGCGGGGAAACCTTCTGCGGGCGCTGGGCCTCGGCGCCTTCGCGCTTTCCACCTTCGCGGCCACCCTCACGGTTGCCGTCGCGGCCGCCAAAGCTGCGCTCGCCGCCCTCAGGGCGCGGCTTGCGCGGGCCTTTGGGCCGGTTCACGGCTTGTGCACCGTCACGGGCGGTCATCCACTCGCCGCGGGTCTTGGGGCCCTGCTGCTGCGGCTTCTTCTTTTTCGGCTCTTCCTTCGGAGCGGCCTGCGTTAGCACAGGAGCCTCGAAATCAGCCCCAGCAGCTTCCGCAAGCTTGTCGCCGAGCTGGTCACGCAGAACGCGGCCCTTGATCTCGCGGGCCTCGCCCTCAGGCAGGTCGAGAAGCTGGAACGGGCCGAAAGAGAGACGGATCAGCCGGTTGACCGAAAGACCCAGATGCTCCAGCACGCGCTTGACTTCGCGGTTCTTGCCTTCGCGCAGACCCAGTGTCAGCCAGACGTTGTCGCCCTGCGTCTTGTCCAGAATCGCTTCGATGCCGCCGTAAAGCACACCGTCAATGGCGACGCCATCAGCCAGCGCGTTCAGCTGGTCCTGGGTGATCTCGCCAAAGGCACGCACCCGGTACCGGCGCAGCCAGCCGGTGGCAGGCAGTTCCAGCACGCGGGCCAGACCACCGTCGTTGGTCAGCAGCAGCAGGCCTTCGGTGTTGATGTCGAGGCGGCCGACGGACACCACGCGCGGCAGGTCCTCCGGCAGCTTTTCAAAGACAGTCGGGCGGCCTTCCGGGTCGAAGTTGGTCGTCACCAGGCCGCGCGGCTTGTGATAGAGCCACAGGCGGGTGCGCTCCTTCTGCGGCAGCGGTTCGCCATCCACCAGAATGATATCGTCTTCTGTCACTGTGATGGCCGGCGTGGTCAGCACGGTGCCGTTGACGCTTACGCGGCCGTTCGTGATCCACACTTCCGCATCGCGGCGTGAGCACAGCCCGGCGCGGGCCATCACCTTGGCGATACGTTCGCCCTCATGCGACGACACTTCGGGCGCAACACGCACAGCCTGCGGCTTGGGAGCCGTCTGGCGCTTGGGCGCAGGCTTGCTGTCCGCACGCTTGGGCCGGTCGTTGCGCATCGGGCGCTCATCACGATAGGGACGGTCGCCACCACGCGGGGCCCAGCCATCGCGCTGCTGCGGACGGTCGCCACCACGGGGAGCCCAGCCATCACGCTGCGGGCGGTCACCGCGCGGGGCGCCGTCATGACGGTCGCCGCGCTGGCCGCCACGCGGGCCATTGCCGCGTTCGCCGAAGCCGCCTTCGCGGCCCTGACGGTCACCCTGACGTTCGCCCTGCGGGCCGTTCTTGCCACCGAAGCGGGGGCCAGAAGAGCGGGGGCCAGAAAAGCCTTTGCCGGGCGCACGGTTGTCACCGCGTCCGGAAGAGGAAGAGCCTGCGCCATCGTTACGGCGCGACGGGCCGCCGGGGCGATTGCCGCGGGGCCGGGAAGGAGTTTTGTTGCCGGTCATGGCCGCCTCATAGCAGAGCTTGCACGGTTTAGGAATCAAGCAAATGCGGCTGCCGCACAAAATTCGCAGCTCTTGGCAAACGCCTCATGTGAGGGAGCGGCTGACGCGCGGCATGCTTTGCTCTAAAAGTATCAGAAAGACAGGCAGATAGCAGCGTAACCGGCATGAAACCACCCAAGGCAGAAGAGCACAATGCCCCCGTCCGGTCCTTCATGGATCTGGCGCTTGAAGAAGCGCGTCTGGCAGCTTCACGCGGTGAAGTTCCTGTGGGAGCCGTGCTGGTGCGCAAGGGTGAGGTTCTGGCAAGAGCGGGCAACCGCACGCTGGAGCTCAACGATCCGACAGCCCATGCCGAGGTGCTGGTGATCCGCATGGCCTGCGAGGCACTTGCCTCCCAGCGCCTGCCTGACTGCGATCTCTATGTCACGCTGGAACCGTGCCCGATGTGTGCTGGCGCCATTTCCTTTGCCCGCATCCGCAGGCTCTACTATGGAGCGGGGGATGAAAAGGGTGGTGCCGTGGATCATGGCGTGCGCTTCTACGCCAGCCCTACGTGCCATCATGCGCCGGAGGTCTATTCGGGTTTCGCCGAAGCCGAGGCCGCGACGCTGCTGAAAGACTTCTTCCGAAGCAGGCGGGAAGAATAAGGGTGGTTATCCGCCGCCCGGCATCATAACGACCACCGTGCGCTGCTCTGGAAGCATCTTGCGGGAAAGAACGGCAGCAGAGGTGGGGTAGGGCGTTACGGCCCATCCTTCACTTGCAGCACGCGCCAGAAAACGCTCCAGCGCCCCGCCGAAATGGAAGTGCATTGGCACCACGACGCTTGGCTTGATGCCGTCCAGCACAGCCATCAGGCTGTCGAGGCGCAGGGTGGCTGCGTTGTCCACTGGTGCCAGCACCACATCGATCCGGCCGAGCGTGGCCAGATCATCGGCGGTCAGCTGATGATGCAGATGGCCGAGATGAGCGATACACAAGTCCGCCAGCTCGAAGATGAAGATGGAATTGCCGAAGGCGCGTGTTTCCCCGTCCCAGCCGCGGGCGTTGGTCGGCAGGTTGCGGATGCGCACATCCTCGACGCGGATGTCGTGATGGATGGGGCCACCTTCCGGGTTCCAGCCCGTCAGCACGTGCTCGATGGCGGGATTGGGATTGAGCGTAAAATGGGTGGAGTGGGCGTTGTTCATGGTTGCAACGCGCGGCGGCAGGGAAGGTCTTTCCCTGTCGTTATAGTCTGTAGCGATCCGCACCCCTTTGGGGCTTGTGATCTCGAACGTCGAATGGCCGATGTAGCGCAGGCCCACTTCATCTTGAGCCAGGGAAGCCGCCTGCGCCAGCTGCAGGGCAAGTTCCGGCGAGGCGCTGGCCACTCTGATACCGGACGGCAGCACCCAGCCACCGGTCTGAGGCGTCTGCGGGCCGGAAGCAATCAACTGGCAGGTTGCGGCAGCGGGAGTGGCAAGGCTAAGGCCTGCCAGAAGCGGGGCGATGCGCCATAGGGAGGAGCGCAGTTGCCGCCATGCAGCGTTGAGCTGTCCGGCCGATTGCGTGAGACTGGCAGACCTGCGGTGGCTTGCAGAACGATCCCTGACCATGGCGCACCCCGTCCTGATGCGTTGACATAGTAGACCCTAGGTCAGTTTCGCTCGGCGGCAAGCTCACATTTGCGTCAGTGCCCGGCTAGCGGACAAAGAAAAAGCGCCGCTCCGGATGTCTTTGCTGGGGGAAGACGGAGCGGCGCGAGGAGGGGGCAGGCGGGAGGAAATACCTTACCCCTTGATGGCATAAAGAGTGACTGGCGGTCTTGCGCCCCGCTGGGGCTGGAACTTGTCGCAAGGCAGGCTTGACTGCATCTCGCGCGACTGACGGTAGAGAATCTCACCGGCATGACCGGCTTCGTCGAGCAGTGCGCGCAGGCTGCAGCCTGCTGCGATCATCAGCCCGATGGGCCGCAGATGCGCCTTGTGGTAGCAGAACACGGCAAGGCGGGCCTTCTGCTCTTCCGGCAAATCTGCTGCTGCACTGGCGGCGGAAGCCGCGTTCAGGTGCATGAGATTCTGGAAGGTCTCTTCCGAGACCGGGCAGGTGTCCTCATCCAAGGACCGGGATGCAACGCGGGTCATGCGGTTTCTCCTTCTGGATACAAGAGAAATTCTCAACCGCGCTTATTAAACAATGGTTAATTTGGCAGTTTGCGTCAAATAATGGCATGAAAAGATATCATAATGCGGGACGAATACACGGAGGCCGCGAATTTTCGCGGACTACGCCGCTTTTTCGAGCAATTTGGAGAGCTGAATTTTCACAAACTCACGTAGCGGTGCTGCGGATTCGAGCACCATTTTGGTCTTCATGAAGTCGAGGACGCGGATGTCGTCGACGGATGGGCGGACAAGTATATCCGGGCGTTTTTGCTTGAGTTTTTCTGCTGTAATTGTTCTCATTAGTATTTGTGACGATCCGAACACGGCGTCAAGCGTGGAGGGTGCATTCCGGTGAGTTTTGCGGGGCACGGGCACGCCCACCACATCCACGGCAACGGTGATCTCGCAGTTGGCAGGCAGAATGTCAAAGGGCAGCGGATTGGCAATACCGCCGTCGATCAAAACCTTGCCGTCCATTTCCACGGCCCGGAAGACGGCCGGGATGGCAATGGAGGCCGCGATGGCGGGGCGCAGCGGACCCGTTGTGATGTCGATCTCGCCGCAGCCATAGAAATCAGTGGCCAGCACCGTCAGCGGGATCTTCAGATCCTCGAAATGATCCGGGATCAGATCAGCGGCAAACAGATTGACGACCTTCAGCGGGTCGAATTGCGCAATTCCGCCGGTAAACATGTCGGTGAAGCGTTTGGGCCGGAGCTGCCACAGCCGGGCAATGAGCGCATTTCGGTGGCGGAAGGTTTCAAGCGCATAGTCATGCAGTTCCGTGCCAGACAGGCCCGCCGCATAGCCGGCCCCAAGCAGCGCGCCGATGGACGAGCCGGTGATGTGGCAAGGCTTCACGCCCAGATCGTCAAAGGCCTGAAACACCGGAATATGCGACATGCCGCGTGCTCCGCCGCCGCCAAGGGCAAGGCCGATCCGGGGGTGGGTCATCTTGAAACTCGCTTCCTGCATCTGCGCGGGGAAATGTTCCTGTATCAGGGTTGTGCCTGTCTTGCGTGATTTATCCGGCAGGAAAATGACAGGAACATTCGCCGCTTAGTCACCCTGAAGGAACGGCAGAAGCGCCGCCAGCGTTCCATCCGGGTTCTCTTCTGCGAGAAAATGCCCGCCGTTCACTCCCTGACCTTCCGCCTGTGGTGCCCAGCGGCGCCACACATCCAGCGGCGTGCCTGCGCCCGGTGCAATGCCCGATGCGCCCCATAGGGCGAGCAGCGGGCAGGAGATCTGGCGTCCTGCGGCGATGTCCGCGCCATCATGCTCAAGATCCGTTGTGGCCCCGGCGCGGTAGTCCTGGCACATGGCGTGGATGCGGGCGTGCTGGCGGAAGGCGAGGCGGTAACAGTCCAGCGCCACCGGATCAAACGCCGCAAGGCTTCTGCTGGCTGTCCAGCTCGCGATGGTGTGATCGATATAGTAGTCCGGGCTGCCGCCGATCAGCGTTTCGGGCAGAGGCGCTGGCTGGGCGAGGAAGGCCCAGTGGTAGACCTTGAGCGCGAACTGCCGGTCCATGCGGGCCCAGTAGTCATGTGTCGGCAGGATATCAAGCACAGCGGCGCGGGTGACTGCCTCCGGATGATCCAGTGCCAGCCGGTAGGTGACGCGTGCGCCCCTGTCATGGCCGCAGACCATGAAACGGTCATAACCAAGACCGCGCATCAGTTGCAGCACGTCCTGTGCCATCTGCCGTTTGGAGTAAAGACTGGCATCCCCTTCTGGGGCATCGCTGGCGCCATAGCCGCGCAGGTCCGGGATCACAAGGGTGAAATGCCGTGCAAGCTCCGGCGCAATGCGGTGCCACATCACATGGCTTTGGGGAAAGCCGTGGAGCAGCAGCAGAGCGGGGCCTGATCCGCCGAGGCGGCAGAACAGGCGGATATCGCCTGCATCCATCATGCGGGCATCAAATCCGGGAAAAAGATCTGCCTCTGGCGCTGTCATCATCTGCTCCTTCCTGTGTTGAAGACAGGATGGCCGGAGGGCGGAACAGGCGCAAGGGAGATGCGTGTTTATGAAAGCAGGAAACCCGGCACAGCGGATGCCGTGCCGGGTTTCTTCAATCAGGTGCGGAGTTATCTGCTTTCAGAGGGCGCGCCAGGCAATGTCGCGGCGGCAGAAGCCCTCTGGCCAGTCGATCAGGTCCACGGCCTTGTAGGCCCGCTCGCGGGCTTCGGCGACGGTCTTGCCAGTGGCGGTGACGTTCAGCACGCGTCCACCGGTGGCCAGAATACGCCCGCCATCAGCTTTTGTGCCAGCGTGGAAGATTTTCACGCCTTCCACTTTGCCCGCCGCCTCGAGGCCCCTGATCTCGGTATTCTTCTCGTAAGCCGCCGGATAGCCCTTGGCGGCCATGACAACTGTCAGGGCCACGTCATCGCTCCAGGTTGCCGTGTGCTGGTCCAGCGTGCCTTCTGCGGTGGCGATCAGCAGCGGCAGAAGGTCTTCCTTGAGGCGCAGGGTGATGACCTGGCACTCCGGGTCGCCAAAGCGGGTGTTGTATTCGATCAGCTTCGGGCCGTTTTCACCAATCATCAGACCGGCGAAAAGCACACCCTTGAACGGGGTGCCGCGCTTTGCCAGGGTTTCGATGGTCGGGCGGATGATCTCTTCCATGGTGCGGGCGATGACCGCATCGCTGGCTACTGGAGCAGGCGTATAGGCGCCCATGCCACCGGTATTCGGGCCTTCGTCTCCGTCATAGGCGCGCTTGTGGTCCTGTGCTGCCACGAGGGGCAGGGCGGTCTTGCCATCAGACAACACGAAGAAGCTGGCTTCCTCGCCAGTGAGAAATTCCTCGATCACCACTTCGGCTCCAGCTGCGCCGAAACTGCCATCGAAACAGGCGCTTACCGCCGCTTCGGCCTCTTCCAGCGTCATGGCAACGACCACGCCCTTGCCGGCGGCAAGGCCATCGGCCTTGACCACAATCGGCGCGCCCTGCTGGCGCAGATAGGCCAGCGCCTTGTCCTTGTCCGCAAAGCGGCCATAGGCTGCGGTCGGAATGTTTGCCTCGGCGCAGAGATCCTTGGTGAAGCCCTTGGAGCCTTCCAGCTGGGCTGCGGCCTTTGAGGGCCCGAAGGCCTTGATTCCAGCCGCCGCCAGATCATCCACGATGCCCTCCACCAGCGGGCCTTCCGGACCGACGACGACGAAGTCGATCGCCTTTTCCTGACAGAAGGCAATCACAGCCGCATGGTCTGCAACGTCCAGAGCAACGAGTTCAGCCTCTTCGGCAACGCCGGCGTTGCCCGGAGCGGCGTAAAGCCGGGAGGTGAGCGGCGACTTGGCGATGGCATAGGCGAGGGCGTGTTCACGGCCACCGGAACCGATGAGGAGAATATTCATGGGTAAGCTCTCACGTCTGCGCGGCGTCGCCGCTGGGCCTTCCAGAGTTGCGGCGCGGATTAGCACGGCAGGCCGGGTGCGGCAATCCGCTGAGGCGCGAGAGCTTGGCCGATGATGCGGCCCGGCGGCTTTTCGTTGATGCTTGGAACGGCTGTCACGGCGCCGCGTATTGTCGAACTCGCGGGCCGCATGCGCGGTGAAACAGGACTGCCGATGACGCGGGCGCAGGAAAGCGCTCTGCGCATGCTGATGGTGGACGCAAATCTGGGCCGGGCGTGGCTTGCCAGCTTCCGGGATCAGCCTGCGGGCTACGCCGTGGCGTTCTTCCGCCATTCCGTGGAAATGGGTGGCCGTCTGGCGCTGTTCGGTGAGTTCTACATCGCCCCGGAAGCGCGTGGGCGCGGTCTGGGCCGCCGTCTGCTGCGCGGGGCCTGTTCCGATCTTGCCGATTTCGGCATCCGGCATTTCCAGGCAGCTGCGCCGCAGAACTCCGCAGCTGCCGGGTTGATCCTCTCCGAAGGCTTTGGCCGCAGCCCGCTCACGGTCTACGAGCGGGAGATAGGCGAGGAAGATGACCTGGGGCCATAACTGGCTGCCCGCTGCCGCCCCCTCTACCGGCCTTCTTCAGCAAAGCGGCCGTTGCGCCTTGAGTTTGCCAAAGCCGGAGCCTATCCCTGTCATTATTGCTATTGATGGGATTTTCGGTGGACCGGCATGCAGGTTGACACAAACCAGACACTCGAGATCAAGGGCTCCCCTCTGAAGCTCGTCGGTCTGCTTCTCGCGGGCATTGTCATGACAGGCCTGAGCGCAGCTATCACCTTTCTGCCTGCCGTGTTTGGCCCGGCTTTGATCTTCGGCATTCCTGGCATGCTGTTCTTTGGGGCATGTACCTGCATCGCCCTCTACCGGCTGGCCATCAGCAGCGGCGTCATGGTCACGATTTCGCCGGACGGTATCCGGGACCTCCGGGTTGCCCGCAAGATGATCCCTTGGGGCGAGGTGCGGGAAGTGTTCGTCTGGTCGTCCAGCGGTCAGAAGTTCATCATTCTCAATGTGGATCCGGACTTCGAGAAAACCCTGGACCTTGGCTGGATCCCCCGCATGACGCGTTCCGCCAATGCAAAGCTTGGAGCCGATGGTCTGGCGATAGCGCCAACCGGCATTCGGATCAGCTTTGACGATCTCTTCGAGATCATTCTGGCGCATGTTGCCGCAGCGCAGGGGCCATGGGGTGGCGCGGCTGGCCCTGTGCGCCACGTGGACGTACCTGCGCTCTGAACGCATGAAGCATTAAAATTACTCAGGTTGACCTGCCCTCAGGCCGTCAGACCTCATCCTGCGCTGAAGTGACTCGCATCTGGAGGGCTCGCCAGAGGCTACAGGCTCGTGATAACGAAGTTCCATGAGTCTCAAGATCTTCGGCACCCGCGACACGGGCCCGGTTTCTGATGCGGTAAGGCGTCACTGGGTCGATACGAAATTGCCCGTCTGGGCCCGGCCTTATGCGCGCCTGGCGCGCTGGGAGCGGCCTATCGGCTGGCAATTGCTGCTTTGGCCCTGTCTCTGGTCATCCGCGCTGGCAGCGATTGCTGCGGGAAATGCCTATCCCAACCCCTGGCATCTGCTGCTGTTCCTCATCGGGGCGGTGGCCATGCGCGGGGCGGGCTGCACCTATAACGACCTCGTGGACGAGAAGATCGACGCGCAGGTGGAGCGGACCCGTTCGCGGCCGATCCCTGCAGGTCAGGTGACACGCTCACAGGCCAAGCTTTTCATGGCTCTGCAGGCTCTCGCGGGCGGGTTGGTGCTGATCCAGTTCAATCTGTTCACGATTGTGCTCGGCTTTGCCTCGCTGCTTGTCGTGGCCATCTATCCCTTCATGAAGCGTTTCACCAGCTGGCCGCAGCTGTTCCTCGGCTTTGCCTTTTCCTGGGGCGCGCTGATGGGCTGGGCTGCCCTGTTCGGCAAGCTCGATACGGCGCCTTTTCTGCTTTATGCCGGTGGCATCCTTTGGACGATTGGCTACGACACGATCTATGCCCATCAGGACAAGGAAGATGATGCGCTGGTTGGGGTTCGCTCCACGGCGAGGTTGTTCGGGTCCTGGACGAAAGTGGCGCTGGCGCTGCTTTATTCCGGCGCAACGGTGCTTTTCGCGCTCGCTGCGGCTTTTGCGGACGCGGGGCCTTTTGCCTTTGCCGGCATTGCGCTGGGCGCACTGCATCTGTTCTGGCAGATCGTGGTGCTGGATATTGATGATGGCGATCAGTGCCTGAAGCTGTTCCGTTCCAACACCCGCTACGGCTGGATTGTCTTCGCCGGGTTCTGCCTTGAGGCATTGGTCAACCGTATGTGACGGCTTACTGGATGGCCGATGCTGCGGGCAGGTGGAGCACCTGAATAACGGACGTGTTCGCGTCCAACTCCTCATGCTGGCCTGTTATGGGTTTGTCATGGCCGTTGCGAACACGGTTTCTGCCCGCTCGCTTGGCTGAATAAAGCCCGCGATCGGCGGTCGCCAGCGTTTGTTCCAGGCCATTGGCGCCGCTTCGGCCCGCAGCGATACCTGCGCTGACGGTGACAGGCATGACGCCGCCGGACTTCCGCAAGGCCTTTTCGGCAAAATCAGCGCGCAGACGGTCTGCAACAGCCTCCAGTGTGCGTATGTCTGTATCCGGCAGGAACACGGCAAATTCCTCACCGCCAAGCCGGGCAGCGAAGTCGCCCTTGCGGGTATTCTCCCGCAGAACTGCCGCGAAGATCGTCAGCATTTCGTCGCCGGCAGCATGCCCATGCAGATCGTTCACCTGCTTGAAGTGGTCCAGATCGAACAGAGCAACGGCAAATGGCTTGTCGGCAAATGCATGCTTCTCCAGCCAGCGGCCCGCATCATCAAAGAAGGCGCGGCGGTTGGACAGTTCGGTCAGCGGGTCTCGCAGGGCCTGTTCCCGCAGCAGTCTCTCCTCCCGTTCAATCACCATAGCAAAGACAGAGATGATTGTGGCGAGCGTTGAGATGATGAGCGTGAGCAGGTAGATGGCGGTCAGGTTAGCCTTGATTGCCGCTTCAAAACTCTCCAGACCTGTGAGCGAGAAACTGAAAATCATGGCCATCTTTGACATGATCTCAAAGATCATGCTGTCGCGGAGCCACTTTGCCGACTTCAGACGATCATGATTGCATTTCCGGATGACCTGGATCGAAGTGAGCAGGAGCAAAATGATCAAGGTGTTGACCAGAACAACGCGCGCCAGGAAGTTTTCATAGAATACCGGAACGAGGCAAAGGGACATCCATAGGGCGGCGGGGGCTGCCGTTACAATCCAGCTCTCCTGCCGGTTCCAGAACATCTTGATTGCCTTGAGGCGTAAACTCATCGCCAGAAGAACGATGCCGTTGCCGATCGCAATGCTCGGGAAATCAGGGATATGTCCGCGCAGGCTGATCAGAAAAATTCCAACTCCCATTATTCCGAGCGCAACAGCCCAGAAGCGAACACTGTCGGCGTGGGCGCTGGGTCTTTTGATAGAGAACCGGAACACGAGCATCAGCATGCCAGCGCCCAGCAGAAGCATGAGCGAGACTGCAGTCGAAAGCGTAACTACATCAAGGTGCATGTGACGTCATTCCTGTCCGGAAGGTGACAGATCTAGCGCAGAAAATGTTGAAATATCCGTTAGGTAAAACGCTTAGGGGCAAAAAAATGCGCTTTGATGAAATAATAAATCCCAGAATTTTCAAATAGATACTGAAAAAGAGAAGAGGCGGCTCAAGGCCGCCTTCCAGTCATTGTATTTCATGCGGTCCGGCGGAAGCTCAGTGCCGGGCAATGATCTCGCGTTCGCCGCGGTGCACCGGTTGCAGGGCAATGCCACGCCCGGTCTTGCGGCGGTTCAGGAAGCGGGGGCGATGGCCGGTGAGGGCGTAGACCTTGCGCCGCAGGCAATGTCTTGCGGGAAAATGCGGCTGCGCGGCATCCTGGACAGTGGAGACACTGCCGTCCGGCTCCACGATCTGAAGCGGCAGGTTGAGTGCTTCTGCCCAGCCGGCCCAGTCTTCGGCCAGATCTTCGGCGTTGTCGGCTTCGCGCAGCGTCAGGCAGAGGGCCGGATCCGGATGGCGCAGGAAAAGCCGCGCAACCAGCGTGCCGAGAAGCCCGGCGGGGCGGATTTCCACGGCAATGCCTTCAAAGACATTCAGCGGAACCACAAGCGTCAGCGGCAGTCCTGCCAGCGGACGCTTGATGATGGCGGTGTCACGGTCCAGATAGACCCTGGCATCGACGCGGGCGCTGCCGGCAGCGGGCGGCGCGCTCATGGTGGTGTCGAATCTGACCGGAAGGGTTGCCGGGTCGAGCCGCTCTGCGCGGCCCGCCCCGGCCTCCAATGCTCCGTCGATAGCTGTCTGACGTCCCAATTGCCTCTCCATCGGGCCCGGGTTTTTTGAGGTGGGCCTCGTGAATGACACAAATCTACGCAGCAGCCGGTGGGCATTGCCTTAACAGGCGTGGTTAAGAAAAGATGATCTGATTCAGGGTTATCAAAGACTAACCAGTTACTTAAGGAAAAACTTACTTTGCTTGCCTGCCGGGCTGGCACGGCGGTCTTGCCGCCTGTGCGCCCGCGCCTTAAACAGGGGCATGACAAGGAGAAAAGACCAGCCATGAGCGATCTCGTCGACAAGCGGGTACTGGAAGAGCGGGCCGCGCGCCTTGTGGAGGCTGCGCGCCGTGCAGGCGCCGATGCATGCGATGCGGTGGCCATCACCGGTGTGTCTCTGGGCGTCGAGGTGCGGGAAGGCAAGGTCGAGGAAACCGAGCGCGCCGAGGGGGATGACGTCACTCTGCGCGTTTTCGTCGGAAAGCGCACCGCCTCCGTTTCTGCCAACACGCTGCAGGATCTCGATGGCCTTGCCGCCCGGGCCGTTGCCATGGCCCGCGTTGCCCCGGAGGACCCCTATGCGGGTCTTGCCGAAGAAGACCGCCTGCTGAAGACCTTGCCGGAACTGGAGCTGCTGGACAGCCATCAGCCGTCCGCCGATGAGCTGAAAGAGATGGCGCTGGCCGCCGAAGCTGCCGGGCTTTCGGTTGCCGGTGTCAGCCGTTCTGGCGGAGCCAGTGCCTCCTGGCGGCTGGGCGGCATGGTACTGGCGACGAGCCACGGTTTCACCGGCTCCTATACCAGCTCCCGCTTTGGCCTGTCCATGACGGCGGTTGCCGGAGAGGGCACGGCCATGGAGCGGGATTATGATTTCGATTCCCGGACCTTCTTTGAAGATATGGACGCTCCGGCCCTGATCGGACAGCGTGCGGGTGAGCGGGCCGTGCGCCGGCTTAATCCGAAGAAGCTGTCCACCCGCAAGGGACATGTGATTTATGAAGCGCGTGCGGCGCGCAGTCTGCTGGGGCATCTGGCCGGCGCCATCAATGGCGCGGCCATTGCCCGCGGGACGAGTTTCCTGAAGGACCGGATGAATGAGCGGGTCTTCGCGCCGGGCATCCGCATCAGCGACAATCCGCACAAGCCGCGCGGGGCGGCCACCCGTCCCTTCGATGGGGAAGGGACTGGCGCGCTGCCGCTCGATATGATCGAGGATGGTTTCCTGCGGCATTGGTTTCTGGATGGGGCAACCGCGCGCGAACTTGGTCTTACCGTCAATGGCCGCGCCCACCGGGGGCTCCGGTACCTCGCCTGGCGCAACGAACCTGACGCTGCATCCCGGCACGGAAAGCCCGGAGGAGATGATGCGGGCCCTCGGCTCTGGCCTGCTGGTGACCGATCTGATCGGCCATGGCGCCAATGGCGTGACCGGTGACTATTCACGCGGGGCCTCCGGCTTCTGGTTCGAGAATGGCGAACTCGTCGAGGCCGTCAGCGAGATTACGATCGCAGGTAACCTCAAGGATATGTTCGCACGCCTGCGCCCGGCCAATGATCTGGATGCGCGTTACTCCACAGCCACTCCCTCTGTCGTCATCGAGGATCTCACCATTGCCGGAAACTGACGCTGGCCTTTTGGCGGATCTTGCGCTTCTGGAAGCTGCAGCCCGCAAGGCTGGAGAAATTACCCTCGGCTTCTTCGGACGCGATCCGCAGACCTGGATGAAGGCGGGCAGTTCGCCCGTTTCTGAAGCCGATATGGCGGCGGATGCCTATCTGCGCGAGACGCTGCTCGCCGCCCGGCCGGACTATGGCTGGCTGTCGGAGGAAACGGCGGATACGCCCGACCGTCTCGGCAAGACCCGCGTCTTCGTCGTGGACCCGATCGACGGTACGCGGGCCTTTCTGGCCGGCAAGGATGAGTGGACGATTTCGCTGGCGGTGGTCGAGAACGGCCGTCCGGTGGTGGCGGTTCTGCTCAATCCGGTGCGGGGCGAGCTTTTCAGCGCCATCGCGGGCTGCGGCGCCCGCCTCAACGGGCGGCTGGTGACGGCGCGTGTGCGCGAGGAGTTGAAGGGGGCTACGCTGCTAGGGCCGCAGGGCATTCTCAACCGTGCTGCCGAAGAGGGCGGCATTGTGCCCGCCGGGACCATTGGTTCCCTGGCCTACCGTATCGCCAAGGTAGCCGCCGGAGATGTGGACCTCGCCGCTGCGCGGGCCAATGCCCATGATTGGGATCTTGCGGCTGCCGATCTTTTGGTGCAGGAAGCGGGTGGACGGCTGACGGACTGGTCCGGCGCTGTATGTCTCTATAACCGCGAGACGTTGCAGCATCCGGAACTGGTGGCAGCCGGTGAGGCGCTGTCGGCAAAGGCTTCTGCCTTTCTGCGCGGCCTGAAGCTGCGCTGAGGCCCTGCGCCGCCGGAATGGCACCCGATTGCCGCAAGAGAAGACGCAAGGAGCACATCGTGACGAACAGCACCGGAAACGAGCCCAAGCAACTGCTGCATCTGGTCTTCGGCGGCGAGCTGGAGAGCCCGGAGGGCCTGACCTTCCGTGACCTGGAAAAGCTCGACATCGTCGGCATCTACCCCAATTACGCGACGGCCTACACCGCCTGGAAGAGCAAGGCGCAGGCCACCGTCGACAACGCGCACATGCGCTATTTCATCGTCCACATGCACCGCCTGCTGGACCCGGAAACCGCCGCCTGAGAGCCTCTTGATCCCTCGGGCGTGACGTCAGGAACAGAATGCTAAAGAAACTCGGCCGGAATCCCGCGCTGTTGAAAGCCGCTGGCTCGCTGCTGGCGGCTTACCTGCGTTTCGTGCGCAAGACGAACAGCATGGTCATCGATCCGCCGGATGCCTATGAGCGGCTGCAGCCGCACCGGCCCTTCATATGTGCCATGTGGCACGGCCAGCATTTCATGATGCCCTTCACCCGGCCTGATGACTGGGACGTGCATGTGATGATCTCCCGCTCTGCGGATGGCGAGATCAACGCAACGGCTGCCGAGAAGCTGGGCCTGAAGCTGATCCGCGCCTCGGGCAGCCAGAAGTCCTATCAGATCACCAAACGCGGCGGCATGCGCGGCTTCATCGAGGGCCTGCGCGTGCTGAAGGATGGCGGCATCATGGCCCTGACGGCAGACGTGCCGAAGGGCCCCGCCCGTGTTGCCGGGCAAGGCATCGTGCAGATGGCGCGCCATTCCGGCTGCCCCATCGTGCCCATTGCCATTGCCACCAGCCGCTTCCTCACCTTCAACAGCTGGGACAAGGCGAGCCTGAACCTGCCGTTCGGACGCGCCGCCATTGCCATTGGCGAGCCCATCTATGTGGCCAATGACGCCGATGATGAGGCGCTGGAAGTGGCCCGCCTTGCCGTTGAGGCAGGCCTCAACGAGGTGACCGCCCGCGCCTATGCCCTGACCGGTAAGCGCCATGGCTGACGCGCGCGCTGCTGCCGCCGCATCTTTCCCCTTGCGCGCCTATGGAGCCGTAGCAGGGCTGGCCTTGCCGGTCCTGAAGCTGCTGCATGCCTCCCGCGTGCGGGCGGGCAAGGAAGATCCGGCACGGCGCGGCGAGCGTTTCGGCGTTGCCTCCCGCCCACGCCCGCAAGGCCGGCTTGTCTGGCTGCATGCGGCCAGCGTTGGCGAAACCAACTCGGTTTTGCCGCTGATCGAACGGCTGACGGGTGAGGGCGCCAGCGTGCTCCTGACCACGGTAACGCGCACATCGGCGGAAATCGCCGCGCAGCGCCTGCCGCAGGGCGCGTTCCATCAATATGCCCCCTTTGATGCACCGCAGCTTGTCCGCCGGTTCCTGGCTCACTGGCAGCCGGATCTGGCGCTGGTGGTGGAATCGGAGATCTGGCCCGGCACCTTTGCCCGGCTGGCGCGGATGGGCATTCCGCTTGCCATCATCAACGGGCGCATGTCGGCCCGTTCCGGCGCCAAGTGGGAGAAGAGCGGCGCTTTCGGCCGTGCCGTCTTCGGCTGCGTCAGCCTGTGCCTCGCCCAGAGCGAGGCGGATGCCGCACGCTACCGCAAGCTCGGCGTGGCCGATGTGCGCTCCCCGGCAACCTGAAATTCGACGCCGCCGCGCCGCAGGCCGATCCTGCCGCCGTTGCAGCCCTTTCGGCGCAGATGGCAGGCCGGCCGCTGTGGCTCGCCGCGTCCACCCATCCGGGCGAGGACGAAATCGTGCTCGCCGCCCACAAGCACCTGGCGGAGCGGTTTCCCGGTCTGCTGACGCTGCTGATGCCGCGCCATCCGGTGCGCGGCGGTGATATCGCAGCCCTTGCCGCAGGCGCGGGCCTCAAGGCGGCACAGCGCTCCTGCGGAGCGTTTCCGGACGCGGATCTGGATGTCTATATCGCCGACACGCTGGGCGAGATGGGGCTGTTCCTGCGGCTGGCACCGGCCGTCTTCCTCGGCGGGTCTTTTGCGCCCGTGGGCGGCCACAATCCGGTGGAACCGGCACAGCTTGGCGTGCCGCTGGTCACCGGGCCGCTCGTCGCCAATGCCCGTGCCGTCTACCGCGACCTGTGGGATGCGCAGGCGGCGGTGCGCGTTGATGATCCGCCAGGGCTGGGCCCGGCCATTGCCCGGCTTCTGGCCGATGAGCCGGGGCGCAAGGCCATGGCTGCACGCGCCCTTGCCGTTGCGGAGGCGGGCGCAGGCGCACTGGATCGCACGCTGGAACATTTGCGGCCTTTGCTCTACGCTGACAGCGGTGCAAGGGACGGGATTTCCGGGGAATGAGAACGGCTCCAGCCTTCTGGTGGCGTGACAGGATCAACCTGAAGGCCGCGCTGCTTTCGCCTCTCTCCTTCATTTATGGCGCGGTCTCTGGCCGGCGCATGCACCAGGCGCCATCGGCCCATGCCAGCCTGCCGGTCATCTGTATCGGCAACTTTGTCGTGGGCGGGGCGGGCAAGACGCCCTTTGCCCTGAAACTCTGCGCCCTGCTCAAGGCCGAGGGACACAAGCCGGTCTTCCTGCTGCGCGGCTATGGCGGGCGGCTGAAGGGCCCGGTGCTGGTGGACCCGCAAGAACACAGCGGCGCCGATGTAGGCGACGAGGCGTTTCTGCTGGCGGCCGCCGCTCCCACGATCGTTGCCGCCAACAGGCCGGAAGGCGCAGCCTTCGCTGCCACGCTGGAGGCAAGCCTCATTCTGATGGACGATGGCTTCCAGAACCCGGCGCTGGCCAAGGATCTGACGCTGGCTCTGGTGGATGCGCAAGTCGGCACCGGCAACGGCTTGTGCCTGCCTGCCGGGCCCTTGCGCGCGCCGCTTGCCACCCAGATCCGCAAGGCCGATGCGCTGGTGGTGGTGGGCGAGGGAATCGCGCATCCAAAGCCGTGCATCTGGCGGCCCGGCGCGGCCTGCCGATCATCGAGGCAAAGATCACGCCCACAAACGGCGCGGAGTTCGAGGGGCAGAAGGTGCTGGCCTATGCGGGCATCGGACGGCCTGAGAAATTCTTCGCTAGCCTTACCGCCGCAGGGGCCGAAGTGGTGGAGACCCGCGCCTTCGGCGATCATCATCCCTATTCGGAAGCCGAAGCCCAGAGCCTTCTCACCCGTGCCGAGGCGGACAACCTGCAACTGGTGACCACCGCCAAGGACATGGCCCGCATCGAAAGCGCCGAGGGCGAAATCTACCGCTGGCTTGCCAAACGCTCCGCCGTGCTGGAAGTGGACATGCGCATCGAGCCGCAATCCCGCCTCATGGACCTCATCGCCGAAACCCTCCGCCACCGCCCCTTCCGCAGCCGGTGAGGGGCAAAGCCCCTCTATCGTCTTTCCGGACGACGCGCAGCGGAGATCCGGGACCGGTGAGCCGGGGGCAATGGAGGGATGTCAGGGCGGGAGTGTGCTGGTTGGCCTGGCAGTCAGACCGCGACTCCTCTCCCCCTTGAGGGGGAGATGCCCCCGGCAGGGGGCAGAGGGGGTAACGGACTGTCCGCTCATATGAGAGGTGGTGCTGTGTTGAAGCGCTGCTACCCCCTCTGTCTGCTGGCGCAGACATCTCCCCCTCAAGGGGGAGAGGGGGCTGCGGCAACAGGAGGGGCTGAAGGTTCTCTCAGCAATTCGGACGCCTTGCTTCCGGCAGGGCCTGCCCAGCTCATGCCTCACGCAGAAATGACCTCAGAGGTCCTTGCCCTCGAACTGCACGAAGCGGGTGTGGGCAGCGGCGGGGTCCACATAGGCCTCCTGACGCTCCACGTTCCAGTATTTCAGCTCGTCCAGCGGAATGGCCTGCCCGGTTACGGCGCAGCGCACGAAGGTGCCGGGAGACTCGATCTGGAAATCACCATCCAGATAGCGCAAACGCGCCTCGCCCGGCATGCGCGGGGTTTCCATACGGTTCATCACATCTCTCCTGCATCCGGCCCACCCCACAGGCAGGGCCAATTCTTGCGCCGGTTATGGCCGGAAGCCGGGGGATGGTCAATGCTGGGAGATGTTTAGTCTGATGGAAGTCAAATCGTGCAAGCTCCCCCACAGGGGATGAATTCCCCCACCTGACCCGCTATGTTACCTCAAGACCGGTGCCGCCTGTGCGCCGGGTCCCTGTTTCGCAAGTCAGCTGAAAGACACCGATGAGCCAGTCCCCTTCTGCCGCCGCAATTCCGGATCTGATTGAAGCCACCGGGCTCGGGATGGAGGCGGCGCGGCGGATCGTGGGGGAGGCGCTGGCGGGGGCGGATGATGGGGAGCTGTTTGTGGAATACCGGCAGTCGGAAGGGCTGGTGTTCGACAATGGCCGCCTGAAAGGCGCCAATTACGACACGTCGCAGGGTTTTGGCCTGCGGGCTGTCTGCGGTGAGGCGGCCGGTTATGCCCATTCGGGCGAGATTTCGGAAGCGGCGCTGAAGCGGGCGGCGGATGCCGTGTCTGCGGTGCGCTCCGGCCATGCGGGCAGCTATGCCGCCGCGCCCGCCCGCACCAATGTGCAGCTTTACCCGGATCTCAACCCGCTGGCGGGGCCGAGTTTTGAGGAGAAGGTGAAGCTGCTGCAGGAGATTGATGCCTTTGCGCGGGCGCGTGATCCGCGCGTGCGGCAGGTGACGGCCTCTATCGGCGGCTCCTGGCAGGTGGTGGACATTCTGCGTGCCGATGGGCACCGGGTGCGTGACGTGCGGCCCATGGTCAGCCTGTCCATTTCCGTTGTGGCGGCTTCTGGCGAGCGTATGGAAACCGGCTCCTTCGGCTGCGGCGGGCGCGAGGGCTTCGCCCGCTTCATCACGCCTGAGGCCTGGCAGGCGGGCGTGGACGAGGCGCTGCGCCGGGCGCTGGTCAATCTGGAGGCGGTGCCTGCGCCCGCCGGTACGTTTGACGTGGTGATGGGCCCCGGATGGCCTGGCATTCTGCTGCATGAGGCGGTCGGCCACGGGCTGGAAGGGGATTTCAACCGCAAGAAGACGTCTGCCTTCGCCGGGCTGATGGGCCAGCGCGTGGCGGCCCCCGGTGTCACCATCGTCGATGACGGCACGATTGCCGGCCGGCGCGGCTCCATCACCGTGGATGACGAGGGCACGCCTTCGGCCTTAACGCCGCTGATCGAGGACGGCATTCTGGTGGGCTACATGCAGGACCGGCAGAACGCCCGGCTGATGGGCATGAAACCCACCGGCAATGGCCGCCGCCAGTCCTTTGCGCATATTCCCATGCCGCGCATGACCAACACCATCATGATGGGAGGCGACAAGGATCCGCAGGAAATCCTCTCCTCGGTGAAGAACGGCATTTATGCCGTGTCCTTCGGCGGTGGGCAGGTGGATATCACCAGCGGCAAGTTCGTATTCTCCTGCACCGAAGCTTACCGCATCGAGAACGGCAAGGTCGGCGCGCCGCTGAAGGGGGCGATGCTGATTGGCAACGGCCCGGATGCGCTGACCCGCGTCAGCATGATCGGCAATGACATGGCGCTGGATCCGGGCATGGGCACCTGCGGCAAGCAGGGGCAGGGGTGCCGGTCGGCGTCGGCCAGCCGTCACTGCGGCTCGACGGGCTCACCGTCGGCGGCACGGCTGTCTGATTCTATCCCTTCGCTCAGATCAGCGGGACCTTGCATGACCATCAGCTTCGTCATCTTTGACATGGACGATGTGCTTTATGATTTCGACCGGGAGGCCCGGCGCGACGCACTGGAGCGGCTGACTGGCCGCCCGCGCAGCCTGTTCGAGCCCGCCATCTGGGGCTCGGGCTGGGAGGCTCGGGCGGAAGCGGGCGACCCGGCAACGGCGGAATCCTATCTGGCGGGCTTTTCGCAAGGGCTGGGCCACCCCATTTCCGAAGCCGACTGGGCGCGCATCCGCAAGTCTGTCATGCGCCCGCGCCCGTCCGTGCTGGCGCTGGCCAATGCGGTGAGCGAGCAGGCCGATACGGCGCTTTTGACCAACAACGGCATGCTGCTGGGCAAGGTGCTGGGCCATTGTGCACCTGAGGTGACGGATATCTTCGGCGAGCAGGCGCATGTTTCGGCAGAATTCGGTGCCCGCAAGCCTGACCCTGCCGTCTATCTGCGCCTGTGCGAGCGCTACGGCCATGATCCGGCGGCAACGCTGATGGTGGATGACCTGCCGGAGAATATCGAAGGTGCTGAGGCCGCCGGTCTCAAGGGGCATCTCTATCAGACGCCGGAGGGCCTGCGCGCCGCTCTGCGCAGCTTCGGCTTCGAGGTGTGAAGCGGGCATCGGGAACTTTCCGCCTTGTCAGCACCGGGGCTGCTGTGGGTATAGAGGCCTGAACATCAGGAAACATCCATGGCCGCAGCATCCGCCCCACCGCTCTTCAATGAAGCCATCATCTTTCTGGCCGCAACAGTGGTTGCCGTGCCGCTGGCCAAGCGGCTCGGCATCGGCTCTGTGGTGGGCTATCTGATCGCTGGCATGGCCATCGGCCCTTTCGGCCTCAATGCCTTCGGTTCGGCAACCAATGTTCTGGGCGTGGCCGAGCTGGGCGTGGTTCTGCTGCTCTTCGTCATCGGGCTGGAGCTGGATGCCAGCCGCCTTTGGCGCATGCGGCGGGATATTTTCGGTCTTGGCACCGCGCAGGTGCTGCTGACGGGCGCGGCCCTTTATGGCATGTTGCGCCTTATGGGCAAGGACCTCGAACCCGCGCTTGTCGCCGGGCTTGGCCTTGCGCTGTCTTCCACCGCCTTTGCCCTGCAGATCCTGCAGGAGCGAGGCCAGCTTTCCTCGGCCTACGGACAGAGAGCCTTTGGCGTGCTGCTTCTGCAGGATATCGCCATTGTGCCGCTGCTGGCGCTGGTGGCCATCCTGGCCCCCTCCGGTTCGCAGGGCTCGTCTCAGGGGGTGCTGCAGGAAATCGGGCTGACGCTGGGCGCGGTGCTGGGGGTGGTGGTGGCCGGGCGTTATCTGATGACGCCGCTGTTCCTGCTGCTCGCCCGCAGCAAGGCACGGGAGGTGATGCTGGCTGCCGCACTGCTGGTGGCGCTCGGCAGCGCCGGGGTGATGCACGCGGTCGGTCTTTCCATGGCGCTGGGGGCATTCTTGGCCGGTGTGCTGCTGGCCGAATCCAGCTTCCGCCACACGCTGGAAGCCGATATCGAGCCTTTCCGGTCTCTGCTGATGGGGCTGTTCTTCGTGGCCGTGGGAATGACGCTCGACTTCACGGTCCTTGGGGGCAACTGGATGCTGGTGGCTGGCGGTGTCATTGCGCTGATGCTGGTCAAGGGGCTGATGCTCTGGTCGCTGGCGAGGATCTCCGGTTCCAGTAATGCCGATGCGCTGCGCATCGCCGTTACCCTGCCACAAGGCGGTGAGTTTGCCTTCGTTCTGTTCACGGCGGCCGTTTCCCAGCAGATTTTCAGAGCGGATGAGGCCAGTGTGCTGACGGCTGTGGTGATCGTCTCCATGCTGCTCACGCCGGTGGCCTGTGCCGGGCTGGATTATCTCGGTGCCCGGCTGAAGGCGCGCGGCGTCGAGACGCCGTTTGCGGAGACATTTGAGGATGCGACACCCGTTGTCCTCGTCATCGGCTTTGGCCGCTTCGGCATGATGGTCGCGCAGCTTCTGACATCGGAGGGGCTGGGGATCACGGCAATCGATCTGCGGCCGGAGCGCATCGCTTATGCCCGCAAGCTCGGATACAAGGTCTATTATGGCGATGCCACCCGCGCCGATGTACTGATGGCAGCGGGGGCGGGCAAGGCGGCGCTGATCGCCCTTTGCGTTGAAAACGACGGGGTGATGGAGCGTGCAATTCACGCCATCCGCGAAGCCTGCCCGCAGGCGCGGCTGTTCTGCCGTGCCAGCAGCCAGACCCATGCTCTGGCGCTGACGCGGCTCGGTGTGGAATTCCACATCCGGGAAACGTTCGAATCCAGCATCGCCTTCGGCCGGGCAGCGCTTGAGGCGCTGGGGATTCCTGGATGAGCGGATCAACGAAGTTGTGGAAGATGTACGCCGCCGCGACCGGGAGCGGACGGAACTGCAGCTGAATGAGGGCGAATTTGCCGGCTCGGACCGGCTGCATGCGCTTACCCCGCGCGATGAGGCGCCAAAGCGGGAGACGTGAGCAAAATGAAAAGACCCGCCAGCAGAAGCCGCAGGCGGGTCTTGAAAGCTCTGGGTACTGACTGCGCGGTTACGGCAGGGCGTCGAAACCGGCGGAGAAGCCAGTCAGCGAAATCGGGATGCCGATGCCTTCTTCCGGTGTCTGGAAGATGATGAAAGTTGCCTGCTTGCCGCTGCGCAGCTTGCCCACAACGTCATCCTGCAGGATCACTTCGGCGATGCAGCCATTGGGCAGGCAGCGGACGAAAGCCGCGCGGCCGATATCGGCATCATCAACACGCAGGCCAAGGCCGGAGGGCAGCAGCACGCCAAGCGGTGCCAGAACACGCAGGATGCGTGCCTGCTTGTCAGCGGTCTTCAGCACGATGACGGAAAGACCCACATTGTCCCGGTCTTCTGCGGTCACGTTCTGGATGAGGGCGCACTGCTCGCTTTCGGCTCCCGGAGGGTGTCGCAGCGCATCTGCCAGTCACCGTGAACAGCCTTCACCTCGCCCTGCGCAAGAGCGGGGCTGGTGATGGCCTGTGCTCCCAGGCCCAAAAGAAGGCCTAAAACCGGGGCGGCAAAAGCGGCAAGGCGCGGAATACGGGTCAGCAAGGACTTTTCTCCGACTGGGGTCATTCAACGCCGCAAGGGGCGAATCAGGTTCTTAAAACTCAACGCACAATGCCGCAAGCGGGCAGCGTGATCCACATTTCAATAGGCTACATGGCATAAGCAAGGCGGAAACGCCGCCGGAGGCTGGAAAAATGCTCACAAGCCAGCAGCTGCGTTGATTCTGATCAACCTGTGCGTGGCGCAGGCCCCAGGCCGGAGGTTTCAGCCAGGCTGCAAAATATTGACAAGGATCAAGGCGGGGAAATGGAGAAGCTCTGGCGAAATCACGACAAACCCATTGCTAAGGCCGTTCTCTTGTGGTTTTTGTGCCCGGAGAGGGAGAAGTGAAAAGGCTGCGGCAGAACGTCGCTCCTCCCTTCGCCGCATCGTGCGGGATGCGGTTATATGCGTATTATCATACGCGAAACGGACGCGAGACACTCCGGTCTGATGCAGGGCGCCAAGAGGGCGCCGGCCTCGGGCGGGAGGTTTGGTTGTCCCGGGAAATTTTGAAGGTTCTGCCTCACCAGTGAGGCAACAGGCACCCGCCGGATACCGGACAAATGCCGGATTTTCTCCGGCCCGGCCGGCCTGCTGGCAGAACTGGAAGATGTCTCTGCCTCTCAGGTGGGGACGGTGCATCTCTGCTGCAAGGGCAGGCCATGCAGGCCGCCCGGAGGCAGACACAAGGAAAACCGCCGCAAGGCGGGCGAATTGAGCATGATCCGCCCCGGGGGGCGGGCAAGGGAAGGGAGCGCGGACGTGAAGGCAAACTTCAAGCGTCTCATTGCGGCAGGTGCAGCGGCTGTCTTGCTGGCGGGAACCGCCGGTGCGGCAATGGCCGAAGTTTCGGGCGGTATGTCCAGCTGGCAGCTGGGCCTGCAGAATTCTGTTACCACCGTGATGGACGACATCCACTGGTTCAAGAACTTCACGCTTGGCATCATCACCATCATCACGCTGTTCGTGCTGGCGCTGCTGATCTACGTAATGGTGCGGTTCCGCCGCAAGGCCAATCCGTCGCCCTCGCGCACCTCGCACAACACGATGATCGAAGTGGCATGGACGGTTGTGCCGATCCTGATTCTGGTCGTCATCGCCGTGCCGTCCTTCCGGCTGCTGTACAAGCAGGTCGATCTTCCGGCCTATGACATGACGGTCAAGGCGACGGGTTACCAGTGGTACTGGGGCTATGAGTACACCGATGAGGCTCTGGCCGGCATTTCCTTCGACGCACTGATGCTCAAGGATGACGAGCGCCAGAAGGTGGCAGATGAGCGCGGTGTGCCGCTGCAGGACGTGCCGCGTCTGCTGGCGACCGACTATGAAGTCATCATCCCGGTCAACAAGACCGTGCGCGTTCAGGTCACGGCTGCTGACGTGATCCACTCGTTTGCCATGCCCGCTTTCGGCATCAAGATCGACGCGATCCCGGGCCGGCTGAACGAAACCTGGTTCAACGCCCGCGAAACCGGCATCTACTACGGTCAGTGTTCCGAGCTGTGCGGCAAGGACCATGCCTTCATGCCGATCGCCATCCGCGTTGTCACGCAGGAGCAGTTCGACGCCTGGGCTGAGGCCGCGAAGACGGATGTCGATGGCGCGAACAAGCAGCTGATGGCCTCCATCGCCGCCGAGCGCAAGATGGCTGTCGCCGCCCGCTGAGGCAGATGAATATGGTGCGGTGGCCTGGCCACCACACTTGCTGAAGCTGAAACGGGTGTTGCGGGGTTTCCGCAGCATCCGGTCAAATCCCAAGGGGCGCGGAGGGCAAGAGGAGCCGCCCGCCCTGTCGTGAATTTCAAGAGGGAGCACGATCATGGCTGCGGCTGCTGCGCATGGCGCTCATGACCATCCGACTGGTTTCCGCCGGTGGGTCTTTTCGACCAACCACAAGGACATCGGCATTCTCTATCTCATCTTCGCAATCATCGCCGGCATCGTCGGCGGCGCGCTCTCGGTCGGCATCCGTATGGAGCTGCAGGAGCCGGGGATGCAGATCTTCTCCAACCCGGATCTGTTCAACGTCTTCACGACGGCCCATGGCCTGATCATGATCTTCTTCATGGTCATGCCGGCGCTGATCGGCGGCTATGCCAACTACTTCGTGCCGATCATGATCGGTGCGCCGGACATGGCATTCCCGCGCATGAACAACATTTCGTTCTGGCTGCTGCCGCCCTCCTTCGCGCTGCTGCTGCTGTCGCTGTTCGTGGAAGGCGCACCGGGCTCTACCGGCGTGAGCGGCGGCTGGACCATGTATCCGCCTTACTCCTCCTCCGGCCAGCCTGGCCCGGCGGTGGATCTGGCGATCCTGGCGCTGCACATTTCCGGTGCCTCGTCGATCCTGGGTGCGATCAACTTCATCACCACCATCTTCAACATGCGTGCGCCGGGCATGACCCTGCACAAGATGCCGCTGTTTGCCTGGTCGGTGTTGATCACGGCGTTCCTGCTGCTGCTGTCGCTGCCGGTTCTGGCTGGCGCCATCACCATGCTGCTGACGGACCGCAACTTCGACACGGCCTTCTTCAATCCGGCCGGCGGCGGTGATCCGATCCTGTTCCAGCACCTGTTCTGGTTCTTCGGCCACCCGGAAGTGTACATCCTGATCCTGCCGGCCTTCGGCATCGTCAGCCACATCGTGTCCACCTTCTCCCGCAAGCCGATCTTCGGCTACCTCGGCATGGCCTATGCCATGGTTGCCATCGGCGTCGTCGGTTTCATCGTGTGGGCGCACCACATGTACACCGTCGGCATGTCGGTCGAGACGCAGGCCTACTTCGTCGCCGCCACCATGGTGATTGCGGTGCCGACGGGTGTGAAGATCTTCTCGTGGATTGCGACCATGTGGGGCGGTTCCATCGAGTTCCGCACCCCGATGGTGTGGGCCATCGGCTTCATTTTCCTGTTCACCGTTGGCGGTGTGACGGGTGTGCAGCTGGCCAACGCCGGTCTCGACCGCGCGCTGCATGACACCTACTACGTTGTGGCTCACTTCCACTACGTTCTGTCGCTCGGCGCCGTGTTCGGTATCTTCGCTGCCTGGTACTACTGGTTCCCGAAGATCTCCGGCTACATGTACAACGAGACGATCGGCAAGGCACATTTCTGGATCACCTTCATCGGCGTGAACCTGGTGTTCTTCCCGCAGCACTTCCTGGGCCTCAACGGCATGCCCCGCCGCTATGCCGATTACCCGGATGCGCTGGCCGGCTGGAACTTCGTGTCCTCCATCGGCTCCTACATCTCGGCCTTTGCGGTGTTCGTGTTCCTTATCGGCATCGTGGAAGCCTTCATGAAGAAGCGCGTCGCGGGCAACAACCCCTGGGGTGAAGGCGCGACTACGCTGGAGTGGACACTGTCCTCGCCCCCGCCGTTCCACCAGTTCGAGACGCTGCCGCGCATCAAGTAAGCAGCGCTCCTGCAGGAAAGAGATGCCGCGCCGCCTGGGCGCGGCATTTCGCCCGGATCCTTCATACGGAAAAAGCCGTATTCTTGACGGACCCGGCAGACAGGACTGCTGTCTGCACCCTGTTCCGGCAGGGAACTCGAAAAGAAGGGGCAGCACCTGGCCGCAGGGCCATGGGAAAAAGCCCTCATCTCCGCAACCGCCGCGGAGCCCAGGACGCACAGGTACGAGGAAGAGCCGATGTCTCTCGCAGAGAGCAATGACAGGATGACTGCCAGCCCCGCCGTCTGGAACGGTGGCATGGGCTCGGTTGGTGACTACATCGCCCTGCTGAAGCCGCGGGTCATGTCGCTCGTGATCTTTACCGCCTTTGTCGGCATGATGCTGGCGCCAGGCTCGATCCATCCGCTTTTCGCCGGTGTTGCCCTGCTGTGTATCGCAGTCGGCGCGGGTGCCTCCGGTGCCCTGAACATGTGGTATGACGCGGATATTGACGCCGTGATGACCCGTACCGCCAAGCGGCCGATCCCGGCAGGCAAGATCACGCCGGATGAGGCATTGGCCTTCGGCATGGTGCTGTCGATCGGCTCTGTGCTGGTGCTCGGCCTTTTGGTCAACTGGTTTGCCGGGGCCTTCCTCGCTTTCACGATCTTCTTCTACGCGGTTGTCTATACCATGTGGTTGAAGCGCTCGACGCCGCAGAACATCGTCATCGGTGGCGCAGCCGGCGCCTTCCCTCCGATGATCGGCTGGGCCTCTGTCACGGGCAGCATCAGCCTCGAAAGCGTCGTGCTGTTCCTGATCATCTTCATGTGGACGCCGCCGCATTTCTGGGCGCTGGCCCTGTTCAAGAGCGGTGACTACCGCGCGGCTGGCATCCCCATGCTTCCTGTTGTCGCCGGTGAGGCCGCAACGCGCCGCCAGATCCTGATTTACTCCATCATCCTGGCTCCGCTGGCTGTGGCGCCCTATGCGCTTGGCTTTGCTGGTGTGGTCTATGGTGTGGCCGCGACCGTTCTGGGTGCCGTGTTCCTGGGACTGGCAGTCGCTGTCTACCGCAAGCGCGAGGGCGAGGCGGCCCGCAAGGCGGCCGTGCGGCTGTTCAGCTTCTCCATCCTCTATCTTTTCCTGCTCTATGCCCTGATGCTGGGTGAGAGCCTTGCCGGGCGGATGCTTTGAGCCATGACGGAAGACGGTATCAAGCTCACCGATGAACAGTTGAAGCGCCGCAAGGCCCGCTCGCTTGCGATCGGCCTGTCCCTGGCTGGTCTTGTGGTTCTGTTCTACCTCGTCACCTGGTTGAAGCTGGGCGCTGCGGTTCTGCAGCGTCCCTTGTGAGGCCCCATGACCAGCGAACCGAACGGAAACGATCTTCGCCGCCATAATGCCAGCAATCGCCGGGTCGCGCTTGTCTGCGGTTCCATCTTCTTTGCGATGGTCGGTGCATCCTTCGCTGCCGTGCCGCTTTATGAAATGTTCTGCCAGGTGACCGGCTTCGGGGGCAAGACACAGCGCGCCGATAGCGAGAGCGGCACGATCATCGACCGCAAGATCACCGTCCGTTTTGATGGCAACATCAATGGTGCGCTGCCTTGGAGCTTCAAGCCGCAGCAGCGCAGCGTGACACTGCGCATGGGTGAGACCACGCAGGTGGCCTATGAGGCGCACAACACCAGCTCTGACGTGACGACGGGCACATCCGTGTTCAACGTCACACCATTCGAGGCAGGGGCCTATTTCAACAAGATGCAGTGTTTCTGCTTCACCGAACAGGCGCTGGCCGCCGGTGAGAGCGTTGAAATGCCTGTGGTGTTCTTTGTCGACCCGGCGATGGATCAAGATCCTGACCTGAAGCACGTCAAGGAAATCACCCTGTCTTATACCTTCTACCCGGTGCAACATCCGGTCAAACCAGTCGCTGCCAGACCTGCAGATCCGGCAGCGGGGAGCAATTTGTGATGGCCCTGGCCGCTGAACGGCCGGTCCGTCCGGAACGCATTTGGAACTTCGGGGAGCATGCCCATGGCTGAGGCACATACCAAGAACCACGACTACCACCTTGTGGACCCAAGCCCCTGGCCGTTCCTGGCCTCGATGGGTGCTTTCATCCTCGCTCTGGGCGGGATCGGCTTCATGCGCTCGCATAAGGGTGCCGACTTCACCATTTTTGGTGCTGATCTGACCGGTTGGGGCCTGTTTGCCGTCGGCCTGATCATCGTTCTCTATGTGATGTTCGCCTGGTGGCGTGACACCGTGCGGGAATCGCTGGAAGGCCACCATACCCGCGTGGTCAGCCTGCACCTGCGCTACGGCATGATCCTGTTCATCGCTTCGGAAGTGATGTTCTTCGTTGCCTGGTTCTGGGCTTTCTTCGATGCCTCGCTCTTCACCGGCGAAGCCATCCAGTATGCCCGTGTCGAGGCAACTGGCGGCGTCTGGCCCCCGCATGGGATCACGCCGTTTGACCCCTGGCACCTGCCGCTGCTCAACACGCTGATCCTGCTCACCTCCGGCACCACCGTGACCTGGGCACATCATGCGCTGCTCGAGAACGACCGTCAGGGCCTCAAGTGGGGTCTGACCCTCACCGTGATCCTTGGCGTGATCTTCTCGATCTGCCAGGCCTATGAATATTCCCATGCCAGCTTTGCCTTCTCGGGCAACATCTATGGCGCCACGTTCTACATGGCTACCGGCTTCCACGGCTTCCACGTGATTGTCGGCACCATCTTCCTGGCGGTCTGCCTCATCCGTGCTTCGGCCGGGCAGTTCACTCCGCAGAAGCATTTCGGCTTCGAAGCGGCCGCCTGGTACTGGCACTTCGTGGACGTGGTGTGGCTGTTCCTCTTCGCCACCATCTACATCTGGGGCGCCTGGGGCGTTGCCACGCACTGACACGGCGCTGAAGCTGGTATAAACGGATTGGGCCCGGGCGGGTGGCGCGCATGCCATTCGGCCGGGCCTTTCGCTTTCAGCCGGGCCTCTGGAGGGCACAATGCAGGACAGCTTTCAGGACAAGGCGGTCTACCCGCCTCAAAACCCGGTTTCCGCAGGTCTCGGTTGCCGCTGCCCGCGTTGTGGCGAAGGGCGGCTGTTCCGCGGCTTCCTGACGCCGCGCCCGGCCTGCACGGCCTGCGGGCTGGACCTTGCCTTTGCGGCAGAAAGTGGCGATGGCCCGGCGGTTTTCGTCATCATGATTGTCGGCTTCATCGTGGTGGGGCTGGTGCTTGCAGTCGAACTGGCCTATGCGCCGCCCATATGGCTGCACCTGCTTCTCTGGCTGCCGCTGACCGTCATCCTCGGCCTCGGCGTGCTGCGCCCCTGAAAGGCCTGATGATCGCCATGCAATATCGCAACGATGCGGCCGAAGGCAAAATTGATGCAGGTGACCGGGACGAGGTCTGAGCCCGGCCTATCTCACCGGCAAGTCGAACAGGATCGAAGCACGTGTCAGCCACAAACCGCACCTCGCCTTCTCCCGGCCCTTCCGCGCTCCGCCGCCTGCTTGTGCCGGGCATTGCTGCTGCTATTGGCCTTGCCATTCTCGTCAATCTTGGTCTGTGGCAGATGCAGCGTCTGGCCTGGAAAGAGGCCTTGATTGAGCGGGTCAACGCAGATGTGACGCGGCCGGCTGTTCTGGCGCCAGGCCCCAAGGATTGGCCGCAAACCGTCGCGGATCCCTTGGCAGACTACCGGCATGTGGCCGTCAGCGGGCGTTATCTGCCGGGTGCGGCCTATTACTACACTTCCCTTGCCACCACGCAGGGAGCGCCATCCGGCCCCGGTTACCTGATCTACAGCCCGCTCGTCACGGACGAAGGCTGGCTGGTGATGGTCAACCGTGGCTTCGTGCCACAAGGGCTCGCTGCGGACCTGATGGCTGAACTTGAAACCCCGCCGCTGGGCGAGCAGAAGCTGACGGGCCTTTTGCGCCTGCGGGAACAGCCGAACTGGACAACGCCCGCCGTTGATGCCGCAAAGCGCATCTGGTTTGCCCGTGACACGGATCGTATGGCGAAGGTGCTGGGTGCCAGCGGCAGCCTTGCGCCCTACAGCATCGATCTCGACGCCGCCTTCACAGGTCCGCAGGGGCTACCGAGAGCGGGCCAAACAGTGGTGAAGTTCAAGAACGACCACCTTGGTTATGCCCTCACGTGGTTTGGTCTTGCCGCAACACTTGCTGGTGTCTTCATTGCCTATGCCGTGCAGGTCTTCCGCCGGAGAGCATGAGTGCATCGCGGTGGGGCTGCCTTCCGCCAGACCCTGCCTTCAATCGGGCTCGCCTTTTTTCGGTTTGCTGAGGGCGGTCTGCCGCAGGCGATGACGGTTCGCGGCGGGCTTTGACTTGCCTTGCCGGGCAGCTCCCAGAGCCTGCCGGGGCGACAGGATGATGCGGGAGCGGCTGTCCGGCCCCGGTATGCCGAAGGGGGCTGCGGCTGCATCTGCAAGGGTGCCAGTGAGCGCACTATCGGCCTGCTTCTATCCGCCATCTCGAGGGAAGGGCCACAGGTGGAAGGGGAGGAAGCGGCGGGTGTGCCAAGTGCAGGTGCCGCAGCAAGGTCTGGCTCCGCAGCAGGCTTGACCGGGTGTCCAGACACCTGCCTGGCCAGCAGCCCTTCGCCATGCGCCCGAAGGCTGGCTGTGCCCCTTTCAACCAGTGCCAGCATGGGCCTGTCCATATTGGGTCTGCCCACACAGGCTCTGTCCGTGCTGGGCCTTTCCGGCTCTGCGCAGCCCGTAGAGGGCTTGCGCGTGTGCCGCTGCCCGGCATGAATGGCGGCAACAGACGCCACCACAAGGGACACTGGCCACAGAACAGCCGCTGCAAAAGCGAGAGAGAAGGACAGGCGGCTTGTGCGCCTGTGTTCCGCCAGTTCAAGCATGGCGGCAGTCAGAAAAACAAAAGCAATAAGGCCATAGATGCCAAAAGCCACGGCACCGGCAAGGCCGCCAACAAAGCCAAGCGCGGACATTTCCCGCTCCTCATGCTGCTTGCCACCCTCAATGAAGCATGCAATCACAATGCGGCGAAATTCAAGTCCACCACCTGGCCCGATGTAAAAAATCAGAAAAGAATGGACACCGCGACGCCGGTAGCAGCCAGCACGAGAATCATTGAGCCCCAGAACAGAAGATTTTTAATCAGCAAAAAAGAGGCAGTTACGCCTTCTCCAGCCGCATCAGCAGACTGGCTGGCACTTTCCCAGGCTTCATCCTGCAGATCTTCAGCCCAGGCCGCATCGGCAGGTGCGGACTGTCCGGAAAGCCTGTGCTCCGGCACACCGGATGTCTTGCGGGTTTCGCCTGCTGCCGATTGCATCAACTCACTACTCCTGACTGGCGTTACGCTGACCGAGTAGGCCTGTCAATCGTTAACAACTGTTAAATATTGGCATTGCAAGTTGAAGGAAACGCCGGATACCGGTGGGCCTGTGCACATGTGCCCGCGTCCAGCCGGTAAACGCTCTGCGGCACGTGGCTGCATCCTGCTCCGATGAGCTTCACTCATCTGCAGAACTCAAGGCTTACACCGCATCCGGGCCATTTCAAGGCCTGATGTATCCGAAGCAAAAAGCGCCGCTGACACGGCCTGTCTCAGGCACGCCAGAAGGGCTTTGAAACTTCGAGAAGGACGGCAGACCGCTCGAGGCCAGCGTCGGCAAGAACGCTGTCGGGCTGTGGCAGCAGTTCCTTGCGCAGCATGCGCCGGTGGTTGATCCGGTCCAGCCAGATACGGGCCCACCCAGGGGCAATGGGGCACAAGCTGCGTTCGCAGGTGTGATCCTGCGCAGTGATGCCTCGATCCGGCAAAATGTAAATGACGCTGGGCATGATCTTTCTCTCTGTTCTTTTTCCTTGATGTAGCCAAGCGGATATGCGCAGAAAAATTGAATAATTCTCGGGACTCTGTAACCAAAAGGAACAAGGATGCGCCGTCTGCCCCCACTGACAGCCCTGCCGTCCTTTGAGGCTGTGGCACGGCTGGGGTCTGTCACCGCCGCCGCACGGGAGCTGGGGCGCACCCACAGCGCTGTAAGCAAGCAGACCGCTCATCTGTCCGAAGACCTTGGCGGCAATCTGTTCGAGAAGGCCGGCACGGGGTTGAAGCTGACAGCGCGCGGCGAACGCTTGCGGGAGACGGTCACTGCCGTTCTGGATCAGCTGGACGGGGTGTCGCGCGGCCTGCGGGGCGAGGTTGGCGGCAACCATATCACCCTGCTGCTCAGCGCCACCCTGGCGACCCGTTGGCTGACGCCCAGATTGCCGCGTCTCTACCGGACACATCCCGGGATCGAGATACGCCTGTTGATGGCAGGGCCCGGACGGGTTCCCGATCACGAATTCGATCTGATGCTGAGTTATGACCGCCTTCGCAGCCCAGCGGCTGAGCCTGGTGCCACTTCGATCGGGGATACCTCCTACGGGCCGGTCTGTTCGCCAGACTATCCCTTCAGCGCCCAGGACGGCATATGGACCGCACCGGTCAGTCTCACGCATCTGGAGGCGTCTGGAAGCTGGCAGGAATGGTCGCGCCGCGCTGGCATCACGTTTCAGGCCGGGCAGGATCTGGAGCACCCCCACCATCTGCTGGCGATCGAGGCGGCTGCCGCCGGTCTGGGTGTGGCCCTCGCCGAGCGGAGACTGGTCGAGCGTGATCTGGCCACTGGACGGCTGACCGCCCCTTTGGGGTTCGTGGCAGTTCCCGGCGGGTTCCATGCGAAGATTACGGCCAAGGCCGCTCCCCGGAGGGCCTTGCGGGATCTGCTCGGCTGGCTCACGGAAGAGCTGGAGCGGGGCGCTCCTTGAAGGGCCCCGCGCAAGGGCGCGTCCCCCTGCAACGGGTGTCCCTGCTTTGCCGGGGAGGGGTTAGCCCTTGGCGCCTTGCCCGCGGGAATAGATGTCGTCGTAGCGGATGATGTCGTCTTCGCCGAGATACGCCCCGGTCTGCACCTCGATCAGCACCATCGGCACCTTGCCGGGGTTTTCCAGCCGGTGCGCCGCGCCGAGCGGGATGTAGACCGACTGGTTCTCGGTGAGCAGCTGCACGTCCTCATTCACCGTCACCCGTGCGGTGCCCGACACGACGATCCAGTGTTCGGAGCGGTGCAGGTGGCTTTGCAGCGACAGGGCAGCGCCGGGATGCACGACGATGCGCTTGACCTGGAACCGGTCGGCAAGTGCCAATGTCTCGAACCAGCCCCACGGCCGGTGATCGCGCGGGAAGGTTTCTGCCTGCCGCGCACCTTCCTTCTTCAGGGCCTCGACAGCGAGCTTCACGTCCTGTGCACGGGACTTGTCGGCCACCAGCACCGCGTCATTCATCGCCACGGCGATGATATCCTTGAGGCCAATGCCGACGATCTGAAGCCCCTCACTGTCCGAGCGCAGCAGTGTGCCGTCACAGTCAATGGCCGTGGCCTCGCCGCCCAGGCTGTTGCCGCGGGTGTCCGGCCCCATTTCCTTGGCCACCATGTCCCAGCCGCCAAGGTCCGACCAGCCAGCGCCGAAAGGCACAGCCGTGAGGTTGGTGGCGCGCTCCATCACCGCATAGTCGATGGAGATGGACGGCGCGCGGGCAAAGGCCGCCGGATCAAGCCGCAGGAAACCAAGATCCGGCTTTGCGTCCTCGACCGCACGGGTGACGGGCTCCATCAGGTCCGGCGCCAGCGCGTTGAAGGCGCCGAGAATGGTGGAGACCTTGAACAGGAAGATGCCGGCGTTCCACAGATAGGACCCGGCGGCGAGCATCGCTTCGGCCTTGTCCCGGTCCGGCTTCTCGACAAAGCGCTTCAGCACCACCGGCTCGCTTTCGGCGGCAGCGGCGGAGAGTTCAAGCCAGCCGTAGCCGGTCTCTGCATGGGTGGGGCGGATGCCGAAGGTGACGATCTGCCCGGCCTCTGCGGCCGGCACACCGGCGGCGACCGCTGCGCGGAAGGCTGCCGGGTTGGGCACCACATGGTCGGAGGGGGCAACCAGCATCAGCCCGTCCGGATCGGATTTTGCGATGTGGAGCGCGGCAGCGAGCACGGCCGGGGCCGTGTTGCGCGCCTCCGGCTCGATCAGGATGGCTCCGGGATCAATGCCCGCGGCGGCAAGCTGTTCGGTGACGATGAAGCGGTAATCCGAACCGGTGATGACGACAGGTGCGGCAAAGCCTTCCGCCGAAAGCCGCCGTGCCGAGCCCTGAAACAGGCTTTCCCCGCCGATAAGCGGCGCAAACTGCTTCGGATAGCTCTTGCGTGACAAGGGCCAGAGCCGCGTGCCCGAACCGCCGACGAGGAGAAGGGGAGTGATCATGAGAGCCTCAATACTCGAAATCCACGCTGAGCGCTGCATGCAGGCCCCAGACACCAGTCTTGGCCAGGCAGGGTGAAGAATATGCCAAATTGCCAAGGTGCAGAGCCGCGCGGAACCTTGTCAGCTTGGAGAGGTGTTCGTTCTCAAATATTGCTTCGGTCGATAGTTGAATAGTTGAACAAGGGCACCAAAGTAGAACAGCGTCGCAAGCCTGTTTGACAATCCTGCGTTACTTTCCGTGACGCCTAATACCAGAAATGCTGCTGAAATGACAACAAATCTGACTGAGACGGCGTAGCTCTCATTGGTTGCCTGCTTAATCGCCCTCCAAAGAGAGTATACGATCAACGCAAAGAATAAAGAAAATCCTACCCAGCCTAAGTTCAGGATAATATCTAGATAGCTATTATGGGATGAAGTGAATTTTGTGTAGACGAACTCACGTAAGGGCGCAACGACTTCCTCATACTCCATTATCGAGTTGTATCCATACCCGAAAACTGGTTTCTGCCTGTGCACGTTCAGAAGGTAAGACCAGAACTCAGTCCTCCCTGTAAGGGTTGCGTCCCGGCCAAGGAGCGAGAAGACGACTTCAGCGTATGAAATTGCGAATGCGAACAAAGCCAATGCAATGAGAATTGTTGGCAGTATTAGGATCTTGTTCCTCTTTCTTATCAGTTTTGATGAAGAGAAGTAGGCGAAAACAACAACGAGAAGCAGCACAAGGGATGTTGCTGATCGAGCCAGTAGAACAGATACTATTGTTAAAAGAAACAGGAATAGTTTCCTGCGAGAAGACATTGTGCTGGATGTTAAAAGCCAGGCAAAGGTGAGAACCGCAAAAGACGCAAAAATGTTCTTGTGCGTGAACAAGCCACGCACACTCCCATCAAGTCCTGCCGAACGCATCACGGCAAGAGACGGTGCAATGGCCGCAAGCAAAAGCGATCCAATTAATGTCAGCAAGAATACGCGTTCAATGCCTTTGTCAAATTCTGCTTCAATCTGATAGGCTGAAATGGCGGTAAACATAAATAAAATTGCCAGAAATCGAATGTATTGCAAGATGGCATAATCATATTTTGGTGAAAAAATGGCAGATAGAAGCATGTATATAGATAGGGTGAAGAATATGAAGGGTAATCTTGATGTGATTTTTATTTGTCTTTGATTGAAAGAAAGAAAGAGAAGGCCGAGGGCTGCGATGCGGAAAGCGTCGCCTCCAAATTTCTCGACCAGCGCAACCTCTCCATCAGATGCAGTCCAGAGCCATATCCCGGCAACATCGATATAGAAGAGGATGCTTGCAGTAAGCGCCAAGAGTGCTCTGAAAGAAAGGGTTCCCTCTTTCGTAACTGACGAACTCATAAAGGGGCCTTGCGCTTATTTGATAGGAACAGGAAGGTCATCATCAAGATTGAGAGTGTTGCATATGATATTGCAAGAACATATGGAATATCTTCAATGTTGCGATAATTTAATGCATATAAGCAGAGGCATGTATTTAACGTTAGTTCCAGAGCGCTAAACAGCAATCTCACCGTGAATCGGCCAAAAGCGGCAAGGAATGGCAATCCTGTCGCATATACAATATAGAACGGGATCACAAAGGCGAAACGTTCCATGATCAGAATTGCGCCATCATATTCAGAAGAAAAGAAAAAGACAGATAGCTTGAGCATAAATAAACGCTGATAGCGATCGCCAATCCTGCGGCAAATGACGAAGAAAAGATATGGACTCTTCTCCCTTGCAAAGTTTTTAATTCGGATCCGTAAAAAAATATTACAAAGTGTTTTTGAAGTGCTTGAATTAATGAGGTTACAACCTGGTAGATGCGAGATCCAAGTAGGTAGACACCCGATATGTCTGGGCTGATTGCGGCATAGGCAATTGCTATCCGGTCTGAGGATTGGGCGGAGAACCGGCTGAACCCCGAAGCCATGAAGGTCATGGCCGTTCTCATATTACTTTCTGTAAGACGAGCTGGATGCATGATGTCAACTCTTGCGCAAAGAAGACTTCCGATCGCACCAATAATCGTCACAAAAAAATACAAGACACAAAACAGCTCAAAAACAGGTGTTGCACCAGACACGAGAACAATGGGTGCGGGAAGCAGTTTGATAGCCGCTGCTGCGACTCTTATTGTATCGGCGGTTCTCGTTCTTCGGTCTGCTATCGCCGTATGCTCCGCGATCGTTATCAGCCGCTGCCCAAAGCTCTCCGAAATTGTTAGCAGAAGAATGTAATAGCTAAATTTTTCAACCGCATATCCAGCAATGAAAAACAGCACGGGCACAATAAAAATTGCCGAGATAATCGACAAGGCCACTGCTGTAGCCGCATGTGAAGAAATCAAATTGGGATCCCTGATCCCGTTAAGCATCACAACGTCACTATAGCCGAGCCCAATAAGCTGTGCAGCTATTGTTGAAAATGTTATAACTAAAATAAATGATCCAAAGTCGACTGGTCCTAACGTGTTCGCGTTCAATACAATAGCGAAAAATCCGAGGGACAGGGTTGCCCCCAGTGCGCCAAATGAGAAAATGATTGAAAATATTTTCGATTTCATTGTGCTAGGCGCTTTGGATGTTTGTGAATGATTGCAGAACTTTCGTGAGTTGATGATTTACAGTTTCCTGTTCAAAGGTATCCAGGAAGACAAGTCTGCCGTTGCTCCCCTTCTGGGCAGCTGACGTGGGATCCGTGACTGCTTCGCGGATCGCCGCTGCAAGTTTGTCGGGCGCTTGCGGCGGGACGAGCGTGCCCGTCTCACCGTCGCGGACTATCTCAACAAGACCGCCGTGCGCTGTGGCAATGACCGCGCAGCCGTGCGCCATCGCTTCGATGGCTACACGGCCAAATGGTTCAGGCAAGCGGGATGGGACCACTACCACATCTGCCCACCGGTATGCGTCCGTCGGGTCTGTGGTGAATGGATGGATGCTCACGACGTCTTCCAGGCCGTGCGCAGCGATCAGCTCGTTTAGCCTGTCGAGGAAGTGGGTCTGGTCTTCGAATACGCCACCCACAATGCGCACCTCGATACGGCGGCGCTCATCAGGGGCGAGCATGGCAACAGCCTCGATCAGCTGGTCCTGACCCTTCCAGCCATTGATACGCCCGATGCAAAGCACCCGGAGCGCCCGGCCATCAAAAGGCGCGGGCGCCGGTGGCTCGCCAGGGTCTGTGAAACCATTCCACACGACCGCCTGTTCTACGGCAGGTGGCATGTCAAACGCAGCTTTGGTTGCCAGGGAATTGAAGATGAGCTTGGCACCCGACCGGATCAGCAGAAAGCGGATCACCCGCATCGCGATCCCGGTCGGAATCTCACGCACATGGACGACGAGACTGCGGCGCGTGATCCAGCCGGCAAGCAAGTAATCGACAATCACACAAGTGTTGACATAGGTCGTGTCTGCCCTGCGCATGCCCGCGACTGCCCGCCGGATCGCGGCAATGGACTGCGGCAAACGTGTTGTCAGGGAACGGATGATGGTAGCCTTGCGCAACACGAACAGGTCAGCGAAACGAACGGTGCCGTTAAACCCTTCGAACAGGCTTTCGATTGGTCCGCGGCGTGGCAACAGGACCTCGAAGTTCGCGTCGGCCTGACTGGCGAACGATCGCACAGCATCCGCGAAAGACCTGTCCGACCCATACAGTTCGTGGCCTTGGTGGACACAGAGCACGACCGCACGCGCAGTTGGCGCTCCGGTCGTTGCGGTTTCGGTGCCCTTGGTTCTTGAAGCGGTCATGTTCACCGTCATCCTTCCGGATTTGCCTCAGCGTTCAGATAGTTGAAGCAGGCTTCCGTTTGAGCGGGGTCGAATACATGCTCATAGCTTGCAAGGACATGGCCCCATGTCAGACCGCGCGCATGCCGGGTCTGCGCGGCATTTCGCGCCGCTGCGCAAACGGAAGCATCACGAGCCAAACGGTCCATCAGTTCCGAGCAGCTCGTCTCGTCATTGAAATAGAACTGCCCGTCACCTGCCACCCATCTGTTGAATCTGTTGTCATGTGCGATGACGGGGCTGCCGCAGCCTAGGGCTTCCACGAGGGAGGGATTGGTGCCCCCGACCTGGTGGCCGTGCAAGTAGGCACGGCAAAACACACGCAGCGCTTCAACGGTGGCCTTTTCGTAAATGGCACCTGGAAAGATGACTTCGCCGGAAGCGGCTTCCTGCACCGCGCGGTGGTAAGGTTTGCCGGGCTCAAGCTTGCCAAGCACGACCAGCTTTATTCCTCGCTCCTTGAGGGAGAAGGCCCGAACGATCTCCAGAATTGAGTTCTCGGGCTCGATGCGGGCGATTGAGACGAAGTACTGGCCGGGTGACAGGCCATAGGGAGCGAGACGGTCCGGTTCGGCTTCTGTGACAAGATCTGCCCCATAGGGAATTACCACGGAGCGGCGGCAGCCGATCCGGGAGAGATGCGAAGCGATCTCGGGGTGGTCCGCAATCGGCGTCGAGCTGACATGTGCGCCGACAATCTCATTCAAGAGGAACCAGGCTTTGGCCGGCAGAGACCACTTGGCGCGCTTCCACTCAATGCCGTCCATGTTCATGATGACGCGCCGTCCCCTCAACCGTTGCAGGACGGTGAAGACAGCTGTGTTGTACCCCAGGACAAGATCGATACCTGGGCGTTTCAGCACATCGCGGGTGCACTTCCAGTCGAACTCGATCGTACCAATTGGCCCATCACGTTTGACGCCGATATGGATGCGGTGAATGCCTTCCCAGTTGTCCTCATAATAGGGTGCGGAGGCTGGGACAGAGCCATCATCAACCTGACAATAGACATTCACGGTCCAGCCATGATCGCGCAAATATGGGGCAAGTCTCGCGGCAAATGTCTCAAACCCGCCGTGGGCAGCAGGCAATCCGCGAATACCAAGAATATTGAGGGTCTTTTCTGCTGACACGCGTGCAGTCTCCCTATTGGTCATGGCTTCGAGACCAAGGCGCGTACGTAGGCTGCGTAGTTGCCCTTGCCTTGCGCGCCGGGTGAGGCCAGAAGCGCATCCTCAGAGATGAAACCCATCCGCCAAGCCACTTCTTCCGGACAAGCGATTTTGAAACCCTGACGCCGCTCCAGCGTGGCCACAAATTCGGCGGCATCCAGCAGGCTGTCAGGAGTTCCGGTGTCGAGCCAGGCGTAACCCCGGCCCATGATCTCTACGGAGAGCGTGCCGGAATCCAGGTAACACCGGTTGAGGTCTGTGATCTCCAGTTCGCCGCGGGCGGAGGGCTTCAGGCTGGCGGCATAGTCCACCACCTTCTCGTCGTAGAAATAAAGGCCGGTGACTGCCCAGTTCGACTTCGGCTTCAGCGGCTTTTCCTCGATAGAAATCGCTCGCATCGAGCTATCGAACTCGACCACGCCATAACGTTCCGGATCCGTGACATGGTAGGCAAAGACGCTCGCACCATCGGGCCGCTCGGCCGCGCGGCGTGTTAACTCCGGCATGCCGTGGCCATAGAAGATGTTGTCGCCGAGGATCAGGCAGGAGGGGCCACCAGCGACGAAGTCAGCGCCGATAATGTAGGCTTGGGCAAGGCCATCCGGGCTTGGCTGTTCGGCATAAGACAGAGCAAGACCCCACTGCGAGCCGTCGCCAAGCAGGCGCTGGAAGTTTGGCAGGTCATGCGGTGTCGATATGATCAGGATTTCACGGACGCCCGCAAGCATGAGAGTCGTCAGCGGATAATAGATCATCGGCTTGTCGTAAACCGGCATCAGCTGCTTCGATGTTACCAAAGTCATCGGATGCAGGCGCGTGCCGCTGCCGCCTGCAAGAATAATACCTTTCATGCCTTATCCCCTTGAATATAATCATGCGATTATTGATTTCACGATATGATTGATTGAACTGCGCCAGTTCGGCAGTTTAACTTGATGAATATTGAAAAGTCTGGAGCCATCCATAGTCGAATTGGCCGGACGGGTTGCCGAAACCGGATAGTCAGCCGACGCTATCGGATTGACCTGGATGCGTTTTCCAAGGAAGTGCTCGGCCTCATGAAATACGGCACTTGCGAGCTCTGCCCAGCTTGCGGTTCCTTCTGGCGCCATATGGAAGGTGCCACGCAGGGTTCCGTCTTCGGGGTTGCGCAAGAGATTGGCGGCAATCTTCAGAATGCCATCTGCAATATCAAGTGCGGAGGTTGGTCCGCCATGCTGATCTGCCACTACACTGACCGCATCGCGTGTGGCGCCAAGGCGAAGCATCGTCTTGACAAAATTGTTCCCGAAGGGGCTAACGATCCATGCCACACGAAGGATCACATGGTCCGGATTTGCGGCGGCTACCGCAAATTCTCCGGCGAGTTTTGAGGAGCCATAGACGCTCAGCGGCCCCACGGGATCGCTTTCCAACCAGGGCGCGTCTTTCGTGCCGTCGAAAACATAGTCGGTCGAAAGATGAATGACAGGCAAGCCGAGCCTGCGCGCCGCACCGGCAACAAAGCCTGCCCCGCCTGCATTGATGCGCCAGCATGAATCGCGGTCCGTCTCTGCCTTGTCCACGGCGGTATAGGCCGCAGCCGAGACGATCAGATCAGGCCGGAGCCTCTCAATCGCCGGAAGGACGGAGGCCTGATCGAGAAGATCAAGATCGGGCCGCCCCACCGGAAGAATGGTTACCCCGGACATGAGGCCCCGCTCAGCCAGGGCCGAGACAACCTGTCCCTTTGTGCCCGTGACAGCGATCCGCATCACAACGTCCCCAGCCGTTCGCCGGTGTAGACCTTGTCGCGCAAGGGTCTCCACCACCACTGGTTTTCCAGATACCACTGAACTGTTTTCTCGATGCCGCTGTCGAAAGTCTCTTCCGCGCGCCAGCCGAGTTCGGTTTCAAGTTTCGTGGCGTCGATCGCATAACGGTGATCATGACCCGGCCGGTCGGATACGAATGTAATCAGCTCGCTGCGCGGCCGGTCTGCAGGTTGCAGCTTGTCGAGAATAGTGCAGATCGCCTGCACCACATCGATATTCTTGCGTTCATTGCGGCCGCCGACATTGTATTTCTCGCCGAGCCGTCCTTTGCCGCCAATCAGATGCAGGGCTTTGGCATGATCTTCCACATAGAGCCAGTCACGGATATTCGTCCCGTCGCCGTAAACCGGCAGCGGCTTGCCGTGAAGCGCATTGAGGATGATCAGCGGGATCAGCTTTTCAGGAAAATGATAGGGGCCGTAGTTGTTGGAGCAGTTGGAAACCAGGGCCGGAAAGCCATAGGTCCGCTGCCAGGCAATGGCCAGATGATCGGAGGCCGCTTTCGACGCAGAGTAGGGTGACGAGGGATCATAGGGCGTCTCTTCATGGAAGAGGCCATCCGGCCCAAGCGAACCGTAAACTTCGTCGGTGGAAACGTGGAGGAAGCGGAAGTCCGCTTTTGCTTGCTCCTCGAGTCCGGACCAGTAATTTCGCGCGGCTTCGAGCAGCGTAAAGGTGCCGACGACATTGGTCTGGATGAAGTCGCCGGCGCCTGTGATCGAGCGGTCGACATGGCTTTCTGCTGCCAGATGATACACCCGGTCCGGGCGGAAGCTGGAAAAAGCCTCATCCATGGCCGCGCGGTCACAGATGTCCGCCTTCAGGAAACGGTGGTTCGTACGGTCGCTTACAACCTCCAGAGACTGCAGGTTCCCTGCATAGGTAAGCTTGTCGACGGTCAGCACCTCGGCCCCCGCCTCAATGACAAGATGGCGAACAAGCGCTGAGCCTATGAAGCCGGCACCGCCGGTAACGAGAATACGCATAAAGCGTCAGGCTCCTGTACTCTTGTATTGAAAGGGCGGCTCAATGGCGGCCAGCACCGGCGCGGCACGGTCTTTGGCTGAGAGGGTGAGTGTTTCTTCTGGCATAGGCCAGTCGATGCCCAGCGCCGGATCACTCCAGAGGATGCCTCGATCGTGTGTGGCGGAGTAGTAGCTGGTCACTTTGTAAAGAACGGCCGTATCCGGCTTCAGCGTCACGAAGCCATGAGCGAAGCCAACAGGAATCCAAAGCCAGGCGCCGTTCTCCGGAGATAGCTCGACGGTGACATGCTTTCCGTAGGTGGGGGAGCCGGAGCGAATGTCGACTGCAACGTCGAGTATCGCGCCCGAGAGGCATCTGACCAGCTTGCCTTGACCTGCAGGCTCCAGTTGGAAATGCAGGCCCCGCAAAGTCCCGGTGGCTGCCGACAGGGACTGGTTGTCCTGAACGAAATGGACGGGGCCTACCTCTGCCTGAAAAAGGTCTTCGCGGAAAATTTCGCTAAAGAATCCGCGCGCATCTCCATGGAACTTGGGCGTGATCTTGACTACTTCTGGGATGGCTTGCTGTTCAAAAAGCACTTGGACCCCCGCAATTGAATGATTATCGAACTAAACCACATACATCCGTGCGCGCTAGCTTGATGCTCCCTGTCCGCCCCCGCTCCTGCGGCTCGTAAGATGCGCCACCGCGCAGCTGGAAGGCGTGATACGGGTTCGGGGAAGCCTTCGCGCTTAGCCGTACTTTCACGCGCGAATGAAGGTCATGATAGAAGAAGAGAAAGCCCGCAGGCTTGGGTAAGGTTGTTGGCATCAAAATGCCACGAACATTATTTTCGCCGGAAATATGCCTCAAGCTGAGGCGTGTCTTTTTTCATGACAAGAGGCTGCTTGTACTGCCCTCATGATTAATACCCTGACCAATAAAAACAAATTTCAACCAAAACGAAATTTCGATACAGGCCAAGTCTACATATAAAAATCAGGCTGACCGGCCTTACAAAAGAAATGCCCTAAAATGTTATGCGGGACCTCTTAAATCCATTTGGTAGCCGAGTTTTATGCCACTTTCAATTCGATATTGCCCCTAGGTTGGTCAATGGGTGTTTAACCCTTTGGAAGGGTTAATATACTGGGATCATGCCCGGGCATTCAATCTTGACCTTGATTGCCGTTGTCTTTGGACTTGAGATGTCTAGCGACAACAGTGAAACCGCCTCAACGCCGCGTGGCCGTTTCCCTTACGGAGGGGTGATGGTCGCCGGCCAAGACCTCAGGACAATTCATGCCGTTCCGGACCGGACGCCGCGCGCATATGACCCCGCTGTGCAGGATCGGAGGTCCAAAACAGGTTTTCTGAAGATGGGGCGCCGTCCGCTGGCTGCGGCATTTGCCGGCCCCGGAGCCTTGAGGCCATGCTTGCAGTCCGCCGCCGCATGGGGCAAAGCTGCCGTGTTTGCGGTGGCCGGGTTTCCCGCAGGTGCGGTCTTCGTTTCGAAGGAAAGACAATTGCCATGACGACGCTCATCACCGGCGGCGCCGGCTATATCGGCAGCCATATGGCCCATTGCCTGGTCCGGGCGGGCGAGAAGGTCGTGGTGCTTGACAATCTCACCACCGGCTTCGGCTGGGCTCTGCCGGCTGAAGCGCAGCTGGTTGTGGGGGATGTGGCCGATGCCGCGCTGGTGAGCCGTCTGCTGGCGGATCACGGCATAGAGGCTGTGATCCATTTCGCCGGATCGGTCATCGTGCCGGAATCGGTGTCGGATCCCCTCAAATATTACCGCAACAACACCTCTGCCTCGCGCAGCCTGATCGAGGCCTGTGTCGCGGCCGGGGTGGACAAGTTCATCTTTTCCTCCACTGCCGCCGTCTATGGCGATCCGCTCACCGTGCCGGTGCCGGAGGATGCACCGCTGGTGCCGCTGTCGCCCTATGGCATGTCCAAGCTCATGACGGAGCTGATGCTGAAGGATGTCAGCGCCGCGCATGACTTCCGCTACACGGCGCTGCGCTACTTCAATGTGGCAGGGGCAGATCCCGAGGGCGCGACAGGGCAGAGCACGCCGCAGGCGACGCATCTCATCAAGGTGGCCTGCGAGACGGCGCTTGGCCAGCGCCCGCAGATGAGCCTGTTTGGCAGCGACTACGACACGGCGGATGGAACGGCGGTGCGCGACTATATCCATGTGAGCGACCTTGTGGAGGCGCACCGGCTGGCGCTTCTGCGCCTGCGCGAAGGCGGGGCCAGCGCGGTGATGAACTGCGGCTATGGCGAGGGCTATTCCGTGCGTCAGGTCATCGAAACGGTGAAGGCTGTGTCGGGCGTTGATTTCAACGTAGCGGAAGCCCCGCGCCGGGCAGGTGATTCCCCGAAAGTGGTGGCGGACAGCACCCGCGCCCGGCAGGAACTGGGCTGGCAGCCGAAATACAATGATCTTGAGCTGATCGTCCGCCATGCCTTTGCCTGGGAAGAGAAGCTGAAGGCCCGCCGGGTCAACTCTTCCCAAGCAGACTGACAAGGCTGGGGCAGGGGCTTTCCCTGCCCCGCATGGGCCTGAGACGAGGCTTTAGCCTGTCACAGGATCGGCCTGCGCCCATCCGGTGGCACTGACAAGAGGACTTGCGCCAAAGGGACTGGAGGGCACTGCGATGCTGGCCGGGCCGGTTCCGGTTGCGTAGGCTGTGGTTATTTCCAGGGTGGCGCCGGTCCCGGCAGTCAGCACAACGGCAGCGGTGCCCTGTGGGAGATGAAGGGTCAAGGCATCTTCCGGCCGCGACACTGCCGAGCCGCGTGTAAGCACCGGGGCGCTGAGGCCGCGTGCATTGAGTGTCGCGGCTGTTGTGGTTTCCAGATGGGCGCCTGCCAGACGGAGTGTCAGGTCAAAAACGCCGGAAAGCGACAATTCAATGCCCGCGCGCAGGCGGGCCGCAGTGGCATTCTCGACTGTCCAGCTGCGCTCATACCGGGCAAGGCCCGCCGCTGTGGCGGCAGGCGGCAGCGGTGTCACAGGCTCCACCTGTCTCGACAGATAGGCGCCGCTGGCGGTCAGCTCGGTCAGGCGCAGACGGCAGATGGCGTTCGTGAGGGTGCCGGCCACCAATGCCAGGTTGAGACCATACAGAACAGCGCTGCCGGGCGACGAAGGCATGTATGTGCCTTCCCCGTTCGAGAAAGACAGCTGCAGGTCTGTGACGGTTGAGCTGCCCCAGAAGCGGACATCCACATATGGAAGGCCGCCAATATTGCCTTTGGCAGTAATCCGGGCCCGGATGTTTGAGCCATCCACCCGCGACTGCCCCCAGCTGCCGGGCAAGCCGTCCAATGTGTCTGTGGTGGAAAGAGTTGCTCCGGCGCCAGTGCTGTCTGCAATGGCGTTATTGACCGAAGGAGAGAGAAACAGGCCAAGGTCCGTGCGGGAAGGCACATCGGCGGCAAAGCCCTGATAGCTGCCGTCCAGGGCAGGGGCCAGGGCCTCGCCGCCGCGCGTCAGGCTGAAGGCAGAGGCGGGCGTGATGCTGCGCCCACCCGCCATGTAGCGGTGCTTGCGGAAATCGGCGGCATAAAGCGCCCCGCGGGGCCACCAGCCGCCGTGCCGCTGCGGGGCGGCAAGTCCAAGACCGAGCACCGGCCCCAAACAGAGGCTGGGAGCGGCGAGAGAGGGAATGGCGGCGCTCACAGCAGACCGACCAGGCCGGAGGCGGTGGTGCCGGTGGCTTTCACCGCGATTGCGCGCAGCGGCAAGAGGCTGCCGTCGGGCACATTGGTGAAGGTGATGGCCGCGCCGCTGCGCAGGGTCAGGGTGAGGGAGCCGCCGGTGCCGACATAGAGTGCGCGCACCACTTCGCTCAAGGCGGAGCTGTCGCTGGGGGTAATGGAAAAGCCGTGGCTGGCGGGGGCTGTCAGGCCGGTGCCATGGCTGTCGAAGCGGTCCGTCATCGCATCTGTCTCCTTCTGCCAAGGCGGATCAAGCCGACGGATCACGCCCTGAGGGTGCTGCAGGCCGTGCCTGCGGGGAAGTCAGAATAGGACTGCCGGAGGATGCGGGGATAAACGGCTGGCAGCGTGACGCTGGCAAGCCGAAGCGCACAGCTATGGGCCGGTACGGGGCTTGAGCTTGTGTCTGGCCGGTTGCGCGGGTTTAGGATTTGCGATGATTTTCAGATGCTTGCAGGCGCCACGCTCAGGCAGGGCTTCGGCAAAATCAGTGAAGAAGAATGGCTGGGGCGGGAGGATTCGAACCTCCGAATGTCGGTACCAAAAACCGATGCCTTACCACTTGGCGACGCCCCAGAATGAGGAACAAGCGGTGTCTCACCGCGCCTCAGGGGCGCTGTATGCCTCAAGCCCGGCGCGGGCGCAAGTCTTCCGGTCAAACACCTTCCACACATCCACATGATGCAGCAGCCCTTGTTTCGTGAAACAGGGGAGGTCGTACAGGGACTTATCCACCGTCCCAGGGCAGATTGCGGGGCACTGGCAAACTTTCTTTGCCGATGTGCGAGAGGGGGCTTGCGGGGCAAAAAAGCAGTGCTAATACCCGCCACATCGACGGGGCAGCGCCCCGGCGGTTCCCGGCCCGGGTTTCCCGGTGCTCGACTGGATCGGAGTGTAGCGCAGCCTGGTAGCGCACCTCGTTCGGGACGAGGGGGTCGAGTGTTCGAATCACTCCACTCCGACCATCCAGCCTTCTTTCAAGAAAATCAGATAGATAGCCGCCCTTGGGCGGAACAGTCACGCCGTATGCGCCGCTATTCCGGATAGAGCCGCACACTCTGCGCCGCCCCGGGGCGAAGCGCTGCGCTTGGCTGGGATGACCCGGAGGGGGCAGTGCTGTATCTGACGATAGGGCGGATTAGCGGAAGATGAAAAGACGCAACCGTGCCGCACACTCTGCGTCGCCCCGGGCGGAGCGAAGCGCAGACCCGGGGACCACTCGCTTGCAGAGCATTGAGGCCTGAGCGAAGCGTTGAAGCTTGCTCAAGATGATCCTGCTGCAGCACCGCTCACGAAAACGGCGTCTCTCTGCAAGCGAGTGGGTCCCGGCTCGCGCTGCGCTTGGCCGGGATGACTCGGAGACCGGTCTGCGCTCAGAGAAAACTGACTGATCCAAAAAGAAAAAAGCCGGAGACTTGTGCCTCCGGCCTTGCGTATTTCTGTCTCAGGCGGGGCTGAGAGGATCAGAGCGCTTCCAGCATGGCGGCGGCACCGGAAACGGTGGCTTGGCCGGGTGCGTCTTCCACGTTGAGTGCGGTAACAACGCCGTCCTTGGCGATGAGGGCGAAGCGCTTGGAGCGGATCCCCATGCCGAAACCGGAGGCGTCCAGCTCGAGGCCCAGTTCCTTTACATAGGAGGCGCTGCCATCGGCGAGGAAGAGGATCTTGTCACCGGCGCTGGTGGCCTTCTTCCAGGCGTCCATGACGAACATGTCATTGACGGAGACCACGGCGATGGTGTCCACGCCCTTGGCCTTGAAGGAATCGAAATGCTCGACGAAGCCCGGCAGATGATTCATGTGGCAGGTCGGGGTGAAGGCGCCGGGCACACCGAACAGCACAACGGTCTTGCCGTTGAAGATGTCGCTGGCCTTCATCTCCACCGGGCCGTCGCCGCCGATGACCTTGAATACGCCGTCCGGCAGACGGTCGCCAATCTTGATGCTCATCCGGATCTCTCCACGTCCAAGTCAAAACGCATGAGGCCCGCCGCAGACAATGCGTGCAAAGGCGGACCGCCTTTCGACATAGGGTCATATGCTGGCGCCGTCGAGCCTTTTTCAGCGTTTGGCAGGATCGTCCGTCCGGCGGATGCTGCGGGTCCGGCGGTCAATCTCGTAGGTTGCCTCGGCCGCGCCAGTGTCCGTCACCAGTACGAGGCGCAGGGGCAGGGCCTCCTCCGGCCCGCTCAATCCCTTGAGTGACAGGCTCCAGCGGGCCGTGCTGCCGGTCCACTCACCTGGTTTGGGCAAGCCGTTGGCGGAAGCTGCTGCACCCTCGGCAAAGAGATCGGCGGAACCTGCGTCTCCCACATCAGCGGTGATGTCGAGTTTCAACGCATTCTTGCCTTCCCGGAAGCTGAAGCCGGTCAGGCGCGGGCCTTCGGTCTCTTGCATCGGAACGGGCAGTGCAGCCCGCGCAGTGTCGATGAGGCGGGCGGCGATGCGGTCCGGCTGCGGATCGGAAGCCAGATCCAGCGAGAACAGCGCTTCAGCTGGCACACAGATTTTATTGCAGACGCCAAAGAAGGCCTTGGCCTCCAGCTTGAGCGGCTTATCCGCCGCTGCTGGCGTCAGCCGCAGGGGCAGAAGCACGCCGCTCGTGTAGACAATCGACTGGCTGAAACCGTCATCATAGCGTTCCGGAGCAGGGAAGGAGAGGCTTCCATGCGCCAGATTCGCGCTTCCCTCGAAACTGAGTTCTGGCGGAATGCCCGTTTCGCCCGGATAGCGCCAATAGGTATGCCACTCCGGGTCCAGCGCGATTTCAAGGCCAGCCTCGTAGCTGCCATCCGGTGCCTTGCCTGCCACCACCATCCGCACGGCGCCGCCCTCCACCATCTGCCAGTCCGTAATGAGCGCAGTGGCGGGCGCGGGTGCTGCAATCAGCAAGGCGGAGCAGAGCAGAGCACGGCTCACTGCTGCAGAGCAAAGGAAAGGGCTGGTCTGATCGTTTGGCTGATGTGAAGGCATGTTTCAGGTGATAGCGCAAAGCCTGCGCCGCGTCCTCCTCTTCCGTGGCTTGAGGGCACTCATAACTCTGTGAACGCTGCAAAAATTGCCGGTGTTCAAAGCCTCAAGCAAGTTAACAAATCACCTGGCAGCAGGTAGTCTCTGCAGGAGTGCAATGCAAAAGGGAGGCTGCATGACACAAGGTTCGGATACAGGCTGGCTCGACGGGCAGTTTCTCATTGCCATGCCGAACATGCCTGACAGCCGGTTTGCCCACACTGTCATCTATCTCTGTGCTCACTCTTCCGATGGGGCGATGGGGCTGATCATCAATCAGCCATCCACAAGCCTTTCCGTTGCCGATCTTCTGGTGCAGCTCAACATCGTACCGGAAGGCGAGTCGATCCGCCTGCCCAATGCTCTGCGCGGCATGAGCGTCTATCGTGGCGGCCCGGTGGAAACCGAACGCGGCTTTGTGCTCCATTCCGATGATTTTCGGCTGGAGAGCTCCACCCTGCCCATTCAGGACGGCATCTGCCTGACGGCAACGATGGACATTCTGAAGGCACTGGCCGAAGGGCGCGGGCCGTCGCAGGCCATGCTGGCGCTGGGCTATGCCGGGTGGGCGCCCGGCCAGCTGGAACAGGAGATTCAGTCCAACGGCTGGCTGACCGGCCCGGCTGATCCGTCGATCCTGTTCGACACCGAAATCGGCACCAAGTGGCAGAGAGCCTTGTGGCAGATCGGCGTTGATCCTTCCATGCTCTCCGGCGACTCGGGGCATGCCTGATATGAAGCAGGGCACCTGCCAGCCATGCTGGAGCGGGCGGGCAGGTGTTCTCAAATGCAGTTTGCGCGCCTAGGCAAACTGTCTTATGGGTCATGGTCCCGGGACGCCCGTCCCGCCGAAGATCAAACGCCTGTTGACTGCGCCCGCCGCAAATTGGCTGTGGCGCAGGACTGTAGCCAGACATAAAGGGATCCGGCGCGGTGAGATATGTCAGTACGCGTGGTGACGCACCTGTTCTCGATTTTGCAGATGTTCTTCTTCAGGGCCTTGCCCGTGACGGCGGGCTCTACCTGCCCGAAACCTGGCCGCAGTTTGATGCCAAAACCATCGCAGGCTTTGCCGGCAAGTCCTATCAGGACGTCGCCTTCGAGGTGATCCGCCCCTTCACCGGCGGCACAATCAAGGACGCCGATCTCAAGCGGATGATTGATGAGGCCTATGCCTCGTTCCGCCATCCGGCGGTGACGCCGCTGGTGCAGATCGCGCCGGGCCGCTTCGTGCTGGAGCTGTTCCACGGCCCGACACTGGCCTTCAAGGATGTGGCCATGCAGCTGCTGGGCCGCCTGATGGACCATGTGCTGGCCGAGCGCAACCAGCGCGCCACCATCGTTGGCGCCACCTCCGGCGACACGGGCGGTGCGGCCATCGAGGCCTTCCGCGGCCGCGAGCGCACGGATGTGTTCATCCTCTTCCCCGAGGGGCGCGTGTCCGACGTGCAGCGCCGCCAGATGACCACCCCCACGGAAGCCAATGTTCATGCGTTGGCCGTGGAAGGCAATTTCGATGATTGCCAGGCCATCGTGAAGGGCATGTTCAACCACTTCGACTTCCGCGACCGGGTGGGCCTGTCGGGCGTGAACTCCATCAACTGGGCCCGCATTCTGGCGCAGATCGTCTATTACTTCGTGGCAGGCGTTGCCGTTGGCGCGCCACACCGGCCGGTCTCCTTCACCGTGCCGACGGGCAATTTCGGCGATATCTTTGCAGGTTATGCCGCCATGCGCATGGGCCTGCCGGTGGACAAGCTGGTGATCGCCACCAATCGCAACGACATTCTGGTGCGGACCCTGGAAACGGGGCGCTATGAGATGCGCGGCGTCTCGGCAACCATTTCCCCGTCCATGGACATCCAGATCTCGTCCAACTTCGAGCGGCTTCTGTCGGAAGTGCATGGCCGTGATGGTGCCACGGTGAAGGCAATGATGGGCAGTCTCTCCCAGTCCGGCAGCTTCACCATTGGCGATGGCCCGATCGCGGAGATGCGCAAGCTCTTTGCGGCAGGGCGCTGCAGTGAAGATCAGACGGCAGCCACCATCGCCCGCACCCATGAGCAAACCGGCTACCTTCTCGACCCGCATACCGCCATCGGCGTGCATGTGGCCGAAGAGCTCGGCAGCAGCGAGGCGCCGATGATTGTGCTGGGCACGGCTCATCCGGCGAAGTTCCCGGTTGCCGTCAAGGCAGCCAGCGGCGTCTATCCGGCACTGCCCGAACAGCTGGAGCCGATGATGACCGCGCCGGAGCGCAAGAGCGTGCTGCCTGCGGAACTTGGCGCCATTGAGCGCCATGTCGAGGCAAATGCCCGTGCCGTGAAAGGCACGGCCTGAAACTGATGCGGGGAGGGGCGCAGAATGCTTGCGCCCCTTTCTGCTTGAGCTGCCATCTGGCCGTGCCCTAGGGTATGTGTCACAAGAATGACAAGGGCTGACAAAGGCCCGGAAGCCATGAAACAGTATTGCCGCAGCCGGAGCGCCGGAATGCCTGAGGGCAGGAGGGCTGAAACGAGGGCAGGCGCGACGCGCCGCCCGCTCCCCTGTGAGCCCGGGAGGACCGCATGGAAGTAAGGACGACCCGGTTGGCAAATGGGCTGACCGTCATCACGGACCGGATGCCGAGCCTGAAGACTGCGGCGCTCGGGGTGTGGGTGAGGACCGGGTCAAGAGCGGAAACGCCAGAGCAGAATGGCATCACCCATCTGCTTGAGCATATGGCCTTCAAGGGCACCACCACCCGCAGCGCCCGCCAGATTGCCGAGGAAATCGAGGCCGTAGGGGGCGAGCTGAACGCCTCGACCAGCGTCGAACACACCAATTACTATGCCCGGGTGCTGGCCGAAGATGTGCCCCTGGCGGCAAACCTTTTGGCCGATATCCTGAAGAACTCCGTTTTTGATGCCGAGGAGCTGGCGCGCGAGCAGCACGTGATCCTGCAAGAAATCGGTGCCTCGCTCGACAGCCCGGACGATCAGGCCTTTGATCTGTTCCAGTCCACTGCCTGGCCAGATCAGCCGCTGGGCCGGCCGATCCTTGGCACGCCCGAAACCTTGATGAGCTTCGACCGGAATTCGCTGACGCACTATCTGGCGAACCGTTACCGTGGGCCTGACATGGTTCTGGCGGCGGCGGGTGCTGTTGATCATGACGAACTGGTGCGCATCGCGGAGGACCAGTTCTCCAGCTTCAGCGGCGAACAGGCGGCACCTGTTGGCGATGCCTCCTATGCCGGAGGTGAAGGCCGTCTGGAAAAGGACCTGATGGAGGCGCAGATCCTGCTGGGCTTCAAGGGCAAGTCCTACGCTTCGCCGGATTACTATGCCTCGCAGATCCTGGCTTCGGTGCTGGGTGGCGGCATGTCTTCCCGCCTTTTCCAGGAAGTGCGTGAAACGCGCGGCCTCTGCTATGCGATTTATTCGTTCCACTGGGCCTTCAACGACACGGGCCTTTTCGGCCTGCATGCGGCAACGGGAGAGGACAATCTCGAAGAGCTGATGCCGGTGATCCTGGGGGAGCTGGAGCGCGCAGGCAGTGATATTTCCGAGGAGGAGGTTGCCCGTGCCCGTGCGCAGATCCGCGCCGGACTGATGATGGCGCTGGAAAGCCCGGCCGCCCGTGCCGGTCAGATCGCCCGGCAGATGCTGATCCATGGCCGCACGCTGAGCCTTGAGGAAGTGTCGGAGCGCATCAATGCAGTGACGGCCGAAAGTGTGCGCCGTGTGGCTTCGGATATCTTTACCTCCAGCCTTCCGACGCTGACGGGCCTTGGCCCCATCAGCAAGATGATGACACTGGACGAGGTGCAGAAGCGCCTCAGCGGCCCAGTGCCGCAGCGCGCCTTCGCCTGAAACGGCCTGGTATAGGGAGGGCGTCAGGTGGCCTTGCTTCTGTCCTTCGGAACGTCGGAGACAGAACCCACATTGCGGGGGCAGGGCTTCTATCTGCGCCCGCCGCTGATGGCGGACTTCCCGCAGTGGTCCGTGCTGCGGGAAGAAAGCCGCAGCTTCCTGACCCCGTGGGAACCGCTCTGGCCGGTTGATGATCTGACCAAGCCCGCCTTCCGCCGCCGCCTTCGCCGGTATGCCAACGACCGCAAGGAAGGCCGCAGCTATCCCTTCTTCCTCTTTTCACAGGACGGAACGCTTCTGGGCGGGGCAACCTTGTCCAACATCCGGCGCGGTGTCGCTCAATGCTGTTCGCTCGGATACTGGATGGGAGCACGGCACGCTGGAAAAGGTCACATGTCCCGCGCGGTCGCCTTGATCGCGCCATTCTGTTTCGATGTGTTGCGCCTGCACCGGATCGAAGCGGCGTGCCTTCCCAGCAACGGGCCGTCGATCCAGCTTCTACGCAAGAACGGGTTTACACGCGAAGGTTATGCGCGCCGCTACCTCAATATCAACGGTCAGTGGCAGGACCATATCCTCTTCGCGCGCCTGGCGGATGATCCGGTGCCGGCCGTTACGGCCGCCTCTCCACAATGGACCAGCGGCGCCTCGAAAGAAATCTTGTGACATGGCCGACAACCCTTTAACTGTTCGAGCCATGCTCGCCACTCCACTTCAACTGCCGGTGACATTTCTCCGGTTCCTGGCTGCCGTATTGCTGCTGCTGACTGCGACCCTGTTCGCAGGCCGCGCCCTTGCGCTTGAGCCGATTCCAGTGCCGCTGGATGTTGAGGCGCTGGAACTCACCGGCGCGATCGATCTTTACCGCGATGCCGGACCGCGCCTGCAGGTTTCCACCGCGCCCGGCGCTGATGGCATTGTCCGGCGTATCGAGGTGGCCTCGCGCGATGGCCAGAACACCAACTGGGCTGTTTTCTCGCTGACCAATACGTCTGACGAGCAGATCGACCGGCTCATCGTCGCACCTTTCTATCAGCTGGCCGGATCACACATGATCTGGCCGGATCTGGGCACCTCCCGAGTGGCTTCGATTACGCCCAGCCAGGGCATTGCTCCGGAGCGGCAGAAAAGCCTCGAAGCCGATGTCTTCCTGATCACGCTCGATCCGGGCGCCATCGTCACCTATGTGGCCGAGCTGCGCACGCCCGAGCTGCCGCAAATACGCCTCTGGGAGCCAGACGCTTACAAGGAAACGGTCAACGCCTACACGCTTTACCGCGGTATCATTCTTGGTATTTCCGGTCTTCTTGCGCTGTTCCTGACCATTCTGTTCGTGGTCAAGGGCACGGTGATGTTTCCGGCAACCGCCTCGCTGGCCTGGGCGGTTCTGGCCTATCTGTGCATTGATTTTGGCTTCTGGAGCCGGGTGTTCAACCTCACGCAGGGCGAGGACCAGCTTTACCGGGCAAGCGCCGAAGTCATGCTGGCGGCCAGCCTGATCATCTTTCTCTATGCCTATCTCAACCTGAACCGCTGGCACATCCGTTACAGTCACCTGGCATTGGGCACGCTCAGCCTGCTGCTCGGGCTTCTTGGTGTTGCGGTATGGGACCCCTCGATTGCGGCCGGTATCGCGCGTCTGTCGCTCGGCTTCATCGGCTTTGCCGGCTTTGCCACGGTTCTGGTGCTGGCGCTTCAGGGGTATGACCGGGCGATCATGCTGATCCCCACCTGGTTCCTGCTGATTGTCTGGCTCATTGGCTCGGCGATGACCGTTCTGGGCGTGCTGAACAACGACATTGCCCAGCCGGCGCTGGGCGGCGGTCTGGTGCTGATCGTGCTTCTCATCGGCTTTACGGTGATGCAGCACGCCTTTGCGGGCGGCGCCATCGTTCAGGGGCTTATTTCGGATGTGGAACGGCGCGCTCTGGCACTGACCGGCGCAGGGGATATCATCTGGGATTGGGATATCGACCGTGACCGCATCTACACCGGTCACGAAGTCGAGGATCTGCTCAACCTGCGCCATGGCACGCTGGATGGACCGGCGCGTGACTGGCTGGACGTGCTGCACCCGCAGGACCGCGACCGCTTCCGTGCTACGCTGGATGCTGTGGTCGATCAGCGCCGTGGCAAGGTTCAGCAGGATTTCCGCTTGCGCTCAGAAGACGGGCATTTCCGCTGGTTCCGGCTGCGTGCCCGCCCCATTCTGGGCTCCGATGCCGAAGTCATCCGCTGCGTTGGCACGCTGCTCGACATTACCGAGCAGAAGACTGCCGAAGAACGGCTGCTGCATGATGCGGTTCATGACAACCTGACTGGCCTCGCCAACCGGGAACTGTTCATGGACCGGCTGGAGGCCGCTCTTGCCCGCTGCAAGGCGGACAGCAGCATTGCAAAGCCGACTGTGCTTCTGCTCAATCTGGACCGGTTCAAGCAAGTGAATGACGGCATCGGCCTGTCGGCAGGGGACTCGATCCTTCTGACAATCGCCCGCCGTCTGGACCGTATGCTGCAGCCTCAGGATTCCCTGGCCCGTCTCAGTGGCGACCAGTATGGCATGATCCTTCTGTCGGAACAGGAGGCAGGCCGCATTGCCCAGGTGGCCGACGCTTTCCGCAAGGCTGTGCGTGCGCCTGTAACTTATGGCGACCGTGAGGTCTTCCTCACCTGTTCGATCGGATTCGCCCTGTTCGAGGGTGGGCGCCAGACGGCGGAAGAGCTGGTGACGGACGCGGAAATCGCGCTGAATCACGCCAAGCGTCTCGGCGGCGACCGCCAGGAAGTCTTCCGCCCGATCCTGCGTCCGCTGGGCCGCAATGTGATTGATCTGGAAGGCGACCTGCGCAAGGCGATCAAGGATGGCGAACTCGCTGTCCATTTCCAGCCCATCGTGCGCCTGTCGGATCAGTCCGTCGCCGGGTTCGAGGTTCTCTCCCGCTGGAAGCATCCCAAGCGCGGGCCGATTGCTCCCAGCGAGTTCATTCCGATCGCTGAACAGTCCGGTCTGATCAATGAACTGGGCGTCTATGTGCTCGACAAAGGCGCCCGGCAGCTGGCCGAATGGCAGGACAAGATCCGCACGCCGGTGCCGCTGTTCCTCTCGGTCAACATCTCTTCCCGCCAGCTGCTGCGTCATGACCTCATCAACGAGGTGAAGGCCATTCTGTCGCGCTCGCGCATCGTCCCGGGCACTTTGAAGCTGGAGCTGACCGAATCCATGGTCATGTCCAACCCGGAATATGCCGCAAAGGTGCTTGAGCGCCTGCGTGCGCTGGGGGCCGGACTGTCACTGGATGATTTCGGCACGGGCTATTCTTCGCTGGCCTATCTGCAGCGCTTCCCCTTCGATACGATCAAGATCGACCAGTCTTTCGTGCGGCACAACGGCCAGTCAGCGCGGCCGGTCATCCTGCGTTCCATCATCGCGCTTGGCCATGATCTGGGCATGTCCATCGTCGCGGAAGGCGCAGAGAGCGAGTCCGATGCGCTGGAGCTGTTCCAGCTGGGCTGTGAATTTGCACAGGGCTATTTCTTTGGCGAAGCCATGACTGCCGACGAAGCCACCGCATATCTGCGTGAGCACCACGAGGCTTGAGCGGGCCCGCTGTTGGCCTGCAAGTCTGTGCTGAGCCGGCCGGTTAGTGCTGGGATGCGCTAGCAGTAACCCCTCACCCCACCAGCAGGGCCAGCGGACGCTTTCCGTCGGTCAGCGTCAGCGGAGTGACGCCGAAAGGGTCACCGTCAATCTGGGCGGGAACTGCGCGGCGGCTGGTCAGGGTCAGGCTGCTCACCGGCACCAGCGTGACGCCCTTCGTCTTGTGCAGGCGGCCAGTCAGCAGGGCGAGGCCGAAGCGCAGAGCGGCCAGCGGCGTATCCTTTTCGAGAGCCAGGAGATGCAGGCCGGACCGCGTCACACCGCCATCCGGGCAGATGACAAAGGGGCCTCCGTAGTGGCGGGCCTTGGTGACGACGGCGAGGCGGCAGGTCAGTGTCCGGCCGGCATGGGTGCCATTCTCAGGCTCATTGCCAATCTCTACGAAAATGTCTTCCCCATGGCGCGAGAAAGCGATGTCGAGTGCGGTCAGCACATAGGCCAGCTTGCCGAGGCGGCGCTTCAGGGCCAGCGGCACCGCATGCACCACTTCCGCATCAAACCCGGCAGAGGCCATCAGCACGAAAGGCCGGCCATTGGCGAGGCCGTAATGCAGCGGCACGCTGCGCCGTTGCAAAATCATGCGGGCGATGCCTTCGGCGGTGCGTGGAAGCTTGAGCTCAGCCGCCAGAACATTGGCAGTGCCGCAGGGAATGACTGCCAGTTCCGGAGCCGCTGGGGCCGGGTTTTGCTGAAAACCGCGGATGGCTTCATTGACCGAACCGTCGCCGCCAGCCACGGCCAGAATGCCGGTCCTCAAGGCCGGGTCGGCGCAGATCTCACCGATCTCTCCGGCCCGGGCTGTCAGGCGGATGGTTACCGAGCAGCCCTGCGCTTCCAGTCTGGCTGCAATGTCCTGCAGAAGGCGCGGGCGATAGCCGCCGGAAGCCGGATTGGCGATGATCATCACACTGCGCGCAAGAATAGCGGCGCTGTCATGCGAGCCGGAGCCGCTTTCCTGAGAATGAAAGCCTGCCCGAGCCTCCTCCGGCTCGGAGCTCTCCTCTCCCGCCATAAAATCTGCCTTGCGCAGGGGCTTCATCCGTTGCCGTCTCCGGCGGCCTTGCGGCCTTTCTGGTAGGGCTTCATGCCAAGGCGGGCCAGTTCGTCGGCCCGTTCATTCTCCGGGTGTCCGGCGTGGCCTTTCACCCAATGCCAGGAGATCTGGTGCTGGCGCTGTGCTGCGTCCAGGGCTTGCCACAGATCGGCGTTCTTCACCGGTTTCTTGTCCGCCGTGCGCCAGTCGTTGCGCTTCCAGTTGAACATCCACTTGGTGATGCCGTCGCGCACATAGACGCTGTCGGTGTAAAGATCGACGACGCAGGGGCGTTTGAGGGCACTCAGCGCCTCGATGGCTGCCGTCAGTTCCATGCGGTTGTTCGTGGTGTCCGCCTCGCCGCCGTTGAGCTCCTTTTCGTGGGAACCGAACCGCAGGATCGCGCCCCAGCCGCCAGGACCGGGATTTCCCGAGCAGGCTCCGTCCGTGTAGATGACGACCTTTGCGTCCACACTCATGCGTCCAGCCCGTAATCTTGAGCGGAGACGGCGCCCCTGTGGAAGCGCAGCTTGCGCAGATATTCCGTCGGGTCCTTTGGCGTCACTAGCGCACCGGGGGGCACGTTGAGCCAGTCATAAAGGCGCGTCAGCAGGAAGCGGATGGATGCGCCACGCGCCAGCAGGGGCAGGGCGTCAAACTCTTCCGGCGTGAAGGGGCGGATCTTGCGGTAGCCATTGAGGAAGGCGCGGGCCTTTGTCACGTTGAAGGCACCATCCGCCTCGAAGCACCAGGCGTTGATGCAGATGACCGCGTCATAGGCGAAGCTGTCGGTGCAGGCAAAATAGAAGTCGATGAGGCCGGACAGCTCGCTGCCAAGGAAGAACACGTTGTCGGGGAAGAGATCCGCATGGATCACGCCGCCCGGCAGATCCTGTGGCCAGTTGGCTTCCAGATAGTCGAGTTCTGCGGAAAGCTCTTCCGCAAGGCCTGCTGCCACCGTATCGGCTCGCTCTGCCGAGCGGTTGAAGAGCGGGCGCCAGCCGCTTACGTCCAGCGCATTGTGCCGCTTCATCGGGAAATCGGAGCCTGCCAGATGCAGCCGGGCGAGCGCTTCGCCAAGGGCTGCGCAATGCTCGAGCCGCGGGCGGCGCACCCACATGCCTTCCAGGAATGTGACCATGGCAGCCGGGCGGCCCGACAAAGTGCCCAGCATGGTGCCGTCTTCGGCTACCAGCGGCTGCGGGCAGTTGATGCCCTTCTTCGCCAGATGCTGCATGAGGTTGAGGAAGAACGGCAGATCGTCCGGGTTCACCCGCTTCTCATAGAGGGTGAGGATGAAATTGGCCTGATCGGTGCGCACCAGAAAGTTGGAGTTCTCAACGCCCTCGGCAATGCCCTTGTAGGACAGGAGACGGCCAACGCCGTATCGGGCGACAAAGGCGGCAAGGTCTTCGTCGGCAACTTCGGTATATACGGCCATTGGGGGCTACTCGGCTGCGCTGGGAACGTCTGCCATGGTGCGAAGCTCGCGCGGCAGGTTGAAGGCGATGGTTTCTTCCGCCGTACGCACCTCGTTCACCGTCACGGTGAAACGCTCTGCAAAGGCGGCAATGATTTCCTCGACCAGGGTTTCAGGCGCGGAGGCGCCAGCTGTCAGGCCGAGGCTGGAAATGCCCTCGAAATCGGCCCAGTCGATGTCCGAGGCCCGCTGTACGAGAACGGCCTTGTGGCATCCGGCCCGTTCCGCCACCTCGCGCAGGCGCTGGGAGTTGGAGGAGTTGGGCGCGCCCACCACGATCATCGCATCCACCTGCGGCGCCACTACCTTCACCGCATCCTGACGGTTGGTCGTGGCGTAGCAGATGTCTTCCTTGTGCGGAGCGACGATATCGGGGAAACGCTCCTTCAGCACCTCGACAATGCCCTTGGTATCATCCACCGAAAGGGTTGTCTGGGTGATGAAGGCAAGCTGACGTCCGGTGCGCGGCTGGTAGTTGCGCGCATCCTCTTCCGTCTCGATCAGGAATACTGTGCCTTCCGGCAGCTGTCCCATGGTGCCGATCACTTCCGGATGGCCGGCATGGCCGATCAGCAGGATCTCGCGGTCGCGCCGGTCGTGAATCTCGGCTTCCTTGTGCACCTTGGAGACGAGAGGGCAGGTGGCGTCCAGAAAGAACATGTTCCGTCCGCGCGCGTCTTCCGGCACAGCTTTCGGCACGCCGTGGGCGGAGAATATGACCGGGCGGTCGCGCTGGTCTGCCGGGATCTCGTCAAGCTCCTCGACGAAAACGGCGCCTTTGGCCTTCAGTCCGTCAACCACAAACCGGTTATGTACGATTTCGTGGCGCACATAGACAGGGCGGCCGAACTTCTCCAGCGCGAGTTCGACGATCTGGATGGCACGGTCCACCCCTGCGCAGAAGCCGCGCGGTGCGCACAATTTCACGTCCAGCGCCGGAAGAGCGCCATGATTGCCGGTCATGTCAGGTCCTTGAGCGTGGCTCATGGGGGCAATAGAGTGATCACCCCATGGCCTGTCAAGGGGAAGCATGCGCATTGCTGCGGGGCAAGCCCTGCATTATGCGCCGTGCATGCATCCAGACAGGCTGCGTCTCGCCAAAACGGATGTGGCCTGTTATAGACCGGCGAACAGGTTTCGAGTGAAGTGGAACTTCTGAATGCTGCAAGTCGAACGCATTTCCGCCCGTTCTGCCGCAGGCCGCGTGGCCACCTTTGCCGCGCTGGCGGGGCTTCTTTCCGGCTGCATGTCATTCGGCGGCGGTGATTCCGCCGATGCGGGCGGTGCTCCGGCAGGCCCCAGCCTGACGCAGAAGATTGTGACCGGCGGCCAAGGGCCGATCGAGGTTGACCCGCAGGCCTTTGAAAAGCAGCCCTATTGTCCGCCAATCGAGCTGCAGTCAGACACGTTCCTCATTTCCAAGTATGAGCGCGGCAAGGAAAACGATGCCCGTGCTCTGCTCTATCAGGCCAATCTTGAGGAGTGGGCGCGTGAATGCCGCCGTGAGGGCGATCAGACCCGGGTTAAGGTTGGTCTTGCAGGCCGCGTAACGCCTGGGCCTGCATGGCCGGGCGGTGAGATCATTCTGCCGCTGCGCGTTGCCATCATTCCGCAGGGAGTGGAAGGTGCGGCCCCGGTGGTTTCGCAGCTTCTGTCTGTGCCGGTTACGGTTGGTGCAGCGGCTCCGGCTGAAACATGGTCACTGGTGGAAGATTCCTTCCTGGTGCCGCGTGACGCATCGCTCAAGATCGTCTTCGGTTTTGACGAAGGCGCACCGCAGAAAAAGAAGAAGCGCTGAGGCGCGGCCTGTGCTTTGACCTTCGCCGTCATATGGGGCGGGAATACCTGCCCGTCTCAGGATGGCGCATATTGACAATGGCAGGACGGAAATAGACAATCGACGTGCTCATCCGGGTCGTGACGGGTGAGCGGAGCGGCGGCGGCTGCATTTCCCAATGCAGACGCTGGCGGTTCAAAAAGGCGACAGCGGGAGAGGCTGGAGAGGTGCCTTGCAGCAATGTGAGGGGTCTGAGACAGCGCCGAAGGAGCAACCACCCCGGAAACTCTCAGGCAAAAGGACCGCTTCGCTTTGACGCTCTGGAAAGCAGGCCCCGCACTTTGATGCGTGAGGCCTCACCGAAGGAGTAACCTTCCGGCTGCATTCGTGCACCGGACGGGAAATCTCTCAGGTACTCGGACAGAGGGGGTGCGGATGGGCCGTTACAGGTCTGTCCCGGCGCCACTGACGACGAGGACCCTTGATGGCCACGAGTGATTCTGCGGCCGCCCCTGAGGCGGACCTGAAGCGTACCCCCTTCATGACCTGCATGTGGCGCTTGGCGCCCGCATGGTGCCTTTTGCGGGCTACGAGATGCCCGTGCAATATCCCACGGGCATTCTGACCGAACATCTCCATACCCGCGCAGCCGCCGGATTGTTCGACGTGTCGCACATGGGGCAGGCCTGGCTGATCGGCCCGGACCATGCCACCACCGCCCGCGCGCTGGAGGCTCTTGTGCCCTCCAACATGGTGGAGCTGGGCCGTGGCAAGCAGCGCTACACGGTTCTGCTCAACGCAGAAGGCGGCATCGTCGATGACCTGATGGTCGCCCGCCCGGTGGCTGAGGAAGATGATGGCCGCCTGTTCCTGGTGGTCAATGCCTCGCGCAAGGACGTGGACTATCCGCTGATCGCTGCCGCGCTTCCCGAAGGCGTGCGCCTGGAGATCGTCGAGGACCGGGCGCTGATCGCAGTGCAGGGGCCGCAGGCCGTTGCCGCTGTTGCCCTGCATGCTCCGGAAGCCGCCAGCCTCGGCTTCATGAGCGCGGCCTGGATGGATTTTGACGGCATCCGCTGCCACGTGTCGCGCTCCGGCTACACGGGCGAGGACGGGGTGGAAATGTCCGTTCCGGCAGATGCTGCAGAGGCGATCGTCAAGGCGCTGCTGGCAGATGAGCGGGTAAAGCCGATTGGCCTTGGTGCGCGCGACAGTCTGCGCCTTGAAGCCGGGCTCTGCCTCTATGGCCATGATCTTGACGAGACCACGTCGCCGGTCGAAGGCGATATTACCTTCATCCTGCAGAAGCGCCGCCGCGAGGAAGGCGGCTTCCCCGGTGCAGGCCGTGTTCTGAGCGAACTGACAGCTGGCCCGGCCCGCAAGCGCGTTGGCCTGAAGCTGGAAGGCCGTGCGCCCGCCCGTGAGGGTGCAGAGATCCGCGTTCCCGGTGGCAGCGAGGCCATCGGCACCGTCACCTCCGGCGGCTTTGCACCGACCCTCGGCCAGCCCATCGCCATGGGCTACGTTGCCGCTGCCCATGCCGCCCCTGGCACGAAGCTTGCGCTGATCGTGCGCGGCAAAGAGCTGGAAGCCACAGTCACCACGATGCCTTTCGTGGAGCACCGTTACGTGCGCGCCGCCAAGGCGTAAGCCGTTCAGAAACAGAAGATCATCCAGTCTGGAGACCAGAGAATGACGACCTATTACTCCAAGGATCATGAATGGGTTGCCGTGTCCGGTGGCGTGGCCACCGTCGGCATCACCACCTATGCCCAGAGCCAGCTTGGCGATGTGGTCTATGTGGAGCTGCCTGATGTCGGCCGCACCGTCTCGCAGGGGGATGACGCCGCCGTGGTGGAATCGGTGAAGGCCGCCAGCGAGGTTTATGCCCCGGTCAGCGGCGAGGTTGTCGAGGTCAACTCCAAGCTCTCCGACAACCCGGCCAATGTGAATGAAGACCCGGAAGGCTCTGCTTGGTTCATGAAGCTTCGCATCTCCAACGAGGGTGAGCTTTCGGAGCTGATGGACGAAGCGGCCTACAAGGCCTACGTGGACACGCTGTAAGCCATGCCCGGCCATCTCTACACCGCCGAAGTGATCTGGCGCCGCGAGGGTGAGTTCCGCACCGGACGCTACTCCCGCGGCCACACCTGGCGCTTTGATGGAGGTGTGGAGGTGCCAGCCTCTGCCTCGCCCACCGTCGTGCCGCTGCCCCATTCGGTGCCGGAAGCCGTGGACCCGGAAGAGGCCTTCGCGGCCGCCATCTCCTCCTGCCACATGATGACCTTTCTTGATCTTGCCCGCCGCGACGGGCTTCTGATCGAGGCATACGAGGATAGGGCAGAGGCGGAAATGAGCCGCATTGCGCCGGGGCGTATGGGTATCACCTGCGTCACCCTGCGCCCCGTGATGACCATCATCGCGGACAGCCAGCCAGACCCGGCCCGGCTCGCCGAACTGCACGAGAAGGCGCACGAAATGTGCTTCATCGCCAACTCGGTGAAATGTGAAATCGTCGTGGCGCCCGGCCCGGTGCGCCTCGTTGCTCCGCAACCGCATGAAGGGACGTAAACCCGATGCGTTATCTGCCGCTTTCCGACACAGACCGCGCCGACATGCTGGCGCGCGTCGGCGTGTCTTCGATTGATGACCTGTTTGCCGATATCCCGGAAGCTGCTCGTCTCAAGGGCCTTGTCGACCTGCCCAGGCGCAAGTCCGAGATCGAGGTGGAGCGCCATCTGAACCGCATGGCCGGCAAGAATGTCGCCGCCGGTTCCGTGCCCTTCTTTGTGGGGGCAGGCGCCTACCGTCACCACGTTCCGGCGACGGTTGATCACCTGATCCAGCGTTCGGAATTCCTCACGTCCTACACGCCCTATCAGCCGGAAATCACGCAAGGTACTCTGCAGTACCTGTTCGAGTTCCAGACGCAGGTAGCACGCCTCACCGGCATGGAAGTGGCTAACGCCTCCATGTATGACGGCTCCACCGGCACCGGCGAAGCCGTGCTGATGGCGCACCGCGTCACCCGCCGCAACAAGGCGGTGCTCTCCGGCGGGCTGCATCCGCAATACCGTGCTGTGGTCGAAGGCCTGTCCAACCTTTCCGGTGACAAGGTGGAAGCGCTTCCCGCAGATCCGATGGGCACCGAGGACATTCTGGCGGCCATCGACGGCGAGACATCCTGCGTGGTCGTCCAGTCCCCGTCCTTCTACGGCCAGATCATCGACCTGAAGCCGATTGCCGAGAAGGCCCATGCGCATGGGGCGCTGCTGATCGCCGTCTTCACCGAAGTGGTGTCGCTGGGGCTGATCGAGCCGGCCGGTACGCAGGGCGCCGATATCGTCGTCGGCGAAGGCCAGTCCATCGGCAATGGCCTCACCTTCGGCGGTCCTTACGTTGGGCTCTTCGCCACGAAGCAGAAATACATGCGCCAGATGCCGGGGCGGCTTTGCGGTGAGACCGTGGATGCGGAGGGCAAGCGCGGCTTCGTGCTGACGCTCTCCACCCGCGAGCAGCACATCCGCCGCGAAAAGGCGACGTCGAACATCTGCACCAACTCCGGCCTTTGCGCGCTGGCCTTCACGATCCACATGACGCTGCTGGGCGAAGCCGGGCTGACGCGCCTGGCCCGGATCAATCACGCCAATGCGGTGAAGCTGAAGAAGCTTCTGGCCGCCGTGCCGGGCGTCGAAGTGCTGAACAAGGCCTATTTCAACGAGTTCACCATCGCCCTGCCGAAGGTGGCCGATCAGGTTGTCGAGGCGCTCGCCGAACGGGGCGTCCTCGCCGGTGTGCCGGTGTCGCGGCTGGAGCCGCGCAACAAGGACCTTGCGAACCTTCTCGTTGTCGCCTCGACCGAAATCAACACCGATGAAGACCGCGCTGCCTTCGCAGCCGCGCTCAAGGAGGTGCTGGCATGAGCATGAACACTCAGGGACGCCCGACCGCTGCGGGCGATGCGGGCGCGGCATTCCGGCCCAAGACCTTCACCGGCAACCGTGCGCTCGACATGGAAGAGCCGCTGCTGTTCGAGATCGGCCGCCTGGACGTGACGGGCGTTGATCTGGATGAGCCGGAGGCTTTCGAGGCGGAGCTGGGCGCCCACGTCCGCACGGCGAAGATCGGCCTGCCGGGCCTCTCCGAACCGGAGACGATGCGCCATTACGTGCGCCTGTCGCGCAACAATTACGCCATCGATGCCGGGCTTTATCCGCTCGGTTCCTGCACCATGAAGCACAACCCGCGCCTCAACGAAAAGATGGCGCGCGTGCCGGGCTTTGGCGACATTCACCCGCTGCAGCCGCTGTCCACCGTCAAGGGTGCCGTGGAGCTGATTTCCGAGCTGGGTGACTGGCTGATGGAGCTGACCGGCACCACTGCCGTTGCCATGAGCCCGAAGGCTGGCGCCCATGGCGAGCAGTGCGGGATGATGGCGATCAAGGCCGCGCATATCGCGGCGGGACGTGATCCGAAGATCGTGCTGGTACCGGAAAGTGCCCATGGCACCAACCCGGCCACCGCTGCGCTGCTCGGCTTCAAGGTCGTTGCCATCGACGCCAAGGAAGACGGCACGGTGGATCTGGCCTCGGTGAAGAAGGCGATTGCGGACAATGACGGCAACATCGCCGCCATCATGCTGACCAACCCGAACACCTGCGGGCTGTTCGAGCGGGACATCATGGAGATTGCCGCCGCCATCCACGCAGCAAACGCCTATTTCTACTGCGATGGCGCCAACTTCAACGCCATCGTCGGCAAGGCGCGGCCGGGGGATCTGGGCATCGACGCGATGCACATCAACCTGCACAAGACCTTCTCCACCCCGCATGGCGGCGGCGGACCGGGCTCCGGTCCCGTGGTCCTATCGCAGCGCCTTGCTCCTTTGCGCCGCTGCCGTTCGTTCGCAAGTCGGACAGCGGGCTGGAATTGGTGGAAACGGAAGCTGGCCTCAAGGATGGCGAGAAGCCGTTTGGCCGCATGACGGCCTTCCACGGCCAGATGGGCATGTTCGTCCGGGCGCTGACCTACATGCTGAGCCACGGCTCGGACGGGTTGCGTCAGGCCTCCGAGGATGCGGTGCTGAACGCGAACTATGTCCGCGTTGGCCTGCAGGACCTGATGAGCCTGCCCTTCGGCGAGCGCCCCTGCATGCATGAAGTGCTGTTCGATGACAGCTTCCTCAAGGACACGGGCGTGACCACCCTCGACTTCGCCAAGGCGATGATCGATGAGGGCTATCATCCGATGACCATGTATTTCCCGCTGGTCGTCCATGGGGCAATGCTGATCGAGCCGACCGAGTCCGAAAGCCGGGCCTCGCTGGATCTGTTCGTTGCCACGCTGCGCGATCTCGTCATGTCTGCCAAGCGCGGCGAGACGGAGCGCTTCACCGGCGCGCCCTACCTTGCCCCGCGCCGCCGCCTTGATGAAACCCGCGCTGCCCGCAGCCCGGTTCTCACCTGGAGCGAACCCGCCCCGGCCAGTGTCACTCCGGCGGCTGCTGAGTAAGCCCCGGCAAGGCCCAAGACACAAAGCCCCGTTGCGTCACCGCTTCGGGGCTTTTTCGTTTCGGCGGGCCGATAAGGATCGAAGGAAGGGCTCCGATCTCACTTTCCAGGCAGGTCGCGCCCCAGACGCCATATGCCGTAGCCGGTGGCGATGAGGGTCAGACCGCTGACCACCGTTCGTATCTGGTTGAAGGTCTGCCAGCGGGGAGTAAGGCTGCCAGATCGCACGGGCCTCCTCGATGTTGTCCGGCACGCTGACGAGGGCCAGTGCCTCGTTCATCGGCACGTTGAAGCGCATCGTCAGAACCAGGCCACCCAGAAAGTACAGGAGCCCGCCTGCCAGGAATGCAACACCTGCGCCGCGCGCCTTCAGCCGCAGGGCCAGCAGTCCGGTCAGGGCTAGCACGACCGGCGTGGCAAAGAACGCCGGCGCGAAGACGGCATTGCGGACGGAGCCGTTCATAGCTTGCATCGCGGCGATCGCGATCCGCGGATCTGCGGCATCCAGCCCCCACATGGTCGAACAGACCCAGGCATAGAAGAAACCGAATATCGCTCCGGAAAGGATGAGTGACAGGCCGGCGGCGGCCAGACAGATGCGTTTCATGCGGTTCAACTCCCTCGCATGGCTGCCCCCAGCCAAGTCCGTCTGCCCGGCGTCATCCTAGCGGCAGCATGCGCATCATTTTGTCGAAACTTGTCGCAGCGGGTAACAGGTTGCCGCAAAATAAGATGACAATTTTATTGTCATATTGACATTTTTCATGTCAATATACCCCCCATGACCAATGCTGATCCAGATGACGCAGCTACGCGGCTTTATGGCCTCGTCCGGCTGATCCGCCCGGCCCACCGCCGTCTGGCGCGCTCTGTTGCAGCCCATCTTGATGGCACAGGTGTCGGGCTCGGTGCACGCGCCGTGCTGGAGCTCTTGCACGACAATGATCCGGCCGGCCTGAGTGTGCCCGACGTTGCACGGCGGCTGTTTCTTGCCCGCCAGCAGATCCAGCTCGCGATGGATGGACTCGAGCGGGACGGCCTTGTTGTTCGCCGGTCCAATCCGGCACACCGGCGCTCGCCCTTGTTTGGCTTGACGCAGCGAGGACAGGACATCTTCACCGCCATTCATGCGCGGGAGCTTGAGGTCCTTGGCGGCATTGCCGGTGGCCTTGCGTCGGCAGACGTGGCCGCGGCGCTGACTGTCATGCAGGCGTTGGTCGATGGCTTTGGTGCATATGAAGATGAGCCGGATGCACCCGCCGGGCTTGCCTGAACGGGACCGTGAACAGATCGAGGAAGACAGGAAGCTGGTATCTTGGAAACTGCAATCTATGGCCTGATGGCTGGAGGGACTGTCGTCGTTCTTGCTCTTTCGGTCTACGCCATTCGGGCACTCACGGCCATCAGCCGCCCTACGACAGGCCCAGTAATCGACAGTGAGGAGCGGCCAAACCGGGCGCTGCTGCTGATTGACTTGCAAGGCGATTTTTCCCGCCGCACGGGTAAGGGTGCCTATGGGGAGACTGTGCGCGCCGCAGCCGTGGCCCAGGCAAATACGCTTGCGGCTGAAGCCCGGCGCCTGGGAGAGCCGGTGATTGTGGTGCGTCATGTCTGGCATGGCTGGCCCGCGCGCCTTGTCGCCCGCCTCGCGCTCGGCGGCGCAGGCAATCCCGGCCGCAAGGGGCTGGCGCTTGATCCCGATCTGCATCCAGGCGAGGCGATCGACATCGTCAAGCACGTCGGCGACAGCTTTTCCGTTCCGGACCTATCCGCGCATCTCGAGCGCCTGAAGGTCGGGTCGCTGCGGCTTGCCGGCCTTGATGCGTGCCATTGCGTGCAGCTGACAGCGCGGGGCGCCGCCGCGCGGGGCTACAAGGTCGAGATCCTCGACGATGCCGTTCTCGCTTCGGTGCCGGCGGACTGGCAGGCGTTGAAGCCAAAGCTCATCGCGGAGGGCATCCGGATTACCCCTGCACCAGTGGCTTGACAGGCGTGATGCTTTCGGGGCATCTATCCTGCCATGATCAAGACCGCCGCCTCCTTTGTGTATTTTTATTACGTCACCTCCATACCGGCGGCTGCGTAGGATCTTGCTCATTTGATCAAACCCGAAAAAGCCGCCGCGTCAGGCGGCTTTTTGGTTTTCAAAGGCTCTCCTGACAGGGGCAAACTCCCGAAGGAAGCCGCAAGTGACCCAGCATATGATAGAGGCCGGAAAACCGGCCAGCCCGCTCAAATCCGAAGCTCTGCAGGTGCTGTTCGAGCGCGGGCTCGTCAACCAGACCACGGAACTGGAGGCGCTGGATGCGCGCCTCGCGGAAGGGCCCGTCACGGTCTATGCCGGTTTTGATGCCACGGCCGCGAGCCTGCATGTCGGCCACCTGATGCCGCTGATGACCATGCGCTGGCTGCAGAAACTTGGCCACCGGCCCATCATCGTTCTGGGTGGCGGCACCAGCCAGGTGGGCGACCCCAGCTTCCGCAACGAGGCCCGGCCTATCCTCGAAAAGCAGCAGATTGCCGCCAACATCGCCGGCATCCGCCGCTCGGTGGAGACGCTGATCGACTTCTCCGGCGCAGAAGGCGCGCTGCTGGTGGACAATGCCGACTGGCTGACGGAAGTGAAGTTCCTCGAATTCCTGCGCGATTACGGCAGTCATTTCACCGTCAACCGCATGATGACCTTCGACAGCGTCAAGTCCCGGCTTGAGGCGCAGATGCCGCTGACCGTGCTGGAATTCTGCTACATGATGCTGCAGGCGGTGGATTTTCTGGAACTCTCACGCCGTCATGGCTGCAGCCTTCAGGTCGGCGGTTCGGATCAGTGGGGCAACATCATCAACGGTGTCGAGCTTGGCCGCCGCGACGGGCGCAAACTGCACGGCCTCACCGTGCCGCTGGTGACCACGGCGAGCGGGGCCAAGATGGGCAAGACGGCAGCGGGTGCCGTGTGGCTGCATCCGGAGCATCTGTCGCCCTTCGGCTTCTGGCAGTTCTGGCGCAACACCGCAGATGCGGATGTGCCGCGCTTCCTGCGGCTTTTCACCGAGCTGCCCTTGAGCGAGGTGGAACGCCTGTCCGATCTGCAAGGTGCCGAACTCAATGAAGTGAAGAAGCTGCTGGCCACCCATGTCACCGGCATCGTCCACGGTGCAGATGCCGCCCGCCACGCGCTTGAGCAGGGCGATGCGCTCTTCTCCGGCGACGAAATGAGCGCCGAGCCGACGCATACGCTTCCGCTCGCCATGCTGGCGCAGGATCTGGGCTTGCTGGAGCTGCTGGTTGCCACCGGCTTTGCCGCCTCCAACAGCGACGCCCGGCGTCTGGTCGAAGGCAGCGGCGTCCGCCTCAACGGCAATGTCGCCGACGACCCGCGCCGGCGCATTTCCAGCGGCGATCTGGGCGCCAACGACCGCCTTACCCTCGCTGCGGGCAAACGCCGCAAGGCGTTGGTGGCCTTCGTGTAGAAAGAGAAGCGGCAGTGGGCTGAGACCCGCTGCCGCTTCTGCTCAAATGATCCGCTTGCCGTCCGCGTCCAGAACCTTTTCACCGTCTTCCTTGGTGAAGGCGCCTTTGTGGGTGTCTGGAAGGATCTCCAGCACCACTTCCGAGGGGCGGCAGAGGCGGGTGCCGAGCGGGGTGATGACGAAGGGGCGGTTGATGAGGATAGGCTCGCGCATCATCGCGTCGAGCAGCGCCGTATCATCAAGGTCTGGGTTGCCAAGGCCCATTTCCTCGTAGGGCGTGCCCTTCTCGCGCAGGGCGCCGCGCACGGTGAGGCCGGCGGCGGCGATCATCGCAGCCAGTTCCTCGCGGGCGGGCGGGGTCTTCAGATATTCGATGACCGTGGGCTCGATTCCGGCGTTGCGGATCATCTCCAGCGTGTTGCGCGAGGTGCCGCAAGCGGGGTTGTGATAGATCGTGGCATCCATGATTCAGGCCTGTCCTTCTGTGGCGCTGCGGGCGGAAACGGCGCGGGAGGCCTCGTACCAGCCTTTGCTGCGGTTGACGACGGCGACCAGCGCCAGCATCACTGGCACCTCGATGAGCACGCCGACGACCGTGGCCAGCGCTGCGCCGGAGTTGAAGCCGAAGAGGCTGATGGCTGTGGCGACGGCCAGCTCGAAGAAGTTCGAGGCACCGATCAGAGCGGAGGGGCCTGCGATGCAGTGAGCCTCACCGGTCACCCGGTTGAGGATATAGGCAAAGCCGAAGATGAAGACGGTCTGCAACAGGATCGGCACAGCCAGCAGGGCGATCACCAGCGGCTGGGCGATGATCTGGCTGCCCTGGAAGGCGAAGAGCAGGACGACCGTCAGCAGCAGCGCGCCGATGGACAGCGGCTGGATCTGCTCCTGAAACCGCGCCAGCGCCCGGCCATCCCCTGTGCCCAGCGCCTTGCGCAGCAGCTGCGCGGCAATCACCGGCACGACGATGAATAGGGCAACCGAGATCAGCAGCGTGTCCCAAGGCACAATGATGGAGGACACGCCCAGCAGCAGCGCAACGATGGGGGCGAAGGCCAGCACCATCACCGCATCATTGAGGGCAACCTGCGTCAGGGTGAAAGGCGCATCGCCCTTGGTCAGGTTCGACCAGACGAAGACCATGGCCGTGCACGGTGCAGCCCCCAGCAGGATCAATCCGGCGATGTAGCTGTCGATCTGGTCCTGCGGCAAAAGCGGTGCAAACAGCCAGCCGATGAAGATCCATCCGAGCACAGCCATGGAAAAGGGCTTCACCGCCCAGTTGGAAAACAGCGTGATGCCCATGCCGCGCCAGTGCTGGCCGACCTGCCGGATGGCGGCAAAGTCGATCTTCATCAGCATGGGGATGATCATCAGCCAGATCAGCAGGGCGACAGGCAGGTTCACCTTGGCGATTTCCATAGTGCCGATCACCTCGAACACCTGCGGCAGCAGATGGCCGAGGGCGATGCCGGCGAAGATCGCGAGCCCCACCCAGAGCGTCAGGTAGCGTTCAAACAGGGACATGGTTTACTTCACCTTTTCAGCAAGGGTGGTGGCGCCTTCAAGCGTACCGATATCGGAGAGCTTCTTCTTCAGCGCCATCGCGTCGATGGAGGCCAGCGGCAGATTGAGAAAGGCGCTGATGCGGTTCTTGAGGTAGCGGGCGGCCTGGCTGAAGGCCTGCTCCTTCTCAAAGGCCGCGCCCTTAACGGCTGCAGGGTCCTCGATGCCCCAATGGGCTGTCATCGGCTGGCCCGGCCACACGGGGCAGGTCTCTCCAGCGGCGTTGTCGCAGACCGTGAAGACGAAATCGAACTGCGGTGCACCGGGTACGGCGAACTCATCCCAGCTCTTTGAGCGGAAGCCCTCTGCCGGATAGCCAAGGGCATCCAGCGTCTTGAGGGCAAGCGGATGAACCGTGCCATTTGGCTGGCTGCCCGCAGACCAGGCGCGGAAACGGCCGCCGCCTACAGCGTTCAGGATGCCTTCCGCGAGGATGGAGCGGGCGGAATTGCCGGTGCAGAGGAACAGCACATTGTAGGTCTTTTCAGTCATGGTGGGCTCCTTACGGCATCCGGTTTCCGGCCGGTGGGGCACAGCCCGGTGTGCAGGTCTCGGTACAGCTCCCGGTCAGTTCGGCAATCAGCGGCTCGCACAGGCTGGCCTTGCCGCTGCAGCAATCCTTCAAGAGGTAGAGCGTCATCTGCCGGAGCTGATCCAGATTTGCGTGATAGACGATAGAGCGTCCTTGCCGCAGTCCCGTGACAAGCCCTGCCTGCGCAAGAACTGACAGATGCGCGGAAAGCGTGTTTTGCGGTACGCCAAGGCGCTGGGCAAGTTCACCGGCGGCAACGCCTTCCGGTTCTGCCTGCACGAGTGCGCGGAAGGCCTGAAGGCGGGTCGCTTGAGCAAGGGCTGCCAGGGCAGCGATGGTTTCTGATTCATCCATATATCCAGAATTACGGATATATAATACTCAAGTCAATCCCCCGGCATCGGGCTGCCGTACAAAAAACACCCCCGGCCTCGGGGAGCCGGGGTGTTCCGGGAATTCGCGGGGACGCGAATGTCCAGCCTTTCGCTGATGGATCAGGCGAAGAGGCGGGATCTGAGTTCCTTGCGCAGGTCATCCACCGGGTTGAAGCTGCCCCGGTCCTTCAGGTGCCAGAAGGTCCAGCCGTTACAGCTTTCCGCGCCCTGAACGAGCGCGCCCACCTTGTGGATGGAGCCGGAATGCTGGCCGCTGACCAGCGAACCGTCAGCGCGCACAATGGCCAGATGCTTGCCCTTAGGGCAGATGAGCTCCGTTCCCGGTTCCAGCAGGCCTGCTTCCAGCAGCGAACCGAAGGGAATGCGCGGCTCGGCGCGCTTGCCCTTCTGCATGTCGAGGGACACACCTTCGGCCGGCACGATGGCATTGATGCGGGCGGTGGCCGCATCAATGTAGCTCTGTTCACGCTCGATGCCGATGAAGTTGCGGCCAAGGCGCTTTGCGACGGCGCCGGTGGTGCCGGTGCCGAAGAAGGGATCGAGCACCACATCTCCGGGGCGGGACGAGGCCGTCAGCACCCGGTAGAGCAGGGATTCCGGCTTCTGGGTCGGATGGACCTTCTGCCCGTCCTCATCCTTCAGCCGTTCTGCACCCGTGCACAGCGGCAAGTGCCAGTCGGAGCGCATCTGCAGATCTTCGTTGAAGGTCTTCAGCGCATCGTAGTTGAACACCGGCTTGGAGTTCTTGGACTTCGACGCCCAGATGATCGTCTCATGGGCGTTGGTGAAGCGTTTGCCACGGAAGTTCGGCATCGGGTTGGACTTGATCCAGACGATGTCATTCTGAATCCAGAAGCCCAGATCCTGAAGGATCGCGCCGACGCGGAAGATGTTGTGGTAGGAGCCGATGACATAGAGCGAGGCATCGTCCTTCATCACGCGGTGCACGGCCAGCAGCCATGCGCGGGTGAAGGCATCATAAGCCTCGAAGCTGTCGAATTGGTCCCAGTGATCGTCGCAGGCATCTACCTTCGACTGGTCAGGACGGTGAAGATCGCCGCCAAGCTGAAGATTGTAGGGCGGATCGGCAAAGACCAGATCCACCGACTTCGAGGGCAGCTTGCTGAGGGCGGCAACGCAGTCGCCCTTCAGGATCGTGTTCAGCCAGGCCGGAGTGGCGGCATTGTCTTGGGTTTCAAGGGGTGTCACAGAGGACACCCCAGTACGCAGAACTTTCATTGCGACGCAGCACCTCACGCAATTTCGAGGCTCATGGTTACCGGATCTGGTAAATCGCGGGTTAAGGCGCGCTCTAATTTTTCTTTTTGATTTCAATGCTTTCTTTAGGTTTTCGAAACTTGCGCAGAAGGTTAACTTTTGACCGGAAAAAACTGGCGGAAATCATGTGCTTTTCTGGCAGGCGAGGCCGGGACGGAGGTGACGGCATTAACCATGATGCCGGCCAGAGGAGGTGGTCAGAAAGTGGCGCTGTCATGTGGAAGCGCTTCGTACGATTCACCATGTTGGCTTCCGTCATGGTCGTGCCATCGAATTTGGGCAGAATGCAAAATCATTCGCCTGATGAAAAATATTTCAAAACTTGCCTTGAGTGACTTGACGGAAGCGGAGCTCTGTTAGAGCCTGTCCGGTTAAGAACAATAAGGAGAATGCATTTGAAAGACCGGCCCTACCGAAATCCCCTCACGGATCCCCGTCCGTTCGTACTGGCTCCCGCTGCACCGCTGGAGCCCTTCACCGACGCGGCAGCCGCCGTCGCCCGGTTGATGGAGTTGTTCGAGCGCAACACCGCCTTCATCCGGGATGCGTTCCGTGATCTCGTCAATGGGACGGCGCCAGAGGGAAGGGTGAGGGCCTATTATCCGCAGATCCGCTTGATCACGGAGAGCCATTCGCGCCTTGATAGCCGCATGCCGTTCGGCTTTGTCTCTGGTCCCGGCATACACGCCACCACGATCACCCGGCCGGATCTGTTTCAGCAGTATCTGACGGAGCAGATCTCGCTGTTGATCCGCAATCACGGGGTTCCGGTGCATGTGGGGGATAGCACGACCCCTATCCCGCTGCACTTCGCCTTTTATGACGGTACTCACGTCGAAGGTGCTGGAGCCATGCCCGGTGACCGGCCACTGGCGGACATGTTCGATCTGCCGGACCTGACGCTGATGGATGACGCCATCGCCAACGGCACCTATGAGCCGGTGGACGGCATCATGCCGCTGGCGCCTTTCACCGGCCCGCGCATCGACTATTCGCTCCACCGCCTGCAGCACTACACCGCGACCGCGGCGGAGCATTTTCAGAATTACGTGCTTTTCACGAATTACCAGTTCTACATCGACGAGTTCTGCCGCATGGCGGAAGCTGCCATCGCCGATCCGCAGAGCGGCTACACCGCCTTCGTCGAGCCCGGCAACCTGCTGACGCTGGCCGGCTCGAAGACGCCCGCGTCGGGCACGGCACTGGCCAAGCTGCCGCAGATGCCAGCCTATCACCTGAAGCGGGCGGACAACTCCGGTATCACCATGGTCAACATCGGTGTGGGGCCCTCCAACGCCAAGACCATCACCGACCATATCGCCGTGCTGCGGCCGCACGCCTGGTTGATGCTGGGCCACTGCGCTGGCCTGCGCAACAGCCAGACGCTGGGCGACTATGTGCTCGCCCATGGCTATGTGCGCGATGATCATGTGCTCGATCAGGACCTGCCGCTGTGGGTGCCGATCCCGCCTCTGGCGGAGGTGCAGGTGGCACTGGAAAGCGCCGTTGCCGAAGTGACCGGTTTCTCCGGTTATGAGTTGAAGAAGGTGATGCGCACCGGCACGGTTGCCTCCATCGACAACCGGAACTGGGAACTGTGGGACCAGCGCGGCCTCGTGCAGCGCTTCTCCCAGTCCCGGGCCATTGCGCTGGACATGGAATCTGCCACTATCGCCGCCAACGGTTTCCGCTTCCGTGTGCCTTACGGCACGCTGCTCTGTGTCTCCGACAAGCCGCTTCACGGTGAGTTGAAGCTGCCAGGCATGGCGACGGATTTCTACAAGCGTCAGGTGGCCCAACATCTGGAGATCGGCATGCGGGCCATGGAGCAGCTGCGCTCCATGCCGCCGGAACGCCTGCATTCGCGCAAGCTGCGCAGCTTTGCGGAGACGGCCTTCCAGTAAGCGGGAGAGTGGGCAGCCCTGGTGCGGCTGGCTGTGTCCGTCCTCGAAAAGCTGCAAAGGCACCCTTGCCGCTGTCCCGGCGCTGGTACATCTCACTGGGACAGCAGACGCGGAGGTGAAGGCATGAACTGGACGGAACCGCTGAACAATTACTGCGAGCGGCTGGATGCCAGTTTCTGGTCCGAGCCGGTCAATGCCATCACCAACGCCTCCTTCATTCTGGCAGCGGTGGTGGCCTTCCAGATGTGGCGCAAGCGGTCGCCGGGCGACTGGCTGGCTCTGGCGCTCATCCTGATCACGCTGGCCACTGGCATCGGTTCGTTCCTGTTCCACACCTTTGCCAACCGCTGGTCGCTGCTGGCAGATGTGATCCCGATTGCCTTTTTCATCCATGTCTATCTTTTTGCGGCGCTGAACCGGTTCCTGGGGCTGCGCTGGTACTGGGCTCTGGGCATAACGGGCCTCTTTTTCGCAGGCTCACCTTTCGCGGGGCGGCTTTTTGCCCCGCTGGTGGGATCATCCGCCGGCTATCTGCCCGCGCTTGCTGCCATCTTCGTTGTCGCGGCACTAGCCTGGCGTTTGAGCGCCCGGCTGGCGAAGGGGCTTGCGGTGGCCGGGCTGGTGTTCGCCGCCTCGCTCACCTTCCGCATGCTGGACATGCCGGTATGCGGCAGCCTTGCACTGGGCACCCATTTCATGTGGCATGTCCTCAATGGACTGGTTCTATTCCTGCTTTTGCGGCTGCTTTTGCCTGCAACCGGTGGAGCAGGTACGAAATAAGGTTGAACCGCACGCGCGGATGGGCCATGCCTCCTTGAGGGAAAGGCGGCCGAGACCGCTGTTGAGACGAGAGACGACATGAGCGACAAGAATCCAGCTGGAAGCGACCTGACCGACCCCGCACTGTTCTTCCACATGCATCCGCGCCCGGGCAAACTCGAGATCAAGGCGACAAAGCCGCTCGGTAACCAGCGCGATCTGGCTCTGGCCTATTCTCCCGGTGTTGCCGCTCCCTGCCTTGAAATCGCCCGTGACCCGTCGACGGCCGCGCTTTACACCTCCCGCGCCAATCTTGTGGGGGTGATTTCCAACGGGACCGCCGTGCTGGGTCTCGGCAACATCGGTCCGCTCGCCTCCAAGCCTGTCATGGAAGGCAAGGCCGTCCTGTTCAAGAAATTCGCCGGGATCGATGTCTTCGACATCGAAGTTGACGAGCTCGACGTCGACCGGTTTGTCGATGCGGTTGCCGTTCTGGAGCCGACCTTCGGCGGCATCAACCTTGAGGATATCAAGGCGCCGGAGTGCTTCCAGATCGAAGCCAAGCTGCGCGAGCGGATGAATATTCCGGTGTTCCACGACGACCAGCATGGCACGGCGATCATTGTCGGTGCTGCGGTCAAGAACGCACTGGAACTGGCTGGCAAGCCGATTGATCAGGTGAAGATCGTTGCCTCCGGTGCCGGCGCTGCAGCGCTTGCCTGCCTCAATCTCATCGTCTCGCTCGGCGCAAAGCGCGAAAACATCTGGATCTCGGACATCGAGGGCGTGGTCTATGAAGGCCGCGAAGCCTTGATGGACCCGTGGAAGGGCATCTTCGCCCAGAAGACGGACAAGCGCACCCTTGGTGAGATCATCGAAGGGGCCGACGTGTTCCTCGGCCTGTCCGCCGCAGGCGTGCTGAAGCCGGAGATGGTCGCCAAGATGGCGCCGAACCCGCTGATCCTGGCGCTCGCCAACCCCAATCCGGAAATCATGCCGGAAGCCGCGCTTGCAGTGCGTGATGACGTGATGATGTGCACTGGCCGTTCGGATTTCCCGAACCAGGTGAACAACGTCCTGTGCTTCCCCTATATCTTCCGCGGCGCGCTGGATGTGGGCGCGACGGCGATCAACGAAGAGATGAAACACGCGGCTGTGAAGGCCATCGCGGATCTTGCCAAGGAAGAGCCGTCTGATGTTGCCGCCCGTGCCTATGGCGGGGCGACCGAGACCTTCGGGCCGAAGTTCCTGATCCCGTCGCCCTTCGATCAGCGTCTGATCCTGCGCATTGCACCGGCTGTGGCCCGCGCAGCGATGGAGACTGGCGTCGCCACCCGGCCGATCGAGGACTTCGATGCCTATCTCGACACGCTGAACCGCTTTGTCTTCCGCTCCGGCCTCGTGATGAAGCCGATCATTCAGGCTGCGACCCGTGAGCCGAAGCGCATCATCTATGCGGAAGGCGAGGATGAGCGCGTGCTGCGCGCAGCCCAGGTGCTGATCGAGGACAAGGTGGCCGTGCCGATCCTCGTGGGCCGTCCGGACGTGCTGAAGGCCCGTTGCGAGCGTTTCGGTCTGAAGATCCGCCCTGGTGTCGACTTCGAGTTCGTCAACCCGCAGGACGATCCGCGCTACCGCGATTATGTTGAGGAGTATTTCTCCTGCGTTGGCCGCAAGGGTGTGCCGCATGATGCGGCGCGAACCATCGTGCGCACCAACTCCACCGTCATCTCGGCGCTGGCGGTGCGGCGCGGGAAGCCGATGCGGTGATCTGCGGCCTTGAAGGGCGCTTCATCCGTCATCTGCGCGATATTCGCCAGATCATCGGACTCAAGGCCGGCGTGCGCGACCTTTCGGCTCTGTCGCTGCTGATCAACGATCGCGGCGCTATCTTCCTGACCGATACATTCGTCAGTGAAGACCCGGATGCAGCCGAGCTGGCGGAAATGGCGCGGCTTGCAGCCGAGGAAATCCGCCGCTTCGGCATCGCACCCAAGGTGGCGCTGCTGTCGGCTTCCAACTTCGGCTCGCGTGAGCTGGCTTCTGCCGACAAGATGCGCAAGGCGCTGGAGATTCTGTGGAGGGAATGTCCGGAGCTGGAAGTGGACGGCGACATGCACGGTGATGCGGCCCTGTCCGAACTGCTGCGCCAGCGCGTCATGCCGGACAGCCGGCTGAAGGGCGAGGCAAACTTGCTGCTCTTCCCGAATCTGGATGCGGCGAACATCGCGCTGAACCTTCTGAAGGTGGCGACGGAAGCTCTGCATGTGGGGCCGATCCTGCTTGGCACGGCCAAGCCTGCGCATATCCTCACCGGTTCGGTGACATCGCGTGGCGTGGTCAACATGTCGGCTCTGGCCTGCGTCGAGGCGCAGAAGAAGGCCGAAGCCTGAGCCAGCTATCCCTCGCGCCTGCCGGCGCAAACAGCACCGGCAGGCGTGACGGCTTTCATCCTCTCCGGCTTGGACAGGCAAAGGGCCTTATGGAATGAAACCTGCGAAGGACTGCGTCACCAAGGGTGACATCCGGACGGAGATCGACCGGATCGACCAGCTTCTTCTGAAGCTCTTCGCCGAGCGGCAGACCTATGTCCGCCAGATGGCGCAGATCAAGCAGCATCCCGACGAGGCCTTTGATGCCGAGCGGATCGAGACCATGATCGACCGCCTGCGCGGGCGTGCGGAAGGCCTTGGACTGGAAGCCGATCAGGCCGAAGCTGTCTGGCGCGTGCTGATTGACTGGAATGTCGATTATGAGCGCCGTGCCATTGCCGCCCGGCTGGGGCTTCTGCCGCAGGGCGCCGTTTTATCTTGACTTTCAGGCTTTAGGCGCCGATACAGGCGCCAAGATACGGCTTGGCCGCCGCGTGAGCGGCCTGCGTCCTCTCCACGCGCCTGCCCCTCACATGTTGTTGCGGGGCACCCGCAGCTTCTGCGGTCTGGCAGATCCGGCCCCTCCCGAAAGGTGATCCGTGACGGAGACAGACAGGATGCGTGAGCCGTTCCGCGTCGCGCCAAAGGCTGCGATGCCTTTTCCCAGGTTCCCATTTCACGCGGGGTTCTGACGGTCCGGATTGCCAATCGGCCCGAACCGTAACCGCCACGAAAGGCTGGTCCATCATGGGCCGGTCCACCTTGTGCGCGTGCCCGTTGATGCGGCAGGCGCGACAGTTGAAGGTTCTCATTTGACTCAGTTTGAAGCTCTCGGGCTTTCCCAGTCGATCCTCAAGGCCATCGCCGCGATCGGCTACGACCAGCCGACCCCGATCCAGCGCGAAGCCATTCCTCTCATTCTCGCCGGCAATGACCTGATGGGCCTGGCCCAGACCGGCACCGGCAAGACCGCCGCTTTCGGCCTGCCGCTGGTGGAGCGCATGCTCGCCAACCCCAAGCCGGCTCCGGCCCGCGCCACCCGCGCCCTGATCCTGGCTCCGACCCGCGAGCTGGTGAACCAGATCGCGCAGAACCTCATCGGCTTCATCAAGTCGACACCGCTGCAGGTCGCCACCATCATGGGCGGTGTTTCCATCGGCCCGCAGATCAAGCGCATGACCCGTGGCTGCGACATTCTCGTCGCCACACCGGGCCGTCTGCTCGACCTGATCGACCGAAATGCCCTGCGCCTTGACCAGGTGGAATATCTGGTTCTGGACGAAGCCGACCAGATGCTGGACCTTGGTTTCATCCACGCCCTGCGCAAGATTGCAAATCTGGTACCGAAGAAGCGCCAGACCCTTCTGTTCTCGGCCACGATGCCGAAGCAGATCGAGGAACTGTCCCGCTCCTACCTGACCGATCCGGTCCGTGTGGAAGTGGCTCCGGCCGGCCGCACGGCGGACAAGGTGACCCAGTGCGTTCATTTCGTCTCGAACGGCGACAAGATCAGCCTGCTGATCAACTGCCTGTCTGAGCGCCCCGACGATCTGTCACTGGTCTTTGCCCGCACCAAGCATGGCGCGGACAAGGTGGTGCGCCGTCTGGAAGCCGCCGGTTTCAAGGCCAATGCCATCCACGGCAACAAGAGCCAGAACCAGCGTGACCGCGCTATCAAGGAACTGAAGTCCGGCGAGACCCGTATTCTGGTGGCCACCGATGTGGCTGCACGCGGCATCGACATTCCGGGCGTCAGCCACGTCTACAACCTCGACCTGCCGGATGTGCCGGAAAGCTACGTTCACCGCATCGGCCGCACCGCCCGTGCAGGCGCTGATGGCGATGCCATCGCCTTCTGCGCACCGGACGAAATCGGCTTGCTGCGTGACATCGAGCGCCTGACCGGCATTCGCATCCCGGTCGCCAGCGGCGAAGCTCCGCCGGAAGGCCGCGCAGCTGCCAAGCGCCCGGCACGTGGCGGCGTCCAGCAGGGCCGTGGCCAGGGCCATGGACGCGATCAGGGCCGTGGTGAACAGGGCCGCCAGCACAATGCCCGCTCCGAAGGCGGCCGTGGCCGTGGTGAAGGCGGCAAGGGCGGCTTCGGCAATGGCCATGGCAAGCCCCATGGCAGCCAGGCTCGCAAGCCCGGTGGCGGCCAGCGCCGCCCGCAGAATGGTGGCCCGGCCCAGATTGCCGCGCAGGTCCAGTCCCGCGGTGACCGCCGCGATGCCCGCCCGTAAGGGTGAGGCTGCTTTCGGTCTGAAAGCTTCAAGGCCCGGCGGGAAACCGCCGGGCCTTTTGTTTGGGCGTCTGCCATGATCAGTGAGTGGGGCTGTTCAGGCAGTCTCTCTGGGGCTCGACGTCGTTCCGTCCGGGGCGGCGCGGTGTGAGTGGCCAGCATGTTCTTCAAACAAAAAGCCCGCAGCGGTGGCGTTCCGCAGCGGGCTTCTTGTTTCAGGTGGCTGAACTCAGCCTGAGACCTTGGAGAAGTCGGCGACGAGGCCGGCGATGTCGCGGATCTCGGCGAGGAGCTTCAGGCGGTTGGCGCGCAGCTCGGCTTCATCGGCGTTGACGAGGATATCGGCAAAGAACCGGTCCACCGGCGCACGCAGGGCCGCGAGGGCCTCCATAGCGGCGGCAAAGTCTTCGCCCGAAAGCGCCTCGCTGACCGCAGCGCGGGCCTTGTCGATGGCGCTGGCCAGCGCAATCTCGGCTTCTTCGCGGAAGTGGCTTGCGACCGGGCGGCCGGAAACGGCTGCACCGTCCTTCTTCTCCTCGGCCTTGAGGATGTTGACCGCACGCTTGTAGCCCGCCAGCAGGTTGGCCCCGTCCTCTGTGGCAAGGAAGGCCCCCAGTGCCTCGACCCGGCGCACGACCATCAGCAGGTCATCCTGTCCGCCAAGGGCAAAAACGGCATCAATCAGATCATGCCGCGCACCTTCTTCCTTCAGATGGACCTTGAGACGGTCGGCGAAGAATCCCATCCACGAATCAAATATTTGCTCGGCTGCTCCGTGCCACAGCTCTTTGGAGTACTTTCTGCTTTCGTAAAAACCTTTAATTCCCTCTGCAGAAATCTCTCGATCAGCAAAGACAATAACACCTATGCACGTGTCCATATGGTCTAGCCTGTCGGCAACTTGACTATATGCAAAAAATGCTTCTTTTGCGTTCTCGTCTGTCTCGTGAATTATAGAGAATTCAACCGAAGCAATCAGAGAGCCCTGTTGGTCGATCATGCCGTCGTGGTTCAAGTAATAGCGATAGGGAGGTTTTGACCAACCGCCAGAACTAAGGCTACCGTTCTTTGACTCAACGGCTCCCAGCAAACTCCGGTATCGCCCGGAATGGGGTTCTAGGCCCCAGAGGAGATAAGCAAGAAGCGTAACCGGCAGCACGTCCGAGAGCTTCAGCCGCAGCTTGTTTTCCAGAATGATGCGGATGACGCCAAGCGCGGCACGGCGCAGGGCGAAGGGGTCCTTGGAACCTGTCGGCTTTTCGTCGATGGCCCAGAAGCCGGTGAGAAGGTCCAGCTTGTCGGCGAGCGCAACGGCCACGGCAACCGGGTTCGACGGCACGCGGTCAGACGGCCCCTGTGGGCGGTAATGGTCTTCGATGGCCGTGGCAACGGCGGCGCTTTCGCCCTGGTGGGTGGCGTAGTAACGGCCCATCAGTCCCTGCAGCTCGGGGAACTCGCCAACCATGCCCGAGACGAGATCGGCCTTGGCCAGACGCGCAGCGCGGCGGGCTTCACCAGCATCAGCGCCGCATGAAGGTGCAAGTTCAGCGGCCAGCGCCTCAAGGCGCTTCACGCGCTCCCCTGCGAGCCAAGCTTCTCGTGGAAGACGATGCTGTCCAGCTTCGGCAGATTGTCTTCCAGACGGGTCTTGAGGTCGGTTTCCCAGAAGAACCGGGCATCGGACAGACGCGCGCGGATCACCTTTTCGTTGCCTGCGATGATTGTCTTGCCGCCGTCCGCCGCAATCAGGTTCGACGTCAGCACGAAACGGTTGGCGAGGCGGCCCGTCGCCGGGTTGCGCAGCACGAAGCACTTCTGGTTGGCGCGGATGGTCAGGCGGATGCACTCGTCCGGGATCGACAGGAAGGCCTCGTCGAAGGAGCCCGTCAGCACCACCGGCCATTCCACCAGTCCAGCCACTTCCTCCAGCAGGCCTTCGTCTTCCACCAGCTCCAGTCCAAGTGCCATGGCCTGATCGCGCGCATCATGCACGATCACGTCCTTGCGCCGGTCGGCATCAAGGATGACCTTCTGCTTTTCGAGCTTGGTCATGTAGTCATCGAAGCGGCGGACGGTGAAAGCCTCGTTGCCATGGAAGCGGTGGCCGCGTGTCGTGTTGCCTGCGGTGATGCCGTCGATGTCGAAGGCGATCACTTCCGGCTCTTCCGTTTCCGGGCCGAAGGTTGCAACGATGGACTTCAGCGGGCGCACCCAGCGCAGCGAGCCTGTGCCCCAGCGCATGGACTTGGGCCAGGGAAGTTGCGGATGATGCCGGGCATCACGTCCGCAATGATTTTTTCTGCCGGACGGCCCGGCTTCTCGATGACGGCGATGTAGAACTCGCCCTTCTTCGGATCGCTCTGGATCGTGGCTTCCTCGATGGAGGAGAGGCCTGCACCGCGCAGAAAGCCTTCCAGCGCCTGTGCCGGGGAGCCGACACGCGGGCCCTTGCGTTCTTCGCGAGTGGCCTGTGAGGCAACAGGCAGGCCTGCGATGTGCAGGGCAAGGCGGCGGGGCGTGGCGAAAGCCTTTGCGCCTTCATAGGTCAGACCGGCATCCACCAGCGCATTGGTGACCAGCGACTTCAGGTCATCGGCAGCACGGCGCTGCATGCGGGCAGGGATTTCCTCGCTGAACAGTTCAAGCAGGAGATCAGGCATGGGTCTGAACCTTCGATAGAAAACATCGGGGCAGGGTGCGGGCAAGCACTCGCACACTGCAGCGCGTGTGCCTACCAAGCCCGGCCAAAAATGTCACCCCCAACCTTGCGGCCAACACCGGGAAATGGCGCCTTTCCAGCCTTCTCCGCCTGCTGCATCCAGCTGGGCTCCCGAATATATTTTCAGGTTTAACAGTTCTGTTTCATGCTTTTTCAATGGGCATCAAGAGATACTCCATGAGATGCAGATTGGAGTTCGCCCGAACGTGGCAAAGATATCAATGAGAAATAGAATAGGTTATATTATATTTCTAATTGTGGAAAAAAGTTCTGCTTACCAGCGATTGTGTTTGCGATTCTGTTTGCTGTGTCCTTATCTGCTGCTATGGCATTGGCCAATCAGGGGGATAGCTGGCCGAATGCCATCTTGATCGCTTTGTCTGCGCTTCTCAGCGCCGCTTCCGGAGCATGGGCAGGAGCAGTCCTCAAGAAACGCGAGTTGTCCCATGCCCTGGAAGAAGCAGATGCCGCGCTGGCCGAAGCGCAGGCTCAGGCGCAGCACGATCCGCTGACCGGCCTGCCGAACCGGCGTCATATTGAGATGGTGTTTCCGTCCATGGTGCACATGATGGAGCCGGACGAGTTCCGCGCCGTCATCATGATGGATATCGACGGGTTCAAGCCGGTCAACGACGTCTATGGCCACAGCTTCGGTGACCTTCTGCTGAAGGAATTTGCCAGCCGCCTGTCCGAAACGATCGGAGAGGGCGGGCTTGTCGCCCGGCTGGGCGGCGATGAGTTTGCCATCGTCACTGGCGTTCTGGCGCACAAGGATGCGGCGACCGGTATTGCCCGGCGGGTGTTGAACCGGGTGCAGGAGCCATTTCTGATTGGCGCCCGGCAAGTCACGGTTGGCTCAGGCATTGGCGTCGCCGTTTTCCCGGATAACGGCTATTCGATTGTCGAACTGTTGCGCCGGGCTGACGTGGCGCTCTACCGGGCGAAGACATCCGGCCGCTCGACGTTCCGCTTCTTTGAGACAGAGATGGATGCGGCGATTCTGCACCGCACGCTGCTCGAACAGCGTTTGCGTGGGGCCATTGCCAGCAATCAGATCAGCCCCCACTTCCAGCCGATCTGGGACTTGCGCAGCGAGAGGATTACGGGGTTCGAGGCTCTGGCCCGCTGGACGGACAGGGATTTCGGCAAGGTGCCACCGGCACATTTCATTCCCATTGCGGAAGATTGCGGCCTGATGCCGGAGCTGACCGATCACCTCCTGACCAGGTCCTGCGAGGCTGCGTTGCAATGGCCAAAGGATGTTTATCTCTCCTTCAATCTCTCCCCGGTGCAACTGCACGACCGGATGCTGCCCCTGCGGATCTTGACCATTCTGGGCAACACTGGCTTTACGCCAGAGCGGCTTGAGATTGAGATCACGGAGAACGCCCTGATCAAGGATCCCAAAACGGCAAGGGAGATCCTTGGTCAGCTGTCAGATGCGGGCATCCGCATTGCGCTCGATGACTTCGGCACCGGACATTCCAGCCTCAGGTACCTCAGGGATTTCCGCGTCGACCGCATCAAGATCGACCGGTCTTTCGTCGCAGGCATGGCAGAAGGTGGCGAGAACGCTGCCATCGTGCGCGCCATTCTTGGCCTTGCGGCAGGCCTTGGCATCGAGACCATCGCGGAGGGAATTGAACTGCCGGAGCAGCGGGCGCAACTTCACCATGAAGGCTGCAACTTCGGACAGGGATTCCTGTTCTCTCAGGCGGTCAGCGCGGATGATGCCCATGCGCTGATCTGCGCCAACATTGCCCGTCAGCAGAGCCTGGATACTTCGCTGCCTGTTTGAAAAAAGGGGCCCCGGCTTCGCGGATGCCCCTTCTCAAGCTGTCTTGATCGCCAGCCCGGCTGAAACGTTTCAGCCAGTATAGCCCACGCCGCCGGCTGCCGTCTGCAGGAAGGCACCGCCGCAGGCCTTGGCGAGTTCGCGCACGCGCAGGATATAGCTCTGGCGTTCAGTCACCGAGATCACGCCGCGTGCATCCAGCAGGTTGAAGGCGTGGCTGGCCTTGATGCACTGGTCATAGGCGGGCAGCACCATCTGGTGCACGTCAGCGCCGGCCGCCTCTTTGGCCGCTTCGCCAGCGGCAAGCAGACGGCGGCATTCTTCTTCAGCATCGCGGAAGTGGCGGAACAGCATCTCGGTGTCCGCATGTTCGAAATTGTGACGGGAGTATTCCTGTTCGGCCTGCAGGAACACATCGCCATAGGTGATCTTGTCCGCGCCTTCGCGGCCGTTGTAGTTCAGGTCATAGACGTTATCGACGCCCTGAATGTACATGGCGAGCCGCTCCAGCCCGTATGTCAGCTCGCCGGAGACGGGCGAGCACTCGAAACCGGCCACCTGCTGGAAATAGGTGAACTGCGACACTTCCATGCCGTCACACCAGCATTCCCAGCCAAGGCCCCAGGCGCCAAGGGTGGGGCTTTCCCAGTCATCTTCCACGAAGCGCACGTCATGCACCGACGGGTCGAGGCCGATGGCGTAGAGGCTGTTGAGATAAAGTTCCTGCAGGTTCTCCGGCGAAGGCTTCAGGATCACCTGAAACTGATAGTAGTGCTGGAGGCGGTTCGGGTTCTCGCCATAGCGTCCATCCGAGGGGCGGCGGGATGGCTGCACATAGGCCGCCTTCCATGGGCGCGGCCCGAGCGAGCGCAGTGTCGTGGCCGGATGGAACGTGCCTGCACCCACTTCCATGTCATAGGGCTGCAGCACGACGCAGCCCTGATCCGCCCAGTAGCGCTGCAGGGTCAGGATCAGCGCCTGAAAGGAATTTTCAGGGCGCATGTGGTCCGGAAGGGTTTCATTCGGCATCTGGCATTTCCCGGTCGTTCGAGACGGAGAGGGCGCGGCGCAGCAGGCCACTGCCCTGATTGGCCGGAGAGGTGCCACGGAGGCGGGGCAAGGTCAAGCCGCACCCGCACGCAGGAGCATGAAATGCCTTCACGCAGGGCCACGGGCGCTCAATAGCGCCTGCGGCCAGTATTGGCCCAATCAGTCCTGCGGCCGATAACGGCCGGTGCTGGGATCAAGCTTCAAGGTTACCGGAATGGGGGTGCCCGGTGCGGGACGAACCTTCGACAGGCGCTGGTCCACGCGGGACATCTCCCGGCGCATGGCGCGTGCAAGAAGGAGACCGGCGGTTCCGGCAAGGGCGATGATGGCGAGAGGGTGCATGCGGACTATCTCCAGATGATGTGCAATCCTCCCGCCCGATCGTGGCGGAGACAAGGCATAAATTGCCTCAGGTCGCAGCGTTCCGGTCAAAAAATGTCACAGACCGTAACGGGCCCAAAGGCTGCGGGTCTCCAGTGCATCCAGCACGTCTGCGGTGATTGCGCCTGCTGCCGGTGAAAGGCCAATGCCTCCTGCAGGCCTGCGGCCGAACAGCCCGCGTGGCTGGCTTATGAGGACGGGCTCTGCCTTGTTTCCGAAACGCTGCTTCAGCACCGTGACCAAATCGCCTTCCCGGTCTGCAAGGCCAAGGCTGCAGGCGGTGCGCCCGGTCCAGAAAAGGCCGCTGAACAGATCCGGATCCTGCGAGAGCAGTTCGCCGCGCCGTGCCTTGACCATGGTGATGAACACGTCATGGATTTCGGCCTGCAACGACTTCAGATGTGCCACGTCTTCGGGGTTTTCTGGGCTGAAGGCATCGAGCGACACCTTCCGCGTACCGGCGGTATAGACGCGACGCTCCACGCCGATCTTGCCGATCAGTTCCGTGAAGCCGAAGCCTGCCGAGACAACACCGATGGAGCCGACCACAGACGAGGGGTCAACAATGATCTCATCTCCCGCGACGGCGATCATGTAGCCCCCGGATGCCGCAACATCCTCCACAAACACGAGCACCTGCTTGCCATGCTCTTCGGCAAGGGCGCGGATACGGGTGTAGATGAGACGGGACTGCACGGGTGATCCGCCGGGCGAGTTGATGATCAGCGCCACGGCTGGAACCTTCTTCATGGAGAAAGCCCGTTCCAGCGGTTTTGCCACCGACGCCAGGGAGAGGCCGCTTCGCAAGGGGCCACCGCCGCCAATCACGCCCTGCAGCCGGACAACGGGGATGGCAGTACCGCCGCGTCCGAGGAGCTTCTGAAGTCTGTTCTTGAGTGCTGTCAGCATGAAATCCCGTTCCGGCTTGCCAGTGGCAGGCGGTTCGCCTGCCGGTCAGCATTAGATAGTACCGCGCGCGAGAAAATCAGCCTTTGTCTTGGCCGCCAGTTGGTTGACGGCATCCCAGTTGAGGCGCAGGCCTGCGGCCTCATCGTCACACCACATGACCTCCGCCACGATGGCGCGCGGCATGCCCAGCACGCGCAGGTGGATCGTCTTGCCCAGATGCTTGACGCCTGCCGCCTGCACACGGCATCCGGAACGGGCCGCGTCGACGATACGGCCTGTGACGCGGCGCGTGCGGTCCGGATCGGTCAGAACCACCTGAATGGAGACGGCACGGCGCGCTTCTGCCCGCTGGCTGGCGGCCTCATTCTGGACGCCAGAGAAGACAATTGTCGCATCCTCCCCGTTGATGGAGGTCACAGTCGCGGCGCGCAGGCTTTTCTCGTCTCCGAAGCGCAGAGCGATATTCTTCTGGAGCAGCTTTATATCGGGCGAGGTGAGGACGCATCCCCATTGGGTGAGATTTGTGACCGTCACCGGTAGGCAGGTCAGGCGTTCCACGTCAATGGCAAGAACAGTCGGGGCGCTGGCTTCCGGCGCTGCGGGTGGCCTTGCGCGGCGCGGTGATGCAAATCCGGTGTGGGAGGCGGCCGGTTCCTGTGCCTTCTCCTGCACCATTTGCGGCGTCCGGGGTGCGTGTGTTTGCACAGGCCGTTTCGCGGGTTCGGGGCCGCGTGCTTCAGCCGGTGCCGGTCCAGGCACCTGAGCCGGTTTTGTCCGTCTTGTGATGAATGCTGTATCCGTCATCGTAACCGATGTCCTGCCCACTTTGATGAAGCTAGACGGAACAACTTTAACAATGAGTATATTCACGAGTGCTACGTACTGGCGAACCGCGTTAGTTCAAGCAGATAGCGCCTGCTTCAACGCGAGGAAATCGCGCCAGGCCAGCCGCTTTTCCAACGGGCTGCGCAGAAGGTAGGCCGGGTGATAGGTGGCGATGGCGCGGATCTTGCGGCCTCCTGCATCATAATCCATCCAGTGTCCGCGCATGCGGCGGATACCGTCCGTGTTGCCTGTCAGTGCCTTTGCGGAAGCTGCACCCAGGAAGACAAGAAAGTCCGGACTGGCCAGTTCGATCTGCCGGGCGATGAAGGGGCGGCAGATTTCTGTTTCCTGTGGTGTCGGCGTCCGGTTGCCCGGCGGGCGCCAGGGCACGACATTGGCAATGTAAACGGAAGACCTGTCGAGCCCGATGGCAGCCAGCATCCGGTCCAGCAGTTGACCGGAGCGGCCAACGAAGGGCACGCCTGAAAGATCCTCGTCCCGGCCCGGCGCTTCGCCCACCAGCATCACGCGGGCGGAGGGATTGCCATCTGCAAACACCAGAGACTTCGCCGTGAGGCGCAGATTGCAGCCGTTGAAGGCAGCAAGGCAGGCCTTGAGATCTTCCAGTGATGCCGCAGACTTCGCCGCCTCCCGGGCAGACTTCACAGCCTGCTCGCCAGGGATGACCGCCGGATCCGTAGAGGCAGAAACTGGTGCCTGCGCCTGCGGTTCAGGCGTTGCATTGCGGTTAAGTGATGGCAGGTTCAGCGGTGGCGGGGCTGCCTGACCGGCAATGCGCGACTGAATCTGTCCTTGCGGTTGAGGCGGAGCCGGCTGGCTGTAGCCGCCATCGAAGCTGCGGGCCTGTGGCGCCTGTGTTCCCGGCTGCCCCGGCGCTCCGCGCGACTGGCGCGCCATGGCGGCTTGCTCTGCCTCCAGCGCCGACTGGGCAAAACGGTCGATGACGTCATCTTCAACCCAGCCATCCACACCAGCACCCTGGAAAAACTCCAGAAGCGCCTCGATGTGCCGGGCGGTAAGGCCAGATGCTGAGAAAGACGTGTTCATGCCGTCAATGTAACGGCAGATGGCGCAAACACAACAGACCTTGCCCCGCTCTCCCGTGATATCGCTTGCATTCCTGCGGCAAGCTGGCTGGTTGACTAACGCTTACGTTAACGTAAAGTCGTGACCAGCCGAAACGGAGGAATTGCAGGTCTGTTTGAGCTGCTCTAAAGAGAACGCGACGCTTAGACAGTCAAGCGGGCAGGGTGGGGCCGCCTGCTGCAATTGCGCCAGTCTGTTCGCAGCCTGGCGTGCTTGAGAGGGAGAGTGCGATGACGGAAGAGCTTGAGCTGCCCGAGCGCGAAAGCATGGATTTTGATGTGGTGATTGTCGGTGCAGGCCCTGCTGGCCTTTCTGCCGCCATTCGCCTCAAGCAGATTGCCAACGAGAAGGGCGAAGAGCTGTCCGTCGTGGTCCTGGAAAAGGGCTCGGAAGTCGGCGCGCACATTTTGTCGGGCGCGGTCATTGATCCGATCGCCCTGGATCGCCTGCTGCCGGACTGGCGCAGCGAGGATACGCCCATCAAGACGGCCGTGACGGCGGACCATTTCCTTGTGCTTGGGCCTGCCGGCTCCATGCGCCTGCCGAATGTTCTGATGCCGAAGCTGATGAACAATCATGGCAATTACATCGTATCGCTGGGCAACGTCTGCCGCTGGCTGGCCACCAAGGCCGAAGAGCTGGGCGTAGAGATCTACCCCGGCTTTGCTGCCGCCGAAGTGCTCTATGACGAAGAGGGCAAGGTTGTTGGCGTTGCCACCGGCGACATGGGCGTTGGCCGCGATGGCAAGCCCAATGACAGCTACACCCGTGGCATGGAGCTGCGCGGCAAGTATGTGCTGATTGCCGAAGGCGTGCGCGGCTCGCTGGCCAAGCAGCTGATCTCCCGCTTTGAGCTGGACAAGGATGCGGATGTGCCAAAATTCGGCATCGGCATCAAGGAACTGTGGCAGATCGATCCGGCGAAGCACAAGCTGGGTCTGGTGCAGCACAGCTTCGGCTGGCCGCTGGACAACCGCACGGGTGGCGGCTCCTTCCTTTATCATCTGGAGGACAATCAGGTCGCCGTAGGTTTTGTGGTGCATCTCAACTATCAGAACCCGCACCTGTCGCCGTTTGACGAGTTCCAGCGCTTCAAGACGCATCCGGCCATCCGCGAGACCTTCGAGGGTGGCAAGCGGCTTGCCTATGGCGCACGCGCCATCACTGAAGGCGGCTACCAGTCAGTGCCGAAGCTTTCGTTCCCTGGCGGCCTGCTGATCGGTTGCTCCGCCGGCTTCGTCAACGTGCCACGCATCAAGGGCTCTCACAACGCCATGCTTTCCGGCATGATCGCAGCCGAGCATGTGATGGAAGCGCTGGGCAAGGGCGAGGCCAACGCCGAACTGAAGGCCTTTGACACGGCCTGGCGCGAAAGCGACATCGGCAAGGATCTGAAGAAGGTGCGCAACGTCAAGCCGCTGTGGTCGCGTTTCGGCGCGGTGATGGGCGTCATGCTCGGCGGCCTCGACATGTGGACGAACGAGCTGTTCGGCTTCTCCTTCTTCGGCACCATGAAGCACGGCAAGACCGATGCGCAGAGCCTGAAGCCGGCCGCCGAATGCAAGCCGATTGCCTATCCGAAGCCCGATGGTGTCGTGTCCTTCGACAAGCTGTCCTCGGTGTTCCTGTCCAATACCAACCATGAGGAGGATCAGCCGATCCATCTGAAGGTGAAGGACATGGCGTTGCAGAAGTCGTCCGAGCATGACGTCTTTGGAGGACCGTCGAACCGCTATTGCCCGGCCGGCGTCTATGAATGGGTCGAGGAAGGCGAGGGCGCGCCCCGCTTCCAGATCAACGCGCAGAACTGCGTCCACTGCAAGACCTGCGACATCAAGGACCCCAACGGCAACATCACCTGGACGGTGCCGGAAGGCTCCGGCGGGCCGAACTATCCGAACATGTAAAACCTCTTCAGCCCCCGGCGAGCCCAGCTTTCCGGGGGCTGTTTTTTGGGGGGCACACAGGAACACTCCCGCGCCGTCCCGCAGATTCTGCGTCGTCCCGGACGAAGCGAAGCGGAGATCCGGGAACCACTCGCTTCCAGAGCGATGAGAGGTGTTGACGCCGGAACGGCTCGCATCGGGCGAGAGCCTGCCGCCAGGCCCTGGGCAATCGCCCTTCTCTGCAAACGAGTAGTCCCCGGCTCGCGCTACGCTTGGCCGGGGTGACTCTGTGCCGGTTATAGCGCCGGTGCATGGGCGTATGGCGGCAGGTGGGGCGTTGCTGTGCAAATCATTCAACGCCTTAACCATGATCCACGCCCTCAAGGAAGAACTAACGCTGGGGCAGACTGGAAATTTCGCGTCATTAACTCCTTCTCAAGGTTAACAGGACAAACTCAAGATCAAAGCTTGATGGAATGTCCCCTGTTGCGTTCGCCGCCCTGTAAAGGCGCGAAAAGTTGGAGTTGCGTTGCGTATGTTCGGCCCCGTTTATCTCTGCGGCAAGCCCATCCGACCGCGCCGGCGCTTCAAGCTCCGTCATGCGCTGGCCGCCGCCCCTCTCGCGTTCATTGGCCTCACCGGTTCGATCGGTCAGCAGGATATCGGCGCACTGATGGCCGCTGGCGGTATGCCCTCCTGGATGCAGGCGTTGGAGACCGTCGATTTCAGCTCTCAGCTTCCCCCGACGTTGACCCTGGCCCAGGCAACGCCCTTGCCTTTGCCCGAACCGGCTGCTCAAGGGGTTACTGTATCGGCTCCACAGGGCATGCAGAACACCGCTATCAAGGGGCTTGAGCCTCTGGTGCGCGAAACCCTGCCGAAGGAAGTGCCGGACGAGATCAAGATCAACCGCACTGGCAAGGGCGACCGGTTCATGTCCATGGCGCCGGACCGGGAAATGCTGGAGCAGGCCTCCGGCTCGGTCTATTCCATGGCAAGCCTCATTGGAAACGGCGGCCAGGCCGACATGCCGCGCGTTGCCTTCGTCAAGCCTGAGCCGCTGACGGCAGATCAGCGCAACCAGTTTGCCAGTGCCGCGAAGCAGCCGAAGGGTGGCCGCCGCAAGGGCATGGAAGAAGCTGGCGATCCGATGGATCTGCAGCGCATGATGATGGCGCGCAATGCGGCCGCTGCCGGCTTCTCGCTGGTATCTGCTTATGCACCAGAGGCCGCCGATACCAGCCGCGATCCGTTCAACGCCCTGTTCGGGCCGCAGTACGAAGTGGACCTGCCGCCACCGGAAGATCCGCAGAACCCGCATTGGTGGGCGCAAAAGCCGTTGCCGCTGTCCGTGGCAGAGCCGAAGGAGCAGCGCTGCATGGCTGAAGCGCTTTACTTCGAAGCGCGCGGGGAGTCCGAGGATGGGCAGATTGCCGTTGGTCAGGTGGTACTGAACCGGGTGAAGAACCCAGCTTATCCCAACTCCATCTGTGAGGTGGTGTATCAGAACCGGACAAAGCGCAACCAGTGCCAGTTCTCTTTCGCCTGTGACGGCATCCCGGACAGGATCACGTCGCCGGACGCCTGGGCCACGGCGCAGCGCCTCGCCAAGCAGGTGATTTCAGGCCAGCAGTATCTGAAGATGGTGGATGCCTCAACGCATTATCACGCCACCTACGTCAAGCCGCGCTGGGCCGGTCAAATGAACAAGCGCGGCCAGATCGGCCTGCACATCTTCTACAAGACCAAGGCTGGCGGCTGGAACTGAGGTTGATCAGGAAAGGCTGTGGGGCGGCAATACCGCCCCTCTGCTCATTCGATGCCGATATCAAGCCCGAGGTCGAGAACCGGGGCGGAGTGGGTGATCCAGCCGGAGGAGATGAGGTCAACGCCAGCTTCTGCCACGGCGCGCACGGTGGTCTCGCCGATGCCGCCGGAAGCTTCCAGCAGCACTTGGCCGCCAACGATGGCGACGGCCTCGCGCAGGCGGTCCGGACCCATATTGTCCAGCATGATGACGTCGGGCTTTGCCTCCAGTGCTTCGCGCAGCTGGTCAAGCGTGTCCACTTCCACCTCGATCTTTACCAGATGTCCGGCAAAGGCCTTGGCTGAGTGGATGGCTTTGGCCACGCCGCCCGCAACGGCGATGTGATTGTCCTTGATGAGGATCGCATCATCGAGGCCGAAGCGGTGGTTGGAGCCGCCGCCGCAGCGCACGGCGTATTTTTCAAAGGCGCGCAGGCCCGGCGTTGTCTTGCGGGTGCAGACGATCTTGGCCTTTGTATGCGCAATGGCATCGGCAAAGCGGGCGGTTGCCGTGGCAATGCCGGAGAGGCGCCCCAGATAATTCAGCGCCACGCGCTCTGCCGCCAGCAGCGCCCGTGCCGGGCCTTCGATGCGGGCGACGATGGCGCCCGGTGTCAGCCTTGCGCCGTCGCGCAAGTGCACATCCACCTTCAGCTGCGGTGAGGTGAGGGCAAAGGCGGTGATGGCAAGGTCAATGCCTGCCAGCACGCCGTTCTTGCGTGCGGCGATGACGGCACTTGCGGTTACATCCGGGCCGATGGTGGCCTGTGACGTGATATCCCCGGCGCGGCCCCAGTCTTCCAGCAGGGCAGCGCGGACAGCGTCTTCCACCATCAGATGCGGCAGTTCGGGAAGAAAGGCGGTCATGCGCCTTCTCCGGCCATGTTGACGAGATCAAAGCCAGCCAGCGGATCCTTCACCGCCTCAGCTGCGCCTGCGGCTGCCGCGTTGACCTGATCCAGCGTCAGATAGCTGCGCTTGGCCTGTGCCGCATCGGCCTGCGGGAAGTCTGAGCGGTAATGCGCGCCCCGGCTTTCCTTGCGCAGGAAGGCGGCAGCGGCAACGATCTTGCCCGCAATCATCATGTTGCGGATGGAGGTGCGCTGTACCTGCGCCTCAGCAGCGGCAATGCGGGCAAGGGCGGTCTGAAGGCCCTCCGCGTCGCGCTCCACACCCACCAGATCATTCATGGTCTGGCGCAGGATGGAGATAGCCGTGCGCTCATCATGGTTGCGCTGGCTGGGCAGGCCCGGCTCGTCGTCCAGCTCCTCCCAATAGGCGGTGCGCGGGGTCGGCATCAGGCCCTGAATGTCCTCGGCAATGCGTGCCGCAAAGACGACGGCTTCCAGCAGCGAGTTGGAGGCCAGCCGGTTCGCGCCATGGGCACCGGTGGAGGCGACTTCGCCAGCGGCCCACAGGCCGTCCAGCGAGGTGCGGCCGTTCGCGTCTGTCAGCACGCCGCCCATGTGGTAGTGCTCGGCCGGGGCAATCGGGATTGGCTGCGTCACCGGGTCGATGCCTGCAGCCATGCAGGTGGCGTAAACGGTGGGGAAGTGCTCGGCAAAGCCTGCGCCGATCGCCTCGCGGCAATCGAGGAACACGCCGCGCCCGGCAGCCCGCTCACGGAAGACGGCGCGGGCAACGATGTCACGCGGGGCAAGTTCGGCCAGCGGATGCACGTTCTGCATGAAGCGTTCACCCGCGGCGTTCACGAGGATCGCGCCTTCGCCGCGCAGGGCCTCGGTGGCCAGCGGTGCCGGGTCGCGGCCAAGGTCCAGAGCGGTTGGATGGAACTGCACGAATTCCGCATCCGCCAGCACGGCACCGGCGCGGGCGGCCATACCGAGGCCGTGGCCGTTGGCTTCGCCCGGATTGGTGGTGACCGAATAGAGATGGCCGATGCCGCCGGAAGCCAGGACAACGGCAGGGGCCTGGAAAGCGAGGCGCTCCAGCCCGCCGCGGCGGCGGGCCATCACGCCCGTGACATACCGGCCCTCGGTGATCAGGCTTTCGCCCAGATAGCCTTCGATGACACGGATGGACGGCGTGTTGCGAACCGCTGCGACCAGCGCATCCATGATGGCGCGTCCGGCCATGTCGCCGCGCACGCGGACCACGCGGCTCTGGGAATGGGCGGCCTCGCGGGAGACCTGCAGGCGGCCTTCCAGATCCTTGTCGAACGGCACGCCATAGCTCAGCAGGTCATGAACCCGGCGCGGCGCTTCCGCCGTCATCATGGCAACGATCTTGTCCTGGCAGATGCCGCCGCCCACAGCCAGCGTATCGGCGAGATGGCTCTCGGACGTGTCACCGTCGGAAACAGCAGCGGCAATGCCACCCTGCGCCCAGGCCGAGGAAGCCCCTTCACCAATCGGTGCATTGCTGATGATGGTGACGGGACGCGGGCTGAGTTTCAGCGCGCAGAACAGGCCTGCAAGACCACCTCCGAGGATCACCACATCGTCCACGCCGCGCGCAGACAGGGAGGGGGCCAGGATTTCGCTACGTATTGCCATCGCAGGGGCTTTCCAAACGGCGCCGGAAGGCAGCTCCGCCTCCGGCCGCAAGGCCGTACCCGGACAGATGGGGGAGGAAAGGTCCGGGCCGGTCAGAAAACAGGACAGGCCGGTGCGGCAGGGCTCCGCACCGGCCTGCCGGTCAGCTCTTCAGGTTGATCATACGTTCCACCGCCCGGCGCGCAAGGCCGGCGACGGCAGGATCAACCGTGACTTCTTCCTTCATCTCGACCAAGGCGTCGAGGATCTTGGACAGGGTGATGCGCTTCATGTGCGGGCACAGATTGCAGGGGCGGATGTAGTCCACGCCTGGCGTCTCGCTCGCCACATTGTCCGCCATGGAGCATTCGGTGATCATCATCACCTTGGCGGGCTTCTTTTCCTTCACCCAGTCGATCATGTGCTTGGTTGAACCGGCAAAGTCGGCCTCGTCCACCACTTCCGGCGGGCATTCCGGATGGGCAATGATCTTCACGTCCGGATCGATCTTGCGGTAGTCGCGCAGTTCCTGTGCAGTGAAGCGCTCATGCACTTCGCAGGCGCCATCCCAGATCAGCACTTCCACGTTGGTCTTGCGGGCGACGTTGGCGGCCAGATACTTGTCCGGGATCAGGAACACCCGGTCCACGCCAAGGCTTTCCACCACCTCAACTGCGTTGGAAGACGTGCAGCAGATGTCGCACTCGGCCTTCACAGCGGCAGAGGTGTTCACATAGGTGATGATCGGCACGCCGGGATTGCGCTCGCGCAGGCCGCGCACATCCTCAGCAGTGATGGACTCGGCCAGCGAGCAGCCTGCGCGGCTGTCGGGGATCAGAACCGTCTTGGACGGATTGAGGATCTTGGAGGTCTCAGCCATGAAATGCACGCCGCACTGGACGATCACGTCCGCACTGGTGCGCGTTGCCTCGATGGCCAGCTGCAGGCTGTCGCCGACCACATCCGCAACGCCATGATAGATGTCCGGCGTCATGTAGTTATGCGCCAGAATGACAGCGTTGCGCTCCTTCTTGAGCTTGTTGATCGCATGGATCGTCGGCGCAAGAGCGGGCCACTCGATGGCGGGGATGATATGCTTGACCTTCTCGTAGATGGGGGCCGTCTCGCGCGCCACCTCTTCCGTGTAGGCCAGATCCGGACGGTTCACCGCACCATGACGGTCAATCGCCAGTTCCGCTGCAGGCCTGACCTCGCAGGCGGAACGTGAGGAAATCAGCGTGGTAGCCATAGGGCCGTACTCCCTTTGGAGCTCAGATCTATTATGCTCATTTTGAGCATATGGCCGGTAAAAGAAAACGGGACCTTCCGCCCCTTGCCTGCCACCGTCTTTTGCTCTTCATGAGCTTATATAGTCCTGCGCGCAGGCCAAATCTACACTTTCTGACGCTGAAACGTCATATTTTTGAAAAGATGATATTTCCCAGTGACTTGTTTGTGTGCCGGCAATCGATTGGCCTTAATATGAAGCCTTCGCAAGCTGCGTCGGATTTTCAACCTATCCATCAGAAGCTCTCATCCCGGCATCACAAACATTCACTTGAGCAAAACAGCTGCAAGGTCATAGTAGCGTGCGAGGGGCTCATCACACGGCCCGGAGTGTGTGAATCGGAGAAACCGGGCATGTCCGCAGCTTCAATGCCTGCAAAGGCAAATATTCCGCTGATCATCATCTGCGGCTGTGCCATTGCGCTTCTGTCCTTCGGGCCGCGCTCGACCATGGGTATGTTCTTCCAGCCCATGACGGAAGCGCGGGACTGGACACGCGAGATCTTCTCGCTGGCCATTGCCATCCAGAACCTGATGTGGGGCATCGGCCAGCCGGTGGCGGGCATGTTTGCTGACCGGTTCGGCACCTGGAAGACGATTGCCCTGGGGGCGGTTTTCTATGGCTCTGGCCTCTGGCTGATGGCCGATGCGGAATCGCCGGTGGCGCTGCACATGACGGGCGGCGTGCTGATAGGCCTTGGCATCGCCTTCTCCAGCTTCTCAATGGTGCTGGCGGCCTTTGCCCGCGCGGTGACGCCGGAAATGCGCTCGCTCGCCTTCGGTGTCGGTACGGCTTCGGGTTCGCTGGGCCAGTTCCTGTTTGCGCCGCTGGGGGCCACACTGATTACGGAGATCGGCTGGCACAACACGCTGCTGGCCTTCTCCGGTCTGATGGCGCTGCTGCCGCTTCTCGCCATAGCCCTGCGTGGCAAGCCGGATGCGGCCGCCTATGCTGGTACCAGCGCTGACCAGAACCTCAAGCAAGCCATCGCCGAGGCCTTCAAGACACGCGGTTACCTGTTGCTCACGCTGGGATTCTTTGTCTGCGGCTTCCACGTGGCTTTCATCACCGTGCACCTGCCGCCCTATATTTCCGACCTCGGCCTTGAGGCGCGTTGGGGTGGATATGCCATCGCCCTCATCGGCCTGTGCAATATCGTGGGATCGCTGCTGTCGGGCTACATCGGTACACGCCATTCCAAGCCGCATTTCCTGTCACTGATCTATTTTGCCCGCGCCGTTGCCATCACCCTGTTCCTCATGGTCCCGGCCTCACCGGCATCGGTGCTGATCTTCTCGGCGGCCATGGGCTTTCTATGGCTTTCCACAGTGCCGCCCACGTCGGGCCTTGTGGCTGTCATGTTCGGCCCGCGCTACATGGCGACGCTTTTTGGCTTCGTTTTCCTGTCGCATCAGATCGGTTCGTTCCTTGGCGTCTGGCTGGGCGGCAAGCTTTATGACGAGCTGGGCTCCTATGATGCGGTCTGGTGGATGGGCATTGCCCTGGGTCTCCTCGCGGCCATCGTCCACTGGCCCATCCGCGAACAACCCGTCGCCCGCCTCGCTGCAGCGGAGTGAGGGCGAAGGGGCTCTGCCTCTCTTCCTTTAACGTCCGCCAACCCTGAGCCCTGGCGCGGGGCGTTCCTTCAGGATTTCGCGGCGGAAGCGGAAGAGGGCGGCGGGGCGGCCGCCGGTGGCGGTGGAGGTGGCGCCGGTTGGCTCCACCAGTTCGGCGTTTTCCACGAGGCGGCGGAAGTTCTGCTTGTGCAGGTGCCGCCCGAAAATCGCTTCCACCGTCTGCTGCAACTCGGTGAGAGTGAAGGTGTCCGGCATCAGCTCGAAGATCACCGGGCGGTATTTCAGCTTGCCGCGCAGGCGTGAGAGGGCGGTGGCCAGCACGCGGCGGTGATCGAAACGCATGGGCCGGCCGAACTTCGGCAGGTCCGGGCAGGCCAGCGCCTCGGGCCGCCCGTCGCGCAGGGCCTCCTGCACAAGCCCGGCGCCATAGATCAGCTCGTAGCGGTCAAGCGCCCGCTCTTCGTCCCAGCTGCTCTCATCCTCGCCAAAGGCAAGGCGGATGCGCTCGGCCCTGCCAAGGCCGGTGTGTGGCTGCTCCGGCGGCATGCGCCCGGAGGCAGCATGCAGCGCAGGCAGAAGATCCCGGTCGAGCATTGCAGGGCGCCCGTCGCGCCAGTCTTCCCAGGGGAAGTAGTCATACCAGGACCGCCAGGACGAATGATGCCGGGAGAGTACATCTTCGCTGTCTGTGCTCTTGCGGGTGAGGGCGAGATAACCGACGGAGACCACATGCGGGCCGCTGTCGCCGGTGGTCATGTGGCGGCCCCGGTCGCCAAAAGTGTAAAGCTGCTCCACATAGCCGATGGTGAGAGCGGTCTGTTCCTCCACCCAGGTGCGCAGCCCGCTTTCAAAGGTGCGGTGATGCAGCGGATCGAACGGGCCGAAGGGAAGGCCTTCCGCGTCGTCCTCACCACCACCTGCAAAGGTCACGACCTGTGGCACGCCCTCGCGCACAGCAACGATCACGGCGTTCAGGCCGATTTCGATGGTTGCCGTGGTCTGGTTCATCCGCGCCTGCTCCTTCAGGCCAGAGGCATTTCAAAGGGCGTGCCCTCGAAGGCATCAGCCCCCCGCCCGATGGCCCGGATTGCCTCGATCATGCGCCCGTTGCGGCCCAGCATGCGGTCGGCAATCGCCACCAGCCTGGCATTGGGCGTTGCTGAGGGCGCACGGGCGCGCAGAACAGATGCAAGTTCGGCCTCATCCGCATCGGGCGTCAGGGCGCAGGCGGTGATGAAGGCTCCAGCCGTTGACCGGCTGATTCCGGCCCAGCAATGGATGACGAGCGGGGCGGATTTTTCCCAGTCCCGCACGAAGTCGATAAGGGAGTTCACATGCGCCTCGCCGGGAGGCACGAGGCCTTCCACCGGGTCTACGATGTCGTTGAAGCCAAGGAACAGGTGACTGTCAGCCGCAATGGACTGGGGGCGTTCCACTGGCGTGCCAGCATTGATCAGGCTGACCATGCGGGTTGCACCCGTCCGCTCCACCGTTTCCTTCAGGCGGGAAAGAGAACACACGTAAAGCATCAATCGGTCATCCTGAAACTGTGCCTTTTGAGAGTAACCTTTTTAAATCCCCGCGTCACCGCCCGCGCACGGCCTTCTGAGGCGCGTTTGCGGCAAGGGCAGCTATGGCCTCGAAGCGTTCGGTGAAGGCAATCTGGGCAGTGGCGGCTGGCATTGGCTCAAGCCCGAGGCGCGGTGCGTCTGCCGGGCCGGTTCCGAAACCCTTGGGCCGTCCGAAGATCTTGCCTGCCTCTTCATCGCCGAAACCTGCCAGCTCCACTGCCTCGAAATAGGCGCAGATGATATCGGCCTTCTTCGCCAGTTTCTTGACAGCCTCGGGCAGCTTGCCCGGCAGGCCGAAACGCCTGTGGATGGCTTCCTGAAGGCGGCCTTCCACCAGCTTGTAATCACCGCCCATCACCGCCTTGAAGGGGAGATCATGTCGCCGATCACATATTCCGGCGCATCATGCAAAAGCACAGCAAGGCGCCATTGCGGGGTAAGGTCCGGCTTCAGTTGCAGGGCGATGTCTTCCACCACAAGGCTGTGCTGTGCGACGGAAAAGGCGTGGTCGCCGTGGGTCTGGCCGTTCCAGCGCGCGACACGGGCAAGGCCGTGGGCGATGTCAGACAGTTCCACATCCAGCGGTGAGGGGTCCAGCAGGTCGAGCCTGCGGCCGGAAAGCATGCGCTGCCAGGCGCGAGGTGGAAGTTCGGGGCGGTCGGCAGCCATGGATGCTCCGTCAGTCTTGGGCCCGTCAGTCTTGGGCCAGTGCGGCGAAAGGGTTGAAGGGCTTGTCAGGCGCCTTAAGCACCTGCGCCGCTGCCGCTTTCAGGCCAGGTGAAACGCGCCCAGCCGGGAAGCGTTACATCGAGCGCCGTTCCGGCGGCAGTCAGTTGGACGCCCTTGTCGAGGGCAGCCTTCACCTTGTCAAGCCGCAGCAACGCCAGTCCCCGGTGACCTGCGGACGAACCAAGCGTGCCCACCTCCTGCTCTCCTGCCAGTACCGGGCTGCCCATGGCGGGCAGGGCCTCTGCCGCTTCCACCATGACGAAGCGCTTGCGGGCCGTCGAGCGGTGCTCCATGCGGGAAACGATCTCTTGCCCCACATAGCATCCTTTGCGAAAGGAAATGCCGTTGAGCTGGTCCATGTCTGCGTCATGGGGAAAACCTCGCCATAAGCGAAGTCGCTTTCTGCCTCCGGCACGCCAAGGCCGATGCGGTGGGCGTGCCAGTCTGCGGGCTGTGCCGCCTGCAGCCCAAGGCCTTCCAGAATGTTCGCCAGCCCCGTTGGCCCGGCTACCCGCAGCCCTAGCGCGGCGAGGCGCGGATCGGTTGCGGCCAGAAGACCGGAGGTCAGCGGCGCAGCGGGCAGGGCATCGCCAAAGATCACGGCCGCCTCATGGGTGCTGGAGCAATCCTCCAGCGTCACCTTGGCGCGAAGCCGGTAAAAGCCGAGCCGCTTCACAAGGGCTGATACCTGAGAGGCCGGCGTGTCGAGCAGGAAGCCGTCCGCGTCCTTCAGCACCAGAAAATCGAACAGGATCTTGCCTTGCGGCGTGAGCAAAGCGGCAAAGGCAGCTTCGCCGGTGGTCAGGTTTTCCACGTCCCGGGTCAGCAGGTTCTGCAGGAAATGCGTGGCTTCCGGCCCGCTCACGCGCACCAAGCCACGGTCAGGCAGAAGGGCAAAACGGGCAGCGGACATGAGGGCCTCCAGTGAAACTGCGTATATCTCTCCCGTTGAGATAGCCCCGCGTCCGCCCGGCGGCAAGGCGCGGCGTTGCCGGGCAGGCGGTTTCCCGAAAAGCCTGTGGACCCGTGCGCCCTGCCAATCGTATAAGCGCGCCAGAAAAAGCCGAGCGCAAGGCCCGCGCCGAAGATGGAAGAGGAGTCATCAATGTCTGCTGCCCATGATCTCATTCTCACCGGCGCCACGGTCGTCAATCAGGACGGCACCGCGATCCGCGATGTGGCTGTGCGCGGCGGGCGCATTTCCGCTATTGGCGATCTGCGGGGCGCAAAGGCGGCAGAGGTCATCGACTGCAAGGGCCTCACCATTCTGCCGGGCGTCATCGACACGCAGGTGCATTTCCGTGAGCCGGGCCTCACCCACAAGGAAGACCTTGAAACCGGCTCCCGCGCTGCCGTCATGGGCGGTGTGACGGCGGTGTTCGAGATGCCGAACACCAACCCCAATACCACCACGGCCGAAACTCTGGCGGCAAAGGTGGCAGCGGGCCATCACCGTATGCACTGCGACTTTGCCTTCTTCGTCGGCGGCACGGCGGAAAACATCGAAGAGATCCCGATGCTGGAGAAGCTGCCGGGGGCAGCGGGCATCAAGGTGTTCATCGGCTCGTCCACCGGCAACCTGCTCGTGGAGGATGACGAGAACCTGGCGAAGATCCTGAAGAAGATCACCCGCCGCGCCTCGTTCCATTGCGAGGACGAAATGCGCCTGCGCGACCGGATGAACCTGCGCGTGCCGGGAGATCCCCGTTCGCACCCGGTCTGGCGCGATGAAACGGCAGCGCTTCTTGCCACCCAGCGGCTTGTCACGCTCGCCCGCCGCCTCGGCAAGCGGGTGCATGTGCTGCATATCTCCACCGGCGACGAGATGGAGTATCTGGCGGACCACCGCGATGTGGCCAGCACGGAAGTAACGCCGCATCACCTGACCCTGTTTGCCCCGGACTGCTACGAGCGGCTTGGCACCTACACCCAGATGAACCCGCCGGTTCGGGATCTGTCGCATCAGAAGCGCCTTTGGTGGGGCGTCAATCAGGGCGTCGCCGACATTCTCGGCTCCGATCACGCGCCGCACACCCGTGAGGAAAAGGACCACGCCTATCCTGGTTCCCACTCCGGCATGACTGGAGTGCAGACGCTGGTGCCGACGATGCTGGATCACGTCAATGCCGGCCGGCTGACGCTGGAACGTTTTGTCGATATGACCAGCGCCGGTCCCGTCCGCCTTTTCAACATGGCACGCAAGGGGCGGATTGCCGTGGGCTATGACGCTGATTTCACCATCGTCGACATGAAGCGCAAGGAAACCATCCGCAACGAGTGGATCGCCTCCCGCGTTGGCTGGACGCCCTACGACGGTGTGGAAGTCACCGGCTGGCCGGTCGGCACCTTCGTGCGTGGCAACAAGGTGATGTGGCAGGGCGAACTGACAACCCCCTCGCAGGGCGAAACCGTCCACTTCCAGGACGCGCTCCAGCCGCAGGGGTGAGAGAGCTTCCAACTGAATAGGAACACGAGAGGGCTGGAGCGTCAGGTACGTTCCGGCTTTTCTCAAATCCGGCGAAAATGTGACAGGCGCCACAGCGAGTTCAGAGTTAAACTTCTATGACCGGAACCAGTCAAATTTGCACACTTCGGTAACCCTGTTCCCTAACCCTAAGTACACGGAGCGGGGGTAAGGTGGGTGCGGGCTGACGGGTATGGCGTAGATGAGGCTCGCATGGTGATGGAGACGGCAGCACGGTTTGATGGAGGCTTGAAGCAGGGCCGCATCTGGCGCATGGCGCTGATGACGGGCTGTGCCCTTGCCATGATGCATTTCGCAGTTCCGCAGGCGAGGGCTGAAGTTCAGGCCGGGCTGAGGCAGGTCGCAGGGTTGGCGAAGCCTGCCGGGGCGTCCATGGCCGCCAGTCCAGCGGAAACCGTGCAAGGGGCTGCCGAGATCAGTGATCCCGAGCACCCGATGCAGATCGTCGTGTCCCTGCGCGAGCAAAATCTCAAGGTCTATCGCGGATTGGAGCTTGTCAGCTCTACGCCGGTCTCCTCCGGCAAGAGCGGGCACAGCACGCCGACGGGCGTGTTCTCCATTCTCGAAAAGCGGCGCAAGCATTTCTCCAATCTCTATGACGATGCGCCCATGCCTTTCATGCAGCGGCTCACATGGTCAGGTATTGCCCTGCATCAGGGCAAGCTGCCCGGCTACCCGGCATCGCATGGCTGCGTGCGCCTGCCCATGGATTTTGCCCAGAACCTGTTCGGCATGACTGAACGCGGCATGCATGTTGTGATCACCGACGGCGAAATCGCGCCCTTGGCCATCACCCACACCGCGCTGCCGCAGCCCTATGTGCCGGGCACTGCGGTTGCGAGCCTTGACGAAAGCATTGTGCCTGCCAGCGGCGGCCTGCGCGGTTCCATCGTCACGGACACCGCTTCGACGGCATCAATCGCACCGCAGACGGAAACGCAAGCCGCAGCCGAATTCGGACCGCCGCTGCGCATGATCATCACGCCCCGGCCACAGGGCCGCGAGGTCCACGATCTGCAGTCCATGCTGAACCGTCTCGGCTTTGACGCCGGCCCTGTCGATGGCATCATGGGCCGCAAGACGCGCGAAGCGATCCGTCTGTTCCAGGAAGGCTATGAGCTGCCTATCACGGGCAACTACAGCCATGGGCTTCTGAAGCGCGTCTACCGCGAGGCGGGCGAGGATCTGCCGCTGAATGCGGAACTGCGCATCCGCACTAAGTTCAAGGACATCTATCAGGCTGGCGTCACCCTCAAGGATCCGAAGGCGCCCATCGGTACCGTCATCTTCACGGCGCTGGGCTTCAAGCCCGGAGACAGTGAAACTGGCTGGATGGCCGTGGTGGCGGAAGAGGCTGCCGGCGTCACCCCTGCGCAGATCCTTGACAGGGTTGACATGCCCGCAAAGGTGCGCAAGGAAGTTGGTGCCATGCTGGTTCCGGGCTCTTCGCTTATCGTTACCGACCGCTCTTTCCTGCGCAACACCGGCCTCGGCACCGACTTTGTGGTGACGACAACGAACTGATGTGCCGGAGCAGCTTCAAGGCTGCCTCCGACGTCATGTCCCCGCCGTCATGTGTCTGTCGCGTGTCTGCAGTATCGCTCCCCCTCAGGTTCTTATCCGGCGGAAGAATCGCCGGTGGGCAGTCCCTGAGGGAGCGAACAATGCCGGTGAGCACGCTTGAAGCATCGAAAGCCAGACTGAGTAAGGCCGTCCACCGGTCCAGCGCCACGTCCCGCGAGGGCTTTCTGGAGCGTATGTTCACCTTCGCCTTCAAAGGGCTGGTCTATCCGCAGATCTGGGAGGACCCGGATGTGGATCTGGAGGCGCTGCAGCTTCAGCCGCATTCGCGCATGGTCACCATCGCCTCGGGCGGCTGCAACGTCATGTCCTATCTGACGGCTGATCCGGCGGAAATCACGGCGGTGGATCTCAACCGCGCCCATGTGGCGCTGGGGCGGCTGAAGCTTGCGGCCGCGCAGCACCTTCCGAACCACGATAGCTTCTACCGCTTCTTCGGAGAAGCGGACGAGAAGGCCAATATCGCCGCTTACGAGCGCTTCCTGCGCGACAGGCTGGACGAGGAAACCCGCAGCTACTGGGAAGGGCGCGGCATCAGCGGCTTTGGCCGCCGCCGTATCACCCTGTTCTCGCGTGATCTCTATCATCACGGGCTTTTGGGTTACTTCATCGGCGTGGGCCATTTCGTTGCCCGGCTTTATGGCATCGATCCGAAGCATTTCGTCCGCGCCCGCACGCTGGATGAACAGCGCAGCTATTTCGAGACGGCGCTGGCCCCCTGTTCGACAAGCGGCTGGTGCGCTGGGCGACCTCCAAGAAGATGTCGCTCTATGGCCTCGGAATCCCGCCCGCCCAGTATGAGGCGCTGGTCTCCGCCAGCCCCACGGGTGACATGTCCGACGTGCTGAAGCAGCGGCTGCAGAAACTCGCCTGCGATTTCTCGCTGTCGGACAACTACTTCGCCTGGCAGGCCTTCAACCGGGGCTATGCGCCGCAGGGTGGGGAGGAGAGCCGTGGTGCCTCCGGTCCGCTCCCGCCATATCTGAAGCGCGAGCATTTCGATGCAATCCGCGAGCGAGCTTCCCGTGTCCAGGTGATCAACCGCAGTTTCACCGAACATCTGGAAGGCGTTGAGCCCGGCAGCCTTGACGCCTATGTGCTGCTCGATGCTCAGGACTGGATGACGGATGAGCAGCTGAACGGACTGTGGTCCCAGATCACGCGCACCGCCCGCCCCGGCGCCCGCGTCATCTTCCGCACCGCTGCCGAGCCAACGCTGCTGCCGGGCCGTGTGGAGGACGCCATTCTGGACCGCTGGACCTATGAGGCTGAGAAGAGCCTTGAGCTGGGCCGCCGCGATCGTTCCTCCATCTATGGCGGGTTCCATCTCTATGTCTTCAATGGGTGAAACCGGCGGCCAGAACGGCGCTTCCGCTGCGCTGATGGACAGCGTGTACCGCAACCAGCGGCACATCTATGACCTGACGCGCAAATATTATCTGCTGGGCCGCGACCGGCTGATTGCCCGGCTTGTGCCGCCGCCGGGCGGCGCTGTGCTGGAGCTTGGCTGCGGCACGGGCCGCAATCTGATCGAAGCGGCGCGTCTCTATCCCGATGCCCGTTTCTATGGTCTCGACATTTCGCGGGAGATGCTGGCAACGGCTGAGGCGAATATCCGCCGCGCCGGGCTTGAGGAGCGTATCCGGCTTGCCTGCGGTGACGCTTCGGCTTTCGAGGCAGAAGCGTTGTTTGGCCGTGGCAGCTTCGACCGGGTGTTCATGTCTTACACTCTGTCGATGATCCCGCCCTGGCGGGAAGCCATGGCGGCCGGCTTTGCGGTGCTGGCCGCCGGCGGGCAGCTGTCAGTGGTAGACTTCGGCCAGCAGGAACGTCTGCCAGGTCTCTTCCGGCGCCTGCTTCATGCCTGGCTGGCGAAATTCCACGTTACGCCACGGGCGGACATGCTGGACGCGGTGCAATCGCTTGCTTCGCAGCATGAGGCGCGCAGTGAGGCTGGTTCGCTCTATCGCGGTTACGCTGTCTGGGCGGAGATCACCCGCGTTTGACAGGCGCGTGCGGCGAGATTGCCGCCCGCCTCACTCGCCCGCGACGAAATAATGCAGCGTGCCATCCGGGCCAATGCCGACACGGTAGAACAGCCAGGCGCCATAGGCGTCCATCTCCGCAAAGTCCGCGGCCGTGACGACGCGGTACATCTCCACCTTCTGGGCTGGTGTCAGCTTGTCGAAGGGATAGCGGGAAAAGTAGGGCCAGATGTACATTTCCTGCGGGGTTCCGGCATCCACATGTACCCAGCCCGCTTCCATCACATCCAGAAGGATTGCGAGGATTTCCTGCCCTTCGCCATCACCGGAGCTGCTCTTGAGGAACTCGATCGGGTCGCCGATTTCCGCCAGAGACAGGGTCGGCATCATCTCGTTACCTTCCAGCACCATGCGCATGCGCTCGATGTCGCCGCTGCGGGCCGCTTCGATCAATTGATCACGCATACGGGCGACCGGCGCTGGCAGGCCCTCAGGCCCATAATGCACCTCAGGGACGGGAAGCTGGTTCTGGGGAGAGGCTTCAGTAGACTGGCCATCCGCCGGGCTTTCGGCATCTTCAGCCGGATCCGTCTCATCCGCCGGTCCAGTCGCATCATCCGCGCCGGCCTCTCCGGAGGGGGCGGGAAGAAGGTCTTCAGGTGGAATGGAGGGGTTGCCGGAGGTGGATTGTTCCGGCGGCGTCACCAGGATCGTCTCGGTTCTCACAGTCGCTGCGTCCGCAGCCGGAAGCAGCAGGAGTGCAAAACAAAGGGTGGCAATACAGTTGCGCAGCATGGTCAGACTCAGCCGGGAGAATTTTCAACGACTATACGCAGCCACGGCGGAAAGGCCATTCAAAACAGCCTGCGCGCTTGGCATCGGCGCTGCCTTTCGTTAAACCGCAGGCAGATGTGCCATTTTTGCCAGAGCTTTGCCGCATGACGCCCGCCTTCTCCTATGCCTTGCTTGGATTGGGCATCGGCCTCATGACCAGTGCCCCCGTGGGGCCGGTCAACATCATGGCCCTGCGCCGTGCCATTCATTTCGGCTTCAGTGCCGGGATTCTGGTCGGGCTTGGGGCCGTTGTGGCCGATACGCTGTTTGCCGCCGCTGCGCTGTTCGGAATTTCAGCGGTGGCGGAATTTGTCGAGCTGCATGAGTTCTGGATCAAGGTCACGGGAGCCGCGCTTCTGGTGGTCTTCGCCATTGCAGTCTTGCGCAGTCATCCGCACGTGGACAGGGACCGCGAGGGGTTTGATCATACCCTTCTGCGCGATTCAGCAGCTGCCTTTGCCATGACGATCACCAATCCGGGAGCAGTGCTCGGGTTCCTGGCGATTTTGGAAGTCTGGGCGACTGGGCGCCTCAGCCGGGAGACCATTTCGGCGCAGCGGCCATGCTGGCCGGCGTGTCGTGCGGCGCCTTCCTGTGGTGGTGTCTCGTTGCCGGGGGAGTGACAGCCTTGCGTGACCGGTTCACGGACAAATGGCTGGAAATGGTCAACAGGATTGCCGGTATTGCCCTGATTGTCTTTGCCAGCGCTATCGCCGCAAGCCTGTTCTGAAATTCAGGGTACAGCCGGAGCGCAGGAAGCAAGCCGCGCGCTCCGCCTTGGGACTACTTACTGAAGGACGCGATTGACCGAATAGTCACCGCGCAGAATACGCTCCGGCAGACCTTCCGCCAGCTTGGCGACAGCATCTTCGCCATATGTGGAGACAAGATCAGCAAGGGCAGTAAACATGGCTGCGTGAGCAACAGCATCTGTATCAACGCCGCAGGCAATCGCCTCGGACCATGCATCCTGAATGAAACCGAGCGCAGCACGGCGAATATCGTCGTCTTCAAGGTATTGGACGTCCGCAGACATCTCGCTGAATTCGTCGTTGGTCATGCTGTCCCTTAGGTCTTTGCCGCTTTCGCTTCGGATGAGTCGGTGCCGTTCCCCGAATCTGCGAAGACCTTACCATGGGAAGACTACGCGGGAAGCGAGTGTGAAGGCATTCTTAACGTCCACCCACAAATTATACGTGGAGGGTTAAGCCTTTGGTAACGGACTGCCGCTAGCGCGCGTAACGGGCCGCAACGTCACGGCTCAGCTTCTCGCCTTCCTGGATATAGGCGTTCATGGCTGCTCGTGCCGCTGGCGTACAGCTTTGATACACCGAAGAAAATCCGCGATAGCCAAGGTTGAAGCGTTCGATGTGGCGGCGCTTGCGCACTTCGCCCTGCATTTCGGCATCCAGAAGGTCTTCCATCCGCTCCCGCCAGCTTGGTGCATCATCACGTCCACACAAGGGGCGCAGGAAATGCAGGGCGCCGAGGATCTCCGACAGGCGGAGCAACTGGCGCTCATAGGGAGCTTCGGACAAAGAGGTCTGAGCATGGACAGGCACGGCTGTCAGCATAAGAGCCGCAACCGCAAGGCATGACAGTACGCTCGCCGTATTCCGCCGCCCGGTGCTGGTGATTCTGCTGGCTTTCATTCTTTCCTGCCTGTCCGGCTGGATAATGGGCTGCAGGGACCCATGGCGCAAGGCCGCGGTTTGGCCTTCAACAGCGCAAAGCGCTGGCACTCACTCAGCTTCACGCCCTGATGCAAGCCTCAAGATCCGCTCTGCGATGCCGGGCGTCATCTGAAGGCCATCGAGTGCGGAAAGCGGCATGAAACAGGCCTCCGCCGCGTCATCGCCCGCAACAGGCTCGCCGGAGAGGTGTTCTCCGGCAAAAACGGTCAAGTGAAAGCGGGAGCGAAGCGCGCCGCTGTCATCGCGGCTGTCTATTGTCAGCGTTTCGGCCGGCTCGCCCAGCCGTGCGCTTACACCTGTTTCTTCCAGAAGTTCGCGGTGTGCGGCCTGAAGAAGGCTTTCTCCAGCTTCCACCTTGCCGCCGGGCAAACTCCAGTAGCCGGCATAGGGGGCTTGCCCCTTCGTACGAGCAGCACTTGGCCGTTTCTGAGGCAAAGAATGCTGACGCCGGGCGTGAGGGGCGGAAGGGAGGAGGCCTCGCACATGTCTCGGGTAAACCTGCTTCAGGCGAACAGGGCGTCGATTTCCGCCTGCGTTTCGGAGCCCTCGTGGGCAGGCACATCCTGCGTGCTGATGTGGCCATGGATCACGCCGCTCGCCATGGCGATGAGCGGCTTTATCTCGTTGGTGGCCTTTTCTGCCAGCTCGAAAGCCACTTCCGAAGGAGAGGCGGCATTGCGAATCATGTCCTGCGCATTCAGCACAGCCGAATTGATTCCGGATACGAGCGTTTCCAGATGCGCGCGCAGACGCAATGGAGCAGCATGATACGCAACGATGGCCAGCTGACGCTCGGAGAAGGTGGAGTTCTCGAAGTGAGTCTCGTAGTCTGCCGGACTCCAGGCAAGTACGTCCTCGGCGCATTCAGGCATGGCCGGGAGCATTTCGAGCAGCATAACCACTTCGTTGAAGTGGTTCAGATAGTCCGTTGCAAGGCCGGTTGCCGGGTTGATATTGGCTTTGGCAAGCCGCTCGGCAGACAGATCGCCGGTGCCCAGCACTGGATCCTCCTGCGTCATGCCATCCCCCGGTTGAACTCTACTTCTCCCGAACCTAACCTGCCTTTGTTGCCAAAGAACTAATCAGATCAATGTAAGGATTTTCATGTGCGGACGCTTCACGTTGACGTCACCCCCGGATGCGGTCGCGCAACTCTTCGGTTACCGGGACAGGCCGGAGTTTCCGCCGCGCTACAACATTTCGCCCACCCAACCCGTGGCTACCGTCCGGTATGAGCATGGGCAGCGGCGCTTTTCGCTAGTGCGATGGGGGCTGATTCCCGGTTGGGTAAAAGACCCGGCCAGCTTCACCCTCCTGGTCAACGCAAGGGCAGAGACCGCGGCGGAGAAGCCTTCTTTCCGGGCGGCCATGCGCCACCACCGCTGCCTTGTGCCAATGGATGGCTTTTACGAATGGCGGCGGACAGGCGGGCAGAAACAGCCCTTTTTCATCCGCCCGAGAGGTGGCGGACTGATGGCGGTGGCCGGGCTTTGGGATACGTGGTCCGATCCATCGGGCGGAGAAATTGATACGGGTGCCTTGCTGACCGTGCCCGCCAACCGGGCGATGCAAGCCGTACATGACCGTATGCCGGCTATTCTTTTCGAACAGGATTTCGAGACTTGGCTGGATACGGGGCGCGTGAGGGCAGAGGAAGCCCGCCGCCTGTTGCGCCCGGTGGCGGATGACTATCTGGAGTTCATCCCGGTCTCGTCCCGTGTCAACAGTGCCGCGCAGGATGATCCGGGATTGACCGAGCTTGCGCCAGAGACTGCCCCTGAAGCTGGATCTGAAAAGGCTCCGAAAACCCGGCCCGCCCGCAGAAAGGCGCAGGAAGACGGTGGCAGCTCCGGTCAGCTTGATCTTTTCTAGGAAAACTGCCGCTTTCTTCGGATTGCTAAACGAAAATGTAAATGCCTTCGCGTTAGTCCTTGGGCACCAAGGACGGAAGGGGCAGCATGCGGGCCGCGTTGGATGATCATTCGGCTGACGTGCCGGAACCGAAGACTGCACGCATGGTCCGCCCGATGCGCCAGGATGATCTTCCGGTGGTCGCAGGGCTCTTCGGCCGCGTGTTCCGGCCCTCCGGGGTCAAGGATGCGGCCGCGCTGGAAGCCTATCTTGCCGAGTTGCTCTTTGGCAGCCCTGCCTACAGCGAAGCATACGGCAGTCTCGTTCATGACGATCCCTCTACGGGCATCACGGCCGCTGTCTTGAGCGTTCCCATGACTTTCAATGTCGAGGGCGAGCGTGTGACGGCTCGGCTGCTTTGTTCCTTTATGTCTGAAGGGCGGGGAGGGTTGTCCGGTGCTGCCCGGATTTCAGGCGCCTTGAGGGCCAAGAGGCAGGACTTTCTTCTGTCAGACAGTGCCTCTTCCTTGAGTGCCAAGCATTGGACCGCTGTCGGCGGCCAGGTCCTGACAACCCAGAGCCTTGACTGGCGGCGTGTCTTGCGTCCCGCTTCAGCGACCCGGGAGATCTGGGGGCAGAGGCTGCCGCGGCTGCGCCTCCTGCTGGCGTTGCTGCCTTGTGGGGCGATTGATGCTCTTGCCCGCCGGCTGAAGCCCGCTCTTGTCCCGGAACTGCAGAGTGAATGTACTGTCGAAAAGACGAGTGCAGCGGAGTTCCTCAACTCCGCAAGGCCCTTGCTCGCCCGCTTTCCCGTTCATCCCTTGTGGCCGGAAGAGGAGTTCTCCTGGCTGACAGATCTAGCCGCACGGAACCACGCACTTGGAACCTTGCACTTTGGCCGCATGCGCGATCCGGATGGCGTATTCGCTGCAATGGCCTGGTACTCTGACGGGCGCAAGGCAACGGTCTTACATCTGCTGACAGACGAGGGACGGGAGCTTGACGCAGTCACGTCCATGCTGGCCGCGTTCGATGCTGAAGGCCTTGTTATGGCCGAAGGCATGGCCCAGCCGTTTCTGATGCGGGCGCTTCTATCACAGCGCTGGATCACCTTTTTCCACGCGGCTTCTTTTGCATTGGCAGCCGCTTTTCGACTGTCAATGACGCTGCACGCCGGGGGATCTTTATGCGGGCGGCTTTGCCTCGGAAAGCTGGAGCCGCCTGTTGACGGATCTCTGATCCGGTCCCGCACGCCGTGATTGCGCCTGTCCTTTTCTGGCGGAGAGCGGTAAGAGGCGAACAGGAATACCGCATGCAGGAAAGGGCTGACCATGGCCGAAGAAGAAGAGACCGCGTCCTTTGACGAGGAAGCGCTGGCCGAGGTCTATAACAGGGGCCTTGATCTGGAAAAGGCCGGAGATCTGGATGGCGCGGAAGCGGCCTACCGGGAAGCTCTGACCATCGATCCGGCGGACCATTGCGGCGCCAGCGTTCGCCTTGCCGCCATGGGCCGCGATGCAGCACCCGATGCCATGCCGGAAGCCTATGTGGCGACGCTTTTTGACCAGCACGCAGATGTGTTCGAGGCCATTCTCGTCGATCAACTGGGTTATTGCGTACCGCTTTGCTGCGCGAGCAGCTGCGTATCCATGCGCCCGGGCCTTTCCAGACGGCGCTGGATCTTGGCTGCGGCACTGGCCTGACCGGTGAGGCACTTGGCGATGTCTGCGAGGCGATGACCGGCGTCGATCTGTCCGAAAAGATCGTCGAGATCGCCTTTGACCGTGAGGTTTACACAGACCTTTACGTCGGCGAGGCGGTCGCCTTTCTGGAAGAGTTCGAGGACGACGATGGCCAGCGTCCGGTCTATGACCTGATCGCGGCGACGGATGTCCTGCCTTATCTTGGCAAGATTGAGCGGATCGTGGCTGCTGCCGCAGACCGGCTGAATCCGGGCGGTGTTTTCGGCTTCTCCACTGAGACGCTGCCGGATGAAGCGCTGGGGGGCAGGGACTATCTCGTCGGCCCGAAGCGCCGCTATGCCCATTCGCAGGGCTATCTCACCCGCGTGCTTGAAGCGCACGGTTTTGCCATTCTGGCGATGGACCCGATCACCGTGCGCCTTGAGGAAGGTGAGCCGGTCCCCGGCCATCTGGTGCTTGCCCGCCGGGCGTGATGCGATATGGGCGCTAGCGTTGAAAGACTGGCGCCCTTCTCTGAAGACCTGTGCTGGTCAGCCTAGATGCTGCTTGAAGAAGGCGATGGTCCGCTCTTCCGCAAGCTTTGCCGCAGCCTCGTCGTAGCGGGGCGTGGTGTCGTTGTGGAAGCCGTGGTTCACGCCGGGATAGATATAGGCCGTATAGGTCTTGTCATTGGCCTTCAACGCTTCCTCGTAAGCTGGCCAGCCCGCATTGATGCGCTCATCCAGCTCCGCATATTGCAGCAGCAGTGGTGCCTTGATGGCCGGAACGCCGTCCAGCGGCGCCTGACGGCCATAGAACGGGACACCTGCCGAAAGCTCCGGATAGGCAACGGCGATCGCATTGACCACCCCGCCGCCGTAGCAGAAGCCGACCGCGCCCACCCTGCCAGTGCTGTCTTCGCGGGCCAGCAGATGCTCGAAACCGGCGAAGAAGTCATTCATCAGCTTCGCCGGGTCTACCGTCTGCTGCAGCTCCCGGCCCTTGTCGTCATTGCCCGGATAGCCGCCGACCGAGGTGAGCCCGTCCGGCGCCAGCGCCATGAATCCGGCCTTTGCCATGCGCCGTGCCACATCCTCGATATAGGGGTTGAGGCCGCGGTTCTCGTGAATGACGAGAACGGCCGGCAGCTTCGCCGGCGCTCCGGCTGGCTTCACCAGATAGCCGTTTACCTTGCCATTGCCATTGGGTGAATCGTAGGTGATCCGTTCTGCCTCGATCCCTGCATCATCAGGCGCCACCTGCTGGGCGAAGGCATAGTTGGGAGCCAGCTGATCCAGCAGCATGGCTGCAGTGATGCCGGCGACCGTAAACTTGGCGGCCTTGTCGAGAAAGTCACGCTTGGTGATCTTGCCGTGGGCATAGAAGTCGTAAAGGTCGAGCAGTTCCTGCGGAAAATCCCGCGCGGTCTTGCGCTGTACGGGCGTCGTGTCGTTCATCGTGTGCTCCTCGCCGGATGATGCGCCCGCCCCCGGGCAGTGTCATTCACCAGCTGGTACACTAATGCGCGCCGATGCAAGTTCGAGGATTGTTGCTCGTCCGCACGGAAACGTGAACGCCCGTGATCAGACGCCGCAGCCGGGTGCAAGCCGCTGCGGCGCTGTCTTTCCGTTACGCCCGTTCCAGCGCCGCCACTACTTCCACATGCGGAGAGTAGAGGAACTGGTCCACCGGCGTGACGCGAGTGACCTTGAAACCGCCGTCGATCAGGATGCGCAGATCGCGGGCGAGCGTCGCCGGATTGCAGGAGACAGCCGCAATGCGCTTCACCTTGGAAAGGGCAAGCTGTTCGGCCTGCGCCTGTGCGCCCGTACGCGGCGGGTCAAAGGTGACGGCATCAAAACCTGAAAGCTCAGCTGCCATCAGCGGGCGGCGGAACAGGTCGCGCCGCTCAAAGGTGATCTGCCTGAGGCCGGCAGGCTGGCGCGATGCGCGGTCCAGTGCTGCAACGGCAGCGGCCTCGCCTTCCACCGCATGCACGGACATGGTTTCGGCCATACGGAAGGTGAAGGTGCCAATGCCGGCAAACAGGTCAGCCGCCTTCTTCGACTTGCCAAGGGCGGCCAGAACCAGATCTGCCAGATGCGCTTCGGCATCTGCCGTTGCCTGCGTGAAGCCTCCCGGTGGTGGCACGGCGGCCACCTTGCCCATAAGTAGGGCCGGCGCGCGCGCTTCCAGAATGATCTCGCCATCGACGGAAAGGCGCGCAAGACCGAGATCCGCCGTCAGGCCGGAAAGCTGCACCAGTTTCTTCTCAATGCCGGGCGCCGCATTGGCCAGCGCCACATCAAGGCCGGCCGATGTTGCCAGAACCGTGAGCCGCAGTTCGCCCTTGCGCGGCATCAGCACTTCGGCAAGGCGCTTTAGGCCCGGCACGGCGGCCACGATCTTCGCGTCCAGCACCGGGCATTCGGTAATGTCCACCATCCGGTTGCTGGCGCGCTCGTGATAGCCGAGCAGCAGCTTGTGACCGGCGCGAACAGCCGTCAGCACGGCGCGGCGGCGGGAGCCGGGGGTGCTGGGGAAGACCTCATCCACCGGCACTTCGATGCCCCTGTCCTCCAGCGCGCGGACCACCTGATCCCGCTTGAATGCGAGATAGTCAGGCTCGGCCATATGCTGCAGCGAGCAGCCGCCACAGGCCTCGAAATGGCGGCAGGAAGGCTCCACGCGGGCAGGGCTCGGGGTGAGAATTTCGAGGAGGGTGGCCCGGTCTCCTTGCGCCTTTACACGCAGGATATCGCCCGGCAGTCCGCCGGGAATGAAGAGGGGCCTTTCGGGCCAGAAGCCAGCCCGTCGCCCAGGTGGCCGAGGGCGGTGATGGTGATGTCGATTGTCGCGTCCGTCATCGCCGTGCGATACCCCGCCCCGCCGCCAACCGCAAGCGCGGAATTGCGGGGTTTATGCAAGACACTCGCCTTCCCTATGCCAAGGCTTTCAGATGCTGACGCATCACGCCTTGAATTTGCTTAGCCGTCCTTGCGGCCGTAGAGCAGGAATTCGCGGTTGCCGTCGCCACCTGTGACTGGGGAGGGGATGAGGCCGCAGGCTGTCCAGCCGGGCTGGGCATCCAGCCAGAGACGCAGCTCTTCGGCGCAAGGCTCCACCAGATCCGGCTGCACCAGACCACCCTTGCCTATGCCCTGGCGGCCCACCTCGAACTGTGGCTTGACCAGAAGAATGGCTTCAGCGCCGGGCGCTGCAAGTTCCAGCGCCGGGGGCAGGGCGAGTTTCAGGGAAATGAAGCTGACGTCCGAGACGATCAGATGCGGTGCGCCGCCCTCAAGGTCCGCAAGCGTCAGGTCGCGGGCATTGAGCCCGTCGCGGCGGTTGACCTTCGGATTGGAAGCAATGCGCTCATGCAGTTGGCCGTGGCCCACATCAATGGCGTGGACACGTGCCGCGCCGCGCTCCAGCAGCACCTGCGTGAAGCCGCCGGTCGAGGCGCCGACGTCGAGGCAGGTCTTGCCCGCCGGATCAACGGGGAAAGCCTCCAGCGCCGCGAGAAGTTTCAGCGCGGCACGGGAAACGTAGTTTTGTGCCGGGTCGGCCAGGGTGATCTTCTGGGTGGAAGCGACAAGCTGCCCCGGCTTGGTGATGACCACACCGTCCACGCTGACGGTGCCGCGCAGAATGGCATCCCGGGCACGGGCACGGCTGGGCGCAAGGCCGAGGTCTGCAAGGCACTGGTCAAGGCGCTGGCGGGTGGACATGAGAAACGGTTCCGGAGCGTTGAGGGCCGATGGTTCAGAGGCAGCCGGCGAGGCCAGCTACCAGAACATCGAAATAGAGCTGCTCGCCATAGCGCAGCCAGCCGAAAGCGGCCAGCGCAATCAGCGCCCCGCCCGTCAGCCCGCCTGCCGCTATCCAACGCACCGGTACCACGTCCAATGGCTCCTGTTTCCCTTGCCGCCGCAGGGACCCGCTGTCAGGCCCCGTTGCGCGCGATCAGGTTCTTCAGCTTCTGCAAGGCAGTTGCCGGATCTTCCTCATAAGCGATGGTGCCGACGAAGCGGTTGCTGCCATCCATAAGGTAGATCATGGCCGAATGATCCATCGTATAGCCGCCGCCGTCCAGCGGAACTTTCTTGGCATAGACGCGGTAGGCCTTGATCATTTCGTCGATCTGCTCGCGTGAGCCGGTCAGCGGCGTGATGCGCGGGTCGAAGGCCGCAACATAGTCGCCGATGACCTGCGGGGTGTCACGCTCCGGGTCAACCGACACGAAGGCATAGCTCATCTTGTCCGCGTCCGGTCCAAGCTGCTCGATCCAGCCCTGCAGATCGGACAAGGTGGTGGGGCAGACATCCGGGCAGAAGGTGAAACCGAAGAAGATCGCCAGCGGCTTGCCCGCAAAGTCCTTGTCGGTCACGGTCGTGCCGTCGCCGCGCACGAGCGTGAAGGGGCCGCCGATGCTGGCAACGGAAGCGGTCTGGGCCGTCCCGCCGCCGTTCTGCATTTGCGCGACGGTGACATATCCTGCGCCGATGGCGAGGGCGGCAACTGCCGCCCATGCGCCGTAGCGGATGAATTTCAGAGAAGACATGTTCCCTCTCAGTGGCTGTGGGCTGCCCCGTTCGGGCCGCCGTTGTCGTTACCTTTTGCGCCCATCTTCTCGACCTTGAGCGTCACATCCACCTTGCCTGCTTTCTCGAAGGTCAGGGTCATGGGGATGCTTTCGCCTTCGGTGAAAGGCTGCTTCAGTTCCATCATCATGATGTGCAGGCCACCCGGCTTCAGCTCGGTGTCCTGACCGGCCGGCAGCGCGACGCCGCCTTCGACTTCCCGCATCTTCATGATGCTGTCGACAACGGCCATTTCATGCAGTTCGACGCGGCCTGCTGCCGGCGAGCTTGCCGAAATCAGCTTGTCATCAGCAGCGCCGCCATTGTGTACCTTCAGGAAGCCGCCAGCTGCCGGCGCATTCGGCGGGGTGGCGCGGGTCCACGGATGATTGATGACGAGGTCGCCGAGCTTGAACTCATGCGCCATGGCGGTGGAAGCAAGCAGGGCGAGTGCGGCGGCTGCGCCGGCAAGGGTCTTCAGAATGGTCATGTGTCTTCCAGTCATGTGGGGCGGCAGCATCAGGCATGCCGCAGATCATCAGGGGTAAATGCGTGCGGGGAATCAGATCGCAGGCGGCGCCCTGATGGCCTTGCCCGTCAGCAAGGCTTCTATGACAGGAAGAGATTGCTCCTGCAGCGGCAGCACGGCCACTTCAGGAATGCGCAGGTTTGGTGTGCTCAGGGGCTCCGCAAACAGCGGGCCTGTAATGGCGCTGTGGCAGCCTGTGGCGCAGACGCAGGCTGCTGGATCATGCGGCGTCTTGGGGGCTTCTCCGGGCTGAGAGGCCTCAACACCCTGACTTGCGCCCAGACAGATGCTGCCAAAATCCACGTCCCCGGCCAGCACCGCTGCCTGGGCGGGGAAGCAAGCAGGAAGAGCCTGAAAACGAGCGCAATCACCGCCATCAGCACGAATGGCGTGCGTTCTGTGCGCAGGATTGCAAACAGGCTCGAGGGCATCTTCATGGGCGCACTATGACTATTTCCTGTGCACCGTGCGAGCGCAAATTTGCCGCACCTTGCAAGTCAGCGATGGGTATCCGGGCCGTCCTGGTCTTGTCCGGCGCCGGGGACATTTTCCTCCGTGACGCCGGGCTCTGCCGGGTCGAAGGCCTGCGTGTCATAGGCCGGGAATTCTTCCGGCGGAATGATGAGCGGATCGGCGGTGTCCAGCGGGTCGGGGGCGATGACCGAGCCGACCTGTGCGGTCGCGGCATATTCGAAGTCTGTCTTGTCTTCCTGCGCGGGGGTCTTGCGTGCCAGCAAACGGCCGGAGACGAACAGGATCGTCACCACCTGCACCAAGGCAACCTGCGCATAGAGCCCTTCCGAGCCCATGGCATACATCAGCAGCGATGCCGACATGGGACCGAGGATCGAGCCGATGCCATAGGCAAGCAAAAGGCCGGAGGACGTCTCCACATATTCCGCCGGGTCTGCATGGTCATAGGCATGGGCAACGGCGACGGAATAGGCGGGCTGCAGAAAGGCGCCGACGCTCATGGTCATCAAGGTGGCAATGAGCGGGTTGGATGGCTTGAAGAGAACGATGATGCAGGCCATCAACAGGGTCGCCATGGCAAGCCCGACCAGTACGATACGGCGGTCCATTCTGTCCGACAGGCGGCCAAAGGGCCACTGCGCAAGCACACCGCCGCCGATGTATGCCGCGGCATAGAAAGCGGCCTGATCGTTGCTGAGGCCGATCTGGGAGCCATACAGCGGCGTCAGCGTCCACATCGCGCTGCCGGCGACACCGACGAGGAAGCAGCCGACAAGTGCTGCGGGAGACGTGATGTACAGTCTCACGGGCCTGAACCGGACCAGCGTAATGGGGGCCGGCTGGTTGGCGTTGGTCAGAGATACCGGAATGACCGCAAGGCTGACCATGACAGAAGCCACGGCAAAGGGCAGGAAGCTTGTGATGCCGGTGGCTGAGACGGACACCTGACCGACCATCATCGAAGCGTAAAGGACAACGATATAGACCGACATGATTGTGCCGCGGTTGCGGTTGTCGGCAGCCTCGTTCAGCCAGCTTTCCACCACCATGTAGAAGCCTGCGAGGCAGAAACCGGAAATGGCCCGGATGAGGCTCCAGGACACGGGGTCCATCAACACGGGATGCAGGATCACTGCTGCGGACATCAGCGAAACCAGCGCAGCGAAGGCGCGAATATGGCCTGCGCGCATGATCACGTAAGGCGAGCCGAGACAGCCCAGCACCATGCCGACGAAATAGAACGATGACATGAAGCCGATTTCGAGATCGGAAAACGATGCCTGCTGCGCGGCAAGAGGTAGAAGCGTGCCCTGCAGGCCGTGGCCGACGAGCAGCAGCGCCACCGAGGCAAGCAGGGCGGAGATGGAGGCCAGAGCCTTGATCATGATGTCATCCTCAACGCACCCGAGGCAGAAGTCTACCCGGTGGTTGTGAAAATTTTCGTGCGGTAGTGCGGCAGCAGTCAGGCGCGCAGGGCGAGACCTGCAGCGTCCTTGCCCAGCACCTCGAAGACCTTGCGCATGATGCCTTCGGCGTTGAGGCCTGCATCCCGGTACATTACGTCCGGCTTGTCATGGTCCTGATAGCGGTCGGGCAGGGTCATGGTGCGCACCTTGAGGCCCTTGTCCAGCGCGCCAAGCTCTGCGAGTGCACTCAGGACATGACTGCCGAAGCCGCCAACGGAGCCTTCCTCGACCGTTATCAGCACTTCGTGCTCGCGGGCCAGCCGCGTCAGCAGGTCCAGGTCCAGCGGCTTTGCGAAACGGGCATCGGCCACTGTCGTCGAAAGCCCGGCCGCATCCAGCTCATACGCGGCTGTCATGCATTCCGCCAGACGAGTGCCGAAGGAAAGCAGCGCCACCTTGGTGCCTTCCTTGCGGATGACGCCCTTGCCGATCGGCAGCACCTGTCCGCGTTCCGGCAGTTCGATGCCAATGCCTTCACCGCGCGGATAGCGGAAGGAGATGGGGCCTTCGTCATAGGCTGCGGCTGTTGCCACCATATGCTTCAGTTCAGCCTCATCGGCGGCCGCCATCACCACGAAGCCGGGCAGGCAGGCAAGGAAAGCCGTGTCGAAAGCGCCTGCATGGGTGGGGCCATCGGCGCCCACCAGACCGGCGCGGTCGATCGGGAAGCGTACTGGCAGGCCTTGAATGGCCACATCATGGACGACCTGATCGTAGCCACGCTGAAGGAAGGTGGAGTAGATGGCAACGAAAGGCTTGTAGCCTTCGCTGGCAAGACCGGCACCAAATGTCACCGCATGTTGTTCGGCAATGCCAACGTCAAAGACGCGGGCCGGGAACACCTGCTGCATCAGGTCAAGGCCTGTGCCATCGGGCATGGCGGCGGTGACGCCAACGATCTTTTCGTCGCGCTCGGCCTCTTCCACCAGCGAGCGGGCGAAGACGCTGGTGTAGCTCGGCGCGTTGGCCTTGGGCTTGTCCTGCTTGCCGGTGATCACGTCAAAGCGGGCGACGCCGTGATACTTGTCCTTGGCCCCTTCCGCCGGTCCATAGCCCTTGCCCTTCTGTGTGACCACGTGAATGAGCACCGGGCCCTGATGGGTGTCGCGCACATTCTTCAGGACGGGGAGCAGATGGTCCATGTTGTGGCCATCTACAGGGCCGACGTAATAGAAGCCGAGTTCCTCGAAAAGGGTGCCGCCGGTCCAGAAACCACGGGCATACTCCTCCGCCCGTGCCGCCTTCTCCTGAAGCGGGCGCGGGAGGGTGTGGGCAATCTTCTTGGCGGCATCACGCAGCGACTTGTAGGCCGGGCCCGACACGAGCCGAGCAAGGTAAGCCGACATCGCGCCCACGGGCGGGGCGATGGACATGTCGTTGTCGTTGAGGATGACGATAAGCCGGGAGTTGAGCGCCCCGGCGTTGTTCATCGCCTCATAGGCCATACCGGCTGAAATCGAACCATCGCCGATGACTGCGATGACATTGTTATTGCGCCCGTCAAGGTCGCGGGCCACGGACATGCCAAGGCCTGCGGAGATCGACGTTGAGGAATGGGCAGCGCCGAAGGGGTCAAATTCACTTTCGCTGCGCTTGGTGAAGCCCGACAGCCCACCCGGCTGCCGCAGGGTGCGAATGCGCTCGCGACGCCCCGTCAGGATCTTGTGCGGGTAGCACTGGTGCCCCACGTCCCAGATCAGCCTGTCATCCGGTGTGTTGAACACATAGTGCAATGCCACTGTCAGCTCGACGACGCCAAGGCCCGCGCCAAGATGGCCGCCAGTCTGTGAGACTGCATCAATTGTCTCCAGGCGCAGTTCCTCGGCCAGTTGGCGCAGGTCGCTCTCGGGCAGGGCGCGCAGGGCGCCCATGCCGGTGATCCCGTCAAGCAAAGGGGTATGCGGCTTAGAAGACACGCTTTGGGTCACTCCATGACACGGCAATGATGCGTCGCAAACAAGGTTCGAGCCTTACACCAACCATCTGGGAGGCGCAAACCGTTCGGCAAGGTGTCTCGTTTCCGATAGCGGTAATAGTGAAGCAATCGGCGGCCGGCGCTGGAAGAAAACATATCAGAAGCCACCCGTTGTCACCCGAAAGGGTGATGCAGCAAGGTTTGAAATGTCCTAAGGGTTACGCGTGGTCGATGGGGCCACGTGCACAGTGATAACTTGGACCGTGTTTCGGCACGGTCCTTTTTTACCGATAATGTTGACCTTACGTCAATTTTTGAGCGTGAAGCCGGTTTGAACTGAGGCCGTGCCTCGGCAGTTTTACCGAGGGATCAGCAGTACAGGCTCGCCAGCCGGAAGACCGCCTGTGCCAGCTCAAGCTGTGAGCGGGTCCCCGTTTTTTCGTAGATCCGGCGCAAATGCGTCTTGGCCGTATTGCGGGTGACCGAAAGCGTATCCAGCGTGTCCGTCAGGGAGCCGCTTGCGACCAAAAATTGTACCAGCCGCGCTTCGCTCCGGGAAAGGCCGTAAACCGTCTGCAGGGCTGCGCTGATCTCGGCAGGAATGCCGCGCGGCAGGTGTATGCGTATCACCATCTGCGGCGGTTTGCCGTTTCCGTCCTGGCCACAGAGTTTCAGCACGATGCGGCAAGGGGTTCCGCTTTCGGTGATGAGAACAAGCTCCTGCGGGCCATCGCATTCTGATAGCCGTTTTTCAGACCGGGCCGGGCCAAGCAGAAGCCCGGGAGCCATCTTGTCGGCCATTGGCTCGAAAAGCTCTTCCAGTTCCCGTGCCAGAATATTGAGCCGTCCGTTACGGATCTCCAGAATCTGGTTGAGGCCGAGTTCTTCCAGAGCCGGTCCCCGGGTCGCGATAATGCGGCGCATCGGGTCCATCAGCATGGCCAAATGGCAGCCCGAGCTTGCCATCAGCGCCGCCTGCTCAGCCTCCTGCCGCGCATCCCTGACGCGCGAAGCGCATTCGAGAGCAATGTTGAGCCGCTTCGACAGAAGGTCGACGTAATAGAATTCCTGAACCTCAAAAGAGGGCTGTGAGGCTGAACGGCAGGCAACAAGCAATGCCTTGTACCCGTCCTTTTCGTAGACGCGGGTCATCAGCGCCTTGGTGTAGCGCAGGTCGTCCCTGGCGGGCGAGGGCTCCAGTTCATGCTGCAATGCCGGGCAGATGATCTTGCGCTTGCAATGGTAGGTCAGAAGACCGGCATCATGCAGCATATAGGCTATGACGGACTTGCCGCTCTCCACCTGACTGCGGGCCAGATGAATGAGCACCGGCTCTGCAACAGAACGGTCACAGAAGCGGGCATCGTGGCGGCCGTCGGGGCCGAACGTCATGAGCAGCAGTTGCGCCTCAAGGTGCTGCTCAAAAGCAGCGCAGACAGCACCCCACCCAGCAGGCTCGAGCACCGCATCAAACACGGCATCAAGTAGATGGCCGAAGGCAGAATCGGCTTCCTCACGGCAGCCGCCGAAAAACTTCTTGTCTCCGGTTGCGTCCATGATCACTGGAACCTCGCATCGCGGGCCAGTCAGGCCTCAGGATCAAGCGGTACGGTTTTGGCCGCGCGGCCGTCAGTTCCAAGCTGGATCTTCTCCACCTTTTCTTCTGCTGCTTTCAGAAGCTGGTCGCACCGGGCCCGCAGCCTGTCTCCACGCTCGTACATTTCGATGCTTTTTCCAGTGGCACATTGCCCTGTTCCAAAGCCCGGACAATGGCTTCCAGTTGGCTCAGTGCCTCTTCGAAGGACAGGGCAGCCAGAGCCGCAGCTTCGTCTTGTGAAAGCGTTCCGTTCGCCATGGTGTCATCCTCGCCGGTTGGTCAAGTTGGCGACCCTTGCCGGAACGCTGCCGGGCGTCAAGTCTGACAAACCTGTTTTGCCGAAGTTTCCTACCCCGTCATCAGCGTCATGACATGGGCCGCCGTGGAGCGGGCCAGGCCTTCAAGATCGTACCCGCCTTCGAGCAGCGAGACTACGCGTCCACCGGCATGCTGGTCCGCCACATCCATCAGCACGCGGGTGATCCAGCCGAAATCAGCCTCCACCAGGTTCAGGCCGCCGAGCGGATCACGCACATGCGCATCGAAGCCGGCGGAGATGACGATCAGTTCCGGCTTGAAGGCTTCAAGGCGGGGCAGAATGCCGGTTTCCACCGCTTCCCTGAAAATGGCGCCGTCATCGCCTGCGGACAAAGGCACGTTGACGATCGTGTCTGCCTCTCCACGCTCGCTGGCCGCACCCGAGCCGGGGTAAAGCGGCATCTGGTGGGTCGAGCAGTACATCACCGTGGGGTCCGCCCAGAAGATGTCCTGAGTGCCATTGCCGTGATGCACGTCGAAGTCGACGATGGCAACGCGGCCAATGCCATGCACTGCCTGCGCATGGCGGGCGGCGATCGCGGCGTTGTTGAACAGACAGAATCCCATCGCCCGCTCATGTTCCGCGTGGTGGCCGGGGGCGCGATGCCACGAAGGCATTGCTGACCTTGCGGGTCACCACTTCATCGACGGCCTGACAGGCAGCGCCTGCGCCACGCAGGGCCGCTTCCCAGCTTCCCGGGGAAAGCGTCGTGTCGGCATCAAGGCGCACCAGACCTTCTTCCGGCGCAGCCTTGTAGAGCCTGTCCACATGCGCCATGGGATGTGCCCGGGCGATGGCTTCCACCGTGCCCATTGCAGCCGTTTCCCGCTCCAGCGCCTGAAACCGCTCGTGCTCCAGTACCCTGTCTATGGCCCGCAGCCGGTCGGGCCGCTCCGGATGGCCTATGGGTGTCAGGTGGTCGAGGAAACAAGGATGGGAAATCAGCAGGGTGGACAAAGATCTGCGCTCCTCCGCAAGAACAGGGGTGCCAGTGAGCGGCATTTCAACCCGGCCTGTCAATCCGTGAGGTCATGCTTGCGCTGATTGCTGAGGAGAATGGGACTTGAGGGGAGACAAAAGAAAGGACCTGGCCACAAGGTCAAGTCCTTTTGAAGGTGCGAGCATCGCTATGCTCGGGGAGGTCCGCTGCATCTCCTGTCCTCAAGACTATTGGTAGCCGATTCTGTGCCGCCTCACGCAGGTGATTACAGTAAAAACTGCCGGACAGGCTGTGCATAAGCCAGCTCAATAACGGTGCAAGGTGGTTCTGATATTGGCGAAATGGTCAGGCAGTCAAAATGCTTACGCTGATTAGCCCATGAGAATTCAGCAGTATGACGCGCCAGCTGCCCTGGAGGTTTCTCACCTTGGGGCAGCTGCGCGGCGCAGCCTGTCGTTGATTGCCTCACCCAGTCCTTCGCCGGGGATCGCCTGCACTGCAATGACAGCGGTCCCGCTCGCATCCAGCTGGCGCAGGGCCGAGAAGAGATTGGCTGCTGCTTCCACAAGATCACCAGTGGGAGAGAGGTTGAGGCTGGCCGTTGCCTGTTCTGCGCCGGGCAGGCCAACGGGGCCAAACAGCAGCGCGGCCTCACCAGCTTCAATGCTTTTTGCCTCAAGCCGGACGGCGGCAGAGGGAGCATAGTGAGAGGTCAGCATGCCGGGGGCCTGGGGGGCGTGGTCATCGGCGGCGGCGCGGATCAGGCGGCAGCCCAGCACCGCTTCAATCTCTTCCGCCGGAACGCCGCCGGGCCGCAGCAGCACCGGGATCTCACCGGTCAGGCTGACAATGGTGGATTCGATGCCGATGGGGCACGGGCCTGCATCAAGAACATGGGCAACCTTGTCCCCAAGATCCGTAATCACCGCGTCGGCATCCGTGGTGGAAATGCGCCCTGACAGGTTGGCGCTGGGCGCTGCCAGCGGGCGGCCAAGCTGGCTGGCCAGCCAGCGCATCACGGGGGCGGCAGGGACGCGCAGGGCGACGCTGTCGAGCCCGGCTGTCGTCAGGCTGGCGATGGGCGAAGCAGGATTGCGCGGCACCACCATGGTCAGCGGCCCCGGCCAGAAGGCAGCGGCCAGCGCCCGTGCCCTTTCATCAAACAGGCCATGCCGTTCCGCCGCTTCAAGGCTTTCCACATGCGAGATGAGAGGATTGAAGCTCGGCCGTCCCTTGGCTTCATAGATGCCTGCACAGGCACGCCCGTTCGTGGCGTCGGCGGCAAGGCCGTAGACGGTTTCCGTTGGCACGGCCACCAGCTTGCCTTCGGCCAGCGCCTGAACAACAGGCTGAAGCAGGCCGGACATCATCCAGTCGGTGGACTTCAAATTGATCGGCCAGCGCTGCATTCTGGGGCTCCGGAAGCCGGGGCGGCTGCGCTGTGCCAACAGAAAACGGCGCGGCCTGCCTCAGGGTAACGTATTGACGTTTACGTAAACTGCGATACGTTCGCAGGAGACATATGAGATGCGCGGCTTTTGCGGACTTCAGCGGTCCGCGTCAAGCTCCAAGCGCGTCCGGATCAGGGAGAAACAGGATGTATCGCGCGCCGCTCGCCGAAATTGCCTTCACGCTCAAGCATGTGGCCGGACTGCCGCAGGTCCGGGACGCCTATGGCGCGGAGGAGCTTGGCGAGGATCTGGTCGAGGCCATTCTGACAGAGGCTGGCAGGTTTGCCGCTGAGGAGATTGCACCGCTCAACAAGGTTGCCGACCGGCAGGGCACGCCCTTCGTCAATGGCGATGTCACGACTCCGGAAGGCTGGCGCGATTGCTATCATCACTGGATCGAGGGCGGCTGGAATGCGCTCGCAGCCAGCGCTGATTTTGGCGGGCAGGGCCTGCCGGTGATGCTGAACATCGCGGCGCTGGAAATCTGGAACTCCGCTTCTATGGCTTTTGCTCTCGGCCCCACGCTGACCATGGGCGCCGTCGAAGCGCTGGAGAAGCATGCCGCGCCGGAGCTTCAGGAGAAGTATCTCGCCAAACTCGTTTCCGGCGAGTGGATGGGCACCATGAACCTGACCGAACCGCAGGCGGGGTCTGATCTCAATGCGTTGAAGGCGCGGGCGGAACGCAATCCGGATGGCAGCTACCGTATCTTCGGGCAGAAGATCTTCATCACCTATGGCGAGCATGACCTGACGGACAACATCATCCATCTGGTTCTGGCGCGCCTGCCGGATGCCCCGCTGGCACGCGCGGCATCTCGCTGTTCCTGGTGCCGAAATTCCTCGTCAATGAGGATGGCTCGCCTGGCGCGCGCAATGATGTGCGCTGCGCCGGTATCGAGCACAAGCTCGGCATCCACGGCTCGCCCACCTGCACCATGATCTATGGGGATGAGGGCGGCGCCACCGGCTGGCTGATTGGCGAAGAGAACCGGGGCCTTGCCTGCATGTTCACCATGATGAACAACGCCCGCCTTGCGGTGGGCGTGCAGGGGCTGGGCGTTTCTGAGCGGGCCTTCCAGCATGCGCTCGCCTATGCGCTGGACCGCCGCCAGGGCCGCGCCCCGGGCGACAAGGGGAGGGCATGAGCCCGATTGCCTTGCATCCGGACATCAAGCGCACCTTGCTGGCCATGCAGGCCCGCACGCAGGTTGCCCGTGCCATTTGCTATTCCTGCGCTCATGCCATCGACATGGCGCATCTTGCCAAGACGCCGGAGGAGCGGGCGCATTGGGCCAGCCGCGCCGGGCTGTTGACGCCCATTGCCAAGGCGTTGTCCACCGACTTCGGCGTGGAATCGGCTTCGCTCGGCGTGCAGGTTCACGGCGGCATGGGCTTCATCGAGGAGACGGGGGCTGCGCAGCACCTGCGCGATGCCCGCATCGCGCCGATCTATGAGGGCACCAACGGCATTCAGGCGATCGACCTCGTGCAGCGCAAGCTGCCGCTGGAGGGCGGGGCGCATGTGGACGGGTTTATTGCCGAACTGAAAGCGATTGCTGAGGCCGCCGCAGCTCAATCGGATGAGGATATCAAGGCAACTGCCGCCCATCTTCTGCCCGCTCTCGACGGCCTGTCCTCCGCGACAGCCTGGCTGAAGCAGGCTCAGGCTGATGGCCGGGTGGCGGAAGCGCTGGCGGGTGCCACGCCGTACCTGCGGCTGGCCGGGCTGGCGCTGGGCGGCGTGCTGCTGGTCAAGGGCGCGATGGCTGCTGATGGGCAGGACCCGGCAGCAGAGGCCCACCGCCGCCTGCTGGCACGGCACTTTGCCGAAACGCTGCTTGGCGAGACAGCAGGCCTTGCGGGTGATGTAACCGGCGCAGCAGGCGCAATCCTTGCCTTTGATCCGGCGGCACTTTCGGCCCGCATCGGCTGATGGCTGAGGTTGCGGCGATACATGAAGCGGGGAGGGCGGCATGATCCGTCATGAAAGCAGGGATGGCGTGAACCTTGTCAGGTTCGACCGGCCGGACAAGAAGAATGCCATCACCGGCGAGATGTACCTCGCCCTTGTCGATGGGTTGATGGCGGGTGAGGCGGACGCGGATATTGGCTGCCACCTCATCAGCGGCTCACCTGGCGCCTTCACCGCGGGCAATGATATTGCCGACTTCATGCGTTACGCTTCGCAGGGAGATCTGTCGGACACGCCGGTGCTGAAGTTCCTGTCTGTCCTCTCCCGGCTGGAAAAGCCGTTGGTCGCAGCGGTGGATGGGCTTGCCATCGGCGTTGGTACCACGCTGCTGTTCCACTGTGACATGGTCTATGCAACGCCCCGCACGGTGCTGCGCACGCCGTTTGTCGACCTTGGCCTGGTGCCGGAAGCAGGTTCCAGCCTGCTGGCACCGCGTATCATGGGCCACCAGCGCGCTTTCGCGCTTCTGTGCCTCGGCGATCCTTTCACGGCGGAAGCGGCCCGCGAGGCGGGCATCGTCAATCATGTAGTCAGCGAGGCTGATCTCGAAACGGCTGCCTTTGACTGCGCCAGCCGCATTGCCGCGCGGCCTCGGCAGGCCATGGCTCTCTCCCGCCGTCTGCTGCGCGGAGACCGCACGGAGGTTTTGGCGCGGATGGACGAAGAGGCCCTCATCTTTGGCCAGCGCCTGTCCTCCCCGGAAGCCGCTACCGCCTTTGCAGCCTTCATGGGCAAGGCGAAGGGGTAATCGGGAGGTGTTGAGTCCGCTCTGTCGGGACACGCTGCCTTGCAGCTTGCGCAGGCGTCGCCCCGGCCTTTGAGCCGGGGCCCACTCGTTTCCAAAGAGAGGCCGCTGTCCGGATCTGCGCTTTGCCCCGTCCGGGGGCTACGCCCGGGAATGCTTGAAGGCAGCAGCCCGCCGGACCACTCCGGCGGGCTGCATCATTTTCGGTCGTGCCGTATGGGCCGCGATCAGTCGAACTCAGGTCCCCGTGCCGGGTAGGGCGTGACTTCCCGCCACGCCTTCATCAGCGTTTCCAGCTCTTCGTCGGCATGCGGTGGCAGCACGATTTCGAGGCGGACCAGAAGGTCGCCATGGCCGCCGTTCTTGGTCGGAAGGCCTTTGCCCTTGAGGCGCATGGTCTTGCCGCTGCTGGAGCCCGGCGGGATGGTGAGATAGGCTGCGCCGTCGAGCAGGGGCGTACGTACCTTCGCCCCCAGAACCGCTTCATAGAGCGCCAAGGGCAGATCGAGATAGATGTCGTGGCCTTTCACGGCAAACAGCTTGTGCGGCTTGAGACGGATCTCGATCACTGCGTCGCCTGCCGGCCCGCCGTTGATGCCGGGCTGGCCCTGACCGCGCAGCCGGATCTTGTCGCCTTCCACGGTGCCTGCCGGGATCTTCATGTCGATGGTCTTGCCATTGGGCAGGGTGACGCGTGTCTTGCCGTCACGGCCCAGCTCCTCGACGGTGACCTGCGCGATCATCTCGACGGTCTGGCCCGAGCGGGGCCGCCGCCGCGTGCTGCGCCCGGATCCCCGGCAAAGCCACGCGCTCCCGCGCCTGCACCGGGCCCGGCGCCAGCGCCACCCCGGCGCGCACCAAAGCCGCCGAGAATGTCGTTGAGAATGTCGTCAAAGGCACCGCCCGTGAAGCCGCCGCCACCGCGCGAACCTGCGCTCTCGCGGAAGCCATCGAAGCCTTCAAAGCCGTGGGCCTGAAAACGCGGCTTGCCGTCGGCGCCGATTTCGCCACGGTCGAACTTCTGCCGCTTCTCCTTGTCACCCACGATCTCATAGGCCTGGTTGATCTCGGAAAAGCGAGCCTGTGCATTCGGATCATTGGCGTTCTGATCCGGGTGATATTGCTTTGCAAGCTTGCGGAATGCCCGTTTGATGTCCGCTTCGCTTGCCGTTTTGGTTACGCCAAGAACGGAGTAGGGGTCTTTCATTGTCGGTCCGCTATGTGGTGAAGGCGCCCGGAGCATCCGGACGACTGATAAGTTTAGTCACGTCTCATATGGGAAGCGACAGGAAATGATGCCAGTACAAGCTTGCACGTAGCTCATACAACGCGGGAACGGGAATATCTTCTTCAAACCCCAAGCGCAGCAAGGCTGATGACGGCCAGGGTCTGGCGGGCATCCCGGCAGGCGCTGCCCTCATAGGCCTTCACGCCTTGAATTGTATTGGCCGTGGTCCGGAAGCTCATGCACCCGGGCACTTGCTCTCCTTCACCTGACACTTTGGTGATGGTGCCGGAGTTGCCGCTTTCAGGGTTGAGCCAGGGAATTTCGACTTCGCCGCCCCCTGAAGGGGCTGTTCCGGCAAGGGCCAGAGCGATGACCTGGCGGTCTGTCGCATCGACGCCTGCACTGGCATCCGTGGGCATGCCACTGATGGAGTTGGTCAGATCCAACGGCGTGACCATGTCGTTCGTGCCAATGGGTGCGGAGGTCTGCGCGCAGCCAGCTGCAAGCCAGCCCAGCGACAAAATCACGCCAAGCGGAACCAGCCGCTTGGAAAGCGGCCGGGGATATGAAAGGTTACGCATCACAAAAGCCCTTCTTTCCCCGGGTCGGACTATACCGCCCGGAGGCAAAGCGCCCATCAGAAGCAGTCGTGAAAGCCGATGACCCATACAGTAAACACTCCCCGGAAGCGTTAACAAAAGGTGACTTCACGGAAGTAGCGGAGCCATTTCAGCTTTTTGCTGAATGGCTTGCGGACGCCACGGAGAAAGAGATCAATGATCCCAACGCCGTAGCGGTCGCAACGGTCGATGACAGCGGATTGCCGAATGTGCGCATGGTGCTGTTGAAGGATTTTGATGAACGGGGCTTCGTGTTCTACACGAATCTGGAGAGTGCCAAGGGGCGCGAGCTTCTGTCGGCTGGCAAGGCCGCCATGTGCTTCCACTGGAAGTCTTTGCGCCGTCAGGTGCGGGTGCGCGGGCTGGTCACGCAGGTCAGCGCTGAAGAGGCGGACGAGTATTACAAGTCCCGCCCGCGCGGCAGCCGTATTGGCGCCTGGGCGTCCAAGCAGTCCCGGCCGCTGGAAAGCCGGTTTGCGCTGGAAAAGGAAGTCGCGCGTTTCACGGCCAAGTTCGGCATCAGCGATATTCCCCGTCCGGACCATTGGTCTGGTCTGCGCATCGTGCCGGTAGAAATCGAGTTCTGGCACGACCGTCCGTTCCGCCTGCATGACCGGGTGAAATTCACCCGGACATCGGAAGGCGAAGCATGGACGAAAACCCGTCTCTATCCGTGAGGCACAGGAAGCTGCCCTGACCCTTGTCAGAGCAGCTTTTTCCAGCGGAAGTAGAGGAAGGTCAGCAGGATGGACAAGACCATCAGGCCGATCGAATAGGGGTAGCCCCAGGCCCATTCCAGCTCGGGCATCTTCGCAAAGTTCATGCCGTAGATCGAAGCGATAAGGGTCGGCGGCAGGAACACCACAGCCAGAACCGAGAAGATCTTGATGATCTGATTCTGTTCCAGATTGACGAGGCCAACGGTGGCGTCCAGCAGGAAGCTCAGTTTGGCATCCATTGCATCTGCGTGTTCCTTGATCGACTGGATGTCGCGGCCCAGCATCTTGCAGGCCGCCACCTGCTCGTCCGTGAGGCTGACCCGGGAAGAGCGTGCGGCGAGGAACAGGAACAGCCGGGTCAGGCTGGCGCAGACATCATGCATGCGCGCCACCTGCAGGCCGATGCGCCCCTGCGTGCGGATCGCCGCCCGGTAGGTTTCCGCCTTTCGCGAACTCAGTCCTTCCTCGAAGACATGCATCGACATGCGGTCGAAGGCATCGGAGGCTTCCTCCATCACATCGGCACAGCGGTCGCATATGATGTCCAGAAGCACGAACAGGACACCCGGCCCGTTGCGGGGGATTGTGCCATCCTGCTGCACCCGGCGGGCGCAGGTCTGAATCGATTGCGGCTCGCCGTAGCGCACGGTCACGAGGCGCCGGGCGCTGAGCACGAATGTGACGGATGACATGCGCGGATCCGGCATCCGCGCCGCCATGGGCAGGACGGCCGTCATGACGATGGCGCCGGGCTCCTCATAAAGCCGCTCTGACGTTTCGATGGAGGAGATTTCTTCACGCGTCGGGATTTCCGCGCCCATCAGCTTTTCCGCGAGCCGCTGCTCTTCAAAGGTTGGATTGAACAGGTCAATCCATACAGCTGACGGAGGGATCTGCGCGCTGCCGGTGACTTCCACCCGGGCCATTGCGGCAGCGGTTGGCGTGTATGCAATGATCATGAAGGAACTCCCGCCCGATGCGCCGGGGTGACGATGCCACGCCGCATACGATTCCACCATGACAGAAAGACGACAGGCGCCGGCCCGTGTGAATCAGCGTTCTGCAATAAAGGCGCCCCAAAAATGCAAGAGCCGGGCACCCTCCTCAGATGCCCGGCTCAAAAATCGGCGCCCATGCGCGTTACTTGCGGGCGGAGCCGGCCTTGGCGGCCTTGCTCTGCTTGACGCACATGGCAGCAGCAGTCACAGCCTGAATGCCAAGGGGCTTGTAGAGGTCCGCAAGGTTCGGGGCAGTGGCGGCTTTCGAGGTCTGCTTTGCAAGGGTCGACATTGTTCCTGGTCCGTTGGGTGTTGAATGGCGCGCTCAGTGATGCCCGATTGCGGCATCTATATGGCTTTCGCGCGGGCTTTTTCTTGTCTTTCCAGTGAAAAACACATGAGAAAGACACTGAATAAAACGTAAACTTCGACAGTTTACGTCCGGTAAACACTTAATCCCTCGGTGGGGCGAGTTGAAGGCAAATGCCGGTCAAATAAAATGTCGGCTTGTTACAATCCGCTCACGCCTTGGACCGGCCCATGCCCAGCATGGCCGTTCCAAAGGCGGCAAAGGCAAAGCGACGGATGCTGCGGGATAAAATCCAAGGAAACCGTGTCCCTGGTTCAGTCGGGTCTTGCATGGGCGGGCAAGTCATGTCTGTCTGCGCAAAAGGGCGGAATCAGCCCGCAACAGAAGTTTGGTCCCGTCTCCGGCCTTTCGTGTCCGGCTCCGGGCATCGGAGACGCAAGGCATGAGCATACGGCCGCAAACCCCGGTCAAGGCAATCCTGTTCGACAAGGATGGGACACTAATCGATTTCCAGCAGACCTGGTCGCCCGCCTTCGCGCGGCTGCTCGACACGATGGCCGCCGGAAATGCTTTGGTGAAGACCGAGCTGGCGCGGATCACTGCCTTCAATCTGGAAACCGGCCTGTTCGAGCCACATTCCCCCTTCGTTGCCGGCGCAAATGATGCGGTTATTGGCGAATGGGCTCAGGTGATGGGCATTGCCGACACTGCCGCGCTTCTGCGTGAAATCGAGACACATCTGAAGGCCTTTGGCCTCGAAAGCCTTGCACCGTTCCCGGCGCTGGAAGCGACAATCCGGACGCTGCATGAGGCTGGCTACATCCTCGGCATTGCCACCAACGACACGGAAAGCTCCGCCCGCGCCCAGATGCGCGCACTGGGGATCGAACAGTGCTTTGCCCAGATCTACGGCTATGACAGCGGTTTCGGCGCCAAGCCTGCGCCGGGCATGGTCATGGCCTTCCAGGAGCAGAACGGACTGCACCCGCACGAGGTCGCAATGGTTGGGGATAGCCTTCACGATATGCACGCTGGCCGTCAGGCCGGTGCTGTCGCGGTGGCCGTTGCCACGGGCACTATTGGTGCAGAGGTTCTGGCGCCCCATGCGGACCATGTTCTCACCGGTCTGGATGACCTTCTGGACTGGCTCGATGCGATGATGCCGGCGCACTGAACAGGTTCGCTTCGAGGAACGGCGTTTCTGCTCTTGCTTTTGACGGTGACAGACGGCACCCAGATAGGGAAGCTGCCTTCGGGTGGCCATTCCGGCAACAGGCCCATTTGGGCTGGCAGGAGAGCAGTTGGTGAGAAAGCGGTATCCCGTTCCGCGATCCGAGCTTGGACGCGCCTCGCGCTTCATGGCGGCGATGGGCGTTCCGACGCTGTTTGCCGCTGCCGTCGCCTATCGAAGCGGGATCATTGCAGCCAACCAGCTTGAACTCAGCCTGCTGCTCGGGGTCGCTCTCGGGCTCTCCGGTCTTGGTCTGGCCATCACGGCCATTATCCTGTGGTGGCAGCGTGGAGGAACCGGCGTCGGCGATGCCGTGCGCGCGGTGTTTTACGGCGTTGTCCTGCTGGTGCCGCTGACGCTGCTGGCAGCGGGCTGGAACATGTTTCCCCAGATCAATGACATCAGCACGGACCCATCGGATCCGCCTCCGGCCGTTGAAGCCCTTTCTGCCCGTGATGCGCTCGCGCCCCCGCGCTTCGATGCCACATTGCAGATGCAAGCCTACCCGGAAATCGTCTCGCGGCGCTTCCGGCTGGAGCCGGTCGATCTGCACGCAGCCGTACGCAAGGTGATGGAAAAGAACGGCTGGGAGATCGTCACCGAGCTGAAGCCTGACATGCGCGATTCTCCCAGCCTGTTGCAGGCGGTCGCCCGGGTTCCGTTTATCGGGCTTCCTGCCGGTATCTCAGTGCGTGTGGAGCCAGATGTGACCGGATCCATCCTCGATGTCAGGGCGAGCTCGCGTTTCGCTGTGCATGACCTGGGTTTCAATGCGCAGCAGATCCGCCGTTTCTACCGGGATCTCGATGCAGCATTGACCGAGGCCTACGGCAGTATCGGCCGGCTCAACGTCACTGAAGAGGAAGCCGAAGAGGCCCGTGCTCAGGCTGAAGAACTGCCATTCCTGACCGAGCAGCCGCAAGAAGATGCGAACCGGCCTGTGCCTTTGCCCGGATTCAAGCCCTATCAGGCGCCGGAGCCTGCCGCTGCTGATCCGGAATTCGATGAGATCTACCAGGGTGACGATACGCAGGGTTAGGAGCAGCTTTCAGGACGCTGCTCTGTAGAGCCCTTCGAGCCGTGCCTCGCCATCGCATTGCGCCGCTCCCGTCTCCACCAGCCGCTCCAGCTGCGCAAAAACGGACAAGGCGGCCGCCCCTTCAGGCGCGGGTCCAGACCGGTGTAAACGGCCTCAACGATCTGCGGAATGCTGGACTGTCCAAGACGCTGCAGCACGCCGAGGATCGCCGTCCTCTCTGTATCCGGTGCGCCTTCAGGGCTGCCATGTAGTCTTGCGCGCCTTGCAGAATGCCGCCGTGACCGGGCAGATAAAGGCTTTCACCGCGCTCCATCATCCGGTCCAGAGACTGGAGATAGGCCTGCATCGATCCATCCGGTGGCGCAACGATTGAGGTGGACCAGGCCATCACGTGATCTGCCGAGAACAGCACGCCCTCGTCAGGGAGTGCAAAGGCAAGGTGATTGGCGGTGTGGCCGGGGGTTTCCACCGCTTCGAACAGGCGCCCGCCAATCGTGAACTGCTCACCATCTGCAAGCTGCCGGTCCGGCTGGTAGTCCATGTCTGCGCTGGCATCCAGCGGGTTGATCTCGTTGCCATGCAGGGCTCGTGCAGGCCGGTGCGGCGCGCAGCCGAGAACCGGCGCGCCGGTGAGCGCGGCCAGCCTTGCGGCGGCAGGGGAGTGATCCTTGTGCGTGTGGCTGACCAGAATCGCCGTGACGCTCTGGCCGCGGGTTGCGGCGAGAATGGCCTGCAGATGGGCCTCATCCTCCGGGCCTGGATCCAGCACGGCCACTTCGGCCTCGCCAATCAGATAGGTGTTGGTACCGTGAAAGGTAAAAGGCCCGGGGTTGTTCACAGTCAGCCGGCGGATGCCGGGGTCACCTCCACCGGCTCGCCATGGCGCGGATCGAAGGAAAGATCGTGCTGCAGTTTGGTCATCACCGGTCTCTCTGAAAGGGCAGGCTGGCTGTTCCTTTGCATCTGTTCAGTGCAGGCCAAGTCAAGTCAAGCGATTGTCAGGTCTGGCTCCCGTCGGGATTGACCTGCCGCATTGGCGCTACTGGCATGAATCGGTAATGTAGGACCGGTAGAAAGGGCATGTGCGGCCTGACTTCCCGCCGGCGGAAGTTGATGCGGCATGTGTCAGCGACCTGCCAGACAAGGACAGACAAGGCCTCATGCCCGAACATGCTCTTTCCCTGGAAGCCGTTCTGCCCCTCAAGCGTGAAGCGGCCTTTGCCCTGACTGTGGACAGGATCGCTTCCTGGTGGCCGAGACATGATCCCTTTTTCGGGCAGTCCGCCAAGGACGTCATCATTGATCCGCATCTGGGCGGGGCCTGTTCGCGGGTGGATGAAGATGGCCGGCGGGTCATCTGGGGCACGGTCCTGTCCATTGAAGCGCCGCTCTACCTGCGGCTCGCCTGGCAAATCGGACCGGATGGAAAACCGGTTGCGGATCCTGCGGCGGCAAGCCGGGTGGTGCTGTCCTTTCGCGACGCGGGGAGGCGGCGCGGCTTGAGGTCACCCATGGAGATTTCATCCGCCATGGCGCCGCAAGCGAGGATTACCGGGCTTTCATGGCCTCGGAGGCTGGTTGGCCGCGCCTGCTGGCCGCCCTGACGAAGGCAGCTGCTTCACGCTACAACACCTTTGGATGAGTACCTTCCGGCGTGCTGCAACGGCCTGTCTCCTCTCAGCCTTTTGCGGGCACGGGGCGCGTGCCGTTTCGTGCGGCGGCGGAACATGTGAAATGCCGTCAAAATGACACGGGACATTCATCTGGACGTTGGTTCGATACGCTAATCTGGCATTTGTCGTGTGAGTGACATACAGCCGGGTTATTTCACCGGCTCATGATATCCCGTGTGGGCAGCGGGGCGGAAGCAGGCACAGGTTCGCAATGACCGAGACACAGATTGAAGACGAAAAGCTGCCTCCGCGCGAGCTGCAGGCCAGGCCGTCGCAGCGGCTGAAGGATGCGCGCTGGGTGCTGGTCACGGCAGGCGCCGTGCTGATTTTGCTCTGGGCTATCTTCCCCGTTCCGCTTCTGGCCGTCCTTTGCGGGTTTTTTGCCGTGTTTCTGGCTGCTGCTCTTGGCCCCCGCCGCAGCGACGCTGCGCGCGCCCTGCAACTTGAGAACAAGCGCGACCTGCGCCGGATGTGGCCGGGAACCGGCATCAAAGTGACGGCAGACGCGCTGCCCATGCCTTGCTTCATTGCCGATGGCCGGGGCATCACCCGCTATGTGAATGCGCTTGCCCGCGATCAGTATCCGTCCGTCCGTCCAGGAGATCCGATTTCCTTCGGCCTGCGCACGCCCTCCCTTCTTGAAGCCTTTGACCGTGCCCGCTCGCAGGGGACGGTGGAGCGGATCGAATGGGCGGAGAAAGTGCCGACTGAATCCTGGTTTGAAGCCAGTATCGCGCCGATCTATTTGCCCTCGCTGAAGCCGGGACAGGCTGAACCTGCCATGCCTGATTTCCTGCTGGTGGCCCTGCGTGATCTGACCGAGCAGCGCCGCCTGGAGCGCATGCGCACCGATTTTGTCGCCAATGCCAGCCATGAACTGCGTACGCCGCTGGCATCGCTGACCGGCTTTATCGAAACCCTGCAGGGACCAGCGAAGGATGACGAGCGGGCGCGGGAGCGGTTCCTCGCCATCATGCTGGAACAGGCGAACCGGATGCGCAGGCTGATCGATGACATTCTGTCTCTCTCCCGCATCGAGCTCAAGGCCCATGTGCGCCCGGACAAGCTGGTGGATCTGTGTGAGGCAGTGCGCCACACCAATGACGCCCTGTCTCCGCTGGCCCGCGAACTCGGCTTGGAAGTGCACATCGAGGTGCCAGAGCAGGAGGCGCTGGTCCGCGGTGACCGCGATGAGCTGATCCAGGTGACGGAAAACCTCGTGGAAAATGCGTTGAAATACGGGAGCACCGGCAAGCGTGTGGATGTATCTGTCCGCCCGCAGGCAAGCGGGCAGGGCTGGGTACTGACCGTCAGGGACTATGGCGAGGGCATTTCGTCGGAGCATCTGCCGCGGCTGACAGAGCGGTTCTACCGCGTCGATGTCGCCTCCAGCCGCGCCATGAAGGGCACAGGTCTTGGGCTTGCCATCGTCAAACACATCCTCACCCGGCACCGGGCCCGGCTGGATATCGAAAGCCAGCCTGGTGAGGGTGCTGCATTCTCGATCACCTTCCCCGCAGATGGACAGACCGGAGCCGCAGCTTCACGTTGAACGATCAAAAACCGCAGGGCGTCATGGAACTCTCACACCGTGCCATTAGGACATGTGCTATAGGCAGTCCCGCCGAAGCGGCCATCACTGGATGAAGGCCCCGCTTGAGCTGCACGCCGGAGATCATCAGCATGACAAGAAGCTATCTTGGAGCTGCGTTGTTTCTGCCCGTCCTCGTGGGCGCGTGTCTGCCTGCACAGGCGCGTGACAAGGTTCAGATTGTCGGTTCGTCGACTGTTTATCCCTTCGCGGCAGCGGTCGCTGAACAGGTTTCCCTTCAAAATGGCGGAAAGTTCCCGGTCATCGAGTCCACCGGCACCGGAGGCGGCATCAAGCTGTTCTGTGCCGGATCCGGGGATGCGACGCCGGATGTGGCAAATGCCTCGCGGCCGATGAAACCGGCCGAGCTGGAGGAATGCCGCGCAAATGGCGTAACCCCGGTTGAAATCCGCTTCGGCTTTGACGGCATTGTTCTTGCTGGCGCCGTGTCCGGGGCTGATATGGATCTTTCCCTCGAACAGGTGTTTCTGGGGCTGGCCCGCAAGGTTCCCGTCGAGGGGAAGCTGCAGGAAAACCCCTTTCAATCCTGGCGTCAGATCAGCGGTGCGTTGCCCGACAAGCGTATTGAAATCCTCGGCCCGCCACCCACCTCCGGCACCCGCGATACATTCGTTGAAATTGCCATGGAACAGGGATGCGCAACAATTGCGGACGCGAGCAGTCTTGGCCTGAAGGGCGCAGCCTGTCATGCGTTGCGGCAGGATGGCTCCTTTCTGGAGACAGGCGAGAACGATGACCTCGTTGTTTCCATGCTGGAGCAGAATCCGAAGGCACTGGGCATCTTTGGCTACTCTTTCCTTGAACGGAACCGCGGCAGCCTGAAACCTGTCAGGATCTCGGGTGTTGAACCGTCCGCAGGGATGATTGCATCGGGGACCTATCCTTTGTCCCGGCCGCTTTATTTCTACGTCAAGAAGGAGCATCTGGGAAAAATCCCGGGGCTCGAGGAATACCTCCTTGAATTTGCGTCTGAAAAAGCGCTGGGGCCGGACGGCTATCTCGCCATGATCGGCCTCATTCCGCTTCCGAAGCATCAGCGGCTTGAAAACGAGAAGCTGGCCGGGGAGCTTGCAGCTGCTCATTGATGCTGCCTTGGCGGCATTGCCGCGCCGTGCAGTACCGTTTTCCTCGGCATGAGCCGCTACGGCCAAAGCTTCTGTGCTGCAGCCGGCAAACAAAATCTCTCAGACCTGCGCTGTCATGCCGCCCGGGGCGGCGCCTTGCGTCCGGATATGTCACAAAACTGCGGTCTTTTTGGCTGGGTTCTTGAAATAATTCATATCTGTCAAAGACTTAAATTGTCACAAAAGTGATATGGAACTGACATAGAAGTCACATCTGAGACCGGTAGGTTCCGCTCGTCGCCAGGGCCTCAGGGGAGGCTGGGTGGCGCGCCCAAAAACCTTGACATTCAAAGGGAGTGGTCAAGTGAAGTTCAAAACCCTCGTAAGCACGGTTGCCCTCGCGGTTGCCGCCACCGCAGTCGCCGGCGCCGCTCAGGCTCGTGACCAGATCCAGATCGCCGGTTCGTCGACGGTTCTGCCCTATGCCTCCATCGTCGCTGAAGCTTTCGGTGAAAACACCGACTTCGCTACCCCGGTTGTCGAGTCTGGCGGTTCTTCCGCTGGCCTGAAGAAGTTCTGCGAAGGCGTTGGTGAGAACACCATCGACATCGCCAACGCTTCGCGTCAGATCAAGACCTCGGAAATCGAGACCTGCGCTTCCAACGGTGTCAAGGACATCGTCGAAGTCCGCATCGGCTACGATGGCATCGTGTTCGCCTCTGACGTCAAGGGCAACAAGTTCGCCTTCACTCCGGCTGACTGGTTCAAGGCTCTGGCTGCTGAAGTCGTCGTGGACGGCAAGGTCGTCGCCAACCCGGCCAAGACCTGGGCCGACGTGAACCCGAACTTCCCGGCTCAGCCGATCCTCGCCTTCATCCCGGGCACCAAGCACGGCACCCGTGAAGTGTTTGAAGAGAAGGTCATTGCACACGGCTGCAAGGACTCCGGCGCTCTGGAAGCCTTCAAGGCTGCTGCTGGCGGTGACGACAAGGCTGCTGCCAAGAAGTGCCTCGCCCTGCGCACTGATGGCGTCTCCGTGGACATCGACGGTGACTACACCGAGACCCTCGCCCGCATCGAAGCCAACAAGGATGGCATCGGCGTGTTCGGTCTGTCCTTCTACGAGAACAACACCGATAAGCTCCAGGTTGCGACCATGAACGACGTTGTTCCGTCGGTCGAAACCATTGCTTCCGGCCAGTATCCGGTCTCCCGCCCGCTGTTCTTCTACGTGAAGAAGGCTCACATCGGCGTGATCCCGGGCCTGAAGGAATTCGCCCAGTTCTTCGTCTCTGACGAGATCGCTGGTCCGTCCGGCCCGCTCGCTCAGTACGGCCTCGTTGCCGACCCCAAGCTGGCTGAAGTCCAGAAGGCGGTTGCCGACGAAAAGACCCTGGGCCAGTAAGCCCAATGGTTCTTGGAGGGGCGGCTTCGGCCGCCCTTCCTGTCATTGCTTCCGGCAAGGCTTTTTCTGATGTCCCTCTCCATCGTTCTTCTGATCATCGCTGCCATGGCTGCTTCCGGCTTCTTTGCCGGCCGCGCCCGTGCGCTGAGCAGTGCCAACGGCGGCGGCCGTGGCCTTCATTCGCTGCCCGGCTACTACGGCTGGCACGCCTCTCTCATGGTTCTGGTGCCGGCGCTCTTTGCTCTTGCAGTCTGGCTTCTGGTTCAGCCTGCTGTCATCAACAGCCGCGTTTCCTCGATGATTGCGCCGCAGTCCGTTGCCGCCAGCTCGCTGGATCTGGTGATGAGCGATGTGCGCCGCGTGGCAAGCGGCCTTGATGCGGCTGTTGCCCAGGGTGCCATGAGCGAAGAGCAGGCCTCTTCTGTCCGCGTGGAGCTGACGGATGTACGTGGCCGCCTCGGCGAGGTGGGGGTTGCCCTTGGCTCTGATGTTTCCTCCGAGACGCTTCGTGCCGCGCAGGTCTACCGCACCATGGCTGCCGCTGGGGATCTCTACCGCAGCATCGTCGTGATTGCAGTGGCGCTGGCCGGGCTGGCTTATGGCCTGTCCAAGGCGCGCGGAGATTTCTGGGCTCGTAACCGGGTCGAGACCATCGTCACCGGCATGCTGATTGCTGCGGCCTCCATCGCGATCCTGACGACGGTGGGCATCTTCCTTTCACTGGTGTTCAACACCTGGGCGTTCTTCGAGCGCTATCCGGCTGCCGACTTCTTCTTCGGCCTGACCTGGAGCCCCAGCTTCGGCGGCGGTTCCTCGCTCGGCATACTGCCGCTGATGTGGGCGACCTTCTACATCTCCTTCATCGCTCTGGCGGTTGCCGTTCCAGTTGGCCTCTTTGCGGCCATCTATCTCTCGGAATACGCCAGTCCGATGGTTCGCTCCGTCGCCAAGCCGCTGCTCGAAGTGCTTGCCGGAATTCCGACGATCGTCTACGGCCTTTTCGCACTGCTGACGGTTGGCCCGCTGCTGGTCGATCTCTTCGGTGAGGGCGGGGCACTCGGACTTGGCTGGATGCAGGGTGGCACTGCCGTCATGACGGCTGGCATCGTGATGGGCATCATGCTGATCCCGTTCATGAGTTCCCTCTCGGACGACATCATCAACGCGGTGCCCCAGTCCCTGCGGGATGGTTCCCTGGGCCTTGGTGCAACCCATTCCGAAACTGTGAAGCGGGTGATCCTGCCCGCAGCCTTGCCGGGTATTGTCGGCGCCTTCCTGCTGGCGGCCTCGCGTGCCATTGGCGAGACCATGATCGTGGTTCTCGGTGCCGGTGCTGCGGCCAAGCTCAGCCTCAATCCTTTCGATGCCATGACAACGGTGACGGCCAAGATCGTCAGCCAGCTGACGGGTGATGCCGACTTTGCCTCACCGGAAGCGCTTGTCGCCTTCGCACTCGGCATGACGCTCTTCGTCATCACGCTGGGCCTGAACATCATCGCCCTCATTATCGTGCGCAAGTACCGGGAGCAGTACGAATGACCGACGCGACCGCTGAAAACCTCGCGGCTTCTGACAGCCGCCCGGCTGCGGCCACCTCGCTGCTGCATGTCAGCCCCCTGACGCGCAAGCGCAATGCCACCGAAGCCCGGTTCAAGATCTATGGCATCGTTGCCATTGCCATTGGCCTCTTCTTTCTGGTGGCGCTGCTCTATGCCATCCTGACGAACGGCCTCTCCGCCTTCTCGCAGACTTTCATCTCGGTCTCGATTCCCCTGCAGGAGCAGGCCATTACCGCGGCCGAGGCTTCGGTGGTCAAGACCTCGAAGTACAATGAGATGATCGACAAGGCGCTGGCAGAGAAGCTCGCTAATGCTGGCATCCAGTCGGACATGAAGCCGGCTGACCTGCGCAAGATGCTGTCGTCCGGCGCTGCCGCGCAGCTGCGCGAGTTCGTTCTCGCCAACCCGCAGGACATCGGCAAGACGGTCTCCTTCGACTTCTACGCCTCATCCCGTGTCGATGGCTACCTGAAGGGCCGCGTGACCCGCGCTGCGCTGGTCAACGACAAGAACCTGGATGCCGCCCATCTGGATATCATCGACAAGCTGGAAGCGGCTGGCACGGTGGTGAAGAAGTTCAACTGGGACTTCATCCTGGGGTCTGATGCGTCAGATTCCCGTCCCGAGAAGGCCGGCCTTGGTCTGTCCATGCTTGGCTCTCTCTACATGATGATCGTCGTGCTGGTGCTGGCTCTGCCGATTGGTGTGGCAGCCTCGATCTATCTGGAAGAGTTCGCTCCGAAGAACCGCTTCACTGACCTCATCGAAGTGAACATTGCGAACCTCGCGGCCGTTCCTTCCATCGTGTTCGGTATCCTCGGCCTCTCTGCTTTCATCCAGTTTGCGCATCTGCCGCAGTCTGCGCCTCTGGTTGGCGGTCTGGTTCTGACGCTGATGACGCTGCCGACCATCATCATCTCGACGCGTGCCGCCCTCAAGGCCGTGCCGCCGAGCATCCGTGATGCAGCCCTTGGCATTGGCGCCTCCAAGATGCAGTCCGTGTTCCACCACGTCCTGCCGCTGGCCATGCCGGGCATCCTGACTGGCACGATCATTGGCCTTGCCCAGGCTCTGGGTGAGACGGCGCCCCTGTTGCTCATCGGCATGGTCGGCTTCATCGCCTCCAACTATCCGGATGGCTTTGCCGCAGGCTTCCTGTCTCCCAACTCCGCCATGCCGGCCCAGATCTACGAATGGGCCAAGCGCGCGGACCCTGCATTCTATGAGCGGGCCTGGGGCGGCATCATCATCCTGCTGGTGTTCCTAATGGTCATGAACATCATTGCCATCATCCTGCGCCGCCGCTTCGAGCGCCGGTGGTAAGGAGGCCCGCCATGAACGACATGAACATGTCCACGATTGTTTCGACGAAAGCCGGCATCATGAACGAGACCAAGATTTCCGCCCGTAAGGTTCAGGTCTATTACGGCGACAAGCACGCCATCAAGGACGTGGACATCAACATTGCTCCGCGCTCGGTCACGGCCTTCATCGGCCCCTCGGGCTGTGGCAAGTCCACGTTCCTGCGAACCCTCAACCGCATGAACGACACCATCGACATCTGCCGCGTCGAAGGTGACATTCTGATCGACGGTGAGAACATCTACGACCCGAAGGTCGATCCGGTGCAGCTGCGCGCCAAGGTCGGTATGGTGTTCCAGAAGCCGAACCCGTTCCCCAAGTCGATCTACGAGAACGTGGCTTACGGCCCGCGCATCCACGGTCTTGCCAAGAACAAGGCGCAACTGGATGAGATCGTATCTGCCTCGCTGCAGAAGGCCGGTCTGTGGAACGAAGTGAAGGACCGCCTTGATGCGCCCGGGACGGGCCTGTCCGGCGGCCAGCAGCAGCGCCTCTGCATTGCCCGTGCCATTGCCGTCAGCCCCGAAGTGATCCTCATGGACGAGCCCTGCTCGGCCCTTGATCCGATCGCCACCGCCAAGGTTGAGGAGCTGATCGACGAGCTGCGCACCAACTTCACCATCGTGATCGTGACGCACTCCATGCAGCAGGCCGCACGCGTGTCCCAGCGCACCGCCTTCTTCCATCTCGGCAATCTGGTCGAGGAAGGGGCAACGCAGGACATCTTCACCAATCCGCAGGACAAGCGCACGCAGGATTACATCACCGGCCGTTTCGGCTGATAACGGATCTTGCGCTCTAGAATTTGAGAGGAACACGACATGTCGGAGCACATTGTCAGCTCGTATGACGAGGAACTGCGCGCACTGGCCGGCCGCGTTGCGGAAATGGGTGGCCTTGCCGAGAAGCTGGTGAATGACGCGGTCTCCGCCCTGCTGACGCATGATCTGGCCAAGGCGCAGGCGACAGTTCAGGCTGATGCCAAGCTGGACGAGATGCAGCAGGAAATCGAGGCGAAGTTCATCCGTATCGTCGCCCTGCGCCAGCCGATGGGACAGGACCTGCGTGAGATCATGGCCGCAGGCCGCATTGCCAACGATCTGGAACGCGTCGGCGACCTGGCCAAGAACATCGCCAAGCGTGTCATCGCCATCGACGGTATCTTCAATTCCAAGAAGGCCGCATTCGGTGTCGAACATATGTCCGATCTGGCACTCAACCAGCTCAAGTCGGTGCTGGATGCCTATACGGGCCGCGATGCCGAAGCCGCCAGGGCTGTGCGCGAGCGCGATGATGAAGTGGATGCCATCTACACCTCGCTGTTCCGCGAGCTCTTGACCTACATGATGGAAGATCCGCGCAAGATCACCCAGTGTGCCCATCTGTTGTTCTGTGCCAAGAACATCGAGCGCATTGGTGACCATGCCACGAACATCGCCGAAAACGTCTACTTCATGGTGACGGGTGACCAGCTGCTGGAAGCCCGCCGGAAGATCGACGAGATGGGCATTGCCGAGAACGAAGGCGCCTGATCCGCCTGCCAGTGATCTCCGGAGCATACTGCCATGCCGAAGGTTCTTATCGTTGAAGACGAAGAGCCCCTGAGCCTCCTGCTGCGCTACAACCTGGAAGCGGAAGGTTATGACGTCGACTCCTGTGACCGGGGGACGATGCCGAAATCCGGCTGCGGGAAACGCAGCCGGACCTCCTGCTGCTCGACTGGATGCTGCCGGGGCTCTCGGGCATCGAACTTTGCCGCCGGGTCCGGGCCCGCTCCGAGACCGAGCGCCTGCCGATCATCATGCTGACGGCACGCGGCGAGGAGGCCGAGCGTATTCGTGGCTTGGCCACGGGCGCAGACGACTATGTGGTGAAGCCCTTCTCGATCCCCGAGCTGATGGCGCGCGTGCGTGCCATCCTGCGCCGGGCCCGTCCGGAAGTGGTGTCGACCATGCTGCGGTCCGGTGACCTGGAGCTCGACAAGGAAACCCACCGGGTCCGCCGCAATGGCAAGGAGATCCATCTGGGGCCGACGGAGTTCCGCCTGCTGGAGTTCCTGATGACCTCACCCGGCCGTGTCTTCTCCCGCGAGCAGCTGCTGGATGGTGTGTGGGGGCATGACGTTTATGTGGACGAGCGCACCGTTGACGTTCACGTCGGGCGCCTGCGCAAGGCGATCAACAAGGGCAAGGTGAAGGACCCGATCCGCACCGTGCGTGGCGCGGGTTACGCCTTCAACGACCAGTTTGCCGTGGCCAGCTGATCGGCTCTGCTGTAGTTATTTTGAAAAGGCCCGCCATTCGTGCGGGCCTTTTTGCTTTTGAGATGCATGCTGCGCCGCCGTCACCCGCCTTGTCATCCCGAAGAAAGTGGGGATCCAGTACGCCCGGTCTGCAAATCTCACACTCAGGGGGACTGGATCCCGGTCTTGCCGCTGTGCGGCAAACCGGGATGACTCCGGTGACGTTTCCATGCCGGTTCACGGCCGCTCTGACAGAGCCTTTGCGTTGCCGTTCGATGTCTTTCAGAAAAAATGCCACTGCGTCTGGCCAACAAAAAGCCTGCCGCAGCGGGCAGGCTTGATTGGGCGAGGGAGCCGTTTGGGGTGCTGGTTGGCCCCCTCAAAAGCATCAGCCGCGAAGGGCTTTCTTGTCCGGAGCTGCGCGGCGGCGGTCATTGACCGGCTGGTAGGCAATCCGGCAGTGCTGCGGGCAATAGGGAACGCCAGGCTCCGAATGGCGGCCGCAGAAATAGAAATCGGAAGAGGACGGATCACCGATCGGCCATTTGCATGTGCGCTCGGTGAGGGTGAGGATCGTGGCGCGCTCGGTGAAGGGCACCAGCTCGGCCAGCGGGGCTGCTTCCACGTCGATGGCCACATCTTCCTGCGGTGCCATCTTCAGGGCCGTAGCGCCGCGCATCTGCGGCGTGGCAGCCGAAGGCGTACGGATCGTGGAGGTCGCCTGCACCATGGTCTGCTGTGGCGCAGCCGTTGCAGAAACCGGCGCAGTGGCCGTACGCGGGCGGCGCTGCTTGGTGACAGGGGCTGCCGTTTTGGCACGGCCCGAAAGGCCAAGGCGGTGAACCTTGCCGATGACAGCGTTGCGCGTGATGCCGCCAAGCTCGGCAGCAATCTGGCTCGCACTCAGACCGTCCGTCCAAAGCTTCTTCAAGAGATCTACGCGTTCGTCAGTCCAGCTCATCTGTCGCACCCCGTACGTTTGCGGCTGTAGAATTTTACGCATTAACCATGAATTAAGGCACGCGTGTTCCGCGCCTTAGTGGCCATATCCAGTATGATTTGGTGAACTACAGCACGACATGTCGTATCCGACTGGTTGGACACTACAATGGGCGGCGAAGGCGAGGCAAGTTGGGGGCAAACATGAACCGGGGACGAAACGACTTTTCCCCAGATAACCGGGGTTGACTTTTACCATCTGCGGTAATGGCGGAAATGCGCCATTTGCATTGACACCCCCATGCTAGACCGTTGTATAAACGGTCCTTGTTCGGTGTGCCGCCTGTGAGGGCGGCACAGTTCGTTTTGAGAACCCGTTGATGGTAGACGCCCTGGCATGAACCTTATGCGGAAGGCGCGCTTAACTACCTGAAGGAGCAAGGGAAATGACTGCGTCGGCACTTTTCGGCACATACGCACGGGCGGACTTCGATTTCGTCCGCGGAGAAGGCGTCTGGCTGGAGACCGCTGACGGGCGACGCTTTCTCGACTGCGGATCGGGAATCGCGGTGAATGCCCTTGGTCATTCCCATCCTCATCTCGTCAATGCGCTGAAAGAGCAGGCCGAGAAGCTGTGGCACATCTCCAACCTCTACAAGGTTGCGGGGCAGGAAGAGCTTGGCCAGCGGCTGGTGGATGCCACCTTTGCGGACCGGGTGTTCTTCTCCAATTCCGGCGCCGAGGCGATGGAAGCCTGCATCAAGACGGCGCGGCGCTATCACTACGTGAATGGCCGTCCGGAACGGATCGGCATCATCACCTTTGAAGGCGCTTTCCATGGCCGGACCATTGCCACCATCGCGGCAGGGGGTCAGGCCAAGTATATGGAAGGCTTCGGCCCGAAGGCACCGGGCTTCGATCAGGTCAAGACCGGCGATCTGGACGCGCTGAAGGCGGCCATCGGCCCCACCACCGCAGCGCTCTGCATCGAGCCCATTCAGGGCGAAGGCGGCGTGCGCGAGGTGGATGCAGAGTTCCTGCGCAAGCTGCGCGAGATCTGTGATGACGAAGGCCTGCTGCTGATTTTCGACGAGATCCAGACGGGTGTTGGCCGTACGGGCAAGCTCTTTGCCTATGAATGGGCGGGCATTACCCCGGATCTGATGGCGGTGGCCAAGGGCATCGGCGGCGGTTTCCCCATGGGGGCCTGCCTTGCCACGGAAGCTGCTGCTGCCGGCATGGTTCCCGGTACGCATGGCACCACCTTTGGCGGCAACCCGCTCGCCATGGCCGTCGGCAATGCGGTGCTGGATGTCATTCTTGCGCCAGGCTTCCTGGAGGAAGTGCAGCGCAAGGGCTTGCTGCTGAAGCAGAGGCTGGCTGCCGTGATCGACGCTCATCCCAAGGTGTTCGAGGATGTGCGCGGGCGCGGCCTGATGCTCGGCATCAAATGTGTTCGTCCGAATACGGAAGTTCTGGCCAAGGTGCGGGCCCACGGCTTGCTGGTGGTTCCCGCCGGTGACAACGTGCTGCGTATCCTGCCGCCGCTGACGATCACGGATGAGGAAATCGGCGAGGCTGTGGCCCGCATCGAGGCGGCCGCAGCGGCCGTTGAGGCCGATCTGGCCAAGGAAGGGGATGGGGTGTGAACATGTCTGCGAATGGGCGTCATTTCCTCGATCTGACGCAGTTTGACGGTGAGGAACTGCGCGGAATTCTGGCTCTCGGGCGCAAGCTGAAAGCTGAGCGCAACGGTGTGCGCCGCGGTGAAGGTCCGCTTGCCGGCAAAGTGCTGGCGATGATCTTCGAGCAGCCCTCCACCCGCACCCGCATTTCCTTCGACGTGGGCATGCGTGAACTTGGCGGCGAGACGCTGATGCTGACTGGCGCGGAAATGCAGCTGGGCCGGGGCGAGACCATCGCCGACACGGCCCGGGTGCTGTCCCGCTTCGTTGATGCCATCATGATCCGTATCCTCAACCATGATGACCTGACCGAGCTGGCGGAAAATGCCACCGTTCCGGTCATCAATGGCCTGACGAAGCGCTCGCATCCCTGCCAGATCATGGCCGATCTGATGACCTTCGAGGAGCATCGCGGCTCCATCAAGGGTAAGTCCGTGGCCTGGACCGGCGATAGCAACAACGTATTGGCTTCCTGGGTCCATGCGGCTCCGCGTATGGACTTCGAGCTGCGTATTGCAACGCCGCCGGAACTGGCCCCGCCGTCTGCGCTCATTGACGCCGCGCGTGCGGAAGGCGCCTCGATCATCGTCACCGATGATCCCTTCGCCGCCGTCAAGGGCACCGATTGCGTCATCACCGACTGCTGGGTGTCCATGGGCGATGAGGACGAGGCAACCCGTCATAACTTGCTGAGCCCCTATCAGGTCAACAAGCGCCTGATGGCGGAAGCGCACGCAGATGCCCTGTTCATGCACTGCCTGCCCGCGCATCGCGGCGAGGAAGTGACGTCGGAGGTAATGGACGGACCCAATTCTGTGGTCTTTGACGAGGCCGAAAACCGGCTGCATGCCCAGAAGGGCATTCTGGCTTGGTGTTTCAACGGCCTTTGAGGACGTAAACGTGGCACTTGATCTAGCATCCTTCGGCGTGACGCCTGCGGGCCCTGATGCCGTCCGGCCCTTCTCTGTAGAAGGGCTGGATGTGCGCGGCCGCGCCGTAGCGCTTGGCCCCATTCTGAACCAGATCCTTGACCGGCATGACTATCCGGCGCCGGTCGCCCGTCTGCTGGGCGAAGCCATTGCGCTCACAGCATTGCTCGGCACTTCGCTGAAATTCGAGGGCCGGTTCACCCTGCAGACCCAGACCGATGGTCCGGTGAACATGCTGGTGGTGGACTTCTCCTCGCCGGACGCCATCCGTGCCTATGCCCGCTTCGACGCGGAGGCCTTTGCGCCAGGCGGGGCAGGGGAGAACGGCGATGCGGCTGCCCTGTTAGGCCGTGGCCATCTGGCGATGACCATCGACCAGGGCAAGCACATGCAGCGCTATCAGGGGCTGGTGGAGCTGGACGGCATTTCGCTGGAAGAGGTAGCACGCCGCTACTTCGCCCGCTCCGAGCAGATCCCGACCGAAGTTCGCCTTGCTGTTGGCCGTCTCTTCACACGCCGTGAAGGTGAGGCCCCGAGTGAGAAGTGGACTGCTGGCGGCATTCTGGTGCAGTTCCTGCCCGAGGCGCCGGAACGCATGCGTCAGGCCGATCTCCACCCCGGAGACATGCCGGAAGGCGCTGAAGAGCACAGCATTGATGAGGACGATGCCTGGACCGAGGCCCGCAGCCTCACCGGCACCGTGCGCGATGATGAGCTGACCGATCCGGACATCCCGGTCGAGGAACTGCTGTTCCGCCTGTTCCATGAGCGGGGCGTGCGCCTTTTTGACGCCCAGCCCATTGCCGACCGCTGCCGCTGCTCGCGTGAGAAGATCGAAGGCATCTTCCAGAGCTTCTCCGAAGAGGAGAAAGCGGAGATGGTTGTCGACGGCAAGGTGGTGGTGACCTGCGAATTCTGCAGCGCCGTCTACGAGTTCAAGGCTGAAGCCGTCTGAATGAGCTGTAAGGTGCCCGCCCTGTTGAGGGCGGGCGCTTTTTTAGGCTGCCTCCGGCCCTGCAATGACGGCGCCTTCCGTCCTATTGCTTTCCAGAAGCTTCCCGATCAGGCCGGAACTGCGGGAGCGGGCAAGAAATGCGTTGAGCGCCTCGATCAGGCGGGGATCCCTGCCTGCGGGCACACCGAGGGCCTGCTTGATCACCATGAAACGCTCGGGCAGCAGACGCAATCCCGGCACGCGCCGCTGATCTGCTTCCAACTGCTGGCGGACGCCGGCCGCGACTTCCAGGTTCTCACGCATGAAGAAGTCCACCACCTCTTGTGATGTCGTGACTTTCTCAAGGGTGGCTGAGGTGATGGCGCGGCTGAGATAAAGGTCATAGGCGCTGCCACGTCCCACGGCGATCCGGATGCCCGGACGGTCCACTTGGTCCAGTGCCGTGATGGGCGAGTTCTCGCGCACCAGATACCAGCCCTCGATCAAGAGCCAGGGGTTAGTGAAGGCAACCACCTCTGCCCGTGCCGGATCGACCGCGAAGAAACCGATGTCGGCGCGCTCCTCAGCCACCAGAGCCACGGAGGCCGCAGCATTCGTGACCGGCAGAAGCTCAAGCTCAAGCCCGCGTTCGGCGGCAAATGCACGGGCAAAGTCAACCGAGACGCCAGCTGGGTGCTGCCCTTCGCCTGGCCTTGTCAGGATTGCGTTCCCGGTGTTGATCACCACCCGCAGCACCCCTGATGGAGCGAAAAGAGCGTTCAGGCCGTCATTGGTCATTAGGCTTCTCCCTGGATGCGGCTGGTCTCAATCGCCTCAACAACACGCGCAGTGAAGGCGGTCGTTCCGAGCGGGCCACCCATGTCGCCGGTTCTCCATTCCGGAACAGCGATAACACGTGTGACCGCAGTTTCAATCAATCTGGCGGCCTCATCCAGCAAGACGTCCTGCCGCCGCTCCGCCAGCCAGCGCAGAAGCATGGCCGCGGAATTGATCAGGGATGCTGGGTTTGCCCGGTCCTGCCCTGCAATCGAAGGGGCTGAGCCGTGCTGGGCCTGTGCCATTGCATGATCCGTCCCCGAGTTCAGCGAGGCTGCCAGCCCAATGCTTCCAGCGATTTCGGTCGCCTGATCCGAAAGTATGTCGCCGAACATGTTTGTCGTTACGATCGTGTCAAAGGCGGAAGCGTCGCGCACCAGTAAAGCCGCCATTGCGTCGACAAGGACTTCCTCCACCTGAACATCGGGGTAGGCCTTGGCCGTCTGGCGTGTGCAGGACAGGAACAGCCCGTCGCTGATGCGCAGGACATTTGCCTTGTGCACCACGGTCAGCTTGCCGCCGCGCTGACGCGCCATTCGGAAACCAGCTTCGGCAATTCGCAGTGAACCTTGACGTGTCACCTTGCGCATGGCGATGGCCACATCCTCGGTGGGCATGAACTCTCCCGTCCCGGCGAACATGGTGCGGTCGGCGTAAAACCCCTCGGTGTTTTCCCGAACGATGACCAGATCCACCGGAACACCGCAGCGGGCGGGAAAATCGGGATGTGACTTCGCCGGGCGGATATTGGCAAACAGGTCCAGATGTTTGCGCAGATGCCCAGACGGATTGATGCCGCCTTCCGGCGCGGGCGGATAGTCGTTGTGGGACACCGGGCCCAGGATCACGCCATCTGCTGCCCGCGCCAGCTCAAGCAGACCATCAGGGAAGGTGGTGCCTTGCGCGGCGAGCGGACGCAACCCCACCTCGGCGCGGTTCATCTGAAACCGCAGGCCAAGCTGGCGCTGCACAGCCTCCAGCACCTTGAGCGTAGCCTCGGTGATTTCGGGACTGATGCCATCGCCGTCGAGGACCAGCAGGGAAACGGGTGCAGATGGCTGGGCAGTCATGTTCGGCTCCAGTGTTGAGTTCGATCCTGCATATATCCATTTTTAAATTTAAAAATGCAATGTCAAAACAGGGGCGCCGTGATAGGGTGCAATCCTGTTCTCACACGCATAGCCAAAGCACTGCCCTTGACCGCTTCGTCCACCTCGCGCAGCAGCATAAGTTCCCATCTGGCGACCGATATTGCGGCCTTCATCGAGGCCGAGTCGCTGCCCGCAGGAGCGCATCTGCGCACCGGCGAGCTGGCGCGCCGTTTCTCGGTGTCCCGCTGGCCGGTTGAACAGGCGCTGAAACAGCTGGCCGAGGCAGGACGTGTCAGGCACGAGCCAAATCGCGGCTTCTTCGTTCGCGATGCAAGTTCAGCAGGTCTCCCGGTGGCGCAGGATCCAATCCATGCGGCCTATCTGAAACTGGCAGGCCTGCTGGCCAGCCGGACCATAGGGCCGAGGGTGACGGAGCAGGAACTCCGCGACCGGTTTGCGCTAACGAAGAGGCAGACAGCGGATCTGATGGGCCGCATGATCCGAGAAGGCATTGCCGAGAAGCGGGCAGGCTATGGTTGGGACATCAACACCGAACTGACTGCGCCGGATGCTCTGGCCCATACAACACAGTTGCGGCTGATCCTTGAGCCTGGCGCCCTGCGGCTTCCGGGTTACCGTTTGCCCCAGGAGGACATTGCGCGGTTACAGCGCGTGGAGCACGATTTGCTGGAGGGCGGCATCGACCGTGTTCCGCCCGATACGCTCTACCTGCGCGGAGCGCAGTTCCACGAGACGCTGATGACGGGCGCGGGAAACCCGTTCATGCTGCAGACCCTCGTGCGCGTCAACCGGTTGCGACGTCTGCTGACCTATCAGGCAATGGAGGATCGGGAGCGCTATTACCGGCAGGCCCGGCAGCACTTGCGCATTCTCGAATTGCTCGAGACAGGGGATTGCGAGGGCGCAGCACAGGAGATGGAGCACCATCTCCGTCAGGTGCGTGACAGCCTGTCGGCCCTTGGTTTCATTGTGCCGCAGGACAGCTCAGAGCTTTCTTGAAAGACGACGCGGCGGCTCTGGAAAGGCAGGCCGCCGGATCTATAATGGCAGGTATGAACCTTGCCTTGCCCGCCACGCCGCCGCTTCCCCCTGTTGTCCATCATCCGGCCTATTGCGCCGAACTGCCCGAGGAGCATCGTTTCCCCATGAACAAGTTCCGCCGTGTGGCGGAGCTGGCAATGGCGGAGGGGCTGGTGCCGGGCGGCAAATTCATGAAGCCACGCGCAGCTCCTGCGGAGTGGGTGAGGCTGGCTCATGACCCGGCCTATGTGGAGCAGGTGTTCAGCACGGACGTGCCGCCTGCCATTGCCCGTGAGATCGGTTTTCCGATGACGCAGAGCATCGCCTTGCGCGGGCGTTGCGCCACCGGAGGGTCGGTGCTGACCGGCTATTTGGCGCTGGAGCACGGCCTTGCCTGCAACACGGCAGGCGGCAGCCATCATGCCCGCAAGGCGCATGGCGCGGGCTTCTGCGTATTCAACGATGTTGCCGTGGCCATCCGCGTCATGCAGGCCGATGGCGTTATCCGCCGGGCGCTGGTGGTGGACCTGGATGTGCATCAGGGCGACGGCACGGCAGATATCTTCGCGGGAGATCCGTCCGTCTTTACCTTCTCCATGCATGCGCAGAAGAACTACCCGGTGCGCAAGGTGCCTTCGGACCTTGACCTGGGGCTCGACGACGGGCTGACGGACGCACCCTATCTGGACCTTTTGGCAGAGCATCTGCCGCAGGTGATAGAGCGGGCTGAGCCGGATATCGTTTTCTACAATGCCGGGGTTGATCCCTTTGCGGGCGACAAGCTGGGGCGTCTGGCACTCAGTCACGAAGGCCTGCGGTTGAGGGACGAGCATGTCATCCGAACCGTGCGCCGTCTGGGCCTGCCGCTGGCCGGTGTACTCGGAGGTGGCTATTCCACCGACATTGATGAACTGGCTGGGCGCCACCTCACACTTTTGCGGGCGGCGGCCATTGTCAGCCAGGAGGCGCCTGTAACGTCAGTTTGACCGGCTTGCCATCAGCCGCATGACCAGCCACACCGGCACCACCACGACAGCGCCAAGCACCAGATAGCGCCAGACCTGTTCGATGGCTGAAAAGCCCATGTTCCAGAGGCGTTGGACGAAGGAGATCAGCAGGTCGAAAAGACCAAGGGGATCAAGGTTCAGCGCCGACAGGATGACGCCCACCACCAGTGACAGAAACACGAGGCGCAGCAGCACCCGCGCCGGACTGTCACCCAGAAACTTGTTGAGGCCACCGGACATGCGGAACTCCCTTGAAGCAGCGTCTGCGCCTCAACATAGGGATTCGACTGCTGTTCCGCATCCCCAATGTGAGATCAGACGGCAGCTTGTCAGCTGAGTTGGCCTGAAGTCTCCCCATGCAGCCGCACAGCCTTGGGCGGCACGCCGTACCAGGTCTTTACCGCGCGGGAAAACGCCGAGAGCTCCGAGAAGCCCAGCAGGAAAGCGATTTCCTTCAGCGGCAGTGCCGTGTCGCGCAGGTAGCGGGCGGCCATGTTGCGGCGGATTGTTTCCGTCAGCTTGCGGAACGAAGTCCCTTCTGCCTCCAGCAGGCGCTGCAGCGATCGCTGCGACATGCCCAGTTCACTGGCCACATGCTCGAGACTGACCGCACCGGCCTTCAGGCTTTCGTTGATGGCATCGGCCACGCGCACGAGCGGGTCGCTCTGAACGCGGAACTCCTCCATCTCCCGGATCGCGGCTTGCTCCACGATGCTGTAGAGATTTTGCTCGCTGTTCGGTGTTGGCCGGTCGAGATATTTCGCGGGGATGAGGATCCTGTCCATCGGCTGGCTGAAGCGCAGCCGGCTGCCATAGCGCTCCTGAAAGGCAGACCGGCATTTGGGTGCTGGCTGGCTGATGTCGATGCGCAGCTGCACTTGTGGGTCTTGCGTCGCATATTCGACCCGGCTGGCCGCCCAGCCGATCCGTTCAAATGTGTGTTGAGTCCGGGGCATGCCGCGCTCCGGCACCTCCCACTCGAGGATGCCCCAATCCTCATCCTCGTGAAAACTGAGGCCGTAGCTGTTGGTGCGCAACGGCAGGAAGCGGACCCAGTTGCGTATGCCGGTACGCAAATTGGGTGCACACAGGCCCACATAGTCAAAGGTTGAAAACACGCCTGTGGGGGTGCTTGAGGCCACATCCAGAATGATGGCATCATCACGTGTCTCAGCCGCCACGAATTCGCAGACAGACAAGGCGATGCGGTAGGGAACTGTCGCGCCGGTCTGGTGGATTGTCTCCGGAGCAATGCCGAAACGCCGGGCGATACGGGGCCAGTCGAGGCCTTTTTCTTCGCAGATGAGTTCCAGTGATTGCAGCGTATCTGCACGGCACCAGTCCTCTACCATGCGGCGAGGCATTGGCTTTTCCATTGGTGCTCCCCCGTATTCATCCTCCGATTGCACAGGATGATACAACTCCCGCGCTGGCGCAACATGTCAATTTTCCGTCAGCTTCAATCAACAATCCCGCCATACAGCACGCTGGCCATTCATCGCCGCACGGGTCCCGCTCCCATGCCGGCCGCTTATCATGCCTCAGCTGTTGCGTCTGAAAAGAAGGGAAGACTGCCTAGCGAATTCTACGTCGGCTGTTAGGGGAGGGCAGAAGGGAGCGCGCAGCAGCAGACGGTATCTCTGGCCCTTGCGCTGGGGGCGTCTCCGGCAAGTCGAACGGATTTTCCCAAGCGGGGAGTTGAACAACGCGGTTCGGCTGCTCTGTTCCGGTTGCCCCGGTGTAGACCGGCTGCTGTGGTGTGGCCATGTCATCAAGCACCCCCGTCATTGCAGCTTGTGGGGGCAGTAGGGCCTCTGGCAGGGGCTCGAAATCCGTGCGCTGCCATCGGCCGAGCCCTGCACTGCGGGCGGCAGCTTCAGCTTCGGCATAGCTTTCAGGTGCATCCGCGTTGGCCTGAGCCCAGCCCTGCTGCAGCATCCAGAGTCCGAGGTCCACGGATCCTTTGCTGCAGGTTGCGGAGATCTTCCCGGGTTCAAGGGGCACCACAGGGAGGCAATCAACCCGGTGACTGCGCAGAAGTGCACGCAGAGCCGTCAAGGCCCTTGCGCCGCAGGGCCATGACTGGCCGCTTGCTGTCTGACAGGTCTCTGAAGCAGACATCCCGGTAATATTCGCGAGTTCGACGGACAGCTTGCCGGATGTGAGCGTTGTCTTTTCCAGCGCGAGAGGCCGGACAAGGTGAAAACTGCGTGTTGGCAAGGCCGCAGCTTCCGTCTGACGCAAGGCCTGAGGCCGGGGAGTTCAACCCGTTGCAATGGGGCCGTAACCTGAGGAATGGCGACCCCGGGTGGAGAGACATTGCGTACGGCTGCCTGGCCGAAGACAGGTGTAGCCACCAGTGGCAGTATGCAAATCAAAGCGCCGCGTATCATCTGGCGCAACGGAAGCCGTTGTCCGATTTCCCTTCCGGTCATGCAATTCCGTCTCTTGCCATCCTGATCTATTGACTGGCCCAGACGATCCGCGCCATCCAGGCGATACTGTCGAGGTCCATCGACGTGATCGTGCCTGAGGCGCCCAGCGTATGCAACTCCAGCCGCCGCGCTGTGCGCATCACGAAACTGCCGACCATCATTTCACCGTTCAGCCGCCGCAGCACAATCCGGTCGCCCCGGCGTATGGGGATGCCCGGTGCGATGACGATAATGTCCCCGTCCCGGTAAAGCGGCAGATAGTCATCGCCGCCCACACCCAGTGCATAGACTTGGCTGCCCAGATCATCGGGAAAGGAAATCTCGTCCCAGCCAGTGCCTGCCGGGTGGCCAGCTGCATCGAAGAAGCCAGCGCCCATTCCTGCTTCACAGAGACGGGCAAAAGGCATGGTTATGCCGTTCTCTGTTTTTGCGGGTGTGAGGATTGCATCGCCTTCCACAAGTTGTGCAAAGTCGGACAGCTGCGCACCCGTTGCCTCCAGTATCTTGGCAAGAGACTCCGTCGAGGGCCAGCGGGGGCGGCCGTCGCCAGCGACCCGCTTTGACGGATTGAAGGTGGTCGGATCCAGCCCGGCACGGCGCGCGAGAGCCGAAGGCGAAAGACGCTTGCGTGTGGCCAGGGCGTCAATCGCTGCCCAGACGCGCTCGTGCGAGAGCATGGTTCTTTCCTCCACGTGCTGCCTCATCAGGAATAAATCCCTTTGAATTCCATTGATATTGGCAAATATTCCTGATGCAAATGAATAGGCGGTTGATCCTGTGGGGCGTGCTGGTTGTCCAATGCAAAATCCCGGACTAGGGTCCGCCTCAACCAACGCACAGGGGCCATCTCAAAGGCTCCTTCACAGCACATGGGCGGATCCGCATGACGGTGATTTTCAAGATACTGACGCGCAGCCTCTGGGATGATGCCGTGAGCCGCGGCAGGTTCGATGGTGCGCCGGTCGACCTTGCCGATGGCTATATCCACTTCTCGACAGCGGAGCAGGTGCGCGAAACGGCAGCCAAGCATTTTGCGGGTCAGGAAGACCTCTTGCTGGCTGCCTTCGACAGCGAGGCTTTCGGGGAGCCGGTCAAGTGGGAGCCCTCCCGCGGTGGCGCACTGTTCCCGCATCTCTATGCCAGCTTTGATCCGGCCTGCGCCCTGTGGGTCGAGGCCCTGCCGCTTGGCCCGGATGGGCAGCATGTGTTTCCTGACCTGACGAAGTGATCTCACGCCCATGTTCCAGTCCCTTGCCAATCGCCTGACCCTGCGGGCTCTCCATTGTGTCGACGCCGAAACGGCCCATGGCGTGACGATCCGTGCGCTTGCCAGCGGGGTTTATCCGCGCTTCTCCAACGCCAGTCTGCCTTCCCTGCGGCAGGAGGTGCTGGGATTGAGCTTCCCGAACCCGCTTGGCATGGCCGCAGGGTTCGACAAGAACGGCGAAGTGCCCGACGCGGTTCTCGGAATGGGCTTCGGCTTTGCCGAGGCAGGGACCGTGACGCCGCGCCCGCAGGAGGGCAATCCGCGCCCGCGTCTGTTCCGCCTCCCGGACGATCAGGGGGTGATCAACCGCTTCGGCTTCAACAACGAGGGGCATGCGGCGCTTCTGGCCCGGCTGGAAGCGCGCAAAGGCAGGGGCGGTATCGTTGGCGTCAACGTGGGGGCCAACAAGGATGCAGCGGACCGGGTGGCCGACTATGTGTCTGGCATCCGCACCTTCGCGCATCTGGCCTCCTACTTCACCGTCAACATCTCCTCACCCAACACACCCGGCCTGCGTGATCTGCAAGCAAAGGCCGCGCTGGATGAGCTGCTGTCCGCCGTCATGGCAGAGCGGGATGCGCAAAGCCTGCAGGGCGGACGCCAGGTGCCGGTATTGTTGAAGATTGCGCCGGATGTCTCAGCCGAGGGGCTGGAGGACATTGCCGAGGCGGTGCTGACCCACAAGGTGGATGGACTGATCGTCTCCAACACCACGCTGTCCCGCACCGGCCTTCGGGACACGCAGACAGCGCAGGAAGCAGGCGGGCTTTCCGGACGGCCGCTGTTCCGCCGTGCCACGATCATTCTTGCCCGCACGCGCAAGCTGGTGGGGCCGGACCTTCCGATTGTGGGTGTTGGCGGCATCGACAGTCCGGAGACAGCACTGGTCAAGATCACTGCCGGGGCAACGCTGCTGCAGATCTACTCGTCGCTGGTCTACAAGGGGCCGGGGCTGGTTCCCGCCATCCTCAAGCATCTGGATGGGGAGTTGAAGCGGCAGGGGCTGACCCACCTCGCGGAGCTGCGCTCAGTCAATGTGGATGCCTGGGCCAGCGAGAATCTCGACTGATTGATATAGGAAAGGCCGGAGCTTCATCGCCCCGGCCTTTTTGTCTGGCTCTTGGCCAGTGAGCCTCAGCGGCCCGCCGTCTGTTGGCGCAGTGTTTCGACCTCCCGGCGCAGAGCGCGGATTTCTTCCAGAATGATACCTGTTTCATCGTGGATCGCCTGCCGGTCTGCTTCGGCGATTGTTTCCGTTTCGGACTGCATGGCAGAAACGATGATACCGATGAAGAGGTTGAGCACTGTAAAGGCCGTGCAGACAAGGAAGGGCAGGAAGAAGGCCCAGGCATAGGGGTGAACTTCCATCACTGGCCGCACGATGCCCATGGACCAGCTTTCCAGCGTCATGACCTGGAACAGGGTGTAGAGCGAGCGGCCAAGATCGCCGAACCACTCGGGGAATGTTTCGCCATAGAGCTTCGTGGCCATGACGGCGAAGACATAGAAGACAAGGCTCATCAGCACCATGATGGAGCCCATGCCGGGCAGGGCCGTGATCAGTCCGCCAATGACCCGCCGCAGCGAGGGAACCACCGAAATAAGGCGCAGCACGCGCAGGATGCGCAGCGCACGCAGCACCGCAAAGGGCCGCTGGCGGGAACAAGGGCAATAGCCACGATCAGGAAATCGAAGATGCTCCAGGGATCGCGGAAGAAGGACAGCCGGTGGACATAAAGGCGCAGAATCAGTTCCGCAACGAACAGCCCAAGGATGATCTTGTCGAGCGTTTGCAGCAGCGGACCAATCGACCCCATGACCGTAGGGCTGGTCTCAAGGCCCAGCGTGATGGCGTTGACAACAATGATCGCAATGATGGCCGCTTCCCAGCGGCCTGAGGTGATGAGTGCCTTTAAAGTCTGGCGCATATTGAGAAATATCCATTTGGAAACACGGCCGGATGCCGCCCGCGCAAACTGGCGTCTCCGCTATAGATACGCAATAGGGCGTACACTTGAAGGCGCGGATTTCGGCATCTTTTGCCTTCTGCCGTCTATTCCGCCGCGGCGGGCCGAATGGGGAGTGCGAGCAGCCGTTGAAAAGCCCTGTCACGCTGCTTGACAGAACCGCTGCCGCAGGCGATCTAATGCGCCAAGGCCACGGCATCCGGGCACACCTTGTCCCCTCTCGATGCCGTCATGCTCCGGCGGGTATGATGTAATGGTAGCCTGTCAGCTTCCCAAGCTGAACGCGCGGGTTCGATTCCCGCTACCCGCTCCAGATCCTTTCTTTTCTTTCGTCATGGACGGGCTTGTCCCGACCATCTGCAAATCATTGATTTGTATAGATCCTCGGCACAGGGCCGAGGATGACGATGGAGGAGTGACTGGTTTCTCAGCAGTCCGGCGTCACTGGTGCTATTCTTGTGCCTGAGAACGAAGGCCAGATCATGAAACTGACAATCAATGTTGATGACGAGCTTCTTGAGGCGGCCCGAGACCTGACTGGCACAATGGAGACCACTGCCATCGTGCATCAGGCGCTGGAGACGCTGGTGCGGGTAGAGACTGGCAGGCGCCTGATAGCGCTTGGTGGCACAATGCCGGATGCTGAGGCCGTTTCCGATACCTATGAGCGCTGGATCGAGGAACGGATTGAAATGGCATTGGCCGATCGCCGTCCCTCCGTTTCAGGGAGCGATGCTGACCTTCAGATCGAAGCAGTTCTTGCTCTCAAGACGTGAGCTCCATGGCAGGCCGCGTCAGAAGTCTATCATGAGAAATTGCGGCCCAGCTTCAGCGTTTGAGGTTCAGCAGCCCTCTACCCACTCCCATCCTCCTCTTTCTTCCCGAAATCCGGTGTCTTGCGCTTGCGGGCGGTGCCGTGGGTGGTTTTGTGCCAGTGGTGGGGGCGGATGAAGAAATCCCAGACGGCGCGGTAGAAGGCGAAGCTGGCGCAGAGCCAGTAGGCGGGGATGAGGGCGAGATCGCCGACGCTTGGGTCGAAGCCGCGGGCGCGGGCCGCGCTGCGCCCGGCAATGACGGCCGCGCCATAGCCGGAGATGGCGGCAAGGGCGCTGAGGCAGACGGTTATGTCGGACATGAGCCCATCGGGCACAGGCATGTTCCACAGGCCAATCAGGTAGCCCATCAGAATCATGCAGAATATGGGATGAAGGGCGAGCGTCAGCAGGCTGCCACCGATGAGGAAGGCGATTGGCACCGCGCGGCGCGGGCTCATGTCATGCCACAGCATGGAGGGATCGCGCAGGTGGACAAGCACCGTCTGCAGCCAGCCCTTGTACCAGCGCGCCCGCTGCGCGTACCAGGTTTTCCACGTCACCGGCGCCTCTTCATAGGTGGCACTGTCGAGTGCGGCACTGGTGAAGCCGAAGCGGGCAAGGCGCAGGCCCAGGTCTGCATCCTCTGTCACGTTGAAAGGATCCCAGCCGCCTGCCATGACGAGGGCAGACCGGCGGAAGTGGTTTGAGGTTCCACCCAGCGGAAAGGGCCATTCCTCACCAGAGAACCAGGGTATGACCTGATCGAACAGGCTGGCATACTCCATCGCAAACTGACGGGTAAAGAAGCTCTCCTCCGCGTTGTCGATGACAAGGCTGGCCTGCAGGCAGACAAGGCTTTCCGGGCTCTGCCGGAACCTGCGGGCCGCCTTTTTCAGCTGTCCTGGCTCAGGCCGGTCTTCCGCGTCATAAATCGTGACGAACTCGCCCATCGAGGATTCCAGCCCATAGGCAAGTGCCCTTGGCTTGGTGCGAGGATGGCCCGGCGGAACCACCACCACTTCCATGCCCTCGCGCAGTTGGCCCCGGAAAGCGGCGCGGGTTTCCCGGTCGTCCTGCTCCACCAGAAAGCGGATGTCGAGGCGGTCTGCCGGGTAGTCGAGCCTGGCAAGGCCTTCCACCAGCGACGGCACGACCGCCGCTTCCTTGTAGAGCGGAACGAGCACCGTATAGAGCGGCCACTCTTCTTGAGAGGGCTGCATCTGGCGCTCCGGTGCCGTCTGATGGGACTGAAACCAAGCTTCGTCTGCGGCGTGGCGGGCCCGCTCCTGTGCCTGCCGTGCGCTCGAGAGCCGGGCGATTGCGGTGAGAATACAGGTGAGGCCCACGACAAGGCTCAGCAGCAGCATCTGGACTTCAAAGGGCAGAACCATGCCGGTGAAAAAGCTGGCCACCATGGCGCCCGCGCCAATTTGCTGGCGCGGCGTCACGCGGGTGCGGGCTGACATGTGGGGAAAGCGCGCTTCCAGCTCGCCGGCGGGCGCATTCAGCACCGTCAGAGCGTGGCGCAGGGCAGAAGGTGTGGCAATGCGCACGGCTGCACTCCAGTCCGGGTGGCGCAGAAAGAAAGCGCGCAGTTCGGACACGTGCTCAGGTTCCGGCGCAACCACATAGACCGGTCCCCCCGGCCGAGGCCGATCATCATCGGGCCGGCCTCACCCGGTCCGCATTGCAGCACGTGACCATTGACCAGCAGCGGGCGGAAGCTGCCAACTGGCAGAAAGGGAATGCCACAGACTTCCGCCACTGCGCTGTAATAAGCCTCTTCCGTGAGGATGGAGTTGCGCATCATGTAGTGCGCGGGATGGACGCCGTGATAAGATGCCAGCTGACAGGCAGATCGAAGCGCAGAGGCGGAAAGACCCCGTGACACAAGGACATGCATCTCCTCTTGCAGCAATTGCTGCGGCGCGCCTCGATCAATTTTCGGGACTGACCCGTCTTCTGAAGGGCCGGGACAGGCTTCTGTCTGCCACAGGGGAAAAGGAGTTTCACACTGCAGGAAAGCGGTGCCGGTTTCTGCTGCCATTTCTGGCAGCTTCCCGTTGTCTGACGCAGTTCCCTCTGCCACTACAGACATCGCCCGCCCCTTCCGAGGCCGCCGGACACACACTCGTCCGGCCGCTGCAAGGAGTACGTCAGAAGATATTCCCACAATCAACAGTTTTATATTTTTTATTCTCAATTGCGGTTGGTTTTATTCCGCCCGGTGTCCTCGCTCAGGAAACTGCAGCTCCCTCGCAGTTGAACGAAGCGGGCATGACCATTGTCATTCCCAACTTCCGCGACCCGCGTGCGCTGGTGGAGCGCCCCGCACAGCCGCCGGAGAAGATTGAATTCCTGGCTTCGGATGATTTTCCGCCTTTCTCCTTCCGTGATCCGCAAGGCCGCCTGACTGGCTTCAACGTGGATCTGGCGCGGGCGGTCTGCGAGGAGCTTGGTGCCTCCTGCAGCTTGCGGGTGAAAGCGTTTGAGGCTTTGCCGGACGCCCTGATGGCGGGGAGGGGGATGCCATTCTCTCCGGCCTCGCCAAGACGGAGGCTTTGCGGCGGGAGATGGCCTTCTCCGATACATACATGCGCCTGCCTGCCCGGTTTGTGCTGGGGCAGGGCAAGGACCGCTTTGATCCAGGCATGGCGTCGGCAGAGCGTGTCAGTGTGGAAGCCGGCAGCCGCCACGAGGCCTTTCTGAAGGCAGCCTTCCCGAACCTTGCTGTCGAGCCGTTCCCCACAGCCGCAGAGGCAAGGGCCGCGCTGAAGGAGGGCAAGGCTGACGTGCACTTCGGCGACGGCATGGCATTGTCCTTCTGGCTGGCCAGTAAGGAGGCGGATGGCTGCTGCCGGTTTGCCCCTGGCCCTTGGCTGGAGCCGGGCTATTTTGGTGGCGGTCTTTCCATCGCCTTGCGCCGTGATGACCAGCCGCTTCTGGATGCGTTGAACTATGCCCTGCGCCAGGTGCAGGACAAGGGCATCTATGGCGAGCTTTACCTGCGCTACTTCCCGATCGGGTTCTACTGAGGCCTCGGTCCGCCAGCAAACCCATTGCCAGACCGGCTTGTTCTGGATAAGCCGGGTCACTCTTTGCGCGCGGAGCCCATCCGCCGCCACAACAGGACAGCCTGATGACCGAATTTCTCTGGACCCGCCCGGAAGGCACGCCGGATGCAACTCTGCTTCTGGCCCATGGCGCGGGTGCGCCGATGGACTCCGCCATCATGAACCGGCTTGCGACAGCCCTTGCGGCCGAAGGCATCGCCGTGGCTCGGTTCGAATTTCCCTATATGGCCGCGCGCCGCACCACGGCCAAGAAGGCTCCGCCACCGAAGGCAGAGCTGCTGGTGGGGGCCTATCAGAAGGCCATGCAGGCGCTAATGGGCGAGGTGCAAGGCCCGTTCCTGATCGGCGGCAAGTCCATGGGCGGGCGCGTTGCCGCCATGCTGACGGCAGGCGCTTCGCTGCCGGGCCGCGTGAAGGGTGTTGTCTGCATCGGCTATCCGTTCCACCCGCAGGGCAAGTCCGATGTCTGGCGCCTTGAGCCGCTGGAACAGTCGCGCCGCCCCATCTTCATTGCACAGGGCGAGCGTGATCCCTTTGGCAGTCAGGTAGAACTGGAAGACGTAACCCTGCCGGGCACCTGCGAGATCCTGTTCCTGGAAGACGGCAACCATGACCTCGGTCCCCGCGGCCAGTCGCCTGCCACCTGGGACAGCAACATCACCGCGACTGCAAAGGCTGTTGCTGAGTTCGCCCGTAAGCTTCTGGCCGCCTGATTGTGCAGGCCCGGTGCGTCTGGCGCACCGGGCATTCCGTCAGCTGAGTGGACGGAAGTGCTTTGAGAGCTTCAGCTCCTGCCCCTGATAGTTGGAGCCGATACCTTCGCCGTAGAGCCGATGCGGACGTTCGGCCATGTGCTCATAGACGAGCCGCCCCACTGTCTGGCCATGTTCCAGAATGAAGGGAACATCGTGCGAGCGCACTTCCAGCACGGCGCGTGAGCCTGTGCCGCCCACCGTGCTGTGTCCGAAGCCGGGGTCGAAGAAACCGGCGTAATGCACGCGGAACTCGCCTACCAGCGGATCGAAGGGCACCATTTCTGCGGCAAAATCCGGCGGCACATGAACCGCCTCCTGGCTGACGAGGATGTAGAACTCGTTCGGGTCCAGCACCAGTTCGGCCGCTCCGCGCCGGTAGATCGGGTCCCAGAAGTCGAGCGGGTGATGCGCATCCTTCAGGTCCACGTCGATAACGCCCGTGTGGTGCTTGGCGCGGTAGCCGACGAGGCTGCCATCGCCGGAGCCTTCCAGATCGATAGACAACTGCACGCCGCCGCCAATGCGCTCCATGCCACCCGAGACAAGGCGCAGGCGGGCATGCACATCTTCCAGTTCGCTGTCCGGGATCAGCGGTTCACCGGCGCGGAAGCGGATCTGCGACAGGCGGGAGCCACTGCGTACCAGAATGGGGAAGGTGAGCGGTGAGATTTCCGCATAGAGCGGTCCGTTGTAGCCAGCAGGAACCGTGTCAAAGGCGCGCCCGCCGTCGGTGATCACGCGGGTGAAGACATCAAGACGGCCGGTGGAGCTTTTCGGGTTGGCAGTCGCCGAGATGGCATCAGGCAAGGCGAGGCTTTCCTGAAGCGGCACGATGTAGACGCAGCCCGTCTCCAGCACAGCGCCACGTGTCAGGTCGATGGTGTGCAGCGCGAAGGCATCCAGCTTGTCGGCGACGCTGACGGAACTGCCCGGCAGGAAACTGGCGCGCACCCGGTAGGCAAGGCCACCAAGGCGCAGGTCAAGGCTGGCCGGCTGGATCTGGCCGTCAACAGGCGCCAGCTCGCTGCGGATCGTTCCGGCGCGGAACATGTCCTCGATCATGTGTGCGGGCAGAATGCCGTCTGGGCGCATGGCAAGCCTTTCATGGAGCCGGGGAGGGGCGTTATCTTCCTCTGCGCTGTCATTAGCCGATGGCAGGGCCTTGGCCAACCCTTTCATGGCTGGTTCACCGCTGGCAAAGATTGACCACAGGCCCTGAATGGCGTATTTGGCGGAACAGGATCCGTGGTGATTTGAGCCGGCCGGCTTGCAGCCACGTTAAACAAGTTGCTAAAGAGGCCGGGGAGAAACACCCGGCCTTTATGGCCGGTTTTTTGTTTCTGGAGCGAAGACCGATGAGCGCATCCGATACCCCGTCCTCCCGTCCCCTGCGTCCGGCTACCCGTCTTGTTCATGGCGGAACGATCCGCTCCCAGCATGGCGAGACGTCCGAAGCCATTTTCCTGACGCAAGGCTTTGTCTATGCCACGGCAGAAGCTGCGGAAGCGCGCTTTAACGGCGAGGACCCGGGCTACGTCTATTCGCGCTATTCCAACCCCACCGTTGCCATGTTCGAGCAGCGCATGTGCGAGCTGGAAGAAGCAGAAGCCGCCATCGGTACCGCCAGCGGCATGGCTGCGGTCAATCTGGCGCTGATGGCCTCTGTCAAGGCGGGTGATCATGTTGTGGCTGCCAAGGCGCTCTTCGGCTCCTGCCGCTACATTGTAGAAACCCTGCTGCCGCGCTTCGGCGTCACCAGCACGCTGGTGGACGGTACGGACCTTGACCAGTGGCGCGCTGCGGTGAAGCCCGGCACCAAGGCTGTCTTCTTGGAAAGCCCGACCAACCCGACGCTGGATGTGATCGACATCGCCGCTGTTGCAGAAATTGCCCATGCCGTCGGGGCCCGCGTCATCATCGACAACGTCTTTGCCACGCCCATCTTCCAGTCGCCGCTGAAGCTGGGTGCCGATGTGGTGGTTTATTCGGCCACCAAGCACATTGACGGTCAGGGCCGCTGTCTGGGCGGTGTCGTGCTGTCCGATGCCAAGTGGATCGAGGAAGAAGTGCTGCCGCTGGTCAAGCACACTGGCCCAGCCATGAGCCCGTTCAACGCCTGGGTGCTGCTGAAGGGGCTGGAGACGCTGCCGCTGCGCGTTGCCCAGCAGTCTTCCAGCGCGGCCCGCATTGCGGACCGGCTGGCGGGCGACCCGGCCATTGCCCGCCTGATCTATCCGGGCCGTGACGATCATCCGCAGGCCACTGTTGCCCGCAAGCAGATGCGCGGCGGCTCTACTATGCTGGCCTTCGAGCTGAAGGGCGGCAAGGCAGCAGCCTTCGCCTTCACCAATGCGCTGGAAGTGATCAAGCTGTCCAACAATCTGGGCGATGCCAAGAGCCTGATCACTCACCCGTCCACGACCACGCACAAGAACGTGGCCGAAGAGGCGCGACTGGAACTGGGCATCACCGAAGGCATGTTGCGCCTGTCCGTGGGCCTCGAAGATCCACTGGATCTTCTCGAGGATATCGAGCGGGCGCTGGCTGCAATCAGCTGAGCATGTACCGGCTTTCAGAACGGGGTGGCGGGCCTGCGTGAAGGCGCGCCGCTCCGTAATACCAAGGCGCCGGGATCCTGGGACATCACGCCTTGAGATTGCTCGAATGCCGCCCAAGCTTGACCGGCGCTTGATGAAGCAATCTCATTGAGCCTTGGTTTCATTCATTTTCATGCTTGCACTTTTCGGGCGCGCTGCGGCGCTCTATATTTTGAGAATGATATGCGGAGCTGGCAACCACCTGAGCCGCATAACGAATTGTTGAGGAGCCGGAAGGCCATGTACCGGGCCGTTACCAACGGGATACAGGTCACAGTCGAACCGTTCTATCTGGCGGACCAGTCCTCGCCGGAGGAGGGCAGCTATGTCTGGGGCTATACGGTCGAGATCGTCAATCTCGGGGACGTGGCTGTTCAGCTCCGGCGCCGCCATTGGCTGATTACAGACGGCAACGGCCAGATGCAGGAAGTGGAAGGGCCGGGGGTGGTCGGGGAAGAGCCGGTCATCAAGCCGGGCGAGGCCTTTGAATATTCCTCAGGCTGCCCGCTGACGACGCCCTCCGGCATCATGGAAGGCGCCTATCTGATGGAGCTGCCGGACGGGCGCATGATGAATGTCTCCATCCCGCCCTTCTCGCTGGACACTCCGAACCGGCGCGGTTTCCTGAACTGAAACCACTCCGCCTGATAATTTTCAGGCGAGGCGGTAGCGGGCGATGGCGCCGCGCTCGATGGCGGCACAGGTCAGCTTGTCGAGGCGGAACCGGTCGCGCAGGATCTGCAGGATGCGCATTTCTTCCTTCGAAACCGCAATGTCAGAAGCTGCCACCTCCACTGCCAGCGCATAGGCCGTGTCGTAAAGCAGGTGCGGCAGGGTTTCGGTGATGATCGTCAGCACGTCGTTCATGCCGTCCTCGGCCTGCAGCAGCTGAGTGCAGCGCTGTGCAGCGGGAATGACATTGGCCGGATCAAACCCGTCGAACACCGGCAGCATGCGCGTGACGTCGCCGATGGTGGCCAGTTCATTGTCTGTCATCCGCCCGTCAGAGGCGGAGGTGATGACCATGACATAAATCAGGGCTTCCTGAATGCTGAACGGCTTGCTCATTGTCGCTGCATGGTCCTGTTGAAGAGTTTCGTGGCATCATGGGTAATGCTTCAGCAGGCGCCCTTCAAGAAGCGCTGCAAATATTTGTGCCTGTCCTGCGGTTCTGTTGCCAGAGTTTGATTGACGCAAGGCCGCGCCTTTTCTAGTGTCCGCGCTCCGGCCGCCTGCAGGATCACGCAGGCAACGGAACCGGATTCCGAAAACATTACGGACCATCTGAGATTATGAGTGAACGTTCCCTCCCTGCGCTTGACCTGTCGCCCGCTTTTGTCGAGGCGGCCCGGACCTCCAAGGCCTGGCCGTTCGAGGAAGCCCGCAAACTGGTAAAGCGCATCGAGAAACGTGATCCCTCGATCCCGGTCCTGTTCGAGACGGGCTACGGCCCCTCGGGCCTGCCCCACATCGGCACCTTCGGCGAGGTGGCGCGCACGACCATGGTGCGCACGGCCTTCCGCATCCTCACCGAGGACAAGATCCCGACCCGCCTGCTGTGCTTCTCCGACGATATGGACGGCATGCGCAAGATCCCGGAAAACGTGCCGGATCAGGAAGCGCTGAAGCCCTATCTGCAGATGCCGCTGACGGTGGTGCCGAACCCCTTCGGCGGGGACTACAAGAGCTTTGGCGACCACAACAACGCCATGCTGCGCCGCTTCCTCGACACTTTTGGCTTTGAGTACGAATTCGCCAGCGCGACCGAGTATTACAAGTCCGGCAAGCTGGACGGCATCCTCTTGAAGGCCGTCGAGAAGTACCAGGAGCTGATGGACGTGATGCTGCCGACGCTCGGCGAAGAGCGCCGCGCCACCTACAGTCCGTTCCTGCCGATTTCGCCCATTTCCGGCCGCGTGCTCTATGTGCCGATGAAGGACGTGAATGCCCGCGAAGGCACTATCACGTTTGAGGATGAGGACGGCACGGACGTGACCCTGCCGGTCACCGGCGGCAAGGTGAAGCTGCAGTGGAAGCCGGACTTCGGCGCCCGCTGGGCCGCGCTCAGCGTTGACTTCGAGATGTTCGGCAAGGACCACGGCCCCAACATGCCGGTCTATGACCGCATCTGTCAGGTGCTGGGCGGCACTCCGCCGGAGCATTTCGTCTACGAGCTGTTCCTGGCTGATGATGGCTCCAAGATCTCCAAGTCCAAGGGCAACGGCCTGACCATCGACGAGTGGCTGACCTATGCCTCGCCGGAGAGCCTTGCGCTCTACATGTTCCAGAAGCCGAAGACCGCGAAGAAGCTCTATTTCGACGTGATCCCGCGTGCCGTGGATGAGTATCTTGCCTTCGCAGGCAAGTTCGCGGAGATGACGCCGGAACAGAAGCTGATGAACCCGGCCTGGCACATCCATTCCGGCAACGTGCCGGAAATCAGCTCGCCGGTGCCTTTCGCCATGCTGCTGAACCTCGTGTCGGCCTCCAACGCCGAGAACAAGGACGTGCTTTGGGCTTTCATCACCCGCTATGCGCCGGGCGTGACGAAGGACACCCATCCGAAGCTGGACGAACTCGTCACCTATGCCATCCGCTACTTCGATGACTTCGTGAAGCCGTCCAAGCAGTTCCGCGCTCCGGACGATGTGGAACGGGCTGCTCTCGAAGCGCTCGATGCATCGCTGGCGGCCCTTCCGGCGGGTGCCGATGGCAACACAATTCAGGACGCGGTTCTCGATGTTGCGCGCAAGATCGAGCGGTATCAGGACCAGACGAAGAAGAGCCCGGACGGTGGCCCCGGTGTGTCGGTGGCCTGGTTCCAGGCACTTTACAAAGTGCTGCTGGGCCTCGAACAGGGCCCGCGCTTCGGCTCCTTCGTGGCGCTCTACGGCATTGCCGAGACCCGCGCTCTGATCGCCAAGGCCCTCAGCGGCGAACTCGCCGCCTGAGCCTCTGGAGTTTTGACGTTTTGAGCCGCCGCAGCCTGCAAGGGCTGCGGCGGTTTTGTTTCTGGGGCGGTCGCACTGTTTCTCGCGATGATGGGTAACGGCATGGATGCCATGGTCGAGCCATGGCATCCATGCCGTGATCTCTCCAGACGGGCAGCACTGCGACATGCCCGTTCCATCACCGCTTCACATAGATCGACAGGGCAAAAGCAAAACGCCCGGCACATGGCCGGGCGCTGGAGATTGCTTTTGAAACCTGTCAGGCGGCTTCTGCTGTCGCGGCAGCTTCTGCCTTGGGCGGGAACTTGCCGTAGAAAGTTTCGTTGGTCTTGGCCATTTCGCGCAGCAGGCGGTTGGGCTTGAAGCGCGGACCCCACTTCTTGGTGAACTTCTTGCAAAGCTCCACGAAGGCATGGGTGCCCATCATGTCGATGTAGCTCAGCGTGCCGCCGGTGTAGGGGCAAAGCCGAAGCCGAGGATCGATCCAACATCAGCCTCGCGCACATCCGTCAGACACTTTTCCTCGAAGATGCGGGCGGTTTCCAGCGCCTGCATCACCAGAAGCCGCTGCTTCAGTTCGTCGATGTTGAAGGCTTCGGCTGCCTTGGGCTTGCCCACGACGTCCGGAATGCCGGGCCACAGGCTCTTTTCCTTGCCTGCATAGTCATAGAAGCCTTTGCCGTTCTTGCGGCCGAAGCGCTCGCGCTTGACCACCATCTCTTCAAGGATGTTGTCGAGCGGACCTTCCACATAGTTGACGCCAAGGTCCTTGCGGGTAGCCGAGACGATCTTCCAGGCCAGATCCAGTGCCACTTCATCGCCCAGCGACAGCGGGCCGACCGGCATGCCGGCCATTTTGCCCGCGTTCTCGATCATGGCCGCCGGAACGCCATCGGCCAGCATCATCAGGCCTTCGCGGATGTAGGTCATAACCACACGCGATGTGTAGAAGCCGCGGCTGTCGTTGACGACAATCGGCGTCTTCTTGATGGCCTTGATGTAGTCCAGCGCCATGGCCAGCGCCTTGTCCGAGGTCTTCTTGCCGAGGATCACTTCCACCAGCATCATCTTGTCGACGGGCGAGAAGAAGTGGATGCCGATGAAGTTCTTCGGACGGGACGAGGCTTCCGCCAGTGAGGTGATCGGCAGGGTGGAGGTGTTGGAGGCGTAGATGGCGCGAGCCTTCATCGCCGCCTCGGCCTTTTCCGTCACCACGCGCTTGACCTCACGGTCCTCGAACACGGCCTCGATCACCAGATCGCAGTCGGCGAGAAGGTCATAGTTGTCCGTCGGAGTGATGCGGGCGAGGAGCTTTTCCTTTTCGTCCGCCGTTGCGTGGCCGCGCGAAACGGCCTTGCTCATCAGCTCGTCCGAATGGGCCTTGCCCTTGTCGGCGGCGGCCTGATCGCGATCGATCAGCACCACGTCGATCCCGGCCTTGGCCGTGACATAGGAAATGCCTGCACCCATGAATCCGGCGCCGAGCACACCGATCTTCTTGATCTTGTTGGGCTTCACATCCTGTGGACGGCGGGCGCCCTTGTTCAGCTCCTGCATGGAGACGAAGAGCGAGCGGATCATGTTTGCCGCTTCCGGGCTCTGCAGCACATTGGCGAAGTAGCGGCTTTCCACCTGCAGGGCGAGATCCATTGGCAGCTGCAGCCCTTCGAAGACGGACTTCAGCAGGGCGCGGGCGCCGGGGTAGTTGTCGTGGGTCTCACGCCGGTAGATGGCGTTGGCGGCGGGCCAGAACTGGAAACCGGCGGGGGAATAGACCGGGCCGTTCGGCAGCTTGAAGCCCTTCTCGTCCCACGGCTTCACCGGCTTGACGCCTGCCTGCAGCATCTTGCGGGCGGTCTCGACCAGCTTCTTCGGTGCTGCCGTCTCGTCCACCAGCTTCATCTGCTTGGCCTTGGCGGCGCGCAGGGTCTGGCCCTGAAGCAGGAACTGAAGGCCAGCCTGTGCATCCGTCATGCGCATGACGCGCTGGGTGCCGCCTGCGCCGGGGAAGAGGCCCACCTTCACTTCCGGCAGGCCCATCTTGAAGCTGTCGTCTTCGGCGGCCACGCGGGCGTGGCAGGCAAGCGCCAGCTCGGTGCCGCCGCCCATGCAGGTGCCGTTGATGGCAGCAACGAAGGGTTTGCCGCAGGTCTCCAGCTTCCGGTAGATCAGCGACAGGCGTCGGGAGCCCTCGAACAGGGCCTTTGCGGCCGCTTCCTGGTCTTTGGCTCGCTCGGCATGGAAGCCCTTGAGCAGGCCTTCCAGCATGGTCAGGTCCGCACCGCCCGAGAAGGCGGCCTTGCCGGACGTGATGATGGCGCCCTTGATGACGTCCGTCGTCGCCACATGGGCAACAATGGCCTCCAGATCGTCCATAACGGAGATGTCGATGACGTTCATCGACTTGTCCTTCATGTCCCAGGTGATCAGGGCGATGCCGTCGGCGCCGGTTTCAAGAGTGAAGTTCTTGTAGGTCATGGCTTGTCTCCTCCGGTCTCTTGTCACACGCGCTCGATGATCGTCGCCGTGCCCATGCCGGCGCCGATGCAGAGGGTGACAAGGGCAGTGTTCAGGTCACGGCGTTCCAGTTCATCGAGAACCGTGCCGAGGATCATGGCGCCGGTGGCGCCCAGCGGGTGGCCGAGCGCGATGGCTCCGCCATTGACGTTGACCACCGAAGGATCAAGGTCGAAGGCCTGCCGGTAGCGCAGCACCACGGAGGCGAAAGCCTCATTGATCTCGAACAGGTCGATGTCCTTCAGCTTCATGCCGGAATTGGCGAGCAGCTTTTCCGTCACATCCACCGGGCCGGTCAGCATCAGCGCGGGCTCCGAACCGATGTTGGCGAAGGCGCGGATGCGGGCGCGGGGCTTGAGGCCAGCCGACTTGCCGGCCTTGCGTGAGCCGATCAGCACGGCGGCGGCGCCGTCAACGATGCCGGAGGAGTTGCCCGCGTGGTGCACGTGGCGCACCTTTTCAAGCTCTGGGTGCGCGGCAATTGCCACCGCATCAAAGCCGCCCATGGCACCCATCATCTCGAAGGAGGCGTTGAGCGAGGCCAGCGACTGCATGTCCGTGCCGGGGCGCATGTGCTCGTCACGGGCAAGGATGGTGATGCCGTTGACATCCTTCACCGGCACCACGGACTTGTTGAAATAGCCCTTGTCCCAGGCGTTCGCCGCCCGCTTCTGGCTCTCCACCGCATAGGCGTCGCAGTCGTCGCGGGTGAAGCCGTATTTGGTGGCGATGAGATCCGCCGAGACGCCCTGCGGCATGAAATAGGAGGGCAGGGCCACCTGCGGATCGACCGGCCAGGCACCGCCCGATGCGCCGATGCCGATGCGGCTCATGCTTTCCACGCCGCCAGCCACGACCAGCTGATGCTGGCCGGACATGACCTGCGCGGCGGCCATGTTCACCGCATCAAGGCCAGAAGCGCAGAAGCGGTTGATCTGCATGCCCGGGACCGAGTTGTCATAGCCAGCCGCAAACACCGCCGCACGGGCAATGTCGCCGCCAGCCTCGCCAATGGGATCGACGCAGCCCAGCAGCAGATCGTCCACCTGACGGGTGTCCAGCTTGTTGCGGTCGCGCAGCGCCTCCAGCGCGGTGGCGGCAAGGCGGACGGCGGTCACCTCGTGCAGGCTGCCGTCCTTCTTGCCGCGCCCGCGCGGGTGCGCACATGGTCGAATACATAGGCCTCGGGCATGGATTCCTCCTGATGTGTTTCTTGTCAGGCCTTGGCGGGCAGCGGGTGCCCCGGCATGAGTTCATAAGGGTGCACCCAGCCGGGCAGGGCGCGGATTGCATCCAGCCAGCGGGCGATGTTGGAATAGGGGTAAAGTCGATGCCGATCTCTTCAGGCCAGAAGAGATAGCCGCACAGGGACAGATCCGCGGTGGTCGGCCTGTCAGCCGCCACGAAGCGGCGCCCTTCCAGATGCTTGTCGAGAATGGCATAGGCGGACTTGGCGCGTGCCTCAAAGAAGGCCGTGACCGGCGTTTCGCCGGTGCCGGCAAACTGGCGCAGGAAGCGGAGCGTCGCGGTGTAGCTGGTGAGCTTGTGGTTGTCGAACAGCACCCAGCGCAGGATTTCGCGGGCTTCATCTTCCGTGTGGGCGCCGAATTCGCCCAGTTCCTCGGCGAGATAATCAAGTATGACGCCAGACTGGCTGAGCTTCAGGCCCTTGTGTTCCAGCACCGGAATCTCGCCCATTTCGTTCACGTCAGCGCGAAACTCCGGCGTGCGGGTGGCGCCGTTGAAGAAGTCGCAGAAGCGGGCTTCCCACTCCGCTCCGGCAAGCTGGAGCATGAGGGCAACCTTGTAGGCGTTGCCGGACTGGGCGAAACAATGCAGGACATACTCGGCCATGAAACCTCCAGCCCGCAGCGGCGGGCTTTTCTCTTGCGGGGCTGCCCCGGGCATGACGTCCGGGGCTATGGCGTATCAGAGACTTAGAATGCGTCCGCCGCAAGGGCCATCATGGTGGCAGAGCCGCTGGTAATGCGGGCCAGATGCGCACCCGTTTCCGGCATGGTCCGTTCCATGAAGTAACGCCCGAAGGTCACCTTGGCCTCGAAACGCTCCGTCTCTTCGCCGCTGGCAATCTTGGCCTGCGCTGCCTTGGCCATCTGTGCCCACATGTAGCCAAGAGCGACCAGCCCGAAGAGGTGCATGTAGTCGGTGGAGCCAGCGCCCGCGTTGTCCGGGTTGCTCATGGCGTTCTGCATGAACCACATGGTCGCGGCCTGAAGATGGTCGAGCCCCTGCTTCAGCGGCTTGGTGTAGGGCGCAAGCGCCTCGTCTTCCTTGTGGGCCTTCAGGAAGGCGCCAACCTCTTCAAAGAAGGCCATGACGGCACGCCCGCCATTGGCCGGAAGCTTCCGGCCCACGAGATCCAGCGCCTGAATGCCGTTGGCACCCTCGTAGATCATGGCGATACGGGCATCGCGGACGAACTGCTCCATGCCCCATTCGGCAATGTAGCCGTGCCCGCCGAACATCTGCTGGGCATTCACCGCATTGGCAAAGCCGGTGTCGGTGAGCACACCCTTCAGAACCGGGGTCATCAGCCCCATCATGTCGTCGGCCTTGACGCGCTCGGCCTCGTCTTCGGAGCGGTGCGATACGTCCCCCTTCAGCGCGGTCCACAGCACCAGAGCGCGGGCGGCCTCGTTGAAGGAGCGGATCGACATGAGCACGCGGCGCACGTCCGGATGCACGATGATCGGATCCGCGGCCTTGTCTGCGGCCTTCGGTCCGGTCAGGGCGCGGCCCTGGATGCGGTCCTTGGCGTAGATGACAGCGTTCTGATAGGCCACTTCGGACTGGGCCAGCCCCTGCACCGCGACGCCGAGGCGGGCCTCGTTCATCATGGTGAACATGGCGCGCAGGCCCTTGTGCTCCTCGCCGACCAGCCAGCCGCGTGCGCCGTCATAGTTCATGACGCAGGTGGCATTGCCGTGGATGCCCATCTTGTGCTCGATGGAGCCGCAGGAAACGCCGTTGCGCTCGCCCGGTGTGCCATCGGCATCAGGGACGAACTTCGGCACCACGAAGAGCGAGATGCCCTTCACGCCTTCCGGCGCGCCCTCGATGCGGGCCAGCACCAGATGGATGATGTTCTCCGCCATGTCGTGTTCGCCGGCGGAAATGAAGATCTTGGTGCCGGAGATGGCATAGCTGCCGTCGCCCTGCGGCACAGCCTTGGTGCGGATGAGGCCCAGATCCGTGCCGCAATGGGGCTCGGTCAGGTTCATCGTGCCGGTCCAGGTGCCTGCCACCATCTTCGGCAGATAGACGGCCTTCTGCTCATCCGTGCCATGCAGGGTGAGGGCGGCGATGGCGCCGGCCGTCAGGCCCGGATACATGGCAAAGGCCATGTTCGCGGAGGACATGTATTCAGCCATGATCATGGCGAGCGTGTGCGGAAGGCCCTGGCCACCAAAGTCCGGGTTAACGGAAAGCCCGCCCCAGCCGCCTTCGCAATATGCGTCATAGGCAACCTTGAAGCCTTTGGGTGTGGTGACCCGGCCATCTTCATGGCGGGTGCAGCCTTCTTGATCGCCGGTCTGGTTCAGTGGCTGGACGATTTCCTCGCAGAACCTGGCGCCTTCGCGCAGGATCGCTTCCACCAGATCGGGTGCAGCATCGGCAAAGCCGGGAAGATTGCTGTAGCGTTCGTAGCCGAACACATCGTTGAGCAAGAAGAGGGTGTCTTCGACGGGAGCACGGTAAGCCGGCATCAATTCCTCCCAGAACGTAACCGTTGGCAGTTGACGTTTCCGTAAACGTCACCTCTCCCGATATATACGTCTCAATTTTCGGGCGGGCAAGCCATGTCCTTGGGGAAGGTACGCCTGTTTTTGCGTGAAATGAATGAAAACCGTACCATGAAACGCGAAAAACCGGAGCGAATGCCCCGGTTTTGGCGGTCTGGTGCGTGAAAATGACACCGGAAAGGCAAAAAAGCCGTCCGGCAGCGATCACTCCCCGCCTTCGTTTTCCTTATGCTTCAGCATGCCGGAGACAATGGCGACGGTGCGCGAGAGCTCTTCAATCGCCTGATCAATGTCCTTGCGCTGGGTTTCCAGCACGGCAATCTGTTCGTTGAAGCGGGAGAGGGCGACGCGCAGCTGCGTAACCTGGCCGTCGCGCAGGTCATAGAGATCCAGCATGTCGCGGATCTCGGAGAGCGAGAAGCCGACGCGCTTGCCCATGACGACGAGCTTCAGGCGGGCCCGGTCGCGGCGGGTGTACACGCGGTTGAGGCCGTCCCGCTTGGGGTTCAGCAGGCCGCGGTCTTCATAGAAGCGCAGGGTGCGAAGGGTGACGCCGAATTCCTTGGCAAGGTCACCAATGGTGAACTGTATCTTCTTGGTGCTGTCGTCGGCTGCGGCAACGACATCGGCAATCTCGTTGCCGTCCTGAATGGAAAGTGCTTCGCTCATTGCCTCGTCCTGTCCGTCCGCTTGTGGCCGAACCTGCTTATTTCTGAAAATCTGACATGCATGCGGGCGGTTGCCCTTGGGCACTACGGCTCGTGAGGAGGAAGGGCCTGAGACCGCCTGCTTGTCTCTGCCTTACCTTACGTTTACGGAATGGTCCAGTGACCTTACGCGATTTTTTGACAAACACCCCGGCGGGGGCACGTTTCTAGTGGCCTGCTGTTGCAACATGCGGCGCCAGTTAACGCGGTGTTTACCCTAACACGACAAAGATTCATCAATTGCTTCGTTGCCAAGTCAGTATCGCGTTCCGGGCTTCTGCAGCATCTCTTGTGTTCAATGGTCAGCACGACCGCAAGGCCAGGTTCAGTCAATGTCCTCTTGGAAAACCCGCAAGCCTGAAAGCGGCAGCGTACGTCATGACGCGGGATATGCCCGGCGTAGCAATGACGGCTGGGGCGGTCCGGGATATGACGAAGAGGATGACGGGCTTGAGACGGGCTACGGCCTTCGGGCAGAGCGTCCGCAGGAGCGCGTCGAGCGGCTGACGCGCACATCTACTGCTGCTGGCAATTTCGGCCGGGCAAGCCACGCCTCCGAAACTGCGCAGGAACTGGAAGAGGTAGCAAGCGAGCTGGACCGCCTGATGAACAGCCGTCAGCGCGCCCGCCGCAAGCCCGAAGAAAGCCGCCGCCGTGCGGCCCATGACGTTGCAGAACGGGACGAGCGCTCCGCGCGTCTGCGCCAGGACGCGGCCCCTCCCGCCCGGCAGCATCCGGACGGATCGATGCCGTTCTTGAGGCGCTGGAGCGTCTGGACCGCCGGGTGGAAACCCTGTCCTCGCCCGTCCGGCACCATGATGCACCGGAAGATGAGGCAGACTTCGACAGCACTGACTACGGTTCTCATTTCGAGGATGAGGATTACGAAGACGAAGTGCCCGCCCGTGCTCCTGCACGTGCTGCGGCCCGCCGTCCGCAGTCCCAGCGCTCCGCCGCGCCGAAGAAGAGCCGTGGTGTGCCTGGCTATGACTTCGAGGAACTGGCAGCCGGTGCGGAGCTGGATGACGAAGAAGATTTCGCCGCCCGCACTCCGAGCCGCGCCTCTGCACAGCCGCGCCGCCGTGGCAGCCCGCTGGAGCGGCTGATCGAGGAAGACTTCGAGACACAGGAACACCGCTCCCGCGGCGCCTCCCGCCCGAGTGCCGCCAAGCAGGCCGCCCGTGACGGAGAAGAACAATCCCGCCATCTCTATCAGGATCTTGCCCGCCGCATTGACGCCCTGCGCCAGCCGCAGGAAGAAGCACTGGATGTGGTGCGCCAGGAAATCGGTTCCCTGCGCGAAGCCATTGGCAACATGCCCGCCGCCCGGCGCGATGACAGCGACCGGCGTGAAATGCGCCGTCTGGCGGAGATGGTCGAGGGCCTGCGTGCCGGCGGAGGCAATGACCGTCTGGCGAAGGAACTGCGCGGCGAGATCTCGAGCCTCAAGTCTCTGATCGGCCAGACCAATGTGGATGGCACGCTCAAGTCTCTGGAAATGGGCTATGCCCATGTGGTGCAGCGGCTGGACGAACTGACCCGTTCTGCCGTTGATCCGAGGGTCGTACGCAATCTCAGCGCCCGTCTGGTCGAAATCGAGGATGGCCTTGCCTCGCTGCCCCGCGCCGAACATTTGATGGTGCTGGAAGGCCGGGTGGGCGACATCGCCGACCGGGTGGAAAGCCTGCTGCGCTCCCATTCCCGGCCCGACATCGAGCCGCTGCGCCAGGAACTGCGCGACATGCGCCGCCTTGTCGAGCAGGTCGATTTTACCGGGCTCATCGGTTCGGTGGATGATCGTATCCGCTTTGTCGCCAGCCGTCTGGACGAGCTGGAAATCCTGGCGCGTGAACAGCGCGGCCTCGATGACCGCCTTTCTGCGATGGAAGACCGCATGCCGGATGCCGAAGCTCTTGACCGCCTCAACGGGCGGCTGGAGGAAATCTTCGGCATGCTGTCGCGCGAGAACGGCCGCGCCGGGCGTGATGATGCCCGCTTCGGGCAGGTGGACAACCGTCTCGACGAAATCATGGACAGGCTTTCCGGCATCGAGCAGGGCGGCGCTGCACAGCCGGCGTATGATCGCGCCTTTGCCGAGTTGGAAACCCGTCTCGACGGCATTCACAGCCAGATTGCCCGCATTGAAGAACGTGCCAGCCAGCCGGTGAACCTGCCGTCCTTCGGCGAAGGCAGCGCCTTTGAAGCGCAGATGCTGGCCCAGCTTGAGCGGCAGATCTCGGATTTGTCTGGCCGCCTGTCCGCGCCGCGTGACAGCGTCACGGCTGAGGATATGGCCGCGCTGCGCAGCGAAATCGCCGGAATCCGCCGGTCAGTTGAGCAGCCCGCGCCCTCCGTAGCGGCGCTTGAAGCGCGCATCAGCGAATTGGCGGACGCCGTCTCCCGGGGCGGCGAAAGCTTCGATGACCGCCGCCTTGACCAGATCACCGGCAAGATCAGCGCGCTGGCGGATCAGCTTCAGGCAACGCAAGGCCGCCTGTCCAGCGTTGCTGGGATTGAGAAAGTACTTTCCCGCATCGAGACCAACCTGCGCGCTACCCGCGAGGAAGTGATCGAAGTGGCCGAAAAGGCCGCACGCCGGGCCGTGATGGAGAAGGCTCCAGCCAACGACGAATATGACGGCGCCATTGGTGCGCTGCGCGACGACCTGCGCCGGCTCATGGATGCTGCTCAGGGTTCCGAGACCCGGACCCGCAGCACCTTTGATGGCGTGCAGTCCATTCTGACTGGCATCACCGACCGGCTCGACACGCTGGAACGCAGCACGCTGGGCCGTGGAGCCGCTTCCCGCCCGGCCGGTGAGGCCCGCAGCACCCGCCGTGTTCCGCTGCCCGGCCTTCCGCAGAGTGCTGCCACCGGAGAGAGTGAACGCCCGCGCGACCGCACCCGCGACCGCAAGGCCGATTTTATTGCAGCTGCCCGCCGCGCAGCCCATGCGGCATCGGCCGAAGTTCAGCAGCAGACGAAGCTCGAGCAGGACGAAGGTGAGGAAGCTGCCAGCGATAGCCGCGCCAGCTGGTTCCGCCGTGCCCTGCGCCGGGACACTGACAAGGCCGCCGTAAAGGCTGACGTCCGCAAGCCCGAGAAAGCGGCGGAGGAATCCGGCCGCGCCAAGATCGAACCTTTGGTCGGCAAGCCGCAGAAGGCCCAGGCAGATGAAAGCAAGGTTGCCGGTGAGCTTGATCTGTCCGGTCTTGCCGCCGATATCCGCGACGAAGCAGCAGCGGGCAGTGGCAGCAGCCTGTTTGGCGCTGGGCGCAAGCGTGCGATCCTGCTGGCGGCGGCTGCAGTCGTTCTGGCCATCGGCACGCTGCAGGTTTTCCGTCTGTCGAGCGGAGAAGGTGATACGGCATCGGCGCCTGAGGCTCAGGACGAGGGCAAGCAGCTTGCGGAAGCTTCCGATGGCACCGGCACGCAGCCTGTTCTGGAGCTGACCGAGCAGGACATTTCTGATGCTCTCGACGCAGCTCCGGCAAAGCCCGGTTCAACGGCAGGGCAGACGCAGGTGGCAGAAGCGCCTGCCCGCAACGTGACCCCGCCAGCGGGTGAAGCCATGCCGCTGGAGCAGATGCCTGCGGCACAGGTGCCGCCGTCCGCCTCTGGACAGCCTTCAGTCAATGCGCCGGAAATGGCTCCAGATCTGGCCTTTGCCCCGCCCGCGATCAGCGGCAAGTTCGGCGATACGCCGTTTGTCACCGGGCCGCAGCAGCCATCCGCCAGTCTGGCGGCCGCCGATCCGCAGTCTGGTGCAGATGCTGGCGTCTTGCCGCCGGAGACCTCAGGGCCGATGGCTCTGCGCAGCGCCGCTGCTGCAGGCAACGCGGCGGCGGAGTTCCAGATCGGAGTTCATTACACCGAAGGCAAGGGTGTCACGCCGGATCTGGCGGAAGCCGCACGCTGGTATGAGCGCGCAGCTGCCAAGGGGCTTGCTCCCGCGCAGTACCGTCTCGCAAGCCTTTATGAAAAGGGCCGTGGTGTGCCGCGCGACATCACCAAGGCACGGGACCTTTATTTGAAGGCTGCGGAAGCCGGAAATGCCAAGGCCATGCATAATCTGGCCGTGATCTACGCCGAAGGCGCTGAAGCCCAGCCGGACATGGCAGCGGCAGCCAAGTGGTTCAAGTCGGCAGCTGAACATGGCGTTGCCGACAGCCTCTATAATCTGGGCATCCTCTATGCCCGGGGCATTGGTGTGCAGAAGGATCTGGTCGAAAGCTACAAGTGGTTTGCCATTGCCGCGCGCGGCGGAGATGCGGAAGCTGCCCGCAAGCGTGATGATGTGGCCAACATGCTCGACGCCAACGGTCTTGCCGCTGCCCGTCTTGCGGTCGATACGTTCAAGCTGAAGGACCTCAATCCGGCAGCCAACACGGTTCTGCTGGATCCCTCCTGGGATGAGGCCGCAATTGCCATGCCGGTGAATGCGGCTGCTGGTGGAGAGGTGAACGAAGTCATCCAGGTTCAGGCGCTGTTGCAGAAGCTCGGTTTCGATCCTGGTCTGGCTGATGGCTCCATGGGGCCGAAGACCCGTTCTGCAATTGAAGCTTTTCAGCGCAATGCCAACCTTCCGGTAACCGGAACCGTGGATGCTGGTCTGATCAGGGCTTTGCTCGGACGTTCGATCTGAACGTGAGCGGGTTGCTGAAATTCCAAGGTTGACAGGGCCGCAAAAGCAGCCCTTTTAACACGTGTCTTTCCGTTCAGGCACCGCGCCCCGCGCGGCCGCCGCAAGCCGGTATTGAGCCCGTGCAACTGTATCTGCCCATCGCCGAGATTTCGGTGAACATGTTCATGATCTTCGGCATGGGTGGCACCGTGGGCTTCTTGTCCGGGCTTTTCGGCATTGGCGGCGGCTTTCTGCTGACGCCGCTTCTCATTTTCTCCGGCATTCCCCCGCTGTGGCCGTCGCGACCGTGACCACACAGACGGTCGCGTCTTCGGCATCAGGCGTGCTGACCTACTGGCGGCGCGGCGCCATCGACATCAAGATGGCCTTGATTTTGCTGAGTGCCGGTATCGTCGGGTCGGCGGTTGGGGCATGGCTTTTCGATATCCTCCAGTCGCTTGGGCAGCTGGATGTGGTGATTGCCATTTCCTATGTGACTTTCCTTGGCACGGTTGGCGGTCTGATGCTGGTGGAATCCCTGCGTGCCATCCGGCAGCGCCGGGCGGGCACAGTTCGCACGGCCCGCAGGCCAGGGCAGCACAACTGGATCCACGGCCTGCCGCTCAAGGTGCGGTTCCGCAAGTCCAAGCTTTATCTCAGCGTTATTCCGGTGATCGTGCTGGGGGCGGGCATTGGCTTCATTGGCACGGTGCTGGGTATCGGCGGCGGCTTCATGATGGTGCCGGCGATGATCTATCTGCTGCGCATGCCGACCAGCATCGTCATCGGCACCTCGCTGATGCAGATCCTTTTCACCATGGCATCGGCCACTCTGTTCCACTCCATGAGCACGCAGACGATCGACATCGTGCTGGCACTGACGCTGATGATCGGTGGTGTCATCGGGGCGCAGTTTGGCGCTCGCATGGGGCAGAAACTGCGTGGTGACCAGTTGCGGCTTCTGCTGGCGCTGCTGGTGCTGGCGGTGGGCGTCCGTTTTGCCGTGGATCTTGTTATTACCCCGACCGAGTACTACTCGGTCGCCGTGCGCAAGGGGAGGGCCTGTGATGCGTTCGCTGTCCCATCATCTTGCAGCTGCATTTGTGCTGGCGGCAGCCTTACTGCCTTCTGCTGCGCGCGCCGAGGGGCTGGTGACGGCCCTGTCGGCAGACACGGTCAGCATTGCTTCGAATTTCACTGGGGCCAAGATCGTTGTCTTCGGTCAGGTGGAATTGCCGTCCGGCGTTTCTGCACCTGATGCCGGTTATGATCTGGCGGTGGTGCTGAAGGGTCCGCCTGAGAACGTCACAACGCGCCGCAAGGGCCGTTTCCTCGGCGTACTGTGGGTCAACCGCGAAGCCGAGACGTTTTACGGCGTCCCCTCATTCTACGTCATGTCCTCGACCGATCCGGCAAGCGAATTGGGCGCCCGGCCGATGCTGGAGGAGAACAGCATCGGGGCGAGCTATGTCAATCTGCCGATGAGGCCTGACTCCGAGATGCCGCTCGCCGAGAGAGCCAATTTCCGTCAGGCATTTCTGCGGCTGCGCAGGGAGCACGGCATATATGTGGACCAGCCGGGCAAGGTCGAATTTCTGACACCAACCATGTTCCACACGACCATTTCACTTCCCGCGACGACGCCGGTCGGCATCTATACGGTGGACACGTTTCTTCTGAAGGACGGAGAAATGCTGGCGCACGACCAGAAGGGGCTGACGGTGGCCAAGACCGGCTTTGAGCAGATGACCTTCGATCTGGCGCATGAGCAGCCAACGCTTTACGGGCTGGCAGCGATCATGCTGGCAGTCTTTACCGGCTGGCTTGCCGGTGTCGTGTTCCGAAGGGATTGAGCGGTTAGATCGTCAGATCAGTCAGCGATCAGCTTGGTGGCCGTGAAGGGATACAGCCTGTCTGCCCCCAGGAGGAAGGCAGAAAACCGGCGGGGCGGGAAAACCGAAGCAAAGGCCGGGTCCATCACATTCAGCCCGCCAGTCAATGCGCCAAAGGCCGGAAGGACCAGCCTTGTGCCGTCCGTGGCAAAGCAGGGACGGCGGATCGAGCGGCCATAGCGGCGCACCTTTGCCGCTGGATGCAGATGTCCGCAGACTTCGCCCTTCGCAGCGCCTGCGCCTTCCGAGGGCTCATGCCGGAATGTGAGGCCGCCCAAGGTCAGCTCGTCAACGCATTCCCCGCAGAGCCGCACTGGCGCCACCGGATCATGATTGCCGGTTACCCAGATCCATTCACGGTTGAGCTGCAGCGTGGCGAGGAAGGCGCGGTATGCAGGCGGGAGCCTGTCAGAGCCTTCGGCATCATGGAAACTGTCCCCCAGGGCGACGATACGGGAAGGCTCGAAGGCCTCGATCACCAGTGCCAGGCGTTCCAGTGTTGCTGCCGTGTCATAAGGTGGCAACAGGACACCCCGGCGGGCGAGGGAGGAGGCTTTTTCCAGATGCAGGTCGGCGACAATCAGTGTGGCTTCCTCAGCCCACCAGACAACGCCGCTGTCATGCAGACCAAGCAAGGTTCCGGCAACGGCAATATCGTGACACACGGGCGTTACGCGCCGCATCTGTCCCGGCTGTCTGAGCGCCGTCATGCCATGGCCTCCCCGATCAAATCATCCGCAGCTTCTGCCAGAATGCTTTCCTGAGCCTCGCCATAGATGGGTTCCCTGCCGATTTCCAGCAGAACGGGAACGGCGAGAGGCGAAACTCTTGCGAGATGAGTATGCGTGATTCGACCCTTGATCCTTAAAAGAAGTTCACCCAACCTGGAGATATCCAGAAGTCCTTCTGCTGCATCGTTCCATGTTGCACGCAAAAGGATGTGGTCGGGCTCATGCTGGCGCAGCACGTCATAGATGAGGTCTGACGAAACCGTGACCTGACGGCCCGATTTCTCCAATCCCGGATGGCGCCGCTCAATCAGGCCGGAAATGACGGCGCAGTAGCGGAAGGTGCGCTTCAAAAGGCTGGAGTCCGCCAGCCAGGCATCCAGATCGTCGCCCAGAAGATCCTCCTCGAACAAGGCGTCGAGGGACAGGCGGCCGGTGCGGATGAGAAGATCCAGATCGCCCAAGCCCCAGATCGCCAGAGCATAGTCATTGGCGACAAAGCCCAGCGGCTTTGCCCCCAGCCGCTCCAGCCGCCGGGTCAGCAGCATGCCGAGCGTCTGGTGAGCAAGGCGCCCCTCGAAGGGATAGCAGACGAGATAATTTTTGCCCGCACGCGGAAAGGTCTCCACCAGCAGGCCGCTGCGGCTGGGCAACAGGGACTTGGCCCGCTGGAGCTCCAGCCATTCGCGCACCTGATCCGGCAAAGCCGGCCAATGGTCCGGCTCGGACAGAAGCCGCCGCACGCCGTCTGCCAGATAGGTGGAGAGCGGAAACTTGCCGCCCTGATAGGAGGGCACCATCGGCTTTTCGGCCTTGGCCCTTGAGACAAAGGCCTCGTTCTCGATGATGCTTTCAAACCGCAGGATCTCGCCCGCAAAGAGGAACGTGTCTCCAGGCGCGAGCTGCTCCAGAAACCATTCCTCGATCTCGCCAAGCACCCGGCCACCCCGGCCAAGCGGCGTGCGGCGGCCTTGCTCCTTGCCGCGCACCAGGCGCACCTTCAGCATGGGCGCCTCGACGATAGTGCCCACATTCAGCCGGTACTGCTGGGCAATGCGCGGATGGGTGATGCGCCACAGCCCGTCCGGCCCCTGTTTCAGCTTGGCGTAACGGTCATAGCTTTTCAGCGCATAGCCGCCGGTGGCCACAAAATCGAGGACGCGGGCGAAGGTCTCCCGGTCGAGATGGCGGTAAGTCTGCGTCTCGCGGATTTCTGCATAAAGCTCATCTGCATCAAAGGGCCGGCGCAGCCCATGCCGAGAATGTGCTGGGCCAGCACATCCAGCGCACCGTGCCGCAGGGGCGGGGTATCCTGCCCGCCGCTGGTGGACGCTTCGAGAGCTGCCCTGCATTCCAGAACCTCGAAGCGGTTGGCTGGCACGAGAACGGCACGCGAGGGCTCGTCCATGCGGTGATTGGCGCGCCCTATGCGCTGGGCAAGGCGGCTGGCGCCCTTCGGGGCGCCCACATTGACGACGAGATCGATATCGCCCCAGTCGATGCCCATGTCGAGGGAGGACGTTGCAACGACGGCACGGAGTTGACCAGAGGCCATAGCTGCTTCCACCTTGCGCCGCTGACCCACGTCCAGCGAGCCATGGTGCAGGGCGATGGGCAGGGTGTCCTCGTTGATCTTCCAAAGATCCTGAAACAGGCTTTCTGCCTGCGAGCGGGTGTTGACGAACAGCAGCGTCACCCGGTGCGCCTTGAGAAGCCGGTAGATGTCATCCAGCGCATAGCGTGCGGAATGCCCGGCCCAGGGGACGCGCTCGGAGGTATCGAGAATGGTGATGTCCGGCGCTGCTCCGCCCGAAACAGTGACAAGTTCGCTCAGGCAGCGGCCATCCGGATTGGTCTGTGCCACCAGATAGGCGCGCAGGTCATCCGGCTCTGCCACCGTTGCCGACAGGCCCACGAACCGCACATCCGGAGCGATGCGGCGCAAGCGGGCAAGGCCAAGTGCCAGAAGATCGCCGCGTTTGGACGTAACCAGCGCATGGAGTTCGTCCAGAACGATGGTCTTCAACCCCTTGAACATGCCGGAGGCTGTAGGGTCGGACAGCAGCAGGGCGATCTGTTCCGGGGTTGTCAGCAGGATATCGGGCGGAGCCTGCTTCTGCCGCTGACGCTTGTGCGTGGGGGTGTCGCCGGTGCGTGTCTCGATCCGCACCGGCAGGTCCATCTCCGCCACCGGTGTTTCCAGATTGCGGGCGATATCGACGGCGAGCGCCTTCAGAGGGGAGATGTAGAGCGTATGCACGCCCTGGCGCATTTTCTCAACGCTGCCGGGCTTGGGGCGGCCTCTCGCGGTCAGCTCAACGAGGCTCGGCAGAAAGCCGGCCAGCGTTTTGCCTGCGCCGGTTGGCGCGATGAGAAGAGCCGACTGGCCCCTGCCCAATACCTCCAGCAAGGCAAGCTGATGCTCGCGCGGGCTCCAGCCGCGCGCGGCAAACCAGGCGCGGAAGCGCTCGGGCAGAAGCTGATCCTGAGAAGAGGCGGTCATGATCGAGAGTTGCACAGAAGCCTGAGGCGTTGAGAGACTTGCCACATGATTATAGGTCAGCCGGTTGCCTCTCCAAGCTCTTTCGGATCAAGCGGGTTTCACATGATGCCTGCCTCTGGCAAAGTGCCGCAAAGGCCCTATGCTTCCGTCCCATGTCCATTGCCGCATCCAGTCTTCTGCATCTGACACCGGAGGGGCTCTTCTGCCCTGAGGCGAACGCCCATGTCGATCCGGTGCGTCGGGTGCCAAGGGCGATCATCACTCATGCTCATTCCGACCATGCAAGGGCCGGGCACGGGGCAGTGCTGGCGACGGAAGAAACGCTGGACATCATGGCCCTGCGCTATGGCGAGGGCTTCTGCGGCCAGCGTCAAACGCTTTCCTATGGACAACGGCTGGATCTTGGCGGCGTTGCGCTGACGCTCAGGCCTGCGGGACATGTGCTGGGCTCGGCGCAGGTGGTGCTGGAGGCGAGGGGGCAAGGGCCGTCATCTCGGGCGATTACAAGCGGCAGGCAGATCCCACCTGTACGCCCTTCGAGCTTGTCCCCTGCGATGTCTTCGTGACGGAAGCAACCTTCGGCCTGCCGGTTTTCCGCCATCCCGATGCAGAGGAGGAGGTTGGCAAGCTGATCGCATCGCTGGCGCTGTTTCCCGAGCGGGTGCATCTCGTAGGCGCCTATGCATTGGGCAAGGCGCAGCGCGTCATCGCGGAACTGCGGCGTGCGGGATATGACCGGACCATCTATCTGCATGGCGCACTGGAAAAGATCACGGCCTATTACCAGAGCCGGGGCATTGCGCTGGGGCCGGTCGAGCCCGTGGGCAGGCACGGCAAGGAGCTGGCCGGAGAGATTGTGCTGTGCCCGCCCGGAGAACTTGTCGGGCGCTGGGCACGGCGCTTTGGTGATCCGGTGACAGCGGTGGCTTCCGGCTGGATGCGCGTGCGTGCCAGGGCCCGCCAGCGCGGAGCTGAACTGCCGCTTGTCATTTCCGATCACGTGGACTGGCCGGATCTCACCCGGACGGTGCTGGAAACCGGAGCGGCGGAAACCTGGGTCACCCACGGCGCCGAGGAGGCACTGGTACACTGGTGTGAAACCGTTGGACGCAAGGCACGGCCTCTTCATATGATCGGCTACGGGGAAGATGAAACTGAAACCGATTCTGCCCCGGCTGATACTGACACTTAAGCTTGAGGCGCGCCGCAGATCTGCCGCGCCCTTCCAGGAAGACGGCCATGGCGGACAACAACGGGATCGAAGACACCGCAGAACCTGCGGAGCAGGAGCTGGAAACGGCCATTGCGGAACTCTTCGAGGATTATCTCGCAGGCTTCAACGATGCCGATGCAGAGGCGCTCATCGACTGCTTCTCCCTGCCGGCGACCATCTGGCAGATGGAAAAGGGTTATGTCTTTGATGACGAGGAAGAGCTGGCGGAGAACATCGACGCCCTGCTCGATGCCCTCGACAAGGAGAACATCTCCTACTCAGAATTCGACGTGGTGTCCGCGCACATCTCAGGCCCAACGGCGCTCGTGACCCTCGACTGGCGTCAGGAAAGCTCTGATGGCGAAAGCGTCTTCGAGTTCACCTGCCACTATCACCTTGTCTCTGACGGTGAGGTCTGGCGCATTGCGATGATCGTCAACGAACAATAAGCCTGCGGCGGCTTCCTGCCTGAACCAGATACAAAAAGGCCCGCGTCCGGGAAAGACGCGGGCCTTTTTTATAACAAGCGGCCTGCTTCAGCCGTCCTGTTTCTTCGACTTCTTCTTCACGCCATCACCTTTGCGGTGGGCGGCCTTCTTCGGAGCGCCATCCTTGAAGGCAGGCTTGCCCTTGCGCGGGGCGAAGCCTTCACCGGCTGGTGCGCCGCCGAAGCCGCCACCGTCATGGCCGCGCTTGCCGCGCTTCGGGCCACGGTCCAGCGGGGCTTCGTCCATCGGAGCAAAGGCCGGATGCGTCGGGCGCGGCTCGTCGTCCTCGAAACGGCGGCGGCGCGGAGCCGGGCCACCACGGCCGGCAGGAGCCCCGCCGCCGAAGCCGCCACGGCCGGTGTTGCGCTCACGGGCGCGCTCATAGCGGCTCGGGCCGTCTTCATTGCCACCACCGAAGGACGGTGCGGAGCCGCCGCGCATATCGGCAGGCTCGATCACAACACCGCGCTCGCCAGAGCCGTCGCGGCGGATCACATCAGCGTATTTCTCTGCGTGGTTGCCGACGATCTCGAAGAGGGTTTCGGTGTTGCCGATCTTGATGGCACCCACTTCCTTCTTCGTCACGTGACCGGCGCGGCAGATCATCGGCAACAGCCAGCGCGGGTCGGCGCGGTGCTTGTGGCCGAGTGACAGGCGGAACCAGATGCCGTCTTCGAACTTGTTGCGGACTTCGAAGCTCTTGCCGCCGCCGAAGTCATCGCGCGGGCCCCTGTCGCCTCTGTCGCCCCTGTCACCACGCTCACGCGGGCCACGGGCTTCGTAGCTGTCCTCGGTCAGCTCTTCCGGAGGCGGCAGGCGCAGCTGGTAAAGGCGCACGAATGCAGCAGCGATCCGCTCTGCATCATGCACGGCCAGAAGCTCGCGGGCCGTCTCCAGATCTTCTTCTTCCGCCGGTTCGTTCAGTACCGGATCTGCAAGAAGACGTGCCTTGTCCTGTGCGCGGATCGCATTGGCAGACGGAGCTTCGCGCCATTCTGCCTTCACGCCAGCCATCTGCAACAGCCGTTCGGCGGCGCGGCGGCGCGGATAGGGGACGATCAGCACGCTGGAGCCCTTGCGCCCGGCGCGGCCCGTACGGCCAGAGCGGTGCAGCAGGGCGGCCTTGCCGGTCGGCAGGTCGGCATGGATCACAAGATCAAGGTTTGGCAGATCGATGCCGCGTGCGGCCACGTCAGTGGCGACGCAAACGCGGGCCCGGCCATCGCGCATGGCCTGCAGCGCATGGCTGCGCTCTGCCTGGCTCAGCTCACCCGAAAGGGCCACGACCGAGAAACCCCGGTTGGCAAGACGGGAGGTCAGCCGGTTCACCGCTTCACGGGTGGCGCAGAAGACGATGGCCTTCTGAGCCTCGTGGAAACGCAGAATGTTGATGACCGCGTTCTCGCGCTCATTCGGCACCACCGGCATGGCGAGATAGTCGATGTCGATGTGCTGCTCACGCGGGCTGATCGTCGTCAGGCGCACGGCATTGCGCTGGAAGCGCTGAGCGAGATCAGCAATTGGCTTCGGCACAGTGGCCGAGAACATCAGCGTGCGGCGGTCTTCCGGGGCAGCGTCCAGAATGAACTCCAGATCCTCGCGGAAGCCGAGGTCCAGCATTTCGTCGGCTTCGTCGAGAACCACGGCGCGGATGCCGGAAAGGTCGAGGGCGCCGCGCTCGATGTGGTCGCGCAGACGGCCTGGCGTGCCGACGACAATGTGAGCACCGCGCTCAAGGGCCCGGCGCTCTGCGCGCGGATCCATACCACCAACGCATGAAGCAGTGTGGGCACCAGCCAGCTCATAAAGCCAGGTCAGTTCAGCCTTTACCTGCAGGGCCAGTTCGCGGGTCGGAGCGATGGCGAGGGCCACAGGCGCTCCGGCTTGGCCGAGGTGTTCATCTTCTCCAAGCAGCGTCGGAGCAAGGGCGAGGCCGAAGGCAACAGTCTTGCCGGAGCCGGTCTGGGCGGAAACCAGAAGGTCTGCGTCGGCGGGAGCGTCGGTCAGGATCGTTTCCTGAACCGGGGTGAGGCTGGAATAGCCCCGTTTTGCCAAAGCGGCGGCCAGCGCCGGTGCAACGGCGTGCGTCTCGATCATGTGTGTCTTTCGTGAAAAAGGAGGCGGAGCAGCCTTCATGTGTCCGGCATGCCCGTCATGTTGGAACCCCTATACGGCAAAATAGCCTTGCCGTCCACTGGCTGTGGCAATCCTCTGGTGTACTGCAGTTTGGTGATACGGCCGAACCATGGGTCGGATGTAAGGCCAAATACCTAAATCGCCTGAAACAAGCATTCTGAAAATTCAGATTAGCGTGTCATTAACCCAATGTAATTAGGTGGCGTGTTAGAGGGTTTTTGTTTCGGAATTATAGACGGGGAATTTCGATGCGTAATATACGTCTTCAGATCGCAATGATGGCAATAATTCCTCTGCTTTCAGTTGTCATTTATGCTGGTGTTTACCTGTCAGCAGAGGTTTCTTCTCTCCGTAAAATGCAGGAGATGAAGCCACTCGTTGAGGTTTCCGGTCTTATTGAGGCTGTGGTTGATGAGCTTCAGAAAGAGCGCGGGCAGACCGCGGTGCTCATTGCATCCGGCTTTGATCAGGCCGCGCGTGACATTGTCGTGCGCCAGCGCAGTGCAGCCGATGCAGATCTTCAGGCTTTGCAGGTATTTTTGGCCAGCTTTTACAGTGCGGGCAGCAATGGCCCTGCCGAACTGAAGGATATTGTTGATTTGCCCCGGGCCGTTGCCAATCACCGGGCAGCCGTCGATGCCCGTTCGGTCAATGGCGCCGACAATCTCAAGACCTACACCGGGCTGATCACCGGGCTGATGGGCGCGATTTCCGCCATCGCCCTTGACACGGGTGAGCCGCGTCTGGCGGCGGAGCTTCTGCCGTTCACATCACTCATTCAGGCAAAAGAGGCTGGCGGGCTCGAACGTGCCATCGGTGCGCGCCTGTTTACGGCAGCCGCCAAAGGCGAGGCCACCGACTATGCGGTGTTCCTGTCCTTTGTTGACCGGGTGGCTGCTGGCGAAGCCTATCTTCAGAGCTATCACATGCTGGCCACGCCCGAGCAGGCTGCGGCACTCGACCGGATAATGACGGGAAGCGTCATCCAACAGGTCAAGGACTGGCGCAAGATTCTTCAGGCACTGCCGCAGACAGACAATGGTCAGGGCGTGACAGGCCAGCAGTGGTTTGATGCAGCGACAGCCCGGCTCGACATGATCCGCAAGGAAACGCTCGACTTGCTCAATGCTGCCAACGAGACGGTGGCAGCCATGGAAGGGGAAGCGTATTCCCGTGCGCTGGTGGCCGGGCTCATGTCCGCCGCTGCCATCGCGGTGACGGTGATCATCAGCCTTCTCAATCTGCGTGCGATCCTGACCAATCTGCGGCAGATCCGTGCGGCTCTGGGCCGGGTGGCGCAGGACGAGACGGACTTCACCATGCCGTTGCTGGAACGGAGCGACGAGATCGGTGATCTGGCCCGAGCCGGTACTGTCTTTCAGGACAATGCCCGCCGCCGTCAGGCGCTGGAAAAGGAAATGGAGCAGGAGCGTTCTCTCGAAGGCGGTCGCCAGTCGCAGGTCGAGGCTATTATCGACCGTTTCCGCAGCATGATCGATGCAAGCATGCAGGCCGTGGCCGAAAAGACGGAAGCGATGGCCGGCAGCGCGCAGCGGGTGACGGAAGTGTCCGGTCAGGCCTTTGCGGCCGCCGATCAGGCAAGAGCGGCCTCTGCGAGCTCCTCGCGCAGCGTCCAGACGGTGGCTGCGGCAGCAGAAGAGCTGTCCAGCGCCATCTCGGAAATTCTCAATCAGTCCGACCGCTCCTCTGCAGCCATCACTGCTGCAACCGAAGTGGCCCGCGAGACCGATGTGCATGTGTCGAGCCTGGCGGAGGCCACGGACAAGATCGGCGTCGTCGTCGAAATGATCCGTGCCATTGCCGAGCAGACCAATCTTCTGGCCCTCAATGCCACGATTGAGGCTGCAAGAGCCGGAGAGGCTGGGAAGGGCTTTGCGGTTGTCGCGGCTGAAGTGAAGGAGCTGTCCAACCAGACGGCCCGTGCGACGGAAGAAATCGCGGCACAGATCACTTCCGTGCAGGGGATGACTGGTAAGGCAGTCACCTCGATTCAGCGCATCACGGGCTCCATTGCATCCGTGATGGAGATGACGACGGCCATCAAGAATGCAGTTGGTGAACAGAGCGCAGCAACGCGTGAGATCACGCAGAGCATCACCATCGCCGCAGATGGCTCGGATCAGGTGGCGGCCAGCGTCGCCAACGTGACCCAAACTGCACAGGATACCCGCAGCGAGGCCGAGACGGTCGACAGTCTGTCCCGTGATGTGAAGTCCGTCTCCGAGAACCTCTCCAAGGCGGTCGATGCCTTCCTTGCGGATATGGTTCAGGATGTGGAAGCCCGCCGCGCGGCCTTGCGCCGCCAGATGGCCGGGTAATCTTCACCGCAGGGTTTTGGACAGGAAGGACGCTGGAGGACAACCTCCGGCGTCCTTTCCGTTTTGTGCCCCCGCATCTGGCACCCCCATCGGGGTTTGAAACAGAAGGCGTGGAATGATTGTCAGTGGGGCTTCCTGGAATTGTTATTTATGACATGAGGCGTTGGAGAGTGATGATCTGTACCAGGCAAATATCGTAGTTTTTCTGTTGGTAGTTCATTTGGCTGGTTTATTTTACCCGTATTTAACAATGGCAAGGATAACAGGGGAAAATTTTGCATCGTTGAGGATGTCATGCTGAATCGCTTGAAGATTGGTCTGAAGATCTGGCTGCCAATCGGTTGTTTCGCTATCTTTGTTGTGTTTTTGGGTATCTACAATCAGCTGCAGCTTGCAGATACGCTTGAGCGCGAGCGTATTGCCAAAGTGCGGGCATTGGTTGAGGTTGGCCGTTCTATCGCAGAGGAGAACCATGCCCGTGAAAAGGCAGGTGAGCTGACGAGGGACGAGGCGCAGACTCTGACACGTGATGCAATCCGCTCGATGATCTTCGAAGGTGGTGCGCGTGTCTTCGCTTTCGACAACACCGGCGTTCGCGTTGTCAGCAACTCGAAGGACAAGGAGGGCGGAGAGCCTTCGACCTCCGAGATTACCCGGACATTCATTGCCAATGCGCAGAAGGGCGGCGGCGTTCAGTACTATTCCGGTGACCGGACGCTGAACGGCGTCACCACCAAATTTGTGCCGAAGGCCGGCTGGTCCGAAGCCTTTGCGCCCTGGGGCTGGGTGATTGCGTCTGCTGTCTATCTGGATGACGTGCAGGCCGAGTTCTGGTCCAGCACATTCGAGCTGATCGGCGTTCTGCTTGCTGGCGGCTTGGCTGTTACGGGCGTTGCCGTGATTTCCATTCGCAACGTTGTGCGGCCCTTGCGCGCACTCACAGAAGGCATGAAGCAGCTTGCGGCTGGCAACACACAGGTGGCCATCGAAGGCGCAGGACGGGGAGACGAGCTGGGAGACATGGCCGCGGCCATGGAGACTTTCGTCCGCAACGAGCGCGAGCGCCGCGAACTTGAACTTGATGTCGTGAGACGCCAGCAACAGGATGCGGAGCGGGCAGGCAACATTCAGCTGCTGTGCACTGGCTTCAGCGGCAAGATTGGCGCTCTGCTTGACGTGATCGGCCGTTCCGTTGACAGCCTGAAACAGACCTCGGGGGCACTTGGCGGCTCTGCGCTGAAGACATCTGAGCAAAGTGAAACCGTGGCTGCCGCCTCGCGTCAGGCGTCGGCCAATACGGAGACCGTGGCAGCCGCCTCCGAAGAGCTTGCAGCTTCCGTGTCTGAAATTGCCCGTCAGGTCGCCTCGGCCAATGAGATTGCCGCGCACGCTGCCGATCAGGCAGAGCAGACCAATGAACGCATTCAGGGTCTCTCTGCGGCAGCTGCCAAGATCGGGGAAGTGGTCTCGCTGATCCAGGCCATCGCCGAACAGACCAATCTTCTGGCCCTCAATGCCACCATTGAGGCTGCCCGCGCCGGAGAGGCTGGCCGGGGTTTTGCGGTGGTTGCGGCGGAGGTCAAGGACCTTGCCACCCAGACATCGCGTGCGACTGAGGAGATCTCGGCCCAAATCGCCAGCATCCAGGGTGAGACGTCGCAAGCCGTTGGCGCGATTGCGGCCATCACCACCACTGTTGGCCGGATCAACGAAATCAGCTCGAGCATCGCCGCTTCGGTGGAGCAGCAGGGGGCAGCGACAAACGATATTGCCGCCAACATCCAGCAGGCTGCCAGCGGCACGCAGCAGGTTTCGGCGACGATTTCCGAGGTCTCGGCAGCAGCCACGCAGACCAGCCAGATGGCCGGGTCTGTGAGTGATGCGGCCGGCCAGCTCGAACAGGAAGCGCAGAACCTGCGTGATGAAGTTTCGGACTTCCTGGAAGGGATCAACCGGAACGCAGCTGCCGCCTGAGCGTCAGACAATCGGGCTTGAAAATCTCAAGGCCGCTCCCTCTCCGCCGCAGGTCAGGAGAGGGAGCGGCCTTTGTATTTCGGCTTTCCGTGCATGGACTTGATGGCCCGGCGCGTTATCATCCCGGTATGCGCGCCCTTTCCCGCCTTCTGGACCGTCTTGCCTTTGAAAGCTCCCGCAACGCCAAAGAGGCGCTGCTGGTGGATTATTTCCGCCGCACGTCAGATCCGGACCGTGGCTATGCCCTTGCTGCACTGACAGGCACGCTTGAGTTTCGCCATGCCAAGCCTGCGGTATTGCGGGCGCTGGCAGGCGAGCGGACGGACCCGGTGCTTTTCGCGCTTTCCTATGATTTTGTCGGCGATCTCTCCGAAACCGTAGCGCTGATGTGGCCTGCGCCAGGTCAAGCGGCAGATGCAGGCGTCGAAGAACCGGGGCTGGCCGTGGTGGTGCAGCGGCTATCGGGTGCGGGCCGCAGCGAGGTGCCGCAGTTGATCGCCGGATGGCTGGATCTGCTGGACGAAACCGGCCGCTGGGCACTTTTGAAGCTTGTCACTGGCGGTCTGCGCGTGGGCGTGTCTGCTCGTCTCGCCAAGACCGCTCTGGCGCGACTTGGACCTGTCGGCGTGGACGAGATTGAAGAGGTCTGGAACGCACAGAAACCGCCTTATACGGCGCTTCTTGCCTGGGTGGAGGGGCAGGGCGGCAAGCCCGAGGCGCGGGATCCTGCGCCCTTCCGCCCGCCGATGCTGGCCCACCCGCTGGATGAGACACGCGACATGGAGGCGCTGAATCCGGCTGAGTTTCTGGCGGAATGGAAATGGGACGGCATCCGCGTGCAGGCGGCCGCCGGGCGCGATGCGGCGGGCAAGCATGTTGCCCGGCTTTACTCCCGCTCCGGCGATGACATTTCCGCAGCCTTTCCTGATGTGCTTGAGAGCCTGACCTTTGAGGGCTGTATCGATGGGGAGCTGCTGATTCTGCGCGATGGCGCGGTGCAGCCGTTTTCCGAATTGCAGAAACGGCTGAACCGGAAGACGGCAGGGCCAAAGCTGATGCAGCAGCTGCCCGCAGCGATAAGGGCTTATGATCTTCTGGCGGAAAACGGGGAAGACCTGCGCGCCTTGCCGTTCGAGGAAAGGCGGACGCGGCTTGAGGCTTTCCTGCTCCGGGAAAATCCGCCGCGTATTGATCTCTCGCCGCTGGTGCCATTCGTCAGCTGGGAGGAGCTGGCACGCTGGCGGGAAGAGCCTTCCACGCATCTGCAGAAAGCGGCGCAGCCGCCGTGGAAGGGTTGATGCTGAAGCGGCGGCTGTCGCCTTATCTTGCAGGGCGTCCACGCGGGGAATGGTTCAAGTGGAAACGCGATCCCTTCACGGTAGATGCGGTGCTGATGTATGCGCAGCGCGGTCACGGAAAGCGCTCGTCTTATTATTCGGATTATACCTTTGGGGTCTGGCGGGGAGAGGAGCTTGTTCCGGTGGGCAAAGCCTATTCTGGCTTTACCGATGAAGAGCTGCTGGAAATCGACCGCTTCGTCCGCAATCACACCGTCAACCGCTTTGGCCCGGTGCGGGAGGTGGCTCATACACAGGAACTCGGGCTGGTGCTGGAGGTGGCGTTTGAGGGTTTGAACCGCTCTGGCCGGCACAAATCCGGCCTGGCCATGCGCTTTCCCCGTATCGCCCGCTTGCGCTGGGACAAGCCGCCGCATGAGGCCGACCGGATCGAGACTCTGGAAGCCATGTTGTCAGCGCCTGTCAGTGTGGCTTGAGTATCCGGCGCGAAACCTGCAAGGTTCGACCCGGCCGGGACAGCCGGATCGACGGGAGGACTGCTTGTGATCGACTATTTCTACACCCACGTTTCCCCTTGGGCCTATCTCGGCCATCAGGCCTTCGTTGATCTGGCGGCAGCTCATGGGCAGGAGGTCCGGTTCCGGCCGGTCAATCTGGCAGGGGTCTTCGAGGTCTCGGGCGGTCTGCCGCTGGCCAAGCGCCATCCGGTGCGCCAAGCCTACCGTTTTGTGGAGCTGCAGCGCTGGCGCGAAAAGCGTGGTGTGCCGCTGACGCTGAAGCCAGCTTTCTTTCCCGCCGATCCCTCCTTGGCTGATTGCTGCGCCATCGCCGTTGCCGAAGCGGGTGGTCCGGTGGCGGCCTGTTCGGCGCGGCTGTTCCGGGCCATCTGGGTGGACGATCTGAACATCGCCGACGAAGCGGTTCTGGCCGGGCTGATGCGTGAGATGGGTCTTGATGCTGATGCCTTGCTTGCAGCAGCTGCCAGCGCGGCCATAAAGGAGGCCTATCAGGAGAACCAGCGCCGCGCCATCGAGCTGGGCGTCATCGGCTCGCCCTGTTACGTGCTGAGAGGTGAGCCGTTCTGGGGGCAGGACAGGTTGGAGCTGCTGGAAGATGCGCTTGTCTCGGGACGTGACGCCTTCAAGCCAGTGTGAGGCAGAACAAGCTTCCTGGGTAGAACCGGGGCAGTGGCGTGCTTTTGACACACTCCCCGTTAACATGTGGCTTTCATGGGCGAGTTTACGGCGAATGGAGGCAAGGGCGATGGCTGATCCGCAACTGGCATCATCTGCGCGGCTGCGTGCAGGGATGCTTGCCGTGACCTTTCTGACCCTGTCCGGCTTCGTGCATGGACAAGGAGCAGAGGCAAGAAGCGCCGCGCCGCAGGCCAGCCTTGCGGAAGGGCAAGTGGCAGGTCAGGGCGCTCCGGCCAAGACCATGCTATCGGGGCCTTCCTCAAAGGCAAAAGTCCAGGGCCAGAGACAGACCCAGGCTAAAACCAAGCCCAAGCCGGGAACCGCTGTTCGCGCAAGCAAGACCGCGAGCAACGCTGCGGGCGGATCCCAAGCGGGCTCCCCAGTGAGAGTGCCGCTGAGCCGGCCTGCAACAGCGCCAGTTCAGGTGGCGGAGCAGCTGGAAAGTCCCGCGCAGGAGACCACACCCGCTGAGGCCCCTGTCGCTGATCCGCAGCGTTATGCCCTGGTGAAAGTAGATGGCAGCTACCTGCGGCTGGACCGGGTGGCTGGCACGATCGCCTTCTGCAAACCGGTGAACAGCGTGTGGCGCTGTATGCCTTCACCGGATGCAGAAGCAGCTTATCTGGGTGAAATAGATGAGCTGCGGCAGGAAAACGCAGCCCTGAGGCAAGAAATTGCGGCTCTCAAAGGCGAAACAGACAGCGTCACTTCAGGCAGCCCCTTGGCAGAAACCCCTCGCGGCAACATCCGTCCGGGGCCGGAACTGTCGCAAAAGGATGAAGAACAGCTCGACGAAATGCTCTCCTTCACAGAGCAGGCCATGCGGCGGTTCTTCGGTCTGATGCGGGATCTGCAAAGAGAGACGGGCCAGTAGGCGACCGCCCGTTGCAGGTTATGTCGGGCAGGTCATGACGGCTTCACGGGCTCTAGCGGGGCAGGCCGTCACTTCTGGTCAGTCTGTCCTCAAACGTGACAGCGCCTCCTGAGTGCCCGTTGGCAGGCCCGCAGGCGCGCCGGTCTCCTTGCTGACAGGACCAAATGCGGTGTCGGTGATGGCGCATAGACGGCTGGCGCGGCTCTCAAATACGAAGAAGCGAGCGCCCAGCATGTTTGCCTGAGTGCCAGTCAAACTGACAGCTATCACGAAGCTCTCGCCTGCCTTGAGCGGGCTGATCCAGGTCAGCTTCATCTCGAAAAGCTGGCGATCGTGTCCGGTTTCCTGTTGCCAGGTTAGGTTCAGGGGCGTCTGCTGCCAGACATGCGGCAGTGCTTCCCCGATGCACTGCGCAACAAAGCCGTCATCTGCCTTGTTGTCTGCCCCAAGATGCCTTGGGAGTACAGTACCCCGGTAAATGACCGATCCGCCGCCTTCAACAATGCTTTCCAGCGTCGCCTTGTTGACCAGTGGAGAAGGGGCAAGGCGCGGGGCGCCGCCTCTTCCGGCATGGCCTGCACCACGTCCTTGAACTTGCTGCGGAACGTGCGGGCGGCTCCGGCTGGCGGGGTATAGCCATCGATCGCTGTGGCCAGAACAGCTCCTGTCACGACATTCTTCATTTGGTGAACGATTGTCAGAATGTGCGGGCCATCGAAGCAGACGAGAGAGGAAACCACCAGCAGCGTCCCACAGGGGGCCGGAGCATGGAACCGGATATGCCGCACGCGGCGGGCGCCGACCAGAGATTCACTCAGCGCGCAGATGAGGCGGAACTGTCTGTCGGCCTCATCGAGCCGCTGGACGCACCCATGTTCGCTCAAAACACCCCGTTCCGTGCAGTCGCTTTGGTTCACATAGGAGAACAGGGTTTCTTCTGTCAGCATCGTTTGTTTGACCTGGTGATCGCTGTGGCCGCAAAATATGTAACTTACTTTCAGGTAATCACAGATCTATTCATAATTACGCTAAGGAAATTATCAATAAGAGATTTGCTATTGGTCGCTATTTCGAGAGGAAAGCTCTGGAAAACATGGCATCCACCGGGAAAGACGTCCAGCGTGGCGGAGTTCCCGGCCGATATCCATCGAGATGCCTGAAACAACGTATCGTCGAGCAGCGGGTCACTGGTGCCCACCACGAAGTAAGCGGGAGGCATGCCGCTCAGGTCTGCCGTGAGAGGGGAAATATCGGCGGACTTCGGGTCTTCCCCGTTCTGCAGATACATGCGGACAAACATCTCGATATCGCGTGTATTCAAGACCAGCTTCTCTGTTCCCCAGGATCTGGCACTCGGTGTCAGGCTCAGATCGAAGCAGCCGGCGATGAAAACGGCGGCACTGAAAGGGGTCAGGCCGTGCCTGTCCCGCAGGCGCAGCAAGGTGACGGCGGCCAGATTGGCGCCAGCGCTGTCCCCGCCGATGGAGAACCGTGACAGCCCGAATTCCTGCGCGGCCGGCCCGATGAGCCAGAGGGCTGCAGCTTCGCAATCATCCGGCGCGGCAGGGTAGGGGTGTTCCGGAGCAAGCCGGTAGTCCACGGAAGCAACCAGAAGTCCGGTCCTGTCAGCCATCTCGGCCAAACGCAAATCCTGCAGAGCCGCCCCGCCGAACGTCCAGCCTCCACCGTGAATATGCAGGAAGGCGCCTGCGGCCTGGCCTGTCTGCGGCCGGAAAAGCCGCAGGCGAAGCTTGCCCGCCGCGCCGTTACGGGCAGGACCCTCGATCCAGATATCCTGCGCACGCGGGCTGCGGACAGGGGCTGGAAAGGGGCCTATGCCTTGCTCCCGCCGTTCGCGGACCACCTGCGGCGGGAAGCTCCACTGGTCCGGCTCGGCAGCCAGCCGTGCGGCCAGAGCCTCGTTGAAGGAACGTGTCTCTTCGCTCACCGCTTCGGGCAGGAAAAGGGAATGGTGAAGGTTCAGCATCAAGGGCTCTCCGGTTTCAGCGGCTGGTGCAAGGCTAAGGTGTCAGACCGTGCCTGCCAATCGGCTTCAGCCACGTTGCGCCATGGAGGGGGCGGAGAGGGTGCTTGCATAAGGTGCGCCGCCGTTTCTCCCGCCTCACTTGCGTGAGATTTCGGGCAAGGCTTGATCTGATGCAAGGTGATGTGCACTGTGAAGGTGGAGGCTACCGGCCAAGATGGTTTGGTCTGTCCCGCTGTATGGACGGGTCAGGCTGGCGTTTAAGCGTCGTGCGGATCACATGTGAATGCACCGCAATGCGCGCAGCCGGAAAATGAAATGCTGCGGGGGAGACGTGCGGCAGCTTTGCTTCCGGCAGAAAAAGCCGGTTTGGAACATCGGGGGAAAGCATTGGCAGACAGCAACGGTTACCATTTCATCATTGCGGATGATCATCCTTTGTTTCGCGGCGCACTGCGGCAGGCACTTGATTTGCTCTATCCCGGATCGGTCATCGATGAAGCCGGTACACTTGAGGATGTGACCGCCCGCCTGGAGGATGCTGGCGGAGCGGATCTGGTGCTGCTGGACCTGTCCATGCCTGGCATGCGCGGCTTCTCGGGCCTGATGTTTCTGCGCGCGCAGCACCCCTCGGTTCCGGTGGTGATTGTTTCAGCCAATGAAGAACCTCAGGCCATCCGCCGGGCCATCGGTTTTGGGGCATCGGGCTTCATTCCCAAGTCTCATGGCATCGAAGTCATCCGCAATGCGATTGAGCAGGTGATGGCTGGTTCGCTTTGGACCCCGCCAGAAATCGACCTCACCATCGCTGACAAGGATTCCGATGCAGCGCGCCGGCTGGCAAGTCTGACGCCCCAGCAGGTTCGCGTTCTCATGATGCTGTCGGAAGGTCTTCTGAACAAGCAGATCGCCTATGAGTTGTCCGTCTCCGAGGCGACGGTAAAGGCGCATGTGTCTGCCATCTTGCAGAAACTGGGCGTCGAAAGCCGAACGCAAGCGGTCATCGCAGCCTCCAAGATCGAGGCAGGAAGCTGGCAGGCATCTGACGCGGGCTAAGGTCAGCTGCCACACAACCCGGCATTTCAGCCATGCTTTGAAGAACAGCCTGCTGCAGTTCTTGCGGCCACGTCTTCCTTTTTTGCCCTGCAGCGAAATGCAACTCGTGCAGAAGAGGGGGATGTATTTTATCAAGTTGAATAAATTGATCGGGCATTTTTCTCGCGGACATAATCGCAACTGGTATCGTTCATTAATTCAAATCGTGATTTTTACCCACTCTTTACGGAGCTGTGAGAGATTACATACCCCAGAGACACGTTTGTCCTGTGCGCAAATATTGACCGGTTAGTGGATGAGCCAAACGAAGGCCGAGAAGCAGGTCGCATTTGGAGCAGCAAAGTCGGGTGATCCCGGAAGCACCGCTGCAGGGGAAGACGTGTGCATGAATGGGGAATTCAGCAGTGCCGACTTTTTGAGGAACCCACTTCGTCATCTGGCCGAAGCCGTGCGCTTCATGTTCCGGGGGCTGCGGGGCCGGGATGAACTGAGTGGCCGGATACGAGCGCAGCAGATCACTTCGATTGTTCGTTTCATGCCGTATATCACGGCGTGGAACGTGTTCAGTGCCCTCATCATCGTAAATCTGAACTTCGGCGTGGCGCCTCACTCCATGCTGCTCGCCTGGTCCGTTGCAATTATGTATGTCATTGGCCGCGGCGTGGCTGTCTGGCAGAAGAGCCGGAAGCGGGCATTTACGACAGCGTCCTCCAGAGGCATTGTGTCCGCGACCGTGCAGGCTGGCGTACTTGGTATCTTGTGGTGCCTTGCGCTGTTCATGACCTTTTACTACGGCTCGCAAGACTCGCTCATCCTCGTCGCGTGCCTGATTACAGGATTGATTTGCGCAGGCGGCTTTGTGCTGGCGACGGTGCCTTTGGCTGGGCTCGCCTGGGTTACCACGATCTGGTGCGGATCGACTTTGCTGATCATGCAGATCGGCAAGGGGCCGATGTTAGAGCTCTCCAGCCTGCTCTCGGCCTATTCCTTCATGGTCGTGATTTGCGTTCTTGCCGTTTCCCGGCTGTTCGTGGCCCGTGTGATGACTGAGCAGGAACTGGAACACCGGGGGCAGGTGATTGGTCTGCTGCTCAATGAGTTTGAGGAAAGTGCCAGCGATTGGCTGTGGGAGACCGACAGTAAAGGCAATCTGAAACGGACCTCTGCCCGGTTTTGTGAAGTTTGCGGGCGTCCGCCCGAAGACCTTCAGGGGCGTCCTCTGATCGATGCCCTGCAGTCGAAGGTCGAGCAGGGAGATGGCTGGGACGCGGTGCGGGAGGTCATGTCAGCCTGTCAGCCCTTCCGCGACATGCCCGTACTGACCATCGTTAAAGGCGAGCGCCGCTGGTGGTCTCTCACCGGCCGCCCCTATTTCGACCGTGCCTGCAAGTTTACCGGCTATTGCGGTGTTGGGTCTGACATCACCGATGCCCGCCGTGCGCATGATCTGGTCAAGTATCTCGCCGAGCACGATGCCCTGACCGGAGTGGGCAATCGCAACTGGTTGCTGGGGCGTGCGGGAGAGTGCCTGGAAAACGCATTGGCCGATGGGAGCAATATCAGCCTGCTGATGGTGGACCTCGACAACTTCAAGGCCATCAATGATATGCGCGGCCATCCGGTGGGGGACGAGATCCTCAACATGGTGGCGCAGCGGTTCAGCGGAGTCTGCGCCGGAAGAGCGGATCTTGCCCGCATCGGCGGTGACGAGTTTGCCATTCTGCACGTGGGGCAAAGCCGCCAGAACACCGAAGCCTTGGCGAACGAACTGATCAATTGTCTGAATGCACCGCTGCTGACCGACAGCGGCAGCTATACCGTGGGTGCAACGATCGGCATCGCCTGCGCACCGCGTCAGGCGGACACCATTGATGACCTGATGCGTTGTGCGGATATTGCCCTCTACAAGGCCAAGCGCAGCGGGCGGGGGCAGGCGCTGTATTTCGAAGCCGAGATGGACAGGGAGCAGCGTGAGCGGCGTGAGATGGAAGACGCGCTCCGCAGGGCTATCGAGAAAGACGGCCTCACACTGGCTTTTCAGCCGATCGTCTCGGCGCAGACCGGACACATCCAGTCCTGTGAGGCACTGTTGCGCTGGACTGATCCCTTCATCGGCCCCGTTTCCCCGGCTGATTTCGTGCCTATTGCCGAGGAGGCAGGGCTGATTGTTCCGATCGGGGAATGGGTGCTGCGCGAGGCATGCAGGCAGGCGGCCAGTAGCCGGCATGAAATATCCGTCGCGGTCAATCTATCGCCGTTGCAGTTTGCGGCAGCGGGCCTTGTTGATGCGGTAAAGTGGGCTCTGGAGGAGTCGGGGCTGCCGGCGAAGCGGCTGATCCTGGAAATCACCGAATCCGTGTTGATCCAGGACGCCGGTTCAACTGCGGCGATCCTCGGACAGCTGAAGGCGCTGGGTGTACGTATCGCTTTGGACGACTTCGGTACAGGCTACTCGTCATTGAGTTACCTGCGCCACTACCACTTCGACAAGATCAAGATCGACAAGTCGTTCGTCAGCGAGCTGGGTGACGGCGGAGAAAGCATGGCCATCATCTCTGCGGTCATCATCCTGGCGCGCAGCCTGAAGATGGAAGTGACAGCAGAAGGCGTCGAGACCGAAGACCAGGCCAATCAGCTGCGTCTCATGGGTTGCAGCAGCTTGCAGGGCTTTTATTTCGGCCGTCCTATGGATCACTATCCGGAAGCACTCGTGCCACGCGCAGACTATGGCACAAACCGAGCCGGTTCGAGGAAAGTCTTCACTCAGTAACCAGCATTTCTGCCCGGGCCCGTGCCAGCTGCGCCCGGAGCGCCGCCGGACGGACCGGCTTGTTCAGCAATCCGATGTCCCGTTCCGCCGCTTCCGTCCGCACGGCGCGGCTGCGGTCGGCAGTGACGAGCAGCGCAGGGATGCTGCGGCCGAATTTCCAGCGCAGCCGCACGGCACATTCGATGCCGTTCCCCTGATCCAGATGATAGTCGACCAGCATGATGTCGGGCATCCGGCCCAGCTGCGTCACGTGCTGGGCAGCCTCCACGTCGTTGCTGGCCGTCAGGACCTCGCAGCCCCAGCTTTCCAGGAGGCGCCGCATGCCATCCAGAATGTTGGGCTCATTGTCGATGGTCAGCACCAGCATGCCATCCAGCTGGCTGGTGGTTACGGCAACCGGTTCTCCAGGGCTTGGCAGAACGGGAACGGGGGCTGCAGAGGGAACTTCCACTGCAAAGCAGGAGCCCTTGCCCATCTTCGAGCGCAGCGTGACGGGATGATCCAGCACGCGGCTGATGCGCTCCACGATGCACAGGCCCAGTCCAAGCCCCTTGGCAGTGCGGATACCATCGTCGAGCCGGTGAAACTCCATGAAAATGGCTTTCTGCTTGGAGGCCGGAATGCCGATGCCGGTGTCATGGACCTCAATGACGACGCGTGAGCCATGGCGGCGGCAGCCCACAAGAACGCGGCCTGTCAGGGTGTATTTCAGGGCATTTGACACAAGGTTCTGCAGCAGGCGGCGCAGCAGGCGACGGTCAGAGCGGACGGTGAGCGATGTGGCTATGAAATTTAGCCGGAGGTTCCTTTCGTGCGCAACCGGCTCGAACTCCAGCTGCAATGCACGGAGAATCTCGTCCAGGCGGAAGGTGCTGTACTCCGGTTTGAGTGCCCCTGTGTCGAGGCGGGATATATCCAGAATGGCGCCAATGATGTCCTCGACGGATTCGAGCGAAGCTTCGACGTTGCGCACGAGATCCCCTGCCTCCCCCTCGCGGAACCTGTCCACCAGCACGGAGGCGTAAAGACGGGCGGCATTCAGCGGCTGCAGGATGTCATGGCCGGCGGCGGCCAGAAACCGGGTCTTGCCGATATTGGCCTCTTCGGCTGCGTGGGTCGCCTGTACCAGCTGCTGGTTGACCCGGGTCAGCTCTTCGGTGCGCTCGCGCACCCGGCGCTCCAGCGTTTCGTGGGATCTGGACAGTGCCTCTTCGCTCAGGACACGCTCGGTGATGTCTGTGAAGGTGGTGACGATGCCGCCATCCGGCATGGGGCTGATGCGCACCTCCAGAATGGTGCCGGTGATCGACAGGCGCTCCTGGAAGGTCTCCTGGCGGATGACCAGCTTGTCGATCCTGTCGGCCACAATGGCATCAGCCGAACTGCCTCTCAACTCCCCCGCTCCGCGTTGAAGCGGATGATGGTGTCAAGCGGCGTGCCCACCTGGCCGTACTCAGGGGAAGGCCAAGCAGATCGCGGAACTGACGGTTCCAGCAGATCAGCCGCAGGTCACGATCGAACACGGCGATGCCCTGGCGCACCTGGTCGAGTGCCGTCTGCAGAAGGTCGCGGTTGTACTGGATGGCTTCGGAAGCATCGTCCAGAAGCTTCATGGCGCCTTTGATGGTGGCGTCGCGCCGTTTGAGCAAAAGCGACAGGACCAGCCGTGCGGAGGCCGCGCCGATGGCCGAGGCCAGAAGCTGTTCCGAATAGCGCAGCACCTGTGCGTCCGCAGGGGCGTTGAGATCCAGTGTCAGCCCCCGCTCGCGGGCGTAGCGGGCGAATGAGCGTTCGGAGCGCTCCACACCCAGATAGCGGGCGACGGTGGCCTTCAGATCGCCAACCGTCACATGGGTTCGCCAGAGGCGGAAGGACGGCGTTGAGGCCAGCTCCGGCGGCACGAAAAGATTGGCCTGCAGCCGTTCGGACGGCTCGGGCGCCCGGGTCAGGGAAAAGAGAATGAAACAGGTGAGATTGGCCAGAAGACTGAAGGCAACCCCGTGCAGGAATGGGTCGGCAGGACTGTAGAACAGGGATTGAGGCCGCAGCCATTCGATGCCGAATGGCCCGTCGAAGAGGATCGCTTCCGCAATAAGCCCGGACTGGACAAAGGTCGGCAGCATCAAGGTGTAGAGCCAGAGGGCAAAACCCGCCACCATGCCGGCAATCGCGCCACGCGCCGTTGCCTTGCGCCAGAAAAGCCCACCAAAGAAGGCCGGAGCAAACTGGGCAATCGCGGCAAAGGAGAGAAGACCGATCGAGGAGAGAGCCGCCGTATCACCGGCCGCCCTGTAATAGGCATAGGCGAGGAGCAGGATGGCGAAGATGGACGCACGGCGCACGCGCAGCAGCATGCGGCTGAGGTCCTTGCCTCGCGTCGAGGCGATATCGTCGCTGCCGCGCTGGCGTAGAATGAGCGGAACTACAATGTCGTTGGAAATCATGATCGCCAGCGCCACCGTGGCGACGATGATCATTGCCGTTGCCGCCGAAAGCCCGCCGATGAAGGCGAGGAGTGCGAGAAACCCCTGTCCGGAGGCCATCGGCAAGGCGAGAACGTAGGAATCCGGGTTGATTCCAGGATCCAGTGTCAGCATGCCAGCTGCGGCAATCGGCACCACAAAGAGGTTGATGGCGATGAGGTAGAGCGGGAACATCCAGGTGGCGAGGCGCAGTTCCGCTTCTGAGTTGTTCTCGGTGACCACCACATGGAACTGGCGCGGCAGCAGCAAGGAAGCGATCAGCGACAGGCACGTGATGGCGATCCATTCCGCTGGCTGGAAGGGCTGGGAAAAGACGCTGGCAATCTTGGGGCTTGTGGCAATCGCGGCGACGAGATCCAGTGGTCCATCGTAGAGGGCATAAGTGACCCAGAAGCCCACCGCCAGGAAGGTGAAGAGCTTGACCACCGCCTCCAGCGCAATCGCCAGCATCAGCCCCTCCTGATGCTCGGTTGCATCAATGTGACGGGTGCCGAACAGCCAGGCGAAAACGGCCATGCCGACGGCGATCAGCAGGGTAATGTCGCCGAAGGATGTGAGCAGTGACACGCCGTCTGGCGGGCCGAATGGGCCGATCATGGTGGTGACCGACAGAGACAGCGCCTTCAGCTGCAGGGCGATGTAGGGGATGATGCCGATGACGGCGATGACCGTCGCTGTCGCCCCAACTGTCTGGCTCTTGCCATAGCGGGCAGCCATGAAGTCGGCGATCGAGGTGATCCGCTCCGTCTTGGCGACCCGGATGATCCGCCGCAGCAGCGGAAAACCGAAGGCAAAGAGCAGGATTGGACCTGTGTAGATGGCCAGGAACTCCAGCCCGTCCCGCGTTGCCCCTCCGACCGAGCCATAGAAGGTCCAGGATGTGCAGTAGACCGAAAGGGACAGCGCATAGATGAAGGGACGGCTCTTCACCGCCAGCGGCAGGCGTGAGCGCCGGTCTCCAAAACTGGCAATGGCAAAGAGCAGCAGGATATAGCCCAGTGCGCTTAAGGTGACGATCCAGCCGTCCAGCATCCCAACCCTGTCCGCCCTTGTCCGGTTGAACCGGAGCGCTTGTTGCTTCTGGCCGGAAGCGCTGGATTTTCCCGTGCGTCTCCGTCCTCCCATGTTGATCCGAGCATAGGAGCGCGGGCTTGTCCATTCGTCTTGCGGTGGGGAGTGCCGGTCCGAACCTTCCCTTGCGGATGGAATATGTTAACACTGTTTGTCAGGCCGGGCGAACGGCCCGCACCATGGGTACACGATCGAGGGGGCGGAAATGCTCAAGGAATTCAAGGAATTTGCCGTCAAGGGCAACATGCTGGACATGGCCATCGGCATTGTCATCGGCGCTGCTTTCAGCGCCATCGTTTCCTCGATGGTGGATGATATCATCATGCCGCCGATCGGTCTGATCCTTGGCAATGTCGACTTTTCCGAGCTGTTTCTCGTGCTGAAGCAGGGCACGCCGGAAGGCCCCTATGCGACGGTGGACGCGGCCAAGACTGCCGGCGCCGTGACGTGGAATCTCGGTCTTTTCATCAATGCGGTGGTGAAGTTCGTCATCGTGGCCTTTGCCCTCTTCATCGTGGTGAAGGGCGTCAACCGGCTGCGGCGCGAGGAGAAGGCCAAGCCTGCCGAACCGGCCAAGCCGCCGCGCCAGGAACTGCTGCTGGAAGAGATCCGTGATCTTCTGAAGAAGTGAAGCCCGATTAGATGGAGTGATACCGCCGGAGCTTATATCCGGCGGCAATCATCGCTTTGGGTGAAGTCAGCTTCACGCAGATTCATGTGCTTTTGCCGGAGAGGATTTGTAAGGTCGATGACCAGACACATCCTTCCGGCGGAGCCTGACGTGACCTTGCACACATCCAACGACCGTATCCTTGATGCCCTCCGGACGCCTGCCCGCAATGCGCCGGAAAGCGGCATCGTCGAAGTCGTCAACGTGGCGCGCGAACTGCCGGATGTGATCCCGCTCTGGGTGGGCGAGGGCGATCTGCCGACGCCGGCCTTCATCTGCGAAGCCGCGGATGCGGCAATGAAGGCGGGCGAGACCTTCTACACCTATCAGCGCGGCCTGCCGGAGTTGCGCAAGGCGCTTGCAGATTATCACGGCCGCGTCTTCGGACACTCCTTTGATCCGGAGCGCTTCTTCGTCACCGGGTCCGGGATGCAGGCAATCCAGATTGCGGTGCAGATGATCGCGGGGCAGGGGGATGAAGTGCTGGTCCCTGTGCCCGCCTGGCCGAATATTGCCGCCTCTGTCGGACTGATGGGCGGGGTGCCGGTTTCTGTGCCCCTCGATTTCACGCAGGGCGGCTGGTCACTGGATGTGGCGCGTCTCGAAGCGGCCATTACCCCTCGCACCCGTGCCATCTTCATCAACACGCCGGCAAACCCGACTGGCTGGGTGGCGAGCCGCGAGGATCTGAAACAGATTCTCGATATTTCCCGCCGCCACGGCATCTGGATCATCGCCGACGAGGTTTATGGCCGTTTCTACTACGGGGCCGGCAATCACGCGCCTTCTTTCCACGAGATTGCGGAAGAGGATGACCGGGTGATCCAGGTGAATACCTTTTCCAAGAACTGGGCCATGACCGGTTGGCGTATTGGCTGGATGTCTGCGCCCAAGGCGCTGGGTCAGGTCATCGAAAACATGGTGCAATATTCCACGTCCGGCGTGGCTGCCTTCATGCAGCGCGGGGCGATCGCGGCGCTTTCCCCGCAAGGGGATGCTTTTCTGGAGGAGCAGAAAGCGCGGGCACTGGCGGGCCGCAAGATCGTCTGCGATGCACTGGCGGCCATGGACGGGGTGCGTTTCACCGTGCCGGATGGCTCATTCTACATGTTCTTTGGCATCGAGGGGCACACGGATGCACGTCAGCTGGCAATGGATCTGGCGCTTCAGGCACGGGTGGGGCTGGCGCCTGCTTCGGCCTTCGGTGTCACTGGCCAGGGCTTCCTGCGATTGTGCTTTGCCCGCCGGGCCGATCATGTCGAAGAGGGGATGAGGCGTCTTGCCGCCTGGCTAAAGCGTTGACGCAGCTTCGTAGAATGCGTTACGGATTTCCACGTAAGGACTTATTACCCAGCGTTGTGCTTGGCAGCGCTCGGGAATTTTGGGCGGCGCAGTATGAACGAGGGGCAGGAACATGGTGGTCAAGGTGCGGCGTGGACCGTATCTGACGCACGTCTGGCCAGTGTTCTGGAAACGGCCGTCGACGGCATCATCGTCATCAACGACCGTATGCGCATTCTGGCCTTTAACAAGGCTTGTGAGCGTCTGTTCGGATACTCTGCGGCTGAAGCGCTGGGGCAAAACGTAACATTGATCATGCCGCACTCCTATGCCCGCGAGCATGACCAGTATGTCGAGCACTATCTGGAAACCGGCGAGCGGAAGATCATCGGTATCGGACGTGAGGTTTCTGGGCGCCACAAGGACGGCACGGAGTTTCCGGTGGAGCTGTCGGTTGGCGAGGCGAAGACACCCGATGGCCGCCAGTTCATCGGTATCCTGCGCGATCTGCGCCCGCGCAAGTCGGTTGAGCAGAGCCTTGCAAGAGCCCAGGCCCAGCTGGTTCACATGACGCGGATCAGCGCCATCGATGAGATGGGGGCCGCAATTGCACATGAGCTGAACCAGCCTCTGACCGCAATTCTGCTGTATCTTCAGGCAGTTGTACGCAAGGCGCGTAATGCAGATACGGTTGATGCCCAGTCCCTCGGCGTGATCGAGAAGGCGATGCGTGAAGCCGAGCGTGCCGGCGAGATCATTCAGCGCATGCGCCAGCTGGTGGAAAAGCGCGATCCGGAGCGGGTGCCCACGGATCTGATCAGCTTCAGCCGCTCCTGTGTGGAACTGGTGGAACTTGGGTCAGGCGACAGCGGTGTACGCTTCGAGCTGAGCGTGGAGCCACGCCTGCCGGAACTTCCGATCGATCCGGTGCAGATCCGGCAGGTACTGGTCAATCTCCTGCGCAATGCCCGCGAAGCCGTGCAAGGCTCTCCAGAAAAGACAGTGCGGCTCGAAGTTGAACGCAGTGGCGAATATATCGAATTCCGTGTTCGTGACAGCGGGCCCGGAGTTCCGTCCGAGGTGGTGCCGGAACTGTTCCGGGCTTTCTCGGGCCACAAACGCAAAGGGTTGGGGCTCGGCCTCGCCATCTCCCGTACAATCGCACAGAATCATGCCGGTGATCTGAGCCTTGAGAAAGCGGCCGATGGAGAAGGAGCGACTTTCGTTCTCCGCCTCCCGATTAATTGTAATATTGATCCAGATCGTCACGCCGGCGGCAAGTCGTGATATGTCCGTTGGCTATTGGCAAGAAAGAGGACCTTAGGGATGACCGAAGCCATCTACATCGTTGATGATGATCCCGCCGTGCGCGATGCATTGTCTGTCGTGTTCGAGATGGAGGGCTTTTCGGTTGAAACCTTCGAGGACGGGGACAGCTTTGTCACCGCCGCCAAGGAGCGTGTGCCCGCTTGCGTGATTCTCGATGTTCACATGCCGGGGCGCTCCGGCATCGACGTCTTGAAGGCCTTGAGCGCGGACAGCTATGAAGCGCCGATCTTCATCATTTCCGGTCAGGGCGACATCCCGATGGCTGTCGAGGCAATCCGCAATGGTGCCTTTGATTTCATCGAGAAGCCGTTCGACGCCGATACGGTCGTTGCCCGTGTGCGTGAAGGCATCGAGGCACAGCGAAACAAGGGTGGAGCTGCCAATGGCGAGGCCGGCAGCTTTCCCGGCGCTGACCTGTTGACGCGCCGCGAGCGCGAGGTTCTGGGGCGGATTACCGCAGGGGCATCCAACAAGGAAGCCGGCCGCGAGCTGGGCATCAGCCCCCGCACCGTTGAGGTGCACCGCGCCCGAATCATGGAAAAACTCGGAGCCAAGAACGCGGCCGATCTCGTTCGCATCGTGCTGGCTCATTGAATTGAATGTGCATCAGCCCGCTCACCGGAAGCGGGCTGATGCTGCCAATAGCAAAAATTTGATTCAGATCCCCCGTACTAGTGCGTAGATCATATTGGGCAAAAGGGCCGTATAAAGAGGGAAGTGCCAGATGCACACGCTCTATCGCGGACCATTTACGTGACAGTTCACATTGTCGAAGATGATTTCGGGGTATCGGACGCGCTGTCCATTCTTGTTGAGGGAATGGGCCACGATGCGGTCGTATACCCCGATGCCGAGTCCTTCTTTGAAGGAGAGCCGCCGGTTTCCGGCGACTTGGTTATTGTCGACCTGGGCTTGCCCGGCGTCAGCGGCGCACAGGTTGTGCGCTGGCTTGGTGAACTACGCGATCCGCCCAAGGTCATCGTCATTTCCGGGCAGCCGGGGAACCGCCTGCGGGAGATGCTGAACGGGCTTAATCCCTTTGCCTTCCTGCGCAAACCTTTGTCCGAGGAAGAGCTCGCCCCTTATCTTTGAAGCTGCTTTGCCGCCTCCGGCGAAGTGTGGCGCGGGATGTGTTCTCGTTGCGGCCGGTAAAACGGACCGGCGCAGGCTCATGTCAGACTCTGACATCCTACGGGTTTTGTACGTAGTTTTCCCTTTCTCTGCAGTATTTCTGCGTCACGCTGGCCAGTTTCTCGTGTGAGCCATTCCGTGCTGAGTATAAAGCCTTACGCACTCGACCGGATTCCGTGCTGCAAATCTCCAAGATAGTTTGTCATCATCAGCAGCAATACAGGCAGCCCGCCGGACGGGGCTGGTTGCCGGAAACGTGCCGTATGGGGAAACCCATGCCGTGTTTCTTTGCGGGTTGAAAGCCACAGGAGGGAAACATGGCTTATCTGGAACGCAATCTCACAAGAGCACCTATGGCCGGTTCTATCGCATCCCGCGTGCCTGCGCCTGAGGTTACCTCTCATTTTGCGAGCTTCGGCGCCAAGAGCGTGAGCTACAAGCCGCATGATGTGATCTATTACCAGGGTGACCCTGCCGATCGCATTTTCGAGGTTGGCCGCGGCACGGTGATGCTGTTCAAGCTGCTGCCAGATGGCCGGCGTCAGGTGGTAGAAGTGTTGCGCGCCGGGGATATCTTCGGAATGCCCTCAGGTGAAGAGCAGGACTGCACTGCTGAAACCCTGACGGATGCCTGCGTCCACACTCTGGATCTGCACCAGATCGACGTTTCTTCCGACATTCAGCGCCAGCTGACCAAATGCCTGATCGCGCAGATGCAGCATCTGCATGAGCATGCGGTTCTGCTTGGCCGCAAGTCGGCGACCGAACGTGTTGCCAGCTTCCTGATGCATCTGGTTCCGGACCGCGGCGGCAACAACTGCATGGGGCCGGTTGAAGATGGCCTGCCGGACAGCCGCCAGGTCAAGCTGCACATGACCCGCCAGGAAATTGCCGATTATCTCGGCTTGACCATCGAGACAGTCAGCCGTGTGATCTCGGACATGAAGCGCCGCGGCCTTATCACGCTGGAACGTAACGACGAGATTCGCCTCAACCGGGTTTGCGCTGTCTGCCAGCTCACCGGCAAGCACTGATCAGACAAGCACAAGACCCCATCGATCATTGTAAGCCCTTTAGCCAGTCCGCAAGGACTGGCTGTTGGCGTTTGCGCCCATCAGACTCTGAGCTTGCTCTGGTCCGGCCTGTCTTCAGGCCGGACACTGGCTTGTATGTTCAAACGGCCATTGAGTGGCGCGGTACCACGGCGCTGGGGGCGGCCTTGCCGAAATAGGCGTCGAAGGCAGCTGCTGCGATGCGCACATAAGGACGGCCTTCCGGCGTAATCTTCACCCATGCATCCTTGCAGGTCAGCAGTCCATCGGCCGCAAGTTCCTCCAGCTTTGCAAGGCTTTCGCCGAAGTGGCTGAGGGGCAGGCCATGCCGTTCTGCAATCCGGGCAATGTCCACGGTATAGGACGTCATCAACTGTTCGATGATTTCGGCCCGCGCCCGGTCATCATCAGACAGGGCAAAGCCCTTGTTGACCGGCAGCTGTCCGTTTTCGATCATGCGCTGCCAGTTGCCCGTGTCGCTGACATTCTGCGCAAAGCCGGCAGGAAGACGGCCAATTGAGGAGACGCCGAGACCGATCAGTGCCTCGCCCTGATCGGTGGTGTAGCCCTGGAAATTACGTTTGAGGCAGCCTTCAGCCAAAGCAATGGCCATGCTGTCGTCCGGCCGGGCAAAATGATCGAGCCCGATGGCCACGTAGCCTGCATCCATCAGTGCCTCGCGCGCCGCATCTGCCATGGCAAGGCGCTCGGCCGGCGCGGGCAGGGTGGTCTCGTCAATGAGCCGCTGGTGCTTCTTCATCCAGGGCACATGGGCATAGCCGAAGAGGGCAATGCGCGACGGCTGGAGGGCTACCGAGCGTGCCACGGTGTCGAGAATCGTGTCGCGGGTCTGCAGCGGAAGGCCATACATCAGGTCGAAGTTGAGCGCGTCCAGTCCTGCATTGCGCAGATGATCGACTGCCGCCTGCAGTACCTCGTAAGACTGCACCCGGCCAATTGCCTTCTGCACCTCCGGATTGAGATCCTGCACGCCAAGGCTGGCGCGGTTGATACCCATCACGGCCAGCGTCAGTGCAAGGCGATGGGTGACATAACGGGGATCAAGCTCAATGGCATGCTCCAGATCCGGCGTCAGATCAAACAGCACCCGGATCAGGCCAGAAAGTTCCAACAGGCTTGCTTCCGGCAAGAGGCTCGGCGTGCCGCCACCCCAATGGATGTGGCGCACGCGCCGCTGGGCACCCAGATGCCCCGCGACCAGTTCAATCTCGGCTTCCAGCGACTTGGCGTATTGCTCCAGTGGCTCGTCCTTGCGGGTCGCCTTGGTGTGGCAGCCGCAGTAGTGGCATAGCTCCCGGCAATAAGGCACATGCAGGTAGAGGGAGAGGTCCGTCTCTTCAGGCAGGGCTGCAAGCCAGCTGCCATAAAGGCTGGAGGTCACCTCCGCGCTGAAGTGCGGCGCGGTCGGGTAGCTTGTGTAGCGCGGCACGTTGCGGGCCGCATATCGGGCAAGATGGTCGCTCATGAGGCCAATCTGGCAGATGTCCGGAAGGAGAACCTTGATCTTCCTCAACGTTGCTGAATGTGCGTTGAACCTTCAAGCCATGCGTCATGCGCGCAGGTGCAAGGGTTAAGCCCGGCTGCAAATGCACTGGTTGGCTTGCCGCAGGCCGCTATAGTGGTATGGAGCCTCTGCATTTCCTCTGATTTTCTGATCCGCGACCAGCCTGATGACATCCAGCCAGATCGACGCCGAACCGACCGTTTCCCGCCGGACAGCCTTGGCGCAATTCTGCCTGACGATTGCTATCGGCGGGGCGGGGGCGGCTGGATTCAACTGGCTTGGACTGCCTGCTGCATGGTTGTCGGGCGCGATGATCGTTGTCGCCGCCGCTACCTTTGCCGGACTGCGGGCGAAATTTCCGGCCGGGATACAGCCTCCGCTCTACACGCTGCTAGGCATGACCATGGGCAGCGGCGTCACGCCAGAGGTGGTGCACCGCATCGGCGACTGGCCGGTCTCGCTGGCGGGTCTTGGTGTGGTCGTGGCTCTTGTCATGGCGGCAACGTTCTTATTTCTGCGCAATGTTTGCGGCTGGACCCGTGAGGAGGCCTATTTCGCCGCAATCCCGGGAGCGCTTACGTTCGTCATGGCCGTTGCCTCGGACCGGAAAACGGATGTGACACGCTTCTCGACGGCGCATGTCATCCGGCTGTTCTTTCTTGTGGCAGCACTTCCGCTTTTTATCGGTCAGGCAGGCGGGGCAGGAATGAGCGGTGGCGCTGTGTCAGCCGCGGTGCCGCTTCAGGAGACGGCACTTGGACTTGTCTTCTGTATTGCGGCGAGTTTCGCGGCAGTGCGGCTGCGTATTCCGGGCGGCTGGTTGACCGGAGCCTTCTTTGCTAGTGCGCTGGCAAGCGGCACGGGGCTTCTGGACACGCATGTGCCGGATTGGGCGCTGATTCCCTGCTTTGTCATTCTGGGCGCCTCCATCGGCATCCGCTTCTGCGAGATTTCGCCTGCCATGCTGCTGCGCCTTCTGGCGGCCTCAGTCGGAGCTTTCGCTGCGGGGCTTACGGTGTCTGTGGCCGGGGCACTGGCTGTTTCGCTGACGCTGGGCATTCCGGCTGGTCAGGTTCTGCTGGCCTATGCGCCGGGTGGGCTTGAGGTGATGATGCTGCTGGCCTATCTGCTCGACATGGACCCTGCCTTCGTCGCCGCCCATCAGCTGGCCCGCTACATCGCGTTGATCCTGATTCTCCCGCCTGTCACGCTTGCCGTGCTTGGCCGCAGCCCGCGCGGCGGCGCCTGACACAGGCTTTTGCCTCTCTGGTCGGCATTTACCAGCTGCAGCCGGTGTCTAGGCCCTGGGCCAAGGGCCTTTAAGCGCTCTGACGGCCTTCCTGCCTGAGACCTTTTTGCCAACAAACCGAAGCCTTTCTGCCACGTTGATCTGAATCAACGCGTCTGGCCCAATCCCATGTGCAAGGTCAGCCTTGGACTGCTGGCCCTTCCCTCGCCAGCGGCATTCAAGACTGGGGCGGAAGAATGGCACAATCAAAGGCCAAACTCATATCGCTCGAAGAAGGGGCTTTGCCCTGTTCCTCGTGCTGCTCGCCTTCGCCTGCCTGATCGTGGCAGGGAAGACTTACGACCAGGTGATGGCATTCCATACCGCAATCGGCGCTCTGTTCGCTGCCGTGGGTGCCTTCATCATCTTCAAGAGCTACTTCAATGACGGCGGGATCGAGATCCCGCAGGAAATCGGCGGTAAGCCGAACTACAACATGGGGCCGGTCAAGTTCGGCACCGTGGCAGCCATGTTCTGGGGCATTGCCGGTTTCACCGTCGGTCTCATCATCGCACTTCAGCTCGCCTTTCCGGCGCTGAATTTCGATCTTCCCTGGACCAATTGGGGCCGTCTGCGTCCGCTGCACACCTCTGCGGTGATTTTCGCCTTTGGCGGCAACGTGCTGCTGGCGACATCCATGTATGTGGTCCAGCGCACCTGCCGCGCCCGCATGCCGGGCAAGGTGCTGCCCTGGTTTGTCATGCTTGGCTACAACGCCTTCATCGTCATTGCCGGCACGGGCTACCTGCTCGGCGCGACGCAGGGCAAGGAATATGCCGAACCGGAATGGTACGCTGACCTTTGGCTGACCATTGTCTGGGTGGCTTACCTGTTCCTGTTCCTCGGCACCGTGTGGAAGCGCAAGGAGCCGCATATCTATGTGGCGAACTGGTTCTACCTGGCCTTCATCGTCACCATTGCGATGCTGCACCTGGTCAACAACGCCACCATTCCGGTGTCGGTGTTCGGGACCAAGTCCTACATCGTCTGGTCTGGCGTGCAGGATGCCATGGTACAGTGGTGGTACGGCCATAACGCGGTGGGCTTCTTCCTGACCGCAGGCTTCCTCGCCATCATGTACTATTTCGTTCCCAAGCGTGCCGAGCGGCCGGTCTATTCCTACCGTCTGTCGATCGTCCACTTCTGGGCTCTGATCTTCATCTACATCTGGGCTGGCCCCCACCACCTGCACTACACGGCTCTGCCGCAGTGGGCTTCGACGCTGGGCGCTACATTCTCCGTGATCCTGTGGATGCCCTCCTGGGGCGGCATGATCAACGGCCTGATGACCCTGTCGGGTGCCTGGGACAAGCTGCGGACCGATCCTGTGCTGCGCATGATGGTCGTGTCGGTTGCCTTCTATGGCATGTCGACCTTCGAAGGCCCGCTCATGAGCATCCGTGCCGTGAACTCGCTGTCGCACTACACTGACTGGACCATTGGCCACGTGCACTCCGGTGCTCTGGGCTGGGTGGGTTACATCTCCTTCGGTGCTCTCTACTGCCTGGTTCCCTGGCTGTGGAAGAAGAAGGGCCTCTACTCGCTGAAGCTGGTGGACTGGCACTTCTGGCTCTCGACCATGGGCATCGTCCTGTACATCTGCGCCATGTGGGTGTCGGGCATCATGCAGGGCCTGATGTGGCGCGCCTACGACAAGATGGGCTTCCTTGAATACTCGTTCATCGAAAGCGTCGAGGCCATGTTCCCCTACTACGTCATCCGTGCTCTTGGCGGCGCACTCTTCGTGCTCGGCGCCCTGATCATGGCCTTCAACCTCTGGATGACCGTCCGTCACGGTGAAGCCGAAGCGGCTGAAACCGGCGCGGCTGGCAACCTGGCTCCGGCCGAATAAGGGGAGAGCAATCAATGTCTGCCTGGGCAAAACACCAAATCCTCGAGAAGAACTCTATTCTTCTTCTTGTAGGTATCCTCCTGATGGTCTCCATCGGCGGTCTCGTCGAGATTGTCCCGCTCTTCTATCTGAAGAGCACAATCGAGAAGGTGGAAGGGATGCGTCCCTACTCCCCGCTCGAGCTGGCTGGCCGCAACATCTACATCCGTGAAGGGTGCTATCTCTGCCATTCGCAGATGGTCCGCCCGATGCGCGATGAGCTGGAGCGTTACGGCAAGTACTCGCTGGCTGCGGAGTCCATGTACGATCATCCGTTCCAGTGGGGCTCCAAGCGCACCGGTCCGGACCTGGCGCGCGTCGGCGGCAAGTACTCCGACGACTGGCACCGGGATCACCTGATCAACCCGCGCTCCGTCGTGCCGGAATCGATCATGCCTGGCTATCCGTTCCTCAAGACGGCCAAGCTCGACACCCGCGACATTGCCGACCACCTCAAGGTGAACTCGATCGTTGGCGTGCCATACACGGATGAAATGATCGAAAAGGCCGCTGCGGACCTGGCCACTCAGGCCAATCCGGATGCGGACGGTGTCGATGAATTCATGGCCCGTTATCCGAAGGCTGTCGTCCGCGACTTCGACGGCAACCCGAAGGAGCTGACGGAAATGGATGCGCTCATCGCCTATCTGCAGATGCTTGGCACGCTCGTGGATTTCTCGATCTACGACGACAAGGCGAACCTGCGCTGAGGAGGCTCACATGAACGAGACCTACATGACCCTGGCGAGCTTCGCCCAGACGGGTGGCACGATCTACTTCGTGCTGATGTTTGCAGGCGTGCTCGCCTATGCCCTCTGGCCCCGCAACGCAGACCGCTTTGACGAGGCCTCCAAGATCCCGTTCCGGGAGGACTAACAGATGAGCGACATTCACAAGAAGGAGATCGATGCTGTCTCCGGCGTTGAAACGACAGGCCACGAGTGGGACGGGCTCAAGGAGCTCAACAATCCCCTGCCGAAATGGTGGCTCTATGTCTTCTACGCCTCCATCGTCTGGGCGATCGGCTACTGGGTGGTTTACCCCTCCTGGCCGCTGATCAGCGGTTATACCGCTGGTGTCTTGGGCAACAGCCAGCGCGCAGATGCGCTGGCCGCTGTCGAGGCCGGTCAGGCTGCCCGTGTGCAGCTTGGGGCAGGGCTGAATGACGCAAGCCTGGAAGAGATCGCATCCAAGCCGGAACTGCTCGACTTCGCCATGGCGAATGGCCGTGCGGCTTTCGGTGACAACTGCGCAGCCTGCCACGGCTCTGGCGGTACGGGTGCCATTGGCTATCCGAACCTTCAGGACGACGGCTGGATCTGGGGCGGCACGCTGGAAGACATCCATACGACTCTGAAGTATGGCATCCGCTCGGGTCATGACGAGGCCCGGATCGGCGAAATGCCAGCCTTTGGCCGGGATGAGCTGCTGGATAAGACCCAGATCGATCAGGTCGCCAATTTCGTCGCTTCGCGCGCCGGGCTGGAGACCGAACCGGGGGTGGATCTGGCTGCGGGTGAAACCGTCTACCAGGAAAACTGTGCAGCCTGCCATGGCGACAATCTTGCCGGCATGCGGGAAATGGGCGCGCCCAACCTGCTTGCTGCCAACTACCTCTATGGCAAGTCGCTGAAGGCCATCAAGGCGCAGATCAACGCCCCACGGCAAGGCGTCATGCCCGCGTGGGAAGGCCGCCTCGACCCGGCAACCATCAAGTCGCTGGCCGTCTACGTGCACTCCTTCGGCGGTGGCGAGTAAACTCTCCGCCTCACCGGAAAAGGTCTGACGGACCGGCACGGCGAGGGACTATAGCATCAGAAGAACCGGAGGCCGGGCGCGCAAGCGTCCGGCCTTTGACATATTGCCGCATTTGATCAGGCTCAAGGCCTGTCAGTGCTGCTCCGTCTAGTGTGCTTCCAAGGTCAGCATAAATCCGGGTTTGTACCCGGAACTGCCCGGGCGCCGTTGGGGCCGGTAACCGGGATGAAAGGACGGAATGATGCGAATCGAGCCAAATGCCGCCGGTGCCGGTGGCGAGCCAGAAGAGTGGTTTGCGTCCGCCCGGAAGATCTATCCGATGGCGGTCAAGGGAACCTTCCGCAAGATCAAGTGGACGCTGTTGTTCATCACTCTGGGCATCTATTATTTCCTTCCCTTCATTCGTTGGGACCGGGGGCCGAATGCTCCCAGTCAGGCCGTTCTGGTCGATCTTGAAGGGCAGCGGGCCTACTTCTTCTTCATCGAGATCTGGCCGCAGGAAGTCTATTATCTCACTGGCTTGCTGATTATTGCGGCTCTGGCGCTGTTTCTGATGAATGCTGTCGCCGGGCGTCTTTGGTGCGGCTATCTGTGCCCTCAAACGGTTTGGACTGACCTGTTTCTCTGGGTCGAGCGCAAGATCGAAGGCGACCGGCGTGAGCGCATCGCCCTCGACAAGGCGCCGATGAGCCTGTCGAAGTTCGGCAAGCGTGCGGCCAAGCACGTGTCGTGGCTGATGATTGCCTGGTGGACCGGCGGCGCCTGGGTCCTCTATTTCTCCGACGCACCGACGCTAGTGTATGAACTTGCCACCTTCCAGGCACCCTTGAGCGCCTATGTCTGGATCGGCATCCTGACCACGACCACCTATCTGCTGGCCGGTTTCATGCGCGAGCAGGTTTGCATCTACATGTGCCCCTGGCCGCGTATTCAGGCGGCATTGACGGATGAGAAGGCGCTTAACGTCACCTACCGCTGGGACCGGGGTGAGCCGCGCGGACCGCTGAAGCGGAACAACGAGCTTGCGGCCAAGGGCCTTCCGGCGGGCGATTGCGTTGACTGTGCCCAGTGCTTCCACGTCTGCCCGACGGGCGTCGACATCCGCAACGGCCTTCAGCTTGACTGCATCCAGTGCGGCCTGTGTATCGATGCCTGCGACGCTGTGATGACACGTGTCGGCAAGCCCACTGGCCTCATCGGCTATGATACGGACGAGAACATCCAGCGGCGGCTGGAGGGCAAGGACGCGACCTATGATATCGTGCGTCCACGCACCATCATCTATGCGGCGGTCATTGCCATCACAGGTGCCATCATGCTCTACACGCTGCTCAGCCGTGATTTTGCGGGCATCAGCGTGCTGCATGACCGCAACCCGATCTTCGTCCAACAGAATGACGGGTCGGTGCGCAACGGCTTTACCGTGCGTCTTCTGAACAAGCAGAACCACGAGCGCACTTTCATGCTCAATGTTGAAGGAATGCCCGGCGGTACAAGGGTCGAGGCGATCGGCATTGACCACTACGTGGATGGCCGTCCCTTCATCGTTGTTGGCCCGGATCAGAGCCGCGAGATCCGCGTGCTGGTCTATTCTCCGGCCGATGCAAAACTTGCGTCCTCGACACCGGTCATCTTCCGCCTGACGGATACGGTGATGGGTGAGGTTGTCTACACCAGCGATTATTTCAAGGCTCCATAGGAGGACCAGATGACACAAACGCTTGCGAGGACGGGCAAGGGTGATGGAACGGCAGGGGCGGCGCGCCGCCCTTGACCGGCTGGACGGTGCTGATCTGGCTTTTCTGCTTCTTCGGCGCGGTCTTTACAGCCAACGGGATCTTTCTGTGGGTGGCCATCGGCAGCTTCCCTGGAACGGTCGTCGATAGCTCCTACAAGGCTGGACAGGCTTTCAATAGCGAAGTGGCAGCTGCCCGTGAACAGGCATCCCGTGGCTGGCAGGTCAATGCGCATCTCGAGCGCAAGGCCGAAGGGCGGGCTCAGATCGCCATTAACGCCGAGAAGGCCGACGGCTCACCGGTGTCCGGTGTGAGTTTCGAGGCTAAGCTGATGCATCCTCTCGCGACGGGACAGGATCAGACGATCAGCCTTGTTGAGGGGGAAAGCGGGCACTACGCGGCCTTAACGCCAAATGCGGTAGCTGCAGGCAAATGGCACCTGATCATTGAGGCTCACGGTGCTGAAGGCCGGGTATTCCGCTCTGAGAACACGCTTTTTCTGACGGACTGACTTTGACAGGAGCGGTGCCCGGTTCAGGGGCGGACCGGGCACCGCGTTTCTCTCTCGCATGAAGGACGGATCATGACTGTGCATATGCGTGACTGGGACGCATTCGTCACATCTGGAGAAGAGGGCAGGGCCCATATGGACCTGGCCGTCGAGGGCATCACTTGTGCGGCCTGTATGGGCGACATTGAACGGGGGCTGATGCGCCTGCCGGGTGTCGCCAGAGCACGTGTCAACCTCACCTCCCACCGGCTCGCGGTGGACTGGGATGCAGCAGCCACTGGGGCGGACAAGATTGTCGCCACGCTGGCGCGCATGGGCTACAAGGCCCACCCGTTCGATCCGGCCTCTGCGCGCAACCGTCAGGATCAGACGGGGCGGGAACTGATGCGCGCCATTGCGGTCTCCGGCTTTGCCGCAATGAACATCATGCTGCTTTCGGTTTCGGTCTGGTCGGGCAATGTCACGGATATTACCGACGAGACCCGTGATCTGTTTCACTGGATCTCCGCACTGATCGCCCTTCCGGCCGTTGCCTATGCAGGCCGGCCCTTCTTCAGAAGTGCCTTCAACGCCATTCGCGGCGGCCGCCTGAACATGGATGTGCCGATCTCCATCGGCGTGTGCCTGGCTGTGGGGCTTTCGCTGGTCCAGACGGCACAAAGCCAGCATCACGCCTACTTTGAATCTGCCACCATGCTGCTGTTCTTTCTGCTGGTCGGCCGTTATCTCGATCACAACATGCGCGGCCGCACCCAATCGCTGGCAGAGAATATTGCCGCCTTGAAGGGCGAGGCCGCGGCGCGGATCAATCCGGACGGCAGTGTGCGGGAAGTGCCGCTCTCCCGTATTCAGCCCGGCGACCTCGTGCTGGTGACGGCGGGTGAGCGCATCCCGGTCGACGGGATCATCGAGGAAGGTGTTTCCGAAGTCGATCAGAGTCTCGTGACTGGCGAGACGGCTCTGGAGCCTGTGAAGGCGGGGGACCGCGTCTATGCCGGTACCAGCAATGCCGATGGTGCCTTGCATGTGCGTGTTTCGGCCGCGTCCGGCTCGACTGTGCTGGACGAGGTGAACCGCCTGCTGGAGGCCGCCGGGCAGGCCAAGTCCTCCTATGTGGTGCTCGCCGACCGGGCAGCCTCCATGTATTCGCCGGTGGTGCACGCTGCCGCGGCGCTGACCTTCGCCGGCTGGGCGCTCTATGGTATCGGCTGGCAGCCGGCGCTGATCATTGCCATCTCGGTTCTCATCATCACCTGCCCCTGCGCGCTCGGCCTTGCGATTCCGGCTGTGCAGGTCGTCGCCTCCGGGCAATTGTTCAAGGCCGGTGTGCTGATCCGCTCCGGCGATGCCATCGAACGGCTGGCAGCCGCCGATACGATCGTCTTCGACAAGACCGGCACGCTGACCCTGTCCGAACCTGAACTTGTTGAGGAGCCGGATCTGTCGGACCCCGATCTTCTGCTTGCCGGGCGTCTGGCCCTGTCCAGCCGCCATCCGCTGGCCCGTGGCCTCGCCCAGGCAGCAGCTGCCAGCGAGCCGCTCGCCGGTGTGGTGGAGACGAGCGGAGCAGGTGTCTCCTGCGATTTGGGAGTCGCGAAATCCGGCTTGGCAGCCCAATTTTCTGCGGTGCGGCAGAGGCCGATGTGGACGCGATGATGCAACGCCATCCGGATGCGTCGCTGCTGGCCTATAAGCTGGGCGATGCGCCTGCGCGGCTGATTGCCCTGCGGCAGAAGCTGCGGCCTGATGCTCCGGCCGTTGCTGCCAGTCTCAAGTCCATGGGCTATCATCTGGAGATCCTGTCCGGTGACCGGGCTGGTGCGGTGGAGCAGGCCGCCAATACTCTTGGCATCCGCGAATGGCGGGCCGGGATGACGCCTGCTGGCAAGATTGCCCGTCTTGAAGAACTGAAGCAGGCAGGCCGCACCGTGCTGATGGTTGGTGATGGTCTGAATGATGCTCCGGCTCTGGCCGCCGCGCATGTGTCCCTATCGCCTGTGACGGCGGTTCACATCAGCCAGGCCGCTGCCGATGCCGTGTTCCTCGGCGATCCGCTGCGTCCCGTGGCTGAAGCGCTTGCCATCTCCCGCAAGGCCAAGGCCGCCATGATCGAGAACCTTTGGATTTCGGTCATCTACAATCTGATCGCGGTTCCGATCGCGGTCGCGGGTTTCGTCACGCCGCTGATTGCAGCCGCTGCCATGTCGGGCTCGTCTCTCATCGTCACGGCCAATGCCTTGCGCCTGCGCCTCGTCAATGCGCGCATGGCACAGGACATGGTGCCGGCCCAGACTGGAGAGGGTGCGGCGGCTGGCCGCAAGGCAGCCATTTCTCTTAAGCCACGGGGGCAGAATGACTATCCTGCTGTTTCTCATCCCGGTTGCCCTGTTTCTCGGTGGTCTGGGGCTTGCGGGCTTTCTGTGGTCGCTGAAAAGTGGCCAGTATGATGATCTTGAAGGCGCCAGCTGGCGTATTCTCGATGATGACGATCTGGAGGACCGTGACGGGGAGAAAACCTGACCGGCGGTGCAATCTCGGCAAGGCATGCCTGCCTCAGCCGACGAGGGCGGTGATCACCATGCTGGCTGATACGATCAGCAGGGCCAGACCGGATACGAGAAGAATGTTCTCTTGAGCAGGGCCAGAGCTGGCGCTGAAAGATGGGGCCTGCGGGCGGGATTTTTCCCTGCTTGCCTCCCTCTTCTTCTCGATGCGTTCGCTCTGCATGGTTGGCTCCGGAGTGTCAGGATGAAAGGCTATTGCTAGAACTTGCCTCGTCTGACTGTGACGGATTTATAGCACGGCTCCCTCAAAGGGGGTTAAGCGCTAGCTCCGGATCGAGTTAATGCTTCGCAACTTTACCAAGGTTTAAACCCGGTGATTTGAATCTTATGTCAAATCTGCGGCATCTCCGGTTAAATGCCGTTGGGCAAAGGAGATTCTGCGGGCGCTGGACCGGTTGTGCAACGGGCTGAAATTATTGAGTTAATGGCTTCAGAGGGCTGAAATGCACTTGAATAGGCCACAGAAGGGGCCGCTTGTGCAGTCAAACCCTATATGTCTGTTAACGGTCTGGCTGGACAGCTGCTGGTGGTAAGTGACCGCTGCGGCAGCGGCCAGGGAACGGACCACCGGCTACTGGCAGAGTTGACTAACTCTCTTTTCACCCTTTGCCTGTAGTCTGACTTGGACGAACGGAGGTGGCCGGTGAGCCTTGATCTTGCCTCGCTGACATTTCTTCTGGTGGAAGACAGCGCCTACATGCGAACGATCCTGCGCACCATGCTGCAGGGCTTTGGCGCGCGGCGGATTGTCGAGGCCGAAGATGGTGCGTCGGGCCTTGAGGCCATGGACCGTGCGAATCCAGACATTCTGATTCTTGACTGGGTGATGCCGATCCTCGACGGCGCCGATATGGTGCGTATGATCCGCACGCAGAACAACCCCTTTGCCTATATTCCCATCATCATGGTGACAGGGCACACGGAGCGCAGCCGCATCATTGAGGCGCGCCGTCTTGGCGTGCATGAGCTGTTGTCAAAGCCGATCTCGGCCAAGGCGCTTTATCAGCGGGTGTCGAGCGTGATCATGCAGCCGCGTGATTTTGTGAAGACCCCGAGCTATTTCGGTCCGGCACCGCGCGAAATCCGCAATCGCCAGAAGATCTGGCAGGGTGGACTGCCGCAGCCGGGAAATGCCAGCGGCCCTGCGCAGCAACCCCCGGAAACTCAGGCTATCGGTTGAGGCCGGACTTGCCTCTGGAAACCTCTGAAGACCAGGAAAGCCCGTTACCTGCGGCGGCCTCATCTTCATCGAGAGTACTCATGAAGACATGGCGTATCCCCTGCCAACCGTTCACCGGGTGACAGCAGACAGATCAGGCCGCGATCGAAGCGGCGGCGGGATTGGCACCAGCTGGGGTGATCTGTTTCTGCTTCATTGAGTTGGCGAACTCGGAAAGCTGGTCCAGATCAACGAGGTAGTTGTCGAGCAGGAAACGGACCAGGAGTTCAGAGGGCAAATGTGTATAGCCTTCGACGGCTGCAAAGAAGTCGTCCAAACTCTCAAGGCGTTTGCGCAAACGAACCATGCCGGTCTCCCCGATATCCACGACTACAGCTTCGGCATTTATGGTTAATGCACAATGAATGACTGAGTCTGGATCATCTGAAAAGAGATCTTTGCAAGGGTTCCTGTCAAATCGCAGTGTTTACATCACGGCAGGCGCCGCAGCTCCCAGCAGCATTGAGGCCGCTGCGCCCGCGCTGAGCGGCAGACGCAGCGCCGGATACCAAGACGGAAATTTGCCATCCCTGGATGCTGTCAGATCAAGGGCGAGCATGGCTGCAAAGCATGCCGCCAGCAGTAGAAGCCCCGAAGTCTGCGGCAGCAGCAGACCCGCCCACCCTGCAAGAGACGGAGCGACGGCGATGGCAAGCCGCGTGAGAAGCTCACGGTCTTCAAAAGCCTCGTCCTGTCCGGTGGATGCGGCCATGGCCACTCCCCAGTGAATGCCCCCAAGAAAGGACAGAATGACAGCACCATAAGCTGCAAGTGCAAAGGCAGCTTGCGGGCGCAGGTCGGGCGGCCCGGCAAAGGCCACCAAGCTGGCGGCCGCAAATGGGATTAGCCCGGCAACTCCGAGGGCAAGCGCCGGGCGTGGCACGGTCATCGGATTGTAGGTGAGGTGCCGTGTCATCTGTCTTGCTCCTGCGGATGAGGACGGAACACACGCCTTGCCAGCGCTTGCAGGGCAGGGCGGAGGATGAGCGTCAGGCGATAGCCGAACTCCAGTACGGCGCGCGGAACCGGCCGGTCGAGCAGGCGGGCAGCGCGGGCAAAACGCGGCAGGCTGTGCCACAGGCTGAGAAAGGCTGCCGCGCCCGACCGCAGCGTCCCATCGGCGCCGCGCACATGGAACCTGGCAAGGGCAGTGCTGCGCGTGAGCCCGTCCGGCAGCAGAACTTCCGGAGCATCCCGGGACACATCCACCCAGCAGATCCCGTCTGCTCCGGCCTGCCGCCTGTAGACCGCGATCTCGCGGGAGCAGAGAGGGCAGGTGCCGTCATAATAGACAGTGACAGGCTGCGTCTCCGGCTGTGCTGGGGATATGACGGTGGTGCTCACCATACGATCTCCTTGCCTTCTGCGTCATGAAAACTGCCGGTCTGAGCTGCCGCGAGGCCGTCAATGGTCTTCAGAAGCATGCCGGCTGCCTTCTGTGGTGGACGCACGGTGAGGCCTGATCTGGCGAAGGGCTCTGACAGACGGCTCTCAACCGTGCCGGGATGCAGGGCAATGCAAAGGCTCTCGGGACGCTTGCGAGCCAGTTCGATGCTGGCGGAGCGAACAAGCTGGTTGAGCGCAGCCTTGGCAGCACGGTAGCTGTACCAGCCGCCCAGATTGTTGTCGCCGATGCTGCCGACGCGGGCCGAGAGTGTCGCGAACACTGCCTTTCCCTCACCGGCCAGCAAGGGCAGGAAGTGCTTCATGAGAAGGGCCGGACCAATAGTGTTGATGGCAAACACCTGTGCCATGGCCGCCGGATCGATCTGTCGCCAGCTCTTCTCAGGCTGGAGATTGCCCTCATGCAGCATGCCGGTCGCATCGAAGACAAGCCGCAAGGGTGCGGCTTTTGATGCCTCTCCAATGGTCTGGGCAGCGGTGGCAATGCTTTGCTCATCTGTCAGATCAAAGGGAAGGCCGCCCGCGCCGGAGCGGGATAGCCCGATCACGCGGGCAAAACGGCCAGTCGCCTCGATTTGGCGCGCGATCTCGGCACCTATCGCTCCTGTGCTGCCCGCAACAACGGCGAGGCCTCCAGGCGGAAATGAGCTCAGGTCTTGCGCAGCTGGTTCGGCCATACCCTTGTCTCCGGTTGTTCTCTCCGGATTCTTACGGCTTTGCGGTGGGGTTGGTTCAGCAGTGCACGCGAAGCTGCCTCCTGTTCTTCATGATAGAATATGGTTTATTGAAATTATTCTAAATAACTCACGCAAAATAAAATCCATGGTGACGTATGGTGAATTTGATTCTCGTCAAAGTTCCCCGTTTCAAGGGGAGTGTAAGTATTTTTCATGAATATATATCGATGAAATCGGTTTGTATTCAATCTTATGAATTTTGGAGGGTTTTATGACTGTCGATAGTGCTTACGTTTCTGTTAGTGATAAGGGGGTGGTCGATTTTTCCTGCCTTTTATGGCTGGTTTCTATGAGCGGATTGCCCAGCCAATGGCATTTGCCGGATTGCGCATTGCCATTGGCGGGATGCTGGCTGTCGAAGGATTGCCGAAGATCCTGGCGCCCATGGGGCAGGTGGGCTTCGTGGAAAATCTCGGCTTCTACCCCGGCTGGCTGTTTTCACCGATGCTGGCGGTCATGCAGTTCGTTGGCGGCATCATGATTGCTTGCGGCCTTCTGACCCGTCCTCTGGCGCTTGCCAATGGCGTCATGCTGGCGATCACGCTCTGGTTCCACTACAGCCATCCATATGGCCATGGGTTTCTGACACCAGAAGGCATTGCGGCTCTGAAAGAGGGCAGCAGTTTCTTCACTCCCAGCGCAGTAACGCGCCTTGCTGACGGCGGTGCGAAGTTCCTTGAGCAGGTGCAGACCAAGGCTGAATTGGCCTCACTTTTCTGGGCTGGCGGAGCGCTTTTCTTTGCGGCCTACGGCGGTGGCAAGCTGTCTGTGGACCGCTTGCTGATCGGCAAGGAGTTCTGACTTTCAAGCCTGGGCTTTTACACACCTGCAGGTCCCGGCCGGGAACGGCCGGGATTTTTCGTTTCTGCTGCCCTGCAGGGGGGCGCAAGCCAGGGATTGAGAAATTTGCGAAGCCATTTCAGCTGCAGGTCTGATCGTGTTCAACCTTGTCATCTGCCTGTGACAGTCACTCGTTAACCGGTCTGGCGAGGCGTTAGACCTCGTAAACAGTTTCGAGAGAGAGCTAGCCATGTCCGACATCAAGAAGAGCGATCTGTCCTGGGACGAATGGGATGAACTGCAGAACCCGCCCCCGGCTGTGACGGATTTCGACCGCGTGGTTGAAAGCGCCCTGTCCCGCCGTGGTTTCCTTGGCGGAGTTCTGGCTTTCGGCTCGGCCGCCGCTGCCATGGGCACTGTTGGCAACCTGATGTCCTCAACCGCTGCTCTGGCGCAGGATGCGTCCTCGCGCTTCCAGTTCAAGCCGGTTCCGATTGCCACCGACAGCACCATCCATGTTCCGGAAGGCTACACCTGGAAGCCGCTGGCCAAGTGGGGCGAACCGCTGTTCTCCGGCGTGCCGGATCTGGACCCGGAAAAGGCCGTCAGCGTCGAGAACTCGGACAAGGTGTTCGGTGAAAACACCGACGGCATGGAGCTCTTTGTCATCGGCGGCCGTCAGGTCATCGCCGTGAACCATGAATACGTGAACCCGGAAATCAACCTGCCGCACGCGCCGGAAGGCGTTCCGCAGAATGCCGATGACGTGAAGATCCTGCAGAACATGCAGGGTGTCACCGTCATGGAAGTGGCTGAAGGTGAAAACGGCTGGCACATTGTGGTGGACAGCCCGTTCAACCGCCGCATCCATCACAACACCCCGATGAAGCTTTCGGGTCCGGCAGCCGGTTCCGACCTGGTGAAGACTGCTGCCGACCCGTCCGGCATGGAAAGCCTCGGCACCTTCAACAACTGCGGTGCAGGCAAGACCCCCTGGGGCACCTATCTGACCTGCGAGGAAAACTTCAACGGCTACTTCGGCACCACCAATGCCGAGTTCAAGATGCCGGACGACTACAAGCGCTATGGCATTTCGGCTGAAACCCGCTACGCCTACGAGAAGTTCGATGAGCGCTTTGACGTTGCCAAGAATCCGAATGAGCCGCGCCGCGCCGGGTATGTCGTCGAGATCGATCCGTCTGACGCTTCGTCCACCCCGGTCAAGCGCACCGCTCTCGGCCGCATCAAGCACGAGAACGCGGCCTGCGTGATCGCCCGTGACGGCCGCGTGGTCGTCTACATGGGCGACGATGAGCGTGGCGAGTTCCTCTACAAGTACGTCTCCAACGGCATCTACGTTCCCGGAGGCGACACATCCAAGCTGCTGGACGAAGGCACGCTCTACGTCGCCAAGTTCGCGGAAGACGGCACCGGCGAGTGGCTGGCTCTGACGCCGGAAACCACCGGCATGAAGATGGACGAGATCTGCGTCTTCACCCGTATGGCTGCTTCCAAGGTTGGTGCCACCACCATGGACCGCCCGGAGTGGGTTGCCACCAACCCGGTTGCCATCGAAGCCTATTGCGCGCTGACCAACAACAGCCGCCGTGGCGTTATGAAGGATGGCAAGCTGCGTACCAACGCTGGCGGCGATCCGCTGGCACTGAACGCGGTGAACCCGCGTGAGGCAAACGAGTATGGTCAGATCGTGCGCTGGTATCCGGCGAACGAGGATCATGCGGACGCTGCCTTCAAGTGGGACCTGTTCTGCATGGCCGGTAACCCGGCTGTTCACAAGGATGCCTATGCCGGCTCCTCGAACATCAACGACGGCAACATGTTCAACTCGCCGGACGGCATGATGTTTGACTCGACCGGCCTCCTCTGGATCCAGACGGACGGTGAAGACAGCAACGAAGGCGACTTCGCCGGTCAGGGTAATAACCAGATGCTGGCGGGCGACCCTGTATCGGGCCGAATCGAGCGCTTCCTCACCGCCCCCAAGGGCTCGGAAGTGACCGGCCAGACCTGGTCCTCCGACAAGCGTACCCACTTCGTCGGCATCCAGCACCCGGCTGCTCCTTTCCCGGATGGTGAAGGCAAGCTGCCGCGCTCGACCATTGTCGCCATCAAGCGCGAAGACAACAAGATCATCGGCTGATCCGGCGTGATCTTCTGAAACACGAAGGGCGCGCCCACCCGGCGCGCCCTTTGGTTTTTGTACCTTCCTCTGGAGCCCGCCACGATATGGTTCCTCTCCTTCGTCTTGCCATGGCTTGACCATGGCATCCACTCCGTGGCCGTGCTGCACGGTCAGCCTCTCTGAAGGCTCGCATGCTTTCACCGCTTTGCGTAGGGAGAGGCAGGGGCATGGATGCCATCATCAAGCCATGGCAGGACGGATATTGTTTTAAGATATTGAAAAATATTGATTTCTCAACCCCGGAATACGGTCAGTGCCAGGTGGTAGAGCAGCAGGATGGTCTTGCCGTCGCAGATGCGGCCGTCGCGGACCATGGCCATCGCCTCGTCAAAGGCAATGTCCAGCACCTCGATGTCCTCGCCTTCCTCTTCAAGGCCGCCGCCGTCGCTCACCCGGTCATCGGGTGAATAGGGAGCGATGAAGAAGGTGAGGTGCTCGGTGACGGAACCGGGGCTCATGAAGGGCGCAAACAGGCGCTCCACCTTGCCCAACCGGTAGCCGGTTTCTTCTTCCACCTCGGCACGGATGCGGGTCTCGGGATCGAGTTTGTCCAGCAGTCCGGCGGGCGCCTCGATCATCTCCTCCTGATGGCCGCAGACATAGGCGGGCAGGCGGAACTGGCGCGTCAGCAGCACATGGCGGCGGGCCGTGTCGTAGGCCAGAAGAACCGCGCCGTGGCCACGGTCATAGACTTCGCGTGTCTGTTCCTGCCATTCGCCATCGGAGCGCCGCAGGCTGAAGCGGTAGCGGGTCAGTTTGCCCCAGTTTTCCGAAAGAAGAGTGGTTTCGTCGATACGGACCCGGTCCTTGAGGGAACCGGCTGGCAGATCCTTGACTGACATGCGGAAGGCCTTCCTATTGCGATGCAGCAGGAAGGCCTGTCCATCTAATGCCTGTCAAGTTCATGCGGGCCCTGATCAGCGGGCGATGGCTTTGGCAAGGGCCTTGAAGGAGGCCTTTGGCGTGCGCTCAAGCGTGTCAAAGTCGGTATGGATAATGCCGAAGCGCTTTTCGTAGCCTACGGCCCATTCGTAATTGTCCATCAGCGACCAGAGGAAATAGCCCTTCACAGGCACGCCTGCGTCGGCTGCCCGGCGGGTAGCGGCAAGGTGCTGGTCAAGGAAGTCAATGCGCCCGTCATCCTGCACCTCGCCGTTGATCAGGTGATCGTCGTTGGCAAGGCCGTTTTCGGTGACGTAAAGCGGCAAGCCCTTCGTGTATTCCGCATGGGTGCGCTTGAGGAAGAACTCGAGGCCTTCGGGGTAGATCTCCCAGCCCATCTGCGTCTTGGGCAAGGGGCCTTCCACCTCCTTGTGGGACGGCCACGCGCTGTCCGGGTCCGGGGCGATGAGCTTGCGGGTATAGTAATTCAGCCCGCACCAGTCCACGGGTGTGCCGATTACGTCGAAGTCGTTCTCCCAGCCCTTCGGCATGTGGGGGCCGAGGCCCTCCAGCACATTGGCCGGGTATTCCTTCTTGAAGATGCCGCCAAGGAACCAGCGATTGTAGTAGCCGTCGTAAAGCTCCGCTGCCTTGCGGGCTTCTTCGCTCTCATCTGCCGGCTGGGCATATTCGAAATTGCAGACGGCGCCGAGGTTCTGCACCCCCAGCGCACGCATGGCCTGAATGGAGCGGCCATGAGCCAGCAGCACATGGTGCATGGCGCGGGCGGTGGCGCGGATGTCGCGCACGCCCGGCGCATGGATGCCGAGGAAATGGGACAGCCAGGTGACACACCAGGGCTCGTTGATCGGCGCGACCGACCAGACTCGGTCGCCGAGGCGCTTCATCATGATGGCGGTGTAATCGGCGAACCAATCCGCAATGTCCCTGTTGCGCCAGCCGCCCAGATCCAGAAGTGCCGAGGGCAGTTCCCAGTGATAGAGCGTAAGGGCAGGCTTGATGCCGCGCTCCAGCAAGCCGTCCACCAGCCGGTCGTAGAAATCGAGCCCTTCCGCATTCACCGCGCCGCGTCCTTCCGGCATGACGCGCGCCCAGGAGGTGGAAAAGCGGTAGACATCAAAATTGCCCTGCTTCAGCAGGTCCAGATCCTCGTCCATGCGCAGGATATGCTCACAGGCCCGGGCGCCGTTTTCGGCACGGATGACATTGCCCGGGGTTGCGGCAAAGTCATCCCATTGGCTGCGGCCCGCTCCGCCAAGCGCACTGCCTTCGATTTGATAGCTGGATGTGGAAGCGCCGAAGAGGAAGTCTCCGGGGAAATCGGCACGGGTGAAGTTCATGGAGTTTACGTCCTGACTGGGGCCGGTCCCGTGGACTGGCCGATGATGAGATCACATTCAAGAAGGCGCGTCAGCGGAGCGCTCGCGGGATCTGCAATGTGGGCCAGCAGCATGTCTGCGGTCTGGCGTCCGGCCTCACGCACGGAAGAGCGGGTGGCTGTGAAAAGGGGAACTTCGGCGCCGTTCTTCAGGTATCCAAGCTCGTCATCATGGATGATGACGGAAACGTCTTTGCCCAGCTTCAGGCCCCGCTCCTCAATGGCACGGCGCACACCGATGCCGGAGATCATGGAGGAAGCGAGAAACGCGGTTGGCGGCTCGGGCTGGTCCAGCATGGCAGAGGCTGCGGCATAGCCCTGGCCTTCGGTCATTTCGGCGCTGAACATCAACTCCGGCGCAGGCTTAAGCCCGCGTGCTTCCAGTGCTTCGAGATAGCCGGACCGGCGGCGGGCGGCGAAGTCCATGAACTCCAGGCCGTTGATCAGTCCGATGCGGCGGTGGCCGAGATCCAGCAGGAAGTCCGTGGCACGGCGGAAGGCGCGGCGGTTGTTGATGTCGAGCCAGGAATAGGGCGCCGTGGTGCCGCTTGCCCGTCCATGCACGACGAAGGGCAGGCCGATGTCCCGCAGCAGTGGTATGCGCGGGTCGGACATTTTGGGGCCGTGGACGATGATGCCATCAACGGTGCCGCGGGACTTCAGTTCCCGGTAGACACTGGCTTCCTGATCATCGGGCACAATGGACAGCACCATCTCATAGCCCGCACGGGAATAGCTCTCGCCAGCACCGGCAATGAAATCCGCAAACACCGGATTGACCATCTCATGCCGGGTGGCGATTGGGATGACGTGGCCGATGGCCATCGCACGGCCTGTGGCCAGGCGCTGGGCGCGGGCGTTGGGCTGGTAGTTATGCTGCTTTGCAGCCGCAAGAACCCGCTCGCGCGTGGCTGCGTTTACCTCCGGATACCCGTTGAGGGCGCGGCTGACTGTTGTGGGTGAAAGCCCCAGCTTTTGGGCAAACTGCTTCAGATTCATCGGGGCTCATCAAGGATACGTCCGGGTCTGAAACCTCAAACCGCTTTGAATTTCGCCAGACTGTAGCCGCGTGCGTGGCGTACGTCAAAGCCCTTTGACAGGCGGCTTTTGCTGCGATGCGGCAATAAAGATGAGGTTGTGAGCGGTGTTGTGGCGCTGAAGTGCGACATGCCCGTTGACTCTGTTTGGCCGATCGGCGACTGTTGATCATTCAAAGCGGTTTGAAAGATGCTTGGCCCTGTGTGGAGCGCGGGAGTCGGGCGCGGTACTGGGAGGTCACCATGAAGACGATTTTGCTCGCTGGCGCAGCTGGGCTTGCCCTGATGTGCGCCGGTGCTCAGGCGCAGGAGCTGAAGTTCGAGCCGGGCAAGGACAGCCGGTTCAACTGGGCAAGCTATGAGGCCGTGAAGACTGATGCCCTGAAGGGGCAGGAGATCACCGTGCTTGGGCCCTGGCTTGGACCGGACAAGGAGCTGGTCGAAAGCATCTTCGACTATTTCGAGGCCGCCACGGGCGTGAAGGTCAACTATTCCGGTTCCGACAGCTTCGAGCAGCAGATCGTCATCGATACGGAAGCGGGCTCTCCGCCCAACATCGCCATTTTTCCGCAGCCGGGTCTTGCCCGGGATCTTGCCTCCAAGGGCTATCTGACGCCGCTGGGTGATGAGACCTCCAACTGGGTGCGTGACAACTATGCTGCCGGTCAGTCCTGGGTTGATCTTGCCACCTTCAAGGGCAAGGACGGCAAGGATGCTCTCTACGGCCTGTTCTACAAGGTCGATGTGAAGTCGCTGGTTTGGTACGTGCCGGAGAACTTCGAGGACGCGGGCTACGAAGTGCCTACAACCATGGAAGAGCTGAAGGCGCTGACGGACAAGATCGTCGCGGATGGCGGTACGCCCTGGTGTATCGGCCTGGGTTCTGGAGCTGCCACCGGCTGGCCGGCCACCGACTGGGTGGAAGACCTGATGCTGCGCACCCAATCACCCGAGGATTATGACGCGTGGACGCGCAATGATCTGAAATTCGATGACCCCAAGGTGGTGGGTGCCATCGAGGAGTTCGGCTATTTCGCCCGCAATGACAAGTATGTGGCTGGCGGCGCTGCCGGTGTGGCCACCATCGACTTCCGCGACAGCCCGAAGGGTCTCTTCGCCTCGCCGCCGCAGTGCTACATGCACCGTCAGGCGTCGTTCATTCCCACCTTCTTCCCGGAAGGCACGGTGATCGGCGAGGATGTGGACTTCTTCTACTTCCCTGCTTACGCGGACAAGGATCTTGGCCAGCCTGTGCTGGGTGCGGGCACCCTGTTCTCTATCACAAAGGAAAGCCCGGCCGCCCAGGCGCTGATCGATTTCCTGCAGACGCCGATCGCGCATGAGGTGTGGATGGCACAGACCGGCTTCCTGACCCCGCACAAGGGCGTCAACACGGAGGTCTATGGCGATCCGACCCTGAAGAAGATGGGCGATATCCTGCTCAACGCCACCACGTTCCGCTTTGATGGCTCTGACCTGATGCCCGGTGCAATCGGAGCCGGTGCCTTCTGGACGGGCATGGTGGACTACGTGGCCGGTGGCAAGGACGCAGCCGCCGTTGGTGCCGGTATCCAGAAGGCCTGGGACGCGATCAAGAAGTAAGACTGTGGTGCGCCGCCAGCCGGTTATGCGGCTGGCGGCGGCCTCCATGACAAGAAGCCGGGAAAACCGGTGGCCATGATCCGGTGACGAGTGCCTTGAGGGCCTGTCGAGGATCAATGCGCGCGGGAGGGGCAATGCTCCAGCAGATCATGATGGCAGGTGCGACGATTGTTGCCGGTGTGTTCGGCTGCGTCGCCTATTTCTATGGCTCCAACCTGATCCTTGATGCGGTCTTGCCGCCACGCGGGGCCAATGCGGGGCGTAATATCAACCGGGCAGCCCTGATCCGGCCCTGGCTGTTTCTGGCGCCTGCCATGCTGCTGCTGGGTGTTTATCTGCTCTACCCAGTGTTCGTTTCGGTCTGGCTGTCGCTGCATGACAGTTCGGGCACGCGCTTTGTCGGCCTTGACAACTACATCTGGCTGATCGAGGACGCCAAGTTCCGCGAGTCCATCCGCAACAACATGCTGTGGCTGCTGTTCGTGCCTGCCGCCTCCACTGCCTTCGGCTTGCTGGCGGCTGCGCTGACGGATCGCATCCGCTGGGGCAATCTCGCCAAGTCGCTGATTTTCATGCCGATGGCGATCTCCTTCATTGGCGCCTCAGTGATCTGGAAGTTCATCTATGACTACCGGCCCGAAGGGCAGGAGCAGATTGGCCTGCTCAATGCAGTAGTGGTGTTTTTCGGTGGGGAGCCGCAGACCTGGCTGACCATTGACCTCTGGAACAACCTTTTCCTGATGATCGTGCTGGTCTGGATCCAGACCGGTTTTGCCATGGTCATTCTCTCGGCTGCCCTGCGCGGCATTCCGGAGGAGACAATCGAGGCGGCCATCCTCGATGGAGCATCGCCGCTGCAGGTGTTCTTCCGCATCAAGGTGCCGCAGATCTGGGGCACAATTGCCGTGGTGTGGACGACGATCACCATCGTGGTGCTGAAGGTCTTCGACATCGTGCTGGCCATGACCAACGGCCAGTCGGGCACGCAGGTTCTGGCCAATCTGATGTTCGACTGGATGTTCCGCGGCAATGATGCGGGCCGTGCCTCCACTGTGGCGCTGGTGATCATGCTGCTGGTGACGCCGATCATGATCTGGAATATCCGCAATGCCCGCAAGGAGATGCAGTGATGGATCATATTGCGGGCAAGCGCTCTGGCCTCGTCTGGGCCGTCAATCTCTCCGTCATCGCGCTGGTGCTGCTGTGGACGGTACCCACCATCGGGCTTCTCGTTTCCTCCTTCCGGCAGGCGGATCAGATCGCTGCCACCGGCTGGTGGAAGGCGCTGTTTCCGTCGCAGCAGAATTCCATCGTCCGGGCCGGGGATGCGGACACGCAGCGGGAGGAAGCCGGCCGCTTCATCATCGACGGCAATGTCTTTGACACAGGCAGCGGCACCGTGACTGCTTTTGGTGCCTCCTCGCGGGAACCTATGGCTTATGAACCGGGCACCTCGGCAGATCTTGACGATGGCCAGACGCTCACGGTGGAAGCCGATGGCGCCTACCGGCTGGAAAGCCCGGCAAAGTTCGAGGGCCGCAGCCCGCGCATCTTCGTGACGGCTGAAACGCCGCCCAGCTTCACCATGGCCAATTACGAGACGGTTCTGTTTGCCGAAGGGCTGGGGAGAGCGTTTCTCAACACGCTGACAGTGACTGTTCCAGCCACAGTGATCCCGATCCTGATTGCCGCCTTTGCCGCCTATGCGCTGGCGTGGATGGAGTTTCCGGGCCGCGCACTGCTGATTGCTGCCATCGTCGGTCTTCTGGTGGTGCCGCTGCAACTGGCCTTGATCCCCTTGCTGCGGCTGCATAATTCGCTTGGCATCGGCAAGGAGTATCTGGGCATCTGGCTGGCGCATACGGGCTTCGGCCTGCCCATGGCGATCTATCTGTTGCGCAACTACATGGTGGGCCTCCCGCGCGAGATCATCGAGAGCGCGCGCGTCGATGGGGCGAGTGACTTCCAGATCTTCCGCAAACTGATCCTGCCGCTCAGCTTCCCGGCGCTGGCGTCCTTCGCCATCTTCCAGTTCCTGTGGACATGGAACGATCTGCTGGTGGCCACCGTTTTCCTTGGCAACAACCAGCAACAGCTCGTCATGACCGGCGTGCTGCGTGAGCTTCTGGGCTCCAAGGGTGGAGAGTGGGAGATCCTCGCAGCTTCCGCCTTTGTATCCATCTTCGTGCCGCTGCTGGTTTTTTCGCGCTGCAGAGGTTCCTCGTGCGCGGACTGCTGGCCGGTTCGGTCAAGTAACCCACTCTCACCATTTCTCAGACGTATCAACGACAGGATTTCGTGAATGACCACCCTCATCAAGGACAAGGACTGGTGGCGCGGAGCGGTGATCTATCAGATCTACCCGCGCAGCTATCAGGACTCCAATGGCGACGGCATCGGTGATCTGGCGGGTATCGTCAGCCGCATTCCGCATATCGCCAGCCTTGGCGCGGATGCCATCTGGGTCAGCCCGTTCTTCACCTCACCGATGAAGGACTTCGGCTATGACGTGTCCGACTACTGCGACGTGGACCCTATGTTCGGCTCACTGGCCGACTTTGACCGGGTGATCGAAACGGCGCACGCGCACGGCATCAAGGTGATGATCGACCTTGTGTTGTCCCACACTTCCGACAAGCATCCCTGGTTCGAGGAAAGCCGGCAGAGCCGGACCAATCCGCGTTCGGACTGGTATGTCTGGGCTGACCCCAGGCCGGATGGCACGCCACCCAACAACTGGCTGTCCATCTTCGGCGGCCCGGCATGGCACTGGGATGCGAGGCGCGAGCAGTACTACCTGCACAACTTCCTGGTTTCGCAGCCGGATTTGAACTTCCACAATCCGGATGTGCAGGATGCGCTGCTGGAGGTTGCCCGCTTCTGGCTGAAGCGTGGGGTGGATGGCTTCCGCCTCGACACCATCAACTTCTATTTCTGCGATAAGGAACTGCGCGACAACCCGGCCCTGCCGGTGGAGGAGCGCAACGATCTGACGGCACCGAAGGTGAACCCTTACAATCACCAGCGCCACGTCTACGACAAGAACCAGCCGGAAAATCTGGAGTTCCTGCGCCGCTTCCGCGTGGTTCTGGACGAGTATAACGCGGCTACTGTCGGCGAGATTGGTGACAGTCAGCGCGGGCTGGAACTGCTGGGTGAATACACTCGCGGCGATGAACTGATGCAGATGTCCTACGCCTTCGAGTTTCTGGCAAACCGCCCCATGACGGCGCCTTATGTGGCAAGCGTCTTTGAGGAGTTTGATCGGGTGGCCTCGGAAGGCTGGGCCTGCTGGGCCTTCTCCAACCATGATGTGGTGCGCCACATCACCCGCTGGAACCTGACGCCGGCTGCGGCCCGCACCTATGCGACGCTGCTCATGTGCCTGCGCGGGTCAGTCTGCATCTATCAGGGCGAAGAGCTTGGCCTGCCCGAGGCAGAGCTGGCCTTCGAGGATCTGCAGGACCCCTATGGCATCGAGTTCTGGCCGAAGTTCAAGGGGCGTGATGGCTGCCGCACGCCGATGGTCTGGAACATCCAGCAGCACAGCGGCGGCTTCTCCGAGGCCCGTCCCTGGCTGCCTGTGCCCAGCGAGCACTATGGCCTAGCTGCCGATGCGCAGGAGACTGATCCGGCGGCGCTCCTGCATCACTACCGCCGCGCCATCGCCTTCCGCCATGCCCAGCCGGCGGTGATGAAGGGCAGCCAGTCGCCGATGACGGTGACGGGCGATGTGCTCAGTTTCTCGCGCAAGCTGAATGGCGAAACCATATTCTGCGCTTTCAACCTCTCGGACGCACCGGCGGACATCCGCATCCCTGCGCAAGACTGGGAAACGATCGGGCACGAAATTGGCAGTGTGTCAGAGCATGACGGCATCATCGCGCTCGGGCCGTGGGGCGTCAGCCTCATGCGCCGGCGCTGAAGGCAAGGGGAGGGCCGGCAGATGGCGGATCTGAAGCTTACGGACGTGGCCAAGGCCTATGGCGGCGTCAAGGTGCTCAGCAATATCAACCTGGACATCGAGAAGGGTGAGCTGATCGTCTTCGTCGGCCCTTCCGGCTGTGGCAAGTCCACTCTTCTTCGGATGATTGCCGGGCTGGAAAAATCTCCGGCGGCACGCTGGAGATTGGCGGCGAAGTGATGAACGACGTTCCGCCCGCCCAGCGCGGTATTGCCATGGTGTTCCAGAGCTACGCGCTTTACCCGCACATGACCGTGCGTGACAACATGGCCTTTGCCCTGAAGATTGCCGGCAAAAGCAAGACAGAGATTAATGCCGCCGTTGACCGCGCTGCCAGTATCCTGCAGCTGACGCCCTATCTCGACCGGTTGCCGAAGGCACTGTCCGGCGGGCAGCGGCAGCGTGTCGCCATCGGCCGGGCGATCGTGCGCGATCCCAAGGTCTATCTTTTCGATGAGCCGCTCTCGAACCTCGATGCGGCGCTGCGCGTCGCCACCCGCATCGAGATTGCCCAGCTCAAGGAGCAGATGCCGGACAGCACCATGATCTATGTGACCCATGATCAGGTGGAAGCCATGACACTCGCCAGCCGTATCGTCGTGCTGGCGGGCGGCGGTATCAGCCAGGTCGGTACGCCGATGGAGCTTTATCAGAAGCCGCAGAACGAGTTCGTGGCGCAGTTCATCGGCAGTCCGGCGATGAACCTGCTGCCGGGCGAGATCATTGCCACCGGCGAGACAACCCGCGTGCGGCTGGACAGCGGATTGGAGGCTGTGGCCGCCATCCAGACCGGTGACAGCGACATGGGCCTCAAGGTCAATCTCGGCGTCCGGCCCGAGGATCTGCGCGAGACGGATGGCGATGCGCTTTTCGCCGGTACGGTCGATATCATCGAGGCGCTGGGCGAGGTGACGCTGCTTTACTTCCAGAAGGACAGTGAGGGGCGGCAGGTTGTCGCCAAACTGCCGGGCATCCGTTCAGGTCTCAGGCATTCCGCCGTGCGGCTGACGGCAGCGCCGGAGGCACTGCACCTGTTCCATGACGGCGTGTCGCTTCTGTACCGCTGACCGGGTGTTTCAGGCAGCCTTGCGGACAGCCTCGATCAGGCTTTCGACCTGCGGGCCGAACAGGGCCTGGGTGTCGATGGTGTAGCGCCCGCCTGATGGGGTTTGCAGCTGTAAGGCGGGCACGCCCTGTGCTCTCATCGCCTGCATGAGGCCCATGCCTTCGCTGGTCCAGTTCTGCATGGCGGTTTCAAGTGCCGCATCTGCGATCTTGAGGCGCTCGGCCGCCGTCTCCAATCCGGCAGTCCGCAGGATGTTCTCCAGAACGGATAGGCTGGTCACATCCTGCCCGCCTACATAGCGGGCAGCCTGGATGGCTTTCAGCGCTGCGGCCACCTCGTTTGGCGTGGTCAGGTGGACAGCTGTGAGCGCAAGGGTTGCAGGACCACTGTCGATCTTCTGCGATCCGCCAAACAACACGTTCTGCCGGTAGGCATCGCTGAAAGGCTGGCCGGTCATGGCCGCAATCCGCTCATCGGCCTTCACGATATAGGAGGCAAAGCCCGGGTCCATGGGCCGCGCACCGCTTCCGGCAAACAGGCCCACCGGCTGCAGGGTCACTGCGATACCTGGCTCAGCCACGAGCCGCGCAACGCCTGGTCCTGCGCCATAGCACCAGCCGCAAAGCGGATCGAAAAGGTAGATGATCTCAGGGGTCATAAGATGTCCTCTGCTGCAGAGTTGCACCTTATGGCATGCTCTTCTGCCCGGAAAAGAACGCCTGCGTGAATGACTTGTCCACGCAGGCGAGACAATCCGTGCCGGATTGCGCTTCAAACGCCGGCGAACGTAAGGCTGACCTTGATGGCCTGCGAACGGTCTCCGGCAATGCGGAACGCCTCTCCCGCATCTTCCAGTGCAAAGCGGTGGCTGATGATGGGCTTCACATTGATTTCACCACTGTCGATCAGACGGGCAGCAAGCGCATACTCCTCATGGAAGCGGTGCGTGCCCACGAACTCGATCTCCTTGCCGACGATCAGATTGACCGGAACCGGCAGATCGCCGGTTACGCCCACCTGAACGATACGGCCACGCGGGCGGACGCATTCGATGGCGGTGCGTAGGGCAGGGGCCGCGGCGGAGCACTCGAACACCACGTTGAAGTGGCCCTTGTCCGCCTTGAATGGCTCAAGCGCTTGCGGATGCGTGGCAACATTGATGGTCTGCGTCGCGCCCATTTGCGCCGCCACGGCCAGTGTGGCGTCCTGCAGGTCGGTGACCGTGATACTGGCGGCGCCCGCCCGTCTGGCTGCGGCCACGCACAGCAGGCCGATGGGGCCTGCACCGGTGACCAGCACATGGCGGCCTTCGAGCGCAGCGGCCTGATTGGCAGCATGCAGGCACACGGCCAGCGGCTCGGCGCAGGCGGCTTCCGCGTGGTCCACATGGGCGCCCACCGGCTCGCACTGGATGGCATCGGTGACCACAAGATCGCGGAAGCCCCCTGTTCATGAGGAAAGCGCAAGGCCGACCCCATGAAGCGCATGGCAAGGCAATGAGCGAAGAGGCCTTCCGCGCAATATTTGCAGGTGCGGCATGGGCGGCTCGGGTTGACAGCTACCTTCTGGCCCACGGTCAGCGAGGTAACGCCCGCGCCGAGGGCCGAGATGGTGCCTGCAATCTCGTGGCCCAGAATGATCGGCTCGCGCACGCGGATGGGGCCGAAGCCGCCATCCTGAAAGTAGTGCAGGTCCGAGCCGCAGATCCCGCCCGCACCGATGGCGACAAGCACCTCGCCTGGGCCGGGCTGCGGCACTTCTGCCGTTTCAATGCGCAGGTCATGCTGGCCATAAAGGCGGCAAACACGTGTTTCCATGACAAATCAGTCCAGAAGGTAGGTGGGCAGCCACGTCGCAAGTCCGGGGATGTAGGACACGAGCAGCAGCACGATGATGTTGGTGATGAGGAAGGGCGTGATCGCCCTGATGACCGGCGACAGCGGCAACTTGGCAATGTTGGCGCAGATGAACAGGCACACACCGACCGGAGGCGTGGTGAGGCCGATCATCAGGTTGAGCACCGCAAAGGTGGCGAAGTGCAGCGGATCGATGCCGACACCCTGAGCAAGGGCGAGGAGCGGCACGAAGAGGATGATCAGAGCCGCGATTGTCTCCATGAACATGCCGACAATCAGCAGCACGATGTTGATCAGCAGGATCACCACATACTTGTTGTCAGTGAATGAGAGCACGCTTTCGGCAATCATCTGCGGGATGCGCTCGGAAACGAGAATCCAGCCGAACACATTGGCAAAGCCGACGAGTGCAAGAATGGCGGCTGAGGAAATGGCGCTGTCGATGACGATCTTCGGCACTTCGCGGATGGGCAGTTCCCGGTAGAAGAATGCGCCGACCACGAAGGCATAGATGCTGGCGACAACGGCAGTTTCCGTGGGCGTGGCAAGGCCAGTCAGCAGGCCACCAACGATGAGGCCTGTCATGGCCAGAGCCCAGAAGGCGCCGAGGAAGGCGAGGCAAAGCTCGCGCACGCCTTGCCAGGGCTGACGCGGAAAGTTCTTGCGCACCGCAATGATGTAGGTGGTGACCATCATGGCCAGCCCCATCATGATGCCCGGAATGGCGCCGGCCATGAACATCTTGCCGACGGAAATCCCGGAAAGGGCACCGACAATGATCATCGGCACGCTGGGCGGGATGATCGGTCCGACGGTGGAAGATGCGGCTGTGATTGCGGCCGAAAAGTCTGCCGGATAACCCGCCTTCTTCATGCCGGGGATCATCATGCCGCCGATCGAGGCTGCGTCAGCCACGGCCGTTCCGGAAATGCCGCCGAAGAGCATGGACCCGGCCACATTGGCCTGCCCAAGGCCACCGCGCATCCAGCCCACCAGCGCATTGGCAAAGCGCACGATGCGCCCGGTGATCCCGCCCCGGTTCATCAGGTTGCCGGCGAGAATGAAGCCAGGAATGCACAGGAGAACGAAGACGTCGATGCCGGCAAACATCTTCTGCGGCATGACGACAAGAGGAATGCCCTTGAACCAGAGGTAGGTCATGGAGGCAAGGCCGAGCGTCACCGCAACGGGGGCGCCGATGATGAGGCCGAGGGCGAAGACGCCGAAGAGAATGGCAAGGCTCACGGGGTTTCTTCTCCGGCAGCCTGCGGCAGGCCGTCACTTTCGCCAGTGGCGATGGACAGGAAGCGCGCAAGGGAAAAATGCAGAGCGAGACGAGGGCAACCAGCATGCTGGCGTGGATGAAGTCCATCCGCCAGGTGAGGGCAGGGGAGGTTTGCAGGGCGCCGATGGAGGTGAAGCGCCAGGCGGGGCCGATCAGCATCAGGCAGAGCACTGCTGTCAGCAGGGCAGACAGAGCCCGCAGAAGCTTCGGCCAGGGAGCGGAGAGGCTCTCGCAGACCAGGTCCACGTTGACCAGATCACCGCTGCGATAGGCCAGGCCGAGGCCAATGGCGGCAACATAGAGCAGGGCGAAGCGTGTGAGTTCTTCCGTCCAGACGGGTGATGATTGAAAGAGCGTGCGCCCGAGTACCTGAACGAGCACGGCGCCCATCAGGACGAAAAAGGCCGCTCCCGTGGCGAAGCGGCTGACCGCCACGACAAGGGCAAGTGCCTGTCTGATAATCATGATTGTCTCCAGAAGGAGGCTTGCAGCGGCCCACAGGCGAGGTGCCGGGGCCGCTGCTGCCTTGTCACTTCATGAGGTCTTCGACGATCGGGCGGATTTCCGCCTTCACATTGGCCAGAACGGCCGGACGTGCCTTTTCGGCAAAGGCCTTGGTTTCCACGTCGACAAAGGTCATGCCGGCGGCCTGAAGCTCCTTCACGAGGTTTTCCTCGTCAGCCAGGAACAGCTCGCGCTCATAGGCTTGAGCCCGCTTGGCAGCTTCCATGACGGCGGCCTGATCCTCGGCGCTGAGCTGCGACCAGGTCATTTCGGAGATCGTGAGATAGATCCAGGAGCGCACATGCTCGGTCTTGTTCACGAACTTCTGCACTTCGGCGAAGTTGGCAGACTTGATCAGTGCCAGCGGGTTTTCCTGAGCGTCAATCACACCGGACTGCAGCGAGGTGAAAACCTCGGAGAAGGCCATTGGTGTGGGCTGCGCGCCCAGGGTCTTCCAGGTGTCCACGAACAGCGGCACGTTGGGCACGCGCAGGCGCAGGCCGTTCAGGTCATCGGGAGACTTGATCTCGCGGTTGGACGTCAGGTTGCGGGGGCCGCGGGCGAAGTATGCAATCGGGCGGATCTGGGCGCGAGCCACGATCTCTGCCTTGATGTCCTCACCAATCTTGCCGGACGCAACCTCGTCCATGTGCTCCAATGACTTGTAGGCGTAAGGCACGGCCAGAAGGGCTGCCATGGGCGCCCAGTTCTGCAGGCTTTCGCCGGTGATCGTCATGTCGGCGGTGCCAAGCTGCATGCCGTTGATCAGGTCGACTTCCTTGCCGAGGGATCTCGTTCGGATAGACCTCGACCTCGATCCGGCCGTTGGTGAGTGCCTTCAGCTCCTCACCGAACTTCACGGAGGCCTTGTGCCAGGTGTTCTGCTCGTTGGCGAGATGCCCGAGCTTGAGCACGCGCTCGGCAGCAACGGAGGGGTTGCCAATGGCGGCAAGGCTGGCAAGCCCGATGGCAGCGGCAAGAGCCTGCCTTGTGAAACGACGCATGTTTTTCCTCCACTTCATGTGATTATGGGGTGACTTGCACCTCTTCCATGTCGAACAGTTCCGGCCGGGCGGCCGCGATGTTCGGCAGGTCCTTCAGGATCTCCCGCAGGTGGGCGCGCATGGCCTCCCCGGCTGCTTGCGGGTTGCGGGATTCGATCGCATCAACGATGGCCTCATGCTGTGCGATGAGGCGAGAGATCGGAAAATCGGCAAAGCTGAGATAGCGCACCCTGTCCATCTGCGCCTTGACGCTTTCCACCACGTCCCAGGCATAGGTCTTGCCGATGGCGCGGGCCATGGTGTGGTGAAAGGCTTCGTCCAGCGCCATGAACACATCCTGTGCATCAGGAGCGACCTCACGCTGGCGGGCAATCTGGTTGCGCAGGTCCGCAATGATGGCCGGCGCGGGCTCGCTGGCGAGAAGGTGAACCACATTCGCCTCAATGGCCTCCCGCACGAAGCGGATGTCCATTACCCGCTTGATGGAGATCTTGCGCACCAGGGTGCCGCGCTGCGGGCGCACTTCGACAAGGCCTTCCTCGGCCAGCTTGATGAAGGCCTCCCGCACGGGCTGGCGGCTGGAGCCGAAGCTGCGCGCCATCTCCGCCTCGGACAGAAGGGTGCCCGGGGCTAGCTCGCCGCGAATGATGCGCTGGCGCAGGTCACGATGCACCTGCTGTCCGACGGGAACGCCCGGTTCGGATGCGGCAAGTGGCCTGAGCGGTAGAATCTGACCCGTCATGTCCCCATCCATTTTCCACATTCTCTTCTTGCCTGCATCATTTTCCATACTACCATACAAGTCAATATCAAACTACCATACTAGTCGGCAGGGGCGAGGGCGTGTTATGCGCTCGTCCTGAAAGAGGCGGCAAACCGGGGTAACCGGAAGGCCCGAATGACCGGCCGGGCCAGAGGTGGCAGGCCGGAAATAAGGAGTGGAACGCGTGCAGCAGACCTGGCGCTGGTTTGGTCCCAAGGACCTCGTGAGCATTGACGATATGTTGCAGGCAGGCGTGGAGGGCGTTGTATCCGCTCTTCATCATGTGCCCAGCGGCGCGGTGTGGAGCCCTGAGGAAATCGCCAGGCGGCAGCGGGAAATTGCCACGCGCCGCGATGGCAGCCCTTCGGGGATTTCCTGGGACGTGGTCGAGAGCCTGCCCGTCTCCGAGGATATCAAGAAGCAGAAGGGCAACTGGCGCGAGCACATCGAGAACTACAAGATCAGCTTGCGCAATCTGGGCGCGGCCGGCATCGAAGTGCTTTGCTACAATTTCATGCCGGTTCTGGACTGGACACGCACGGATCTGGCCTGGCGGGTGGATCACGGCGGCACCTGCATGCGCTTTGACCATGCGGATTTCGCCGCCTTCGACATCCACATCCTGCAGCGCAAGGGCGCGGCTGAGGACTTCCCGGCTGAGATCGTGGAAGAAGCGGCCCGCCGCCACGCGGGCATGAGCGAAGAGCAGAAGAAGGCGCTGGCCATCAATGTCGCCTTTGGCCTGCCAGGTGCAGCGGAGCACATGACGCTGGATGATGTGCGGGCGCATCTGGCCGAGTACGGCGCGATTGATGCCGATCAGCTGCGCCGCCACTTCATTGCCTTCCTGGAGGAGGTGATCCCGGTGGCAGAGCAGGAAGGCATCCGCATGTGCTGCCATCCGGATGATCCGCCTTATCCGCTGCTTGGTCTGCCGCGCATCATGTCGACGGAAGCCGACTATGAGGCGATCCTTTCGGCAGTGGATAATCCCTCCAATGGCATCACCCTTTGCTCCGGCTCGCTGGGCGCACGCTCCGACAATGACCTGCCGGGCATGATGCGGCGCCACGGCTCCAAGGTGCATTTCCTGCATCTGCGCAACGTGAAGCGCGAGACGGATGCGCTCTTCGGCTCCTTCCATGAAGCAGAGCATCTGAAAGGCAACACCGACATGGTAGCGCTGCTGGCCGAGGTGGTGAAGGAAGAAGCTCGCCGCAAGGCCGAAGGCCGCAAGGATGTGTCGATCCCCTTCCGCCCCGACCATGGGCAGGATATTCTTGATGACCTGAACCGCAAGGCGCAGCCGGGCTATCCGGCCATCGGCCGCCTGAAGGGGCTGGCGGAACTGCGCGGCATCGTCACCGCGCTGGAGCACGCAGAGCACGGACTTCTCGCCCGCGCCTGAGGTGTATCAGGACTGGCACTTGAACATGCGCTGCCGTGGGGTTACCTGCGGCAGCGCATTTTGTGTATGGGGGAGGGCATCAGCGGATGAATGGACTTGGTAGTCTGGCGGGACTGTTTCTGGCTGCCTTTTTGGCGGCAACCCTGCTGCCTGCCCAGTCCGAAGGTGTGCTGGCTGCACTGGTGATTTCCGGTGGCTGGCCGTTGTGGCTTCTGCTGGGCGTTGCCACGGCGGGCAATGTGCTGGGCTCGGTGGTCAACTGGCTGCTGGGGCGCGGGATTGCCAGTTTCCGGCACAAGCGCTGGTTCCCGGTTTCGGATAAGGGACTGATGCGGGCCGAAGGCTGGTATCACCGCTATGGCCGCTGGAGCCTGCTGTTCGCCTGGCTGCCTGTCATCGGCGATCCGCTGACTGTGATTGCAGGCACATTGCGGGAGCCGTTGGGCATTTTCCTGCTCCTGGTCACCATCGGCAAGGCCGGGCGTTATGTCCTCGTAGCGCTGGCAGCGTCCGGGCTGGCCTGAGGCGCGCAGGGCTGGGAGCCTGCATCCGCATGGGCTTGCCCCGGCCGGTAGCTGCCGACGAAATACAGCGGACGCTGTTTCGTCTCGTTGAAGATGCGGCCCACATATTCTCCCAGAATGCCGAGCGAAATCAGCTGCACGCCACTGAGGAACAAGAGGCCGACCATCAGCGAGGCATAGCCCGGCACGTCTATGCCATGCAGCAGCACGTCGGTCACAAGGAACAGGCCGTAAATGATCGCAATGAAAGAGACCAGCACACCGGCGATGGACGCAAGCCGCAAGGGCACGGTGCTGAAAGCGGTCAGGCCATTGAGAGCAAGGCCGACAAGGCGGCTGAAGCTCCAGCCGCTCGCCCCTGCCACCCGCTCTGCGGGTTCGTAGGAATCTGCTTCTGGCGAAAGCCAACCCAGAAATACAGGCCCTTCATGAAGCGTGCCCGCTCGGGCATGGATTTCAGCGCATCCAGTGCGGCCCGGTCCAGCAGGCAGAAATCGCCTGCGCCGCGCGGAAGCTTGATGTCGGAAAGATGAGCCAGAAGCTTGTAGAACAGTCTCACGCCGGCGCGCTTCGCCAGCCCCTCGGTCGGGCGGACGGCCTGCGTGGCGTGGATGATCTGGAAGCCCTCATCCCAGGCCGCGATAAGCTCGATGATCTTTTCCGGCGGATGCTGGAGATCCGCGTCGATCAGGATGGCTGCATCTCCGCGCGCGTGGTCGATGCCTGCGGTGATGGCGATTTCCTTGCCGAAATTGCGGGACAGGGCGAGGATGCCGATGCGCGGGTCGGCAGCGGCAAGACCTGCGGCCACTTCCAGCGTGCGGTCGCGGCTGCCGTCATCCACCAGCAGGATTTCAAAGCTGCGGCCAAGCCCCTCGAGCACCGGGATAAGCCGTGCCATCAGCGGTGCCAGATTGGCAGCTTCATTGTAACAGGGGATCACCACAGACAGGTTCGGTGTGGGGATGCCCGGATTGGCCATTCTCGGATCTGTCATGAGGCGCGCTTTTGCCTTAAATGTCCCGCAGGATCGATTGAGCAGTAACTAGCCTTAGAGAGCGGGTTTTTCAAACAGTGATGTCCGGGAAAAAACAGGCTGTGCTGAGTGCTGATGACTATGGGCTAACGCCCGGTATCAGCGAGGGCATCCGCCAGCTGTTGCGCCAGCGGCGTTTGACGGCAACGGCAGCCATGACGGTGAGCCCCTTCTGGGCAGAAGAGGGGCAGCAGCTTCTGGCCGGGGCTGAGCAGATCGATGCGGATATTGGCTTGCATCTGACGCTCACCGATCACATTCCCCTGACACAGATGCCAAAGCTGGCGGAGGGCGGGCATCTGCCGTCAAACGGGCAGCTGATCATCATGGCCCTGCGCGGTCAGTTGAAGAGCGAAACCATCCGGCAGGAACTGGCCGGGGAAATCGCAGCCCAGATTGATGCCTTCGCGGCTGTCATGGGGCGGGTGCCGGATTTCATCGATGGCCATCACCATTGTCATCAGCTGCCGGTGATCCGCGATCTTGTGCTGGAGGCGTTTGCGGCCCGCATCGCGCCCCAGGGCGGCTATCTGCGCCTGTGTCAGGAGCCGCTGCCAGCCATTCTGAAACGGGGCAGGGCGGTGCCAAGAGCAGTTGCCATCAGCGCGCTGGGTCAGGGCTTTGCCCGCAAGGTGAGGACATCGGGGTTTCTGGCCAATGACAGTTTCCGCGGCGTGCGGGATTTCACGGTGCGGGAAAACACAGGCGATCTGTTCAGCCGCTTCCTGAGCGGCGATGGGGAGCGGCCGCTGATCATGTGCCATCCCGGCCTCGTTGACGGGCATCTGATCGGGCTCGACCCGCTGACGGACCTGCGGGAAGTTGAGCTGGAGTATCTCGCCAACGATGCCTTTGCTGCGCTTTTGGAAGAAAAGAACGTTCAGCTCGTCCGGTTCAGCGGCTTTTCCAGCCGCTGAACCGGAGTGCGTTTTATCAGCCCGTGATGGTCAGGCTGATTTCCAGCCGGTCATCCCAGCGCGCAGTCCAAAGGCCGGAGGCAGGGGCGTTCTGCACGCCGCTCATGGAACCGGTGATGATCCAGTCACCTGCCTTGAAACCGCCGAACCGGTCGCCGCCTGCATTGACATAGGCTGTCAGCGAGCCTGCCGGATCGATGTCATTGGGCGTGAAGGGCTCCGGGGTGCCGTCCCGCATCAGTACAAGGCGCTTTACCGGGGAGATGATATCGCCGGTAAAGGGCACGGGCGTGCCGAGGACAAGGCCGTCATTGGACAGGCAGTCGGCAATCTTCTCTTCCACTTCCACATCCTTCGCCAGCCACCGCGAGGCGCACAGCTCAAAGGCCAGAGCATAGTGGGAGACAGCTGCAAGGACTTCGTCACGGGTGTAGGGCTCGCCGTCGCGGAAGGGCAGATCCTTGCCAAGCTGCAGGGCGATTTCCGTCTCCAGAGCGTTGACGCGGCCAACGCTGGCGGGGCTCGTGAAAATGCGGCTGCCGTGGATCGGAGCAGTCATTGCGCCCTTCGGACCGGTCTCGGAGGTTTTCCAGTGGCGGACCGGAGCATCGCCCAGCAGCGCATGGACGCGGCGCTGGATCTCGTAGCCTTCCAGCATGGATTGCGGGCGGGCTTCTTCCGGCAGGCGCTCCAGCGCGCCGCCCTGACGGCGGCATTCGGCAAGCATGGCACTGGCCTGGGTCAGGCGGGCTTCAAGTGCGGCATCAAGTTTCATTGTTCCAGGTATCTCCGGTTCGGGGCCGTGAGGTTAATCAGGTTCATGCGGGCTTGAGAAGGTCAATTCTGCCAAGGGGCATCGCCCGATACCTTGGCCGCCGTTCCTGAAAGGAGGTCTTCCGCAGCTTCCCAAGCTGTGACAGCATCCCTTTCGGGAGATTCTTCAAGATGAAAGAACTGACACTCCGGCAGGTCGAGGTCATCCGCGCCGTTATGATGGCTGGAACGATCACGGGCGCTGCCAAACTGTTGAACGTGTCTGCGCCCGGCGTGAGCCGCCTGATCAAATACACCGAGGATTCTGCTTGGCGTGCGGCTGTTCGAGCGCAAGGCCGGGTTGTTTGTGCCCGTGCCTGAGGCGCAGAAGGTCTTCGACATGGTGCATCAGGTCTACCGGCAGATGGAAAACCTGAACCAGGCGGTGTCCTCCCTGCACAAGGGTGAGGAGTTCACCCTGTCGATTGCCTGCGCCCCGTCGATTGCCCAGTTCATCGCAGCACGTGCCATCCGCAATGTGCGTCAGCGCTTTCCCGATCTCTTCATTGATCTCAACATTCTCAAGATCGAGGAAACGCTCGACTACTTGCTGCTTGAGCGCGGGGAGTTCGTGATCATGAGTTCGGCCATGGACAATCCGGCGGTGGATTGCCAGAAGCTGGTGGAAGGGCGCCTTGTGGCCGTGGTGCCCGAGGGGCACAGACTGGCGCAAAAGCCGGTCATCTCCGTGCACGATCTCATGGAAGAGCCGATCATCGGCATCGACGAGAGCGATCCGTACGGACGCATCCTGTCTCACCCCTACCGGGATGCCGGGCTGGAACCGCGTTTTTCCATGCGCGGGCGCTTTGCGCAGACGATTGTCAGCCTGGTCCGGCACGGGCTGGGGGTCTCGGTGATCGACGAGTTCTCTGTCGCGGAAGTCTACATGCCCGGCCTTGTGCGGCGGCCACTGAAGGAGCCGGCTTCGATCAACGCCTGGGTGCTGACCAAACACGGACGGCAGCTCTCCAGCTTTGCTGAATTTACGGTCGAGCGTTTCCGGTACGAACTGCAACGCGCCCGTGCCCGTGAGGCCTGGGATCCTGCGCCTTCCGCAATTGCAGCGGGATGAGAGGCAAGATTAACATCATGTTACGGTGGCGGCGAAATCGGTATTTGCTGTTATCTCAAACTTCTGGCAATCAATGACCCGGGCGGCTCAGAAGGAGAATGGGCCGGAACCGTTCAAATGGGAGGATCTTCATGAAGAAGACGCTTATCGGCGCAGCTCTTGCGCTTGGGCTTGCTGTTGTTCCGGCTCTTGCCGAATATCCGGACAAGGAAATTCAGGGCATCATCCAGTGGGGCGCGGGCGGTTCTACTGACACGGTGATGCGTGCGGTCACCCCGCATGCCGAAAAGGCGCTGGGCGGCAAGATCGTCATGCAGAACGTCACGGGCGGCGTTGGCGCTCTTGCGTTGAACATGGTCGAGTCCGGTGATGCCGACGGCTACACCATTCTGTTCGGCGCGGAAAACCCGCTGCTCTACAAGGTGATGAAGCTGGGCGAGAAGGACTATTCCGACTTCGTGCCGGTCAACGTTCTGGCACGCGGCATTCCGATCCTGGTGGCTCGTCCGGACGCGCCGTTCAACACCTATCCGGAGATGATCGCCTACATCAACGCCAACCCGAAGGCAGTGAAGTTTGGCTCCACCGGTCCGGGCGGTCTGCCGTCCGTCGTGACCGCGATGATCAACCAGAAGACGCCGATCGACGTGACCTTCGTTCCCTATGACGGTGACGGCCTGGCCCTGACCGCCCTGCAGGGCGGTGCTATCGACGTGATGCCGGCCGTGCTGGGTGCTGCTGTCGAGAACATCAAGGCCGGCACGATGAAGCCGATCGCCCTGTTCGACGTCGAGCCGACCCCGGCCCTGCCGGACGTGCCGACGATCGTGTCCACCAACCCGGAGTTCTCCGAGCTTCTGCCCTGGGGCCCGTTCTTCGGCATCTTCGTGAAGAAGGGCACGCCGGACGACGTGGTTGCCAAGCTGGTGGCCGCTTATCAGGAAGGCGCCAAGAATGAGGACTTCCTCAAGCTGATGGACGGCCGCGGCTTCAAGATGATGTCGCTGTCTGGTGCTGAGGCTGAGGACTTCCTCAAGAAGTGGCAGTCCACCACGAGCTGGCTCGTCTGGGACGCTGGTCTTGCCAAGGCTTCGCCTGAGGAATTCGGCATTCCCAAGCCCTGATCCTCGCCATAAACCAGAAAACGCCGCCTGATCTTCCGGGGCTGGCCGCCAGATGGCAAGGGGAAAGCCTCCTGCCGGGTCCCGGAAAACGCTTCTGAAGCAGCCTGCATCATGCATGATTTCATGTGGTGCAGGCTGCCGAAGAGGGGCGGCGTTTTGCATGGGCAGGTGGTAAAACCCTGCCTGCCTGATCCGGCTGCTGGAGGTCACATGGAAAACCCGCAACCCCGCCACTCCTTTGAACTGGTTTTCAGCTTCTTCATGTTCGGCGCCAGTCTGTTTCTATTCTACACGGCATACGGGATTTCCGGCTTTGAGGCCCTGTCCGCACCGGGTGGCGTGCCGATGATGACGACCGGACTGATGACTGTGACCTCCGCCATGGTGCTGATCCAGACCCTGCGCAAGCCGGCGGAAGGCAACCAGTGGGCCTTTCGGGAGATCCTGCCGCTGCCGGTGGTGCTGATGACCGTGCTGATCACGGCCTATGCCTTTCTGCTGAAGCCGCTTGGCTTCATCCCCACGTCCTTCCTGTTTCTGGTCCTCGGCATCCGTATCCTGACCCGGCGCAACTGGGGCTGGACGGTGATGGTCTCGGCCGTCAGCATTCTTCTGATCTGGGTGATATTCCGGCTCATCTTCTCCGTGCTGATGCCTGCGGGCATCGTGCCGGAGGCGGAAATCCTCGCCTTCTTCCGCAATCTCATGGCGTGAGGCTGAGATCCTGATGGATATTCTCAACGCTCTTCTCGTGCCGCTGCTGGACATCAAGCTGCTTGCCCTCATCGCGGCAGGCACCATGGCCGGCATTTATATCGGCGCCATTCCCGGCCTGTCGGTGACGATGGCCGTTTCGATCCTGATTTCCTTCACCTTCTCCTGGGATGTGCTGCCTGCCCTGTCGCTGATGATCGGCATCTTCATGGGGGTGTATGGCGGCTCGCGCACGGCGATCCTGCTCAACATTCCGGGGGCACCTTCTGCAATTGCGACGGCACTGGACGGCTACCCCATGGCCCAGCGGGGCGAGGCGGGTGAGGCCATCGGTGTCACCACCGTCATGTCCTTCTTCGGTGGCCTGATAGGCATTCTGGTTCTGGCTTTCGCAGCGCCGGCCGTCTCCGATTTCGCCATCCGCTTCCAGCCGCGTGACTTCATGCTGCTGGCCATCCTCGGCCTGCTGCTGGTTGGCTCGCTGTCGGGGGAAAGCCTGGTGAAGGGCGTCTTCGCTGGCTCTCTGGGGCTGATGATCGGCTCCGTCGGTCTTGACCCGCTGACCATGGATCAGCGCTTCACCTTCGGCTCTCCGTCGCTCATGGGCGGCATCTCCTTCATTGCCGTGATGATCGGCATGTTCGGCGTTTCCGAAGCCCTGATGCAGCTTCACACGATCAAGTCCGAAGCCGTGAAGCAGAAGATCAGCCGCATCGTTCCGCGCTTCAGCACCATCCGCAAGCACCTGCCGCTGTCGCTGCAAACCTCCGCTATTGGTGTTGTCGTCGGCGCTTTGCCCGGCACAGGCGGGGATATCGCTGCGCTGATGGCCTATGACCATGCCAAGCGCGTGACCAAGAACCCGGAAGTGCCCTTCGGCAAGGGCGCCATTGAGGGGCTGGTTGCGCCCGAGACCGCGAACAATGCGGCCGTTGGCGGGGCCTTCATTCCGATGATGACGCTGGGCATCCCTGGTGATGCGGTAACGGCCATCATGATCGGCGCGCTGTTCATCCACGGCCTCAATCCGGGGCCGCTGCTGATGGTGCAGCAGCCGGACATGTTCTGGTTCATCGTCAGCGCGCTGATGATCGCCAACTGCTTCATGCTGCTCTTCGGCCTCACCGGCATCCGCCTTTTCGTCAAGGTGGTGGAGCTGCCGCGCGGTCTGCTGATCCCGCTGATCCTGCTCCTGTCCATCGTTGGTGCCTATGCGGTGAACAACCGGCTGGGAGATGTGTACTGGATGCTGGGCTTCGGCGTGCTGGGCTATTTCATGCGCCTTTACGGCTATGCCCTTGGGCCTGTCATTCTCGGCGTCATCCTGTCGCGCCTCCTGGATGACAACTGGCGCCGGGCCATCATCTCGGAGCAGGAAAGCCTGCCCATGCTGTTCAAGGGCATTCTCACCAGCCCGCTTTCGGCCACGCTTCTGGCCGGTGTGGTGCTGATCCTTCTGTCCAAGACGCCGCTCTGGCGCCGCATTTTCCGCAAGCGAGCCTGACACGCCATGTCCGCATCATCTTCCGCTGCCGTGCCGCAGACCGGCACCATCCGTCTCGGCCTCATCGGCGACAACATCGCCGCCTCATCCTCTCCCCGCCTGCATGTGCTGGCGGGGCTGCAGAACGGGCGCACGGTGACCTATGACCGGCTGGTGCCCCGGGAGATGGGCATGGAGTTTGACCCTCTGTTTGCCCATGTGGCGGCAGATGGCTACCGGGGCGTCAACGTCACCTATCCCTACAAGGAGCGGGCGGCGGCGAAGGTTCAGATCGATGATCCGCTGGTGCGGGCCATCGGCGCGGTCAATACGGTGATCTTCGAGGACGGCAAGGCGCGCGGCTTCAACACCGACTATTCAGGCTTCATCGCTGCCTACCGTGCGGTGCGCGGCGATGTTGCGCCAGGTCCTGTTTTGATGATCGGGGCAGGGGGCGTCGGCAAGGCGGTGGCCTTCGGCCTCATCGCGCTCGGCCTCACCGAAATCCGTATTGCTGACCGGGATGTGGCCAAGGCTGATGCTCTTACTGAAGCCCTGAAGGCGGTGCGCCCGGAACTCGTCACCCGCACCGGACCGGAGGCAGCAGAACTTGCCGCTGGCGCCAGCGGCCTTATCAACTGCACGCCCGTTGGCATGGTCGGCTACGGCGGCACGCCGCTGGAGCGGGCATTCATGACGGGCGCTGCCTGGGTGTTCGATGCGGTCTACACGCCCGTCGATACGCCTTTCCTCAAGGATGCGGAAGCTGAAGGCCTGACCATCATCTCGGGCTACGAGCTTTTCTTCGGGCAAGGCGTTGATGCCTGGGCCATCTTCACAGGACTGCCGCTCGATCATGGCCGCCTGCGCCAGGATCTCCTCAAGCCGGAGTGAACCGATGCTGAATTCGATCGCCACCGTTTCCATCTCGGGCAATCTGCCGGTCAAGCTGGAGGCCATCGCCAAGGCGGGCTTCCAGGGGATCGAGATCTTCGAGCAGGATTTCATCGCCTCGGACCTCAGCCCCGCCGATGTGGGCCGCATGGTGCGCGATCATGGGCTGACCATCACCCTGTTCCAGCCTTTCCGCGATTTCGAGGGCCTGCCGGAACCTTACCGTGCCCGCGCCTTTGCCCGTGCGGCGCGCAAGTTCGACCTGATGAACCAGCTGGGCACCGACCTGATGCTGGTCTGCTCCTCCGTGCATCCGGCGGCCATGGGCGGTATCGACCGGATGGCGCAGGATTTCCATGAGCTGGGCGAGCTTGCCGCCCGCTTCGGCGTGCGTGCGGGTTTCGAGGCACTGGCCTGGGGGCGTCACATCAATGACCACCGCGACGCCTGGGAAGTGGTGCGCCGTGCGGACCATCCGCGCATCGGCCTGATCCTCGACAGTTTCCACACGCTCGGGCGTGGTATTTCGCCGGATTCGATCCGCGCCATTCCCGGCGACCGCATCTTCTTCGTGCAGCTGGCCGATGCTCCGGCCATTCCCATGGACCTGCTCTACTGGTCGCGCCACTTCCGCAACATGCCGGGGGAGGGGATCTGGATGTGACCGGCTTCATGCGGGCGGTGCTCTCCACCGGCTATTCCGGGCCGCTGTCGCTGGAGATCTTCAACGACCAGTTCCGCGCCGGCCTGCCGCGCCTTGTGGCGCTGGATGGCCACCGCAGCCTTATCGACTTGCAGGACCGGGTGCGCCGGGCTGAACCGGCGCTGACCGTCGACCTGCCGCGTTTCCCCGCACCTGCCCCTGTGCAGGGTGTTGAGTTCCTCGAAATCGCAACGTCGGAAGCTGAAGAGCCGGCTATCGCTGCCTTCCTGGCCGCCGCAGGCTTTGCCCCCGTGGCGCGGCACGTCTCCAAGCCGGTGACGCGCTGGAGTCAGGGGCGGTGAACATTCTCGTCAACACCGCCGTCACCGGCTTTGCCCACACGGCCTATGTCACCCACGGCACGACCATTTCCGAAATCGCGCTGAAGGTGCCCGATGCCGCCGCTGCCGCAGAACGGGCGCAGGCGCTGCTGATTCCGGCGCATCAGAGCCATATCTCCGAAGGGGAACTGGCCATTCCCGCCGTGCGCGGCCATGGCGGCAGCCTGCTGCGCTTTGTCGATGGCGGGGAGATGCTGGGCCGCTTGTGGGATGTGGACTTCCGCCCGCTGCCTGATGCTGGCAAGGCAGCTGCCGCCACAGGCGCCGGGCTGAAACGCATCGACCATATCGCCCAGACCATGGCGCATGACGAGATGCTCAGCTGGTCGCTGTTCTACCATGCCCTGTTTGATGCCCGCCGCTCCCCCATGGTGGACGTGGCCGATCCGGACGGGCTGGTGAAGTCGCAGGCGCTGGAAACCGGTGCGCTGCGCATCACGCTCAACGGCTCGGAAGCACGCCACACGCTCGCAGGGCGCTTCGTCAAGGAGAGCTTCGGCTCCTCCGTCCAGCATATCGCCTTTGGGACAGATGACATCTTCGCTACCGCTGCATCGCTCAGCGCCCGTGGCTTCCCCATCCTGCAAATTGGCGCCAACTATTATGCCGACGTCGAAGCCCGCTTCGGTCTCGACCCGGCGCTGGTGGCCCGCATGAAGGCGGCAAACGTGCTTTATGACGAGGATGCAGGCGGCAGCTTCTTCCAGCTTTATTCGCAGACTCGTCCGGAGGGACTGTTCTTCGAATTCGTCCAGCGCGGCGGCAACTATGCCGGCTACGGCGCCCCCAACGCCCCCTTCCGCATCTCCGCCCAAAAACGCGCCTTGAGGCCAACAGGTATGCCGCAGGCGGAGTGAGGGTTATGGGTGCGGTTCGTCGCGCTATCTCCGCTGCTGTCTTCGACGTGGTGCGGCCTACGCGCGGCGCTATTTGCGCTCAATGGTCTGTCCGGTTGTTCGGGGCAGCTTAAGTCGAAAGCGATCTCAGGAACGCGTCGATCTCTTCACCGAAAAAGTACCAGAACGGCATGACGATAAGGGCCGTTCCGGTCAGGTCTGAGAGGAAGCTCTTGATGAACTCAAGCCAGAATGGAAGGGGGCTTGTCAGTCATGCTTGCCAGCATTTTGTAATTCATCGGTTCTGTCAATGGTGAGACGAGTGCGCAAAATAGTGCCCAAAATACTGTATGCTGGGCGGTTGGTCTAATGTAGGCCAACTGCGAAGTAATTGAAAAATAAGATAAAGAGATGGTGCTGCAAGAGAGGATTGAACTCTCGACCTCTCCCTTACCAAGGGAGTGCTCTACCACTGAGCTACTGCAGCATTTCCGGGCGGACCCGCTGGCCATTTCCGGTGAGCCGGAAGGCCGTTCGTGACCGGCGTAGTGTGGCGCCGCGAACGGGTCGGCTTGTGCCATAGAAGGCCGGACATGGCAAGCGCTTATCGTGCTGTTTTTTCTGCGTGCCTGTGGACAGTTTGCCGGGAAGGGAAGGGAGGTGCCTTCCGGTGGCGGAAAGCATAAGGTATTCCTTGAAAAATCGAAACAGCAGGGATGGCGATGACCAGGCAGAACAAGCCGAACGGGCCTCAACCCGGCTCGCGCGAGGCGCGCCTTGCCGAGGCGCTGCGGCAGAATCTGAAGCGGCGCAAGGCGGCGGACCGCCAGCGCCGCGAGGCTGTGGCAGGGCCGCTCGAGGCAGAAGAAGATGTGGAAGCACCGGCCGGGCATAGCGGGGACGCGGTGCCGCAGGTGTGACGGCATGAGTTGAGTGTGTGCGGAAGTGGCGGGAAGCCACGGGTTCCGCATGCGGCTGCAAGGTGGAAGCAAGACAGGCAGGGCAGCGTACTGCGCTGCCTTGCCTCAGCCTTTATCCCGGTGTAGAGCCGGGCCAGTTTTCTATTTGCTGGCAGGCCTGAGACCTGCCCAATCAGGTGGTTCAATGGACAGCATCAAGATCATCGGCGGCGCGCAGCTCAATGGCGTCATCCCGATTTCCGGCGCCAAGAATGCGGCCCTGCCGCTGATGATTGCCTCGCTCCTGACGGACGAGACGCTGACGCTTGAAAACGTGCCGCGCCTGCGCGATGTGGCGCAACTGACGCATATCCTGTCGAACCACGGCGTGGACTATTCGGTCGATGGCAAGCGCACCGGCGTTGACGAGCTGCGCGGCCAGACGCTGCATCTGACGGCCCGTGCCATTGTGGACACGACCGCGCCCTACGAGCTGGTGTCGAAGATGCGTGCCAGTTTCTGGGTCATTGGCCCGCTGGTGGCGCGTATGGGCGTGGCCCGCGTGTCGCTGCCGGGCGGCTGCGCCATCGGCACGCGGCCGGTGGATTTCTTCATTGACGGCCTGAAGCAGCTGGGCGCCGAGATCGAGATCGAAGCGGGCTATGTGGTGGTCAATGCACGCAAGGGGCTGACCGGCGCGCATATCACCTTCCCGCGTGTCTCCGTGGGCGCCACCCACACGCTGATGATGGCGGCGACGCTGGCCAAGGGCGAGACCATTCTGGAAAACGCTGCCCGCGAGCCGGAAGTGGAAGACCTTGCCAACTGCCTGAAGGGCATGGGCGCCAAGATCGAAGGCGCCGGCACTTCCACCATCCGCATCGAGGGCGTGCCGCGCCTCAAGGGCCACCGCCATGCGGTGATTGCCGACCGCATCGAAACCGGCACCTATGCCATGGCAGTTGCCATGACGGGCGGCGATGTTGTGCTGCAGGGCGCGAGGCCTGAGCTTCTGGACGAGGCGCTGAACGTGCTGCGCCAGACCGGGGCGGACATCACGCAAGTGGAAGACGGCCTGCGCATCTACCGCAATGGCAATGGCATTGCGCCGGTGGACATCACCACAGAGCCGTTCCCGGGTTTCCCGACGGATCTTCAGGCCCAGTTCATGGCGCTTATGACGCGGGCGGGCGGCCAGAGCCGTATCACCGAGACTATTTTTGAGAACCGCTTCATGCATGTGCAGGAGCTGGCCCGCCTTGGCGCCCGCATCCGCATCGACGGCAAGACGGCGATTGTTGACGGCGTGGACAGCCTGCGCGGTGCTCCGGTGATGGCAACGGACCTGCGTGCCTCCGTGTCGCTGGTGATTGCCGGTCTTGCGGCTGAAGGCGAGACGAATGTAAGCCGCGTCTATCACCTCGACCGTGGCTTCGAGCGGTTGGAAGAAAAGCTTGGCCGCTGCGGCGCCATGATCGAGCGCATCTCGGCATAAACCTGGCATGCGGCAGGTGCTGGTTACTGCCTGCCGCATTGTCAAACGGCCCCGGACGCGCTAGGCAACGGATTGAAGGGGCGGGAGTTCTCCCGTCCTTTTTCAGAAGCTTTCCGGAGACAGAGCCGCCCATGGACCTGCTGAAACTTGCCGCCCTCGATGAGGAAGATCTGGCCGTGGTTTCCGCCCATGTGCAGGACGCGGTTTTGACTGTTGGCGATATCCGCTACCTGCCGAAGGAGCGCAAGGTGGTGGTCGCCATGAACCGCTTTGTCTGGGACAAGGCGGAGGACCGGCGCTCGCGCACCCATGAAAGGCGCCGTTCTGCGCTTGCCTTTGCCCGGGTGACGGCAATGCGCGCCGCCCATATCCGGCAGGAGGCGAAAGGTGCCATCCTGTCGCTGCTGGCCATCCGCTTCGAACAGGACGCGGAAGCCCCTTCCGGTACGGTACGGCTGGAATTTGCCGGTGGCGGTACGCTGGCGCTGGATGTGGAGTGCATCGAAGCGCAGTTGACGGATCTTGGCGCCGCCTGGGCGACCCCCAACAAACCGCACCATCAACTCGACTGAGATTTTCCGGCTGGCAGGCGCAGGTTTGCCAGCGATCAGCGGCGCGGAACCTTGCAGGGTGAGCCGGCGCCGCGAAATGGCCTTGCAAGGAGACAGACGTGGCAATCCGGCTTTCCACCGCAGATGCAGATTTCGAGACCCGGTTCAAGGACTTGCTCGCAGGCAAGCGCGAGGCGTCCGAGGATGTGGATCAGGTCGTCCGCGCCATTCTGGAAGATGTGCGTGCCCGCGGCGATGCGGCCGTCGTGGAGTATACGAACCGCTTCGACCGGGTGAGCGTTGGTTCCATCGCAGAGCTCAGGGTGACGGCTGAAGAGATCGAGGCTGCCGCTGCGGCGGTCGAGCCGGCAACGCTCGATGCGCTGAAACTGGCGCGTGACCGCATCCACTCGCATCATGCCCGCCAGATGCCGAAGGATGACCGCTACACGGACGCCCTCGGCGTCGAGCTTGGCTCACGCTGGACGGCGGTGGAGGCTGTTGGCCTGTATGTGCCCGGTGGCCTTGCCAGCTATCCCAGCTCCGTTCTCATGAATGCGGTGCCTGCGCTTGTCGCCGGGGTAGAGCGTATCGCCATGGTGGTGCCTGCGCCGGACGGGGTGCTGAACCCTCTGGTGCTGGCGGCAGCCAAAGTGGCGGGGATCACGGAAATCTACCGCATTGGCGGTGCGCAGGCTGTGGCCGCTCTTGCCTATGGCACGGATAGCATTGCGCCGGTGAGCAAGATCGTCGGCCCCGGCAATGCCTATGTGGCCGCCGCCAAGCGCCGCGTCTTCGGCACCGTGGGCATCGACATGATCGCTGGTCCTTCCGAAGTGCTGGTGGTGGCCGATGCGGACAACAATCCCGACTGGCTGGCCGCTGACCTGCTGGCGCAGGCAGAGCATGATCCGGTGGCCCAGTCGATCCTGATCACCGATGACGCAGCACTGGCCACTGCCGTGGAAGCGGCGGTGGAGCGCCAGCTGAAGACGCTGCCGCGCACTGAGGTGGCCTCGGCGAGCTGGCGCGATTTCGGCGCCGTGATCATGGTGAAGGATCTGGAAGAAGCCATTCCTCTGATCAACCGGCTGGCGCCGGAGCATCTGGAGCTGGCAGTGGAAGATCCTGAGGCGCTGCTGGGCCGCGTGCGCAACGCAGGTGCCGTGTTCCTTGGCCGTCACACGCCGGAGGCTATCGGTGATTATGTGGGTGGTTCCAACCATGTTCTGCCTACGGCACGTTCAGCCCGGTTCTCGTCTGGCCTGTCTGTGCTTGACTTTGTGAAGCGGACGTCGATCCTTAAGTGTGATGCGCAGAGCCTTCGTGCTCTTGGGCCCGCGGCAATTGCTCTGGGCGAGGCAGAAGGCCTCAGCGCACATGCAAGGTCTGTTTCCATCCGCCTCAATCTGGGTGCAGAATAAGGAAACGGCCCGAGGGAGGATCGCATATTGAGGGCTCTGACGGGGAAGGTGCGAGCCGTATGACCTTGATGGAAAGCAGTGCGTCCTCCGGCGCCGGAGATGGGTCCGGCGAAGATGCTTCCGGCCGTCTCATCGACGTCATTCTCGATGAGACGTCTATCGCCCGTGCTGGCCCTGACATCGAGCATGACCGGGCAGTCGCCATCTATGATCTGATCGAGGAAAACAGCTTCTGCCCCTGCGGGCATGATGGCGGCCGGTTTGTGCTGCGTCTGTCTGTCGTGGAGAAGAAGCTGGTGTTTCAGATCAGCCGTGAGGGTGGTGAGGATGTGGCTACCCACGTGCTGTCGCTGACGCCGCTGCGCCGTGTGGTCAAGGATTACGACCTGATCTGTGAGAGCTACTATCAGGCGATCCGCCATGCGACGCCCAGCCAGATCGAGGCGATCGACATGGGCCGCCGCGGTGTGCACAACGAGGGGGCAATGGTGTTGAAAGAGCGGCTTGAGGGCAAGGTGGACATTGACCAGCCCACAGCCCGCCGCCTTTTCACCCTTGTCTATGCCTTGCACTGGAAGGGCTGAGCAGCATGACCGGGCCGGGCTCCCGTCCGACTGCGGTCCTGTTTGCCTGCAGCATGAACGCTGTGCGTTCTCCCATGGCTGCAACGATCGCCCGCAGTCTGTTCCCTGGCCAGATCTATGTGCGCTCTGCTGGTGCGCGCAAGGGCGAGCGTGACCCGTTCGTGGATGCCGTTATGGCCGAGATCGGCATGGACGCCAGCAACCACCAGCCGAAGACGCTGGAGGATCTGGACGAATCCGGTTTTGACCTTGTGGTCACCCTTTCGCCGGAAGCCCACCACAAGGTTCTTGATCTCACGCGTGCAGATGCAGTGGATGTGGAATACTGGCCGACCATGGATCCGACCATCGTTTCGGGCAGCCGCGACCAGATTCTGGACGCCTACCGGGCGGTGCGCGATCAGCTCATGATGAAAATCAAGAAGCGGCTGGGCTGGACGCCGCCACCCAGCGGGTGATAGAGAGAAGCGAAAGAGCTGGGAAACTGCTGCGAAGCGGCCCTTTCCCGCCCTCACGCCTGAACCGGCAAGTCCGCATGACGGCCCGCCCGATGGAAAATCACCGGCGCGGAGATTGCCCTGTTCACTTTTTTGCTTTGATCCTATAGGTTCCGCGCACCTCAGGATCGGTTTAACCGGGATACCATATGGCTAAGGAAGAAGTTCTGGAGTTTCCGGGCGTCGTCACGGAACTGCTGCCCAACGCAACGTTCCGCGTGCGTCTTGAAAATGACCATGAAATCATTGCTCACACTGCAGGGCGTATGCGCAAGAACCGCATCCGTGTTCTGGCTGGCGACCGGGTTCTCGTCGAGATGACCCCGTATGACCTGACCAAGGGCCGCATCACCTACCGCTTCAAGTAAGCCGCTGTCCGGCCGGGAGCGAGACACATATGAGCGACACTGCTACCGTTCCCTTCGTTCTGGCCTCCGCTTCGCCGCGCCGTCTTGCTTTGCTGCAGCAAGCCGGCATCGAGCCGCAGCATCTCATCCCGGCTGATCTGGACGAGACTCCGCTGCGCGGAGAGACGCCGCGCGCTCTGGCAGTGCGTCTGGCGAAGGCCAAGGCCCGTCACGTGCGTGAGCAGCTGGCGGAAGATGCCGTGTTGTCGAAAGCCGTCATTCTGGCGGCTGACACGGTGGTCTGTGCCGGCCGCCGTATTCTGCCCAAGGCTGAGACGGTCGAGCAGGCAGAGGCTTGCCTTGGACTGCTCTCAGGCCGTGGCCACCGGGTGCTGACCGGACTTGCCGTGATTGCTCCGTCTGGCTCCGTGCGGACGAAGATCGTGGAGACCCGCGTGCGCTTCAAGAAGCTGTCGCGCCGGGAAGGCGACGATTATCTGGCGTCCGGCGAATGGCGTGGCAAGGCGGGTGGTTATGCCATCCAGGGCCTTGCGGGCACATTTGTGGTCAAGTTGACCGGCTCCTATCCCAATGTCGTTGGGCTGCCGCTCTATGAGACGGTCAACATGCTGGCTTCTGCCGGCCTGGATGTCCGCGCCCTGTGGCGCGATCCGCTGAAGCTGCCCGCGTGAGGGGGCCGCGATGACCTCAGCATCCGGCAATGCAGGGGACCAAGGCCGCCGCATGCGGCCATGCCCCATCTGCTCCAAGCTTTCCACCCAGGCAGACTACCCCTTCTGCAGCGAACGCTGCGCCAAGATCGACCTGCACCGGTGGATGGTTGAGGGTTACAGCATTCCCGCCGTCGAAAATGACGATGTTGATGACGGCTCGGAAGGTGGCGAAGGCCTTTGATTCCGGCCGGGACGGCCTGCCTCGTGAAATTCCGGGCAGGCTTGCTGAAAAAATCATCTTGTCCTGAAAAATTTTCCGCTGTCATAATCAGGCCTGCCTGTCACAAACGCTGTCATAGTTCAGCGGAAGGCGGGAGGGCTGGCCTGCCATCTTGCGCGCTGCTGCGAATAAAACTGTCGCAGAGCTGTGCTAGGGCGGCTGTGTAGAAAACGGAGGCCACAGCAGGCTTCCATCAGGCGAGGCGAACATGAAAAAGATGCTTCTTGGCGCAACCGCCCTTTTTGCCACGATGGCAATGGGGGCGGCACTGGCCGATTATTCGGTCACCATCCTGCATACCAACGACCTGCATAGCCGCATCGAGCAGATCAACAAGTCCGATTCTGGCTGCAGTGCCGAGGACGATGCCAAGGGCGCGTGCTTTGGCGGCGTGGCGCGCATCAAGACCAAGGTCGAGGAGCGCCGCAAGGCTCTGACGGATGCCGGCAAGAACGTGATTCTGCTGGACGCTGGCGATCAGTTCCAGGGCTCGCTCTTCTACACCACCTACAAGGGCAAGGCGGCTGCCGAGTTCATGAACATGATCGGCTATGACGTGATGGCCGTCGGAAACCATGAGTTTGATGACGGTCCGCAGGGCCTCGCTGACTTCCTCACGGAGGTCAAGTTCCCTGTCATTTCCGGAAATACCGATGTTTCCAACGAACCGCTGCTGAAGGACAAGGTTCCCGGCTCCGTGGTTATGGAAGTGGGTGGACAGAAGATCGGCATCGTCTCCGTTCTCGCCGAAGACACGGTGGAAACCTCTTCGCCGGGCAAGGGTGTGGCCTTTGCCAAGGCTGAAGACTACCTCAAGGGCGCCGTTGAAGAGCTTGAAGCGCAGGGCGTCAACAAGATCATCGCGCTTACCCATGTCGGCTATCTGCGTGACAAGGAGATCGCCGGTGCCGTTTCCGGCATCGACGCCATCGTCGGCGGCCACTCGCACACGCTGCTGTCCAACAGCGACGATAAGGCCGCAGGCCCTTACCCGACCGTTGTGGCCAATCCGGATGGCAAGGACGTCCCGGTGGTCACCGCCTATGCCTACAGCAAGTATCTGGGCGAGGTCGAGCTGACCTTCAACGACAACGGCGATCTGGTGTCGGCCAAGGGTGATCCCATCCTGTTGGATGCCTCCGTTAAGCCCGATGAGACTGTCGTTGCCCGCGTGGCCGAGCTTGCCAAGCCGCTGGAAGAGCTGAAGGCCAAGGTGATCGGTTCCACCACTGCTGCCATCGACGGATCACGCGAGACCTGCCGTGTTTCCGAGTGCCAGATGGGCAATCTGGTGACCGAAGCCATGCTTGACCGCGTCAAGGAGCAGGGCGTCGAGATCGTCATCCAGAACGGCGGCGGCCTGCGTGCCTCCATCGATTCGGGTGAAATCACCATGGGCGAGGTTCTGACTGTTCTGCCGTTCCAGAACACTCTGGCGACCTTCCAGCTCAAGGGCTCGGACGTTGTGGCTGCGCTTGAGAATGGCGTGTCCAAGGTCGAGGAAGGCGCAGGCCGCTTCCCCCAGGTCGCAGGTCTTCGCTACGAGTGGACCAAATCCAAGCCGGCAGGCGAGCGTATCCTCAAGGTTGAGGTGAAGAATGGCGAAGGCTGGGCTCCGATCGAGCCCGAGAAGGTCTATGGCGTTGCCACCAACAACTACATGCGTGGCGGTGGTGATGGTTATGCCGTCTTCGCCAAGGGCGGCATGAATGCCTATGACTTCGGTCCGGGTCTTGAGGAAGTTCTGGCCGGTTATATCGCCAAGAATGGCGGTGCCTACACCCCGTTCACGGATGGCCGCGTCACGGAAGTGCAGTAAAGGCCAGAGCTTCCGGTCAGGGCCGTCAGGTCCTGACCGCAGAGCCTGCCCCATGTGACTGTGCCGGACCGGTGCCGAACGCGCGTCTGGCGATGCACCCTGAAAAAGCCACGGGCTCAGAAATGGCGCGGAAATTCGATTTCCGTGCCATTTCTCTTTTTGCGTCAGGGATTTGCGTTTCACAAGGTGAGGTGTAGCCGCAGATCAACGCACGGTGGGATAAGTGCTCCAGGCGGTATTGCAGGTTTGCTCCGGCGGGACTCTCATGTATCTGTTCAAGCACGGGGCAATCTTAAAATCTGGTAAAGCGTGGGATGCCGGGGAACGTGACAAGTACAGGGGCAAATTCACAGCGGATGCAGACTTGCCGCACCGCCGGACGCAATGGCAGGACACGCCGGTTTGGCGGTCTTCTTGCTCTTGGTCTGGCGCTAGGCGCGGTCTCCTTAAATGGAGCGGCGCAGGCACAGCAGTTTCCCGCGGCAAACCTCGCAGCGCGCCAGCAGCAGCTTCTTGAGGCTACGCTGGCAGAGCCGCAAAATCTTGATATCGCCTTTGAATACGCGATGGTCTCGGCACAAATCGGCGACCACGAAGCGGCTATCGGGACGCTGGAACGCATGCTTGTCTATGCACCGGGCCTTCCGCGTGTGCAGCTGGAACTGGGCGTGCTTTACATGCGCCTCGGCGCCAAGGACATGGCGCGCAATTACTTTGAAAGCGCAATCTCTGGCGCCAATGTGCCGCCGGAAGTGACGAAGCGCGTGAATTACTTCCTTGCAGCGATTGAGGAGCAGGAAGCTCCGGCCAAGGTCAGTGGCCTGATCACTGCCGGAGTGCGCGGACAGAGCAATGCAAACGCAGCGCCTGAGAACCGCATCGTCAATCTTAACGGGACCGCCTTCACACTTGATGATGCGGGAACAGGCAAGGCGGACGTGAATGCGTTCCTGTCCGCAAACGTGCGCTTTTCCTACGATCTTGCCAGTCAGGGTGACCGGCTTGAGGCGGACCTGATTTTCTATGGTGCGCGCTACGGTGACATCAGCCGTCTTGATACGGAGATGGCAGAGATCACCTTCGGGCCGTCGTTCAATCTCGCCCGCTTCGGCCTGGATGACGCAAGGCTTGGGATCTACGGCATCGCCAATGGCATCCGCCTGGATGGCGCGAACTACAGCGGCGGCTTCGGTGCCGGTGCGCGGGTTGCCGTGAACCTGAGTGAGCGTGCAGGCATTCAGTCTCGCGTCGAGGTGCGCCAGAACTGGTTCAACGATACAGCGAAGCAGCCCAACCTCTCCGACAGGGCAGGCTATGCGGTGCGGTTGGCGTCCAGTTATCAGTACCGGCTGACGGAAACCTTCACGGCCCGGATAACGCTGCTTGGCGATGTGGTGACGGCGAACAAGGCTTACAAATCCAATACGGCTGGAGGCCTTGCCGTTGGCGGCACGTACCGCTTTGCCTCGCCTTTCAAGCTGTCAGCCGTGCCCTGGTCCGTGGATGTGGAGGGGGCTATCTGCACCGTGGTTACAATGAGCCGGACAGCCTGATCAATCGCAACAAGGCCCAGCGTGACAACGAGGGCTGGCTGCGCACGTCGCTGTTGATGCCGTTGGGTGAAGGCAAGATGGCTCTCGGGCTGACGGGCGAGCTGCGCCGCCAGCAATCCAATTATGACCTGAATGATTACACCAATGCATCGGGCATGCTGTCTGTCATGCGCCGGTTTTGAGGTTTGAAGCCATGATCAGCCACCTCCGCGTTGCGCGCTCTCTTGCTGTTGCTGCGAGTTTTCTGCCTGCTCTGCTGGCGACCACCGCGATGGCCTCGACAGAGGTTGGCGTTGCTACGGCTGTCAATCCGCATGCGCAAGGAACTGCGCCGGGTGCTGGTTTGCGCACCATCATGCTCGGCAACAACATCTATCACAAGGAACGCATCAAGACCGGCGGCTCGGGATTGGTGCAGGTGTTGTTTGTCGATGGGTCAACCTTCACCGTCGGGGCCAATTCGGACCTGGTGATTGACGAATTTGTCTTTGATCCGGAAGCCGGCACAGGGAAGCTGGTGGCCAGCATGGGCAAGGGCGTCGCCAGGTTTGTTGGCGGCAAGCTCTCGAAAAACAAGGGCGGAGTAAATGTCCGCACGCCGGTCGGCACCATCGGCATCCGGGGAGGCATTGCCAATCTCGAGGTGCGTGAGGACGGCGGCACTTTCTCGCTTGTTTTCGGCAGGGAGCTGACGTTCAGCGGTCCTAACGGCACCAGGCAGCGGATCTATGAGCCCGGATACACCATGGTTGTCGGGGCGCGCGGAAGCAGCCAGCCAGAAATACGCCCGACCACCCAGGCGGATCTTGGGTCTCTGCAGCAATCCCTGACCAGCCGGCCGGGGCAGAATGGCGGCGCACCGCGTCCTCCTACCAACGAGGCGGTGGCCCAAAGCGGTATCACTTCTGTTAATTCGAACCTTGCCGTGATTAACACTTTGCCGCCACCGAAGCCGGAGGTGGTTGTGGCGACGGCATTGCCTGACGTCGAGAACGAGATCGAGAAGACGCCGGATCCGCAGCCGCAACAAACGGCACAACCCGCGCCTCAACCTCAACCAGAGCCTCAGCCTCAGCCAGAACCCCAGCCTCAGCCGGAGCCTGAGCCAGAGCCTCAACCAGAACCCCGGACTGTCACTTTGCGGGCACTGAGCGGAGGCAGTGATCTCGAGCTGCCTGGCTTGGCTGGTATCCTTTTCAACCCGGGACGCCAGGGCATTCTTGGCCGGACCGCGGATGCCATAGACGAAGAGTTCACGGTCACGCTGCCAGAGGCAGGTGTTTCCCCGGGGGCCTATTCCTCGGCCGATGGCGATCCTTTCCTGACCAGCAAGGTCGGTGGGCAAACGATCACGGTTGGCATTCCCTCAGCTTCGGGCCTGTCCTATTTCCAGTCGGTAATGACGGACACGGGCATCCATATGGGGCAGTTCAGCCAGTCCGGCATTCCGTCCTGGCTGACGGTCGACGCTTCGGAAGATGGTGACATTGAAGCAAACGGGCGCGGTATCTTTTACCGGGGCAGCGACGGCTTCATTGCGCTGCTTTATCAGAATGCTCAGACAGCAGGGGACTCGCCGGTCTTTGAGAGCGACTTCTCCGATGCAATTCTTGCATTCGGTGGAAAGCCAGGTTCCTTTGACGTGATGAACCAGTCCCGCCTGCGGACCTACACGCTTACGGCGGATCTCCAGCAGCTTCTCTCGCTGGGGACAGCAAGTGCGGATGGAAGTGTCATTCCCGCCAATACCGGTGCTCTCTTCCTGAACCCGCTCGTGGCAGCGGATCTGGGCACCACATTCCTCGATGGCGTTGCCAACTCCGGCCTTCTGGTTCTGGAAGGGGGCTCGGACCTGAACGATGAGCCACCGCTGGCACTGGCCGCATCCTTCTCGATTCAGGGCGTGTCCTCGACACAGCAGTCAGCCATTTCCTTTTCCTTGGTGGCATCAAGGATGACGGCTCGGGCGAGTTTGCTCTGTCGGGCGCGCGGCGCGGCGGATACAAGTCTGTCAGCCTTGATGCTACGGGGAGTTTTTCCGGCAAGATCGGGTCTCTGGCAGGGGCTGATGGCACCTATGCCTTCGGCAGCAATGCGGAGAACTTCATCCTCAGCAGCAACGTCAGCCCGGCACAGAACGCTGACAGCTATGTGGTGCAGCCGCCGTCCAGCCAGTTGAAAGACCACTACAGCGCCACCACTCATGTCGCCGACCTGTCGTCCACCGTGGCAGGTTCCACCTTGCTTGGCAGCACGCGCAACATGTCCGGCTTCGCCGCGGGCATGGTGCAGACGAGCAATGCTGGAACCCTCGTGGTGACGCCTTATGCCTCGACTGGCAGCTTCGGCAATTCGGTCAAGTTTGACGTGGACAGCCGGTCCGTGTCGGCATCCTTTGTGCTCAAAGACGAGAACTACACAGGCGGCGGCTCCCAGCCCAGCATGAAGGTGTCCTTTGGCAACAGCGCCTCCGCGCCCGAGAGTGAGCGTGCTTCGGTTTTCATCGACAATGACCGCTATGCGGCGATCGAGACCAATGAAAGCCTGGGCAACAGCCTGCGCGATGACGGGGGCGTCAGCAAAGATGCCGACGCCAAGAGCTACTTCATTGCCAATACGCTGGTGGATGGGGCTGACAGCGCTATCTTCGCCGGCGTGACAACCAAGTGCACCTGTGCCTTCCTGGAATGGGGCTACTGGGGCACGCATTTCTCAATCGACAACCCTTCACCGGCACCGGATGAACAGGCGCAGGTGCATCTGGGCACCTGGGCAGCAGGGCGCATTCTTGGTCCGAACGACCTGCCGAGCAGCGGCAGCGCCAGCTATGTTGGCCATGCGGTCGGCAGCGTGGTGAATGGTGGCGGGCAATATATGGCCGCTGGCAATTTCAACATGAGCGTTGATTTTGGCACCCGTACCGGCACTGCAACCATAAGCAACTTTGATGGCCGGACCTTCGGATCCAACATTTCGCAGGTCAGTCCTTTCGCGGATCAGAACCTCTTCAGCGGGACTGTGTCTGATGGCGGCACGATGAGCGGTAACTTGAATGCCGCTTTGGTGCAGGGGCCGAACAGCAATTTTGACGGCGTCGTCGGGAGCTTCTCGGCAGTCGATGGCGCATGGATGGCGACCGGCGTGGCCGTTGGCGAACGGCTGCCCTGAAGCATTTCTGAAGGCTGTTCCGGTTAGCCGCCGGGACAGCCTGCAATGCACGGCCTGGCGCTTGTCCACAGGCGGAACCTGGCTCTGAAGTGGTTGAAACCATAAAGAAAAGCCAAACTTGAAATGCGCTCGAAAAATAATGCCGCAAGCCTGCGAAAAGTTTTGCCGGGGCGCTGGACAAGGCCTGAGTGATCTCCTATAAGACCCCCACTTCCGGCGGACACGCCACACGAAGTCAGGCCCAGATAGCTCAGTTGGTAGAGCAGCGGATTGAAAATCCGCGTGTCGCTGGTTCGATTCCGGCTCTGGGCACCACTTCTCTTCTCCCTTTGAAAATAAAAGAACGGTAGCTGTGCGCTGCGCACTTTTTGCTGTATTGCGCCAGCGGTTGCTTGCAACGCTCACGGCAGGCCGTGAGTGTTGAAATCTGTCTCGCGCTCTTCACACGCGCCGTCCCGGCCTTTGTGCCGGGACCCGTCAGGGACGGGTTGCAGGTGAGAGGGGATGACCGCTGTAGAGCTGGGATTTGAGCCGGCGCTATGGCTTTGTTTCAGCTGCCGTGCGTCAATAACAGGTCCCGGCGCGGGGCCGGGACGGTGCGGAGAGTGTTGTGACGCCCGCGCAATAGATGGCTCGCAGAACGCGCTAAGCTCTTGCGGAGCTTAAGCATTCAAAGGCGTGCCGCTTCAGAACCGCGAGGCTTGCATGAGCCCGCCTCTTTACTCCTTCAGCCCCGTCTCCTTCGCCAGCAGCAACGCCTCGGAAAGCGTTGCCAGGTCGCCGATGTGGTTCATCAGGATGAGGATCAGGCGGGCGTTGAAGGCGTGGCTTTCGTCTTCCGTCAGGCCTTCGTGGGCGGTGAGAAGGCTGGCGTAGGCGTCGTCCGGGTTGGGCAGGTTCGGGGCTGTGATCAGCATGGTTCATCTATCCCGGCTGCCGCCAGGGGCGGGCAGCCTGTCAGGGGTGGTTGTTCACTTCGCATAAGTGCCTCGCGCAAGGCGCACTAAGCCAGGCAGAGGGCGTGGGCGAGGGCGATGGACACTTCGCTCGCGTCAAAGCTCTCCCAGCGGGCAGCGGTGTGCTGGTCCGGCCGCACCAGGTAAACGGCGGAGGCGGCATGCCCGAGATAGCGCTCGCGTAGCGGCTCGTTCCCTTCCGGCGAAAGTTGCAGGCAGGGCAGGGTGAGGCCGTGGGCGGTGAAGCTTTCGGGCGCATCCGTGCCGATTGCCAGCAGATGGAAGCCGCCGCCAAGCCGCGCCAGAAGCCAGTCTTCCGCGCCCGGCTGACCTCCCAGAGGTACATCCAGAAGCGGAGCGCCGGGCCTGGTGCGGGGCGGCATCGCCGGATGATCCGGCCCATTGAGCGGCAGCCCGTCATAAACGCAAGGCACGGACAGGCGCCCTGAATTGACGATGCTGCGGGCAAAGGGGCCTTGGCGGCGAGATCCAGCACCGCATTACGGAACATGCGCGACATGCCGCTTTTCGGGGTGATGAAATCGGTCGAGCGCGTCGAGTTGCGAATGTTCTCATCCGCCCCGTGGATGCGCTCTGCGCAATAGCTGTCGATCAGCGCTTCGGGGGCGATGCCCTTCACCACCAGCGCCAGCTTCCAGGCCAGATTATCCGCATCCTGAATGCCAGAATTCGCCCCGCGTGCGCCGAAGGGGAAACCTGATGGGCGGAATCTCCGGCAAAGAGCACCCGGCCCTTGCGGAAGGTCTCCATGCGGCGGCACTGGAAGGTGTAGATTGAAGTCCAAACCAGCTCGTAGTCCGCGCTTTCGCCCAGCATGGCATCCACGCGCGCGCGCACGCGCTCCGGCTCCAGTTCGCGCTTGCGGTCGATGTTCCAGCCCAGTTGGAAGTCGATGCGCCACACGCCGTCCGGCTGCTTGTGCAGCAGGGCGCTGTCGCCGGACTTGAAATGCGGCTCGAACCAGAACCAGCGCTCGGTCGGGAAATCCGCATTCATCCGCACATCGGCAATCAGGAAGTTGTCCTCGAACACCCGCCCCTCAAAGCCCAGCCCCAGCATGGAGCGCAGCGGCGAGCGGGCGCCGTCGCAGGCGATCACCCACTCTGCTTCAAGCTGATAGGGGCCGTCCGGGGTCGAGATGTCGAGGCGGGCGCCGTTGCTGGTCTGCGCCAGCGCCTCCACCTTGTTGCGGCCCCGGATTTCGATGGGCGCACCTTCCGCGATGGCCGCAAGAATGCGGTCATGCAGGAATTTCTCGAAATAGGGCTGCTGCAGGTTGATGAAGGCGGGGAACTCGTGCCCGCCTTCCGGCAGCAGGTTGAACTCGTAGAGCAGGCGGTCATCGCGGAAGACCTTGCCCTTGTTCCACTGCACGCCCTTGTCCAGCATGGGCCTGGCCGCGCCAAGGCGGGCGCAGATTTCCAGCGTGCGCTTGGCAAAGCAGATGGCGCGGCTGCCTTCGCCAACGCCTTCCTGATCATCCAGCACCAGAACCTGAACGCCCTTGAGCCCGAGGTCGAGCGCGGTGGCAAGCCCTACAGGACCGCCACCGACGACGATCACCGTATGGCGGGCGGGGACCGGCTGGTCCTGATCGGCCGAGCGTGCATAGGGGTAAAGCGCGAAGGCAAGGGCGCGGTCACCAGCCTTGCTGGCTGGTGCTGGTGCAATTGCGGCGGGTCTGTCCACGAGGTCTCCTCCCTCTTGTCCCGTTTTCTGTGCGAGGCACTGCAGGGCTGGTTCAGCCTTGCAGTGCGGCCCACATCTCGAGGTCTCGGGCCGCGGTCCAGATGCGCGGGTGGCTGATGCCGCGGGCCTCGTCATAGGCGCGGGCAACGTTGAAGGGCAGGCAGTGCTCGTAAATGGCGTAGTCCTTGAACTTCGGATCACATTCGGCGCGCACCGCGTCCCAGGCTTCCTTCAGGGTGCCGTTGCGGGCGGCAACCCGTGCCACCGGGCGGAAGGTGCTCTCCACGAAGTCGCGGGTGCGGTCCAGCGCTGCGTTGACTGCATCACGGCCCAGAACAGCATCGCCGCGTCCCGGCGCAATGGCATCAAGGTCAAAGGCACGGATGGCTTCCAGCGTCGGGCCCCATTCGCGGAAATGGCCGTCACCGCAATAGCAGGCAGCATGGGCCTCAACGATATCGCCGGTGAACATGACGTTCTGGTCCGGCACGTGGATCACGATGTCGCCTGCCGTGTGGGCGCGGCCAAGGTGCATCAGGTCTACCCGGCGTTTGCCGAGGAAAACGGTCATCCGGTCGCTGAAGGTGGTGGTGGGCCAGGTGAGGCCGGGGATGCTTTCATGGCCCTGGAACAGGCGCGGGAAGCGCTGGAATTCGCTGTCCCAGTCCTCCTGGCCGCGTTCGGCCACCATGGCGCGGGCCGTTTCGCCCATGATCACCTGCTGCGCCTTGAAGGCAGAGGCGCCCAAAACGCGCACGGCGTGGTAGTGGGTCAGTGCCACATGGGTGATCGGCTTGTCGGTGACGCTGCGTACGCAGTCGATCACCTTCTGCGCAAGGCGCGGGGTGGCCTGCGCCTCGACGATCATCACGCTGTCATCACCGATGATGACGCCGGAGTTGGGATCGCCCTCGGCGGTGAAGGCGTAAAGGCCTTCGCCGACTTCGGTAAAGCTGATGGTCTTTTCGGTGAGGTCGCCCTGCGAGGCAAATTTCTTGCTCATGGATATTGTCCGTCCGTAAATCTGTTTCAGGTGTTTCGCTCTACCGTCTGCTCGATGGCGCCGAAGATGGAATGGCCCGTACCATCCAGCATCTCGATGCGCACCGTGTCGCCAAAGCGCAGGAAGGGCGTCTTGGCGGCGCCGGTGTTGATGGTTTCGATCATGCGGATCTCGGCAATGCAGGAGTAGCCTGCGCCGCCCTCGCTCACCGGCTTGCCGGGGCCGCCGTCCAGCTTGTTGGAAACCGTGCCGGAGCCGATGATGGAACCGGCGGCCAGTGGCCGGGTCTTGGCCGCATGGGCGATGAGCTGCGGGAAATCGAAGGTCATGTCGATGCCGGCATTGGCGCGGCCAAAGGGCTTGCCGTTGAGGTCCACCTTCAGCGGCAGATGCAGCCGCCCGCCATCCCAGGCATCGCCCAGTTCGTCCGGCGTCACGGCAACGGGCGAGAAGGCAGAGGACGGCTTGGACTGGAAGAAGCCGAAGCCCTTGGCCAGTTCCGCCGGAATGAGCCCGCGCAGCGACACGTCATTGACCAGCATGATGAGGCGGATGGCCGCCCGCGCTTCGTCAACGCTTGCCCCCATCGGCACGTCATCAACGATGACGGCCACTTCGCCCTCCATGTCGATGCCATAGGCTTCATCAGCCATGCGGATGGGATCGCGTGGGGAGAGGAAGCTGTCAGAGCCGCCCTGATACATCAGTGGATCGGTCCAGAAGGTTTCCGGCATCTCCGCGCCGCGCGCCTTGCGCACCAGCTCCACGTGATTGACGTAGGCTGAGCCATCCGCCCACTGATAGGCGCGTGGAAGCGGCGAATGGGCGTCATGCTCGTGAAAGCGCATGGAGGGCACGGCATCGTGCTCCAGGCTTTCGGCCAGCACGGCCAGCTTGGGTGTGAGCGCTGCCCAATTGTCCAGCGCGGCCTGCAGGGTGGGGGCAATGTGGGTGGCTTCGGTGCAACGGGTCAAGCTCTTGTTGACCAGCACAAGCCGTCCGTCACGGCTGCCGTCCTTCAGCGTGGCAAGTTTCATGGTGTTTTCCCGAAAACTGATGTGAGAGGGCGGCAGGCTCCCCGGCACGCCGCTGCCCCGTGTGATGTTTGGTGCTGAGCGGCCGGTGCCGCTCACTTCACGCCGGGCGTGCCGTCGAACTTCTTTTCGAGGCTGTCCCAGCAGTCGATGTAATCATCCTGCAAGGGCGCAGAGGTAGCTGCCCACTCGGTCAGGTGCTGCGGGAAGCGGGTCTCAAACATGAAGCTCATGGTCTCGTCCAGCTTTTCCGGCTGCAGTTCCGCGTTGGACGCGCCCTCGAAGGCGTTGCGGTCCGGCCCATGCGGCAGCATGCAATTGTGCAGGCTCATGCCGCCGGGCACGAAGCCCTTCGGCTTGGCATCATAGATGCCGTAAATGTTGCCCATCAGCTCGGACATGATGTTCTTGTGGTACCAGGGCGGGCGGAACGAGTGCTCGGCCACCATCCAGCGCTCGCGGAACAGCACGAAGTCGATATTGGCGGTGCCTTCCACGCCTGACGGGGCGGTCAGCACGGTGAAGATCGACGGGTCCGGATGGTCGAAGAGAATGGCTCCGACCGGCGAGTAGGTGCGAAGATCATATTTACAGGGCGCGTAATTGCCGTGCCAGGCCACCACATCCAGCGGGGAATGGCCGATTTTCGTCTCGTGGAACTGGCCGCACCACTTGATGATGACGGTGGACGGCACCTCCCTGTCCTCGAAGGCGGCAACCGGCGTCTTGAAATCGCGCGGGTTGGCGAGGCAGTTCGCGCCGATGGGGCCACGGTTCGGCAGGTCGAACTTCTGGCCGTAGTTCTCGCAGACAAAGCCGCGGCAAGGGCCTTCCAGCACTTCCACCCGGTAGACAAGCCCGCGTGGCAGGATGGCGATTTCCTTGGGCTCCAGATCAATGATGCCCAGCTCCGTGCAGAAGCGCAGGCGGCCTTCCTGCGGCACCACCAGAAGCTCGCTGTCGGCGGAGAAGAAGTACTCGTCCACCATGGAACGGGTGACCAAATAGATGTGGCTGGCCATGCCGGTCTGGGTGTTGACGTCGCCCGCTGTTGTCGCTGTGCGCATGCCGGTGACCCAGGTCAGCGACTCATCCGCGTGGGGCACTGGGTCCCAGCGGTACTGGCCGAGGCTGATCACGTCATCAACGATGTTGGGAGCGCTCTTCCAGAAAGGCACGTCAATCTTCGTGAAGCGGGTGGTGTGCTTCACCGACGGGCGGATGCGGTAGCACCAGGTGCGCTCGTTCTGGCCACGGGGGCGGTGAAGGCGGTGCCGGAAAGCTGCTCGGCATAAAGGCCGTAGTTGCACTTCTGCGGCGAGTTCTGCCCCTGTGGCAGGGCGCCGGGCAGGGCCTCCGTCTCGAAGTCATTGCCAAAGCCGGGCATGTAGCCCTCAATCGTGCCGTTGACCGTGGCGGCGCGAACCATGCCTGTGGGCAGGGCGTGCGTTGTCATGATGTCCTCCTCTTGCCGGCTCCCCAGGCCGTTGCCTGCGATAATAGTTGCAAGTGCAACCAAGTCAAGAGAGGATGACAGGAGAGGGCACTCATGGCAGTTTGCGCGCCCGAAGCAGCCCCATGAAGCAGGCATGCGGCGCGGAAGATGGGGTGACGATGACAGGCAAGGCAGGTGGTTTCGATCTGGAGGCGTTTCTGCCTTATCTGCTCAATCAGGCGGCAGAGGCGACCAGCCGTTCCTTTCAGGCGGTCTACCGGGATGACTTCGGCCTGACGCGCACCCAGTGGCGGGTGATGGCCAATCTCGGCAAGTTTGGCTCGATGACAGCGCGGGATATCTGCACCATCTCCCACATCGAGAAAACGAAGGTCAGCCGCGCCGTCGCCGGGCTGGAAGCGGATGGCTACCTGCAACGGCAGAAGGCGCCGCAGGACCGGCGGGCGGAGATACTGTCGCTTACACCCAAGGGCCGGGACGTGTTTCAGCGGCTTGGCGAACGGGCGATGGCCTATGACCGGGATCTCCGGGCAGGGCTGGGGCCGGATGTCGCTGCTGCACTGGAAGAGTTTCTCCGGCGGCTTATCCGCGAGGGTCGGGATATGCCGCCGGACGAGGATGCGGATTCGGGCGCCTGAAGGCAGCTAATTGATAGATTTGACAGGTTAAGTGGCCTCCGTGACCACCCGGATTTCATCTGGTCAGACCACGGGTGGCGAAATTTTAAGCGGCAACAGATCCGGTTGTGTCTGAAAAGCCGCGATGCCTCTGGTCGCATTGCCAATCGTGTGTCAGCTAAGTGTCTGACTAGAAAAAGAAAAGTATGCCCTGCCTGCTTCTGTTGCGCTCCAGTGCTGAAACGGGAAGCAGCTTAAAAACTTGCTTGCCTGCTGTGCAGCCCCGCGTCACTCTGTTTTCACAAACTGGGAAAACCAGAGGGGAACAGCATGCGTCGTCTGATGGGTTTTGCGATGGGTCTGGCGCTGTCGGCGTCTTCGGCTCTCGCAGCAACGGATGTGAAATTCACGCTCGACTGGAAGTTCGAGGGCCCGGCGGCTCCGTTCTTCATTGCGCTGGACAAGGGCTATTTCGCGGAAGAAGGGCTCAATGTCACCATCGACACGGGGGCAGGCTCGCGCGAGTCGATCCCGCGTGTGGCAACCGGGGCCTATGAGTTTGGCTTTGGTGATATCAACGCCCTGATCAAGCTGCTGGACGAGCAGCCGGATCTGAAAGCCAAGGCCGTGCTGATGGCCTATGAGCGCCCGCCCTTTGCCATCATCGGCCGCAAGAGCCTCGGCATCACCGAAGACCCGAAGTCGCTGGAAGGCAAAAAGCTGGGGGCGCCACCGCCGGATGCCGCCTTCGGCCAGTGGCCTGCCTTCGCGGAAGTGGCCGGTCTTGATACGTCGAAGATCACCATCGAGAATGTCGGCTTTCCGGTGCGCGAGCCCATGCTGGCGCAGGGACAGGTGGATGCCATCTTCGGCTTCTCTTTCTCGTCCGTCCTGAACCTGAAAGCGCAGGGCATCGCTGACGACGAGATCGTTACCATTCTGATGGCTGAGAATGGTCTCGATCTTTACGGCAACGTGGTGATGGTGAACACGGACTTCGCTGCGGCCAATCCCGAAGCCGTGAAGGGCTTCGTGAAGGCGCTGACCAAGGGATACCTCGACGCCATTGCCGATCCGGCTGCCGCCATCCCCTATGTGATGAAGCGCAACGAAGTGCTGGACGCTGATGTTGAGACCGAACGCCTGAAGATGGCTGTCGAGCAGGCCATTGCCACCCCGGCGGTGAAAGCCAATGGTTTTGGCGGTGTGGATATGGCCAAGCTGACCAAGAGCATGGACTACCTCAAGACCTCCATGGGCGTCAGCGCCAACCCGCCAGCAGCTGAAAAGGTCTTTGACCCCTCCTATCTGCCGCCTGTTGAAGAGCGGATGGTCAAGTAAGTCCGGGAAAATCTCCTCCCGGTTGGCCGCTGGCCGCCGGGAGGGCTTCTGTCTGTGAGAACATATCCTGGGGGCGCGGGTGACCGGTTTTGTAGAATTGCGGGATATCCGCCTCACCTATGGCGGCGGGGAGACCGGCACGCTGGCATTGGACGGGCTGACCATGTCCGTGAAAAAGGGCGAGTTTGCCGCCGTTGTCGGGCCTTCAGGCTGCGGCAAGTCCACGCTGATGAAACTCGCCACCGGTCTGATGCGCCCCAATGCGGGCACGGTGGAAGTGGCAGGCAAGGAAGTCAGCGGCCCGGTGAATGTGGCCGGAATGGCCTTTCAGAACCCCTCCATGCTGCCCTGGCGCACGACCCTCGATAATGTGATGCTGCCGCTGGAAATCGTGCAGCCGCACCGCGCCCGCCTGCGCAAGGAAAAGGCCGCCTATGTGGCCAAGGCCGAGGCGCTGCTATCGCTGGTCGGGCTCAAGGGCTTCGGCGCAAAGTTCCCTTGGCAACTTTCCGGCGGCATGCAGCAGCGTGCCAACCTGTGCCGCGCGCTGGTGCACGATCCGGCCCTGCTGATGCTGGACGAACCCTTTGGCGCGCTGGATGCCTTCACCCGCGAGGAACTGTGGCAGGTGATGCGCGACCTGCATGCGGAGAAGGGCTTCACCACCATTCTTGTTACCCATGACCTGCGCGAGGCGGTCTATCTGGCGGACAGGATCTTCGTCATGAGCGCGAGGCCGGGCCGGGTGATCGTGGAGCGAGAGGTTACCTTCCCGCGTCCGCGGCCCATTGATCTAACCTATGAGGCCGGGTTCAACGACATCGTGCACGAACTGCGCGGCTATATTGCAGAGGCGAGGGCGGCAGCATGAGCGAGCGTTGGATCAAGGCGGCCCCGTGGCTCTGGACCATCGGGCTTTTTCTCATCTGGCAGGCTGCCTGCAGCATCCTGAAGCTGCCGGTCTATATCCTGCCTTCGCCAATGGACATCTACGCCGCCACGGTGAAATTCTGGCCTGCCATCTGGAAGAACTCGCTGCAGACGCTTTTCACCACTGTTCTCGGCTTCGCGCTGGCGGTGGGGGCGGCTTGCTGCTGGGCCTTGCCATCGGCTGGAGCCGGGCGATCTATGCCGGGCTCTACCCGCTGATGATCGGCTTCAATTCGGTGCCGAAGGTGGCAGTGGTGCCCATTCTGGTGATCTGGTTTGGCATTGGCACTGTTCCGGCCGTGCTGACGGCCTTCCTCATCGCCTTCTTTCCGATTGTCGTGAATGTGGCGACGGGCCTTGCGACCATCGAGCCTGAGATGGAAGACGTGCTCCGGGCGCTGGGCGCGCGCAAGATGGACATCATGCTCAAGGTCGGCATTCCGCGCTCGATGCCCTATTTCTTCGGCTCGCTGAAGGTGGCCATTACTCTGGCCTTCGTCGGGTCGGTGATTTCCGAGACAGTGGCCGCCAATTCTGGCCTTGGCCACATGATGCTGGCAGCGCAGTCGCAGTTCAACGTGCCTCTGGTCTGGGCAGGGCTGGTGGCGCTCGCGGTGCTGGGCATCGTCATGTATGCCATCATGGCCTGGCTTGAGATGCGCATGACCGGCTGGGCGCACAGATCTGGTTCGGCGCGGGCCTGACGTGAATTTGCAATCTTAAAATGCCATTGATCATATGACGTAACGGCATACGGGCGGCAGGTTGATTCCGCCCGTTTTGCGTTGCCGGAGGACAGCTTAAATCCTAACCCGGCTGTGCATTAACGCTTGACGCCTCAAGGCTTTACTGTGACGTTTCGGTGCTGTCATATTGGGTGTGGCCGGAGTTTCATGAAACTGTCACAAAAGAGAATCCGAACTGACATGCTGATGCTCTAAGGCGCATGTCTGAAGCCTTCGCTGCAATGAGCGAAGGGCGGCGGCAGGGCCGGGGTGGTGCAGCAGGGCTGCCTCCCCATGGCCCTTGAGAGATCCGGGCGCTGGGCCTGAGGTCCGCTGCCGCAGCAAACGGGTTCCCTGGCCAAAGGCCAAGAGGGCGACTGGTTGACACCGGTGGGGCAATGTCTCCGCCGGAACAGTGAGGAGAAGCGAATGAGCATGAAAAAGACACTTGCTGCAGCGGTGAGCCTGGCGGCTCTCATGCAGGCCACTGCCGTGAACGCGCAGTCGATGGAAGAGATCATCGAAGGTGCCAAGAAGGAAGGCATGCTGACCACGATCGCTCTCCCGCATGACTGGTGCGGCTATGGCGACATCATCGCGTCCTTCAAGGAAAAGTACCCCTTCCTGACCGTCAACGAGCTGAACCCGGATGCCGGTTCCGCCGATGAGCTGGAAGCCGTGCGCGCCAACAAGGGCAACACCGGCCCGCAGGCCCCGGACGTTCTGGACGTTGGTCTCTCCTTCGGCCCGCAGGCCAAGGCTGAAGGCCTGATCCAGCCGTACAAGGTTTCCGTCTGGGATCAGATTGCTGATGACGTCAAGGACGCCGATGGCTACTACTACGGCGCTTATTATGGCGTGATGTCCTTCATCGTGAACAAGGACCTCGTCGCCAACACCCCGGCTGAATGGGAAGACCTGCTGAAGCCGGAATATGCCGGTCAGGTGGCCCTCGCCGGTGATCCGCGCGCGTCCAACCAGGCAATTCTCGGTGTTCTCTCCGCGGGCATGGCGCAGGGCGCCAAGGCTGGCACGGAGTCGGGCGAAGCCGGTCTCGAGTTCTTCAAGAAGCTGAATGACGCCGGCAACTTCGTTCCGGTCATCGGCAAGGCAGGCACGCTGGCCCAGGGCACCACGCCGATCATGGTGATGTGGGACTACAACGCCCTGACCGCACGTGACACCCTGAAGGGCAACCCGCCGGTCGAAGTCGTCGTGCCGACCAAGGGGACGCTGGCTGGCGTCTACGTTCAGGCCATCAGCGCCTACGCGCCCCATCCGAACGCTGCCAAGCTGTGGATGGAGCACATCTTCTCCGACGAAGGCCAGAACGGTTACGTGAAGGGCTACTGCCACACCGCCCGCTTCAACCAGATGGTTGCCGAGAAGAAGATCCCGCAGGATCTGCTGGACGCCCTGCCGCCGGCTGGCCCCTATGAAAAGGCCTACTTCCCGACCATCGAAGAGCAGAACGCCAACAAGGAAGCTGTTGTTGGCGGCTGGGACAAGGTCGTTGGCGCCAACGTTCAGTAAGAACGTCTGACGCGTGAGATTGTCCGGTCCCGGCTCAGTTGCCGGGGCCGGTTCTCCGCATTCCGGGCCAGTTACCTGCGTGTGGCTGGCATGCGTTTCACAAGGCGACCTCGGGGGCTCAGCCTTATGACGAAACCGACAAGGACAAGTGCGTTCCGATTGAATCTCAATTGGCTCGGCCTTGCTCCCTTCACGCTCTTTGCGTTCCTGTTCCTGATCCTGCCAGCCTTGCAAATCGTGCTGGGTGCGTTCCAGACACCCGATGGCAGTTTCACCCTTGAAAACATCCGTGGCCTGAACACAGACTCCATCAAGTCTTCCTACTGGGTGTCGATCCAGCTCAGCCTCGTGACCTCGCTACTGGGTTGCCTGATCGGCTTTGCCATGGCGTCTGCGGTCATCCTCGGCGGACTGCCTGCACGGGTGCGCTCGGCGCTGATGACTTTTTCCGGCGTTGCGTCCAACTTTGCGGGTGTGCCTCTGGCCTTCGCCTTTCTGGCGACCCTCGGGCCTGTTGGCCTTGTCACCATGTGGCTCAGGACCGAATTCGGCATCAACCTGCGCGGGCTTGGCTTCAACCTTCTGTCTTTCTGGGGACTGGTGGTCGTCTATCTGTTCTTCCAGATCCCGCTGATGATCCTGATGATCGCACCGGCGCTGGATGGCCTGAAGCGCGAGTGGAAGGAAGCGGCGTCGATCCTGGGCGCGACCACGGCGCAATACTGGCGCATGGTGGCTATACCGATCCTGTTCCCGTCGTTCCTCGGCACGTTTGCGCTGCTTTTCGCCAATTCCTTCGGCGCCATCGCAACGGCATTCGCGCTGGCCGGGCCGCAGTTCAACATTGTGCCGATCAAGCTGTTTGCGCAGATCCGCGGCGACGTTCTGGGTAATCCGCATCTGGGCTATGCGCTCGCCTTCGGCATGATCGTCATCACCGGCGTTGCCAACGGGCTCTACATCTGGCTGCGGGTGCGCAGTGAAAGGTGGCTCAAGTGAACCGTCTTCTCGCCTGGGGCATGCTCCTTCTCGGCTGCATCTTCTTCGCCCTGCCGCTGATCGGCATGACGGAGTTCAGCCTGCGGATGCGGCGCGCTGCTTATTCCTTCGATGCCTATGTGGCCGTCCTTGCCGACCCGCGCTTTCAGGAGACTTTCGTCTATTCGGTCTCGATGGCGCTGGCGACGATCATTGCCGGTGTTCTGCTGGTGGTGCCGACGGCCTTCTGGGTGCGGCTGAAGCTGCCCGCTGCCCGGCCATGGGTGGAATTCATCACCCTGCTGCCGCTGGTGATCCCGGCCATCATCGTGGTCTTCGGCTACATCCGGCTCTACAACACCTCGTCCTTCCTGCCGCTGACGGGCAGCATCTGGGGCACCAACATCCTGCTCATGTGCGGTTATGTGATGCTGGCGCTGCCCTACATGTACCGTGCGGTGGATACGGGGCTCAGAACCATCGACGTGGCGACGCTGACGGAAGCGGCCATGAGCCTTGGTGCCGGATGGACGACGATCCTTTTCCGCGTGATCCTGCCCAACGTGCTGATCTCGGTGCTTTCGGGGGCCTTCCTGACCTTCGCCATCGTCATCGGCGAATTCACCATGGCAGCGCTTCTGAACCGTCCGGCCTTCGGACCCTTCATGGCAAGCCTTGGCGTCAACCGTGCCTATGAGCCGGCGGCGCTGGCGGTGATCGCCTTTGCCATCACATGGGGCTGCATGGCGCTGATCCAGCTGGCCGCCCGCTTCTCCAAACATCTACAGGCTCGACGCTGATGGCTTTTCTCGAACTCAAGAACCTGCAAAAGTCCTTCGGGCTCAACACCGTCGTCAAGGACTTCTCCTTGTCCGTTGGCGCCGGTGAATTCATCTCGCTTCTGGGGCCTTCGGGTTGCGGCAAGACGACCGTGCTGCGCATGGTCGCCGGTTTTGAAACGCCGACATCCGGCACAATCGAAATCGGCGGGCAGGATGTCACGAATACCAAGCCGAATGCCCGCAACATCGGCATGGTATTCCAGGCCTATGCCCTGTTTCCCAACATGACGGTGGCGCAGAATGTCGCCTTTGGTCTGAAGATCAAGCGCGTGCCGAAAGCCGAGACCGATGCCCGTGTGGCGGAGATGCTGAAGCTGATCGGCCTTCCGGATCTGGGCGGGCGTTATCCGTTCCAGCTGTCAGGTGGCCAGCAGCAGCGCGTGGCTCTGGCTCGTGCGCTTGCGCCGAGCCCCAACGTGCTGCTGCTGGACGAGCCGCTGTCGGCGCTTGACGCCAAGATCCGCGTCAGCCTGCGCAACGAAATCCGCGAGATCCAGAAGGAACTGGGCATCACGACCATCTTCGTCACCCATGACCAGGAAGAGGCGCTGTCCATGTCGGACCGTATCGTCGTCATGTATGGCGGCGTGGCCGAGCAGGTGGGCAATCCCTTCGAGATCTACAGCCACCCGAGAACGCGGTTCGTTGCCAATTTCGTCGGCACGCTCAACACGTTCGAGGCGAAGGCTGTGGACGGGGAGAAGGGCATCATCAGCCTTGCCGGGCGTGAAATCACCTTGACGGAAGGCGGCCTTGCTGCCCGCAAGGATGAGGCACTCTCTGTAGCGCTGCGGCCCGAGGCCCTGCATCTGGGCCGAGGTACTGAGGATGACGTTCTTCTGCCAGCCACGGTGGAGGATGTGCATTTCATGGGAGCTATCATCCGCCTGAAGCTGGATGTGGCGGGTACGAAAGTGTCGCTCGACACCTTCAACCGCAGCGATGCTCCGCCTCCGTCTGCAGGCTCCACGATCGAAATCGGCTTCGCCTCGCGCGACCTGATCGTGCTGCAGGGGTAACAGAACTTGACCTTGGGCCACCGGATGGCGGCCCAAGGTGCTCTCGCAGTGCAGGTGATCAGGCGCGGGCAAAGGCCAGCAGGTCTGGGTTGATCACCTCGGGATGGGTCGCGAAGGGGGCATGCGAGAGGCCCGGATAGGTCTTCAGCGTTCCATTCTTCAGAAGCTTGATGGCCTTGTGTGCAGAGTTGGAGATCGGGACGATCTGGTCATCCTCGCCATGCATCAACAGGACCGGGATGGTGAGGGCCTTCAGGTCTTCGGTGAAGTCGGTCTCCGAGAAGGCCTTGATGCAGTCGTAATGGGCCTTGGCGCCGCCCATCATGCCCTGTCTCCACCAGTTCTGGATCTGACCCTGGCTGACCTTGGCGCCCTCCCGGTTGAAGCCGAAGAACGGCCCACTCGGGATGTCGAGGAAGAACTGTGCGCGGTTGGCAATGAGGGCTGCGCGGAAGCCGTCGAAGACTTCGAGCGGGATGCCGTCAGGATTGGCTTCGACTTCACCATCACCGGCGGAACCGCACCGATCAGGACAGCCTTTGCGATGCGGCCCTTTTCGGCACGGGCGGCGTAACGTGCCACTTCACCGCCACCGGTCGAATGGCCGATGTGGATTGCGTTCTTGAGGTTCAAGGCGCGGGCCAGCTCAACCACGTCATTGGCGTAGGTATCCATATCATTGCCGGTGTCCGTCTGGTCGGAGCGGCCATGGCCGCGGCGGTCGTGGGCGATGACGCGGTAGCCCTGCTCCAGGAAATACAGCATCTGATTGTCCCAGTCGTCGCCGGACAGCGGCCAGCCGTGATGGAAAACAACCGGCTGGGCGTCCTTCGGGCCCCAATCCTTGTAGAAGATGTTGGTTCCGTCCTGCGTTTTGATCGTAGCCATGGTCAATGCTCCTTGTGCCTGGGCGCTCGTGGCCCGGTTCAGTATCAGAAGGGCGGCTCCTGCTGCCCCGGTGGAAAGAAGAGTTCGCCGTGTGAGGTCGAAGGTCATTGCGATCCCTTTCTGTCTGGCATGGACAAGCTACGCCGTAGCCGGTAGGAAAGGGCGTGGCGAAAAAGACATTTGACGGGGCAAAACGGACAATGATGCAGGCGCCTGCGCTCGTGGCCGAGATCGGCCTTCTGATCTATCCGGACTGCCAGCTTGCTGCAGTCTACGGGCTGACGGACCTGTTCCGTATTGCGGGCGAGTGGACTGGTGAACCGCCGCGCGGCATCCGTGTTTCTCACTGGCAGGCAAGCGAAGCAGGGGTGGAGCCCGTGTGGGACAGTCATCCCGGCGAGCCGCACCGGTTGAGCCACGTGATTGCTCCACCGAGCCTGATCATGCCGGACCGCATGGCGCAAATGCCAACGGCCGCGCGCTGGATGAAGGAGCAGCACAGGTCCGGGACGACGCTCTGCTCGGTCTGTGCCGGTGCGTTCGTTCTGGCTGAGACCGGGCTGATTGACGGACGCCGCGCCACGACGCATTGGGCCTTCGCTCAACAGCTGGCGCAACGGTTTCCCAAGGTGCACCTGGCCGACGAGAACATGGTGGTCGACGAAGGGGACATCATGACGGCCGGAGGTATTCTTGCCTGGGCCGATCTGGGGCTGACGCTGGTTGGACGGCTGCTGGGGCCTGCGACGATGCTGGCCACGGCCAGATTTCTGCTGATCGAGCCGCCTCGTCAGAGCCAGCGTCCGTTTGCGCAGTTCATACCGCGGCTGGACCATGGCGACGATGCGATCCGGCAATGCCAGCACCGGATCCATGCCGAGGCTGCCAGCCTGCAAGGTGTCACCGGTCTTGCCGCCACTGCGGGCATGACAGCACGTACCTTTCTGCGCCGCTTCTCCGCTGCTACAGGGCTGTCTCCCGTCGAATACCTGCAGCAGGTCCGCATCGCCAAGGCCCGGGAGGCTCTGGAGCGCACATTGACGCCTGTCGACCGGATTGCGTGGGATGTCGGCTATTCTGACCCGGCAGCTTTTCGCAAGGTGTTCCAGAAGCTCACAGGCCTGCCACCTGCCGCCTACCGCCAGCAGTTCGGCATCGCCTCAGAGGGCCCCTGGAAGGGCGCAAGTGTGAGAGCTCAACGCTTTGAGATCATCCAGTTGAGGATGAGGCGCCAGTCGGTCATGCGGATCGGGGTGCCGTGGGTGCCGGTCTCGAACAGGGCGAAGCGAACCGGGTAGCCGGGGGCCTTCGCGCGGATCTGCTCGAAGAACTGAACCTGTTCTTCCCAGTTGTAGACCTTGTCCCAGCTGCCGTGCCCCATGTAGATGGGCAAGCGCAGGGCCGGATCCTTCAAGATGCGGCTGCTGAAAATGCCTTCGTCCTTGGGCGCGCCGAAAAACAGCAGGCCCGAGAGCTTGCGTGCCGTGGCTGGGGATTTTGCAAAGTTCCAGCACAGGATGCCGCCCATGGAGCCGCAGGCAACGAAGATCTTTGCGCCCGGTGAGTTGGCGGCATAGGCGTCGATGATTGCTTCCACATCCTTCGTGCCTTCTGCGCCGAAGTCTGTGAAGTCGGGGGTGATGTAGACGCCGCCGTTGCGGGACATCAGGTTCTTGATGCGGTTGAAGTTGCCGCCGAAAGTCAGGTCGTTCATGCCCTGAAAGCGATTGCCGCCCTGACCGTGGACATAGATGACAACAAACGCCGCGCCGCCATCGGTCTTTCCGGCAGCCATATATTTCACCGCCCGGCCATTGGCCTGCAGTTCCATGTCTTCCTGGCTGCTGCGCGGATGATAGGAAACATAGTTGCCCCAGACCTCGCGCTCCGGCTCCTTGTCGCGCTGGTGAATGTCGCGTGCCTTGTCATAGGCGACGACTTCAAAATCGCCATCGTGATAGCTGTTGAGCAGTCCCGGGTAGGCGAAAAGGTCATCCTTGTAGGGAGCCAGCGAGCGGGCCGCTGCAGGGGCAAGGGAAAGGCTTGTGGCCACAAGAAGGGCACTCAGCCCGGCAAGGAAGCGGGAAGGTCTTGCGTTCATTGCGGCATCCGGTTGAGAGCGGCGCTGTATCCTCCACGCCGGCTGAAATTGCGGAAGGCGTCTGACATACAGCTCATGGTGCCAAGAGATAACGGCGGGGGAGGGGCCTGACAAACGATTAATGGCAGTTTTGAACACGCAGCCGCTTCGCCAAGGAACACTTTCCAGTTTGTTTGTGCCGTCCAGATGACGAGATTGATTCTCGCTGATGCCGGCAGTTACTGTTCTATCTGCCAATGTTGTTTGTGCCTGATGTCTGTCAAACTTGCTGAATTAAGTGCGCATTAATTGCAGTAAATTGCATTTTGCAGGGCGGTTATGAATTTGTTAACCATGGAGTAATGTAATCGCTCCTGGGAGAGGCAGCCTGCAAGGCGCCAGCTGCCGCAGATCCAGGAGAGACCAGATGCCCGTTATTTCCTTCGCAAATGCCAAAGGCGGGGCCGGCAAGACGACAGCAGCATTGCTGCTCGCCACGGAGATCGCCGAGAGGGGGCAGACCGTCACCATCTTTGACGCTGACCCGCAACGCTGGATCTCCACCTGGTCGGATCTGCCGGGGCGCCATGCCAATATTTCGGTGCAGAGCCAGCTTACGCCCGCGACGATCACGGAACAGATCATCGAGGCATCTGCCGCTACCGATTACGTGATCGTTGATCTGGAGGGCACAGAGAACCTGCTGGTTGCCAATGCCTTGTCTGTATCCGATCTGGTGGTGGTGCCGATCCAGGGCTCGTCCATGGATGCAAGGGGCGGGGCCAAGATCCTGCGCCTTATCGCCAAGCTGGAAGAGATCGTCCGTCACGACATCCGTCACTGCGTCGTGCTGAGCCGTACCAATGCTGCCGTGACGACGCGTGCCCTCAAGGCCGTGCAGGATCATCTCGCGGTGAGCGGAATTGACGTGCTCATGACCGCGATTGTCGAGCGGGCGGCGTACCGCGACATGTTTGAATTCGGCGGCAGTCTCGCATCGCTTGATCCCAAGCTGGTAACGAACCTCGACAAGGCGCGGGACAACGCTGCCCAGTTCGCAGCGGAAGTGCTGGAGCGTGTAGAGGCCCGCCAGCAGCGCCGCTGGTACGACTGGTTCCGCAAGGCGTCCTGACCGCTTGCCGATGGCAAGATGAAATGAGGCCCGGCTGGAACAGGCCGGGCCGCTCTGCAGACCGGGTGCCATTGGCCGGGATGGACGAACCTCACGCCATGCGCCGCGCCACGATGAAATGGCAGGGCGGGCTGGCCGGAAAATCGCCTGTCTCCAGGATTTCAAATCCATGTGCTTTGACCCGGTCCTCAAGAAGCTTCCGGGATAGAAAAAGCACATGCGGGGCCTTGCCTGCGAGCTTCATCAAGCCCAGCACGGGCCGGAGCAAACGATAGGGTGAATCTGACAGACAGACGGTTTTGGAGATGAACAGCCCTCCAGGACGGACCCGTCTGCCAAGAGCTGACAGAGCTGCCTCAAGATTACGCGACAGGTGCAGGGTATTGAAAGCCATGACCGCATCGAAGGGGCCTTCCGGCAGGCTGTCATCATCGAGTGCGGCAACCTCGAATGTGAGGTTGGCCGGCGCATCTGGATCCGCAAGCTTTTGTCTTGCGATTGCAATCATGGCGGCAGAAATATCCGTGCCCAGAATGTGAGCCGCTGCTCCTGCGAGGTGCAAGGCGGTCGTGCCGGTGCCGCAGCCGACTTCCAGCACACTGGCATGAGGCGGCAGGAAACTGCGCGTTCTTTCGAGAGTGTATTCGTAGGATCTCACGTCCTTGATGGGGGAGCGCGCATATTTCTCCGCCGCCCTGTCCCAAAACCTTGCGTCACTGCTCATCTGCTGTCCCTGCGTGCTTGTCTGACTCCTTGGTAGATCCATACGGAAAAAATTGAAATTGCGGTTTCATGTAATCATGATATGCAAAAATGCATGAATTGGTCAAAACTCGCTTTCGACTGGAACCATGCCCGTGCGCTGGCCGCGGTGGCGGATTTCGGCTCTCTTTCTGCTGCTGGCAAGGCGCTTGGGCTTACCCAGCCGACTGTCGGCCGCCAGATTGCCGCATTGGAGCAGGAGCTTGGCCTTGTTCTGGTGGAGCGGACGGGGCGCACGCTCGTCCTGACGGAAACGGGCAGGCAGATTGTGGAAGCGGCCCGGTCAATGGCGGAAGCAGGCCTGCGGCTCAGTCTCTTGGCCTCAGGTCAGGCTCAGGCCGTGGCCGGGCCGGTCAGCATCTCGGCCTCAGACATGTTTGCCCATTATCTGCTGCCGCCTGTCCTGCGCCATCTGCATGCCATTGCGCCGGGCCTGGAAATCGAGCTGATCTGCTCCAACGAAATCAGCGATCTGAAGCGGCGCGAGGCAGACATCGCCGTCCGTCATGTCCGGCCGGAGGGGAGACCTGATCGGGCGACTGTTACGGCACACGAGCGCCCATCTTTACGCCGCGCGTAGCTTTCTTGATCAGGCAGGGCGTCCGGAAACGGCCGCTGCTCTGACCGGTCAGCCTTTCGTCGCGTTCGGCAACAAGGCTGAAATGATCAGGTATCTGAAGATGTTTGGCATCCAGGCGGCTGAACGGGACCTCCGTTTCAGTTCGGCCAGCGGCACAGCCGCCTGGGAAGCGGTGCGTCATGGATTCGGGTACGGCTTCATGGCTGTTGATTTCATCCCCTTCGCTCCGGAGGTCGAGGTGGTACTGCCCGATGAAATCAGCATCAGCTTTCCGATCTGGCTGGTCACGCACCGTGAGCTCCACACCAGCCCCCGGATCCGGCTTGTATTCGATGTCCTGGCAAAGGCATTGTCAGCCCAGCCGGAGCTGCGCTGACTGCCCCCTCACGCCCCTCCCTGCCAGACCTTGATGGCCTCCAGCGGGTAAAGCAGCATGATCACGTTGAGGGTCAGGTTGTCGCGAATGACCCAGAGAGCGATCAGCTCGAAGGCGATGGCGGTGGCAACGGTGAGCCAGACCGGCATGCGGGCAGCAAACCAGAAGCCTGCGAGCATCCAGAGGATATCGGCGATTGAGTTCAGCACGCTGTCGCCGGTGTAGCCAACGGCAATAGTTGCTTCGCGGTAGCGGTCGATGACCCAGGGGCTGTTCTCGACGATTTCCCAGGAGGCCTCGATGACGATGGCGAGCAGTGCCTTTTCGCCCAGCGGACGGCTGCGCATCACAAGCCATGCCAGAGCAAAGAACAGGAAGCCGTGGATGATGTGTGATGGGGTGTACCAGTCGGCAATGTGCTGGGACGAGCCTGAGACATCGCTGGCAGGTGTCCAGAACTTGACGTAGCCGCATTCGCAGATGGGAATCCGGCCCATGGCGAGCAGGATTGCGGCGGTGGCGGCCAGAAGAATAAGGCCGGTAATGAAAGACGCACGTGCGGACAAATGGCTCTCCTGTTGAAACTGCCCATATCATCCTTAGCTGCAGGCGCCTGCGCTGACCAGAGGCGCTGCAAGATGGCATGGCGGCAGGGCCGGGAAGCGGCGGGAAAGCCTTATTCTGTGCTGGCATTCTGGCGCTGCTGGCTCTATGACCTTGCGCCAATGACAGACCCAGCCGGCTGAAGCCTGCGGCCTGGCGCCCACGCGCTGCCTTGTCCGCCCATGCTTCGCCTGTGCCCCGCCTCTCGCCTAGGAGCCGACCATGACCGCCCCCTATCTGACCCGCCGTACCTTTGCGATCATCTCGCATCCGGACGCCGGCAAGACGACGCTGACGGAAAAGCTGCTCCTTTCAGGCGGCGCCATTCGGGCAGCCGGTCAGGTGCGCGCGCGCGGAGAGCGCCGCCGCGCCCGGTCCGACTGGATGAAGATCGAGCAGGAGCGCGGCATCTCGGTGTCTTCGTCCGTGATGACCTTCGAGCGCGGCGGCATCATCTACAACCTGCTCGACACGCCGGGTCACGAGGACTTTTCCGAAGACACCTACCGCACGCTGACGGCGGTGGATGCGGCGATCATGGTGATCGACGCGGCCAAAGGCATTGAAACCCAGACGCGCAAGCTGTTCGAGGTCTGCCGCCTGCGCGACATTCCGATCATCACCTTCGTCAACAAGATCGACCGTGAAGGGCGCCATGCGCTGGAGATCCTCGACGAGGTGCAGGAGGCGCTGGCGCTTGACGTTTCGCCAATGACCTGGCCGGTGGGCATGGGTTCGGATTTCTTCGGCATCTACGACTGGCAGCGCAAGACGTTCCAGACATCCTCCGGCGAACGCGGAGGCCCCTACGCCCGCACGCTGGAGGTGTCCGGCCTGGAAGACCCGGTTCTGAAGGATTGGGTGTTTGACCGGATCATGGGTGAGCTGGCGGAGAATGTTGAGCTTGGCGCGGAAGGCTATACCCAGTTCGACCGGGAAAGCTTCCTGGAGGGGCATCTGACGCCGGTGTTCTTCGGCTCTGCCCTGCGTGACTATGGCATTAACGATCTTCTTGACTTCATCGCCGAATACGCTCCGGCACCCCATTCGCAGGCGGCGACAGGCGGGCGGACAATCAGCCCGGACGAGCCTGAGGTGACGGGCTTCGTCTTCAAGGTGCAGGCCAACATGGACCCCAAGCACCGCGACCGCATCGCCTTCGTGCGTCTTTGTTCAGGCACCTTCAAACGCGGCATGCGGCTCAAGCATGTACGTGCGGGCAAGAGCATTGCCGTTTCGGCGCCAATCCTGTTCTTCGCCGAGGAGCGTGAAATCGCGGATGAGGCATATCCCGGCGACGTGATCGGTGTGCCGAACCATGGCCAGCTGCGCGTGGGCGATACGCTGACGGAGGGCGAGGAAATCCACGTCACCGGCCTGCCTGCCTTCGCTCCGGAAGTGCTGCGCCGTGTACGCCTGTCTGACACCATGCGCGTCAAGCAGATGCGTCAGGGCCTTTCGGATCTTGCGGAAGAGGGTCTGGTGCAGATTTTCAAGCCGGATCTTGGCTCGAACTGGATCGTCGGCGTCGTCGGCATGCTACAGCTCGACGTGGTCGTTGACCGCCTAAAGAACGAGTATAGCACTGAAATCGGCTTCGAAACCGTACCCTATACGACGGCGCGCTGGATCGAATGCGAGGATCCGGTGAAGCTGCAGAAGTTCATCGAGGCCAACCGCATGAGCGTCGCTCTCGACCGTGATGACAAGCCAGTGTTCCTGTTCAAAAGTGGCTGGGAAGTCAATTACGTAGGGGAAAAGAACCCGGATATCGGTTTCCGTGAGACCCGCGAGATTGTGCACAGTGCCTGAATGTTGAACTGACCGCCGGAAAGGTTGAGCCGCGGTTTCGGTGGCAACTTGAAATGTATTATATTGTTATAACTGCCAGTTAGAATGAAATGAGAAGATAAGGTTGTCGTAACGTCTATCGCGCATCATCTCATGCGGTGTGGTCCGTTCACACGTGCACCAAAGAGGGGTTGCGGGATGCGTGTTTCAGGTAAGCTGCTGAGTATTTTTTCCGCAATGGCAGCCGTCGTTGTTGTGACGGGTGTGTTGACCTTTGTTCAGAGTGCAAGACTGGCTGATGAGGGTCTTCATGTCGGAGAAAGGCTTGCGCCGCTCGCTGACGCTGCGATGGAGATCAAGCTGACAGCCACCCATGCCCATCTGGTCTTCGAGGAAATCATGACCGGAGACGGAGGCGAGGATATCAATGAAGTCTGGGACCATCTGAAGGAATCGCGCTTCTTTGCCAGCGCTATCATGAATGGCGGCGCCAATGATGAAGGCCGGTTCTATGCTACGGAATCTGCCGAAGTGCGCAACGTGATGCAGGATGTTCTCAAGGAGATCGATGTCTTTGAGGAGGTTGCCCGCACGCGTTACCAGAATGTGGGCAAGGATATTGCTGGCAGCGCCGCTGACGAGGCGTTTGACAAGGCCTTCGACATCCTGATCGCAGAAGCAGACAAGGCGGAAGAGCTGATCAAGGCAGAGATGGCCGAGGGTATCGCCGATCTGCGTGAGGCCGCCGACTTTGTGGCGCTGTTGCAGATTATTTCCATCGGCGCGACCCTCTTGGCGGCGATTGGCGGCTGGCTGTTCCTGCGCTCGCGCATTGCCGTGCGCGCCGATGAACTGGCGGTAACAGCCGGTGCCCTGTCGCGCGGAGAGCTGTCTCACAAGCTTCCGGAATGGTCCAGTGCGGATGAGCTGGGCGATTTGCGCGGTGCTCTTGCCGGGTTCCGCCAATCGCTCACCGAGCAGGCGGAGCTTGCCGAGACTGTGCGCCGGCGTGAAAACGAGGCTCAGGCCGAGAAGGCCGAATTGATGCGCCGTCTTGCCGAGGACTTCCGCGCCACGACCGGCAGCTATTTCGATGCCCTGCAGAATGCGGCGGTGGAACTGAGCCGCGATGTTTCGGCGATGGATGAGACCGCCCGTCAGAGCAACGGCATGGTGAGCGCTGCCGCCGATGCCGCGCTGCAGGCGTCCTCCAACGTGGAAACGGTTGCTGCGGCCTCCGAGGAACTGTCCGCCTCCATCGGCGAAATCACCCGGCAGGTGACGACGACAGCCAAGGTGGTGGATGACGCCTCCCGTCAGGCGGAAGCGACGAACCAGAAGGTGACCAGCCTTGCGGTTGCGGCGGACAAGATTGGCCAGGTTGTGACGCTCATCCAGGAAATTGCCGCACAGACCAATCTTCTGGCGCTTAACGCAACAATCGAGGCGGCGCGGGCTGGCGAGATGGGCAAGGGCTTTGCGGTTGTGGCGTCCGAGGTGAAGCAGCTCGCCTCTCAGACCGCCAAGGCGACGGACGAGATTTCCAGCCAGATCTCGGCCATTCAGGCTTCCACGGATGATGCCGTTCTGGCGATCGAGAAGATCACCGAGATCATGCGCACCATTGATGAGCACGCCGAAGCCGTCAGCCGCTCGGTCGAGCAGCAGGGGCAGGCGACTGCTGAAATCGCCTCCAATGCGCAGATCACCTCCGCCCGCACTTCCGACGTCACGGGCAACATGGAGCAGATGCGCAGCGCCGTAGCTCAGACGAATGAGACTGCGGCGCGGCTCATGACCTCCTCGCATGCGGTGGGCAGCCAGACGGATGCCCTGCGCCGCGCGGTAGATGACTTCGTGCGCAGGCTTGCTGCTGCATGATCTGCCCGCCTCGCAGCTTACGGCGGCTTTGACCTTGCCCGCCGCGGCTTGTATGAGAGCGGATGAACCGGCCGGGCGGCAGTGTAGAACTGCCGCCCGCCTGCATTGAAAGCGCCGCCATGTCCGATCCTGTTCTTGAAACGCTCCTTCTTCCCTTTCTGAACGGCACGCTGGACCTGCCCAAGGCGCGGGGTAGCATTCTGTTTCTGCGTGCCCGAGCCGGGGCGGACCTGAGAGAGCTGCCCGAGGGGGCGCTGGTGCCGGTGCAGAGCTTTGCGCCTGACCGGGACGCGCTGGCTGCCCAGGGTTACACGGTGCAGCATCAGGCGGAGGGCGAAGGCTATCCGCTGGTTCTTGTGCTGCCGCCGCGCCAAAAGCAGGAAGCCCGTTCTCTGCTGGCAGATGCCGTGCGCCGCGCTGCGCCGGGCGGGCTGATTGTCGTCTGTGCCACGAATGCGGAGGGCGGCAAGGCGCTTGAAGGCGATCTCGAAAGCCTTGCCGGCCTCGATGGCAAGCTCTCCAAGGCCAAGTGCCGTGTCGCATGGGCCATCAAGGATGAGGCCCGCGTCAAAAGCGCGCAGGTGGCTGAATGGGTGGAGCTGGATGCGGTGCGCCCGATCCTGGACGGACGGTTCGTCAGCCGTCCGGGCGTTTTCGCCTGGGATCACATCGATGCTGCTTCCGCGCTGCTGGCGGAAAATCTGCCTTCGAGCCTTTCTGGCGAAGGCGCAGATCTGGGGGCTGGCTTCGGCTATCTCTCCACCGAGGTTCTCAAGCGCTGCGCCAAGGTGACAGGGCTTGATCTCTATGAGGCTGAGCAGCGGGCGCTGGATTTGGCGCGGGAGAATGTGACACCGCTAGCCACTGGCCGCCGTCTCGGCTTCCACTGGGTGGATGTCACCAAGGGGCTGAACAAGACCTATGACTTCATCGTCACCAATCCGCCATTCCACCAGACCGGCAAGGCCGGGCGCACGGACATCGGTCAGGGCTTCGTGCGTGCGGCGGCGCGGGCCCTGAAGCCGGGCGGGCATCTGTGGCTCGTCGCCAACCGCCATCTCCCCTATGAGGGCGTCATCAATGAAGTCTTTGCCGAGGCAATCATGGTGGCAGACGAGGGTGGCTACAAGGTAATCCACGCACGCAAGGCTCGCGGCCGATGAGACTGGTCAAGCTCCTCGCCAATCTCGGCTATGGCACCCGCAAGGAAGTGCAGATAGCCATTCGCAACGGCTGGGTGACTGACCGCACCGGGCAGCGCCTCAAGGCAGATTCCAAGACCGCGCATGAGGACATCCTGTTTGACGATGAGCCTCTGGATCCGCCGCAGGGCATGATCCTGCTGCTGAACAAGCCGGTGGGCTACACATGTTCGACCAAAGATCAGGGCCGTCTGGTCTATGATCTTCTGCCCGACCGGTTCCGCTACCGCAAGCCGGTGCTGTCCACTGTCGGACGTCTCGACCGGGAGACAACCGGCGCGCTACTCTTCACCGATGACGGCACGCTGCTGCACCGGATCATCTCACCCAAGGCCGAGGTGCCGAAGGTTTATGAGGCTGAGCTGGACCGGCCGCTTAAGGGGGATGAACGCGAGCTGTTCGCCTCCGGCACGATGATGCTGGAGAGCGATGACAAGCCGTTGAAGCCTGCCGAACTTGAGATTCTGACCCCGCAGAAGGTGCGGCTGACGCTGCACGAGGGCCGTTACCATCAGGTCCGCCGCATGTTCGCCGCCACCGGCAACCACGTGAATACCCTTTCCCGCATCCGCATCGGCAACCTGTCGCTGGAGGGCGTGGATGAAGGCAAGTGGCGTCTGCTGGATGCCACGGACGTGGAAAAGGTGTTCGGTACGGTTTGATCCGTCAGAGCGGCAGCGTCACCGTGGCGGTGAGGCCGCCCTCGGGGCGGTTGATGAGGGTGACAGTGCCGCCGTGGGCATGAATGAGGGAACGGGCGATGGCAAGGCCGAGGCCGATGCCGCCCGTCTCGCCGCTGCGGGATGTCTCCAGCCGGACGAAAGGTTCGAACACGTCGCCCATCCGGTCTTCCGGAATGCCAGGGCCGTCATCTTCGACGCGGATGAAGACTTCGCTCTTGTCCTTCTCCACGGAAATGCGGGCCGCGCCGCCATAGCGGACGGCGTTTTCGATCAGGTTGCGCAGGGCACGCTTTAGCGCCATCGGGCGGCAGGGCAGCGTGACCGGTGCTGCATCTGTCCCGGTCTTCACCAGGCGTACGTCATGGCCCATGTCGGACTGGTCACCTGCAAGGCTTTCCAGAACGGCGATGAGGTCCACTGCTTCACGCGGCTCGCTGACGGCCTCATCGCGCGCAAAGGCGAGGGTCGCTTCCGTCATTGCGGCCATCTCATCCAGCGTAGCGATCATCTTCTCCCGGTTTTCATCGTCGTCGATGAACTCGGCCCTGAGGCGCAGCGAGGTGATGGGCGTGCGCAGGTCATGGCTGATGGCGGCCAGCATGCGCGTGCGATCTGCCACAAAGCGGCTCAGCCGGTCGTGCATGGCGTTGAAGGCGGAGATTGTGCTGCGCAGCTCACGCGGGCCCGCCTCCGGCACCGGCGGTACGTCTTCGCCCCGTCCCAGCCTGTCGGCCGCATCGGCCAGCTGGCGCAGGGGGCGGGAGACCTGCCGGATTGTGAAGGCGACGATGGCGATGATTGCCAGAGCCATCAGGCCCATCTGCAGGACAAGCGTGTAGAAGGCGCCGGGCGGCGGCGGGCGGTGGCTGGTGAGCACGTTGAGCCATTGCCCGTCGGCGAGAGGCACGGAAAATTCGATCGCAATCAGCCGGTGGCGCAGCCGCTCCTCGCGGCGCCGTTCACGCTCTTCCAGCTTCTGAAGGTTGGGTTCCCCGCTTCGTCGCGTTTCTTCCGCTCTTCACGCGGGGGCTTGCTGCCCTCCCTTTCAGGGGCTTTTCCGGCTGCACTGAGCGCGGCACGGATGCCCGGGTCCTGCCCCAGTTCCTCGGCCAGCGCTCCGGCAAGGCGCCGTTCCGCGCCGGACTCGGGCGCTCTGTCCACGGACGGCTTCTGGTCCAGCCAGAAGCGGGTGATGACCGAGCTGGTGGCCTGGAGCAGCCGCGTGCGGGTCGTTTCACTGGAGGTCTCCAGCAACGGTACCAGAGAGGCAGTGCGGACAATCACCCCGTCGCCGATGGCCTCATAGATCGCAAGCCGCCGCTCTCCCGCAAAGAGCCAGATGGACGCCGCCTGGCTACCGATGAGGGCGATCAGAAGCAGCGCGATGAGCTGACTGCCAAGGCTACGCGGCCACAGGCGCTTGAAACAGGTGCCGGACTTGCGGAAGAAGCCTGCTGCGGTCATGCGTCAAGCTCCTCGACGGCGGCGGTAAACATGTAGCCGCCGCCCCAGACAGTCTTGATGATGCGCGGTTCCTTCGGGTCTTCCTCGATCTTGCGGCGCAGACGGCTGACCTGATTGTCGATGGACCGGTCGAAGACGCCAGGCGTGCGCCCGCTCGTCAGGTCCATCAGCTGGTCCCGGGTCAGAACCATGCGCGGGCGCTTGAGGAAGGCAAGCAGCAGCTGGAATTCGCCGCTGGACAGTGCAATTGGTGCCCCTGCGGGTCAAAGAGTTCACGCCGGGCGGTGTCCACTGTGAAGCCTTCAAAGACGAGGCGCTCCTGCGTGATCGGATCGCGGGGCTTGGGCACGCTGGCGGTGCGGCGCAGGACGGCCTTGATGCGGGCCAGCAGCTCGCGCGGGTTGAAAGGCTTGGTGACATAGTCATCCGCGCCGATTTCCAGCCCGATGATCCGGTCTGTCTCCTCCGCCATGGCGGTAAGCAGGATGATGGGTGGACCGTCTGAATCGACCAGGCTGCGGCAAAGGCTGAGGCCATCCTCGCCGGGCATCATCACATCCAGCACGACCAGATCGATGACGGCTGCCTTCAGTGCCTTGCGGGCAGCGGCCGCGCTTTCTGCAGCGGTGGCCCTGTAACCGTTCTTGACCAGATAGCGGGCGAGCGTTTCCCGGATATCGCGGTGGTCATCGACCACAAGAATATGGGGGCTTGGCTCACTCATCAGGTTGATTCCGGTTCATTGTGCTCTGCTGGCGGGCTGAAGCCGCCGTTCTTCATCCTCTAGGTAGCGCCATTTTTCGCAGCGGGGCAGGGGAAAGTGTAACAGTCTGTCTCAATAGGGCGGACCTGTCACAGGTCACGACACTTGGGCCTCCAGCCTGCCCTAATCCGGCGCGGGTCCCTCGCCTATGTTCCAGTCATCGCAGAACGGCACGGCGGTTTCACTGAAGACCGCCAGGCTCAGACCGCAAGGTCCGCCTTGCCACTGCAGACATCCGGACAGGCCGGAAAAGGAGAAGATCGATGACCGCACTCAAGACCATTGCCATTGGCACGATTGCCGCCGCGCTTGCCACTTCTGTGGCCGGGATCGCATTGGCTGACAGCTTTGGCCCCAAGGGCTGGGGCGGCAAGGGACATCATGGAGGGCGCGATGGCGGCCGCATGGTCGAGATGTTCGACCAGAACAAGGATGGCTCTATTACACAGGATGAAGTGAACGCTGCTGTTGCGGAGCGCTTCTCGGCCGCTGACGCCGACAAGGACGGCCGCGTCACTCTGGATGAATTCAAGACCTACCGCATCACCGAAATGCAGCCGATGAAGGTGCGCGCCTTCCAGCGGCTGGACCGCGATGGCGATGGCAAGGTGACCCGTGCCGAGTTCGATCGCATCTCGGATCGCATGTTCGCCCGGCTCGACCGCGGCGGGAACGGTGAACTGAAGCCGATGCCGCGCGGCCCAGAAGGGCGCGGCCCTGACGCCCGGGGGCCAGAAGGTAAGGGCCCGGAAGGCAGAGGTCCGGAAGGCAGGGGCGGCGCTGGCGGCCGGCCGGACGGCAAGGGGCCGGAAGGCATGCGAATGGGCCGTGAAGACGGGCCGTATCGTCAAGGCCGCGAGGGCGGGCCGCATGGCCGCCATGGCATGCGGATGATGGAGATGTTCGAGCGCTTCGATGTGAACGGCGATGGCACGGTGACACGTGCCGAGTTTGATGAGGCGCGCGGCCAGCTCTTTGCCCTCGCAGATACGGGTAACACCGGCAGCTTCGACCTGCAGGGCTTTGATGCGCTGTTCGCCAGCATGGCCGAGCCTCGCCTGGTGCGCATGTTCCAGCGGCTCGACACCGACGGTGACCTCACCATCACCGCCGAAGAAAACGCGGCATGGACCACAGATCTCGTCGCTCGCATGGATCGTAATTCAGATGGCGTGCTGACCAAGGCCGACTTCCGCAAGGGCGGCAAGGGCCCGCATGGCGAGTGGCGCGGAGACCGTCATGGCGGCGGCAAGGGCATGGGCCCACAGAACCGCCAGGGTTGATTTGGAGGCTCGCGCCTGAACGGGAATCAGATCTGTCCGTCAAAAGCCGCCAAGCTTCGCCCCCGAACGGCGGGCAGATCTCAGCCGAAGGGCCGCCCTAGTGCGGCCCTTCGTGCTTATGTGAAAAGCCTTTGACCGGAACTGCAGCCGTGTCGTCTTGCCACGGTCTGCCGCCGCTATGCGGCAGGCTTCTGCGCGTGATGTTTGCACGTCTAAAAAAGTGGCGAAAACCTGGCATTTGCCCTGACTTTTTCAGGTGTCCGGCTTCACGAAAAAATCTGCGCCTCATTCAAAAAACCCCTTGAACATGACAACGAATGAGCGCAAATAAGCCTTGCCCAAATTCGCACGTGCCCGTGGTCGTCCATGAATTCCAGTGGCAGTCAGACAAGCCCCACTACGACTCTTGGGGTCTGACAAAACCGGACGGCTTAAAGCAACGACGTAAGAGGGCTTTTTGGTCTCTGCCGGGTTTCCACATCCCGGGGTTACTGAAGAGGCACTTGTTACTTCATTGCCGGCCGTGCGGAGCGATCCCAGTTCCAAGCCAAGGCATCCCATAACGGGACAGTGTGCAGCCCCCGCTGCGTGCTCGACCGATCGTCACCTCTTGCCGAGCCTCCCTGTCCATACCGGAGGGCTCCGCGGCGAGTGGAAGGACGACTTCGCGCCAAGACTTGATGAACGGGAGAACCCCGATGACCGATCGCATCCGTGAATTCCTCCGCCAGCGCACCGAAGATGGTCCTTGCGTTGTTGTTGACCTTGACGTCGTGCGGTCGAACTACGAGGCTTTTGCCCGTTCGCTGCCCGACACCTCCGTCTATTATGCCGTCAAGGCAAACCCGGCCCCCGAGATCCTCAGCCTGCTGGCTGAACTCGGCTCGTCCTTCGATTGCGCCTCCGTCGGCGAAATCGAGATGGCTTTGGCTGCCGGTGCCAGCCCGGACCGCATCTCCTTTGGCAACACCATCAAGAAGGAACGCGACATCGCCCGCGCCTTCGAATTGGGCGTGCGCCTCTATGCCGTAGACTGCGAAGCCGAAGTCGAGAAGATCGTCCGCGCTGCACCGGGCGTGCGCGTGTTCTGCCGCATCCTGTGTGATGGCGCAGGCGCAGAGTGGCCGCTTTCGCGCAAGTTTGGCTGCGCTCCGGAAATGGCTCCGGACGTGCTGGAAGCTGCGCACCGCGCCGGTCTGACGACTTATGGCGTATCCTTCCACGTCGGCTCCCAGCAGGCGAACCTTGGCGCATGGGATAGCGCCCTGGCGACGGCAGCCGGTGTCTTCCGTGAGTGCGCCACCCGTGGCATCGCGCTGAAGATGGTCAACATGGGCGGGGGCTTTCCGGCTCGTTACCTGAAGGAAGTCCCGGGTGTTCCGGCCTATGGCAACGCCATCTTCCAGGCTCTGACCGATCATTTCGGCAACAACCTGCCGCAGACGATCATCGAGCCGGGCCGTGGCATGGTGGGCGACGCCGGTCTGATCGAAGCGGAAGTCGTCCTGATTTCCCGCAAGTCGGCTGACGACACCGTACGCTGGGTCTATCTGGACATCGGCAAGTTCCATGGCCTCGCCGAGACCATGGACGAGGCGATCCGTTACCCGATCCGCACGCCGAAGGATGGCGATGCCACTGCGCCCTGCGTTCTGGCTGGCCCGACCTGCGACAGCGTGGACGTTCTTTACGAAAAGACGCCCTACGAGCTGCCGGTCTCCCTGTCCATCGGCGACAAGGTGCTGATCGAATCCTGCGGTGCCTACACGACGACCTATTCCACGGTCGGCTTCAACGGCTTCGCCGCTCTCGCATCCTACGTGATCTGAAGGATCAGGTGAGATGATCGAAATCCTGGACGAGGCGCCGGAACACACCGGCGCCCGCGAGCTGCTGCTCGACCGGGCGTTTGGTCCGGACCGGCATCAGAAAACCTCCGAACGTTTGCGCGAAGGCCGTGTGCCCGCCATCGCCCTGACCGCGCTGGATGACACCGGCGCGCTCGTGGGTACCCTGCGTCTGTGGCATGTCACTGCCGAAGGTGGGCAGGGCTTGCTGCTGCTCGGACCTCTGGCGGTGGAAGCCACTTGCCGCAGCGAAGGGCTTGGCGCACGTCTGATGCGTGCCGCCCTCAATCAGGCATCCATTGCCGGCTTTGGCGGTGTGATGCTGGTGGGGGACCATGCCTACTACGCCAGGTTCGGCTTTTCGCCGGAGCTGACACTTGGCCTTGATCTGCCGGGGCCGGTGGAGCGTCAGCGCTTCCTCGGTCTTGAGCTCAAGGAAGGCGCACTCGCCGGAGCTTATGGCCTCGTCGAAGCAAGCGGGGCGGAAGATCCGGTCTACGAGCAGATGATGCCTTTTACCGGACTGCGCAGCGTCACCTCCCGCGCAGCCTGAACCAAAAGCACGAGCCCTGTACCTTGAATGGTGCAGGGCTCGTGCGCAAGACGCAGGCGCCCTGTCAACTCTCATCCTCTGGCAGGGATAGCTTCACCACTGTTACCGGCTGAGCCTTGCCTTTGACCGTCTGCTCTCCGAGAGGGGTGATGACGGGGCGTGAGGCGCCTGTCTGCGCTGTAAGGGCACTTGCCACGTCTGCAGAGGCGAGGATCACCGCCTCGGCGCCAGGTTCTGCCGAGTGGCCGAGGCTTTCGAGCCTTGCTGCGATGTTCACCGTGTCACCGATGACCGTGTAGTTGACCCGGCCCGGTGCGCCGATGTCCCCGACGATGAGCGGTCCCACGTGAAGGCCGGCACGGATATGCACGGGAGCGAGACCCTGTTCGCGCCGCCGGGCATTGTCGGCCTTGAGCGCCCGTTCGATATCGAGTGCTGCCGCTGCAGCTGCGGCGGCAGGGTTCTCCATGTGGTCGGGCGCACCCCAGAAGGCCATGACGCTGTCGCCGATGTACTTGTCGATAGTGCCGCCGTGCTGCTCGACCACGCTGCCGATGAGCGTGAGGTGGTGGTTGACGAAATCCGCCGTCGCTCTTGCGTCCATGCCTTCGCAAATGCTGGTAAAGCCCACCACATCGGTGAAGAGAACTGCAACCTGCCGCTCCTGAGGGGCAGCGCTGCCGTTGCCTTCGCGCAACAGTTTGAGTACGAGGCTGCGCGGCACGTAGCGTATGAAGGCAGTCAGCGCCGTTGTCATGGCGTTGAAGCCGCTGGCCAGATCCTTCAGTTCCTCGATGCGGCTTGAGGGCAGGGGCTTCAGTCCGGAAATTTCCAGCCGGGCAATGGCCCTTGCGCCCGCCGCTGCCCGGCGGATGGGCTGGGCAATGCGGTAAGCCATCACGGCACTGCCTGCGAGCGCTGCCATCAAAATGGACAGAGCAATGAGGATGGAGAGGTAGAGTTCTTCCAGCGGCTGCTCAAGAACCGATGCGGGCATGATCGCCCCGGTGATGACCGGCAACTCGCCGAACTTCGTCGCCGTGCGTTCCAGCACGACGTAGTAGCGGCCATGCTCCCTCGTCTCACCTTCAAGCATGGCATAAGCCTCGCCCAGATCAAACCGCAGCGGATCGACCGGCGTCAGGCTGGCTAGCCGGGCGAGCAGCGGATCGGGCGCCTTGCTTAGGTCTACAAGGTCGTTCTTTTCGGACAGGGTTGCGTCCAACGGGCTCAGATCCGGGTGTGCAAGAAGCTCTTTCTCGCCATACAGCAGGAACACTTCCAGCTGGTCTCCGGACAGCTCTCTGGCGATTTGCGACAGGCCTGAGGAGGGTATGGAAACGGCGGTGTAGCCAAGATAGGCGCCCTCCTGCCAGACCGGGGCTACGTATGAGAGCAGCGTCTCCCGGCGCTGGGCGTCATAATCCGGCGGCAGCCAGAAAGGCCCGGCTGCCGCTTCGGCCTGCTTCAGGCGTGCCTCCAGTTCCGGAGCAGCGGCTGCCGGAATGCGGCGCAGCAGCATGTCGCCACCGGCCATTTGACTGATTTCCAGTGCATCACTCTGGGCGGCGCGGGCAACGGTGATGCGTGTGCCGTCGGGGGCGGCTGCGAGCCCGCCAAAGGCAAGGCGCGCCACATCTTCATCCATCGCAATAGGCGAAGCGCCTCTTGCGAAGGCAGCGGCTATGAAACTGGCCTGATTGCGCAGAACATTGATTTTGCTTGTAAACCTCTGTTCGTAGGCATCCATGCCGAGGTCCACGAGCTTGCTGCCGAGACCAGCGACGATCCGCCGCGAAGTCGTACTTTCCACGTAGAGAACAGAGGCCGTGGTGAGAAAGACGAAGGTGCCAATCACGGTGGCAAGTGTGGGCGTGAGGCGCAAGGTGAATGGCATGGGCAGTCGCAGGCCTTGTCGTTTCGTCAGCAGCCGGGGCTGGTCCGCACGGATTCGCTGAAGGCTCATCCTAACCCGCATTGGCACCCGTTGTCCGTTTGCCCCGGAAAGTGGCAAAGCGCGCAACAAAAAGCCCCACCGGGTGAACCGGCGGGGCTTGAAGCCATTGAGACGGGGCAACATCAAGTCAGTTGCAGACTTCCTGATGGCCAACCACCACATACTGGCCGATATAGGTGTCCCAGCGCTGCACCGGGCTCAGATAGCAGCGGACCGGCGGGGGCGGTGGCGGGGCATAATAGACCGGACCGCCATAGGCCACCGGCGGCGGGGGCGGCGCGTAATAGGCCGGAGGGGTGTCGATATAGTCCGGCCCGCTGTTGGCCATCGCCGTTCCCAACAGGGCGCCAGCGGCAAGGCCGACGACAGCACCGGCTGCCAGCGCGCCATTGCGCCCGTCCCGCGCCTCGGCAGAGTTTGTCGCGGCGCCCAGTGTCAGTGCACCGGCCATCATCAGCGCCAGCGCCGTTGCACCGGTCTTGCGGGCCAAAGCTCCAAAATTCATGTTCGATACAGTCATCATGACTTCGTCTCCGAAGGAACCGGCCCCACCGCCTCTTGCCCTTTCAAGAAAGAGCGAAACAGGGGCACCGGACCAAGCTCAAACTATCTGAGCCCGGATCGCGGCGAAGTGATGGCAATCACAGAAGGGCAGCAATACTTCCCCTGGATGGTAAGCCCTAATGGCAGTGATAGGGCTGGGAGCCTGCATGGCAGCATTGGCCCGGAGGACTATCCTTGCGGCATCCGCCACCGTGAGCGGAGGCTGGCGGCAGGAAAGCGAATGCAGACAGGCAAAGAGCTGCCAGAATGATCAGAACAATCCTCATAACGTTTCCTCCCTCTCCCATCGTCTGGTGCCAGTTTACGGCGTTCAGTGTGTTTATCTATTGATGTCTTTGACAGGGATGGGTGACGCCTTGCCGCCTCCCGGTGCTTGCCCGTCTTTCGCGCTTGGCGGGGGGCGGGGCGGGGGGTAAAGGTGGGGGAACATGGCAGGGGGTGAGTCTTCTGCTGCATTTGGAGGCCTGTGCGGGTGTGTTCGCCGGGTCTGATGCTTTGGACGGGGCAGGAGGTGCTTTTCCATGAAGCCGACGAACCTGGTATTCACCGGGCTTGAGACCACGATTTTCGAGACCATGTCGCGCCTTGCCAATGAGCACGGAGCGGTCAATCTCGGCCAGGGTTTCCCGGATGTGGATGGCCCGGAAGATGTGCGGCGCGTGGCGGCCGAGGCTTTCATTTCCGGTCCGAACCAGTATCCGCCCATGCTTGGCCTGCCGGAACTTCGGCAAGCGGTGGCTGAAAGCGCCAGCCGCTTCTACGGCCTCGATGTGGACTGGAAGAGCGAGGTGATGGTCACCTCCGGCGCGACGGAAGCCCTTGCAGACTGCCTGCTGGCGCTGATGGAACCGGGCGACGAAGTAATCCTGATCGAGCCGCTCTATGACTGCTATCTGCCGATGGTGCGCCGGACGGGCGGCATCCCCGTGCGGGTGCGGGTGACACCGCCGACCTGGAGCCTTGACCTTGAAGCGCTGGAAAAGGCCTTCACCGAGAACACCAAGGCCATCCTTATCAACAACCCGATGAACCCGGCCGGTAAAGTGTTCACCGAGGCGGAGCTTGCCCGCATCGCCGAGCTTTGCGTGGAGCATGATGTCTTTGCCATCTGCGACGAGGTGTATGAGCACCTGCTGTTCGACGGGGTGAAACACCGTCCGCTGATGAGTTTTCCGGGCATGCGCGAGCGCACGGTGCGCATCGGCTCCGCCGGCAAGACCTTCTCCTTCACGGGCTGGAAGGTGGGCTATGTCACGGGCGCTGCAAAGCTGCTCGATCCCATCGCCAAGGCGCATCAGTATGTCACCTTCACCACGCCGCCGGGCTTGCAGAAAGCCGTGGCCTATGGGCTGCAAAAGGATGACAGCTATTTCACAGGCCTAGCCGCCGATCTGCAGGCCAAGCGCGATTTCTTTGCCGCCGGGCTTGCCGAACTCGGGTTCGGTGTTCTGCCCTGCGAGGGGACGTATTTCCTCACCTGCGACGTGGCGCCGCTAGGCCTCAAGGGCACGGACGTGGACATCTGCCGCCGCATGGTGACAGAAGCAGGCGTGGCGGCGGTGCCGGTTTCGGCCTTCTACATCACGGATGCGCCGCCAAATTATGTCCGCTTCTGCTTCTGCAAGCGCGATGAGGTGCTGAGTGAGGCGCTGGCCCGGCTGAAGGCCTGGCTGTTGCCGATGAAGGCGGTCAGCAACGGCTGAGACCAGACATGCAAACCTTTTGGGGAGACAGGCATAAATGAGCAATCCTGTTCTTGTGGAAGTGACACGCGGGCAGATGACCGAGAGCCGCCACCGGGGCGCGATTGCCATCTTCGATGCCAATGGTGATCCGGTGCTGCGGATCGGAGACACGGGTGCCCGCGTCTTCCCGCGCTCTGCCATCAAGGCGCTGCAGGCACTGCCGCTGATCGAATCCGGCGCTGCCGATGCGCTGGGCTACGAGGCGCCGGAACTTGCATTGGCCTGCTCTTCCCACAACGGCGAGGAACGGCATGTGAATGCCGCCCGCGTCATGCTGATCAAGGCGGGGCTTGATGAGGATGCCCTTGAATGCGGCAGCCAGTGGCCTTCCCGGCTGGAGGATGTGGCAAGTCTCGTCCGCGCCGATGAAACGCCTTGCGCCCTGCACAACAACTGCTCGGGCAAGCATGCCGGTTTCCTGGGCCTTGCCAAGGCTATGGGGCTGAAGACGAAGGGCTACGTGGACATTGACCACCCGGTGCAGCAGGAAATCCGGCTTGTGCTGGAATCCATGACCGGGGACAGCCTCACGGCGGATGTCTGCGGCACGGATGGTTGTTCCATCCCCACCTATGCCAGCCCGCTGGATGGCTTTGCCCGTGCCTTTGCAGCTTTCGGCACCGGCGAGGGGCTGGAGCCGAAGCGGGCTGAAGCGGCGCAGCGGCTTTTCAGGGCCTGTGTCGAGAACCCGTTCATGGTGGCCGGTACCGGCCGCTTCTGCACCCGCGCCATGGAAGGCCTGCGCCAGCGCGTCTTCGTCAAGACCGGGGCGGAAGGCGTTTTCTGCGCTGCGATCCCCGAACTTGGGCTTGGCATTGCGCTGAAATGCGATGACGGGGCATCCCGCGCTTCGGAAGTGATGATGGCTGCCGTGCTGGAGGCCTTCCTTGATCTCAACGACGACGAAGCCCGCCTGCTGGCGGACCTACGCCAGCCGGTGCTGAAAAGCCGGAGGGATGCGGAGGTGGGCCTTATCCGCCCCTCGCAGGATTTCCTGACGGACCTGCGCCGCGCCGCAAGTGTCAGTGCATGAGGAGACAGTCTCTGATGAAGTCCATTTGCGTATTCTGCGGGTCGAATTTCGGCACCGATCCGGCATTCGAGCAGGCAGCCCGGGAGACGGGGCGGGTGATTGCCGAGGCAGGCAAGACCCTTGTCTATGGCGGGGCTGCTGTCGGACTGATGGGCGCTGTTGCCGATGGTGCGCTGGCTGCCGGCGGCAAGGTGATCGGTATCCTGCCCGAGGCGCTGAAAGCCAAGGAACTGGAACACAAGGGCCTCAGCGAGATCCACATCGTGCGCTCCATGCATGAGCGCAAGGCGATGTTTGCCGAACTCTCCGATGGCTTCATCACCCTGCCGGGCGGTACGGGCACCATGGAAGAGATCTTCGAGGTGTGGACCTGGGGCCAGCTTGGCTATCACTCCAAACCTTTTGGCCTGCTCAATACGGCAGGTTTTTATGATGCGCTGCTGACATTTCTGGACGAGCAGGTTGCGAAAGGCTTTGTGCGTGCGGAAATGCGCAGCATGCTGCTGGTTGCCGAACATCCTGCGCACCTTATCGCAGGCTTTGAAGCCTATGTGCCGCCTGTTATTTCCAAGTGGATCAAGAAGCAGGATACCTGACGATCCGATGATGGAAACGGCTGGTTAACCCGGTTCAACCATTGTGCCGGACAACAAAGGCAGCTCTGCCGCAGGGCTGCCCCAATTGGCTGGCAAAGCAGTGCGACTTGGCCCCGCTGCGAGCCATCTTGCCAAAGCATCATTCAGTGTCCGGAGTAATTTTCACATGCGTCTTCCGCTTGCCGCTGCGCTTGGTCTTGCACTGCTTCTGCCCGCATGCTCGCAATCTTCGAACTATGCGGAGACCACGTCTTCGGTCAGCACAATGTCTTATGCGGCCGTTCCCGCAGCCCGGACATCAAGTGTGACGCTGGTGCAGATTACAGGTGCCGGTGTTGGCGGTATCCGCGCAGGCACGACTTATTCGTCCAAGGCCATTCAGGCTGCCCTTCCGGGCTTCACCACCGACACCATCCAGACAGCGGAAGAAACCACCACGGAGAACGCGCTGGGCGCGTTCAACTCGGACGGCTTCCAGGTGCTCCAGATCTTCAAGGGCAAGGATGGCAATGTGCGCGCCGTCCATGGGGTGACCCACCATCTGGCCGGTCCGAATGGTGAGCGCATCGGCATGACCTTTGCCGAGGCCGGCATGCGCCGGTCAGATTGCCGCGTCGGTGAGAACCTGTGGCGTGGCATGGCCATTTGCCGCTCCAAGGGCGCGCCGAATGTGGAACTCGTCTTCGCCATTCCTCAGTATCAGGGCCCCTGGGACGCTCTGCCGGATGAAAGCCAGCTGCGCGGCGCGGCCCTGCAGCGCATCGTCTGGACCCCCACAGCACAGGGCTGACACCCAGACCTTCGGCGATGGTGACGAGGCGGGCCTGATCAGCTAAGCCTGAACGCATGAGTGCCGAATCCGTTGTCCGCAAGCCATCCGTTGACGATCTCGCCCGGCAAATCCTTGCCGGGAACAGGGCAATGCTGGCCCGTGCGATCACGCTGGTGGAATCGCGCAAGGCGGAGCACCGCCAGTCAGCGCGGGACCTGTTGACCCTGCTGATGCCCCACACGGGCAAGGCGCAGCGCGTCGGCATCACGGGTGTGCCGGGTGTCGGCAAATCCACAACCATCGACACGCTGGGCAGCAACCTGACCGCAGACGGGCACAAGGTTGCCGTGCTCGCGGTTGATCCATCGTCTACCCGCACTGGCGGCTCTATCCTGGGCGACAAGACCCGTATGGCGCGGCTGGCTGTCGACCCTAAGGCCTTCATCCGTCCGTCCCCTTCTGCTGGAACGCTGGGCGGTGTGACGGCGCGCACGCGCGAGACGATGCTTCTGTGCGAGGCCGCCGGTTTTGACGTCATTCTTGTGGAGACGGTCGGCATCGGCCAGTCGGAGACGGCTGTCGCGGAGATGGTTGACTTCTTCCTCGTGCTCATGCTGCCGGGTGCCGGTGATGAGCTGCAGGGCATCAAGAAAGGCGTTCTGGAGATTGCCGATCTCATTGCCGTCAACAAGGCGGACGGGGAGGGGGCCATGCGGGCGCGGGCGGCAGCTGCCGATTACCGCAGTGCATTACATATCATGGCACCGCGCTCACCCACATGGTCGCCGCCCGTGGTGACGGTTTCCGGCCTTGCCAACGAGGGCCTGCGCGAGATGTGGGCGCAGGTCGAGCAGCACCGCGACAAGATGCAGGCCACCGGCGAATGGCAGGACCGGCGTGCCCGCCAGCAGGTGTCCTGGATGTGGGACATGCTGCAACAGCGGCTGATGGAGGCCCTGACCCGCGACCCCGCACGGGCCGCCCATATTCGCGCACTTGAGGAGAAAGTGCGCTGCGGCGAGGTTCCCGCGTCTGCCGCCGTGGAGGACATCGCCAAGCTCACCGGTATCTGACCCTCGTTTGTATCTGTCTGCGGGCATGGTTCTTGCTCGGCTGCACGTGGTGGCAGTCAAAAGCGCTGCCAGCTGGGCCAGATTGAAACGTTCGGTGAGACAATGAGCGGAATTTGCAGGTCTGACAGGCTGAAGATGGGCCGCCGAGGTTTCCTTGCCGGGCTGGGCCTGTGCCTTTCCGGCACACCGGCGCTGTCGCTGACACAGATAGCGGATCTGCGAGGCAGCATTGACGGGCAGGATCTGGGTATCGTGCCGGACCGGCCCGGCGACCAGAGTGCGGCGATGCAGAAGGCCATTGACCGGGCGGTGGCGCGGGGCAAGGCTCTGTTCTTGCCCGCTGGCAGCTATCCCGTTTCCAACCTTGATCTCCCCTCCGGCGCCATGATTGTCGGTGTGCCGGGGCGCACTCAGCTCGTTCACTTGGGCGGCGGCGGTGTGCTGATGGGGGCCAATGGCGCCAGCCGGATCCGGCTGGAAGGGCTTTCCTTCGACGGCGGCAACAAGACGCTGGAGGAGGGAACCTTCGGCCTGCTGCATTTCATTGGCGTTACCGGCTTGGGCATTTCGGATTGCGAGATCACCGGCTCCAGCCGTTCTGGCCTCGCGCTGGACCGGTGCAGTGGTCATGTGGAGCGCTGCGTGATCTCCGGCGCAGCGGATGCCGGTATCCGCTCCGTCGAAGGCGCTGGGCTGACCTTCGCGGGCAACACGATCAGTGGCTGCGCCAACGGCGGGCTTCAGGTGCTGCGCTGGACGCAAGGTGAGGATGGCACGCTGATCACTGGCAACCGGATTAGCGCGATTGCGGCGAAGGCAGGCGGCACAGGCCAGCACGGCAATGGCATCAATATCTTTCGTGCAGATGGCGTGATCATTGCCAATAATCACGTGTCGGACTGCGCTTTCTCGGCCATCCGGGCGAACTCTGCCTCGAATGTGCAGATCAGCGGCAACACCTGCCTGCGCTCGGGCGAGACGGCGGTCTACAGCGAGTTCAGCTTTGAGGGAGCCATCATCGCGGGCAATCTGGTGGACGGCGGCACCATGGGCATTTCCGTGGCCAACTTCCAGCAGGGCGGGCGGCTGGCGTCTGTCACAGGCAATATTGTGCGCAACATCCGCCTGGATGGCCCCTATCCCGAAGAAGTGGCCGGCTTTGGCATCGGCATCGCGGTGGAAGCCGATACAGTGGTAACCGGCAACGTCGTTGAAGGAGCGCCGAAATACGGCATTCTTGCAGGTTGGGGCCCCTACATGCGCGATCTGCTGATTTCCCAGAACATTCTGAGAGACTGCCCCCTTGGCATTGCCGTGACCCTGGTGGATGGCGCGGGCACAGCCGTCATTCAGGGCAACATCATTTCAGGCGCCCATCGCGGCGCGATTGTGGGCCACCGCTGGCGCGAGGCTGTCACCGGTGAGCTCGCGGGGGCAGCGCCGTCCCGGAGCATCTGACAATCGCGGGAAATACGGTCAGCGGCTGACGGCAGAAGGCCCTTCAGGCAGGAGCCAGCTCCTGGCCGCCAAACAAACGCCTATACATGATGGGATGAAAGGCCGCGATATTGGAGGCGACGTGCTGTGCCATGAGCTGGCGGCACACCTCCGGATCCTTTTGATCCAGTGCTTCGATGATGCGCAGGTGCTCTTCCGGGAACAGGTCCAGCCAGAAGGTCTCATCGGCACGCTGTGCGATCATGAAACGATGAACCAGCTGTAGAGTTCGCGCCAGGACCGGCAGAAGATTGGGCAGGTTGGCACGCTCGAACAGCTTCAGATGAAATGCCAGATCGACACGGCTAAGAAGATAACCATCCCCCAGATCACGGACCTTCCGGTAATCTTCGACCGACTGGAGCAGGAACCCCCGGGTGGGCGTATCAATGTTCAGACAGGCCCGGGCGATACCTGCACTTTCGAGGGCGATACGCTGGTGGATGAGAATCTCAGCCTCTGCGTCACTGATGCTTGTGACGAAGGTCCCCTGATAGCCCCTGCGTTCGACAAGACCATCCTGTTCGAGCCGCAGCAGCGCTTCGCGGATGGTGCCTTGCGAGCAGGCGAACTCATGAGCGAGGGACTGTTCGGTCAGAATGCTGCCGCCATTCAGCTCCGACAGCATGATAAGGCGCCTCAAGCTGCCATAAACTGCATTCGACTTGCGGCCGCTTTCTTTCGGAAGCGTCGGAAACTTCATCTGCATCGCCACTGACATGCGGCTGTGTCCCCACCTTCTGACATGCACGTTCCGAGCAGCGGATCAAAAGAAAACAGCCGACGGAAACAAGTCGCACCGCAGGCTGATGCATGCCGCTGACAGCAGAATGCTTGCTGAGCCGTTCTTTTGAAAGAACCTTGCCGCAGGAACAAGCCGGTCAGGCCACATCAGTTGCCGGAGTTGTCTCATTCTGAAGCAAACGGCCTCTAATGCATGTAGATCAGTGAGTTTTCGCACCTAGCCGGATATTTGGGGTAAAATATCGAAAAATTTGTATAGTATTTTAAACAAGTTCATACCGGTCTGGCCCTGTCTAGATGTGCAGGATTCAATTTTCACTGCGCGCAATCACAGAGATCCAGTTTTTCCACGCGAGCTTTTCGATCAGATTTTCACCGAACCCGTGTTCCCTAAAGGCCGCAATGAGGCGCTGCAGGCCCGAAACATCGCCGATATCGCGGGGAACGAGACAGCCGTCGAAGTCGGAACCAAGGCCGACGTGATCCTCGCCAAGTTTCTCGATGAGATAGGCCGCGTGACGGACGACCGTTTCAAGCGGTGTATTGCTGTCGGGGCGCCCATCCTCGCGCAGGAAAGCACAGTGGAAGTTGATGCCTGCCAGCCCTTTGCTTTCGGCAATGGCTGCGAGCTGGCGGTCCGTCAGGTTGCGTGCGCTGGGACACAGGACGTGGGCATTGGAGTGGGAGGCGATGAGGGGCTTGTCCGAAATGGCAGCCACATCCCAGAAGCCTTTCTCCGTGATGTGGGACAGATCCACCATGATGCCGAGTGCATTGCAGCGGTGAACGAGCTGGCGGCCAAGCTCTGTCAGCCCTTCGCCTGTGTCCGGAGAGGACGGAAAGGCCATGGGTACGCCGTCACCAAAGATGTTGCGGCGGCTCCAGACCGGGCCGAGTGACCTGAGGCCGGCCGCATGGAGAACATCCAGCGCGGCGAGGTCCGGGTCGATGCATTCCGCCCCCTCAATATGCAGCACCATCGCCATCTGTCCGTCTGCCACTGCCGCTTCGATTTCGCGGGCGCTGCGGACGATGCGGCAGCTGCCCTGCGACGCGGTTTCCAGCTTCAAGGCGCGGGAGGTCATGGCCAGGGTCCAGCTCAGGGCCTCTTCCTGCCCCAGCCGCAGGTAGTGGCGCGGATCGGCGGAACCCAGTGAGCGCATCAGTTGCATGTCCTGCACGCTGGGCACGAACATGGCGAAGAGCCCGCCGGCAAAGCCGCCGTCCCGGGCACGTGGCAGGTCTATGTGGTCCTCTGAAGAACGCTCGAAGAAGGACTTGGTGCGCCCTGCGCGTTCACGCATCTCCAGCTTCAGGAGGGTGTCATTGTGGCCATCGAAGACAGGCACGGGCGGATGGCCAGGATGTGATTCGATCAAAGGGACCTCGGTCAGGGGCAGGGCAGGAAACTGGCGGCCTGCAGACCTGTCTGGAGGCTGAGCCGCCTTTCAATTAGGCACTGCGATGACTGCAATGGCAAGCCGGACCATGCATCTGTGGCGGAATTGCCGCGCTCGCGGGGATTTCATTTGTTCATCCCGGGCGAATATTGCCTTCTCCCCATGAACCGGCGCACAAGGTGGCGTTTATGACGGTTCGTCAGGTCAAGGGTGAGCCCAAATGGCAGCGGATGTTGCTTCGGAATTTGAAAATGGATCGCGCGGACTGAGCCGCCGCGGTTTTCTCTTCACAGGTGCAGCGCTTATGGCGTTGTCGGCTGCAGGGTGCCAGACGATCGTGCAGCCTGTCGGGCTGCCGAACCAGCCGCCGCTGCCGGACGAGAAGTTCGACTATGATCTGGCCTATGCCGCCCGCAAGGATGGCGAATGGGACATTCCAGCGATCAAGTACAAGAACTTCGACCGGCAGTTCTGGCGTCAGGTCGTGGACTACGACAGCAAGGAAGCGCCGGGGACGATCATCGTCGATCCCTACAATCACTTCCTCTACTGGACAATTTCCCGCACGAAAGCTCTGCGTTACGGCATCGGTGTCGGCAAGGCAGGTTTCGGCTGGTCCGGTGATGCGACGATCCGCATGAAGCAGGAATGGCCTGCCTGGTTCCCGCCGAAGGAAATGATCGAGCGCCGCCCTGAGCTGAAGAAGTACAAGGACGGCAAGATGGACGGCGGGATCGAGAACCCGCTGGGTGCCCGCGCGCTCTATCTGTGGCAGGGCAATGTGGACACACTGTACCGCATTCACGGCACAACCGAACCGCAGAGCATCGGCCGCAGCGTATCCAGCGGCTGCATCCGCATGTGGCATCAGGACGTGATCGACCTCTACGAGCGCGTTCCGATGAACACCAAGGTCGTCGTTTTGGGTGATGCCATCCCGGATAGCGTGAAGAAGCAGATGGCCGAGGCCGAAAAGAAGAAGGCTGGCTGAGCCGCCTTCGCGTCTGCCCTCAACAGGATCAGGCCCCGCTACGTGCGGGGCCTTTTCGTTTGGGCTCAGGTCAGGACGGGTGTCAGTGCGACATCGGAAAGAATGGCCCCGAAGTGGCAAATGGCGGCGGCAAGGACGAAGCCATGCCAGATGGCGTTCTGGAATGGCAGCGATTTCCAGGCGTAGAAGGCCGTGCCGGCCGAATAAAGAGCGCCGCCTGCCACCAGCAGCCAGAAGCCCAGCGGAGACGCGTTTTCCAGCAGCGGCTGATAGGCAAAGACAATGACCCAGCCGAGTGCCAGGCAGATCGGAACGGTGTATTTGTCAAAGCGTTGCAGGCGCACCAGCTTGATGGTCGCGCAGGTGATTGCACCTGTCCAGACCACGGCAAGTACCAGCATGCCCGCCCAGCCGCCGATGACCATGGCCGCAAAGGGCGTGTAGGTGCCTGCAATCATCAGGAAAATGGCGGCATGGTCGAAACGGCGGAACCAGCTGGTGTGGTTGTTCTTGGCCAGCATGTTGTAGAGCGCCGAACAGATCAGCATGGCCATAAGACAGGCCGTGTAGATGGAAATGCTGGCAATACGCCCGGCCGCATCCGGCTGCGGGATGACCAGTGCCAGAAGAATGATGGTGGCCGCTAGCCCCAGGGCTATGCCGATGGCATGCACCGTTCCGTCTGCAATCCGCTCTGCTCTCGTCTGTTCGCGCATATGTCCCTCTTCCGCAGCGCCTTCCGGTTACGTCAACGTAACGTTAGCTTTGCTGGAATGCCAGTGCCTTCTGCCGGACATGCCAAATTGCCTGGGCGCAGACCATCAGTGGCAGGTGGCGGCTGCCTTCCACAGGGGGAAAGTGGAAGAACGGGGGAATCGGCTTCACCCGCCGCTGAAAATCGCTATGTTTGCGGCGCAGAGCATTGACCTTGCCCACCTTGAGGGAGTACCGCCGGACTGCCGGGTTTAACCGGCAGGACCAAAAGGGCGTCAATGCCATGCTCAAGGTCTGTGGACCTAACCGGATTTCAGCGGCACGGGACGGGGAATGACGGTCAGCATCGATATTGGTGAAATGCCGGGCGGCGCAAAGGCGCTGATGGATCTGGAAGAACTGCTCGCAACGCGCCTGCTGGTGCAGGGCAACTCCGGCTCTGGCAAGTCGCATCTGCTGCGCCGTCTTCTCGAACAGTCCGCCAGCTGGGTGCAGCAGGCGATCATTGATCCGGAGGGTGACTTCGTCAGTCTCGCCGAAAAATTCGGCCATGTGGTCGTGGATGCCGCCGGAACCGAACGTGACCTGCAGATGATCGCCGCCCGCGTGCGGGCGCACCGCGTGTCCGTTGTGCTCAATCTGGAAAGCCTGGATGCGGACCGTCAGATGAAGGCGGCGGCGACGTTCCTTGATGGCCTGTTCGATGCGGACCGTGACCAGTGGTATCCGATGCTGGTGGTGGTGGACGAGGCGCAGCTTTTTGCCCCTGCTGCTGCCGGTGAGGTGAGCGAAGAAGCGCGCCGCCGGTCGCTGACAGCGATGACTAACCTCATGTGCCGCGGCCGCAAGCGCGGACTGGCGGGAATCATCGCGACACAGCGCCTTGCCAAGCTTGCCAAGAACGTGGCTGCCGAGGCCTCCAACTTCCTGATGGGCCGTACCTTCCTCGACATCGACATGGCTCGCGCGGCCGATCTGCTCGGTATGGAACGCCGGCAGGCGGAGGCTTTCCGTAATCTCGATCGGGGACATTTCATTGCCCTGGGGCCTGCCATGTCGCGCCGCCCGGTCCCGGTGCGCATCGGCGCGGTGGAAACTTCCGGCCGTGGCGGCGGGCCCAAGCTGACGCCTCTGCCGGACAAGCCGGTGGAAGATGCCAAGGAACTGATCTTCACGCCCATGCCCGATGAGGCAGTGCGCATCCGTACGCGCGCGCCGGAGCCGGTTTCGACGGCGGATATCCTGACGCAACTGTCGGCAGCGGGCCGCATGGAAAGTGCTCGAAATCAGCCGGCACCGCAGCCGGATGAGCCGCCGGTGGATACGGCCGAACGGGATGCGGCCATCGACGAGATCATGACGGCAATCCTGGCTGAACCCGAGGCCGCCTTCCAGCCCGTGGCAACGCTTTATCAGGACTTCCAGGTTCGCTGCCGCATTGCCAAGGTGCCCGGCGGCGTGCCTGATCTGTCCGTCTTCCGCGAGAAACTGTCTGTTGCCCGTGCTGGCGTGGACAGTGGCGAGGTGGATACCAATGACTGGGAGCGGGCTGCGCTGATTGCTGCCGAGCTTCCGGAGGACATGCGCGGCGTCTACTTGCTGCTGGCCAAGGCGGCTCTCGCCAAGGCGCCGTGCCCGCCGAATGCAGAAATTGCCAAGGCCTATGGCACCCGCTCGCCGGGCCGCGCCCGTTGGCTGCTGGCCCATATGGAAGAGCGCGGCTTTCTGCTCTGCGCCACAGACATGCGCGGCAACCGGATTGTGACGCTGACGGATCTGGGGTGGCAGACAGCCCCGGGTGACGCGGAAGCGGCAGCCTGAAGAAATTTTCTGCCATACGCTCTCAACCCTTGAGCCAAGACTACATGGCTCGGCGCATCCGTGTCATCGGGGCAGACGAGGGCTGTGCCGACGGGACCGGAAACTCCGGGTCCGCCAGTAAAAACTTGAGCTGCGCCAGCTCCAGCTCCAGCCCCTCAATGGTGCGCGCAAGCACAGTGTCGAGGTAGCTGCCCGCAGGTGCATTGCTGCGGATTCGGCTGGCCTGATTGAGCGTTGCCCGCAGATAGCGCGCAACGTCTTCCACTTCGAAGCGGGTGATGCTGATATCCATCTGTCCGTCCATGGCAGTGACTCTAATCTGTTCTCTTTTTGTTCCTATACTCCGTTCCTTCAAGGCAGGCAAGAGGAGTCTCCGGCGCCTGCCAGCCGCTGCGCCGCCAGCGCCTTTCAGACAAGTATCAATGCCTGTCCATTCCCGGCTTGCGCTTTGCCGCAAGGCTGACATGATCGCCTGAGAGAGAATGCGGCATGGTAGGGATTCTGCCGCTTTGAGACATGCTGCAGTCCCGGCGCAGGCCGGGCGCACCAGATGGGGTGACTGCCGGAAATGCTGAAGACAGCCGTGTTCGCGATTGGACTTGTCCTGCCGGGGGCCGTTCTTGCCGCCGACGCCACTGCACCTGTGCGTGAAATCATGAAGATGACAGAAGCGAACTGGTCCGAGCGCGGAGGCGAGTTTCAGGACATTTTTGACGCCAGCCGTTTGAAGGTTCTGTTCAGCTCTGATTTTGCTGCCCGTTACGAGAAGGCGATGCAGGGGGAATATGCCCGCGAGAGCGGTTCGCCTTTCGACTATGATGTAATCGTCAATGGTCAGGATGGTTGCCCGCTGAAAAACATAACGATCACCGCCGCTCCGCCACAGGGTGGAGTGACGGATGTGAAGGCCCGCTTTCAGGCGGTGACCTGTTTCGGGCAGGAAGCCGAGTATCAGGCTTACAACGAGACCTTGTTCAAGGTCGTCCTTGAGAATGGCAAGCCGGTAGTCGATGACATCGTGTTGTCGATGGATGGAGTACCTTTCTCCATCAAGTCGGAATTGGGAGCCACTGGCGGTCAGTAAGCTGAAGACAAGGCCGTCGATGAAAAGGGTGAAGGCCTGCCTGCCTAACCTTCGGTGACCAGAATCCTGCTGCTTTATTTATTTCGGGCAAGTGCCTGCTCTGGAGTCGATGTCGAGTCTCCCCGATTCCAGTTCAGAGTTATTCCGCCGAAGAGTTCGTTTTTTCAGCTTGCGGTGCTCCCGAGGAGCCAAGGTGATTTATTTAGCCTGGACGAATTTACTGAATTTTTATTCCGGTGCCCCGTAATTCCGCCAAGGGTAACGGGAGTTGAGTATGCCGGGGCTGCGCGGGGTTTTTCCCATCTGAAAGTTTCCACCAAGCTGGGTGGCGGTTTTGCCGCCATGATCGTTCTGACGGGCCTTGCTGGAGGCGCTGGTACGCTCGCCGTCCTGGATCTCAAGGAGAAGCAGGCCATCAGTGGTCTGGCGACGGAAGCGATCGCGGCGCTTCAAGAGGCATCAGCAGCAAGCCAGGCTTATCTGGCAGCGCCAGCCGAAGCTGCCGCACAAACGGCAGAAGACAGGCTCTCGGCATTGGCGGACCAGCTCAACCAGCTGCAGTCCCGCCTCGCTGACGGGCAGGCCCGCGCTGCAACACAGGCTGCCTCAGGTGCAGTCGCGCAGCTCCAGACGAACTTTACCGAAGTTGTCGGCACCATCGCGGCACGTCAGGCCCAGCTGGAGCGGCTAACAGCCTCTGCGGGCAAGCTCGACACCCTCGTCACGTCAATCAGCGACCAGATGCAGCAGGCGCAGCGCGCCGCCATTGATGAAAGCAAGAAGGCCGGTGGGACGCGTGACCGGGCCGACCGCGTGGTGCGGCCGCTTTCTGCCATTCTCGAAAATCTGCTTCTGGCCGAAATCACGCTGCTGCGTGCCCGCCCCGATGGCAATCTGGGCTTGATCGGGGAGGCCGTTTCGCTCAGCGGAGATCTGACGGATAGCGCTGCGGCAATAGCGAAGGTGAAGGGCAGCGGTGTTGAGCCTGCGGACCTCGCGGTTCTGACTGAGGGGCTGATGGTCTTTGCTTCCCGCCTGCAGCCGCTTGGCGCCATGGACAATCCCTGGGGCCGCCGTGCGGCTGTTGCGGTTCTGGCTGGTGAGCTGGAAGGGGTGCGGAAGCAAGCCGCCAGCCTTCAGCAGAGCCTGTATGACGTGCAGGACGCTGCCCGCAAGTCGGCTGCCTCTGCGCAGAGCCGGGCAGGGATCGTTGACATGGTGAAGGGCAACGTTGACAAGCTGACCCGCGCTGTCCTGGAGTTGCGCTCTGCCACAATGGAGACGCTGGCCGCCGATGGACCGTTCAAGCCTGATCCTGTGCTGAACCGCATGGAATCGCTGCGGACCTTGGCCGGCACACTTGCCGCAGACGCAGGTGCCTTTCCCGAAATCAAGCCCGCCGTCGAGGCCATTACGGCCGAGGTGGACATCTATGCGGCCGAATTCGCCGGCCTGACCGGTGCTCTGCAACAACTTGCCGAAACGGCTGCGGCGCTGGACGCCTTGTCTGCAGATGTTCGCCAGCAGATCAGCCAGCTCGCCAGCGCCCAGTCTCGGGCCGCCTTTTCCGCCGCCGACGGCGCTTTGGGCACGATTGGCGGCGCTGTGGCGCTCGCCATTGCTGCCGGCATTGCCCTTGCAGTTCTCCTGGCCATGCTCATCACCCGGCCGCTGCGCGCCATTGGCACACAGATGGAGCGGCTGGCAGAGGGACGTACGGACATTGACCTGTCGCAGGAGAGCCGCCGAGACGAGTTCGGCGGCATGATGCGCACCATCCGCGTCTTCCGTGACAACATTCTTGAACGCCAGCGGCTTGAAGAGGCCAATGAAAAGGAAGCACGTGCGCAGGTGGAGCGGCAGGAACGGATGACGGCCCTGATCACCAGCTTCCGCGACCGGGTGCAGGAAACACTTGCCGCCGTGAGTGAGACGGCCTCCGGTATGGAGGGTACGGCACAGGCTCTGGCGGGAATTGCAGGCGAGAGTGCGCGCCAGGCCGGTGACACGCTGGATGTCAGCGGTGTTGCGGCCCACAGCGTTGAAAGCGTTGCAGGCGCGGCAGAAGAACTGGCAGCCTCCATCGGGGAGATCGGCTCCCAGGTGCAGCGGACCAGTCAGGTCGTTGAAACGGCAGCTTCTTCCGTTGAAGATACCAACCGCAAGGTCGAAAGCCTGTCGGAAGCTGCCGACCGCATTGGCGAGGTCGTGACTCTGATCCGTGCCATTGCCGAGCAGACCAACCTCCTCGCGCTGAACGCGACCATCGAGGCGGCTCGCGCCGGAGAGGCTGGGCGGGGCTTTGCGGTTGTTGCGGCCGAGGTGAAGGAGCTGGCAACGCAGACCTCCAAGGCAACGGAAGAAATCTCCGGGCAGATCGCGGCCATTCAGGATTCCACGCGCGCGGCTGTCGATGCAATCGCCGGTATTTCCCGCACCATGTCGGAGGTGAACAGCTACACCACCGCCATCGCAGGCGCGGTCACACAGCAAGGTGCCGCAACGGGCGAGATCTCTGGCAATGTCCAGAGAGCTGCCGAAAGCACGCAGGCGGTTCAGGGCAACATGAATGCCCTTTCCTCAACTGTGGAGCAGGCGAGCGAGGCTTCCGGCCGTGTGCTGGAAGCCAGCGAGAAGCTCGCTGCCCGCACCTCGGACCTGCGCGGCGAAGTGGAACGCTTCCTCGAAGGTATTGCGGCGGCCTGATGCCAAGCCGTAGTGCATGGTAGCGGGGGCGCTGGTGTCAGCCGAGCGGCGGATGACGCCGCTTGACCGGCTGTGACTTGACGATCGAGGTGTTCGTCTCCGCCTTGTCGGAGATCCGGTCCAGCAGCTTGTCCAGTTCGTCAATCGACCGCACGGCAATTCGGGCAATGTAGCAGTCATCACCCGTCACTTTGTCGCATTCAAGGACCTGAGGCAGGTCGGCAATCATCTGCTGTACGATATGCAGTTTGCCCGGCAAGGGGCGAATGCGGGCGATGGCTTGCAAGGTGTAGCCCAATGCCTCGTGGGAGAGATCAACCGTGAAGGCACGGATGATGCCGCGCTCCTCAAGACGGCGCAAACGCTCTGATGTGCTGGGCGATGACAAGCCCGCAGCCTGAGCCAGTTCCTTCAGTGATACGCGTGCATCCTGGGTGAGGATATCAATGATCCGGCGGTCTGTTTCGTCAAGCATCGGTTTTTTGTCAGGTCTTTTGTCTATTTTGCCTTCGTAGGTAAGGCATTCATGAGCTCAGGCCTACTTTAGATTATATTTTGCGCTTCTGTCTGCCCTTATCATGAGGCCCTTCAGCACGGAGCGTCACAATGATAAGCACTCATGCCCGCGGAACGGCCGAAATGACCGCCGCAATGATCATCTCCGGAACGATCGGCATCTTCGTCGTTCTCTCCGGTCAGCCGGTTTTCAACGTTGTCTTCTGGCGTTGCGTTTTTGGCATGGCCGTTCTTCTGGTGGTCTGTGTGGGGCTGGGCCTGTTCCGGCACAGCATCATCAGCCTGAGGCAGGCAGGATTAGCGGCGCTTGGCGGGGTGGCCATTGCAGTCAACTGGATACTGCTGTTTGCCGCATACCCGCGGGCCTCGATTTCCATAGCCACGGCAGTCTACAACACCCAGCCATTCATGCTGGCAGTCATGGCGGCCGTGATTTTCCGGGAGAGGCTGACGGCCTCCCGGCTCGGTTGGATGATTTTGGCCTTCGCAGGCATGCTCGCAATCGTGCAGGGGCGTCCCGGGGCGGTGGCTGAAGCCGGAGCCGGTGGCTATCTGGCGGGAGTGGGGTTGGCTTTGGGGGCGGCGTTCTTTTATGCGGTTGCTGCCATTATTGCCAAAAAGCTGACCGGGATTCCGCCCCACCTGATTGCACTCATTCAACTGGCTACAGGGTTGATGATGCTGGCGCCGCTCGCGGACTTCGGGCAGATGCCGGCAGACCTCCATGCCTGGGCTCTTATCGTCACCTTGGGCGTCATCCATACAGGGCTCATGTATGTGCTGCTTTATGGCGCTATCCAGAAACTGCCAGCCAGCCTCGCCGGATCGCTGTCGTTCATCTATCCGGCCGTCGCCATCGTTGCGGACTTTCTGGTCTTCGGGATCCGGCTGGGGCCGCTGCAAATGGCAGGAGTCGCCGTTATCCTGCTGGCTGCCGCAGGTGCTGCGCTCGGCTGGTCCCTCAAGGGCCGCCCGGCTGAGCGGACAAGATCCTGCTAAACGAAAGCCGTCCAGCGCAAGGCGGTGTTTGGGCAGGGTAGTGATTTCGCTGTCCGCATAGCAAGAAAGGGCGCAGCTGAGGCGGCGCCCTTTCTTGCTGGCACGTCACAAAGGCTTGGGGTCAGTACCCCGATCCGCGCGTGAATTCGTTGACCACGGTCATGACGATGATCTTCAGGTCGCCGCGTGTGCTCTGGGACTTCAGATACTGCAGATCATACTCGAGCCGCATCGACGCATGGTAGGGATCGGTCGTCTCGCCGCGGAAGCCGTTGACCTGAGCAAGGCCGGTGATGCCAGGGCGCACCTGATGGCGGGTCAGATAGCGGGTATCGAACTCTTCGTAGAGCTTTCCTGCTGCCAGCATTCCCGGCACATGAGGCCGGGGCCCGACGAGAGACATTTCTCCCTTCAGCACGTTCCAGAGCTGTGGCAGTTCGTCAAAGTTCGACTTGCGCAGGAAACGTCCGATCGGTGTGATCCGTGGGTCGTTTTTCCGGGTCTGTGCAACGCCGGTCGCATCCTGCTTGGCAACATACATTGAGCGGAACTTGAGCGCCATGAACAGCTCGTTATTCCGGCCATAGCGCGCCTGACGAAAGATCACCGGGCCGGGGCTCGACAGTTTCACGCCAATGGCAAGTCCAGCCAGAAGCGGGCTCAGCAGAATGAGGCCGGCAGCACTGCCAGCAATGTCGATGCTGCGCTTCAGAAAAGGGCGTATACGCGCACGAAGGCCGCTTTGGATGCTGCTGGCTGCGGCCAGAGCATCCTGCAAGGCCGCTTCCGGGCGGGAAATGGCCGCTTGACGGATTGAGCTGGCGCCAGCTTTCGCCGCCGCAGGTGTCACAAGTTCAGCCGGTAGCGTGACACCATGCTGCCTTCCTGCCGCCAGAGGTCCGACGTGGCGTCCGGGAGCCAGATTGCGTTCGGAAAGAGCTCTGGAGAAGAAGGGTAGGCGTCTTGCGGGCTTCACCGGAGTTGAACGCTTGCGCGCTTCACCGTCCATAAACTCATGCACCATCGCAATCTCCAAACGCGTTAGAAATCAATGTGTCCCGTCCCTGACGGCAGTTTTAATCGGTGTCCGCTTCAAAAAAGGCGCGGTGTCTATCAATAGGAATAATGCTCAGATTTCATTTAACTTTTACGTAACACATCTTGCAGTGCAGTGCAATTGGTGTGCTGCGGCACTTTTAGGCATCTTTCCGCCGAGACAGCTCAGATTTCAGCCGCTTGCAAGCTTCGGCTTTCCTTCAGAGTGAAGTAGAGCCAAAGAAAACGTATGGAATGGTTGCCGGGCAACGCCATGTGCCCGGCAATGGACTTCAAGGTGCCAGGCATCCGGTTGATTTCTCAACTCCCGTTGATGCTTGTCCCGCGGGAGAGATGCCATTCGTGTTCATGGCACCCCTTTCTGTCACTCACTGTAATAATCGGAGTAGGCGCTATAGAATGAACGCTTGCCTTCTTGCTGGTTAAGAACAGTCAGAATTCGGCAGCGTTCATTCTTGGTCTGGTTCAGGCGTTGAATGGCATTGACGCACATGCGCTGCGGGGTCCTGGCCCAGCGGATCACGAATGTGATGACATCCGCATATTTTGCAAGATAAAGCCCGTCAACCACCGGCTCTATGGGCGGAGAGTCCAGCACGATGTAGTCGAAGCGGGGGCGTGCAGTCTGAATGAGACGGGAGAATTTCTCCCGGGTGAGCAACTGGTCCGTCGGTACGTCGGCCCGGCGCGCGCCCACGACGGCTGTGAGTGACGTTTTCGGGTCGGATCTGACGATGTTCTGCAGCAGCTCATCCGAACCGATGTCACCAATCAGGAAGTCTACGAGCCCATTGGAGGGCTCGATGTTCAGGTGGCGCTGGATGCTCGGCTTGCGGAAGTCGCAATCAATGATCAGTGTGCTGGCTCCTGAAAGCGCCAGCGTCCGGGCCAGCGAGAGGGCCAGCGTCGACTTTCCTTCTCCAGGCATGGCCGAGGACAGCATGATCACGCGCCCAGGCTTTTTGGCATCCTCGGGCTGCTGTGCCATAGAATTCTGGAGCGCGTTATCAAGCGTGGCGCGGAGTCTGCGGATGGATTCCGCATACATCGACAAGGGACTGTCGACCAGCGCGTCGGAAATCGAATGGGCCACGGCCACGTTGGATGCATGCCGGGGAACCGACGTTGCAAGCGGAAGACGGGTAACTGCCTGAACCTGCTCCTCGTCTGTAAAGCCGCCGACATAGTTTTCGAAGATGAATGCCAGGGCAAAGCCGGTCCCGATTGCAAAAAGGACTGCGACACCAAGGATCAATGTTACCTTGGGAGAACTGGGTTTGTTTGGCGGAAACGCGGGGAAACGACGCGGCTGTCGGCAATCTGCAGGGCTGCCTCGGTCTCCAGTGCCTGAGATCTGGCGAGCAGTGTCTGATACTGCGTTGTGGCGTTTCGGGATATCTGCTGGAGGCGATATATCTGCGCCAGCATGTCCGCCGGCAGATTGCTGTTCAGGATCGCAGTGCTAAGCTCGCGCCGCAATGTGTCTGCTTCCTGCTCGTATGTTGCGGCTGAGTTTTGCAGCTGCTCGAGCGCAGAGGTGCTCTGCTCCCGCAGACCGGTGTTGATCTTGTCCAGCTCCTCGCGCAGGTTGATGGCACGTGCCGACCCATTTTCTGCCTGGGCGAGACTGCGCTCCAGTTCCATGCGCTGACGGTTCAGCTCCGCAACAGCTGCGTTCTGGAGGTTGTCGGCAACGCTCTGCCAGTCGCTTTGCGATACGCTCTGCCGCAGGGCCTGGGCCCGGCTTTCGGCTGTGGACCGTTCTGCCAGAAGCTGATCGATCCGCCCGCGCATAGTGGTGAGATCTGTGCGTCCCGTTTGTTCGGCAATCGCGCTGACATTCGCCAGGATGAAGTCGTCGTAGGCTTTCTCGGCAGAGATGACGGCGCTTTCGGCGTCTGTCACCTGACGCTGCACAATATCGCGCGACTCCCTCGTATTCGAGGTCTTGGATTCGATTTGCAGACGGATGTAAGTGGCAGTGATCGCATTGGCCAGTTCAGCCGCTCTGGCGGGGGTCTCGGAGCGCACGCTGACCGCAATCAGGTAGGTCAGGCCACGGCGCGACACAGAGACATTGTTCTTGAACTTGGCCAGAACGTTGCCGAGTGCTTCCTCTCCGGCAGGCAGCTTCAGATCCTTGATGCGCAGGAATGCGAGCAGCTTGTCCCGAAGGCCGATCTTCACGCCGAACTCGGGATCCGTCACCAGCCCCTTTTCGGCAATCACGGACAGAAGAACAGCATCTGAGTCAACAATCTCAACTTCGCTTTCAACGCGCGCGCTGTCAGCGGACGTCGAGCCGAGGGCGCTGCTGGGATCAAGAAGGTTCTTCCGGCTCGGGTCTACGAGGACGAGGGCAGTGCCTGTGTAGAGCGGCGTAATCGAAAACAGTGCAATTCCCGCGACGGCCAGAACGATGGCGATGGTCGCAATGATCAAGCGGATCTGGCGGCGGACAATGCCGAAAACATGGCGGAAATCAATCTCTGCGTCATCCATGAAAAGAAATCTTTCCTGTCAAACTGAGGGGAAGGCTCAGGTCTTGGGTCAATGATTGAAGACAAAAACATTATCGCGGAAAGTCATACTTGAGCGGTGCCCATACGTCTAGCACCGGTCTGGAGAAAGGAAATGCCCCCATCATAGGTCACGCGAAGTGCAGTCAGTATTCCGGTCGCATAGGCACCAGTATCGATGGCGATGCGGTTCGAATGTACCTCGGGCGCCTCAACGACCGTGTGACCATGCACGACGATGGCGCCGTGGTCGGTGGTGCTGTCCAGGAAGTCCCCGCGAATGCGGGTCAGGTCGATATCATTTTGCAGGGAAACCGGCACACCGGGCCGGATGCCGGCGTGGGCAAGGATGACGCCAGGCATGGAACAGGCTGTCGGCAGGCTATCCAGCAGCTGGAAGTGCTCCTCCGGCACATAGCTTCGCAACAAGGCAGACGCAGTTTTCGGGTTGCGGCGCATGCCTTCGATCTCCTGCGTGCTCATGCCATAGGAGAAGAGCGCTTCCTGGCCGCCATGGGCGAGCCATGCGATGTTCGCTTTCGGGTCTTCCAGAAAACCGAGCATCATAAGCTCATGGTTTCCGGCCAATATGATGCGCTCCATGCCGCCACGGGGTGGGGCCAGCATGCGGTCAAGCATCTGCGCCGACGCAGGGCCGCGGTCGACCAGATCGCCAAGCAGGATCATTTGCGCTGGACCAGAAAAGAGGGCTGCATCGGCCAGGATCATGGCCTCAAGCTCTTCAAAAAGATCAATGCGGCCGTGAATGTCCCCGATGGCGTAGAGGACCTGAGGCCGGTCATCGCGCAGGATGACACGCGGGTTGGCTTTGCTGCCGTCAGATGTGGCACCCGAAAACAGGCTGCTGAGCGCTGAGAGAAGACGTTTCACGCTCAACTCCCGCCTTTCGCGGTGGATCGCGCAGAAACCTCGCGGGCGCCCGCATACCCCAGTCCGAGAATGATCACGAAGAGAAAAGTGACAGCTTCGATCTCAAGACTGAAGTCGACGAGCGAGTGAACGGCGCCCAGGACGACGGCGCCTGCAGCTGCGCAGATTTCAATCTGCCTGTTGCCGCGGCGCAGGCTGGCACCCAGCAATGAGGCCATGATGACGGCTATGATCATCATCGGCAGAGAGCCGAAAATGACCCCCAGTTCGCTCCAATGGGCAAGATAGGTGGAATGGGCCCTGTCATAAACAACGGCGGTGGACTTGGGCATGACGTTGTAAAGTGGATAGGCAGCCTCGAAGCTGCTGGCGCCGAAACCGAGCAGCGGCCTGTCCCTGATCATGTCCAGGGTATTTTCATAGACGGCAATGCGGGTATCCGCATCGCGCTCGACAGCCAGGCTGCGCTCCAGCGTGCCCTGTCCATAGATGGCAATCATGGCAAGTGCGCCGGACACCAGAAACACGAGTCCGGTCAGGCGTCCGCGAAGGCTTGAGAGCCGCAGCAGAATGGCCGTCACAAGGCCGCATCCTGTTGCGAAGAGCCCCATTCGGGAGTTTGAGGCTGCAAGTGCTGCGATCATGATGATGAATGCGGTCGCAGCCAGCACCTGTGATGAAGAGAGTCTGAACTTGAGTTTCGCCTGGCCACTGCGCTGGCCTACGCCTCGCAATTGCGGTGGAGGAACGCCGGGTTCATCTGCTGATGGCGGCAGGGCAAGCAAGGCAGCAATAATGGCGCCGAAGCCGATGAACGTTGCAAAGGAGTTGCGGTTTACGAAGGTCCCGGTCGCGTCGCCCATGTACTGGCTCTTCTCGATGAAGAGCACCCCGTCACCAAGATAGAGCAGGGCAACGATCGCGTAGAGTGCCTGCAGTGTCACGATGCCAGTCAGGAACAAGGTGATCCGCCGCGCCCGGTTTTTGCGAACGCCTGCCTGAGCTGCAAGGAAGAACAAGACTCCGTAGGACAGCCAGCGCAGCAGCGCCAGAAACGTGTCGCCGGGAACCAGACTGGCGCTGGCGCTTTCAAATGTTGCGCCCGTCTGCCCCATGAAGGTGAAACTGCCCGCCGGGATCATCTGGAACAGCATGAATGCGGCAACGCCAACAAACGGGATTGCCACAGGCCATGCCGATGACAGCGGCATCCGCAGCTTGCCGCCACCAGAGCGGCCGAGCTCAAAGCAATACAAGGAGAACACGAGTCCCAGAACCAGCGCCCAGAGCGCCCAGAAAACGGGCCTGTTGCTGCCCAGTGGCACCGGGGCGACGAACATAACAGCAATAAGAACGCGGCCCGCCATGTCATTGAGGCGCGTTGTGCCGCTCCCCCTGCCGACAGGCCACCTCGGGAAGTTCTGCTCCTGCTGCTCAACATCTGCTGATCTCTTGAAACACTGTTTTGTCTTGTTGAGGCCTGTCAGGAATCCTGCCGGGACAGTGCGCGCAGCTGCTTAAGAAACTGCGCCTTCGCGTCATCTGGCAACCTGTCTATTATGCCAATCAATGCCTGTTCGTTGTCCCGGTTCAGCTTGTAGATTTCGGCCAGCCGGGCAGAACCGTTCCGTGACATTGCCAGCAATGTCACGTCCGGGGCCAAAACGGTCTGGGCTGCCTCACCCATTCCGGCAAGCCTTGGAAGCAGGAAACGGATGCGTGAAACTGCCAACCAGCCCTCGCCGGCAGAGGCTTGCTGAGAGCGTCTGAGCGCGTCGGCGGCAGCGGACATATCCCCGATCGCGTCCTGGGCCTTGGCGCGAATGAGCCAGGCAAGTCCATCTGCTGGGGAAGCCGTGTTCACGGCCTCTGACAGGGCCAGACAGTTGCGCGCCCCGGCCAGCCGCTGGTCCTGAGGCAGCAGCCGGGCGTAAACCGAGGAGAGCGCCTCGTCGCAATCGCGCATCAACAGCTTGTTCGCGTAGGTTGAATGACTGACATGAGCCGCGCCGTTGTAAAGCGGCTCCAGCCGTTCTGCCATGTTGCCGGAGCGTGTGAAGAAGGCACTGCTCTCACCAAGTACGGCATAGAGGCCTGCTGCAGCCATGCATACACCGGCGAGGGTGCCAGTAAACGCGCCGATGACTGAAAAATTAACTCTACGGGATGCCAAGGCTAAAATCACTCTGCATTTTCGCCTGCTACGCAAGCGCACCGTGAACCTGAAACCATGGTGATGCGTTTAGCACGGCCGCGTCTGTCATCTACATCACGATATCGCGTATCACATTGGAAATCAGAATAGAAACAGAAGGCCGGGATGGTCAGATCCGCCCCGAAAGTGCCGGGGTGCAGGGCTTGTGCTGCGTGTGGGCTGTGGTAACCATGAACGCTGGCTGGGTTAACGAGATCTTTAAAATCTGATGACAAATATCAGAGGTTATGGCATACGGGAACTTGATGATGCCGGACTTTACGGCATGCGCGTGTTTGCGTGAATTAATTTATAGTTTTAGGAGAAACAATATGGCTGTTTTCAAGCTGGCTCGGATTGGCGTAGCTGCCGCGATGATCGCGGGCGTTTCCTTCCCGGCATTTTCCCAGGCTCAGACAGTAGAGGCTGCCGTTGCAGGCTGCGCTTCCGGTGGCGATTGTGCCGCTCTGGTGCGCTCAGTTCTTGCCAACGTTCCGGCTACTCAGCGTGCAGCCGTGATCGCAGAGCTGGCTGCTCAGCTCGCGGAAATTCCCGATGCAGGCACCAGTGTGGCGGCTGGTATTGAGGCTGCCGCAGAGTTCAGCTCTGATGCTGGCCAGCGCGAACAGTTGGCAAATCTTGCCGAGACTGTTTCCAGCAATGCTGGTGCAGGCGGCAACCAGAACACCATCGATACCGAGACTGCTGCCAGCGGTGGCTGATCAGGGTGTTCTATTGTATTGCAGCGCCGGATCGCTGTGAAACAGGCGCTTAAGTTTTGTGGGGCGCTCCATCACTGGAGCGCCTTTTCTAATGCACACGTCCCGAAAGTCTTGAGCTCCGTTGTGAGGCGGAGTGTCACCAGGGTCTTCGTCTCGGACTCGGCTTAGAGCCGCTCCCAGGTACGGGGGTCTGACGAGGCAATGGCGAGCCAGCGGTAGTTGGTCTGCTCGCGGGTGACGACTTCATCCTTCGTATTGTCAAGGACGAGGTCGCCCTTGCTGGTGCGAACCACAAGAACAGCGTGGCCTTCACCATTGCGGGTCTTGACGACGGCCATGCGCAGAGCGCCCGCCGGGATGCCCATGCGGATCAGGCGGCTGCGCTTCGTCAGGGCGAAATCTTCGCAATCTCCAGCCGTGCCGCCAATCTTCCAGACTTCACGTTCGTCCTGTGTCCACTTCATGGAACGGTTCACGGACAGATTGACCCGTTGCACCTTGGCTGCAAGTGCGGCCGTATAGGGGACGGAGGTTGCCCCCTTCGTCTTGCGGCACTCTGTGCTGTTGCGCAGGCAGAAGATCTGATAGGCGAGCGGTGCACGAGCCGTGTTCCTCGGTTCGATGCGAGAGACTTCTGGCTCTCCCAGAGCCCTTGTGCCGCCGAACCAGCCGGCATGTGCTGGTTGGCTGGCGAGTGTGCTCAGCATAATGGCCGTTGCGGCGGCTGCAAATACTCTATTCAACATGGCCTGCACCCCCGTATTGATTTGAGAATGTCTGCAGCCTTGCGTGAAAACTTTTCGGCGCAGGACTTTCCCTTGATCGTGCCCTGTTGATACAGTGCTTCCTCCTGAAACCACTTTAAGCGGATAGGGACAATTTTATCGAAGTTCGTTTTTTCCGGCGCGTCATGAGAAATGGCAGGGCAAGGGAGCCGTTGCGGAAGTTCAAGCCTTGTTAATGATTTCCAGTCTATGAATCGAATTGCTCAAATGCCGTGGATTTCTGCGGGCAGCAGTGCCCTTGGAGACAGACACCGGCAGTCGGCCGGTGTGGAGTATGTGATGACTGGAACCCTTGTTCTTAGCCTTCTCGGTGGTGGGATCTATTGCGTCATTGCCGGCTTCTTTCTGACCTTTTCCTTCGCCGAGCTCGTTGAGACCCGCAACTCCTCCCGCATTTCCGCCGCGCTTTGTGTGGCTTCCGCGCTGTTCTGGCCTGTTGCGCTTGCCGTAGCGACACTTGCCGCACTGATGATGCGGCCCAAGACTGGCGTTGTTCTTCGGCAGCAGGTGCGCCCAAGCACCGCAAGCCAGTCTACAGAACGTCTCGCAGCCTGAAATCTGTCAGGGAAGTTACTGATTTCACTCGCGACTTTTGATGCCAATTTCTGCTCGCGCTTCGCCGTTTTCCTCTGTATGAGAAAAGCAGTGTTAAGCGTGGGGATCTGTGGTGACGGAGCTTGGTCAAATGGCTGCGGCGGGTGAAACTGCCATTGATTGCAAGCCTCTGATCAGTCTCGCGCTTGAGGCCGGTCGAGCAATTATGGCTATTTATGCCGGGGCTCACGAAACGGCAGAAAAGAAGGACGGGTCACCTGTTACACAGGCCGACCAGGCCGCCGAGGCTATTATTCTCAAGGGCCTTGCACAGGCTTATCCGGATGTGCCCGTGATTGCCGAGGAGGCAGTTTCGGCAGGATATGTTCCGGCTGCAGCAAGCCGTTATTTTCTCGTAGATCCGCTTGATGGTACCCGCGAGTTCATCAGCCGCAACGGCGAGTTCACCGTCAACATTGCACTGATCAACGGGGGCGAGCCGGTCGCTGGTGTCGTCTATGCACCTGCATCAGGTGAGATCTACTGGACCGGCGGCGCGGAAGCACGCATGGCGAAGGTAAGCGCGGAAGCCGAGGATGCGGGAGAGGGGATCGCGATGCACGTTCGCGCTGCACCTCAGGCCGGGCTGACCGTGCTGGCCAGCCGGTCACATGCCTGCACACGCACGAAGCAGCTGATTGAGCAATTGCCTGTGTCTGATGTCATTTCGGCAGGGTCTTCATTGAAATTGTGCCTGGTCGCTGCGGGGCGTGCGGATGTCTATCCGCGCCTGTCTCCGACCATGCAATGGGACATTGCTGCCGGTCACGCGGTTCTACGTGCGGCCGGCGGAAGGGTTTTATCGCTTGCCCCGGACGGGGCATATGCCAGTGAACTCGCGTACCACGCTCCCGCCTCCCGGGATGGCAGCGGGCTCGAGAATTCTGCATTCATCGCAATCGGCGATCCGGAGCTCGCTCCGGTGGTTCTGAAAGCAAGTCATATTTGATTAAATGAGGTTGCCGCCATGCGCGTGACAATGATTGGTACAGGATACGTCGGGCTTGTTTCCGGCACCTGCTTTGCGGATTTCGGTCACACCGTCATTTGCGTCGACAAGGACGCGAGCAAGATTGACGCCCTGAACAAGGGGCAGATTCCGATCTATGAGCCTGGCCTGGCCGAGCTCGTTGCCAAGAACGTTCGCGAAGAGCGTCTTTCCTTCACTACCGATGCAGCGGAAGCCATCGCCGGAGCAGATGCTGTGTTCATCGCCGTGGGCACGCCGTCACGCCGGGGCGATGGGCATGCGGACCTGAGCTATGTCTATGGCGCGGCCGAAGAGATTGCTGCCGCCATCAAGGATTTCACGGTCGTGGTGACCAAGTCCACGGTGCCGGTCGGCACTGGTGATGAGGTGGAAGACATCATCCGCCGCGTCAATCCGGCGGCTGACTTTGCCGTTGTGTCCAATCCGGAGTTCTTGCGCGAAGGCGCGGCCATCGAGGACTTCAAGCGTCCGGACCGTATCGTCGTGGGCACCGAAGACCAGCGCGCCGTGCAGGTGATGCGCGAGCTTTACCGCCCGCTTTATCTCAACGAGACGCCGATCCTGGTGACGCGCCGCCGCACGTCCGAGCTGATCAAGTACGCTGCGAACGCCTTCCTCGCCGTGAAGATCACCTTCATCAACGAGATGGCTGACCTTTGCGAGAAGGTGGGCGCGAACGTTCAGGAAGTGTCGCGCGGTATCGGCCTCGACAACCGCATTGGTTCCAAGTTCCTGCATGCAGGCCCCGGTTATGGCGGCTCCTGCTTCCCGAAGGACACGCTGGCCTTGTCCAAGATCGGCCATGAGGCTGGCTCGCCGGTGCAGATCGTCGATACGGTGATCAAGGTCAATGATGACCGCAAGCTGGCCATGGCCGACAAGGTGATCCGTCATCTGGGCGGTGACATCGCCGGCAAGACGATTGCCGTGCTTGGCCTGGCTTTTAAGCCGAATACTGACGACATGCGCGAGGCGCCTTCGATTCCGATCGTCAAGCGCCTGCAGGAAGCTGGCGCAATGATCCGCGCCTTCGATCCGGTGAGCATGCACGAGGCGTCGAAGTCCATGACGGACGTGATGTTCTGTGACGGTCCGTATCACGCCGTTGAGAATGCCGATGCCGTAGTGATCGTGACCGAATGGGATCAGTTCCGCGCGCTGGACCTGAACCGGCTGAAGTCGATCATGCGTGCGCCGAATGTCATAGATCTGCGCAACATCTACCGCCTCGATGACATGACCCAGCGCGGCTTCAACTACGTCAGCGTCGGCCGCAGCTACTGATATCCGAAGGGCCCTATGAAACAGCAATGCCCCGGTAATTAGCCGGGGCATTCTTGTTTTAGAGCGGGGACTGGTTTCAGTTTCCGTCCACGACCTCCACAGTCACGCGGCGGTTGAGGGCGCCCTTGGGGCCAAAGCGTCTGGTCTCGCCGCCGGTGACAACGTTGATCCTGTCCGCGCCGATGCCTTGTTCCTTGAGGAAGTCCGCCACAGCGTTCGCACGCACGCTGGCAAGAGCCTCGTTCATCCTGCGAGGACCTGCGATGCTGCTATAGCCAGTGATCTCCAGCTTGCAGCCTTCCTTGGCAGTCAGCTCCGCCAGTGTCTTGAGTTGCGGCACGGCATCGCCGGGAAGATCCGAGCGGTTGAGCGGGAAGCCGGAGATGCTGAGCGTCTTCGGTGCGCACTTGGCCTTCGGGTTGGGTGTTGCGGTGTTTGTTGAAGCCTTGGACTTCGGGGCATTTGGCACTTTTTCAGGAGTTGCGGGCGCTGCGGCCTCAATCTGCGGGCTGGTTGCAGGAGTAGCTCCTGGCTGAGCTGTCTCAGTCTCAGTCTCAGGGGAAGTTGGGGCTGCTGAAGCCGTTTGTGCGGGCGCACCTGCTTCGGTTTGCTGTGGCTGTGTACCAGACACTGCCTGTGCGGATGCCGGAAGCCAGCCGGTTGCAGGTGGAGCAATTACGGCAACACTCGAGTTATTGCCAAGCCGTGCGCCGCGGGGTCCTGCCGCGTCATCCTTGGGTTGAGCCTTGTCGAGTACCTTGATGTCCTGCGCGGCCACCTTCACGCTTCCGACTTCCGCCGACAATACGTAGAGATTCCGGTCCATGCCTGTGCCGGCACCTCCCCATTTGTCATTGGTGAAACTCACCGTAAGGGAGAGGTTCTTTCCCAGATCTTCAGAGTCGATCGGGATGGAGACAACTTTCTGATAGTCCTGCCAGTCGGCCAGTTTGTAAATGGTGCCTTCTTTCGCTGTATCAATTGCGTTTTCGACAGAGCCTTTGGCGATCTCGCGGTCGCCGTACCTGATTTCGTAGGCGGGTGGGCCGTCAAACGCCTCTCCGGCCAAAATGATTGTAACATTTATGCTTTCGGCCCTGACAGGTAAAACCATAAGAGACACGCCGGCAAGAGAAACAGCGGCGAGCCGGGCGAGAGAATGACAGGTTGAAATCATCTTGTCCGCTCCACGAATAAAATTACGCCGCGGCATTTAGGCCAGAAAATGCGGCGGCAAGATGAACCCGCAGGACGCCGTTCAGGCGTCTTGCGTGACGGCCTCGGGTTCGCGGCAAACATCGACCCAAACGGCATCGGTCAGTTCGGCCATGCGTTCTGGCGTGATGCAGACGGCAGCGTTGACTGCCCCTGCCGCAGGGTAGACCACGTCGAAGGACTTCAGGGAAATATCGCAGTGAACCTTCAACGGACGGGCGAGACCGAAGGGGCAGACGCCGCCGACCGGATGGCCGGTGATCTCTTCCACCACATCAAGCCCAAGCATCTTTACCTTGCTGCCGAACGCTGCCTTGGCCTTCTTGTTGTCGAGCCGGGCGTCGCCGCGCGCTACCAGAAGAACCGTTTCGTCCCCTACAGCGATGGAGAGGGTTTTGGCGATCTGCGCCGGCTCGACGCCAAGGGCTGCCGCGGCTTCCAAAACGGTGGCGGTGCTGGCGTCCTTCACCATTACCTCGATATCCGGTGCCTTGCTGGCAAAGAAGGCGCGTACGCTTTCAAGGCTCATTGTCTTCCCCTGCAACTCTGGTGATGGTCTGCGTACCGAACCGTTCGGTTCTCTGGCGGAAGAGTACTTATGGGCTGTCTGACTGTCCAGCCCTTCGCCTCACATCCGCAGCGTCCCTGCGTCCCCAGAGATGGAAGCCTTTCCCGGACGGGCAGTGGAGAGCTGCTCCGTCCCGGAAGCTATGCCCCAGAGGCAGATGGAGGCAGGATTGTCATCACCAACAACCATGCGGTCAGGCAAAATGGGCGCTGGTATGGAAGGTCGGGGGCAGGGGTGCTCAGGTTCCTTACCAGCAAGTTCGGCGGCAAGAGCCGCACCAACAAGATGAGCGATGCCAAAGCTGATCTTGAAGCCACCGGTGGCAGCAAAGATGCCATCGAAGCCGGGGATGCGTCCAACCAGCGGATCCCGGCCAAACGGCTTTGGCCGCACCCCGGCCCAGGTCTCCACAAGTTCACGGCCCTCAAGGGCCGGACAAAAGCGGATGGCACGGGTGAGCAGAGCCGCGGCAGGGCCCGGCTCCGCTTCGGTGTCCGTACGTCCGGCGATCGCAGTGCTGCCGATAGCGACGGTTCCATCCCCGTGGGGCACAACGTAGAGGCCGTCGCAATAGACGGCAGGCATGCCGGCAAGCTCCGGGGCCGCAATGCGAAGAGCCTGTCCCTTTTCGCCCTCGCCAAGCGGCTTGCCGGTCAGCGCCTCCAGCATGGCAAAGCTGGAAAAGCCCTGCGCCAGAACAATGGCGCCGGCGCTCAGCACCTTGCCATCCGCGAGGGTGACGGAAGGAGCGCTGCCGCTGCCGCTGCCGCTGACGCTGGCGACGGGCGTGCCGGTGATAAGGCGTCCGCGCGTGGAAAAGGCCTTCGCCAGCGCCTGAAGATATCGGCGGGGGCTGATGCGCGCGGCCAGCGTCTCACGCACAACGCCATAGGGCGCCGCCTCGGGGGCCAGCCAGGCAGCGTGGTCCCCGCCTCCTCGATGTCGTAGGCAAAGCCAGTCACCGGCGTATTCCAGTGCGTCCGCGCCTCAGCCGCCCGGGCGTGGTGATGCGCAAGAAGATCCGCCGTGGTGATGGGAAGAACCCGGCCGCAGCGGCGGTAGCCGGTCTCAAGGCCCGTCTCGTCCTCAAGCTGGGCAATGTGTCCCTCAAGACCGGCAAGGGCTTCAAACTGAAAGGCTTTCTTGGCGTTCCAGCGGGCGGGCATATGCGGCATCAACGCGCCAAGAACGCCCCCGCTGGCGCCTGACCCGATTTGATCAGCCTCCAGCAGCGTTACCGAGAGGCCTTCCTCTGCCGCTGCCCGTGCAGTCGATAGGCCGAAGACGCCTGCGCCAATGACCAGAACATCCGGTGCCCCCTGAAGGATGGCGGGCCTGGGCTGCTGGGTCATGCGGGGCGTCCTTGGCTTGTGCGATGGTGGGGCGAAAGGATGGATTGGCTTTGACATCAGCTCCGGAAGTGATGCAAGCCAAGCAAACTGTAACGAACCGATCAGTAGCGCATGACACAGGCAGGGCAAGAGGAATTGAGTGCTGTAGTGCCGCAGGCAGGCACAGCGCCGGAGCTGGAGTGGCTGGAAGACGGGGTGCCCCGCGCCGGGCATTTCGGAGATACCTATTTCTCCCGTGCGGGTGGTCTGGCCGAGACTGGCCATGTGTTTCATGCCGGAAACGGCCTGCCGCAGCGTATGGCAGGGCGCCGAAGCTTCAGTATCGGTGAACTTGGCTTCGGCACTGGGCTGAACCTGCTGGCCACGCTGAGGCTGATCCGAACGCTGGACATGCCACCGCGGCTGACCTTCCTGTCCTTCGAGGCCTATCCCATGACGCTCGGGCAACTGGAGCGGGCGCATGCTGCCTTTCCGGATGTGGCCGGAGAAGCAGCCGAGCTGCGGGCGGCCCTTGCTGACGTGGCCGCAGGTGAAGCTGCCCTGAGGCCGGGCTGGCATCTGGCCGTCATGGACGGCGCGCACTTGTGGCTCGGTATCGGAGACGCGCGCTGCCTTCTGCCTGAGTTGGTATCGGGGCAGGGGCCTGAGAAACTACTGTCCATGTTGCCGGCCGACGCGTGGTATCTCGACGGCTTTTCCCCTGCGAAGAACCCGGAGCTTTGGAGTCCGGAGCTGATGGCAGGTGTTCACGGGCTGACGGCGGAAGGCGGAACCTTTGCGACCTATAGTGCCGCCGGATGGGTGCGGCGCAATCTTGAGGCGGCAGGTTTTGAGGTAGAGCGGGTCAAGGGATTTGCGGGCAAGCGGCAGATGATGCGGGGCTTGCGGCGCTGAGCGCTTCAGAAGCCGATGGAGAGACGCCCCGTGGCGCTCCAGCTTTGACTGCTTGCGCCGATATCAGACACCTGGCCGCCCAGATTGAGGCTGGCTCCCCGGCGGCCGGCAAAGTTGATGCCGAGGCTGGCGCTGGTAAGAGCAGACCAGGTTCCTGCCGCCATTGGTTCGGTGTTCGGCTGGCTCAGGTCATGAGCTTGAGAGTAACGCAGGTTGGCATAGACGCCCGCGTAGGGGAGGCCTTGATATAGGGGGTAAGCGTCTGCGTGATGCTGGCCCGTGCGCCCAAGGTCGTGCGCCCAAGAAACACGTCCATGGCCTCAATCGAGGTGCCGTTGCTGGCCTTGAAGCCGCCATGCCGCTCATAAGCGCCATAGAAGCGAGCTTCCGGCGAGAGGGTAACGGGGCCAAATGTCTGACGGCCTCTCAGGCCGGCGCCCAGAAGATAGCGTGAGCCGGAGAAACTGCCGTCAATGCCATCAGAGCGGCCCTTGTACGTGAGGCCCGACCATGCGGCCATGGTGGTGAGCGTCAGCGCTGGAGTCAGCCGCCAGCCGGAATAGCTGCCAAGTGTGGTGCCTTCACCGATGAGGCCGGACTTGGCGGAGCTGTAGCCGTAATCGAAGCGCTCGGAACCGGCCATGACGCCAAGGATTGTGTCCGGCGCCACCCGGTACCCGACGCCAGACAGGGCATTGATCTGACTGCCCGTGCTCTCCGGGCCGCCACTCAGCCAGCTGCCGCGCACGGTGGCCCAGGCTGTCCACGGGCGCTGTACCGGGACAGGCTGGCGGGTGGCGGCAAGCGCCAGCTTTTCATCCATTCGCAGCTTGCGGAAGAGTTTCCGGTTGCGTGCCGCATTCTCTTTGGCGGCGATGCCTTCGCCAAGGTTGAGCGTGATGTAGCCCGGTGCTGCTGCAAAGAAGCGGCCACTGCCAAAACCGGAAGTAACGCTTCCGCCTACCACATCACTTATGGTGCTGGCCGAGGCCGCGAGGGCTGAGAGCGACGTACGGCCCTGAGCCTGCCGGAAGCTCTGGATGCTGGCAGCTTCAGGGCTCAAGGGGGCGGTCTCGCGCGATGGAACGCAGGCAGCGGTTACCGTCACCGTGTCGAAGTGGAGACCCTCGGTCCGGAATTGCAGCGTCAAAGCACTGACTTCCCGCTCAATGGTGCGGGTGATCGTCATCGCGCCGGAGGGGGCGGCAGATCTGGGGGCTTTGCCTGTTTCAGACAGGGTATAGCGATAGGGAGTGCTGCTGTTCGGCGTGAAGGCGATGGTCACGGTATCGCCGCTGCCGAAGCCGTATACTGTCCGGTCTATCTGATTGAGATTGGCGGACATGGCGTTGAAATGCCCGGCGTTGATCTCGAGGCATCCTTGCGAGACCGCCTGTGCATTCGCCGGTACCTCTGCTGCCATGAACAGAATCGCGGTCACAAGAAGCCCGTACCTCATACGCCGGGAACTGAAGATCGGGTAAGGCACGGGACTAACTCCGTGAAATCCTAAATCAAAACAATGTCCTTACTTTGCCGAAAACTGGCAAAGCTGCGCTCCTGTCAAAAGATGGACTGTCTGTTTGGTGTTTGTATGGCGATCCTGGAGAAAAATATTGCAAGTTATTATGAAATAAATGCTCGATTATTTTCTATTGATTTTTGGCATTCTACAAAGAGAACCCTCTAGAAGACTTTAAAATAAAAATGCCGCCGGAAGGTCCGGCGGCATTTGCTTCAGATGTTGAAAGAAAATCAACCGCGGCCAATGAACGGCATATTTGTGGCCATCACGGTCATGAACTGGACATTGGCTTCCAGCGGCAGGCTGGCCATGTGCAGCACGGAATTGGCGACATGAGCCACATCCATCACCGGTTCCGGGGCGATGGTGCCGTTGGCCTGCGGCACGCCTTTCTGCATTACTTCCGTCATGTCCGAGGCGGCATTGCCGATGTCGATCTGGCCGCAGGCGATGGAGAAGGGGCGCCCGTCGAGCGAAAGGGTGCGGGTGAGGCCGGTGATGGCGTGCTTGGACGCGGTGTAGGCGACAGAACCCGGACGCGGCACAGCGGCAGAGATGGAGCCGTTGTTGATGATGCGCCCACCCTGCGGTGACTGGCGCCGCATCATGCCGAAGGCGCCACGGGCGATGAGGAAGGCGCCGTAAACGTTCACGTCCAGCACCTTGCGGAAATCTTCCGGCTTCATGTCATCAATCAGGGTCGAGGGCAGGCTGATACCGGCGTTGTTGAACACCACATCCAGACGGCCGAACCGCTCTCCGATGCGGGCGAAGAGGCCATCGGTGAAGCTTTCGGTGCTCACGTCTCCGGCGAGGATCAGAGCCTTTTCAGCGGCAGCTCCCGAGCGGGCGAGCGTGTCCGCAAGTGCATCCTCGCGGCGGCCGGTGAGAACCACATTCGCGCCAGCCTTCAGGAACGCAATGGCGGTGGCACGGCCAATGCCGGAGCTTGCGCCGGTGACGAGAACGGTCTTGCCGGTGAAATCCATGAAACATCTCCCTTAGGGCCGCAAGCCTGTGCGGCCATGTTGTCTGACAACTTCGGCAGCAAGCTAGCCCGCAGGCCAGCCCTCCGGCAAGACCGGAACGGGCCAAAAGTGTTCAGCAACGAGGGAAAGCTATTCCGGCGTGGCAAGCGCTGCCGCATCTGCCTGGTTCATGCCGAGGCGTACCTGAGCCAGATGCTCCACGTGGGCGCGCAGATCCGCCGAACGTTTCATCAACGCGCGGAAGTCTGCTGCCGAGAGCACAAGAAGATTGCAGTAGCCAAGCGCCACCACATCGGCACTGCGCGGCTGGCCAGTCAGAAGAGCGATTTCGCCCACCACGTCGCCGCGTCCGACCGCGTGCGTGCCAAAGGCGGTGCGCACCTCTGCCGCTCCCGATGAGATGAAATAGGCCGCATCGCCCTTCTCACCCTTGCGGATGATGTACTCGCCGGGCGTTGCAAAGCGCGGACGCATAAGCCGGACGATCTCCTCGCGCTCAGCATCCTTCAGCCCGGAGAAGAAGGGATTCTGGGCAACGAGATCACGAGTCTTCAAGCCAAGGTCCAGACGCGGACGGCTGCCGCCCGTGGTGCGGCGCTGGGCCAGTTCGTGCTTCAGGTCGTTGTAAAGCTCGGTACCAATCAGCGTCTGGGTATAGGCGTCGGAATAGGCTGCCTCCTCGAAACGCTGGCCGGTGCGGCGCAGGAAGTCCAGCTCCAGTGCGTCGGCGTAATCGGGATATTGCAGGCGCATGGCATCCAGCCCCTGGACGATGTCCTCGCGGCGGATGTCGAGTGTTTCATGCAGGATCGAGGCAACGCGGTCGCCCAGCAGCGGCTTGATGCGGTTGCTGTTGAACTCGATCAGCTCATTCAGGACGATGCGGGTCAGCAACAGCCGTTCGAAACGGTCGGCCACAAGGATGCGCAGTGGCAGGTCGATTTTCAGCCAGCGCTGTGTCCATTGGGCAAGGCGGAACAGCTTGCCGAAGGAAACGATCCTCCGGGCAGAGCGATTGTAGCCGGTTCGCCCCTTGAGGCGAGCCTGATCGGCGATGCGGCCGACAATGGCCAGATGGGTTGTGATGGTACGATTGGAGACCGTGCCTTCGCGGAAGTGTTTGAGAACGAGCACCCTTTCCCGGTCGGCAAGGGCGATGAGGCCCAGAAGCACGCGCTCGCGGTCCATGATGTCTTCTGCAAAGGCGTTGATTTCTGCCGCCTCTGCCGATCTCGCCGCATAATCATCGCTGACCTTGCGGGCGATGGCATCTGAAATGGAATAGGTGTGCGCGGCCTCATCCACCTCATCCCGCACGTCCGACAGGGCAAGAGCCTGGAACTGGTGCCGAAGAGCCTGATCCAGCGGTGACAGGGTATTGAGCTTCAGAAGCTTGATGAGCGGCTTCAGTGTGGTGCCATAGATCAGCAAGGTGAAGAGCACGAAGCTGGTCGCCAGCACTGCCACGAAGCGTTGCACATCATCCGGCAGGGTCCGGTGCTCCGTGATTGACAGCGCCAGGATCAGCGTCACCGCGCCGCGCATGCCACCCCAGAGGATGACGGTCTTGTAGCGTGTATTGACCGGTTCGCTGAGCTTCATCACCTCCAGCAGAGGCATGATCCCGAATATCACGACCGCACGTGCGGCAAGGGCGGCAACGATGAGGACGACCAGCAGCAGGGCGTCCAGCATCCGGAAGCCTGTCAGTAGCTCGGGGATCAGGATCGAGGCGAGCACGAAGATGAGAGAGCTCGCCCAGAATGCAATCTGCTCCCAAACATCATGCAGATAGGACCAGGCATCCGGTGTGATGCGGGCCGGGCCGTAAAGGTTGAAGACGATGCCGCTGGCGACCACGGCGACCACTGCCGAAACATCTGCGAGCTGCTCGCTGACCACGTAGACGAGATAGGGCAAGGCGACGGAAAAGGTGACCTGCGCCAGCTTGTTCTCCCGCATCATCGGCAGGAAGGCCACCGCCCCGCGCCCGACAACGAGGCCCAGAAGGATGCCGCCGACGAAGGAGCGGAAGAAGGTGGCGATGGCAGCCATCGGTTCAGGGGTTTGCGAACCGGTCAGCATGCCCAGCAGGATGACGAAGAGCACGATGGCTGCGGCGTCATTCAACAGGCTTTCGCCTTCAACAAGGCGTCCGAGGCGCCCCGGAGCGCCAATGTCTCGGAAGATGGAGACAACGGCCACTGGATCGGTGGTGGCAACGATGGCGCCCAGCAGCAGGCAGGCCACCAGGGAAACGCCCGCCAGCGGGAACAATGCAAAGCCGATAATCGCGGTCGCCACCAGCACGGCGATAACCGCCAGCAGGAGGATCGGAACCCAGTCTTCCAGGATCCGCCGCACGTCCAGCGTCAACGTCGTCTGGAAGAGCAGCAGCGGCAGGAAGATGTAGAGCACTGTCTCGGAGTCGATCGGCGGATCGACGAAGACGTAGGCCAGCGCATTGAAGGTGTCGGTCCGCGGTGTGTAGAGCAGATAGGCCGCCAAAACGCCGATCATGGCACCTACCGCCGCAATGAGGACGCTGGGCGCAAGATCAAGCCGCCGCGCCAAGGGCTGCAGCAGAGCAATGACAACAAGGAGGCTGGCGAAGGCCGCGACGACGACAGGAGTGTGCATGTGCCTATCTTGGCTGGCGATGTGGCAAAATGTGGTTAAAATTCTCTGCCTGACTGCATTAAACGCAGTTTTTTATGTGCTTATCCCTCTCCTGACGCAGAGGAGGCCTCCTGTGCCCTTCGCCGCTCGGACAGCCAGATGCCGGTGAACACCAGACCCAGCGCAAGGGCATGGTAGAGGTGGAAAGGCTCGCTCAGGATCATGACGGCGAGAATGGCCCCGAAGATGGGCACCAGATTGATGAAGATGCCGGCCCGCGCCGGGCCGATCAGCTCTACGCCGCGCATGAAGAAGATCTGCGACAGGAAGGATGGAAAAATGGCAATGAACAGCACGATCAGCCAGCCCTTTGGCGTCGGCCACAGGGCATTGCCGGACATCACCTCATAGATTACTGGCGGAATGGACGCTGCGGCAGAAATGAGCGCCATGACGCCGAAGAATATGGCGCCTGGCACCAGGGGGCGGTTGCGCAGGGCGAGGGTGTAGCCCGCGTAAAAGACGCAGGCGATCAGCATGATGCCGTCGCCCACGTTGATCTCCAGAGCCGCCAGATTGCTCAGATCGCCCTTGGCGGCCACCAGTGCGACGCCCGTCATGGTGACAAAGATGCCAGCCACCTGCAGCGCCACCACCCGTGTGCCGAAAGCAATCATCGCTCCGATGAGCACAAGCGCAGGCATGGCCCCCTGAATGATGCCGAGGTTGACGGCAGAAGTGGAATGGGCGGCAATGTAGAAAAGCATGTTGAAGCCGACAAAGCCGAAAAGGGACATGAGCGTCAGATGCGGGAAATAGGGGCGCATCTGCGGCCAGTGTTGCGCAATGCCCTTGCGCATGGTCAGGACCACGATGCTTCCCACGATCGCCCACCGCAGGAACACGATGACCATGGGCGATACTTCGCCAATCGCCATCTTGCCCGCCACCGAATTACCGCCCCAGGCCAGCGTCGCCAGCATAAGCATGAGAACAGGACGGTCGTAGGCGCTCCGCAGGAAGCGTGAAAGCGGCTGGATCATGATTGCTCCATGACGGTCGCCTCCGAAGGGAGGTTCCGGCGCCTGCTGGCGCGTCTGGCTGGAAAATTGGACGTTGTGCGGTGTGCCCAAAGAAGTTGCACGGCTGATCCGCCGCTGGCAAGCGGCACCTGCCTGAAAATTCCTTTCGGCCTTGTGTTTGCCTCAAGGGCTTCCAGCCTTCCCAACGGGCGCCGGGCAAAGTGATTTATTCCCTCAGGGAAAAGGTTCTGTGGGATTTCATTGGATTGACGCAAGAGCGGTGCGCGGAGAGAGTGCTGGCATGATGCGGAGGAATACCCCGCGACAGGTGTTTGCACAGGGTTTTGCCAAAGAGTTTTGGCGGGGAGCTGGATATGACGGAACGGATTGAAATCGAAGGCCTGAAGATTGCACGTGTGCTGCATGACTTCGTCAATGAGCAGGCCCTGCCGGGAACGGGGGTGAGCCCGCAGGCGTTCTGGAGCGGCTTTGCGAAGATCTTGGCCGATCTGGCACCGGTGAACCGGGCTCTTCTTGAAAAGCGTGACGCTCTGCAGGCCGCCATTGACGCTTGGCACCAGGCCAATCCAGGCATGCCAGACATGGGAGCCTACAAGGCATTTCTGACGGAGCTTGGCTATCTGGTGCCGGAAGGCGCGGATTTTGCGGTTGGCACGCAGAACGTCGATCCGGAAATCGGTGAGGTTGCCGGGCCGCAGCTCGTGGTGCCGGTCATGAATGCGCGCTATGCGCTGAATGCGGCCAACGCCCGCTGGGGTTCGCTCTACGATGCGCTCTACGGCACAGATGCCATGGGCACGCCGCCCGCAGGCGGGGGCTATGACGCAGCACGCGGGGCTGAGGTGATCGCCTATGCCCGCAAGGTGCTGGATGAAGCGGCGCCTCTCGCCGTGGGCTCCTGGTCGCAGGTGACCGGCCTTGCCGTTGAAGACGGGGCGCTGGTCTTGTCGCTCATGTCCGGCAAGACCGGGCTTGCCGCGCCGGATCAGTTCGCCGGTTACACGGGCGGGGCTGAGGATCCGGAGAAGGTGCTGCTGCGCCGCAACGGCCTGCATCTGGAAATCGTGCGGGACCGCACCCACCGGATCGGCGCCACCGACAAGGCAGGCATTGCGGATGTGGTGGTTGAGGCGGCGCTGTCCACCATCATGGACTGCGAGGATTCCGTCGCTGCGGTTGATGCAGAAGACAAGGTGACGGTCTATGCCAATTGGCTGGGCCTGATGAAGGGTGATCTGGAAGACACGTTCGAGAAGGGCGGGCGCCAGATGACCCGCCGCCTCAATGGCGACCGGACCTACCTCTCGCCGCAGGGCGAGAGCTTTACGCTGCATGGCCGTTCGCTGATGCTAGTGCGCAATGTCGGGCACCTGATGACCATTGATGCGGTACTGGATTCGGATGGCAACGAGGTGCCGGAAGGCATTCTGGACGGCATGGTGACGGCAGCCATTGCGCTGCATGACATTGGGCAGAAGGGCCGGCGCGCCAACAGCCGCGCGGGCTCGGTCTACATCGTCAAGCCGAAGATGCACGGGCCGGAAGAGGTGGCCTTTGCCGATACGCTGTTCGCGCGCATTGAGGACGTGCTGGGCATGGCCCGCAACACGCTGAAGATGGGCATCATGGATGAAGAGCGCCGCACCACCGTGAACCTGAAGGAGTGCATCCGCGCTGCGAAGGACCGGGTATTCTTCATCAACACCGGCTTCCTTGACCGCACCGGCGACGAGATGCACACCTCCATGGAGGCCGGGCCGATGATCCGCAAGGGTGACATGAAGGCTGCCGCATGGATCTCGGCCTATGAAGCCAACAACGTTGATGTGGGTCTTGCCTGCGGCCTTCCGGGCCATGCGCAGATCGGCAAAGGCATGTGGGCCATGCCGGACCTGATGAAGGCGATGATTGAGCAGAAGATCGGTCACCCGATGGCCGGTGCCAACACGGCCTGGGTGCCGTCGCCCACGGCAGCGGCGCTGCATGCGCTGCATTACCACAAGGTTAGCGTTGCCGCCCGCCAGCAGGAGCTGAAGAGCCGCCCGAAGGCAAGGCTGGAAGACATTCTCTCCATTCCTGTGGCCACCCGGCCGAACTGGAGCGGCGAAGACATCCAGGCAGAACTCGACAACAACGCACAGGGCATCCTTGGCTATGTGGTGCGCTGGGTGGATCAGGGTATCGGCTGTTCCAAGGTGCCGGACATTCACAACGTCGGGCTGATGGAGGACCGTGCCACGCTGCGTATCTCCTCGCAGCACATCGCCAACTGGCTGCGTCATGGTGTCTGCTCACGCGAACAGGTGATGGAGACCATGAAGCGTATGGCTGCCGTGGTGGACCGGCAGAACGCCGGCGACCCGGCCTATCAGCCGATGGCCGCAGATTTCGACGCTTCCGTAGCTTTCCAGGCGGCCTGCGATCTGGTGTTCAAGGGCGTTGAACAACCCAATGGCTACACCGAACCAGTCCTGCATGCCCGCCGCCGGGAGGCCAAGGCGCGCCAGCGCGGCTGACGCTGTCTGCAGGTGAAAAGAACGAGGCGCTGGCACCGGTTGCCGGCGCCTTTTTCATTCCGGCGAGAACTGTTGAGTGGTGAAAATCCGCTTGATTCTCGATATTTGACCGCTCAAACCGTGAGGGTGCATAACGGTTGTGCCGTTTTGGGGCGCCTTTCAGTAATTTCACTGAACATCGTAAGACTTTGGTGGGACTCATATAGACAAGTCTCGCGGATGCTTCTCATTCGGCTTGAAAGCGCGAAAAGACAAGCATACTTTCTAATCAGTACAGAACGCATAACGCGCCCCATCGACACTCTGCCACCAGTGCGAGAAGAGCATAAATGCTCCCGGCGCTGGTCACCGGTTGCTAGCCTACAGCCGGAGGGTCTGGATTGTGTATGCCAGCATGTCCTTCCTGGCCGAGGCTTACCTTGACGCCGGGAATACAATGGCAGCCTGGACCGGTTCGGCCAACCTGTTGAAAAAAGGCAGCTTTGCGGTTAAGTCCGCAAAGCTGCCAATTTTATTTTCATTACTTTCGCAAGTTCTTTGCGTTTTGCCGCATCCGCTGTAGCCTTGCCAGGAACAGGTAGAAGGCGGACAGGAGAGTTGCGCTCATCATGCTGATTGCGGAGGGGCTCGCCCGCAACGAGCGGATTGATCTGGCGCTGGCCTGCTCCCTTGCAGGCATCTCCGGCGCTTTGAATGCCGCCGCCTTTTATGCTGTCGGCTTCTTCTCGGCGAACATGACGGGAAATGTGTCGCTCTTTTCCGACAAGGCAGCTGAGGGCAACTGGCTGCCGGCCTTGTTTTTCCTCACCATCGTCGGGGTGTTTACCGCCGGTGCCGCCGTGTCCGCGCTGATGATCAGTGCCGGACGCCGCAGGGGCAACATCGGCATCTATGCCTACAGTATCTTCAGCGAGGCCGTTCTGCTGGCCGTACTGGCGGCGGCGGATCTCTGGCTTTTGGCGGAATGGCGCAGCACTGTTCTGGTGCTGGGCCTTGCTTTTCTCATGGGGCTGCAGAATGCCACGGTGACCCGCATCTCAGATGCGCGGGTGCGTACGACCCATGTGTCGGGCATGGCGACGGATATTGGCATCGAGATTGGCGTCGCGATCGACATTGCGCGGGGGCGCGATACGCAGACGGACGCAGCCCACAACATGGCCAAGCTGCGGCTGCATGGCGCGACGATCCTGTCCTTCCTCGCCGGAGGTGTGGCAGGTGTTCTCGTCTACCGTGAGATCGGGGCGGGACTCTTGTTCATTTGCTCCGGCGCGCTCAGCCTTATCGCCACGCGGGCCATCTTTCATGTGCGCAAGCGCAGCCGTCAGAACGGTGCCTAGGGCGCCGGGGCCTGACCGCGCCGGAGGGATGTCCGGAGCGGCCAGGCAAAACGGCTCTGATCAGGCCTTGGCCAGTTCTTCCAGCACGCGGGCCCAGGAGCGGATGCCCTTGTGGAAGCTCTTCAGCTCGTATTTCTCGTTGGGTGAGTGGATCTGGTCGTCATCAAGACCAAAGCCGATGAGCATGCTGTCCATGCCCAGCATGCGCTTGAAATCGCCAACGATGGGAATCGAGCCGCCCATGCCGATGAGGGCAGCTTCCTTGCCCCATTCTGCCTTCAGCGCGGCTTGCCCCTTGGCAATGGCCGGCATGTCCGGGTTGAGCGAAATAGCCGGGCTGCCGTCCTTGGCGATGAAGTCCACCGTGCAGTCCGCCGGAACCTTTGACCGCACATAGGCACGGAAGGCTTCGCGCACCTTTTCCGGGTCCTGATCGCCAACGAGGCGGAAGGTGAACTTGGCGTGCGCCTCTGCGGGGATCACCGTCTTGGAGCCAGGGCCCTGATAGCCACCCCACATGCCGTTCACTTCGGCGGTGGGACGGGTCCAGATATGCTCCAGCGGCAGGCGGCCCTTTTCGCCGCGCGGATACTTGAGGCCGATCTCGCCGAGGAACTCCTCTGCCGAGAAGTCGAGCTTCGACCACATGGCCGCGAGGCTCTCCGGGAGGTCATGCACGCCGTCATAGAAGCCGGGCAGGGTGATGCGGCCGTTCTCGTCATGGAGGCCCGCAATGATGCTGGCGACGATGTGGTTCGGGTTCTGGGCCGAGCCGCCGTAGCTTCCCGAGTGCAGATCGCGGGCAGCGGCCTTGACGATGATCTCGTCTCCCACCATGCCCCGCAGCATCAGCGAGATGGCCGGGGTGTCCCGGTCCCACATGCCCGTGTCGCAGACAAGCGCGAGGTCGCAGGAGAGCTCGTCCTTATTGGCTTCGAGGAAGGGATGCAGTGAGGGCGAGCCGGATTCTTCCTCGCCTTCAAACAGGATGGAGACATCCACCGGCAGATCACCGGTTTCGGCGATATAGGCACGGGCTGCTTCCACGAAGGTCATCAGCTGGCCCTTGTCGTCGGCAGCACCGCGCGCGACGATCATCTTCGAGCCATCGGCACGGGTGACAATACGCGGCTCGAACGGGTCCGTTTCCCAAAGGTTCAGCGGATCGACCGGCTGCACGTCATAATGGCCGTAGAACAGCACATGCGGGCCAGGCTTGCCGGACTTGCGGTGGCCAACGACCATCGGATGGCCGGCCGTATCGCGCACGCTGGCGGGAATTCCAATGGTATTCAGCTCTGCTGCCAGCCATTCCGCAGCCTTGCGGCAATCCGCCTTGTAGGACGGATCGGTCGAGACGCTCGGGATCTTGATAAGATCAAAGAGGCGCGCAAGTGCGTTGTCGAGATCCGCGTCGATGCGGGCGAGAACCTTGTCGATCTGGCTCATGAAGAAGCTCCTGGGATGTATTTGCCATCAGAGGGCAAAAGGCGGGGGGCGAGGGCTGTTGCCTTGCTCCGGTTGCGCCACAATGGCGGCATCGGACCGGCGGGGCAAGTGTGCTGCGGGCAAAGGGCACAGATGGCTGCGCCCTGCGTCAATCCGTTCCTTAAGGTCAAATTGCATCTGGCCGTACCGGTGATAGGATCGCCGGAACAAGTTGAAGGAAAAACTCATGTTCTCCATCTCCCGCCGCGAACTCCTGACCGGAACAGCCGCAAGCCTTGCGGCCTTCGGGGTGGGCGGCCTTGCCGCTGGCCGTGCAAAGGCGGCGGATTTCGTTCTGCCGATCCGCTCCTGCGAGCATGAATTGCGCCCCGGCATCGTCACCCGCGCCATGATGGGGTTCGGAGAGACGGGCGTACCGCCCGTGCTGCGGCTCAAGCAGGGCCAGCCCTTCATTGTCGATGTGCAGAACCAGCTTCAGGAGGCGTCGGTGGTGCATTGGCACGGCCTGCGCATCGCCAATGCCATGGACGGCGTGCCCTATCTGACGCAAGACCCGATCGAGCCGGGCAAGAGCTTCCGCTATGAGTTGACAGCGCCGGATGCCGGCACATTCTGGTATCACCCCCACTGCAACACGCTGGAGCAGATGGGGCGCGGCCTTACGGGCGTGCTGATTGTGGAGGAGTCTGAAGACCCCGGCTTTGATCTCGACCTTCCGCTGAACCTGCGCGACTTCCGGCTTGGCAGCGACGGGCAGTTCATTGAGTTCTACAAGCTGCGCAACGCGGCCAGAGGCGGCACGCTGGGCACGGTCTCGACCGCAAACTGGCAGGAAGAGCCCGCCTATGAGGCCCCGGCGGGCGGGCTTGTGCGGCTGCGGCTCGTCGTTACGGATGTGACGCGCGTGGGGACCTTTACCGTTTCGGGCGGAGAGGCGCAGGTGATTGCGCTCGATTCCAATCCGCTGGCGTCACCGCTTTCCGCTGACAGCATTCTGCTTGCGCCCGGTCAGCGCGCCGATGTGGCGCTGCGCATGCCGGACGGGGAAGGGCAGGAGGTGCTTGTCACGCTGGCCACCCAGAAGGGGCCGCGGGTGATGGCCCGGCTGAAGGCGCAGGGGCAGAGCCTGAAGCGCAGCCTTGAGGAGCTGAAGCCGCTGCCAGCCAATCCCGTTCCATTGCCGGATCTGGCTTCTGCGGAGACTATCGACTTCGTCTTCGGCTGGACGCCAGACGGTACCGCCCCGCAGCCCAGCATCTGCGGCACGCTGGGGCTGAACTTCTGGTCGATCAACCGTGTGGCCTGGCAGGGGACACGCCAAGCCCTGTCGATCCGCTGGCGGTGCTGCGCAAGGGCAAGTCCTATGTGCTGCGCCTGCGCAATGAAACGCAGAACGACCACCCCATCCACCTGCATGGCCTCTCGTTCCAGCTGCTGCGCTCCAACAAGCGCGAGTTGCCGCCGCTGGTGACCGATACAGCGCTTCTGATGGCGCAGGAGACGATCGAGGTCGGTCTCGTTGCGGACAACCCCGGCAACTGGGCCTTCCACTGCCACGTCATCGAACACCAGAAGACCGGTCTAACGGGCTATATCGCCGTGGAGGCGTGACGAGAGGGCTGCTTACCCCTCGGCATCACTTCCACATTGTCGATGAGACGCACGCCGTCGAGCCAGGCAGCGGCGAGGAGGCGGGCGGGGCGGTCGGCGCGGGACAGAGGCGTCAGGTCACTTTCGGCGCGCAATTCCAGGTACTCAAGGTCGCCAAACCCGGCGGCGGCAATTGCCGTGCGAGCGTCTGCCAATACGGGCTCTGCCGCCTCACCGCCGGACAGGCGTTCTGCGGCAGCGAAGAGGACTGCGGGCAGGGCTGCCGCCGTGCTGCGGGCCTGCGCTGACAGGCGGACATTGCGGGAGGACATGGCCAGGCCATCCGCCTCGCGCACCGTCGGGCAGGGGACGATCTCGACCGGTATGTCGAGATCGCGGACCATGCGCTTGACCACTTGCAGCTGCTGGAAATCCTTCTCCCCGAAGAAGGCAAGGTCAGCGCCAGTCTGGAGAAGCAGCTTGCTGACGACCGTGGCGACACCATCGAAGTGCCCCGGCCGGTGTGCCCCGCACAGACCTTCGCTGACACCGCTGACGGAGACATTGGTGGCAAAGCCGTCGGGATAGATCTCTTCCACTTCCGGCGCATAGAGCACGTGGGTGCCGAGCGGCGTGAGTTTGGCCGCATCGCTTTCCACCGTGCGTGGATAGGCGGCCAGATCTGCGGCGTTGTTGAACTGCTTCGGATTGACGAAGAGGGTGACGATGACCCGGTCCGTGCGCGAAAAAGCGGTGCGCACAAGGCTGAGATGCCCCTCATGCAGCGCGCCCATGGTCGGAACCACGCCAATGGTCAGCCCCTCGCGCCGCCAGCTTGCGGTGCGGGCGCGCAGGGCGGCAAGGCGGTTGATCGTCTCAAGGCTCATGCTTTTTCTCCCTTGGAGCGCGGCGCATCGGCAAAGACATGTTCGGGGCCGGGAAAGCTGCGGGTGCGCACCTCCCCGCATAGGCGGCAACGGCAGCTTCCGACGCGTGGCCCAGCTCGGCATAGCGCTTGACGAAGCGGGGGCGGAAGGCGGTGAACATGCCGAGCATGTCGTCGATGACGAGAATCTGGCCGTCACAGTCCACCGAGGCGCCAATGCCGATGGTGGGAATGGCAAGCTCCTGCGTGATCTGGCGCGCAAGGCTGTCCGGCACTTTTTCCAGAACCACGGAAAAGGCGCCAGCGCGTGCCACCGCGTGGGCATCCGTCAGAATGCGGGCGCCGTCCTCACCCCGGCCCTGCACCTTGTAGCCGCCAAAGGTATTCACGGCCTGCGGAGTGAGGCCGATGTGGGCCATGACGGGAATGCCGCGCCGGGTGAGAAAGGCGATGGTCTCTGCCATCGTCTCGCCGCCCTCAAGCTTGACCGCACCGGCGCCCGTTTCGCTCATCAGCCGGGCCGCGTTGCGGAAGGCCTGTTCCGGGCTCTCCTCGTAGGAGCCGAAGGGCATATCGATGACAAGAAGAGCTTTTTCGACACCGCGCCGGACAGCCTGGCCATGCAGGATCATCATGTCCATTGTGACGCCCAGCGTGGAGGGCAGGCCATGCAGCACCATGCCGACACTGTCTCCCACCAGGATCACGTCACAGGCAGTGTCGGCGATGCGGGCGATGGGGGTGGTGTAGGCGGTGAGGCATGCCAGCGGAGTGCCGCCTTTGCGTGCCTTGATCTCGGGCGGCGTCAGGCCGCTGACGGAAGCCGAAGCGCTCATGCAGTTCCTCCCAGAGGCCTGTTGGCGGAGACTGCCGGATGGTCCAGGCTGGGCCGCCGCAGGCCGATGCGTTGCGCATGGCCTGCGTCATTGGCATATTTTCTTGCGCCTGCGAAGTGAATTGTGCACTGCGGCGGTGAAGTCTGGCTCAGAAGCCCCGCTTCAGCGAGCCCAGAACACCGCGCACCAGGGCCCGGCCCAACGATGAACCAAGGCTGCGGGCGGCTGATTTCATGCCTGCCTCCAGCACGCTGTCACGGGAGGATGCCCTTTGGCGCCGCTGGCTTTGGCTGTCTTGCCGTGGCCGGTCATCGCGGCCGAAATCCGGCAGCTGAAAGCCGGTTCGGGTCCGGCGGACAGGCTCTTCCCGGTCATAGGCGCCAGTCCGCAGATCGTCTTCCCGCTGACGTTCCTCGATCCGGGCTTGATCGCGGGCACGCTCAGTCAGCAGTTCATAGGCCGACTCCCGATCACGGGCGCGGTCATAGAGGCCGAATAGAGGGCTGGACTGGATGCAATCACGCCGCTCTGCCGCGCTGATGGGGCCAAGGCGGGATGAGGGCGGGCGGATGAGCGTGCGCTGCACGACAGAGGGCACGCCCTTGCCTTCAAGGGTCGAGACAAGCGCCTCGCCAACGCCCATTTCCATGATGACGCTGCTGGTATCCAGATTCGGGTTGGGACGGAAGGTCTCAGCCGCCGCACGCACGGCCTTCTGCTCACGCGGGGTGAAGGCACGCAGGGCGTGCTGCACGCGATTGCCAAGCTGGGCCAGCACAGTTTCCGGAACGTCCATCGGGTTCTGGGTGACGAAATAGACGCCCACGCCCTTGGAGCGGATCAGGCGCACAACTTGCTCCACCTTCTGAAGCAGGGCCTTGGGCGCTTCGGTGAACAGCAGATGGGCCTCGTCGAAGAAGAAGACGAGCTTCGGCTTTTCCGGGTCGCCCACCTCGGGCAGCTCCTCGAACAGTTCGGACAGCATCCACAACAGGAAGGTGGCGTAGAGCCGGGGGAGTGCATCAACCTGTCAGCGGCCAGAATATTGATGGTACCAAGTCCGTCACGGCTTTGGCGGGCAAAATCACGGATGTCGAGAGCAGGTTCACCGAAGAACTGGTCGGCGCCTTCGCGCTCCAGTACCAGCAGCGCGCGCTGAATGGCACCGACAGAGGCTGAAGAGACATTGCCATAGATGCGCGACAGCTCAGGCGCCCGCTCGCCCACATGGGCGATCATGGCGCGCAGGTCCTTCAGATCCAGAAGCAGAAGACCTTCGTCATCGGCCAGTTCAAAGGCGATGTTCAGCACGCTTTCCTGTGTTTCGTTGAGGTCCAGCATCCGCGCCAGCAGAAGAGGCCCGATCTCCGAGACCGTTGCCCTGAGCGGATGGCCCTGCTCGCCAAACACATCCCAGAAGACAGTCGGAAAGCCTTCAAACTCGTAGCGGTCCGCAAAGCCGATTTCCTTTGCGCGCTTCAGCAGGAAGTCCTTTGGATCTCCCGGCATGGCAATGCCCGACAGATCGCCTTTCACATCGGCGCAGAACACCGGAACGCCTGCCTTCGAGAAGCCTTCGGCAAGGATCTGCAGTGTCACCGTCTTGCCGGTGCCGGTGGCTCCCGTGATGAGGCCGTGCCGGTTGGCAAGCTTGAGGTTCAGCACTTCGTCCTTGCCGCTGCCACCAATGAAAATGCTGTCCGTCACGGTTTCCGTCCCTTGGCGTCTGTCTTTCAGTGAGTTCTATCACCGCAAATGGCCCGGTCCAGTGGCAAAACAGCCTCGGGAGAATGTTGCGCCACGGATGATTGCATTTTCTGACGTAACGGCTTCAATAGATTTGGGGCTGGCGCTGCCGCGCCGCGCCGGTGGGAGTAAAAAGGGAGTAATGCGCATGTCTTATCCAGTCATCGATATTGAAGGCATCGGTCCCGTCTATGCCGAAAGGTTGCATGCAGCTGGCATCCGGACGACCGCAGATCTGCTGGAGCGAGCCAAGGACCCCAAGGGGCGCGAGGCGCTGGGCGCGGAAACAGGCGTGGACCACAAGCGGATCCTGAAATGGGCCAACATGGCCGATCTGATGCGTATCAAGGGCGTTGGAGAGGAGTACTCTGAACTGCTCGAAGCTGCCGGTGTGGATACGGTGAAGGAACTCAAGCACCGGGTTCCCGCAAATCTGACCGTAAAGATGGTGGAAGTGAATGCGGTGAAAAAACTCGTCCGCCAAGTACCTTCCGAGGCAATGGTGGCCCGCTGGATCGAAGAGGCCAAGCAGCTTCCTGCCATACTGACATACTGACGGCAGAGCTTTGCAACCGCCTGACAAACGAAAGGCCCGCCGGATGCAGCCGGCGGGCCTTCAGGGTCTTGCTGGCATCAGCGCTCAGACGCGGATCTGTCCGTAGCGAAGGGCCTCAACCACAGTATGCGTCTTGTTGGTGGCATTCAGCTTCACGCTGGCGTTCTGCAGGTGGGCGTGCACGGTGCGCTGGGAAATATCCAGCAGCTCCGCGATTTCCCCGGCGGTCTTGCCGAAAGCAGTGAGCTCAAGCACCTTGCGTTCGCGGGTGGACAATGCGCCAGGGCGCTGGGCGGTGATGACGCCCATGTCCTGCAGCTTGACGAAAACGGCTTCCGCGATCATCTCGATGGCCGCCAGAGAGCACTTGTCAGCCTTGAGGCTGGGGCCAGCACAATAAACGAAGGCCTGGAAGGGTTGCAGCTCGGTCACCGGCACAGCAATGATCTGGTAGCCTTCCCCAACGGCTGCCATCAGGCGCGAATGCTGGGTGTCACCGGCCGATACGGTCCAGACAGATGCGCGGTCTGAGGCAAGGCCAAGGGTCAGGACGGCGTCATTGGCCGACAGCGGCGGATTGTCTGCAGCGCCGGAACGGGCATCGGGCCAGCGGTAGCGCTGAACAAGGCTCTCAATGGAACGCTTGGGCATTGGCAGGCCGGTGACGAGGATATGAGTTGCCCCAAGGCGGCGCAGACTTGTCTCCAGAACATCAAGGACAATCTGGGCAGAGTTCGACTCTGAAATGGTACGCAGCTGCGTGCTGAGTTCAGCTTCATCCATCATTGTGCACATCCATATGTAGGCGGCGTGAACCGCTTGTTGTTATACTTCCGGTGATCCGGAAGTTTGACCTCGTTTGGGTCTGCAGGCCGCTCGCTGTTTTTTGATGGGAAGCGTTTCCGGTCTGCAGGCTGCTGGGAAACAAGTGTTTTTTCTTGCCCAGAAGCTTATCTTTGCTTTTAGCCCAGAAACCATAAAAATACCAACCGTAATATGAGCATAGTTTTTGCCAAATCCGCCAATCTGCACTCTGTGAGCGGAGCAATTTGCCAAAGATTGGAGGAAAGGCGCCTTGGTGGCTTCACGCCGCCTGCCGGCTTGGACCGTCGAAAAGGCTTCAGCCTTTGGGCGAGCTTGTTTCGCTTTCCTTCAGATGGAATAAAGGTGACATTCCCGAGGAGTTGAGCGTCGTGGCAGAACTGCACCCGGACTGGACACCAGATGAAACCGCCTGGCTGGCGGCCGTTGACAAGGCGCTGAAGGGCGCCCCGCGCGAACGTCTGGTTGCGCGCAATGAAGACGGGCTTGCGATTGCGCCCTTGTATCCGCGCAAGGCGGATGCCGCGCCGCGCAACGGCCGGCCCGCCGGGCAGCCCTGGAAGATCCTGCAGCGTGTGGACCACCCGGACGTGGAGATGGCCAATCGCCTGCTGCTGGAGGACCTGGCAGGCGGTGCTGATGGCATCGATCTGGTCTTGATTTCTTCCGCCAATGCCCATGGCTATGGCTGCGGGGCACAGGATGCAGCCGGGTTCGATCGCCTGTTCGAGGGGGTCTACAGCGATCTCATCACCATCCGGGTTGATGGGGGCTATGAAAGCGGATCGGCCTTGGCCCTGCTGGCGGGAAGCGCCCGCCGGAAAGGGCTGGACCCGTCGCAGCTGAATGTCATTTCCTGCAGCGATTATGTCACGAAGCTCATCCATACGGGCACGCTGAAGAATTCAGTGCCCGTGTTGCGCAACCGGATTGCGGACCTTGTGCGCTTTGCGCGCGGCCAGGGCCTGAGCGGTCCGATCATGTGTGCCGATGGGCGCGGCTGGCACAACCGGGGAGCAACGGATGCTCAGGAGCTGGCCTTCACACTCGCGACCGCCTTGCACTATTTGCGGGATCTGGTTGAAGGCGGAGCCGGCGGAGACAACCCGGCCTCGCTCATCAGCGTGACCCTTGCCGCAACGGCGGACCAGACCGCCACCATTGCCAAGGCGCGGGCGATGCGGCGCCTTTGGGCGGCGGTGCTGGAAGAATGCGGTCTGCCGCAGCATCACCTGCATCTGCATATGGAGACCTCCTGGCGGATGCTGACGAAGGCCGATCCCTACGTAAACATGCTGCGCGGCACCGTGGCCTGCTTTGCCGCCGGAGTGGGCGGCGCGGACAGTGTCTGCGTGCTGCCCTTCACCTCTGCCTGCGGCTTGCCGGACAGCTTTGCCCGGCGCGTCGCCCGCAACACGCAGGCCATCCTGATCGAAGAGAGCAACCTGCACCGGGTGGCTGACCCAGGCGCCGGTTCTGGCGCCATCGAGGCCCGGACTGAAGATCTGATTGCTGCTGCCTGGGCGCTGTTTCAGGAAACGGAAGCTGCCGGAGGCATCGTTGAAGCCATGGTGGCCGGAACCGTTCAGAAGCGCGTGGAAACGGCAAGGACGGAGCGTAGCCAGAAGATCGCCCGCCGCCGCCAGCAGATTACTGGCGTCAGCGCCTTCCCCAATCTGCAGGAAGGCCCGGTGCGGGTTCTGTCCGGTGAGCATCTGCTGCTGGATGCCGCCTCTTCAACCCTCACTCTGCCGCGACCGGGGGAGGGATCCGTTATGCAGGCGATTTTCGACGCGCTGGAGCAGGGCGCGACGCTAACGGACATCATGGCTTCCCGCCCGTTGATCGACGATATCAGCCTCAAGACCCGGATGCCGGAACCGGAGCGCCTGTCCGAGCCATTTGAACGCCTGCGGGAAGCTGCTGCCCTGAGCAAGCCGGCTGGACGCACCGTGTTTCTGGCGGCGCTTGGGCCGCTGGCAGATTTCACAGCGCGCGCCACATGGGCCAAGAACTTCTTCGAGGCAGGCGGTCTGCCGGTGACTGGCGGGTCAGAGGCTGACGGCATCGGCGCCATCGTCGAGGCATGGCGTGCAAGCGGCGCGCCGCTGGTCTGCCTTGTCTCGTCCGACAAGATCTATTCGGCGCAAGGGGCCCAGGCGGCCGCAGCCCTGTCTGCTGCTGGGGCCAAGCACATCTATCTTGCCGGCAAACCGGGCGATCTGGAGGCTTCCTTAAAGGAAGCGGGGGTTAACGCCTTTGTCTTTGAGGGCTGTGCCATGCTGGATATCCTTGCAGATGCGCACAGGCGCCTTGGCGTGCCGGTTGCGGCGGGAACATCAGGGGAGGGACTGCTGTGAGCCGGATTCCGAATTTCGCCGACCGTCCCTTCCGTGATGTGCTGGGCAGGGCCGAAGCAACTGAGGGGCTGGACAGCTGGATGACGCCGGAAGGCATCGCGGTGCCGCCGGTGCCCACTGCCGCGGACCTTGAGGGTCTGGCCCATCTCGACAGCTACCCCGGCCTGCCGCCTTTCGTGCGCGGGCCTTATCCCACCATGTATGTGCAGCAACCCTGGACGGTGCGCCAGTATGCGGGCTTCTCCACGGCGGAGGACTCCAACGCCTTCTACCGGCGCAATTTGGCGGCCGGACAGAAGGGGCTTTCGGTTGCCTTCGACCTTGCCACCCATCGCGGCTATGACAGCGACCACCCGCGTGTGGCCGGTGACGTGGGCATGGCGGGCGTGGCCATCGACAGCATATTTGACATGCGCACGCTGTTCTCCGGCATTCCGCTGGACCAGATGAGCGTGTCCATGACCATGAACGGCGCCGTGCTGCCGGTGCTGGCGCTCTATATCGTTGCTGCCGAAGAGCAGGGCGTGGCGCAGAACCTGCTGTCGGGGACCATCCAGAACGACATCCTGAAGGAGTTCATGGTCCGCAACACCTACATCTACCCGCCTGCACCCTCGATGCGGATCATTTCGGACATTTTTGCCTATACCTCGCAGAACATGCCGAAGTTCAATTCCATCTCCATCTCCGGCTATCACATGCAGGAGGCCGGGGCGACGGCGGATCTGGAGCTGGCCTATACCATCGCTGACGGCATCGAATATGCCCGCGCCGGGGTGGCGGCGGGCATGGACATCGACCAGTTCGCCCCGCGCCTGTCGTTCTTCTGGGCGATCGGCATGAACTTCTTCATGGAAGTAGCCAAGCTGCGCGCTGCACGCCTGATCTGGGCGCAGCTGATGCAGCAGAACTTTGCCCCGAAGAGTGACAAGTCCCTGTCGCTGCGCACCCATTCGCAGACCTCCGGCTGGTCGCTGACGGCGCAGGATGTCTACAACAACGTCATCCGCACCTGTGTGGAGGCCATGGCGGCGACGCAGGGCCACACCCAGTCGCTGCACACCAACGCGCTGGACGAGGCGCTGGCCCTGCCGACGGACTTCTCTGCCCGTATTGCTCGCAATACCCAGCTGTTCCTGCAACAGGAAAGCGGCACCACCAGCCCCATCGACCTGTGGGGCGGGTCCTTCTATGTGGAGAAGCTGACGGCGGACCTCGCCGCCAAGGCCATGGCGCATATCACCGAAGTCGAGGCGCTGGGCGGCATGGCCAAGGCCATCGAGAAGGGCATTCCGAAGCTGCGCATCGAGGAGGCCGCCGCCAAGACGCAGGCGCGTATCGACAGCGGCGCGCAGACCGTGGTGGGCGTCAACAAGTACAAGCCGGACTTTGAGGAGCCCATCGAGGTTCTGAAGGTGGACAATGCGCAGGTGCGCGCCATGCAGATCGAAAAGCTGCAGCGCCTCAAGGCCGAGCGCAATGAGGCCGAAACGCAGGCCGCGCTGGCCGCTCTCACCGCCTGCGCGGCCTCCGGCGAAGGCAACCTCCTGGACCTTTCCGTCAAGGCCGCAAGAGCCAAGGCGACGGTGGGTGAAATCAGCCTGGCGATGGAGCAGGTGTTTGGCCGCCACAAGGCAGAGATCCGCTCCATTTCCGGTGTCTACAAGCGCGAGGCAGGGGCCATGTCGGACAAGGTGGGCAAGGTGCAGAAGCTTGTCGAGGCCTTCGAGGAGAACGACGGGCGCCGCCCGCGCATTCTCGTTGCCAAGATGGGGCAGGACGGCCACGACCGCGGCCAGAAGGTGATCGCCTCCGCCTTTGCCGATCTCGGCTTCGACGTGGACATCGGTCCGCTGTTCGCCACCCCTGAGGAAGCCGCCCGGCAGGCAGTGGAAAATGACGTGCATGTAGTGGGCGTCTCGTCGCTCGCCGCCGGCCACCTCACCCTGGTACCCGCCCTCAAGGCGGCACTCGCCGCAGAAGGGCGCGAGGACATCATGATCGTCGTCGGCGGCGTCGTCCCCCCGCAGGACTACGACGCCCTCTACGCCTCCGGCGCCACTGCCATCTTCCCCCGGCACCGTCATCGCCGACGCCGCCGTGGACCTCATCGCCAAGCTGAACGCGAGGCTGGGGTATGAGGGAGCGCGGCGGCGTGAGGAGGATCTGAGTTGCATGTCAGGCGAGGTCAGTCGCCGCCCTCTCCATGCGGTGCAACCTTGGCAAGTGGGAGTTTCTGCAATACGATGCGTTTATTATTTCGCTTTATTAAATGTGGTGCAGCGAGCGAAGTAGTAAAAATTAGGGTGTTTAATTGATATGAGAAGCGTTGCTTTCTTTAATAATAAGGGCGGTGTAGGTAAAACCACGCTTTTATGTAACGTTGCTGCGTATGCGGCGCTTCACCTGAACAAGCGTGTTGCAGTGGTCGATGCAGACCCACAGTGTAATGCGACGCAGTATATTTTTAATGATAATGTTCTTGATGAGATATATGGAAATAATGGTTTTACAATTTATGATATTATAGATCCTCTTACAGTAGGGGAGGGGTTCTCTCATGAATTGAAGATGAGAAAATCTGATGATTTTGGTTTTGATGTGCTACCTGGTGACCCTAGACTTGCCTTGACAGAAGATTTTCTGGCTCAAGACTGGAGTAGTGCAAAGAGTGGGAATGTCAGAGGTATAAAAACTAATTTAGTATTTTCTGACTTGTTGAGTAGAATGGAGGGGTATGATGTAGTTTTTTTGATGTTAGTCCATCTTTGGGGGCGATTAATAGATCTATATTGTTGGCGTCAGACTATTTTGTTAGCCCAATGTCTATAGATATTTTTTCGCTAAAAGCTTTTGAGAATATCGCAAAATGGATTGCAGATTGGTGGGAAGATTGGGGGCGCGGAGTGTCTAGCGTTAGATCTATTCGTTCGTTGCCCAATTTGCGGTATGGAAAATCTAATTTTGTTGGGTACGTAACGCAGCAGTATTTGGCGAAACGTGATGCTTCAGGTAGCCGTCGCGGCGTAAAGGCTTACGAAGATATTCGAAGGAAAATTGATTCCGTTATTAGAGATTGTGGTCTTGATGAAGGAATAGCAGGTCAACCGTTTGAGATTGGAACCGTGCCCAATCTCTTTAGTTTGGTGCCGATGTCGCAGAGTAATAACAAGCCAGTATTCGAACTTAAATCGAGTGATGGAGTAGTGGGAGCACATTTTGCCAAGGTCAAGGAGGCCTCCGCGATTTTTGGAGATGTAACCACAAAGTTGTTTGAGCGCCTCGATGGTTGAGTGGCCTGAAGAATTAGTTCGAGATATTGCTCGCCGCAGGTGTGTTCTCGTAGTTGGGTCCGGTGTTTCGCGGCAAGCTATTGGAAAGGATGGCATTCGGCCTCCTACTTGGGAACAGTTTTTGCGTTCTGCAAATGATGATCTAGCCGGAGGTCCGGAGGAGCATATAGCGAAAGCAATTTCTGATGGTGATCTTTTGCATGCGTGTGAATGGTTGCAGCAGAAGTACGATCATAATTGGTCAACCAGGCTGCGGAATTCTTTCATGGGGCCTAGGTTTGCGCCAGCGGAAGTTCATAGAACAATTGCTTTACTTGACGTCAGAATTATATTTTCATTAAATTTTGAAGATATATTTGATCGCGCCCTTCAGGACGTGCATGCAGGGACATGTGTGAAGAAACATTATTACGATGAGGGAGTTTCTGAGTTTTTACGGGGGACTGAAAGGTATCTTGTAAAAGTCCATGGAACGCTCGATGAAGTTCATAAGTTGATCTTTAATCAGAAGCAATATGCTCAGGCTCGGGTTGCGGCGGCGCCTTTTACAATGCATTCGATGCGGCTTTGATGACCCATACTTTTCTCTTTATAGGTGCTGGGCATAGAGATCCTGATATTAATCTTATTTTAGAGAATCAGAATTTTACGTATAATAGAGTACATCCGCACTACTTTCTCGCTGCGGAGGGGTTGCATTCTGATCTTAAGCGATCATTGCGGGAAAATCGCAACCTTCAGGTTATCGAGTACAACAAGATAGATGAGTATCATTCGGGGTTCCCAGTTGCTATGGCAGAGTTGTTGGCTCTCGTTGAAGCGTATAGGCAAAAATTAGTTTCTAATCTTGAATGGTAGAGTTTCGCATTTATTTGATGCCTGGTGGATTTTTATTTTCGTATGTAAATTCGTGGTGATTGTACTCGATGACCTACGAGACTAGCCACTCCGACGCCAGCAAAGCAGAAATTTCTTTCCTTCGTCATGGTTGGGCTTGTCCCGGCCATCTGCAGGCCAGCGGCTTGTGCAGATCCTCGGCACAAGGCCGAGGATGCCGATGGAGGGGCGGGATCTTTTCACGCAGAAACGCGCGCAGCCGTTTGGAGATCCCGGATGGCGGCGGATAGCGAACGCGGCGAAGATTACTTGCGGCATTTGGGGGCGGGCAGTTCGGCGTCAGAGCCCCAGCTCGCCAGCCATTGATCCACCTCTTCGGCGGTGGCGTCCATGCCGGTTTCCTGAAATTCCTGCCATGCCTTGAGGGGGCCTGACGCAGCGCCCCGCGTTTTTCCTCGCGCTCGAAATACTGGGCAATGGCTTCGCGCATGATCCAGTGCGAGCTGCGCTGGCGCGCCACCTTCGACCTGTGACGGCTGGTCTCGTCTTCTGAAAGTCACCTGCACTTGCGTTGATGTGTCTGGTACCGGGCATCTGCCGGGTGTGAGCAGATCGTACCGGTCTGGCCATCCAAAAGACCGCATATCTGACGGCATTCTGAATGATTTCAGCGCATTGTTTTGCGCTCAGGATGCGATGAAGGGCTGAAGAGAACTTTGTTTCCGCAGTCCCGCACAGGGGCCGGGCAAGACCATGCCGGATCTGCCGGTTGGCGCTCAGGCCCGCATTTTGCCCATTCTTGCCTGCATCATGGCTGCCCGGCCCGGGGTCTGCAGCGGCATCAAGGGCGAAGGTGCCGGTATTGGAGCACGCCGGGAACGCATGCGCGGCTGGTGAAGGCCGCCGCCACGACAAGAGGCACGAAGCAAGATGAAACTGGCATCTGACGGGGCGGCGTCTCCGCTCACGCACCTCGCCGATAACGGCCATCTCGGCCTTTTCTACATTGGCGGTCAATGGGTTTCCCCGCATGGCACAGCCCACGCGGATGTGGTCAACCCGGCCACGGAAGAGGTCATTGCGCGGGTTCCCCTTGGGAACGGCGCCGATGTGGATGCTGCGGTGGCTGCGGCGCGGCAGGCGTTTCCCAGCTGGAGCCGGACATTGCCGGGTGAACGGGCCGCGCTGCTGGAGCGTTTGCAGGCGCAGCTTGAGGCCCAGAGCGAACGTATCGCGCAGTGTCTCAGTCTCGAAATGGGGGCGGCGATCAGCTATGCCCGTAGTGCTCAGGTGCCGTTGGCCATCGCTCATGTGAAGGCCGCACGGGAGATCCTTTCGGACTTCCAGTTTATCGAGCGGCGCGGCCAGACCGCCATCGCCCGTGAGCCGATCGGCGTGTGCGCGTTGATTACGCCTTGGAACTGGCCGCTCTATCAGATCACCGCCAAGGTGGCCCCGGCCCTGGCGGCGGGCTGCACGTTGGTGCTGAAGCCAAGCGAACTGTCGCCGCTGAGCGCGCTGCTGTTCGCCGAAGCCATCGAGCAGGCGGGCTTCCCCGGCGGGGTGTTCAACCTCGTCAATGGCAACGGCCCGGACGCGGGAGCTGCGCTCGCCTTGCACTCCGATGTTGACATGATTTCCATAACCGGCTCCACCCGCGCTGGCATTGCTGTGGCGCAGGCAGCCGCACTGACGGTGAAGCGTGTCGCCCAGGAACTGGGAGGAAAATCTCCCAACGTGATCTTGCCGGACGCTGATCTTGCACGTGCGGTCCCTCCCGGCGTCGCAGCCAGCTTCCGCAATCTGGGGCAATCTTGCAGTGCGCCCACCCGCATGATCGTACCCCGCGCAAGGCTGGCCGAAGTCGAGGCGCTTGCCGCGCAGACGGCAGCCGAGATCATTGTCGGCGATCCTTCTCAGGAAACGGTGACACACGGGGCCATCGCCAACCGCGCCCAGTTTGACCGCATCCAGACCATGATCGGCGCCGCCATTGCCGAAGGCGCCAAGCTGCTGATTGGCGGACAGGGGCGGCCGGATGGCCTCAATGCCGGATATTTCGTCAAGCCGACCATCTTCACAGACGTGCGCACGGATATGCGCATCGCACAGGACGAGGTGTTCGGGCCGGTGCTCTGCATTCTTCCTTACGACACGGTCGAGGAAGCGGTCTCCATCGCCAATGACACGATTTACGGCCTGGGAGCCCATGTGCAGGGCGAGGACATGGATCTGGTCCGGCACGTGGCTTCGCAAATCCGCTCCGGCCAGGTGCATCTGAACTACCCAGCCTGGGATCCCATGGCCCCGTTCGGCGGTTACAAGCAGTCCGGCAACGGCCGCGAGTATGGCCTTGAAGGGATGCTGGAGTATCTCGAAGTCAAGTCAGTGCTGGGATACTATCAGGGCGCCTAGGGTCTGTTTCTTCTCATGTTTTTGCGGACAGCGTTCGGACATATCGTGCCGGACGCTGTCTGTTTTTGGGGGCTGCAGGATGTTCTGCGTCGTGCCCGCCAGCAGATCCTAGCGGGTACCTAGGGCGCAGCTGATTGCTTGCTGCATGAGCCGCCACAGCAGGGCTTTTGACCTTTTGCGCTGTAACTGATGAAGGCGGTGGATCAGGGCCCCGCATAAAGTTGACCTAACGTTCTGAATTGCATGGTCAAACCGCGTTTCCAGCTATTTGATCAGAAAATCTGATCGATGCAATCAGAAGATACGAATTTTGCTAATTCCAGCAAGTGGGTAACGTCATGTCACTGGCGCTGTTCCTGAAGAGGGGCAGCGGCTTATCCCTGCTGAAGCAGGGCCGATTTCTGAGTGGAATTTCCGGGCAGCGTACCCCGCCGCTGCCTGCCGAAGTGGAGGGCGGCGCGCCGTGCCGTTCTGCTGAAGTGCCTGGGGTGGCAGAGATGCCGCCAGGGCCGTTGTTCGGGCGGCAGACTGTGCCGCTTGGGGTAAACACAGGCGGCGTCTGGCCGCCTCAAGAACCATATGGACCGGAGAGAGACAATGGACGCGACGAATGCCAGCAAGGCAGGCAAGTGCCCGGTGATGCATGGTGGAAACACCGCCACCGGCAACTCGAACATGGAGTGGTGGCCGAACACCCTCAACCTCGACATCCTGCACCAGCATGACGCCAAGTCCAACCCGCTGGGCAAGGACTTCAACTACCGCGACGAGCTGAAGAAGTTGGATGCAGAGGCGCTGAAGGCCGATGTGAAGGCGCTGCTCAAGGACAGCAAGGACTGGTGGCCGGCTGACTGGGGCCATTACGGCGGCCTGATGATCCGTCTTGCCTGGCACTCGGCCGGTTCCTACCGCCTGGCCGATGGCCGTGGTGGCGGCGGCTCGGGCAACATCCGCTTTGCACCGCTGAACTCCTGGCCGGACAATGCCAGCCTCGACAAGGCCCGGCGCCTGCTGTGGCCTGTGAAGAAGAAATACGGCAACAAGATCTCCTGGGCTGATCTCATCCTCCTCTCCGGCACGCTGGCCTATGAGGACATGGGCCTGAAGACCTTCGGCTTCTCCTTCGGCCGTGAGGATATCTGGCATCCGGAAAAGGACACCTACTGGGGTGCGGAAAAGGAATGGCTGGCGCCGTCCGACAACCGCTATGAGGACGTGACCAAGCCGGAGACCATGGAGAACCCCTGGCCGCCGTGCAGATGGGCCTCATCTACGTGAACCCGGAAGGCGTGAACGGCAAGCCGGATCCGATGGCCACCGCCGCCCAGGTGCGTGAGACCTTCGCCCGTATGGCCATGAACGACGAGGAAACCGCAGCGCTGACCGCTGGCGGCCACACGGTCGGCAAGGCTCATGGCAATGGCGATGCCAGTGCGCTCGGCGCAGAGCCGGAAGCGGCTGGCATCGAGAACCAGGGCCTCGGCTGGGCAAACCCGAACCAGCATGGCAAAGCCAATGAAGCTGTCACCTCCGGCATCGAAGGCGCCTGGACGACGAACCCGACCGTGTTCGACATGGGCTATTTCGACCTTCTGTTCGGCTATGAGTGGGAACTGACCCGCAGCCCGGCAGGGGCCCAGCAGTGGCAGCCGGTCGGCATCAAGGAAGAGGACATGCCGGTTGACGCAACCGACCCGTCCGTCCGCCGCATGCCGATGATGACCGATGCGGACATGGCCATGAAGGTGGACCCGAAGTACCGGGCCATCTGCGAAAAGTTCATGGCTGATCCGGAGTACTTCAAGGACACCTTCGCCCGCGCCTGGTTCAAGCTGACCCACCGCGACATGGGCCCGAATGTGCGCTACATCGGCCCGGATGCCCCCAAGGAAGACCTGATCTGGCAGGACCCGATCCCGGCTGGCCCGAAGAACTACGACATCGGCGCTATCAAGTCGAAGATCGCCGCAAGCGGCCTTTCGATTGCCGAGCTGGTGTCCACCGCCTGGGACAGCGCCCGCACCTATCGTGGCTCTGACATGCGCGGCGGTGCCAACGGTGCCCGCATCCGCCTTGCCCCGCAGAAGGACTGGGAAGGCAACGAGCCAGCCCGCCTTGCCAAGGTGCTGGGCGTGCTGGAGCCGATTGCCAAGGCCTATGGCGCGAGCCTCGCCGATGTGATCGTTCTGGCGGGCAGCGTGGGTATCGAGAAGGCCGCAAAGGTAGCCGGTTTCGATGTCTCCGTACCCTTCGCGCCGGGCCGTGGTGATGCCACTGCCGAGATGACCGACGCGGATTCCTTCAGCGTGCTGGAGCCGATCCATGACGGCTTCCGCAACTGGGTGAAGAAGGACTACGTGGTTTCTCCGGAAGAGCTTCTGCTCGACCGCGCTCAGCTGATGGGGCTGACTGGTCCGGAAATGACCGTTCTCCTTGGCGGCATGCGCGTACTGGGTACCAACCACGGTGGCTCCAAGCATGGCGTGTTCACAGACCGCGAAGGGGCGCTGACGGCTGACTTCTTCGTCAACCTGACCGACATGGCCTACACTTGGAAGCCGGCCGGCAAGAACCTCTATGAGATCCGCGATCGCAAGACCGGCGCGGTGAAGTGGACGGCGACACGTGTGGATCTGGTGTTCGGTTCCAACTCCATCCTGCGCGCCTATGCTGAGGTCTATGCTCAGGATGATGCAGCGGAGAAGTTCGTGAAGGACTTTGTGGCTGCCTGGGTGAAGGTGATGAACGCAGACCGCTTCGACCTGACGGCCTGATCTGTCCGGTCACAGAAAAACATGCGGCGCTCCGGGAAACCGGGGCGCCGTTTTGCTATCGCAAGCCTTGAGGGTCAGAGCCCGTAGCCCTGCGCCATGGCGGCGGCAAAGAGGGGAGGAGCGGGAAGAGCAGTAACTCCGCCACAAGGGCGCGGCGGACCAGCCTGTGCTCTGCTGCCGGAGGCACAAAGGCAGGATCTGCCTTCAGCTTGCGCCGCCAGGACAGGATGCGCAGGGTTGGCAGGATGGAGATAAGGCCGATGGTGAGGAAAGTGCCCATCTTTGCCCAGAAGAACAGGTTCTCGAGGTAATAGTCCGGCCCCTTGCCGCCATACATGACGCGCAGGCTGCCAGCCAGCAGCACCAGAGCGGCGAGCGCGCCGTAATGGAGATCGAGCAAGGCAAGCCGCTTCAGATCCTCCGCAGCAAGTGTCTGACGCAGGCAGATGGCCAGTTCCATCACCAGCACGGCAAAGAGTGCGAAGACAGCCAGATGATGCAGGCCTGCAAGAAGAAGGGACGCGTCTGCCATTCAATCCTCCAGAGGGAACAAAGCGGCCCGGCAGCCCGTTCGCGCCCCCGACTTGCAGGAAGCGCATCGTGGCATTCAGGGTATGACTGACCCTGTGTCACGCCGTATTTCCCTGCACCGGAAAAATAGTCTGAACGGCCACTAGGGGTACGTTGCCAAGGCAAGAACTTGATGTTTACACTGTAAACATAAGCTTGGATGTAAACGGTGTCAACATGACTGATAAAACCGGAAATGGCCGCAGGCCTGCGTATCACCACGGCGATCTGCGAAGAGCTCTTGTTGATGCTGCAATGGCGGAAGCGGGCAGGGGCAGTCTTGCAAATCTGTCTTTGCGGTGGCTGGCGGCGAGTGCCGGGGTCTCGCCTGCGGCCGTCTACAGGCACTTTCCGGATGTCGAAGCGCTTTTGGCTGCCGCTGCACACGAGGCATTCGACCGGTTTGCTGCACATCTTCAGGCTGGAGCCTTGAGCGGGGGAGATGATCCGGCAAAACGCCTGAAGGCCATGGGCTGGGCCTACCTGCGCTTTGCGGAAAGTGAGCCGGGGCTTTATTCGCTCATGTTTGGCCGGACCTACAGCCCAACCCATACAGAGCTGAAGGAGGCTGCGGCCAATGCGTTCTGTCAGTTGACGGAAGGGCTGTCACACCTGCTGCTGGAGGGGCAGAGGGCTGATGCCGTCAAGATTGCGGGCAGCATCTGGGCTCTGGTGCATGGCCTTGCAGATCTGCGTGCCAGGGGGCTGTTATGCGCGAATGGCAGTACGCTGCATGGTCCGTTTGACGAGCAGGCAGAATATGCGCTGACGTTGGCCGTCGAGAGCATGGTTTTGGGCTGCAGCAGGCAAGCTGCCCCTCAATAGGGCATCAAAAGGCCTTGGTGATCAGGTGCTGGCTCGCAAGCACAGGCTCTCCGGTGAGCTGCAAAGCCGCCTGACGGCCATGGTGCCACAAAACTCTGGCGGGGCAGACCGTCTGATCCTGTTCGTCCAGAACCAGAACCCGTGGCGGCAGGATGATTTTCACCTCAATGAGGGCGCCCGTCTCGCCGCTTTCGGCATCAAACAGGGTGCAAGGTGTGATGTCCGCGCCGTCTTCCGTCTTCAGGCGGCCGCCGCGCATGCGCGCCCGCAATGCGGGCTTGAGCTGCGGCGGGCGGAAGCGGTGGCCTGTGCGGGCCGGGGTTGCGCGGGTCATGGCTTGTCCAAATGGCAATAGCGGCGCGCAGCATGCGCAGCCGTTCATCCTCCTGTCAGTTATCTCAGGGTTAGACGCATTAACTTGCCCGGAGCTTGCCGGAATGGCAGTCAGACCAGAAACGGCAGGCCTGTCAGGTCCGAGAGAACCGCGCTCGGGGCCAGATCCGGATACTCATCCGGCTGCGCGGTGCGGTTCATCCAGACCGTACGGAAGCCATAGGCCGTGGCGCCTGCAATGTCCCAGCGGTTCGAGGACTGGAAGGAAATGGCTTCCGGATAGACCCGGAAGTGGTTCGTCACCAGTTCATAGACGCGCGGATCGGTCTTGTAGGTGCGCAGGTCATGCACCGAAAAGATCTCATCCAGAAGCTCTGTGATACCAGCGGCCTTGGCCGCTGATTCCAGCATGGACGGCGTGCCGTTGGACAGAATTGCCAGCCGTGCCCCGGCCTGCTTCAGGTTTGTCAGCACTTCCGGAACCTCCGGATAGCAGTCCAGCGCCCAGTAGGCGTTGAGAAGGTCTGCCCTGAGGCCGCGGTCGGCGGAGGGGAAAAGGTTGAAGGTGGTGTCCAGTGCCTGCTCGGTCAGCACCCAGAAGTCTTCGTAGCGCTGCATGAGGGCGCGCACCCAGGAATATTCCAGCTGCTTCTGCCGCCACACGAAGGAGAATGTCTGCGCGTCTGGCCCAAGTTTGGCGGCGTGCTTGCGCACGGCGGCGTGAACATCAAAGAGGGTGCCGTAAGCGTCAAAGACATAGGCCGAATGGGCCATCGGGGTGCTCCGTGGGGTCGCAGGACAAGATCCGCCGCCAGCTTTGCTGAACAGTGTCCGAACATATGCCGATCATTTGCCGGGATGCAATCGGCTCGATAGGTATAGGCAAGCGACGTCAAAGATTTGCTACGCTGTTCAGCCCGGCAGCACGATGGCCCCGTTCTCGTCAATGGTCCAGAACGGGTTGAAAGCGATTTCCAGAAGATGGCCGCCGGGAATGCGTACATAGGAGGTGTAGCCGCCCCAGAAGGCCTTTTCCGGCGGCACGACGGCTTCAGCACCTGCCGACAATGCCCTTGCATAGGCGGCATCGACTTCGGCTTCGTTTCTGCCGTTCCAGGCAAGAGAGACGGCGCCCAAGCCTTCCGGAACGGGGCGGCCAATGTCTTCTTCAAGCGATGGACGGGGATAGAGCGCAAGGGCGAGGCCGGGAAGCCGATAGAAAGCAATGCCTTCCTGGCTTTCGGAAGAGGCTGCCCAGCCCAGCCCTTCCTCGAAGAAGCGCCGGGTTTCAGCCAGATCATCAACGGCGAGGGTGATGAGGGAGAGGCGCTGTTCCATGAAAGGATTTCCTTGGGTTGGGGGCATCAGCGGGTGGCGATGAGCGCAGCGCCCGTTCCGGCCATGAAGGTTCCTGCTGTCCGGTTGACCCGGCGGACGACGGCGGGGCTGCGCAGCAGGCGGCGTGCCCGCGTGGCCAGAAGAACATGCCCGCCAATGACCACCACTTCAACCGCCAGAATGACGGCAGCAAGTTCCACCACTCCGAGGGGCGTCAAGGTGGATCCGGCCACATTGGGCAGAAGTGCCACGTAGAACAGCGGCATCTTCGGATTGCCGAGGTTGAGGGCGATGCCGGTGGCGAAGGTGGAAAGCAGATTGCCGCTGCCGGTGGGCTGCAGGGCGGGCACCACCGGCTCTGCCGTCCAAAGGCGAATACCGGTCCAGATCAGCCAGAGGGCACCGGCATAACGCAGCGCGGTCATGGCCGTGCCCATTTCGGAGGCCAGAAGGGACAGGCCGAAGGCGGCAAGGCAGAGGAATATGAGGATGCCGGCGACTGTGCCTGCGCCATAGGCGAGGCCTGAGGCCGCCCCATGTGAAAGGGCGCGGGCGATGATGGTCATGTTGTCCGGGCCGGGGCTGGCGGCAAAGACGAAGAAGGCAGCAGCAAAGGCAAGAAGGGTGGAGAGGTCCATGGCCAGTCCTCCGGACAACGCCCGGATGAGGGGCGAGCAGACGAAGGATCAGGCGGAATCTGTGAAAGATCAAAGGCTTTGTGTGCTGCCGGGCTGGGTCAGATCGTGATGCTGCGGATCAATTTTCCTGCAAGGGCGCTTTTCAGGAATGAGAGCTGGTCCGGGCGCGGCTCTGCCGGAGTAAGTCTTCCGATTTTGGCGTGAAAGGCGTCAAACGGTTGACCTTGCCTTTTTCCGGGCGTTTGTTCGCTGGCAGTAAAAATGATGCAGAGGAAGCGCAAGATGAGCGGCTGGAGTGAAACCTGGACCTATGTGGATGGCGCCTGGCACGAGGGCAACCCGCCGCTGATGGGCCCGCGCACCCATGCGGCCTGGCTGGGATCTTCGGTCTTCGACGGGGCTCGATTCTTCGAAGGCGTGACACCGGACCTCGATCTGCATTGCCAGCGCGTGAATGACTCGGCAGTTGCCCTTGGCCTCAAGCCCACCGTCAGCGTGGGCGAGATGATCGAGATGACCCGCGAGGGCGTCACCAAGTTCAAGCCGGGCAGCGCCGTCTACATCAAGCCGATGTACTGGGCGGAAGGCGACGGGCCGGGTGTGATCGTGGGCGATCCTGACAGCACCCGTTTCTGTCTGTGCCTGTTCGAGGCGCCGATGGCGCCTGCCGGTGCTTCTTTCTCGATCACCCTGTCGCCGTTCCGCCGCCCGACCATGGAAACCATGCCGGTGAATGCCAAGGCGGGTTGCCTTTACCCGAACAACGCCCGCGCCATGGCCGAAGCCAAGGGGCGCGGCTTTGACAATGCGGTGGTGTTGGACATGCTGGGCAATGTGGCCGAGCTGACCAGCGCCAACATCTTCATGGTCAAGGACGGGGCCGTGCATACGCCCGCGCCAAATGGAACATTCCTCAATGGCCTCACGCGCCAGCGGGTGATTCAGCTGCTGCGCAAGGCAGGCCATGCCGTGCATGAGCGCACGATCGGCTACCGGGAATTCCAGGAAGCGGACGAGATCTTCTCCACCGGCAACTATTCCAAGGTGGTGCCGGTGAACCGCATCGAGAAGCGCAGCCTGCAGCCAGGGCCGGTCGCGGCCAAGGCGCGGGAACTCTACTGGGAGTTCGCCCACGGCTGAGGCTTTGGCTGATCACCGCTGCCGGGCGGGCACAAGCACCAGTCCGGCGGCCAGCAGCAAGCAGAGGGTGGCGCCCGCCGAGGGCAGGGCAAAGCTGCCCGTGCTGCCTGCGGCAAAGCCCGCAAGGCTTGGCCCCAGCATCTGGCCCAGGCCAAAACTGGCGGTCATCAGCGCGATGGTGCGGCGGGGATCACCCGTTGACAGGCGCCGGGCCTCGATAAGACCAAGCGCGGTAATGCCCATGAAGGTGGCGCCAAGCAGAAAGGCCGCTATCAGAATGCCTGCGGGGCCAGAGGCGGTGACGCTGAGCGCAACGCCGCAAGCCTCAATGACACAGGCCAGCGCGTAGGCACGCGGCACGCCCATGCGGGCAGCAATCCGGTTCCAGATGAAAATGGACGGCGCAGCGGCGAGGCCCACGATCAGCCAGAGATAGGGCTCTGCCATCGCGAGCGCCGGATCGGCGCGGGCGATCACGGCAATGAAGGTTGCCGTCACCACATAGCCGATGCCGAAAAGTCCATAGGCTGCGATCAGCTGTGGCAGCCCGGCGGGCAGGCGGCGCGGGCCCGCTTTCATGGGGGCAGGTGGAACTGTTTCCGGCGCGTCCGGTATCATCCATGCGATGATGCCGGTCAGCGCCAGACTGATGACGCCGCAGCCCGTCCACAAGCCCTGCCAATTGGCCCCCATGGCGGCAAGGCCAGAGACGATAAGGGCGGAGGCCGCAATCCCCGCGCCAACACCGGCAAAATAGAGCGCCGATAGTCCGGGCCGCCCGGCCTGAGCCAGCCGGTCCAGAATGAGGGCAGCGGAAAAGACGAAGGCAAAGGCGCTGGTAAGACCGGCGAGAAACCTTAGCAGCATGAAGGCCGGGATGCTGTCCGTCCATGCCATGGCGAAGGAGAGGGCTGAGCTGGCAATGAGCGAGCCGAGAAACCAGACCCTGCGGCTGCCGGGCAGGGAGCCGGAGGAGGCCGCAAGCGCGCCCACCAGATAACCTAGGAAATTGGCCGAGGCGATGAGCCCTCCGTCTGCCTTGCTGAGAGGTACTTGCGCGATCATGAAAGGCAGGACGGGCGTATAGACGAAGCGGCCGATGCCCATGGCCGCAGCAAGCGACAGAAGGCCGCCGAGCGCAAGACGGACGGGAGAGGCGGCTGAAGGGGCGGCAGAGGTCACGGAAAGGCTCCGGCTGGCAGGTGAGCCGGAGCCTAGCGTTTGACGGCAGCCTTGGCGAGTGGCCCGAAAGGCGGGGCTGGTGTTTACTTCACCCGCGCCAGCAGTTCATCCAGCCGTTCGCCCTTCATGACCAGCTTGGAGCGGAGCTTCCTGTTTTCTGCTCCAGATCGGCGCGGTTGACGGCTTCTCCGGCCTGGATCATTCCGATCATGCTCATCATCAGATGCGGCGGGCAATAATAGAGATAGACGCCGGGCTGGCTGATGGTAACGGTGGTCCTTTCATCCATCGGCGTGTTCCAGGCCTGAGTTCCCTCCGGCACCACATAAGAGCGGACGTTGTGGCCTGAGTTCGTGGGGACGAAGGTGACGGTGTCTCCCACCTGAACCTCCAGGAACGAAGGCTCGAACACCATGCTGCCCTCGGTTCCGTAGTTCAGCATCTTCACTTCGTGATCGGCCGCCGAGGCGCTGACCGAAGCAGTAAACGGGGTGAGGCAGAGGGTGATGGCCAGAAGGGCGTTGCGGCTCGTGAGCTTCATGCTGTGCATCCGATGGTTCAGGGGTGGAGTGTGGCGTGTGGCGTCCGCAGCGGGCGGACGATGGGGGCACCGGCGCTGTCGGTGAGGATTTCCACATCGATGCCATATGTGCGGCTGATGAGATCTGCCTTCAGCACTTCGGCGGGGCTGCCCGCCGCCTTCAGTTCGCCATCGCCGATCAGGATCAGCTGATCTGCATATTGGGCGGCAAGGCTGAGGTCGTGCAGGATCAGGATGCTGATGCGGTTGCGGGCGCGGGTTTCGCGGTGGACGATGTCCAGCAGCTTCTGCTGGTGATGCATGTCCAGTGCGCTGACGGGCTCGTCCAGCAGCAGGATGTCAGGATCCCGCAGAAGAACCTGCGCAAACAGGGCGAGCTGCCGCTGGCCGCCGCTGAGCGAGAGAATGTCGTGGCTGGCCAGATGCGCAATGCCTGCAGCATCCATGGTGGTGACAGCGGCATGGAGCGTTGCGTCATCCACATGGAAGGACAGTTCGTCCATCCTGCCCAGCAGCACCACTTCCAGCGCGGTCAGGGACGCCTCAAGAGCGGTGTCCTGCGGCATGTAGCCGATGGCCTTGCGCCAGTGGCGCAGGGTTTCGCGGGTGAGCTGCCTCTCTCCATGGGCGATATGTCCCGCTTGTGGCCAGAACTCGCCGAAGAGGGCGCGCAGCAGTGAGGACTTGCCTGCGCCATTGGGGCCGAGGATGACATGCAGCTTACCCGGCTCAAACCGCAAGGAAAGGTCACGGGCGACGCAATGCTTGCCGCGGAAGAGCGTGATGTCCTGAAGGAGAAGATCGTTCATCGCCGCCGCGCCAGCATGATCCAGAAGAAGAAGGGCACGCCGACCATGGCGGTGACGATGCCGACCGGGAACAGGGCACCGGGAATGACCACCTTGGAGATGACAGAGGCCATCGACAGGAAGGCAGCGCCAGCCACCATCGACATGGGCAGAAAGAAGCGCTGATCCTCGCCCACCAGCAGCCGTGCCACATGGGGGGCGACAAGGCCGACGAAACCGATGATGCCAACGAAGCTGATCGCCGTTGAGGTCATCAATGCGGTCAGGGTCAGCGTGGTGACGCGCAACTGCGTGAGATTGACGCCAAGGCTCTGCGCCCGCGCCTCGCCCAGACGCAGGGCGGTGAGCTTCCAGGCATCACGGAACAGTAGCAGCACGCAGACGACGGTGACGCCAAGCGTCACCCAGAGACTGGTCCAGGTGGTTTTGGTCAGGCTGCCGAACAGCCAGAACAGGATCTGCTGGCCGACCTCCGGCGAGGCAATGAACTGAAGCAGCGACAGGAGCGACTGGAACAGGAACAGGAGCGCGATGCCTGCCAGCACAAGCATGGTGGAAGACACGTGCGCGAAAGCGGCCAGGGCAAAGAGGAACGCTGCAGCCAGCATTGAAAACAGGAAGGCACCCAGCGGCACAGCAATCGCCGGATGCAGCCCGAAGCCGCCAGTGAAAATGCTGAAGGCCGCGCCAAGTCCGGCAGCGGCAGCAAGGCCGAGCGTGTAAGGGCTGGCCATGGGATTGTTCAGAAGGGTCTGAATTTCTGCACCGCCAGCCCCCAGCGCGCAGCCGACCACAAGGGCCATCAGCGCCATTGGCAGGCGCAAACCGTTGACGATGGTCACGGTCATGCTGTCCGTGCCGTCCAGACGCAGGAGGCCCGCCAGCACATCTGCGGGGCTGAGCATGGAAGGGCCGGTTCCGATGTCCAGCACCAGGGTCACGCAGCAGAAAAGGGTGAGGCCGAAAAGCAGGCGCCAGCGCCGCCGTTCGCGATGGCGCTGGCTTGCAATCGCGGTCGCAACATGAGTTGTGCCGGTCACTGGTTTGCGATGTCCCTGAAAGAGGCAGCAGGCATGCCCGCGCCCGGGAGGTTCATGTCCGGGGCGCGGGCTGTGGGAGAAGGTTTATTCCTTGATGGCGAGGGTGAAGGTGCCCTCAGGCGCTACCGGCAGGTACTTCTTGTAGAATTCCCTGTAGGTCTCTTCCGGATTCAGGTCGGTGAAGAGGTCCGGATAGAGCACCTTGGCGAAGAACTGCAGCATGGCCTGATCGGCCAGAGTGCGGGATGCACCCTGGTAGACGCCATAGAAGCGGCCATTCTGAACCGCGGGGAGCTCGTTCCAGCCGGCGCGGGTGGTAAAGCCCTTCAGGCGTTCAAGCGCTTCGTCCTTGGTAACGCCCTCACCCATGAGCATTGAAGTCGGGTTTTTGCGTGACTCGGTGCCTGCGATCACAATGACGTCCGGCTTTGAGGCCAGCACCTGTTCCGGATTGATCGGGCCCCACCATTCGACGAAGGGAGCGGCAATGTTGTCGCCGCCAGCCGCAGTGGCCATGGCACCCCACATGTTTTTTCCGAAGGTGAAACTGTGCTCGGCTGGGCCCTTGTTGCCGAACTCAACGTAGATCTTCGGCTGCGGCTTGCCTGCATCGGCAATGCGCTTGGTTATCAGATCGGCGATCGCCTTGTACTCGCCAGAGATCTGCGCGGCGCGGTCTTCTTCGCCGGTGATCAGGCCGAGAACGCGGGCGCTGTCCACATGCCGCTCGACAGTCTGAGCGTTGAAATCGACGACGGCAATCGGAATGCCTGCCTCTTCAATGCGGTCGGCATCAAGGCCGAGGCCCTTGTACTGCCAGTCGGCGAGAACAACCATGTCCGGCTTCAACTCCAGAACCTTCTCCACGGAGAAGGTCTGGGCTTCCACTTCGCCCACATCCGGCAGAGCATCGAGGGAGGGGCGATGCTTGACATAGCGGGTCCAGGAGGCCGGGCGCCAGCCTTCCCAGGCCTCGCGCGAAATACCGACCACCTTGTCATAGGATGCTTCGCCGCCAACGGCCATGTAGTCTTCAAAGTAGAAGCCGAGCAGCACACGCTTGGACGGCAGGTCCGCCTTGACCTCACGGCCAATCACATCGGTGAAGGTTTTCTCTTCCGCGAACGCACCTGTGGTCAGGCTTGTCGCGGCGGCAAGACCCAGCAGACCCGCGAGGGTGCCGGTTCTCAAGTGCTTGAAAATGCGCATGAACTACTCCGGATTGAAGATGTGCCCGTTTTGCAAATATGAGCTTGATAGTCAACTTTATTTCCGGAGGATCCGTAGTCCTCCCTAGATGTGTGCAGAGCGGACGGGCTCACGCGTCCGTGATTTCAGTTTTGCGGCGCAGTCGGGTCTGAATGGGGGCACCGGCAGTGACGCGGCCGGCACATGTGAGGGAGATTTACATGCGCAAGTTTCTTGTGGCCGGCGCGCTGCTGGCCGTAACACTGACTGCTGCCTCGGCAGCGGGAGATCCGGTCGCAACCCGCAAGGCCATCATGCAGTCTGTGGCTGCCAATGCCGGTCTTGCCGGTGCGATGATGAAGGGGGACATCGCCTATAGTCCCGCAGCCGGCAAGGCAGCCATTGCCTCGATGAATGCTGCTGCCAATGCCTTTGGTGCATTTTATCCCGATGGCACCCAGAATGCGGAAGGCTCGTCAGCCAGTCCGAAGATCTGGGAAGATGCAGCAGGATTTGAAGCGGCGCTTGCCAAGTTTGCCGCGGCCACAGGCGCTGCCGCTCAGGCCTCCGGCAAGGATGGTCCGGCTGACGTAGAGGCCTTCAAGGCGGCCATGGGGCCCGTCATGGGCAACTGCAAGGCCTGCCATGAGGCCTACCGGGTTCAGAAGTAAGCAAGTCGTGGAAGGCGTGGTCCGATGCTGAAGAAACTGGTTCTTACGGCAGCTCTCGTTGTGGGAGCAGGGGGATTGGGTTTCTGGGCGCTGACTGCGCCTGCCGCGATTGATCCCGCGCGGCTTGCTGCCCTTCCGGAGGGGAATGCCGGACGTGGAGAGCTGATGTTCTGGGCTGGGGGCTGTGCCTCCTGCCACGCCACGCCGGGCGCATCGGGCACGGACAAGCTGAAGCTGGGCGGAGGTTTGCGGCTGGAAACACCTTTCGGTGTTTTTGTTGCCCCGAATATCTCTCCGGATATTGAAGCGGGGATCGGCAGCTGGACATTGCCGGACTTCGCCAATGCCATGCTGGCCGGAATTTCGCCCGAGGGAGAGCACTATTACCCTGCATTTCCCTACACATCCTACGCCCGCATGAAGGATCAGGACATTTCTGATCTTTTCGCGTTTCTGAAAACGCTGGAGCCGGTGCAGGGCGCTGCGCCCGGCCATGAGCTTGCCTTTCCTTTCACCCTGCGGCGGGGGCTGGGTCTGTGGAAGCTCATGTATCTCGATCCGGGGCCTGCCACTGTACTGCAAAGGATCGACGAGCAGCTGCAGCGTGGCCAGTATCTGGTCGAGGGCCCGGGGCACTGTGGCGAGTGCCACACGCCCCGCGACATGGCTGGAGGGCTAAAGCTGGATCAGTGGCTTGCGGGAGCAAAGGCACCGGTTGGTGATGGCCGCATCCCCAACATCACAAGCGGCGAAGGTGGCATCGGCAGCTGGTCTGTCTCGGATATCGCCTATTATCTCGAAAGCGGCTTCACGCCATCCTACGATTCCGTGGGTGGCGAAATGGTTGCCGTGCAGGAGAATATGGCCCGGTTGACGGCAGAGGACCGGGAGGCGATTGCAGCCTATCTGAAGGCCATTCCCGCCCACGCGCAGGGCCAGTAGGCGAAAGGCCGCAGTCTTCCAGACTGGCTTGCCTCAATCCGCTGCCGCTAGACTGGTAGCGGTTACAGTGGGGCGGAGCAGGGGCATGAGCGGACAGGTGGCGGGCAGCAGTTTTGAAGAGGCGCTGCGCGCGATGGGGCTTGCGGATCTCTCCGAGGCCGGGCGCCGCATCGTTGAACACGCCTTGCGGCAGATGACCATTCCTGCCGGAACAGAAGTCTTTGCGCCCGGACAGGCCTGTCCGGGCTGGCTGGTGCTGACCTCCGGCAGCATCCGCGTGCTGATGACGTCCGACACGGGCCGGGAGATCCTGTTGTACCGCGTCGCGCCCGGAGAGAGCTGCGTGCTGACCACATCCTGCCTGCTGGGCGAAGAGCCGTATGCCGCTTCGGGCACGACCGAAACGGAATGCCAGGCGTTTATGATACCGGCCGGGGTGGTGGCCCGGCTTCTGGACAGCGAGCCCGTGTTCCGCCGGCGTATCTTTCAGGGTTTCAGCCTCCGCCTGGCCAGCATCTTGCGGAAGATGGAAGATGCCATGTTTCACCGGCTGGATGCCCGGCTGGCGCGGCTTCTGCTTGAACTGGCGGGAGACGGAACGGCCATTCCCATGACACAGGCTGCCCTTGCCGCAGAAACCGGCAGTGCCCGCGAGGTGATAGCCCGGTTGCTTGGGCGTTGGGCCGAAGCTGGCCATATCGCCCAGGGGCGTGGTGAAGTGCGGCTGCTTGACGCTGCGGCGTTGCGCCGGATTGCAGATGCAGGCTGAGTGGACCAGAAGATAAGTGCAACTACGCCACAGGGTTTCGATTGTGACCATGTCACAGACGGAGGCTCTCCGGTGGGGCTAACGTCCTCTCACCGTCCGGATTGTCCGGACAGGCCTTGAGCCAAGGGGACGGGATATGACTGTGAATATGGGAACCCTCGACCGGGCCATCCGCTTTCTGATTGGCGTCGCGCTGATAAGTTTTGCGTTTTTCGGCCCCGCTGACATCAGCTGGAAGTGGATTGGCTGGTTCGGCGCCATTCCGGTGGTGACGGCACTGGCTGGCTGGTGTCCTGCCTATACGCTGTTCGGGATCAAGACCTGCAGGGCAAACTGACCCCCTGCATTGATCCTGATGACCGGAAGCCGGAGCAGCCCCATGCTCCGGCTTTCACCTTTTGGGGCAAGTCACAGCTGTCTGCACTCCTTCGAATAGACGAAGTCAATATAGCCGCTCATCACGTTCAGGAAGGCGTGGCATTCCTGTTCGGTCTTGAAGCAGCCTTCGCGGCTTACGGGGCGGCTTTGCCCTGCATCCGGCCAGACCTGACCTCCGATCAGCCCGCGCCAGACACCAGCCGTCTGATTGGCGGCTTTCAGTGGGCGGCAGTCATAAGCCGTGCCGTAGGTCTCCGGGACGTCCCCTGGCGTGTGGGTCGGGGACAGAAGAAGGTGCTCCAGAAAACTGCCTTGCGCCATGGCAGCCGATTGACCGATCACGAGGATCAGTGCTGCGAGCGTGGATCTGTTCAACATTTTCATGACTTCTCCAAACATGAGGCGATCTGCCGGACGCTGCGGTGATGCAGCCAATGCAGACACCTTCCTAGCCTAGCTCAGCCTTATGAAAGGTTATGGGAAGCGTGAACGCAATTGGGAAGAAGCTTCTGTCACATTTGTACTGTTTCTGACGGTCCTGTTCAGTTGCTCTGCCGCAACGCCTGCGTCAGTGGCAGCCGGGCAGCGGCCAAGGCGGGCAGGGCGCCGCCTGCTAGGCCGAGGGCAAGGCCGAGCAGGCCGCAGGTGAGCATCACATGGGTATCGACAGACAGTGCAAAGGCGAGGCGGGTATTGGCGGCAGCGGACGTGCTGGCATGCCAGCCGTTGAAGACAAGCCATGAGCCGAAGACACCGATGGCGGTGCCCAGACCGGCAAGGCAGATGGCCTCAATCCAAACTGCGAGAAAGGCGGGCAGGCGGGCGAAGCCGAGGGCCCGCAGCGTGGCAATTTCGCCAGACCGGCTTGAGACCGCGCTGAACATGGTGCTGAGCACGCCCGCCACCGCCCCCAGTGCCATGAGCCCGGCAACAGGCCAGCCGAACAGGCGGATGAGGTCCGCAGTGCGGGCCGATTGGCCGGAATAGAGCTGCGCTTCGGTGAGCGCTGTGAGCGCTGGTCCGGGCAGGGAGGAGAGCTTCTCCTGCAACGGTGCGAGATCACCCGGCTTAGTCAGAAGAAGCCGCAGGCTCTGGATCTCTCCTGAACGGTTGAAGGTGGCCTGTACGGCTTCAAGGCTGGTCCAGAGTTCCGATTCCAAGGCGCTGCCACCTGTGCTGAACAGTCCTGTAACAGTCCATTCCACACCGGAAAGTCTGATCTTGCTGCCCGGTGCGAGCCCGGAAATGTCCTGGGCGAGACGCTCACCTGCCACCAGCTCCCTCGAACCGGGGGAAAACATGCGCCCTGCGGTCAGTCTCACCGACGGCCGGGTTGGAAGGCCTTCAAGGTCCATGCCGCGCAGGGCGAGTGTGGCTTCCTGTCCGTCCGGCCACGTCAGGCTGGCGGGCATGACCAGTTCGCGGGAGACAAGCGGCGTACCGGATGATGTCCTGCGTATGCCGAAATCATCCTGCGAAGCGAGCAGCGTGCGGATGACATCGGCGGAAATGCTAGAACCTGTTTCCTGCGTCTGCGTGCCGCCGAGGACTACGGCGGTGAGCGGGGAGCCAGTGCCTTTGAGCGTCTTCTCAAATCCGGCGGCCATAGCCAGGAAACCGGCTAGAACGCTGACTGCAAGAGCAGCGGAAAGCACCATGGAGAGGGCGAGCGCTGCCCGGCGCGGCAGGCTGAGCAAACTGCTGCGCAAGAGGACATGTGTCTGACGGAAGAGGGAAGCTGTGGCGGACATGGGTTACCTCGTGCGGAAGGCGGCAATGACGGGAATGCGCATGGCGCTCCAGGCGGGAAGAAGGCCGGTGAGCAGGGCAAGGCCTGCCATCAGCAGCAAGGCTTCACCGATGAGGGCGCCGGTGAGTGCCAGCCCGAGAACGGGCGGGCCGAAGAGAGCGGCAAGGCCGGTGAGGCCGAGGCCTATGGCTCCGCCCAGAGCAAAGATGAACGAGGTTTCGCCAAGGATGAGCAGGGCGATGCGAGCCGGTGGGACCCCGAGAGCCTTCAGCACGCCGGTCTCGAACCGCCGCTCCCGAACGGCAAAGACCATTGTATTGGTGATGATCATCAGCAAGGTGATGAAGGCGGCGGAGGTGACAAGGCCGGTGATCAGTTTCACGTCCGCGAACTGACGCAGGAAAGCTTCCAAAAACTGCTTTTCGGACTGGGTTCGGGTTGGTGCCGGCGAGTTTGCGAAGTGTGCGTCAATCGCTGCGGCCAGCGCGCTGGTGCTGGAACCCGGCTTGGGGCGGATGGCGAGTACATCGGCGGTATCTGTGCCGGTGGCGCGCAGGGCATTGATGTAGTCGTACCGGGCAATCGCAAAGTAGGTGTCGGTGCTGGCGGACGCGCCGTCGAAGATGCCCGCGACACAGAAGCGCCAGACCCGGTTGCCATCCTTCTGCGCCATGGTGAAGGCGGTGACGGCAACGCTGTCTCCCACCCTCCAGCCCTGTGCCTGTGCCAGAGCGCGGCCTGCCAGAAGGCTGTCGGCGGTTTCGCCGAGACCTGCGATGAGCGCGGGCGTCAGGCCCAGATCTGGCCCGTTGACGGCCGCAGCGCGGGCGGGGTCAACGGCAGCGACCGCAATGACATTGGTTTCCTTGTCGAGAAAGCCGCGCAGGCGGGTGACATGGGACACGGCGGCGATGCCGGGCTCCGCCTCCAGACGGGCCAGGTATGAGAGCGGCAGTGGCTGGGCGGGACCTGCGGCTGACATGACGCCGAGGAGATCTTCATTTGCTGCCGAGCTGCCTTGAGAGCCGGCCAGAAAGCTGGCGGTGAGACCATGGATCAGGAAGGCAATGGCCACGCTGAAGACGAGAAGGGCAAGGCGCAGCGGCTTGCGGGCGGCGCTCTTGCGGGCAAGGCGGAGCCAGGTCATCACGCGGCCCTCCGCTCTTCAAGGAAGGTGCCCTTGTCGAGATGCAGGGTTCGTCTTGCGCTGGCGGCGGCCAAAGGATCATGGGTGACCATGACGATGGTCTTGCCCAGGTCCTCGTTCAGCACGCGCAGCATGGCTAGCACGTCGCCGGCGGACTTCCGGTCAAGATCGCCGGTCGGCTCGTCGCAGAGGATCAGCTCCGGATCGGAGACGATAGCGCGGGCAATGCCGGTACGCTGCTGCTGACCTCCGGAAAGCTGCGAAGGCCGGTGCCGGGCGTGGGCGGACAGGCCCACGAGCTCCAGCACCGTCATCACCCGCTCACGCCGCTGGCGGGCAGAGAGTGGCTTCAACAGAAGCGGCAGCTCCACATTCTCCGCCACGGTGAGCATGGGTAGCAGATTGTAGAACTGGAAGACGATGCCGAGATGATGCGCCCGCCAGCTTGTGCGGGCCGCTTCGCCCATCTGGTCCAGCCGGGCACGGCCAATGCGGATTTCGCCCTGATCCGGATGGTCTATGCCGGCCAGAAGGTTAAGCAAGGTAGACTTGCCGGAACCGGAGGGGCCCATGACCGCAGCGAAGTCTCCTTTTGGAAAGGTGAGATCGAGTCCGGAGAATACCGGCAACCTGCCGCCATCGGCGGGGTAGGATTTTTCAAGGCCGGTGAGGCTTATGAACGGAGGCTGGTTCAGTGTTTCAGGCTGGGTCATTGGGAGGAGGCTCCTGCTGTCCGGGGGAGTGATGGAAGACTGATGCGAATGCGTGCGGCCATGCCGGGACGAAGGTTTGCTGGCGGCGTGAGAGGCAGAAGGCGCAGGGTGAACGTGCCCTTGGCTGGATTGGCTTCCGGGGCAATGACGTCCAGACGGACAGGAAAGGGGGCGCCGGGGGCTGCATCGAGTTCCGCCTCAGCCTGAAGGCCGGGCGCAAGATCTGCGATGCTGCGCTCGGCCACATCCGCCTCGATAACGAGACTGTCCATGCGGGTGAGGGTGAGAAGGCTCTCTGCCTCGCGGATGCTGTCGGTCCTGTCGAGAACCATGGCACCAGGTAGGGCCGAAAGCCGGGTAACAGTGCCGCTGAAGGGCGCCCGGATGGTGAGGGCTTCCACCCGTTCAGCTGCGATGGCGGCGGATATTCGGGCTTCTTCAATGGCTGCACTGGCCAGGTCTGCGTTGTTGGCGGCCGTGCGGGAAATGGTGGCGGTGTTTTCGAGCGCGCTTTGGGACAAACTGCCACGGGCTGTGAGTGCCTCTGCGCGGCGAAGATCTGCGCTGGCCTGTTCGAGAGCTATCTGGCGGGCGGTGAGGGTCAGTTCTGCCGCCCGAAGCCTTGCATTGGCCTGATCCAGGGCGAGGCGGGCGGCTGGATCATTGAGCACGGCCAGCACATCCCCGGCTTGAACTTGCGACCCCAGCGTGACGCGGACCGTTTCGATCCGCCCTTCATACCTGGCAAACACGGGCACAGAATGAAGGGCAATGACATGGCCCGAGCCGGTGACCTCCCGCACAATGGGAACAGGAGGCAAAGGTGGCGGTGTGCCTGCTTGCTGCACGGGAGCCGCGACTGAAACGGGATCTGAGGCCGTGCCGACAAGCGCGGTTGCCGGGATGGCAAGGGCGGCGGCGCCAAGACCTGCCAGCAGAAGCCATCTGGGGAACCGGCGCGGCTTTCGCTGCGGCTGTTCTTCGCCGTGTGCGGGATCGGGGAGGAGAGAGACCGCAGCGTCCCGGCGAGCTGGCGGTTCTGGTCTGTCAGGCTGGTCATGTCACCAGACTGGCATCGTCAGGCCATCGTCTCGACCTTGATCATGATCCGGGAGGGTGCAGATCGTGATCGAGGACCTGCAAGGAGAGTTTCAGGCGGCGCCAGACTTCTGCTGGCGCCATTCCACCGGGCTTAGGCCTGTCACGCGGCGGAACTCGCGGTTGAAGTTGGACTTGGTCTGAAACCCGGCCTCGAACATGATGGCTGTCACCGGCTTGTCCGTGGTGTGGAGAAGCTGGCAGGCTTCTGCAATGCGGAACTCATTCACGTATTGCGAAACGTTCTTGCCGGTGGTGCGGTTGATGGCTCCGGATATCTGCCGGGCAGGGATTGCGGCGCGCCGCGCCAGCCGGTCCAGAGTGAGATTGGCGTCCCGGTAAAGTGCGCGTGTCTGCATCAGGGCTTCGATGCTGGACATGATCTCACGATCGGCGGCTGTCTCTGTGGCAGGCTCATCGGGGCCGGCAGTCTCTGTGCCTGCGGAGGGGCCAGGCTCTTCTGTTTGCGGGGCAACCGGAGAGTGGCTGGCTGCAAAGGCCGCGATGGCGAGAACGATGAGCACAGCGATGTTGCCGCCTGTAATGACGCTGATCGCGTGCCCGCCGTTAAGCCAGGTAAAATCCAGAGCGACATAGGTATCCACGAGTGCAGAGAAGATCAGCGCCGCGGCAGCGAAGAGAATGGCCTTGTGGATGTTGGCCGCATCCTCGAAGGTCGCAAGGCGCAGGGCATCGGTGCCCTGGCGCATGAGCCGCAGTATTGCCACTGCATAGCCGAGAAAGATGGTCACCAGTGCGACGTCGATGGCCATGGGCAGGAAGCGGAAAAGCAGGGCAATGAGTGCCGCCGGTGCCCCATGCAGGACAAGGCGCTGGAAGAGGGGAAGCGTGCTGCGGCGCACCAGCCGGGCGACGCCGGAATAGGCCAGCGGCGGCACCAGCGCGGCGGTGACGGGCAGGACATACATGATGACAGTGATGCCGTAGCCCCAACGCAAACCAAGCAGGACCGATTGCACGGCCGCAAGAAGGATCAGGGCAAGGAAAGGGACGTTGCGGCCTTCCCTATCGGAGCGGCGCAGTGATCCGGCGAAGAGCACCAGCAGCATCATGGCTGCAGCGAAGGGGAAGGGAATGAAGAGCATGTAGGGGATCACGCGTGGCCAGCAGAACACGCACTATGCCCGCCTCAGATGGTAAATTCGACCTGAAACACGTTTGAGGACGACAGGTTTCAGGCAATCCACGCCGCCCCGGCGATTGACCGGGGCGGCACAGGTGTTTCTTCAGGCCTTGCTTGTCAGCATCAGTGCGAAGGATTGAACGAGAGCGACTTCCTTCAGCCGGTCGAAGCGGCCGGAAGCACCGCCGTGGCCGGCGTCCATGTTCGTCTTCAGCATCAGCAGGCTGTCACCGGTCTTGCGCTCGCGCAGGCGCGCAACCCACTTGGCAGGCTCCCAATAGGTGACACGCGGATCCGTCAGGCCGCCCACGGCGAGGATGGCCGGATAGTCCTTGGCCGCCACGTTGTCATAGGGCGAGTAGGAGGCGATCAGGTCATAGGCCTCTTTCGAAGCAATGGGGTTGCCCCACTCCGGCCATTCCGGCGGGGTGAGGGGCAGGGTGTCGTCGAGCATGGTGTTCAGCACATCGACGAAGGGCACTTCGGCGATGATGCCGCCGAACTTCTCCGGGGCCATATTGGCGACAGCGCCCATCAGCATGCCGCCGGCAGAACCACCCTGCGCGACGATACGGTCATGGGAGGTGAAGCCTTCCTGCACCAGATGCGACGCAGCGGCGATGAAGTCGGTGAAGGTGTTGGTCTTGAACTCGCGGCGGCCCTTCTTGTACCAAGCGTAGCCCTTGTCCTTACCGCCGCGGATATGAGCGATGGCATAGACAAAGCCCCGGTCCACCAGTGACAGGCTGGTGGTGCTGAAGCTTGCCGGGATGGAGATGCCGTAGGAGCCGTAGCCATACAGCAGGCAGGGCGCGGAGCCATCCAGCGGCGTGTCCTTGCGATAGAGGATCGACACCGGCACCAGCTCCCCGTCCGGGGCGGGCGCCATCAGGCGGCGGGTGATGTAGTCATCCGGATTGTGGCCGGAGGGCACTTCCTGTTCCTTGCGCAGGGTGCGCTGGCGCGTTTCCACATCGTAGTCATAGACCCGCGCAGGCGTGGTCATGGACGAATAGGTGAAGCGGATGATGTTCGTGTCGAACTCGTAGCCATCGGCAAGACCCAACGAATAGGCTTCCTCGGCAAAGGCAATCGGGTGTTCAAGGTGATCAGCCAGCCGGTGAATGATGATGCGCGGCAGCCCTTCCGCCCGTTCCAGCCGCACCATGAACTCCTTGTAAAGGGTGTGCGACAGGATCAGCCGGCCAGCCTCATGCGGAATGAGGTCTTGCCAGTTTTCCCGGCCGGGTGCCTCCACCGGGGCGGTGACGATCTTGAAGTCCTCGGCATCATCCGCATTGGTGAGGATGTAGAAGGTGCCGCCATTTTCCTCGACCGAATATTCGATGCCGGTATCGCGGGCCGCGATGAGGCGCGGAGCAGCGAGCGGCTGGTCTGCCGGAATGACGTGGACTTCCGAGGTCTCGTGATCGTGAATGTCGATCAGGATATGGCTGTCCGACTGGGTCTTGCCGACACCCATGAAGAAGCCCGCATCTTCCTCTTCATAAACCAGCACGTCAGCGGCCGGATCCGTGCCGATCTCGTGGCGGAAGAGTTTTGACGGGCGGTGGTTTGCGTCAAGGCGCACGTAGAAGAGATAGCGCCCGCATGCGGAGAAGACGCCACCGCCAGCGGTATCCTCGATCCGGGTGGGCAGGTCCTTGCCGGTGGCGAGATCGCGGATGAGCAACGTGAAGAACTCCGAGCCCTTGTCGTCAAAGGCCCAGGCCAGCCGGTCATGCGTCGGCGAGTGCATCGCTCCGGCCATGCGGAAATAGGCCTTGCCTTCGGCCTCCTTGTCGCCATCAACGAGGATCTCCTGCGCGCCGCCGCCGAGAGCTGAGCGGACAAGGCGCGGATGCTGGCCGCCGGTGACGTAGCTCACGCCATATTCAAACGGGCCATCCGGCATGGGCACGGAACTGTCGTCTTCCTTGATCCGGCCCTTCATCTCGGCAAAGAGCTTGTCTTGAAGCTCTTTCGTGGGCGCCATGACCGTTTCCAGATAGGCATTCTCCGCTTCCAGATAGGCGCGGATATCGGGAGCCAGCACGGACGGATCACGCATCACGTCCTGCCAGTTTTCGGCCCTTAGCCAGGCGAATTCGTCCTGTCGGGTGATGCCGTGAGCTTCGAGGGCGAGGGGCGCGCTTCGGCGCGGGGGAAGTGTGTGTGTCATGGCGGGGAGGTAGGGCTTTTCAGGAAAGGTAGCAAGAGGGAGGAGTGATCACGAAGAGGGAACCGTTGCAGGACGCAGCAGCAGGCTGGCACAGAGGCCGCCTGAAGGACGGGCGGCAAGTTCCAGCATGCCTCCGGATGATACGGCAATCTCCTGTACGATGGACAGTCCGAGCCCGAGATTGGCGAGCGGACTGGTGTCTTCTTCGTCCAGCCTGTTGCCGCGTACGAGGCAATGGCTGATCTGTTCCTGTGTCATGCCGGGGCCATCATCCTCAACTGATATCCGAACGCGTTCTTCTTCAGCTCGGGCCGTGATCCGGATGCAGGAACTGGCGTGGCGGACAGCGTTTTCAACCAGATTTCCAAGGGCTTCGCCAAGGTCGTCGGGATCAATCGCCGCAGCAAGAGAGGGGGCGCCTCCACTCGCCAGCCTAGGGATGTGCCTGCGGGGGTACGTTCCATGACGCGGGTGATCTGGCCAATAATACGTGCCACATCCGGGGTGAGCGCATGACCGGAGAGGTTCAGCCGTGCGCGTGCGAGTTCACGCTCCACATGACGGCGCATGGCGGCCGCGACCTGTTCGATTTCGTCTGCGATTTCGCGCTCTCCGGCAGCGCGCAGGCGCTCCACATCGCCCATCAGAACCTGCAATGGTGTCTTGAGGCCATGCGCCAGATCTGCGGCACGGCTGCGGGCCCGGACGATCTGGTCCTCGCGGGCCGACAGCAGATCGTCAATGGCCGCCGCGACCGGCTTCAGTTCGTCGGGAAAGGCGGAGCCAATGCGTGCCTGCGGATTGGCCCGGATCTGCGACAGGCGGCTGCGGATGCCTTTGAGGGGAGACAGGCCAACCGTTACCTGAAGGGCTGAGGCTGCCGTCAAAACAGCAGCCAGAAGCAGCATGTAGGGCAGCATGCCGAGGGCGAAGGAATAGGCGGCATCGGAAATCTCGCTGCTGACGACGGCGACCGATATGCGGACCGGCTCACTGCCAAGGCGTTCGGGGAGAACGACCTGACGATCCAGCACGAGCAGCGGTGCCCCATCAGGGCCTCCGGTCTCATGCTTGTGAAGATGGCCATCCGCCACGCCATCCGCCGGAAGGTCCAGCCAGCCGTCCCAGAGCGAGCGGGAGCGCAGGTTGCCTTCTTGCGACGTGATCTGCCAGTAGAGGCCGGAGAGTGGCTGATTGAAGCGGCTGCTCGCCGGAGGAGATTGAACCACAAGCTGGCCGGTGGTGGGGTCTTTTTCAAGGCCTGCCGCAAGCTGATCGAGAATGCCGGTCAGTTCTGCCTCGACCCGTTGCTCCACATGCCGGGAGAAAAGCTGGGTGAGGCCGAAGCCGGCAAGGGCAAGGGCAAGGCAGGTGGAAACGGCACCAACTGCAAGAAGACGGATGCGCAGGGAGCCGGAACGGATCACGTGCCATCTCCTGCCATGTAGCCGAAGCCGCGCCGGGTTTCGATGGCATCGGGCCCCAGCTTTTTGCGCAGGCGTGTGATGACGGCCTCCAGTGCGTTGAAATCACGGGCGTCATCGTCGCCGTAAAGGTGCTCCAGCAGCTCGGCAGGCGGTACAACGCGGCCTTTGTGGTGCAGCAGATAGGCTGTGAGACGATATTCCAGCGGTGTGAGGGAGACCGGCACACCATCACGGCTGACGCGCATCTGCCGGGTGTCGAGTGTCAGCGCGCCTGCCTCGATGACCGGTGAGGCGATGCCGGCCGACCGGCGGATGAGGGCCCGGACGCGAGCGGTGAGTTCCTCCATCCGGAAAGGCTTCGGCAAATAGTCATCAGCGCCAGCGTCGATGCCCTCAACCCGCTCGGACCAGGAGCCTCTTGCCGTAAGCACCAAGATGGGTGTTGCAAGGCCCGCTGCCCGCCAGCGCTTGAGCACCGCAAGCCCATCCATGCCCGGCAGGCCGAGATCGAGGATGATGAGATCCCAGGCCTCGGTATCCCCCATGAACCAGGCAGTTTCGCCGTCACTGGCTTCTTCCACCCGGAAGCCCGATGCCTCAAGGGCCGCTTTCACGTTGGCGCGGATGCGCGGTTCGTCCTCCACGAGCAAGACACGCATTCAGTCGTCTTCCTCCTTGAGGATTTCTCCGCTGCGGGCGTCAACCACCATTTCGCGGATCTTGCCCTTTGCAGAGAGTACCTTGAATTCGTAGACGAACCGGCCATCGTCTTCCTCGAACTCGATGCCGATCACTTTCCCGTCCAGCACCGGCGACACTCGCTTCAGGATCTCTGCAAGCGGAAGGGCCTTGTCGTCCCGAAGGGCCCGTTCAGCCCGCTTCTGATCATCTTCGTCTGCGTGCACCTGCGAGGTCGCGAGACATGCGGCAGCAAGGCCAGCGCACAGGAGAGTTGCCCGCAAGGCGCGGCCGGCAGCTTTGGATTTCCTGTGAGGGATGGATGAAGTGAACATGGCGGAAGACTAGCGTTTCTTCCCTGACAATTCACTGACAAAGGCCGGAGGGCAGCTGTCAGGAGGGGTGTGCCAGATTGCGTCTCACCGGACGGCAGCGTGCCGCCGCAGACATGAAACAGGAGACTGACATGCGCAAGTTTGCAATCGCCACCCTCATCGCCCTGGGCACCCTGACCGGGGCAGCTCATGCCTCCGAAAACAAGTTCAACGTTGATGCGCCGCGTGATCAGTGGATGACGGTCGAGCAGGTGGCCGCCAAGTTCACTGCCGAAGGTTACAAGGTGCGTGAAGTTGGTGAAGAAGATGGCGTCTATGAAGTCTACGCCATCGACAAGGACGGCAAGCGCGCTGAAATCTATGTTCATCCGGTGACGGGCGAGATCCTGAAGCGTGGCGGGGACAACTGATGCACACGCCACATTCCTCCCTGTCCTCCGGCGCAACGGCGCCGGAGGAGACCGTGCGGGTCTGGGACCCGTTCGTCCGTCTGTTCCACTGGTCTCTGGTGGGGCTTTTTGCAACGGCCTGGCTGACCGGCGATGAAGTGCAGTGGGTGCATGAGCCGGTTGGTTATGTGATTGGCGGCCTGATCGCTGCCCGTGTTCTCTGGGGGCTTTTCGGCAGCCGTCACGCCCGCTTCCGTGACTTCATCTATCGCCCTGCTACGGTTGCCGGTTTTTTGCTGGACAGTCTCAAGGGGCGGGCAAGGCGCTACATCGGCCACAATCCGGCAGGCGGCATGATGGTGATCGCGCTGATCCTGACCATCGCGGGCATCTGCACCACGGGCTACATGCAGACCACGGACATGTGGTGGGGTGTGCGCTGGGTGAAGGAAGTGCATGAATCCCTGGCCACACTAGCGCTGGTTCTGGTGGGCATTCACGTGGCAGGTGTGGTTTTCGCTTCTTGGGAACACCGGGAAAACCTTGTGAAAGCCATGATCACCGGCCGCAAGCGCCGGGAGCCGTAAGGCGAGTGACTTGCACCTGAAAGGACGCCGGACGGGCCACCCGTCCGGCCTTTGCCATTGCGGCCAGCTGCCTAATCCGTTTGGCAGAATGCTGCGTATCTGACACCATCGCTGATGTTCCGTGTTGGCTCTGGCCACTGTGTCGTGCCGGGAGGGATGATGGAGCGGATTACCAAGCTTGCCCGTATTTCCGTCACGCGTGCCTGGGGCTTCTGCGGCCTCGCCATTCTCATGGTGATGATGGGCACGGCCTCGCATCCACCTTATTGCTTCACTTTCGGCGCGCTGGGCTGCGGCATAACCGGACTGGTCATGGCGTGGTATGGCCTGACGTATCATCACCGGCGCAGGGTGGAAGACACGGAAGTTTGGTTGCTTCTTGCTCCCGAAGACCGTCCGGCCAAGGCGATTGCTCTGCCTCTGATTGCGACGGCCATGCGCGATGAACTGCTCGAAAAGGCCTGGTATTCGGCGCGGCTCTGCGGGCTGTTTCTGGTACTGGCCGGAGCGCTTCAAGGCGTGCGGCTGGTTCTGGGGCCAGCGGGGTGAAGGCGGCGGCCCCAGAGGTGCGCGTGGCGGGAACCTGGCGAAGCGTTACGCCTTGCCGGACTTCTCCAGCCGGGCGATAAGGCTGGACGTGTCCCAGCGATTGCCGCCCATGTCCTGAACTTCACCGTAGAACTGGTCCACCAGCGCAGTAACAGGCAGGCGGGCGCCGGTCTCACGGGCGGTGTCCAGCACGATGCCGAGATCCTTGCGCATCCAGTCCACGGCAAAGCCGAAATCGAACTTGCCGTTCAGCATGGTCTCCCAGCGGTTTTCCATCTGCCATGACTGGGCAGCGCCGCCCCGGATGGCGGAAATGACGGCAGGAACATCAAGGTCCGCCTTCTTGGCAAAGTGGATGGCTTCGGCAAGGCCCTGCACCAGACCGGCGATGCAGATCTGGTTCACCATCTTGGTGAGCTGACCGGCACCTGGTGCGCCCATAAGGCCCACGAACTTGGCAAAGCACTCGATGACGGGCTTGGCGGCGTTGAAATCAGCGTCCTCGCCACCGCACATGACGGTGAGAATGCCCTTCTCCGCACCAGCCTGACCGCCTGAGACGGGGGCATCGACAAAGCCACAGCCGATTGCCTTTGCAGCAGCGTGAAGCTCACGTGCGACTTCTGCAGAGGCGGTGGTGTGATCGATGAAAATGGCGCCCTTCTTCATGCCGTGAAACGCGCCGTCCGGGCCGGTGGTGACGGCGCGCAGGTCGTCGTCATTGCCGACGCAAGCGAGAACAAAGTCACTGCCTTCTGCCGCTTCACTGGGAATGGCGGCGGACTTGCCGCCGTGCTCTGCCACCCACTTGTCTGCCTTGGCTGCCGTTCGGTTGTAGACGGTGACCTCATGGCCGCCGCGTGAAGCAAGGTAGCCGGCCATTGGATAGCCCATGACGCCCAGACCAATGAATGCAACTTTTGCCATGCCAGAACTCCCGTTATGCGGATTGTTGCGTTTTTGCTCGCACAGCCACGCGCCGGGCGCAACGGATAATCACACCCCTCAATGAGCCTGTACTATTGAGGGGTGATCGAGTTCATGCGGTTTCACGGCGTGATGCGTCAGGAGTTCCGGCGCAGGTGGCGGGTCAGCCGCCGCTCCATGAGGTCCCATACGCGGCGGATCAACTCGACCGCAATGAGATATGCCACGGCAGCCCAGATATAGGCCTGAAAGTCAAAGCTGCGGGAAAACGCCCGGTTTGCCTCGCCCATGATGTCGTAAATGGTGACGATGGAGGAAATGGCAGAGCCCTTCAGCAGCAGGATGATCTCATTGCCATAGGGGCGCAGTGCCACGATCAATGCCTGTGGCAGGATGACTTTGAAGAAGGTGACACCACGCGAAAGCCCAAGCGAGAAGGCGCCCTCCCACTGCCCCTTCGGCATGGACTGAACTGCGCCGCGCAGGATCTCCGCCTGATAGGCGGCAGTGTTGAGCGCGAAGGTCAGGAGCACGCAGTTCCAGGCATCACGGAAGAACCACCACAGGCCAACCGTGTCCAGGGCGCTGCGGAAGGAACCGAGGCCGTAATAAACGAGGAACACCTGCGCCAGCATGGGGTGCCCCGGAAGAAATAGACATAGGCATTGCCGAGTGACCTGATGGCAGTGTTTTGCGCCGAGCACGCCAAAGCCAGCGGCACGGAGAGAGCCGCACCGATGAGGAAGGAGTAGATGGTCAGCTTCAGCGTCACCACCGCGCCGGTGACATACTTGGGCAGATACTGGCTTGCGAAGGTGCTGAAGAGGTTCTGGCCGAGGTAGAGGGCGAGGCCCACGCCGCTGACGATCCAGAAGGCCATGAGTACATGACCGGTGATGCGCGCAGCCGTCCAGGGGCGGCGGGCGGCGGCGGGCGGACGGCTGATGGCCGGGGCGGCTGTCGTGCTCATCGTGCCATCTCCGCGCGCTTGGCCCAGCCTTCGGTGCGGCGCAGGACCAGGGAAGACAGGATCGCCAGCGTCAGATAGATGAGGCAGGCGAGGCTGTAAAAGAAGAAGGCTTCCTTGGTGTTGCGGGCGGCAATGCCAGTCTGGCGCATCACATCGACAAGACCGACAGCCGACACGAGAGATGTTTCCTTCAGAAGGATCAGCCAGAGATTGGTCAGGCCCGGCAGGGCAAGGCGGATCAGCTGCGGCAGGACCACGAGGCGGAAGGTCTGGAAGCGGCTGAGGCCAAGTGCCTTGCCACCCTCATACTGGCCTTGCGGGATGCCAAGAAAGGCGGAGTGAAACACTTCGCTGGAATAGGCCGAGAACACGAGCGCCAGCGCAATCATGCCGGCAAGGAAGCTGTTCACCTCGATGGAGATGCCATAGCCCATGCGCTCGGACAGCGTCTTGATGGCGATCTGAAAGCCGAAATAGACAAGGAACAGCGTCAGCAGTTCCGGCAGACCGCGGAATATTGTGGTGTAGATCGTGCTGGCAAGCTGCAGGGACGGCTCGGGCGACTTCTTGCCAAGGGCAATGACGAAGCCAAGCATCAGCCCGAAGGGCAGTGTGGCCAGTGCAAGGCTGACCGTAATGAACAGGCCGCCAAGAAGCTCATCACCCCATCCCGTGGGGCCGTATGCGAGAAGTTCCAGATATTTGTCCATCAGCTGCCCGGACCCTGCGCATCAGGGGCATCAGCCCCTGAATCTGGCGTTACCGGACATGCCATACTGACGGGTGACGAGCCAGCCGCGCGGACATGCTGTTTGCGCGACCAGCCAGTACCTGCTCCGGCGTTCCGGTCCTCATGAAGAAGCGAGGCGGACAGGGGATGCCTGCCCGCCTCAGCCCCTCAATCGCCGTATACGTCGAACTCGAAGTACTTGTCGTTGATTTCCTTGTACTTGCCATTCGCACGGATGGCTGCAATGGCAGCGTTCAGCTTTTCCTTGAGGTCCTGATCTTCCTTGCGGATGGCAATGCCAGCACCTTCGCCGTTGATCTCCGGATCAGGCTTCAGGGTGCCGAGGATCTTGCAGCAGGCGCCGTCTTCGCTCTTCACCCATTCGGAGAGCACGACAACGTCGTCGATCACGCCGTCAATGCGGCCGTTCACGAGGTCGAGCTTGTACTCGTCGGAGGTCGGGTAGAGCTTGAGGTCCGTGGAGGGGAGCTTCACTTCGGCATAGTTGGAATGGGTGGTGGAGCTCTGAGCGCCGATGGCCTTGCCGGCAAGGGCAGCATCGGTGGCTTCCGTCAGCGGGCTGTCCTTCGGCACGGCAATGGCCGGGGGTGTTGTAGTACTTGTTGGTGAAGTCAACCTGCTGCTTGCGCTCCTCGGTGATCGACATGGAGGCAATGATGGTGTCGAACTTTCCGGCCTGCAGCGCCGGGATGATGCCGTTCCAGTCGGAGGTGACGAATTCACACTCCACCTTCATCTCGTCGCAGAGCGCCTTGGCAATGTCGATGTCGAAGCCCGTCAGCTGGCCATCGGAGCCCAGCACGTTGAACGGAGGATATGCACCTTCCGTGCCCATGCGGATCTTGCTCCAGTCCTTCGCCTCGGCTGCGCCGAATGCGGCGACGGACAGGATTGCAGCGGCGGCAATCGTCTTGATACCCATGTAATTTACCCCTCGCGCCTTGTGTCGCGGCAGCAGGCCGATGGCGGCTGCTGTGCCTCAGGTTGCTTGTTGTTTCATTCGTCAGGACGCGGTCTGCGGCACTTGAGAAAGCGGCTCGATGCAGCGCCCATTGTATGAACATATCCCGGCGAATCCGGCTCGCCCAGATGAAAAAACATGCTGGCACAGAAGATGTGCATTGGCATTTTTGCGGGTATCTGCGCGATGACGCAGCGTCCAGCTTGGCCTGTTTGTGCGAAATCAGGCCCAAAAGCTGCTGAAAGGGAAGAAGCGAATGGGGGCGCCCCTGTGGATGGACGTGGTTTCCTCCGGAATCTCGATGAGGCCGTCCGCCTCCCGGAGGCTTGAGATCAACCCGGATCCGGAGCGGGGGTAGAGTTCGGCCTGCACTGAGCCATCGGCGAGCGTTACCAGACGTCCACGGCTGAACTCCCGCCGCCCGGTCTTGCGGCGGGGCAGGTCGAAGGCGGCCTGTACCTGAAAGCCCTGGACGGGGGCAGCCGTCATTCCTGCGCGGCGCAGCAGCAGGGGGCGGGCGTAGAGCAGGAAGGACACCATGGCCGCGACGGGATTGCCGGGCAGGCCGACGATCAGGCAATTCCCCGCCCGGCCAGTGATCAGCCGCCGGCCTGGCTTGATGGCAAGGTCGAACACCTGCGCTTCGCCGATGCGCTCCAGCACTGCCAGGAGGTGATCTTCCTCTCCGTGGCTTGCCCCGCCGCTGGTGAGAATGACATCGCAGTGCTCCACTCCCTCGGACAGGGCAAGCTGCAGGGCATCGCGCCGGTCCGGGCAAATACCGAGATCCTTGATGATTGCCGGGCAGCTTTCCAGCAGCGATGTCAGCAGGAAGTGATTGGCATCATAGAGCCCGCCTGCGCCAAGGGCGGTGCCGGGACGGACGAGTTCATCCCCTGTCGATATGACGCCGGCGCGGATCCGCGTGAACACGGGGATCCGGGCTGTCCCGGTCGAGGCGATGGCTGCAAGGTCCTGGGCCCTCAGCCGGTGGCCCTGGGCAAGGATCTGGGTGCCGGCCGCAAGGTCTTCCCCGCCAGGCGCCGGTTGGCGCCCTTGGGCAGGCCTGCGGGAACGATAACAACACTCTGGCCGCCGCCGGTTTCAAGGTGGCAGTCTTCCTGCATGGCCACCGTGTCGGCACCTTCCGGCATCACGCCGCCGGTGAAGATGCGGGCAGCTGCCCAGGGCGTCAGGGATTGCGCGGCGGGGTGGCCTGCAGGAATGCGCGTTTCCAGCCGGAAGAAGCCGCCGCAGGGGTCGAAGTCCTGATGGCGGAAGGCGTAGCCATCCACGGCCGAGGTGTCGTGCTGCGGCACGTTGCGCGGAGCCGTGACGGGCGCCGCCAGAATGCGGCCGCGCCCTTTGCCGAGGCTGACGGTTTCATGGCCGGGCGAGGGCAGAGGCAGGCGTGCGAGCAGGTCCAGCGCCTCGTCATGGAGCAGGCGCTTGTCATCCGCCGCGAAACAATCCTCACCCCGCATCCGCTTTTCCCGCTGTCCCCGTGCCGCTGTTCCAGTGCCGCCTGTGTGCGGCTGCCCCGAACATTCCCTGCTTTGCAGCGCCGTGCAAGCTGGTTCAAGATCCTGCATCAAGAGGTCAGTGTGATGTCAGGCCCGCGCGCTCCCGTCTGGCAATGATCCGCTTTGCTTCAGCAAGATCTTCAGGCGTGTTGATGTTGAAGAACGGGTCCGTACCGTCTGCATCCAGCGGGAACTCCACTTCGGCGGCGCCGCATTCGCCCAGGAACTGGCCGGCACGGGCGTTGCCTGCTGCCACCCAGTCCTGCAATCGGGGCAGCAGCGAAACTGGCCAGCAGGCGAACAGTGGATGTCTGCGGCCATCGGATACCGCTATGGCCGGAGTGTCCATAGTGCTGGCCGCGGTGAGCCGCTCGACCAGCGTTGCAGGGAAGAATGGGCCATCGCAAGGAACGCTCACGAAATGATTGCATTCTGGGAGAGCTGCCCTTGCGTAAAGCATTGCCGTAATAATACCGACAAGAGGTCCGCCACGTCCCGGCTGAAAATCGCGGATGACTGGTAAATTCAGAGTTTCAGGCAAATGGCTTGGGTTGTTATTTATAACTATAACAGCCTCAACTTGCTTTTGGAGCAATTCCGCCACATGCGAAATCAGAGGTAGTGCCGTAAGTGTAATTGATGGCTTGTGGCCAATTTTCATCCGGGATCCAGTACCTCCAGCAATAATAAAGCCAGTTCTCATTGTGATGTCTAACTTTCCCGTGTTTGAGAGGGTTGATTGCACCATTTTTTGAGCAGGCCTTGTTAACTTCACCTAGAGATTCAGCTGCCTATTGTTGCGCAATCCAGAACAGGAGCTGTCATGTTTATCTCGACCGTTCGTGCGAAGCTTTTTGGCGGATTTGGCGCATCTGTTGCCGCCCTGCTTGTCGTATCGTACATCGGCTACAGTGGTTTGCAGACTGCTGCCACCTATTTCAGCCAATTCCGCGAAACTGCAAGGCAGAGCCTGACTGGTTATGAGGCGCAGGCCGCGCTGATGGAAGCCCGGCTTGCCGTCTTGCGGTATCAGCTGGAGGAAACTCCGGACAGCGCCGCCCAGGTGAATGACCTGATCGGGAAGATCAGCGCAGGCGCATCGCAGATCGAAGAGGTCTTCGCCGGGTCTCCCTGCTGGCGGAACTGCAGGACCTGATCCAGCAGGTTGATGCCTATCAGGCCGCCTTTGACGAACTGCGTGCGGTGAATGAGGAAGTCGCTCTCAGCCTGACCCAGGTGAAGGAGGGCGGAGATGCCTTCCGCGAGAATATGGCCGGCGTGATGCAGAAGGCCATTGAGGAGCAGAACTACCTCGTCCTCGAGACCGTGGCCCCGGCCATGCAGGAATTTCTGCTGGCGCGGATTTATGTCGAGCGTTACGCGAGCGGCGGAAACGTGGACGACCTGAACGAGGCCATGAATTATTACGATGAGGCCACGTCCCTGCTGCAGCGGCTGCAGTTTGCCCAGAAGTCGCCGGAGCTGAACCGGCTCGTGGCACCGCTGCCCGCGCAGATGGAGGATGTGATCAGCGAGGCGTCCTATCTGGAAATCGCTATCTCCAAGGCTGCCGACATTCGTGAGAACAAGCTCGAGAAGCTTGGGCCGCTGATCATGTCCGGGTATCAGACGGCCGTCGACAAGCTGATCGATGCGCAGAACGAAATGGGGCCGGAGGCCGCAGCCGGTATTGAAAACACCAGCTCGACGACGCTGACGCTGGCAAGCCTTTTCACGCTGGTGATGGCGGCCATTGCCGTGTTTCTGGGCACATCCATTTCCCGTGCCATCAACTCCATTACGGCCTGCATGCGAGCGGTTGCGGCCGGTGATCTGACCATGAAGGTCTTCGGCGCGGGCCGTTCCGATGAGATCGGCGAGATGGCTGCGGCTGTTCAGGTTTTCCAGGCCAACGGCATCGAGAAGGAACGGCTGGAGAGCGAGCAGGCTGCTGTCAAGGAGCAGCAGGAGGCCGAGCGCCGCAAGCTGATGAACGACCTGGCCGACAGCTTCGAACAGGCGGTGGGCGGCATTGTCGAGACAGTGTCCACCGCATCGCGGGAAATGCAGGCTGCGGCGAACACGCTGAGTGCCTCGGCAGAACAGACGTCGCATCAGTCGACGGCGGTTTCCGCCGCATCGGAAGAGGCGGCGGTCAATGTGCAGACGGTTGCGGCCGCCACCGAGCAGCTGGCAGCCTCGGTGCGCGAGATCGGCCGTCAGGCAGAGGAATCCTCGACCATGTCGCACCGGGCCGTCGGGGACACTCAGACCGCCAGCGAGCGCATCGCCTTCCTGTCTTCGGCCTCGCAGAAGATCGGCGACGTGCTGAACATGATTTCGGACATCGCTGGCCAGACGAACCTGCTGGCGCTGAACGCCACCATTGAGGCGGCGCGCGCTGGTGAGGCCGGCAAGGGCTTTGCGGTAGTGGCAACGGAAGTGAAGGCTCTGGCTGAGCAGACCTCCCGCGCCACGCAGGAAATCTCCGGCCAGATCGCCGAGATCCAGGCGGCGACCAATGCGTCGGTTGACGCGATCCAGAACGTCGGAGACACGATTGAGCGGCTGAATGGCATCGCCTCGACGATTGCCGCCGCCGTGGAACAGCAGAATGCGGCCGCGCTTGAGATTGCCCGCAACGTGCAGCAGGCCTCGGCCGGCACGGTGGAAGTCTCCTCCAACATCACCGGCGTCAGCCGGGCTGCCGAAGAGACGGGGGCTGCAGCTTCAGAGGTTCTGGGTTCCGCAGGCGGACTTGCCAGGGATGCGGAGACCCTCAAGGTCGAGGTCGCCCGATTCATCGCGCAGGTGCGCGCCGCGTAACACCAAGGCTTTCGATGCTGACGCATCATGCCTTGAAAATGCTTAAGCGCCGCGAGGGCCTGAGCCCTGCGTGAACCGTGACATCTATCAAGCGCTGATATCAGACGCAGCACAGGGCCGGGCAGCAATGTCCGGCTTTTTGCTGTTTGCTGCGGGTCTGGCTGCGTGCGGCTCCCGCTGGGAGGGCGAGGCGATGCCGGGCGGTCAGGTTTTTATGCCGCAGGTGCTTGCCGTACCGCTGTTCCCGACGTCAGAAATGCAACCTTTGGTGGATATGGCAAAAATTTACAATAGTTAAAATTAACAGTAACTCTGCGTCAGGTTTTCTCTGATGGACCATGTGCGGCTGGCTTGCGGTGACCTAGGATAAATTCCCTTCGTAAAAAGCAAACATGTAATAAATCATAGGGAGGAGCTTCGATTGGGGTGCTGTTTATGATGAACGCTCTGAAAGATCAAGCTTTCTGCAGATTTTTGCCCGTATGCAGCCCGGGGCTTGACTCAGTGCAAAGTGTGGCAATCTTTGGGCGCCAATCAGAGATAATCTTTCTTCCGTAGAGTTTTGTTTTGAATTTTGAAGATTTGACGTTATTATTGATGGTGGCTTAAATATATCAGAATCATTGTCTGCCGTTGATGCGTTAATTCAGGTTTTGTTTGGAGCTCAGGGCTGTTTTCTTAGATTCCGTCCTTGCTGTTAACTATGTATATATTGTTTTGGTTCAGCCTGAAGGGACCTGTTAACCGGGGATGAAAATGCTTAACCTCACTGTGCGCTCCAAACTCTTCGGCGGCTTCGGGCTTTCTGTCGCCGCGCTCCTTGCTGTGTCCTGGCTGGGCTACAACGGCCTCCAGACCGCCTCTGACTATTTCGATGACTACCGGACTGCGGCCCGGCAATCGCTTGTGATCTCTGAGTCGGCCACAACCCTGACTGAGGCTCGTCTGGCTGTGATCCGCTATGCGCTGTCGCCCAATGACACGGACGGGCAGAAGGCCGAGAAACTGCTGTCCGAGCTCAAGGCCAGCAAGGCGCAGGTCAGCCAGTTCTTTGCGGGCTCCCCCGGCTTGCCGAGTTGCAGGCGCTTGAGAGTGATGTTGTCGCATATGAGCGGGCTTTCCTTGATTTCCGCACCTCCAATACTGCCGCATTGAAGGGGCTGGAGGGACTGCAGAAAGAGGGCTCGGAATTCCGTGGGCTTTTGACGGAGATCCTCGAGGAGGCCATTGCCGAAGGCAATAACGCCGTTCTGGCGGCTGCAGCGCGCACGATGCAGGAGTTTCTGCTCGCGCGGGTGTTCATGGAACGCTATGGCCTTGCTGCCAATCCGGCTGACCTGACCACGGCCCAGACCCGCTATGCAAATGTGGAGCCGCTGCTGAAGGCGGTTGCTTCGGCACAGCAGAGCCCCAAGCTGTCTCAGCTGACAGGCAAACTTGCCGTGGAGTTCGAGCTGGTGCGCCAGCAGGCGGCTGCCGTTGAAACCGGGGTTGCGGCCCAGCAGGAGGCGCTGACCGAGCGCATCTTCAAGATCGGCCCTGCGATCTCTACGGCCTATCAGAAGATTACCGATGAGGTGGTTGCGGTACAGAACGACATCGGCCCGAAGGCCTCTGCCGGCATCTCGAGCACCCTCTCGACGACGCTGACGCTGGCAAGCATCTTCACGCTGGTTATGACGGGGATTGCTGTCTTCCTCGGCATGTCCATCTCACGTGCCATCAAGGCGATCACCGATTGCATGAAGGCTGTTGCGGCCGGCAACCTGACCATGAAGGTCTTCGGCTCTGGCCGCTCTGACGAGATCGGCGAGATGGCGTCTGCGGTCGAGGTGTTCCAGGCCAATGGCATCGAGAAGGAGCGGCTGGAGCGTGAGCAGGCGGCTGTGAAGGGGCAGCAGGAAGCCGAGCGCCGCCGTATCATGAACGAGCTGGCCGACAGCTTCGAGCGTGCTGTGGGCGGTATCGTCAACACAGTGTCTGCTGCCGCTCAGGAAATGCAGGCCGCAGCCAATACCCTGAGCGCTTCGGCAGAAGAGACGGCGCAGCAGTCCACTGCCGTATCCGCAGCCTCGGAAGAAGCTGCCGCCAATGTGCAGACGGTGGCCTCTGCCACCGAACAGCTGTCGGCCTCCGTCAGCGAGATTGGGCGCCGTGCAGAGGAATCCTCCAGCATGTCCCAGCGCGCTGTGGGGGATACCCAAACCGCGAGCGAGCGCATTGCCTTCCTGTCTTCGGCTTCGCAAAAGATCGGCGATGTGCTGGGCATGATCTCCGAGATCGCCGGCCAGACCAACCTGCTGGCGCTGAACGCCACCATCGAGGCAGCCCGTGCCGGTGAGGCCGGAAAGGGCTTTGCCGTCGTGGCAACCGAAGTGAAAGCCCTGGCTGAACAGACGTCCCGCGCCACGCAGGAAATCTCCGGCCAGATCGCCGAAATTCAGGCTGCGACCAGTGCGTCCGTAGATGCAATCCAGAACGTTGGTGACACTATCGCCAAGCTGAATGGCATCGCTGCCACCATCGCGGCGGCTGTCGAGGAGCAGAACGCGGCGACTTCGGAAATCGCCCGCAACGTGCAGCAGGCGTCTGCCGGTACTGTGGAAGTTTCGTCCAACATCACCGGCGTGAGCCGCGCAGCGGAAGAAACGGGAGCCGCAGCTTCGCAGGTTCTTGGCTCAGCCGGAGGCCTTGCGAAGGATGCGGAAACGCTGAAGATGGAAGTCACCCGCTTCATCGCGCAGGTGCGTGCGGCGTAAGCTTCAGCCGATCACGTTAAACAGCGAAGGCCGGGCAGCAATGTCCGGCCTTCTTGTTTTCTCAGCCTTCCGCTTCCTCGCGCAGCATTTCCAGCTCCAGCCACTGCTCTTCAGCTGAATCCCTTTCGCCGGTAAGCCGGGTGATTTCGGCAGAGAGCTTGGCAAAGCGGTCCGGATTTTTGGCGTAGAGGTTCGGATCGGCCATCTCCGCCTGCAGTTTCTCCAGCTTCTTCGTCAGGCTGTCGACAGTTTCCGGCAGGGTCTTGAGAAGATGCAACTGGGTGAAGGAGAGCTTCACCTTTGATGAGGTCTTGGCTTCGGTTGCAGCTGGCGCGGGGGCTTTTTCTGCCTTGGCTGCCTTCTCGGCCTTGCGGGCGGTCACGCCATCGCCGCGCTGGGCCACCATGTCGGAATAGCCACCGGCATACTCCTGCCACTTGCCATTGCCTTCCGAGACGATGACGGAGGTAGCCACACGGTCGAGGAAATCACGGTCGTGGGAGACGAGAAGGACAGTGCCTTCGTAGTCGCTGAGCAGCTCCTGCAGGAGATCCAGCGTCTCAAGGTCGAGATCGTTGGTTGGCTCGTCGAGCACCATCAGGTTCGACGGACTGGCGAGCGCCCGGGCGAGCATGGCGCGGGCACGTTCGCCGCCGGACAGAACGCCCACAGGGGTGCGGGCCTGCTCGGGGGCGAAGAGGAAGTCCTTCATGTAGGACATGACATGCTTCGTCTCGGTGCCCAGAATGACCGTGTCGCCGCGCCCGCCGGTGAGGACGGTGGCCAGCGTGTCGAGCGGATTGAGGTTCTCGCGCTTCTGATCGAGGGTGACCATCTGCAGGTTGGTGCCGAGGCGCACGGTGCCGCTGTCCGGCTCCAGCTCCCCGGTCAGCATCTTGAGAAGCGTGGTCTTGCCGGCTCCATTGGCGCCGATGAGGCCGATGCGGTCGCCGCGCTGGATGCGGCTGGAGAAATTCGAAACGATGGAGCGATCGCCATATCCCTTGGAAATGGACTTCGCCTCGATCACCAGCTTGCCTGAGGTCTCGCCTTCGGTGGCTGCAAGCTTGGCGGTGCCCTGTGGGCCACGATGGCTGCGCGCCTTGTCGCGCAGGTCCGCCAGCTCGCGCACGCGGCGCATGTTACGCTTGCGCCGGGCGGTGACGCCATAGCGCATCCAGTGCTCTTCGCGCTTGATCTGCTGGGCCAGCTTCTGCTGGTCGCGCACTTCCTGATCGAAGAGTTCGTCGCGCCAGGCCTCGAAATGTTCAAAGCCGCGTTCCATCCGGCGCGATGTGCCCCGGTCGATCCAGACGGTGGCGCGGGAGAGGTTTTCAAGGAAACGCCGGTCGTGCGAGATGAGAACGATGGCAGACTTGAGGCTCTTCAGCTCGGTTTCCAGCCATTCGATGGCCGGAAGATCGAGGTGGTTGGTCGGCTCGTCGAGGAGAAGAATATCCGGCTCCGGCGCCAGCGTGCGGGCGAGCGCGGCACGGCGGGCCTCGCCGCCGGACAGGCTCTTCGGCTCTTCCTTGCCGGTAAGGCCAAGGACTTCCAGCAGATAAGGCGCGCGGTAGGGATCGTCTCCGGGCGCAAGGCCTGCGGTGACATAGTCGAGGACGGTCTCATAGGCAGATAGATCCGGCTCCTGGGGCAGGTAGCGGATGGTGCGGCCGGGCTGGACGAAAATCTCGCCCTTGTCGGCCTCGATCATGCCGGCTGCAATCTTCAGCAGGGTGGATTTGCCCGAGCCATTGCGGCCGACAAGGCAGAGCCGGTCGCCTTCCGAAACGCTGAGTTCGGCTCCGGTCAGAAGCGGGGTGGCGCCGAAGGTGAGATGAATGTCACGCAGGATGAGAAGCGGAGGGGCCATGTGGTCCTGTTAAACGTCGTGTGCCTGAAGCGCTGCCGGTTGATGGCGGCGTGAAAATCTGGCGCAGAGGAACGCCATCTTGGGCCGCCATGCAAGAGGGAAGCGGTCTAGGGAGCGATTCTCTGCCTTCAAGCCAAGGTGTACCGTAAAAGGGTGCCCAAACGGCAGAAAACTGCCGGAAATGACCTGCTTTGAATGTAGGCATGGCGATTGTTTGAGCTTAATGCATAAATTTTCAGAGGGGAAAAATTTTTCGAATGGCTGGTGCTGCCGAAAAGAATCCGTTTTTTTACCCTCCTGCAACCCTGGTTCCCCTGTGGCAGGGTTGAACAGGGTGGGGCTGCATGGGAACGTGCCACCGCACCGGCACAGGTGCTCTTCAAGTGTTGAAGAGGGGAGACCGAAAAATGTTCAAGTCCGTTCGAATGACCGCGCTCGCCGCCGCGCTTCTGGCTGCAACCTCCTTCTCTGCCATGGCAGAGATGGTCTATCACCGCGGCAATTCCGCCGATCCTGAGACACTGGACCAGCACAAGACCTCGACGGTCTATGAAGGCAACATCATGCGCGACCTTTATGAGGGTCTTGTTGCCTACAGCGCTGCCGGAAAGATCATTCCGGGCGTTGCCGAGAGCTGGACGCAGTCTGAAGATGGCAAGACCTACACCTTCAAGCTGCGCGACAACGCCAAGTGGTCGAACGGTGACCCGGTGAAGGCTGGCGATTTCGTGTTCTCGCTCCGCCGCATCATGAACCCGGAAACGGGCGCGAAATACGCGACCATCCTCTATCCGATCCTGAATGCCGAGGCGATCAACAAGGGCGAGAAGAAGGTTGAGGAGCTTGGCGTCAAGGCAATCGACGACCATACGCTCGAAATCACGCTCGCTCAGGCGACGCCTTATTTCGTCGATCTGCTGGCACACCAGACCGGCTTGCCGGTGCATCCGGCCAGCGTCGAGAAGTTCGGCACCGACTTCGTGAAGGCGGGCAACATGGTGTCGAACGGCGCCTACATGCTGGCCGAGTTCACGCCGAACGCCCAGATCAAGATGGTGAAGAACCCGAACTTCCACGATGCTGCCAATGTGGCCATCGACACGGTGTTCTACTACCCGACGGAAGACCGTGGCGCTGCACTGCGCCGGTTCCAGGCGGGTGAACTGCATTCCAACGACGACGTGCCGACCGAGCAGATGGCTTTCATCAAGAAGGAACTGGCAGACCAGTTCAAGCCGGCTCCTTACCTTGGCACCTACTATTACGCCCTCAACATGAATGACGAGGCGCTGGCCAAGCCGGAAGTTCGCCAGGCTCTTTCCATGGCACTCGACCGTGAATTCCTGGCTGACGAGATCTGGGGCGGCACGATGATCGCTGGCTACTCGCTGGTTCCCCCGGCATCAACAATTATGGTGAGCCGGCCTATGCGGACTACAAGGATCTGCCGCAGATCGATCGCGAAGAGAAGGCCATCGAGCTGATGAAGCAGGCGGGCTACGGCCCGGACAAGCCGCTGAAGCTGACGATCAACTACAACACCTCCGAGAACCACAAGAACACGGCAGTTGCCATTGCCGACATGTGGAAGCCGCTGGGCGTGGATGTGTCGCTGGTGAACACCGATACCAAGACCCACTACGCGATGTTGCGCGACAAGCAGGACTTTGACGTCGCCCGCGCAGGCTGGATCGGCGACTATTCCGACCCGCAGAACTTCCTGTTCCTCGTTGAGTCCGACAATGCCGGCTTCAACTACGCGAACTACAAAAATCCAGACTATGACAAGCTGATGGATGAGGCCGCCGCCACGACGGACCTTGAAAAGCGCGCTACCATCCTGAAGGAGGCTGAGACCATCTTCATGCGCGATCTGCCTTTCATCCCGATGATGTACTACGCCTCCAAGAACCTCGTCTCGCCGAAGCTCAAGGGCTTCGAGACGAACCTCATGGACGTGCATCCGACCCGCTGGATGAGCATTTCCGAGTAAGACAGGACACGGCTGGCAGCAGCTTCCGAAAGGAGGCTGCTGCTGGCCGCTTTGCGTCATGACGGGCGCTGCCTTGCAGCTTCTGGCTGCCGGGCAGCGTTTCCCGCTGGCGAAGGAAAGGTCTGGGCATGTTGCGCTACGTGCTTGAACGGCTGTTGGGAGCCATCCCGACGCTCTTCTTTATTGTTACCATCTCCTTCTTCCTGATCCGCATTGCACCGGGCGGGCCCTTCGATCTGGAGCGGCCGCTGGAAGCAAAGGTGATGGAGAACCTCAACCGGATCTATCATCTGGATGAACCGCTCTGGAACCAGTACCTGATCTATCTGAAGAGCATTGCGGTTCTGGATTTCGGTCCGAGCTTCTATTTCCGTGATTTCTCCATCAACGAACTGTTTGCCGCCAGCCTGCCGATCTCGATGCAGCTGGGCCTGAGCGCACTTGCGCTGGCGCTGATCGTTGGTGGCGTGCTGGGTGTTGTGGCTGCCTTGCGGCAGAACCACGGCCTCGACTATTCCGTGATGGCGGCGGCAACCCTTGGCGTGACCATTCCGAATTTCGTGGTGGCGCCGGTGCTACAGCTCCTTCTGGGCGTGCATTTCGGCTGGCTGCCAGTCGGCGGCTGGACGGCAGGCTCCTATGTGGATGCCATCCTGCCAGTCATCACGCTTGCTCTGCCGCAGATTGCCGTGGTGGCGCGCCTGACGCGCGGCTCGATGATCGAGGCGCTGCGCTCCAACCATGTGCGCACGGCGCGGGCCTATGGCCTGTCGGCCTATACCGTCATCGTGGTGCATGCGCTGCGCGGGGCGCTGCTGCCGGTGGTCTCCTATCTTGGGCCTGCAGCAGCTGCGCTGCTGACCGGCTCGGTGGTGGTGGAGACGATCTTCGGCATTCCCGGCATTGGCCGCTACTTCGTGCAAGGGGCGCTCAACCGCGACTACACGCTCGTCATGGGCACGGTCGTCGTCGTCGCCTGCTTTGTCATCATCTTCAATCTCGTCGTGGATCTGCTCTATGCGCTGCTTGATCCGCGCGTGCGTTTCGACTGAGGACCAGCCATGAGCCTGACTTCCTCTGCAAACGGACCTGTGCCGGTGAAAGGGCGCTCCCTCTGGGATGACGCGCGTGACCGGCTGAAGGCCAACCGTGCTGCGGTTGCGAGCATGATCGTGCTGGCAGTCGTCACCGTCGTTTCCATCGTCGGCCCCTATCTGTCGCCGCATGGCTTCGATCAGGTTTACCGGGACTTCGTGAAAGTGCCGGCGAGCCTCCAGTCCTACCCGCTGCCGGAGCAGGTGGAGCCGGGGCTGATGAGCGTGCTGCGCCGTGCCCGTCTCCAGGCTGAAAACTATCAGCGCGACGGGGATACGGTGAGCGTTCGCCTGATGTCCTCGCGGGAGATCGATCCGCGCTCGGTACAGTATGTGGACCGTAGCGACTTCTTCCAGAATGCCCGTCTTGAGGACATGGCAGCCGACGGCAAGTCGGTGACGCTGAAGGCAGACGTGCGCAAACTGCATTTCTACTTCGGCACGGATGCCAATGGCCGTGACCTGATGACCCGCACGATGATCGCCGGCCGTGTATCGCTGACAATCGGCCTTCTGGCAACGGTGGTGGCAATCTCCATCGGCGTCATTTATGGCGCAGCGTCCGGCTATCTCGGTGGCCGGGTGGATCAGGTGATGATGCGCATCGTCGATGTGCTTTATTCGCTGCCGTTCATCTTCTTCGTGATCATGCTGGTGGTGTTTTTCGGCCGGAATTTCGTGCTGATGTTCATTGCCGTGGGCGCGGTGGAGTGGCTGGACATGGCCCGCATCGTGCGCGGGCAGACGCTGACCATCAAGCGGCAGGAATATGTGCAGGCAGCCGAAGCGATGGGTGTTGGCAATGCGGGCATCCTGCGCCGTCATGTCATCCCTAATACGCTGGGGCAAGTGGTGATCTACATGACGCTGCTGGTGCCGAAAGTGATCCTGCTGGAGAGTTTCCTCTCCTTCCTCGGCCTTGGCGTCCAGGAACCCATGACGAGCTGGGGCGTGCTGATCTCGGAAGGCGCGCGCAACCTGCAAGGCGGCGTTTGGCTGCTGGTGTTCCCCTCGATCTTCCTGACTTCGACGCTGTTCGCGCTGAATTTCATCGGCGATGGCCTGCGCGATGCGCTTGATCCGAAGGACCGCTGACATGACGGCACCTCAGAACCAGAATGAAGCCGTGCTGAAGATCGAAGGCCTGACGGTCAACTTCCGCACGAACGCCGGGATGGTCGAGGCCGTGCGCGGCGTCGATATCCACGTCAACCGCGGCGAGACGGTCGCTATCGTGGGTGAAAGCGGCTCGGGCAAGAGCCAGACCATGATGGCGGCGATGGGGCTCCTAGCGTCCAATGGCATCACCGGCGGGCGCGTTCTTTACCGGGACCGGAACATCCTCGGCCTGAAGACGGGTGAGTTGAACCAGGTGCGCGGCAAGAAGATCACCATGATCTTCCAGGAGCCGATGACCTCGCTTGATCCGCTCTACACCATTTCCCGCCAGCTTTGCGAGCCGATGGTGGAAAATGGTGGCCTGAGCTGGGCCAAGGCAAAGGCGCGGGCGCTGGAGCTGCTCAAGCTCGTCAATATCCCTGAGCCGGAGCGCAAGCTGAAGTCCTATCCCTATGAGCTGTCCGGCGGCCAGCGTCAGCGCGTGATGATCGCCATGGCACTGGCCAACGATCCGGACGTGCTGATTGCCGACGAACCGACGACGGCGCTGGATGTGACGACGCAGGCGCAGATCCTCGATCTTCTGGCAGATCTGCAGAAGCGGCTGGGCATGGCAGTGGTGTTCATCACCCACGACCTCGGCATCGTGCGCCGGATCGCCGACCGCGTCTACGTGATGCGCAAGGGCGAGGTGGTGGAAGAGGGCGCCACGGCGAAGATCTTCGACACGCCCGCCCACGACTACACCCGCATGCTGCTGGATGCAGAACCGGAAGGCACCAAGGCACCGGTGGATGCTTCGGCGCCGGTGGTGATCGAGGGGCAGAAGGTGTCGGTGGAGTTTGCTCTTGGCGGCGGGCTGCTGACGAAGCCTTTCATCCTGAAGGCGGTGAACGACATCTCGCTGACCGTGCGCAAGGGGCAAACCCTTGGCATCGTGGGCGAGAGCGGCTCGGGCAAATCGACGCTGGGCCGGGCGCTGCTGGGGCTGATGCCTGCACAAGGGCGCGTGTTCTTCAACGGCAATCGCATCTCGGACAAGAGCAAGGCGGAGCTGCGGCCGCTGCGAAAGCACATGCAGCTCGTGTTTCAGGATCCGTTCGGTTCGCTCAGCCCGCGTATGACCGTGGGCCAGATCATCACCGAAGGGCTGCTTGTGCATGAGCCGGGACTGAGCGCTGCAGAACGCGATCGCAGGGCCTGTCAGGCGCTGGAGGAGGTGTCGCTCGATCCCGTGATGCGCAACCGCTATCCGCACGAGTTCTCCGGCGGCCAGCGCCAGCGCATTGCGATTGCCCGTGCCATGGTGCTGAAGCCGGACCTCATGGTGCTGGACGAGCCAACCTCGGCACTGGACCGCACGATCCAGAAGCAGATCGTGACGCTGCTGCGCGACCTGCAGAGCGCCCATGGGCTGACGTATCTGTTTATCAGCCATGATCTCGCCGTGGTGCGGGCCATGTCCGATACGGTGATGGTGATGCAGCACGGCAAGATCGTTGAGGCCGGGCCTGCGGCAGATGTGTTCGAAGCGCCGCGGGAAGAATACACCCGCCGTCTGATTGCGGCTGCAATGCTGCCAACGGCGCATGCGCAGGTGTGAGCCGTAAAGAAAAGACCGCTCCCGGTGAGTGCCGGGAGCGGTCCTGAAGTGTGAAGGGCGGTTGGGGGTTATCCCTTCGCGGCCTCTGCGACCATGACGGACAGCGGCGTTGTCGGCCGGCCTGTCAGGCTGGAGAGCGTCTTGCTGTTGTCTTCCAGATCGCCTTTGGCGGTGCAGGTGTCGCAGTCGGCCAGGATTGCGGCAAAGCCCTCCGGCAGGCCGACCTGCACGAGAACATCCTTGTAGGCAGCTTCCGTGAGATTGGTGTAAGCGACCGGCTTGCCCGATGCGCGGGAAAGTTCAGCCGCATAGTCCGCCTTGCTGAAGGATGTGTCGCCGGCCAGTTCATAGATGGTGCCGGAAGGCGCGCCCTTGCGCAGGACTTCTGCTGCTGCGGCGGCATAATCGGCGCGGGCGGCGGCGGAGATACGGCCTTCTCCCGAGGCGCCAACGACCCCATGATCGATCTCGGCCTGCACAGCCGAGAGGTAGTTCTCGATATACCAGCCATTGCGCAGCAGGACGTAGTTGAGGCCCGAGGCCGTGAGCATGTCTTCGGTGGCTTTGTGCTCACCAGCAAGGATCATGCTGGACTGCTGGGCGCGCAGAACGCTGGTGTAGAGAACAAGGCCCACACCGGCAGTCTTGGCGGCGTCGATGACGGCCTTGTGCTGCGGGATGCGCTGACCGACTTCGCTGCCGGAAATGAGCAGGAGGCGGTCAACACCGGAGAGGGCGGGGGCGAGGGTTTCCGGCTTTGAATAGTCGAAGGCCACCACTTCCACACCGCGTGCGGCCAGATCGGCCACCTTTTCCGGAGACCGGACGAGCACGCGCAGCGAGACTGCCGGTTCGGTGGCGAGAAGGTTCTCTACGACGAGGCGGCCAAGCTGGCCAGAGGCACCGGTGATTGCGAGTTTCATATACGGCTCCATCTACTGATTTGCTCCGGCGGGCCGCCGGATCTGTGTGATGAGGCAGATATGAGCTATATACTTTCTTTTTGAAAGTACATACAATTTGGTAAGTTAGTGATGTGCATGCCCGAAAGGGCGTGTCATTCAGGAGAAAAGATATGGAAAACAACGGGTTGGATAGAGGTGAAAAAATCTCTGACGAAACCGTGCAGGTGGATTTCGAGCCGGATCTGGTCACGGGTCAGCCGCTTTCTGAGCTGATGCGCCGGGGCGCACTGTTCAGCGTTGCCTGTCCATCGCGGGAAATTCTCAATCACCTGACCAGCCGCTGGGGTGTGCTGATCCTTCTGGCGCTGCTGGAGGGCACGCACCGCTTCAGCGAGCTGCGCCGCAAGGTCGGTGGTGTGAGCGAGAAGATGCTGGCGCAGACGCTGCAACAGCTTGAAGCAGATTGCATGGTTGACCGGGTGTCTCTGCCAGTGGTGCCACCGCATGTGGAATACAGCCTGACGCCGCTGGGGCGGGAAGCCGCCGACCGGGTCAAGACGCTGGCGGACTGGCTGGAGGTGAACACGCCAAACATCATGGCGGCCAAGGCGGAGCGAACGAGCCGCTGAAGCAGGTTGATTCAGTGAAGAGGCAGGGGGCGACACTTTTCGGGTCTTTTTCCTCTTCGTTGACACTGCGCACTAAGGTGGCGGCTTGAAGGTGCCATAGGTTCGTTTCTGGCGGTCAGGGCAGGGGCTTCTCCGGCAGCGGGCTTCATCAGGAGGGGGATATATGTCCGAAGCAACTACCAGCTCTCGGCCCGGTGAGATCGAGACAGCACGCAAGGAGGTTGAAGCCGCTCTTGTGCAAAAGGCCCTGGAGGATGCTGACTTCCGGGTGCGTCTTGTTCGCGACCCGCAAGGCACTCTGAAAGAGCTGCTGGGGTTCAATCCCATTCCGGGTTACGCCATTAGGGTAATTGAAGAACAGCTTGGTGAGGTCGTTCTTGTGCTGCCGCGCCCGTTGGAGATTGACGAGTTGCCGGATGAAGTGCTCGATCTGGCAGCCGGGGGATGATCCCCGGCTTGATGGTAAAAACACTGGCGAGCGCGACTGCGATCGTTGTGAAGAAGTGTGAGCGCTGAGGGCTGAAGCTTAGCTGCTGTGGGCGGCCCGCCAGCCTGCCGCAATGGCTTCGGCTTCCGTGCAGAACCAGCGCTCGCCCTTGTTTTCGTTGATGCTGGTGCGGGCGTAGGAGGCGGACCAGGGCATGTGATAGATGCGCCCGTTCTTGGAGATGTTCCCCTTGATCGGGCAGTCCCTTCCGGCATCCGCAGAAGCCTGCGTCTGCCGGTTGGCGCTGGCATTCTGCCACTTGGCTGCCCTGAAATCCCACGGTGCCTGAGCTGTGCCTGCAAACAGGCCCACTTTGGCGGCGCGCGCGCGGGTTTCCTCGGCAACGTAGCTAGAGGAATAGCGGATGAATGCGAAGGCGTGTCCGCTTTCCACCATGGCGGCGTTCACGTTGAGCGCGCCGGAATAGCAGGTGCCCAGACGGCGGCCGTAGTCGTCACGCGTGGCGCCCTTGCAAACAACCGGTCCGTTTGCAAGAAATGTTCTGAGTGCATCTGCCGCCTCTTTGCCGCAACGGTACTCCTGACCTGTTGGCGTCAGGCAGCGTTGTGCCAGTTCCGGCGCATCAATTCCCTCAAGGCGGATTTTCTCGCCGTTCAGCACAATCGTGTCGCCGTCCGTGACCTTGAGCGTCTGAAGTGCGAGAGGAGCTGCGCCACCGGTGACACATGTGGCGATGACCAGTGCGCAAAGCGGAAGGCGGCTCCGGAGGGAGGTCCGGATTTCTTTCATTTTCAATGCGATAATCCCGGAATCAGGCGTGGCTGAAACAGCGTCGCGGAAAGTGTGGGGAGCAGGGGTTAACGGCTTGTTAAGATCTGGCGCCCGGTTTTAAGGACGCACGGATTTCGCCGATGTGAGCGCGAGGAAGCCCAGAACGCAGCGCGCCGGAATTGGTTCCAGCTAATAAACCAAGAAAAATATTTTTTTATTTGCCCGGATGCATTGCTCACGGGCGAGAAGACGCCTATTTTGCATCCGGAGCGAGCTGCTTTCCTGCGGCTCCGAAAGGGCTTGGCCCGCATGTTTGAATGCAGCCGGGCCGCACCACAGCTTTCCTTAAGGAGGATTTGCCATGTCTTTCGAACTTCCCGAACTGCCGTATGCCTATGACGCCCTTGGCCCCTACATGTCCAAGGAGACGCTTGAGTATCACCACGACAAGCACCATCAGGCCTATGTGACCAACGGCAACAACCTGCTGAAGGACAGCGGCCTGGAAGGCAAGTCGCTGGAAGAGATCGTCAAGGAGAGCTTCGGCAAGAACGCCGGCCTCTTCAACAACGCCGGCCAGCACTACAACCACATCCATTTCTGGAACTGGATGAAGCCGAACGGTGGCGGCAAGGCCATTCCGGGCGCTCTGGCCAAGGCCATCGACAGCGATCTGGGCGGCTATGACAAGTTCCGCGCCGACTTCATCGCCGCCGGCACCACGCAGTTCGGTTCCGGCTGGGCCTGGGTTGCCGTCAAGGATGGCAAGCTGATCATCTCCAAGACCGCCAACGGCGAAAGCCCGCTGGTGCAGGGCGCATCTCCGATCCTCGGCGTCGACGTTTGGGAGCACTCCTATTACATCGACTACCGCAACGCCCGCCCGAAGTACCTCGAGGCCTTCGTCGACAACCTGATCAACTGGGACTACGTCCTGGAAATGTACGAAGCTGCAACCAAGTAAGGTTCTGTTTCGTTGAAAGGCCCGGCCCTGCGCCGGGCCTTTCTGTTTTGGCTGAACCTAACCTGCCTGCGGCCCTTGAGTTTTGTCTGCGATACATATCTCGTTGATAGAGTGTCTGGACAGTGCATCTCCTGGTAGATTTTTCTTCCTGTAAAAGGCTATGAGCCTCCTGAATTGAGTTACAAGGATGCAAAAATGCGTACTGCCGGGAATGTTATCTGGTTTGTGTTTGGTGGGGCGATAACGGCTCTCATCTGGCTTTTGGGAGCTGCCATCTTCGCAGTTTCAATTGTCGGGCTGCCGCTGACTCGCGCAGCCATCGAGATGGCAAAACTCTCTGCATGGCCGTTTGGCAAAGAGATTGTGCATATTCGCGATCTTGACGGTCAGGGTTTGACCGCGAAGACCGCTGCCACTGGCACAATAGGTTTTATATTCAACGTGATCTGGCTTTTGAGCTTTGGTTGGGTCCTGTTTCTCGCCTATGTCTTCGCAGGCATCATCAATTGTCTGACCCTTATTGGTATTCCTCTGGGATTGCAGGCTTTCAAGCTTGCTGCCATTTCGCTGTGGCCTGTCGGACGCCGTGTCGTCTCCGCCGAACTGGCCGATCTTGCGCGCCGAGACCGTGCGGCATCGCAACTGGCCGCATACCGTGCAAATGCGTGATTATCTGACACGGTACTCAAGCCGTTTCAGGATATGATGCCACAGATCCGGGCCCGGCCTCGTGCCGGGCCTTTTGGCATTGAAGGGGAGGCTGAGAGCATGACCATCCGGCTGCGTGGACATCATCTGCTTTGCATGCTGACCTTCGTCGGGGAGGGCTATTCCCCGCGCTTTGTGGCCAATTATGCGAAGGTGATCCGGCGGATGAGAGCGGGGAGCCTATCCTGATCGTTCGCGGACCAGATGACATCTGCGCGCCGCTGTTGGGAGAGGATGGCCCGCATTGTCATAAGGATACGGTGCTGGAGCGTGACCGGCTGGCACTCGAGGGCGTAGGGCAGTTGCTGGGCAGGGGCCTTGTGCCCGGAGATGAGCTGAGACTTGATGAGGCCACGTTGCGCAGCTTCAAGCATGGGTTTGCCTCGGGCGAGACGCGTCAGGCCTGTGGCGGCTGCGAATGGTCTTCCCTTTGTGACAGGGTTGCCCAGAGTGGTTTCGAGGGGACCAGACTCCTGAGCGTACGCAGCGCCTAAGGCAGGCAAGACTTGATTCGGATGGGCAGTCCAGCGATCAAGGTTCTATTGTGCACTGCAAAATAAAAACGTCATTCAATGAATCCGACGCCGTCCGAAAGTGATGGTTTGCCGCGCTCCTCTTCGGCCCTGCAGCAGGCAAAAGGGCTCAGTCTTGCGAATATGGCGAAAAATGGTCCTTGTGGGCTTGTGCCTGATTGGAACAGTGTCTAACTCGATCAAAAATCTTAACTCTCGGCGGCTACACTGAGAGTCCCGATCTGCATGTATTGGCAATTTGCCCTAGCCGAAGAGTGAGCATGACACCCGCCGCACTCGACACCACCATCCTCGCAGTGCTTGCGCCCTTCGCGGCTGCAATCATCGCACCAATCGCCACCAAAGCGCTGAAGCACAATGCGGCCTGGCTGCTTGCCATCGTGCCGCTGCTGATCTTCCTGCACTTCACCCGCTTCGTGCCGGGTGTGTCTGAAGGCGAAGTCTACACTATCGCGAAGGAATGGGTGCCCGCCTATGGCGTCACCCTTTCTTTTTATCTGGACGGGCTTTCGACGCTGTTTGCGATGCTGATCTCCGGGATCGGCACCTTCATCATTCTGTATGCAGGAGGCTACCTGAAGGGGCATCCGCAGCAGGGCCGGTTCTTCTCGTTCCTGTTCATGTTCATGGGGGCGATGCTGGGGCTGGTGACGAGCGACAACCTGTTGTCGCTGTTTATCTTCTGGGAACTGACCTCGATCACGTCCTTCCTGCTGATCGGTTTTGATCATCTCAGGGCCGCCTCTCGCCGTGCTGCGCTGCAGGCGCTGCTGGTGACCGGTGGCGGCGGACTGGCGCTGCTGGCTGGCTTCCTGCTGATCATGCAGGTGACCGGCATGTCGCAGATGTCGCAGGTGCTGGCGGGCGGCGATGTGCTGCGCAACAGTGGCCTCTATCTGCCAATCCTCATCCTCGTTCTGGGCGGCGCCTTCACCAAATCGGCGCAGTTCCCGTTCCACTTCTGGCTTCCCAACGCCATGGAAGCTCCGACCCCGGTGTCGGCATTCCTGCACTCGGCCACGATGGTGAAGGCTGGCGTCTACCTGCTGATGCGTATGCATCCCGCCCTTGGTGGCACCGAAGTCTGGATGACCGTTCTGCCGCTGTTCGGCGGGATCACGCTGCTGGTGGGGACGATCCTTGCTGTTCGCCAGACCGACCTGAAGCTGATGCTGGCCTATACGACGGTCGCCTCACTCGGCCTTCTGGTCATGCTCACCGGCACAAGTTCGCAGAAGGCGCTGGAAGGGGCCGTGCTCTATCTGCTGGCGCACTCCCTGTTCAAGGGCGCTCTGTTCATGGTCGCCGGTATCATCGACCATGAGACGGGTACGCGCGATGTGACGAAACTGGGCGGATTGCGCAAGGCGATGCCGATCACCTTTGCGGCCGCTGCGCTTGCCGGGCTTTCCATGGCCGGCCTGCCGCCGTTCATCGGCTTCATCGCAAAGGAAGTGCTGTATTACGGCACCTGGGGCCTTTCCAGCGGTGCACTGCTTGTCACGGCGGTCGCTGTGGTGGGCAATGCGTTGATGCTGGTGATTGCGGCCGCTGTTGCGATCAAGCCGTTCTTTGGACCTGAGGTGCATACGCCCAAGCATGCCCACGAAGGCCCGGTGCTGCTGTGGGCCGGTCCGGTGGTCCTGTCGCTGACAGGCCTTGCCGCTGCTTTGCTGGCTCATTCAACGGGTGAACTGTTCATCGGGCCGATGCTGTCGTCTCTGGTGGGCTCGCAGACGGCTGTAGAGCTGCATCTCCTGCCCGGCTACATCTCCGCGCCGCTGATCCTCTCTATCATTACCGTGGCGCTGGGGATCGGGCTGTTCCTGATACTTGGCCGCTTGCGTGCGGCCGTAGCCGGCGTGCTGAAAGCCATCGGCTGGGGACCCGACAAGGGCTTCGATCAGTTTGTGGCTGCCATCGTGAAGCTCTCCACCGGCATCACCCGCTTGCTGCAGGGCGGCTCGATGCAGACCTATATGGCCGTTGTGTTCCTCGCCACGGGCGCTGCGCTGCTGTTGCCTGCGGTCTTTGCCAATGGCATGCCGCAGGTTCCTGAGTGGCCGGAGTTCCGCTTCTATGAGTGGGCCGTGATCCTGATCGCAGTGGCCGGTCTTGGTGCGGTTCTTGTGGCAAACACCCGGCTGACAGCGATCGTGACGCTTGGTATCCAGGGCTTTGCCGTGGCGCTGATCTTCATGCTGTTTGGCGCGCCGGACCTGAGCTTCACACAGTTCATGGTTGAAACGCTGTCTGTGGTGATCCTCGCCCTCGTCATGACCCGGCTCAATCTGTCGCCGCGTGACCATCGCCCGATGGTTGCACGGATTGTCAGCGTAGCAATTGCGGCCGCTGTTGGCCTTGGCTTCACGCTGGTGCTTCTGGCGATCACGCAACAGCCGTTCGATACGCGCCTGTCTGACTTCTTCAGCCAGTACAGCCGCGTGATCGCGCATGGGCGTAACATCGTCAACGTGATCATCGTCGACTTCCGCGGCTTTGATACGCTGGGCGAAATCTCGGTGGTGGTGCTGACGGGTCTGTCCGTGCTGGCTCTGATCCGCATCCGCACCAAGCCGGATGCGTCAGCTCCCAAGGGCGGCAAGTCCCCGAAAGCCAAGACGGTGGAGGCACGCTGATGCGCACGATCATCTTCCGCACATTTGCGCCCTATATCGCGGCTCTGATGGTGCTGTTCTCCATCTTCGTGCTGTTGCGCGGCCACAATGAGCCGGGCGGGGGCTTCATCGGCGGCCTGATTGCGGCCTCTGCCCTGGCGATCTACGGCATCGCCTGTGGTGTGGACGGTGTCCGCAGGGCCATCGGTGTGCATCCAATGAGCCTTGCAGCCTTCGGTTTGCTTCTGGCTGCCGTTGCCGGACTGCTGTCGGCCTTCATGGGGCAGGCTTACATGACCAGCCAATGGGCTACGGTTCATGTCTTTGGCACGGCGGTGGACCTGTCCACCCCGATGTTCTTCGACATCGGAGTTTATCTTGTCGTGGTGGGTGCCATCGGCTCCATCGCGCTCGCGCTTGAGGAAAGGGAGAGCGACTGATGGAAGCTGGACTGTCCATCCTCATCGGCCTGTTCTTCACCGTGGCCGTTTATCTGATGCTGTCGCGCATGTTTGTGCGGATGCTGATCGGCGTCGTGATCCTCGGCAATGCGGTCAACATGCTGATCTTCGTCAATGGCCGGCTGACCCGCGAAGTGCCGCCGCTGATCCCTCTCGATCAGGCGACAGTGACGCAGGCAACCGCCAATCCGCTGCCGCAGGCCCTGGTGCTGACGGCCATCGTGATTTCTTTCTCCTTCTTCGCCTTCCTGCTGGTGCTGGCCTACCGCACCTATCAGGAACTGGGCACCGATGACGTGAACGACATGCGCATCGCCGAGCCCAAGGGTGAAGCCGGTCCTCCGCAGGGGTACTGATCCATGGCCGGAACTTCCTATTCGGTTGATATTTCGCAGGCGATGACCACCGCGCCGGCAACGGCTGCGGACTGGCTCGTCATCGCGCCTTCGATCCTGACGATCATTGGCGGCTCGCTGTGTCTCATGATGCGCAAGAATACCAGCTTCCAGCCGAAGCTGGCGCTGTTCTTCCTCGGCCTGCTGGTGCTGACGACCGGCGCGCTGCTGGTGCATGTGCTGAAGACCGGTGTCGTCACCATGGTGATGGGCAACTGGCTGCCGCCTTTCGGCATCGCTTTCACGGCCGATCCTCTTGGGGCAACGCTCGCCTTTATCGCCTCTGTCGTGGCCTTCTGTGCAGGGCTGTACGGGGCAGGGACAATCGACACCTCCGGACGGCGCTACGGGTTCTATCCTTTCCTGCTGTTCCTCATGACCGGTGCCTGCGGCGCTTTCCTGACCGGCGACATTTTCAACATGTATGTCTGGTTCGAGGTGCTTCTGATCTCGTCCTATGGTCTTCTTGTGCTGGGCAACGGTAGGGCGCAGTTGGATGGCGCCGTGAAATACGGTGTGCTGAACCTGCTCGGCACGAACCTGTTCCTGATCGCCACGGGCCTGCTTTATGGCCACCTCGGCACATTGAACATGGCCGATGCCGCCATGAAATTGGCGGACGCAGCCCCTCTGGGCCGGTGATGACCATCGGTGCCCTGTATTTCCTGGCCTTTGCCATGAAGGCTGCAGCCTTCCCGGTGAACGCCTGGTTGCCTGCCTCGTATCACACCCCAAGCGTTGCGGTTTCTGCGATATTCGCCGGTCTTCTGACCAAGGTGGGCGTCTATGCGCTGCTGCGCGTCATGGTGATGCTCATGCCGGCGGTCCGTGCGGACATGAGTGAGGTGATTGCCTGGGTGGCGGCCCTGACAATGCTGGTGGGCATCATTGGCGCGCTGGCGCAGTCCGACGTCCGGCGTCTGCTTGGCTATCTGGTCATTTCCGGGATTGGGTCAATGCTGGCTGGCCTTGCCATGGGGACACCTGCGGCGATCTCCGGCGCCATCTTCTATGCAGTGCATTCGATCATTGTCATGACGGCGCTTTATCTGACTGCGGGTGTGATGGCATCCATGTGTGGCAGCAATGATCTGCGCAAGCAGGGCGGCCTTTACAGCGAGAGCCCGGCTCTTGCAGCAGTGTTCCTGATCCTTGCCTTTGCCGTGTCCGGCCTGCCGCCCTTCTCGGGCTTCTGGCCAAAGCTGATCCTCGTTGACGCCGCGCTTGAGACCGGCTGGTCGTGGCTGGCGGCAGCCATCCTGGTGACCGGTTTCCTGACTTCGATGGCCGTTGGCCGCGTGTGGATCTATGCGTTCTGGCGTGGCGGGCCCGAGGGGACGGCAGACGGTAGTCTAGTAGGCCTTAACGGCGGTGGAGCCGCCGTGGTTGCCGGGCAGGCCTCGGGTCTTGCTTCTCCGGCCCTCTGGATCCCGATTGGCGCACTTACAGCGCTGGTCATCCTGTTTGGAGTTGCCCCGGAGTGGCTGATGAATATCACCATGCGTGGTGCCAGTGGCCTTATTGATCCGGCTGGTTACTTCCTGTCTGTCTTCGGAGGCGCAGCATGAGCAGCCTGTTCCTCGTCAACATCCTGCTGGCTGTCGCATGGGGGCCGTGACCGGTTCCTTCTCGGTGGTCAATCTCGCATTCGGCTATGTGCTGGGGCTCGGGGCTCTCTATCTGATCCGGGAACAGATCAACACGGGCGGATATTTCCGCCGTGCTTCGCGCGTCATAGGGCTGATCCTGCTTTTCCTCTATGAGCTGGTCATCTCGGCCTGGCGCGTGGCACGGATTGTGGTGCGCCCGAAACTTGACCTCAATCCGGGTTTCATCGCGTTTCCCCTGACGGTCGAAAGCGACTTCGAGATTGCGCTTCTCGCCAATCTGATCACGCTGACGCCGGGCACGCTCTCGGTGGATGTCTCCGAGGACCGGAAGGTGCTCTACATCCACTGCATTGATGTCCCTGACCCTGAGGGGACCATTGAAGACATCCGCAACGGTTTTGAACGCAAGATCATGGAGGCCTTCCGTTGAGCCCGCTTGACCTTTTTGCCGAAAACTTCCTCGCGGTCTGCATCCAGATTTCTCTGGTGCTTCTGGTCTTCACCTTTGCCATGACGGTGGTGCGCACGGTGCTCGGACCGAGCCTTCCGGACCGGGTCGTCGCCCTCGACATGCTGGTGGCCACGGCGATCGGCTTCATCGCCGTCATCGGCATTTCGACCGAATTCTATCTCTACGTGGACATTGCCATCACGCTTGGCCTTGTCGGTTTCCTCAGCACGGTGGCGCTGGCGCGTTTCATCCTGAACCGGGGGCAGGTCGGTGATCCGACCATCTCCGCAGAGGTGAAGGAAAATCTCGCCCGCAGAAAGGCCGGAAAATGAACGCGGCAATCGAAATTGCAAGTGGCTTGCTCATGGTCGCCGGGGCGCTCTTTGCGGCGGCTGCGGCAGTCGGCATTATCCGCTTTCCTGACGTCTTCTCGCGGATGCATGCTGCTTCAAAGGCCGGCACGCTGGGATCTGGTCTGATGCTGATTGCACTGGCCCTGCACGCCGGGGAACTGGATGTAATCACCAGAGCAATCGCGGGTGTTGTCTTCTTTCTGCTGACTGCCCCTATTTCCGCTCATCTGGTTGCCAAAGCGGCTCTTGCGGCTGGATACCGCCCCTGCGCGATAACCAAAATGGACGTTCTCGCTCCGCTTCTTGATCAGAGAAAGAAGCAACCAAAGAGCTGATTTGCCTGCCCTGCAGGGCAGGAGAGGCAAGTGCTTGTTGCAAGGCCCGGTGTTACGCACCGGGCCTTACTTTGCGCTGGCAAGTGTCGGGTTGGTTAAAGCTAGCAAAGCCGGACTCGATGCAGCCAAAGGTTGGCTCTGCCTGGAATGCGGGAATGCCGCAAGTGGATCGCACTACTGCGGGTTTTTACCACAATATGGACAAATTTGGACTACAGATAACGGAGGTGTTTCGTTGAAAACAGGCCGTTTTACTTTTTCTTGTTTGTTAGGGCTTGTCCAATGAATGAAGCATCTATATAAGCACGAATACGTTGCCTCTGCATAAGAATCAAAATTCTCGCGTCGCGCTTCCCAAGTAAGCTTTTGCTGCAAAGCGTCGATTGTTGAAGACCTTCGGTTTGTGCAGGAATGCGAACACGCGATAAATTTACGAGATGGGTGAGAAATGACTGATACTCCGGTAGATGCAAACCTGATCGACCTGACCGCTGAGATTGTTTCCGCTTACGTGAGCAATAATACCGTTGCGGCAACTGAGCTCCCGAGCTTGATCAACGAAGTTTACGGTGCATTGCAGCGTACGTCTGGCGCCCAGGTTGAGCCTGAGCCGGAGCCGCTGAAGCCCGCCGTTCCGGTCAAGAAGTCGGTGATGCCGGACTACATCATCTGCCTGGAAGACGGCAAGAAGTTCAAGTCGCTGAAGCGTCACCTGCGCACGCACTATGACATGACCCCGGAAGAATACCGCGAGAAGTGGGATCTGCCGGCCGACTATCCGATGGTTGCTCCGAACTACGCTGCTGCGCGTTCTGAACTGGCCAAGAAGATGGGTCTGGGTCAGCAGCGCAAGCGCGTCAAGTAACTGGCAGCCCCACTTTGTGGGGGTGATTTTGAGGCCGCTGCGGGAAACCGCGGCGGCCTTTTGCATTTTCGGGTCAAGTCTCTGAAGAAAGCATGCGGCCCTCGCAAGAACGCTCTTCCTGCGCATGGAGGCACTGAAAGTGCGGCCCTCCTTGTTCTCAACCGGCCCCGTCTACTGCAGTTGCTCAAGATGAGTAGCAAACTCACTGCCGCCGGTAAGCGTGACGCAGGGGCCACAAGGCGCGGAAAGACGAACGCAGTCCGGCAAGGCGATTGAGATCGCCTGTCCAATGAGCTTGCCGGCATCTTGCCCGCTCTGCCCGTATGGCACGGACGAGGCTGAACAGCAGTGCGTAGATGCCGATACTGCGGCCGAGGCGCTCAGTCCCTCCGATTTCTGCACCAAGCCCGAGACGCGCAAGGCGCACCCAGAACAGTCGATCTGACACTGGCGGTCTATGCATCTGGCCTCCCTTCAGGCTCCGCTTTCCTGTCCGCAGCGGCAGGCAGGAATTTATCCATCATCACCGGATTGGCGGGAGCGGGGAGAAATGGCGGATATCTGCGCTCCATTAAAGGTTGCTAGGAAACTTATCCCTCACCCCGGATTGCTGACGTACAATGTAGGAATATAAGCCTAACGGGGAAGCCCACGGGGAGATTGGTGATGGAGTGCGTAGCGAGGACTTCTATCCGGCAGCAGCGTCAGGGTGGTGACGAGGGAAAGGCGGGAGAAGTGAGGAACAGAACCGTCATGGCCCGGCTTTTACTGATCGAGGGATTGGTCGCGGAGGTTTACGGCATCAGTCCGCCTGAGCTGCTCAGTGAGGGGCGTGGCGTCAGGCTGATTGCCGATGCCCGGCAGCTGGTGATGTATCTGGCCCATGTTGCCCTTGGCCTCTCCTGTGCCGAGGTCGGCGACTACTATGGCCGGGACCGCTCCACTGTGGCTTACGCCTGCCGCAAATGGGAGGACCGGCGCGATGACCCTCATGTCGACGGCGTGCTTCTGAAAATCGAGCAACTGATTGCCGGAGGCATGACGGTTTATGGACTGGCCCGCTGGGAGGGATTCCGATGAGCAGAGCGTTGACAGAGGAAGGCCGCAAGGTTCTCAAGTTTCTGGCCGCGACGGGGGCTGTCATTGTCTCTGGCAGCGGTCAGGAAGAAGCTCCGGTACGGCTTGAGGGGCGCCAGGAGACGGCCGGGAAACGCCGGCAGATGATCGTGACAGTGCGTGTGCTCCACGAGTTGAAGCGTCTTGGCCTGACGCGGGAGGCGCCGGATGGCGCGTTGAGGCTTTCGACCGAAGGCCGCCTGTATGTGCGGAGGATGTTGAGTGGGGGCCAGGACAGCTTTCAGCAGCAGCATCAGGTCCGCGAGCCGGTGATGCTGCATTCAGGAGCAGGTGACCCGATCCGGGTCACGGTCAACCTTGCGGAAAGCCCTCTTGCCTGGCTGGCGCGGCGAAAGGATGGAAAGGGCAAGGCTATGCTGACGCCTGCGCAGTTTGAGGCCGGTGAGCGCCTGCGGGAAGACTACACATTCGCCGCGTTGATGCCGGGTCTTTCTGGCGGCTGGCGCACGGAAGCCGGAGGCGGGCGCAACACCGGCAGCGGCCCGGCTGGAGCTGATATGAGCGACAATGTAATGGCTGCGCGGCTCCGTGTGGAGCGGGCTCTGGATGCCGTCGGACGCGGTCTTGGTGGCGTGCTGGTTGATGTCTGCTGCCTGCTCAAGGGGTTGGAAACTGTCGAGCGGGAACGGGGCTGGCCTGCCCGTTCGGCAAAGGTGGTACTTGGTATCGGCCTGTCTGCCCTGGCCTCGCATTACGGCATGGCGGGGGCGAAAAAGCCCGCCAGAAATGCGAGGGCCTGGCGGTCACACCCCTGCCAGAGCCGAGGCCGCGTCGTCCTTGATGCGCTGGACCATGGACTTCAGCCCATTGGAACGCTGCGGCGTAAGATGATCCTTGAGGCCGATGCGGGCAAAGATTGCATCCACATCGGTCTCCAGAATGTCCCGCGCAGAATGTCCCGAGAAGACGGCAAGGACGATGGCAACGAGACCCTGTACGATCAGGGCGTCACTGTCTCCGAGGAAAGTAAGAATGGCGCTTCCATCCTCGCCATGGGTGACCTGGGTTACCAGCCAGACCTGAGACACGCAGCCGCGCACCTTGTTGTCTTCCGTGCGCTGGTTGTCAGGAAAGGCGGGCAGGGCGCGGCCCAGCTCGATGACGTATTTGTAGCGGTCTTCCCAGTCGTCGATGAATTCAAAGTTCTCGAGGATTTCTTCAAGACTGGAGGTCATGTGCCTAGGTTCCGCTTTCTGGAGCACGTCGAGTGCGCAGATATAGACGTTGCGGCCAGTGAGGCAAGTGTGCCCGGCAGGGCGGCGGGAAAAAGACGCCGCAAGTGGAAGGGGCAGCAATCCACTTGCGGCGCGGCGGCATGGCCACCGAGTTTTTCCGTCTCTCCAGTCCGGCCCCGGGTCAGGACGGGGGACCGGTCCGGTCATGCGGGCGCAAACCACCACGGTCCGGAATGACAGGCCCGGTGCCGCGGCAGGGTCGGTCAGACCCGTGGGACTGACCTGGGATTGGGCCGTGGCACCGGCCCAAAGGAAGTCTCCGGAACGGAGGAATTCTGCTGTACAATCTCCGGCGCAGGCAAATGCCACGACGGGATGGTGAGTTCGCCACCGGATGTGCCATCTGTGGCCGGGATCGAATTTGTAATGTCGCCTGGAGCAGGCGGAATGACCTGCGCCGGACCTTCTGTTCCACTTCCTGCCTCTGCGCCGTCGAAATACTGGTAGACCAGCTTTGCGCCGTCGCGGGCATTGGCACCGATGGCCGCAATGGCCTCGCCGCCGGTTTCGCAGGCCTGCGGATTGCGCCCGCAGAACCCTGTCAGATCGCTTACTGTTGCCTGAGCGGCCATGAAAGCCGCCACAGGGTCGACGTTGAAGCCGCCTGCCTGGTCCTTGCCAGCGAAGAACGGCACCATCGCCAGCACCAAGACAAGCCAGAAGGCTTTCCTGACGAGGAAGAACATTGCGCTACCCTTCAGTTTTCCGCTTCCGCCAGTCACCGTGCCAGGGGCTGACGGTTTTGTTATGACACGACACTAACAGGTACATCCAAAAGCGGCGTTTCTCGCTGACTGGCGATTTTCTTCAAAGAAAACAGAATGTTGAATATATTTTTCGGCAAACTTGATTCAAATTTGAACGGATATGAGCCAAGGGGCTGCGGGGCGTTGGGATTTTTTGCCCTTGCTTTTGAGGAGTTTCGATCCGCCTTCAACGTTCCTTAAGTGATCCGCGCGAAAAATCGGGTAACGAGAAACTGGAGGTACCGGGCTTACCGGTCCCGTGGTGAGTGTGTTGCGTAGCGTATCCAGGTTCCTGAGCATCTATGGCCAGCCCATAGCCCGTTTTGTCGAGGGACTGGTTCATCCGTCCGTCGAAGGGGATGAGCTGCGTGCGCCACGCCACAAGGCCTTTATCACGGCCAATCTGGTGACGGGCTCGGCCGCTCTCCTTCTTTTTCCGCTCCATCTGGCTGTCGCCGGGCCAGCATCGCTGCCCCTGACGCTGATTCTCGGCTGGGCTTTGGCTCAGTGGCCGCTTGCGCTGTTTTTGTCGCGCACTGGCAACCTCATACTGGCGCAAGCCGCCTCTGCGGCGGTCTTCGCGCTGTTCATTGGCGGCATTGCGGCGCTCACGGGCGGGATTGCTTCTTTCGCTCTCATCTGGCTGATCCTGGCGCCTGTCGAGGCTGCCTTGACCGCTGACCGGCGTGCGATTCTCTACGTTACGGCGCTCTGCCTTGCAGAGGTAGGGCTTCTGGCTCTGTTGGGTGCAGGTGCTCCTGGCTATTCGATTGCCGTGAGCACAGAGGCGGCGCTTGCCATTTCCTCCGGCGGTGCTCTCGCCTATGCCATGATGATGGGCGTCAAGATTGCGCAAGAGCAACAGCGTGGCGAGGGCCTGTTCCGCCATCTGGAAAGCCGTCTGAAGATGGTCAATGACGAGGCAAGCGGCATGGTCGCTCTGCTGGGTGAAGGCGGTGATGTGATCTCTATTGGCGGGTCCTGCGAGGCATTGCTTGGCGCCAGCGCGCGTCAGGTGCAGCGCGAGGGGCTGTTCCAGCGGCTGCATGTGGCAGACCGGCCGGCCTTCCTGAAGATGGTGTCTGACGTAGAACGCGACCGCTGCTCTATGAGCCTTGAGGTTCGGCTGCGGCAGGGCCGGAACCGGCCAGGTGAGGCCGGAATGGCGGACTATCGCAGCGTTCTGATCGAATGCCGCCCGGCTTCGCGGGCAGATGCGAGGGAGAGGTCAGGCCGTGTGCTGGCAGTGCTTCGGGAAGGGGCGGGCCACAGCAATGCGGGAAGTGACGAAGAGAACTTGTCGCGGACGGTCGCGGAAGCCGGTCATGAACTGCGTGCACCGCTGACCGCGATTGCTGGTTTCTCCGAAGTGTTGCGTGAACGGCCAGACAGCCTCAGCGATGCTGTTCGCAGGCGCGAATATGCTGATCTGATCCATGCTTCGAGCACACATATGCTGGACGTGGTGGATGGGATGATATCCGGGCAGCAAAAGCCGGTCGTTCCTCTCAAGCCCGTCAACCGGGCTGAAGCGGATCTGGTCGCCTGCTTGCAGGACTGTGTGCGGGTGGCGGCCGATGAGGCGCGGCTGCGCAATGCTGCCCTGGTCAGTGAAATCGATCCGGCGCTGGGGAGCTTCCCAGCGGACGAGGTTGCTTGTCGCCAGATCGTAATCAATCTGCTTTCCAACGCAGTGAAGTCGGCGCAAGCCGGAGGGCGGGTCGAACTTCTGGCCCGGCATCTCGGCAACGGCGCGGAATTCCGCGTGACGGCGACGGGGATGTTGCCTGATGCAGGCGCGGCCCCGCGCCGCGGACAGCCGGAATTGTTGCCTGGGGCTGAGATCGGGCTTGCACTGGTGAAGGGCCTTGCCGAACTGCACGGGGGCAGCTTCCGGGTTGATGCCACACGAGGCAATGGCACAAGCATGACAGTTCTTCTGCCGCCCAGTGCGGCAGGGGCAAAAACAAATTCACCGCGCAAGGCAGCTCAGCTGCCGGTGCGAACGGTGGCCTGAGGCCGGAAAGCGGAGAGCGGACTGGAGCGCATGGCACGCAAGCGAGTTGACCCTGAACCGCCGCCCCGCGAGGGGCTGGTTGCCCGTATGGGCACGGCTGCGATGGATAATCCTGTCGCGGCCGGTGGTTCCATCGTCATGGCGCTGACCGGGTGCCTGATCATTGCCAATGCTGTTGGACTTCAGCCTGGCCGCCATCCGGCGCCGCTGGTCGTGACACGCGAGCGGCAGAGCGAGGTGGTGCCACAGGAGAACCGTGTGGTGATGCCGCAGGCGGTCTCGACGCTGGTTCTGGACGTACAGACCGAATTGCGCCGTCTCGGCCTTTACGAGGGGCTTCTGGACGGCATGGTGGGGCCTGCAACGGAACGCTCTGTCCGCCGTTACGAGATTTTGACCGGTCTGCCGGAAACCGGCGAGGTGAACAGCGCCCTGCTTGCACGTCTTCTGATGGAGACCGAAGGTCTTGTGGAGCGCGCCGCTGCCAATGGCGGCGTTGGGGCAGTGCCTCTGCCCAGACCCTCGCCCTTCGCCAGCCCGGCACACCGCAACAGTGCCGCTGCGGCGATCCCTTCACCGGCGGCTGTCACTCAGCCTCCGGCGACAATTGCAGCTCTGGTCGAACAGGCGCAGCCGGTGCGTCATGTACCGCTTCCCACTGCAACAGGCACTGTGCCTGTGCCTCCGCAGGAAGCCGGACGGAGCGTGCAGGTTGCAGAGAATAGTGGCGGGCAGCTTGCCAAGGTCCAGCGGCTTCTCTCTGAACTTGGTTATGGCCCCTTGCGGGCAGACGGCATGATGAGCGACAACACCGCAAACGCGATTCAGCGCTTCGAGCTGGACCGGGGGCTTGCCGTTACCGGTCAGATGTCCCCCTCGCTCATTCGTGAGCTCGAAGATTTTACAGGGATTCCGTTCGAGGGATAACCGGGCCTGCCTTGCGGGCTGGCCCGCAGGAAGGAAATGCGCATGCCGCGGCTTACATCCAGATTTTTCGTCAGCGCACTGGTGCGGCAGGTCTTTACGGACGGCAGCTTTGCCGCGACCACCCGCAAGGGCGCGGAGGAGGCTGGGGTTGTTTTTGTCCTAGTGGACCGGATGGATGGCACGGTTGATCTATACGGTCCGGCTCCGCAGGCCTTCATGGATACGGCCGCCGATGACCGGGCTTTCGAACTGTTGATCTCTCAGGGCGCGCGCGAGGACGCGCAGGCGCGGCTGGAGAGCGAAAAGCGGATGGACCCGGATTTCTGGGTCGTCGAGATCGAAAGCAAGGGTGGCACGGATCTGTTGCAGGTGGTCGATACAGACGCCTGACCTGCAGGCTGCGAAGAGAACCAGAGCACTTTCGTTGCAAGCGCAGGCAGCGAAAGTGCCCCGTCTCTTTGGTCTTACGCAATCGTGGCGCAAAACCGGTTGCCATTTTTGCCGAATTTTCTTTGATTCCCGCCCAGCTCACGCCATGGCTCTGGCCGGGCGCAGAGTCACCTTCGTGAACATCACCAGATTACCGAGCCCTGTGAGCGCAAGACCGGCGATGGCCTCAGGCGTCCACTGATAGCCTTCAAACAGGCTGGAGGCCGCAAGGGCGATGACCGGAAACAGCACCGTGGCGTACCCTGCCTTGGCCGAACCGATGCGTGCGACAAGCATCAGATAGGCAGTGAACCCTGCGACAGAGCCGAATACGGCGAGATACCCGGCTGCGAGCCAGTAGGTCGAAGAGGGCGGGGTCACCAGCGTGTTACCAGTGGCATAGATAATCCCTAGCAATGCAATGGCGCCAAAGCTCATGCCCCAGGCATTGGCCGTGACTGGCGGCACGCCTTCTGCCGTGTTGCGCCGGGAGGCCATGTTGCCGAGCGAAAAGAAGCAGGTGCCGAGTGCCGCCCAGCCGATGCCCTGCAGCACGGAAATGTCGAAATCGACCGTCAGGTCGTGCCAGAACAGCAGCAGAAGCCCACAGGCGCCGAACGCCGCGGCAACAAGCGTGCGCGGAGTGATCCTGTCGCCGAAGAATATCCGCGCGTTCACCGCATTGAAGAGTGAGGCCAGCGAGAAAATGACCGAGACGAGGCCGGAAGGAATGAGTGTTGTGGCCGTGTAGAGCGCAATGAAGTTGCAGCAGAACAGGCAAAGTGCCTGCGCAAATACAAAGCGCCAGACACGGGGACGGCGCAGGCGGCGCATGAGCGCCAGCCCTGCCATCATGACGAGCGCGGCCAGCGCAAAGCGGTGAAAGATGGAGACGAAGACCGGGATGGGCGCAGCATCAATCTGGAAGGCAATGGCGATCCAGGTGGTGCCCCAGAGCAGGACGGTGGAAGCGAAAAGCAGAATGTTGGTCATGGGCAGTCTCCTTGCCTGCCGGTGTTACGCTGTCTCATGAGCGCAAGGCTTGCACGATCTTGCGGTATTCTCCGCGTCCCCTCTGCCCGAGAGGCCGGCGATGATGTAAACAGAGATCATGCGCCAGACCGTTCACGACTTTCTCAGCCAGTCTTCCACCGCGTTCGCTGCCGCCCATCTCGGCATGGGGGCAGAACGCGCTGTGACCGTCTGGGAAAATCACGACGATGAGATGTCCTATGAGGCGCCGGAGCGGCATACATTCAGCCTCTATCTTCAGGGCGGAACAGGCACGTCACGGCTCGACAAGGGAGCCTTGCCCGGCTGGCAGGGCGCCGTCTGCGTCATGCCGGAAGGAGAGGCATCGGATTGGAAGATTACCGAGCCTTTCCGCTTTGTGCATCTCTATGTCAGCGACAAGGCGTTGCGGGCAGCCTTTTCCGAGGTGCATGACTGTGACGCGCGGCGGCTTGACCTGAAGGATGAGACCTTCGTGGCGGCACCTGCCATCGCTGTACCGCTGTTCCAGATGGCGGAGGCGGCCATGACAGAAAATGCTCTCAAGGCAGATGAGGCATTTGCCGTGATGGTGGGGCATCTTTCGCGTGGCGCGCCCGTGCTGAAGGGCGGGCTCAGTCCGCATCAGCTGCGGCGGGTGGATGACTGGGTGCGGGCCCATATGGACGCTGTGATCCATCTGGAGGACCTTGCTGCGCTGACGGGCCTTTCCGTGTTCCACTTCCACCGCATGTTCAAGCTGGCGCGCGGCATGGCGCCCAGCGAGTGGGTCATGATGCAGCGGATCAATCTGGCCAGGCAGCTTCTGCGGGCAGGGGAAACGGCCGCAGGGGTCTCTGCCGCCTGCGGATTTGCCAACCAGAGCCATATGACGCGTGCCTTCCGCAAGCAGACTGGAATGACTCCGGGACGCTTCCGGGAGCTCGCTGCCGGAAGCCGAGGGTAATTGTGACTGCTTCTGTGCCGCCGTCAGCTGCTGGTGATGCGGCGGGTTGACGGCGCCGTGCGGGGCGCTGGCCGATGGGTTGGCAGCGGGCGTTCGCCGGGACGGGCAATGTCCTGCGGGCGTTGGCCGGCGCGGGCGCCTCCCGGCTGGTGAAGCCGGGCGGCTGCGGCCTGCTGAATCTCGCCGTCGATGATTTCGCTCCTGTGGCGCCAGCTGGTCAGCAGGCAATCCGCCGCATCAAGGGACATGTTCTCGAACAGGTGCTGAAGCTTGCGCAGACGTGCAAGATCAAGCGTGGTACCGCCAAGGCGCACCAGCATTGCAGTTGCGCTTTCACTGTCGAAGCCGAGAACCTTCAGACAGACCGTCAGGGCCTCCCCTGTTCGTCGGTTGCCAGATGCAAGGCGAATTCGGTGTCGAGCCCCAGCGCATAGGCAACCCCTTCGGCGAACGCCTCATGGCCACCAGACAGGGCAATCTCACGCAGCCGTTGCAGCAAGGCGGGCTTGAACGCTGGACGGGGCGGGCGCTTGCCACCCTGCCGGGTCAGATTGCCAAGGGCGCGCAATTCCGCCGCGCCAATGGCCAGCAGGCGGTTTGCGTGGTCCAGGAAAGGAAAATTGGCGAGCAGAAGCGGAGACGGCAGCAGGGCACGGGCAGCCAGATCCGGACCGATCGCAGCCATGACATCGGCGCGCTCGCTGAGAGCGGCGAGGATTTCCGGGCGGGTTGCAAGATCAATGCGGGGCAGAAGCTGCTGAAGCGATTGAGCATCAGCATGGCGGGCAAGCACAATCTGAGCGGCTGGGACAAGATCTTCGCGACGGATCAAGGCCCGCCGCAGGCTCTCCGGCCCACGCTCGGCAACGAGAAGCTGTGCCTGAGTGCTGATCATTGCCGCGTGGAGAACGACAGGATAGGCAACGAGCGCGTCGTCGTCGCGGGCAAGAAGATCAAGGAATTCGGCGGGAATATCACTGGCGCGGGCGGCAAGACAGGCGATACGGCGCCGGTCGGCCACATCCGTTCCCTCGTAGAGATTGATGGCCAGCTCTCCAAAGGTGCGGATTTCCTGCCGGTCATGCCGTTCACGCGCCACGAACAGCTCAGTGGCCGCAAGAAGCAAGCGTTCGCGCCGGGTGAGATCCGGGTTGCCGCTCAGAAAGTTGGGACCGCGACCAGGCGGAACTGATGACATGATGCGCGCCGCTACAGCCAGATACTCAATACAAGGACGGACAGGCTACTCCCGATCCAGTGGCTAAAATTAGACGTAAACCGTTAGCAGCCTGTTAACCCTGACCGGGCGTTACTCTGAAAACCTGCGTATGTGTCCACAGTCCTGAAACCGCCCGAGCCAATTGCCGGAGCAGCAGCTGATGGAGGAAGCGATGGGTTACGTGCTTGATTTCCGCATGGCACCAAGGCGGCCGCAGCGCAAAGCAGCGGGCGGGCAAGGGCCAGTTTCACAGGAAGACGTGGTCGTTCTGTTCCCTGGAGTGCGTATCGAACGGGAAGCGCTTGATCTTGCCGCCCGAATCGGGACCATCGGAACACCAGCCGGACAGGCTGCGCCCGAGGCGGAGTGACGCAAAAGGCGTGCCTGCCGCCACCCATGGCCAGGGAACGCCAGCATGACCAATACCAGGGCCAACAATGCCCGGCCGGCCCATCTGGCGACCCGGCACTCGCGAACGGCACGCGGTCTTCTGAATGCAGCCGTTCTGCCGTTGATCTGCTCTGCCGTGCTGGTTGCTGGATGCAGCCGGCCAACGGGAGACTTCGGCAGGGCTCAACCCTCCGTCATCCACGACACGATCATGCCTGAAGCAGGCAAGCTGGCGGCGCGGGTGCGCGGAGAGCCTGTCTCGGAGTTTATTCTCACGGACGATGAAAAGCTGTTGCGGGATCTTGGCTGGGGACTGATCCGACCGCCCTGGGCGAAGGACTGGATTGGTGGCACCAAGGTGGAGCTGACCCGCACAAGGCTGCTGCCGGAAAAGGACGGCAAGGTGCCGGTGACACTTTATTCGGTGTTCCTCGGATCGGAAAAGTTCAACTCCAGTGAAGCGCGGTTTGACAGGATTGCGGCAGATGCGCGCGGTGACGCCAAGCTGGTGCCACCATTCTGCGAGGTTGCAACGCGTGTGGAGGCGGCCGACCGGGAGCGCCTGGCTGCGGTGTCGCGCCGGGATATCCTGACACAGGACACGTTCGAGGGTGCCAATGCCCGTGTGTGGGAGAACCGTGCCTATATTGGCTGGGTGGCACAGGCGCTCCGCTTCCGCATCCAGGCCTATCAGACCGCAGCCGACCATTTTGAGATCGAGACGCCATCCGGCTCTCGGCTCTGGGACACAAACCGGGCGATCAAAGAGCTGGAAGAGGTGGTCCGGCTGACAGAAAATGGCTGCTCGGCAGAGAACCGTTTCGATACGCCTGACGATTTGAAACGCTCACGCATCTACAACAACTGGGGACTGGAGCGTCCCGCAGATCAAAAATGAGCCGGATCCAGAGCCATTGAGGTCACTTTTCAAGCGTGGAGAGATCTTTGCATTGGGCCGCACCCAGCTCGTCTGCAAGGACGGGCTCTGCCGCTGCATCCGGAACGAAGGCACGCAAGAGGGCGAAGCCCTCGTTCTGATCGGTCTCGATGACGATCATCTCATCCAGGTTTTCGGGCGGGTTCTCCCGCAGTATCGAGAGCTGGCTCGAGGTGAGAACCAGCATGGCCAAGGCGCCTGAGCCGGAGGTCCGGTTGTTGAGGCTATAGACGACCTCTCCACGCCCGTTGAACAGAGCCATGGACCAGAAGGGCGAATCCACATTGGCAGCGAGAGCGAGAGGCCCATCTTCCAGGCGGAACCAGCACACGGCATGGCGCATGGCCGGGTCGAGCATTGGGGCGAGTTCTTCCCCGCCGGAAATGGGGGCAAGACGTGGAAAATGCGGTCCGGGCCAAGGTGACGCAACTCGGCAAATGCCTTGGCGCGCACGTGGCCGGGAACAGTCAGAACCACGAAGATATGAATGATGCCGCCAATCAGCAGCATCGCGAGCAGCCAGAGCAAAAACCGTGGAAGTTTGGTCCGGATGCGCCGCGATACGCGGCTCAGGAAATGGGCCAGGCGCGGAGATCCGGTGAGGGTGCCGCTCATGAGCAGGATACCTCCGTGATCGCTGGCATGGTCAGCCCTGCGAGGGAAGAGCCCGTGGTAATGGGTGCATCATAGAGGCGCAGGATGAAGGAAAGCCCATCGCCTTGACCTGTCGGCAGCCAGTTTCCGGGCGCCGGGCGGGCCGATGCGATGATATCGAATGAGCCGTCCAGTTTGCGCAGGATCTGCGTGCTGTCGAGATAAAGCCGGCCCATCGGCACCGGAACGAGACGGGCTTCTCCGTCAGCGGATGTCAGCGTCCAAAGGCGTGCAGATGGCGTGAGGCCTGAAATCAGATAGGTGCAGCCAGGGCGGAGCGGGCGGCCCTCTGATGTTTCCCGGGCGATGAAAGCTACACCTTCGCCAGAGGCCAGGGGAACACGTCCCAGCCGGGCAAAAATGGCGGCAGAATAGGGATCAGCTTCGGGCGTTCCGGCCAGCGGATGGGCGCCCCAGACACCGATGCGGACGCTCTGGAAAAGATCTTCCCGGCTGAGTGCGAAATAGGCTGAACCTACGCCGATGACGAGGGCACCGGCAAAGAGCAGGGTAATGGTGAAAGCCCGCCAGAGCGGGTGTGGCTTACGCAGCGACAGGACAGCCGGTGTCTCCAGCTCTTTCCAGTTCAAGTCCGGGCCAGCTTCGAAACGGGCGTTCATGGCTGGACCGCCCCACTGTTTTCCGTGCTTGCTGCACTGGCTGTCTGGCCAATGGCTGCGAGAGCGTCGCCGATCTGTGTGATGACTGCCAGCGAGCGGCTGTTGAGGATCCTCGGCTGGTTGCCGGTGCCGGCCACTTCCGGCCTTGCAGCCAGCTGTTTGGCAGGTTTGATCTTGGCCGCATCGACACCGGGAATAGGCTGGATTTCGATGCCGTCATGGGCATAGGCCATAAACCGCTGCCAGATCATTGCGGGGAGCGTGCCGCCGGTGACGTTGTTTGTGCCGGTGAAATCGTCGTTGCCCACCCACACGGCAGCGGTGAAGTTGCCCGTATAGCCAACGAACCATGCGTCTCGATAGGCAGAGGTGGTACCGGTCTTGCCTGCTGCCACGACCCCGTCCAGCAGGGCGCGCCTGCCGGTGCCCCGCTCCACCACGTTGACGAGAATTTCGTTCATCTCGAAGATCTTCTCTTCCGGGAGAATGCGCTGTGGAGCGGGCTCATTACGAGCGCGGTCATAAAGAACTGTGCCCTCAGAGTTACGTACGTCCAGAATTGTATAGGGAGTTGCCTTGTAGCCGCCGTTGGCGAACACCGAGTAGCCTGCCGCCATGTCAATGACCGAGACATCCGAAGAGCCGAGCGCCAGAGAGGTGGAGTTCTGCAACTCGTGACTGATGCCCATGAGATAGGCCATCTCGATGATCTTAGGGCGGCCCAAGGCAATGGACAGGCGCACGGGGATGGTATTGATCGAGCGGGTGAGGGCATCCTTGAGAGTGATCGGACCGGCGTAACCGCGTGAATAGTTGCGCGGGCTCCAGTTTCCGATGGAAACGGGTGCATCCGGAACGATGCTGTCCTTGGAATAGCCGTTCATGAAGGCCGTCATGTAGACGAAAGGCTTGAAGGAAGAGCCGGGCTGGCGAAGGGCATCCACAGCGCGGTTGAATTGGCTGGCGCCATAATCCCGGCCGCCGACCATGGCGCGTACTGCGCCATCCGGCACCATGGCGACAACGGCGGCTTCGCGGGCACGCCGCTCTTCCGAGAACTGGCGCATGATCGCATCGACGGACTGCTCGGCCTCCCTTGCAGGGCCGGATCGAGGGTTGTGCGGACGGTTACGATACGGTCCCGTGCCAGCACCGGATTGCGGCGGGCGAGGCGCTTGACCTCGTTAAAGGCCCAGTCGAGATAGAAATCGGGCGCCTGTTCCTGAGACCGGTCCACGGCGACGGCAGGATTGCGGCGCGCGCCAATGACCTGGCCTTCGGTCATGAAGCCGGCCTGCACCATGTTGCTCAGCACCTCGTTGGCGCGGGCGCGGGCAGCGGGCAGGTTGATGTGAGGGGCATACTTCGTGGGCGCCTTGTAAAGGCCGGCCAGCATGGCGGCCTCCGCCAGCGTCAGCTCCCGGACATTCTTGCGGAAATAGAATTCGGAAGCTGCCGTGACACCGAAGACGCCTCCGCCCATATAGGCGCGGTCAAGATAGAGCTTCAGAATCTCGCGCTTGGAGAGATTGGCCTCCAGCCAGAAGGCGAGGAAGGCCTCCTTGATCTTGCGCTCGAGTGTGCGCTCGTTTGAAAGGAAGAGGTTCTTTGCAAGCTGCTGGGTGAGCGATGAGCCGCCCTGTACAACGGTGCGGGCGCGCAGGTTCTCCACCATGGCGCGGGCGGTGCCCAGCACATCAATGCCGAAATGCTCGAAGAACCGGCGATCTTCGGTCGCGAGTGTGGCCTTGATCAAGATGTCAGGGATCTCATCCAGAGGCACCGTGTCGTTGAGCACGATGCCGCGCCGCCCGACTTCCTTGCCGAAGCGGTCGAGGAAGGTGACAGCGAAATCGTCCGTTGTGCGCCAGTCCGCCACCCGTGTCGCCTCAAAGGCAGGCTGTGCAAAGGTGAGGAGGATGATGAAGCCAAGGAGGCCGAATGTGAAGCCATCCGAGCCCAGTTCCGCAAGGCCGCGCCAGATGCCGCGTGCTCTGAAACGGCGCAGGAACCTGGAATAGGCATCCCAGCCATCGGCGATGGCCTGCCAGCTGCGCCAAAGGGCCGTATCGAGCCAGGCATCAAGGGACATCAGAATAGCGGGCAGTGACCGCCTTGGGCGGGTGGCAAAAGGCTGCCGCGGTTTCTCCCCGGAAGGCGGCTGGACTGGTGGGGTGATGGCGCTGGACAGCGTGTTTGTTTCAGAGCGCGCAGCGTCAGGCTGGGCAGAGTCTGTCACTGCAGCCTCAGAAAGGCTGTCCAAATCCGGTTTGCTGCCGTTCTCCGGCGCGCTTCCGTTGCCGTTGTGCTGGTCCGACGTCACCGCAAGCTACCTGTGCCCTGCAGATGGTGATAAGGAAACTATCGAGTGACATACCCTGTCCCGCAAGGGAAGCCGAAAGCGAACATGAAATCAATGACCGAAGCGGAAAACCCCGGAAATGCGCCCTTCTGGAAAACAAAAACTCTGGAGGAAATGACGCAGGCCGAATGGGAATCGCTGTGCGACGGCTGTGCCCGCTGCTGCCTGAACAAGCTGGAAGACTGGGACACGGGTGCAATCGTATGGACCGATGTGGCGTGCGAACTGCTGGATGGCACGACATGCCGCTGCCGGGACTATGCGAACCGGACCGATACGGTGCCTGATTGCATCCAGCTGACGCCTGCTGAAGTACGGACGCTGACATGGTTGCCGCCGACCTGCGCCTATCGACTGGTCCGCGACGGGGAGGATCTGGCCTGGTGGCATCCGCTGATCTCAGGCTCGCAGGAGACCGTGCATCTGGCTGGAATTTCTGTCTCCGGCCGTACGGTGACGGAAGCGGGGATCGAGATCGAGGACTACGAGAACCATGTGGTCAGCTGGCCAGAGGAATGGCCGGAAGAAGCGCTGGAAAAGCCTGCGCAAGAGGTTTGAAACCTGCCGCCGGCCAGCACCTTGATATGCTGACCGGCGACTTTGACTACAGGTGAGCCCCTGCAAAGGCGGCAAGTGCCTGTATCTCGCCCTGGCGCAGTTCGTGGCCACCCTCATGCCACACCAGTTCCACGGCCGCCTTCTGGCCGGTGAACCAGTCTGCGAGCGACTGGGTGAGAGGCGCCGGGCAGATTGGATCACGCTGTCCGGCGGTGATCAGGACAGGCAGGCCGGAGAGGGCTGCATTCTCCTTCGGCGTGAAGGGAATGAGCGGATGCAGCAGCGCAATGGCGCTGAACAGGTCTGGCCGCTGGAATGCGGCACTCGCCAGAATGTTGGCGCCGTTGGAATAGCCATAGGCAAAGACCTTCGACGGTGCGAGGCGCGCCGTCTGATCCTCTATGAAGGCTATCATCCGATCAGTGCGGGCTGCGAGGTCCGCCATGTCGTAGACGCCTTCACCCGTGCGGCGGAAGAAGCGCAGTGCGCCGCCTTCCGACACGTCCCCCTGGGGTTGACGAGCGTGGCCTGCGGGAAAAGCTCCGCAGAAAGCGCCGCAAACTGACGCTCATCCCCGCCCGTGCCATGAAAGGCGAAAACGAGGGAGCAGGCGCCCCGCCGGGGGCGGGGCGCTCGTAAGTGGCGTAGAGTGCTGTAGTCATGTCAGCCCTCAAGTGAAACCAGCTGCTTTTCCAGATAAGGGCGCAGGTGGGCATGCTGGGTGGGAAGCTTGAGTGCTTCGCCCAAGTGTGCCGTGTCCTCATCCCGGTTGAAGCCCGGCTCGTTGGTGGCGATCTCGAACAGCACGCCACCGGGCGTGCGGAAATAGATCGCGTAGAAGTAGTCGCGGTCGATCACCGGCGTGACCTGATAGCCCGTGTCCATGAGGGCCTTGCGGACCTCCAACTGGGCGGCCCGGTCCTCCACCGCGAAAGCGATGTGGTGGACGGAACCGGCACCTGACACGGCGGGGGCAATCGAGGGCATGGTTTCCACATCGATCACATGGGCGCCATTGCCGCCGGGCACCACAAAGCGCTTCGCACCCTCAGCGGAGTCTGCCAGTTCATATCCCATGAAGCCGAGCAATTCCGCCGTTGCACCATCATCGCGAAGGCGCAGGCTGGTGGAATGGAAGCCGCGGATCGCCGCATCTTCCGGCACGCCGGCGGCGGTCCACGGCGTGCGGGCATCTCCGTCAACTTCGACGAGCGCGAAGGCATCGTTGTCGGGGCCGAAGAAATGGAGGCGCTTTTGGCCGAAGGATGCGTCTTCCAGCAGTCCGGCAGCACCTGCATCAGAAAGCCGCTTCTGCCAGAAGCCAAGGGAGCCCTTCGGGACAGAGAAGAGCGTCGTGCCGACTTCGCCCGTGCCCGGCCGGCCCTGACGGGCGCCAGGGAAGGGAAAGTAGGTCATCACCGTGCCAGCCGAACCGGTCTCGTCACCATAGTAGAGATGATAGACATCGGGTGCATCGAAGTTGACAGTCTTCTTCACGCGGCGCAGGCCGAGCACGCGGGTGAAAAACGCATTATTTGCCACGGCATCGTCAGCGATCGACGTGACGTGGTGCAGGCCTTTGATCTGCGTGATCATTTCCTATCTCCTGATCTCGTGCGGCGGGGCCACACTTCGTTCTGGAGTGAACATAGGCAGTGAACGGCCATATGATTAGCCGGTACAAACTTGGACTTATGTTCAGTGTATGTGAACAGTTTGCGTGGTGCAGCCTTACTTCGTGAAAGTCAGATCAACAGTTCCGACGATGATGCCATATTTCATGATGGTGGCGGTGTTGCGGACCGTGCGAGGGCCGGTCTGGGTGAGCGTGTCGTAAAAGCGCAACGCAACGCTGCCATCCTTCAAAGGCACTTCGACCGGATAGGTAAAGACGAGGCTGTTCCCCTGATAGCCGATATTGACCGGGGTCAACACATCGGAACGCTGTCCGATGTAGCGGTCTTCGGCAACCTTCTGGAAAAACCAGGTCTTGGTGTCCTTTTCTCCGTCATCGTAAATAAAGTCTTCACGTAGTCGCAGAGTGAAAGTCTTCGGGTCCCAGCTGCCAGTCAACTTGACCGTGAACTCGCGCCGGACACCGGCGATCTTGCTTTCGAATATGCCGTGTGCAGTGGTGGTGCCTCGAAAATAGTCTTCGAGCATAAATCGGCTTTGTGCTGGGGCGGTATTTATGGTGATAAAGCTTAAAATTAAGGTGAGTATTGCTGCCCTTACGGAAAAATTTGCCAAATCAATGAATGGTAATCTTGGTTTTGGTTGCATTTTCGACCTCCTAAACAAAAAATTTACGAAGAGATTTAGGGGTGGATCTGCTTTGTGTTCGTTTTTTTAGGCGTATAAGTATTTTCCCGTACTTATTTGCATTTGCTGGTCAGGATTTAATTAATTTTTGGGGGGATTTTCGAATGAGGCAACCACCCTTGCAACCCGCTCGGATTATGCAGGTTGAGGAACGGTTCTTTGAGGTGCTTCCCATGCTTACCCATATCTCGCTTTCCAAATCCAAACTCGACGCAATCGGGCGCTCGCAGGCCATTATTGAGTTTGACACTGAGGGGCGGATCATTTCGGCAAACCAGAATTTTCTGGATGTCATGGGGTATACGCTGAGCGAGATTACCGGCAAGTCTCATAGCCTTTTCGTCCCGGCTGAAGAGGTGAACACGCCGGCCTACAAAGACTTCTGGCGGGATCTTGCGGCCGGTAAATGGTCATCAAGGGAGTTCCGGCGCATTGCAAAGGGTGGCCGTGATGTATGGATCCAGGCGTCCTACAACCCGATTGTCGGCCGTGGCGGCAGGGTAACCGGTGTCATCAAGGTAGCGGCGGACATAACTGCCGCAAAACGCGCGGCGCTGGAGACCGGGAGCAAGCTCTCCGCCATCAACCGCTCGAATGCCATTATCGAGTTCGACCCGGATGGCACGATCGTTGATGCAAACGAGAATTTCCTGAGAACGGTCGGCTACCGCCTGGAAGAGATCAAGGGACGGCATCACAGCATTTTCATGCCTCCGGAAGAGGCTAAGAGCGCGAACTACCGGGCATTCTGGGATAACCTGCGCCAAGGGAAGTTTCAGTCCGGTGACTTCCACCGCTTGGGTAAGGGCGGGGCAGATGTCTACATTGCCGCAAGCTACAATCCCGTTCTCGATGAAGCGGGCCGGATTGTGAAGGTGATCAAGTTCGCCGTCGACCGGACCGAAGCCGTGCGACAGAGAATGGCACGCGAGCAGATTCAGAGGCAAATCGTTGCTGAGCTGGCGAACATCGCTGGTGAAGTGGATATCGCCAATGACCAGATCCGCGAAGTTTCGGCGGCATCTAACAACACATCGGATAATGTGCAGACCGTTGCAGCAGCTTCAGAGGAACTGGTGGCTTCGATTGCTGAAATCAGCCGTCAGGTGAACCAGGCCAGTGGAATCTCCGCGCAGGCGGCCGAAGAAGCAGCTCAGTCCCGCCAGATCATGGAAGGGCTGAATGCCAACTCGCAGAAGATCGGTGAGGTGCTTGAACTGATCGAAGCCATTGCCGGTCAGACCAACCTTCTGGCCCTCAACGCCACGATCGAAGCTGCGCGCGCCGGTGAAGCTGGCAAGGGCTTTGCGGTGGTGGCATCGGAAGTGAAGAACCTCGCCTCCCAGACCAGCAAGGCGACGGAGGACATTGCTGCACAGATTGCCTCGGTGCAAAGCTCCGCAGACCGGGCTGGAAATGCGATTGGCTCCATTTTGGCGACGATCGAGAGCATCCGGTCCATTTCTTCCACGATTGCTGCGGCTGTGGAAGAGCAGACGGCGGTGACACGGGACATCTCGCATAACATGCAGGCGGCCTCGACTGGCGTACAGTCGATCACATCCAGCATGGGTGATATCAGCAATTCCTCGGAACGGATTGCGCGTGCGACGTCTGAAGTGAGGGAAATGTCGCGCAGGATTGCCTGAGGCGGAGAGATTTGAGACCGGCCCGGACCTGGGCCGGTTTTTTGCTGCAAGAGAATAGGAAAATAATCCTTGACACCCGCACGCTGTTTGGATATGGTTTTGCCATGATCCAAAAGTGCGGCTGCGGCGCGCATTAGGTTCTGCTGGCAGTTTAGGCTGCCATGGACCAGTGAGGGATAGAATTCGGACGAAGATTTGGCGGGCGCCAGCGAGGGCTGGTTGGCCCGCTTTTTGTTTGAGCTGAGACCGGCGGGCAGCTGTTTGTCTGCGTGGGCTTTAGACGTGGTTTGAACACTCCGGAGATGACGGGATGACAGGGGATGCAGCGGCGGAGGAGCCGGGCAGGGCCGGGACACGTGCGTCTGCAGCGCGCCAGGCGATCCACAGTCGCAAGAGCAAGGCTTGCAGCGTTGAGGCGGGCGGTGAAGGGCCGGAAACTGTGGCACCAGCCTATCCGCCAGTGAGGCGCAGGCGGACGGCGAAAGGCTCAGCGGAGACTGTTGCGCCATCGCTGGATGCGGCGGCCTTCGCGGCGGCAGGGCCCGAGGCGCGGGGTGTGATGGTGGCGCGGCTCTACCGGGCCTTCGAGGCGCAGGTGGCGCAACTGGAAGAGCGGCTGGCGGGGCTGGCCAAAGGTGAGCTGAAGCTGACCGAGATGGATCAGGGCGCCAAGACACTGGCGAGCCTGGCCCGGACACTCGACACGCTGCTGGAATTGCATAGGGACCAGAGCGGGGAGGCGGATGAGACAGGCGATCCCGAACAGATGCGCGAGGAACTTGCGCGCCGCCTTGGCAGCCTGCCGGACGTCGGGGCGGATCGGCACGGTGCTGGACAGCCTGACCCCGGCGGAGATGGCTTTTCTGCTGCATGACTGGCCGACCTTCGCCCACGACCATCAGCTGCCGCCTGAGGGGGACTGGGGCATCTGGCTGATGATGGGAGGGCGCGGGGCGGGGAAGACGCGGGCGGGGGCGGAATGGGTGCGGGCGATGGCGCTGGGCCACCACTGGTGCGCGCCGCATGGACCTGCGGGCCGGATTGCGCTGGTGGGGGAAACCTATGGCGACGTGCGGGAGGTGATGATCGAGGGCGTCTCGGGCCTTCTCGCGATCCATCCCAAGGCGGAGCGGCCGCAGTGGAATGCCAGCCGCAGGCGCCTGGAGTGGCCCAATGGCTCCATTGCTCAGGCCTTTTCTTCGGAAGACCCGGAAGCCCTGCGGGGCCCGCAATTTGACATCGCCTGGGCCGATGAACTGGCCAAGTGGCGCCACGGCGAGGAGACTTTCGACATGCTGCAATTCGGATTGAGACTGGGGCTTCGGCCCCGGCAGCTTGTGACCACGACGCCGCGTGCCGTGCCCTTGCTGAAGCGCATTTTGGAGATGCCTGCAACGGTGCTGAGCCGGGCAGGGACGCGGGACAATGCGCTGTTTCTGGCTCCGGGTTTTCTGGAGCAGGTGGTGGCCCGTTATGCGGGCACGCGGCTGGGGCGGCAGGAGCTGGACGGCGAACTGATCGAGGACCGGCCCGGGGCCTTATGGCGGCGCGATCTGCTGGAGGCTTGCCGTGTGAACCGGGCACCGGAAAGTTTTGCCCGCATCGTCATTGCGATAGATCCACCAGCCAGCGCGACCAAACGGTCGGACGCCTGCGGTCTGGTGGTGGCAGGGATAACCGAAGCCGGGCAAGCCTATGTGCTGGGAGATCACAGCATGGCACAGGCGCGCCCTTCCGACTGGGCGGCGAAGGCGGTGGCGTTGTGGCATCACCATGAGGCGGATTGCCTGGTCGCAGAGGTGAACCAGGGCGGTGACATGGTGCGGGAGGTGATCCATGCGGCAGATCCCACCGTGCCGGTGAAGTCTGTGCGGGCGAGCCGCGGCAAGTTTGCCCGGGCCGAGCCGGTGGCGCTTTTCTATGAGCAGGGCCGGGTGCATCACGTTGGCACCATGCCGGAGCTGGAAGACGAGATGGCCGACTTTGGGCCTTCGGGGCTATCGAGCGGGCGCTCGCCGGACCGGATGGATGCGCTGGTTTGGGCGTTGACTGAGCTGCTCATGGGAGGGCGGGCAGAGCCGCGACTGCGGCAGCTCTAACCTCCTGCGCGAACTTCCGATCACTGAATCACAGTCTCAAGACGCTGACTCACCACGTGAAGACGGCGCAAAAAGAGTCTGAAATCATGAACTTGCGATGGCTTCTGGACTCATTTCGCAAGGCGCCTGCTGTTGAGGAGAAAGCTTCAAGAGCGGCGCCGGTGATCGCCTGGCAGACAGCAGGGCGGCCTGTCTGGAGCCCTCGTGACTATGGGGCTCTGTCACGCGAGGGCTATTGCCGGAACCCGGTTGTCTACCGGGTGATCCGAATGGTGAGCGAGGCAGCGGCGAGCGTGCCGCTGCTGCTATTCGAAAGGGACGAGGAGCTTGTGCGCCACCCGCTGCTGGAGTTGCTGGCGCGGCCCAATCCCGGGCAGAGCGGCCCTGATTTTCTTGAGCAGGTTTATGGCCATCTGCTGACGGCGGGCAATGCCTATATGGAACAGGTGCCGCTGGACGGGAGCCCCCGTGAGTTGCATGCACTGCGGCCTGACCGGGTGAAGGTGGTGCCAGGGGCGGATGGCTGGCCGGCGGCTTTTGACTACAGCAGCGGGGCAAAGACGGTGCGGTTGTCCGGCGATAGCGGAGGCGCGGGAGAGCCGGCCCAGGTGCGGCAGCTGAAGCTGTTCCACCCGTTGTCTGACCACTATGGCTTTGCCCCCATCGAGGCAGCGCAGGTGAGCCTCGACATTCACAATGCGGCATCTGGCTGGAACAAGGCGCTTCTGGACAATGCAGCGCGGCCTTCCGGTGCGCTGGTTTATGGCGCGGGGGAGGGAGTGAACCTCTCGGCAGACCAGTTTGACAGGCTGAAGGCGGAGCTCGAGGCGGGCTATCAGGGCGCGCGCAATGCTGGGCGTCCGCTGCTTCTGGAAGGGGGCTCGACTGGCGGCCCATGGGGCTGACGCCGAAAGACATGGATTTCATCGAGGCCAAGCGCGAGGCGGCACGTGAGATTGCGCTGGCCTTCGGGGTGCCGCCGATGCTGATCGGCATTCCGGGCGACAACACCTTCGCCAACTATCAGGAAGCCAACCGGGCCTTCTGGCGGCAGAGCGTGCTGCCAATGGTGCGCAGAACGGCGCTGAGCCTTTCTGCCTGGCTGGCGCCTGCCTTTGGCGAAGGACTGAAACTGGAGCCGGATTTGGATGCCATTGAGGCTCTTTCCGCCGAGCGTGAGGCGCTCTGGCGGCGAGTAGGGGAGGCGGACTTCCTGAGCCGGGACGAGAAGCGGCAGGCTGTTGGCTATGGTACGGAAGGCGATGAGGCTGGGGCATGAGCGGTGTGACTCAGGCGGTGATCGAACGGGGGACCTTGCCCATCTGGCGCTGTTCCTGTGGGCCGCCTCCGCTTCGGCGCTGGCCGTTGCGCTGCTGAAGGAGCTGACAGCCTGTAACCGGCGCTTCGGTGACTTCGTGGATGAGATCGACCGCCTGAATCAGATCTTCAACGATCGTGATGCGGGTTGAAGCGATGCAGGCAGAGCGTTGGAATGACTCACGGATCGGGCTGCACTCTGACGTCAGGTGAATGTGGCTGACGCGGCAGTCCGGATTCAGAATGTGAAGTTTCTGACGTGGCGTCAGAAATCCCTCGTCTGGAATCAGGCCGGACAAAAGAGGAAAGAACCTCATGACATTGCTGAGATTTTTGCGAGGGCGGGCGCCGGGTGCCCGCCGCGAGGGCTCGAGCTTGCCCAAACACGTGGCGAACCGCTGCCATCGCTTTGTTTTTGCAGCGTTTGTCTGCCGTCTGGCGCAACTGGGCGGTGCTGGTGAGCGGACCGGGCAAGGGAGGGCGTCATGACGGCAGGCGCCAAGCGCCTGGCCGCAGCTTCTGCCGGTGATCCTGCCTTGCGGATCGCGGGCTATGCCAGCCTGTTCAACCTGAGTGATGGCGGCGGCGATGTGGTGGCCAAAGGCGCCTTCCGCAGCGCGCTGGGCCGCCGGGGAGCATCCGGCGTCCGCATGCTGTGGCAGCACGACCCCTCGCGCCCCATCGGCATCTGGGACCGGATCGAGGAGGACCAGCTGGGCCTTTATGTGGCCGGGCGGTTGCTGACCGGACTGGAGCTTGGGCGGGAGGCCGCTCTGCTGATCACTGCGGGGGCGCTGGATGGCCTCTCCATCGGGTTCCGGGCGATCAAGGCCCAGAAGATGGCGGGGGTGCGCTGCGGCGGCTTGCCGAGATCGATCTTTGGGAAGTGTCGCTGGTGACCTTTCCGCTGCTGGATGCGGCGCGGCTGAAGCCCGTGCCGTCTCCGTCCTCTTTTGCAACTGGAGACGCATGATGGATTGCGAGATGAACGGCATGACGGTGGATCACGGCCTTGAGACCAAGAGCGCGCCGCCCTACGAGACCAAGGCGGGCGCTGCTCCGTCCGTCTCCGGCGAGCATCCACTGAACGAGATGTATGCGGCCTTTGCGGCTTACCGTGAGGCCAATGAGGAGCGGCTTTCCGATATCGAGCGGCGTGGCTCGGCCGACGTGCTGACGCTGGAGAGGCTGGACCGGCTGGATACGGCGCTGGATGCCACCCGCCGCCGCCTTGACGAGCTGTCGCTGAAGAGCCGCCGTCCAGAGTTGAGCCACAAGAGCTTTGAAGGCAGCACACAGGTGCTGGAGCATAAGGCGGCCTTTGAGAGCTACATGCGCTCTGGCCGTGAAGAGGGATTGCGGCCGCTGGAGGTGAAAGCCATGTCCATCGGTTCTGATCCCGACGGCGGGTATCTTGTGCCGGAAGAGACGGAAGCAGGCATCCTGAGCCGCCTCGCTGCGGTTTCGCCGATCCGGGCAATTGCGGGCATCCGGCAGGTTTCGTCGAGCATCTTCAAGAAGCCCTTCGCCATCTCCGGCCCGCAGACCGGCTGGGTGGGAGAGACTTCGGCACGGCCGCAGACGGCAGCTCCTACGCTGGCTGAGCTGACCTTCCCGGCAATGGAGCTCTATGCCATGCCGGCGGCCACTGCTTCGCTGCTGGAGGATGCGGCGGTGAACGTAGACGAGTGGCTTGCCGAGGAGGTGGAGACCGCCTTCGCCGAACAGGAGGGCGCGGCCTTCATCAATGGCGACGGGGTGAACAAGCCGGTTGGGTTTCTCTCGGTGCCGCGTCTTGCGGACAGTGGCTGGGCGTGGGGCTCGCTCGGAACGCTTAACACCGGTGTCAATGGTGGTTTCGCAGCCAGCAGCCCGGGGGACAAGCTGATCGACCTCGTTTATGCGCTGAAGAGCGGCTACCGCCAGAACGGGCGCTTTGTCATGAACCGCAGGACGCAGGCGGCCGTGCGCAAGATGAAGGATGGTGAGGGCAATTACCTCTGGCAGCCGCCTGCGAGCGCAGATGCGCCGGCAACATTGCTGAACTTCCCCGTCAGCGAGGCCGAGGCGATGCCGGATATTGCCACGGGAGCGGCGGCGATTGCCTTTGGTGATTTCCGCCGCGGCTATCTGGTGGTCGACCGGACTGGCGTACGCATTTTGCGCGATCCCTATTCTGCTAAGCCTTACGTCCTGTTCTACACGACCAAGCGCGTTGGCGGTGGCGTGCAGGACTTTGCGGCGATCAAGCTGCTGGTGTTCTCCGCCTGAGGGCTGGCTGAACTGATGAGATGAGAATGGGCCGTCCCGGCAGACTGGGGCGGCCCTTTTTCTTGCCCGCCCTTTTCCTGTCCGCCTGGCGGACAGCGCTATTTTTCCGAGGACGAGATGACCCATGTGGTGACGGGCCCGCCTGCTGTGGAGCCGGTGAGCGTGGCTGAATTGCGGGCGCAGGTGCGCCTTGTTCACACGCAGGAAGATGCCCTGCTGGAGCATTACATCAAGGCGGCGCGCCAGCACGTAGAAGGCCTGACGCGGCGGGCACTGATCACGCAGACGCTGCGTCTGATGCTGGATGCCTGGCCGGCCGGGCGGGCCGTGCGTCTGCCGGTGGGACCGGTGCAGGATGTCTTGTCGGTGAGCCTGATGGACGGCGACGGGATGCCGCAGCCTTTGCCTGCCAGTGCCTGGCGGTTTTACCGTGGCTCCGAACCGGGGAGCCTCAGGGCTGCTCCGGGAATGGGGCCTGTTGAGCCGGTGAATGGGATCCAGATCGAGTTCATCGCCGGCTATGGGGCTGATGGTTCTTCGGTGCCTGAGCCTCTGCGGCAGGCAATCCTGCTGTTGGCGGCGCACTGGCACGACAACCGGGAAGCCTCCGTCGAATTTGGCAACGGCAGCATGCCACAGGCGCTGGACCGGCTGCTCTCCACATACCGTCTGGTGCTGTTGTGAGCGGCGCAGGGGATCTGCGCTGTCTGGTGCGGCTGTGGAAGCCTGGGCGGACGGTAGATGCCGGTGGCGCTGTGCAGACAAGCTTTGAGGACATTGGTGCAGACCACGCCGCGGTGCGGCTGCGCAGGCAGACAGAGCGGGCAAGCGATGCGCGTGCTGACGGTGTGGCGACGCATGAGATCCGCTTGCGCCACAGGGAGGACATTGGCGGGGGATGGCGCATTGCGGACGAGGCGAAGAGCTACCGGGTGCTGGCGGCGGCGGACCCTGACGGGCGGCGGCGCTGGACGCTATGCCTGTGCGAGGAGGAAGAGGCATGACCAGCGAGATGGCCTTGCGCGATGCGCTGATTGCCCGGCTTTCCGGCGATGCTGACCTGACGCTGATACTCGGTGCCGGGCACGTCCATGACGGGGCGCCGCGCAGTGCAGCCCATCCCTATATGACACTTGAAGGCATCACATCCCGGCCGCTGGCAGGCGAGCCCGACGATGGCATGGAGCATCAGGTGGTGCTGGCGCTTTACTCCCGTGCGGACAGCCGCGACGAGGCGGTGAAAGGCGTGATGGCAGCGGCGGCGGCGCTTTTCGGTTCCAGCCTCAGCTTGAGCGGTTGGCACCTGGCTGATCTGCGGGCGGTGGAGACCTCCAGTGAGCGGCTGAGAGACGGACGGAGCTGGCGAGCGGCCCTGCGGCTGCGCGCTGTGACAGGTCCGGAAGACTGACGGTAACACCTTCAACGGCAAGGAGCGCGCAATGGCAGCGCAACGTGGACGTGACCTTTTGCTGAAGCTCGGCACGGGCAGCGGCAATTCCTTTGTGACCCTGGCTGGGCTTCGGGCCCGCAAGATCGCGCTCAATGCAGCAACGGTGGACATCACCAATGCGGATAGCGCCGGGCGCTGGCGCGAATTGCTGGCGGGGGCTGGCACCCGCAGTGCCAGCATTTCGGGCTCAGGGCTTTTCCGGGATGCGACTGCAGACGAGACAGCGCGGGCGCTGTTTTTAGCGGTGAGATCCGGGCCTTTCAGGTGGTGATCCCGGATTTCGGGACATTGCAGGGCCCATTCCAGATTACGGCGCTGGAATATTCCGGACAGCACGACGGGGAGGTGACCTATGAGATCGCGCTTGAGTCGGCTGGTGAACTGGCCTTTGCGGCACTTTGAGAGGATTGGCGGCGATGACGAACCGGCTGAGAGGCGAAATCAGCGCCATGCTCGACGGGCGGGAATGGACGCTCGTGCTAACACTGGGTGCGCTGGCGGAGCTGGAGGCGGCCTTTGCCTGCGAGGATCTGCAGGGGCTGGTGGAGCGCTTCGCCAGTGGACGGCTGGCGGCACGGGACATCATCCGGGTGCTGGGAGCTGGTCTGCGCGGTGCGGGCAACAGCGTGTCTGATGAGCAGGTGGCGATGATGCGGGCGCCCGGTGGTGTGGCCGGATTTGCAGCCATTGCAGCGGATTTGCTGCGGATCACCTTTGGTGCCGCCGATGAGACAGCGGAGGCAGCCATGGGCATCGCGCGCCCTTGAGAGGCGGCACGGGGCAAAAGATGCCGCCGGCCGGGGCCGGGGCGTTTCCATGGGAGGCGGTGCTTCATGCCGCCATGGGACGCCTCGGCTGGAGCCCGGCTGAAACCTGGGCCGCGACGCCGCTTGAACTGGCCTTTGCGCTGGGCCTTCGCCGGGGCGCGGGCAGCCTCAACCGCCGGGGTCTTGAAGCGCTGATGCAGCGTTTTCCCGATGAAGGAGGAACTGGATGGCAGACGACAGCCTGATTGGCGCGGGGAGCTCAGATCTCGACCGCATGGCGCAGCAGATGCAAGACATGCAGAGAACCGCGGGTGACTTTTCACGAGTGTTGAATGCGGGGCTTCGAACGGCGGTGGCCAGCGGCAAGTCGCTGGATAGCGTGATGAAGTCGATGGTGCTGAGCCTCTCGTCGCGGGCGCTTTCCAATGCGCTGGCACCACTGACAAGCCTGGCAGGCAATGCGGTGAGCGGCCTGCTTGGGTCTGCTGCTTCAAGCGTGGCAGGCGGTGTGTCCGGATTATTCAGCTCCGGAGTATCGCTGTTTGCCGACGGAGGTGTGGTGTCCTCACCGACCTTTTTCGGCCATGGCAGCGGGCTGGGGCTGATGGGGGAGGCGGGAGCGGAGGCCATTTTGCCCCTACGGCGCGGCGCTGACGGGCGGCTGGGGGTGGCTGGGCCTGCTGGCAATGGCGGTGGAACAGTGGTCGTGAACGTGACCACGCCGGATGCGCCAAGCTTCCGAAGGTCAGAGGCGCAGGTCTCGGCAATGGTGGCCCGCGCCGTCGGACGGGGACGGCGCGGGCTCTAACACCGGCTTGAAGAGGAGGGGCTCAATGGCCGGTGTTCCCGGGAAGCATTGGCCGGTCAGGTGAGGTACCGGACCGGCCAATGCCTGCATTTCCAAATTTCAGGCAGCCAGTATGGCCGCGATCTGGTCCTTCAGGTGAAGGCGCTTCTTCTTGAGGTCTTCCGTGGCTTCATCGGACGCGGGCGCGAGGCCTGTTTCGATGCGGTGAATCTCGCGATTCACGTCGTGATACTCGTCCGCGAGCTTGGCGAAATGGGCATTGGACAGCTTCAGGGCATGAAGCGCCTCAGCCGCCTGCGGGAATTCTTCGTGAAGCTCGTGTGCAACGTGACTCATGCAGGTCCTCCTTGATGGGTTGACCATGGCTGCATGCCTGACTGCAGTCCTTGAGCAAGATCAAAAAACGCAAGAACACTGGGGAGCATGCCGTGGCTGGATTTCTGGACGAGAGCTTTCCATTGCCGGTGGCCTTTGGTGCAAGAGGTGGACCTGAGCGCCGGACCGAGGTGGTGCAATTGGCGAGCGGTCAGGAGGCGCGCAATGCAAGATGGGCCGACAGCCGCAGACGATATGATGCGGGCTCGGGGGTGCGGTCGCTGATGGACTTGCGGGCGGTGGCCGGGCTCTTCGAGCGTGCGAGGGGGCGGCTTTACGGGTTCCGGTTCCGAGATCCCTTTGATAACAGTTCTGCCCAGACTGGCGGTGCACCCGGAGCAGGAGATTGCCTGTTGGGGCAAGGGGATGGATCGCGGACCCGGTTTGCGCTGGTGAAGACCTACGGGACAGGCAATCTTTCCTATACGCGGCGTATCGTACTGCCTGTTGCCGGGAGCCTGCATGTCAGTGTGGAAGGTGCTGCGCTCGGTCCGGCGGCGTTCAGTCTTGATGCCGGGACGGGCGAGGTCGTGCTCACTGCCGCGCCTGCAAACGGTGCAAGGGTACGGGCGGGATCCTCTTTGACGTACCCGTGCGGTTTGACACCGATACGCTGGATTTCAGCCTGACCCACTTTGAGGCGGGTGAGGCGCCGGCCATTCCGTTGGTGGAAATCCGGCTCTAGGAATTTTTGCCGCAAGGCGGGCAGGTCGTCCGCGCCGGACCAAGCAGGAAAATCTTCCATGAAAACAATTGACGAGGCTCTGGCCGCCCATCTGGCGGGCCGGATCACGACACTTTGCGCCTGCTGGCTTGTGACGCGGAGTGATGGAGTGACGCTTGGCTTCACCGACCACGACCGGGCACTTACGGTGCAGGGCGTGATGTGCCACCCGGCCAATGGACTGGAGCGCAGCGCGGTGACGGAAGGACCGGGACTGGCCGTGGGCGGCGGTGAAGTGAGCGGCAGCCTGACGAGCGAGGGCCTCAGCGACGCCGAACTGGAGGCGGGATTGTGGGATGGCGCCGCAGTGCGGGCCTATCTCGTCAACTGGGCGGACCCGCCGCAGGTGTTGCTGGAGCGGCGGGCCACGATTGGCGAGGTGACACGGGCTGGGTTGGTGTTCAGGGCGGAGCTGCGCGGTCTTTCGCAGGCGCTGGAGGCGCGGCGGGGACGGGTGTTCTCCGGCCAATGCGATGCGGATCTGGGGGATGCGCGCTGTGGGGTGGATCTGTCCGCTGCCACCTTCCAGGGGACGGGAACAGTTGCTGTCTCGCATGACGCGCGGCGGCTGCGGGTCTCAGGACTTCATTCCTACACTAGCGGATGGTTCGACGGCGGGCGGCTGGTGGTGACCAGCGGGGCCTTGTCCGGCTTTGCTTGCGAGGTGGCCCGGCACGACCGGACAGATGAGGGGGCAGAGCTGGTTTTGTGGCTGGCGGCACCGCAGATGCTGGCGGCCGGGACCAGCATTGCAGTGACGGCTGGCTGTGACAAGCGCTTTGCCACCTGTCAGGCGAAGTTCATCAACGCGCTGAACTTTCAGGGCTTTCCGCATATGCCGGGGACGGATTTTGTCCTGTCCTACCCGAACCGCAATTCCGGCCAGAACAATGGAGGGGCGATTGTTTCCTGACGGGATCTCACGGCTAGAGTTGCTGGCCGAAGCTCGCAGCTGGATCGGCACGCCCTACCGGCATCAGGCCTCGCTGAGGGGCGTGGGATGCGACTGTCTCGGCCTGATCCGTGGACTGTGGCGCGTGTTCCTTGGGCCGGAGCCTGTGCCGCTGCCTGCCTACTCGCCGCAATGGGCAGAGGCAGGCAGCGCGGTGGAGAGCCTTCTGAGAGCGGCCGAGACCTGGCTGGTGCCCGTTGCAGGGGCCGGCACGCCGGGAGATGTGGTGCTGTTCCGCTGGCGCGACGGCGCTCCGGTGAAGCATGCAGGTCTGCTGAGTGAAACAGGCGGACTGATCCATGCCTATGAGCGGGCGGGTGTAATCGAGAGCCCGCTGGTGCCTGCGTGGTCGCGGCGCATCTCGCATGTGTTTTCCTTTCCTGGAGTTCTGCCATGGCAACCCTGATCCTTGCAGCGGCCGGTCAGGCTCTTGGCAACATGGCCGGAGTTGGAGCCATTGGCGGCATTCTGGGCCGGGCGGCAGGCGCTGTCGCCGGGAGCCTGATCGACAACTCCCTATTCGGTGACAGCCGGACAGTGGAGTCCGGACGGCTGGCTGACCTGTCGGTCCAGTCCTCCGCTGAGGGAGCCTCTTTGCCACTGATCTACGGCCGGGTGCGTCTGGCCGGTCAGGTGATTTGGGCGACACGTTTCGAGGAAGAAGTCAGCGAAGAGAGCGCGGGCGGGAAAGCGGGCGGCGGCTCGAGCACGACAGTGCGCAGCTACAGCTATTACGGCAATTTTGCTGTGGCCCTGTGTGAGGGGCCGGTGGCACGGATCGGGCGCGTGTGGGCGGATGGCAAGCTGCTGGATCTCACCGGCATCAATCACCGCATCTATACGGGCACGCGGACACAAGGTCCCGATCCGTTGATCATGGCAGTGCAGGGCGCAGCCCCGGCCTATCGCGGAACGGCCTATGTGGTGTTTGAGCGGCTGCCGTTGGAGGGCTTTGGCAACCGTTTGCCGCAGCTGTCCTTCGAGGTGGTACGGGTGGTGGAGCGGCTGGAGCCAATGGTGAAGGCGGTGACGCTGATCCCCGGAGCCGGTGAGTTTGTTTATTCCCCTATCAAGGTGACGGATGAGCCTTCGCCCGGCACGACAGTTGTTGTGAACCGGCACACGCCGATTGCTGCCAGCGACTGGCATGCGGCGCTGGATGAATTGCAGGCGCTGTGTCCGGCACTTGAGAGTGTGGCCCTCGTTGTGGCCTGGTTCGGCAGTGACTTGAGGGCTGGACAATGCTCCATCCGGCCAAAGGTTGAGACGGCCAGCCGCAACACCTCCGGCATGACCTGGCATGTGGGGCCTTTGTCCCGGGAGAGCGCGCAGCCTGTTTCTCAGATTGACGGCAGGCCGGCTTTTGGCGGGACGCCTTGTGATGCCAGCGCGATCGCAGCCATCCGCGACCTGAAGGCGCGGGGGCTGAGAGTGCTGCTCTATCCCTTCATCCTCATGGATATTCCGGCTGGCAACAGCTTGCCTGCGCCTGAGGGCGCCGCCTCTCAGCCGGTCTATCCCTGGCGGGGGCGGATCGTACCCTCGGAGAGTGTCTCAGCAGATATTGCGGCCTTCATGGGAAGCGCGATGCCGACCCATTTCAGTGTGAGCGGGGAGGCGATTGGCTTCAGCGGCAATGCAGAAGACTGGGGCTACCGGCGTTTCATCCTGCATCTTGCGTATCTGGCAGAAGCTGCGGGCGGTGTTGATGCCTTCCTGACCGGATCGGAAATGCGCGGGCTAACAAGGGCAAGCGCTGGAGGAGGCAACTACCCCTTCGTGACAGCCTTGAAGGGGCTGGCGGCAGACTTGCGGTCTGTGCTGAGGGCCGGAACGAAGATCTCCTATGCGGCGGACTGGTCCGAGTATGGCGCGCATCAGCCGCAGAAAGGGGAGCTGCGTTTTCCGCTTGATCCGCTTTGGGCCGATCCGGCGGTGGATTTTGTTGGTATCGACAATTACCTGCCGCTGTCGGACCTGAAGGGCGAAGATGGGGAGGCGCCCTACGACCTTGAAGCCTTGCGGGCAGGAGTGGCGGGCGGGGAGTATTTCGACTGGTATTACCGGTCGGATGCGGAGCGGCGGTCTGGACAGCGCACGCCGATCACCGATGGGGCCTATGGCAAACCATTCGTCTACCGAGCCAAGGATATCCGGGGATGGTGGGAAAACCCGCATGTGGAGCGGGTGGGCGGAGTGGAACAGGCTGTTGCGACGGCCTGGGTGCCCAGGTCCAAGCCCATCTGGTTCACCGAACTGGGCATTCCGGCAATTGACCGGGGGGCGAACCAGCCGAATGTGTTTGTCGATCCGAAATCGTCGGAATCCACGCCGCCGTACTTTTCCAGCGGCACCCGCGATGACGCCATGCAGCGCATGGGGCTGGAGGCGGTGCTGAGCTACTGGGGCGGCAGTCATCCGGGGCTGGCGCGAGGGGATAATCCGGTCTCGCCTGTCTATGGCGGGCGAATGGTGGATGAGGCCAATCTGCATCTGTGGACCTACGACGCGCGGCCTTTTCCAGCCTTTCCAGTTTATGGGGATGTCTGGTCGGACGGGGGCAACTGGGAGGTCGGGCACTGGCTGAACGGGCGGCTCGGCTCGGTGACTATTGCCGGGCTGATCCGGCAGATGCTGGAGGACTTCGGCATCAATAGTGAGGCCTGCGAAGTACTGGGACCGGCCGCAGTTGTCGAGGGGATGACGCTCGCGGGGCCTGTTTCATTGCGAGATGCCATCGAACCGCTTCTGCAGGCCTTTGGTGGGCAGGCGCTGGATCTGGGGGACAGGCTGCGCTTTGCCGTTGCCGGAGCAGGCCGAGTGCATGCGCTGGAAGGAAATCTGCTGGCTGAAGAGGCGGAAGACCAGCCGCTGCTGAGCCGGGTGCGGGCGCAGAATGCCGAGCTGACGAGCGAGATACGGCTGTCAGGTGAAGACCCGCAGCAGGATTTCCGCCGGCAGGTGGTGGCCAGCCGCCGTCTGGAAGGTGGAAGCCGGATGGTGAGTTCGCAGGATCTGGCTGTTACCGCCAATCCTGTTGTGCTGATGCAGGCGGCGGATGCCCGGCTGCAGCGGGTTTGGGCGGAGCGGGAGCGGGTGGAATTCTCCCTGCCGCCAACAGAGGCCAGATTTGAGTTGGGCGATCTGGTGGAGATTGCCGAAACACCGGACCAAGTGTTTTCGCCTGCGCTGCGTCTGCGGATCGAGCGGATCGAGACTGCGCAAACACGAAAGGTCGAGGCGGTACGCAGCGCGCCGGTTCTGGCGGTGGCCCGCACGCCACAGAGCTGGGCATCTGTCTGGCAGGACACGGAAGCGGGGCCGCCGCATGTGGTGATGATGAACCTGCCGCTTCTGCAGGACGAGGATGGTGCTTTCTCGCCGGTGCTTGCGGCTTTTGCTCGGCCCTGGCCAGGGAGCTCGTGGTTCTGCGCAGCCGGGCGGGGGACAGCTTCGAGGAAGCGGCGCGACTGGAGCGGCCAGCCACCACAGGCACGCTGATGGCAGATCTGTCACCGGGCCCTGTTTGGCGATGGGATGAGGCTTCCATCTGTGAGGTGGAGATTCACGGCGGGGTGCTGCAAAGCCGCAGCGTAGAAGCAGTGCTCTCTGGTGCCAATGCGCTGGCTGTTCTGAGCCGGACGGGTGGATATGAGCTGTTGCAGTTCCGCCATGCGGAGCTGACGGGCCCCCGGAGGTACCGTCTGACGGGGTTGCTGCGCGGGCAGAAGGGCAGCGAGACTGAAGCGGCCGCTGGAGCTGAAGCCGGGGCAGCTATGGTTTTGCTGGATGGCTCCCACAGGGCTCTGCCGCTGGATGCGGATCTGGTCGGGCGGGAGCTGATTTATCGCATCCTGCCCGCTGGTGCGGCTCTGGATACGGTGGCCCGCAGGGATCTGGCCTTTGCGGCGAACGGCCGGGCGGCACAGCCGCTTGCTCCCGTGCACCTGAGAGCATCGCGGGAGAGCGGGGGCATTCGCCTGTCATGGATCCGGCGGACCCGAAAGGGCGGTGACTCCTGGGATCTTGCCGAGGTGCCACTGGGCGAGACGGCGGAAGCATACCGTGTGGACATTCTGTCTGCCTCTGGCGGGAGTGTCTTGCGATCGCTGACCAGCGGCACCCCCAGCGTGATCTATCCGGCATCTGATGAAGCTGCCGATTTCGGCGGGCCGGTTGCCAGACTGGCTGTCCGGGTTTGCCAGATTTCGCCCGAGGCAGGACCGGGCGCATTCCTGAAAGAGGTGTTGAATGTCTGAGACAGCTAGGCTGGGTCTACCGCTGATTGCGGCGGCGCAGGCGCAGAAACACGTGACCCACAACGAGGCGCTGGCGCGGCTGGATGCGCTGGCGCATCTGCGGTTGATCGAGGAGCGGCAGGCGCCGCCTGCGGCTGCTGGAGAGGGCGATACCTTTCTCGTCGCCACTGGCGCATGGGGCGCTTTTGCCGGGCATGAGAAAAAGGCGGCGCATTACAGCGGCGGGGCCTGGGTGTTCTATCCGGGCTTTGAGGGGCTGCTGGCCTTTCTCGTATCCGAAGGCAGGCTGCTGGTTTTCTCCGGAGGGGCTGGCGGGACTATGCCGCACTTCTCGGTCCGCAGATGGTGCTGGCGCGAAGCAGCGGCGGGGCGACGGCTGGCTTCTCCGTCCTGGAGGCGACGTGCTCAGGGATGAGCGGTGCCTATGTCGAGGCTGAGGGGCTGATTCCGGATCGGGCAGTGGTCTTCGCCGTCTCCTGCCGGACACTCACAACAGTCACAGGTGCAGCGTCCTACGACTGCGGACTTTCTTCCGAAAGGTCGAAGTTTGGCGGGTCTCTGGGCATCAGCGCCGGCGCGCAGAATGCGGGGGTGATTGGCCCGACCGCCTTTTATGCACCCACCAGCGTGCGGCTGTCGGCCAATGGCGGGAACTTTACGGGCGGTGCAGTCCGCGTGGCAGTTCAGTGCCTGGTGGCGGGCGTGCCTGAAGCGTGAAGGCGCAAGGCCAGGAGTTCAAGTGTTGTCGAGGGAGTGATGATCATGAATGTCAGTCCTGAAGGGCTTGCCTTTATTGCCCGGCACGAGGGCTTTTCCTCGCGGGCCTACAGGGATCCGGCGGGGGTGCCGACAATCGGCTACGGCTTCACCCTGGCGTCCCGGCTGTTCCGTGACTGGTGGGCGAAGCGGGGGCGCAAGGATCTCAAGGCGGGAGACATGATCGACCGGGCAGAGGCCAATACCGTGCTGAAGACTCTGGCGGATCATGAGTATGGCGTTGCTGTGCTGCGCCGTTTCGGCAAGCTGCCGCAGAACCAGTTCGATGCGGTTGTTTCTGCTGTCTACAATCTTGGGGAACAGTGCCTTACCTGGCGTTGGGCGGCGGCGCTGGCGGCTGGAAACGTGGCCGAGGCTGCACGGCTGCTGGCCATGACCGGGATCCGGGCAGGAGGGCGCATTCTGCCGGGGCTTGTCCGGCGCAGAACTGAGGAAGCCCAGCTTCTTCAGGGGGCGACTATGGCTTCAACGGCCACAATCCTCTGCCTGAGCCTGACCCTGAAGTCATGCGGGGCCAGCAGATGCTGGCACGGCTTGGCTTCAAGCCTGGCCCTGCCGACGGAATCGAAGGACCGCTCACACGGGCGGCGGTGCTGGCATTCCAGATCGAGCACCCTCCGCTGAGGCTCGACGGCAAGCTGGGCCCTGCCACGATCTCCGAATTGGAGCGCGCCGTTGGAAAGCAAAGAGGCGTTGCAGGAACGCTGATCAGCGGTGCGACGGGTGCGTGTGTCTCCGTCTCGAATGGTGACACCTGGATGGAAGTTCTCGGCTGGGGGCTGGCGCTGGCTGGCCTTGCCTTCGTGATCTATCTGGTTTGGGCAAACCGGGGCCGTATCCGGCTGTTTGCCCGCCAGTTCATTTCCTGAAACCTGAAGCGGAGGGACGGGCATATGAATGGTTGGAAGACATTTGCCTTCAATGGTGCAGTTGGTCTTGCCAGTCTGGGGGCGGGATCATGGATCAGTTGGATCTGATCGATTGGAGCAAGGTCCTGCCGGATGGCTGGGCGCCGTTTGCCGTCATGGTGATCGGCATCATCAACATCCTTCTGCGGCACGTGACCACGGAACCTGCCGCCTGGCGCAAGTAAGCGGGAGTTCTGAAAAGATGTGCGGGACTGGCGGGAGACTGTCAGCCCCGTTCATTTGCCATTCAGGCAAGGGCAGTTACAAAAGGGATACTTCCGGCCCGAACCGAAGCAGGAACAGTCCCGTGACCAGAGCCTTTGCCGCCGCCATTCTCTTTCTTCTTGCCGGACTTGTCCCGGCAGCCGCCAATTGCCTGTCACAGGGCGAGGCTCAGCAGGCTGTCTCAAGCGGGCAGGCTCAGCCGCTGGGTGCTGTCGCAGGCTCCGTGGGCGGCGAAATCGTCAAGGCGCAGCTTTGTGTCGAGGGCGGGCGCTATGTCTACCGGCTCTCCGTGCTGGCCAATGGACAGGTGACGACAGTCGTCGTCGATGCCAGCCGGTAGGCACTGGGCGTAGACTCGCCTAAATGTGAGCGTAGACAGATCCAGCCGGGAAAACACATGCGCCTCCTGATTGTTGAAGACGACAAGGACCTGAACCGCCAGCTTGCCGAGGCACTGACCGAAGCGGGCTATGTTGTGGACCGCGCCTATGACGGCGAGGAGGGGCACTATCTGGGCGACACAGAGCCCTATGACGCGGTGGTGCTGGATCTCGGTCTTCCTGTTCTCGATGGGCTCTCGGTGCTGGAAAAATGGCGCCGCAACAAACGCACGATGCCTGTTCTGATTCTGACCGCCCGCGACCGGTGGTCTGACAAGGTGGCTGGCATTGACGCTGGCGCAGATGATTACGTGGCCAAGCCATTCCATATGGAAGAGGTGCTGGCGCGGGTGCGGGCGCTTGTACGCCGGGCTGCTGGCCTTGCCTCCAATGAAATCGAGTGCGGTGACCTGCGTGCAGATTTGCGCACCAGCCGGGTTACTGTGGGCGGCAGTCCGGTGAAGCTGACTTCGCTGGAATACCGTCTTCTGGCCTATCTCCTGCACCACAAGGGCAAGGTGATTTCCCGGACAGAACTTGTGGAGCATCTCTACGATCAGGACTTTGACCGGGATTCCAATACGATCGAAGTTTTGTCGGACGCCTGCGCAAGAAGCTGGGCGGGGACTATATCGAAACCATCCGCGGGCTTGGCTACCGGATTGGAGAGCCGGTGTGACCGGGGCGGACCACGTGTCGCAGATTGAGGCTGCAGGGCTGCCGCGGCGTAGGTCTCTGGCAACAAGGCTGGTGCTGGCCGCCTCGCTCTGGTCGACGGCGGCGCTTGTCATCGCAGGCTTGATTCTGGTTGGCCTTTATCGCGATGCGGTCGAGCGCGGCTTTGACAGCCAGCTTGAGGTTTACCAGAAGAGCATCATTGGCGCGATGGCGCCTGCTGTTGCTGGAGAGCCGCTGAACAGGCCGGACAACCTGGGAGAGCCTCGCTTCTCCCTGCCGCTTTCCGGCTGGTACTGGACGGTGACGGATCAGGCTAGTGGCGAGCGGGTCTTCGCCTCGCCCTCACTGCTCGGAGATCCGCTGAGTCTCCCGGCGCTTGGCGAGGGGAGCGCAGCGGCAGCGCCGCCATGGCAGGCCCAGGCAACGATGAATTGCGGGTGACGCAGCGGATCATCTCCTTCGGCGGTAAAAGCTATCTCATTGCGGTGGCCGGGCGCACTGCCGGGCTGCGGCAGGACGTGAGGGCCTTTGCCGGGCAGGTGGCTTTGACGCTGTTCGTCTTTGGCCTGGGCTTGGTGGCTGCCGTGTTCCTTCAGGTCCGCTATGGACTTGTCCCACTGAAGCGGCTGCAGGCGTCGCTGGCGGCGGTTCGTCAGGGCGATGTGGAGCGTGTGGAGGAGGATCTGCCCTCGGAGCTTGCGCCGCTTGCGGCAGAACTGAATGCGCTGATCGTCTCAAATCGGGAAGTGGTGGAGCGCGCCCGCACGCATGTGGGCAATCTGGCCCATGCCCTGAAGACGCCGCTGAGCGTGATCTCCAATGAAGCGCGGGCACAGGGCGGGGCTTTTGCGGAGAAGATGACCGAACAGGCTGGCATCATGCGCACGCAGGTTGACCATCATCTTGAGCGGGCTCGGATGGCTGCCCAACGGCGGGTGATCGGTGTGGCAACTCCGGCCGAACCGATTCTGACAAAACTGGCCCGCGTGATGGAGCGCATCCATGATGCCAAGGGGCTGGATATCTCCGCCGACTGCGCTGTCGGGATGCGCTTTCGGGGCGAGCAGCAAGATCTCGAGGAAATGGCCGGGAACCTCCTGGACAATGCCTGCAAATGGGCAAGGTATGAGGTGCGGCTGACATCGCGGCTGACTGACACCGGAACGCCAGGCCGGCAATTCATCGAAATCATCGTCGAGGATGACGGTCCAGGCCTTACCGAGGAGCAACGCAAGGAAGCCGTGAAACGCGGCAAGCGGCTGGACGAAAGCGTTCCCGGCACCGGGCTAGGGCTTTCCATCGTTGCGGATCTGGCGGGGCTTTATGGGGGGCGTTTCGAGCTGTCGTCTTCTGAACTCGGCGGATTGAAAGCACGCCTGCTGCTGCCCGCCGTCTGATGCCAGGCCTTTCGAGGCTAAAATATCTCAACCTAGATCTGCCCGTGCTGTGCAAGGTCAGTATGCGCTTCTCTGTAAGGTTGGGTAATGCAGCTTTACTGGACGCCTGGCAGCCTGTGACCTACATCACTATGAGTGCGCTGCAACATCCCTAATGTTTCATCAAGATGGCGTGATTCGGCCATAAATTTGGGAAATTTTAAGGATAACGGGCGCAGTATGGGAACCTTGTTACCATTCTTGCGTTGTCGCGCTTGAGAACGCGCGAACCGGCCGTAGAGGCTGGTTGATGGAGTGCGAGATGCGGTTGAGCAAAAGTGGGTTGATTGTACTCTTGTCTGCAGGCCTTTCGGCTTGCGGCTCGCTCGGCAGTGACAGCAGCTCCGGCGGCGTGGATCTGTGGGGGTCGGCTTTTGGCCGTTCCGAGAAGTCGATCGCCGAGGCCGAAGCCAATGCAGCTATTAACAAGCTGCTGGAGGGCACGCCAGGTCTTGTGCTTGAATCGAGTGACCGGCGCGTGGCCGCAGAAGCGCAGAAGCAGGCGCTTGCGACCCCAGGTGCAGGCGGCGCTGTGCGCTGGGACAATCCGCGGACCGGCCGTCAGGGCGAAGTTCGTCCGGGGCCCAGATATCAGGTGAACGACACTGAGTGCCGGGAGTTTACCCATCAGGTGACATCCAAGGGAAACCCTGTTCCTGTTGTGGCGCGTGCTACGGCCTGCACAGATGAAAAGGGATTGTGGCGCCCGATTGGCTGAGCCTGATCTGATCCTTGCTCATGGTTTGACCCGCCGGTTTCCGGCGGGTTTTTTTGTTTGTCTGCAACCGCTCGAACACGCAGACGCTTAAGATTTTAATAGCGGGATCAACCCGCTGGAAAGGAACGTTTAAGCCCTGAAGTGCTAGGTTTATCGTCAGTCTTATCCGGTTGATCAAAGTTCTGCGTATCATGACCGATCAGGATCTTCTCAAAAAGAAGATAGAATCCTATCTCGGAGAGCTGTCTCCGGGAGCTGTTACCATCTTGGCCAGGAGCCTGGAGAGGACGCAGGCACTTGGACAGAACGAGCCGCACGCAGAGCTTATTCTAGCAGCGGCGCTGGCGCTTTTGTCTGGGCAATCTTCCGGCGAGGAGCCTGCGGATGATACATCAAGCCTCCACTCCGGCCTCAATTGGCGCCAGAAACTGGAACGGAGCTTTTTCGCGCCGCTCGATGCCTTTGCCATAGATGAACAGCTTCCCCATAAGCAGGCGGGCCGGATCTATCGCCCATATCTGGGTGAATTCTGGGGCTGGATGGAGCGAGATGTCCTCGCGGACGACATCTCGAGGGCAGTTGATTTTCTGGAGAAACGCCCCGGCGATAAAGAGCGGGTTCACCGCGTCGCTGCGGTCTTGCGCAAGAAGGCGGGAGAGGCGTTGGCAGGCATTCTCGAGACCTGCACGGCCTCAGAACGCGAGGAGCGCCGGCTGAAGATGATGCTGGGCGGCGAACGCGCCTTGCAGGATCTTGCTGATGTGGCGAAAGTCTTCCGGGCTGAGCCTTGGCTGAGAGCCTTTCTCCGGCGCATTCCTGACACGCTGAGCGAACGGGCCTTGAAACAGGATGGGAACATTCTGGATCTGGTTTCCGCATATGCCACGCGTCATCCTGAAGATGTTCCGGTGATCGCGGCTGCCATGCTTGACCGGGCAGAAGCTCCCTGGTCGCTCGGACCCTTTGCGGAGCGGCTGGCGAAGGTGCGTGGCGCAAGGTGGCTGACGAAGACCCGCTATGCGCCTTTTGCTTCAATCGTGATTTCGGAGGTAGAGCGGCTGCATTTACTGGCCCATGACCACCGCAAGAACAATCCCGATCCTGTTGGCTTCGCCGGAGCTCTGTCGGCATATGCGGCCATGGTCAAGGGGTGGAGCGGGACATGGATCTGACCGGAGCGGAGCAGTGGCGCGCCCGGATCGCAGAAACCCGCCGGAGTATCTCGGCTGCTGTTTCTGATGAACTGGCCGGTGCTGCCGGAACGGTTCGCCGTGCTCTGCAGGTGCCCAAACCTGATGCTGATGGTGAGTGCCGCGCTGATGAAGCAGCCCTCGATGCTGCCGTCCGCACTTTGAGAGTGCTGGACCTGAGTCGCAGCGCTGCAGAGGTCCTAGCGGTAAATGAAGCAGGAAAACGGGCGCGCCAGTCTGTCGAGCAGACATTGGAGATCATTTCCCGGTCGTTGATTTCCGATCTGGGAAAGGCCAAAGGACCAAACCGCGACGCAGTGGCGTCTGCCGCAGAGGCTGCCATACAGCTTTGCGAAATTTGTTTTGGTCATGAGTATGCCGCCCTTTTGAGGCGAAGCCGGCAGAGCGCGATGTCTGCAGCAGCCTGAAAAACCTGCTTGCTTTCCAGATCCGTGTTTTCACCGCGACCCAAGGTCACACACTCTTTTGTTGCCAGACCGGGTGTGTAACGATCTATATGGCGGCATGACACTCTGGATCTTTTTCGCTCTTCTGACCGCGGCAGCGGCGCTTTCCATTCTTGTGCCGCTCAGGCGCAGCGCAGTTACGGGCCTTGCTGCCGGTGACGCTGCAGCGGCAGAAGCCGTTTACAAGGCCCAGCTGGACGAGCTGGACAAGGATCTTGCGCGCGGTGTGATTGACGAGACTGGGGCCAAGGCAGCGCGCATCGAAATTGCGCGCCGTCTGATCGCCCTGCGCCGGGATGGTGGCCTGTCTGCTGGCCGGCAGGATGTTCCGGGGAGCTACGGGGGCAGCCGTGAAAAGATCGTCATGGTCCTGGCGATTCTGGCTGTGCCTGCGGCAGCGCTTGGCATCTACATGGCGGCTGGTTCGCCATCCTATCCGGATCAGCCTCTTTCTGCCCGTTTGAATACGCCTGTTGAGACCCTTCCGGTGAACCAGATGGTTGCTCGCGTCGAACAGCATCTGGCGCAAAATCCTTCAGATGGTCGCGGATGGGAAGTGCTTGCACCTGTATACCTCTCACTGGGCCGGCCAGAGGATTCTGCAAGGGCGTTCGGTAACGCAATTCGCCTGAATGGCAGCCGTGAGGAGCTCGAGTCTGGTCTTGGTGAGGCGCTTGTAGTTGCCGCCCGCGGCGTTGTGACTGCGGATGCCAAAGCTGCATTTGAACGGGCCGTCGCCTTGTCTCCTGATGCTGTGAAGCCACGGTTCTTCCTGGCGATGGCCTATGGCCAGGAAGGCAGAAAGGATGAGGCTGTGAAGGCCTGGATGCAATTGCTTGCGGGAGCAGACGAGAACGAGCCCTGGGTGCCTGTTGCGCGGCAGGAACTGGCTGCGGTCCAGGGCCAAGTTCCGCCAGCGGCCATGTCTGGTCCCACGGCAGACGACGTGAAGGCTGCCAGCGAAATGAGCGCAGAAGATCGTCAGTCCATGATCCAAAGCATGGTAGACGGCTTGCAGGAGAGGTTAGACAGAAGCGGTGGCTCCGTTGAGGAGTGGGAGAGGCTTCTCCGTTCACAGATTATCCTAGGGGCAAAGGAAGCCGCTCAAGAAACACTTGGCAAGGCAAGGCAGGCAATGGGCGCAGACCAGTCTGCGCTGGCCCGTTTCGACGAGCTTGAGAAGGAACTCGGGCTCGCACGCTAAGAACCGTCGCAAAGGAACCGTGAGGGAGCGGACAAGGGAATGACCAGAAAACAGCGCCGCCTTACGCTGATTGGTGGAGCCGGAGTGGTGCTGGCCGCTGCTGCCGGATTGATCCTTTATGCGCTGAGCGACCAGATCGTCTTTTTCCAGACACCGACGGATGTGATGACCAAGCAGATCGCGCCCGGTCAGCGTATCCGGCTGGGGGGCTGGTCGAGGAAGGTTCCGTCGAACGCCGTGCCAACGCTGAAGTGCTGTTCCGGGTGACGGATACGTCTAACACCGTCCAGGTGGCTTATACGGGCATTTTGCCGGACCTGTTCCGTGAGGGGCAGGGTGTTGTGACTGAAGGCATGATCGGCCCTGATGGAGTGTTCAAGGCAGACAATGTCCTGGCCAAGCATGACGAGAATTACGTTCCGAAGGAAGTCGCTGATGCGCTGAAGCAGCAGGGCGTCTGGAAGGGCGAAGAAGAACAGAAGAGCAATTAACCGCTGGCCGGGCTGGTGCCTGGACTGGCCTGAGGGAGTAGGGGACGCATGATCGTTGAGGCCGGCCATTTTGCGCTTGTATTGGCGCTGGTCATGTCGCTGGTGCAGTCGGTGGTGCCCGTGTGGGGTGCCAAGACCGGTGACTTGCGGCTCATGTCGATTGCCGCGCCTGTGGCCAACCTGATTTTTGTGCTGGTTGCAATTTCCTTCGCATCGCTGACCTGGGCATATCTGAACTCCGATTTCTCCGTTCTGAATGTCTGGGAAAACTCCCACTCCGCGAAGCCGTTGATCTTCAAGATCTCGGGCGTCTGGGGCAACCACGAAGGCTCCATGCTTCTGTGGGTCTTCATTCTGGCGCTGTTCGGCGCACTCGTCGGGTTGTTCAGCGGCAATGTACCCGCGCCGTTGCGAGCCACCGTACTGGCCGTTCAGTCATGGGTGGCGTCTGCCTTCCTCCTGTTCATTCTCATCACATCGAACCCTTTCCAGCGAATTGCGGATGCCCCGTTCGAAGGTAACGATCTCAATCCCATCCTTCAGGACATCGGCCTGGCGATCCACCCTCCGCTGCTTTATCTGGGGTATGTCGGCTTCTCGATCACCTTTGCCTTTGCAGTCGCAGCACTCATTCTCGGACGGATCGATGCAGCCTGGGCGCGGTGGGTGCGCCCCTGGACTTTGCTGGCCTGGCTGTTCCTGACGCTTGGTATCTCCATGGGCTCTTATTGGGCCTATTATGAACTCGGCTGGGGTGGCTGGTGGTTCTGGGATCCGGTCGAGAATGCTTCCTTCATGCCCTGGCTGGCGGGAACGGCATTGCTGCATTCAGCCATCGTCATGGAGAAGCGCGAGGCACTGAAGGTCTGGACGGTTCTGCTCGCGATCTTCACCTTTTCCCTGTCTCTGCTGGGGACGTTTCTCGTTCGCTCGGGTGTTCTGACCAGCGTGCATGCCTTTGCGGTCGACCCGTCACGTGGTGTGTTCATTCTGGCCATTCTTTGTGTGTTCATCGGCGGGTCTCTGGCGCTTTACGCCTGGCGGGCACCTTTGCTGAAGCAGGGCGGCATTTTCTCGCCGATCAGCCGAGAAGGTTCGCTGGTGCTGAACAACCTGTTCCTGACGGCAGCCTGTGCGGCGGTGTTTGTCGGAACGCTTTATCCGTTGGCGCTTGAAGCGCTGACCGGTGAGAAGATCTCCGTTGGCGCTCCATTCTTCAATCTGACCTTTGGTCCGTTGATGGTGCCGCTGCTGATCGCCGTTCCCTTCGGGCCGTTGCTGGCGTGGAAGCGCGGGGACATGCTGGCAGCCTGTGAGCGGCTTTATGCGGCGCTGGGACTGGCTGTTCTTGCGATGCTGTTCGTCTTCTGGCTCTGGGGTATGGATCGTGTTCTGGCCCCGATCGGCGTTGGATTGGCTGTTTGGGTGATGGCAGGCGCGATTGCCGAGATCATTTCCCGCAGCCGCATCCTGGAGGTCGGGCTTGGCCGTGGCCTGCCGCGCCTCTTCGGTCTGCCGCGTTCCGCCTGGGGCACTGTCCTAGGGCACTTTGGCCTTGGCATGACCGTTCTCGGCATTGTCGTGGCTTCTGCTTTCCAGATTGAGGTGGTGCGTAACGCCAAGCCTGGCGATACGTTTGACGTATCCGGCTATCAGTTCACGTTTGATGGGATCGCGCCCCAGCAGGGACCGAACTTTACGGCACAGGTGGGGCACTTTACCGTGCGTTCGGGTGGAAACGAGGTCGCAAAGCTTGCTCCCTCGAAGCGTGTCTATACCGCGCGGGGCATGCCGACGACCGAGGCGGCGATTGCCACTTTCGTGTTCTCGCAGCTCTATATCTCTCTGGGTGAAAGCCATGCGGACGGCAGTGTGGACCTGCGCGCCTATCACAAGCCGCTGATTACCCTGATCTGGTTGGGTACGCTGGTCATGGCGCTGGGCGGTGCCGTGTCTCTGACGGACCGGCGTTTGCGTGTCGGTGCGCCCAAGCCTGCGAAGACGAAGGCCAGCAAGCCGCAACCCGTGGCAGCGGAGTGAGCCGGATGAGAAGAATTCTTGCAAGCCTGCTCATGGTCTTTTCGCTGTGCGGCGCCTCCCTCGCCATCGGACCGGACGAAATCCTGCAGGATCCTGCGCTAGAAGCGCGCGCGCGGGAGCTCTCTGCGCAGCTGCGTTGCATGGTTTGTCAGAATCAGTCGATTGATGACAGCGACGCTCCGCTCGCCAAGGACCTGCGTGTGCTTGTCCGTGAACGTCTCGTCGCGGGCGATAGCAACGAGGCGGTCATCGACTATCTCGTGTCCCGCTATGGTGAGTTCGTGCTGCTGAAGCCCAGGATTGGCTGGAATACGATCTTTTTGTGGGCCGCTGCCCCCTTGCTCTTTTTGCCGGAGGGATCGCTGTTCTGATGGCATCCCGGCGTCAGAAACGAAGAGCATCCATAGCCGAAACAGAGCCTCTGACAGCAGCCGAAGAAGCAGAGCTGGCAGCTATCCTCCAGGAGAAACCTGAGGCTGGCGAATCTGGAAGCGGCAGATAATCGCCAGCTCGCGATACTGGTGCTTCACGCTGCCGCCGCTGCCATAACGGACAGGCGGACCTTGATGAAGCGCATGGTGCGCTGCGCTTCTGCTTCTGAAAGGATGCGGTACTCGCCCTCCCAATGATCTACCTGCGCGGAGGTACAGCGCATGTGGCGGCAGCGCGCCTTGCAGAGCGCACCGAAAGCGGTGTCCCCTATTCCAATTGATTTGCAGAGAACAGCAATTGCCTCCACGTCAGGCCGCACCATTATATTTCGAACAAATCTCTCGTCGATGAGGGCGAACTGGCTCAACAGGAAGGCAAGCTCGTACAGTTCATTGGAAAGGCTGTACTCGATCACAGTCTGATCCAGCTGCTTGTGACCATCGCGCAGATCCTTCAGGGTTGCCTTTGCATTAAGGCGTGACTTGCGCCGTTCCAATCTCCCTTCGTCAACAAGAGCACTCGCCTCCTTGAAGAGGTTGCGGGCCATGCGTTCATTGTTCTCAAAGATGTAGCGCAGCTTGGCCTGCCGGTCAGCCGGAAGCATGGACAAAAGCCTGTCGAAGTTTTGCTTGGACAAATCATGCCGTTCGGTGAGAGCTTCACGCAGGTCCCGGTCACTCTCGGCGAGTTTCACGAGAAGCCGTCCGCCCCAATCCGAAAGTTCTGCGCCTGAATTGGCCGCAACCGAGTGCTGTACGGGCCTCTCACCGCGCTCAAGAAGTATATCGGTGATCCGGGGCTTGAGTTTTTCGCGCTGTGAGATGGCAAGAAGATGTTCCTGCCCCTTTGTTCGGGCCAAGGTGAAGAGGTCATCATCTGTCAGCACTTCGGAATGCCGCAGGACAGGAGCAGCCACATCTGCCTTGTCATTTGCCAGTTTGAGAATGAGCGGCCTTGGTGTCTCCGCCACGTGGGCAACCTTGCCGGAGAACTCCTTTCGGTCTTCGACCTCAACGAGATCCAGGAGATTTGTGAGGATGTCATTGAAGAGCGACAGCTCCTCATTCGAGTAGCGGTCTGCGCCATCAATGAAAAGACTGGCGATATGCCCCATCAATTCGCGGCGTTTCTCGCTACAGCTCTCCTTCGCCAGATCAACAAGCGACCTCAGCATTATTCCCTCTGTCAGATGTAATTCATTCCACGTGGACACTGCAGAAAACAGATTTACAGGGCGATAAAATGAATTATTAAAATTCGATCTTTCTATCTATATTTTTACTAATTGTTACTTGTGACGATGTCTGATTTCGCATGAGTCACAACACATTACAAAGGTTTAATCCGCCGGTCAGGCACCTGTAATGCGGCGTTCTCCATATTCGTTTGCAACAAGGCGCGGTGCCCCGCCTGCGCCGGAAAGACAGCCAAACGATGAGGAGTGATTTCATGTCCGAGCAGCAGAATTCTGAACAGTCCGGCAAGCCTTCCGCAGGATTCTTCGCCCGCCACAAGGCAGGCCTTTTGGCTGGCGCCATGGCTCTGGGCCTTGCCGGTGCACTGACCGTTCAAGGTCTCGTTCCCTCCAATTATGCTTTTGCCGCTCCGGTCGAAGTGAGCCAACCCGCCCCGCTGAATTTTTCCAACGTGGTATCCGCCGTGCAACCGGCCGTGGTAAGCGTCAAGGTCAAACAGGCCGCCCAGCCGCGCATGATGAACTTCCGCGGCGGAGAGGATTTCTTTGGCTTCCCGGGCATGGATGAGCTTCCGGATGGTCATCCGCTGAAGCGTTTCTTTGAGCGCCGCGGCCAAGAAGGGCAGGGTGGCGGTCAGCAGAACTCGCGTCCCTACGAGATGTCCCAAGGCTCCGGTTTCTTTATTTCGGATGACGGCTATGTGGTGACCAACAACCATGTTGTCGACAAAGGCACGGAGTTCACCGTTACCGACAATGAGGGGCATGACTACAAGGCCAAGCTGATCGGGGCGGACCCGCGGACGGACCTTGCTGTCTTGAAGGTGGAATCTGACAAGAAGTTCACCTATGTGACTTTCGCAGACGATGCCCCTTCCGTGGGCGAGTGGGTGGTTGCCATTGGTAATCCCTTTGGTCTTGGTGGTACCGTCACCGCCGGTATTGTCTCGGCGCGTGGCCGTGACATCGGCGCAGGTCCGTATGACGATTTCATCCAGATCGATGCCCCGGTCAACCGTGGCAATTCGGGCGGTCCGGCCTTCAACATGAAGGGCGAAGTGATCGGCATCAACGCCGCCATCTACTCGCCGTCCGGCGGCAACGTTGGCATTGCCTTCGCCATCCCGGCGTCGACGGCGCGCGATGTGGTTGCCTCGCTGCAAAAGGACGGCGCGGTGACGCGTGGCTGGCTGGGCGTGCAGATTCAGCCGGTGACGGAGGATATCGCGGCAAGCCTCGGCCTCGCCGATGCGCAGGGAGCAATCGTCTCCGATCCGCAGAACGGCAGCCCTGCCGCCAAGGCCGGTATTGAAGCTGGCGACACGATCCTCAAGGTCGATGGCGCGGCAGTTAAGGGGCCACGTGAGCTGTCCCGCATGATTGCCGCCTATGCGCCCGGAACCAAGGTGGATCTTACGGTCTGGCGTAATGGCAAGGAGAAGGACGTCTCCGTTACGCTTGGCAAGCTGACCGACAGTCAGCAGCTGGCTTCAGCCGGTGATGAAGGCGCAGGCAAGACCGAGTTGGAAGATCTGGGAGTTGATCTGGCATCCGCATCCCAGGCTGGCCTTGATGTTGACGGCGTGGTTGTCCTCAATGTGGATCCGGCGGGGCCTGCGGCTGAAAAGGGGCTGGCCCGGGGCGATGTGATTGGCGAAGTGGCTGGTCAGAAGGTGGAAACACCGGCAGATGTCCAGGCAGCTCTTGCCAAGGCCGAAAAGGATGGCCGCAAGGCTGTTCTGATGCGGGTCTACCGTGACGACAGTGCCCGCTTTGTCGCTCTGCCGCTGAACGTCGGCTAAGACACGACCATCGAGGCGGGGCCAGCCGATAGCCTCCGGTCAGTTCCGCCTCATGCCTGTCCTCACGGGCTTCCGCTGCCCCCCGATCCCGCCCCGAAGAGGTCAGGCCAAGTGTCCGCAGCAGCCAGTTCCGGTTGCTGCGGACACTTCTTTCCGGTTCTTTCTGCGCAAAAGCTCAGGTAAAAGATTGGCATGCTGAAAATTCTCATCATCGAAGACGACAAGCAAGCCGCCGCCTATGTTGCCAAGGGGCTGCGCGAGGTTGGCCACTCTGCGGATCTTGCCGCCGATGGCGAGGAAGGACTGCAGATGGCGCAGGACAGCTGCTATGACGTGCTGATTGTCGACCGGATGCTGCCGCGACTGGATGGCCTTGCTGTCATTCAGTCACTGCGCAAGAGCGGTGACCATACACCTGTGCTGATCCTCTCTGCACTCGGTCAGGTCGACGACCGGGTGACGGGCCTTCGGGCTGGTGGCGATGACTATCTGCCCAAGCCTTTCGCCTTCACAGAGCTGCTGGCCCGTGTCGAGGCGCTGGGGCGCCGGCCCAAAGCCGGTGGTGACAGCGAGACGACCTACCGGGTTGCAGATCTTGAGCTTGACCGTCTGGCACACCGCTGCACCCGCAGCGGCAAGGATATCCCCTTGCAGCCGCGCGAGTTCCGCCTGCTCGAATACTTGATGCAGCATGCCGGTCAGGTGGTGACGCGCACCATGCTGCTGGAGAATGTCTGGGAGTATCACTTCGACCCCCAGACCAACGTGATTGACGTGCATGTGTCCCGGCTGCGGTCCAAGATCGACAAGGATTTTGACGTGCCGCTGCTTCACACTGTCCGTGGTGCGGGATACACGATCCGTGACAGCGCTGGCTGGACTCATCCGCACGACTGCTTTCAAGCTGTCGCTGCTCTATCTGGCTGTGTTCACCGCGCTGTCCGGGTTTCTGCTTTTCTCCATTTCCAGCAACACCAACACGCTGATCACCGGTCAGGTTGTGCAGACCGTCGACGCCGAAATCGAGGGTCTCTCCGACCAGTTCGCACGCGGCGGGGTGCGGGCACTGGTTGCCGCGATTGACGCCCGCGCGCGCCGTCCCGACGCCAGCATCTATCTTCTCATCGACTTTGCCGGAAACGCTCTGGCGGGAAATATCTCCCGCCTTCCGACGACGGTGCTTGAAGAGGCGGATGGCGGCGTGCGCAGAGTGACCTATTTCCGCCGCGAGGCCGATGGCGAAGTCAACCGGGAGAGCGAGCGCCAGGCCGTCGTGCGGACCTTCGAAATCCCCGGAGGTTTCCGTCTCCTTGTTGGGCGTGACCTGGGTGAACAGCAGCGCTTCAAGGATGTATTGGCCGGGGCCATGCGGGTCTGGCTGCTGGTGGTTCTGGCGATGGCTGGCGTGTCGTGGCTCTTTGTCTCGCGTTATGTGCTGCGCCGCATTGATGCAATGGCCGCGACCAGCACCCAGATCATGGAAGGCAATCTTTCCCGACGCCTGCCGGTGGCGGGAAACGGAGACGAATTCGACCGTCTCGCCCTCAGCCTCAACAGCATGCTCGAGCGCATCGAGCAGCTTATGCAAGGCTTGCGCGATGTGACTGATAACATCGCCCATGATCTCAAGACGCCGCTCACCCGCATGCGCACCCGTATTGAGGCGGCGCTGCGTGATGGGGAAACCGGGACGGACTACCGGCAGGCGATGGAAGAGACGCTCGAAGACTGCGATGGCCTCTTGCGGATCTTCGATGCGCTGCTGCGGATCGCCCGTGTTGAATCCATGTCGCCGGAAGCCGGGCACGAACAGATCGATCTGAAGCAGGTCGCGCTTGAAGTGGCTGATCTTTATCAGCCTGTCGTCGAAGATGACGGGGAAGCCTCGCCGTTGTCGGCGAGGGAGAATTCCACGCATTGGCCAACCGCGAGCTTGTCGCACAGGCGCTGGTCAATCTCATTGAGAATGCTCTGAAATACGGCCAGCCCGAGGATGGACAGCCGCTCGCGATCACCTTAAAGCTCGAACAGGTGCATGACCGGATCGCAATAAGCGTCGCTGACAATGGGCGGGGCATTGAAGAAAAGGATCGCGGGCGTGTTCTGGACCGCTTTGTCCGGCTGGAGGAGAGCCGGACCGAGCCGGGATACGGGCTGGGCCTGAGCCTTGTGAAGGCGATTGCCCGGCTGCATGGCGGCTCTCTTGCACTGGGGGATGCCGGGCCGGGGCTTGTTGCGAGGATTGATCTTCCGGCAGCTCAAGTAGACATGCCGGGAGGCGCAAGACGTGACGACAGAAGCAGGGAAGCGGGAAGCCGGAGCTGAGAAGGGGCCGCTGCGCCAGCGCATCAAGGTCGTTCCGCGGCCACAGTCTTCCGAAAGGGCAGAGAGCGTTCTCTCCGATCTGCTGATCCGGGCAGCAGAGGATGCAAGTACCTCGGATCTTGCGGCATGGCTCGATCAGGATGCTCAGCTTCGTGCATTTCTCGCTGGTGTCTTTGCCAATGCTCCTTATCTCCGCGAACTTGCCATGGTGCGTCCGCAGCGGTTGCAGCGGGTGCTGGGCGAGGATCTTGAAGGCCTGATCTCCGGCACGGTCCGTGCTGCCCGGGAAGCACGGCCCGCTGACGAGGCCGCGCTGATGCGCGAGTTGCGCCAGCTCAAGCAGGATCTTGCACTTGCCGTTGCACTGGCCGACATTGGCGGGGCGATTGACCTTGATGATGTGACGCGCGCACTTGCTGAACTGGCCGATGCCAGTCTCACCGCCGCCATTCGTCTGTGCCTGCGCGAGCTGGCCGCGCGCGGCAAGTTCTCGCCGCAGGACTTAGACGAGCCGGAGAAGGGCTCCGGCCTGATTGTTCTTGCCATGGGCAAGCACGGTGCCTTCGAGCTGAATTACTCCAGCGATATCGATCTCATTGTCTTCTATGATCCGGAAATTGCCCCGCTTTCCGCCAACGCTGAGGCTCCAGTCGAGTTCGTGCGGCTGACCAAGCGGCTGGTAAAAATCATGCAGGAGCGCACGGCGGATGGCTATGTCTTCCGCACAGACCTGCGGCTCCGGCCGGACCCCGGCGCAACGCCTGTGGCCATCTCTGTGCCGGCGGCTCTGGCCTATTATGAGGCTCTGGGGCAGAACTGGGAGCGCGCGGCGCTGATCAAGGCACGGCCCTGCGCTGGTGACATTCCAGCGGGCGAAGCCTTCCTGCACGAGATCGTGCCCTTCATCTGGCGCAAGTATCTGGACTTTGCCGCCATTGCGGATGTGCATTCCATCAAGCGCCAGATCCACATGCACAAGGGACACGGCAAGATCGCCGTTGCCGGGCACAATGTGAAACTGGGCCGTGGCGGTATTCGCGAGGTTGAATTCTTCGTCCAGACGCAACAGTTGATCGCCGGCGGGCGTAATCCCGAACTGCGCGGGCGCCGCACGCTCGACATGCTCGACCGGCTGGTCGCCTTCAATTGGATCAAGCCGGACACCCGCGATGACCTGAAAGTTGCCTACCGTTTCCTGCGCAAGGTCGAGCATCGCATCCAGATGCTCAATGACGAGCAGACGCATCTGCTGCCGCAGTTGGGCGAAGGCCTTCAGCGAGTAGCTTTCCTCGCCGGTTTCGATGATCTGCCGTCCTTTGAGGCCGAGTTGCTCAAGCAGTTGCAGACTGTGCAGCGGCACTATGCCGGTCTGTTTGAGGATGAGCCGGAACTGGCTTCGGATCTGGGCAATCTTGTCTTCACCGGCGATGACGATGACCCGGACACGCTGGAGACCCTTTCCCGCCTTGGCTACCGTCAGCCTTCGGATGCGGCGAAGATTATCAAGGCTTGGCATTTCGGACGCTATCCTGCCATGCGCTCGACCAAGGCGCGTGAGCGGCTGACCGAGCTGCATCCGGCGCTGATTTCCGCACTTGCCCGCAGCGACAACGCTGACGCGGCACTACGCGCCTTTGATGCATTTCTCGCCCGTCTGCCAGCAGGTGTGCAGCTCTTCTCCCTGCTGCGCTCCAATCCCCAGCTACTGCATTTGATGGCAACAGTCATGGGCTCTGCCCCGCGCCTGGCCGAAACGGTGGCGCGCCGGGTACATGTGCTGGACGCGGTGCTGGATCCGGCCTTCTTCGGTGCAATGCCCAGCCGGGAGGAATTCCGGGCTGGTCTTGATCAGACACTTGCCCTTGCCCGCTACTATGAAGAGGCGCTGGACAGAGCGCGCATCTTCGCTCAGGAGCAGCAGTTCCTCATTGGCCTGCGGCTGCTGTCGGACACACTGTCAGCCGATCAGGTTGGCCATGCCCTGGCCCGGCTTGCCGAAGTGGTGCTGGACCGCATTCTGGCGCGGGTCGTGGAGCATGTCGCTGCATCTCATGGGCATGTGCCGGGCGGAGAGTTTGCGCTTCTGTCCATGGGTAAGCTCGGCGGCGAAGAGATGACGGCGAGTTCCGATCTGGATCTCATCCTGCTCTATGAGGTGCCGGAAGATGCCTCTGGCTCTGACGGCGCAAGGCCGCTTCCTGTCAGCCAATACTATATCCGCCTGACCCAGCGGCTCGTGACGGCCTTGTCCGCGCCGACAGCGGAAGGCAGCCTTTACGAGGTGGATTTCCGTCTGCGCCCCTCCGGCAATGCCGGGCCGCTGGCCACCAGCATCTCCGCCTTTGAAACCTATCAGCGCAACGAAGCCTGGACATGGGAGCATATGGCCCTGACACGGGCACGTGTGCTGACAAGCTCGTCGGAAGCCTTCTCCGCCAAGGTTACCGCCTTTTTGCAGGAGATCCTCTGCCGGCCGCGCGAGGCGCAGAAGATCGCCGCTGACGTGGCATCCATGCGCGGGCGTATCGAGAAGGAGAAGGGCACCAAGGATATCTGGGACCTCAAGCAGGTCGCAGGCGGGCTCGTTGATATCGAGTTCGTAGCCCAGTATCTGCAGCTGGTGCATGGCCATGCGCATCCGGAGGTTCTGGCCCCCAACACGGAGATTGCCCTTGGCCGGGCGCTGGAGTTCGGGCTGCTGAATGCAGATGATGCTGGCGGGCTCTTGCAGGCGCTGCGGCTCTATCACCGCCTGACGCAGATCCTGCGCATGACGTTGACGGGCAAGTTCCAGCCGGTTGAGGCGCCGGGCGGTGTGCTTGCGCTGCTTCGCAACGCAGCGGCGGCACCTGATCTCGCTCATCTTGAGGTGGAACTGGCCGAGACACAGGCCAAGGTCCGTAGCATCTTCGAAAGGCTGGTCGGCCCGGTCAATCCGGACTGACGTCCTGTTCTTGCTGTCCGTTGAAGAATAAATCCCGGGATGCGCCGTAGCGCATCCCGGGATTTTTGTTTCAGGAAGCTGTTCCTGCGTTCACGCAGCCACGGCGTCCTGCGTCAAAGGAAGTGTGAAGGATACAGTGGTGCCCTGGCCCGGTACGGAGTCGATCATCATGGCGCCGCCCTGCATTTCGATCAGCGACCGGGCGATGGCGAGACCGAGGCCTGAGCCCTTGTGGGTCTTGGTGAACTGGTTCTCCACCTGGACGAAAGGCTTGGCGAGGCGTTCTACGTCCGACTTGCGGATGCCGATGCCGGTGTCCGTAACTTCGATGCGGGCAAATCCATCTGCGGTTGTGGCCTTCAGGCGCACCTCACCGTGGTCGGGGGTGAATTTGATGCCGTTGGACAGGAGGTTCAGCAGCACTTGCTTGAAGGCGCGCCGGTCGGCTGTGATGTCGAGTCCATCTTCGACTTCGCAGGTGACCTCAATGTCCTTCTCCTGAGCCGGAGCGCGGATGATGCGAACGGCTTCCTCGATCACCGACTGGGCGTCAAAGGGCGTCATGCTCATGTCCATGCGGCCAGCTTCGATCTTCGACATGTCGAGAATGTCGTTGATCACGTTGAGCAGATAGGTGCCGCTTTCGTAGATGTCGCGGCAATACTCGGCATAGCGCTCGGAGCCGATGGGGCCGAACATGGCCTTGTCCATGATATCGGAGAACCCGATGATCGCGTTGAGCGGCGTGCGCAGTTCATGCGAGATGTTGGCCAGGAACTCGGACTTGGCGCGGTTGGCGTTTTCCGCGTTGGTCTTTTCCTGTGCGTATTTGTCGGCCAGTTCCACAAGCTGCTGCGCCTGCATTTCCAGCGTCTGGCGCGACTTGCGCAAGTCCGAAACGGTGGCCATCAGGCGCCGCTCGCTCTCCATCAGCCGCTCTTCCTGCCGCTTCAGCGGGGTGATGTCCGTGCCCACCGACACGAAACCGCCGTCCTTGGTGCGCCGCTCGGAAATCTGCAGCCAGCGGCCATCGTCGAGCTGTGCCTCATAGGCAGTGTTACTGCCGGGTATCAGCGTTGAGGGCAGGGACGGCACGGTCTTGATGTGCGAGTTGCGCGCCGCTTCCATGACGGTTGTGTAGGGCGTGCCGGGGCGCACCACCGTGTCAGGCAGATTATGCAGCGACTGGTAATTTGAATTGCAGATCACCAGCTCGTTCTCCGAGTTCCACAGCACGAAGGCTTCGGAGATCGTCTCGATGGCGTCGCGCAGGCGCAGGTCGGCGGTGCGGCCCTGTTCAGCAAGTTGATGCTGCTCGGTCACGTCGATGCAGATGCCGATTAGATGCGGCTCATGGCGGCCCGGCTCGGTCTGGACTTCGCCGCGGGCCCGCAGCCACACCCAGGAACCATTGGCATGGCGCATGCGGAACATGCGGTCCACCGTCGTCTCGCCATCCGCCAGCAGGCTTTCGGCCAGAGCGTAGAGATTGATGTCTTCCGGGTGCGTCAGGTCGGAAATCTCGGCAAAGCCAAGGATGTCGTCCTTCGGCTCGCGGCCCAGCAAGTGGTAGAGCGAGGCAGACCAGAAGATCCGGCCGCGCGACAGGTCCCAGTCGAACAGGCCGCATCGGCCATGGGTGAGGGCCGTGTCGATGCGGCTGCGGGTGGCGGCGTAGATTTCATCCGCCTGCTCGGCGCGGGTCGCCTGCGCGAAGAACCCGTAAATCATCACCAGCAACACTGTCGATGTGCCGACAAACAGGGTGACGTTGGTCGATACATCCGAGCGCCATCCGGCGAAGAGCTGATGCTCCGGCTGCATGACGGCAACCATGCCCAGCCGTCCGGCCAGATGATGTACGGTTGCCAGTGCGGCCTCGTCACTGCCCTTGTTGATGGTCAGCACACCGGCGCGCGCACCAAAGACCGTCAGCGGCTGCGACGGGCCGAACAGGTCGGCAATCATCGTGCCTTCCAGCTCTGGGCGCATCGGGGAGGAGGCGACAATCTGGCCTTCCGGATCGGTCAGCAGGATCTGGCGGCCTTCGCTGGTGGCACCTGCGGGCAGGAGTCGGCCAGAACACGCTGGAGGGCGGTTCTGTAGCCGACTTCCGGCATGGCGCTTTCCTCGCTGACGAGGCGCGACGACAGGACAGAGGCGATCAGCGCGATCTTGTCACGTGCCTGCTGCTCGGTCTCCTGATAGGCGAATGTCAGCTCCAGCACGCGGTAGAGCGCAAGGCTGGCAATGAAGACGAGGCACAGCGCCGGGATCAGCCGGCGGAACAGGGGTTCGGTCCGCAGCAGCCGCTGATAGGTCGGCTGCGCCAGAAGCCGGATATGTCCCGTCAGGGAATTGGCGGCCTTGTTAGATCCAGTGATTTGGGCAAGGCGTCGCATGGACGCGCTGCCGGCAAAAGCCCGCGCCATCGGCAAGGTCCCGATTGTGGTGAATTTCGTTGATCCGGTAATTGGTTACGTCCGAATCATTTGCATTTGAATCTAGCTTTAATGTTTTGTCCAGATGCAAAATAAAAAAATGGTTAACGCCAAGGGCTTGGGTAAACCTCTGGCGTTAACCTCTTCCGGTGCGGTGTTTTCGCCGGTCAGGCGAGGCAGCGTTCCACGATGTCGCTGCAGTCGCGCGACAGGCCGGGCTGCGCGGCGATCGACTTCAGCGCCGCTTCGGCAAGCGCCGCACGGCCCGGCTCATAGGCCTTCCACGAGCGGAACACGGTCAAAAGCCTTGCAGCCACCTGCGGGTTCTTCGGGTCCAGCCGCTTGATCGCCTCTGCGACAAAGATGAATCCTGCCCCGTCCGCTCTTGCAAATTGCGACTGGTTTCCTGTGGCGAAGGCTCCGATGAGTGCGCGTACCCGGTTGGGGTTGAACCAGTCAAAGGCAGGGTGATGCGTGAGACTGTCGGTCGTGGTCAGAGCGGAGGGGTGAGGCCGTGTCGCCTGCACGGTGAACCATTTGTCCATCGCCAGCGCATGGTCTCCATGCCGGGCCTCGAAACTGAGCAGTGCCTCTTCGGCCACCGTCATGCCTTCGTGAACGGCAGCCGTCAGTGCGGCCAGACGGTCGGTCATGTTGCCTGCGCTCCGCACGGCGCGGGCCACAAGCTCAGGCGCTTCCCGCATCCCGGAGGCCGCAGCATAGCTCAGGCACAGGCCTTTCAGGGCGCGCAGTCCGGCGCTGGCTGCATCAGGGCGGAAGGGGCCGCAGTCATCCAGCCTTGCCACCATTTCCGCAAGAAGTGCCCCATGCTGACGGCCGATGGCCTGCCGCAAGGCCTTGCGCGCGGCAAGGATAGCGTCCGTATCCACGTTGCTGCCGATGTCACGGGCAATGTCCGCCTCGCCTGGCAGGGCCAGAATCTGGGCCCTGAAGGCGTGGTCCAGGTCCTCGTTAGCCAGAACCTCTCCCAGTGCATTCACCAGAGCTATGTCGCATGTGAGTGCTCCGCCCCGGCTGGCTTCGTCGTAAAGCCGCATCAATTCGCGTGTCGCCAGATCCTGTCCGGCCTGCCAGCGGTTGAATGGGTCGCTGTCCTTGCGCAGCATCGTCAGCAGATCGGCCGGTGTCAGTCCGGCCTCCAGCTTCACCGGCGCGGAAAAACCGCGCAGCAGCGAGGGCAGGGGCTTTTCGAAGATGCCTTCAAATGTGAAACTCTGCCGCTGCTCGGTCAGTACCAGAACGCCTTCCCGGCCATAACTGCCGTGCTCAAGCGGCAGATCCCTGCCGTCAGGGCCGATGAGGCCGAAACTGACCGGAATCTCGAAGGCGTTGCATCCTGCATCCTGCGCAGCCTTGGAGAGTTCCTGCGTAAAGGTCAGGGTCAAGCGCCCGCCAGCGGCATCATGATGAACGTCTACCTGCAGGCGCGGCGTACCGGGATGGTCGTACCAGCGCGCAAATTGCGTCAGATCCCGGCCTGAAGCCTCGGCAAAGCAGGTGATGAACTCCTCGATTGTTGCCGCCGTTCCATCATGCCGTTCCACATAGAGATCAAAGCCCTTGCGAAATGCTTCTGCTCCCAGCAGGGTCTTGAGCATCCGAATGATCTCGGCGCCTTTTTCGTAGACCGTCGCTGTGTAGAAGTTGTTGATTTCCTTGTAGGCGCGCGGCCGCACCGGGTGGGCGAGGGGACCGGCGTCCTCCGGGAACTGATGCGAGCGCAGCAGCCGCACATCGGCTATGCGCTTCACCGGGCGCGAGCGCATGTCCGAGCTGAACTCCTGATCGCGGAACACGGTCAGCCCTTCCTTGAGGCACAGCTGGAACCAGTCGCGGCAGGTGATGCGGTTGCCGGTCCAGTTGTGGAAATACTCGTGCGCGATGACGGCTTCGACATGGGCATAGTCCTGGTCGGTTGCCGTTTCCTGATCGGCCAGAACGTATTTGTCGTTGAAGATATTGAGGCCCTTGTTCTCCATCGCGCCCATGTTGAAGTCGGACACGGCAACGATGTTGAAGACATCAAGGTCATACTCGAGGCCAAAGACCTCCTCGTCCCAGATCATGGAACGGCGCAGGCTGTCCATTGCCCAGCCACACATATGCTCCTTGCCAGGCTCCACATAGATGCCCAGTTCTACGCCACGGCCCGAGCGGGTGGTGAAGGAGCCGGAGAGCCGGGCCAGATTGCCCGCAACCAGCGCAAACAGATAAGCGGGTTTGGGATGAGGGTCATGCCAAACCGCATAGTGACGGCCCGTGCCCTCGATCCGCCCATGCTCCACCGGGTTGCCGTTGCCCAGCAGCACCGGGGCCTCGGTCTCATTGGCTTCGATCCGGGTGGTGTAGATGCTCAGCACATCCGGCCGGTCGAGGAAGTAGGTGATACGCCGGAAGCCCTCAGCCTCGCACTGGGTGCAGTAGGTGCCTGACGACCGGTAGAGCCCCATCAGCGTGCTGTTGGCCTCCGGATTGAGGCAGGTCACGAATGTCAGGGTGAAGGGCACCTGCGGCGTCTGCTTCAGTTCAAAACGGCTGGGTGATGCGTCGTAACTGTTCCGGTCCAGCAGCGCGCCGTTCAGATACACCTCCAGCAGGGCCAGGCTGTCTCCGTCCAGAACGAGCGGGCTGCGGTTCTGGCTGGAAGGCTCGACTTCCAGCGTGGCTGTTATGCGCGTGTCATGGGGTGCAAGCTGTACATCCAGCGAGATGCGCGGGATCTGAAACTCGGGCGCCTGATAGTCTTCGAGGCGTATGGTGGCGTTTTCCTGCGATGACATGGGCACTCCTGAAGGCTGGCTGGATGCCTGTTCAAACAGACACGGGCGCCGCTTGCAACCCTGTGAAAAAGCGAAGCTCCTGCTTGTGGCTGGTTTGAACACCTCAGGCCGGAGCTTGTGGTGATTGCGCCCGTGCGCCCAAGGCGCTACGCAGGGTCCTGCAATTGTTGATGAGGAGATTCCATCGTGGGAGCACCGCTCGAAGGTCTCAAGGTCCTGGAACTTGCGCGTATTCTTGCAGGCCCCTGGGCCGGGCAGACTCTGGCAGACCTCGGTGCGGATGTCATCAAGGTGGAGAGCCCGGCCGGAGACGATACCCGTACCTGGGGGCCTCCTTTTCTGACCGGCGTGGATGGTGAGCCGTCCGATGCCGCCTACTACCATGCCTGCAACCGCGGAAAACGCTCCATAACGGCAGATTTTACCACGGCCGAGGGCCAGGCTCTGGTGCACCGCCTTGTGCAGGATGCCGACATTCTCATCGAGAATTTCAAGGTCGGTGGCCTTGTGAAATACGGCCTGGACTATGACAGCCTGAAGGCAGTCAATCCGCGGCTGATCTACTGCTCCATCACTGGATTCGGCCAGGATGGGCCCTATGCCCACCGGGCGGGTTATGACTTCATGATTCAGGGCACTGGCGGTCTCATGGACCTCACGGGAGACCGGGACGGGGAACCGCAGAAGGTCGGGGTCGCGATTGCGGACATCTTCACCGGCGTTTACGGCGTCATCGGCATTCTGGCAGCACTCCGCCGTCGTGACATGACCGGCGAGGGCGAGCATGTGGACATGGCCCTTCTGGACACGCAGGTCGCGGTGCTGGCCAATCAGGCGGAAAATTATTTTATCTCCGGCAAGGCACCGCGCCGTCTGGGCAACGCGCACCCTAACATCGTGCCCTATCAGGTCTTCCCCTCCAGTGACGGGCACCTGATCATCGCTTGCGGCAACGATGGCCAGTTTCAGCGCCTGTGCGGCATCCTTGGCTGCCCGCAATTTGCCAAGGATCCGGCCTATGCCACCAACGCAGGCCGTGTCGCCGGGCGGGACGTACTGGTGCCGCAACTGGCGGAACTCACGGCCCGCTTCACGCGTGATGATCTTCTGGCGGAGCTTGAGAAGGCAGGCGTGCCCGCCGGTCCTATCAACACGGTCGCCGATGTCTTCGAGGACCCCCAGGTTTTGCACCGCCAGCTCAAGGTGGACCTGCCGGCAACGCATGTTGCAGCCGGTTCCGTGCCTTCGGTGCGCACCCCCATCCGCTTTCGCAACGCTGAGCTTTCCCTAAAGACGGCAGCGCCGGGCCTTGGCGAGCATACGGCGTCCGTCCTTGCCGAAATCGGCTGGGATAAGGGGGAATAGGCGCCTTCACGTTTGCATTGCCCGGCAAAGCGGAACAAGGATGTGAGGACGCCTGACGACGGGGCAGGTGCCATAGGTGTTTGGAGGATGGTGCGGAATTGAATATCTTCCGGATTTTCGGCGGCAGACGGCGAAACTTTGCCCTGACCCGCATCGTGAGCTTCAGCTTCGGGCTTTTGATGGCCTCAGGCATGGCGCTGGTGCTCTTTATGTCCGTGAAGGCCAATTTCGAAAACACATTTTCCCTGCTCAACGACAAGGCAATCCTGACGATCCAGAGCATGGAGCGGCAGGTCCGTGGTCATTTGGATCAGGTCGAGGACGCTGCTGTTGCTCTCAAGCAACTCTTTGACGACGGAAAGATGAAGCCGGAGCCAAGCGATCAGACGCTGGCCGATCTCAGCGCCGCCGTTGCTGCCAACGGCCGCATTTCCGTGATCGTCATCCGGGATATGCGCGGCAACAGATTTGGGATCTTCAAGGCTGACAACGGCAAGCTCTGGCCTTTCAAGGAGGCCGCTGACGTTCCGGGCCGCGCACCGGACAGTTTGCCACGGCTGGAGCCGTCGTCGCGCCCGGTTTGGGGGCAGCTGGTCACGCATTCCACCGGTGTCTACGCCAATGTGACGGTCCCTCTGCTGAGTGATGGCCAGACTGTCGGCTACCTGACAGCGGCAACCTCGCTTGCCAGCATCGGCGAAGCTGTAAAGGCGCTGGACGAAGGGCCGGATACCACGACGTTCGTGGTCACATCCGAGGGGCAGGTTCTTGTGCATTCCGACCAGCATCTGCTGATCACCGGCTCGGCGCCGGCCAAAGCGCCCCCTGCCAGCCTGGAGGAGTTCGGTGATCCTGTGCTGTCCGGCGTCGCCGCGGGGCAGCGTTATCCCACTTTCCAGCGCGCCGCCGATCTTGGCATCGAGGTGCTTGGCGTGGAAGCGGCGGAGCAGGAATTCATCGTCATGCGGGTGCCTGTCACAGGCTACAGTCCGGAGCCCTGGATTATCGGTCAGTACTTCCGGGCGACATCCGTCTCGCGGGAAATTCAAAGGATGTCCGGGTCCGCGCTTGTTGGCGTTGCCGCCATTATAATCGGCGTCCTGATTGCAGTCTGGCTCGGACGCCGCGTTGCCCGGCCCTTGCGGCTCCTGGCTGCCCAGTCGGAACATGTAGGCCGTCTGGCGCTGGATGAGGTCACCCCGCTTCCACGCAGCCGCGTGAAGGAAGTCGATCAGGTTGCGCTGGCCTTCAATGCCATGGTGATCGGCCTCAAAGCCATGAACACCTACGTGCCGCGCTCCCTGTTCCGCAAGCTTATGCGGATTGGCCTTGAGCAGGCAGCGCTGGCGCGTGAGGCGGAACTGAGCATTCTCTTCACCGACATCATGGGTTTCACCTCCCTGTCCGAGAGCCTGACGGCCTCGGAGACGGCGGCCATGCTGAACGAGCACTTTGCCATTCTCGTTGCGGCCGTCGAGGAGGAGGGGGCACTGTCGACAAGTTCATCGGCGATGGCATGATGGCCTTCTGGGGCGCCCCTGATGCGCGGGAGGATCACGCTCTGGCAGCGGCCCGTACAGCCCAGAAAATCGGTCAGGCCATCATGAAGCAGAACCGGCAGCGCAGGGAAAGGGTCTGGTCCCGGTTCGCGTGCGCGTCGGCCTTCATTCCGGACCGGTTGTGGTCGGCAATGTCGGGGCCCAGGACCGCTGGAACTACACGATCGTCGGAGATGCGGTGAACGTCTGCGAAAGGCTGCAGTCTTTGGGGCGTGAGTTCGCCGGTACGGAGGATGTGATTGTCCTTCTCAGCAACGCCACTGTCCGAATGCTTCCTGATGGAGCTTGTGTGGAGCGGGTTGGAAACCAGCAACTGCGTGGCCGCAGCGGGGATGTGGAAGTCTGGAAACTCGACCTGCGCGGGCCGCTCCTTTCAGCACAGCCTGCTAAAGGTGCATCGGCTGCCGAGTAAGTCCCCGTCAGCACTGCATTTCTCCGGATGATCAACGGCTGTCTCTTGCCGCGGGGTATTCACTGCGGATAGGCTCAGCGTGTGATGGCTGTCACGGAAGCGGCATGACTTCCCTGTACCCTGATAAACACAGGCACTACGGGAGCAGGCACGCCATGCAGCGGGCGGTCATCGTGTGCAGCAACTGTCTCTTGGGGGAGGGACACCAGAGTGAATGTACTCACGATCAACGGCCTGACCGTTGATTTCCACACGGACGAAGGCGTGTCGCGCGCCGTCGACGGAATTTCTTTCGCCATTCCCCAGAACAAGACTGTAGCCTTGGTGGGCGAGTCCGGTTCCGGCAAGACTGTCGTGTCGCAGACGATCATGGGCCTGCTGCCCGCATCGGCCCGCGTCACGTCCGGTGAAGTGGTGTTGAGCGATCCCACTGGCAAGATCCCGCCGGTGAATATTGCAGCGCTCGACCGCAAGGGTCCGCAGATGCGGCACTTGCGCGGCAACCGGGTGGCCATCATCTTCCAGGAGCCGATGACCTCGCTCTCGCCGCTGCACACCATAGGCGACCAGATCGGCGAAGCGGCACGGCTGCATCGCAATTGCGGAGCTGGCGAGGCGCGGGAGCTGACGCGCGAGATGCTGCGTCTCGTGCATTTTCCCGACCCCGCACGCGCGCTCGACAACTATCCTTTCGAACTGTCAGGCGGGCTGCGCCAGCGTGCCATGATTGCCATGGCACTGATCTGCCGGCCGGCGCTGTTGATTGCAGATGAGCCAACAACGGCCCTCGATGTGACGATCCAGGCTGAAATCCTCAAGCTCATCAAGGAAGTGCAGTCCGAGCTGCAAATGTCCGTTCTGATGATCACCCATGATTTTGGCGTCGTCGCGAACATGGCTGACGAGGTCGTGGTGATCTATCACGGGCGCATCATGGAAAAGGGCACTGCCAGCCAGCTGTTTTCTGCGCCGGGCCACCCATATCTCAAGGCGCTGCTTCACGCCGTGCCCCGGTTCCACATGGATAAGGCCGAGCGTCTTCAGCCGATCCGTCCGATTGCCGTAGACACATCCGGCATCCGCAGGATGGCCTGTGCAGCCTCCAGTCTCGAACCCGGCAAGCCCCTGATCGAGATCAAAGGCGTCTCCAAGGATTATGGCACCCGCAAGGGCAGCCTCTTCTCGGGCAAGCCACGCACGATCAAGGCTCTGGATGACATCAACCTGACAGTGCGCAAGGGGAGTGCCTCGGCATCGTTGGCGAGTCCGGTTCCGGCAAGACCACCCTTGCCAAGGCAATTCTGCGGGCCATTCCCGTGTCTAGCGGTTCGATCATGTATCACGGCGGCAAGACACCGGCCAATGTGGCGGAACTTTCCGGGGCCGAACTGCTGGACTACCGCCGCCGGGCCCAGTTCATCTTCCAGGACCCGTTTTCCTCGCTCAACCCGCGCATGACGGTCAACGAGATCCTCAGCGAGCCGCTGCAGATTCACAAGGTCGGTACGCCAAAGGAACAGGCCGAACGGGTGCGCGAGCTGATCCAGCTTGTCGGGCTCGATCCACGTTATTTGCGCCGCTATCCCCATTCCTTCTCCGGCGGCCAGCGCCAGCGCATTGGCATCGCCCGCGCTCTGGCTCTCGGGCCGGAGTTCATTCTTTGCGATGAGCCCACGTCTGCGCTTGATGTGTCCGTGCAGGCGCAGGTGCTGAACTTGCTTCAGGATCTCAAGGCCGATCTCGGCCTCACCTATCTTTTCGTCAGCCACAATCTCGCGGTGGTCGACTACATCGCCGACCGCATCGCCGTCATGTGCCGCGGACGGCTGGTGGAGCTTGGCCGGACAAGGGACATCATTTCCAATCCGCAGCATCCCTACACACAGGCGCTGCTGGCCGCTGTTCCGGAGCCCGACCTGAACTGCCCGCTGGACTTTGCCGCCCTTGGCGCCCAGCGGGCCTCCGACCCCTCAGCCTGGCCAGAGCCATACCGTCTGGGTGAAGGCATGGCGCCCACGCTAGTGGAGGTGGCTCCAGAACATCTGGTTTGCGCCCCGGGCCTTGCCGCAGGCGGCCCTCTGAAGGAGACCGCAGCATGAGCGCGCATGTTCTGGCAGCGGGCCAGCGGCTGGCCGCAGCCTGTATTGCCGCCGCTTTGCTTCTGTCTCCGGCTTCCGCGCTGGAGCTGAAGGAAACGGAAGGCCTTGAGCAGCTTGGTTTCATCAATCCGCCGCCGGTCAGCGAGCGCGTGCCTCAGGAGCCGCTGATCGTGGATATGGAAGCCTCGGGCCGCAAGACCGGTGTGCCGGGCGGTGAAATCAATACCCTTATCGGCCGCGCGCGTGATGTGCGCCTCATCAACGTTTGGGGCTATGCGCGGCTTGTCGGCTACAACGAGGACCTTCAGCTTGTTCCTGACATTCTAAAGGATGTCGACGTGGTGGATGGGCGGATCTTCACGCTGCATCTGCGCAAGGGCCACAAGTGGTCCGACGGACGGCCCTTCACCTCCGAGGACTTCCGTTACTTCTTCGAAGATGTGGTCAGCAATCCGGAACTGACACCCGCTGGTCTGCCGCCCTTCCTGCTGGCAGGGGGCAAGGGGCCGCTGTTCGAGGTTCTGGACGAGACAACCGTTCGCTACAGCTGGGATAGCCCCAATCCACTGTTCCTGCCGGAACTGGCGCTGTCCCGCCCGCCCTTCATCTACCGCCCGGCGCATTACCTGAAACAGTATCACACCCGCTACGGCGATCCGGCCATCATTGAGCGGGCAGCGGCGGCACAGAAGGCCCGGAGCTGGGCTGCGCTGCATAACAAGCTGGACGACATGTATAACGCCGGTAATCCGGATCTGCCCTCGCTGCAGCCCTGGGTCCGGATCACGGGCGAGAGCGACCAGCGTTTCGTGCTTGTGCGCAATCCATACTACCACCGGGTAGACAGCACCGGCCAGCAGCTGCCCTACGTTGACCGGGTCATCATGACCGTGGCTGACGGCAAGCTTATTCCGGCCAAGACACAGGCCGGAGAAGCCAATCTTCAGGCGCGAAACCTCTCCTTTGCCGATATCACTGTCCTCAAGAAGGGCGAAAAGAACCAGGGTTACAAGACGCTGCTCTGGCCGATCTCCAAAGGCGCGGAGATTTCGATCCTTCCCAATCTCACCGTGAGGGATCCCGTATGGCGGGCCCTTCTGCGTGACGGCCGTTTCCGTCATGCCCTGTCTCTGGGCATCGACCGGGAAATGATCAACCGGGTGCTGTACTTCGGCCTTGCCGTGCCGGGCAATGACACGGTCATCGACATGAGCCCGCTCTACAGGGAAGAGTACCGCACCCGTTGGGCAGGCTTTGATCTGGACAAGGCCAACGCCCTTCTGGATGAGATGGGGCTGACCAAGCGGCGTGGTGACGGTATCCGCCTCATGCCGGATGGCCGCCCCTTGGAGATCATCGTGGAGACCTCGGGCGAAAGCCAGACGGAATCCGATGCGCTGGAGCTGGTGGGCGAGACCTGGCGGGAGATCGGCGTGAAGCTGTTCGTCAAGCCGAGCCAGCGCGACACCATGCGCGACCGTGCCATTTCCGGCGATCTTGTCATGGCGGTCTGGTCAGGGCTCGACAATGGCATCCCGACGTCGGAAATGCCGCCTACCGAGCTTGTCCCCTCCCGCGTCGACTGGCTGTCCTGGCCATCCTGGGGTGATTTCTACGAGACCGGCGGAAAGAGCGGCGAGAAGCCCGACTGGGAGCCTGCGGTAAAACTCATGCAGCTCTACGAGGCCTGGCTCACGTCCATCTCGCCGGAACAACGCGAAGAGATCTGGCATCAGATTCTTCAGATCCACGCAGACGAGACCATTCGCATCGGCCTTGTCTCCCAGGTACGCCAGCCGGTGGTGGTGAAGGGCGTCGAAAACGTGCCGGAGGAAGCGATCTATGGCTGGGACCCCGGTTCCCAGTTCGGGCTTCACCGCATGGACGAGTTCTGGCTATCCGGTCAGCGTTGAGGGGGCGTGAGAGAGAATGACTTTCCTGTTGTTTGAGCAGGTGTGCGCCGTCCGCGCCGGACAGAGAGAGGGCTCTGATGTTTGTCTACATCCTGCGCCGGGTCCTTACGATGATCCCGACGCTCCTTGTGATCAGCCTGCTGATCTTCTTCATCATCGAGCTGCCGGCGGGTGATTACATCTCCAACCAGATCGCCATGCTGCGCTCCACGGGTGAAGCCTCTTCCATCGCCAAGCTGGAGTTCTTGCGCGCAGAATTTGCAATGGACCGGCCGTTCTTCGAGCGCTATCTCGTCTGGATAGGCGCATGGCCAGGGCCTCATGGCTTTGACGGTCTGCTTCAGGGCAATTGGGGCTGGTCCTTCGAGTTTGAAAAGCCGGTAGCAGAAGTGGTGGGGCCAACCCTGCCGCTCACCCTGATCCTCAATGCCGCGACCATCCTTTTCGTCTATGTGGTATCCTTTCCCATCGGCATCTACTCGGCAACACGCCAGTATTCCTGGGGGGATTATGGTTTCACCCTGCTGGGTTACCTCGGTCTTGCGACGCCCAATTTCCTGCTGGGCCTCATCCTGCTTTACTTCTTCAATCAATGGTTCGGCCTGTCGATTGGCGGCCTGATGGATCCGCAATACATCGGTGAGCCTTGGAGCATGGATAAAACCATGTCCGTCATGGCGCATCTGATCGTGCCGACCATCGTCATCGGCACCTCCGGCACGGCCGCAATGATCCGCCGCCTCAGGGCCAATCTGCTGGATGAGCTGCACAAGCAATATGTCACCACCGCCCGCGCCAAAGGCCTCAGCGAGGGCAGGGCACTGATGAAGTATCCGCTGCGCATGGCGCTGAACCCGTTCATCTCCGACATTGGCAACCTGATCCCGTCGCTTGTGTCCGGCTCGGTCATCGTCTCCGTGGTGCTCAATCTGCCCACGGTCGGACCGGTGCTTTTGTCGGCGCTGCAGTCTCAGGATCAGTTCCTCGCCGGCTTCATTCTGCTGTTCGTTGCTGTGCTGACACTGCTGGGCATGCTGGTGTCCGATCTTCTTCTGGCGGTCCTTGATCCGCGCATCCGTCTGGGCGGGAGGGCCGGCGCATGAGTGCAACCGATCGCAACGAGGGGCATTTCGTTGACGAGGCCCCCTTCAACCCGCGTGAAGCCAAAGCTCTGACGCCGGAGCAGGAACGCTATTTCCAGGCTTCCCAATGGCAGATCATGTGGTGGAAGTTCCGCCGCCACAAACTTGCCCTGTGGTCCGGCGTCATTCTGCTGCTGTTTTACCTCTGCGTGCCCTTTGCCGAGGTGATTGCGCCCTACAAACCGTCAGAGCGCGATTCCCAGCATCTCTATGCACCACCGCAGATCGTGCGTTTCTTCCATGAGGGCAGCCTGACCACGCCCTTCGTTTATGACCTCAAGGCTGAGGTCGACATGGAGAACCTGAGCTGGGTCTATACCGAAGACAGAAGCACGCCGCGGCATTTGCGCTTCTTCTGCCGCGGCAGCACCTATCAGTTCTGGGGATTGTTCGACGCCAGCTTCCGTCTCGTGTGCGCGCCGGCGGACGGCACATTTTATCTTCTTGGCACCGACCGCCTTGGCCGGGACCAGTTCTCCGGCCTCATTTATGGCGCTCGACTGTCTCTGACGGTTGGCCTCGTTGGTGTTGCCATTTCCATCGTGCTGGGCCTCTTCTTCGGCGGCATCGCGGGTTACTTCGGCGGCTTTGCCGATGCGGCCATCCAGCGTCTGATCGAGATCATGCGGTCCCTGCCGGAACTGCCGCTTTGGATGGCACTTTCTGCGGCCCTCCCGGTGACGTGGAATCCGGTCTGGATCTACTTCGGCATCACCATCATTCTGGGGCTGCTCGACTGGCCGGGCCTCGCCCGTGCGGTGCGCTCCAAGCTCCTGTCCTTGCGTGAGGAGGAGTATGCGCAGGCGGCCCAGCTGATGGGGGCATCGTCCTCCCGCGTCATCCGCAAGCATCTGCTTCCCGGCTTCACCAGCCACATCATCGCCTCGGCGACCTTGTCCATTCCGGGCATGATCCTTGGCGAGACGGCGCTGTCCTTCCTCAATCTTGGCCTGCGCCGTCCTGCCGTCTCCTGGGGCGTGCTGCTCAACGAGGCGCAAAATATCTCGGTGGTGACGGTTTATCCCTGGCTGATGGCGCCGATCATTCCGATCATCATCGTCGTCCTCGCGTTCAATTTCCTGGGAGATGGTTTGCGCGATGCCGCCGACCCCTATAAGTGAAGCGCATGAGGGAATGGGCGCGGCTGGCGCTACAGGAGATTACAGGGTGTGATGCAGCTGCCTGCAGGCACCCTGGAACAGGAGTTTTGATATGTCGAAGAATGCCACCACCGCCGAAGGCTGGGATGAGGAATACGAGGCCGGCCGCTGGGCTTTCCTGCGTGATCTTCCTGAGAGCGGGCGCTACGGCATCATCGGCATGTGGCTGCTGCTGAACAAGGCCTTTGACCGGGTGCTGGACATTGGCTGTGGCGAAGGGCTTCTGTATGAGCGCCTCGCCCCGCTTGGCCTCAAGCATTACACCGGCGTGGACCTTGCCCCGCGTGCGCTGGAAATCGCCAATGTCGATCCGTCCATCGCTTCGCTGCGGGCGGGCGACATGCACAGCTTCATCCCCAATGAAGGTGAGCGCTATAGCGCTGTTGTCTTCAATGAGGTGCTGCATTTCGCCGATGATCCAGCAGCTGTTGTCTCCCGCTACGTGCCGTTCCTGGCCGAAGACGGGGTGATCGCCCTGTCGATGTATTCCCCGAAGCGGCCCGAGTCTGGTGCCAACAAGCTCATTGCACGTCTCTGGGAAGCCACGGACGATGCCAGCCGCTGGCAGGTGCTGGATGACTACCGGCTGGTGTCGGACAAAAAGGGCGTCACCTGGCGCCTGCGCCTGATCAAACCGGTGCGTTAAACGCGGCCTCTGATGCCTCCCGCAGCCGCAGGGTGGCATCAAGATCCGGGGCGGAGGCCACCAGCAGTTTCGTATAGGGATGGGATGGCTCCGTCAGCACGGCGGCAGTCTTCCCCTCCTCGACGGCCATACCTCCGTTCATGACCACCACCCGGTCAGTGATCGCCCGCACCACCGTCAGATCGTGCGAGATGAACAGGTAACTTAAGCCCAGGCGGTCCTGCAGGCTGGCGAAAAGATCCAGCACCTGCGCCCGGATCGAGACGTCCAGCGCCGACACCGGCTCGTCTGCGATGATCAGCTTCGGTTCTGTCACCAGCGCCCGGGCAATGCCGATGCGCTGGCGCTGCCCGCCGGAAAACTCATGCGGGTATTTTTTCCCGTCCTCGGGTGTGAGGCCGACGGATACCAGCGCATCCGCCACGCGCCGCCGTTTCTGCGCAGGCTTCAGATCCGGATAAAGATGGAGCGGCTCGGCAATCGCCTGTTCCACCGTCTGGCGTGGATCGAAGCTGCCATAGGGATCCTGAAATACCACCTGCACCTTGCGCCGCAGCGCCCGCATGGCCTCGCCGCGCACCTCGTGCGGTGCCTCGCCGTCAATCAGGATCGTGCCGCCGGAAGGTTTCTGCAGGCCGAGAATGGTCCGCGCCAATGTGGATTTGCCGCATCCGGATTCGCCCACCAGGCCAACACTTTCCCCTTCCGCGACTTCAAGGCTGACACCATCCACCGCACGCAGCCGTCCGCCGCGGCCGGTCAGACGGGAGAGAAAATCTGCGCCAGGAATGGGATAATCAACCGTCAGCCTGTCGACCTTCAGCAGCGGCGTTGCCGCCGTCTGCTTGCGGCCGGCAACTGCCGGGCTTGCCGCAAGGCGCTTCGGCATATGGCTTGAAGCCTTCAGCAGGCGGCGGGAGTAGGGGGCGTTGAAACCACGCAACAGCTGGCTGGTGCGGCCTTCTTCCACCAGTTCACCATCTTTCATGATGGCGATACGGGCAGCCATGTCGGCCACCACAGCCAGATCATGACTGATCAGCAGCAGCGCAATCATCTCACGGTCGACGATTTCCTTCAGCAGATCGAGGATCTGCGCCTGGACGGTCACATCGAGCGCCGTTGTTGGCTCGTCGGCAATCAGCAGCTTCGGGCGGCAGGCAATGGCCATGGCAATGACAACGCGCTGGCGCTGGCCGCCTGACAGTTCATGCGGAAACCTGTCTGGCGAGACGCGCGCACGGGAGAGGCCGACCCGGTCCAGCAACAGGTTTGCTTCGGTTGCGGCCTCCGCCCGGCTGGCCTTGCCATGCACCACGAGGCTTTCCGCCACCTGTGCGCCGATGGTCTTCACCGGGTTCAGTGCCGTCATCGGCTCCTGAAACACCATCGAGACGCGGTTGCCGCGCAAGGTGCACATGGCCGCCTCGCTCTTGTCCGTCAGCTCCTCGCCGTCAAGGCGTATGGATCCGGAGAGCTTCGCCTGGTGCGGCAGCAGACGCAAGATTGACAGCGCCGTCAGCGACTTGCCCGATCCGCTCTCCCCCACCAGCCCCAGCACTTCGCCCGCCCTGATCTCAAGGTTGAGATCGCGGATGATCTCGCGGGAGCCAATGTCCAGCGACAGATTGTTGATGCTCAGCAGCGGCTCGGTCATGCACGCCCCCGCAGTTTCGGATCGGTCAGGTCGCGCAGGCCATCCCCCAGCAGGTTGAGCCCCATCACCGTCAGCACGATGGCAAGTCCGGGATAGAGTGCCAGCTGTGGGGCAAAGGCCATCATCGTCTGCGCTTCATTCAACATCCGTCCCCAGCTTGTCAGCGGCGGCTGGGCGCCAAGGCCGATGTAGGAAAGCGACGCTTCTGCAAGAATGCCAAGCGAGAACTGGATGGTCGCCTGCACGATCAGCAGGTTGGCGATGTTTGGCAGCACGTGTTCCACCGTCACCCGTACCTCGCCTTTTCCGGCCACCCGTGCCGCCATCAAATACTCGCGTGAGGAGAGCGCGAGTGCCGCTCCGCGTGCGACGCGGGCGAAAACGGGAATGTTGAAGAGGCCGATGGCAATAATAGCGTTGAATGCTCCAGGGCCTGCCAGCGCCGTGATCAGCACGGCGGATAGAAGCGCCGGGAAGGCAAAGACCAGATCGTTGAAGCGCATGATCGCTTCGTCTATCAGTCCGCGCCGGTTCGCCGCCCATAGGCCGAGAGGAACGCCGATCGCCATGCCGATACCCACTGCCAACAGGGCCACGGCAATCGAGGTGCGTGCTCCCACCATGAGCAGAGACAGGATATCCCGGCCATAGTGATCGGTTCCCAGCCAGTAGGTGAGGCTGGGGCCCTGCAGTTTGGCAGACACCTTGAAGGTGGCGATATCATGCGGTGTCCAAACCAGCGACAGCAAGGCCGCGCCGAGGACCAGCAACGTTAGCGCAAGGCCGAGTGAGAAGGATAAATGCCGTCTGCTCACGCTGCCCTCCGCCGCAGCCGCGGATCGGCCAGCGCATAGGCCGCATCCACAAGGAAGGTCACGAAGATGACGAAGCCCACCATCAGCACCACAACGCTCTTGACCACGATCAGGTCGCGTTGGGTGATGGCCTGGAAGATCAGCCGCCCAAGCCCCGGCAGGTAGAAGACGTTTTCGATGATGATCGTGCCGGTCAGGAGGAACGAGAGCTGCAATCCGAGAATGGTGAGGACCGGGATCATCGCATTGCGCAGGGCGTGGCCCCAGAGCGCTGCGCTCTCCGTCAGCCCCTTGGCCCGCGCTGTACGGATGTAATCCTCATGCAACGTGTCCACCAGCGCCGAGCGCATGATGCGGGCAAGGATCGACGCCTGGGGCAGGGCCAGTGCAATGGCTGGCATGATCAGCGCGGCAAATGACGCCCCAATGCCCTTCTCCCAGCCCGGAAAGCCACCGGAGGGCAACAGCCGAAGGCTGACAGCGAAGACATAGACCAGCAGCATGCCGAACCAGAAGTTCGGCACGGCGACGCCAACCTGCGTCAGCGCCATGATGCCCGTATCCGCAACCCGCCCCCTGCGGCTCGCCGCCCAGACGCCGGCCGGAATGGCAATCACGATGGTCAGCAGAAGAGAAGAGAGCCAGAGGCAAGGTCACAGGCAGGCGTGCGGCTACCAGATCCCGCACAGGCACCGAGTATGTATAGCTGACGCCCATATCCCCTTGCAGCAGACCTGCAATCCAGATCAGGAAACGTTCTGCCGCCGGGCGGTCAAGGCCCATCTGGCTGCGCAAGGCCTCCAGCGTGTCGGGGCGCGCCTCAACGCCCAGCATCAGCTGGGCCGGATCGCCGGGGATGACTTCCAGAATCAGGAACACTGCCAATGCCGCCGCCAGCAGCGTCAGGCACAGGCTCACGAACCGGCGCAACAGGAAGCCGGTCATGCGGCCATCCTGCCGGACACGGAGGACTGACGCCGCTGTTGCGTGCTGGCTCCCATGTGCCTCAGTCTTCCCAATAGACGCCGGTCAGGTCATTGGCCTGCACCGGAGCGTTTTCCCACAGGCCCTTCAGCTTCGCGTCCCAAACGCCGGTCTTGGGCAACTGGAAGAGAAAGCCGTTAACGGCGTCCTTTGCGAGTATTTCCTGCGCCTGCCGCAGCAGTGCAGTCCGCTCGGTCTCATCGCTCGTGACGCTGACTTTAGCCATCAGATCGTTGAAGTCAGGGTTCTTGTAGCCGAAGTAGTAGTCGTCACGCGCATAGATATCGATGTCATTGGCCTCGGTGTGGGCGACTATGCTGAGGTCGTAGTCCTTGCCCTTGAACACCTGTTCAAGCCATTGCGCCCATTCCAGAGGAACGATTTCCAGCTCGATGCCCGCCTCTCTGAACTGTGCGGCCAGAATCTCGCCACTGCGGCGGGCATAGCTTGGCGGCGGCAGTTTCAGCGTTGCCTTGAAGCCATCGGGATATCCCGCTTCGGCCAGAAGGGCCTTTGCCTTTTCTGGGTCGAAGGGATAGGTGCCCGTCAGGTCTTCATAGGCTGGGGCGTGCGGGGCGAAATGTGAGCCGATGGGCGTGCCGTAGCCGAACTGTGCGCCGTCAATCAGCGCCTGCCGGTCAATCAGATGCGCCATGGCCTGCCGTACGCGCAGGTCATCAAAGGGCTTGCGCGCGTTGTTGGTGGCCAGCACCGTCTCGCCTTCGGTCGTGCCCACCACGACGGCAAACCTGGGATCAGCCTCGAACTGCGGCAGGTTTTCCGGCGCCGGATAGATCGGGAAGCCGTCTACATCACCGGACATCAACGCCGAAAAGGCTGCGGCATTGTCACCGATGATCTTGAATACGGCCTTGTCCAGTTTGACGGGTGGGCCCCAGTAGCCAGTGTTTTTCTGCAGCTCCAGCCGGTCGCCCTGCACCCACTGTCCGAAACGGAAAGGCCCGGTACCGACAGGGGCGGTCTTGTTGCTGCCTGCGCTTTCCGGCGCCACGATCACGGCGTCGCCCGTGCCCAGCAAGGTGATGAAATCACCCACCGGCTGCTTCAGGGTGATGGTCACCTCGGACGGGCTGGAGGCCTCGACGCTTTCAATTGCTTCGAAGCGGGCCTTCTGGGCATTGACGCTGTCCGCAGCCTTGGCCCGCTCCAGCGAGAACTTCACATCCTCGGCATCAAAGCTGGTGCCGTCATGGAAGGTCACGCCTTCGCGCAGCTTGAACTTGTAGGTCTTGCCATCGTCCGAGATGGTCCAGCTTTCGGCGAGCGCCGGCTTCACCGTGCCGTCGGCTGCAACCTGTGTCAGGCCCTCGAAAAGGTTGATGAAGACGACTTCGTCGATCGCGGCTGCCGCGCCGGCGGTCGGGTCAAGATGAGGCGGTTCCAGCCGGATGCCAAGCATCACATCCGTGCGCGCTGCCTCAGCAGGAACTGCGGCAAGAACCGCGAACACTGAGAGACTGCATAGTGCCATCCGGCGCAGGCCAAGGGCTGAAATCCGCGTCATTTCCCATTCCCCCCAACGGTTGAACTCCGCTTTGTGATCAGGAGTTTAACCAGCCAGACGGGGAAGGGAAGGGAAAATTCGGCAAAGCCCTCGTGCCTTGTCCGTCAGGCTTCTCCTCTCATGCCTCGGGCAGCGGGATGAAGTCTTCCTCATCGCCCGGCACGATATCAAACCGTCCCTTGCGCCAGTCTTCCTTCGCCTGCTCGATCCGCTCCTTCGAGGAGGAAACGAAGTTCCACCAGATGTACCGCCGCCCGTCCATCGGCTCGCCGCCCAGAAGCATGAAGCGGGCAGGCCCTTTGGCTGTGGCGCGGATCTCCAGCCGGTCGCCCGGTTTGAAGACCAGCAGCTGCGCCGGGCCAAAGGTCTGGCCGGACACTTCGATTTCGCCCTGAAGCATGTAGATGCCGCGCTCTTCATAGCCTGCATCCAGCGGAATGCGCGCGCCTGCTTCCAGATGCACATCGGCGAAGAAAAGATCCGTTGCCGTTGTCACCGGCGATTGTGCCCCGTAAAGCCCGCCCGCAACAATGCGAACGGTTGCCCCCTGATCGTTCAGGGCAGGCAGGGCTGCATCGGAATGGTGGGCGAAGAACGGCTCGCTTTCCTCCAGGTGTTTGGGCAAAGCCACCCAGCTCTGGGTGCCGAACAGGGGCCGGGGTGCCGCCTTGCGCTCGTCTCGCTCCCGCTCGGAATGGACGATACCGCGTCCGGAGGACATCCAGTTCAGTTCGCCCGGCTTGATCAGTTGATCCGACCCGAGGCTGTCGCGGTGATAAAGCTCGCCTTCCAGCAGATAGGTGACTGTGGCAAGGCCGATATGAGGATGCGGACGGACATCCACCCCGCCACCAACAATCAGTTCCGCAGGGCCGATCTGGTCAAAGAAGATGAAAGGCCCGACCATGCGGCGCCGGGCCGAGGGCAGGGCGCGCCGCACCTCGAAACCGCCAAGATCCGACGTGCGCGGCATGATCACGGTCTCGATCTGGTCACAGCTTGCTGCATCGCCGGGAACCGGATCAGGTGCATTCAGCCAGGTCATCGTCTTTCTCCTCGTGCCAATGCTTGCCATATTTGAACTTTAAGGTGGCCTTCTTCGTTCGGCCTGTCCATTGAACAGTCTGTTTCCCCTTTCGTTCCCCCCACACTTCGACAGAGAAAGAAGATGCAGCGCGTGATGATTGTTGGCGGCCCCGGTTCGGGCAAGAGCATCCTTGCCCGCATGCTGGGCGAGCGTACGGGCTTACCCGTCTTCCATATGGACCAGATCCACTGGCTGCCTGGCTGGGTCGAGCGCAGCAAGGAAGACAAGGACCGCTTGAGCAGCGAAGTCCATCAGCAGGAGCGCTGGATCTTCGAGGGCGGTCATTCGCGCACCTATCCGGAGCGGATCGCCCGGGCGGATACCTTCATCTGGCTGGATGTGCCGGTCTGGCTGCGCATGGTCCGGGTGCTGCGCCGCAGCTGGCGCTACCGCGGGCAGAGCCGTCCGGACCTGACGGAAGGCTGCCCGGAGCAGTTCAGCAAGGAAACATTCAAGTTCCTGCATTTCATCTGGACAACCCGGCACTCCGCCAGAGCAAAGCTGCTGGAGGTCTGGCAATCCCCGCCGCCGCATCTGACCGTGCACCGCCTGAAAAATCTTGCGGAGGTCAGGGCCTTCCTCGAAACGGTGGAGCGGTCATAAGTTCCCCGTGCCTTACCCGAAGATCGCCCTGTCCTCTGCCACGCAGGCGCGCAGGAAGTCCTGAACGGCGGCGATGTGGCGCAGCGGGCGGGAGCTTTCGTGCGTCACCATCCAGTAGGCGCGCTTCACCTGCACCTCCGGCAGAACGGGCCTGAGGTTTGCATCACTGCGGGCAATGAAGGCGTGGAGAATTCCGATGCCAGCCCCCGCCCGCACGGCCTCCGTCTGACCAAGCGCCGAGGCGATTTCGAAGCGGGATGTCCAGTTGCGGGTGAAATCCGCAGCATAATTGAGGGCAGGAGAATAGATGAGATCTTCCACCGAACCAACGAGATCATGCCCTGAAAGGTCCGTGAGCGTCTGTGGTGTGCCGCGCTGGGCGAGATACTCCGTAGAGGCATAAAGGCCGAGGGCATAATCCACCAGTTTCGCCGCCACCAGCCGCCCGTGCTCCGGCCGTTCGATGGTCACCGCAATATCCGCCTCGCGCCGGGAGAGCGAGAAGGAGCGCGGCATCGGCACAAGCTGGATGGTCAGGCCCGGATGCGCCCGTGTCAGCCGGGCAAGGCGCGGCGCGAGATAGGTGACGCCAAAGCCATCCGGCGCGCCGATGCGCACCGTGCCGCTGATGCCCGGATGCGTGCCGGACAGGCTGGAGCTGGCCGCCAGCAGTTCCGCCTCCATCCGCTCGGCTGCGGGCAGCAGCCGTTCGCCCGCTTCCGTCAGGCTGCATCCCGTCGTGCCGCGCTCCACCAGCCGTGTGTTCAGGCTGTCCTCCAGCGCGGTCAGCCTTCGGGCGACCGTGGCATGGTTCACTCCCAGCCGCCGCGCTGCGCCCAGCATCTGGCCCGAGCGGGCGACAGCCAGAAAGATCTTCAGGTCATCCCAGTTCATGCTGCGCTCCTTGATGTGCAAATATGCACAGCGGTTGCGGGAAATGCGCTGTTGTTTTTGCAAAATAACACAGGCAAGACAAGGGCATCAAAATGGATGCCATGCGAGGCATCACCAGCCCGGAGGAAAGCAGATGCGCAAGATCGGACATTTCATCGGCGGCAAGCACGTGGAGGGCACCTCTGGCCGCTTTGCCGATGTCTTCAACCCGGCCACCGGTGAAGTTCAGGCGCAAGTAGCGCTGGCGACGAAGGCCGAGCTGCGCGCTGCCGTCGAAAATGCCGCTGCCGCCCAGCCTGCCTGGGCCGCGCAGAACCCGCAGAAGCGCGCGCGTGTGATGATGAAGTTCGTCGATCTTCTGCACCGCGACATGGACAAGCTGGCCGAGGCTCTGTCCCGCGAGCATGGCAAGACCATTCCGGACGCAAAGGGCGACGTGATCCGCGGCCTCGAAGTGGCCGAGTTCTGCATTGGCGCTCCGCATCTGATGAAGGGTGAGTTCACCGAAGGCGCCGGTCCCGGCATCGACATGTATTCCATGCGTCAGGCGCTGGGCGTTGTCGCAGGCATCACCCCGTTCAACTTCCCGGCCATGATCCCGATGTGGAAGTTCTGCCCGGCCATCGCTGCGGGCAACGCTTTCATCCTGAAGCCCTCCGAGCGTGATCCCTCCGTGCCGCTGATGCTGGCCGAACTGATGATCGAGGCCGGTCTGCCTGCCGGTATCCTCAACGTGGTCAACGGCGACAAGGACAGCGTGGACGCGATTCTGGATGACGATATCATCCAGGCAGTCGGCTTCGTCGGCTCCACCGCCATCGCCCATTACGTCTACTCACGCGGCTGTGCGGCCGGCAAGCGCGTGCAGTGCTTCGGCGGCGCCAAGAACCACATGATCATCATGCCGGATGCGGACATGGATCAGGCGGTGGATGCTCTGGTCGGCGCCGGCTATGGCGCGGCAGGCGAACGCTGCATGGCGATTTCTGTGGCCGTTCCGGTGGGCGAAGACACGGCAGACCGCCTCATTGCCAAGCTTGCTCCCCGCGTTGAAAGCCTCAAGATCGGGCCTTACACCGGTGGCAATGACATCGACTTCGGCCCGCTGGTCACGAAGGATGCCTACACCCGCGTCAAGGGGCTCGTGGACAAGGGCGTTTCGGAAGGCGCCAAGCTCGTCGTCGATGGCCGCAACTTCAAGCTCCAGGGCTATGAGAACGGCTATTTCATCGGCGGCTGCCTGTTCGACAACGTCACCAAGGACATGGAGATCTACAAGACCGAAATCTTCGGTCCGGTTCTCTCCGTTGTTCGCGCCAAGACCTATGAGGAAGCCATCGACCTGCCGATGAGCCATGAATATGGCAACGGCGCTGCCATCTTCACCCGTGATGGTGATGCCGCCCGTGACTTTGCCTCGCGCATCAACATCGGCATGGTCGGCATCAACGTGCCGATCCCTGTTCCGCTCGCCTACCACACCTTCGGCGGCTGGAAGAAGTCCGGCTTCGGTGACCTGAACCAGCACGGCCCGGACGCCTTCAAGTTCTACACCCGCACCAAGACGGTCACCTCCCGCTGGCCGTCGGGCATCAAGGATGGCGCCGAATTCGTCATCCCGACGATGCGCTGATCCGGTTTGGATTGAAATGGAAAGGGCGGCCACCGGGGCCGCCCTTTTTGCTTCTGACTGATGTGATCGCCAAAGCGGCGTCTACACTGGCAACGCATTCTCTGGCTCGATCACCAGATGCGGTTCTCCATTGGAGTTGCGCTGGGGCGAAACGCCGTTCACATCCACGATTGCCGCAATGCGGCGGCGGAAGGCGGAGAAGCTGTCGAAAGTGACCACGTCGACGGGTTCGTCGAACTGGATACCGATTTTGAAGCGCTTGCCACCAGACATGGAGGTGACAGATAGAACCGTGCCCTCGAACATCTGGCCCAGATAGCGGCCGCGCACCCTCGCGCTGACCTGAAGAAAGTGCGGAGTGGCTATCTCTGCCGGTTGCATGATTGACGCCGGAGCTGCTGCCCGGGCGGCAAGCGTGTTCCAGTCGCGGACCCCATGGGTCTCTGCGATGAGCTCAAGCGCACGGGAATGAGAAACCGGTGTTCCTTGCGCAGCCATAGCGTTGCGCAGCCTCTTGGCCTGCGCTTTATAATCCCCGGCTGTCACGGGAGGTGTTCTGTTTGTCATTGGATCTGCCTTCATCAGCATGTGCATGCTAGAAAGCCACGGGTGCTCGCGTTGCCATGAGCGCATGCGCTGGTCTGGCTGATTTCTTCCCGAGGGCTTCACCACAAATAAACTGCGAGCGGCCGGTGCCTCGAACCGGCCCCAGATGTGGTGTGTGGCCGGTCCGTGTCAAGGGGCAGGACGAGATGGAGCGGGCAGGATTGGGCGGCTATCCTTCCTTCCGGCATAGGGAACTTGTTCACTGCCTCGTCCAAATGCGACAAAACGCGTTTTTTCCCAAGTTGCCTCACCGCTCAGCCAGTCTATAACCAGACCAAGGTGAAGCTGGCTGCCGTGACCCGCATGGCGGCTGGCCCTGTTGGGGGACGGACAAGGCTGCTTCGTGCAGCCGGTCAGGAAACGCATGAGTGAGCAGACAAGCGCCCACCCTGCAGCGGACGGCTGTGAGGCGCATGGCGTGGATGCAGGCAAGGCTGCGGTAAAACCCGTTCCGGCAGGAACGGCGCTGCTGCGCGCCATAACAGAGCCGGAGCGCCGGACCATATCCCGTGCTGGCATGCTGGCCGGGTTTGCGGATTGCCTTTGGATTGTCCAGGCTGCCGCCATCGCCACGGCGGTGCTGCAGATTGCCTTTCCAGTCGCTCTGAAACTGCCCGGCTGGCCCACGCCGCTGTCTTCCCTTGAAACGGCGCAGGTTATGGCAGGCATCGTTATCCTGCTGGCTGTTTTGCGCTACGCCCTGTCCCTTACCGCAAGCCGCATGGCCTTCGACGCATCCGAGCGGGTGAAGTCAGGCCTGCGCCGCCGTTTGCTAACCGGCCTTGCAAAGGCCGGTCCTGCCGTACAGCTGCCCGTCAGCGGTGCCGTGGCGGCCGCCGTTACCGATCAGGTGGAGGCCGTGGGGCCATATGTCCGCCGCTTCCTGCCCATCCGCACCCGGCTGGTTCTGGCTCCGCTGGCCATTCTGCTTGTCAGCCTTTGGGTCAACTGGTTCGCGGCCGTGATTCTGCTGGTGGCAGGCCCCATGATTCCGCTTTTCATGGCGCTTATCGGCATGCGGGCACAATCCGCTTCGGATGAACAGCAGGGCGAACTGACCCGGCTTGGCGGTTTCCTGATGGACCGGCTGGCTGGGCTCGAGACCCTCAAGCTGCTGGGCGCGGCAGATCGAACAGGCCAGCAGGTGGCCGATGCCGGACAATCCTTCCGCGTGGCCACGATGAAGGTGCTGCGCATCGCCTTCCTGTCCTCCACGGTGCTGGAGCTGTTCAGCGCGCTGGGCGTTGCCTTTGTCGCGGTCTATGTCGGCTTTTCCCTCCTCGGCCAGATCGGTTTCGGCACCTGGGGCGCTCCGGTTGATCTGTGGTCTGGCCTGTTCGTGCTGCTGCTGGCCCCGGAGTTTTTCTCGCCCCTGCGCGCCTTTGCGGCTGCCTATCACGACAAGGCTGGTGCACAAGCCGCAGCCGGGCATCTGGCTCTCCTGCCCATGGCTGAAAGCGCCGCTGCGGCTGCAGCGGACCAAGCGGTGATGACACTGCCCGCCGGGCCGGTGGCCGTCACGTTCCGCTCTGTCACGCTTGGCCATGAAGACCGGCCCGTGCTTGCCGGACTTGATCTTGATCTGCGCCCCGGCGAGTTGCTGCATCTGCGCGGGCCGAGCGGGGCGGGCAAGTCTACCCTGATGGATGCGTTGATTGGCCTCAATCCGCCGCTTTCGGGCGAAATCCGGATCAGTAGCACGCCGCTTTCTGCTCTGGATCAGGGCCTCTGGCGCAGCCGCATTGCCTGGCTATCGCAGGACCCGCGCCTGTTCTTTGGCTCCGTGCGGGCCAATCTGCGCCGCGCCGCGCCAGACGCGACCGATGCAGATCTGTGGGCCGCGCTGGAACTGGCCGGTGCGAAGTCCCTTGTCGAGCAGATGCCTCGCGGTCTTGCCACTAGCCTCGGCGAAGACGGCTTTGGCCTGTCAGTTGGCGAGGCGCGCCGCATCGCGTTGGCCCGCGCCATGCTGCGGCCCGATCCGCTGCTGGTGCTGGCAGACGAACCGACGGCAGGCCTTGATGAGGACACAGCTGCCATTGTCATCGAGGGCCTCAAGGTTCTGTGCAAGAACCGCAGCTCCCTGATCGCCAGCCACGATCCGGCTCTTCTCGCGCTGCCGGGCCGGGTGTTCGATCTGGAACCGCGTTGCCTGCAAGAGGTGGCCGAATGAGATCCGTTCTCCAACTCCTCCGTCTGCAATTTGCCGCAGGCCGGGCCAGCTTCCTTCTGGGTATTGCCGCAGCCCTGGTTCCCGCGCTGGCCGGGTTCCTGCTGCTTGGCGTCTCCGGCTGGTTCATCACCGCCTGCGCGCTTGCGGGCGTTGCAGGCACGATGGTCAATTATTTCGTTCCCAGCGCGCTCATCCGCGCTTTCGCCATCGCCCGAACCGCCGGACGTTACGGCGAGCGGATGCTGACCCATGACGCCACCTTCCGCTTTCTGGCGGACCTGCGCGCCCGTGTCTTCACGGGCTTTGCCCACCGCCGCGCAGCCAGTGCCCAGCAGAGCCGCAGTGGCCTGAAGCTCTCGCGCCTGACGCTGGATATCGATCAGCTCGACCGGGTCTATCTGCGCCTTGCCGTGCCTGCCGCGACGCTTGCCGCTGTGCTGGCGGTGGCAGCGCTTATGGCGGCAAGCCTTGTGCCTGCTGCCTTGCTGCTCGTCGTGCTTGGCCCGCTGGTCCTGCTTGGCGCCGCCCACCGCGTCATGGCACCGGTCATGGCGGGTGAAGCGCGCCGTGCCGAAGCTGCCGAAGAGGCCATCCGCCTGCGCACCGTTGATCTGGTTGCAGGACGCCGTGACCTTGCCGTCTACGGCGGGCTGGACCTGCCGGTGGAGGCTGTTCTTGCTGCAGACCGGCGCCGTGCACAGGCGGCCCGCCGTATCGAGCATGTCACCTCCCGTGCCGAGCTTGCCGTCATGGCGTCCGGGCAAGCGATTGCCGCCATTGCGCTCGCCGTCATGGCGCGAGAGGTGGAAGGCGGGTTGGCCGGAGCCGCAATTGCTGCAGGTGTCATCCTTGCGTCGCTGGCGCTGGCCGAAACACTGGCCGGATTGCTGCCCGGCCTTGCCGCCTTCACCCGCACCCGCCGTGCGGCTGACCGCTTGGTGCCGCTTGCTGCTGGTGCGGAGATCCGACCTGCAGAACCTGCCGCTGGTTCTCATGCAGGAACGGCGCCCGCTGGTGCCGTCCTTGCGCTTTCGTCGGTCAGCTTCACCTATCCCGGCGCCATCCGTCCTGTGCTGGAGGACTTCAGCCTTACGGTTGCGCCGGGCGAATGGCTCTGCCTTGCCGGTCCCAGCGGCTGTGGCAAGTCCACGGTTCTGGCCCTTGCCAGCCGCCTGATGCCGCCTGATAGCGGCCAGATCTGGCTGCAAGGCCAGCCAATCGGTGCGCTGGACGAGGCAGCCCTGCGCCGCACCGTTGCCGTGGTTACGCAAAAGCCTGTCCTCTTTGCCGGGACAGTGGCCGAAAACCTGCGCCTTGCAGCACCTGATGCCACGCCGGATGACATGTGGCAGGCGCTGGAACGTGTGGGGCTTCAAGATGTGATCGCTTCCCGTCCGGGAGGCCTCATGAGCCAGCTGGGGCAGGGCAGCACGGGCCTCTCCGGTGGCGAAGCCCGGCGCTTCACGCTGGCGCGGTCGCTGCTGCTGCGTCCCCGCCTCTGGCTTCTGGATGAGGTGACGGAGGGGCTCGATCCACAAAACGCTGCCCTTGTGCTGGACACCGTTGAAAGCCTGCGTGGTGATTCTGCCATTCTGATGATCTCGCATCAGAAGCGGGAAATGGACCGCGCCACCCGTATTCTACGCCTCCACCAGTCTTGATTTCGATCAGGCTGAGCGCGAAATCTTGATCGGTGATTATACGTATCGAGTACCGCTCAGGCCTTTGAAATCAAGGCATAATCAGTCTGACATGCTCTACGGGTCTGACCTTGCTTCGCATGCGCGAAACCGCCGCGGCGACTGCCGGTAACAAAACGTCCACCAGCGGTCTATTATAGTTTGTCTAATCCGAAACTATGTCGCCGGTAAAACGTGAGATGGGGCTCTTGCGCCAGTCCGGGACGGGAGACAAGCCATGGATATCGGGGTCGTAGAACTCTCGCGCCTGCAGTTTGCCATGACTGCGCTTTATCACTTCCTCTTCGTGCCTCTCACTCTCGGGCTCTCTGTCATTCTTGCGGTCATGGAAACCGTCTATGTGATGACAGGCCGCGAGATATGGAAGCGCATGGTCAAATTCTGGGGCACGCTGTTCGGCATCAATTTCGTGCTGGGCGTGTCCACCGGCCTCACGATGGAATTCCAGTTCGGCATGAACTGGAGCTACTACAGCCAGTACGTGGGCGATGTCTTCGGCGCGCCGCTTGCCATCGAGGGGTTGATGGCCTTCTTCCTGGAGGCAACCTTCGTCGGCCTGTTCTTCTTCGGGTGGGACCGCATGACCCCGCGTGGCCATCTGGCCGCCACCTGGACCATGGCGATGGGTACAAACTTCTCCGCCCTGTGGATTCTTATTGCCAATGGCTGGATGCAGCATCCGGTGGGTGCGGTGTTCAACATCGACACCATGCGCATGGAAGTCGCGAGCTTCTATGAGGTGATGTTCAACCCGGTGGCGCAGGCCAAGTTCGTGCACACGGTCTCTGCCGGCTATGTCACGGCGTCTCTCTTCGTGCTGGGCGTCTCGGCCTGGTACATGCTGAAAGGCCGCCACCTGGAGCTCGCCCGCCGTTCGATCGCCGTTGCTGCTGCCTTCGGCTTTGCTTCTGCCCTGTCGGTCGTCGTGCTGGGTGACGAAAGCGGCTACGAAGCCAACACGAACCAGAAGATGAAGCTGGCCGTGATGGAAGCCATGTGGGAAACCGAACCCGCGCCCGCGTCCTTCAACATCATCGCCATTCCGGACATGGAAAAGCGCGAGAACAGCTTTGCCATCCACGTGCCTTATGTGATGGGCCTTATCGCCACCCGCTCGCTGGACCAGAAGATGGCCGGCATCAAGGAGCTAGTGGAGCAATCGAAGGAGCGGATTCTGTTCCGGCGCCATTGCCCTGGAGACCCTGCGCGAGATCCGCGCGGGAGACGATACGCCGGAGAAGCGCGCCCTGTTCCAGCAGCATGTTCAGGATTTGGGCTATGGCTATCTGCTTGAGCCCCACACGGACACGCTCACACAGGCCACAGAGGCGCAGATTGACGCGGCTGCCTGGAACACGGTGCCCAATGTCTGGCCGATGTTCTATGCCTTCCGCATCATGGTCGCCTGCGGCTTCTTCTTCATCCTGCTGACGGCAGTGTTCTTCTACATGACCTCGGCCGGCAAGCTGGAGACTGTCCGCCAGAACCACCGTTGGCTGCTGCATGTGGCCGTATGGTCCATTCCGCTGCCTTGGCTTGCCTGCGAGATGGGCTGGTTCGTCGCCGAATATGGCCGCCAGCCGTGGATCATCGAGGGCATGCTGACAACGGCTGCCGGTGTGTCCAGCCTGTCGGTCACGGAAGTGCTCATGACGCTGGCCGGTTTCGTGGCGCTCTACAGCACGCTGCTGGTCATTGAAGTGAAGTTGCTCCTGAAGACTATCCGCAAGGGGCCGGAAGAGCCCTCGCAGCCCGAAACGGGCATGAGCGCACCCCGTCCCATCCAGATTGCAGCGGAGTAAGATCATGGTCCTCTTTGAACTCATCGACTATTCCGTCCTCAAGCTCATCTGGTGGGGCCTGCTCGGCATCCTGCTGATCGGCTTTGCCGTCACAGACGGCTTCGACATGGGCGCCGGTACCCTGATGCCCTTCGTCGGGCGCACCGACATCGAACGGCGCGTGGCCATCAACTCCATTGCCCCCACCTGGGAAGGCAATCAGGTGTGGTTCGTGCTGGGGGAGGGGCCATCTTCGCCGCCTGGCCGCCGCTCTATGCGGTCAGCTTCTCCGGCTTCTATTTCGCCATGTTCGTGACGCTTGCAGCCATGATCCTGCGGCCCGTCGCCTTCAAGTACCGCTCCAAGAGCCCGGATCCGGTCTGGCGCAGCCGCTGGGACTGGGCTCTCTTCACCGGTAGTGCAGTGCCTGCACTGGTCTTTGGTGTGGCCGTCGGCAATGCTCTGCAGGGAGTGCCTTTCAGCTTCGACAATGACCTGCGGATGACCTATTCCGGCTCCTTCTTCGGCCTGTTCTCGCCCTTCGCCCTGCTGTGCGGCCTTCTGTCCTTCTCCATGCTGGTCATGCACGGCGGGGCCTGGCTTGGCCTTCGGGCTGATGGTGTGGTGGCACGGCGGGCGCGTTTCTACGGCACCGTGGCCGCACTTGCCGTCATCGTGCTCTTTGCCCTTGGCGGCCTTGCCATTTCCTCCGGCTTTGTCGAAGGCTACCGCATCACCAGCACAATTGACCCGCAGATGCAGGCCAATCCGCTGGCCAAGATGGTGGAGCGGGCACCCAGCGCCTGGATGGACAATTACAGCCTCTATCCCTGGATGATGATTGCCCCCGTGCTCGGCTTTGCCGGGGCGCTGGGCGCGCTCATCGGCCTCAACACCCGCTTCGAGGCGCTGACCTTCATTTCCTCGAAACTCTCCGTCTTCGGCATTATCGCGACGGTGGGCGTGTCCATGTTCCCCTTCATCCTGCCCAGCTCGTTGCAGCCGCAGGCCGGTCTGACGGTGTGGGACTCGTCCTCCAGCCACGCCACCCTGTTCAACATGCTTGTTGCGACCATCATCTTCCTGCCGCTGATCCTCATGTACACCGCTTATGTCTACCGGGTGCTGTGGGGCAAGGTGAGCGAAGAGAGCGTCGCCAACGATCATTCGGCTTACTGAAGGAGACCGTCCATGTGGTACTTCGCCTGGATCCTCGGCATGCCTCTGGCCTGCTGCCTCGCTATCCTCAACGCCATGTGGCTTGAAATGCGCGAGGACGCCGAAAAGCAGAAGAAGGCTGGTTAAGCCTGTGCGGCGCTTGAGCAAATTCAAGGCGTGATGCGTCGGCATCTCAGCGCCTTGGTATAAGAGAAGTGGGGCAGCACATCCGCGCTGCCCCATCCCTGCAACTTTGCAATGCCGCGGCCTCTCATTCCGCGCAGCCCCGAAAAAACCGGCCTTTCAGCCAGCGCGGCGCGCAAACTCCTTTGCAAGATCCAGAAACGCCCGCACGCCAGCTGAAAGATTGCGGCGGCCGGGATAGTAGAGGCACAGCCCTGGATAAGGCGGTGTCCAATCCTCAAGGACCCGGACAAGGCGCCCCGCCTCGATGTCCGCAAGAGCTTCCTGTTCCATCGTATACCCCACACCAGTGCCCGCAAGCGCTGCCGCCCGCACGAGGCTGGCCTCATCGAGCGTAATTGGTCCTGGGACATCAATATGCAATTGCTCGCCATCTTTCTCGAACCGCCAGCGGAACAGCGCCCCATCGGGCAGGCGGACGCGGATGCATCGATGATTGAGCAGATCTGGCGGAACGATGGGCTTGCCATATTGCTCGAAGTAGGCAGGACTGCCAACCACCGCATGGCGCTGCGGCCTGCCGAGTGACACAGCGATCATGTCGCTCGGTACGAGGCCCGCGACCCTGACGCCCAGGTCGAAGCCATCCCTTACGATATCGACCATCTTTCCTTCTGTAACGATATCGGCATGCATCTCAGGATAGCGGCGTAGAAACTCAAGCACGAGCGGTGAGAGGATCGCACGGGCCGCAAAGGGGGCAGCGTTGATCCGTATTGTGCCGGAAGGGGTGTCGCGTTGCGCGCGCACGCAGTCCAGCGCCGCATGCAGATCCTGTAGCGCAGGCGAGATCTGCTGCACGAAGAGCCTGCCGGCCTCTGTCAGTGACACGCTGCGCGTGGTGCGGTTGAACAGCCGCACACCCAACCCTGCCTCCAGTTTGCCGACCGTATGACTGAGCGCCGTCGTCGACATATTGAGTTCGATCGCAGCCGCCCGGAAAGTTCCCCGCCGTGCAATGGCGATAACGGCCTCAAGTTCCCTCAGGTTTGCCTGTTCCATTATCCCGATCCATTCATCACGCTATGCATATTTGTCCTGCTTATCGATACAATGATCGAAGGATAAAGTCGTGTCATCGGAAAAGGAGAAACACGATGGAAATGCCCGGCATTGTGAAAGCGTTTTTTGACGCAGACCGCCACAACGACGCAGAGGCCCTGTCGCGTGCGTTTGCGGCAGACGCAGTCGTTCAGGACGAAGGCGCCCAGCATCAAGGCAGAGCCGCCATTCGCAGCTGGTGGAGCGCAGCCAAGGCGGCATCCCAGTTTGTTGCCGAGCCCCTTGAAGCCACATCAGGCGATGGCACGGCTTTCGTCCGTGCCAGAGTAAGTGGTGACTTTCCCGGCAGCCCGCTCACGCTCTCCTATGCATTCACCGTCAGGGAAGGTGAAATCGCCAGTCTGGAGATCAAGGCATGAGCAGCTTTCTTGATCTGAAGGGCAAGCGGGTGCTCGTTACCGCCGGAACCAAGGGGACTGGCGCTGCGGTAGTGAGCCTGTTCCGTGAACTTGGCGCGCAGGTCCTGACGACCGCGCGGGCGCGTCCGGCAAGCTTGCCGGAGGAGCTTTTCATCCAGGCCGATCTGACCACCCCTGAGGGCTGCCAAGTCGTAGCAGAGGCCGCGCATCAACGGCTCGGTGGCGCGGATATCATTGTCCACATGCTGGGGGGATCGTCAGCACCTGGAGGCGGCTTTGCGGCGCTGACGGATGTTCATTGGCAGGAAGAGCTGTCGCTCAATCTTTTGCCTGCAGTCCGGCTGGACCGGCTGCTGGTTCCGGACATGGCCGCACGGGGCAGTGGCGTGGTCGTGCATGTCACGTCCATCCAGAGCGTGACGCCGCTACCGGAGGCGACGACCGGCTATGCTGCTGCCAAGGCGGCGCTGTCAGCCTACAGCAAGGCCCTCTCGAAGGAGGTCTCGCCCAAGGGAGTCCGTGTTGTCCGGGTATCCCCCGGCTGGATCGAGAACGAAGCTTCGGTTCATCTGGCACAGCGCCTTGCAAGGGAAGCGGGCACGGACCTTGAGGGCGGCAAGAAGATCATCATGGATGCGCTGGGTGGCATACCGCTTGGCAGGCCGTCAAAGCCGGAGGAGGTCGCCAATCTGATCGCTTTCCTGGCTTCCGGCCGTGCCGCTTCGATCACGGGCAGCGAGCACATCATCGACGGGGGAACCGTGCCGACGGTGTAGCCGCCATGGCTTGTGCCCATTGATCAGGCGGGTGTGTCCCATCCGCCAAGCCGGGCGTAGACAGCATCGCGCAGATGGCGGATGCCGCGGTTCAGATCTGCCAGTTCTTGCGGCGTCTGGGCCGAGGCGGCAAGCAGAGTGTCGCTGAGACAGCCTGCCTTGTGCTTCAAGGCGAGGCCCTCTTCCGTCAAGGCGATCACCACCTGACGTTCGTTGCTCAGGTTCCGGGTTCTGCGCAGCAATCCGGATGTCTCAAGGCGCTTCAGGACCGGTGTAAGCGTGCTGGATTCCAGAGCGAGAGCGCGGGCGATGGCACCCACCGTCTGGCCATCTTCGCTCCACAGCACGTTGAGCACCAGATACTGCGGATACGTCAGACCCAGCTCGTCGAGCAGGGGCTTGTAGGCGCGTTGGATGGCGATGCCGGCACTGTAGATTGCGTAGCACAACTGGTCCTGCAAGGGCGGCGGATCATTGGGGCGTTCGGTCATTCTATGCTCCTGTCAGCCGGTAATTAGCCCAGGGTACGGCAAAAAACAATATCGCGATAACAATTCGCTTGACGCGCCTGATGTCACTTGATAGCGAATATATCGCGATAACAGTTATCGCAAAAACAAAGGAGAGTGTCATGACGAACCAGACCAGGACCACCATGGCCGCGATTGCTGCGGCCGCCGTATTGTCTGGCGCGCAGATGGTGAGTGCTGCTGACAGCATTCCTCACGATCAGTCCGTCAAGAATGTCGTACTTGTCCATGGCGCTTTCGCGGACGGCTCGGGCTGGAAAGGGGTTTACGACAACCTCACTCAGCGTGGGTACCGCGTGACCATTGTCCAGAACCCGCTGACCTCACTTGAGGACGATGTTGCGGCCACACGGCGTGCGCTTGAGCGGCAGGATGGTCCGGTCATTCTCGTCGGGCATTCCTGGGGCGGGACCGTCATCACGGAAGCAGGCATTGACCCCAAGGTTGCAGGCTTGGTCTATGTCTCCGCGCTGTCCCCGGATGCGGGCGAGACGACAGCCCAGCAATATGAGGGCTTTGCTCCTGCATCGGAGTTTGTGCTCGACATCACGCCGGATGGATTTGGCTATGTCAGCCCGGAGAAGTTCAAGGCCGGCTTTGCGCATGATACGACTGATGCCGAGGCAGCCTTCATGCGGGACTCGCAGGTTCCAATCAACATGTCGGCATTCGGCACAAAGCTCCAGAATGCAGCCTGGCGCTTGAAGCCCAGCTGGGCGGTGATCGCCACTGAAGACAAGGCATTTGACCAAGCAATGCTGGTCCACATGGCCGAGCGGATCAATGCAAAGATCACCCGGGTGAAGGCGAGCCACGCTCTGTTCATGACGCAGCCGGCAGTCGTTTCCGGCACTATCGATGAGGCCGCGAGGACCGTCTCAGCCGTCAGCAAGTGATGGCCGTGCGAGCGGGTGACATGCCGCAATTTCCAAACAACAAACCCCGGCGCGAGGGATCGCGCCGGGGTTTGTCTTGTCCGTCAGCCGGAAAGCCGGATCAGGCAGCCTTGGTGGCCGCGTCCGCCTTCAGGGCTTCGAGGATGTTCTGCGGCGAGGAAACGCCATAGGGGTCGGTAGCGCAGTTGTCGGAGAAGCCTTCTTCCTCGAACCACTTCTCGACGCGGCCATTGTCCACAACGGCCGCATAGCGCCAGGAGCGCATGCCGAAGCCGACGTTGTCCTTGGCAACCAGCATGCCCATCTTGCGGGTGAACTCGCCCGAGCCATCCGGAATGACCTGAACGTTCTTGATGTCCTGAGCCTTGGCCCAGGCGTTCATCACGAAGGCATCATTGACCGAGATGCAGTAGATGGCATCAATGCCGAGCGCCTGGAACTCGCCGGACAGCTTTTCGAAATCCGGCAGCTGATAGGTGGAGCAGGTCGGCGTGAAGGCGCCGGGCAGGGAGAACAGCACCACGCGCTTGCCGCCAAAATAGTCAGCCGTGGTCTTGTCTTCCCAACGGAACGGGTTCGGCCCGCCAATGCTTTCGTCACGTACGCGGGTGCGGAAGGTCACATCGGGAACGTTTCTGCCGAGCATGGATCAACTCCTTGAAGTCATGAGTATTTCCAGCAGCGCCGGGAGGTGCGCCGGGAAAAGGGGCTTGCCGCCCCTGAATTTGGGTGCCTGGACAGCCGGAAGAAGCTATCCGGAAAAACCGCTACCCCAAATGCTGCAACGCCGCAACCCCATGCGGCAGTGCGGCGCAGGGGGCAGCCTGCCAAATGATGCGGCAAGGCTGACATGGCGGCGCCCGTTCTGGAATTTTGGCGGGAATGGGCGTATATGCGGCGCCATGACAATCAAGACACCCAATGCGGCCGGGGCAAATGCCTCCGATGCCTCCAGCGCAATCTACACGCAGAGCGCTCCGGTTTTCTCCGTCGCCCCCATGATGGACTGGACGGACCGGCATTGCCGGATGTTTCACCGGCAGTTTTCGGCGCGGGCGCTGCTCTATACGGAGATGGTGACGACCGGGGCGGTGATTCATGGGGACCGGGAGAAGCTGCTTGGCTTTTCGGGCGGGGAGCATCCGGTGGCCTGTCAGCTGGGCGGGTCGGAGCCGCAGGATCTGGCGGTGGCGGCGCGGATTGTCGAGGACTTCGGCTATGACGAGGTGAACCTCAATGTCGGCTGCCCGTCCGACCGGGTGCAGTCCGGCTCTTTTGGCGCGTGCCTGATGCAGGAGCCGCAGCTGGTGGCCGATTGCGTGGCGGCGATGAAGGCGGTGGTGAAGATCCCCGTCACGGTGAAGTGCCGCATCGGCGTTGATGATCAGGACCCGGAAGAGGCGCTGGATGCCTTGGCTGACCGGGTGCTGGCAGCGGGTGTGGATGCGCTCTGGGTGCATGCGCGCAAGGCCTGGCTCAAGGGCCTCAGCCCCAAGGAAAACCGCGATATCCCGCCGCTGGATTATGGCCGGGTGCGGCGCCTCAAGGCGCGGCTGCCGCAGCTTTTCATCGGCATCAACGGCGGCATTCCCTCGCTTGATGCCTGCGAGGCGCTTCTGGCGGAGACTGACGGCTTGCCCGGTCTTGACGGGGTGATGCTGGGCCGCGCTGCCTATCACGATCCGGCGCTGATGGGCGCTGTGGACCGGCGGATCTATGGGCTGGAGACGGGCGATGTCAGCCCGCGTCAGGCCATCGAGGCCTATATTCCCTATATCGAGGATTGCCTGTCGCGGGGCATCCGCCTGTCGCACATCACGCGCCACATGCTGGGGGCCTTTACGGCTGTTCCGGGGCTCGGCTGTTCCGCCGCATCCTCACGGTGGAGGGTGTCAAGGCGGGTGCCGGCATCGAAGTACTCACTTCTGCCCTTGCTGCCCTTGACGAGGCGCAGGAAAGGGCGGCAGATCGGATTGCGGACAGCGCCGCCTGATCAGACCTCTGAACGGGCGCGCTGACTGCGCCTGATCGTCTTTTCTGCCTGCCTGCGTCCTTTCAAGAGGCCCCCATGGATATGTCCCTTCTCACCGGCGAGACGCTGGGTCTCGTTGCCGCGCTCATTGCTTCCGGCGTGGTGGCCGGGCTCATGGCCGGGCTCTTCGGCATTGGCGGAGGGGCGGTGCTGGTACCGGTGCTCTATCAGTTTCTTGCCATTCTTGGCGTGGATGAATCCGTGCGTATGCATGTGGCGGTGGCGACTTCGCTCGGCATCATCGTACCGACGTCCTTGCGCTCGTTCTTCGCCCACAAGGCACGCGGCGCGGTGGATCTGGAGTTGCTGAAAAGCTGGCTCATCCCGCTGCCGCTCGGCGTTGTCGCAGCTTCTCTGGTGGCTGCGCATGTGTCGGGGCAGGGGCTGAAGGGCATCTTTGCGGTGATTGCCGTTGTCGTCAGCCTGCGCATGTTCTTCAACCGGGACAGCTGGCGCCTTGGAAACGACATTCCGGGCTTTCCCATCCGCCCGCTCTGCGGCGCTCTCATCGGTTTCTTTTCAACGCTGATGGGCATCGGCGGCGGCGTGATGAACAACACCTTCATGACGCTTTATGGCCGCCCGATCCATCAGGCCGTGGCAACATCGGCGGGCACGGGTGTGCTCATCTCCATTCCCGGCGTCATCGGTATGATCTGGGCGGGGTGGGGCGAACCGGCGCTGCCGCAGTTTTCGCTGGGATATGTGAACTTGCTGGGTGTTGCCGTCATCATGCCGCTCACCACCTTCGCCGCGCCCTTTGGCGTCAAACTGGCGCACCGCATGCCCAAGCGTGCGCTGGAGCTGGCCTTTGGCACCTTCCTGATGCTGGTCGCCATCCGCTTCGGCATCAGCCTGATGTGAGGACTTGGGCTCGCGGCACTGTCCTCACGGTTTCAGCATCAGCCGTTCGCCCTCCACCTGCCAGCCAGAGAGGCGGGAGAGGGCGCTCATGCCCAGTAGGCTGGTTTCAAGGCTTCCGGGGCGGGCGACGAAGCCGCGCACGTTGGACAGGGAAATGCTGCCGATGCTGACCTGCGCCAGATTGACTGGCGCCACCATGGTGCGGCCATTGGCGGTGGACACGGGCACGGAATAGGACAGGCTCGCCGGATCAATGCCCGAGGCCTCTGCATCGCGTGCCGTCAACACCACGGCCGAGGCGCCGGTATCGACAAGGAACCGGACCTTGTTGTCATTGACCAGCGCTTCCAGCTGAAAATGACCGGAGGCATCGCGCATCACCGCAACGGTGCCATCGGTCTGCGGCACTGTCATGCCCGGCGCCAGCGCCCCCAGAATGCGGTAGCCGCCGGCGACCAGCTCTGTCCGGTAGGTGTAGCCGCCCACGAGCACAAGGCCGAGCAGGCCCCATATCACGACCGCCCGCAGCACCTCACCCGCGCGCGGCGCCCCGAAGACAAGACTTGCCATCACCACGAAGCCAAGTGCTGAAAGGGCAACGATGCGTGGGGTTTCGGAGGTATCGGAAAAGGTCTCCTCAAGAGCCGGAAACTCGAAGAGATAGGTCAGCCCGGCCGCAATCATGAGAAGCACGATGACCGCCAGCGAAAGTCCATAGATCTGCCGCATGGGTGCTCCTGATCAAATGGCAGGGACAGGCGATGAACTGACGCCCATAGCGCTCATCCGCGCCCGCCTTGCCTCAAGCTCCGCCATCACCCTGCGGCGATGTTCGGGCGGAAATCCCGCCCAGCCGGCGATTTCTTCCAGCGTCCGGGCACAGCCTCTGCACAGCCCGCTCAACGGGTCCATAATGCAGATCTTCACGCAAGGGCTTTCAATGCCCGCCATCCGTCAATCCTGTTTCCTGCTACGGCCTTGGCCTAACGGCCTCCCGTGACGATCTCAACCGGCGTTGTCACCAAAGTCACAGGCAATGTCACGGCGATGTTGACCGTGCCAGTGACGAAGCTGCCAAGTGTCCGGCCCGTGCTGGCCAGTGCGCCGCCATCCCCATTGGGAACGTCCAGCTTGTTCTGGCCCAGAACGGCCGACAATTGTGGCGCGATGGCGGCGAGGGCGGCAAACTTGGAGTGATTGATCGCGTCCGGCCCCTTGAGATCCGTGAGATCAACGACAACCGCGCCAAGCTTGGCCAGCGCCGCCTCATCGTCATAGCCGCCGACGCGTGCCTTTCCGCCCGCGATCAACTGCGAGAAGCCAAGCGCCCTGTCATCACGTGACAACAGCAGGATCAGGGGCTTTTCAGCTTTCCGATGCGCTGCATCTGGTCCTTGAAGACATCAAGGTCAATGTCGGGTGCGGCCAGGACCACCTGATTGATGCGGCCCCGCTGCGCCGGTGTCATCTGACGCAAGGTCTCCATCAGAAGCCACGTTCCCATCGAATGGGCGAGGACGTTGATTTGTGTTGCTCCGCTGGCGGCAAGGTCTTCAAGCGTTGCCTGCAACTCGTCGCGGGCCACCGTGGCGCTGTTCAGGTCATAGACATACTCGGTGACATCCCCGCGCGAAGCCCAGGTGAAAAGCACTGGCACGCCTGGGAAGTCCGCATCATGCACCACCTGCGTGAAGCGGTAGAGCCCTTCGGCAAACAGCGTGTTGTAGCCGTGGATGAACAGCATCACCGAGCGCTGTTTCGGCGGGCGGGCAGCCAGTTCAGCCCTCAGTTCCTTCCGGAAGGCCGCTGCATCCTTGAGATAGCCGGCTGAACGGGGCACCATTTCCCGTGTTGGGTCTCCGGGAAGAACGGTAGGCCATTCGATGGCGCCGGAGACATGCGTGGCTGGCACGGAAATGACCGCTTGCGCAAAATCACGTCCGCTGCTGCGCTCTCCGTCAAACAGGGTGTTGGGCGTGTCCGTGCGGCTGCGCGTGGTGGCGATCAGTATCTTGTGGTCCTTCGCGCCTGGAGCAGGCTTGTCCGTGGGCACCAGCGCTCCAGAGACAGGGCGGCTTGCACAGGAACACAGCAAAAGTCCCGCAAGAGACATGCTGAAGCTACGGCGTGACATGAGCACCGGATTTGTCATCAGAAGGCTGTATCCCTTCAAGTCCAGGCCAGAAGCCCGCCAAGAAAAACGGTCAATGTGACCTGCTGAATAGCTCCTAACACGTCTCCAGTGACGCCGCCAATCGCCTTGAGCGCCAGTCTTGCTGTGAACATGGCACTATAAATCGCAAGACCAAGTCCGAGGATAAGACCGAATGCAGGTTGCACAATGAACAGGCAAAGAAAAACGGGTAGCGCAAACAGCCCGGCTTGAAGGGCAGCTTCGCCTCCCGGCACGCCGAAGCGCGCACCCAGCCCGTCCGGCCGGGCGGAGGGCAGGGCACTCCATTGCCAGAGCATCAGGGTCCGGCTCAGCATCTCCGCCGCTACCAGAACCAGCATGGCGGCAGGCACGCCTGCCCGCTCCAGCAGGGCTGCGGTCAGTGTGACGCGCAGGGTCAGGAACAGGATCAGCGCCATGGCACCAAAGGCGCCGATGCGGCTGTCCTTCATGATTTCAAGGCGCCGTTCTGGTGTGGCCCCGCCAAAAAACCGTCCGCCACATCCGCCAGTCCATCCTCATGCAGCGCACCGGTCACGGCGGCAGCCGTCATCACGGTCAGCGTGGCAATGGCAAGGGCGGGCAGGGACGTGAGAGAAAGCAACCCTAGAACCAGCGCCGGAATGAGCCCGATCATCGCCCCGGCCAGCGGCATGGCCCTCGCGGTCTTGCGAAAGTCAGGAACAGCCGCCGGGTTATCTAGGTTATTGACGGCAGGCAGCGGCAGGCGTGAAAAGAAGCGGATGCAGGCTGCCGTATCGGCGGCGAGTTGCCGCAGCCATCCGTTGTCCTCTGGCGTGCTTTCAGGCTCCTGCGGCTGGCCTTGCGGTGTCATGCGCCCTCGCTATCTGCCATGGCGGTTGTCTTTTGCCGGAGGAGCCTTATAGAACGGCAAACCTTTGGCGCCAATCGCTGCCCGCAAGTCCGGAGAACACCCCTCGTGTCCATGTCCCCGTCCGCTCTTCCTTTCGATGATATCCGCAACCTTGTGGCCGAAATGCCGGGGCCGGATGAAGCGGCGGTGGCAACCGTTCGCGCCCGCGACAGCCAGCTGACCAAACCGGCCGGTTCTCTCGGCCAGCTGGAAAGCATTGTCGAGTGGCTGGCCGCCTGGTCCGGCAAGCCGGTGCCGAAGATCACCCGTCCGCTGGTTGCCATCTTCGCCACCAATCACGGCGTCGCTGACAAGGGCGTTTCAGCCTATCCGCAGAGCGTGACGCGCCAGATGCTTGAGAACTTCGCGGCAGGCGGTGCGGCGATCAACCAGATCTGCGCGGCCTATGATCTGGGCCTGAAGATCTTTGATTTGGCCATCGACATGCCAACGCCCTCCATCACCGATGAAGACGCTCTCGACGAGCCGAACTGCGCCGCGACCATGGCCTATGGCATGGAAGCGATTGCAGGCGGCACGGATCTCCTGTGCCTTGGCGAGATGGGCATCGCCAACACCACTGTTGCCGCCGCCGTCTTCAACGGCCTGTTCGGCGGCACGGCGGCGAGACTGGGTTGGGCCGGGCACAGGCGTGGACGCAGCCGGGCTGGAGCGCAAGCGCACGGCTGTGGAAATGGCTGTGTCGCGCCTGGGTGCCGCCGCCAAGGATCCTCTGGAAGTCCTGCGCAAGGTTGGCGGGCGCGAGATTGCCGCGATGGCAGGCGCCATTCTGGCCGCCCGACTGCAGCGCACGCCGGTGATCGTGGACGGTTTCGTCTCCACGGCAGCGGCTGCGGTGCTTTACAAGATGGACCCGTCGACGCTTGACCACTGCCTCTTCGGCCATGTGTCGGCAGAACCGGCACACCGCCGGGCGCTGGAGGCCATGGGCAAGACGGCGCTGCTGGATCTCGGAATGCGTCTGGGTGAGGGGACGGGCGCGGCGATGGCCGCAGGCATCGTCAAGGCTGCTGCGCAGGTTCATGCGGACATGGCGACATTCGGCAGCGCCGGCGTTTCGCAGAAGGACTGAGCGCCCGCTCTGATCAGGACGCCCGGCGGCGCAGATTGGGCCGCCGGACCGGCAGCGTGTAGATGTCATCGAACAGCTGCGGCATGGCGGGAAGCACGCGGGCGGAGGGCAGCGTCACGCGCACTTCCGTCCCTTCGCGCAGGCGGGACTTCAGCTCGAATGTTCCGCCGTGCTGGTTGACCAGCGCCTGGACGATGGACAGGCCAAGGCCGGTTCCCGGCTCTGCGCTCTTGATCGCCATCGAGCCCTGACCGAAGGCCTGAAGGACGATCGGAATTTCTTCTTCCGGAATACCGGGGCCATTGTCCTTGATGGAAACATACTGGCCGCCGTCGCTTGTCGAGCCGATGCGGATGAGAACCTCGCCATTGGACGGTGTGAACTTCACGGCATTGGACAGGAGATTGAGGATCACCTGACGCAGCGCGCGCTCGTCGGCCCAAAGGCGCGCAAGGCCTTCCTCGTGGCTCTCCCGGATGGCAATCCCCTTGGCCCTTGCGCGAACCTGCATCATGCTCTGGCAGTCTTCCACCACATCCTGCAGGGAAACGGCCTCCTCATTCAGCTCATATTTGCCCGCCTCGATGCGCGACAGGTCGAGGATCTCATTGATGAGGTTCAGCAAGTGCTGGCCGGAGCCGTGAATGTCGGAGGCATAGCCCCGGTAGATCTTGTTATTCATCGGCCCCATCACCTCATCCTTCATGATTTCGGAGAAACCGAGGATGGCGTTGAGGGGCGTGCGCAGCTCATGGCTCATGGTGGCGAGGAAGCGGGATTTGGCAAGGTTTGCCTCTTCGGCGCGGCGGCGCGATTCATCGGACACCGCATTGGCCTGTTCCAGCTCGGCGATCAGATGATCCTTCTCGGCCCGGAAGGCCAGCATGGCACGCGAGGAATTCAGCAGCTGGTTGCCCAGCACCAGGAAGAAGCCCTGCGCGCCTACAGCCATGGCAGCCATCGCATAATGCAGCGGCGCATGGCGCTGCAGCAGGGCAAGCGACATGGCCAGCGTCACCGGCAGGGTGCTGGCCAGAAGCGCATGGGGCAGGGTGGAGGACTGCATGGTCGCCATGGCAATGACGATCAGCATGATTGAAAACTGGAAGATTTCAATGCCTTCCGCCGTGCCGTTGGATGCGGGCAGCAGGAAGAAGGCTCCCCAGCACAGGCCATAGAGGAAGTCGCCGACCGCAAAACGCCGCCGCCAGGGGCTGGTCTGGCGCTCTTCCTGCGTCATACGCTCGAAACGCCGGCAGGTGGAAACGGTCAGAACCCAGATGCTCACCGTGAACATGAGCCAGCAGGCCACCAGAACCGGCGAAATCCACATGAGAGATACGGCGGCCACAATGACGAGGAACATGGGCCCTGCGAAGGCGGCGCTGACACGCGCCCTTGCAAACAGCAGCAGCAGCTCGGTGTTGAAATCAGGTGGAATACCTTCCTTCGCCGACAGGCGGTCGCGGACCTGGCTGACTGTGCGCGCAACCTCACGGCGGCGCTGGGCACGCTCGCGGTTGATCGCTGTCTTTGGGTCGCCCCTGCCGGGGAAGTCTGGGACATTGCGGTTCTGGCCCTGGGTGGCCATCCTCCTCACGTGGTTTCCTGACACTTGACACAACTGTGCCTCTTTCTGTGTTTTGGATCAGCAACCCTTAAGAAGCGGCTCAAGGACTTGGTTAAAAAAGACAAAACAGCGGCAGACAGTGATTCGGAAAAGGCAGCTGGCATCGTGGCTTCGCCGGGGCTCGCTCTGTTGGCCCAGCGGGTGTCGCTATGCCGGGTATGTCTCGAAACACCCCGCGGCAGGCCTCTTCCGCACGAGCCGCGCCCGGTCGCCCGCTTGTCAGAGACCGCAAGGCTCTGCATCGCGGGGCAGGCGCCCGGCACCCGCGTGCATGCGTCTGGCACACCTTTCACGGATCCTTCGGGCGATCGTCTGCGTAACTGGCTCGGTATTGGTGATGACGATTTCTACGATGTGTCACGCGTTGCGATCGTGCCGATGGGCCTTTGTTTTCCTGGTCTTGACGACAAAGGTGGTGATCTGCCACCGCGCCCGGAGTGCCGTGCCACCTGGCATGACGGCCTCTTTGCAGCGATGCCTCAACTGAAGCTGGTGCTCGTCATCGGACGCTATGCGCAGGCCTATCATCTGCCGCATCTCAAGGGTGCCGGACTGACGGAGATTGTCGGCAACTGGCGCTCCATCCTGGCAGATAGCGAGGGGCGGGCTGGCCCGGCCTACCTGCCGCTCCCCCATCCCTCCTGGCGCAACAACACCTGGCTGCGCCGCAATCCCTGGTTCGAGAAAGAGCTGGTCCCGGAACTGCGCCGCCGGGTGGTGCAACTGCTTCAGTCTTGAGGCAGACGTGCTGAGTTGAGGAAAATTGTTCCCCGATATGTCATAATTTCAGTGCCAGGGTCCGTTCAGTCTTCCATTTGCCACTTGCCAAGGAAACAAAAATCCATTCTCTCAAGAGAGGTAGCGGGATTGTGTCCGGCTGCCGCTGTCCCATATCTGGAACCTGAACATGATTGACCGTATCGACCGGCGTATTCTGTCCATCCTGCAGGAGGATTGCACTGTTCCTGTTGCCGAGATCGGCCGCCGGGTCGGTCTGTCCACCACGCCTTGCTGGCGCCGCATCCAGAAGCTGGAGGAAGACGGCGTGATCACGGGCCGCGTCGCCCTGCTCGATCCGGAGAAGGTCAATGTCAAGGTGACAGCCTTTGTCGCCATCACCACCAACCAGCATACGGAAGACTGGCTGCGCAAGTTTGCTGATGTGATCAAGGAACTGCCGGAGGTGGTGGAGTTCTACCGCATGGCCGGTCAGGTGGACTATCTGCTGCGCGTCACCGTGCCGGATATCGCCGCCTATGATGCGTTCTACAAGAAGCTGATCTCGAAGATCGACATCACCGATGTGTCGACCACCTTCGCCATGGAACAGATCAAGTGCACGACGGAACTGCCGTTGAGCTACATCCCTGTTGAGAAGACCCGTTCGGAAAACCAGGGGTGAAGTGTTGAGGCCAAGACGTGCCGGGAGCTGTCCTTTCGGAAGCTGCCGGCCGCCTCAATACTCTTTTTCGTAAAAGATACCGGCCTTTGACGAGCCGTCAGCCCCCACTTCACCGCGAGCCTTGAGATTGCGGTTGATGTCGATATCTACCTTAACCCGGCTGGAACTGGCTGACGTTCCCTGTTCAACGCCCAGATAGATGTTTTCGTTGATGTAGCGTCCGGCCGAGAGTGAAGGTCCATCCGCGCCGCCAAGGTTTACATCCACCGCATCCAGCCCGAGAGATTTGCGCAGCTGTGACAGCGGTCCTGTGTCACTGCCACCAGTTAGCGAAGTCACAGCAGCGGCCAGCTGGGCGATCTGCGTCGGCGACAGGTTGGTCACCGACCGGTCGAAAAGCAACTGCGCCAGAATTTCGTCCTGTGGCAGGGCAGGGCTTGAGGTGAGGTCGATCACCGGGTCCGCTGCACTGCCGGTCACCGTCACGTTGACCGATGTCGAGCTGGCTGACGTCGCCGCCAGGAAGTCCAGATTCGGCGTCAGCGAGCCTGTGAAACCGATGGAGCCGCGCGAGAAGGTTAGCCGCCGTGTCAGGATGTCGAGCAGGCCACGGCGCAGCGTGAAGCCGCCAAGGGCCTGTGGATTGGCTGTGGTGCCTGTCAGCCTCAGGGTGCCGCCCAGCTCCGCATCGACGCCCCGGCCGCGCACGAACACGCGGGAGGGCGCTGACAGTGTGATGTCCAGCCCGATCGGGGCCGAGGCGGAGCTTTGCTGCCCTCCACTGCTGCCGTCTTCCGCCTGCAGCTCTGCAATCTGTGCCCGCACCGGCTTGGGTGCATTGACATGCCGCACTGCCAGGGGCGAAAGGGCACCAGGCAGGCTTTGCGGAATGTTGATGTTGGCGGTGCTGATGTTGACGGTACCACTCAACTGTCCGCCCGTGCCGGTCCCAGCCAGAGGGCCGGAGAGCCTGAGGTCCGCATTCAGATCTGCCGTCACCACACGCCCGTCGCTGTAGCGTGCGTTGACTGCCTGAATTGCCAGGTCCGCCGGGAGCCCCTCACCAAGTCCAACCGTGCCATTGGCCGAGACCCGGCCGCCCGCCGAAATCGCGGCGTTGAGGTTGGAGATGGTAATCTGCTCACGGGTGACACCGATGGCCCCGGCAAAATCGCGCAAGGTGAGGCCGGTGGCGAGCTCCGTCAGCTCCAACCCTTGCGGCTGCATCTGAACATTGACCGCCGGATTGGTGAGCGGTCCACTGATCCTGCCGCTGACCGCAAGCGTCCCCGCGCCCCGGTATCCCATTTCCGTCAGGCGCACGCGGGCAAGCCCCAGCGGCACCGAACCGTTGACGCCGATATCCAGCGAGCCTGCCCCTGCCAGATTGACCGGGCCTTCCGCCGTCAGCGCCAGTCCGTCCGCGCCGGTGATGCGGGTGGTTTGGGTGAGCTGGTTGCCAGCATAGGAACCGGTACTGTCCAGTCCGAGCGCAGCGATGCCGTTCTGTGCCAGCAAGGATGCGGACAGTCCCCGTCCGGAGAGGTTCCACGACGCTTGCGGCGCGGAGGCCGCTCCCGTGACCGTGGCTGTACCGCTTAGCGTGCCGCCAAGGCCGTAGCCGGGCGCAAAGGCATTGCCAAGTGCCACAGGCACATCGGCCAGCGCGACCTTGATATCGAGCCTGTCTCCCGCTGTGCCTGAGATGTCCAGCCTGCCGCTGCCGAGCGCCAGCCGTAACGGCTCGATGCGGGCCACTGCTCCCTCGTAGGTCAGCCGGGCTGGCCGGGCGAGGGTTGTTTGAAGGCCGCTGTAGCTGCCCTGAAGGCGTTTCAGCGCCAGATCAAAACCGGCCGCTGTCGCCGTCAGGCTACCTGCGGCCGACACGCCATCGGCCCCTTGAAGACGGGTGTCCAGGGTAAAGGCGGTTCGCGTGCCATCGCTTTCAGCCGAAAGCGTCAGGCTCTCGGCAATTGTGGCCCCGGTCATGATCTGGCGGGCCTCCAGCTTGCCGCGCGCCTGGGGCACACTGAGGAGATCGAAGACTTCGCCATTAATGGACAGGCTGCCAACGCGGTTGTCCTGATAGGCCACATTGCGCCCGCTGGCCGTCAGGCTGACCTGTGGGCCGCTCTGATTGGCGGAAATGCGTGCCGTCGCATCCAGCGTCCCGGCGACGGGCGTCAACAGCAGTGGCGACAGATCCTCAAGCGCAGCGCCCTTGAAGACTAGCTCGCCTGTCAGGGTTTCGAGGGCCCGGTTCAGGTTGGCAACGCTCAAGGCGCCATTGAGTTCGTTGCGCCCGGCGACAAAGGAGATGTTGCGGACCTCGGCTGCGCCTTGCGAGGAGCTGACATCGGCCCGGGCGGTCAGCGGCGCGCCGTTGAGGCTGCCGCTCAGGCGCAGGGAGCCTGCCGGGGCCGCTGCATCGGCCTTGCCGTCCAGTTCGAAAGTCAGATCTGTCAGGGGCGTGCCTGCAAGCGTCATCCGCGCTGATTTGGCGCTCAGGTTCACGTCGGGGCCCGACAAGGGGCCATTCGCCCTCAAAGTTGCTTCCAGTGCACCCGTGAGGCGCGGGTCGATGTCTTCCGCCCGCGTCAGCTCCGCCTTCACCTCGCCGTCGACAGTAGGGGTCTCGCCGCCTGTCCCGAGCTTTCCGCTGCCTTCCAGCTTCAGCGCAGGGGTTCCAAGTGCGACACGGCGGAGGGCAATTTCCCCGCTGCTGCTGACGCCAGCTTCCAGCTGTCCTTCCAGCGCCCCCGACAGCAATCTGTCCACCTGCTCAAGGCCAATGGCCACATTCGTTCCGGCGATCGAGGCGCGGATAGAACCTGCCTGCTGGGATGGATTGCCCTCCACCACCATGTTCATCGCCAGTGCGCCGGATGTGGCAAGACCGGTCATGCCCGAGAACCGGGAAAGGTCAGCAAGGGTAAGCTCTGCGGCAAGCCGGGCGTTCGACTGGGCGATCACGCCGTCTTGCAGACGAACCTGTACGCCCGGAGCGCTCAGGGTGCCGCGGCCAATTGACACTTGCTTCTGGTTGCCCAGAAACTGTCCGACGACTTCCAGTGTGGAGTCGCCCGCCAGGCTGGAGAGACTGGCTTCCGCAGGTTGCAGCCCGCCCAGAGTGAGCCGGGCAGAGAAGGGAAGGCGGAACGCGTTTTGGAGTTCGGCGCCAATACCTGTGGCTGAGAGTTGCAGCCGCTCCAGTGCGCCTTGCGGTGACGAGAGACGGTCTCCCTGCAGATTGAGGTTCCAGTCTGCCTTGGTCAGGGACCCTGAAATATTGCCCGTCAGCGACAGGGCCTGCATGATGTAGCGCTGGCCGTCAGCTTCAAGAGCCAGAAGCGCATCCCCGCCTGCGGCAATCCGTGCATCCGTTTTGGCGGATAGGGCACCTGACACAGGGTCCAGACTGCCGCTGGCATTGGCCTGCAGGGTACGGGTGGTCACGGCAAGGGAGGCCGATAGGGGCTGGTAGTCCTGCGACATGATAAGGCTGAGATCAGCCTGCGTGTCGCCTGCTGCCAGTGCCGAGGCTGCCGGTGGAACCAGGGGCTCCAACTGGCCGGTCAAAGCCAGCTTCAGCTCTCTGCCGGTATCTGTGCGAGCCAGCTGTGCAGCCCCGGTGACGGTTCGCCGTCCATCCAGTGCAATGGCCAGGTTGGCTGCCCAGTTGTCCAACGGCCCGGAGCCGTCAAGGTTGAGGTCAACCGCTGGAAGGCCCTCGATCCCGGCAAGCCGGGCGACAAGCCCTCCGCGCGGCTCGCTCGCCTTGAGAGACAAGGTGAGGGCGCTGGACTGGGAGACATAGGCAAGCTGGCCCGAAATTGCACCGCGTATGCCGTCGATCCGCTCGATGTTCAGCGTTGCATTGATGGAATCAGCAGCCCCTGAGGCCGACGCCTGTCCCTTGACGGAGAAGCGCATCGGGGCGCCTGCGACGTCTTCACCGAGGTCTGCTTCGACGATGTTGAGACGGCCAAGCGTGATCCTGCGCAATGGAGGCTTGAAGCCACCTTGCTGCTCATCGCTTACGGTCTCGGGCAGGGCAGGGCGGCGCGGCAGGGCAACGCGTTGCGCAGTCACACTATCGATGTTCAGCGAAAGCCCGAACAGGGACAGCGGACTCCAGACGATGCTGAGATTTTCAATTTCGCCATAGGTGCCAACGGGATCTGTAAGTTCCAGCCTATCGAGCCCGACGCTGCCGTTCCAGCCGATGGTAAGGCCGGAAAGCCGCGCACCACCTTCTGGCGTATCCAGAAAACGGTTGGCCAGCCGCTCGGCCGCGGCCTCGCCAAGGGGCGTCGGCAGCAATGCCAGCGCAAGGCCGGTCAGTGCCGTCGTCGTCAGGGCAGCAATGCCAAGCCCCTTCAGGATGCGTCGTGTTGCGGTCATGGGCCTTTAGAATGCCTGGCTAAGTCCAAGATAGATGCCGAACTTCGGATCATCTTTTTCCGGCGAAAGTGGGACTGCCACATCCAGCCGTAACGGGCCGATCGGGGTGAAATAGCGGATGCCGCCGCCCACGCCAATCTTGAACGGGCGGGAGAGATCTGGCGCTATGGCGCTGTATGCATTGCCGGCATCGACAAAGCCAACCACGCCAAAGCTCTCCGTGATGCGAACGCGCACCTCGCCCGAGAGTTCCAGCAGGCTGCGTCCGCCGGTCACCTGGCCATTCCGGCGCGGACCGGTGTTACGGTAGGCATAGCCGCGGATTGATCCGCCGCCGCCAGCAAAGAACCGCCTGCTTGCCGGCACATCATCGACGCCGGGCGCCACAATGCTGCCTGCCGCCACACGCCCGGCAAGGATGAACCGTTTGGCCTCATCCAGCGCGGCATAGGTGGAGAACGAGCCTTTCATGAACATCATGCCGTTGCCATTGCGGATGTCATAGGCGGGTTCTGCAAAGGCGACGGCAAGTACCCCGCGCGAAGGATTGAACACATCATCGCGGGTGTCATAGGTCAGTTCTGCAGGGATGCCGGCGAGAAGGTATGTGCGGTTACCAAAGGCATCCGTCTCGTCAATGAAGCTGACTTGCGTCCCCACCCGGCCAGACAATTGGTCGGAGAAAGTGCGCTTCAGATAGGCATCGCCTGAAACTGACCGGCTTGTGTAGGCTTCGGGTGTTTCCTGCTTGGCGCTGATGCTCGTTGAGAAGCTCGTCAGCGGTCCGAAGACGCCCGGTTTCTCGAAGGCGATCCGTGCCGCATATTCCATGTCCTTTGCCGACTGGTTGCCAAGCCGCCCGACGGAGCCTTCAACGCTCAGAAGCTCGCCCTTGCCAAACAGGTTGCGGCGCCGCCAGTAGGCCTCGGCACCGCCGCCTTCGGAGCTGGACCATGTGGCACCTGCGCCAAGAACATGGCGCTTGCGCTCGGCGACCTGAATGGTGATGGGCATCCTGCCATCGGCTTGGTCAACCTCGCCCTCGGCCATGCTGACTGTTGCGAAGATGCCGAGATCATTCAGCCGCTTCTGTGCCTTGGCCAGGATCTCAGGATCGTAGCGTGCGCCCTCGGGGATATCGGCCATTTCCGCAACAAACGCTGCATCGGTGACCTTTGTCCCCTCCACTGTCACCATGCCGAAGGCGGCCTCCGGTCCGGCATCGGCCGTCAGCTCCACGTCCAGCCTTTCCGTGGCATGGTCTGCGGTGATGTCGCGCTTCGCAATCCGGGCCTTGGGATAGCCATTCTGGCGTAGCGCGTTCACGATCTGCCGTTCGGCGGCAACGATTTTTGCAGAGTTGGCGGTTTCCCCAGGCACGAGGCCCCAGTTCTGGGGGCTATTGGGAACACCGGGCGCACCGGTGGAAACCTTGAGGTCACCAAAGGTGAATACCGGTCCTGCGGTAACGTCAACCGACACCTGCACAGGGCGCGGACCTGGAATTTCCCCCGCTCCAGCACACTCCGCAGAGCCTGCCCGCCAAGCGAAATATTGACCGTGCCGCCGTAAAAGCCTTGCAGATAGAGCTGAGCCACCAGCCTGTCGAAATCATTGAGGGCGCGAGCGATCAGGCCATCGCTGCCGGATGGCGGTGAGCTGCTTTCGGATATCAGGACGGAGGCTGCCTCCAGCTGTTCCTTGAGGTCATCGGAACCGCCAGAGAGTGTCAGCACCACCTCGTAGGGCATGGCATCGGGTGCAGCGGTTTCGCTGCTGCCCCACAGGCGCACGCCAAAAAGTTCAAATGCGGCAGCAGAATAGGTCAGTGGGGATGCGGACAGCACAAGAGCCACGGCAAGGCATGCGGCCGGCAGCCGGAGTTTGCGCGGCAACCTCACCTGGCAAACGGCCTGCACGGCGGCGGTGCGCCGGAACCGGAAATTCCCGCCGGGCCTGTCTTCTGACGGAAGACGCATCAACTTGCTACCGTCCCACACCTCATGCCGGAACTGACCCGGCGTGTCCCATATCCTCGCGCGAAGCGCAGCGTCATGCCCCTGTATGGCACGGCCGGACGCCGTTGGCGAGCTTCTTGCTAACCATACAGGAGTCCGGAAATACCCCAATCCCCGGCGTCAGTCTGACGAAGAAGTGTCAATAGTTTCCAAAGATTGACGCCACGCCGGCACGCATTCCGCAAGCCAGCGAGAACACAGGAAGCCTCAGAACAGCTCCGGCTCCGGTGCCACGCCAAGCTGCCGGCGGGCGGCGGTGAGGGTATTGGCCATCAACATGGCGATGGTCATCGGACCGACACCGCCAGGCACTGGTGTGATTGCGCCTGCCACTTCGGCAGCTTCTGCAAAAGCAACGTCACCCACGAGCTTTGTTGCTCCTTCCCCATTGGCAAGGTTCGGCACGCGGTTGATGCCGACGTCGATCACGGTTGCTCCGGGCTTGATCCAGCTGCCGCGTACCATTTCCGGACGGCCGACAGCGGCCACGACGATATCGGCGCTGCGCACGACGTCAGGAAGATCCTTCGTGCGGCTGTGCGCAATCGTTACAGTGCAGCTCTCGGCCAGCAGCAGCGCAGCCATCGGCTTGCCGACGATGTTGGAGCGGCCGATGACAACCGCATTGAGACCTGCAAGCGGTGTCTGGAGTGTACGCTTCAGCAGCACGAGGCTGCCAGCCGGAGTGCAGGGCACAAGTGCTGTGTCGCGGGCACCGGTTGCCAGAAGGCCTACGTTGACCGGATGGAAACCGTCCACGTCCTTCTCAGGGCGTATCAGGCGCAGCACCTTGGTTTCATCGATATGGCCGGGCAGGGGCAGCTGCACCAGAATGCCGTGAATGGCCTCATCTTCATTGAGTTGAGCGACCAGTGCGAGCAAATCTGCCTCGGACGTGTCTGCGGGCAGCGTGTGCTTCACCGAATGGAAGCCGCAAGCCTCCGCCGCCCGGTCCTTGTTGCGCACATAGACCTGGCTCGCCGGGTCCTCACCCACCAGAACCACCGCGAGCCCCGGACGTTTTCCGGTTTCTGCCAGAAGCCGGGCTGCCCGGGCGGTGATTTCGTTGCGCACGGAGGCAGCAATCGCCTTGCCGTCGATGAGGTTTGCCTTGCTCATGGGTCACGTCTTTCACAAGCGGCGCGAAAGGCGCACCGGCTGGGTGATTTTGCGCGCACCATAGGCAGCATGCCCCGTGCTGAAAAGAGGTTTCAGGCCAGTTTCCTGTCTTTTTGCCAAAGCCTTTTTGCCAGAACCTTCCAGCTTGGTCAGAGCTTGCGAACGAAGGATGTGAGGCAGGAAATGGCGCAGACGATATGATAGAGTGAGCTTGCTGGTGCAGGCTCTTCCACAAAGCTTCCGTCTGCAAGCCACTTGTCGCGCCACAGGCCCTGGACCGGCACGTCGAAGTAGGTCTCCAGCGCCTTGCCGGCTCTCAGGGCGGAGGCGATTGCCGCGTCACGTTTATCCCCGGTCTGGACGTCAGCAAGGGCAATGCCGGCCTTAAGCCATTCAGTCTGCACCCACAGGCGTGCGACCTTGTCGCAGGGTGTCAGATCCCCATGGAGCTGCATGATAGCCGCGTCACGGGATGGATCGACTCCATATGCTTCTGCAAGGCTGGCGAGCTTTGTCGCAACGGGCAGCACATCGGCGGTCTTTCCGCGCCGTTTCGCCCAGTTCAGCAGCAGCCAGGCCCATTCAAACTGATGGCCGGGCTCTACAGCCTGTATCGACGCGTCCTGCGGCAGAGACCAGTCGAGTGCGAAAAATTCGTGCAGGGCGCCGGTAGCCGGGTCGATGAACCGGGTGAGAGCAAGTGTTACGATCTGGTCCGCCAGATCCTTCCAGCGCATGCCGCCACCGGCATCTTCCATGGCAAGACAGGCTTCCAGCATGTGCATGTGCGGGTTGGACCGGAGAGGTGCCTGCGGTGGATTGGCTTCATGGAACCCGCCACCAGGATGGGCAAACTTGTTGCTCAGCTCCAGCAATGTCCGGTCGGCGCTTGCCAGAAGATCTGCATGCCGGTGGGGGATGGCGTGTCTGCCATGGGCAAGGGCAAAAATCAGGAAAGCCTGATTGTAGAGATCAAAGGTGGTGTCGCGGGTCAGGCCGTCCCAGCTGACGGCATTTACAGCAAGCCGGTTCTCGTCTCTAAAATTATCCAGATAGAAGCAGAGCCCCTTGTGGGCCTGTTCCCGAACAGCTCCCTTGTAGCCGATTTGAGCTCCCTCAATCAGACTGTAGATCTGCCGTGGGGCAACACGCGCCCGCACTATGCCACTCTCTGGTGCCTGGGCAGTGTCGATAGACAATGTTTCGGCAAAACGGCCCGTTTGCGCGTCAAACCCGGCCTGAAGCCAAAGCGGCAGAGCCTTCTCGCAAAGCCAGGTTCGCAGGCGCAGGTCGAGATCTTTGAGTGCGGCGATCGCCGGAGACGTAGAAGCGTAGGATATCACAGCGCAAGCCAGCTCCCTGCGGCGGGGTCTTGTTTGCAGGTTCTCAGTATTTCTACTAGCACAGCTGCTCCCGCAGGGACAGTGCGTGTTGGACCTTTAGGGTCAGACAACCAGACATGAATACTGTCTGATTTGCGGAGGCTTGAAAAGGTGCATCCATCCGCAAATTGTCCGATGCCTCAAAGAGAAGAGTGGTCTGGCCTGCGCCTCAGAACAGTCCTTCCACCTGACCGTCCGCGTTCAGATGAATGTCCAGGGCGGCCGGATGGCGGGGAGGCCGGGCATGGTCATGATGTCCCCGCAGATGGCCACAATGAACCCGGCTCCTGCCGACAGCCGAACCTCGCGCACCGGCAGAACGTGCCCTTCCGGCGCGCCAAGAAGGGCAGGGTTGGCCGAGAAGGAATACTGCGTTTTCGCCATGCAGACCGGCAGGTGGCCATAGCCGCTTTCCTGCCAACGCTCCAGCTGGCGGCGCGCGGCGGCGTCGAAGGAGATCGAGCCTGCCCGGTAGATCTTCCGGGCCACGGTCTCGATTTTGTCCGTCAGGGGCATTTCATCGGGGTAGAGCGGCGCAAAGCGGGCGCTGCCCTCTTCCACCAGTTCCACCACCTTGCGGGCGAGAGCTTCCGTACCCTTCGAGCCTTCCGCCCAATGGGTCGCCAGAATGGCTTCAACGCCAAGATTGCGGCAATAGGCCGTAATGGCGGCAATCTCCGCATCTGTGTCTGAGGTGAAGTGATTGAGCGCTACCACCACCGGAACGCCAAACTGGCGCAGGTTTCCGATGTGGCGCCCGAGATTGCACAGGCCTGCTTCGACGGCAGACACATTCTCGTGGCCAAGATCGGCCTTGGCGACGCCGCCGTTCATCTTGAGGGCGCGGACCGTGGCGACAAGAACAACGGCTGCCGGCTCAAGGCCTGCCTTGCGGCATTTGATGTTAAAGAACTTTTCAGCCCCCAGATCTGCGCCGAAGCCTGCTTCCGTCACCACATAGTCAGCCAGCCGCAGGGCCGTCTGCGTTGCCACAACGGAGTTGCAGCCATGGGCGATGTTGGCAAAGGGGCCGCCGTGGACGAAGGCAGGCGTGTGTTCCAGCGTCTGGACCAGATTGGGTTGGAATGCCTGACGCAGCAGTACGGTCATGGCACCGTCGGCACCCAGATCACGCGCTGTCACCGGGCTGCGATCCGAACGGGTGCCCACCACGATATCACCGAGCCGCCGCTGCAAGTCGTCCAGATCCGTCGCAAGACAAAGGATTGCCATGACTTCCGATGCCACGGTGATGTCAAAGCCCGCTTCCCGTGTCACCCCATTGGCCCGTCCGCCGAGGCCGGTGACAATCGAACGCAGGGCCCGGTCATTCATGTCCATCACCCTGCGGAAAGCGATGCGCTGCGGGTCGAGCCCCAGCGCGTTGCCCCAATGCAGGTGATTGTCGATCAGCGCTGCCAAAAGGTTATGGGCCGAGGTGATGGCATGAAAATCGCCGGTGAAGTGGAGGTTGATGTCTTCCATCGGCACCACCTGTGCCTTGCCGCCACCCGCAGCTCCCCCTTGACGCCGAAGCAAGGGCCGAGGGACGGCTCCCGCAAGCAAATGGCGGTCCTCCGGCCGATCCGCGAGAGGCCATCGCCAAGGCCGACGGTTGTCGTCGTCTTGCCTTCACCTGCAGGCGTCGGGTTGATGGCGGTGACGAGGATCAGGCGGCCCTTCGGGCGGTCCTGCAGACTGGCGATGAATTCGCCTGAAACTTTGGTCTTTGACTTGCCAAAGGGTTCAAGTGCTTCTTCTGGAATGGCGAGCTTTCCGGCAATATCCCTCATCGGCAGCAACTGTGCTGCCCGTGCGATCTCGATGTCGCTCGCCATGTCTGCTTCCTTGAATCAGTCTTGTTCCTCTTTCCTTGGTAGCCTGTCAGAGGCTTGCAGGGGAGAGAGATTTTTGTTTTCGCAGGTTACGAGCTGGCCAAGGTGTCGATCAGCGTGAAACGGCTTCTGCCGGTCGGGTCCTGTGTCAACAGGCCGTGCCCTCCGGCCTGGTCCATGATCTTTGCGGCCAGCACTTCCAGTGGCACTGCTGCTCCGAACAGATATCCTTGCCCCTTTGAGCATCCGGCCTTTTGCAGCAGCGCCTGCTGTTCCAGGGTCTCCACCCCTTCCACTGTCACCTCAATCTTCAAGTCGCGTGCCAGGCCAACCACCGCTTCGATGATCGACTTGCTTTGAGGGTCTGAAGAGAGGGATCGCACGAAGCTCCTGTCGACTTTCAGCTCGTCCCAATCGAACTGCCGCAGGTACGAGAGGGACGAATAACCGGTGCCAAAGTCATCCAGGGCTATCGTCACGCCAAGCTTCTTTAGTCTCTTCAGGGTCGAGATGCAGCGGGCCGTGTCGCTCATCAGAATAGATTCGGTCACTTCCAGCCGAAGCCGCCCTGGCGCAAGCCCGGTGTCCAGCAGGATCTGGCGCACGGTCTCGAGCAGGTCGTCACGCAGGATCTGGGCGACGGACAGGTTCACCGAGACCGGCAATGTACCGAGAACGCGGGCTGCATCCGCGCAGGCCTGCTGCAGAATGGAACGGCCCATATCGACAACCTTGCCTGAGCCTTCGGCTATGGGCACGAATTCATCCGGTCCGATACGCCCCAGCTGAGGATGCGTCCAGCGGGCGAGAGCCTCCACACCGATGATGCGCCCGGTGCCGAGTTCCACCTGCGGCTGGTAAAACGGGAGAATATCGCCGGCCATGATTGCCGGATGCAGATCCGCCTCGATTTGCCGCCGCCGCGACAGGTTGGCCCGCATTCCTGCATCGAACAACTGCACGATCCCTTTGGCCCGGCCCTTGGCAAGGCTCAGGGCAAGGTCGGCGTTGTCCGGGAGCTGCGTCCTGTCCTGAAGCCCTGGGCCATCGACGGCAAGACCGATCGTGGCATCCACCAGCACGGTGCCGTGCTTCATGTGATATGGCTCACGCAGGGCCTTCAGTAGAAACTCAGCCTTCTGGCGGGCATCCTGAAGCCCGTTCTCCGTGCGCAGCACGACGAGAAACTCATCGCCGCCGAAGCGGGCTGCCATGGCGTTTTCCCAAAGCGAAACGATACTGGCGAGCCTCTGGCCGACACCGTTCAGCAAAGCGTCACCTGCCGCGTGGCCGAGCGTGTCATTGACAGTCTTGAATCCGTCGAGATCAATGGCAAGAACGGCAAGTGGGCGGCTGCTCTTGCGCTCCAGTTCACTGCGGAAGAAGTCGTGAAAGGCGAGGCGGTTCGGCAGTGAGGTGAGCTGGTCGTGACGGGCGACGAATGCATGATCGGCTGCCGAGCGCTCTGCCTGGGCCCGAGCGGTAGCGAGTGTTCTGTTCTGCAAGAACAGGCTCGCCAGAAGCACTCCGCCGACGGCGAGAAGCGCATAGGTCAACCAGTTACCTGCCTTCATGGAAGATTGAAGCCGTTCCCGGATACTGTCTGCTTCGACAAGGCTCAGGCTATAGGCTTCACCGCCAATACGGTCGACAGCGGCCTTGACCGGAACCATCCGGTCCATGATTTCGAGCTGTGCGCGAGGATCATCGATCCGGTCGAACAACGGTTCAAGAGCCTCAAGGTCAGCTGTCAGCTGCTCGAACCGGGCAAATCGCTCGGCGGACAGCTCTAGAAACGTCCGGAACTGTCCTGAGCCCCAGGTCTTCACCCGGCCAATCATGATCTGATAGTAGAGTTGCGCCTCATCTGCGGCGGACTTTTCACCCGTCGCAACATAGCGCGCGACCAGCTCGCGCAGGGTCGAGACCTCCAGACGGCCGTTGAAGCCAGTCCAGGCAATATCGTACCGCTTGGCCTGAATGACGGCGCTCTGGTTGGCCGCAGTGATATAAGGCTGGATCACAGCCGCAGCTGCCAGACAAATGAAGAGCAATACAGTTATTCGCCGGAACCACATCGTCATGGCAACAGTCACCGGTAAGAGGGAAGGGCTTGTTACCTGATAGTAATCTGGCGGATCTGCCAGACCGCGCGCGAATAGTAGCTTTCCGTTTTGAGATCAGGTCTGTCACTGAATGGGAAAATCAGGAAAAGGGGACCTTTGTCGGCCACCGGCATGTACTTGCCGTTCTGCCGCGTCGCCAGAAGTCCTTTCGCCTGGATGACGTCCTCAAACGGCATTTGGACGAAGTAGCTGTTGAGCGCCATCACTTCGACCATGCCGCCTTTCACGCCTGCATGGGCCATAAGCTTGGCAAAGGGCACCCCCTCAAAAGTTACCACGCCATCATGCCAGGGCGTCACGGTGGTCATGCTCTCCAGCCCCAGCGCCTCAATTTCGTTCATGCTCATGGAGATGGGTCCAGAGGGTACGTTCCCATCAATCGTGAGGATTGCCGTTTCCGCAGAAACTGTTGATGAACCTTGAATAATTGAGATGAAAAAAACAACGCTGGCAAAAATAGCAGGAAGGAGGCGCATGGGAACTCTCCGCAATATGAATAAAATTAGAGTAGCCTTTTCCCGTCCAAGGCTGGGTAAAGGAAGCTATTAAAATTTTAGGCAATTCGCTTTTTTGACCTAACGTCAGACAAGGCACCTAAAGATAATGCGTGCTCCCAAGGCTACGGCTCAGGAGATTAGGTCAACTCGCTAAGGAAAAGGTAAAAACTGGCGCATAAGGATAAATCATGCGCGCATAACGTGAAAATTGCCGTACCAGCTTGCCGGACGGATGCGGCTCTCACAGTCTCAGGTCTGTCACTCGGGCTCAGACCTGTACGGCTGCCTGCCGCAGCTGCGCGCGTGTGCTGCGCGAAGCCCGGTTGCCGCCCTGATATGTGTTGCGCTCTTCCGTTGGAGTTACGAGAAAGCGTTCCCGGTAGCATTTGGTGAAATGCGAAGTAGAGGCAAAGCCGCAGGCAATTGCCACATCCAGAACAGCCCGCGAAGTGCGCCGCAGAAGGTCACGGGCCGTCTCAAGGCGCAGCTTCAGATAATATTGTCCCGGCGTGCAGTTGAAGTGCCGCCGGAACAGCCGCTCCAGCTGGCGCGGGGACAGGTCCACCGTCATTGCCAGCTGCTGGCAGGAGAGGGGATCTTCGATATGCATATCCATGATGCGGATGGCTTCGAGGATCTTGGCATTTGAAATCCCGGTGCGTGCCTCGATGTCATGGCGCTGTGCACTCTCGCCCGAGCGCATGTTCTGGTAGAGGGCCACTTCCGCCACTTCATGGGCCAGCGCTGCCCCGTGGCGGATGGCGATCAGGCGCAGCATCAAGTCCAGTGAGGCCATGCCACCGCCGCAGGTGATACAGTTGCGGTCGATGGCGAAAATGTCGGACGATACGTCCACGCCGGGAAACTCTTCACGGAAGGACCTGAGGTTTTCCCAGTGCAGCGTGCATCGGCGCCCTTCCAGAAGGCCGTAGCGGGCCAGCAAATAGGCGCCGGTGCAGATGGAGCCGAAGGTGCGCCCGCGCGCATTCAGTTTCCGCAACCGTGTCCCCAGTTCCTTGTCCAGCGGCAGCCGCTCCACATCAATGCCGCTGCACAGCAAGGTAATATCCGCATCGTCCAGCTCGTGGACGCTGTGATTGACGCTGATTTCGCAGCTATTCGAGGCGGCAACCGGCGATCCATCCAGTGAATAGGTTTTCCAGCGGTAGAAATCCCGCCCCAGAACCCGGTTGGCAAGACGCAGCGGCTCGACGACAGAGGTGAAGGCTATCATCGAAAAGCGGTCAAGGAGCACGAGGGCAATGGTCTGCCCCTCAACATCTGCTCTGTGTGGCTGCGGACCGGAATAAGACATGGAACGCGGCACCCGTAACTCTGGAAGATTATGTATTTTCCAGTATGGAGCGCTATCATTGGTTCGTCTGTCAATGAAAATTTACACAAGCCCGCCACCGCGGAAACCATTCTTGGAAATTGCCGCCGATTAGATTTTTTATGCCAAAGGCATTTTCCAGGGCGCTTGTTGCTTCATATCAAGGCAAGGAAAGTGGTAGGTGATACGCCACAATAGCCCGTGTCTTGCCGGTGAGGGGCGGCCCTCTCTCATGCGCAAGTGCGGGCCGCTCCAATGGACCGGCCGTTGACGTGATGTGTCGCGGCGTAACATGACTGGACCGCCATGAACGTTCTTGCCAAACCCGCCGACCTGGAAGCTGTCGCAGGCCCGAGCGCCTTCGTGCAGGAAGTGACGGAGGTCAAGCATTACACCGACCACCTGTTCAAGTTCCGCACCACGCGGCCTGCCGCTTTCCGTTTCCGCTCCGGCGAATTCGTGATGATCGGTCTGCTGATTGACGGCAAGCCGCTGTACCGCGCCTACTCCATCGCCAGCCCGTCCTGGGATGAGGAACTGGAGTTTTTCTCCATCAAGGTGCCGGATGGCCCGCTGACGCAGCATCTGCAGAAGATCCAGCCCGGTGACGCGCTGCTTCTGAAGAAGAAGCCGACCGGCACGCTCGTCAACGACGCCCTGACGCCGGGCAAGCGCGTTTACATGTTCTCCACCGGCACCGGCATTGCACCTTTCGCCAGCCTGATTCTGTGACCCGGAAACCTATGAGAAATTCGATCAGGTCATTTTGACCCACACGTGCCGTGAAGTTGCAGAACTGCGCTACGGCGAGGAACTGGTCGAGGCCACGAAGAACGATCCTCTGATCGGTGAACTCGCCAGCGAGAAGCTGGTGCACTACACGTCCGTCACCCGCGAGGACTTCCCGCGTCGGGGCCGCATCACCGATCTGATCGAGAGCGGCAAGCTCTTCACGGATCTCGGCGTGCCGCCTTTGGACCCGGCCATCGACCGCGGCATGATCTGCGGCTCCATGGAAATGCTGCGCGACACCAAAGCCCTGCTCGAAAAGGCCGGCCTCAACGAAGGCGCCAACAACAAGCCCGGTGAGTTCGTCGTGGAGCGGGCATTCGTAGGCTGACATCAGATCCGATGGGTTTAACTCATCGGGATCTGCTCAACCCATGTGAGGCATGAGGCATTTCAAGGCATCATGCGCCTGCCTCTCACAGCTTTGGGATAGGGTATTCTACCGGAATGCGTCCGGCCCGGTCAGGGCCGGACAAAGAATGCGGGTACGCGGTAGTTCGGCAGCTTCTGCAAGCTGAGTCCTGCCGCTGCGCCTCCCGCAGCTCTCAGGAAGCCGTCCACCGCATTGGTGGCTCCTGCAACTGCGTTATAGTCATCAACGAGGACCAGCCCACCCGGCACGACCCGTTCAAAAAGCTGCTCCAGCGCAAAGCGTGTCGGTTCCCCCACATCCATGTCGAGATGCAGCAAAGATATGCGAAGATGCGGGTGGCGGGCCAAGTAGTCCGGCAGGGTCTGGAACACGTTTCCTTCCACCAGATCCACATTGCCGATCCTCTTTGCCTCAAGGATTGCGGCCAATTCGGCTTTTGCCAGTCCCTTGCCTGCCTCCGTCTCGAATTTCTCGATGAACTTGTGGTCCGATGGATCAGACAGCCCCTCTGCCGGAAAGTCTCCGAAGGCGTCGAAGCCGATGATGCGGCGCGAAGCCTCTGCTTCAAGCAAGGCGCGGAATTGGGCGAATCGGATCAGTGACAGACCTTTGAACACACCAAACTCCAGCACATCTCCCGGTAAGCCTATGATCCTCTTGTAGAGCTCGTAGTGGGCCAGCATCTTGTTGAGACGGCTTGGGTCGGAGAACCAGTAGAAGCCATTCTCGTAATCCCAGACTTTGCCGGGCGACAGGCCCTGTATGCTGTCCGTGCCCTGTGTCATCCACCTTCTCCCCTGGCATGTCTGTTGGTGACCGGAATGTCCGGGTGCATCTCAAGGCCAGAATCGTCAGATGCCAGATGAGATTACGCCGGGCTGGCCGGTTTTCCCTATGTTTTTCCCTGTATGTCGGGGTGTGCTCACCTAAGCTATCCTAGGCCGTGGTGGACAGTGATTCCACTGCTCCGGCAGCGGGCGAGACGGGAAAGGTGCAGCAATGGCGGTCTGGGACAGGTTTTCTATCGTGCCCGCAGCCTTTGCCATACGCGAGCTGCCGCAAGAAATTGCCCCACGCTCAGTGCCGGAAGGCATCAGCAATGCGGACGACTGGATCATCTTTCGGGGTGGCGGGGAGATCCGCGTCTATGACCGCATCTGCGATCACAATGGTGGGCGCCTGATCTTCAACAACGGCCGCGTCTCCTGTCCCATGCACGGCTGGGAACTGGATCCTGCCTCAGGGCGCTACAAGAATGTCGAATGTACCAAGGTGCCTCTGGCTGTGGTTGCAGATGGTTCAGCCTCAGCTGAACCGGTGCGTTTCGCCCTGAAGTCCATGTCGCGTTCACTGGCAGGATATTCAAAGCCTCTGCCGGTCGAGATTGAGTTTCTCAACCACGCCTGCCTCATCATCCGTACGGAAGGCTTGAGCTTCGCTACAGATCCTTGGTTGCTGGGTCCTGCTTTCTGCAATGGCTGGTGGCTGGCATTGCCCACGCCGGCCGATGCGTTTGAGAAAATCAACGCCTGTGACTTTCTTTACATCTCTCACAATCACCCGGACCATCTTCACCGTGAAACTCTGGAACGCGTGCGCAAGGACATGCCGGTTCTAACGCCTGCTTTCGATAGTGGGTCGACCGTCCGCTATCTGGAGGAGCTGGGATTTGTCAGCATTCTGGCAGCTCCCTTCGATGCCGCTTTGCGCGACGATGCGGCAGAAATCTCACTTTCGGTGCTGAAAAGCGGAGATTTCCGTGATGATAGCGGCCTTCTGGTGGAAATTGGCAGTTTCAGTGCCCTGCTGGCCGTCGATGCCAATTTCATCGACTTCTACCGCTTCCCGGAGGGGCTGACCGTTTTTGCGTCGTCCTTTGCCAGTGGTGCGAGCGGCTTTCCCCTCTGCTTCGACAACTACGATGAGAGGGAGCGTCAGCAGATCATCGTCCGCAATCGCAACACGGTCAAATATCTGGCATCTCAGATCCTCGAGAAAACGTCTCCCGCTGCGTTTCTCCCTTATGCAGGGTTCTTCTCGGAAGCCGCGCCGCGGGACAGTTACATCAAGGAGCATAACCGGAAAAACGCGGTTTCTGACTACAGCGACATCTGTGAGGATCGGGGTGTCCGGCTTCTGGATGTGACCAAGGACACGCGGTTTTTGTTCGAGGGGCGGAACTTCAAGGCAAGCCTGCCCCGGCATGGGGCCGTTCTGGATCAGGCGCCAACGCAAGCCTATCTTGCCGCGCCACCTCCGGGCGGGGAAGCGCTCGATCCAGTTGAGGTGTCCGCTTATTTCCTCGGATCAGGCTACGCCAGGCCGCTGAACCTGCTTGTCCGCCTGACCGATGATGATTTTGAAGAAGGAGAGGAGGCCTTTTTCTGTCTTTTCGACGAAGAAGGCCCGAGAAGCGTCACGCCAATCGTCCGCGCGGACTATGAGGCTTATCTTCTCAGCCTCGACCGGTTTCTGTCCCTGCGCATCCGCCGTAGCGAGTTCATCCGGGTCATCCGGCTCGGACTGCCCTGGGAGGATCTGTCGATCGGTTTCCAGTGCAGGGTGAAGCGCCAGCCCAATATTTACCATTCAGAATTCTGGTATCATTTTTCGAATGTCTACGTGAACAACAGGGTCAAGCGTGCCTCGCTCGCGTGCGACGCCTGTATCAACATTCAACATGAATTCGTGGTGTGAAACGGATGGAACAGGACACGAGACGTAACGAATGGAACGCCGCCTATAACCGTGGCGATAACTTTCTTTTCTACCCCAATGAGGAAGTGATCCGTTTCTTCGCCCGTCGCGTTGCCAAGCGTTCCGGGCTGGAAACAGTGCAGTACATGAAAGGCTTTGGCCCTGGTTCCCGTATTCTGGACTTCGGTTGCGGCCTCGGCCGTCATGTCCGCCTTGCGCTGGATCTGGAGTTGGATGGCCGGGGCATTGATCTGTCTGACAAGGCAATTACGGCTGGCCGTCGCTGGCTTTCTGCTGCTGGCTATACGGATGCAGAAGAGCGGCTTGTTTGCGGCGACGGGCGCAGTTTGCCATTCGAGGATGGCTTTTTTGATGCCGCCGTCTCCCACGCGGTTCTCGATTCCATGCCCTTCGAGCATGCCAGAGCGGCAATGGAGGACATTGCAAGGGTGATGAAGCCCGGATCCCTTTTCTATCTCGATCTTATCAGCCCGGAAGACAGCGAGCTTCAGGATCAGGGATTTGCCGGGGAGTTGACTGTCTCCAAAGACCATGAGTTTGGCACGGTCCAGAGCTATTTTAATCCAGACAAGATTTCCCGGCTGCTGGAGGGATGGTTCCAGTTACAGGAGCTGGTGCTGGTCCGGCGCAGTGTGTTGACCGGTCCGGCGCACGCCTCCCGTTATCATGTGGTGGCACAGCGCATGGTACCAAGGCTCTGAATTGCTGATGCATCACGCCTTGAAAAGCTAGAAGCCGGGCATGAGTGCCTATTGCCCGGCGCTGTAGAAATGCTTTTGCAGCGGGGCGTCCCAAAAGCCGGCACCACTCAGGATCTCGACAAAACGGGATGCCGAATTGCCTTGCCCGAAGCTGCGGTCGGAGGCATAGCGCTGGCCCCATCTGTTGGTCAGGAAGTCCGCGATGGCCTCGCGGTCGAAGGCAGAGGCTTCCGTAATGGCGGGCGCCACTGATCTGTTGAGCTGCCGTGTTCCGAGATTGAGGCTGGGGATGCCAAGGAACGGCGCTTCGCGCACACCGGCGCTGGAGTTGCCGATAATGGCTGCCGCATTCTTCATGAGCTCGGAAAAATAAGCAAAGCGCATGTTCGGCAAATGCCGGAAGCGCGTCGGGTCGAGCTTCTCGATTTCGGCAAAGATATCCTCTGAGCCGGGATCGTTGTTTGGGGAAATGACGATGAAGTTGCGGCCGCTTGCCGACAACGCAGCGAACAGGCTCTGCGCCTGTTCGCCGATCGTGTCCCGCTCCGATGTCACCGGATGGAACACGGCAATTCCGTATTCCGTGAAGGGAATGGCGTAGCGCCGGCGCACTTCATCCAGAGTGACGCCGGAGGGGCCGCCATGAAAGTCCAGCTCCGGCGAGCCGATATTGAAGACCGTCCCCGGCTCCTCGCCAAGCGTCAGAACGCGCGTGCGGGCAGCTTCGGAACTGACAAAGTGATACGTGCAGAGCTTGGTGTTGCAATGCCGGTAGACCTCGTCAATCGTGCCTGACACCTCACCGCCTTCAATATGGGCACAGCGGATGTAGTTGGTGGCGCAGACAAGAGCCCCGGCAAGGGCTTCGATCCGGTCGCCATGCACGATGGTCAGATCCGGCCGGTTCTCATGCACCCAGTCCGAAAGGCCAAGGATTGTCTTGGACAGGATGATGTCCTGTGGGTCGCCCAGCCGCTGGTTTATGAACTCGTGCTTGATCACGCCAGGCAGCCGCTGCACCTCGTTGCGGGTGAGGCCGTATTTTTCCAGCATATGCATGCCTGTCACGAAGAACGTCACCTCGTGGCCTGCATTCCTTGCGGCGATGGCGAGAGGCTCCAGCTTACCGAAATCGGCTCGGGTGCCAGTCAGAAACAGGAGCCGTCTGGCGGTCATTGGCCGGGCTCCAGATCACTCCAGCGCAGCTGCTGATTGCGCTTGACCGCTAGCGTCAGCTTGCGCCCGATGATCTCGTCAAACCGCGAGACAGGAATCTCGCCATTGCCCGGCCGCCGCGCCCAGATGTCGGTTTCAGTGATCACATGGCCTTCCGGCAGATCCCGGTCTGCCACAACAGATCCGCGGGCGAAGCGGTAGACGTCTTCTTCCGGTGCCGTGCGCTTCTTTTCGTTGTGAAGCGCAATATGGATCTCCCGGGAGCGCTCGATCAGAAACCGCAGTTCGGATGGGTCCATGGAGCAGGAAATATCCGGTCCCTTGCGGTAGCGTGTGTCGGTGAAGTGCCGCTCCAGAATGCAGGCACCCAGCGCCACGGACGCCAGCGCCATTTCCGGGCCGATGCTGTGATCGGAGAAGCCGACAACTGCATTGGGAAATGCCGCCTTCAGGTCTGTCACACCCCTGAGGGATACGATCTCGGGCGGGGAGGGATAAAGGTTCGTGCATTCCAGCAGGGCATAACCAATGCCAGCCTTGTCGAGAATCTCGACCGACGGGCGGATGCTCTCCAGCGTCTGCATGCCTGTGCTCATGATCACTGGCTTGCCGAAGCCGGCGATATGCCGGATCAGAGGCAAATGATCACACTCACCACTGCCGATCTTGAATCCGGGCACATCGATTGAGTTCAGGAAATCCGCAGCGGCGCGCGAAAACGGCGTGGAGATGTAGATGAGGCCGAGGCTTTCCGTATAGGCCTTTAGCTCTTTCTCTGCCTCCAGCGGCAAGGCGCAGCGGCGCATCACCTCGAAGATGGAGACATCGGCATTGGGCGGAAAGATCTCCCGGGCCTCATCGGTCATCTCGTCTTCGACGATATGGGTCTGGTGCTTGATCATTTCGCAGCCGCTCTGCGCTGCGGCACGCACCATGGCTTTGGCGGTATCAAGACTGCCGCCGTGATTGATGCCGATCTCGGCAATAACCAGCGGCGGGTGGGATGGGCCAATGTCTCTGTGAGCTATTTTCACGTCAGTTATCCCTTCGCCATCAGGTCTGCGCAGCGCTGAAAGTCTTCGGCCGTATCAATGTCCTGAGCCTCGTCTGTTGCAACCGGCAATACGCGGATCGATTCAGCGGAAAAGTTGCCTTCGGCGATGAACTGCGCCGCGTCGAAAACATACAGAACACCATTGGGCCTGATCAGAGACGGCAAGTCCTGCCGGTTCGCAAAGCAGAAGTCTGGAGAGACCAGCGGCACGAAGCGGTCTCCATCCGCAAAACCCCACTTAAGCACGGCGGAGTTTGCCGGAGACACGCTCATGACCATGCTGGCTCCGCCCTCCTGGAAAAGGTCGATGCCCTTGCGCACGGTCTCGGCCTTGCGCAGTGGTGAGGTGGGCTGCAAGAGAACGGCGAGGCCTGAGGTTACGCCGGCGGCAGGCAGCAACTCCCGCAGCACCTCTGCCATAGTGGTGCTGTCCCTTGCCAGTTCCTGCGGGCGCCGGACGCACTCGACCCCCGGGGGCAGGTCATGGGCAAAAATCTCGTCGATATCTGTGCTGATAATGACACGGTCTGCTCCAGCGGCAACCGCAGCATCGACGCTATGCCGGTAGAGCGGTTTGCCAGCCAGCAGCCGTATGTTCTTGCCCGGAAGTCCCTTTGACCCGGCTCTTGCAGGAATGATGGCGGTGACTTGCGCTGACGCTGCCATGTTGCCTCACAGCTGCAGGCGCTTCATGCGCTTTTCGGAAGAGAATGATGACTTCCAGTGCTCAAGCCTCTCGACAAGTCCCGGAATCAATTCAACGACAGCCTGTCCGGGAGCAAGTTTTGTGTAGGTCGTATCCTGGAACCAAGGGGCAACTTCCTGACCAAAGAGATAGTGATGGATGTTCTCACCAAAGGTCCAATGGGGAATACCGTAGCATCCAGCGATATCTGCGACGCTTGTGTTCACAGTCACGATAAGATCGCAGCAATTCGCGAGCGCTGCTGCGTCTTCAATATTGTTCATCTGATCAATATCGCTAAAATGGACGAGGTTTGCTCCTCGTCCTTGCTGCAGATATATGATTTCACGCTCAAGATAAGTGTATTGCAGATTGACAAAGACAATGTCTTCGACCTCCACAATCGGTGCAAAGTCCATGACAGACAGGTAGTTCTTTGAGCGGGCAGGGGCGAGCCGGCTGGAGCGCCAGGAGATACCGACGACAGGCTTGCTGTCAGCATCAGGAATTTTGCCGTAGAGTTCCCTCGATCGTTCGAGGTTCACTTTGAACACGGGGTGCCTGGTCTTCTGGAATGACTGCAGGTCTGGACGGATATGCCGCGGAAGGTCGGCTGAAGAGATCTGAAAGTCGTAGTCGTCCGAAGTTGAGGTCAGCCCTGGCGTCTCGAATGTGGGAGTGCGTATGACGGCATCCGGGAAGCTAAGCCTGAAAGGAGCCAGCAGTTTTTGCGGTAATTCGATGATCACCTTCCCCGCCACGTCCATGATGTCTTGAATCAGCGTACCATAGCGAAGGCAATCGCCAACACCCTGATCATTCCAGATCATGATCGTCTTGCCGGTCAGGTCGGAGCCATCCCACTCAGGCTTGTTGAATTTCCGGTTGAGACATGACGCGATGTTGGCTCTGAAACGTGCACCGTAGTGTTTCCAGCCATTTTTCAGGTCTCCTGCACCAAGATAGGCGAGAGCCAGATTCCATTCGATATTGGGCTGGTCGTTGTTGCTTTGCGCCAGTGCCTTTTCCAGAAGCTGGATCCCCTCTTGAGGCCGGTCCAGTTTCAGCAAAATGATCGCGAGTGTCACGTCCACTGTCGGTTCGTGCGGGGCCGCAGCGGCTGCTTCAGCATAGGAAAGCGCCTCCAGGGGCTCCCCGAGCGCAAACAGCACGCGCGCCATCTCGTGCATGAGTTCGTGATCGCCGGGGAATTTGTTGACGGCTTCCCGCAGTTCTTCGTGGGCAATATCGAGCTGCTCGGCAGACATGCGTGAACGGGCACGTTGCAGCCAGATGTTCGGATTGTCAGGAGCAAACTGAACCGCTTTGTCGAAGAATTCAACGGCTTCGGCGTGCCGCTTCTGATCCCGCAGCAGAACCCCATAATTGCGGTATGCGTCGCCGTAATTCGGGTGGTCTACTATGATTTGCTTGAAGATCTCTTCAGCTTCCTGCTCCCGGTCCAGTTTGGTCATGGCCACGGCACGCAGGCTTTGCGCCTCGGCAAGTCCGGGATTCAGCGCCACGGCCCGCTCGGCTGCAGCCAGCACTTCCGCGTGGTTCTCTGCGCCAATGTCAGACAGGGCGCGTGCCAGATTGGCATGGTAGGGAGCGCGGTCGGGGGCGAGGCTGATTGCCTTGCCGATAAACTCGACAGCCCGCTTGGGGAAACCCAGCTGCCGGTAGCAGACGCCAAGCAGGTGATTGGCATCCGGAGATGATGGGTTTTTCTTCAGGACGGTTTTGTAGAGCCGCTGTGCTTTCTCGATTTCACCAGCCTGCTGCAGGGCCACGGCCTTGCGCATTGTCTCAAGTGTCGTGTTCGCGGCGTTTGCCGGCTTGAAGCTCATTCGTCCATCCGCTGACTTCGGAGAATCACTGCCCAAAGTCTAGCAAGAAAAACTCGCGAATGGGTGAGCTGCCCGCATTCGCCTGTTCTGACACTGATTTGCCTTTGGAAAGATCGCAAAGGCAAAGGCTCGACGCAAACAGGCAGGCTCGTGGAGCCTGCCTGCCGTTTTTCCGGAAGATGTCTTCAGGCTGCCTTGGTGGCGGCCGCCGCAATCTTCTGCAAGTTCTGGAAGAAGTCGCGCACATCATTTCCGATTTGCGCCGAGCAGCTCTTGAGGCCATCGGCCGCAACCTGGAAGTCTGCAGCTGCGGTGCCCGTCTGGGCGATAGCACCGGCCACTCGGTCAACGTTTCCAGCCAGAGACTGCGAGCCAGAGGCCGCGCTCTGGATGTTTGACGAGATCTCGCGCGTCGCAGCGCCCTGTTCTTCCACTGCGGCTGCAATGGTGGCAGTCATATTGTCGACTTCCTTCACAGTGTCGGAAATCGCATTGATCGACTTCACGGCGTTCTGGGTCGCCGACTGAATGGCGGAAATCTGGGACGAAATCTCTTCAGTTGCCTTGGAGGTCTGGTTCGCCAGTTCCTTCACTTCTGCTGCCACAACAGCAAATCCGCGTCCGGCTTCGCCAGCGCGCGCTGCCTCGATGGTCGCGTTGAGCGCGAGAAGATTGGTCTGTTCTGCAATCGCCTGAATGAGGCTGATGACGTCACCGATCTTCTGGGCAGAATCCGACAGGCGCCCGACTTCGGCGGAAGTCCGGTTCGTTTCGCCATTCGCCCGGCGCGCCACATCCGAAGCACCGGTGATCTGGCGCGAGATCTCGGCGATGGAACTGGACAGTTCTTCCGTCGCGGCGGCAATCATCTGAATGTTGTTCGTCGTCTGTACGGAGGAATGCGCAGCTTCGGAGGCTTCAGTCGTCGCTGATACGGACATGTCCGAGAGGGAGATGGCTTGGCGGGTCACCTTTTCCGCGCTGTTGCCCACCTCTGCCATGGAGGCGTCCACCTTGAGCTTGAAAGAATCTATGGCACGACCGATCTCACGCGCCTGTTCCTGTTGCTGCTCCATCAGGACTTCCTGATAGGTGGAGATTGCTAAGTCGAGGTCAAACAGGACTGCCTTGTTGAGCGCCTGCATGGCAGTCAGCGCCTTGCGCTGTGAGAAGCGGTGCTTCTTGAGGATAATACTGACCAGCTCGTTCAGGACGTACTGATATCCGGCGATATACCACTTCGGCTCCAGTCCGATGCGCACATGCGCGCGGCCAATCCGGTCGATGCTCTCGAAATAATCCCGGTCAAACCGGCCGGAGAACAGTTTGGCCCAGTGTCCGCCTTGGGCCTTCTTGAGCATATCCTCACGATTGCCGACGAGGGCTGCCATCTTGGGCTGCGACTTGATATGAGAATAGAATCCGTCAAGCACTGCAGGCAGTGCTTTCTGGACGAAAGGCCAGAGTTCCGTAAGGGTCGACTTCGTCTCCGCGTCAATCCTTGCGAAGCTCAGACGGCTCCTCATTTCCTCATCGCTGTTTAGCATGATCATTCCCCGATTTCGTTACGATCAGGGTAGGCAACGCCATTGAAGGAAGCGTTAATCCGCGACAGTAATGGTTGGAAGAGATCAACTTTTGCAAGCACAAGTCAGAGAAAAAACGTTTCTTCTATAATGACTTCGCAAAATTACCTAGGGGAATTCGGCGTCTTTTTGCTGCTTGCGTTGCGCCGGAAGTAAGGTGCTTTATAAATACTGCAGCCTTGAGTTGGCTTTACGGCCTGCAAACAACCTGCAAACATTAATCAGGAGAATGGTGGGCGATGCAGGGATTGAACCTGCGACCTTTCCGGTGTGAACGGAACGCTCTCCCGCTGAGCTAATCGCCCGCCGCTGTGCAGCGTGGATCGGCTTCTATGACATTCTTTGAACCGGCGCAAGAGGGGCATGCGCAAGAATTTCTGGGTTTTGAACAGGCCGGTCAGTGTGGTCCCGTGCTGATGCCGAGTGTGTCAATCGCAGCTGACAGTTCCGAAAAGCTGGAAATCACCCTGTCTGGGCACAAATCTGCCACCGGGACGCTGGCGTAACCGAAATCGACTGCAATGACAGGGATTTGTGCCGCCCTTGCCGCAGCGATATCGGTTGCCGTATCGCCGATCATGATTGCCTTGCAGGGTTCTCCGCCCGCCCGCCGGATGGCGCCGAGCACCGGCAAGGAATCCGGCTTGGGCCGTGGATATGTGTTGCCGCCAACGATGGAGCCGAACAGACTGGTCAGGTGCAGCTCATCGAGCAGCCTGCGGGCCAGGTTCTCTGGCTTGTTGGTACAGATTGCCAGCCGCCAGCCTCCGCCAGCCAGCGTCTCCAGTGTTTCGGGGACACCTTTATAAGGACGGCTGAATGCGGCGATGTTCGCCTCATAGTAGTCGAGGAAGTCAGCCCGCATTTTATCCAGCGGGGCTTTGGCTGGATCTGCGTCATGAAAGAGCAGCCCGAGCCGGATCAGTGCCGCCGAGCCGTTGCCAGCTTGTGGTCTGGCAAGCTCCAGCGGCACAGGGCCGTATCCTGCCCCAGCGAGCGCTGCATTGAGAGCTGCCACCAGATCTTCCGCCGTATCGGCCAGTGTTCCGTCCAGGTCAAATACGAGCGTGGCCAAGCGAGGGCCTCCCTGTCACATGCCGCAGCTGATTCTCGGCACATTCTGCAACTTGCAGCGGGCAGGCGTCTGCTGTCAAAGCTTGTAAGCTGTCCTGAAACCGCCCCAATGGATACCGTTCACAGTGATCGGCGCGTCGACCTCCTGCAACCATACGACGTTACCATTCCCCATATCACGCGCATAAGACTGTACAAGTACGGGTCTTGTGTTGCGCGCAGCGCTCAGGCCCGCCCTGTCGTCGAAAATGCGCTTGTTCCGGCAGTTTGCCGCATTCCAGACCGGATCATCCGGCCGCTGTGGATGTGAGTAGGCTTTGTTGTGCACCGGCAGATAGCCGTTCCGGTCAATCGCCACACAGAATGTCATTGCCGTATCTTGCGCGAGTATGGCGTCCTGGATCTGCGGCAGTATCTGTTCCAGTTGCGCAAGCGCGCGGTTGCTGTGTTGAGGCGGATTGGAGCCTTGGATGATTTTGTAATCGGTGTCGAACAAAGCGTCCCGCGTGAGCCGCCCGTTTTCGAGAAGCTTCTCCATTGCCTCGCTGATCCTGGCGGCCCCTTCCTGAGCCCGTTGGACCGCTGACGCATTCCTTGCCTGAATGCCATGGATAAGCTTGTCGAGGGCTGCTGCCGTCATGTCGTCCATGCGGGAGAACTGGCAGTGCAGGCCGTTGTCACTCCTGTTGACGATCCGCAGATCGATCTGGCCCACGCCCTCAAGTGAAAGGCGGGCGCTGGCGGGGGCAGTAATGTGCGCGCCGCTGCCTGTCTTCAGCAGAACACCTGCATGGGAAATGTCGCGTGCTTCGACAGCCGTTGTTTGTCCGGCCAGGGAAAGCGTGCCGTTGATCCGGCAGGGCAGGCGGTCTTCGACGCGCCGGTCGCCAGCGGGGCTCTGGCGCAGCATCATCGTGAAGCGTGGCCCCAGCGCCGAAACCGAGGCTGCCATCTTGCCCACGGCACCGTGGACGCTGGTTCCGCTTTCTTCGGCGAGGGAGACAGAGTTGTTGATGGTGCTGATGCGTTTGCCAACCTCATCGATGAAGGCCGCCGTCTGGTTGGCCCTCTGGCTGATGTCAGCGGTGGTTGCCACCTGATCACGGATCGCATTCTCGACTTCGGCAAAGCTCGGACGCAGTTCAGCGACGGCGTCAATGATGCGGCTGACCGATGAGGTGCTCAAATCCGCCGAAGCCTGAAGCCGTTCGATCTTGCTGACGATTTCTTCCGTGGCTTTCTGCGTTTCCACCGAAAGCGCCTTCACTTCGCTGGCAACAACCGCAAACCCCCGTCCGGCGTCTCCGGCGCGCGCCGCCTCAATGGTCGCGTTCAGCGCCAGAAGGTTGGTCTGTTTGGCAATGCCCGAGATCAGCCGCACAACATTTGCAATATCCGAGATTGCAGCCGTCAGCTCCAGAACCCCCGAGTTAGCCTCGGTCGCGGCACCTGTGGCGTCCTGCGCCAGTTGGCCCGAGCGTTCGACCAGTGATCCAATCTGTCCGCTGGATCCGGCCAGTTCTTCGATGGATGCCGCAAGCTCCGACATCGTACCGGTCGCCTTGCCAGCTTCTGATTGCAGGTCCAGCGCATCCACACGTATCGTCTTCAGCGCATCCTGCTGCGAAGAAAGAAGTTTTCTCAAGTCTTCCGTCTCTGAGAATACCTGTGCAGTTGCCCTGCGCAGGTCCACTTCAATCATATCGATTGCGTTAGCGATCCGGCGTCTGGTCTCGTTCTGATCTTCGTGTGTATCTCTCAGTGCTTCGACTTGAATCTGCTGCTCAAGTTCATCCCTTGCCTCAGGCTTGGGAGGCTTTGAAAAGGAGAGGGAACTGAACTTCGAGCGCATTTTATTGTCCTGGACATGCCGAATGTCCAACGTTCGCAACGTCATCTGAACGGCTGGTTAATTTCCGGTGCCGCTTTGCAACTATTCTCCCCGGAGGAAGCTTGGCCGGACAGACTTCGGCTTTGCCCTGGGCATGCCGGCATGCTAATCACGCGCACAACATGCGGCTTCGGCCGGGGGCGCCGCCAGGAATGCCTCTTCCTGCCGCCGCCCATGGGTTTTCAACGATTGCCGGAAGGGACAGGATGAGCGACGAGTACAAGCGCCAGGCCGCCGAGCGGGCTATGGAAGAAATCCGTGACGGCATGAAGGTCGGCATTGGCACTGGGTCAACCGCAGAGCATTTCGTCCGCGCTCTTGGGCGGGCAGTCCGCGCCGGACTCAAAGTGACTGGCGTGCCGACATCAGAGCGCACTGCGGCGCTGGCCCGCGAGGAGGGCATTCCGCTTTCCACTCTGGAAGACATGCCCGTGCTCGATGTGACCGTCGACGGCGCAGACGAGATAGATCCGGACATGGCCCTCATCAAGGGCGGTGGCGGTGCCTTGCTGCGGGAGAAGATTGTCGCAGCGGCATCCGGCAAGATGGTTGTGATCGCGGACAGCGGCAAGCTGGTGGAGCGTCTTGGAAAGTTTCCGCTGCCTGTCGAAGTCGTTCCTTTCGGGCTTGGCGCCACCCGCATTGCCGTGCGCGCTGTTCTTGATGGTCACGGGCTGGCTGGGGAACTCTCGCTGCGAGGCGGTGAGGAACATCCTTTTGTCACAGATGGCGGTCACTACATTCTGGATGCTTCGCTGGGAGCCATTCCGGATGCTGCGAAATTGGCCGCTGACCTGAATCTCATACCTGGTGTCGTTGAGACCGGCCTGTTTATCGGGCTGGCAGCCAAGGCCTATGTGGCCGGGCCACAGGGTGTGGACGTCATAATGAAAGATTGAAGAGCTGGCTGCGGTCATTGCCGCAGCCAGGCACAGACAATGCACGCTGGAGTTTGCAAATGAATCTTAAAGCCCTCTTTTCCGCAGGGGTCGTGGTTGCCGGTCTTGTCTTCGCGCCGTCCGCCATGGCACAGGACCTGACCGAAAGCCATCTTGCAGCTGCACGCCGCGCAGTGCTCGCAACGGACGCTCTTTCCGCGTTCGATACCATCATTCCCGAGCTGGCAGAGCGGACCACGGGTATCTTCATTCAGGCCGATCCGTCCCTGACCGGTGTGCTCGATGAAGTGGTGACCGAAGTCGCTCTCAAGATGACCGGCGAGCGTCCCGAGCTGAACAAGATGGTCTTTGAAGTCTGGGCCCGCCGCCTGACTGAAGAAGAGCTGACGGAGATTGCAAACTTCTATGAGAGCCCGACGGGCAAGAAGCTGACCCAGCTGTCGCCGGAAATCAGCGCGCTGTCGATCGGGGCGGCCCGCCAGTGGCAGGACAAGCTGTCTCAGGAAATGGTCGTGCAGGTGCGCGGCGAGCTTGAGAAGCGTGGCCTGATCAAGCAGTAAGCGGCTTCCGCTTACCCAGCGGCCCCGGAGACGGGGCCGTTTGTTTTTCGACATGACCTGAAGGATCTCACAGGATGAGCGAGTTCAACTACGATCTGTTCGTCATCGGCGGCGGCTCTGGCGGTGTCCGGGCGGCGCGGATTGCTGCGACCCATGGCGCGCGCGTCGCGATTGCTGAAGAATACAGGTATGGCGGAACCTGCGTCATCCGAGGCTGCGTGCCGAAGAAGCTGTTCGTTTACGCCTCAAAGTTCTCCGAAGAGTTCGAGGATGCGGCTGGCTTTGGCTGGACGGTCGGCGAGCGCAGCTTCTCCTGGCAGACGCTGATCGAAGCCAAGGACAAGGAAATTGCGCGGCTGGAAGGCATCTACCGCCGCAACCTTGACCGTACCGGCGTCGAACTGTTTGACAGCCGTGCCGTCATCGAGGGCCCCAACAGCGTGCGGTTGCTCTCGACGGATCAGGTCATCACCGCCCGCTACATCCTGATCGCAACGGGCGGCACGCCGAATGTCGATCCCTCGCTGCCTGGCTGCGAGCACGTCATTACCTCCAACGAGGCCTTCCATCTGGCCGAAATGCCGAGGCAGGTGATCGTCGCCGGTGGCGGTTATATCGCCGTCGAGTTCGCCGGCATCTTCAACGGCCTCGGCGCGGAGACGACGCTGCTCTACAGGGGCGAAGAAATCCTGCGCGGCTTTGACAATGATCTGCGCAAGGCCGTACGTGAGGAGATGGAAAAGAAAGGCATCAAGATCATCTGCGGGGACACGTTCTCAGCGATCGACAAGGATGCAGAAGGCAAGCTCACGGGCCATACCAAGGGTGGCAAGGCGCTGCCTGCTGACCAGATCCTTTTGCCATCGGACGCCGTCCCAACATTGCAGGCCTTGGCCTCGAAAAGGCTGGCGTGGAGGTGGGGGAGGACGGAGCCATCCGGGTGGATGAAACCTCTCGCACATCCGTTCCCTCGATCTATGCCGTGGGCGATGTGACCAACCGGGCCAACCTGACGCCTGTGGCCATCCGCGAAGGCCATGCCTTTGCCGACACCGTCTTTGGCGGCAAGCCCTGGACGGTGGATCACAGCCTCATTGCGACGGCCGTCTTCTCCCAGCCGGAGCTGGGAACGGTTGGCCTCACTCAGGAAGAGGCGCTGAAGCGCACGCCGAACCTCGACATCTACAAGACCAGCTTCCGTCCCATGAAGCATACCCTCTCGGGCCGGGATGAGAAAATGGTCATGAAGCTGATCGTCGATGCAGATTCGGACAAGGTTCTGGGCGTCCACATCATGGGCCCCGATGCTGGTGAACTGGCACAGGTGCTTGGAATTACCCTTCAGATGGGTGCAACCAAGGCCGACTTTGACCGGACGGTCGCAGTGCATCCCACTGCAGCCGAGGAGCTCGTGACCATGCGTGAGCCTACGGAGCGCCTGCGCGGCTGAAGCCCGCCGACATGACCTGAAAAAGGAAGGGCCCCCGTTCCCTGTGCGCACGTTGCACCGGGAACGGGGGCCTTTTCTTTGAGCCTTTGAGGCGTGACGTGATGGTTACCGGTTAAAGACGGCGTATTCCTGCCGCCTCAGTGCCCGCGCCCTTTCGGCGGGCGCTTGACCACAGTGCCCCCATCGCTGATGGCCAGAGGGGATCTCAGAGGAGCGGCAGCCGGTATCGTGGCCGCGACAGCGTCCGTGTCTGGCAGATCATCCTCTGCACGTGGCAGGCTAGCCGCAAAGACGAGCGTGCCGTCACGTGCGGATTTGGCGGCGTAGAGGGCTGAATCTGCTGCCGCAAGCAGAGCCTCATCTGTGCTGCCGTCAATGGGGGCGATGGCAATGCCGAGGCTGACGCCGAGCTCTGCGTGGATGCCATTGGGCATCGGAATCTTCTCGTCCAGCGCAGCCATGATCCGGCGGCCCAGAGCGGCCAGCTGGTCGATGTCCGCGAATTCGATCACCACGATCACGAACTCGTCGCCGCCCATGCGGCCGGCAACGCCTGCGCTGCCAACGGTGGCTTCAATCCGGCGGGCGACGGTTGCGAGAACGTCGTCGCCTGCAGCATGACCGTAGGTATCGTTGATCTGCTTGAAGCGGTCGAGGTCACATCCAATCAGCGCGAAAGGTTTGTCCGGCAGGCCGGAAATGGCATTGGCGAGAATGGCGCTGATCTGCCTTCTGTTGGCAAGTCCTGTGAGCTGATCGTGGTCAGCAAGATAGGCAAACTCCTGTTCGCGCTGTTCCAGCGATTTGGTCAGGGTTCCGACCTTGCGCGATACGGCGAAGGCGGAGCCTGCCAGCATGGCCCAGAGCAGCAGGATGCTCGGCAGGATCATGCGCCAGACATGCTCGCCAGGTGTTTCACTGGTCCAATGGAAATGGCCTATGATGGTACCGTCTGGTGACCTGATAGCCCAGCTCGTGCTGCCCGAAGGTGGCGTCTCTCCTGGCACAAACTTCATATCGCGGAAGGCGAGCTGCGAATTAATGTCGGCCGTGAAGCCTTCGTCGATCAGCCGTGCAGACATCAGAATGACCGGAGGTCCGGGAGGCTGCGTCACGGCTCCGTCGTCCGGGATAATCGGCATGGCGCTGATGAATGTCGGTGTATGGTCAAGCAGAACATATGTGAATGTAGCCATGTCATCGACGGCGGGCGGCCCGCTGCGGCCTGCAGCGGCCTCTGACGTTTTGCGCAGGGCCTCGAATTTGCGCACTGCGGCCTGAGACACTGTCAGCAGTACAGACGAAGGCGGCAGGCTCTTGCGGCCGATGCGGGAGATCTCCCTGCGTGACTCAGCGAGCAATGTGCCTTGCGGGTCAACGAGGAAAGCCCGCTCATGCCCAAAATCGTACCAGAGCGAGTCAAGCAGCTCATAGCGGACAAAGGCCGGATTGAACTTGACCGAGATGTTAGCCACCGCCCGGTCCCAGCGCGCCAGGGTCATCTGGTCCCTCGCCATCAGCCGTTGCCGGTCGTGAAGCGCACTTTCGATAAGGCGCATTTCGTTCCGCACAGCTTGCCGGTCGGCCGCGCGAGAGGCGATGTAGCCGACATAAAGCAGGGATGCTGTTGCCAGCACCATGAGAAGCGATGCGAGAAAGTAGACCTGATGAGTAAGACTCCAGCGTCCTGCCGGGTTCTTGCCGATGCCTGTCACGGATGACACGCTGCCAATCCTTTCTGGATGTGATGGCCCGCGCTATGCGGAAGGCCTGCGTAAGTATCTGCAGGCTACGACATACCTGTAAAAATGATGTAGGGTATAATTGGAAACAGGCTCTTAAATTCATCAAGGGTATTTGGTGTCTTTTTCCTTCCAATTCATGTCTGCGTTACTCTACTTTTCATTCCTCCGTATTTTTACGATGGGGTGCCCGGAGTGCCGTCGGTTTCCGTTCCGGCAGGCCGGACGCGTGCGCAGCGGCCAGGCTTGCATGGCGGCACAGCAGCCACGGTCATCCGGAATGCTGGCGGGCTACTGTCCTGGACTGTAGTCTTGAGCCGTCAAGCCGTGTATAAGGCCGCACGTTTCTTGTCCTTCGGGGGAGACGTTTGAAGCACGTGATGTGAGGAAGTTCCGGCGCCCGGTCTTTTGACGGCAGCGGGCTGACGGCAGGTGTAGGATCTGCCGCCCGTTTGCTCAAGGCAGGGCAATGCAGCCGGACCGTATTGGAGACTGTGTGATGGCGGAGAAGTGGACACCGGACAGCTGGAGATCCAAGCCGATCTTGCAGGTGCCGGATTATCCCGACAAAGAGGCCCTGGCGGACGTCGAAAAGCGTCTGTCGACCTATCCGCCGCTGGTTTTTGCAGGTGAGGCGCGTCTTCTGAAGCGCCAGCTTGCGGATGTTGCGGCAGGACGGGCATTCCTTCTGCAGGGTGGTGACTGTGCGGAGAGCTTCGCAGAGCATCATCCGGACCACATCCGTGACTTTTTCCGCGTCTTCCTGCAGATGGCTGTCGTCCTCACCTATGCGGCCTCCCAGCCGGTGGTGAAGGTGGGCCGCATCGCCGGCCAGTTCGCCAAGCCCCGCTCCTCGGACATCGAGAAGCAGGGTGACGTGGAGCTGCCGAGCTACCGCGGCGACATCATCAACGACATCGCCTTCACCCCGGAAAGCCGCATCCCGGATCCGAACCGCCTGTCCATGGCCTACCGCCAGTCGGCCGCGACGCTGAACCTGCTGCGCGCCTTCGCGCAGGGTGGCTTTGCCAACCTTGACCAGGTGCACCGCTGGATGCTGGGCTTCGTCAAGGACAGCCCCCAGTCGCACCGTTATCAGGAGCTGGCGGACCGGATTTCGGAATCGCTCTCCTTCATGCGGGCTTGTGGCGTCTCGCCCGATAGCGTGCCGCAGCTGCGCTCGACCGATTTCTTCACCAGCCACGAGGCGCTCCTGCTCGGCTACGAGCAGGCCTTCACCCGTGTCGATTCCACCTCGGGCGACTGGTATGCGACCTCGGGCCACATGCTGTGGATCGGCGACCGCACCCGCCAGCCGGATCATGCCCATGTGGAATTCTTCCGCGGCATCAAGAATCCGATCGGGCTCAAGTGCGGCCCGTCGCTTTCACCGGATGGGCTGCTGAAGCTGATCGACATGCTGAACCCGGAGAACGAGGCTGGGCGCCTGACGCTGATCTGCCGCTTCGGTGCGGACAAGGTGTTCGATCATCTGCCGCAGCTGGTGCGCGCCGTGGAGCGGGAGGGGCGCACGGTTGTGTGGTCCTGCGATCCGATGCATGGCAACACCATCACCGCAGCCGGCTACAAGACCCGTCCGTTCGAGCGTATCCTGAAGGAAGTGGAAGCCTTCTTCGCGGTGCACCGCGCCGAGGGCACCCATGCTGGTGGTATTCATATCGAAATGACGGGCCGCAACGTCACCGAATGCACCGGCGGCGCCCATGCGCTCACCGCCGATCAGTTGGGTGACCGCTACCACACGCACTGCGACCCGCGTCTCAATGCCGATCAGGCCATCGAGCTTGCCTTCCTTGTGGCCGAAAACCTCAAGAAGGAACGCGAGGCACGCACGGACAAGATCGCTGCCAGCGCCTGAACGCAGCAGCTTTGACATGTGTCAGAAAGGGCAGGCCAGCGGTCTGCCCTTTTTGCGTTTCTCTCCGCAGGCAGTGGCTCCGTTGAAACTGCAACTAAGTTTCTCCCCTAACCTTGGTTTAACGTGGAGGCACTTAAATCTTGTTTTTGGGCCCCGGGGGAGTTGCAATGCGGATGAGGGTGGATCTGTCGGAGGTGTCGGTCCTCGTGGTCGATGACAATGCGCATATGCGCTCGATTCTCCGCTCCATCCTTGCCGGATTCGGCGCGCGTCGCATTTTCGAGGCTTCTGATGGAGCCGATGGGCTCGAAATCGTCATTGACCGCGCACCCGATCTTGTCTTGCTGGACTGGGCCATGGCGCCGGTTTCCGGTGAGGAGTTTCTGAAGCTTCTGCGAGGGGAAAGGGACCCTTTGCTGGCGACAACGCCGGTTATCGCCGTTTCAGGTCATGCGCGGCGCAGCGTCATTCTGGATGCAATGCGGCTGGGTGTGCATGGTTTTGTTGCGAAACCCGTCGCTCCAGCTGTGCTTTACCAGCGGATAGAGGACGCGCTGCTGCGCCAGGAAAGGAACGGCCGCAGCAAGGGCCTGCGGCGTGAGCGCTCCACATTTGCCGGATCAGATGCTGCTTTTGGTGCTGGCCACATCGCTCCAGATTCTCAAATCTCCGCCGGTGGTGTCGCATTGCTCTAACCATTGATGGCAAGTGGTTATCGTCCGATTGCAAGGCCAGCGCGGGCGCGCTAAATCAGGTGTCATGAGCACAAGCACCCGTCCCGAGGCCCTTTCTGGCCACCTTCGCCTTGCCATTGCCCAGCTGAACCCGGTCGTCGGCGGTATTGCCGGCAATGCGGATATGGCCCGCCAAGCCCGTGCCGAAGCGGCAAGGGCTGGGGCGCATCTCGTGCTGTTGTCTGAAATGTTCCTGTCGGGCTATCCGGCAGAGGATCTGGTGCTGAAGCCCGCCTTCGTCCGCGCCTGCCGTGCCGCGCTGGAAGCCCTTGCGGCTGAGACCGCAGATGGCGGCCCCGGCATGATCATCGGTCTGCCATGGGCGGAAGGCGGCAAGCTTTACAATGCGGTAGCGCTGCTGGATGGCGGCAAAGTACAGGCGCTTCGCTTCAAGTATGACCTGCCGAACTACGGCGTCTTTGACGAAAAGCGTGTCTTTGATCAGGGGCCGCTGCCGGGGCCGGTAGATTTCCGTGGCCTCCGGCTTGGCCTGCCGATCTGTGAGGACACATGGACCGATGAAGTGGTCGAATGCCTGACGGAAACCGGCGCACAGATGCTACTGGTGCCGAACGGTTCGCCCTATTGGGCCAACAAGGCCGACGAGCGGCTTCAGATCATGGTCGCCCGTGTGGTGGAGAGCGGCCTGCCGCTTGTCTACTGTAACCAGACCGGCGGGCAGGACGAGCTTGTCTTCGACGGCGCCTCCTTTGCCCTCAATGCGGACCGGTCGCTTGTCTTCCAGATGCCCCAGTTCACTACGGCGCTGGCCATCAGCGACTGGCGCGAAGGGAGTGATGGCGTCTGGCGGGCGGAGCAGGGCGAATTCGCCAAACTGCCAGATGCGGACGAAGCCAACTGGCTCGCCTGCGTCATGGGCCTGCGCGACTATGTGGAGAAGAACCGCTTCCCCGGTGTCGTGCTCGGCCTCTCGGGCGGCATCGATTCTGCCATCTGCGCTGCCATGGCGGTCGATGCGCTGGGGCCGGAGCGGGTGCATGGGGTGATGATGCCCTACCGTTTCACCTCCTCCGACAGCCTTAGGGACGCTGAAGCCAGTGCAAAGGCGCTCGGCATCCGCTACGACATCGTGCCCATCGAGGCGCCGATGACTGGCTTTACTGAAGTGCTCGCGCCGCTCTTTGCTGGCCGTACGCCCGACATCACGGAAGAGAACCTGCAATCGCGCAGCCGTGGCGTCATCCTCATGGCAATCTCCAACAAGTTTGGCGCCATGGTGGTGACCACGGGCAACAAGTCGGAAATGTCGGTCGGTTATGCCACGCTCTATGGCGACATGAATGGCGGCTACAATCCGATCAAGGACCTCTACAAGACCGAGGTTTACCGTCTTGCCGCCTGGCGCAACGTCAACCTGCCGCAGGGTGTGAAGGGACGGGCAGGCGAGATGATCCCTGATCACGTCATCACCAAGGCTCCCACGGCGGAACTGCGCGAGAACCAGACCGATCAGGACAGCCTGCCGCCTTACGAGGTGCTGGATGCCATCCTGCAAGGGCTGGTCGAAAATGAACTTTCCATTGGTGAGATCGAGGCGCTGGGCTATGAGCGTGCGACCATCGAACGGGTGGAACATCTTCTCTACATCGCCGAGTACAAGCGCCGTCAGGCGCCTCCGGGCGTCAAGATCACCCGCCGCAACTTCGGCCGCGACCGGCGCTACCCCATCACCAACCGCTTCCGCGACCGCTGACCCGCCACGCGCAAGCACCTGATACATCGTAAAGAAAGGGCTGGCTTCACCGCAGGTGGGAGCCAGTGGCATGCCATGAGCAAACCGCAGACCTATGGTGCCTTTCTTTCCGGGAACGCCCGCTGGCTTGGGGCTGCCTTCCTGATGACCGCCTTCTCCGGCTTCGGGCAGACCTTCTTCATCTCCCTGTCTGCCGGGGATGTGCGGGCGGAGCTTGACCTGAGCAATGGTGCCTTCGGTTCGCTCTATATGGCGGCAACGCTTGGCAGTGCTCTAACGCTGCCCACCCTTGGCCGGGTGCTGGACCGCTTCTCCGTGGCGCAGGTTGCGGCTGGCGTCATGGTCATGCTCGGGCTCTTCTGCGCGCTGATGGCCTCTGCCACCTCCATCTGGATGGCCGGCATCGCGCTTTATGGGCTGCGCCTTTTCGGCCAAGGCATGATGAGCAACACCGCGATGACGGCGGCCGGGCGCTGGTTTGATGCGCAGCGCGGCCGCGCCGTTGCGGTGATCGGCCTTGGCTTTCCGGCATCGGAAGCCATCATGCCGGTTACCTTCGTCGCCATCATGACCACCTTCGGCTGGCGGCAGGGCTGGTGGGTGGCTGTGGCTGTGATGCTGGCGCTGGTGCTGCCGCTCGTGCTGCTGCTCCTGCGCAAGGAGCGGGTGCCGGTGAACACGGCCACGGACATCAAAGTGGTGGAGCGCCGGCACTGGACGCGGGCCGAAGTGCTCCGGGATCCGATGTTCTACCTTGTCTCCGCCGGTGTACTGGCTCCACCTTTCATCGTCACGGCGGTGCTGTTTCATCAGTCCTATCTGGTGGAACTGCGCGGTTGGACAAGAGAGCTCTTCGCAATGGCCTTCATCGTCATGTCTGCTTCGGCTGTGCTGTCATCGCTGGTGCTGGGGCAGTTGATCGACCGCTTCACGGCGCGGCGCATCTTGCCTTTCATGCTGGTGCCGCTCGCCTGCGGCACGGCGGTTCTGGCGCTGGTGCATGCTCCTTACGCGCCTTTCATCTTTATGGCGCTGATCGGCCTCTCCAATGGTTTTGTGGCCACCTTCACCGGTGCGCTCTGGCCGGAGCTTTACGGCACCCGGCACCTGGGCGCTGTGCGTTCGGTCGTCTTTGCCTTCATGGTCTTTGCCTCTGCACTCGGGCCGGGGCTGGCGGGCTGGCTGATTGACTTCGGCGTGCCTTATGACGGCCAGATCCTCGGCTTCTCGCTCTATTGCGTGGTGATGACGGCGGCGCTCGCCAGTGCTTCCCGCGTGCTGCTGAAGCGGGATGATCTTGCCAGCACGGCGGACTGAGGGTAGGGGAAACGCATGACCGTAAAGCTCCGCTTCGCGCCCTCTCCGACGGGCCTCATCCACCTCGGCAACAGCCGTACCGCGCTTCTCAACTGGCTCTATGCCCTGAAGAACGGCGGCGAGTTCGTGCTGCGTTTCGACGACACGGATCTGGAGCGCTCGCGCCGGGAATATGCCGATGCCATTGAGGCGGATCTCGCCTGGTTCGGCGTCAAGCCTGACATGATGGTGCGCCAGTCGGACCGGATCGCGCTTTATGACGCGGCGGCGGAAAAGCTGAAGGCGGCAGGGCTGCTCTACCCCTGTTACGAAACGGCGGACGAACTGGAGCGCCGCCGCTCCCGCGCCCGTGCGATGGGCCGGCCGCCGGTCTATGACCGTGCTGCCCTGAAGCTGACGGCGGAGGACAAGGCAAAGCTGGAGGCCGAGGGCCGCCAGCCGCACTGGCGCTTCCTGCTGCCCAATCATGACGGCGACCCGCTGGCTCCGCGCCGCACGGATGTTACGTGGGATGATCTGTGCCGTGGCAGCCAGTCGATTGACCTTGCCTCGCTGTCCGATCCGGTGCTCGCCCGTGCGGACGGCAGCTATCTCTACACTTTCACCTCGGTGGTGGATGACGCGGACATGGGCATCACCCATGTCATCCGCGGCGAGGATCACGTCGCCAACACGGCTGTACAGATCGCCATCTTTGAGGCTCTGGGGGCGCAGCTGCCGCGTTTTGCCCACCACAACCTGCTGACCACGCTGGACGGGGAGGGGCTGTCCAAGCGCAAGGGCGCGCTGTCTATCAGCTCCCTGCGGGAAGCTGGCATCGAGCCGATGGCCGTTGCCTCACTGGCCGTTCTCACCGGCACCAGCCACGCCGTGGAGCCGGTGCGGGACATGGAAACGCTGGCAGGCATGCTGGACCTTTCCGGCATCTCCCGCTCATCCGCCAAGTTCGACCCGCAGGAGCTGGACAGCCTGAATGCCCGGCTTGTCCATGCCATGACCTACGAAGACGCTGCCCCGCGCCTTGCAGCGCTTGGCATCGGCGGCGGCGAGGCCTTCTGGCTGGCGGTGCGGGAAAACTGCGCCCGCTTCGGCGATGCCAGCAGCTGGTGGGACATCATCTCCGGCGATCTGCCTGCCGATGCAGCGCAAGTGGCGGAAGAGGACCGTGCCTATCTGGCCGAGGCCCTCGCTCTCTTGCCCGAAGGTCCGCTGGATGGCGAAAGCTGGGGCATCTGGACCGGCCTTCTGAAGGAGAAGACCGGGCGCAAGGGCAAGACCCTGTTCATGCCGCTGCGTCTGGCTCTGACCGGCCACGGCCACGGCCCCGACATGAAGGCGCTGCTGCCACTTATCGGTCGGGAAAGAACTGCGGCCCGACTTTCCTGACAGGCCCGCGCGCCTCGCCTCTGGCATCCTCGGCCGGTGTTTCCGGTGAGGATGCCTGTCCGCTGGGCTGTTCCCCCTCGTCAGGTACCTCTGCGCCTTCGGCACCCTCCTGCGCCTTGCGCCCAAGCGCGGGCAGCGACGGGCGCATGCTCTCTGCTGCAAGCGGCACATCCGTTGCGGGGAGGGACGCGGTGACGAGACTTGAGGCGTCAAACCCTTCGCGCAGGTTGAGTGACGTGTCCGGATCTGCATCCTGCGGCATGTCATCCGCACTTACCGGAGGCATGGACATCCGGATCGCGTCTGTCTTCGGGTTGCTTGCGCCTTGTCCGGCCACTGCACGTCCTCCGGCGAAGGACAAAATGTCTCCTGCGGTTCCGGAAACCGGCGTCAGTGAGGACGCTGCTTGCTGTGCGGCCTGACAGCTGCAGCCGTTCACATATTCCTTGCGATGGCGGAAGGCGTTGGGCAGATCGCTGTAGCGCTCGCCCGCCAGCGAGATCATGTCTTCCGGATCTCCGCCCGGATTGTGGTAGACGAAGAGACCCGTCTCCGCACCCGGACACATTGCATTGCAGGCAGCCGCATCCTGACCGAATTGGCCCGGCCTCGCGCTGAAGCTGATGGGAAAGAAATAACCGTCACAGGTGCGGACACAAAGGGTGCGGTATGTGGCATTGCGCGGAAATTTGTAGGCTGGAAATGCAAGGCCGTCGCGGGTGCGCTCCTGATCCTGAGGGCCAGCATCCAGAGCCGCGCGGCGCTCCGGCTGCGCCGGCAGCATGACGGTCTTGCGGCTGGGCTGAAGCGGCACGATGGGCGCAGCCGGCGCGTCAGGCTGTCCCGATGCACGGGTGAGAAATCCCCGCGGCTGCTGCGGCGCCAGCTTGGCATTTGTCTGAATGTCCTGCGCCCCCTGCTCCTTGCCGCACATGTTGCGTTGCATCGCTTTGCGGATTCGCAGAATTTCCGCCCGGTTCGCCGCAGTGGCGCCCCGGCCTGCATTTGCCTTGCCTGCCTTCGCGCGCTGGCGCTCGATCTTCGCGAGGTTTTTCTCCATGCGCTGTATCTTGTCGAGGAGAGACGGGCAGCGCGCATTGGCGCCCATGAGGCTGCATTGATAATAGGCCGCATCGCGCCGGGCTGACATGATGGCACGGGCCTGCGCATCTGCGGCCACGTCCCATTTTGAAGCAGCGGATGGCTTTGCAGCTGTCTCAAGACGGGAAAGCTGACGGGCGAGGGCTTCACAGCTCGAAGTGCCGGCAAAGGCGGCAGATGCCCCAATCGCAAGTGTCATGAGGCCAGAAAGGGCCAGAAGCCTGAACTTTACGCGCTTCATGGTGGCAGCCATCCCCAAACCCGGCCACGCATCGGCCTGGTCACTTGTGCAGGCCCAGCCTGCTTCCCAACTTTCCCCGACGCAACTATCAGGGCTTGATCCCCGCATTGCAAGCAACGGGCCAGCCCGGAGCTGCCACGTCAGGCTTTCCCTGGTCTGAACTGGAGCCGCACGCGTTCCATTGCGCCGCAGCAAGCCAAAAGAAATCCGGCAGGCAAGCTTCTTCACACGTGTTTTGGCTGGTGCTGATACGCCATAGGCCGGGCTGTAGTGGCACAGATATCGAGGCCGAATATTGCCTTCTTCACTCCTCTTTTCTGCCAAAGATCTGAATGCCCTACGGCATCCCGGCTGTTCTTGTTGATAAAAAACAGGAGCTGCCATGATTTGCCTGCAATTGTTTGCAGAATCGAACCGGTCCGCGCTGAACTCTCACGTTGAAGTGAAGAGATGAGAGAAGTGGATGGAGGCAAGCGCATTGCGCCCTGTCCCGGCATTTCTCCGGCGCGGCGGGCCCTGAGGGCCCGGCAGCAACGCGGGCCTCGTGGCCCCGCCAGAACGAAAGTGGACGCCATGAGCGAAGACAGCAAGGCGCCGGAAGGCAAGATTCCCGCCGTTTCCGTGTCGGAAGTGGCCAGCGGCTGCTATGCCCTGATGCGGGATGGCTTTCCAACAATTGGCGCCGTGCGCGGCGATGAAGCCATTCTCGTGGTTGACGCCCCGCCTAGCGTTGAGGCTGCGCAGGGCATCACCGAGGCGTTGGAGCGGATCAGCGGCAAGCCGGTGCGCTATCTCGTGCTCACTCATTATCACGCGGGACGCACAGCCGGAGCGCATGCGCTGGAACCGGGCGAAATCCTCGCGTCCGACCTCACCCGGCGTTTGATTGAAGAGCGGGGCGAAGCGAACCTTGAATGCGAGCGCCGCCGTTCGGCTGATGGCGCGCCTGCCGTCAGCAATTCCCTTGTCTGGCCGGGGCTCACCTTTGCTTCCTCCCTGTCGCTGCGGCTCGGCTCGCGCGAAATCCGGCTCATGCATCTGGGGCGCGGACACACCATGGGGGACATTGTGGTCTGGGTGCCGGATTCAGGCACAATCTTTGCCGGTGATCTGCTCAATCCCGGTGGGGTGCCCTATGCTGCCGATGGCCATCTTTCCGACTGGGTGAAGACACTGGAGCGCCTGCGTGCCTTCAGGGCCAATGCCCTTGTTGCAGGCTCTGGCGCGCCCTTGCGCGGGGCGCAGATGGTCAACGATGCCATCACCCGCGCCAAGGAGTTCATCGAGACGTTGCGCGCCTCGGCTGCCGCCTGTGTGGATCAGGGGCTCGACCTCAAGGCCACCAACGACGCGGTGCGTGACGCCATGGATCCGCGCTACGGCAAACTGCCAGGCTATGACAAGGTCATGCCGCTCAACATCGCCCGCGCTTATGATGAAGCCAAGGGCATCGACATGCCGCAGATCTGGACGCCGGAACGCGAACAGATCGCCATCAGCCGCCTCAGCCGTTCCGCTTCCAGCGAGGATGCTGCGTGAGGTGACAGCAATTGCCGGGGAGCGCCCGCCGTTCCCCGTTCTGCTCTTCCGGCGCTATCGTGTCACAGGTAGCGCCGCTTTGCTTATTCCGCTCTTTGGCGCTTTTGCCGCTTGTTTGCCGTGCCTGAACGGTTTCGTTCTGGTGCCTGCATGATGGCGGCCCGCCTGCCGCTCGTCTGAGAGCTGGCTGCTCGGTAGATGCCCTTCTCCCGGTAGCGGGAGGACGCCCGGGTCCCGGTGCCGCAGGGAAGCCATTCTCACCTTCCGGTTCTTCATCGCATTGCCATTCCGGGTGCGCCCCAATGCCCTTCGCCCGGCGGAGGGCTTATTGCCCGCAATTTTTCCCGGCTTTTCAAGGCATTTGGATCGCGCCTCTGCGCGGGGCCATGTCCGTTGAACGGTATTTTGGCGCAATGATGTTTCAGTATATGGAATGATGTGCTATTCAGTAGAACGTAGTGGAGGAGGAAGCCCATGAACAAACTGAAACTCGCGCTTTTTGCGTCTCTGATGGCTGCCAGTGCCCTTGCGCCTGCGGCTGCTGCAACGAAGCTGATTCTGGCGGAAGCTGGCCCGGATCGCGGCCCGAGGGCGGAAGCCACCAAGTGGTTTGCCAAGGAAGTGGAAAGCCGTACGGCCGGGAATGTGACCGTGGAAGTGCATTGGGGAGGTGCGCTGTTCTCGGCAAATTCCGCAGTATCTGCACTGCGCAACGGCGTTGCGGATCTCGGCACCGTCATCGGTGTCTACTTCCCGCAGGACATGCTTGCCTATGATATGGCTGACATTCCCATCCCGAACGAAGACCCCTGGGTCGGCATGCGTGCCGTTGATGACATCATGCGCACCGATCCGAAGGTTCAGGAAAACCTGGCGGAGCAGAACCTCGTTTACGTCGGCACCTTCACCACGTCCGCCGTTCAGGTGGGCTGCAAGGGCAAGACCATCCGCACCCTTGAAGACCTGAAGGGCGTCAAGGTTCGCGGCGTGGGTGCTTACGGCAAGGCCTTCAAGGATCTTGGCGCGGTGCCGGTCGACATGAGTGTCTACGAGGCATATCAGGGCCTGGAAACCGGCCTCCTCGATTGCACACAGACCTATCCCTATCTGGTGAAGGCCTTGAAATTCAACGAGGTCTTCGACAGCTACACCGAGCTGGACTGGGGGCAGGTTGGTGCTCTTGGCGTTTTCATGAACAAGGACAGCTTCGATGCCTTGTCTGAAGCGGATCAGGCAGCCGTCATGGAAGCTGGCAAGGGCATGGCCGATGAATTCGGCAAGCTCCTGATGAAGGCGAACACCGAGTCGGTCGATATCCTGAAGGCCGAAGGCAAGGAAGTTCTGAAGCTCAGCGACGCCGACCATCAGAAGCTTCTGGCTGCCGGTGAGCCCTACATCGCCGAATGGGTCCAGCGTGCGGATGCTGCCGGTCTCGATGGCAAGGGAATGGTCCAGCAATACAAGGACCTCATCAAGCAGTATCGCGCCGAGCGTGACGCCAAGGGTTACCCCTGGGACCGGAAATAACGGTCTGCCGGGCAGGCTTTTGCCTGCCCGCTTGCCCAAAAGGTGATGCGCCGGGCTGAACCGGTGCGTCATCTGTCTGCTCACGGCCTGGGAGGGTGCTGATGAAACTCATAGAACGGATCATGCTTGAGCTGGCGGTTGTCTCCGTCCTCGCACTTGTCGTTCTCATTACGGCGTCGATCATCGCGCGCGGCGTCTTTCATGCGAATGTGCCGGACACCATCATCCTCGTGCGCGAGCTGATGATTCCGTCGATCATGCTGCCCCTCGCAGCTGCCACCGCCAACCGCTCGCATATTGCTGTTACCTTTGTAACGGATGCCATGAGCCCGGCCTGGCGCAGCCGTCTTGTCCTTCTCGGCTGGGTGGTGGCGATGATTGCCGTGATGCCGCTGATCTATGCCGCCTGGCGCGATTTCTCCCACGCCTGGAACCGCAACTCCTTCTATGACGGCGAGCTTCAGCTGCCCCAGTGGCCGATGCGCTTCGTTTTCCTCGCGGGCCTAGCTGCCATGTGGCTGCGGCTGGCGCTCGTCTTTGTTGCCGATCTTCGCGAATACATGAGCACTGGGGCGATCCATGAGGATGCGCATAGCGGCGGGGAGACCCTGTAATGGACGCCTCAACAATCGGCCTCGCTGGCTTTGCCGTCGTCATTCTGCTGCTCGCTGCGCGGGTTCCCATTGCCTTTGTGCTGGCATCGGTCGCAACGGTTGGCACCTTCTTCGTCTACGCCTTCCGCACCGGCGGCTTCACGCCTGAGCGGGCCATCAATCCGACCGCATCCATGGTCATGTCGAGCTTCTTTGACCTCATTCACAGCTACGATCTGTCTATGATCCCGCTGTTCATCGCGCTCGGAAACATTGCCCATCACACGCAGATCACGACACGCATCTATGATGCTGCCAATGTCTGGCTGCGCGGGTTCCGGGGCGGGGTCGGCATTGCATCCGTCACCGGCTGCGCCGCCTTCTCGGCGATCTCGGGTTCCTCGATTGCCTGTGCTTCGACCATGGGCCGGATCTGCGTTCCCGAAATGCGGCGTCTTGGATACGATCCGCGCCTTGCCACTGCTTCTGTGGCCGCAGGCGGCACGCTTGGGTCTCTGATCCCGCCGTCGGTTCTGTTCATCCTCTATGGGATCTTCACGGAAACATCGATCAGCAAGCTGTTTCTCGCAGGGATTTTGCCCGGTCTGCTGAGCCTTCTGGGCTATGTGCTCGTCATCATGTGGTGGGTGCGCCGCGATCCCTCGGCAGCTCCCATTGACCAGACACCGCTGGAGAGAGGCGCCCGCCGCAAGGCAGCACTTCAATCCTGGCCGGCAGTCCTGCTTTTCGCCGTCATCATTGGTGGCATCTATGGCGGCATATTCACGGCCACGGAGGCGGCTGCAGTCAGTGTGGCCCTGACGATCGCCATCGGTTTTCTTCAGCGCACTCTGACCTTCGCCAGCATGTGGTCGGCCATCCGGGAAAGCCTCACGCAGACGGCTTCCATCTTCCTGATTGCGGCCTGTGCCAAGGTCTTCGTGTCCTTCGTGGCGCTGACCGGGTCCGCATCGACCGTTGTAAACCTTGTGACGAGCGCGGATCTGCCCCGCTGGCGCTGATTGCCGTCATTGCGGTCATCTACATCTTCCTGGGAATGTTCCTGGACCCGATCGGCATCATCGTCCTGACTTTGCCCTTTGTCATTCCGGTCATTGACGGCATGCACATGGACCTCATCTGGTTCGGCGTTATTGTCGTCAAGCTGCTTGAAATCGGGCTGATTACGCCGCCGGTGGGTCTCAATGTCTTCGTGATCGGAAATGTCACGGGGCGGGACGTCCGTGTCGATCAGATCTTCGCCGGCATCATGCGGTTCCTGCCGGTCGAGTTCCTCGTTCTGGCGATCCTCATTCTAGTGCCGTGGATCTCCACGGCCCTTCCGAACGGTATGTGACCCATGAAGGACGAAAACGATCCGCGCTTTGCTACCACTCTTGCCCGCGGCCTCTCGGTGCTGCGTGCTTTCCGGATGGGAGAGGATGGCCTTTCAAACGCGGAAATTGCCCAGAGGACCGGCTTGCCGAAGTCCACGGTCTCGCGCCTCACATGGACGCTGGTTCGGCTCGGCTATCTGGTGCAGTCCTCGAATGACGACCGCTTCCGGCCCGGCCCCACGCTGATCGCCGTCGGACAGGTGGCTGGAAGCTCGCTGTCCTTCCTTGTGCCCGCGCATGAACTGATGAGCGAGCTGGCCGATGCCACCGGCACGCTGGTGGTGCTCAGCGTCCGTGATGGTGACAAGCTGGTGCTGATCCGCACATGGCGGCCAAGGGGTGTTTCGTCCATCTGGCTGGAGGTGGGCCAGCGCATTCCGATGCGCCGGACGGCTTCGGCCAGGGCCTACAGTGCTGCGCTTACTTCCGCTGAATTTGAGCAGCTGCTGAACGCGCGGGATTTTCTGAAGCTGAGGAGCTGCACGGCTGGGAGGAGGAGCGCAATCAGGCCCTTTCCGAGCTGGCAGCCAAGGGCTTCGTGCGCACGGCGGGCGGCGCCCAGAGCGGGGTTGCCTATAACGCCGTGTCGGTTCCCTTCCGCCCCAGCGAGCTTGCCGAACCCGTGACCTTTACCTGCGGCGCCCTCCCGGACACCGCAGACCTTGACCGCATCGATACGCAGATCGGCCCGATGCTGAGCGAGGCCGTGCGCCGGCTTGAGCGCATGACTGGCCAGATGAGCAGCCTGATACGAAAGGATCTCCGCCCGTGACCGAGAGCCCCGTTGCCTACGAAAGCGCAGGCGAAATCGGATACATTGCCGTCGACAATCCGCCAGTGAACTCGCTTTCGGCTGCCGTACGTAAAGGGCTGGTCGAGGCGATTGATGCCTTTGCCGCCGATGCTTCTGCAGAGGTGGCTGTTCTTTACTGCAAGGGCCGCACCTTCATCGCCGGCGCCGACATCTCGGAATTCGGCAAACCGATGGTGGAGCCTTACCTGCCGGATGTCATCTCCCGGATCGAGAGTTGCGCAAAGCCGGTGATCGCGGTGCTGCACGGCACGGTGCTGGGTGGCGGACTGGAAGTGGCGCTCGGCGCCCATGGCCGTGTTGCCATGCCCGGCACGCGCATTGGTCTGCCGGAAGTTACGCTTGGTCTGATGCCGGGAGCTGGCGGCTCTGTGCGGCTTCCGCGACTGGCAGGCTTTGCTGCGGCCGTGGATCTCATCACCTCCGGCCGTCAGGCAGGGGCTGACGAAGCGGTTGCGCTCGGCATCATTGATGGCATCCCGGATGCCGTTGATCCGCGGGCAGCAGGAGAGGCGGAAGCGCGCCGCTGGATTGCGGAAAGCCGCAGCCCGCGCCGGATCTCCGGTCTACCCGCACCTCGCCCGGAAGAGGATGAAGTCAAGGCAGCCCGCACCCGGGTTGAGCGGTCTGCCCGTGGGCAGATTGCCCCGGTCCGGGCCTTCAATACGCTTGTTGCGGCACTGGGCATGCCCTTCGCTGAGGCGATGACCTTTGAACGGTCAGCCTTTCTGGATCTGATGAAGACGCCGCAGCGTGCGGCGCTCATTCATGCATTCTTTGCCGAACGCAAGGTGGCGCAGCAGAGTGGCCTTAAGGGCATCGAGCCGCGCCGGATTGCGAAGGTGGGGATTATCGGCGGCGGCACCATGGGGCAGGGCATTGCCGCTTCCGTTCTGAATGCCGGGCTTGATGTCACCGTGATCGAGCGGGACGAGGAGGCTGCGGCGCGGGCTGCTGCCGGTCTTGCAAACATGCAGCAGGGTGCCGTGAAGCGTGGAAAGCTGTCTCCTGAGGCATGCGATCAGATGCTGCGCGAGAAGTTCCGCACCGCAGTTGATTATGCTGCGCTGGCGGACGTCGATCTGGTGATCGAAGCCGTCTTTGAGAGCATGGATGTCAAGCAGGAGATCTTCCGCAAGCTGGATGCCGTGTGCCGTCCGGGGGCAGTGCTGGCCACGAACACATCCTATCTGGATGTGGACGCCATCGCGGCGGTGACGGCCCGCCCCGAAGACGTGATCGGCCTGCATTTCTTCTCGCCCGCCAACATCATGCGCCTTCTTGAAATCGTGGTCGCAGACAAGACCGCGCCGGAGGTTACCGCCACAGCCTTTGCTCTGGCAAAGGCCCTGGGCAAGACAGGCGTCCGCTCGGGCGTCTGTGACGGCTTCATCGGCAACCGGATGATGAACACCTACCGGACCGCCGCCGACCACATGGTCCTCGATGGGGCATCGCCCTACGATATCGACCGGGCACTGGTCCGGTTCGGCTTTGCCATGGGCCCCTATCAGGTGGGCGATCTGGCCGGGCTGGACATCGGATATGCCGCCCGGCAGCGCAGGGCGGCCTCCCGTGACCCGCGTGAGCGGGTGCCGGTGTTCGCCGACCGTCTGGTGGAGGCCGGACGGCTGGGCCGCAAGACGGGCCGTGGCTATTACATCTATGACAGCGAAACGCCGCAAGGCCGTCCAGACCCTGAGCTTGAGGCTCTTCTCACGGAGGTGAGAGCCGGTCAGCCCGGGAATGCCGCCGCCTTCAGCGATGAGGAAATCGTCGCCCGCTATATGGCGGCGATGGTCAACGAAGGGGCGAAGATCCTCGAAGAAGGCATTGCTGCCCGTCCGCTCGATATCGATGTGGTTCTGCTTCACGGCTATGGCTTCCCGCGCTGGAGAGGCGGCCCGATGCATTGGGCTGATGCGGAAGGCCTTGGCGCAATTGCTCAAAACATCACGCGCTTTGCAGAAACGGATGACTTCTTCTGGAAGATCTCGCCGCTTTTTGCGCGGCTTGCCGCCGAAGGGCGCACCTTTGAAACACTGAACACGGGCGAGGGGGCATGATGAGGGAGGCTGTAATTGTTTCGACAGCACGCACCGGGATTGGCAAGGCAGCCCGGGGCAGCCTGAACCTGACACATGGTGCATGGATGGGCGGGGAGACGGCCCGCCATGCGATAGAGCGGGCGAAAATCGATCCGGCGCTGATCGAGGACAGCATCTGGGGCACTGGCTATCCCGAGCACGCCACCGGCGGCAACATTGCCCGGCAGATCGTTCTGCGTGCCGGTTTGCCCGTGACCGTTGCCGGCACCACGGTCAACCGCTTCTGCGCCTCCGGGCTGCAGGCGCTGGCGATGGGTGCGCATATGGTGCGTGCGGAAGGTGCGGGTGCCGTGCTGACTGGCGGACTGGAGTCCATCAGCCTGAACCAGCCGCCTCCGCGCCACTCGCGTGAGGCCTGGCTCGAGGAGCATCACCCTGATCTCTACATGCCCATGATCGACACGGCGGATATCGTCGCATCGCGCTATGGCATCAGCCGAGAGGCGCAGGATGAATATTCACTGCGTAGCCAGCAGAGGATCGCCGCGGCGCAGGCTGCTGGGTTGTTTGCCGAAGAGATCATCCCCCTGAAGGTGACGCGGCGCGTCGCCGACAAGGCAACCGGCGAAACGAAGGACGAGGAGATTGTCTTCGCCAGCGACGAATGCAACCGCCCGTCCACCACGCTTGAGGGGCTTGCTGCACTTCAGCCGGTGAAGGGAGAGGGCAAGTTCATCACGGCGGGCAATGCGTCCCAGCTCTCCGATGGTGCAGCCTCTCTGGTGGTGATGAGCGGCGAGCTTGCTGCCCGTGAAGGCATTGAGCCGCTGGGAGCTTTCCGTGGCTTTGCGGTTGCTGGCTGCGAGCCGGACGAGATGGGCATCGGCCCCGTCTTCGCTGTGCCCCGCCTTCTGGAACGGGCAGGCCTCAGCATTGAGGACATCGGCCTGTGGGAGCTGAACGAAGCCTTCGCCAGCCAGGTTCTCTACTGCCGTGACCGTCTCGGCATTGATCCGGAGAAGCTGAACGTCAATGGCGGTTCCATTGCCATCGGCCACCCCTTCGGCATGAGCGGGGCGCGCATGGCAGGGCACATCCTGCTGGAGGGGCGCCGCCGGAAGGCAAAGTGGGGCGTTGTGACCATGTGCATCGGTGGCGGACAGGGTGCCGCCGGCCTGATTGAAATCTTTTGAGCCGGGATAACCATGGATATGACCTTTTCGCCTGAAGATCAGGCTTTCCGCGCCGAAGTGCGCCAGTTTCTCAAGGACCGTCTGCCTGCGCGGCTTTCGGAAAAGGTGCGCCTGCAGAAGGAGCTCACCAAGGCCGAGATCGAGGAATGGCATGCCATTCTGAATGAAAAGGGCTGGCTGGCCGGTGTCTGGCCGAAGGAGTTTGGCGGTGCAGGCTGGACAGCGTTCCAGCGCCATATCTTCGAGGAAGAAAGCGCCACGGCCTATGCGCCCCGCATTCTGCCCTTCGGCATCATGATGCTCGGGCCGGTTCTTCAGAAGTTCGGCTCGAAGGCGCAGCAGGACTACTTCCTGCCGCGCATCCTCAATGGTCAGGACTGGTGGTGCCAGGGCTATTCCGAGCCGGGCGCCGGGTCCGATCTTGCGTCTCTCAAGACAAGCGCCGTGCGGGATGGCGATCACTATGTGGTCAACGGCCAGAAGACCTGGACGACCCTTGGCCAGCACGCCAACTGGATCTTCTGTCTGGTGCGCACGAAGGCTGACGGCAAGCCGCAGGAAGGGATCAGCTTCCTTCTGATCGACATGAATACACCGGGCATCACCGTGCGCCCGATCGTGCTTCTGGATGGCACGCCGGAGGTCAACGAGGTCTTCTTCGATAATGTGCGTGTGCCGGTGGCCAATCTGGTTGGCACGGAGAACGAGGGCTGGACCTACGCCAAGTATCTGCTGACCCACGAGCGGACGAACATTGCCGGTGTCGGTTTTGCCACCGCTGGCCTTGCCTCGCTGAAGCGCATGGCCAGGGCTCAGGTGGCCAACGGCAAGCCGCTGCTGGAAAATCCGCTGTTCGCCGCAAGGATTGCGGAAGTCGAAATTGATCTCATGGCCATGGCAACGACGAACCTGCGCATGCTGGCGCAGGCCGCTGCGGGGCAGGCGCCGGGGCCGCAGAGCTCCATGCTGAAGCTCAAGGGCACGCAGATCCGCCAGACCATCAATGACCTGACCCGCCGGGCCGCTGGTCCGTGGGCGCTTGCTTTCCCTCCGAGGGGCTGGGCAACGAGGAAGCCGCACCCGGGCCGGAAGAAGCGGCTGCGGCAACCCGCGCATATCTCAACAACCGCAAGCTTTCGATCTACGGCGGATCAAGCGAGGTCCAGCGGACGATCATCGCCAAGCAGATTCTGGGCTTGTGAGGGGGCTGTCATGAATTTCGAATTTACCGAAGAACAGACAATGCTTGGCGAAAGCCTTGCCCGAACGCTTCAGCGCGGCAGTGATCTTAATGCGCTGCTGGAGCTTGGCGTCGGGGCTGCCCTTCTGCGGGAAGAGCACGGCGGATTTGGCGGGCTTGGTCCCGATATTCTGCAGGTCTTTTCCACGCTTGGCCGCGCCGCTGCCGTGATGCCCTTTCTGGACAGTCTGGTTCTGGGGGCTGGCATTCTTGCGGAAGCTGGCGAGACGGAGCTTGCCGAGGCTGCGGCCTCCGGCGAAATCCGGCTTGCGGTGGCGCTTGATGAGCCCGGCACCCGCTACGACGGCACGGTGAAAACCTCAGTGCAGGATGGCAAGCTGAGCGGCGAAAAATCTCTGGTTGCCGGAGCTGATACGGCGACACATTTCATTGTCAGCGCGGTGGATGGGCTTTACCTGATCGAAGCTCAGGCGGACGGTGTTTCTTCACGCGCATACCCGTTGATGGACGGCGGGCGGGCAGCCGAGATCAGCTTCGCGGCCACTCCGGCCCGCCGGATCGGAGGTCCGGAGCTTCTGGCCCGCCCTCAGGCTGCGGCGATCCTGGCTGTGTGTGCCGATGCGCTGGGCGTGATGGAGCGCACGGTGGATCTGACGATCGACTACCTCAAGACCCGCAAGCAGTTCGGCCGGCCGATTGGCTCCTTCCAGGCGTTGCAACACCGCTTTGCCGATGTGATCACCGAAGTGGAACAGGCCCGTTCTGCGGTCTGGAATCTGGCCGGGCATCTCGACAGTGCAGACCGGGACCGGCAGGTGGCCGCCACCAAGGTTCTGGTTGGCAAGGTGGCGCGGCTGGTTGCCGAAGAGGCGGTGCAGCTTCACGGCGGCATCGGCATGACCGAAGAGTATGAACTTGCCTCTCTGGTGCGCCGCCTGCTGGCCGCAGATGCCCGCTTTGGTGACAGTGACGTCCATCTGGAGCGCTTCATCGCGTTGTCTGCCGCATGACACTGCGTGGCGAAAGCTCCCGGCTGATCACGGAGGAAACCGGCAGCCAGCGGCTGATCGGCTATACGCTGGAGGTTGGCCATCCTGATGGTGGAGCCCGCTGCCGCCTGATCGTGGATGAGCGGCATGTCAACCGCCAGAACACCCTTCACGGCGGCATCGCCACGCTGCTTCTGGACAATGCCTGTGCGGTGTCGGCCAGCCTGACTGTGGATGATACCGGCCGCCAGCCCTTCACGACCCTGTCGCTCAATGTGAACTTCCTTGCAGCCGGGCACATGGGTGGCGTCACGGCCATTGGCCGGGTCACTGGCGGGGGACGGAAGATCATCTTCGCCAGCGCCGAACTGTTTCATGACGATGGCACGCTCATCGCAACCGCTTCTGGGGTGTTCAAGCGTGCGCCTGTTCCCCCGCCGGAAGCGGCGAAGGCGGCGCAGCCGGTGCCTGACGGTGTCTGACAGCGTTCCGGGCGGGGGAGGACCCAGCCCGGAGCAATTGGGATTACCTAGACCTAGCAAAAGGGACGCAGCTGGCCCGCCAGAATGGCCATCGGTGGTCCGGGAGGAACTTCATGTCTTTCAGCCGTATCCATCAACCGCTTGACGTCCATCTCGCTGCCCGGCCCGAGGCCATCGCCTTCCGTGACTTCGATGGGAGCAGCATAGCCTACGGCGCCCTCAACGAAGCGGTAGATGCCATGGCCTCCGAACTTTCCGGCCTTGGGATTCAGGCTGGCGACAGGCTGCTCATTCTGGCTGAAAACTGCGCGGCACTGGTCGGCCTCGTCATGGCCGCTTCCAGACTCAACGCGATTGCCGTCCCCGTGAATGCGCGCATGACCAGCCACGAGCTGCAGCGCATTGCCCCGCATGCGGACCCGAAGCTGACCGTCTATCTCTCCAACGTGTCGCCTGATGCAGCCGCTCATGCGGCGGAGGCGGGCGCGCGGTCCTGGCGGACCGCCCTTGGCGCACTTGAAATTTCCGGTCCTTTCCCGGACGCCGTTCCCGAGCCTGTCCGTCCCGGCCGGGAAGCGGTGGCGGTGATCCTCTACACCACCGGCACGACAGGCACGCCCAAAGGCGTCATGCTCACTCATTCCAATCTGCTGTTCGGCGGTGAAACCTCCGTGCGCATGCGCAAGATTGTGAGCGAAGACCTGATCCTCGGCGTTCTGCCCATGACCCATGTTTTCGGCCTGACGTCGATGATGATCGCAAGCGTCGTCGCTGGTGCCAGTCTCTGGCTCTTCCCGCGCTTCAACGCGGCTACCGTGCTCGAGGCGCTGAATTCCGGAGTCACCGTGATGCCGGCAGTGCCGCAGATCCATGCACTGGTTATGGCTGAAGCGGACAAGCAAGGCCTGGCGCAACTGCCCACGAAGACCTTGCGCTACGTTTCCTCCGGCGCCGCGCCGCTCGATCCTGACTGGAAGCGCCGGGCGGAGCATTTCTACGGCTGCGCCCTGCAGAACGGCTATGGAATGACCGAAACGACGGCGGGTGTGACCCTGACCGTCAATCCGCGTGGTGTGGCCGATGTCAGCGTCGGCCCTGCGCTGCCCGGCGTGGAATTGAAACTGCGCAATCCGGGCAGCGACGGGGTGGGCGAAATCCTGACACGCGGCCCGCATGTGATGCCCGGCTATTTCCGCAACCCGGCGGAAACGGCAGCCGTTTTTGACGAAGAGGGCTTTCTGCGCACCGGCGATCTGGGCCGCATTGATGACGAGGGCAATCTCCACATTGCCGGGCGCGCCCGCGAGCTGATCATCCGGGGCGGCTTCAACGTTTATCCGCCGGAGGTGGAGAGCGCGCTGAACGATCATCCGGGCGTGCTGCAATGTGCTGTTGTTGGCCGCACGGTGAGTGGCGGCAATGAGGAGGTTCTTGCCTTCTGTCAGGTCCGCGATGCTGCGGCGCTGACCGAAAAGGAACTGCATGACCATGCCGCCAGCCGCCTCTCGCCCTACAAGGTGCCCTCCCGCATCATCATCACCAACGCCCTGCCTGCCGCACCGACGGGCAAGATCCTGAAGAACAAGCTGATTGAAACCTTCAGGCAGGATCTCGACTGAGGAGGAAGGGCCCAGCGGCGAACGGCAGAAACGCCGCCGCACCCGCAAGAAAAAGCCGCACGCTTCTCATTCTCCGGTCATCAGCCGGTAGCCGACGCCGGGTTCCGTGCGCAGGATGGCGGGGGCGGCCGGGTCGCGCTCGATCTTCTGGCGCAACTGGCCGATGAAGACGCGCAGATACTGCAGGTCATCCCCGTGTGCCGGGCCCCAGACGGAGGTCAGCAGGATGCGATGGGTGACGACGCGCCCGGCATGGCGGGAGAGCAGGGCAAGCAGGTCATATTCCTTCGGTGTCAGCCGGATCTCGCCGCCATCACGCGAGACAGTGCGGCGGATGGTATCGATCACAAGCCCGTCCGTCTCCAGCACCTGCGGCAAGGCTTCGGTCTGCCCCCGGTGGCGCAGGGCGGTGCGGATGCGGGCAGTCAGCTCGCCGATGCCGAAGGGCTTTTCGATGTAGTCGTCGGCGCCCAGGTCCAGCGCGGCGATCTTCTCGCTCTCCCGGTCGCGGGCGGAGAGGATAAGGATCGGCAGGGTGCTCCAGCCGCGCAGGCTGGCGATCACGTCCTTGCCGTCCATGTCCGGCAGGCCGAGATCAAGGATGACAAGATCAGGCGCGGCGGTTGCCACCGCCTTCAAGGCGTCGCCGCCGGTTGCCGCTTCCACAACGTCATAGCCCGCAGCCGTTAGCGCAGGCTTGAGGAACCGCTGGATCTGCGGCTCATCGTCAACGACAAGGATGCGTGCGCCGGAGGACTGTCCTGTCATTCTGGCAATTTTCCTTCCTCTGCGGGGCCGGCGGGAAAGCGCATGACCAGCCGTGTTCCCTTGCGCCGGATGGCCGGGCTCTCGGCATGAATGCGCCCACCCATGGCTTCCACGAAACCGCGTGCGATGGCAAGGCCAAGCCCGGTGCCGGGCGCCCGGCCATCTGCCTTGCCGCGCCGGTAGAACTTCTCGAACACCCGCTCAAGATCCTCCGGCGGAATCCCCTTGCCCAGATCTGTGACGGATATGAGCACGTCCTCCCCGTCCTGCCTTGCATAAACGTTTACCGGCTCCTGCCCGCCATACTTGATGGCATTGTCCAGCAGGTTGAACAGCACCTGACCTAGCAGCACGCTGTCGCCGCGGATCAGCGGCAGGCCGGGGGCTATGCCGGTGTCAATCGCCCGGCCGGGGAAGTAGCGCCTTGCCCGCTCGACGGAGGACTGGATCACGTCCGTCACGTCCAGCCATTCCTGCCGTGGCTCAAGGCTGCCCGCCTCGATCCTCGTCATGTCCAGCAGGTTGGCGACGAAGCGGCTCATGCGGCTGCTTTCCTCCTCGATGGATTGCAGCAGGTCATCCTGACTTTCCGGGCTCATGCGCCGGCCAAGCTGGCGCAGGCTTGTGACGGAGCCTGTGATCGTTGCCAGAGGTGTCCGCAGGTCATGCGAGATGGAAGACAGCAGCGCATCGCGGTAGCGCTCGCTCTCCTGCCGTGCGGTCTGGGCGGCGCTGGCTTCCGACAGGCGGGCCCGGTCGATGGCGATGGCTGTCTGGTCGAGAATGGCCGACAGCGCCCGTTCCTCATTGATGCCAATGCGCTCGCCTGTCTGCTCCACACCGCAAACGCCCACTGGACCGTGAGGGCTGAGCAGGGGGCGGAACTCGAAGCGGCAGTTGGGCAAGGTGCCTGTGCCGTGTCCGGCGCGCTCCTCCTTGTCCAGCGCCCAGCGGGCAGCGGTGAGGGCTGTTACGTCCAGCTCCGTATCCGGTGGCCAGGCCCCGGCGATACGCAGATCTCCGTTCTCTGGCACCAGCATGACGATGTTGCGCTTCAGACTGGCCTGCAACTGCGAGACAGATGCCCAGATCACATCCTCGGCCTTTTCCGTGCCAGACAGCTTGCGTGAAAAATCATAGAGCGCCTGAAGCGCAGTCGCCCGCTTGCGCGCCGTCTCCGCCTGTTCGCGGATACGCGAAGCAAAGCCGCCCGCAATCACGGCCACGCAAAAGAACACGAAGAACGAAAACACCTCGTGCGGCGCAGCGATGGTGAAGGTGTGGCGCGGATTGATGAAGAAGAAATTGTAGCAGAGCGCCGAAAATATCACTGCCAGCAAGGCTGCCGTATAGCCTGAGGTGACGGCTGCCCCCAGAACCGCCAGCAGGAACAGCAGCGAAATGTTGGGCAGGTGCACGAAGAGATCGATTAACTGACCGAAGGCCGTGACGCCTGCGGCAAACAGCAGGGCGGTTGCCGCAGCATGCGGCAGGTCCTTCCAGGAAAAACGCGGACGCCATGCGATGGGGCGCAGTGTTTCCTTGCGCTCGGGGGTTACCAGATGCAGGCCAATGCCAGAAGCGCGGCGGGAGAGAGCCTCGGGCAGGGAGGGTGTGAAAAAGCGCCGCCAGTCCCGGTTCTTGCGCACGCCGATGACGATCTGCGTTGCATGCTCCCGCCTTGCAAGGCGCAGGATTTCCTCAACGAAATCGGTGCCGATGATGCGCCGGGTTTCTGCGCCTAATTGCTCTGCCAGATGCAGGATATGTTCGATGCGGGCCAGATCCGGGCTGGTCTCTGCTTCCCGGTCGGCACGCTCCACCGAAACCGCCATCCACGGTGCGTTGAGGCCAGAGGCGAGGCGGCTGGCCACCCGGACGACCTTCTCCGAAAGGTCATCCGGCCCCACGCAAACGATCAGCCTTTCGCTCGTGGCCCAGGGCCCTTCGATGGCATGCTGCTTGAGAAAATCGACCATCTGGTCATCGACGCGGCCAGCCGTCCGCCGCAAGGCCAGCTCGCGCAGCGCGGTGAGGTTGCCAACCCGGAAGAACCGTTCGGTCGCCCGGCGGGCATTGTCCGGCAGGTAGACCTTGCCCTCTTGCAGACGCTCGATCAGCTCGGCAGGCGTCAGATCAACAAGGATCACCTCGTCCGCCCGTTTCAGCACCACATCCGGCACACGCTCGCGCACGGTTACGCCGGTGATCTGCGTCACCAGGTCTGCCAGGCTTTCCAGATGCTGGATGTTGAGCGCGGTCCACACATCAATGCCGGCGCCGGTCAGTTCCTCGATGTCCTGATAGCGTTTCGGATGGCGGCTGCCCTCCGGGTTGGAGTGGGCCAATTCATCGACGATCAGAATGCGCGGACGGCGCACAAGGGCGCCGTCCAGATCAAAGGCTTCCAGCATCCGTCCGCGGTGCAGCACCCGCTTGCGCGGCAGGACATTCAGCCCGTCCAGCAAGGCAGCGGTTTCGCTGCGCCCATGGGTTTCGACGACCCCAACTGCGACTTCGATGCCATCGGCCTTGAGGCGTTGCGCGCGGCTCAGCATGGCGAAGGTCTTGCCGACGCCTGGCGCTGCCCCGAGGAAGACCCTCAGCTTGCCCCTCCGGTCCTTGTCCGCAAGGGCGAGCAGGGCATCCGGATCGGGCCTGCGGTCTTCCTCGGCCATGCGGCTCACTCCTTGAGGCTGTCGAGCGCCAGATTAAGCGCCAGCACGTTTACACGAGGTTCCCCGAAGACGCCAAGCATCGGCTCTTCCGTGTGCTCGCGCAGCAGGGTTCTGACCTTCGCCTCGGCAAGGCCGCGTGCCTGAGCAACGCGTGGCACCTGTGCCAGCGCGAAAGCGGGCGAGATATGCGGGTCAAGGCCGGAGCCCGAGGCCATAAGAGCGTCTGCGGGCAGGGGCGCCCTCAAGCCGCTGGCGGTGAGCCTTGCAGCCTCTGCCTCCACACGCGCCTTGAGGGCGGCGGAGGTGGTGCCGAGGTTCGAGCCGGACGAGGCGCCTGCGTTGTAAGGCGTGTCCGGAGTTGCGGAAGGACGGGACCAGAAGTGGCGCGGATCGCTGAAGGCCTGACCGATGTAGAGCGAGCCTGCGGGCTTCCCGTCCTGCTCGATCAAGCTGCCGTTGGCTGCCCCCGGCATCAGAACCTGCGCGGCTCCGGTGATGGCGAGCGGATAGGCCAGTCCGGTCAGGACGGTCATGGCGAGAGTGAGCACGATGGCGGGTCTGAGATGGTTCAGCATAGGGTTACACCAGATTGAGAGCGCTGACGGCCATGTCGATCAGCTTGATGCCTGCGAAAGGCAGGATCAGGCCGCCAAGGCCATAGAGGGCAAGGTTCCGCCGCAGCAGGGAGGCCGCGCCTGCCGGACGGTAGGCAACGCCCTTCAGCGCCAGCGGGATCAGTGCCACGATGATCAGTGCGTTGAAGATAACCGCCGACAGGATGGCCGAGCGCGGCGAGGCCAGGTCCATGATGTTGAGGCTGCCAAGCGCCGGATAGGCGGCGATGAACAGCGCCGGGATGATGGCGAAGTATTTGGCCACATCATTGGCGATGGAGAAGGTGGTCAGCGAGCCGCGTGTCATGAGCAGCTGTTTGCCGATCTCCACGATCTCGATGAGCTTGGTGGGGCTGGAGTCCAGATCCACCATGTTGGCAGCTTCGCGGGCTGCCTGGGTGCCGGTCTGCATGGCAACACCCACGTCTGCCTGCGCAAGGGCAGGGGCATCGTTGGTGCCGTCGCCGCACATGGCGATCAGGCGCCCGCCTTGCTGCTCGCGGCGGATATACGCCAGCTTGTCTTCGGGCGTTGCGCTGGCCAGAAAGTCATCGACGCCGGCTTCCGAGGCGATTGCAGCGGCTGTGACCGGATTGTCGCCGGTGACCATGACCGTGCGGATGCCCATGGCGCGCAGGGCGGCAAACCGCTCCTTGATGCCGGGCTTGACGACGTCCTTGAGGTGGATGACGCCGAGCAGCCGCTTACCATCAGCCACAGCCAGCGGGGTGCCGCCGCTGCGGGCGATCAGGTCCACGGCGCGGGAGAACTCTGCCGGAGCCGTTGCCGCCGTGAGGCCAGCGAAGGCCAGCACCGCATCCACCGCCCCTTGCGCAGGCGGCGCTCTCCCATGTCCACGCCGGACAGGCGCGTCTCGGCGGAGAAAGCGATGACGGCATCAGGCGTTACCCGCGGCAGGGCGATGCCGAAGTCACCGGTGGCGAGGGCAACGATGGAGCGGCCTTCCGGCGTTTCGTCGGAAAGGCTGGCCAGAAGCGCCGCTTCCGCCAGTTCGGGAATGCTGACGCCGGGAGCAGCGGCAAAATCGCTGGCCATGCGGTTGCCGAAGGTGATCGTGCCGGTCTTGTCGAGCAGCAGCGTATCCACGTCGCCTGCGGCCTCAACTGCACGGCCCGAGGTGGCAATGACGTTGAAGCGCACCAGCCGGTCCATGCCGGCAATGCCGATGGCTGACAGCAGCCCACCGATGGTGGTGGGGATCAGCGTTACCAGCAGGGCCGCCAGCACGGTGACGGAAATGACCGCGCCGGAATAGGCGGCAAGGCCCCAGATGGCGGTGCAGACAAAGAGGAAAATCAGCGTCAGGCCAGACAGCAGGATCGACAGGGCTATCTCGTTCGGCGTCTTCTGGCGCTGGGCGCCTTCAATGAGGGCGATCATCCGGTCCACGAAGCTGGAGCCGGGCGCCACGGTTATGCGCACACGGATCTCGTCGGACAGCACCTCCGTGCCGCCTGTCACCGCCGAGCGGTCGCCGCCCGATTCACGGATGACAGGGGCTGATTCACCGGTGATGGCACTTTCGTTGACCGTGGCAACGCCCTCGATCACCTCGCCATCGCCTGGGATCAGCTCCCCGGCTGCCGCCAGCACCTCGTCACCTACGGACAGGCTGGCGGCGGGGATGCTCTCCGTACTGCCGTCCGGCAGGAGGCGGCGGGCGGTGAGTTCGGACTTGGTGCGCTTCAGGCTATCGGCCTGCGCCCGCCCGCGTCCTTCGGCTACAGCCTCTGCGAAGGTGGCAAACAGCACCGTGAACCACAGCCATGCGGCAATCTGGCCGGAGAAGACGGTGTCTTCCGCTCCCAGCGCCAGATCACGGGCGAACAGCACGGTCACCAGTGCCGCCACCACTTCGGTGACGAAGATGACCGGATTGCGCACCAGCTGGCGCGGGTCCAGCTTCACGACCGCATCACGCAAGGCGGGAAGCAGAATTGCGGGGAGAGCATGTTCGGGCCGTGAGGCAGCTTCTGCCCCTTGGCATCCCTTGTGTCAGTGGACATGGGAATAACCCTTTCAGAAGGTCTGGCCGGCAAGCATCGCCAGGTGTTCGGCAATGGGACCGAGGGCGAGAGCCGGGAAGAACTGCAGACCGCCGAGAATGAGGATGATGGCGATGAGAAGGCCGGTGAACAGCGGCCCATCGGTCGGGAATGTGCCCGATGAAGGGGGAACCTTGACCTTCGCCGCCAGAGACCCGGCAATCGCCATCACCGGTATGGCATAGGCAAAGCGGCCCAGCAGCATGGAGAGCCCGAGGGTGGTGTTGTACCAGGGCGTGTTGCCACTGAGCCCGCCAAAGGCCGAGCCATTGTTGCCCGCAGCCGAGGTGTAGGCATAGAGCATCTCCGACAGGCCGTGCGGGCCAGCGGAGCCGAGGCTGGCAAGGGCTGCGGGCAGCATGGCGGACACGGCCGTGAGCCCGAGGATCACCAGCGGCAGGATGAGAACGGCCAGCATGGCGAATTTCATCTCGCGTCCGTCGATCTTCTTGCCCAGAAACTCCGGTGTACGGCCCACCATGAGGCCCGCAACGAAGACCGACAGCAGGGCAAAGACGAGCATGCCATAGAGGCCCGAGCCTACGCCGCCCGGCAAAACCTCGCCAAGCTGCATCAGGAACATCGGCACCAGCCCGCCAAGGCCGGTGAATGACCCATGCATGCCATTGACGCCGCCATTGGAAAGGCCTGTGGTGACGGCGGCATAGAGCGCGGTCATGGCCTGCCCGAAGCGCACTTCCTTGCCTTCCATATTGCCGCCCGCCGCATCCGCGCCAAGGGCGGTCAGGATCGGGTTGCCTTGCGTTTCTGCCCAATAGATCACGGCAACGCCAGTGATCAGCAGCAGCGCCATGGCACTGAGCAGAGCCCAGGCCTGACGGCGGCAGTTTGCCATCACGCCAAAGGCATAGACGAGGGCGGACGACACGCTCAGCATGGCGAACATGTTGAGATAGTTGGAGAAGGCCGTCGGATTCTCGAACGGATGGGCGGCGTTGACGTTGAAGAAGCCGCCGCCGTTCGTGCCAAGCTGCTTGATGGCTTCCTGGCTGGCGACGGGTCCGAGCGCAATCACCTGCTGCGCGCCTTCCAGCGTGGTCACCGTGGCAGAGGCGCTCAGCGTTTGCGGCAGGCCCATGGCAACGAATGCAAGGGCCACGAGGATCGCCAGTGGCAGCAGGATATAAAGCACAGCCCGTGTCATGTCGGCCCAGAAGTTGCCAAGGGTGCAGGCCTTGGAGCGGGCGAAGGCGCGGGTGAAGGCGACAGCCAGCGCCATGCCGGTGGCAGCAGACAGGAAGTTCTGCACCGTCAGACCGGCCATCTGGCTGAAGTGGCTCAGTGTGACCTCACCGCCATAGTTCTGCCAGTTGGTGTTCGTGACAAAAGAGACGGCCGTGTTGAAGGCAAGGTCCGCCGGCATGCCGGGAAAACCCTGCGGATTGAATGGCAGCAGGTGCTGCAGCCGCAGGATGGCATAAAGGGCAAGGAAGCCTGTCAGCGAGAAGGCAAGCATGGCGAACGTGTAGCCAAGCCAGCTCTGTTCCCGCTGCGGATCTATGCCCGCAGCCTTGTAGAAGCCGCTCTCGATGGGACCGAGAACAGGTGAAAGCCATGTGCGCCTGCCTGAAAAGACATAGGCCATGTAAAGCCCGAGAGGCTTGATGATGGCGAGAACGGCCAGAAAGAACAGGCCGATCTGCAGCCAGCCGGAAAGGGTCATGGGTGCGCTCCGTAGAGGATCAGAACCGCTCGGGCCGCAGCAGCGTAACCACGAGGTAGATGCCAAGGCCGCAAACCACGGCAAGGCCGGACAAAAGCTCGAACATGGCTTTGGTCCTCACAGCCGGTCGAGGCCGCGGGCATAGAGCGCAAGCACGCCAAGACAGCCGCAGCCAAGGGTCAGAAAGATGATGTCGGACATGATCCGGTCTCCTGTTGTGACCGGCACAAAATCGACGCAAATCGCATCAGGGTTCGATTGGGAAGTCAGCCAGCGCGCATAAGGAAAAGATAAAGGCCAGCCTTTTGGCGGGATCTGGCCTTGCAGGTGCCACTTCCCGTCCGGCTGTCCCCGTCAGAGGTCCCGAGACTTGCAACACATATGGAGTTCCAATGGGCCGCTCATGGCAGCATGTGCGGCAGCGGCATGCGCAAGCTATGGAAAACGTCCAAAGGAGCGGCCACATAGAGGGAACATTGATTTGCAGAACAGGAAAGGGCAACGGGCATGAGCATCAGACACGGAGGCGTGGCTGCGAAACTTGCAGGTGGCATTTTGGCTTTTCTGCTTGCGGCGGGTGCTGCGGGCGCGGCGGAAGAGCCGGATCTCATCTTCAAAAAGTCAACTGTCTGGAAATTCCTCACGCCTGACCACAAGCTTGCCACCTATGCCATTGACGACCCGGTGGTGGAGGGTGTCGCCTGTCATTTCACCGTGCCGGAAAAGGGCGGTCTTGAGGGCTGGCTGGGCGTTGCGGAGGAGGTTTCGGACATTTCACTGGCCTGCCGCCAGGTGGGGCCGGTCAGCTTCAAGGCGCGCTTCGAGCAGGGCGAGGAGATGTTCCGCCAGCGCCGGTCGTTCCTGTTCAAGAAGATGCGGATCGTGCGCGGCTGCGACGCCAAGCGTAATGTGCTGGTCTATCTAGTCTATTCCGACAAGCTGGTAGAGGGCAGCCCGAAGAACTCCACGTCCACCGTTCCCATCATGCCGTGGGGCAGTGGGGAAGCGCCGCGCTGCGCTGATTTTCTGGATAAGTGACGATCGAAGTCCCGCACTGGCTTACAGGGCGGGCTCTTCCTCGTCCTCGGTCTGGGGGCGTCCTGAGGCTTGGCATCGGGCGAGCAGAAGTGCGTGTAAAGCACGCCCATGATATCGCGTGCCGCATCACTCGCCAGCCGGTAGTAGATCGTCGTGCCTTCCCGGCGGGTACGCACGAGGCCTTGTGCACGTAGCAGGCTCAGCTGCTGGGAGACGGTCGGCATGCGCATGCCGGTCTGCTCGGCCAGATCGCCAACCTTGCATTCCCGGTCAGCCATCATGCACAGCAGCATCAGCCTCGGCGTCGAGGCGATGGTCTTGAGAAACTGTGTGGCCGCTTCGGCCTTTTCTTCCAGAGCCTTGGTTTCCATGCGCGCAAGATGGCACCTCGCCCCGATTGTTTCAAGCCACGCCGTTGCACTGATTAAAGGCTGGCTGCCCTGTCCGGATGGGAGGCGCCTGAGGGCTGCGCTTATCCCCGGAACATCGCAGGCAGCAGGATGTGGCCAGCGCCGCAGCTGACGCCCGTGGTCATGCACATGCTCTTCTGGGCCGAGACACCTGCGGGCATTGGCTTGCTGGAGGCAAGGGCCGCAAGGCCTGCAAAGGGAGAGGCGATGATGGCGAGAACGAAGCAGACCGAGACAAAACGCGCAAACATGATAAGCCCCATTTTTCATTTTGCCCGGCCGCTGCGGCGGGCTGTGTTCAACTCATGGCGCTACTGTGGCAGGGGCGCGCTGAACCGGGTCTGAGGGGCAAATTCAGCTGGCGTTCAGCTTCATGAACAGGTGTTTGGAACCTTGATGATCCGCGGGCTGCAGCTTGCGTGGCGCGGCAGATGAATGCTTGACCGGAAACGGGAAACCGGTCACAACAGAGCCATGAATACGGCCAGCCGGACCCTCATTCCGATCACCATTATTTGCAGCTAGCACCTTTGCTGGCTGTGGCCGTTCCCTCCTTGCGCCAATTCCAAAGAGACGGACGCCCCCGGCCAGCAGGCCAGGAGACGACGTGTCATGACCAAAGCCAGCCCGGACGCCCCGGTTCTGCGCCTGACCAATACGCTCACCCGGACGAAGGATGTCTTCCATCCGATCGATCCGCAGAACGTGCGCATGTATGTGTGCGGACCGACGGTCTATGACTTTGCCCATATCGGCAATGCACGGCCGGTCATTGTCTTTGACGTGCTCTACCGCCTGCTGCGCCATCTCTATGGAGCCGATCACGTCACCTATGTGCGCAACATCACGGACGTCGATGACAAGATCAACGCCCGCGCCCTGCGTGATTTTCCTGGCCTGCCGCTGAACGATGCCATCGCACGGGTGACCTCCACCACTGCGGACCAGTTCCATGCGGACGTGAAGGCACTCGGCTGCCTTGAGCCCAGCCATGAGCCGCGCGCGACCCAGCATATCGCGGGCATGGTTTCGATGATCGAGACGCTGATTGCCCGCGGCCATGCCTATGTGGCGCAGACGGAAGACGGCGGCGAGGTGCTGTTCGACACCGGCTCCATGGCCGCTTATGGCCAGCTCTCCAAGCGCAATCTGGAAGACCAGAGGGCAGGCGCACGCATTGCCGTTGACGCCCACAAGAAGAACCCGGGCGACTTCGTGCTGTGGAAGCTGTCTTCGCCCGAGGAGCCAGGCTGGGACAGCCCCTGGGGCCGTGGCCGCCCCGGCTGGCACATCGAATGCTCGGTCATGAGCGCCCATCATCTGGGCGAGGTGTTCGACATTCACGGCGGCGGGCTGGATCTCATCTTCCCGCACCACGAAAACGAAATCGCCCAGTCCTGCTGCGCCCATGGCACCAGCGTCATGGCAAATTTCTGGCTGCACAACGGCTTCGTGCAGGTGGAGGGGCGCAAGATGTCCAAGTCCGAAGGCAACTTTGTCACCATCCACGACCTGCTGCACACGGAAAAATTCGGCGGCCGCAAGTGGCCGGGCGAAGTGCTGCGCCTTGCCATGCTGATGACGCATTACCGCGAGCCGATTGATTTTTCGGTCAAGCGGCTGGAGGAGGCTGAACGGCTGCTGGCAAAGTGGCCCGAGGTTCAGGAGAGAGCTGCTGCTCCCGCCTCCGAAGTGCTGGCGGCCTTGACGGATGACCTCAACACGGTTGCCGCCGTGCAGGCACTCCATGGTCTGGCACAGGACGCGTCCAAGGACAGCGCCCTGCTTCCGGTCTATTGGGCCAGTGCGCGTCTTCTTGGGCTCGCGCCTGTTGCCGCCGTGCTGGAGGGCGTGGATACGGGCCGCATTGAAACTCTCGTTGCCGATCGTCTCTCCAGCCTTGAAGCCAAGAACTGGGCCGAAGCCGACCGCATCCGCGACGAGCTTTCCGCCATGGGGATCCAGCTCAAGGACGGCAAGGACGCCGCCACCGGCAAGCGTGTGACCACGTGGGAGGTGAAGCGCTGAGGGGGATTCATCCCTTGAGAGTCTGCCCACCCCTTCCCACGGGGGAAGGAGTGGGGGCTCAGCGGTTGCAAGGAAACTGGCCAGTGTCGCGTCCGTCATGACGATACGCAGGAGACAGGGAGAACCAAAATGACCAATGAACGGTCTGGCGGATGCCAGTGTGGGGCGGTGCGGTTCCGGGTGCGGGGGCAGCTTGGGCATGCGTCGGTGTGCCATTGCCGCATGTGCCAGAAGGCCTTTGGCGGCTTTTATGCTCCGCTGGTGTCGGTGCGCGAGGCGGATAGTGTGGAGTGGACACGCGGAGACAGAGCCATTTTCCGCAGCTCCAATCTGGTTTCCCGCGGCTTTTGCTCCGCTTGCGGCACGCCTCTGACCTATGAGGCGCCGGACGGCATGGCCATCGCCATCGCCGCATTTGACGATCCGTCCGGGATCGTGCCCATCGTTGCCTATGGGGTCGAGGGCAAGCTGCCCTTTGCAGATGCCGTGCCGGGGTTGCCGGAGCGCAGGACGGAAGACGACTTTGCGGCGGCTGCGTTCCTTGCCTCCCTCGTCACCTACCAGCATCCAGATCACGATACGGATGTTTGGCCTGCGGCAGACAGAGTGGAAGAGGATTGATTTGATGACGGAATTGCGCGGCCTTTATCCCGAGATCGAGCCCTATGCCTCCGGTATGCTCGATGTGGGCGATGGCCACACCATCTACTGGGAGCGCTCGGGGACGCCAGGGCGCAAGCCAGCAGTGTTCCTGCATGGCGGGCCGGGCGGCGGCATTTCGCCCGCACACCGGCGGCTGTTCCATCCAGATCACTACGACGTTCTGCTGTTTGACCAGCGCGGCTGCGGCCGCTCCACGCCGCATGCGGAGCTGGAAGCCAACACCACATGGCATCTGGTTGAGGACATCGAGCGTCTGCGCAAGATGGTGGGAGCCGACCAGTGGCTCGTCTTCGGTGGCTCCTGGGGCTCGACGCTGGCACTGGCCTATGCGCAGACCTATCCCCGGCAGGTGAGCGAGCTGGTGCTGCGCGGCATCTACACGCTGACCAAAGGGGAATTGGACTGGTACTACCAGTTCGGCGTCTCGGAAATGTTCCCGGAGAAGTTCGAGCGCTTTCAGGCCCCCGTTCCAGCGGGCGAACGCCATGCGATGATGGCGGCCTATCAGCGCCTGCTGACCCATCCGGACAAGGCCGTGCGTGTTGAAGCTGCCAAGGCCTGGAGCCTGTGGGAGGGCGAGACCATCACCCTGCTGCCCAGCCTCGACAACAGCCAGCATTTCGGCGAGGACGAATTCGCCTATGCCTTCGCCCGCATCGAGAATCACTTCTTCATGCATGGCGGCTGGCTGGAAGAGGGGCAGCTGCTGCGCGACGCCGGAAAGCTGAAGGATATTCCGGGCGTGATCGTGCATGGCCGCTACGACATGCCTTGCCCGGCGCGCTATGCCTATGGCCTGCACAAGGCCTGGCCGCGGGCCGATTTCCACCTCATCGAGGGGCCGGGCACGCCTTCAACGAGCCGGGCATCCTCGACCGGCTGATCCGCTCCACCGACATGTTCGCAGGCCTTCCCGAGGCCTGAGGTCCAAAAACAGCCAGAAACCGGTATCCAGACATATGACCCGCGAAAAACTCTATCTGTTCGACACCACGCTCCGTGACGGGGCGCAGACCAGCGGCATCGACTTTTCCATCGCGGAAAAGATCGCTATTGCCGAGCTGCTGGAGCGGCTGGGTGTCGATTACATTGAGGGCGGCTATCCGGGTGCCAACCCGACGGATACCGAGTTCTTCTCGGAAAAGCGGACGAAGACCGCCCGCTTCACCGCCTTCGGCATGACCAAGCGGGCAGGGCGCTCCGCTTCAAATGATCCGGGCCTGCAATTGCTTCTGGAAGCCAAGGCGGACGCGAACTGCTTCGTGGCCAAGTCCTGGGACTACCATGTCGAAGTGGCGCTTGGCTGCACCAACGAGGAAAACCTCGAAAGCATCCGTGACACGGTGAAGGCTGCAGTCGCGGCCGGCCGGGAAGCGATGATCGACTGCGAGCATTTTTTCGATGGTTACAAGGCCAATCCGGACTACGCGCTGGCCTGCGCCCGCACGGCCTATGAGGCCGGGGCACGCTGGGTGGTGCTCTGCGACACCAACGGCGGCACCCTGCCGGGCGAGGTGAAGGAAATCGTCGCCCGGGTGAAACAGGTGGTGCCCGGCAGCCATCTGGGCATCCACGCCCATAATGATACGGGCCAGGCGGTGGCCAACTCGCTGGCGGCGGTGGAAGCGGGTGTGCGCCAGATCCAGGGCACGCTCAACGGCATCGGTGAGCGCTGCGGCAATGCCAATCTGATCAGCCTCATCCCCACCCTGATGCTGAAGGCGCCGTACAAGGATACCGTGGAGCTTTCCGTCCAGCCGGAACGGCTGAAGGACATCACGGCCATTTCGCATGCCTTTGACGAGATGCTGAACCGCGCGCCGGACCGGCACGCGCCCTATGTGGGCGAAAGCGCCTTTGCCACCAAGGCCGGCATTCATGCCTCTGCGCTGCTCAAGGACCCAAGGACCTACGAGCATGTGGAGCCGGAAAGCGTCGGCAACAAGCGCAAGGTTCTCGTGTCCGATCAGGCGGGCAAGAGCAACCTGCTGGGCGAGCTGTCCCGTCTCGGCATCGACGTGGACAAGGCCGATCCGAAGCTGGACGCCCTGCTGACCGAAGTGAAGGAGCGCGAGGCGAAGGGCTATGCCTATGAGGCGGCGGATGCTTCCTTCGAGCTGCTGGCGCGGCGTATTCTGGGCAAGGTGCCGCGTTTCTTCGAGGTGAAGTCCTTCCGCGTCATGGTGGAGCGGCGCTTCAATGCGGTGGGCGAGCAGGTCACCATGTCCGAGGCAGTGGTGAAGGTGGATATCGACGGGGAGACCCGCATGTCCGTCTGCGAGGGCAATGGTCCCGTCAATGCGCTGGACGGGGCGCTGCGCAAGGATCTGGGCAAGTACCAGTCCGCCATCGAGGGCCTGGAACTGGTGGACTACAAGGTGCGTATCCTCGATGGCGGCACGGGCGCCATCACGCGCGTGCTGATCGAGAGCCATGACAAGACGACACACCAGCGCTGGTTCACCATCGGCGTGTCCGCCAACATCGTCGATGCCTCGTTTCAGGCACTGACAGATTCAATCACCTATGCGCTGTTGAAATCGACGCGATAAACGCTGCGAGGGTTGGCCCCTGCCACATGCGGCAGGGGCTGGCGCGAAGGGTCAGGAGGCAACCAGCTGGTTGCGGCCGGCATCCTTTGCGGAATAGAGACGGCCATCTGAGGTTCGGATCGCTTCGGACAGATCGTGTCCCGGAATGACCGACAGGCCAATACTGGCGGCAATGCGGAAGGTCTGCCCGCCTGACGTGATGTCGAGGTTCTGAAGGCGGCAGCGGAACGCTTCCAGCCGGGTCGTAACTTCTGCTTCGTTCTCTCCGGACAGTACCGCGCAGAATTCGTCGCCGCCCAGCCGTACCGCCAGACCGTCTTCACCGGCCAGCCGCAGAAGCTCGTCAGAAAGGGCAATCAATGCCCGGTCTCCGGCCTCGTGACCGTAGGTGTCGTTGACATGTTTGAACTTGTCCACGTCAACCAGGGCCAGCCAGCGAACTTCACCGCGGTCCTGTGCTTCCGACGCCAGCCGGATGCCTTCACTGAACAGGAAACGGCGGTTGTATAGGCCGGTCAGAGCATCCCGGAAACTGCGGTCGCTGAGATCGGCAAACCGGTCGATCACGTCGAGATTCTGGGAGATTCGAAGCAGAAGCTCCTCCGGCGGGCAGCTCTTGTGCAGGAAATCGCTGGCGCCGTACTTCAGGAAGCGGATGCGGTTCTCCATGTCTTCCGAGCCGGAGATACCGATAACGGCAAGGGATTCCCGGCTGCGTTTGCGCCGGATTGCCTTCAGGAACGAGAAGCCGTCCTCCTCGGGCATGAAGTAATCGACAATGACCAGCCGGATCTCCGGGAAATCCTGCAGATACTGCATGCCCTCCTTGGCGGATCGGGCCATGAATATCTTGTAGCGGTGGCGGGCGATCGTCTCGCTCATATAGGTCCGCTCGACCACTGCGTCATCGATGACCAGCACGCCAATGGACGAGTTCCGGCCCAGCCGCTGCACCAGATCGCCAAGATAGTCGAGGCTGGAGGGGCTGTCCTTGATGATGTAGTCGAGCACCCCTTTGTCCCGCATGGCCTTGCGCAGGCTGGGTTCAAAGCGGCTGGTGAAGACCACTGTCGGGACATTATGCGCGATACACAGATCCACGATCTGACCGTCCGGAGCATCCGGCAGGGTGAGGTCGACAAGCGCCAGATCAAAGGCCTCTGCACCGCCCTCAAGCAGCGCGGCAGCCTGTGCGAGGTTCCGTGCCACCTTGACCCGGCGCTCTCCGATCTCAGCGAGCTTCTTGAGCGCTGCCTTCTCAAAGAAGGCGGCATCCTCGACGAGAAGGATCTTTTGCATTTTTGTCCGCCGGCATTGATAAAAGTGAGGCGGAGTGTGACCGGCAAAACCCAAACAAAGAGTTATCCTGAGGCGTCAAATTTTCTCAACTAAGGGACGTGTCTGCGAACCGACCTGGTGGGAAAAGTCCAGAATATCAATAGTTTGACAAGATGTGCAGGTGGCTGCGTGCGTGGAAGAGCCGCACACGCAGAGCGAGGTTTTCCGCAATTATACGGATATGCGGATTAGAAGTTCTCGAGTCCTGCTTCGGCTTCAAGGGCTTGAGCCGTTTCCTGTTCCCCGCAGGCCTTTGCCAGCATCGGAATAATGCTGCTGATATCCCCCGTGACCAGATAGGGCACGTCCTGTTCAGGGCGGATGAATGCCTCGTTGCGCATGTGATCCAGAAGTTGCAGCAAAGGCGACCAAAAGCTGTTGATATTGGCGAGCAGCACGGGCTTGCGGTGTTGGCCGAGCTGAGCCCAGGTCATCATTTCGACGACCTCTTCCAGCGTTCCCACGCCGCCGGGCAGCGCAACGAAAGCGTCTGACTTCTGGAACATCAGTTTCTTGCGTTCGTGCATGTCGCGGGTAACGATGAGATCGCTCACCTCATGCAGCATGACTTCGCGCTGCTCCAGAAACTCTGGAATGATACCGGTCACCTGTGCGCCATGGTCGAGCGCGGCCTTGGCGACGGCGCCCATAAGGCCAACGGAACCTCCGCCATAGACAAGCGACAGTCCGGCCTCGCCGATCAACCGGCCAAGACTGCGGGCAGCGTCCAGATAGGTTGCGTCATGGCCGAAGCTTGATCCGCAATAGACACAGATGCTTTTGAGATTCGTCATGCGAAAGTGTTTGGCATTGGCAGACAGCCATGGTCAAGCATTGCCTTCGGTAACAAGGCTTGCGCGCCTTGTGCAAAAAGCCGTTTTTGCGGCGAATCTGCTAGATCTTGTGGTGTTCTTCGTGAAACGCTGGGGAACTGTTCAGAAAATGGCTGTCTGATGCAGCCGGGCATGTGGCAGGGGGCGAGTTGTGCGGCCGTTGAAGAGAGCTTGCGCACCTCCAATCAGGGTTTGGGGTCTGAAATGACACGTAAAGGGGTTACCGTCAGTCTGGTCATCGCTGTGATTGTAGGGATCATTGCGCTTGTGACAGGCTATCTGAGCCGGAAGGACGCGGGAGCGCCCCAGCAGACGGCAACTGCGCCTCAGCCTGGTGTGCAGGCGCCGGCCCCCGAAGCCGCTCCTGCCCCCGCGCCAGCCGCCCCGGCAGCACCGCAGCCACCCACCACGGCAGCCCCTGCGGCAGAACCGGCACCGGCAACACTGCCCGAACCTGAGGCGCCCAGTTTTGACGTTGCAGGCATTGAACCGGATGGTGCTGCGGTCATCGCAGGGCGTGCTGCCCCAGGCTCCAAAGTCTCTCTTCTTGCCAATGGTGAAGTGAGTGGTACCGCCACTGCCAATGAGGCAGGGGAATGGTCAATGGTTCCCGAAAATCCCCTGGCGCCCGGCGACTATGACATGCAGCTGCGCATGGAAATGCCTGACGGGAGGATCGTCGAGTCAAAGCAGCGGCTGACCGTTTCCCTGTACGGTTCGGGCAAGGAGCGCCCTCTCATCGTCCTGAACAGCCCGGATGCTCCGTCCAGCGTGCTTCAGCAGCCCGCCGCCATTGAGGTGGCGAGCGCCGAGGCAGAACCCAAGCCAGAGGAAGCCAAGCCTGAAGCTGCTGCAGCACCAGAGCCTGCTGCAGCACCTGTGCCTGAACCGGCTCCATCTGCCGCCGCTGAAGCTGCTCCGGAACCTGCTGCAGTTCCTGCTCCTGCCGCTGACAGCCCGCAGCCGGCAGCTGCGCCAGAGGCTGCGCCTTCATCTGCACCACAGACAGAACCGGCGGCCGACGCCCCTGCGGTTGCCGCCACTTCCACGCCCGCAGAGGCCCCGGCGGCAGAGGTCAAGCCCGTCATCGCGCCGGTCACCGTGGAAGCGGTCGAATCTGAAGATGGTAAGCTTTACGTGGCTGGAACCAGCACGGCGGATGCGCTGCTGCGTATCTATGTGGCGGATGCTCTCGTTGGCGAGACGAAGGCGAACGGGGAAGGGCGCTGGCTGCTGGAAGCCACGGCAGAGGTGCCGGTTGGCGATGTGGAAGTGCGTGCCGACCATGTGGACCCAGTTACCGGTGCAGTGCTTGCCCGCGCTGCCGTGTCCTTCCGCAAGGCCGAGCCGCAGGAGATCATTCTCAGCAAGGTGGAAGAAGCCAAGCCAGAGGGCGGGGCTGAGGCCGAAGTCACTCAGCAGATGCCGAATGTCATCATCCGCAAGGGCGACAATCTCTGGAACATCTCCCGCCGCCTCTATGGCTCGGGCTTCCGCTACACCACCATTTATCAGGCCAACAAGGACCAGATCCGCAATCCGGACCTGATCTATCCGGGACAGGTGTTCCTGACACCGGGGGCGGAGCCGGAAGAGACAGAAGCGAAGTAAGCTGAGGCTGCAGCCTGATCTTTTTGCGGGACGCCGGGAAACTGGCGTCCCGTTGCCTTTTCAGGCTGCGGCAAGCGCCCGCTGACTCCTCACCTCAATGCATTGACTCAACGGCATCAAGCGCTTGCACGGGCAACATGAATCACCCACCCCGATTTGGCCGGAAAACCGGATTCAGAATGCCAAGTGCTTGAATCATTTTGTGAAGAAGCCGAATCTGTCTCTCAGCTCTCAAGGCCAAGTGCCTGAGCTGACTCCACAATCCGGTCGATCAGCGCCGCCGATTCCCCCATGTGGAGCGCAGGGTCCTTGAGGGTGCTCCAGTCACCGGGAACCGGGGTCATTGCGGCCAGCACATCGAAGAGATGAGTGCCGGTCGACAGGACTGTAGCACAGGCTTTCTTTACCAAATCTTGCGCCTGCGGACGGGGCATGGTGGCGGCGAGCGCGAAGCTGGCGGCCTCTGCCAGCAGCAGGCCGTTGCTCGCCTCAATGTTGGCTCGCATGCGGGCGGTGTCGATGACGAGGCTGTCCAGCAGGCTGGTGGCGGTGGTGAGTGCCTTGCCGGTGGCGGCTGCGATCTGCGGCAGGCTCAACCACTCGATCAGCCAGGCCGCGCCGCTGCGCTCATACTCGGCGATGGCGGCCTGTTGCAGGGTGCCGAGCTGACTTCCGGTGTGGCGTGCAAGGGCGATAAGCACCTCTGCGCCCACCGGGTTGGCCTTGTTGGGCATGGTGGACGAGCCGCCGCCGCTGCCGGGGCGCAGCTCGCCGATCTCGTTCTGGGAGAGGAGGGCAATGTCCTGCCCGATCTTGCCGAGGCTGCCGGTGACGAGGGCGCACCAGGCAGCGAATTCCATCAGCCCGTCGCGGCACACGTGCCAGGGCACGGGCGAGATCGCGAGACCAAGCCGCTCCGCCAGCTTTGCCTCCACCGCAAGCCCATGCGGGGCCAGCGCGGCAAGGTTACCCGAAGCCCCGCCGAGAGACAGGCGCAGCAAGCGGGGGCGCAGCTGGGTGAGGCGCTCCAGATGGTAAAGGAGCGGCGCCAGCCACACGGCGGCCTTCAGGCCAAAGCTTGTAGGCGTTGCCTGCTGCATGCGGGTGTGAGCCGCCATGGGCGTTGCCCGGTGCGCCTCAGCCATGCGCAAGAGAAGGCTGGCGAGATCACGCAGGCGGGTCTCGAAAAGGTCTGCCAGCTGCGACAGCCGCAGCACCAGGCCGGTGTCTGCAATGTCCTGACTGGTCGCGCCCCAATGGACGAAGGGGGCATGTTCGGCCGGCACTGCCTTGCGCAGGGCCGCGACCAGTGCAGGCACAGGCACGCCATCCTGCGCGGTGGCGGCCGACAGCGCTGCCGGGTCCAGTTTCAGGCGCCTAGCCGCTGCGCTGATCGCCTTCGCCGCCTCTTGCGGAATAAGGCCGCAGTCGCCCTGCGCCAGCGCTAGCGCCGCCTCCACTTCCAGCATGGCTGCAAGGGCGGCTGCATCACTGAACAGGCCAGCGGTTTCGCCATCCTGCAAAAGGCCGGACAGGAGAGGAGAATCGAAGGGGCTGACGGTCATAGCTGTCCCTGTTGCGGCCGGAAATGGCGCTGGTGCGTATTGGTACCGGAATGACAAGGGCCCGCCAAGGGCGAGCCGGGCGCCGGAGCTTCGTAGAAAAAGCTGGGGCCGGGCCGGGGTGGCCCGGCCCCATGCACGGTGCCTGATCAGGGTTTGAGGGCTATGTGAATCACCCCTGGTCAGGACCGTATCTTGCCCGCCTGCGATCAGATGTCGAAGAACACCGTCTCGTTTTCGCCCTGGATGTGGATGTCGAAGGTGTAGACCACCTCGCCATTCCGCTCCCCGCGCTGGGCGATCAGCGTCTTGCGGCGCACCGGGTGTTCCACGAGGTTGATGACCGGGTCCTTGGCATTGGCCTCTTCTTCATCGGAGAAATAGAGCCGGGTATTGAGGCCGATATTGATGCCGCGTGCGACGATCCACAGGCTGATGTGCGGGGCCTGCGGACGCCCATCCCGCCACCGGACGGAGCCGGGCTTGATGGTCTCGATGACGAAAACGCCGGTGTCGAAATCCGAGCAGCTGCGGCCCCATCCCCGGAAGTCAGGGTCAAGCTGACCCGGCCCCTTGTCTTCGGGGTGGTTGTAGCGGCCATCGCTGTTGGCCTGCCAGCTTTCGATCAGCACATCCTTCAGCGGCGTGCCGGAGCCGTCGAAGACGCGTCCCTCGATGCGGATGCGCTCGCCGCGCGTGTCTGGCCCGGCCACCACATGGGAGAAGTTCTTCTCGAAAATGTCGAACCCGGCCGCCTGCGGGGCAAGGCCGATGTGGACATAGGGGCCTGCCGTCTGGCTGGCGGTTTCCTGAAGATAGGGAAGCGGCAGAACCATGGCTCAGTTTCCTTCCAGACGGTTTTCGAAAAGCGTGGAGCGGCGGCCGCGCAGCACGATGTCGAAGCGGTAGGCCCGGTAGTCGAGAGGGGCAGAGGCCTTCATGTCCAGCGGGGCGATCAGCCGCTCGATAGCGCCAGCATCCGGGATGGTCTTGACGATCGGGCAGATGTCGATCAGCGGGTCGCCCTCGAAATACATCTGGGTGATCAGGCGCTGGGTGAAGGAATGACCGAACACCGAGAAATGGATATGGGCCGGGCGCCAGCTGTTGATGTAGTTGCGCCAGGGGTAGGGCCCCGGTTTGATGGTGCGGAAGAAATAGTAGCCGTTCTCGTCCGTCAGGGTGCGGCCGCAGCCGCCGAAGTTCGGGTCGATCGGGGCGAGATAGGTGTCCTTCTTATGGCGGTAGCGCCCGCCAGCATTCGCCTGCCAGGCTTCCACCAGCACTTCCGGCAGCCCGCGCCCGTTCTCGTCCAGCACGCGGCCATGCACCACGATCCGCTCGCCGATGGGCTCTCCCGTCTTGGCGTAGTTGAGGATCATGTCATTGTCGAGCGGACCGAGGTCGTTGTGGTTGAAGGCCGGACCTGTGATCTCGCCCATGCCCTGTTCCAGCGACAGAAGCGCCTTCTGCGGCGAGCGCAGGACAGAGCTCTTGTAGCCTGGCGCATAGGCAGGCGGATGCATCGACAATTCGCGCTGGTAGTAGTCGCCCAGTCCCGGGCGCGGAAAATTGTTTGGGCTCTCGCTCATGACTGGCCTCCCTGGTCCAGATCAGCAGGTTTGCGCATTTCCTCCACTTCGCCCATCCGCCCATTGGCGGCGAGGGTTTCGCGGGCAATCTTGAAAGCGGTGTTGGCCGCGGGCACCCCGCGTAGATCGCCACATGCAGCAGCGCCTCGCGGATGTCGCGCGCGCTGGCTCCCGTGTTGGCGCTGGCCCGCACGTGCATGGCCAGTTCCTCATGGTGGCCGAGCCCGGCCAGCAGGGCAATGGTGACAAGGCTGCGCTCGCGCTTCGTCAGGCTGTCATCGGCCCAGACCGTGCCCCATGCGCTTTCCACGATCAGTGTCTGGAAATCCTCGTCAAAGGGCGTCTGATTGGCAATGGCCCGGTCCACGTGGGAATCACCCAGAACGGAGCGGCGGGTCTTCATGCCGGTGGCATGGCGAGAGCCGGGGAACGGTCAGACAAGGGAATGCTCCTCAAGGAAACGATCAACGGCAGCACAGAAGGCCTCTGGCGCCTCGACACAAGGGATATGTCCGGCGCCATCGATGAGGGTGAAACGGGCGCCTTCAATGAGGTTGGCGGTGCCGCGCACCAGATCCGGCGGGGTCGATCCATCTTCGCTGCCTGCAATCACCAGCACCGGCAGCTTCAGTTTTGCCGTGGAGGCGGTGAGATCGGCGCCAGCCAGCGCATGGCAGATACCAATGTAGCCCTCCCGCGTGGTGCGGGTGAGCATGGCGCGCCAGCCGGTCAGTTCGTCCGGGCGGCTCTGACGGAAGGCGGCAGAGAACCAGCGTTCCAGAATGGGCTCCGAGAGTGAGGCGATCCCGCCCGCTTCAATCGCTGCGATGCGCTGGCTCCACATTTCGGCCGTGCCCACCTTGGCAGCAGTATTGCTGAAGACGGCGGCCCGAACCAGACCGGGGCGCAGCGCCGCCAGCCCCTGTGCCACCAGTCCGCCCACGGACAGACCCACGACGATTGCAGAGGTGATGCCGAGCGCGGCCAGTAGCTGATCGAGATCGGCGACGAGATCCTCAATGGAATAGGGGCCATCGGGGCATTCGGACAGGCCGTGGCCGCGCATGTCATAGCGCAGGATGCGGAACTTGCCGGAGTAATGCGCCGCCACCTGGTCCCATGAGCGGAAGTCCGTGCCAAGCGAATTGGCGAAAACGATAACGGGCAAGTGCCGCTCGCCGCTGTCGCTCACATGCAGGCACACACCGTTTGCGCGGATCATCTGCAACGCACTCTCTCCCTCTTGCCGCGATCCACTTGCGTGGCGCGTCCTCTCCTGGGGCAGACTATTTCATTCATTCATCGGTTATGTAAAATGACAAATCAGATAATCAGCATAACCGGAGGGAATGGATGATCATTGATGGCCGGGTGAAATACCGCCACATCCAGTGCTTTCTGGAAGTGGCTCGCAGGCGAAGCCTCGTGAAGGCGGCCGATGCGCTGGCCATCACTCAGCCGGCCGTATCCAAGACACTGAAGGAGCTGGAGGAAATCCTGGGCGTGCGCCTGTTCGAGCGCTCGCGCAAGGGTGTGGAATTGACCCAGTTCGGCGACGTGCTGCTGCATTATGCTGGAGCGAGCCTCGCTGCGCTGAAGCAGGGGCTCGACAGCGTGGCGCAGGCGCGCATGTCGGGGGATCTCGTTCCTGAATGTAGGGGTCCTGCCAAGCGTTGCGGCGCGTATCTTTCCGGAGGCGGTGCAGCGTTTCGAGGCAGAAGCCATCGGCACGGTGCTGACCATGGAAACTGGGCCGAACCGTTTTCTGCTGGGCCGTCTGAGAGTGGGCGAACTGGACCTGGTTGTCGGGCGGCTTGCGGATCCTGAACAGATGCAGGGCCTCTCCTTTACGCATCTGTATTCCGAAAGCGTGTCGCTTGTGGTGCGCCGTGGGCATCCGCTATTGGACGAACCTTTGGCAGACCTGTTGCGGATTGCGGATTACACCGTGCTTTATCCAACGCGAGAGGCGATCATACGGCCCTATGTGGAGCGGCTGCTGATTGCCAACGGCGTCACCCATTTGCCAAAGCGGGTGGAGACAATCTCCGACACCTTCGGGCGCATTTATACGCTGGACAGCGATGCTGTGTGGATCATTTCCAGCGGCGTGGTTGCCCGCGACATTGCCAATGGCGATCTTGTCGAACTGCCGGTGAAGACGGCGGAAACGCTGGGCCCCGTGGGGTTGACCACCCGCGCCGACACGCCGCCGACACCGGCGCTGATCCTCATGCAGGCCTGCCTGCGTTTTGCCGCTGAAAAGGCGCGCTGACCGATTGATACATGCCCGGCTGCGGCAGGTGCGGCCTGAGTCCAAGCCCGCGCCCTTATCACGGGCATGAATTGATGCTGCCGAAGGGATTTCTCCCAGAACCGCAAAAGGCGGCACTAAAGGTCCTGCATCCCGCATTCTGCGCAAAACTGTTTCTTATGCCCGGAAGCTGTGCCCGGTAGTCTCTCGCCCACGTTTCCGGTGCTTCAGCCAGCGGCCGGAAAGAGGGAAAGGCAATCGCATGTCAGACCGGCTCAGCAATCTCCGGCGTCTTGAGGCGGAGAGCATTCACATCATCCGGGAGGTGGCGGCAGAGTTCCGCAATCCGGTGATGCTCTACTCCATCGGCAAGGACTCCTCCGTGATGCTCCATCTGGCGATGAAGGCCTTTTATCCTTCCAAGCCGCCTTTCCCCTTCCTGCATGTGGACACGGGCTGGAAGTTCCGCGAGATGATCACCTTCCGCGACGAAACCGCGAAGCGGCTCGGGTTGGAACTGATCGTTCACACCAACCCTGATGGGCTGGCGCAGAACATCAGTCCCTTCGACCATGGTTCGCAGGTCCATACTCACATCATGAAGACCGAGTCGCTGAAGCAGGCGCTGACGAAATATGGATTCGATGCGGCCTTTGGCGGCGCACGGCGCGACGAGGAAAAGTCCCGGGCCAAGGAACGCGTCTTTTCTTTCCGCACGGCAGCCCACACATGGGACCCGAAGAACCAGCGGCCGGAATTGTGGAACCTCTACAACGCCCGCGTGGCGAAGGGTGAATCCATCCGCGCCTTCCCGCTGTCCAACTGGACCGAGCTGGACATCTGGCAGTACATCCTGGCGGAAAACATCCCCATGGTGCCGCTCTATTATGCTGCCACCCGCCCGGTGGTGGAGCGCGATGGCATGCTGATCATGGTCGATGACGACCGGATGAAGCTGCGGGCCGGGGAGACGGTGGAGGAAAAGTCTGTCCGCTTCCGCACACTCGGCTGTTATCCGCTGACAGGCGCGATTGAATCACAGGCTGATACGCTTCCCGCAGTCCTGCGCGAGATGCTGATCGCCCGCACCTCCGAACGCTCCGGCCGGTTGATTGACCACGACGACAGCGCCTCGATGGAAAAGAAGAAGCGCGAGGGGTATTTCTGATCATGGATTTTTCCGAAAACCTCACGTCCGAAGAGGCCGTGCTCGACTATATCCGCTCGCAGGAAAACAAGGACCAGCTCCGCTTCCTCACCTGCGGCAGCGTGGATGACGGCAAGTCAACGCTGATCGGGCGCCTGCTCTATGACACCAAGCTGATCTTCGAGGACCAGCTGGCGGCACTCGAAAAGGACAGCCGCAAGCACGGCACCGTGGGCGAGGACATGGACCTTGCCCTGCTGGTTGATGGTCTTGAGGCTGAGCGCGAGCAGGGCATCACCATCGATGTCGCCTACCGCTTCTTTGCCACCGACAAGCGCAAATTCATCGTCGCCGATACGCCGGGCCACGAGCAATACACACGCAACATGGCGACCGGTGCTTCCACCGCCGACCTCGCCGTTCTGCTGGTGGATGCCCGTCACGGGCTGATGACCCAGACCCGCCGTCATGCCTTCATTGCGTCTCTGCTGGGCATCCGCCACGCGGTGCTGGCAGTGAACAAGATCGATCTGGTCGACTTCTCGCAGGACCGTTTCGACGAGATCCGGGAAGCGTTTGAAGAGCTGGCCCAGAGCTTCGGGTTTGAGACGCTGCAGGCGATTCCCATCTCTGCCCGCTACGGCGATAACGTCACCACCCGCAGCGCCCGCATGCCCTGGTACGACGGTCCGGTGCTTCTTCAGCATCTGGAAAGCGTCGATGTGAGCCTTGCCGGGACCGGTCAAGCTTTCCGGTTTCCGGTGCAGTGGGTGAACCGTCCGAACCTCGACTTCCGCGGCTATTCCGGCACCATCGCCAGCGGGCGCGTGGCCGTTGGCGATGGACTGGTTGTTGCCGCTTCAGGCAAGACATCGACGGTTACGCGTATTCTTGGAACTCATGGTGATGTGCAGAGCGCAGGCACCGGTGAAGCCGTCACCATTGTCCTGAAGGACGAGATCGATATTTCCCGGGGTGATGTACTGGCTCCCGTTCAGTCCCGCCCGGACGTGGCAGACCAGCTTTCGGCTAATGTGATCTGGATGGCAGAGGACGCCCTGCTTCCGGGCCGCTCCTATCTGCTGAAGATGGGCGCGCGTACGCTCACCGCGTCGGTGACGGACATCCGCCACAAGATCAACGTCAACACCTTCGAGCAGACGGCAGCCAAGACGCTGGCGCTGAACGAGATCGGCCTTTGCAACATTTCGCTCGCGGCTCCAGCCGCTTTCGAGGCCTACGGCACTAACCGTACTATGGGAGCCTTCATCCTCATTGACCGCATGACCAATGCGACAGTGGGAGCGGGCATGGTGGCTCATGCGCTGCGCCGGGCCAACAACATTCACTGGCAGGCACTGGATGTGGACAAGGCGGCACGCAGCGAAAGCCTGCGGCAAAAGCCGGTGGTGCTGTGGTTCACCGGCCTTTCAGGCTCCGGCAAGTCAACCATCGCCTCCATCGTGGAGAAGAAGCTGCATCTGGAAGGCCGGCATACCTATGTCCTCGACGGTGACAACGTGCGCCACGGCCTCAACCGGGATCTGGGCTTCAGCGATGCCGACCGGGTGGAAAATATCCGCCGGGTTGCCGAGGTGGCACGGCTGTTCACTGATGCGGGCATGATTACGCTGGTGTCCTTCATCTCGCCCTTCAAGGCCGAACGCCAGATGGCGCGAGACTTGCTGCAACCGGGCGAGTTTGTCGAGATCTTCGTTGATACTCCGCTGGAAGACTGCAAGGCGCGTGATCCCAAGGGGCTCTACAGCAAGGCAGTAGCCGGGGAGATCCCGAATTTCACTGGCATCAGCAGCCCCTACGAGGCCCCGGAGAAGCCGGAGCTGCATCTCAGGACGGCAGGGCGCGACCCGGAGGCGCTGGCCGAAGAGGTGCTGCATTACCTGCGCCGTGAAGGTCTCATTCCTGCAACCGGCTATTTCACAGGCGGTGACGGCATCTGAGTTCCGGATGCTCCGGACAAGATAAAGGGCGCGGATCATCTCCGCGCCCTTGGTGTTTCGGCTCTGCCTTGTTTACGCGATCAGCCCTGGCCGGAGAGGCAGGTCTTCAGTGAGGCGGCCATGTTGCGGGCAACCTCGAAATAGAGGTCCTTGCCATTGGCCGCATCCGCGCCGAGGGGTCGAGAACGCCGGTGCGCACATCCGTGCCTTCAATCAGCACGCTCACGAGCTTGGGCTCAAACTGCGGCTCGGAGAAGATGCAGACGGCACCCAGGTCCTTCAGTTTGGCCTGAAGGGCCGCAACGCGCTCGGCACCCGGCTGCACTTCCGGGCTGAGGGTGACGGAGCCAGCTGCCCGCACGCCGAAGCGGTTTTCGAAATACTGGTAGGCATCATGGAAGACGACGAAGGGCTTGTCCTTGACTGGCTCCAGCTCCGCAGTCAGCTCGGTTTCAAGCGCCGTCAGCTTCTCTTTCAGGATCTTGGCATTGGCAGCATAGGTGGCTGCATTTGACGGGTCGGCTTCAGACAGGTGGTGGGCAATGTCATCTGCCATGGCCTTGGCATTCTCCGGATCCAGCCACACATGGGCGTCAAACTCGCCGTCTTCGTGACCATGGTCATGCGAATGACCGTGATCGTGGCCAGCTGCCTCCTTGCCCTCTGAGCCATGATCATGGCCTTCGTGACCGGCTTCGCCTTCTTCATCGCCGTGGTGGTGCGGTTCGAAGTTTGCATTCTCGCGCACTGGCAGCTTTTTGACGCCCGGCGCTTCCGAAAGTTCGATGGCCTCGGCTTTTTCGCCCAGCGTTTCCAGCGGCTTTTCCAGGAAAGGCTCCAGCTCCGGCCCGACCCAGAACACGACATCCGCATTTGCGATCAGCTTGGCCGTCGAGGGCTTCAGCGCGAAGGTATGCGGCGAGGCGGCACCGTCAACGATGACGGCAGGTTCGCCCACGCCATCCATGACGGCGGCAACAAGGCTTTGCACCGGCTTGATCGAGGTGACGACCTTGGGCGCGGCGAGTGCAGGGGAGAGGCTAAGCAGCATCAGGGCCGTCCCGGCCATTGCTGCGCGGACAAGGCGGCTCTTCGAGCCGGTTCGGGAAGTCTGGGACATGCGAAGTCTCCTTCAGTCCTCGGGGGAAAGGCCCGGCGCGGGAGGTGCGTCAGGCAGAACTTGTGATGTTATGTTGTTACATCGTTTGCGTGACCGTATAACGTATGAGATAAGTCCCCGCAACCCCGATCCTCACACTGGAAAGCAACCGGCTTGTCTCCCAGCGGTTCCAATCTCATCCAACTGTCCAATGCGGGCGTGCAGCGCGACGGCCGCTGGCTGGTGCGCGGCGTCGATCTGACCGTGGCTCCGCGTGAAATCGTCACGCTGATCGGCCCCAACGGGTCCGGCAAGTCCACCACGGCCAAGATGTCCCTCGGCATCATCGTGCCAACGGAGGGCTCCGCCACCCGGAAGAACGGGTTGCGCGTTGGCTATGTGCCGCAGAAGGTTGCCATCGACTGGACGCTGCCGCTGACGGTTGGCCGCTTCATGCGGCTCACCTCGCCGCTGTCCGAGGCTGAAGCCCTTGAGGCCTTGTCCGCCACCGGCATCGCCCATCTGATCAAGGCCGAGATGCGCAATCTCTCGGGCGGAGAGATGCAGCGGGCACTGCTGGCGCGTGCCTTTGCCCGCAAGCCAGACCTCCTCGTCCTGGACGAGCCGGTGCAGGGGTGGATTACAACGGCGAGATCCTGCTTTACGACCTGATCAAGGATCTTCGGGACCGGATCGGTTGCGGAATCCTGATGATTTCCCATGACCTGCATGTGGTGATGGCGGCTACCGATCAGGTCATCTGCCTCAACGGCCATGTCTGCTGCCGGGGCACGCCGGTCAATGTTGCCCGTTCCAGCGCCTACCGCGAACTCTTCGGCATCCGTGCTGCCGGGGCGCTGGCGGTTTATGAGCACAGCCATGATCACGAGCATCTGCCCGACGGACGCGTGCGCCATGCAGATGGCTCTGTCACCGACAGTTGCCATCCGGGCGATGGCCATCATGACCACGGGCATGATCATCACCATCATGAGCACCATCACCATGGACATGACCACACCCATGAAGCGGGCGCAGAGCCTTGTGGCGGCATGAAAGAGGACGGGCGCCATGCTGGATGATTTTTTCACCCGCGCCATTCTGGCCGGCATCGGCGTTGCGCTTGTGGCGGGACCGCTTGGCTGTTTCATTGTCTGGCGGAGGCTGGCCTACTTCGGCGACACGCTGTCCCATGCCTCACTGCTGGGTGTGGCGCTGGCGTTCCTGCTGAATATCAACATCACGCTGGCGGTCTTCGTCATCTGCACGCTGGTGTCGCTGCTGCTGCTCACGCTGCAACGGCGAGGCGGTTTGTCTTCCGATGCGCTGCTGGGCCTTCTTGCCCATTCCTCGCTGGCGCTGGGCCTCGTCTGCCTTGCCTTCATGACCTGGATCCGCATGGATCTGATGGGCTTCCTTTTCGGCGACATCCTGTCCGTTTCGCGGCTGGACATCGGGATCATCTATGGCGGCGGAGCGGTGGTGCTTGCCGTGCTGGCCATGATCTGGCGTCCGCTTTTCGCCGGCACCGTCAATGCGGATCTTGCCGAAGCCGAAGGCATGCAGCCGCAGCGCGCCAATCTCATCTTCATGGTGCTCATGGCGACCGTGATTGCCATTGCCATGAAGATTGTCGGCGTTCTGCTGATCACGGCACTGCTGATCATTCCTGCCGCAACGGCCCGCAGGCTTTCCTCCGGACCGGAGCAGATGGCCATCATTGCCGCGCTGGTGGGGGCTTGCGCCGTCGTCATGGGGCTTTTGCCTCACTGGACTTCGACACGCCCTCCGGACCGTCCATCGTGGTGGCGGCGATGCTGCTTTTCGGTGTAAGCCTGTTTCCGGTCCGGGCGATGCTGGGCCGCAAGCGCAGCACTGACAGTGCGGGCTGACCGGCGGCGGAGAGAAGGAAACGACGATGAGTGACCACTATGACCATCATCACCCCCATCACCACGACCGCTCCGGCCTGACGCGCAATCAGAACCTCGTGTTTGGCGCATTGGAAGAGGCGCATGGGCCGCTGACCGCCTACACTATCCTCGACAAGCTGCGTGTGGAAGGCTTCCGTGCGCCGCTGCAGGTCTACCGGGCGCTCGAAAAGCTCGTTGAAATGGGCATGGTGCACCGGCTGGAAAGCCTCAATGCCTTCGTGGCCTGCCGCCACCCCTCCTGCGAGGACCACGCCAGCACGGCCTTTGCTATCTGTGAAACTTGCGGGTCAGTGACCGAGTTTGCTGACGAGGAGATTTCCCGCCGTCTTGGCGGCTGGGCCAAGGGCGAAGGCTTTGCTCTTCAGAAGACGGTGATCGAGCTGCGCGGGCTTTGCAGCACCTGCCGTGAGGCTGCCGCCGCGCAGTGACGTTTGCTTATTCCTGGAAAAGCCCAGGCACGTCCGGCCAGGCCGCGCCGGGGTGATGCGCGGCAATGGCGAGAAACTCTTCCAGAAACGCTTGGCATCCTTCGTCATGAACGAGGTGATGGGTGAGGATGCCCAGTGGCTCACCGTCTGTGTTGCGGCGGCGCAGAAGCTGAAGGTCCAGCCGTTCGCGTGCACTTTCCCAGCCGATGAAGCGTCTGTCCTTCTTCCATTTGATGATGTCCACATGCGCCTGCACCACATGCGGGCCGTGATAGTGCCATGTGAAGGTGGACAGGCCAGTCAGCCCGGCCTTTGGCAGAAGGCGGATAATACTGGGGGCAATCCGGTTCCAGGGCGGCACCATGGCCGGAACGAAGCGCGGCCCGAAAAGCTGTTCAAGCCGGGCAAAGCCCTCCTTCAACTCTGCCAAAGCTTCCGCCTTGTCCCGCCGCGAGCCGAACTCGGAGGCTTTTTCGCCAAGATCCTTGAGCTGATGGTTGAGATGCTGCCAGCCATGTTGCAGCACGACAGCATGGGGATCATCCGCCAGCCGCTGCGCCAGCGCTTGCGTCGCCGTGCGGGGAATGACGGCAAGGGCCACCTGAACCTTGTGGGCGCGGGCAAGGCCCAGGATTGCCTCCAGCGCAGGCGTGGGCTCAATGGCGTCGTCATCACGCCACCAGAGACGCACCTTCCGGTCCCGCTCCGCAAACCAGTCGAGATGAGCCTTGAGACTATCCCGGAACGCGGCAAGCTCAATTGTCATGTGCGGAACTCTTCCAGATCCTTGAGGAGAATTTCGGCGCTCGCCTCTGCGCCGCCAAGGCGCACGGAGGTGGCGGTAGGGGGAGCGATAGGGCTTCGTCCACCGCACGCGCCAGGGCCGCGGGGAGAGGTCCTTCTCGGCCAGAACGACGGCGCGGCGGTGGCCAGCCAGCGCTTCGGCCCGTTGGGTCTGCTCGGTCTCTTTCACCTGTGCAAAGGGCACGAGCACGCTGGGCACACCTGCCCGCAGGATATCCAGCACCGTATTGTAGCCGGCCTGGCTGACCGACAGTCTTGCGCGGGCAAGAAGGTTCGGGAAATCCCGCCTTGCCCGCTCCACGATCATGCCATCCGCTGCGCGTGCCACATAGGAGGCAAAGGCTTCCGCGTCCACGTCGTGTCCCACCAGCAGCCGCCAGCGTGCATCTCCGGCGCGGGTGGAAAGGGCGCGGGCACCAAGAGCCGCTTCAATCAGGGAGGCGGAGACAGCGCCGCCGCCGCAGGAGAGGATCACCTCGTCCAGGCCCTCTTCGCCGGGCGCCTCGGGCCGTCCGTCCGTGCTGACATAGCCGGTGTAGCGCACAAGGTGGGCTATGCGGTCCGCGAAAGGGAAGCTGTCACCAAGCTCGACGAAGTCCGGATCGGAATGAACCAGCACCCGGTCATAGGAGGCCAGTGCCTGATCCGCCATCCACTCTTCCTTCCAGAGCTGCTGCTTGCGCACCAGAATGTCGCGGATGGAACTGGCGATCAGCGGACGCTGCGGCAATGCGCCTGCATGGGCCAAGAGCGGGGCCAGCTCGAACTCGAACTGGCGGCGGCCAAAGGGATAGGTTTCGGTCAGGAGGATATCGGCTGGCCGTGCCGTGAAGGCAGCCATCGTGGCCTCGGCCCGGCGGGCCATCCATGCCTCGTCAATCTCAGCGCCTTCCGGTGTCACCAGCCGGTTGAACACCGCATCGGGGCTGCGCACCGGGGGCAGGGTGATGACATTAAGCCCGCTGACATCCAGCGTCGGCGGCAGGGTGTTGCCGGTCGCAAGCGTCACCGATACGCCGCGTGCCGCCAGCGCCTGCCCGATGGCTGCCGCCCGCACCGCGTGGCCAGTGCCGAGAAGGTGCTGAACGTGGATGAAGGCGTGAAGGGATTGGCTGGGTGTCTTGGTCATCAGGGTTTCGTCCTCACACCCAGATAGTGCTTTTGCGCCGAATGGAGAAGGGCATCGAGACGGGCAGCGCCTGCGCCGAGATCATGCCGCGCCAGAATATGCGCACGGGCAGCCTCTCCCATTGCAGTGCGGAGGGGGCGGTTCAGGATCAGGCGGCGCAGGCTGGCGGCGAGGGCGCACGCATCGCCTTCGGGTGACAGAAGCCCGGTGCGGCCATCCTCAACTATATCCGGCACCCCAAAGGTGGCGCCGCCTGCTACCGGCAAACCGCTTGCCTGCGCTTCCAGAAAGACAAAGCCGAAGGCTTCGCGGATGGCTGGCCAGACGAAAACGTCATGGCAAAGATAGTGCTGCGGCAGCGCTTCCGGCGGCAGGGCTCCGGCAAAGTGGCAGCGGGCAGAGGGGAAAAGCGGCGTCAGATTTTCACGGGAAGGGCCATCGCCAACGAGGGTCAACTCCCAGTCGAGGTCCATCAACTGCGCCAGCGCCTCGGCCAGAACCCGGTATGAAGCTTCCTTGTCACCGGGGCGCATCATCCCAACGGCCAGTAGCCGCACAGCGCCTTCGCCGGGCCGGGTGGGACGCGGTTTCAGGAACGGCGTTGCATCAAGAAACGGCGGAAAGAGTTGCAACACGTCTGGTGCGAGAACCGGCTCAAGGCAGCCAGCATCGGCCCAGTGGATTGCCCCCACCGCATCCGCGCGCTGAAGGGCCTCATCGGCAGCGGCAAAGCCGAGGGCCCATGGGCCGGTCTGGCGCTTGGGCGCACGGCTTGCTTCCAGCACCACATAGGGAATGGCGAAATGGTCCGATACGGCAGGGCCAAGCCAGTCCGGGGCCTTGTGGTAAAGGTGATAGGTCACCCACACATCCGGCCGCCAGCCTTCGGCTTCCCAGTCTTTGATGATCCGCTCTGCTTCGCCCTGCGCTGCCGCTTGAGCTTGCGGCAGGTCTTCCGGCGCGGCGCGCCATGTCTTCAGCCGGCTGGCGGTCCGGGTCTCATGGCCGCCTGCTTCCAGCGCCCGCAGGATGAGCTGGGCAAAGGTCCGGTCGCCGGAGGGCTCCGGATCATCGGCAGGCTTCATCGGCGCATAGAAGGCGGCGCGCATCCCGGTCAGACCAGCGACCTGAATTTCACCGCGAGCCGGTCCAGTCCCGGTGCGGTGGCAAATTCGGCCCGCACCTTGCGCGAGGCGGCCAGGCCCAGGTCATCACGCAGGGCCGGTGTGGTGATCAGCCGGGCCATCGCCTCTGCCAGAGCTGCGGGGTCTGCCGGAGGCACCAGAATGCCGGTTGCTCCGTTATCGATCAGCTCCGGAATGGCGGAAACGGCGGTGGAAAGGCAGCACAGGCCCATGGACTGAGCCTCCATCAGCACGTTGGGCAGGCCGTCCCGGTCTCCGCTTTTCGTCACCTTGGATGGCAGGACGAAGAGATCAGCGTCAAGGGAGGCTGCAATCACCTCCTCACGCGGGCGTGCGCCCATCCAGGTGATGCGGGCGGACAGGCCAAGCTTCTCTGCCTGCGCCTTGAGGCTGTTGGACAGTTCGCCGCCGCCGATATGAGTGAAGTGCCAGTTCAGCCCCGCCGGCAGGCGGGCGAGGGCGGACAGCAGGTCATCGTATCCCTTCTTGGCCACGGCCCGTCCAACGGAGAGAAGCCGTACCGGCTCGCCGGTGCCATCACGGGTCGAGGGGCGTCCTGAAGGTTCAGGGAAGCCGGTGAAGTCCAGCCCGTGATAGACCAGCTCCACCTTGGAAGGGTCGGCGGAAAGGCTGCGCAGGTAATCAACGTTGACCGAAGTGCAGGTGACACCCCACGCAGCATCATCAAGCTTGGTGCGCAGCTCCCATTCTGGACTTGTCCAGATGTCCTTGGCATGGGCCGAGAAAGACCAGCCGCGCCCGGACAGATGTGCCGCATAGCGCGCCACTGAACAGGGCGTGTGCAGATAGTGAGTGTGGATCCACGTCACGTCTTCCGGCAGCTCATGGGCAAAGACGCAGGCCTGACCCCAGCGCCGGTGCCGTCCAGCGTTGCTCTCATGCTTCAGGTCCGCCTCGAACAGAGCGCGGGCGGCGGCATAGGTGGGCTGGTGTTCCGCCCAGCGGCGGGCGCGGGCGACCCGTTTTGGATCGTCCTTCAGATATTCCGGCAGATACAGCACCTCGGCACTGATCTGCCGGTGCAGCTCATGAATGAAGGGATCATAAGGCTTGCGCAGTGCGACGATCAGCTGGCCGATGCCCCGGCGCTCCAGCCCGAGGATTTCCTGCGCGATGAAGGTTTCCGACAGGCGCGGATAGCCTTTCACGACAACAGCAATGCGGGACATGGAACAGGCCTCTGGTCTTGATCGGAAAGGGCGCGCTCAGACGGCGGAGCGGCGCGGCTGCTGGAAGCGGGGGCGGGTGAACAGGATTTCCTCAACGCGGGTCTCGATCACTTCGATGCCGCCAAGCAGATTGTCAACGCCTGCTGAGGATGGACGGGCCTGTCCGGGCAGGGCTGCAAGCGCATTCAGCATGGGCTCAACTTCTGGATACCGCTCGATCGGCAGCACCGTCAGCAGTCCCTTTTCCTCTGCCTGAGCAGCGCGGATCGCCTGCTCCCGGCGCGGGATGATCCGCGGCACCAGCAGCGTCGGCTTATCGAAGGACAGGATCTCGCAGAAGGTGTTGTATCCGCCCATGCCGACAATGGCTGTTGCCGCCTGAAGGTAAGGCTCGATCTGTGGCGTGAAGCGCATGATATGCACGTCGCGCAGCTGCTCGGCGCGCGCCATGAAATCCGCGACGGCCGCCGCCGGCATGAAGGGGCCAAGCACGATCAGGGCCGGAAAGAGCGGCCGTCCGTGCGATTCATAGGCCCGCATCACCCAGTCCACCATTTCCACCCCGTCACCGCCGCCGCCGGGCGTGACCAGAATGAAGGGCTCATCGCCAAAGGGCAGGGGTTCGGACAGTTTTGCGCCCTTGGGCATCTCTCGGCGCAGGAAGCCGGTGTAGAGCATCTTGTCGAAGACGGACTCCGGCAGGTCGATCCCGGCCAGTGGATCGCACATACCTTCGGGGCCGTAGACCCACAGTTCGTCATACAGGTCTTCCAGGGCGGGATGCACGTTTTTGCGCTCCCACTCCTGCTGCAGGATCTGCGGGTCATCCATCACGTCACGCAGCCCCAGAACCAGCCGGGTGCCGGCCTTCTTCAGCATTTCCAGCGTGCCCAGCACCTCACCGCGCAGGCCAAGAGGCTCCTTGTCGACGATGAAGATGTCCGGGGCAAAGACCTGCGCAGTGTGCTCGATGATGGACGAGCGGATCTCCAGCGTGTGGTCGATGTTGAGATGCAGCGACAGGGACGTGTACTCCCCGTTGCGCAGCTTGATGACGCCAGGAATTCTTACAAAGTCCACACGCGAGCGGAATTCGAAGCTGCCGATGATGGGCGAGCCAGACAGGATCAGGACCGACAGGGTATCGAACTTGCCGACCAGCGATTGCGCAATGGCACGGCACCGGCGCAGATGCCCGAGGCCAAAGGAGTCATGGCTGTAGATCAGGATTCGTGGCGATTCGGACTTCATGTGCCCCCGCGTGCATGCCCCGTCTTGTGTCTCTGTCGCGGCCTTCCGGAGCGTTAGATGCTCCGGCATGAAGCCGATCCCTGTCCGTCCTGCGCTCTTGCTCTCTTGAATTCCGGCAGTTTTGGGGCGGATCAGAAAAACTTTCTGCCTCTATGGCATATCCGGCGTTGCGAGTTAACTGGCAACGTCATACCAGTACAGGGATGGCAGCAATTTCGCCAGACTGGACTTCACTATGGAAAAAGCCTTTTTCGCTTCATCTGGAAGTTCAGTGCCCGGCAGCAGCTCTTCATTCTCTTTCTCACGGTCCTGTCTTATCCGGTCAGCTACATCCTGCTGGAATTGCCCAAGCAGATCGTCAACGATGCTGTGCAAGGTGACGGTTTCCCAAGGGAAATGCAGGGCTTTGAATTTGATCAGATCTCCTATCTCTTCCTGCTCTGTATCACCTTTCTGGGTCTCGTTGTCGTCAGCAACGGGCTGAAACTCTGGATCAACGTCTACAAGGGACGGCTGGGCGAGCGCATGCTGCGCCGTCTGCGCTTCGAGCTTTTTCAGCGCGTGCTCAGGTTCCGCCTGCCGCATTTCCGGAAGGTGAGCTCCGGGGAAATCATTCCCATGATCACAGCGGAAGTGGAGGATGTCGGCGGCTTCGTCGGCGATGCCTTTGCGCTCCCGGCCTATCAGGGCGGGCTTCTGGTGGTGCAGGTGGGTTTCATCTTCATGCAGGACCCGCTGCTGGGGCTTGCTGCCGTCAGCTCCTATCCCCTGCAGGCCTACATCATTCCGAAGCTGCAGAAGAAGGTTGTTCTCCTATCCCGTCAACGGGTGAAGAACGTTCGTGTGATTTCGGACAAGCTGGGAGAGGCGATTACCGGCGTTCACGAGATCCACGCCAATGATACTTCGGCACTGCATTCCGCCGACATTGCAGATCGGCTTTATGAAAATTTCAAGATCCGATACGAGATCTACAATCGAAAGTACTTCATCAAGTTCGTGAATAATTTCATGAACCAGTTGACGCCTTTCTTCTTCTATCTGATCGGCGGCTATCTGGTCATCCAGGGCAATCTCAGCATCGGCGCCCTTCTGGCGGTCATCGCAGCCTATAAGGATCTGGCCGGCCCCTGGAAGGAACTGTTGGCCTATTATCAGCTCGTGGCTGACGTGCAGGTGAAGTACCAGACTGTGGTGGAAAACTTTGATGCCGCTGACATTTATCCAGTCGAGCGGCTCGTGGGTGACGAGCGCACAGCGCTCACTGGCGCACTCGAGATGCACAATGTCAGCTTCTCAGGAGGCGCGGCGGGGCAGGAAGTCCTCGGAGTTTCTCTCGATGTGCCGGAAGGAACCCATTGCGCCATCATCGGTGGCGATGGCTCCGGCCGCTCCGAAGTGCTGCAATTGGCGGCGGGGCTGGTCAGCCCCACCTCGGGCCGGGTGGAGATTGGCGGCCACGATCTGGAGCGGCTTGGGGAGGCAACCCTCGGCCGGGAAATCGCCTATGTCGGCGGCGCGGTTCATATCTGGACCGGCACCATCCGCGACAATCTCTATTACGGCCTGAAGCACCGCCCGCAGAACGAGGTGGAGCGCGCCGGCAAGGATCTCGACAGTTTCCTGCGGGCGATACGCGAGGCGCGGGAGACCAGCAATCCGCTGCATGACATCCACGCCACCTGGGAGGATCTGCGTGCTGCAGGCGTCGCCTCGCGGGAGGATCTGGATGTACTCGCGCTGGCGCTGCTGGCAGCGGCCGGGATGGAGGGGGACATCTACCGTCTCGGGCTCCAGTCCCGCTTTGATCCGCTCCGCGATCCGGTGTTTGCCGAGCGCATTCTGGCGGTACGTGCCCGCATTGGTGAGCGTATTGCCGGGGACGATCGCATCGCTGCGCTGGTCGAGCTGTGGGACGTCAACGCCTTCAATCAGAACGCCTCGCTGGCCGAGAATCTCTTCTTTGCCGTGCCGTCTGATCCCAATGTGATGATGGACCAGATGCCGACCATGCCGGAGGTCAAGCAGTTCCTGTCTGACACCGGACTCGAAACCAAGCTGCAGTTGCTGGGGCTGCGCATTGCCGAGACGATGGTGGAGCTTTTTGCCAATGTCAGCGGCGATTCGGGACTTCTCAGCACCTATTCCTTCATCACGCAGGATGATTTGCCCGAGTTTGACCGGATCGTGCGGGCGTTCCGCTCCGAAGCACTGAAGAACACGATTACGCCAGCTGACCGGGCACGGCTTGTAACGCTCGCTTTCCGGCTCATTCCCGCCCGGCACCGCCTGGGTGTTCTGGACGAGGACATGCGGGCAAAGGTGGTCGATGCCCGGCGCGATTTCCGGCGCAAAGTGGTTGAGGGCAGCCGCAACTTCATCGCAGTTGACCCGGCCGTCTATCTGCCGCCGCTGAGCATCGAGGACAATCTGCTCTTCGGCCGCGCCCGTCTGGACCGGCGAGATGCGCGCCAGCGGATTGACGCGCTGATGCGTCAGGTCGTGGAAGAAGAGGGGCTTCGTGAACCGATCATCTTCACCGGCTTCGACTACCACGTGGGCGTCAGCGGCTCGCGCCTGTCCGCCGGTCAGCGCCGCAAGCTTGCGCTTGTCAGAGCCCTTCTGAAAAATGCACCAGTCACAATTCTTGACGATGTTGCAGCCGGTCCCGGCGACGATGACAAACAGCTGCGCAGCATATTGCGGGAGATCCTTGCGGGCCGTACGGTACTGTTCGGAACGGCGCACGCTGGCATAGCATCGGAATTCGATCAGGCCGTGATCATGGATCAGGGCCGCACCGTCCGGCAGGACAATAGGGAAGAGCAGGCCTGAAAAACTCTGGCTGTAAGTAATGGTGTAATGGAGGTTCGCCGTGTCTCTCGATCTGGAAGTCGACGCCCTGCGCAAGGTGCCCCTGTTCCGTGGCATCGATGAAACCAAATTGCGGCTTTTGGCATTTATCAGTGACCGGATCGGTTTCCAGCCGGGGGAGCATCTGTGCGAGCAGGGAGAGGAAGGCGATACGGCCTTCATCATCCTGAAGGGGGAGGCAGATGTGAAGGTGCGCAGCAACGGTCATGACCAGACTGTGGCTGTCGCGCGTCAGCATTCCATCGTTGGTGAGATCGCCATCCTCTGCGATGTGCCGCGAACCGCAACGCTGGTTGCCAAAACAGATATGGATGTGCTGTCTGTCAGCAAGGACGATTTCCTGAAACTTTTGAAAGAGTTTCCCGATATGTCATTGGAAGTGATGAGAACTCTGGCCCAGCGTCTTGAACGCACGACCCGCGATCTGGCTGCTGCCAGGTCTGGTGAAGCGGCAGCATAGGGAGAGGCCGCGTGGCGGAAGATTTCTGGCTCCGGTGCTGGGGCGTGCGTGGATCGACACCCACTCCTGGGGCTGGCACCTTGAAGTATGGCGGTGAGACGACCTGTTTTGAACTGAGGGCGGGGGACGCGCTCGTTCTGGTCGACTGCGGCTCTGGTGCGCGCAAGCTTGGCACGGACCTGTGCGCTCAGGGCAGCCGGTCCTTTGACCTGCTCTTCACACATACGCATCTCGATCACATCTGCGGTCTGCCCTTCTTCAAGCCCGCCTATGATCCCACGTTCACCATCAATGCCTGGGCGGGGCATTTTCAGGACGAGACTGATCTGACAGATATCATCTGCCGGATCATGTCACCCCCATCTTTCCCGTGGCCGCCAACACGCTGAAGGCGGTGACTTTCCGCAGCTTCCGCGCCGGTGAAAATCTGCCGCGTGAAGATGGCCTGTCGATCCGCACAATCCGCCTCAATCATCCGGGCGGCGCATGCGGGTACCGCTTTGATTTCCAGGGCAAATCCATTTGCATCATTACCGACCACGAGCACGGCGACCCTGAGATCGACGCTAACGTGGAGCGCTTCGTCGCAGGCGCCGATGTTATGGTCTATGACGCCATGTTCACAGATGAGGAATATCCCACCTATCGCGGGTGGGGCCATTCCACATGGCAGAAGGCCGTCGAACTGTCGCAGAAGGCCGGGATCAAAACCCCTGTTCTCTTCCACCACGACCCGCGCCGTATGGATGACGGGATGGACGAGATTGCCGCGGCCGCAAGCGCTGCCTATCCGGGCTGTCTGACCGCCATGGAAGGCATGATCCTGCGGCCATGAGGGCCGCAGGGAAAGCGCGCCGCTTTTCCCATTCTATCTTCATTGCCGTTCAATGCGGCTGAGAGCGCAATCTATCCCCCTTTTCGCCGAAGGCCTGGAGCCTTGACCGTCTACGCCTTTAGGCGCAGAGTGCCTGCATGTGACGCTTTCGTCAATGAATGCGTAAAAAGCCAATATTAATCATTGGCTTGATAAGAATTTCAGGAGGAGCACATGCAGCTTTCATCGGCCATTGCGGCAGTCGTCACCGGTGGTGCATCAGGCCTGGGGGCCGCGACAGCCCGTCTGTTGGCTGCCAGCGGCGTGAAAGTGGCCCTGTTCGACCGCAATGCGGAGCAGGGCGAAGCGGTTGCCCGTGAGATTGGCGGACTGTTCGTCAGCGTCGATGTGACGAATGAGGAGAGCGTCAAGGCTGGCTTTGCCGCCGCCCGCGCCGCGCATGGCGTGGAGCGCATTCTCGTCAACTGTGCGGGCATTGCGCCTGCTGCCAAGACCACCTCGCGCGGTGAGCCGCATTCGCTGGAGCTGTTCGAGAAGGTGATTGCGGTCAATCTCTCGGGCACATTCCGCTGCATCGCCCACGCGGCCACCGCAATGTCGGCACAGGACCCGCTGACCGCAGACGGCGAGCGCGGCGTCATTGTTTCCACCGCGTCGGTCGCAGCTTTTGACGGGCAAGTGGGGCAGGTGGCCTATGCCGCTTCCAAGGCCGGGATTGCCGGCATGACGCTGCCGATCGCTCGTGACCTGTCGAAGTCGGGCATCCGTGTCATGACCATCGCCCCCGGCATCTTTGAAACGCCGATGCTCCTCGGTCTGCCGGAAGACGTGCAGAAGTCACTGGGTGAGCAGGTGCCGTTCCCCTCACGCCTCGGCAAGGCCGCGGAATATGCACAGCTGGTGAAGGCCATATGCGAGAACGAAATGCTCAACGGCGAGACAATCCGTCTCGATGGCGCTATCCGGATGGCTCCACGCTGATACTGGCCACGGTTGTCCGCCGCTTCAAGCAGCAAGATACTGCAAGTCATTGATGCCCATGGGGCAGATCGCAAGGCGCCGCATCAGATCTTGATGCGGCGTTTGTTTTGCCGGACAGCATATGACTGCCGGGCAGGGGGCGTCATTCTTGCTTTTTTCCACAGACCACTTCCGCTGCCGTCAAAAAAGCTGCCAACATGGCCGCCAAAGGGGAACTTTGTGATGTGGATGCCAGTTCTGGACTTTGCATCTCCATAGAACTCACAGGGATTTTCACCTGCCAGTTGCGAGAAAGAGGTCTCATGGCTCCCCGACTGCTTGATTTACCCGCACGCCCCCTTTCCCTGAAAGGTGACGTTGTATCCACGCCGAAAGCCGTGTTCTGGGCGTTGCCCCTGGTGCTGGCTCTGGGTGTCTTCCTGCTTGTCTGGGAAGGGCCGGATCTTTGGCGGGATATCCGCATCAACTCCAATCCGGTTGAAGTGGATGGAGATGTGCGCAATGGCAAATGCACCACGCGCCGCGGTGTCTTCACCGATTGCGAGGCGCAGGTGGTCTATACCTTCGAGGGTCAGACCTATCAGAGCGATGTCCGCATCATGTTCCTCGACATTCACATGGGGGACTATGAAGCGGGTATCGTCATTTCGCGGGACAATCCTGAGCTGGCCACGCTCACTCTCGGCATCGACAAGCTCTGGAACCGTATTCTGACGCTTGGCGTGTTCTGCCTGCTGCTTTTCGGTATCTGCTTCTACACGGTCTTTCAGCACATCCGGGCTCTCGGAGTGCAGAAGCGCCTGCGCAATCCCGCAGTCTTGAAGGAGATCCCGGTCGAAGTGACTGGCTTCGAGAGCAAGAAGGATGGTTTGTACATCACCTATACGGACAATCTGGCAGAGGACAAGACGGGCCGCGTTACCCATACGAAGCTGGAAAATGGCCAGCTGCCGATGATTGTCGGTCAGCAGAAGGGCCATGCTGTGGCTCTTGCTGTACGCCATGGCAACTCCGCGCTGCCGGTGCTTCTGGATGATCAGCTCACCCGCATCGAGATGACCGATGAGGAACGCCAGACCGCTCTGCGCCCGCTGGAAGGCCTCGAAGTGCCTGCCGATGAAGGTACGGCCACTCAGGCGATGGCTGGCCCTCCCGCCCCGTCGGCCGGTCAGGTCGTCATGCGCGGCGTGAAGGCCTTCGTGGGCATCATCCTGCTGATGATCGTCGGTGCGGTTGGCTTCTGGGTTTGGTACGTCACCAGTTCGCCCACTGCCTTCCAGCAGCCGGGTATGGAGATCAACAACATGATGCCCGGTCCGCTCAACCGTTGGGGCTGTGACCAGCTGAAAGCCCGTTTCGGCAATGACCGCGCCCCCTATGGCTGCACCGCCGCTGATCACCAGAGCTGGAAGTAATTCCGCTCTGGTGAGTGAAAAGAAAGCCCGGAACCTTGCGGTTCCGGGTTTTTTCGTTTGGCAGCGGGCGTGTGCCGTTATCATCCCCGCGAAGGTGTGGCTGACAACGGATGGCGAGCTTCTTTCCCTCACAGCCTCTGCAGCAAGGCAGGTGTTGGCCAGCCGTCGGCGGGGATGCCGAGGCGCTGCTGTTCGATCTGAACGGCGCGGCGGGTTCCGGAGCCGAGGATGCCGTCGATCTTGCCCACGTCATGGCCGCGAGCCTGCAGCTTGGTCTGAAGCGCGCGCATGCCGGCATCATCAAGACCCGGCTCGGGTGAGGTCTTGGCCATTACCGGTGCTCCGGCCAGGCGCGTGGCAAAATAGGCGGCGCTTGTTGTGTAGATGAAGGACTGGTTCCATTTCAGATAGATGCCGAAGTTGGGGAAGGCGAGGAAGGCCGGCCCCTTGCGCCCCTGCGGCAGAATGAGAGATGCGGGCAGTCCGCCTGCGGGAAGCGAGCCGTTGCGGGCCCTGACGCCAAGGCCCGCCCATTCGGAGACGGGCTTGGTCTTGTCGAGACTGCTTTCTTCCCACGGGAGATTGGCCGGAGTTTCCACCTCGATGAGCCAGGGCTGGCCGCGCTGCCAGCCGAGCGACTGGATGAAATGCGCTGCCGTCAGGATAGCGTCAGGCGCTGAGTTTTTAAGGTCAACGTGATTGTCGCCATCGCCATCGACGCCATAGCGGATGATGTCTTCGGGCAGCATCTGCACCTGGCCGATTTCACCCGCCCAGGCCCCGGTGGTGGTAGCAGGATCAAGGTCGCCATGCTTCACCATGTGCAAGGCGGCGATCAACTGTGGCCGGAATAGGTGAGGTCGGCGGCAGTCATGCGCCAGAGTGGCGAGGGCGTTGAAGGTGTTGAAATCGCCCTGCACCGCGCCAAAATCCGTCTCCAGCCCCCAGAAGGCGGTGATGACGGCGGCGGGAACGCCATAGTCGGCTTCAGCGCGGGCAAAGACCTGCGCGTATTTCTTCATGTTCTTGGCGCCGTGCTGCAGGCGCGCTGAACTGACCGAGCGTGCAGAAAACTCGATGAAGGTCTGCTTGAAGACGGCCTGTCCCCGGTCACGGGAGAGGACCTTCTTGTCGATCTGTGCGCTTGCCAGTGCCCGCGCCGCAATTTCCTGCTGGACGCCGCTGGCGACGGCTTCCTGCTCGACACCGGCCAGGAACGCCTTGAAGTCTCCGCCACATTGCGGTTGGGCGGCAAGGGCAGGCAGAGTGGCAATGCCGGTGAGAAGGGCGATCGCAGCGGTGCGGACGCTGCGGGGAAGGGCTTTCATCAGGCGACTCCGTCTCTCCATGGTTGCGAGAGGGTGGCCCGTCAGGCGGGAACCGTCAACCGCCCGCAAAAGGGAGGCGGCAGGATTGTTCCTGCCGCCGCTCCGTCAGAGAAGGCCTGCGCTCAGGCGAGCGAGAGCTTGACGTCGATGTTGTTGCGGGTGGCGTTGGAGTAGGGGCAGACCTGATGGGCGTCCTCGATCAGCTTCTGAGCCTGTTCCTGCGGCAGGCCCGGCAGCGAGACGGCGAGGGCAACCTCAAGGCCGAATCCGCCTTCCGAGCGCGGGCCGATGCCCACAGTTGCGGTGACCGAAGCGTCAGCCGGAACCTTCACGTCGCTCTGACGGGCAACCGCCTTCATCGCACCAAGGAAGCAGGCCGAGTAACCGGCGGCAAACAGCTTTTCCGGGTTGGCAGCATCACCGCCTGCGCCGCCCAGTTCCTTCGGCGTGGACAGGTTGACCTTGAAGGTACCGTCGAGAGTCTCGGCGGAGCCGTCACGGCCACCGGTTGCGCGGGCTGCGGTGGTGTACAGAACGTTCACGGGCATTTCGGTCTCCTGTATTTCTATCGTGTGCGATTTAATCGCAAGAGATAGATATGTAGTTTACGTCCGCTTGTCAAGCGTTGCGATTTGATCGTGTGCGAACTAAATTCCTCTTCTGAAGGAGTAACCCATGACCCCATCCACCTGTTCCCCCGAAAGTGAAGCATCTGGCTCGTTGACGCTTGGGGACCTCCTGTGCTTCTCCATCTATTCGGCCAGTCACGCCTTCAACCGGGCCTACAAGCCGCTGCTTGAGGGGCTGGGTCTCACCTATCCGCAGTTTCTGGTGATGATGGTGTTGTGGGAGGAAGATGATCAGACGGTTGGCGGGCTTGGCCAGCGGCTGGGGTTGGAATCCAACACGCTGACACCGCTGGTGAAACGGCTGGAAGCCATGGAGCTCGTTGCCCGCCGCCGCGATGCAGCGGACGAGCGGCAGGTGCGGGTGAAACTGACGGACAAGGGCGCGGAGATGCGCAAGGCCGGTCAGGCCATCCCGAGATGCCTTGGCGGAGCCGCCGGTTTTGATCTTGCAGAGATCCGGGACTTGAAGCGCAGGCTTGGCGCGCTTCAGCAGGCACTTGAAAAGGCCACGGCAAGCCTCACGGCCTGAGCGCGGGCTTTATTGGCAATTGCCACCGGACCTTGCGGTAAATGTGGATGGCTGGGTGCCGGGCGCAAATTTGCGGTAGCTGGCGCTGGAGCCGCAGGGGCCGCCCGAAGACTGAAACTCTTCCAGTGGCACGGACGGGGCAGGCTGCTGTTGAGGGAGAGCCTGCGGTAGCGAAGGCACCTGTACCGCTTGTGCCGGAACGCCGTAAGAGGGCAAGCCATAGGTGGGCGTGCCGTAAGCCGGTGTGCTGTATCTTTGGCTCACGCAGGTGCGGTAGGCGCTGTCGTAAAGCGCCTGCCAGACGCGCGGGTCCTGCGCCATGGTGCCGAGCACACCAAGGGCTGCGCCAGCATGGGCACCACGCTCTGCACCGGAGGGGCCAGCCCATGCGCCGCCCGCTACCGTGCCATTCATGGCGCCTTCCAGTATGTTGCTCATCATGTCGCGCCTGCCGCCGCCATGGGCGTTGGCAAACTCCCGGGCCGAGGCGTCACATGCCATATCCTGGCCCTGAGCGCCCGCAGGCAGCACGGTTCCCGCCGCCGCAAGAGCGGCGGCGAGGCCGAGGACAGAAAACATGGCGCGGGCAGTGGGCATCGATGAACTCCTTGGCTTCAAGCCTAGCACAGTCCTGCCTTCAGCGCCCACAGGGGCCTGAAAATCACCCGGCCGCCTGAGGGGCCATTGCCGCCATCACATCCTTCAGGGCCTCCACCGTGCGTGTGAAGGACGCCTTGCGGGCAGCGGGATCGTGGATGTTGCCGTTGAACATGATTTCGTCTGGCTGGTAGCGCTCGATCAGGCTGGCAAGCTGGCTGCGGATGGCTTGTGGCCCGCCGGTGACGCTGCATGAAAGAGCCATCTCCACCATGGCCAGCATCTGCGGGTCGAGCACGGCGTGGATGTCCTCAACGGGGCGGGGCAGGGGCCTGGCCGTCCGCTGCGCAGGTTGGCAAAGGCCTGCTGCATGGACGTGCGCAGATAGGCGCCCTCCGCGTCATCCTCCCCGGCAAAGGCATTCACCGCCAGCATGAAATGCGGGCGCTCAAGATGGCGCGACGGCTGGAAGCGGCTGCGGTAGATGGTGACTGCCTGATCCAGCGCCTGCGGGGCGAAATGGGACGCAAAGGCATAGGGCAGGCCGAAATGGGCGGCCAGCTGCGCGCCATAAAGGCTGGAACCAAGGATCCAGACCGGAACTTCCGTGCCTTCGCCGGGGATGGCCCGCACCTGCGCGCCAGGCTGGGCGGGAGAGAGATAGCCGATCAGCTCCTCCACATCCGCCGGAAAGTCATCGGAGGCCTGTAAGGTGCGGCGCAGGGCGCGGGCGGTGCCCATGTCAGTGCCGGGCGCCCGGCCCAGGCCAAGGTCGATGCGGCTGGGGAAGAAGGTTGCCAGCGTGCCGAACTGTTCGGCCACCACCAGCGGGGCATGGTTCGGCAGCATGATGCCGCCTGACCCGACACGGATGCGCTTCGTCGCATTGGCCACCTGACCAATGACGATGGCTGTCGCTGCGCTGGCGATGCCCGGCATGTTGTGGTGCTCGGCCAGCCAGTAGCGGGTGAAGCCGAGGTCTTCCGCGTGACGGGCAAGATCGAGGGTGCTGGCCAGTGCGTCACGCGCCGACGAGCCTTCCGGGATGGGAGAAAGATCCAGCATGCTGTAGGGCAGCATATGCGCCTCCGTGCTGTTTGCAGTGCAAAGGGTGGACAGGCGGGATGGCCTGTTCTGCTCCCCTTGAATTACGGACTGGACAGTCCATATTCAAGGCCATGATGAAAAAGACCGCCGAACCACGCCTTTCTGCTGCCGGTGCCAATGCCGGTCCGGGTCGCCCGCGTTCATATGACGAGGGTGAGGTTCTGCGTGCGGCGCTTGAGCTTTTCCGCCGTCAGGGCTTCGAGGCGACTTCGCTGGATGACCTGACACAGGCGATGGGCATCAGCCGTTCATCACTTTATGCGGCCTTTGGCTCCAAGCAGGATGTGCTGCTGGCTGCTCTGCGGCGCTACTCGGCAACGGCGCTTGAGGCGCTGAAATCCATCGGCGATGCGCCGCATGCGCACCGGGCAGAGGCGGTGGCCGCCATGCTGCGGGCGCTGGCGGACCCGTCGGGCGGCAAGCATGGCTGCCTGCTTGTCAACTGCATCACCGAGCTTGCGCCCCAGAACGAGGAGGTGGCCGCACTTGGCCGCCATCATCTGGAGCGGATCGAGGCGATTATTGCCGAAGCGCTGGATGAAAACGGGCCGGACGCCCTGCGGGGCCGGGCAAGGGCGCTGGCTGCGCTCGCCATTGGTACGCTCACCTTGCGCAAGTCCGGTCTCGATGAGGCCTACATCACGTCGGCGCTGGACGAGGGGCTTGCCCGGCTTCTCGCGCCGCCCCAGGCCGTTCCCGCCTAGAAACCCGCACACTCAACTCAATCCCCAGTAATGCCCAATTATGGACTGATTGATCCAAAAAGGGATGAAGACAACCCGGAAGAAGGAATGATCCATGACTGAAGCAAAGCTTTTCTCACCCGTTCAGGCTGGCAGCATGAAGCTGGCGAACCGCATTGCCATGGCGCCGCTGACCCGCAACCGCGCCCGCGCGGAAGATGATGCGCCCTATGACATTCACGTGGAATACTACGCCCAGCGCGCCAGCGCCGGCCTGATCATCACCGAAGCCTCGCAGATCAGCCCGCAGGGCAAGGGCTACGCCTGGACGCCGGGCATCTATTCCGATGCTCAGGTGGAAGGCTGGAAGAAGGTGACGGATGCCGTGCATGCCAAGGGCGGCAAGATCGTGATCCAGCTCTGGCATGTGGGCCGCATTTCGCACAACGTTCTGCAGCCGGGTGGGGCCGCGCCGGTTGCCCCGTCTGCTATCGCTGCTCAGTCCAAGGTCTATGACGGCAACGGCTTTGTCGACACGCCGCAGCCGCGTGCGCTGGAGGCGTCCGAGATCGCAGGTATCGTCGCTGACTACGTGAAGGCCTCCCGCAACGCGATTGCTGCCGGGTTTGATGGCGTCGAGATCCACGCAGCCAACGGCTATCTCATCGACCAGTTCCTGCGCACCGGCTCCAACACCCGCACGGATGCCTATGGCGGCAGCCTGGAGAACCGCACCCGTTTCCTCAAGGAAGTGATGGACGCGGTGGTGGATGCCATCGGCGCGGACAGGGTGGGCGTACGCCTCAGCCCCTTCTCAAATGCCAACGGCATTCATGACGACAACCCGGTCGAGACCTTCTCCCGCGCCGTGGACATTCTCAACGGCTACGGCCTTGCCTATCTGCACATGGTGGAAGGCCAGACCGGCGGCACGCGCGAGCTGAAGCCAGGCGAGGATATCGGCGCCCTGCGCGCCCGGTTCAATGGCATCTACATCGCCAACAACGGCTATGACCGGGCGAGCGCCATCGAGGCGGTGGAAAGCGGCCGTGCGGACATGGTCGCCTTTGGCCGTCCCTTCATCGCCAACCCGGATCTGGTGGAGCGCCTGCGCCGTGACGCCCCGCTCAATGAACTGGACCGCGACACGCTCTATGGCGGCGGCACCAAGGGCTACACGGACTATCCGGCCCTTGAGGGCAGCGCGGCCGCCTGAGGCTCAGCCTGCGCCTGAACATGCTTTCCGGCTGGTGCAGTCCTCTCTGTGTGCTAGCCGGGACGGCCTCGCGGCCACATCTAACCGCGAGGCCGTTTTTCGTCAGTGGCCTTCGACGAAACTTGCCAGCTGCATGAGAACGGTGCCCCAGCCATCGTGAAAGCCCATTTTTTCGTGGGTATCCTTGTCCTCGCGAGACCCATGCAGGACGCGCGCGGCATAGTTCGTGCCGCCATCGACCTCCTGAAGAGTGATGATCGCGGTCATGAAACCCTCCTTGCGCGGCCGGTAGCCCGGCAGAAGAGCGTCGGTGGAAACAATCCGGCGGTTCTCGATCACATCGAGAAAGCAGCCGATATTGTTCATCTTCGTGCCGTCCGGCAGGGTCATTGTTGTCTCGAAGGCACCGCCCGGCCGCAGGTCGAGCTGGTGCACCTCGGTCACGACCGGTTCCGGTGCCCACCACTTGGCGAGCGCGGCCGGATCCTTCCAGGCTTTCCAGATCGCGGCCGGTGGCGCCTTGATGATGCGGGAAATTTCGAGGTCAAGCTCGGGATCAAACATGTCACTCCTCCTCAGATGCGGTTTCCGTCTCGACAAAGGCCGCTAGGCGGTCCGTACGTGCCGTCCACATCGCCTTCTGGCTTGAAAGCCAGTCGTCCACCGGTGCGAAAGCCGCCTTGTTGAGGTTACAGGTTCGGGTCCTGCCCGACTTATGCGTTGTAATCAGCCCGCTGTCCTCCAGGACTGCGAGGTGTTTGAGAAACGAGGGAAGGGCCATCGAGAAGGGTCCGGAAAGATCCTTTACGCTGGCACTTCCCGCGCCCAGACGCTGAAGCACTGCCCGCCGGGTGGGATCCGACAGGGCATGAAACAGGGCGTCAAGTGGCTGCTGTTGGTTAGCCATATGGATAACTATTGTGATCCGATTGTGAGGTAAATGGCTAACTATAGCAGAACTTTTACCGGAACCGTACCGGAGCGTACTCTTTTGGGTTTTCCGCCCTTTCGCTCTCCCGAAAAACCTGCCAAACCCTAGATCTGAAGCACGCAGCAAGCGTGAGGCGGACAAAAAGGCCGCCAGCAGGATAACCCCAGGGAGTTTCCAGATGCCCGCCTATCGTTCCAGAACCTCAACCCACGGCCGCAACATGGCCGGCGCACGCGGCCTGTGGCGCGCCACGGGAATGAAGGACGGCGATTTCGGCAAGCCGATCATCGCCATTGCCAACTCCTTCACCCAGTTCGTTCCGGGTCATGTGCACCTTAAGGACCTTGGCCAGCTTGTCGCCCGCGAAGTCGAGAAGGCTGGCGGTGTAGCCAAGGAATTCAACACCATCGCGGTGGATGACGGCATCGCCATGGGGCATGACGGCATGCTCTATTCGCTGCCCTCGCGCGAGATCATCGCCGATGCGGTCGAGTACATGGTCAATGCCCATTGCGCCGATGCGCTGGTTTGCATTTCCAACTGCGACAAGATCACGCCGGGCATGCTGATGGCTGCAATGCGCCTCAACATTCCGGTGATCTTCGTCTCCGGCGGCCCGATGGAAGCGGGCAAGGCGGTGCTGGCTGACGGCACCACCAAGGCTCTGGATCTGGTGGATGCCATGGTGGCAGCTGCCGATGACCGCGTGTCCGAAGAGGATGTGAAGGTCATCGAGCGCTCCGCATGCCCGACTTGCGGCTCCTGCTCGGGCATGTTCACCGCCAATTCGATGAACTGCCTCACCGAAGCGCTGGGCCTTGCCCTGCCGGGCAATGGCTCGACGCTGGCTACCCACGCCGACCGCAAGCGCCTGTTCGTGGAAGCCGGTCACCTGATCGTCGATCTGGCCCGCCGCTATTACGAGCAGGACGATGAGAGCGTCCTGCCGCGCAGCATCGCCTCGTTCAAGGCTTTCGAAAACGCCATGACGCTGGACATCGCGATGGGCGGTTCCACCAACACGGTGCTGCACCTTCTCGCTGCCGCCTATGAGGGCGAAGTGAACTTCACCATGGCGGACATCGACCGCCTGTCGCGCCGCGTTCCGGTGCTCTGCAAGGTCGCGCCCTCCGTGCCGGATGTGCATATGGAAGATGTGCACCGTGCCGGTGGCATCATGGGCATTCTGGGCGAGCTGGACCGCGCCGGCCTCATCGACACTTCGCTGCCGGTGGTTCATGCCGCCAGCATGAAGGATGCGCTGGACCGCTGGGACGTTGTACGCACCACGAGCGAAGCCGTGCACACCTTCTATTCGGCAGCGCCCGGCGGCGTGCCGACACAGGAAGCCTTTTCCCAGTCGCGCCGCTACACCGAAGGTGTCGATACCGACCGCAAGAACGGCGTCATCCGCTCCGCTGAGCATGCCTTCTCCAAGGACGGCGGCCTTGCGGTGCTCTTCGGCAACATCGCGCTGGATGGCTGCATCGTGAAGACGGCAGGCGTGGACGAGAGCATCCTCAAGTTCTCCGGCCCGGCCTATATCTGCGAAAGCCAGGATCAGGCGGTGAGCGACATTCTCACCGGCAAGGTCAAGGCAGGCGACGTGGTGGTCATCCGCTATGAAGGCCCGAAGGGCGGCCCCGGCATGCAGGAAATGCTCTATCCGACGAGCTACCTGAAGTCCAAGGGGCTGGGCAAGGCCTGCGCTCTTATCACCGATGGCCGCTTCTCCGGCGGCACCTCGGGCCTGTCCATCGGCCACGCATCTCCGGAAGCGGCGGAAGGCGGTGCCATCGGTCTGGTGGAGCATGGTGATCCGATCGTCATCGACATCCCGAACCGCATCATCCGCGTGGATGTGAGCGACGAAGTGCTGGCTGAGCGCCGCGCGAAGATGGAAGCCAAGGGCGCTGATGCCTGGAAGCCGGAAAAGCCGCGCACCCGCAAGGTCTCGGCAGCTCTCAAGGCCTATGCCGCCCTCACCACTTCGGCCGCCCGCGGCGCCGTGCGTGATGTGGAGCAGCTGACCCGCAAGTGAGGCCGTCAAAGGCCTAAAGTAAAAAGGCCGCCGGTCATTCCGGCGGCCTTTTTGCTTTGACGGCTCAAGGCAACTGCCTTCAGTTCCTGCGGCTGCGCGCCTCGCGCTCCCGTATCTTGCGGCCGTAAATCCAATCGCCAAGAACGGCAAGGCTCACCGTCACAAGCATGCCGAAAAGCAGACCCCAGCCGAAAATGTAAGAAATGACGATGCCGCCGAAGAAGCCGGCGATCATGCTCATCAGTTCAATAAACGAGTTGCGTTGCATGGTGGGCTTCCGCCGGTTCCTGCAGGGCTGATAAGCAGCAATGTCTCTGATCCGCAACTTTGGTATGTCAGAGGGGGCTATCTTGTCACGTAAAAACCTCAGAAAAGCAGATGGTTGCAGTTGTTTTGAAATGAGCCGCCAGATCTGATGGAAATTCGAAGCGCGTCTTGAGAAGTGAGCTTCGTCTCATGAGAAGTTTGTTTCTTCAATTTGAAACTTTGTACGGAAAATAGCGCGCCATGGTTGAACTTGCGGTGTGAAGACGCGGCAGATGCGGATGCTGATCCGAATCAATTTTGACCGGATCTGATACATCTTGTTCCGCTATGTGACGTTTCCTGCTTTGCGCCTCTCAGCCTTCAGTCCCGGCCCGCATCACCATGCCAAACAGGTCGCGCGGATCATCCGGGTCGGCCAGAAGATCCAGCATCTCGCAATAGGGCAAATCCTTTAAGAGCCCACGCAGATAACGCAGGGCAGAGAAGTCCTCCACCGCGAAGCCGACTGAATCGAAGAGCGTTGTTTCCAGTGCGGACCGGCGGCCAGGCGCTTCTCCGGCGATCACCTGCCAGAGCTCTGTGACAGGATGATCAGCCTCAAGCTGCTGAATTTCGCCCTCGATGCGCGTTTGGGGCGTGTATTCGACAAAGATGGACGAGCGCAGCAGTATGTCCCGGTGCAACTCCGTCTTGCCGGGGCAGTCGCCGCCCACCGCGTTGATGTGCTGGCCGCTGGCCACCATGTTGTCCGTCAGGATGGTGGCACGCTGCTTGTCCGCCGTCACCGTGGTGATGATGGAAACGCCTTCGACTGCCTCTTCCGCCGTGCCGCAAAGGGTGATGTCGAAGCCGAAGCCTTCAAGATTGCGGGCGCAGCGGTTGCTGGCCGCCGTGTCGATATCGTAGAGCCGCAAGCGGTCCACGCCGAGGATTTTGCGGAAGGCGAGGGCCTGAAACTCCGATTGCGCACCATTGCCGATGATCGCCATGGACCGGGCGTCAGCCGGAGCAAGGTATTTTGCCGCCAGTGCCGACATGGCGGCAGTGCGCAGGGCGGTGAGGATCGTCATCTCCGAAAGGAGCACGGGATAACCCGTCTCCACCTCTGCCAGCACGCCAAAGGCCGTCACGGTCTGGCGGCCGGTGCGGGTGTTCTTCGGGTGGCCGTTCACATACTTGAAGCCATAGGCAACGCCGTCTGATGCGGGCATCAGCTCGATGACGCCTTCGCGGGAATGGGAGGCGACACGCGGCGTCTTGTCGAACAGCGGCCAGCGCCGGAAATCTTCCTCGATCACGCGTGCAAGCCCTTCGATGAAGGCTTCGACGCCCACCGCATTGAGAATGCGCATCATGTTGCCAACGCTGACGAAGGGCACCAGCGCGAGAGGCGAGGGGCCGGCTGTGCCGGATGGCTTGCAGGTGCGGTCATCTTCTGGCTCCGGTTCAGTAGCTGCGGGTGGGGCGGTCCATGACGCGCCGTCCGAAGAGGCTCGCGGTCAGGTCCACCATCAGGCGGGCGGTGCGGCCCCGGTCATCGAGGAAGGGGTTCAGTTCCACCAGATCCAGCGAGGTCACGAGGCCGCTGTCATGCAGCATCTCCATCACCAGATGTGCCTCGCGGAAGGTGACGCCGCCCGGCACGGTGGTGCCCACCGCCGGGGCGATGTCCGGATCAATGAAATCCACATCAAGGCTCACATGCAGGAAGCCGTTGGCGCGGGCGCAGCGCTCCAGAAATGGCTCCAGCAGGCGTGCGATGCCGCTCTCGTCAATGGCCCGCATGTCATGGGCGGTGATGCCAAGCTCCCGGATCAGTGCCCGCTCCGGCGGATCGACCGAGCGCAGGCCCAGCAGGCAGAGGTTGCCCGGTGATACGGGTGTGTCCAGCTTTTCGTCCAGAAGCACGTCAAAGCCCGGCAGGCCGCAGGCAAAGGCAACCGGCGTGCCGTGCAGATTGCCACTGACCGTGCTCTCGAAGGTGTTGATGTCGGAATGGGCATCGAGCCACAGCACGAATTGCGGCCGCCCCGCGCCCGCCGCGTGGGCTGCGTGCCCGGCCAGTGTGCCAAGGGCAAGCGCATGGTCGCCGCCCATGTAGATGGGCATCTGCGGCCCTGCAGCCAGCGCCCGGGCCTTGCGGTAAAGTGCCCGCGTCCAGCCGGCAACGGCGCGCAGGTTCTTCAGCTTCGGGTCCGTGTCCGGCACATCAAGTGCTCCATCCGGCACAACGTCGCCGTGGTCTTCGACGGCAAGGCCGAGTGCCACCAGCTCTTCCTGAAGGCCCGCAGTCCGGTAGGCCGCCGGTCCCATCAGGCAGCCCCTGCGGCCTGCGCCTGCCTCCACCGGTGCTCCAACAAGCGCAATCTGCGTCATCCTTCGGCCTCCTTCGCTGCGTATCTGCATCTCCTTTAGAGTGCAGGCATCAGATGGCAGTCTGAAGACGGAAAATTGATCACTCTGGGCAGCAGGCCATGCAGAGTGATAAGCTGGACTTTCCAAACTGGAAGAATGGCGCATGCTGGACGATACGGATCTTGCGTTGATTGCCGCGCTCAGGGCAGATGGCCGCCGCTCTATCTCGGATCTGGCGGTTGATCTGAAGCTTTCGCGGGCCACCGTGCGGGCGCGTCTGTCGCGGCTGGTGGAAAGTGGTGAGATTCAGGGCTTCACCGCCGTGCTGCGCAACGAAGGGCAGGACCTGCCGATCCGCGCCATGATGATGCTGGCCATCGAGGGCAAGCGAGCCGATGCGGTGATCCGCCGCCTGAGCGGCATGCCGGAAGCCCGCTCGATCCACACCACCAACGGCCGCTGGGATCTGGTGATTGAACTTGCCACCCCCGACCTCGCCTCCTTCGATGCCGCCCTCCACCGCATCCGCCTCATCGAAGGCGTCTCCGCCACCGAAACCAGCCTGCTGCTGTCAGCGGTGAAAACCTGGCGGCGGTGAGACCTGACGGCCCCTGATCCAGCGCTGAGGGGCGTCCGGAGCGCTTCAGAGCGCTGGAAAACGTGCGCGTAAGGAGCGGGCTTGCGGACTGTCCCAATGGGCGATGAGCTGATCCCGGAGGGCCGCGTGTGTGGAAACCTCCATCGAGGCATTGGCGATGAACCGCCGGAGGCGGGATGCTCGGATGCCTTCGTTGGCAACATGGCCTGCCCGGCCAGGATAGCGCTCATATTCAGCACGTGGCATGGTCTTGCCAAGGCGGTCGAGGATCTCTCCTTCCTCATTGGTCTTCGGTACGGCCTTGTGATGCAGCGCGACGACTTGCCAGTCCCGGCTGAAGACCGGTGCGCCGGAACTGCCTCTTTCCGTGTCGGCCGTATACCAGCAGAACTGCTCCTCATCGGCTGACTTTCCCAGCAACAGAAAATAACTGTTGTGCAGGGCGATGCACTTCGGCCGACCATGAGGATGCTGAATCACGCTGACCGGATGGCCCTCAAGGATCTTGCCCTCGTCCAGCAGCGGATGCCAGCCAAAGTTCGTCAACGGAACGCCGGTATCCCCGACCGGAGAAACAGCCACGAGCGCGAAGTCATGCGCCCTGTCGGCAAGCCAGAACGTGCCTGGATCGAGCGCATATTCGCTGGTCGCTGAGGGAATTCCAAACTTCTGCTCCTCATGACCAAATACTGCGGTTGCTGCAGCGGCCATAGTGGGCGTTTCAAGAACATGCTGATTGGTAAGCAGCAGGCCAGATCCAACCAGGAAGCCTGTCCCGCTGATTGTGCCACCTGCGATCTGTACGCAGGCAATGGCCCTTGCAGCAAGTTGCCCGGCCTCCAGAAACTCGACCGATAGCAGGTCGCTGGTGCCGATCAGCGCTTCCTGGCCCAGATCGTCATGGCCTGAGATCAGTGCACGCTGGCGCTCTGGCGGGCGGCTTTGCCCTTGCAGATAACGGTCAATACGGGCCTTTGTTTCTGTCGGTGAGACGAGGCCTTGGCTGGCATACTTGAGTGCCTTCTTCAGATTGCGCAGATTTTTCTGGACGCGCCCCGCAGCCGCTTCTGCGAGCTCATCTCCCAGTTCAGAAATTGTGACTGTGCCCTCTTCCCGCATGACGCCCTCCTCGAGAGCTGGTGTATTGAATGTTATGCAATTTTAAGTATAGTTAACGAAAGGGAAGTGGGGAAGGGGTAAGTCATGGCAGAGAAAATCACCTATGCTCAGTATCTGGCAATTCTACTGGATCCCGCGTCAACGGACGAACAGATTCTTGCCGTTGCCAAAGTTCAGGCGCGCCGTCATGGTCTTGACTTTGCTATTGTTCCAGACCCGAAAAAGGTGGAGATCCCACCTGAACAGGCAGAGCTGGAAAGCGCCCTTGGTATCGGCAATAACCTAGAACGCTGGCGGCGCTGGGTTCGGTTCCGCAACCGTTTCAACTCAGGTGAAAATCTTCCCGTTATCGTTGAAGAGGGCGACAGCTGGCATCAGTTTCCCTTGCTTGTGAAGGATGTTGTCGACCACCTAGGTAAGGACTACCTCATCTATTCCGTTTCTGCGGCCGGAGATACTGCAGAAAACATGGTCTACGGTCCTTTGGGTAAGGGGGAACGAGTATCTGGCCTCCCTTTGGCAATACCGGGACAACGTGAAGGGCTTCCTGTTTTCTGCCGCTGGAAACGACATCATTGGCGAAGATCCGGTCACCGGGAAGGCGGCGCTGCACGACATTCTGAAGCCGTTCAACAGCAACGAAAAAGATGTGTCAGGACATATCAATATGGCTGTTCTTGGTGAAAAGCTGGCTTTTCTGGAAAAGGCTTACCGGAATGTGATTGCCAATATTCGCCAGTACAAGGAATTCAAGAAATTGCCGGTCTTCATTCATGGCTATGACCACGCCTATCCTGAATTGAAGCAGGCAAAGGATCCGAGAAAGCCAAAGCATGCGAAGCGGGACGAATGGCTCGGCGAACCGCTGGATGCGCGGGGCATCGTGGATGATGCCCTGAGGCGCAACATCATCAAGTTTCTGGTGGATGCGCTCTATGACATGCTGGAGCGTGTGGCGGGCGATCCCAAGCAGACAGATATCTGGCTTGTCGATTGCCGGGGCGCTATGCCGGATGTGACAGATTGGATCGACGAGATCCACGGCACGGACGAAGGTTTTGGCAAGGTGGCGGCAAGGTTCCGCAAGACGCTGAAGAAGGCTGGCGTCTGAGGACATTGATAGAATTTCCCGGCGCAAGTTCTGCGCCGGGGGGCTTGAGCTTACGCCCGCCGCCTCTTCACCAGACGGGTCACCACGTTTTCGATGATGCGGTGGCCGGCTTCCTGGTCGAGAGACATGATGCTTTCCGGGTGGAACTGGACGGCGGCAATCGGCTCGCTGGTGTGCTCGATGGCCATGATCACGCCGTCTTCCGTTTCTGCCGTGACGCGGAAGTCTGCGGGCAGCTTGTCCTTCTTCGCAAAGAGCGAGTGGTAGCGGCCGACCGTGACCGGCGAGCTCAAGCCTTCGAACAGCACCGAATTGCCGGTGAGGGTTATGGGGGAGGGCTTGCCGTGCATTGGCACGTCGAGCTGGCCGAGTTCCCCGCCAAGCCCTTCGGCGAGAGCCTGCAGGCCAAGGCAGACGCCGAACAGCGGCAGGGCGCGGGCGCGGGCACGGCCGATGGTGGCGGCGCAGTCGAAGTCCTTCGGGCTGCCGGGGCCTGGGGAGAGGACCACCAGATCCGGGTTCACGTCATGGAACACATGGTCGGCAACGGGCGTGCGGTAGGTGACCACATCGGCGCCGGTCTGGCGGAAGTAGTTGGCCAGCGTGTGGACGAAACTGTCCTCGTGGTCCACCAGCAGGATCTTGAGGCCCGCACCTGGCTTCTTCTCGCGCACGGTTTCCGTTGCCTTCACGGCCAGCCCCGCCTCGCGCACAGCAGCACGCATGGCTTCGGCCTTCAGCTCGGTCTCGGCCTCTTCGTCTTCCGGGATGCTGTCATAGAGCAGCGTGGCGCCAGCGCGGATCTGGGCAACGCCATCCTTGATGCGCACGGTGCGCAGAGTGAGGCCGGTGTTCATGTCACCGTTGAACAGCACGGCGCCGATGGCACCGCCATACCAGGCGCGGGAGCTCTTTTCGTTGTTCTCGATGAACTCCATCGCCCAGCGCTTCGGCGCGCCGGTCACGGTGACAGCCCAGGCGTGGGAAAGGAAGGCGTCGAGCGCGTCCATGTCCTCGCGCAGGCTGCCCTCGATATGATCCACTGTGTGGATCAGGCGGGAGTACATCTCGATCTGACGGCGGCCGATGACCTTGACTGAACCGGGCACGCAGACGCGGCTCTTGTCGTTGCGGTCCACGTCCGAGCACATGGTCAGTTCTGCCTCGTCCTTGGCGGAGTTCAGCAGCTTGCGGATCTGCGCCTCATCCTCGATGGCATTCTTGCCGCGGCGGATGGTGCCGGAGATGGGGCAGGTTTCCACCCGCCGCCCACCGGTGACGCGCACATACATCTCCGGCGAGGCGCCGACGAGATATTCCGCATTTCCGAGGTTGATGAAGAAGGAATAGGGTGAGGGGTTGATCTGCTGCAGGCGGCGGGAAACAGCCGAAGGCGGATTGGCGCAAGGCTCGTAGAATGTCTGGCCCGGTACGGTCTCGAACAGGTCGCCCCGGCGGAAATACTCCTTGGCCCGGTCCACGATCTTTGCATATTCGCCCGGCTCATGGTCACCCCGGCCCGGATCTTCATTGGCCGGTTGATAGTGTTGCTTCTCCCCGTCGCGTGGCAGGCCATGGGTGCGCTTGCCATCCACCTCGAAGTCATATTCCAGCACATAGGCGCGGCGGCCATGGTGGTCGACGATGAGGATCTCATCGGGCAGGAAAAGCACCAGATCGCGCTGGTCTGCCGGGCGCTTCAGCTTCAGTTCGATCGGCTCGAACTGGAAGGCAAGGTCATAGCCAAAGGCCCCGTAAAGGCCGAGCTGATCATCATCGCAGGCGAACAGCTCCTTGATGGCACGCACCACGGAGAAGGTGGAAGCCTGACGCGAGCGGTCTTCCTCGCGGAAGGGGGCAGCGGGCTTGCGCACCGTCAGCGTCATGCGGCCTTCGGTGGAGGTGAAGTCCTCAACGTCCGGATGGGCGGCCAGAACGCGGGCAACGGCGGGCAGCAGGACAAGGCCGCGGGCGTTGAGGGCGCGGATTTCGACGTTTCGCCCTGCCGATTCCAGCACCAGCGGCGGATTGACCAGCGCCATGTCCCAGCGGGTGTAACGGCCCGGATATTCATAGGAGGAGGAGAGGACCGCGCCGCGCTCTGCATCCAGCCGGTCGATCCAGCGGGAGGTTCCTTCCGCATAGTCTGCCGGACGTGCGCCGCGTGTGACGGCAATGCCGCCCTTGGTCTTGAAAGTCTGCTCAGCCGGTACCGGCATTCGTCCATCCTCCAGTTCAGGTCCAGGCCTTCCCCAGCCAGGCCCCAGACAGACCAAAGGCCGCCTGCGGGTCTTGCCGCGGCGGCCTTTGGGTCAACTTCGATCACGTCAGAACATGAGAAATCGCAAGGCCGCCAATCAAGCGTCCTGCCACCACCAGCCCATGCGGATCATCTGCGTGTTCATGCCGTTTGCGTAGCGCGGCTACAGGCGGCAGGCAACCGGGGAGAGGACCTAAAAATCACCCTCGCACCACTTCCCGCGCCCCTGTTGCAAAATAGACCAGTCGCTTCAAGCTTGAATTATTTTACAGGCACGCAGAGCGCCAGCATCCGGTCATGTGCTGCGGCGAAGCCTTTCAGGGAGACACCGAAGACAATATTCTGGCCGCTGTCATGGACCCTTGCAGTCAGCTTCAGCGTGTTGCCTGTCCTGAGGGCATTGAGGGCTCCAGCATCGAAGGTCAATTGCACGATGCTGCCTGCGGACAGGCATGTTGCAAAAGGCACTGGCTTGGTGACGGGACCATCGTCGATCTGCAGCGTAACGCCATCGGTGAGCCGCAGGCCAAGGGGAGCACCAGATTGCACTGGAACTGCTCCGCCGAAACGCAGGCCAGTTCCATCGCCAGCACGAGCTGATTGGTGTCCTTCGTACGCTGCTGCTGGGTCATCAGGCAGGCCCGGCCTTTTTCGGTTTCAGAGCACAGCACGGCCCAGTCATCGTATGTCTCGTTTACCGAATTTCCTCCGGCGGGCTGTGTGGATGAGGTCTGTACGGAAGCCATGCATATCTCCGGAGGTTTGGTCGTGAGGCAATGTGTTTTGGTTGAGCTGCTCTGATACCAGCTCCCGAAGCGCTTGTCTTATCGAGAGTGGGTGGCCAGTCCGGAGCAACGGTGGTCTCACGGCATCATGCATCAGGAGAGTGTGCATGAGCTGCCGCATCACACGATGAGGACGCGGCAGCTCTTTGTGAGGAAGTGTTGGATCGTGTTTGCGATGCTTGCCGGCGGCGCAATCTGATGCTGCGCGACCGGCCGCTCCATCGTCTCAGAACTGGACGCGCAATCTCGCATTGGCGCCGTGCTCCTGTGCAATCTTGCCGAACTGGCCGCTGTAGGTGACGCCCAGCGTCGCGGAAGGTGAGAGGCTGAAGTCCGCGCCGGTTTCCACGAGAGCAGCGTTGCGGTCGAGCGGCGTGCCGGTCACGCTGAAGCTGCTGCCGGTGGCAAACCGTGCCGTTCTGGTGGCATCGAGATCGCCGAAAGCATAGAGCCAGCCGAGGGAGCCGCGCAGGCTTGCAGTCACCGGCCCGAGGTTCACATCCGTCGAGGCGCGCATTCCAAGAGTGGTATAGGTCGTATCGCTCGTGCTGCTTCCGATGGTGAGTGCGGAGATGCCGCCCGTTTCGGTGAAGCCGCCCGTCTTCAGGTGGGTATGGGCCAAGCCTGCGAAAGGCTCGAATGCGGCGTAGGCCGTCTCGATGCGGTAGCTGACCTCGCTAAAGGCGTTCAAGCTGGAGGCGTCATACTTGCCTTCAACGGTTTCTTTGAGGACACTGATGGCGCGCTTCGTGTTGACTTCATACCAAGTGTAGCTGAGGCCGGTGCGGATGGAGAGGGCGTCCCAACTGGTGCCTGCATAGGCGCCAGCATGATAGTTGCTGCTGTTGCCCTTGCTGCTGCTGTCATCGAAATACGAGCGGCTGAAGCCGCCGAACACGCCGGCCCGCAGATTACCGGTGATGATCGCATCGCCGCCCGCCAGCATGCCGGCATTTGTCATGCCGGTTGAGGAGCCGCCATCGGTGGCACCAGCCTGGCCCCAGGAGCCAAAGCCGTTTGCCCACACGGCAAAGCGGTCCGGATCGGCGGGCACTTCCTTCTTTTCAAAGGCGGCGAAGCGGTCGTCTGTCACGGTCTTTTTCTTCGCCATAGCCCAGAACCGGCACGGTGGGGGCTGCCACGCCACTGGTAACGGTGCGGACGCGGGCGTTGACCGTGTTATTGACAGATGTGTTGATCTTCACGAGGCCGCTGTTCATGTCGGCATGGCTCTGGCCGGAGAGCTGCTGCAGTGCTCCGGCCCGCTGACCGGAGGCCAGTCTCGAAACCGCAGAGGTCACAGCGGCAGGTGCCGTGCCGGTTTGGATTGCAGAGGCAACAGACGACTGGTTCGGCGTCAGGAATCCAGACTGAGAACCGGAGGCCCGCACCAGGCGTATGGTGCCGTTCGTCTCGTTATAGGCAACCTCGTAGCCGCTGACGTCACCCCATTCGACCGTCGAGAAGGTGCCGGTGAGGGTTGATGCCGTTAGGATGGTGTAGCTCTGCGCGGTGGCTGTGCCGGAAAACTGAAGTGCTGCGCCGCTGGCGATCGTCACGGTGCCGGTGAGGTTGATGGCATCACTGCTGTTGCCCGATACCTGCACCACATAGGTGGAGCCGCTTGCAAGATTCAGGTTGCCGTTCATGGTCAGCGTGCCCACTGAGCCGTCAAGCCCGGGCGACAGCCTGCCGCCATTGCCGATGGTAATCGTGGAACTGCCCGTTCCGATGGTTCCCGTTCCGGCCAGCGTGCCGCCCGCCAGGGCGTTGATGGTGCCACCGAGCGATCCTGTCACGTATAGCGTGCCACCGGAGACATTCGTTTTGCCGCTGAAACCGGAGCTGTCGCCGGATAGCTTGGTGCTGCCCGCCAAATGCTCGATGGTGCCTTGGCCGGTAGCATTGGATGGACGGGCAATCGACGTTGAGAAATCGTAGTCCGTACTGGTGTGGTTGAAAACGAGCTTGCCGTTGCCATCGCCGAAGACAAGCGACGCAGCATTCAGTTTTCCTGCGGCAGCGGCATTGGAGCCGGTTTCTGCGCCGATATTTAAGGTTCCATTCGATTCACTATCGGAAGATGCAATATTGACTGCGCCATTGTATTTGCCATCCAATCCAGCCGCGCCAACCCTAACCTCACCGCCATCCGCGATTGTCACCGTTCCGGTGCCATAATAGCCCACATCAAGCGTTGAGCTGTTCGTCCAGCTTGAGACGTTCCCGTTGGAGTCTGCTCCCGTGACGGTGACAAAACCGCTGCCGTCACCATCCCCGATATAGCCGGACACATTGCTGACAGATCCGCCAGCGGTTATTGTAAGCGTGCCGGTGCCGTCTTCGCCTACGTAGAGCTCATCGTCGATTGTCCAGCTGGAGCTAGCTCCCGTGACTGTGACCGCGCCTGTGCTGCCGTCAAAGTGGCCGATGAAGCCATGCATACTGCTGACAGCGCCGCCGTTCTCGATCGTCAGTGTGCCGTTGTTGATTCTGCCTATTAAGAGGCTCTGGCTATTCGTCCAGGTTGAACCAGGCCCCGTGACGGTGGCCGCACCGGTGATGCCGGATGGATTGCCGATATCGCCATCTCCGATATCGCCCCTTGTATTGCTGATCGTGCCGCCATCGCGAATGATTAGCGTGCCGTCGGTGTTCCGGCCTACAGAAACGTTGGTGTTATAGTTTACTGGCGTCGTAATGACAGTCGCCAGAGCACCTTCAATGATCTGCTGTGCTTGTGCTTCCGCCAGAATGCAGCAAAAGGCTCCGGTGGAAGCCAGAAGCAACTGGCGCGTGCGATGGCGAGGCTTCCGGGGAGAGGGAATGCTCTGCTGAATTTCGGAGAGATGTGACATCAGGGGACCTGCGAGACAAAAGGTAAGCTTTGGCCGTCGTCTAATATGGCGATGCACGCATTGTGAAGCGGCTGTTTCCGACACATCCTCCAATTGCTGAGTTGCGAATTTTTCCTGGGGCCTGTGTTCGGGAGGCGGTATCGGAATCTGACCTAGGGATTTCCGTACTTTGATTGGAATTGCAAAAAATATTAATTGTTTTTGCGGGCAGAAATCATGGCGAAGTGGTAGATTTATCAGGTTATGATTTTCGTTACATGTTGCATGGTTGCAACAAAAAAACTTGCAGTTTTTGGTTTCTGGCGTCCGTGGTCGGCCGTTGTTGCGCGCGGCTGAGTCGCCTTAGCCCCTTCGTCCGTACCTTCTCCCGTAAGACGGATCTCCGACAGTTGCCGAAAGTCGATATTTCAAGCTTGAAATAATTTCCGGCTGGTGGCAGGCTCATGCTCAACAAGACAAACGGAAGGGACTGCGGCAATGAAGATCCTGTGCCTGGGAGGCGGGCCCGCGGGGCTCTATTTTGCGATCTCGATGAAGCTGCGCAATCCAGCGCATGACATCACTGTGCTGGAGCGCAACAAGGCCAACGATACGTTTGGCTGGGGCGTCGTGCTGTCGGATGACGCGCTTGGCAACATGGCGCGCAACGACCCCAAGAGCACGGAAGAGATCCGCGCCAACTTCTCCTACTGGGATGACATTGCCGTCGTGCACAACGGTGTGCGCACCGTCTCCGGCGGTCATGGCTTTGCCGGCATTGGCCGCAAGAAGCTGCTGATCATCCTGCAGGAGCGGGCGCGCGAGCTGGGCATCAATCTGGAATTCCAGCAGGAGTTCAAGACCGCTGAAGATTACCGCAAGGACTATGATCTCGTGGTCGCCAGCGACGGCATCAACTCGCTGGTGCGGCGTGAATATGCGGATGTGTTCAAGCCCGATGTGGATCTGCGCCTGTGCAAGTTCATCTGGCTCGGCACGCACCAGAAGTTCGATGACGCCTTCACCTTCATCTTCGAGAAGACCGAGCACGGCTGGATGTGGGTGCATGCCTATCAGTTCGATGCCGACACGGCGACGGTGATCGTGGAATGCACGCAGGAGACCTGGGACCGCTTCGGTTTCGAGCATATGTCCAAGGAAGAGACCATCGAGACCTGCGAGAAGGTGTTTGCCGCGCATCTGGATGGCCACAAGCTCATGTCCAACGCAGCACATCTGCGCGGCTCTGCTGTCTGGATGAACTTCCCGCGTGTGATCTGCGAGAAGTGGTACAACGGCAATGTGGTGCTGATGGGCGATGCAGCGGCGACGGGGCATTTCTCCATCGGATCCGGCACGCGGCTTGCGTTTGACAGTGCAATTGCGCTGGCCACCTATCTCCACAGCGAATCCAGCATGGAAGCGGCCTTCGAGCGCTATCAGGAAGAGCGCCGCATCGAGGTGCTGCGCCTGCAATCTGCCGCCCGCAACTCGCTGGAATGGTTCGAGCAGGTGGAGCGCTATCTGGACCTCGACCCGGTGCAGTTCAACTATTCGCTGCTCACCCGTTCCCAGCGCATTTCCCACGAGAACCTGCGCCTGCGCGACCCGGAGTGGCTGCGCTCGGCGGAAGACTGGTTCCAGAAGCAGGCCGGCGGCCAGCCGGGGCGCACGCCGATGTTTGCCCCTTCACGCTGCGCGGCATGCGGCTGGAAAACCGCATCGTCGTCTCGCCCATGGCCCAGTACAAGGCGGTGGATGGGGTGCCGGGCGACTGGCATCTGATCCATTATGCCGAGCGGGCAAAGGGCGGGGCAGGGCTTGTCTTCACCGAAATGACCTGCGTGTCGGCGGAAGGGCGCATCACCCCCGGCTGCCCCGGTCTCTATGCGCCGGAGCATGAGGCTGGCTGGAAGCGGCTGACGGATTTCGTCCATGCGGAAACGGCAGCCAAGATCTGCTGCCAGATCGGCCATTCGGGACGGAAGGGCTCGACGCAGCTGGGCTGGGAAGGCATGGACGCGCCGTTGCCGGACGGCAACTGGCCGCTGCTATCCGCTTCCGCCATTGCCTGGTCCAAGGGCAATGCGGTGCCGAAGGCGATGGACCGGGCCGATATGGATCTGGTGCTCGGCCAGTTCGTCGAGGCCGCGAAGATGGCGGAGCGCGCCGGGTTCGACATGATCGAGCTGCATGCCGCGCACGGCTATCTCCTGTCGTCCTTTATCTCGCCGGTGTCCAACTTGCGCGACGATGAATATGGCGGCAGCCTTGAAAACCGCCTGCGCTACCCGCTGGAAGTCTTCCGCGCCATGCGTGCCGTCTGGCCGCAGGACAAGCCCATGTCGGTGCGCATCTCGGCCAATGACTGGGTGGGTGAGGCTGGCGTGACGCCGGACGAGGCTGTGGAGATCGCCCGGGCCTTCTCTGAGGCGGGTGCCGACATCATCGACGTGTCCGCCGGTCAGACGACGACGGACGCGCGCCCCATCTATGGCCGCATGTTCCAGACCCCGTTCTCCGACCGCATCCGCAACGAGGCGGGTCTGGCGACCATGGCGGTGGGCAACATCACAGAGGCCGATCAGGTGAACTCGATCCTGATGGCAGGCCGTGCCGATCTGGTCTGCCTTGCCCGTCCGCATCTGTCAGATCCCTACTGGACGCTGCATGCGGCAGTGGAGCAGGGCGACCGCAAGGCCAGCTGGCCGCTGCCGTATCTCGCCGGGCGTGATCAGGCCCTTCGCCTTGCCGAGCAGGCAAAGGCGAAGGTGGAGGGCGCCAAGGCAGCGGGAGAGGTGATCCGGGCATGACGGTGGCAGGACGGCGCGTTCTCATCACGGGCGGCGGCACGGGCGCAGGAGCAGATCTGGCCCGCGGTTTCCATGCTGCCGGAGCACAGGTCATCATTACCGGCCGGAGGGCGGAGCCGCTGCAGGCGGTGGCGGCTTCCCTGCCGGGAGTGCGGGGGCTGACGGCTGACGTGACGGACGAGGCTTCCGTGAAGGCGCTGTTCGAGGCTGCAGGCCCGGTGGACGTGGTGATTGCAAATGCGGGCGCTGCCGAAAGCGCCCCTTTGGCCGCACGTCGCTGGATCAGTGGAATGCCATGCTGGCGGTGAACCTGACCGGCGTGTTCCTCACCTTCCGTGAGGGGCTTGCCCGGATGGACGGCTGGGGGCGGCTCATCGCCATTGCTTCCACGGCAGGTCTGAAGGGCTATCCCTATGTGGCGCCCTATGTGGCGGCCAAGCACGGGGTTGTCGGCCTTGTGAAGGCGCTGGCGCTGGAAGTGGCCCGCCGTCCGGTGACGGTCAACGCCATTTGTCCCGGCTTCCTCGATACGGAGATGACGGAACGCTCTGTTCAGAACATCATGGCCAAGACCGGCAAGAGCCGGGACGACGCCGTGGCCGCCCTTGCGGACACCAATCCGCAGAAGCGCCTCATCACCCCGCAGGAGGTGACGGCCATGGCCCTTTATCTGTGCGCTGCCGGATCTGACGGGGTGAACGGGCAGGCGATGGCCATTTCGGGAGGCGAGGTATGAGCGCAGAGAGAGAAACAGCCGTGGTGCAAGCGGAAGCAGCTTCCGTGCCGCTCTCCAAGCGCCGGCTGAAAACCTGGATCCGCATTCTCGGCGTCACCCGCATGGCGGAAGCGCACCTGCGCGAGTTTCTGCGGGTGGAGCATGACACGACGCTGCCGCGCTTCGACGTGATGGCCGCGCTCTACCGCCGCCGCGTGCCGCTGAGCATGAGTGAGCTGTCACGCCTGCTGCTCGTCTCCAACGGCAATGCCACCACGGTGGTGGACCGGCTGGAAAAGGACGGCCTCGTCCGCCGTGTGCCCTTCGAGGCAGACCGGCGCACGGTGCATGTGTCGCTGACGGATGAGGGGCTGGCGCAGTTCGAGAAGCTGGCCGCCGATCATGAGCGGGAGGTGGATCAGCTCTTCGCCAAGCTGACTGACGCGGATCTGGACGCGCTCAAGGACATATTGAAGAAACTCGGGAAGGACGCGCAATGACCGCTCTGGCTGATCTGAAGCCCCAGCACTTTCTCTGGCAGGTGAAGGACCGCATCGCGCGTGTGAGCCTCAACCGTCCAGACCGCAAGAACCCGCTGACTTTCGACAGCTATGCGGAGCTGCGCGACACCTTCCGCGCCCTTGTCTATGCCGATGATGTGGATGTGGTGGTCTTCGCCTCCAACGGCGGCAACTTCTGCTCGGGCGGGGATGTGCATGACATCATCGGCCCGCTGGTCGGGCTCGACATGAAGGGCCTGCTTGCTTTCACCCGCATGACCGGTGATCTGGTGAAGGCTATGATCGGCTGCGGCAAGCCCATCATCGCGGCGGTGGATGGTGTGTGCGTCGGGGCCGGGGCGATCGTCGCCATGGCCAGCGACCTGCGGCTGGCAACGCCGGAGGCCAAGACAGCTTTCCTCTTCACCCGCGTTGGCCTTGCGGGCTGCGACATGGGCGCCTGCGCCATGCTGCCGCGGATCATCGGTCAGGGCCGGGCGGCGGAACTGCTTTACACGGGCCGCACCATGAGTGCAGCCGAGGGCGAGCGCTGGGGCTTCTTCAATGCCTTGCATGAGGCGGACAAGCTGGAAGAGGAAGCCATGGCGCTGGCCGCAAGGCTCGCCTCTGGACCGGTCTTTGCCCATGGCATCACCAAGACCCAGCTGAACCAGGAATGGAACATGGGGCTGGAACAGGCCATCGAGGCAGAAGCGCAGGCGCAGGCCATCTGCATGCAGACGCAGGACTTCGCCCGCGCCTACCATGCCTTCGTTGCCAAGCAGAAGCCGGTTTTCGAGGGCAACTGAGATGGCCGACCGCTCTTTCCTCTCCTGGCCTTTCTTCGAGTCCCGCCACCGCGAGCTGGCCGAGGCGTTGGATGCATGGTGTGCCGCGCATCTGCACGTGGACCATGCCGACACGGACGAGGCCTGCCGCACGCTGGTGCGCGATCTGGGGCAGGCTGGCTGGCTGCGTCATTCGGGTGCAGGCGAGGGCGAGACTCTGGATGTGCGCAGCCTCTGCCTCATCCGTGAAACGCTTGCCCGGCATGATGGCCTAGCCGATTTTGCCTTTGCGATGCAGGGGCTGGGCATGGGGGCGTCTCCCTGTTCGGCACGGCGGAGCAGCGCAAGTGGCTGGAGCGTACCCGTGCCGGCACCGCGATCAGCGCCTTTGCCCTGACGGAGCCGGGCTCCGGTTCGGATGTGGCCAACAGCACCGCAGCGGCAGAGGCCGTTCCGGGCGGCTTCATCCTGACCGGTGAGAAGACCTACATTTCCAACGGCGGCATCGCTGACCTTTATGTGGTGTTTGCCCGCACGGGCGAAGCGCCGGGGGCCAAGGGCCTCTCCGCCTTCCTGCTGCCTGCGGATACGCCGGGGCTGGAGATCGTCGAGCGCATCGAGGTGATCGCGCCCCATCCGCTGGCGCATCTGCGTTTCAACAACATCCGCCTGCCGGAGACGGCGTTGATCGGCAAGCGCGGGGACGGCTTCAAGATCGCCATGTCGGTTCTGGACGTGTTCCGCTCCACCGTCGGCGCAGCGGCGCTGGGCTTTGCCCGCCGGGCGCTGGACGAGGCTCTGGCCCGCGTGCGCCAGCGTCAGCTCTTCGGTGCGCCGCTGTCCGAGCTGCAGATGGTGCAAGGGCATATCGCGGATATGGCGCTGGATGTGGATGCCTCGGCGCTGCTGGTCTACCGCGCTGCCTGGACCAAGGACATGGGCGCCGCCCGTGTCAGCCGTGAGGCGGCGATGGCCAAGCTGCATGCGACGGAAGCGGCCCAGCGCGTCATCGACACGGCCCTGCAGCTGCATGGCGGCGACGGCGTGCGCAAGGGCTTTGCCGTGGAAAGCCTTTATCGCGAGATCCGCGCCCTGCGCATCTACGAGGGGGCGAGCGACGTGCAGAAGATCGTCATCGCCCGTGCCGCGCTGGGCGAGGCGCGCTGAGCAACCGGAATTTGAATGCAATCAGCGGGGCAGATGACCCCGCAGGAAGACGGGAAGGCCACATGACACAGACAACGGCAGATGCCTCCACCGCCGAAAGCCCGCACGCGTTTTTGAACCCGCGCAACTGGAAGCCCGCCAAGGGCTATTCCAACGGCGTTGCTGCCAGCGGCCGCATGCTTTTCCTCGGCGGCCTGATCGGCTGGAACGGCCAGCAGGAGTTCGAGGCGAAGGACTTCACCGGACAGGTGGAGCAGACGCTGAAGAACATCGTCGAGGTGCTGCGCGAGGGCGGGGCCGGGCCGGAGCATCTGGTGCGGATGACCTGGTATGTCACCGACAAGCAGCTCTATCTCACGAGCCTGCGTGATGTCGGTTCTGTCTACCGCAAGGTTCTGGGCAAGCACTTCCCGGCCATGGCGCTGGTGCAGGTGGCCGGGCTCGTGGAAGACGAGGCGCTGGTGGAGATCGAGGCAACAGCCGTGGTGCCTGAGTGATCCGCATGCGCGGATTGTGAGATTTGGGAAGACGACGCTCAGGAACAAGACAAGGCGGCTCAAGGGAAAACCCGCTTCCGCAAAAGGAAGGGCCGCAGGTCCGCGACAGCGGGCAACCATCCAGGGGATTGATGATGACAGCTGTGCTGAAACTGGGTCCGAGTGCCCATGTGGATACATTCACCCGGGACAACCTGCCGCCCGTGGAGCTGTGGCCGGAGCTGAAGCTTGAGGGCTTCGACTATCCCGACTACCTCAACGCGGGCGTGGAGCTGACCGACCGCATGGTGGAAAAGGGCTTCGGCGACCATGTGGCGCTGATCGGCAATGGCCGCCAGCGCACCTACAAGGAACTGGCCGACTGGACAAGTCGCATCGCCCATGCGCTGGTCGAGGATTATGGCGTGAAGCCCGGCAACCGGGTGCTGATCCGCTCGGCCAACAACCCGGCCATGGTGGCTTGCTGGCTGGCGGCGACCAAGGCAGGTGCCGTGGTGGTCAACACCATGCCTATGCTGCGGGCCGGCGAACTGGCGAAGATCGTTGACAAGGCCGAAATCACGGTTGCCCTGTGCGACACGCGGCTGATGGACGAGATGGTCGCCTGTGCCAAGGACTCTGCCTACCTCAAGACCGTGATCGGCTTCGATGGCACCGCCAATCATGATGCGGAGCTGGACCGTGTGGCGCTGGGCAAGTCCGTGCGCTTTGAAGCGGTGAAGACGGGCCGCGACGACGTGGCCCTGCTGGGCTTTACCTCTGGCACCACGGGTGATCCCAAGGCAACGATGCACTTCCACCGGGACATCCTGATCATCGCAGATGGCTATGCCCGCGAGGTTTTGGGCGTGACGCCGGAAGATGTGTTCGTCGGCTCCCCGCCGCTCGCCTTCACCTTTGGCCTTGGCGGCCTTGCCGTGTTCCCGCTGCGCTTTGGTGCGGCGGCGGCGCTGCTGGAAACCGCCTCGCCGCCGAACCTCATCGAGATCATCCAGAAGTACCGCGCCACGGTCTGCTTCACGGCGCCCACCGCCTACCGGGTGATGTTGAAGGCCATGGACGAGGGCGCGGACCTGTCCAGCCTTCGCGCCGCCGTCTCGGCAGGCGAAACGCTGCCTGCGCCGGTCTATGAGGAGTGGAAGGCCAAGACCGGCAAGCCGATGCTGGATGGCATCGGTGCCACGGAAATGCTGCATATCTTCATCTCCAACCGCTTCGGTGACAGCCACCCGGCCTGCACAGGCCGTCCCGTAACCGGTTACGAGGCGCGGATCGTTGATGATCTGGGCCGCGAGATGCCGCGCGGCGAGGTGGGGCGTCTGGCCGTGCGCGGGCCGACCGGCTGCCGCTATCTCTCCGACAGCCGCCAGACCGGCTATGTGCATGAAGGCTGGAACATCACCGGCGATGCCTTCTGGCAGGACGAGCAGGGCTACTTCCACTTTGCCGCCCGCAACGACGACATGATCATTTCCGCCGGCTACAACATCGCAGGTCCCGATGTGGAAGCCGCGCTTCTGGCTCATCCCGACGTGCTGGAATGCGCCGTCATCGGCGCGCCGGATGAGGAGCGCGGGCAGATCGTCGAGGCCCATGTGGTGCTGAGCGCCGGTGTGGAGCCGGATGCAGTCACCATCAAGCGCCTGCAGGACCACGTGAAGGCAACCATCGCGCCCTACAAATACCCGCGCCGCATCCTCTTTACCGATGCCCTGCCCAAAACGCAGACCGGCAAGATCCAGCGGTTCCGGTTGAAAGAGGCGAGCTGAAGAGAAGGGGGCAGGCGGTGGCTATACCCGCTGCCCCCATTATGCTGCGGCCAGCCGTTTGAGGGCGCGGGTCAGGTGCTCGATGAAGGCCTGAGCAGCAGGGGTCGGCATGCGGTCCCGGGATTTCAACAGCATGATCTCGCGGGCGATGACGGGTTCTTCCAGAGGCAGTGCGCGGATGGCGGGCCCGCGCACGGCAGCGCGTGCATAGGCGGGCAAGACGGCAACGCCTAGTCCCGCCTCAACCAGCGCCAGAGCGGTGGTGATCTGCGTCACCTCAAAGCTGATCCGGGGCTCGATCCGTACGCTTTCAAAGCCCACTTCCACGAGCAGGCGGATGCCGGAGTCCCGTGTCAGCGTCACCAGCGGCGCCTCGGCAAGGGAGGACCAGACCGCGCTGTCTCTTGCCGCAAAAGCACTGTCCTCCCGGCAGAACAGCATCAGGCTGTCGCGTACGAGCGGCTGGCGCTCGATGTCATCGCCTGCCGGGGGAAACGTGCCGACGGCACAGTCGGCCCTGCCGCTGCGCACGGCCTCCAGAATTTGCTCGGTTCCCACATCGGACAGCTGTACGGCGATGCCGGGAGAGGCTGCCTGAAAGCTGGCAATCACTTTTGGCAGTACGAAGCTGGCGAGAAGCGGCGGCGCCGCCACGCGCAGCTTGCCGCGCCGCCGGTCGGCCAGCATGTGCAGACCCTCCACCGCATGCTCCAGATCTTCCAGCACTTTGGCGGAGGGATGGCGGAACTCTTCGCCCGCCGCCGTCAGCTCCACCCGCCGTGTCGTGCGGTCAAACAGGCGCACCCCAAGGTCAGTCTCCAGATCCTTGATGGATTGAGACAATGCCGGCTGAGCGGTGTTGAGGCGTTTGGCGGCGAGAGAAAAGCTGCCAGCCTCCGCCACGGCGAGAAAGCTCTGGATCTGCTTCAGGGTGATTTTCATTGGGGCACTCCGCCACCGGTCTTATTGATAATAAAATCAGTATAAATTTATCAGATAAATCTGTCTTGCCGATAATTCAGCTTTCGCCGATCCTGCCTTCAACACGCTTTCCCTGTTGGCCTGCGGTCATGCCGGGCAGACGAAACAGACAAGGAACAGAAGGCACCATCATGCACGACTATCCTGACCTCCAGCTCTACATCGGTGGCGCATGGCGCAAGACGGGGAAGCCCTGTCTGTGATCAACCCGGCAACCGAAGAAGAGACCGGCAGACTGCCCGTCGCAGCCACAGCGGATCTGGATGACGCGCTGGAGGCGGCGGCAAAGGGCTTTTCCGTGTGGCGGCGCACAGCGCCCATGGAGCGGGCGCGGATCATCCGCACGGCCGCTACCCTTCTGCGCGAGAGGATCGAGACAATCGCCGCCGATATCACCCGTGAACATGGCAAGCCGCTGCAGCAGGCGAGGCTGGAAGTGATCCGTGGTGCGGAGTTCTTCGAGTGGGACGCGGGCGAGGCGGAGCGGCTCTATGGCCGGGTGATCCCGAGTGAGCCGGGCATCCGCTATATCGTCCACCATCAGCCAATCGGCACGGTCGCGGCCTTTTCGCCCTGGAATTTTCCGCTCAGCCAGCCCGCACGTAAGGTGGCGGGGGCTCTTGCTTCCGGCTGCTCCATCATCCTCAAGGCAGCGGAGGAAACGCCTGCCGGTGCCTGGCACATCGCGCAAGCCTTCCATGATGCGGGCCTGCCTGCGGGCGTCCTGAACCTCGTTTTCGGAGTGCCAGCACAGATTTCCGAGTATCTCATCCCCAAGCCGCAGGTGCGCCTTGTTGCCTTCACCGGCTCCACGGTGGTGGGCAAGCATCTGACAGGCCTTGCCGCCCGCCATGCCAAGCCGGTGCTGATGGAACTGGGTGGCCACGCGCCGGTCATCATCTGCGAGGATGCAGATGCGCAGAAGGCAGGCACCGTCTCAGCCATCCGCAAGGCGCGCAATGCCGGTCAGGTTTGCACGTCACCCACCCGGTTCTTTGCGCATGAGAATGCCTTCGGCGCCTACCGCGACGCCTTCGTTGCACGTGCAAAGGCGGTGAAGATGGGCAATGGCCTTGATCCGGAGACGGAGATGGGCCCGACCGCCAATCACCGCCGGGTGGAAGCGATGGAGATGCTGGTGGCTGACGCGCTGGCCAAGGGGGCTAGGCTCCTGTGTGGCGGAGAGCGGCCAAAGGGGCCGGGCTATTTCTATCCGGTGACGGTCCTGTCGGAAGTCCCTGATGATGCCCGCGTCATGCAGGAAGAGCCCTTCGGTCCGCTGGCGGTGATCAATCCCGTCCGCTCGCTGGACGAGGCGATTGCCCGGGCGAACAGCGTGCCCTACGGCCTTGCCGCCTATGCCTTCACCAACTCCGCCGCCAACGTGGACCGCATCACCGATGAGGTGGAGGCGGGCAATGTTTCCATCAACACGCTGGAAGCCTCGGTGGCTGCGACGCCTTTTGGCGGGGTCAAGGAAAGCGGCTTTGGCCGAGAGGGCGGGGCGGAAGGCATCATGCATTACACGGTCGTGAAGACCGTTTCCCACCGCATGGAAATCTGACGGCTCATGCTGCCGTCCTGCGCAACTTTGCCCCTCCGAGGGCACCTGCCCGAAAGGCGATGAAAATGAAATACACACGCAAGGATGCCAAGGCACATGCTTTTGCCACCATGCGCGGCATCTGGGCAGCAGCCCTGATGCCTTTCCGGGAAGACCTTTCTATTGATGAGGACGGCTTCCGCGCCAACATGAACCACTGGATCGATGACCTTGGCATCGATGGCTTTTTCATCGCCGGAAAGCAGGGCGAGTTCTTCTCCATGTCTGTGGAGGAGCGCAAGCGTTGCTTTGATCTGGCGGTCGAGGCGGCAGGTGGCCGGGCACAGACAATCATGTCCTGCTCGGACCAGAACATGGACGTGGTGATCGATCTTGCCCGCCACGCGCAGGCCTGTGGCGCGGACTACATCGTCGTCCACGCACCCATCCTGCATTTCTTCAAGGCACAGGATGAGACGCTGCTGCGCTATTACGAAACCATCGCCTCGAAGGTGGATATCGGCATCGCACTGTGGTCCCACCCGGACAGCGGCTATCTGATGAGCCCGGAACTGTGCAACCGCTTGGCGGATATCGAGACGGTGGTCGCGATCAAATACTCCGTGCCGCGCGAGATGTACAAGAAGCTGACAGCCCTCGCCGGAGACCGGATACTGGTCTCCACCGCCTCGGAGGAGGAGTGGCTCGACAATATTCTGGAGCTGAACTGGCAGCTCTATCTCTGTTCCTCTCCGCCCTATCTGCTGCAGACCGTCTCCGACAGGCGCATGCGCGCCTACACGGATCTGGCCTTTGCAGGCAAGGCGGAAGAGGCGCGAGCGCTGCGCGATTCCCTGGAGCCGGTCCGCCGGGCGCTCAAGGACACTCGTCCATCCGAAAAGCCTCATGCTCACCAGAAGTACTGGCAGGACCTGCTGGGGCAGACCGGTGGATGGGTGCGCCCGCCCATGCTGGAACTGACCGAAGACGAAAAGGCCCGCACACGTGCCGCATTTGACGCTTGCGGGCTGAGGCTGGATGATGGCGCCCGCAAGGCCTCCTGATCCGGCGTCCCGCTACCCCAGAATGACAAGAGCGGTCTGAAGACCCAGAGGAGAACGGCAATGGCAAAATTGAAAGCCTTCAATTTCCAGAAGTGGATCGATGAGCATAAGCACCTGCTGAAGCCGCCGGTCGGCAACCAGATGGTGTTCAAGGACGCGGACCTGATGGTCACGGTCGTTGGTGGCCCGAACAAGCGCACCGACTATCACGATGATCCGGTTGAGGAATTTTTCTATCAGCTGAAGGGCGACATGCTGCTGAAGCTCTATGACGGGGAAGAGTTCTACGACGTGCCGATCCGTGAAGGGGATGTGTTCCTGCTGCCGCCGCATGTGCGCCACTCGCCCCAGCGCCCGCAGGAAGGCTCCATCGGCCTTGTCATCGAACCGGCCCGCCCGGAAGGCGCACTGGATGCAGTGGAATGGTACTGTTTCGAGTGCAAGGCACTTGTGCACCGGGCAGAGGTGGATCTGGAGTCGATCGTTGACGACCTGCCGCCGATCTACAAGGCCTTTTATGAGGACGATGCCAAGCGCACCTGCCCGAAATGCGGCACCATCCACCCTGGCAAGGAGCCGCCTGCAGGTTGGGTCAATCTGTAAATGTTTTAGGCTTGAAATATTTCTGGACCCTGTGCAAGCTGGGTCCCGGAAAAAGATCAAGACTGGAGCTGACCAAAGATGGCAGCATCCGGCTGGCTGCCGCAAGGCGACAACAGAGGGTGAAGACATGAAGAAGAGACTGTTTCTGGCCGCAGCGGGCATCGCTGCGCTGATGAGCGGCACTGCCCTGGCGCAGGACCCGTTGAAGATCGGCATGATCACGACCCTGTCCGGCCCCGGCGGCTATCTCGGTCAGGACATCCGCGACGGCATGCTGCTGGCCATCGAAATGGAAGGCGGAAAACTGGGCGGCGTGCCGGTGGAGCTTGTTGTCGAGGATGACGGCCTCAAGCCGGGCAATGGCCGCCAGATCGCCGAGAAGTTCATGAACGACGAAGGCATGAAGCTTCTCACCGGCATTGTCTTCTCCAACGTTGCTGGCGCCACTGTGCCGGATATCGTCAACAATGACGCGATCTATATTTCGCCCAATGCAGGCCCTTCCAACCTCGCTGGTGCCGAGTGCAACGAGAACTATTTCGTTGTCTCCTGGCAGAACGATGCCCTGCATGAGGCTGCCGGTGCTGCTGCAAAGAAGCTTGGCTTCAAGAAAGCTTTCGTGCTGGCGCCGAACTATCAGGCCGGCAAGGACGCCATCAACGGCTTCAAGCGCACCTTTGGCGGCGAGATCGCCGGTGAAGTCTACACCCAGCTCGACCAGACCGACTTCGCCTCGGAAATGGCGCAGATCCGTGCGGCTGACCCGGAAGTCGTGTTCCAGTTCCACCCGGGCGGTCTTGGCATCGCCTTCCTGAAGCAATATGCCCAGGCTGGCCTGACAAGTCAGATTCCGATGGTTCTGTCCGAGCCTTCCACGGATGCGGTGGTGCTGAACGCCGTTGGCGATGCCGCCGTCGGCATCTTTGCGACGGCGCACTGGAACCGCGATTTCACCAATGACGCGAACCTTGAGTTCGTCGAGGCCTGGGACAAGAAATACGGCCGCCCCATCACCTATTACGCCTCTCAGGGCTATGACACGGCCAAGCTGATTTCCTCCGCTCTGGCCAAGACTGGTGGAGTGGAAGACATCGCCAAGTTCCGCGAAGCTGTGCGCGCTGCCGACTTCAAGAGCGTGCGCGGCGACTTCAAGTTCGGCCAGAATCAGCACCCGGTGCATGACTGGTATCTGCTGGATATCGTCGCCGGTCCGGATGGCAAGCCGGTGGCCGTCACCAAGGACAAGCTCCTTGAAGACTATGGCGACGCCTACGCTGACCAGTGCAAGATGTAAGCTGACAGATACGGCGCAGCGGGAAGGTCCGCTGCGCCGGACCTGTCTCACGGCGCAAGGGCGCATCCGGTTCCCGGTCTGAACCTCAGGCCTGCCGGTTGCGGCCAGCCGGACGCCCGACGCGGGCGCCGGACTGTGCTTCTGTGCCTTGCAAGTCATACTTCTGACAATCACCGGACGGGCGGATGATCCTAGTACTCGAGCAATTGCTGAACGGCCTTCAGTACGGCGTCATGCTGTTTCTGCTGGCGGCCGGGCTGACGCTGATTTTCGGCATCATGGGGGTGATCAACCTCGCCCATGGGTCGCTTTACATGGTGGGCGCCTATGCAGGCACCTGGGTGGCGGGGGAGACGGGCAGCTTCTGGCTCGGCATTCCCGCAGCTCTTGGCGCTGCTGCCCTCACCGGCCTTGCCATTGAGGCGCTGGTGATCCGAAAGCTCTACAGCCGCGATCATCTGGATCAGGTGCTGGCGACTTTTGCGCTCATCCTGATGTTCAACCAGATCATTGTCATGCTGTTCGGCCGCTCGCCAGTCTTCACGCTGCTGCCATCCGGCTTCGATGGTTCGGTGGAGCTGCTGCCGGGGCTTTACTATCCGCCTTACCGGCTGCTGATCATCGGCACGGGGCTTCTGGTGGCAGTGGGGCTTTATTTCCTCATCAACCGCACCCGCATCGGCATGCTGGTCCGGGCAGGGTCCACCAACCGTGAGATGGTTCGGGCGCTGGGCGTTGATATCCGCCTGCTTTACACGGTGGTCTTCGGTCTTGGTGCGCTGCTGGCGGGGCTCGCCGGCTATATGGCCGGGCCGATCCTTGCCGTTCAGGTGGGCATGGGCGAGCAGATCCTGCTTGCGACCTTCGTTGTCGTCGTCATCGGCGGTGTCGGTTCGATCCGGGGCGCATTCGTGGCGGGCATCGGTCTTGGTGTCATCGACACATGCCTGCGAGCCTTTTTGCCGGGCATGTTGCGCAATTTCATGGCCGGGCCCGAAGCCGATGCGCTTGGCACCGGCATCTCGTCGATGGGGATCTACCTGCTGATGGCCCTTGTCCTTCTTGTCCGGCCCAAGGGCCTGTTTGCAGCGGGGTCGTGATGCGCAAGCCTATCCTTGCCCTTCTGCTCATCGTCTTTCTCGCCGCCATTCCCACGCTCACGGCCGAATTCGGCCAGGCCTCGCTGCTGGCGCTTGCAACGCGCATTCTCATCTACGGCATGGCCGCTGCGAGCCTCAACTTCGTGCTCGGCTATGGCGGCATAGTCAGCTTCGGACACGCTGCCTTCTTCGGGATCGGGGCCTATGTGGTGGGTATCCTCGCCACCCACCATTCCAGTGGCGAACCGCTGTTCGGCTTCATACCCGGCACGGATCAGATGCTGATAACCCTGCCTGCGGCGGTTCTGGTGGCCGGTTTCTTTGCGGCAGTCATCGGGTCACTGTCGCTGCGCACAGGTGGCGTGCAGTTCATCATGATCACGCTTGCCTTTGCGCAGATGCTGTTCTTCCTCTTCGTTTCGCTCAAGACCTATGGCGGCGAAGATGGCATCATCATCCGCCGCAGCAACGAGCTGCCAGGTCTCAACATGCGTGACAAAGCCACCTTCTACTATGTGGTTCTTGCCATAGCCGTGTTGTTCTTCTTCGGCCTGCGCCGTCTTACGCAGTCGAGTTTCGGCGCGGTGATCTCCGGCATCCGGCAGAACGAGCGGCGCATGGCTGCTCTCGGCATTCCGGCCTACCGCTACAAGCTCTACGCCTTCGTGCTGTCGGGCATGGGCGCCGGGCTCGCCGGAGCGCTGATGGCCAACTTTCTGCGCTTTGCCTCGCCGGACATGATGCACTGGACCAAATCGGGTGAGCTGATGATCATGGTTATCCTCGGCGGCGTCGGCACCCTGTTCGGCCCCTTCCTCGGTGCAGGTGCCTTTCTGGTGCTGGAGAACTTCCTCGCCGAGTGGTCCGAGCACTGGCCGCTGGCTCTCGGCCTGATCCTTCTGTTGCTGGTGCTGGGCACTCGCGGTGGCCTGCAGGCCCTGATCGACCGGGCGTCACGTCTTGTCAGGGGAGGCGGCAAATGAGCGTCATCCTGTCCATTGAGGGGCTGGTGAAAACCTTTGGCGGCCTCGTTGCCACAGATCACGTCAGCCTTGAGGTGCGTGAGGGCGAGATTCACGCCCTCATCGGCCCGAACGGGGCGGGCAAGTCCACCCTGATCAACCAACTCTGCGGCGAACTCGTTTCGGATGAGGGCTCCATCAAGCTGGCCGGTCAGGAGATTTCCGGCCTCAAGGTGCCGGAGCGTGTGGCTCTTGGCCTCGGCCGCACCTTCCAGATCACAAGTCTTCTCGATGAGATGACTGTGCTGGAAAACATCGGCATGGCGATCCAGGTACGCGAGGGGCACAACTTCCACATCTTCGATCTCATCCGCGGACGCCGGTCCGTCTGGGCCGAGGCGGAGGAGCGGGTCGCATCTAGCGGCCTTGCCACGCGGGGTGGTGTGCGCGTGTCGGATCTGTCCCACGGCGAGAAAAAGCAGCTGGAACTGCTGGTAGCGCTTGCCATGAAGCCGCGCCTTCTGCTGTTGGATGAGCCGATGGCAGGTCTTGGCCATGTGGAAAGCCAGGCCATGATCGGCATGCTGAACGAGACGCGCAAGAGCGCTGCCATGCTGCTGGTGGAGCATGACATGGATGCGGTTTTTGCGCTTGCCGACCGAATCTCCGTGCTCGTCTATGGCCGCATCATCGCCAGCGGCACGGTGGACGAGATCCGCAACAATCCGGCCGTGCGTGAGGCCTATCTCGGAGCGGAGGACGAATTGTGCTGAGCGTCTCCAACCTTCAGGCCGCTTACGGCAAGAGCCAGGTTCTGTTCGACATCAACCTTGAGATCCGCGAGGGGAGGTGGTGACGCTCATGGGCCGCAATGGCATGGGAAAGACAACTACAGTCCGCTGCATCATGGGGCTTCTGGCCCCGCGTGGCGGTTCCATCCAGTTCGAGGGCGTGGCCACTGCCGGGCTGGCGCCGGAGCGTATTGCGCGGCTGGGGGCAGGGCTTGTGCCGGAAGGGCGGCAGATCTTCCCCACGCTGAATGTGCGCGAGAACCTTGTCGCCACCGCTTCCAACCGGCTGAAGCGCAAGGAGCCCTGGACGCTGGAGCGGGTCTATGACCTGTTTCCGCGGCTCAGGGAACGGGCGCACCAGATGGCGGCCACCCTGTCGGGCGGCGAGCAGCAGATGCTGGCCGTTGGCCGGGCGCTGATGACCAACCCGCGCCTGCTTATTCTGGATGAAGCGACGGAAGGCCTTGCTCCGGTCATTCGCACGGAGATCTGGCACTGCATCGAGCACCTCAAGCGCGAGGGGCAGTCAATCCTGCTGATCGACAAGAATTTGTCAGTTCTCAAGCGCCTTGCCGACCGGCACTATGTTGTCGAGAAAGGCCGTACGGTCTGGAGCGGGACGGGAGAGGACATGGACCGGGACGCAGAACAGGTGCAGGCCTATGCCGGGCTCTGAGCTGTCCGTCGCCCTCATCGGCTGGGGCGCCATTGCCCGCCGGGTGGCGGCGGTTCTGGCTGAGCGCAACGCGCCGGTCCGTATTGTGGCTGTTGCCACCCGTGATGCTGCTGCAGACCTTGCGGGACTGCCGGACGGGTGCCGCCATATCAGTTCCCCCGAAGAGCTGACGGATGGGGCAGGGCAGAGACCAGGCCTCGTTTTGGAAGCCGCAGGACGGGAGAGTGTGTCCCCGTTTGGCCGCGCCGCCTCGCGGCTGGAATGGACTTTGCCGTGTCGTCCACGTCGGCCTTTGTGGAAGGGGATCTGCTCGAGGAATTGCAGGCGCTGGCCGCAAGCACCGGGGCCCAGATCCTCGTGCCCCCGGCGCACTCGGCGGTATTGATGCGCTGGCTGCAGCCTCACGGATGGGGCTTGATCATGTGCGCCATGAGATCATCAAGCCACCCGCCGCCTGGCAGGGCACTCCGGCCACGGCGGCTTGTGATCTGAGCAGCCTCACCACGGCACACACCTTCTTCACCGGTACAGCCCGGCAAGCGGCGGCCGCCTTTCCGCAAAATGCCAATGTTGCCGTCATCTCCGCCATGGCAGGTCTCGGTCTCGACAGGACTGAGGTTGCTCTGGTGGCCGATCCGGGGGCTGCGGGCAATGCCCACCGCCTGACGGCGAGCGGGGCCTTTGGCAGCATGGAACTGATGCTGACCAACAAGCCGCTCGCCTCCAATCCGAAGTCCTCCGAAATGACCGCCCTGTCGCTGGTGCGCTTGATCGAGAACCGTGCGGGCGCGCTGGTTCTCTGACGCGGGCGGTGCCGCAGCTTCTGCTTGAAGGAATTGAGCCATGTCCGACGTTCCTGCCACTGCCTATACCCTGATTGCCGAAGGCGCCTGGCCACGCGACCGGCTGGACGCGGATTACACCGCGAAAAACTGCGTCACGCCTGAGCATTTTGCCCAGATCATCGCGGATTACGGCAACCGCTCCCGCCCGGCCAAGGCCATGGCCGGGGCAAGGCTTGATCTGGTTTATGACGAGGCAAGCGGCGAGAAGCTTGATCTTTATGGCACCCGTGCGGGCGAGCTGCGGCCTCTGCTGATCTTCATCCATGGCGGCTACTGGCGGGCGCTGTCCAAGGACCAGTCCGCCTTCATGGCTCCGCTGCTGGCCGACCTTGGCATTGCCACTGCTGTTCCGGACTACACACTCGCCCCCACCGTTTCGCTCTCCGAAATCACCCGCCAGATGCGGGCGGCTCTTGCTTGGCTCTGGCATCAGGCGGAAGGCCTTGGCATCGACCGTAACCGCATTGTGGTCACCGGCAGCTCCGCAGGCGGTCATCTGGCAGGAACGCTGATGATGAACGGCTGGCAGCAGGACTTTGATTTGCCTGGACAGGTGCTCAAAGGTGCGCTGCCGCTCAGCGGCCTGTTCGAGCTTGCGCCTATCGCCGGAAGCCATGTGCAAGACTGGATGAGCCTCACCCCGCTGGAGATTGAAGCCCTCAGCCCCTTGCGTGCCCCCTCGGGCGCGCCTGCCTCGGTGATTGCGGTTGCCGAACATGAAGTGTCCGGCTTCCATCGCCAGACCCGCGCCTATGCGAATGCTCTTGGCGCACCGGAGCTGGTGGTACAGGGCCGCAACCATTTCGACATCGTCTTCGATCTCTGCGATCCGGCAAGTGCGCTTTCTGCCGCATTGATGCGCCTGCTGCGGTAGCCTCTACTTCTTTCGGCTAAATTGCACCGCAGCATCTCACGAAGCCGCCACAAATCCGCTACAGTTTGCAATTGCAGGTGATGCGGGCAGGTGATTTGCAGCACGGCGCAGGGTGGGGGCATCCGGCGTCCGGTGAGGAGAGTGACGGTGCGGCTGAGGCAAGTTCTGGCGGGTGAATTTTGTGGAAGTGACTCTTGGGCGGAGACGGGCCGGAGGGCCTGCGGTGCCTTGGTCCTGTCCCTGCTTGGCGGATTTGCGGGCGCAGGCGATGCGCAGGCCCTTGGCAGCTGCCTTGAGCGGCTGAAAAGCGATGCGGTGGCGTCCGGTGTCCGCCCGGAAATCGTTGCCCGCATGCTGGATGGCGCCGAGGCCGATGAAAAGGTCATGCGCTTTTCCTCAAGCCAGCCGGAATATGAAACCCCCATCTGGGATTATATGGCGACCCTCGTGGATGAAGAACGCATCCGCGATGGCATGGCGCTATTACAGCAGCACAGGAAGACACTGGCTGCCGTTGAGAAGGCCTATGGCGTTGAAGCGCATGTGGTTGTGGCCGTCTGGGGCATCGAAAGCGATTTCGGCAAGGCCAAAGGCGACTTCTATACGCCTCATGCTCTGGCAAATCTCGCCTGTGCAGGCAGCAAGCGGTCGAAGTACTTCCGTGATGAGCTGATGAAGACGCTGCAGATCGCCAACCGGGGCGATGTGCCGCCTGAAAAATTCGTTGGGTCTTGGGCTGGCGCCTTCGGCCAGACCCAGTTCATGCCCACCACCTATCTTCGGCTGGCGGTGGATTTCGACCGGGACGGGCGAAAGGATCTGGTGGACAGTTCCGCCGATGCGCTGGCCTCCACGGCCAACTTCCTGAAGGACGCCGGTTGGGAGAAGGGGCGTCCCTGGGGCTATGAGGTCAAGCTTCCGGCAGGCTACAAGGGGCCGTCTGGCCGCAGGGCCAAGGCGAGCCTCGACAGCTGGGCGCGGCGCGGTATCACACGCCTCGATGGCAAGCGCTTGTCCGGCGGCACGGAGGCGGGGTTGATCCAGCCCGCTGGCGCCAATGGTCCGGCGTTCCTTGTCACCCGCAACTTCGACGCCCTGTTTTCTTACAACGCCTCCCAGTCCTACGGCCTTGCGATTGCGCTTTTGTCGCAGCTGATCTCGGGCGGGGAGCCTTTTGCGGCGGCCTGGCCGACGGAAGATCCCGGCCTTTCACGCGCCAAGCGGCTGGAATTGCAGAAGCTTCTGGCTCGTGGCGGGTTCTATGATGGCGAGGTCGATGGCCGCGTTGGGCCGGCAACCCGTGAGAGCATCAAGAAGGCGGAACAAAACTTTGGCTTGCCTGTCACAGGCAGACCGGGTTACCGCATCTATCAGGCACTTGGCGGCCAATAGGCTGCCGCAGATTGCTTGCGCGGGGGCAGGAATGACCGGACATATTCTGACAGTCGCCCAGCAGAAGGGCGGATCGGGCAAGACCACCCTGACCGCGCATGTGGCATCCGGGTTCCTGAACGGCGTTGTCACCTCGCTGCCCAAGGGGCTGCGGGTCGCCATTCTGGATGTGGACCCGCAAGGTTCGCTTGGCACCTGGTATGAAGCGCGTGAGCGCAAGCTGGGTGAGGAGAAGACTGGCATCACCCTGCGGACCGCCAGCGGCTGGGGCGCACGGCGCGAAGCAAAGGCCCTCGCCCGCGACCATGACTTCGTGATTATCGACACCCCGCCAAAGACGGATGTGGACGCAAGGCCGGCTATTGATGCGGCCGAACTAGTGCTGGTGCCGGTGCAGCCGACACCAGTCGATCTGTGGGCGACTGGCCAGACATTCCAGATGGCAAAGCGTGAAGATACGCCCGCCTTTCTGATCCTCAACAGGGTGCCGCCACGTGCGGCCCTGACGGTGGATGTGGAAGAAGCAATCCGGGCACAGGGGCTGGAGCGGCTGGAGCCGATGCTTGGCAACCGCACCGGTTTTGCCGCCTCGATGGGAGAGGGGCTGACCGTGTTTGAAACCGATCCGCGTGGCAAGGCTGCGGTCGAGGCTGCAAGACTGATGCAGGCCATCGCTGGCTTGCTTGGCCCGAAGGGCGATTGAGAGCGGATACAGTCCGCTCCTGCCTGCGCGGTTCACTGCCTGTTGGCCTCGGCGGTCCTATCGCCCAAAATGTGATCTGCATCGCTTGACGCCGGAAGGTCCTGCCGCGATGCTCCCAGAACGTTTTTTGAGATCATTTTGCCCTTTTCAGGGCGTCTGTGGTTTTGCCATGCGGGACGGTTTGCGCCAGCAGGCAACATAGAGGCGGCTCGAACGGCCTGAAACCGTCTGAGACTGCCCGGGAGGCACTATCATGCAGATTTTGAAGCGGATGTTCACGCCGGAAGGATGGAGCGCGGCTCCGGTTCCGGCCTTCGTGCGGCATGGCTTCGCGGCGCTTCTGGCAGCATCGGTGATTCTGCCGCTGGCGGCACCCGCGCCCGCAGTTGCCCAGCAGAAGCGCATCGTGCAGGTACCCAATGCCGATTACTTCGGCGGCGACTACCGCACGGTCAAGGACGTGGACATCGCCACCTGCGAGAGCGCCTGCCTTGATGACCGCCAGTGCAAGACCTTCACCTACAACACCTCGGCTCGCTGGTGTTTTCTGAAGAATACCCAAGGCGAATTGCAGGCCTTCAACGGCGCCATCGCAGGCCGGGTGGTCGAGGTCAAGGTTTCTTCCAAGGCGACCATTGCCGAGCGGCGCGCTGAACTGAGCTTTGTTTCCAACTACTACATGGAAGAAGCTCAGCGCTATGCCTCGCAGGTGACGCGGACCAGCACGCCGGCTGACGCCCCGCTCGAGACCCAGTTGCAGCAGGCCGAGCAGGACCTCCTGATGAGTTCCTACTCACAGGCGCAGACTGCTTTCGCTTCGATTCTGGCTGTGGACGCGACAAACAGCGCAGCGTGGACCGGCCTGTCTCTGGCGCAGGTCAATCGGCAGCCGGATGACTGGGAGCTGCGCATGGCCCTGCGCCGCAACAGCATCTCGGCGGCGGTCAACGGGTATCTCAACGCAACGGATGTGAGCCAGCAGGGTGCTGCGCTTGAAGCGTTGTCGCGGGCCTTCGCCCTGTCACAGGAGTGGAAGCCGGCCATCCGCAGCCTGCGCAAGGCGCGTGAGTTGAACCCTGCCGATACGCCCCTTGGCGAACGGTATGAGCAAATGGTGGCCGATCACGGCTTCCGGATACTTGACCACCGGGTCGATGCAGATGCCGCCGAGCCGCGCATTTGCGTGATTTTTTCGGATGAGCTCGAAAAGAACAGGGATTTCTCCGACTTCCTGAAGGTGCTGGATACCAGTGGTACGGCAGTTTCCGCCGATGGCTCGCAGCTTTGCGTCACCGGCGTGCGCCATGGCCAGCGCTACGACATGCAGGTGCGTGCAGGCATTACCGCCAATGACGGCGAGAAACTGGAGCGGTCCAGGCATCTCAACCTCTACATCCGCGACCGCGCGCCGTCCGTGCATTTCCTCGGCCGGGCCTATGTGCTGCCGAAGGGCAAGGATGCGACGATCCCGGTCGTTTCCGTCAACAGCAAGGAAGTTGCGCTGGAAATCTTCCGTGTCGGCGACCGTGGCCTCGTCGATGTGGTGCGTGACGACCGCTTCATGCGCCAGCTGTCCTACTACGACAGCAGCCAGCTTGAGGACGAGCTGGGCGAAAAGGTCTGGTCTGGCGTCGTTGAGACGGCGAGCCCGCTCAATGAAGACGTGACGACGGCGATTCCGCTGGAAGATCTCAGCCTGGAGCTGAAGCCGGGCGTCTATGCCATGTCCGCGAAGTCCAAGCTGGACACGGCTGATGAATGGAGCAGCAAGGCCACCCAGTGGTTCATCGTCTCCGATATCGGCCTCAGCTCCTATTCCGGCACCGAAGGTGTGATTGCCTCGCTGCGTTCGCTCTCCGATGCCAAGCCGATGGAGGGCGTCAAAGTCCGCCTCGTGGCCGTCAACAATGAGGTGCTGGGAGAGGTTGTCTCCGATGCCAACGGCCTTGCTGTCTTTGCAGCAGGCCTGTCGCGCGGGCGCGGCGGCCGGGCTCCTGCTCTTGTCGTTGCCGAAGCTCAGGATGGAGACTACTCCTTCCTCGATCTGCGCAAGCCTGCCTTTGATCTGTCCGACCGTGGCGTCGAGGGCCGTCCGGCTCCGGGGCCGCTGGATCTGTTCAGCTGGACTGACAAGGGCATTTACCGCTCGGGCGAGACGGTTCACGCGCAGGCGCTGCTTCGCACGGCCAAAGCCGATGCGCAAACGGACCTGCCGCTGACCTTCATCTTCATCCGTCCCGACGGCGTCGAATATTCCCGCACCGTGATCAATGATGGCGGCCAGGGTGGCTACCTTCAGGACCTTGTTCTGCCGGCCGGCGTACAGCAGGGCACATGGACGCTGCGGGTCTATCTGGATCCCAAAGGCAGCGAGCTGGCTGAAAAGACCTTCCTCGTGGAGGACTATCAACCGGAGCGCGTCGACTACACCCTCAAGGCCTCCGCCGATTCCCTGAGCCTTGCACGGCCCGTGGATGTGACGGTGGAAGGGCGCTTCCTTTACGGTGCCCCGGCAGCCAACCAGACGCTTGAGGGCGAGATCATCGTTGCCCCTGTCCGCAACCTCGCGGCCTTCCCCGGCTATGTCTTCGGTCTTTCTGACGAAGGCATCTATCCGGAACGCGCCAGCCTGCCTGAAGGTCTTGCGACCGACGAGAACGGTGTGGTGACCTTCCCGGTCAGCCTTCCGCAGTTGCAACCGACGTCAGGGCTCTACACCTCGACGCTGATCACCCGTCTGGTGGAAACTGGCGGGCGCTATGTGGAGCGCAGCCTTGATCTGCCGGTTCTGCCCGGCGGGCCGCGCATCGGCGTGAAGCCTCTGTTCTCCGGCGGTGTCGATGAGGGTGGCCCGGCAGAGTACGAGATCGTGCTCATTGATGACAACGGCAAGCAGACTGCAGGCAAGGGCGTCACCTGGACCTTGTCGCGCATCGACCGCCGTTATCAGTGGTACCGCAGCGACGGTCAGTGGAACTACGAGCCGGTGACCTCCAGCGAGCGCGTGTCCTCTGGCAAGATCGACGTTCCCTCTGATGGTCCGGCGCGGCTTTCCCTGCCGGTCAACTGGGGTGAATACAAGCTGGAGGTCTCGCTCGGCGGCAATCAGCCGGCGGAGACCAGCGATACCTTCTCGGCCGGCTGGTACTCGGCTGGAGGAACCTCCGATACGCCCGACAGGCTGGAAGTGGGCCTCGACAAGTCCGCCTACCGCCCCGGCGAAACGGCCATCCTGCGCCTGAAGCCGAAGACGGAAGGCATTGCCGTGATCAACGTCTTTGGAGAGGGGCTGCTGGAAACCAAAACCGTCGAAGTGGATGGTTCGGAGACCGAAGTCAGCCTGGCGGTAACGGATGACTGGGGTGCAGGGGCCTATGTGACGGCTACCCTGCTGAGGCCGATGGACATCGACGCCAAGCGCATGCCCGCCCGCAGCCTGGGACTCGCCTGGGGGCAGGTGGAGCCGGGCGACCGGAAACTGTCGGTAGAGATCACCGCGCCGGATACCATGCGCCCGCGTCAGGAGCTCACGGCAACCCTGAAGCTTGCAAATCTTCCGGCAGGCGAAAAGGCCTATGTGACACTGGCTGCCGTGGATGTCGGTATCCTCAACCTGACTGGCTACAAGGCACCGGAGCCCAGCTCGTGGTACTTCGGCCAGCGCCGCCTCGGCATCGAGATCCGCGATCTTTACGGCCAGCTGATCGACCGCACGGCCGGTACACGCGGCACTGTGCGCTCCGGTGGTGACGGCGGCTCCGGGCTCAAGGCCCCGCCGCCCGACGAGGAGCCGGTGGCCCTGTTCTCCGGAATTGTAGAAGTCAGCGATGACGGCACGGCGGCTATTGTCTTCGATGTGCCGGATTTCAACGGAACCCTGAAGCTGATGGCTGTTGCCTGGTCTGCCAGTGGCGTAGGCGAAGCCAGCCGCGATGTGCTGGTGCGCGATCCGGTGGTGATGAGCACCAGCCTGCCTGCCTTCATGGCACCGGGCGATACTTCCCGTATCCTGATCGAGATCGACAATGTCGATGGCCCGGCCGGTTCCTACGAACTGGTGACCAGCATCGACGGGCCGGTGGAGCTGGAAGACGGCCAGACCACCCGCAAGTTGGAGCTCGCCAAGGGCGGCAAGCTGGAGCTGCGGCTGCCCGTGAAGGCGGTCGAGGCTGTGGGCGATGCGGCCATTGATCTGGCCATGTCCGGGCCGGAGGGGACGACTGCGTCCAAGTCCCTGAAGCTTGGCGTTCGCGATACCCAGCCCTATTCCACCCAGACGGAGACGATCGAACTGGGCGCAGGCGAAGAGCTGGTGCTGGACCGCGCCACTCTCGATGGCTTCCATGCGGATACGGCCTCTGTCAGCCTTGCCATCGGCGGGAAGGCAAATATCGATGTGCCCGGACTTCTGGATGCACTGGACCGCTACCCCTATGGCTGCACCGAACAGACGACGAGCCGCGCCCTGCCGCTGCTGTATCTGAACGAGGTGGCCGAGGACGCAGGGTTCGGCACTGATCCGGAATTGCGCGAACGTGTGGTCAAGGCCATCGCCCGGGTGCTTTCGAACCAGAACTCGTCCGGCTCCTTCGGCATGTGGAACAGCTACGGCGAAAGCGACACCTGGCTGGACGCCTACGTGACCGACTTCCTCGTGCGTGCTCGTGAAAAGGGTTACGACGTGCCGGACGTGGCCTATACGTCGGCGCTGGACAGCCTGCAGAACCGCGTTTCCTACGCCAATGACTTCTCGTCTGGCGGGGAGGGCATTGCCTATGCGCTTTACGTCCTGTCTCGGACGGGCCGGGCCTCTATTGGTGACCTGCGCTATTATATGGACGTGAAGTTCGATGACTTCTCGACCCCGCTTGCCAAGGCACAGGTCTCCGCCGCTCTCGCCCTTTACGGCGAACAGGAGCGCTCGGCACGTGGCTTTGAAAAGGCCGCCGATGGACTGCCGCTGGAGCGGACGGGCATCTTCCGCGAGGACTACGGCTCCCCTGTGCGCGATGCTGCAGGCGTTCTGACCTATATGTCGGAAGCCGGCCAGAGCAAGGCCAGCGGCCCGGTGGCCGATTTCATCGCCGGAAAGCAGGAGGTCTCTGCCTACAACTCCACGCAGGAAATGGCATGGATGTTGATGGCTGCCCGTCAGGCGAATGAAGATGCCCGCAAGTCCACATTCTCCGTGGACGGTCAGGAGCAGACCGGCCGTCTTGGCTGGCGTTTCACCGGGGCTGACGTGTCGGATGAAGCAGTTACCTTCGCCAATACGAGCGGCAGGCCGCAGCGTGTCATGCTGACCGTGACCGGCCAAACAACCGAGCCTCTACCCGAGGGCGGGGAGGGCTTTGCCATCTCCCGCAAGATCTATGATCCGGACGGGGCCGAAGTTGACCCTGCCGCCGTGCCCTACAACAGCCGTCTGGTGGTGGTGATCGAAGTGGAGCCTCTGACGGAAAACAACGGCCGGCTGATCGTTGTGGACCGCCTGCCGGGTGGCCTTGTCATCGACAATCCGCGCCTTGTCCGTTCGGGTGATCTGGGCGCGCTGTCCTGGCTCAACACCATCGACATGCCCGACCATGTGGAGTTCCGTCAGGACCGCTTCGTGGTCTCCGTTGACCAGCGCCGCTTTGGCGATCCAGTGCTGACCTTCGCCTATCTGGCGCGGGCCGTGACGCCGGGCTCCTATGCCCATCCGCCTGCCACGGTGGAGGACATGTATGTCACAAGCCGCTATGGCGTAACGGCCACAGGCCGGTTCGAGATCCTCGGGCCGGTGCGCTGAGCAGGCAGGTTGATGCCTTGCCGTGTTGGAACGGGATGAGCCAGTCATGACCGGCGGCAAAGACGACCTGGTTCAAACATCTGAACTTTCCGGGCAGGACTCTTCCTGCCCGGAGAGGAAACTGCTGCGTAAGCGCAGCAGGCGCCGCCTTCTGCTGCTTGGGGGCGTTGCCGCGATGATTCTTGCCGCAGCCGGGGCAGGGGCCTTGCGCGTGGCTCTGGACGTGGCGGCAGTGCCGTCCGCCCGCCAATATGATGATCTGTCCGTTTCCCGGACCGTGCTCGACCGCAATGGCGATCTGCTGCGTGCTTTTACCGCCTCCGACGAGCGCTGGCGCCTGCCTGTGGAAGTGGCCGCTGTTGATCCTCTTTACATACGAATGCTCATCGCCTTCGAGGACCGCCGTTTCCGTGACCACGGCGGCGTTGATCTGTTGGCGCTGACCCGCTCTCTTGGCCAGATGCTGTTTGCGGGGCGCATTGTGTCCGGCGGTTCGACCCTGACAATGCAGACGGCGCGTCTTGCCCGCGAGGCGGATACACGCAGCCTGTCCGGCAAGTATCAGCAGATGGTGGCTGCGCTAGCCATGGAACGCGATCTCTCCAAGGACGAGATTCTCCTGCTTTATCTTCTGCGCGCGCCCTTCGGCGGCAATCTGGAAGGCGTGCGTGCGGCAAGCCTGGTCTGGTTCGGCAAGGAGCCCAGACGCCTGACGCCAGCAGAGGCCGCGCTGCTTGTTGCTCTGCCGCAAGCGCCGGAAGCCCGCAGGCCGGACCGGTCACCAGAGGCTGCCCGTGCAGCGCGGGACCGGGTGCTCGACAGGGCCGTGCAGGCCGGTGTTCTGGATGAAGAAGAAGCGGCGGCGGCCAAGGGCGAAGCTGTTCCTTCTGTCCGCCGCGCCATGCCGATGATTGCCCCTCACCTGACCCGGCAGGTGGTGAGCGCCAATCCTCAGGCATTTGAGCAACGCCTGACCCTTGACCGCACTCTTCAGCAATCGCTTGAAGCGCTGCTGGCCTCGAAGGTGCGGGGCGGCAGTTCCCGCCTTTCTGCTGCAGCCCTTGTGGCTGACCACACCACGGGTGAGATTCTGGCCTGGGTCGGCTCGCCGGGCCTTGAGGAGGAAAGCCGTCAGGGGCACGTAGACATGGTCACTGCCGTACGTTCTCCCGGCTCGGCGCTGAAGCCTTTTATATATGGACTTGCCTTCGAGGAGGGCGTCGCTCACCCGGAAAGCTATATTGAGGACCGGCCCGTCCGTATCGGCGGTTACACACCGACAAACTTTGACATGTCGTTTCAGGGCACGGTGACCGTACGCGAGGCCTTGCAGCTCTCCCTCAACATTCCCGCAGTCCGGCTGCTGGATGCGGTGGGGCCTGCGCAGCTGACGGCGCGCATGCGCCGTGCAGGCGTCGAACCTGTTCTGCCCTCGGGCGTCACGCCGGGGCTCGCCATTGGTCTTGGCGGCGTCGGCCTCAGCCTCAAGGACCTCGCAACGCTCTATGCGGACCTTGCCAATGGTGGCAAGGCGGCGCCGCTGCGCTTTGACATGAAGGTCACCGCCCGGCCTTCCGGATTGCCACTGCTGGAACCTGCTGCGGCCTGGTACGTGGGCGATGTTCTTCTCGGCGTGCCGCGTCCCGATTCGAGCGGCGAGGGGAGATCGCCTTCAAGACCGGCACCGCCTATGGCTACCGCGATGCGGTGGCCGCCGGTTTCGATGGCCGCCATGTGGTGGCCGTATGGACCGGACGGCCGGATGGCACGCCGGTGCCGGGCATGACAGGCATCAATTCTGCCGCACCGATTCTCTTCGAGGTGTTCCAGCGCCTGGGCGCCAAGCGTATCCCCTTGCCGCAACCTCCCGCCGGTGTGCTTCAGAGCGCCAATGCCGGCTTGCCACTGCCGCTGAAGGAAGCGCGTGTCCGCTCCCTGGACAGCGGCACGCCGGCGGCAGCCCGTCCTGCAGGACGACAGGCAGCCTTGAAAGGCAGTGGCCTGCGAATCGCCTATCCGCCCGATGGTGCCGAGGTCGAACTTGGCCTTACATCGGACCAGAATGCGGCGCTGGTGGTGAAACTCCAGGGCGGGCGCGGGCCATATGCCTGGTTCGCCAACGGCCGCCCTGTCGGAACAGGTCAGTTCATGACGAGCCTCGCCTGGACGCCCGATGGTCCGGGCGATTCTGTCATCACGGTCGTGGATGCGGATGGCCGGAGCGACAGGATTAGCGTCCGGCTGCACTGAATAAAGAAGATTTCCGGCACTTGGCCTGCGGTCAGAGATAGCGGAAATGGCCCGCTGTTGCCGGTCTGCCGCGCCGAATCCCGTCTTCCAGACACTCTTTCAACAGGGCCGCGGCTACGGATTAATCCCGGAAGAAACGGATTCGTAAGGGTTTTTCCGCCCAGATCCGGCCTCACTGGTTACGGAAATCTTAAGAACACCCCCAAAGTCGTGACTTTCGTGCAACACCGCATTTTGAAAGCGGCCCAGGGGCGGGGTGAGAGGGTGTTTCTAGGTTGAACGAAAAACGCGGATGGGTATGGTCACTGTGCGAGCGGCCTCCGGGTCGCACTGGATTGCCGTCCAAGGAATGTTCATACCTCCGGCCGGTGGCAATGTCAGAACAATTCGCGGGGATCGGTGGAATTCGATTGTAGCCCAAGAGGGCAGCGACGATGAACACCATTGATTGACTGATTTGGAGGTCAGAAAATGAACCTTAAGAGCATTCTGCTCGGCGCGGCTGCTGCCGCTGCTGCTGCCACCGGCGCCCAGGCTGCCGATCTGCCGGTCGCTCCGGAGCCGGTCGACTACGTTCGCGTTTGCGACGCATTCGGCACGGGCTTCTTCTACATCCCGGGCACCGAGACCTGCCTCCGCGTCGGCGGCCGCGTCCGCGCTGACTTCTACTTCAACGACTTCGGCGACAGCAACAACAGCTGGGATGACCGCACCGACGCTGGCACCTCGACCCGCGCTCGTGCCTACATCCGTCTGGATGCCCGCACCAACACCGAATACGGTCTGGTTCGCGCTTACATCGACACCTACTTCACGGCTGACTCCGGTTCGTCCGTGGGTACGACCCTCGACAAGGCGTTCATCCAGTTCGGCAACTTCACGTTCGGCCGTACCACGTCCTTCTTCGACTACTTCACCGGCGGCGCTTTCAACAAGCAGAGCCAGGTGTGGTCTGACAAGGGTTCGACCTGGGTTGCTGCCTACACCGCTGCTTTCGGCAACGGCATCAGCGCTACCCTGTCGGTTGAAGATGGCACCTACCGTCAGGTTGGCACCGTTGGTCACCGCGCTCCGGACCTCGTCGCAAACCTGCGCGTCGACCAGGGTTGGGGTTCCGCTCAGCTGATGGGTGCTCTGCATGAAGCCCGTCTCGCTAACACCTCGTCCAAGACCAAGGTTGGCTACGCAGTCGGCGCTGGCGTGACCTTCAAGCTGCCGATGATCGCAGCCAAGGACTCCATCACCTTCCAGGCTCAGTACGCCGATGGCGCTACCAGCTACGTCGGTAACAGCCTCAGCACCTATGCTGACGCTGTGTTCGATGGCAACACCACCAAGACCACCAAGGGCTGGAACGTCGCTGCTGGCGTAACCCACTACTGGACCTCGCAGTGGTCGACGAGCATCGACGCGTCTTACGGCAAGCTCGACGCACCGTTCGCCGCAGCTGACCGCACTCAGTGGAACGTTGCTGGTAACCTCGTGTGGGAGCCGGTCTCCGGCCTCATCTTCGGTGGTGAGCTCGAGTACCAGAACGTCGACTTCAAGGGTGGTGCTTCCAAGGACTCCATCCTCGGCATGTTCCGCGTGCAGCGCACGTTCTAATCAGATCCTCTGGATTTGATGGAGACCCCGCAGCGAAAGCTGCGGGGTTTTTCTTTGTTTAAAATGATCTGCAATCAAGATGCCAGCCCCGCGTAGGCTGCGCTCAGCACCTGCCTTTGGCTGAGAGATGACGGTGCTGCTGGCCTGCGGGGCTAGAGGTTCTCGAGGCCTGGCTGGTTTAAAGTGGGTCTCTTCTTGCCGGCAGCTGCCTGCTCAACCGTCCACCCTTGCTCGCAGAAAGTCCTCAATCGCCCTTTGGCTGAGGCTGTCCCACAAGAGCGGTGCGTGGCCTTCGTCCGGAATGGTCAGGCTTGAGAGATCTGGATGGGTTGCCGCCATGTCCTGCAGGGTCTCCTGCGTCAGCAGCCGGGAGTTGGCGCCGCGGAGCACGAGAACTGGCCTGTCCAGCAAGGGCGCGAACAGGGGCCAGAGTTCAGGCCAGGGCGTATCGGCGGTAATGGATTCCATAGGCTTGTCCAGTGCCGGATCGTGGTCAAAAACGACGCCATCCTCGGTCTGTCTGCCGGCTTGCCGCGCGAATTTCAGCCAGCCCGCACTGTCAACTTGCGGAAAATCGCGGGCAAGAGCTGCTTCAAGAACCGCTGCCATCTCCCCGAAGCTTGTGTAGCTGCGGCGGGCGGCGATGCTGTCACGGATGTCCAGCAAGGCACTCAACTCGATTCGCGGGCCAACATCATTGAGGATTGCGGCACAGAAGACCTCGCTGGGGATCTGCGCTGCCATCATCATGGCATGCAGCCCGCCGCGGGAGGTGCCGAGCACGGCAAAGCGGGGCAGGGCAGCCTGGGCCAGAAACAACGCAATGTCAGAGGCTTCAACGGGCAGGCTGTAGTTGGCCCAGTTCGCGTCCCAATCGCTTCTCCCGCGTCCACGATAGTCGAGCGCAAAGACCTTACGCCCGTTCCTTGCGAGAGCGTGTCCCACATCCTCGAAGTCCCGGGTGTTGCGGCTGAGGCCGGGCAGGCAGATCAGCGGCACGGCGCCGGGAACTTCAACGGGTGGATGCCAGACGCATCCGGCAAGCCTTAGCCCATCGGCGGCCGTCCAGTAGAAGTCTTCTGCCGTAATGCTCATGATTTCTCCCCGGTTGCCCGGCCGCTTACAGCCGGTTTGCAACCACCATTTCCGGATGCCATACGTCTGGCTATGCTACCTCGCTGCAACAGGTGTGCAAGGCTTCTGCACGCAAGTGATCTGATGCCGTCTAAGCCATTGCCGCAAGGCAACTTGCACATTATTGTGCCGGACCATTCCCGCCTGAAATCTGCGGGAAAACAAAGTCCAACAAGGAATTCTGAAAATGTTCAAGGGATCGATACCAGCGCTGATCACTCCGTTCCGGAATGGCGCGGTCGATGAGAAACGCTTTCAGGATTTCGTGGACTGGCAGATCAAAGAGGGCAGTTCCGGCCTCGTTCCGGTGGGCACTACGGGCGAAAGCCCGACGCTGACCCATGATGAGCACAAGCGCGTCATTGAACTTTGCATTGAGGTGGCGGCAGGCCGCGTTCCGGTGATTGCCGGTGCTGGCTCCAACAACACCACCGAGGCGATCGATTTTGCCCGCCACGCGGAAAAGGCTGGCGCAGATGCGCTGCTGGTGGTGACGCCTTACTACAACAAGCCGAACCAGGCGGGCCTCAAGGCGCATTTCCGGGCGATTGACGATGCGGTGGGCATTCCCATCATCATGTACAATATCCCGGGCCGTTCGGTCATCGACATGACGCCTGAGACCATGGCAGAGCTGTTCAGCACCTGCCGCAACATCAAGGGTGTGAAGGACGCGACGGCGAACATGGCGCGTGTCACCATGCAGCGTAAGGCCTGCGGGCCGGATTTCCTCCAGCTTTCGGGTGAGGACATCACGGCGCTTGGCTTCAACGCCCATGGCGGGCAGGGCTGCATTTCGGTGACGGCCAATGTGGCGCCGAAGCTTTGTGCGGAGTTCCAGGCTGCGACGCTGCGCGGTGACTATGCCGCCGCGCTGGCCATTCAGGACCGGCTCGGACCGCTGCACAATGCTCTGTTCATTGAGCCGAATCCGACGGGCGTGAAGTACGCCCTGTCTCTGCTTGGCAAGATCGAGAACGAAGTCCGCCTGCCGCTGGTGCCGGTTTCACCGGAGACGCAGGCACAGATCCGCGACGCGATGGTGCATGCGGGTCTGATCAACTGAAATAGAGTGACCGGGAGGGCCGGAATGAGGCCCTTCCGCGTCCATGCAGGGAAGATGTGACCATGGCGCCCAAGTCTGGCGGCCCCGCCCGGACGGTTGTTTCGGACAACAGGAAGGCGCGGTTCAATTACGAGATCGAAGACGTTCTGGAAGTCGGCATCGAGCTGCGCGGCACGGAAGTGAAAGCCCTGCGCGGCGGCAAGGCCAACATTCAGGAATCCTATGCCGCTGAAAAGGACGGGCAGATCTGGCTCTATAACTCTTATCTGCCGGAATACCTCCAGGCGAACCGCTTCAACCACGAGCCGCGCCGGCCGCGCCGCTTGTTGCTGCACAAGCGGCAAATCGCCAAGCTGGCAGCTGCTGTGGCCAAGGAAGGCAAGACGCTGGTGCCGTTGAAGATTTACTTCAACGAGCAGGGCCGGGCCAAGCTGGAGCTCGCCCTTGGCCGAGGCAAGAAGCTGCATGACAAGCGTGAGACCGAGAAGGCCCGCGACTGGGCCCGCGAAAAGGGCCGCCTGCTGAAGTCTGGCAGCTGAGGGCGGGCAGCTGAGAGCTGGCGGGGGAATGGCCTCTGCTGACGCTTCAGCCTTGTGCAAACCTTATGGAAAACCCTGTGTCCAAGCCTGTTGGCAGCTTGTGAAAGAGCTGTTGGCAGGCTGTGGATATGTTGTGGGTGAAACTCATAGCGGCACGATCATGCGCAAGATGCCGCCACCTGTGACGGACTACACCGTATCCGTCATCCCATGACTTGATCATGGGATCCCTGCCGTTCCATTTCAGCTTGCTCTAGCTGTCATTCCGTCGCGATGCGGAGGGTCTTTATCCGTGGCTGGGCACTGGAATGGATGCCATGATCAAGTCATGGCATGACGGAGTGTGTGGCCGTGATGTTGGAAGGGGTTGAAACGCTTCGGGGAGAAGCCTTGCAGCTTCTCCCCGTGTTGTTTCAGAGCTTGCCCGTGCCGAACTTGTTGGTGCGGGGGAAGCCGGTGGGGGGCAGGCGGCCGGCCTGGCCCCGGTCGCCGCGCCAGTCGGCGAGATCGTCCATGGAGCGGTTGAAGCTGCGGCCTGAACTGTCGATCCAGACAAGGCCGGTTTCGCCAGAGAAGACCACCGCATCGGCGACACTGCCATCCCGGTAACGCTGCAGACGCACACCGCGTCCACGGCCCATTTCCGGCACCTGCGCCAACGGGAAGACCAGCAGCTTGCGGTTCTGGCCGATGATGGCAACCTGATCACCTTCGACGGGGATACAGAGCACTGCCTCATTCGGTGCGGTGACATTCAGCACCTGCTTGCCCTTGCGCGTGTTGGCGACGACATCGGCTTCTGGCACGATGAAGCCACGCGCCTCGTCACTGATCACCATCAGCTTGCGGCCCGGCTTGTGGATGAAGGCGCAGACAATGTCCTGGCCCTCGTCCATGTCCACCATCAGGCGCACCGGCTCCCCGTGCCCGCGCCCGCCCGGCAGGGTGGCAGCGGAGAGCGTGAAGAACTTGCCGGCGGTGGTTAGCAGCAGGATCTTGTCCGTGGTCTCGCCATGGAACGAGAACTTCAGCTTGTCGCCCTGCTTGAAGGCGACAGTCGAAAGGTCCTGCTGATGGCCCTTGAGCGCACGGATCCAGCCCTTCTCCGAGATGATGACCGTGACAGGCTCCTTCTCGATCATGGCCTGCTGGATGTCGCCGATGTCGTGGTCCGGTGCTTCTGCCACGTCCGTCCGGCGCTTGCCGATCTCGGTTTCCGGGCCATAGGCCTTGGCGATTTCCGCCGTTTCCTTGGCCAGATGCGCCCACTGCTTGGCGTCGGAATCGAGCAGTGCATTGATTGAGTCACGCTCGGCGCTGAGCTTCTCGTGCTCCTTGCGGATTTCCATTCCTCAAGCTTGCGCAAAGAGCGCAGGCGCATGTTGAGGATGGCTTCCGCCTGAACGTCGGAGAGGCTGAAGGTGCGCATCAGCTCCACCTTCGGCTCATCCTCCTCGCGGATGATGCGGATCACCTCGTCGAGATTGAGATAGGCGATCAGATAGCCTTCGAGTACCTCAAGCCGGTGCAGGATCTGCGCCAGACGGTGCTGCGAGCGGCGCACCAGCACTTCCTTGCGGTGATCCAGCCACTCGCGCAGAACCTGCTTCAGGCCCATCACCATCGGCACCTTGCCCATGGACAGGACGTTGAGGTTCAGCGGGAAGCGGGTTTCAAGCTCGCTGAGCTTGAACAGCGATTCCATCAGAAGGGCAGGGTCCACATTGCGCGAGCGTGGGACCAGAACGACGCGCACGTCCTCGGCGGATTCGTCGCGTACATCGTCCAGCAGCGGCAGCTTGCGGGCAGTCAGCAGCTCGGCGATCTTTTCGATCAGGCGCGACTTCTGCACCTGATAGGGGATCTCGGTGACGACGACCACCCATTGGCCGCGCCCCAGATCTTCCACCGCCCAGCGGGCGCGGACGCGGAAACTGCCACGGCCCGTCTCATAGGCCTCCAGCAGGCCCTTGGGATCGTCAACCAGAATGCCGCCAGTCGGGAAATCCGGGCCCTTGAGATAGGCCAGCAGATCCCGCGTTTCGGCTTCCGGGTGCTTGATCAGGTGCTGTGCGGCAAGGCACAGCTCATGGGCATTGTGCGGCGGAATGGACGTCGCCATACCGACGGCAATGCCGGAAGAGCCATTGGCGAGCAGGTTCGGGAAGCCACCCGGCAGAACCAGAGGCTCGCGCTCTTCGCCGTCATAGGTCTCGCGGAAATCGACGGCATCCTCGTCGAGCCCGTCCAGCAGGCGCTTGGCCGTGTCGGTCAGGCGCGCTTCGGTGTAACGCATCGCCGCTGCGTTATCGCCGTCGATGTTGCCGAAGTTGCCCTGGCCTTCGATCAGCGGATAGCGCTGCGCGAAATCCTGGGCAAGGCGCACGAGGGCGTCATAGACCGCCTGATCGCCATGCGGGTGATACTTACCGATCACGTCGCCGACCACGCGGGCACATTTCTTGAAGCCGGCACCGGGGTCCAGCTTCAGAAGGCGCATGGCGTAGAGCAGGCGCCGGTGAACCGGTTTCAGGCCGTCGCGCACATCGGGCAGCGCCCGGTGCATGATGGTGGAGAGGGCATAGGCAAGGTACCGTTCTTCCAGCGCTTCGCGCAGGTTGACGCCTTCAATGCCGCTAGGTGGAATCAGCTCGTTTCCCATGCTGCGAGCCATAGCCCGGATTGCGCCATCCACACAATTCTAAGCGGCGGAAAATGGCAGAATTCCGCAGGTTTTTCCCCGGTCTTGAGCGGTTTAGCCGGCAAAGCCCATCAAGCCCGCCTGCTCGTAGGCCTTGGCGAAGGCGGCCGTCATGCCTGTGCGGGTAGTGGAGAGGTCAAGTCCTGCTGGGCCGGTGACGTGCCGGTCCAGGAAGAAGGCGGTCAGCCTGAAGCCGCCGGAGAGGTCGGTGAAGTTGATTTCCGTGCCCGGCTGGCGCTCGCCGTCCACCAAAAAGGCAGGCAGGGGCAACAGCTTGTCCCTGTATGGGGCTCCGGCATCACGGCTGACGGCGCGGGCGCTTTTGGGGGAGACATAGGCTAGATCCCATGCCTGCCCCGTGGCCGCACAGCGGCTGAGGTCCAGGCCGAAGCCGAGCTCGGTCAGCAGCGCCAGTTCATAGCGCACGATCAAGGGACCGGCAATCAACGGCTCATGCAGATGGTCCAGTACGACGGAAAGCGCCTGAAAGATGCCCTCATGGGCTGCGCGCTCCGGCAGCAGGCGAGTGAGGGCAGCAAGATGCTGCACACCATAAAGTGCGCACGCTTCCTGCATCAGGAAACCGGCGCGCAGGGACAGGCCTTCAAGGGAGAAAAGACCGAGCTGGCCGGGAAGGCGCGCGCGCCATGTGAGGCGCAGCGTGTTGCCGGGTTGAAGCAGCGGCGTCATGCGGGGGAGCGCGCAGAGCGGACAAGGCCGAGATGCCGGCCTTGCTGGCGGGTCATCACCTCGACAACAGCCGCGCTTTCCCCTTGCGGGCGGCAGGAAAGGAGAACGCCGTCATCTGTCCATTCCATCGGCGTGTCACCCGGTTTCCCTGCCTCTTGTCCCGTGCCCGATCAGCGCGGGAATTCCAGCCCCATTTCGCGGTAGCGCTCCGGATCGTCGGCCCAGTTCTCGCGTACCTTGACAAAGAGGAACAGATGCACGGGCCGCTCGACGATTTCCGTCAGTTCGGTGCGGGCGGCCTGCGAGATGATTTTGATGGTCTGGCCCTTTTTGCCCAGTACGATGGCCTTCTGGCTGTCGCGTTCCACAAAAATCGTCTGCTCGATGCGCACGGAGCCATCCTTGCGCTCTTCCCAGAGTTCCGTCTCGACGGTCGAAACGTAAGGGATCTCCTCGTGCAGGCGCTCGAACAGCTTCTCGCGGGTGATTTCCGCTGCCAGCATGCGCATTGGTGCGTCGGAAACCTGATCTTCCGGATAAAGCCAGGGTCCGGGGCGCACTTCTCCGGCGAAATAGGCGAGAATGTCCGAAACGCCATCACCGGTCAGGGCCGAGACCATGAAGGTGCGCTCGAACGTGACCGTTTCATTGGCGGTAGTGGCCACCTTCAGCAGCTTTTCCCGGTTGGCGACGTCCGTCTTGTTGAGGATCAGCACCTTCTTGCCGGGCATGTTTGCAAGGCGGCTGAGAATACCTTCCACCTCTTCCGTGAGGCCCTTGCGTGCATCGATCAGGAGTGCCGTCACATCCGCGTCCCGGGCGCCGCCCCAGGCCGTGTCGACCATGGCCCGGTCCAGCCTGCGCTTCGGCTTGAAGATGCCGGGGGTGTCAACGAAGATGATCTGCGACGCTCCATGCATGGCAATGCCGCGCACGATGGCGCGTGTCGTCTGGACCTTATGGGTGACGATGGAGACCTTGGTACCGACCAGCTGGTTGATCAGCGTCGACTTGCCCGCATTCGGCGCGCCGATGAGGGCAACGAAGCCCGCACGGGTATCGTCTGCGGTGTGAATGGCGTCCATGTCGTTCCCGGCAGTGCCGGGCAGGTCCTGATCGGTCAAATCTATCGTCTTTCAAGGTGTCATCCGGCGCGGCGGACAAAGGTCCGTCCCCGGCATGTCAATCATAGCGGGTTTGTTGCGGGAGGCGAAGCATGCAGTGCACCGGCTTCAGCTGGCCTCAGTCGCTCCAGACGCCTTCGCGGCGCAGCATGGTCTCGGCGGCGGCCTGTTCGGCAACGCGCTTGGAGTTGCCGCGCCCCTCGGCGCTGGGGAACTTTTCCACCTGCACGGCAACGACGAACTCAGGCGCATGGTCAGGGCCGGTGCGGTCCACCACCTTGTAAAGCGGGGCAGGCAGGCTCTTGGCCTGCACCCATTCCTGCAAGGTGGTTTTCGCATCGCGCAAGGGACCGGAGAAGGTCAGCATACGCGGCTCCCACAAGCGGCGCACGAAGTCTTCCGCCGTTTCAAATCCTGCATCCAGATAGATGGCCGCAATCACGGCCTCGCAGATATCGGCCAGCAGCGCCGTCTTCTGGCGCCCGCCGGTCTGCGCCTCGCTCTGGCTGATGCGCATGTCATCGCCCAGCTTCAGCTCGATGGCGATTTCGGCGCAGGTCTCGCGCTTGACCATGTGGTTCAGGCGCCGGGCCATCTCGCCTTCATCGGCGCGCGGATAATGCTTGTGCAGCATGCTGGCAACGGCAAGGCCGAGCACCCGGTCGCCCAGAAATTCGAGGCGCTGGTAGCTGCCGCCAGACGTGTCGGCCCCGGACAGGGCGCTGGCGTGGGTCAGCGCCTGTTGCAGCAGGCTGCGGTCGGCGAATTTGTGTCCGATCCGTGCCTCGACGGCGGCAAGCATGTCTGTCTTGCGGGAAATGGTCATGCCGTCTGCCGCCTCAGATCGACTGGAAGAGCCGGTCCCAGCGGACAGACCAAGGCCAGTACCAGAACTGCCAGGCAGGCTGACCGCCATCCACCGAGAAGAAGATCACTTCGGCGCGGCCGACGAAGTTATCGACCGGCACATATCCGACACCGCCCAGTTCGACTGGAACACGGCTGTCGGTGGAATTATCGCGGTTGTCGCCCATCATGAAATAGTGGCCGGCAGGCACCTTGAAGACCTTGGTATTGTCTGCTTGCCCGCGCGGGGTCAGGTCCAGCGTGTCATAGCTGACGCCATTGGGCAGGGTCTCGCGGTAGCGTGCAACGCGGCGCTCGCTGCCGAAGCTGTCCGTGTCGATGAAGTCCTCGATGCGCTCGCGCGGGACGGCTTGGCCATTGATATGCAGCACGCCGTCAATCATCTGGATCTCGTCGCCCGGCAGACCGATAACCCGTTTGATGTAATCGGTCGAATTGTCGTGCGGGGTCTTGAACACCGCCACATCACCGCGCTGCGGGTCCGAGCTCAGGATGCGGCCGGAGAATGGCGGCATTCCGAAGGGGAAGGAGTAGCGAGAATAGCCGTAGCTGTACTTGGACACAAACAGGTAGTCGCCGATCAGCAGCGTGTTCATCATCGACCCTGAGGGGATGTTGAACGGCTGAAACAGGAACGTGCGCACGACCAGCGCGATCAGCAGGGCCTGAACGATCACCTTGACCGTTTCGCCAAGGCTGCCGTCCTTGGCTTTTTCTTGTCCGTCACGCTCATGTCGTCCTTCATTCGTGCCGCGAGGCGCTGTCAGGCCTCATCCAGTTGCTGCGACTTTTAGCCGTTCATGCCGGGGCTGGCAACGCAAGGCTTGGCGCAAGGCTCTCTTGCCGCGTGACGAAGCCTCAGGCTTCTTCCCGCACAGGCGGGGCAGGGGGCTCCGGCCAGTCCTGCGGCCAGGCGGAAATCACCACAAAGGCCTGCGCCAGCGGGTAATCATCGGTGATGGTCAGGTCGATGCGGGCCTTGAAGCCTTCCGGGGTCAGCCGGGCAAGCCGTCCAGCAGCGCTGCCGGTGAGTTCCAGTGTCGGCCGGCCGCTGGGCAGGTTCACGACACCCATTTCGCGCCATGCAACGCCCATGCGGATGCCGGTGCCGAGTGCCTTGGAGCAGGCTTCCTTGGCGGCAAAGCGCTTGGCATAGGAGGCTGCGCGTTCGGCCCGCCGCTCGGAACGCTGGCGCTCCCGCTCAGTGAAGACGCGGTTGGTAAAGCGCTCGCCGAACCGTTCCAAGGTCTGCTCGATGCGGCGGATGTCGATCAGGTCGCTGCCGATGCCAAGAATCATGGCTGCCTTTCTCTGGCTCGTCTGGACTCGCGGGCCATTGAGGTAAGATCCCGGCCAAGTATCTTCAAGCTATTCGGCATTGCGGACTGCGTCCCGCCGCTTCTCAAGGCGCAGACGTTTTGCTTCCTGATAAGTGCGCACGCTCTGGAAAACGATGACGTAGCACAGCGCCCCACAGACCAGGCCAAGCGGGATGCCGCCGATCATCATTGGCTTGATGACCGGCCAAAGGGTGTCGAACGACTGCTCCAGCAGGTTGAAGCCATGCTCAGTCGCGCCTTCGCGCCGCGCAATTTCATGCGGACTGGAGCCTAGGATCAGGTGCCCCAGCTTGTAGGTCGCGGCCCAGATGAAGGGAAATGTCAGCGGGTTTCCAACGGCAGTCCCCAATGCGGAGGCGATAAGATTGCCGCGGATCAGAAAGGCACAGGCCGCCGCCAGCATGAAATGGAAACCCATCAGCGGCGTGAAGGAAGCGAAAGCTCCGGCAGCAAAGCCGCGGGCCACCGCATCCGGACTGGCGCTCAGGCGCAGGACACGCTTGCCGTAATAGCGGAACGACCGCGACCAGCTTGCCCGTGGCCAGACGGCGACGCGCATTTTCTGAAGCCTGGTTGGCGGTGTCCTGCGCTGAAACAGCATGCGCTCCTGTCTCCCTTCCCGTCTTGCCTGTTCAGGCGAGATTCCGGCTGCCCGGCTTTACCGGTGGCAGGGCTGCCAGTTCCGGCGGAAGCTTGTCGGGCTCATAGGCCGGAACCTTGTACTGTGTCAGCGATACAAGCGGCACATTTGTGTCGGCCTCTCCGGCAGAGCGGTCAATCAGGCAGGCGACTGCCAGAACCTCTGCGCCGATGGCCCGCAGGGCATCGACCGTTTCGCGGCTGGACAGGCCTGTGGTGACGATGTCTTCAACGATGATGACGCGCGCGCCTTTTTCCATCTCGAAGCGGCGGAGGCGGAACTCGCCGCCCTCACGCTCCACCCACATGGCCGGAACGCCGAGATGGCGGGCGGTTTCGTAGCCGGGGATCAGGCCGCCGAGGGCAGGGGAGACGACGGCATCGATCTTGCCAAGTCCGGCGGCTTCGATTTTCCGCGCCAGCGCCTTGCAGAGCCGCTCCGTCTTTTCCGGATACATGAAGACGCGTGCCTTCTGCAGGAAGACCGGGCTGCGCAGCCCGGATGAAAGAATGAAGTGCCCTTCCAGAATGGCCCCGCTTCGCGGAAAACGGCCAGGACTTCGTCCTGCGTCATCGTCCAAAGTCTCCGTCTTGTGCCGGGTCAGCCGTTGACACGTGTCACGCTGGACACGTTCGGCTTGGCCCGCAGCTGGTTGATGATACGGTTCAGATGTTTCAGATCCCATACCTCGAGATCGATGATCATCTGATGGAAGTCGGCCACTTTTCGGACCATCTTCAGATTGTCGATGTTGCCGCCATTATCGCCGATCACCTGGGCGATGGCAGCGAGAGAGCCAGGTTCATTCAGCGCTGAAACGTTGATCCGCGCAGGGAAACGTTCCGGGTTGTCGACGTCAATGTCCCAGCGCACGTCGATCCAGCGGTCGCTCTGGTCATCGAATTCCTTCAGCGCCGGCGACTGGATCGGATAGATCGTCAGCCCCTCGGACGGCGTCAGAATGCCGACGATCCGGTCACCGGGCACGGCGCCGCCATTGGGAGCAAAGCTCACCGGAATGTCGCCCGTCAGGCCCCGTATCGGCAGGGCCAGGCCATCGGAATCCTGAGCGGCATCGGGAATGCGGAACTTCAGGCCCTGACCCTTTTCAAGATCAAACCAGCCTTCACCCGGCTCGGGTTTCAGGTGGGCTGTGCGCTCGTCCTGATAGTCCGGGTGGACTGCCTTGACGACCTGCTGTGCGCTCAACTCGCCGCGCCCGACGCTGGCCAGCAGGTCGGCAATCGTTTCCTGATTGAGCAGGCCAAGGACACCATCCAGCAGGCCTTCAGAATAAGGCTTGTCGGCGCGGTTGAAGGCGCGCTGCAGCACGTGCTCGCCAAGTGCGCCATACTGCTTGCGGATGGATTCGCGCGTGGCCCGGCGGATCGCGGCTTTGGCTTTGCCGGTCACGGCAATCGATTCCCAGGCGGGCGGCGGCGTCTGTGCCTGTGAGCGAATGACTTCCACCTCGTCGCCGTTCCGCAGTTCAGTCACCAGCGGCATGATCTTGCCGTTGATCTTGCAGCCGACACAGGTGTTGCCGATGCCCGTATGCACAGCATAGGCAAAGTCGATCGGCGTTGCCCCGCGCGGCAGAGCAATCAGGCGGCCCTTCGGTGTGAAGCAGAACACCTGGTCGTGGAACAGCTCAAGCTTGGTGTTCTCGAGGAACTCTTCCGGCGTGTCGCCCTGCGACAGCAGGTCGATGGTGCGCCGCAGCCAGTCATAGGCGCGGCTTTCGTCCGTGTGCCGGGCAATGTTACGCCCGCCGGTCTGACCGTCCTTGTAGAGCGCATGGGCGGCAATACCGTATTCGGCCACCCGGTCCATCGCCTCAGTGCGGATCTGCAGTTCCACGCGCTGGCGGCTGGGGCCGACGATAGTTGTGTGGATCGACCGGTAGTCGTTCTGCTTCGGCGTCGAGATGTAATCCTTGAACCGTCCCGGCACAGTGGGCCAGGTGGTGTGGATGATACCCAGCACCCTGTAGCAGGCCTCGGTGGTGCCAACGATGACGCGGAAACCGTAAATGTCGGAAAGCTGCTCGAAGCCCAGCGACTTCTGCTGCATCTTGCGGAAGATGGAGTAGGGGCGCTTTTCACGGCCCTTGACCCGGGCGGCAATGCCTCGCTCGGCGATCTGGGCGGTCAGCAGGCTTTCAATCTCGCCAATCAGCCCGCCGTTGCGCTCGCGCAGGCCCGTGAGCCGCTCGGCAATCGTGGCATAGGCTTCCGGATTGAGCACCTGGAAGGACAGATCCTCCAGCTCCTCACGCATGTCCTGCATGCCCATGCGTCCGGCGAGCGGCGCATAGATTTCCATCGTCTCTTCGGCGATGCGGCCGCGCTTGTGCTCCGGCATGTGGTGGAGCGTGCGCATGTTGTGCAGACGGTCCGCCAGTTTCACCAGCAGCACGCGCACATCATCGGCGATGGCGAGCAGCAGCTTGCGGAAATTTTCTGCCTGCTTGGTCTTTTGGGAGACGAGGTCGAGGCGCTTGATCTTGGTCAGGCCTTCGACAAGCTTGCCGATTTCCTCGCCGAAGACCGTATCGATCTCCGCACGGGTGGCATCCGTGTCCTCGATGGTGTCATGCAGCAGCGCGACAGCAACCGTAGCATCATCCAGCCTGAGGTCGGTCAGGATGGCGGCTACTTCGAGCGGATGAGAAAAATAGGGATCGCCAGAAGCGCGGGTCTGGGACCCGTGCTTCTTCATCGCATAGACATAGGCCTTGTTCAAAAGGCCTTCATCGGCATTCGGATTATAGCGGGTAACCCGTTCGACAAGCTCGTATTGGCGCATCATGGCCGCAGCAGACACCCTTGGACACAGATTGCAGCACCAGGGCTTGCCAACTCAGATGACCCGCCTCATGCCGGAAATCAGATGTCGTCCGAACGCTCCGGCGGCACAAGGCCTTCCAGACCGCGCAGCAGATCCTCTTCCGACATGCGGTCGAACTCGACGTTCAGAATCATCTACCGCATTGACCTGGGTGCCGCCAGAATTGCTGGACGGAACGAGCGGTACGGCTTCCGCCTCCGGCTCATCCACTTCCACATATTTCTGCAGAGAATGAATGAGGTCTTCCTTAAGATCTTCCGGGCTTACCGTCTCATCTGCGATTTCGCGCAGTGCGACGACCGGGTTCTTGTCGTTGTCGCGATCGATGGTCAGCGGCGAACCGCTTGAGATCATCCGGGCGCGGTGTGCTGCCAGCAGCACCAGCTCGAACCGGTTATCAACCTTGTCGATGCAATCCTCGACGGTCACGCGCGCCATAGGACTTCTCCATATGTTCTGGAAATCAAGTGATGAGCGTATATTAGCAACTGCACCTTAGCGCAACCCTCGCTTTTTCGTGAACGATCTTGTCGTACCGGAACGGCAAAAAAATGGCTTGAGAACCTTTTGCACGTCCAAATGGTGGCCATATTTATGATTGCGTGGGGCTGCGCCAATGTAGTACCCCAACTGTTGCGCCCACGAAAAGACGTCTAATAACGGCGTTCAGTTAAAAGTTTAACTTTTGCTGACTTGGAAGGCAACGCAAGCGAGCGAGTGATTGTTTATACAAGTCAATCAATTGCGCCCTGTTAGATTGAATGCTGCGCCAATGCCCGATGGTGCTGGAAAGGAATTGCCTTATGTTCGATTCAAGAGAAAAAATTGCTTTGTTTATTGACGGCGCGAACTTGTATTCGACGGCGAAGGCGATTGGTTTCGATATCGATTACAAGATGCTCCTGAAGGAATTTCAGAGCAAAGGTTACCTCCTGAGGGCATACTACTATACCGCGATCATCGAAGATCAGGAGTATTCCTCAATTCGCCCTTTGATCGATTGGCTTGATTACAACGGTTACAAGGTTGTGACGAAGCCGGTGAAGGAATTTGTTGATTCCAGCGGCCGCCGGAAAGTCAAGGGCAACATGGATATCGAGCTGGCGGTGGATGCCATGCAGCTGGTCGATAGCGTCGATCACATCGTCCTGTTCTCGGGCGACGGCGATTTCCGCTCGCTGGTCGAAGCTCTGCAGCGCAAGGGCCGGAAGGTCAGCGTCGTCTCCACTCTGCAGACACAGCCTCCGATGATTGCAGACGACCTGCGCCGCCAGGCTGATCACTTCATCGAGCTTGCGAGCCTTGCCAACCGGGTCGGCCGTGATCCTGCCGAGCGCCCCTCGCGTGCGCCCGAGCGCGACCGTGACATCGACGAAGACGACGACTACTGAGGCCTGAGCCGCAGATGGCTGGTGTTGCTCTGGACCCGGCACGCGATTGTCCGCTGTGCCCCCGTCTCGTCGCGTTCCGCGAAGAGCACCGGCGCCTGTCGCCGGACTGGTTCAACGCGCCCGTGCCATCCTTTGGTGACAAGGCGCCGTCTCTTCTCATCGTTGGTCTCGCGCCGGGCTTGCGCGGTGCCAACAAGACAGGACGGCCTTTTACCGGGGACTATGCCGGCGACCTGCTCTATGAAACGATGATCGACTTCGGCTTTGCGAAGGGCGTTTATGAGGCGCGGCCGGATGACAGTCTTGAACTGGTGGATGCAGTGATCACCAATGCGGTGCGCTGCGTACCGCCGGAGAACAAACCGACCGGGCCCGAAATCAAGGCGTGCCGGCCCTTTCTCATCTCCACGCTGGAGGCAAAGCCGTCGGTGCGGGCAGTGCTCGCTCTGGGGCGTATTGCTCACGACACATTCCTGACGGCGTTGTCCCTGCCGCGCGCGCGTTCACCTTTCGTGCATGGTGCAGGGCATGACATTCAGCTGTCCGGCCGCCCTGTGAAGCTCTTCGACAGCTACCACTGCTCGCGCTACAACACGAATACCGGGCGCTTGACACGCGACATGTTCCGCAGCGTGTTTGCGTCGATCCGGGCTCACGTGGACAACACGGCCTGATCAGCGCTCCGGCTGCGACCAGCCTTCCGGTCCAAGGTGCTCCTGCGGCTGGAAGCGCTCTTTGTAGGCCATTTTCTGCGAGCCCTCGACCCAGTAACCCAGATAAACATAGGGCAGACCCAGCCTGCGTGCGCGCTCGATATGCTCGAGGATCATAAAGGTGCCGAGGCTGAGGCCTTCGACCGTCGGGTCGTAGAAGGAATAGACCATCGACAGGCCGTCGGCCATGCGGTCGGTCAGGGCGACGCCGATCAGCGGTCCGGTGCCGCGCCGGGTGAGGAATGTATCCGGCCCGCGGCGGCGGTACTCGATGACCATGGTGTCCACATGTGTGTCTTCCACCATCATCGCATAGTCCAGAACGCTCATTTCCGACATGCCGCCATTCTCATGCCGGGCCAGAAGATAGGTGCGGAAGAGGTCATATTGCTCACTTGAAGGTGAGGGCGGCAGCTCCGCTCCGATCAGCCAGCTGCCCTTCTTCCATGTGCGCTTGAAAGAGCTCGTCCACTCGAAGTCTGCCACCCGCACCCGCACGGAGACGCAGGCCCGGCAAGCCTCGCAGGCCGGGCGGTAGGCGATGTTTTGACTGCGGCGGAATCCCCCTGCGTCAGCACGTCATTGAGGGCAGGGGCCTGATGACCGACCAGATGGGTGAAGACCTTCCGCTCCTGCCGGCCCGGCAGATAGGGGCACGGCGCCGGAGCCGTCAGGTAGAACTGGGGATGGTCGATCGGGTGCCGGGTCACGTCTTGAAGTCAGCCTCATGTTCCAGACCATGATATCCGCTTAGGATGGTGCTGCAAGCGTGGACGTCAATCACTTAATCATCGCATAACCGGCTAGAGATCGAAATTTTTCTGCCCTCAACGTCCTTACGTAAGGGCAGAAATTGGTCATTTTGACAGGCCTTGATGGCGTCAATAGCCACGCTGTGAGTTGACCACCACAGTGCCAAGGATGATGTCGTGCAGCAGACGCTTGCGGTCTGACACGAGGCTGACCAGCAGCACCAGAGGTGTCAGCAGGGTGACAGAGAACCAGAACAGCAGCGCGTGCATCGCCGCCAGCAGGGCATAGGGCTTGCCGCCGTGCCACAGGCGCATCTCTAGGCCCATGGCGCGCATCCCCAAGGTTGAGGCCCGCTCGCCGCCCAGAGTGATGGCCGTATAGGTCAGCGCTACGCCCTGCCACAGAAAGGCATAGGCGAGCCAGGCGAGACCCAGCGTGAAAATGCCCAGAAAGAACACGAGGATACCGGCCAGAAGTGTAAAGAAGGCAATGATGGCCGTGTCGATCAGGAAGGCCATGACGCGCTTGCTGCGCAGCCCGCTGAAAAGCGCAGGATCATCCTCTGCGCCAAAGCCGCCGCGCCGGGGTTCCAGAATTTCAGCCTCATAGGACATTGCAGCCTCCTGTTGTTCTCTTCATGTGGGAAGAACAGGAGGCGCAGTCAATTGTTCCGTTCCAGATTGTCTTGGGCCTTTCGGGGGCCCTGCCATCTGGCTGACGGGGTCAGGCCATTACCTCGGCCACATTCATCTGCCGCACCGCATAGCCTCGCTCGCGCAGGGCTTCGATGATGGTCTGGCCATGGGGGGCATCGAAGGTCTCAAAAGTGACATCCAGCGTCGCGCCCTTGGCAGGCACATTGAGGAACAGCCGGTGATGCGACACGTCCACCACGTTGCCACCGCGCCCGCCGATAATGGAGGCGATTTCGCCCAGCACGCCCGGCCGGTCCGGCGTGTCGATGCGCACCGATACGAGGCGGCCATCGCGCGACAGCTCGCGGATCACGATGGAGGAGACGAGGCGCGGGTCGATGTTGCCGCCGCACAGCACCAGCCCCACCTTTTTGCCGCGGAACAGGTCCGGCGCCGTCAGCAGGGCGGCAAGACCGGCAGCGCCCGCGCCTTCGGCCAGGGTTTTCTGTTGGGTCAGGAACAGGTTGATGGCCCGTTCGATGGCGCTTTCCTCAGCCAGAACGATATCGTCCACCAGCTCGCGCACGATCTTGCGGGTGAGAGCGCCCACGTCCTTGACGGCGATGCCTTCCGCTATGGTCGGTCCGCCGCAAGGCAGGTCTTCGTCATGCATGGCGCTCCACATGCCCGGATAGAGCCGCGACTCGACGCCGATAATCGAAATATCCGGTTTGGCTCCTTTGGCGGCGATTGCCATTCCGGAAATCATGCCGCCACCCCCAACCGGGACGATGAGGCATTCAAGATCCGGCACGTCTTCCAGCATCTCCAGCGCGATGGTGCCCTGGCCGCGGATGACATGCGGGTCGTCAAAGGGGTGGACCCAGACAAAACCCTTTTCTTCCGAAAGGCGTTGCGCTTCAGCCGTTGCGCCCACCAGCGTGTCACCGGCCAGCACCACCTCCGCGCCATAACCGCGGGTGGCGGTGATCTTCACGAAAGGCGTCGTCTCCGGCATGACGATGGTGGAGGGAATGCCGAGCCGGCCGGCGTGATAGGCAACCGCCTGCGCGTGGTTGCCAGCTGACATGGCGATGACGCCACGCCGCCGCTCTTCTTCCGTCAGCGACAGCAGTTTGACCAGCGCCCCGCGCTCCTTGAAGGCGTTGGTGACCTGCATGTTCTCGTACTTGACGAAAACCTCGGCTCCGGTCAGCGCCGACAGCTTCGGAGCAGGCAGAAACGGTGTGCGCAGCACGGCCCCCGGATCAGACGCGCCGCATCTTCCACATCGGCAAGGGAAAGCGGCAGGGTGCCTGCGGTCTGGCTGTCAGTGCGGGTGGGCATGGGTCCGTCCGGAGATGGGCGGCCTTGTGAAAGGCCGCACGGTTTGTTGAAAATCCTGACCCGGCCCTCGTCATCCGGCCAGTGCCGGAGGCATGGCGGAACGGGGAAGCCGGGGAGCAGGCTGGTTCAGAGAGAGGGGCTGACATGCCTTGGCTCTCTGGTTCCGGATCTCAGCAATGCTGGCGCGGAAACACTGCGGCTGGGGCTTGTCAGCAGTCGGGCGGCCCCTCAGAGGCCGCTTTTGAGAAGTTCTGCCACGCGGGGGCGAAGTAGGTGAGGATCCCATCCGCTCCGGCACGCTTGAAGGCAAGAAGGCTTTCCAGCATGGCGCGCTCGCCGTCAAGCCATCCGTTGGCGGCAGCGGCCTGGATCATCGCGTATTCGCCCGACACCTGATAGGCATAGGTCGGCATGCGGAAGGTGTCCTTTACCCGCCAGACAACGTCCAGATAGGGCATGCCGGGCTTGACCATCACCATGTCGGCGCCTTCGGCAATGTCCAGTTCCACCTCGCGCAGTGCTTCGTCCGTGTTGGCCGGGTCCATCTGATAGGTGCGCTTGTCACCGATCAGCGTCTTGGAGGTGCCCACCGCATCACGGAAGGGGCCGTAGAAGGCCGAGGCGTATTTGGCGGCATAGGCCATGATCTGGGTTTCGCGGTGGCCATTGGCATCCAGCGCCCGGCGGATGGCGCCGATGCGCCCGTCCATCATGTCGGAGGGTGCGATCACATCTGCGCCGGCTTCAACCTGGGTCAGTGCCTGGCGGCAAAGCTGATCGACGGTCTCGTCATTCAGGATGCGCTCGCCGTGCATCAGTCCATCGTGGCCGTGGCTGGTGTAGGGATCCAGCGCCACATCGGTGATGAGACCGATGTTGAGACCTGCCTGCTTGATGGCGCGGCAAGCGCGGCAGATCAGGTTCTCCGGATTGAGTGCTTCGTTGCCGTTGTCATCGCGCAGGGCGGGATCGGTGTAAGGGAACAGCGCCAGCGCCGGGATGGACAGGCTCGCCGCATATTCGGCCTCGCGCACAGCTTCGTCTACCGACATGCGCTCAACGCCCGGCATGGAGGGCACCGGCTGGCGGATGTTGCTGCCATCGACGAGGAAGATAGGCCAGATCAGGTCATTCACGGTCAGAGCATTTTCCTGCACCAGCCGGCGCGCCCAGTCGGCGCGGCGGTTGCGGCGCAGGCGGCGGCCGCCGAGAATATCGTCAATGTGCTCGGGGGAAACGCTGTGGAACGGGCTGGACATGGGGCGGGTCCTGGAGTTCGTGAGTCTTGGTTATGCGTGATGGGCGCGGACTGTAACAACAGCGCTGCCATCGCGCTATAGGGACGACTGCGGCATCGTTATCTTGCTGCATGTGTGCGGGCCATTTGCCCAACCCATAGGCCAAAGAGACGATCTCCCGCCAAATTGACGTTAAAGTCAAAACGGGCTACCCCAAATTGACAGGGTTGAAAGGTGGATCGGACAGGCAGGAGGAGAAGCTGCCGCCAGTCTCCACCTTCGTTCAGCCCTCCGTGCAGGCGGGAGGAGCCACATGGACTTTGCCTTGAACGAAGAGCAGCGCGCCTTTCAGGAGGTGGCAGCCAGCTTTGCCCGTGACGAGATGGAGCCGCATGCGCGGGAATGGGACGAGAAGTCGGTCTTTCCGGTGGAGACCCTGCGCAAGGCTGCGGAACTTGGTTTTGGCGGCATCTATGTTCGCGAGGATCTGGGCGGCTCCGGCCTGACGCGGCTTGACGCGGCCTTGATCTTTGAGGAACTCGCCAAGGGCTGCACCTCGACGGCTGCATACATATCCATCCATAACATGACCGGCTGGATGATCGACCGCTTCGGCTCGCAGGAGCTGCGCGAGCGCTATCTGCCGGACCTGTGCAGCATGCGCCGCTTCGGCAGCTACTGCCTGACAGAGCCGGGCGCGGGCTCGGACGCGGCAAGCCTCAGAACCCGCGCCGTGCGGGACGGGGACAGCTATGTTCTCAATGGCACCAAGGCCTTTATTTCCGGCGGCGGGGTGTCGGATGTCTATATCGTCATGGCCCGCACGGGCGGGGAGGGGCCGGGCGGCATCTCCTGCTTCGTGGTGAACAAGGGGACACCGGGACTGAGTTTCGGGGCGCAGGAAGTGAAACTCGGCTGGAAGAGCCAGCCGACGGCGCAGGTCATTTTTGAAGACTGCCGCATTCCGGCGGCAAACCGTATCGGCGAAGAGGGCGAAGGCTTTAGGTTTGCCATGGCAGGGCTGGATGGCGGACGGCTGAACATCGGCGCCTGCTCGCTGGGCGCTGCGCAGACATGCCTTGAGCGCAGCATTGCTTATATGAAGGACCGTCAGCAATTCGGCCGCTCCCTCTCCACCTTCCAGGCCTTACAGTTCCGGCTGGCCGACATGGCGACGGAGCTGGAGGCCGCCCGTCTGCTGCTGCACAAGGCGGCAATGGCAGTAGAAGAGAAGGCCGCTGGAGCCACGCGCCTTGCGGCGATGGCCAAGCGTCTTGCGACGGACACGGGCTTTCAGGTGGTCAACGAGGCGCTGCAGCTGCACGGCGGCTATGGCTACTTGCGCGACTATCCCATCGAGCGTTTCCTGCGCGATGTGCGGGTGCATCAGATTCTGGAAGGCACCAACGAAATCATGCGCGTCATCATTTCGCGCGATCTGATCGGTCGCTGAGGCAGACCAATTTCAGCTGCAGCCGGGGAGACAGAAGAGCATGAGCGACAGCGCGGACGAGGTCCTGTTCGAGGTGGCGGGGCAGGCGGGGCTGATCACCCTGAACCGGCCCAAGGCGCTCAATGCGCTCAGCCACGGCATGGTCAAGGCCATCGCCGCCCGGCTGGATGACTGGGAGACGAACCCGGCTGTCACCCGCATCGTGCTGCGCGGCAGCGGCGAGAAGGCCTTCTGCGCTGGCGGCGACATCCGCCAAGTCTATGACATGGGCGTCCTGCAGGGCCTCAAGAGTGCACCGGAGCAGACAAGCTTCTTCGCGGATGAGTACATCCTTAATAGCCGCATCAAGCATTTCCCCAAGCCGTGGGTATCGCTGATCGATGGTATCGTCATGGGCGGCGGTGTGGGCCTGTCGGTGCATGGCTCGCACCGGGCAGGGACCGAGAAGACGCTCTTTGCCATGCCCGAAACCGGCATCGGCTTCTTCCCGGATGTGGGGGCAGCTTCTTCCTGCCGCGCATGCCGCGCCGCACCGGCTACTACTGCGCGCTCACTTCGGCGCGGTTGAAGCAGGCCGATGCGCTGCTGACCGGCGTGCTTACCCATGCGGTGGCCTCCGCCTCCATTCCGGCGCTGACGGAAGCGCTCTGCGCCGGGGAGCCGGTGGATGCAGCGCTTTCCCGCTTTGCGGTGGATGCAGGCCCTGCGCCACTGCTTGAAGTGATGGATGAACTGGAGCGCGTTTTCGGTCTCTCCAGCGTTGACTCGATCTGGCGGGCGCTAAGTGCAAGTGATTCAGACTTCGCACGAAATTGCCTGGGGATGCTGGCCAGCAAGTCGCCCACCAGCCTGACTCTGACGTTTGAGCAGCTGAACCGGGGCGCGGAGCTGAATTTCAACGGCTGCATGCGGATGGAATTCCGGATTGTCAGCGAGATCCTGAAGCACACGGATTTTTATGAGGGCGTGCGCTCCGTGCTGGTGGACCGGGACAATGCACCGCGCTGGCAGGCCGCAAGCCTTGCGGAGGTGGACAGGACGGGGCTGGGGGCTTATTTCGGAAAGCCAGAGGGCGGCGATCTACCGCTGCCCTGAGTGAAGGCATGGGCACGGGCAGAACCGCCGCGTGCCTCTTCCCGCAAGGCCAGCCATGATCACAAGCTTTCAGGATCTCCTCAAGAACCGCCCGCCCTGGAGCACCGTGCTGCTTTGGTATCTGCGCTGCATGGCGCTGCTGCTGATTGCGGGCGGAGTGATCCACTGGGCGCGCATCGTCGGCTTCACGCCATGGCGCGGTGCGTGGTTCTGGGAAATGCCGGTCGAATGGCAGACGGCAACCGTCTTCTTCGCCGTGCTGGATCTGGTGGCGGCGATCGGCCTCTGGCTGGCGGTGTCCTGGGGCACAGTGATGTGGCTGTTCCGGGCGTTCAGCCAGATCGTCATGCATACGGCCTTCTCCGACATGTTCGGGCGGCGGCCTTACGAAATCACGTTCTACCTGGCGACCATCGGCATTTATCTGCTGCTGGTCTATCTGGTGGAGCAGGAACACAGAAAGAAATAGCCGGACCGGCCATGGCCCCTGCCTGATGCTGCTCCGGACGAGAGTCTGCGAACCGGGAGGAATGCGTCATGGCATCAGTGGGTTTCATCGGTCTTGGCAACATGGGCGGCCCGATGGCTGTCAATCTGGTCAAGGCGGGACATGCGGTAAAGGGTTTCGACCTCTCGCCGGAAGCCAAGGCTCAGCTTGAAGCCGCAGGCGGCAAGGCGGTCGCATCTGTCGCCGAAGCCGTGCGTGATGCGGATGTGGTGGTTTCCATGCTTCCGGCAGGCAAGCATGTGCGCGCCGTCTACACCGGGGAAGAGGGCGTTCTTGCCAGTGCCCGGCCTGGCACTCTCCTTATCGACAGTTCCACCATCGACGTCGACAGCGCCCGCGCTGTCGCGCAGGCTGCTTCTTCCGCAGGCATGGTCATGGTCGATGCGCCAGTCTCCGGTGGCACCGGCGGCGCGGCGGCAGGAACGCTGACATTCATGGTTGGCGGTGAGGACGACGCTTTTGAGCGCGCCAAGCCTTTCCTTGACGTGATGGGCAAAACGATCGTCCACGCCGGAGGCTCGGGTACCGGTCAGGCGGCCAAGATTTGTAATAACATGATACTCGGCATTTCCATGATCGCAGTTAGTGAAGCGTTTAACCTTGCCGAGCGGCTGGGCCTCGACGCCCAGAAACTTTTCGACATTTCATCCACAGCCTCCGGCCAGTGCTGGTCGCTGACAAGCTACTGCCCGGTGCCAGGTCCAGTGCCCTCTTCGCCCGCCAACCGGGACTACCAGCCGGGCTTTGCGGCGCAGATGATGCTCAAGGATCTCAAGCTTTCCCAAGAGGCGGCGCAGTCCTCGGGCGCTGCAACCCCCTTGGGTGCACAGGCTGCGGCCCTCTATGCCCTCTTCTGCAATTCGGGCCATGCGGGCACGGACTTCTCGGGCATCGTCCGGTTCCTTCGTGGTGAATGAATTCTTTCAATCACTCGAAACAGACGAAAAGTCTCCGGTAAATTTTAAGAGATGATTCAGCGTATCTCTTAAGCGGATTTTAGAAGCGCCTCTGTATGGTCAGTCTCAAGGTGGAAAAAATAACCACCCAATGACAGGTAGAAATATAGAGGCGCAAACAAATGATCTCAGCAAACAGAGCTATGGACGCCGTTGCTCAGGCAGAAGAGGACACGGAACTCAAGCCGCTGTACCTGGAAGCACTGACGCTCGTCGAAAGACTTCATCGCCGTCTTCTTGACGTCATCAAGGACGAGTTCGACCGTATGGGCCGTTCCGACGTGAACAGCGTGCAGGCCCTGCTGCTGTTCAACATCGGTGATGCCGAGCTGACGGCTGGTGAGCTGCGCACCCGCGGTTACTACCTCGGATCCAACGTCTCCTATAACCTCAAGAAGCTGGTGGAGACCGGTTACATTCATCATCAGCGTTCGCGCATGGACCGCCGTTCGGTTCGCGTCAGCCTGACGCCGAAGGGCCAGGAAGTCGCCAAGATCGTGAATGACCTCTATGAGCGTCACATTCTTTCGGTCGAGCAGGTGGGCGAGATCCACGCTGGTGACTTTGCCATGCTCAACAAGTCGCTGCGCCGCCTGGAGCGTTTCTGGACCGACCAGATCCTCTATCGTCTCTGATCTGCAGAGACTTCAGGCAGCACGAAATGAAAAGGCCCGTGCCGGACATCCGGCGCGGGCCTTTCTTTATCGCGGGATGTGCGCGGTCAATGTGCCTGGATGAGGCTGATCACGGCAGCGCTGATCTCCTGCAGGGCCGCATTCCGCGTGGCAAAGTCCGCCTCCACATCCGACACGAAAATCACGGCGATCCACGGTGCCTGGTCCGGCGGCGTGATCATGGCGATGATGTTGCGCGTCCGTTTGCCGCTGCCGGACTTGTCGGCAATCTGCCAGCCGTCCGGCGCAGTCTCGCGCAGGAGGGCGCCCGTGACACCGCCGCCGCTCATCCACTCCGTCAGCTGATTGCGGGAGGCGGGGGTCAGGATATCGCCGAGGAGCAGCTTTTCTAGTGTCGCGGACATGGCTGCGGGGAGGTGGTATCGCGTGGATCACCGGCCTTGAACGTATTCATTGCCGGTTCAAGCCTGTCCAGACGGCTGACGGTGTCGCCGACCTCACGGAAAAACGCCGTCACCGCTTGCGTACCCCAAGCCGCTTGATCAGAAGATTGGCGGCAGTGTTGTCGCTCATGTCGACGGTTGCCCGGCACAATTCGCTCAGGGACATGGACTGGCCCACTTTTTCTCTGTCACGGGCGCGTAGGACAGGATTTCGGAGCGGAGAATGGGCAGCTTCTCATCAAGGCTCAGCGTTCCTGCATCCGCTGCGGCCAGAACGGCGCCACAGAGCGGGGCCTTGAAGGTGCTGTTCATCAGAAACCGCTCATCGGCGCGATTTGTCCATGTCCAGCCGCTGCCGGTGTCATGCAGCGCAACTCCAACGCGGGCATTCAGCCGGGTTTCGATTTTGGAAACAACTTCAGTGAGTTGAGCGTCTGCCGGATTTGCGGCGGCGGGGGAGGCCAGAAGCAGGGCCAAGGCAAAGGCCTGAGCGGACCGGCAGAGATGGGAAAGCGTTTTGGGCATGATCAATCCTTGGAAATTCCGTGCGCATGAAAATGCACTGGCGGTTAAGCAACATCAGTTGATGTCATGGCCTTTTCTATTTCGGCTTGCATTTGGCACTCAAACGACAAATCTTCAGGCGCGACATTAGGAAAAGTAATGCGATGGACCGGCCAGATCTTCCCCTCAATGCGCTGCGTGTCTTTGAAGTCGCCATGCGGCAGGGCAGCTTTACGAAGGCTGCGGTCGAACTGCGCGTGACGCAAGCCGCCGTTAGCCATCAGATCGCAAGACTGGAAGATCAACTCGGTGTGATCCTGTTCCAGCGCACCTCTCAAGGTCTCGTGCCGACGGATGAAGCGCGGCTGCTTGCGCCGGTTCTCGAACACAGTTTCGATGTGATCGGCCGCACGCTCGACTGGTTTCAGGGCAAACGGCACGTGGAAGTGCTGAATATCGGCGTCAACACAACCTTTGCCCTTGGCTGGCTGATGCCGAGGCTGGATGCTTTCTGCAACGCGCACCCTGAAATCGACCTGCGGATTTCGACGAACAACAACCGGGTCGAGATCCTGCGTGAAGGTCTGGACATGGCCATTCGCTTTGGCGCCAGCGGCTGGAGCGGGCATGATGCGCTTCCGTTGATGGAGGCGCCCCTGTCGCCCCTTTGCGCCCCTCAGTTGGCGAGCCAGCTACATGAACCATCTGATCTTGCGAAGATGCTTCTTCTGCGCAGCTATCGCAGCGCCGAGTGGCCGCAATGGTTCGAGGCGGCCCGGACACAAGTGCCGCCAATCAAGGGGCCGGTCTTCGACAGCTCGGTTGCGCTGGCGGAACTGGCGGCTGATGGTGTTGGGGCAGCGCTCCTTCCTGTTGCCATGTTTCAGCGCCAGATCTTGCAAGGACGGCTTTTCCAGCCGTTCCCGATTACGGTTGCTGCCGGACGCTATATTCTGGTCTGGCCCTCGGACCGCCCGCAAACGCGGGCGATGGCCGCCTTCGCGCAGTGGATTTCAGAAACCTGCCGTCTGCCCGAAGAAACTGCCGCGGCAGCTCATGCAGAAAACGCAGTGTAGCCTTGCTGCAGCAGCGCTCGCTTTTTGGCTGAGATGTGTTTACTGGACATGTTTCGGCCATAAACCCCTGACTATTGGTCATCATCACTGCTGTGCCATGAGCATAGACAGCGGCTGACGGTTGCGCAGGGGTTTTCACCGTTTGGGCATGCGGCGGCCGAACGGGCCTAGGCTGCAATTTGTTAAGCCGCCGTGTGGTTAACTGGAATTCACCGGCTTGCAGACGGCGCAGTATCTGCAGATCAGCACAGGCAAGGTGAACCTCCACGCGATGCGAAAGGGAGCGACGGGTGTTGTTGCGCAACGGGAATCAGATCACGAAAGTTTCCGCCACTCTGGCCCGCGCGGCGGCTCTGGCAGGGGCGTTGACAGGCATTTACGCAGGTGCGGCAAGCGCTCAGTCGCCTCTTGAGGCTCTGCAGCAGTACAATCAGCGCGCCGAGTGGGAAGACCGTTTCGACGCGACGCTACAGGATCTGCAGTCGATCAAGACTGCGACGCCAACTCTCGCTCCGCAGACGGCTGAATATGTGGCGGCTGCCATCAACCAGTACTCCATGATCGTGCAGCGCGGCGGATGGGAGACGGTGCCCACTCCCAGCAAGACGCTGCGCATTGGCGCTGAGGACAATATCGTTGCCTCGCTCCGCCGCCGCTTGATCGCTTCGGGTGATCTTGAGCAGCAGGCCGGTGTCTCCACGACCTTCGATTCCTATGTCGATTCCGCTCTTCGCCGGTTCCAGGTGCGCCACGGCCTCATTCCGGATGGCACGCTTGGGCAGACCACGCTCGCAGCCCTGAACATTCCGGCCGATGTGCGCCTGCGCCAGCTGGAAACCAACCTGGTGCGCCTGCGTTCCCTCTCCGGGGATCTGGGCGAACGCTATGTGATGGTGAATATTCCGGCGGCTGAAATCGAGGCCGTTCAGAACGGCCGCGTGCGCTCGCGTCACACAGCTGTCGTCGGCAAGATCGACCGCCAGACCCCGATCCTGAATTCCAAGGTCTATGAGGTCAATTTCAATCCCTACTGGACCGTGCCGGTTTCGATCATCCGCAAGGACCTGATCCCGAAAATGAAGCAGGATCCGGAGTATCTGGCCAAGAACAAGATCCGTATCTTCGACTGGAAGAACAACGAGCTCTCCTGGCAGCAGATCGACTGGAACTCGGACGAAGCAACGAAGTATCAGTTCCGGCAGGATCCGGGCGAGATCAACTCGCTGGGTGCCATCCGCATCAACTTCCACAACACCCATCAGGTGTATCTGCACGACACGCCGTCCAAGACGCTGTTTGGCACCGACAACCGCTTCCATTCGTCTGGTTGCGTGCGCGTCCAGAACGTGCGGGACCTGGTGTCCTGGATGCTGGAATCGACCACGCCGGACTGGAACCGGACCCGCGTTGACCAGACCATCCGCGACGGCCTTCGTGAAGACGTGAAGCTCAAGACTCAGGTGCCCCTGTACCTGACCTACATCACGGCCTGGGCCAACGAAGACGGCACGGTGCATTTCCGTGAAGACATTTACAACCGTGACGGCCTTTATGGCGACGTTGCAGAACTGCAGCTGCCCGGTCAGTGAGCTGCAGCATCAGATGAGACTGGAAAAGGGAGCTCCGGCTCCCTTTTTTGTTGCGCGGCGTAAAATGATGCCCATCTGATCGTCTTAAGGCGCCTCTATCAGACGCTGCCCGTTTTCTTTTTCTGGAGATGCCAGCATGTCCGGTCATGCCAAGGGTGAGGTCTATCTGGAGTTTGTCCCCATCGGCCGTCAGGTGAAGGTGGTGGCGATTGATGCGGCGACCGGTGTCGAAGTCTCGGTGATCGGCCCGGTCAATGCGGCACAGTCCGATCTGCAGGCGCTGGCTCTTCGCAAGCTGGCAAAGCGCCTCGCTGATGAAAACGGCACGCAGGAAGCGCCGCGCGGGGGCTGGACCGCGTAAATTTATGCGCCATTTCCGATGTGGATCAGATCAGTGCCGGATTTGCGGAGCGCTGTGACGGTCTGCCACTTGGTTCACCGGAATGCCTATGCTAAGTGCAGGGCTCCCGAAAGGGCCAATGCCGGAGCAATGTCATTTGCCCGCGCTTGGGCGGAAGAAAGGGCGAAGGGGCCCTTTGTGAATCGCTGAAAAGGACCTAGCCATGTCGATGTCGGATACCTTGGCCGGCGAGCCGATCTACACCGGTTTCTTCACTCAATCTCTGGCAGATGCCGATCCGGATATCTTCGGCGCCATCCAGAAGGAAGCCGGCCGTCAGCAGCACGAGATCGAGCTGATTGCCTCCGAAAACATTGTCTCCAAGGCCGTTCTCGAGGCTCAGGGCTCGGTCCTGACCAACAAGTATGCCGAAGGCTATCCGGGCAAGCGCTATTACGGCGGCTGCCAGTATGTGGATATCGTCGAGACGCTTGCCATTGAGCGTGCCAAGGAGCTGTTCGGCGCAAAGTTCGCCAACGTGCAGCCGAACTCGGGCAGCCAGATGAACCAGGCCGTCTTCCTCGCGCTGCTGCAGCCGGGCGACACCTTCATGGGCCTTGACCTCAACTCCGGCGGTCACCTGACCCACGGCTCCCCGGTCAACATGTCCGGCAAGTGGTTCAACGTCGTGTCTTATGGCGTGCGCAAGGACGATCATCTTCTCGATATGGAAGAGATCGAGCGTCTGGCGCATGAGCACAAGCCGAAACTGATCGTTGCCGGTGGTACCGCCTATTCGCGCATCTGGGACTGGAAGAAGTTCCGCGAGATCGCTGATGCCGTCGGCGCCTACCTGATGGTCGACATGGCTCACATCGCAGGCCTCGTGGCCGGTGGCGCGCATCCCTCGCCGGTGCCCCATGCCCATGTCTGCACCTCGACCACGCACAAGTCCCTGCGCGGCCCGCGCGGCGGTCTGATCCTCACCAACGACGAGGACATCGCCAAGAAGATCAACTCGGCCGTGTTCCCCGGTCTTCAGGGCGGCCCGCTGATGCACGTGATTGCTGCCAAGGCTGTTGCCTTCGGCGAAGCCCTGCGTCCGGAGTTCAAGACCTATGCTGCGGCTGTCGCGGCCAATGCCAAGATGCTGGCCCAGACCCTTCAGGAGCAGGGGCTGGACATCGTTTCCGGCGGCACGGACAACCATCTGATGCTGGTGGATCTGCGCCCGAAGAACGCCACCGGCAAGAAGGCGGAAGCCGCTCTTGGCCGCGCCAACATCACCTGCAACAAGAACGGCATTCCCTTCGATCCGGAAAAGCCCTTCGTCACCTCCGGCGTGCGTCTCGGCACCCCGGCTGGCACGACGCGCGGTTTTGGGCTTGCCGAGTTCCGCGAGATCGGCATGCTGATCACCGAGGTTCTCGATGGCCTGAAGGCGGCCAACAGTGAGGAAGGCAACGCGGCTGTGGAAGCTGCGGTGAAGGCCAAGGTGATCGAACTCACTAGCCGCTTCCCGATCTACCCGGCCTGACAGCCAGATTGACGAGTACAAGAACCGGTCCGCGCCCTCCGGCGCGGATCGTTTGCATTCTGCCCGGATTTCGATGAGCTTACGGCCTCGAGATTCTTTGCGCCGCAGCGGTGCTTGAGGCTTTGCAGGGCGCTGCATTTAAGGGCCCTGGTATAAGGAACGGATGACATGCGTTGCCCTTTTTGCGGTGGTGAAGAGACCCAGGTTAAGGATTCCCGCCCGACGGAAGACAACACGGCCATCCGCCGCCGCCGTGTCTGCTCCACCTGCGGGGGACGGTTCACCACCTTCGAGCGGGTGCAGCTGCGCGAGCTGATGGTGGTCAAGCGTTCCGGCCGCCGTGTGCCATTTGACCGCGAAAAGCTGATGCGCTCTGTTGAGATTGCCGTGCGCAAGCGCCCGGTTGACCCGGAGCGGATCGAGCGTATGGTCAGCGGTATCGTGCGACAGCTGGAAAGCACCAGTGAAGGCGAGATCACCAGCGAGATGATCGGCACCCATGTGATGGAAGGTCTGAAGACCATCGATGATGTGGCCTATGTGCGTTTTGCATCCGTATACCGGAACTTCCGTGAAGCGCGTGACTTCCGCGATCTTCTCGGTGAACTGGGCGGTTTGCCCGGCAATGACGAACCCCAGGAGGATGCGTGAGCGAAGCTGAGGCTGTTGCTGTTGCGCCTGCCACCGGCAGCAAGGTTGCCGTGACCGGGATTGACCGCCGCCTGATGCAGGCTGCTGCCGCCCTTGCGGCGCGCGGGCAGGGGCAGGTCTGGCCCAATCCTTCGGTTGGTGCCCTTGTCGTGCGTTTTGAGGATGGAGCCCCGGTCATCGTGGGCCGGGGTGTGACTTCGCGTCCCGGCGGGCCGCACGCTGAAGTGAGCGCGCTGCGGCAGGCGGGCGAGCTGGCTCGCGGAGCCACCTGCTATGTTACGCTGGAACCTTGCTCTCACTACGGCCGCACGCCGCCCTGCGCGCTGGCGCTGCGTGATGCGGGCGTTGCCCGTGTGGTGATCGGTTGCCTTGATCCCAGCCCGCGTGTGGCCGGGCGGGGTGTTGCCATGCTTGAAGAGGCAGGAATTTCCGTCTCGACCGGCGTCGAGGAAGGCCTCTGCCGCCTGCTTCATGCCGGGCACCGCCTGCGCGTCACCGATCAGCGTCCGGATGTGGTGCTAAAGCTGGCGCTTTCTGCCGATGGTGGCATTGGCCGCGTCGGCGAAGGGCAACTGGCGATCACCGGTATGCTGTCACGCAATGTGGTGCATGGCCTTCGCGGCAGTTGCGATGCCATTCTCGTCGGCATCGGCACGGCGCTGGCCGATGATCCGGAACTGACCTGCCGCATGGCTGGCATGAAGGACCGCTCGCCTGTGCGTGTGGTGCTGGACAAGGACGCAAGGCTGCCGCTGAAGAGCCGTCTCGTTCAGTCCGCAGCCGATGTGCCTGTGTGGCTGGTGGCGGGCAATCAGGCCGATCCCGAACGGGTGCAGGCGCTTGCCGATGCCGGTGTTCTGGTCATCCGCGTGCCCGCCAATGAAGACGGCATTGAGCCGAAGATTGCGCTGACGGCACTGGCGAACAGGGGCGTGACGCGCCTCATGGTGGAGGGCGGTGCGCGTGTTGCCCGCTCCTTCCTGCAGGCCGGTGTGGTGGATGAAACCTGGATTTTCCACGGCGTCGCAGAACTTGGGGCAGGGCGTATCCTGCCGTTTGACGGCGGGGCAGGCGGCTTTACCGCCGAGTACCCGGATTTCCGTCTGGTTGATACGGCCGTCTACGGGCCGGACAGGCTGCTGCGGTTCCGCCGCAAGGAGAGTTGAGATGTTCACCGGAATTGTCACCGATCTTGGCACCATTCTCTCCGTCACGGATATTCCTGCCGGCAAGCGCACGCGTATTGCGACGGTCTATGACGTGGATACGATTGACATCGGCGCCTCCATTGCCTGCGGCGGCCCGTGCCATACGGTGACAGCCAAGGGGCGTGACGAGGCTGGCGGCAACTGGTTTGAAGTGGAAAGCGGTGCGGAAACCCTGCGCCTGACCACGGCTGCGGACTGGAAGGCAGGGCAGAAGCTCAATCTGGAGCGCTCGCTCAGCCTTGGCACGGAACTGGGCGGCCATCTGGTGCTTGGCCATGTGGATGGCCTTGCCCGCATCGTCGAGCGGCGCGACCATCCGGATACGGTCTATTTCCGTTTCGACGCTCCACGTGCCTTCGCGCCCTTTATCGCCCGCAAGGGATCGGTAGCGCTGGACGGCACGTCGCTGACAGTGAATGAGGTGGAGGGCACGGAGTTCTCCGTCTTCCTCATTCCGCACACCCTGTCGGTAACCACCTGGGCCGAAAGGCAGGTGGGGGACAATGTAAACCTTGAAGTCGACATGATGGCGCGCTATGCCGCGCGCCTTGCCGAATTCCGCGAAGGGGCCTGAGGGGCACGCGCTCCGCAAAAGGCTGGACAAAATCGGGCAGGCATGGTTCCTGACCGCACCTCTCAGACAGAAAGCGACACGACCGATGAGCTCCGCGCCTCACCTCCTGATCATTGAAGCCCGATTCTACGAAGATATCGCCGATGCGCTCTATGAAGGGGCCGCCAAGGCGCTGGACGAGGCCGGTGCGACCCATGACCGGATCGCTGTCCCGGGCGTTCTGGAAATTCCGGCGGCCCTGTCCATGGTGCTCACCTCCATGGAAAACGACGGCACCTTCTATGACGGTTTCGTGGTGCTCGGCTGTGTCATTCGCGGTGAGACGACCCATTACGACATCGTCGCCAATGAGTCGGCCCGCGTGCTGATGGATCTCATCGTCGATGCTGACCTTGCCCTGGGCAACGGCATTCTGACGGTGGAAAATGATGAACAGGCCTGGGCTCGTGCCCGGGTCACCGACAAGGACAAGGGCGGTGCTGCCTCGCGCGCAGCGCTGGACATGATCCGTCTTCGGGAACGGCTTGGGGTTTGAACTGACATGACCGGCGAAGCCGATCAGAACAAGGGGCCGGAAATCCGTCCGGCCAACAAGCGTGGTGCCGCCCGTCTTGGGGCGGTACAGGCGCTTTACCAGATGGATGTGGGCGGCTCTTCGGTGACCGATGTGGTCAACGAGTTCACCGCCTTCCGCCTTGGCAAGGAAGTCGACGGCTACCAGTACCGCGACGCGGACGAGCAGTGGTTCAAGGACATTGTGCGCGGCGTTGTGGCCGAGCAGCTGCGTCTTGACCCGTTCATCCACACGGCGCTGGTGGAAGACTGGCCGCTGAAGCGCATCGACAGCCTGCTGCGTGCCATTCTGCGCGCAGGCAGCTATGAGCTGCTGCGCCGCCGCGATGTGCCGCCGAAGGTGATCATCTCCGAGTATATCGACGTGGCGAAGGCCTTCTACGCCGAGGATGAGCCGCGTCTCGTCAACGGTGTGCTGGACCGTCTGGCCCACCAGCTGCGCAGCGCCGAGCTGGAGCCGGTGGAGCCTGCAGCTGATGACAAAGAAGGTCAGGACGCGCAGGACGGCCAGTAATATGGCCAAAGAGGGGGCATATGCGGGGCTGGGCGAGTTCGACCTGATCGAGCGCTTCTTTGCCCCGCTCGCAACCGCTCCCGGCAGTCTCGCGCTCACCGATGACGCCGCCGTGCTGAAGCCCTCCGCCGGGCATGAGCTGGTCCTGACCAAGGACATGCTGGCGGCGGACGTTCATTTTTTTGCCAGTGACCCTGCTGATCTGGTGGCGCGCAAGGCCTTGCGCGTCAACCTGTCCGACCTTGCCGCAAAGGGTGCAAGGCCGCTCGGCTATCTGCTGGGGCTTGGCATTGGTGGAGAGCATGCCAAGAGCGGTGCCGCGCAATGGCTGACCGGTTTTGCGGCAGGGCTCGCAACCGATCAGGCGGAATTTGCGTTCCCGCTGCTGGGCGGCGATACGATCCGCAGCGGCGAGCGTATGGTCCTGTCCGTGACCGCTCTTGGCGAAGTGCCGGAAGGCCACGCAGTGCGGCGCAATGGCGCCAAGACAGGCGATCTGGTCTATGTCTCCGGCACCATCGGTGATTCTGCTCTCGGCCTTGCCCTGAGACTTGATCCGGGGTTGGCACAAAAGCTGTCACTTTCCCCCGTTCATACTGAGTTTCTGCTGAACCGCTATCTGCTGCCGCAGCCGCGTGTGGCGCTGGCTTCTGCCGTGCTGTCTCATGCTTCCGCCAGTCTCGACATTTCCGATGGGCTCTGTGCCGACGCGGGCCACGTGGCGCGACATTCGGGTGTGGACGTGGTCCTCGATGTGGACAGCGTGCCGCTTTCGGAGGCGGTCCGTGCTGCTCTGGCTTCCGATCCGGGCCTCATTGCCGCTGTGCTGACCGGCGGGGATGACTATGAGCTGTTTGTCTGCGTGCCGCCGGCCCAAGGTCAGGCCTTTGAGGCCGATGCCGCAGCTGCCGGTGTGCCTGTAACCTGCATTGGCCAGGTGAAATCATCCGCTGCTGACAAGCCCGCTGTCCATCTGACACGCGGCATTGCCCCTTTCACGCTTGCAGGGCAGGGCGGCTTCCGTCACTTTTAAGGCCTGTCCCGGCTTCCCGCAGTGGAGCCATGCCCTATCCCCGCAGATCGCCGCACCAGCCAGTTCTGCCCGGACCCTGCCCAAGAGCCTGTCTGGAGCCTGCCGATGTCATCTCAGCCCTCCCTTTCGCCTGTGCAGGACACCGCTGCCGATGGTGACCGCATTGCGCGCCGCAATGCCGCGATTCTTGCCGCAGCACAGGCTCTGGGTGGGGCAACGGCTTCGATCGTCATCGCCACCGGCTCGCTGACAGCAGCCTCGTTGCTGCCGGAAGCGCCCGGTCTTGCGACGCTGCCCATCTCCTGCATGATCCTTGGAACCGCGATAGGCACCCTGCCGGCCGGGGCCGTGATGAAGCGGGTGGGGCGGCGGAGTGGCTTTCTCGGCGGCTCTGTTCTGGGCTTCCTCGCCTCGTTGCTGGCCGCCTGGGCTATCCTCATCGGCAGCTTCTGGCTTTTCACGCTTGCCTGCGCGCTGGCAGGTACCGTGACGGCCTTTGTCCAGCAGTTCCGCTTCGCGGCCGCCGATACGGCGAGCGATGCCTTCCGCCCCAAGGCGATTTCCTGGGTGATGGCGGGCGGCGTCTTCTCCGGCATTATCGGGCCGCAGACGGTGATCTTCACCAAGGATCTCTTTGCGCCGGTGCTTTTTGCCGGGACCTATGCCGCGCTTGGCGGCCTGTTCCTGCTGATGGGCGTGATTCTTACCTTCCTCAAGGTGCCGCCGGTCAGGGAAAAGACTGTGGCGGATGCGCAGGCACGGCCGCTGGGCGTCATTCTGCGCCAGCCGTCCTTCATCGTCGCTGCCGTCTGCGGCATCAGTTCCTATGCCTTGATGAGCCTCGTGATGACGGCTACCCCGCTGGCCATGATCGGCTGCGGCCTCAGCCAGACGGATGCTGCCCTGGCCATCCAGTGGCATGTTCTGGCCATGTTCGGCCCGAGCTTCTTCACTGGCACGCTGATCGCCCGTTTCGGCGAGCGGATCATCGTTCTCACCGGCCTTGCGCTGCTGTGTGGCTGCGCCGTGGTTGCGCTCACGGGGCTTGAGGTGGCGCATTTCTGGAGCGCGCTGATCCTGCTGGGCGTTGGCTGGAACTTCGGCTTTGTCGGCGCCACCAGCATGCTGACCCGCTGCTACCGCCCCGCCGAGCGTGCGACGGTGCAGTCCTTCAACGATTTCCTCGTTTTCGGCTTCGTTGCGCTGGCGTCCTTCTCCTCCGGCGCGCTGCTGCATAACTTCGGCTGGGCGACGGTCAATCTGCTGGTCTTCCCGCTTGTCCTCGTCTGCGTGATCCTCATGTTCGTGCTGGCCAGAGGTACACCCGAACCGGCGTTGTCTTGATCTTCTTCAAGTAAAGCAACCGTAACGCAACCTGTTTTGCATGCGGTATTATCTGGAGAAGGATCTGCTGCATTGCGGTGAATGTTTTCGTGCGTCCTGCAAAAATAAACGAGGGCAAGCACTTGACCGGCCCCATGTTCATTCTGCTAACGTGACGCTGTTGCGCCTTGCTGCGGAATGAGATTGAACTTGCCGGAGCCCTGGCGCGCGTCGCAGCCCGTTGGAAGTCAAGATAAAATGCTGTCATAGAACGATCGGATTGCCGGGCTGCCCATTCAGTGGGAGGACTCATGACCGAGCTTGTCGTCGTCATTGCCTGCGGCCTTCTGGGCTTGGCTTACGGGGGCTGGGCAATCCAGTCTGTGATGGCATCCGATGCGGGCAACGCCCGGATGCAGGAGATCGCGGGGGCGATCCAGGAAGGCGCGCAGGCCTATCTGACGCGCCAGTACACAACCATCGCCATCGCTGGCGCGGTCATCTTCGTTCTCGGTGCCTGGCTGCTGGGCTTGGCAGTTGCCATCGGCTTTGCAGCAGGCGCCATTCTCTCAGGTCTGGCCGGTTTCATCGGCATGATGGTGTCGGTCCGCGCCAATGTGCGCACGGCCCAGGCCTCCAGCCAGAGCCTGGCGGCCGGTCTGGAGATTGCCTTCAAGTCTGGTGCTGTCACCGGGCTTCTGGTTGCTGGCCTCGCGCTGCTCGGCGTGACGGTCTATTTCGTCATCCTGACACGTCTGCTGGGCTATGACCCGACGAGCCGAAGCGTCATCGACGCGCTGGTGGCGCTTGGGTTCGGTGCCTCGCTCATCTCCATCTTCGCCCGTCTGGGCGGCGGCATCTTTACCAAGGGTGCGGATGTGGGTGGTGACCTTGTCGGCAAAGTGGAGGCGGGCATCCCGGAAGATGATCCCCGCAACCCGGCCACCATTGCCGATAACGTCGGAGACAATGTCGGCGATTGCGCAGGCATGGCGGCGGATCTGTTCGAGACCTATGCGGTGACGCTGGTTGCCACCATGGTGCTGGCGGCGATTCTCTTTGCCGGAACGGCGGCGACGGCTCCGGCTATGCTCTATCCGATGACGATTGGCGGGGCCTGCATCCTTACATCGATTGCGGGGACCTTCTTCGTCAAGCTGGGGGCCAACAACTCGATCATGGGGGCACTCTACAAGGGCTTCATCGCCACGTCCGTGCTTTCGCTCATCATCCTGTTTCCCGTCACGTCCTTTGTCTTCGGTGGCATGGATGTGGTGCTGACCACCAGCGGCGGGCTCTCCTTTACGCCCATGTCGCTCTATCTGTGCGGCGTTGCCGGTCTGGCCGTTACCGGACTGATCATTTGGGTGACGGAATATTACACCGGCACCGGCTATCGCCCGGTACGGTCCATCGCCCAGGCATCCGTCACCGGCCATGGCACAAACGTTATTCAGGGCCTTGCCATTTCGATGGAGGCTACGGCGATTCCGGCGCTGATCATCATTGCAGGCATCATTGTCACCTATTCGCTGGCTGGCCTCTTCGGCATCGCGATTGCGGTGACCACGATGCTGGCGCTTGCCGGTATGGTCGTCGCGCTTGATGCCTTCGGTCCGGTGACGGACAACGCCGGCGGTATCGCCGAGATGGCAGATCTTCCCGCAGAAGTGCGCGTGACGACGGATGCGCTGGATGCGGTGGGCAACACCACCAAGGCCGTGACCAAGGGCTATGCCATCGGCTCTGCGGGCCTTGGCGCGCTGGTGCTCTTCGCCGCCTATACGGAGGACCTGCGCTACTTCATCTCCAACTCTGATCAGTACCCCTATTTTGCCGGGCTGACGGTGGATACGCTCGATTTCTCTCTGTCCAACCCCTACGTGGTCGTCGGCCTCTTCTTCGGCGGGATGCTGCCTTATCTGTTCGGCGGTATTGCCATGACCGCCGTGGGCCGGGCTGCCTCTGCCGTGGTGGAGGAGGTGCGCCGCCAGTTCCGGGAGAAGCCGGGCATCATGGCTGGCACCGAGCGGCCTGACTATGGCCGGGCGGTGGACATGCTCACCCGCGCCGCGATCCGCGAAATGGTCATTCCCTCGCTGCTGCCGGTGCTCTCTCCGATTGTCTGTTTCTTCGCCATCAACGCCATTGCTGGCAAGGCCAATGCCTTCGCGGCTGTGGGCGCGATGCTGCTGGGCATCATCATCACTGGGCTCTTTGTTGCCCTGTCGATGACCTCCGGCGGCGGGGCCTGGGACAATGCGAAGAAATACATCGAAGATGGCCACCACGGCGGCAAGGGATCGGATGCCCACAAGGCGGCGGTAACCGGGGACACGGTGGGAGACCCCTACAAGGATACCGCTGGCCCGGCAGTGAACCCGATGATCAAGATCGCCAACATCGTTGCCCTGCTGCTGTTGGCTGTGCTGGCGCATTGAGGGAGAGAGGGCAGTGTTTAGATCGGATTGTCAGTCAGGCTCCCGTTCCTCTGCCCCCTCAAGGGGGAGAGGGGCACTGCGGCAAAGGAAGAGTGTTTTCCTCCTCCTTGCGTCCCTTGCAAACGCTGACCGGAAGGGGGCTCCAAACCTTCACCCAAACAAAAATCCCCCGGAAGAACCTTCCGGGGGATTTGCATTCTTGCAGCTTTCCGATCGGCTCAGAGGCCCAGTGACGGGTTGGCAGCGCCGCGCAGAATCTGCGTCAGGAAGCCATAGTCGGAGCCGCCGGTGCGGGTCTTGCGGCCGATGAAGTCGAAGACCTTGCCGTCCTGCATGCCGTAGTTGGCGATGTCCTTCACGAAGCCATCCTGATCGAAATAGATGGCGACCACCCGTTGTTCGACGATCTTCGGCTTCATGAAGGCGGTCGTCTCGGCGGTCTGGGAGATGTAGTAATAGGCGAGACCATCAATCTCGGACGTCGTGGACGGCGAGCCGAGGACCAGCTCAACATTCTCCTTGCTCGACCCCACCTGCACCTGCTGCAGCATGTCGGGGGAGATGGAATGGCCGTGATTGTAGGTCTGGGTGAAACATCCGCCTACGGTCAGCCCGAGGAGAATGGGAAGCATCAGCACATGCGCCTTGGTCTTCATTCGTCGTTCCTGTCCCGTCTGAACCGGCCTTGCAGTCCGGTGCGTATTTGAATTCGTTCCTTGGCAAAGCAAGTAACCTGCGTTAGGGCACAAGGCAACACCGTCCGCTCGGGATCAGTCGAGGCATTCCATGGTATTTGGCCTTTTCCGCCGCCGTACCCGGCCATCCGAATACGCTCTTTATGGCGCTATCGTGGCTCAGGCGCGTCAGCCTGCCTTCTACGCAGCACTTTCTGTGCCTGACACCGTGGATGGCCGGTTCGACATGATGATCCTGCATGCCGTTCTTGTTTTCCGCCGCCTGCAGGGGAAGGCAAGGAGGCTGCAGCCACTTCACAGGCCGTTTTTGACCTGTTTTTCCGCGATATGGACGCTTCCTTGCGGGAAATGGGTATCAGCGACAACCGCGTGCCAAAGAAGGTGCGCAAGATGGCTGAGGCCTTTTATGGCCGCGCAAGTGCTTACGGCGAGGCGCTGGACGCGGGTAATGCCGAGGACCTGGCGGCAGCCGTTGCACGTAATATCTTCACCGAAGCGCCCAATCCGGATGCCTGCGGCAAGCTTGCGCTTTACATGATGGATGCGGTCAAGACACTGGCGGACCTGCCGCTGGAGGACATCATGACCGCCAAACTCGCCTGGCCAGACGTGCCGGCGCTTGAGGGAACCCCGAATCATGACTGATGTGCCGACACCCTTTTCACACCGCTTTCAGGTGTCGCGTCTGGGCAACACGCCAAAGATCGTGGAATTGACCGCCGATGCGGATGCGCTCACGCGCATAGCCGAGGCTTACGGGCTCGACAGCCTCACCCGCTTCTCCGCCACGCTGGAAGTGCGGCCGTGGAAGAAGGCCGGTGTCTTTGTCACGGGCGATCTGGAGGCAGAAGGGGCGCAGCGCTGCGTCGTCACGCTGGTGCCGCTGCCTATGAGCGTGAAGGACCATTTCGAGCGTGCCTATGAGCCGGAACTTGATCCGCGCCGCCGCAATCCGGACCTTGGCGAGGACGGAGAGATCGAAATCGATCTGGAAGCCCCGGAGCCGCCCGATGCGATCGAGGATGGAATGATCGATCTTGGCGCGCTCGTCTGTGAGCAGTTCGTCCTTGCGCTGGATCCGTTCCCGCGTGCAGCTGATGCGGAACTGGAGTTCGAAGCACCCGCTGAGGTAGAAGAGGAAGAAGAAAAGCCTTCGCCCTTCAAGGTGCTTGAGCAGCTCAAGAACAAGGACAAGCCATAAGGGGGATCGGGCGAGGGGCAAAAACGGTTGTTTCCCGCCCCAAAACCGTTATGTTCGCCGCGCTGTACCTGCAAGATGGCGGACTGCCCCTTTAGCCACCCCGGCGTGCTGTGGCGGATCTGCCAGTATCAGTGTGGCAGTCTCGAGATGCTTTCGCGGCCTTCGGCCCTGATGAGCGCTCCCAAGCGAATGGACGACAAGAACCTTCAGATGGCAAAACCCATTCATATTGCCCTTGATGCCATGGGCGGCGACGCCGGCGCCGAAATGGTGCTGCCGGGGGCTGAGATTGCGCTGCTGCGCCACCCCGGAATCCGGTTTCTGATTTTCGGGCAGGAAAAGATCGTCCTGCCGCTGCTGGAGAAATATCCGCGCCTGCGCGATGCCTCGACCTTCTTCCATTGTGAGGTTGCTGTGGGCATGGATGCCAAGCCCAGCCAGGCGCTGCGCCAGGGGCGCTGGCGTTCCAGCATGTGGCGAGCCATCGAGGCCGTGAAGAACGGCGAGGCTGATGTGGCCGTGTCCGCGGGCAACACCGGCGCGCTGATGGCCATGTCCACCTTCTGCCTGCGCACAATGGCCAATATCGACCGCCCCGCCATCGCCGCCATCTGGCCGACGGCACGCGGAGAAAGCGTGGTGCTGGACGTGGGCGCCACCATTGGAGCCGATGCACAGCAGCTGATCGATTTCGCCATTCTGGGCGGGGCAATGGCCCGGGCCCTGTTCGGCGTCGAGAAACCGACTGTCGGCCTTCTCAACATTGGCGTGGAAGAAGTGAAGGGCCTGGAAGAGGTCCGCACCGCCGGCCGCATCATGCGTGAGGCGCCGTTCCGCTCCTTCTCCTATGCCGGTTTCGTTGAAGGCGACGATCTGGGCAAGGGTACCGTCGATGTGGTGGTGACCGAAGGATTCGCCGGCAACATTGCGCTCAAGACTGCAGAAGGCACCGCCAAGCAGATTGCAGGGTATCTGCGCGCTGCCATGAACCGGTCGCTGTTCTCCAAGCTCGGCTATCTGCTGGCGCGCGGAGCCTTCAACCAGCTGCGCGAGAAGCTTGATCCGCGCAAGGTTAATGGCGGCGTGTTCCTCGGCCTCAATGGTGTCGTGATCAAGAGCCATGGCGGCACCGACGCGGAAGGCCTCGCCAGCGCCATCGCCCTTGCCCATGACATGGTGCGCAACGAACTTCTGCAAAAGATCTCCCAGGACCTGGTCCACTATCACCGTGGCCGTTTTCCCGTGTCCGCTGAAACTCCCGAAGGTGACGAGTGACCACCATCCGTTCGACCGTTCTCGGCTGCGGCAGCTATCTGCCCGAGAAAATCCTCACCAATGAAGACCTCGCCCGTATGGTGGACACCACCGACGAGTGGATCGTGCAGCGCACCGGCATCCGCCAGCGCCACATTGCCGCCGAGGGCGAGTTCACCTCCCATCTGGCGATCAAGGCTGCCGAGCGGGCTCTCGCCCATGCAGGCGTCTCGGCGCAGGATATCGACACCATCATTTTGGCAACCGCAACGCCGGACAACACCTTCCCGTCTACAGCGGTGCAGGTGCAGGCGGCCCTTGGCATGCGCCACGGCGTGGCCTTCGATGTGCATGCGGTCTGCTCGGGTTTCGTCTTTGCCCTGACGACTGCGGATACGTTCATTCGCTGCGGTCAGGCAAAACGCGTGCTGGTGATCGGTGCCGAGACCTTCTCCCGGATTCTCGATTGGAACGACCGCACCACCTGCGTGCTCTTTGGCGATGGTGCAGGCGCTGTCGTGCTAGAGGGGCGTGAGGCTTCCGGCACCGTGGCTGATCACGGGATCTTGACCTCGCATCTGCGCTCGGACGGTCAGCACAAGTCCAAGCTTTACGTGGATGGCGGCCCCTCTTCGACGCAGACGGTCGGCCACCTGCGTATGGAAGGCAAGGAAGTCTTCAAGCATGCAGTGGGCATGATCACGGATGTGATCGAGGACGCCTTCAAGGCCACTGGCCTGAGTGGTGAAGATCTTACCTGGTTCATCCCGCATCAGGCGAACCGCCGTATCATCGACGCCAGTGCAAAGAAGCTGGATATCGCGCCTGAAAAGGTTGTCGTGACGGTCGATCTTCACGGAAACACTTCTGCGGCGTCTATCCCATTGGCGCTTGATGCTGCCGTAAAGGACGGCCGCGTGAAGTCCGGTGACCTCATCATGCTCGAAGCCATGGGCGGGGGCTTCACCTGGGGATCGGTCCTGTTGCGCTGGTAAGCAGTTTTGACGGGACTGTGTCATCACCTTGCGTGAAGCTGGCTGCGTTCATATCTGCGGTTGACCCTCGTTTCCGGACGCAATACCGTACGTCCGGAAAAGAAGTTCCACTGCAAAATCAGCCGGATCACGCTCCGGGCGAGGAGGAGGCATGGGTAACAGGACCATCACGCGCGCTGACCTTTGTGAGGCCGTCTACCAGAAGGTAGGTCTGTCCCGCACGGAATCCTCCGAACTGGTCGAGCGGGTGCTTTCAGAGATTTCGGATTGCCTGGTGACGGGCGAATCCGTCAAGCTCTCCTCCTTCGGGTCATTCCTTGTGCGCTCCAAGGGCGAGCGCATCGGGCGAAATCCGAAAACGGGCGAGGAAGTTCCGATCTCGCCGCGCCGGGTGATGGTTTTCAAGCCCAGCAACATTCTCAAGCAGAAGATCAACGAGTCGCTGGCAGGCAACGGCAGCGACTGAGCTTCCGAACCGGTGACGCAGCATGAGCATGTCTGAAAAAAGCCCGGATGCTTTCCGGACCATCAGTGAAGTGGCGGAAGATCTCGATCTTCCCCAGCATGTGCTGCGCTTCTGGGAAACCCGCTTCACCCAGATCAAGCCGCTGAAGCGCGGCGGCGGGCGGCGCTATTACCGCCCCGATGACGTGGAGCTGCTGCGCGGCATCCGCCATCTTCTTTACGGCGAAGGTTACACAATCAAGGGCGTCCAGCGCATCCTCAAGGAGCAGGGCCCCCGTTTCGTCATGCAGATCTGGCGCGAGGACGCCATTCCGCTGGCTGCCGCATCTCGCATGGATGATATGGACGGCGAGGAAGCCGCAGACGTGCCCGCACCGCCTCAGCGCAAGCCGCAGGTGGTGATGCAGGAGCCGGAGCCCCCCGTGATACGGGCGGCCTGCCAAGCGAGGTTCTGCCGCGTGGCCTTCTGGCGGAAAATGATCCGCGCGCGCACGCCGGACAGGGCAAGGGCTTCCGCTTTATGGAGCGCTTCCTGTCTGACCGCAATGAAGAGGCGGGCCTTTCCAAGGACGATGTGCGCCGTTTGCAGGCGACTCTGTTCGAGCTTCTGGAGTGCAAGCGCCTGCTGGATCAGGCGCGATAGAACGCTGGATGTGCCGAAAGGCGCTGGACGGACACGTCCGGCGCAGGGCGCGCATAGTGTTTGCTTAAGCTCCGCACTCCCTCATGCCATCACTTGAGCATGGCCCCCGTTCCCTTGGCTTACAGGACGATGCAGCGTCGAGTACGGCGGAGAAACGCTTGTGCGCGTCGGTATGAGAGGACACGGCATGATCAGGTCATGCCATGACGAAAGCGCGTGGGCTTGACGCTTTGAAGCGCCTGTCCATCATCTCATCATGTCAGGAAAAATGTGTCGCCGGTGCCACTTGCCATGCTCCGCAGAGCTTTCGGCTTTAAGTGGTCGGGCAGGCCGGATTCGAACCGACGACCCCTTGACCCCCAGTCAAGTGCGCTACCAGGCTGCGCTACTGCCCGACGACAGGGCTCTCTCTATCTGCTTCCTTTGCCCGGCGCAAGACTTGCCTTGCATTCAAATCCACAGTCCGCTGTTTTTGCTCAAGCTTGTGGATGGCGATGAGCCCCCAGGCAACGCCGAGCAGCAGGAAATAGTGGCGCCAGTGGTCAATATCGATGATCACGCTCATCAAGGCGTGGCCTACGAGCACCGCAAAAACGCAGTGAGCAAAGCCCGTCCACGGCCTCTGGCGGAAGAGCAGGGGCACGAGAGCGGCAACTGTCCAGATGACGAGCAGAGGATAGACAACGCCGCCGAGCCAGCCATAGGAGGTGAAGGCCTTCAGATAGACGTTATGCTCGTCCTCAGGGAAATACTTGTTGAACTCCAGAGGCCCAAGACCGAAGGGGCGTTCCATCACCATCTCGAAGCCCATGCCATAGCGGGCAAAGCGGCCAAGACGGGCGCCGTCATAGTCCTGCACAAGTTTTGCCCGCTCGCTGAACATGGTGGCAACGCTGTCGATGGACAGGGCAGCGGTGAGGAGCAGCAGAACGGCAGCAAGGCCTGCAGCGCCTACCAGCACCAGCCGCAGCCGTTCCCGTGGGCGGCGCTCATGGATGAGACTGAGCAGGTAGACTATGATTCCAGACAGGGCCAGCAGGCCCCAGGCCCCGCGCGAGAAGCTGAGAAAGATGCCCAGCACGAGAACGGGCAGAATCAGCAAGGCGGCAGGGCTTGAGAAAAGCCCCCGCGTCAGCAGCTTGTGGACCAGAAGCACCGCGGGCAGCACCAGGAACGGACCGAAGACATTTGGATCCTGAAAGGTCCCGCGCGCCCGGCCATAGAGCGTGAAGACTTCGCTGCCGGGGAACAGCCGGAAATACGCCGCGATGCCTATGGATGCACAGAGAAGCGCACTTGCAAGATAGGCCCGCTCGATGAGGAACAGCCGTCCGGGATCGGCGCTGACAACGGCTGCATAGAAGATCGCCGTTGCAGCCAGAAAGCCGGAGACGGCCATGTACATGGCAGCGGTTGGCACATCCCGGGCAAAGGGCACCGCCATGGTACCGCCGGCCATGAAGAGGATGAGAAGCACTGTCAGCGGGCCGAACTCAGGCCGCAGGCGCAGCCCGAACAGGAGCCACAGCACCAGAAGCCCGGCCATGAAAAGCTCGTAGGGGGCAGGTTCCTCGATCACGAATCCGCCGAGGAACACAGCCACCCACAGGGCCGCCGCGCTGATGCGTGACACAGGGATCAGCAGCCTTCGGCCGCCGCCCTGATGTTCCGCAATGGCGGCCCCGGTGCTCAATAGGCGTTCTCCGTGTTCAGCAGCCGGATAGGGGTCAGGGCGAGAATCTTGATGTCGAACAGGATGGACCAGTTCTCGATGTAATAAAGATCGAACTCGACACGCTTCTGGATCTTCTCCGGCGTATCCACCTCACCGCGCCAGCCGTTGATCTGGGCCCAGCCGGTGACGCCTGGCTTCACCTTGTGGCGGGCGAAGTAGCCGTAGACCACTTCGTCCCATGTCTGGTCATTGGTGTGGGCATTGACCGCATGCGGACGCGGGCCAACGAGTGAGAGGGTGCCTGCCAGCACGTTGAAGAGCTGCGGCAGCTCGTCGATGGACGAGCGGCGGATGAAACGTCCCACCTTCGTCACGCGCGGATCGCCCTTGGTCACCACTTTTCTGGCTGCCGGATCGGCCATGTCATGAAACATCGAACGGAACTTCAGGACGTCGATGATCTCGTTGTTGAAGCCGTAGCGTTTCTGGCGGAACAGCACCGGACCGCGGCTGTCGAGCTTGATGGCAATGGCAGTCGCCAGCATGACCGGCGACAGAGCGACAATGGCAAGGCTTGCCACGACGATATCGAATGCGCGCTTGGCCACCATGTCCCAGTCGGTGATGGGCTTTTCGACCACATCGACGAAAGGTACAGCCCCGATGAAGGAGGAGGCACGGTTGCGGAAACGCATCTTGTCCGTGTGAGCGGAGAGACGGATGTCGATGGGCAGTACCCAGAGCTTGCGCAGGAGCTCTAGGACGCGCTTCTCGGCACGCAGCGGAATGCAGACGATCAGCATGTCGATGCGGGCGCGGCGGCCGAATTCCACCAGTGCATCAATGTTTCCAAGCTTCGGATAACCGGCCACCACTTCCGGCGAGCGGTCATTGGCGCGGTCATCGAAGATACCGCAGATGCGGATGTCATTGCCGCTCTGGCTTTCCAGCTCATGGATAAGATCTGCTGCGGCCTGGCCGCCGCCGACGATAACGGCACGCCGCTCAAGGCGGCCCGAGCGGATCCAGGAGCTGACCATCCTGGACAGGACGAGGCGGCTGACAACAAGGCCAACCAGACCCGAGGCATACCACAAACCTGCGGCCTGCGGCGCGATGTGGCGCGGCAGGTCCGTGGTGACGAAGGCAATGGCAAACACGGCCAGAACCAGCGTCCAGCCACCGGCAATGCGTCCGGTCTGGGCAAGACCCGACCGCAGGACGCGGACCTGATAGGCATCAAAGCCCTGAAAGAAGGCAAGGGTGAAGAAAAGCGCGGCCGCCACGGCGCCAAACGTGAGTGTCGTGAAGGGCGTGCCAGAAAAACTGAGACTTGCAAGCCCCGTCGCAGCGACGATGATGACATCGAGAAGCCGGACCGAACCTTCAAGAACTGGCTGGGAGATGCCGTCATTGCGCAGGCTACGGGCGATTTCTTCGGCCGCCGGCGAGAGCACTGTGCCAGAGCCGTTGCTGGCCGGAGCGGCGTCTCCGGTGGCATCCGTACGCCGCAGCTCTTCTGCGAGCCGCTTGCGCAGGCTCTCGGCATCATCTGAAGTTCTTGCCGTGCCTTCCAAAGGAGAGGCCAAGGCGTGGGACAAAGGAGGAGTCGTGAAATCGGTTGTCATCATGATCCCTGCTTGCTCGATCTCGCCAAAAACGATGCGCTTTGGGTGAGGGAGGAAGAGGCTTCCGTGCTTGTGACAGCGGGAATGCCAAGTAATTGATGATAAAAAGAAATGACAAGCTCACCCATACGCGGTGCGGTAAAGGTGCTCATAATGCTTTGCCGCACTTCAGCGGTCTGGGCGCGGGCCCGCTCCGGACTGGCCATGACAGCACGCATGGCGCTGGCAAGGCGGCTGCTGCTGCCGGAATCGACGAGGCGGTCTGCATGAACGCCAAAGATCTCGGGAATGCCACCGACCCGTGTCGCAACGATGGGCATACCCGCGCCGATGGCCTCAAGAACCACATAGGGCATGGCCTCTGCACGGGAGGGGACTACGACGCAGCGCCCCATCGCAAATGCGCGCCGCGCGGGCTGGGCGCCCGTGAAGGTGATGCAATCTGCCAGGCCCAGTTGGGCGGCTCTCGCCTCGAACTCGGCTTTCTGCGGGCCTTCCCCTGCGATGATTGCGGTGATTCTGCGCCCGGTCTGAAGTGTCAGATCGTAGATGGCATCAATGAACAGGTCGGTGCCCTTGAGTTGACGGAGCATGCCGACATAAACAAAGTCCGCAGCATTGGCCTGCTGGGCAACCGGCTCGAAATCCTCGCTGAGCAAGCCATTGTGGACGACCCTTGAGGGAACGCGCAGCGCGCCGATCTTGCTTTCATAGGCGGCTTTCTCGTAGTCGGCGACGAACAGCAATCCGTCGGTGAAGCTGTTCTGAAGGCGCTCGATGGCATGATAGATCCGCCCTTCAAACCTGTTCGGATCGTAGTGGAGACTGCCGCCATGCGGGGAGTAGACCCGCACCGGGCGCCGTTTACGCCCACGCAGCAACGAACCGATCAGCCGCACATAAGCCCCGCCCTTCGCACCATGCCCGTGCAGCACATCCGGCGCGAGTGCACGCACGCTGCCATAGAGGTGGGCTGCTGCTGCGATATCCTGAATGGTGAGGTGCCGCCGCATGGCAAAACGGGTGACGCCAAGTGCAAGATGCGGGCGAATCTTGTCGAGAATGGAAAGGTCAAAGGCGGAGCCGGTGGAGGAATCGCAGACGAGTCCAACCTCATGGCCAGCTGCGGCCTGGGCTTTGGCCAGATCGTGAATGTGCCGGATCGTTCCCCCGATCGGAGACCGGAGGCAATGCACGATCCGCAGCGGCTGCGAATTCATCTGAAACTCCCTGACCTCACACGGGCTCTCTTTACGGAACTCTCGTGTGGACAGGAAGTAAGCTAGACGAAAGGGGTGATTTCCAGGTTAATCCGCACCCGCCTCAGAACAATCTTTCGCGGACATGGATTGTGTCGCCCGGACGCACCGGATCGGTGATGGGAACGCGGCCGTTGAGGATTTCGCCATTGATCTGGCGGGTCAGATCTGCGCTGGCCTGTTCCGCCCGGGCAGAGAAGCCGCCGGCGGTCGCAATTGCGTTCTGTACCGTCATCCCGGGGACATAGGCGTATTGGCCGGCTGCCTGTACTTCGCCCATGACGAAGATGGGGCGGTACTGGTCCACCTCGACCGAGACATTCGGATCGCGCAGGAAACCCTTGCGCAGTGAGGCTTCAATGGCCTTGGCAAGTTCTTGCTGTGTCTTGCCTCGGGCAGGGACGGAGCCGATCAGAGGCATCGAGATATAACCAGCCTGATCAACCACATAGGTGTTGGACAGATCATTCTGGCCAAAGACGATGATGCGCAGGCGGTCGCTGGAGTCGAGCCTGTAAGGCTGGGTCAGAATCTCGTGAAAGGCAGAGGGCGGGCGCTTGTAGCCGGTGCACCCGGCAAGGGTGATGGCTATTGCAAAAGCTGCGAACAGGCGCGCGTACATGACTTACTCCAGGCTGACACAGAGGCACATTCGCAAAACGTAGTTAATGGCACGTGAACGTATAACGGGCGGAGAGTGATGATTAACTTTAATTTATAAAGGTTAATATCTGTTTAGGGTGGATGTGGCGTTGCTTAATGGTTCACTTACCATGTTTTGCCATTGTCGCTCTAACAAGCGTGGAGTGAGTTGTATGGGCGGGTCTAAGGACATCTATCAGCCGCAGGATTTGGCGCTGGATCTCGGCGGCCTGCTGCGTGCTATCGCCCGGTCCTTGCGCTGGCTGCTCCCGCTGACGCTGATTGTGGCGGCGCTTGTCTTTGCCGGTTTGCAGTTCGTTCCCGAAAAATTCAAGGGCGAGGCGAGGGTCCTTATTGAAACAGCGGATGCTCTGTTTCCCGGTGCTGCGCGAGGCGCGGAAGACGAGCGCGCATTGCTGGACAGCCAGGGCGTTGCCAGTCAGGTTCAGCTGCTGACCTCCGTTGATCTTGCCCGCCGCGTTGCGCAACGGATGAATCTTGCCTCCGTGCCTGAGTTCAAGGCCGAGACGCAGGGCGGAACCTTGCAGCAGCTGCTGATCAGCATCGGTCTGTCTCCCAGCCCGTCGCGTATTTCTGCCGAAGAGCTTCTGCTCCGCCATTTTGCCCGCAATCTGGATGTCTACCGGGTTGAAGGCTCGCGGGTGATCGCAGTCGAATACTCGGCCAAGAGTGCTGTTCTTGCGGCAGAGATCGCCAATGCTGTGGTGGACGAGTATTTGCAGATGCAGTCTGCCGCCAAGCGGGAAAGCCGCGCCGCTGCAGCTTCTGCATTGGAGCCGCAGATCCGCCGTCTGACCCAAGAGGTACAGACCGCACGCAAGGCGGTGGAGGACTTCCGTGCAAAGGCTGATCTGCTGACTGGCGCAGGCGACCGCACGCTCAATGAACTGCAGCTGTCCGAGATCAGCTCCCAGCAGTCTTCTGCTCAGGCAGCCGAAGCCGAGGCTGCGGCCAAGGCCGCGCAACTGCGCAGGCTGCTGGACACCGGGGGCTCGCTGGAAGGGGCGAGCGAGGTGCTCAGTTCCGGCCTGATCCAGCGTCTGCGGGAACGGCAGGTGGAAATGCAGTCTCGGATTGCCGAACTCTCCACGACACTTTTGCCCGGTCATCCGCAGATCCGCGCCCTGACCTCGCAACTCGCTGACTATGACGCGCAGATCCGCTCCGAGGCGCGCAAGATTTTGACAGGTCTGGAAAATGATGCGGCCGTTGCGAAGCAGCAGGCTGCAGCCTTGAGGGACCGGGTTGAGGAGCTCAAGACCGCAGCTGCGCGTTCCAGCGCCGATCAGGTGCGCCTGCGCGAACTGGAGCGCGAGGCTGACGCACGGGCGGTGCAGCTTGACGCGCTCATGGCGAGTTACCGCAACGCGGACACGGGCCGCAATGCAGAGACCCTCCCGGCCGACGCCCGCGTGATTTCGCGGGCCGGCGTGCCCATCGAGCCCTACTCGCCGAAGATCGGGTTGTTCACCTTCATCTCTGCTCTCGCCACGTTCCTGGTGGGCTGTGCGATTGTCATCCTGCGTGAGTTTCTCTCCGGCGAAGCGCTCAAGCCCGTGAACGAAGCCGAAGCCTACACCGCGCCGGTGATTCTGCGCGGTCCCGAGGCCCATCCGGACGATCTGCAGCCGGAGACGGAAACTGCCAAAGAGGTTCGGGAGAGGGTGAAGGCAGAACAGGCAGAGGAAGCCGAAGACGAAGACGCCGATTATCCTGCTGAAACCGCTTCAGATAAGCGGATGATGACATTTCTGCCGGACGGAGAAGATCAGGGTAGTGATGCCAGTGATGCTGATGGTGAGAGAGCCCGACAGGCCGATGCGGCTGACAGTCTACGCGCTGCCGCCAGTGCGGCAGCCCTTGCCTCAACACCCGTCATGGACGAGCCAGACCCAGCTGCTGAGGATGAAGCCGGCGAAACACCGCCGCGCCGTGTTGCCGTTGTTGCGCTGACCGATGCCGGGCTTTCTCATGACTTCGCCTTCCGTCTGGTCAGGGATCTGGCGGGGCACGAAGATGAGCGCGCGTTGCTGGTCGAGGTTTTTCCGGAAAGCGAAGATCCAGGTGCTGCTCCTGGTTTCGCCGATCTGGTCTTCGGCAAGGCGTCTTTCTCGTCGGTCATCTATCGCGATGCCGGATCACGCGCGCATATTATCGAGGCGGGACGCCCGGCTCTGAGTGATGACGTGGTCGATGAACGTTTCCCGCTGGTGCTGGACGCCATTGATGCGACCTATGACAGGATCGTTGTTGACCTCGGCAAGTTTACCGAAACGGCGGCGGCTGCTCACATGCTCGGCTTTGCAGATGAGGTGGTGGTGACTGTTCCTGCGGACATTCAGCCACGTGTTCTGGCCGAACGGCTGGATCTGATCGCCTCACAGACGGACGCTGACGTTATCGTGAAGCGTATCCGCCAGCGTAAGGGGTCAGGAGAAGCCGCAGCCTGACACGCCTTCCGGTCAGGGGAACGGTTGCGGACTGTCAGCCTTTCTGGCGGCGGAGCCTTGCTGCAAATCTGCGGACAGTACGAACGCCGGTCCAAAGCGCAGGGGTCTGGCGCAGCCCTCTCAACAGCGTGCGCCTGGCAGTCAGCAAGAGCCTGATCAAGTGTCCGCGCATTTCCACTGCCAGAGCAAGATCACGCAGCGGCTCGGGCCGTGTCCAGGTGTGTTTGTAGCGCTCGTCTCCAAGGCCGAGGTCGAGCGTCCGGATGGCTTGATCTTCGCAGCACGCCTCAATGAGGCTTGAGAGAAGAACGATGCCGGGACTGAATTGGGAGTGGCTGCCCACGCCGATGCTGTTGGCATAGGCGTAACAGGTGGTGCCGGAGCGGCCCGAAAGATAGGCCGCAAGGACATCGCCTTCTGCCTCCAGCACCTGGATCTGCAGTGCCGGGCAGGGGCTTCCTGCGCCTTCCAGAAGCAGCTTGCGCAGGAATGCCCGTTGGCCGGGGGCGGAAAAGCCACTGGGAATGCCGGTTTGGCGGGCACGCTCCTGCCGCTGGGCGATCAGGGTGTCGAGCCCCGCCTCAATCTCCGCAGCCCTGTCCAGTGTGCGGATGCGGTAGCCCGGCAGCGCTTCCAGTGCCTTCTGCTTGCGGGCTTCTTTCTTGCGGCTGTCTTTTGACTGCAGGCGCATCCGCAGTGCTGCAAAAGGCTCCGACACCGTACCACGGAAGACGGCATCCTTGGCAGGCGTGCCGGATTGGGCGAGCGGATGCGGGCGGCCCTCCCAGCTTGCCGGAATGTTGCGCAGGTCAACCAGACTTGCTCCAGCCTCGCGTGCTGTTCTCACCAAAAGACGGGACAGCTCGACCGGATCAGCTGCAGCATAGGCATCAGCCCTCCACAGGCCGGTATTCTGGTTGCCATGCTGCCAGCCCATCCACTCCAGCACTGTGGTACCGCCGCGTCTGTTGAGGGCGAGCGGCAGGATCATCGCGGGCCCTGCCGCGTCTTCGCAGATGATGATCAGAGGCCGCACCCCCAAGGCGCTGCCTAGGTGCACATGCCAGGCCTCAAGCCAGTCGAAACGCTGATAGTGGCCATAGATCCCGGACGCCTGAAGTCTCAGCCAGGGGCTGCGGGCGTCTCCAAGATTCTGAAGAATGGTTATGTCCGGTGAGCTCGCGGGCGCAGGCAACGGTCCAGCCGGCAAGGTGCTGGGCACAGTCCGTTCAATGGTTTTCACTGCTGTTCCGGCTGACCGGTGCATCTCCATCGGCCCTATGTCTGCGTCAAGTTGCTTGAGCCGTAGCATTGCACCAAAGGCTGAAAAAGTGTACCAAGGGCCGAAAGGCCGAGGCGGCCGGGAGAATGGCAACGGGAATGAGCCAGCGGCGGCAGTTATTCGACACAGGTTTCTGGCTGCTTCGCCGCAGCAGGCTTGGCCGTGTGTTGGCCCCCTTCACTCAAGGGTGTGGCTTGATCTTCACCCTGCACCGGGTGCGCCCAGCCAGTCAGAACCCGTTCCAGCCGAACCGTCATCTCGAGATTACTCCCGAATTTCTCACTCAGGTGATCGAACGGGTTCGCTCCCGCGGCTACAAGTTCGTGTCCATGGAAGAAGCTGTCGACCGGTTGAAGCTGTGTTTCGGGCAGGAGCGTTACGCGGTTCTGAGCTTTGATGATGGCTACCGGGACAACCTGACGGTGGCCTATCCGCTGCTCAAGCAAATGGGAGTTCCCTTCACCCTGTTTCTGACATCGGGCTTTCTTGACCGGACTTCAGAGCTGTGGTGGATCGCGCTAGAGCGGATGATTGCCGCCCAGGAGGTGCTGCATTTTGCCGCCAAGGGAGAGGCCTCGCTCATTCCCTGCGCCACTCTGGAGGAAAAGCAGGCCTGCTACGCGGCGCTTCTGCAACTTCTGACGGAGGAGCTGGATGAAGCTGGCCAGCGGTCCATGGTGCGCGAGCTTTGCGCGCTGAACGGCTTTGATCTCGAGGCACTGGCCGATGAGGAGATGCTGAGCTGGAACGAAGCGCGCAGTCTGGCACGTGACCCGCTGGTGAGCATTGGCGCCCACACGCATGATCATCACGCGCTGGCACGCTTGCCTGAAGCGGAGGCCGGGGCAGACATCCGCCGGGGAATTGAGCGGATTGAGGATGAACTTGGCCGCAGACCCGCCTTCACGGCCTATCCTTATGGAGGCGCCGAGACCTGTGGCATGCGTGAGGCGGCGATGGCTGCCGCCGCCGGCCTCAGGGCCGGAGTCACGACTGTTCCGGGTGTGCTCAAGTCCATTCACGCGCGCCAGCCCATGCTGCTGCCGCGCGTTTCTCTCAATGGGCATTTTCAGGGGCCGGAAGTGATCGACGAGTATCTGACCGGCGCACCTTTTGCCCTTTACGGGGCGTTCCGGCGGGTCAGCCGGGCTTTTTCCCGCCGCGCTCCATCCACCAGATGATTGCGCCAGCCGGAATGACCCAGACCAGCCCGGCGATGACAAAATAGATCATGCGCACCGTGTTGGACGACTGCTGCAGCGTCATGTCGCCAATGACCATGGCTGTGAGCGCATAGACGATCACAAAGATCACCAGCAGCACCATGCCGATGAATTTCCGAAATGAAGGCATGGACCGATTTCTCCTCTGGCCTGCGTCTGCGTGGTCCTTGCGGCAATTGCAGGGAGCGTCGCAATGTCGCAATAAGGAAAACCCCGCAGGCCGCAGCTTGCTCTCCTCAGGGCGGACCTATATCCCAAGCGGTCAAAGGTCAAATCCGGAAGGCGACATGTCCACTTCACAGACGGTATCAACCCTTGCGCAGCCGGGATCGCCGACCGCGCGCCACCGCACCCAGATCCGCATCTGGCTCTATGGTATCTGCCTCTTGATCCTCGCCATGGTCGTTGTCGGCGGTGCCACGCGGCTGACCGAGTCTGGCTTGTCGATCACCGAATGGAAGCCCATTCACGGCATGATTCCTCCGCTCAGCGAAGCGGAATGGCTGGAGGAGTTCGACAAGTACCGCCAGATTCCCCAGTATCAGCTCATCAACAAGGGCATGAGCCTTGAGGAGTTCCAGTTCATTTTCTGGTGGGAATGGGCACACCGGCAGCTTGGCCGCTTCATCGGTGTGGCCTTTGCGCTGCCGCTGGTCTTCTTCTGGGCCAGCGGACGGATCGAAGGGTGGCTGAAGCCCTGGCTGGTGCTGGGTCTGGCTCTGGGCGGGCTTCAGGGAGCTGTCGGCTGGTGGATGGTAGCCTCCGGCCTCGTCGAGCGCACCGATGTCAGCCAATACCGGCTGGCCACCCACCTCACGCTCGCCTGCATCATCTTTGCCTATATCTTCTGGCTGGCGCGCAGGCTCGCTCCGCATACGGAGGCGACGCCTCAGGATGGCCGGAAGCTGGCCCGCTTCGGACGCGTTGTCATCGGCCTCGTCTTCCTTCAGATCTTTCTGGGCGGCCTCGTCGCGGGGCTCAATGCCGGGCTCACCTTCAACACCTGGCCGTTGATGGATGGACAGATCATTCCAGGCGGCCTGCTCGTCATGGACCCGGCCTGGCGGAACTTCTTCGAGAATGTCATGACCGTGCAGTTCCAGCATCGTCTGGGTGCCTATGTGCTGGTGCTGGCCGTGGTGTCGCTGGTGGCCATGACGCTGCGGACAAACGCCCACAAGGGCCTGCGCGGCACCGCGCTTCTGCTCGGCCTCGCCGTGCTGCTGCAGGCAGCCATCGGCATTGCCACGCTGCTGTTGCATGTGAAGCTGGATGTGGCGCTGACCCATCAGGCCATGGCGGTGATCGTGCTTGGGCTCTCGGTCGAGTACCTTGTTCGCCTGAAGGGTGAGGCGCCGGTCCGCAGCTGAATCAGTTTGTTTGAATCAAGGTGCGAAGCAGCTGAATCAGTGCCGCACCTTCTTCGCCCAAATGATTCTTTTCAAACACAAAACCCCGCCGGAGCAATCCGGCGGGGTTTTCACTTTGTGCTTCAACCAGCCTGAGGGTCAGCCTGGCAGCTTGGCGAGGGCTTGCTCAAGATCGGCGATGATGTCGCTCGCGTCTTCGATGCCAATGGACAGGCGCACCACATCCGGGCCGGCACCGGCGCGGGTCTTCTGCTCGTCGGAGAGCTGGCGGTGGGTGGTGGAGGCCGGGTGGATGATCAGGCTGCGGGTGTCGCCGATGTTGGCAAGGTGCGAGAACAGCTCCACGCTGGAAACAAGGGCAACGCCCGCGTCATAGCCGCCCTTGACGCCGAAGGTGAAGACGGCACCTGCGCCCTTGGGGCAGTACTTCTGCTGCAGCGCATGACCCGCATCACCCGGCAGGGCGGCGTAGGATACCCATGCCACCTTCGGATGGTTCGACAGGAACTCGGCCACCTTCAGCGCATTGTCGCAGTGGCGCTGCATGCGCAGCGGCAGGGTTTCGATGCCGGTCAGGATCATGAAGGCATTGAAGGGCGAGATGGCGGGGCCGAGGTCGCGCAGGCCAAGCACGCGGCAGGCGATGGCGAAGGCGAAGTTGCCGAAGGTCTCGTGCAGCACCATGCCCTGATACTCCGGGCGCGGCGTGGAAAGCAGCGGGTAGCGGCCGCTGGCCGACCAGTTGAACGTGCCCGCATCCACGATGATGCCGCCCATGGAATTGCCATGGCCGCCCATGAACTTGGTCAGCGAGTGCAGCACCACATCGGCGCCATGTTCGATCGGACGGCAGAGGTAAGGAGTCGCCAGCGTGTTGTCGACGATGAGCGGCACGCCCTTCTTCTTGGCGATGGCCGAGATGCCTGCAATGTCGGTGACGATGCCACCGGGGTTGGCAAGGCTCTCGATGAAGATGGCCTTGGTGGTGCCGTCAACGGCTGACTCAAAGGCGGCCAGATCAGACGGATCCGCCCAGATGACGTTCCAGCCGAAGCTCTTGAAGGAGTGGTTGAGCTGGTTGATCGAGCCGCCGTAGAGCTTGGTGGAGGCAACGATGCTGTCGCCCGGCGTCATGATCGTGTGGAAGGCGAGAAGCTGGGCCGCATGGCCGGAAGCGACGGCCAGCGCTGCGGTGCCGCCCTCAAGGGCTGCAACCCGCTCTTCCAGAACGGCGGTCGTCGGGTTGGTGATGCGGGTGTAGATGTTGCCGAAGGCCTGAAGGCCGAAGAGCGAGGCGGCATGATCCACGTCGTTGAAGACGAAAGAGGCCGTCTGATAGATCGGCGTCACGCGCGCGCCGGTGGCCGGATCGGGCTGTGCGCCCGCATGAATGGCCAGCGTCGAGAAGCCGGGTGTACCTGCAGTCATTCCATCCTCCCAGGAGTTATTCAGTCGGTTTGCCTCTTGCAAGGCTCGATCCGGCGCGCAGTGTGCCCGCGCCGGAGCAGAAGGTCAAAGACGGTATTTGCGGTGCAAGTGCCCGCCGGAGAAAGGATTTGCGCCGGGGCGGGAAAAGCCCTTGCGTCAGCTTTCACGCGCACGCGCTTTTCGCAAACTATCCGTGATTATGCCCGCAGCCGGAGTGGCCGTAGACATCGGCCGGGTCATAGACCTTGCTGTCTTCCATCAGGCGCAGGGAGACAGAGCCATCGTCATGGCGGGTGAGGGCGCGGTGGAAGCAGGAGCGGTAGCCGGTGTGGCAGGTGGCGCCATTGCCTTCCACATCCACGATCAGCCATATGGCGTCCTGATCGCAATCGGTGCGGATCTCGCGCACCTTCTGCACCTGGCCCGAGGTGCCGCCCTTCTTCCAGTACTTCTGCCGGGAGCGGCTCCAGTACCAGGCTTCGCCCGTGTCGATGGTGCGGCGCAGGCTTTCGGCGTTCATGTAGCCGACCATAAGCAGATCGCCGCGCGTGGCATCTGTTACCACGGCGGCGATCAGGCCGTTTTCGTCAAATTTGGGCTGGAACGACAGACCGTTCTCGATGTCGCTCTTCGATCCGCGCGGATCAAATCCGGTCTTGTTCACGTCAACTCTCCGCCGGGTGGGCGGAGATTAACGGTCTCCGCCGCGAATGAAGGTCATGAAGCGGGCCTGTTCAGCCGGATCGTCCTGGAAGACGCCGGTGAACTGGGTCGTGATCGTGGACACGCCCGCCTTCTGCACGCCGCGCATGGTCATGCACTGATGCTCGGCTTCGAGCATCACCGCGATGCCGCGCGGCGCCAGATGCTCGTCAATGGAGGAGACGATCTGCGAGGTCAAGTTCTCCTGCGTCTGAAGCCGGTTGGCATAGATATCGACGACGCGCGCGAGCTTCGACAGGCCAACCACACCACCGGACGGATAGTAGGCGATGTACGCCTTGCCGATGAACGGCAGCATGTGATGCTCGCAGTGGGAATGGAACGGGATGCCACGGACCATGATCATGTCCTCGTAGCCGCCCACATCCTCAAACGTGCGCTCCAGATGCGCCTTCGGGTCTTCGGCATAGCCGCTGTAGAGTTCGGCGAAAGACTTCACGACGCGCTTGGGCGTGTCGAGCAGGCCCTCGCGTTCCGGGTCTTCGCCGATATAGGCGAGAAGGGTACGGACAGCGGCCTCGGCTTGCTCGCGGCTCGGACGCGCGATCTCGTGCGGTGCGCGGCGTGGGGCCTTTTCGTCAGCAGGCTTCAAGATGGCGTCCATTGGTTTGATCCTTGAGACTGTGGATGAACAGCCAATCTTACGTTGCCTTGACTGCTCCGGATCACGGCAGGGGGAATTTGCCGCAAACCTCTCACACCTGCTCCTGCGGTTTCAGCCTGGGGCTGAACAGAAGCAAGTCTTGCTCTATATAGGAAGAAGGCTCGCGCCGCAAAGCGCCCAATGTTCTGATTCCGTCTTTTGCCGTCATACGCCGCCCATGACCGGGTGCAGGCAGCAAGACACGGACCGCTGTCATGAGGATATGGCACGCATGCTTGATGACATCTACAACACCCGCATCCTTGAGCTGGCGGGGAATATTCCGCACCTCGGACGGCTTGCTGCGCCCGATGCGAGCGCCAAGGCACATTCCCGCCTGTGCGGCTCGACCGTAACCATCGACCTGGTGGTGCGCGATGGCAAGGTGAGTGAGTTTGGCCATGACGTGAAAGCCTGTGCCCTTGGCCAGGCCTCGTCTTCGCTCATGGCGCGGCATATCATCGGCTGCACGCCGCAGGAGCTGCGCGAGCTGCGCCGCACCGTAACAGCCATGCTGAAGGAAAACGGTCCGGCCCCTGAGGGCAAGTTCGAGGAGTTCCGCTTTCTGGAGCCCGTACGCGACTACAAGGCGCGCCATGCTTCCACGCTGCTGACTTTTGACGCCGTTGTCGATGCGCTCGACCAGATCGAGGCAAAGGCGCCTGCGGCCTGAGCGGGCCGGCGTGTGGAGTTTGTTCAATGTGCGGCAAGTGCGGCAAGAACAGCGTTGAGGGGAGGCGAGGTGTGAGTCTGCGTCCGCGTTTCCGCCGCGCCGCCTGTCTCCTGCTGCCCATGCCGCTCTTGGCCTGATCTGGGTCTACCGGCATACGCTTTCGATGTTCATGGGCCGTGGCTGCCGCTATGCGCCGACGTGCTCCGAATATACCAGCGAAGCCATCCGCCGTTTCGGTTTCTGGGGTGGCGGCTGGCTTGGCCTTTCCCGCATTCTGCGCTGCAATCCGATGGGTGCTTCCGGCTATGACCCGGTGCCGGAAACGCTGAGCCCCTCCGCTCGCTGGTACGTGCCTTGGCGCTATGGGTGCTGGTCCGGGAAAAATATTACGTAGTAGCACTTAGCTTGCCGGAATCTCCCTCGAAACATTGTTAAAAGTAACATGGGAAACGCTTGAAAAAAGTAATCTATGGTTGAGTTCGTCAATTTTACTTTATTGTGGCGTATATTCTGCGTTGCACTTCCAAGAAAATAAACCATAAGATCGGCGGTTAAGAATAGTTAATATTTCAAATGCGATGAAATTCAATGGTTCTTAACGATTTAACTCCAGTTAACTCTAGGTTATTTTACTTGGGGTGTAAAAATGAGCTTGAAGACGCTCTTGATCTCATTCACGGCGGGACTGCTTGCAGCCGTGGCGGCTCTAGTCTGGGCCGGTCTGGCCGGGCTAGCGACACTGAACGACAGTACTGACGACTTGGGCCGCAACTGGCTTCCAAGTGTTGCCGTCGTCAACAGCATTAATACAGCGACGTCAGATTTCCGAATTTACCAGGCCGAACACATCACCTCTCTTGATGAGGCCTCGATGAAGTCCGCCGAGGCGTCTCTTGATAGCATTAGAACAGCTATAGCAAACAGCTCCAGGGAATATGAGAAGTTGATCTCCTCTCCCGAAGAGCAGAAGATCTATGACAAGTTCAAGGCTGTTTGGCAGGCTTATCTAAAGCGCAGTGACGAGGTGATTAATCTGTCCCGCCAGAACAAGAATGAAGAAGCGGCTAATCTCCTGCGGACCGAGTTGCGCACTTCATTCGACGAACTGTCCGGTGATCTCGTCCAGTTAATTGATATCAATCAGCGTGGATCGGCTGCTTCTGTCGTTCAGGGCGAAGAAGCTTATGTCAAATCCTTCTGGGTATTTGCTGTCACGGCTGTTGTCGCTGGTCTTATTGGGCTGGCCTATATCTACTACATTGTTGCCAACGTGACGCGCAACATCGTGGGTATATCCAGCGCCATGAGCCGGATCGCAAGCGGAGACTTTGCAACCGTCATTCCTTGTGCCGGCCGTAAGAACGAGCTTGGCGACATGGCGGGAACGCTCGAGAAATTCCGCGACAGCCTGCAGGACAACGAGCGTCTGCGCGCGGAGCAGGCCGAAGTTGAAGCCCAGAATGCTCAGCGCATGATCAACGAGCGCCGTGCGATGGCTGATCAGTTCGAAGCGACGATGGGGCAGTTGGTTCAATCTCTTGTCCGTGCTTCAGGTGAAGTTGCCAGTGCGGCTGAGGGACTGTCGGCGAATGCTGAGGAGACGTCCCGGCAGGCTCAGGCTGTCTCTGGAGCGGCGGAAGAAGCTTCGACCAATGTTCAGACGGTTGCGGCCGGTGCCGAGGAACTTTCGGCCTCCATCAACGAGATCTCCTCTCAGGTGGAGAGATCGGCGGCCATCTCCAAGGAAGCAGCAAACACGGCTGAGATGACGAGCCGTCACGTCAACTCTCTTTCTGATGCTGCCCAGAAGATTGGTGAGGTGGTCGAGTTGATCACCACGATCGCCGAACAGACAAACCTTCTGGCGCTGAATGCGACCATCGAGGCCGCACGTGCCGGTGAAGCAGGCAAGGGCTTCGCCGTTGTGGCCGCCGAGGTCAAGGGGCTGGCAAGCCAGACCGCCAAAGCAACGGAAGAAATTTCCGGCAAGATTGCGGAAATTCAGGCCGCGACCAAGACGACTGTTGGCTCAATTTCGCAGATCGTCAGCACCATCAACACCATCCAGGATGCGGCACAGGCCATCTCGGCCGCCGTCGATCAGCAGGGAGCTGCGACATCCGAGATTGCAACGAACATCAACCGCGCTGCATCTGGCGCCAATGAGGTGACGCAGAACATCTCGGGCGTCGGCACCGCAGCGGAGATGACTGGTGCCGCGTCCACGCAGCTGATGAGCCTTTCCGGTACGCTGTCTGGACAGTCCCGGACCCTCGAGCAGGAAGTCACGCAATTCCTGCGGACGCTCAGAGCGGCCTGATCTGCCGGTCTCATAACCGGAAGCGATGCAACGGGCTGGTCCGCAAGGACCAGCCCGTTCGTTTTTGTTCAGGCTTTGCAGAGGCAGCACAATTGCCTGAGCTGCAGAGGTTGTCCCTCAAGCGCAAATCCCTTATTCAGACCCAGTCGAAAAACACAAAAGCTTACCTGCCTCGTCTGCAGGAGTGAGCAGGAGATGACTGATGATCAATCTGACTTTCCCCGACAATTCCGTGCGCTCCTATGAGGCCGGCACCACCGGTGCCGCCGTTGCCGAGGGCATTTCCAAGTCGCTGGCCAAGAAGGCCGTGGCGATGACCCTTGATGGCGAGCTGCGCGATCTTTCGGATGCCATCACGGCGGATGCGCGCATCGAGATCGTGACCCGCGAGGACCCGCGCGCCCTGGAGCTGATCCGCCACGATGCGGCCCACGTGATGGCCGAGGCTGTGCAGGAAATCTGGCCGGGGACCCAGGTCACCATCGGCCCGGTGATCGAGAACGGCTTCTACTACGACTTCAAGCGCGTCCATCCGGACACCCGCGAGGATTGGCCCTTCACGCCCGAAGACCTGCCGGTCATCGAGAAGAAGATGCGCGAGATCATCGCGCGCGGCGCGGCCTTCACCAAGGAAATCTGGTCCCGCGAGGAAGCCAAGCGCTATTTTGCCGCCAAGGGCGAGACCTACAAGGTCGAGCTGGTTGACGCGATCCCCGAAGGTCAGGATCTGAAGATCTACAAGCAGGGCCAGTGGCTGGACCTCTGCCGTGGCCCGCATATGGCCTCTACCCGCCAGATCGGCGATGCCTTCAAGCTGATGAAGGTGGCTGGAGCCTACTGGCGCGGTGACAGCAACAACGAGATGCTGACCCGCATCTACGCCACCGCATGGGCGAATGAGGCTGATCTGAAGGCCTATCTGCACATGCTGGAAGAGGCGGAGAAGCGCGACCACCGCAAGCTCGGCCGCGAGATGGACCTGTTCCACTTCCAGGAGGAAGGTCCGGGCGTTGTGTTCTGGCATGCCAAGGGCTGGAGCCTGTTCCAGAGCCTTGTTGCCTACATGCGCCGCCGTCTTTCTGGTGACTATGATGAGGTGAACGCGCCGCAGGTGCTGGATACCTCGCTGTGGGAAACCTCCGGTCACTGGGGCTGGTACAAGGAGAACATGTTCTCCGTGCAGTGTGCCGACCCGGAAGCCGAGGATGAGCGCATCTTCGCGCTGAAGCCCATGAACTGTCCCGGTCACGTGCAGATCTTCAAGCATGGGCTGAAGAGCTACCGCGACCTGCCGCTGCGCATGGCAGAATTCGGTGTGGTGCACCGCTATGAGCCTTCGGGCGCCATGCACGGGCTGATGCGCGTGCGCGGCTTCACGCAGGACGACGCCCACATCTTCTGCACCGAAGAGCAGATGGCCGCCGAGTGCCTCAAGATCAACGATCTGATCCTGTCGGTCTACGAGGACTTCGGCTTCAACGAGATCGTCGTCAAGCTCTCCACCCGCCCGGAAAAGCGCGTCGGCTCCGACGAGCTTTGGGATCACGCCGAAGAGGTGATGACCCGCGTTCTGAAGCAGATCGAGGAACAGTCCGGCGGCCGCATCAAGACCGGCATTCTGCCGGGCGAGGGCGCGTTCTATGGTCCGAAGTTCGAATACACGCTGAAGGATGCCATCGGCCGTGAATGGCAGTGCGGTACCACGCAGGTGGACTTCAACCTGCCGGAACGCTTCGGCGCCTTCTACGTGGACAAGGACGGCGAGAAGAAGACGCCGGTGATGATTCACCGCGCCATCTGCGGCTCGATGGAACGCTTCCTCGGCATCCTCATCGAGAACTTTGCCGGTCACTTCCCGCTGTGGCTTGCGCCCAAGCAGGTCGTGGTTGCCACCATCACCTCAGAAGCGGATGACTACGCGCGCGAGGTGCATGCGGCGCTGGGCAAGGCAGGCATCCGGGCTGATCTCGACCTGCGAAACGAGAAGATCAACTACAAGGTCCGCGAGCATTCGCTGGCCAAGGTGCCGGTCATCCTCGTTTGCGGCAAGCGCGAGTCAGAAGAGCGCACAGTCAACGTCCGCCGTCTCGGTTCGCAGAACCAGACGCCGATGGGCCTGGATGATGCGATTGCTGCTTTCGTCGAAGAGGCCGTGGCGCCGGACCTGAAGCGCGCCCGCGGCTGACGGCTGCGGGGCGTTCCGGGAAACAGGAACAAAAAGACCGCCGTGGCGAAAGCTGCGGCGGTCTTTTCATGTCTGTTGAACTGTGCCTGTCAGTTTTGCGGGAGCTGGCTGGCGTTGGAGGTTTCGGTACGGGCGAGCACCTCGACCTCTTCATTCTCGCCGGAGACGACCGTGAAATTGCGGCTGTAGTTGACGCCATTGTTCCGGGCGACCACTTCGTACTCACCTGCTGCGAGAATGAAGGATGGAAAGGCGCCGTTGCCTTCCACCACTGTGTCGCCGCCGGGCGTGAGGATGGTCCAGGCCGTATTGGCGATAGCCTCGCCGCCCAGTTCGTTGACGAGCTTGAGTGTCACACTGGCCGCATTCTGGAACAGCGTTGCTGACGTCAGTTTGCCCGCTTCAACGGAGATGTCCGCACGCACGATGGCATTCACATCGCCATAACGGCTGACCACATGATAGGTACCGGCATTGAGGCGCACGATGGTCTCAGGCTTGACGCCGGAAACGATGACCTCGCGCTCTCCTATGGCGTTGAAATTCATGCCGAGAATGTCGAACCGCAGGTCATCTGCCGGCAGGGGATCATCCGGGCCAAGGGCTGCGTTCAGCTTTATGCCCCCAGCATTGAGCACGACCGTCTTGGAATAGACGCCGCGGCCAACGACAAGACGGTTGGTAGAGCCTGCAAAGCCGTAGGAGGTGTGGATGAGATAGGTGCCGGGATCGAGCCGGAACTCTGCATCTCCACCCATGGCCGTTGCCACCAGTTCCAGTTCGCCACTGGCATTCGGGGCTTCTCCATAAACCCGCCAGAGCAGTCCGTCAGAGATCTGCGCTGCTCCTTCCGTCAGCCGCGCAACCAGATAAACGGCACCCTTTTCAAGGCCTGACTGAGTGCCATCCGTCAACGTATTGGACGGTGCATAGGGCACGAGCGTGTCGTTGAAACGGCTTGCGGGGTCCTCTGGCGACAGAAGCGGGACCGCCGCCGTGGCGCCCTCAACCGCGGAGGGATCCGGCGAGACGCCCTCGGGGGATCCCGGGAGATGCGGCTTTCCCAGAGGTGTCGGAGGGGACAATGGCGCAGAGAAAGCCGTGCCTGAATCCAGAGAGGGGGCTGCTGGTCCGCTGGCACGGCCGTCGCCTCCTGGGCCGCCGCCGCTGTCTGCATTGCAAGAAGAGCCATAAAGGCTGCGGTCAGAGCGCGCCTTAAAGTCCGTGCCAGTCCTGCGCTGCGGTTGTTTCCCGTCATCATTTTTCCTGCGCTGGCCCTCTGCCACTCGCTGCGGATCTTCTGTCAGATCCGGCAAAGGCCAATTCATGCTTCCGGATGCTGTGGCCATGGGCTGCCACATCCGTTTCCAGAGAGTTAATGGCCCGGAAAATCGGGCGAATTCAAGTCGCATGCAAGCCCGGTTGACAAGTGAGGTTAAAAGCTTACCACTTTTGCCAGATTTTATCCCACCGCTTTAGAGGCTTCCATGAGCGAATTTGCCAAGCCGTATCCGCATGTTACCGACTTTCTGCTAGCCCGCCGGTCGCATCTGGCCATAACCCTGTCCGAGCCCGGCCCAGATGCAGAAACCTTGGAAAAGATCCTCACCATTGGCGCGCGTGTTCCCGACCACGGGAAACTCGCACCCTGGCGCTTTGTCGTCTATGCGGGGGAGGTACGCAGCAGAATCGGTGAACGTCTGGCAGCCCTTGCAGAAAGCCGGAATGGCCCGCTCTCGGAGGCGCAGAGAACGCAGGAACTCAACCGCTTTATCCGTTCGGGTGTCGTGATCGGCGTTCTGAGCCGCGCTGCCGTTCATCCGAAGATTCCGGTGTGGGAGCAGGAGCTGTCGGCCGGTGCCGCCTGCATGAACATTCTCACTGCAGCCACGGCAGCCGGGTTCGGTGCGCAGTGGATCAGCGAGTGGTACAGTTTCGATGACGAGGCGGCGCGCTATCTTGGGGCAACCGAGGGAGAGCGCTTCGCCGGTTTCATCCATATCGGAACGCCGACGCAGGCGCCGTTCGAGCGTCCGCGCCCGGAGCTTGCCAGCATCGTTACCCACTGGGCCGGGGAGTAAGCTGTTGTTCTATGACACCGTTTCCAATGCTCATGGGCTGGCCTTCAACCCCTTCAAGGCCCTTGTTGCGCCGCGCCCCATCGGCTGGATCTCGTCCCTGAGTGCGGAGGGCACGGCGAACCTCGCCCCTTACAGCTTCTTCAACGCCGTGGCTGATACGCCGCCGATCGTCATGTTCTCCTCCTCCGGCTGGAAGGACAGCGTGCGCAACATCGAAGCGACGGGCGAGTTCGTGTGCAATATCGTCAGCCATGACCTGCGCGACGAGATGAACGCAACCTCCGCCCCTGTTGGTCCCGAAGTGTCCGAATTCGAGCTGGCCGGCCTCGAAATGGCACCCTCCAATCTGGTCAAGGTGCCACGCGTGAAGCGGGCCAAGGCGGCGCTTGAATGCCGGATGCTGCAAATCCAGCAGTTGAAGGACCTCGATGGCAATGCTGTCCAGAACTACATGGTTCTGGGACAGGTGATCGGCGTTCATATCGATGACAGCATCATCGAGAATGGCCGTGTCGTGCCCTCGCGGCTGGAGCTGCTTTCCCGCCTTGGTTACAAGGATTATGACGTTACCCGTGACGTTTTTGAGCTCACCCGCCCCAAAGGGTGAGTCGCTTTTGCCGGACCGCGACGGCTTCAGGCTTAGCGGTCCGGCTTGTTCCGGCGAACTATCCGCATATCTGTCAGGGTTTTCGGCCTCTTTCCCATTGAAATTCACGCTCGTTAACCGGTACTGGATGCGCGTTAACTATTTGTTAACCATTTGGACTGGATCTTAACCGTGTGGTAATCTTTACATCGAGGAGACGGGTTCATGCGTGTTGCAGACTCCACCTCGATCGCGTCGCGGATCGAGCAAGCCTTCCAGACCGCAAGCACTACGACGGGGACGTCTTTCGACTACCTGCTGAAGACGGCTGCGCGGGATCCTCGTTCCAGCCCGCGGCGCAGTCGAAGACCTCCAGTGCGACCGGTCTGTTCCAGTTTGTTGAACAGACCTGGCTTGAAACTGTCAAGGACAGCGGCGGCAGGCACGGCCTGCAGTCTTATGCCGATCAGATCGAAAAGACGGCCACCGGAAAATACCGTGTCAGCGATCCCGATATGCGTCAGGAGATTCTGGACCTGCGCAAGGATCCGGAGGTTTCCTCCCGCATGGCAGGTGAATTCACCCGCAAGAATGCCGAGTTCCTCTCCAATCGCCTTGGCCGGGATCCGAAGCAGGGCGAGCTTTACATTGCCCATTTCCTTGGCGCGCAAGGTGCATCGCGGCTGATCAATTCGGCGCAGGTGAGCCCGGAGAGTTCCGCCGCCCAGATGTTTCCTGCCCAGGCGAAGGCCAACCGGGCCATCTTCTATGATGATGCCGGGTCAGCCCGGACGCTGGCGCAGGTCTATGACGTTCTCGTCAGCAAGCATGATGGGTCCGCTGCCGTGATGGTCGCTTCGGCGCAGGGCACGGATGATCTGCCAAAGAGCCGCATCCTGACCGGCTTTGCCGAGGAGTCCGGTTCGGGCGATCCGGTAGGGGCACGGGTGGACAGAGCCTTCCAGGCCGCTGAGACCAGCGCACCCTTTGAGGCCCTGTTCCGCGATGATGCTGGCTCGCGCAAGGCGACCATGTCCGGCAGCTATCTGGCGGCCTTCGCCGGTGTGAAAGATGATCACGTGTTCTCTCGCGCTGTTGGCGGCACACGTGTGGTGGCCCAGCTGGCGGGCGGGGAAGGGGCTATTGCCCAGACGCAGGACGGGCCTCTGGATCTGACCGGCTTCCTCAACTATGCGCCGCTCGGCGTGAAGCGCGATTTGCTGCCGCCGGCCTGAGCAGGCAAGGGCGGCGCTGGCAGTGGCGGACCTCTGCCTCATTTATGGTGAACCGAACGTTAAGCCTTTGCGTGGCACTGTGATTTGCACCTTGTTGAGGTGCATTGTGTGTTCGGGTCACGCGTCATGATCATTCGTCAGTTTCTGTCCTGGGCCGGTACGGCAGCGCCTGCAGAGCGCGCCGAGGCCACCGCTGCGCTCGCGCGCGCCTTCCTGCATTCGCCGATGAGCGAGGCAGAGCGGGGCGACTGTCAGGCTGCATTGACCTATCTGCTGGATGATCCCGCGCCTGAAGTCCGCTTTGCTCTTGCAGACGTCTTTGCCCGCCGGGAGGACGCGCCGCGCCCCGTGGTGCTGGCGCTTGCCCGTGATGCAGCGCTGATTGCCTCGCCCATCCTCGAATTTTCGCCGCTGGTGCCAGACTGCGATTTGATCGATCTGGCTGCGGAAGGCTGCGGCGCGGTGCAATGCGCCATTGCCCGGCGCCGGAACCTTTCAGCACCAGTCGCTGCTGCGCTGGCGGAAGTGGCTGGACCGGAAGCCTGCGCCGTGTTGCTCGACAATCCCGATGCGGTGATCGTCTCTTTCAGCCTGTCCCGTCTTGCCGAACGCTTTGCCGACGACGCCGCAGTGCGCAGCCGGCTTCTGGCCCGCGCCGGGCTGCCGCTGACCATCCGCCACACACTGCTGACAGCCTTGACCGATGGCCTGAAAGCTCAGGCGCTGGTGCTTGCCGGCGAGGCGCTTACGGAAAGCGCAGAGACCTATCTTGAGGAAGCCCGCGAGCGTGCGACCGTGGTGCTGGCGACCGGAGCAACGGACGCGGAACTGGCCGGTCTCGTTGAACATCTGCGCGCAGGCGGTCAACTCACGGCCCGTTTGATGCTACGGGCCGCCGGTATGGGCCGGCTTCGGGTTCTGTCTGCCTGCCTGTCCGCTCTTTGCGGCCAGCCGCAGGCGCGGGTGGCGGATCTGCTGGCCACCGGACGTGCCGGAGCCCTTCGCTCCCTGCTCATGGCCACCGGTCTGCCCCAGCGCACGGTCGCTGTGTTTCAGCTGATGGTCGAGACTTACAGGGAGGCGGATTGCAGTTTCCTGCAGGATCAGGCCCCCGCCACAACTCGCGCCGTGATGGAGGCCATCAGTGCCGGGCTTGAAGACATGGCTGTTAGCGGCGGGGTGGAGGATGTCTTCGCCCTGATGCGGACGCTGGTCCTGGAAGCTGCCCGTGAGGAAGCGCGGATGCTGGTGACCACGGAACTTCTGGCCGCTGCGTAGAGCCAGGGCCTGTGCGTCAGGCTCAGTCCTTAGCAGGGACAGTGCGTTCGATATAATCCTGTGTCACGTCCTGCAGCTTGTGCAAAAGAGCCGCGCCGGTCGGATTAGCCACGTCCCGGGCTTCTTCGGCCACGATGGCGCGGATCGCGTCCACATGCTGGCGCAGAAGTGTCAGTGGCAGGTGTGCAGGTGTATTTACCGCTTCGATCAGATGGCAGAGACTTCCCGCCACGGCCCCTGCCAGCGGATAGCCGAGCGTCTGTGCCTGCCCCTTGATGTTGTGAACCGTATTGTAGAGTTTCGCGAGGGTCGTGTCGTTCAGCCCCTCCGCCTCGATGAGGCTCCAGTCGGCGAACAGCTGCCCGGTCTCCTTGTGCATCCAGCCGTCGAACTGGACAGACAGCCGCTCCAGTGCTGCTTCAGCCGCCTTGATGGGGTCGAACTTGGCCGCCTCACGCTGGCTCATCACCCGCACCTTCTTGCGCAGGTCCGTTGGCGGCGTGACAAATTCCACGTCGCTGCCCTGAAGATCGTCATCGCTGATCATGATCTGCTTCCTTGCCCCTGCCTGTACTGTCCGAGAATCCGCTTGAGACAGTTCAAGGTCAATAGCGGAACATTTCACTAAGGATGCGCTCGTCCCAGCCATGGCCTGCGTCCGACATGATCAGGCAGGCAGAGCTCTTGTCCTCGCGCACGCTTACCTTTGCCACATTGCGGATTTCCGTGTGATCGGCTGCGGCGCTGACCGGGCGCTTGGCGCTCTCCATCACCTCGATTTCAACAACCGCATGATTGGGCACCAGTGCGCCGCGCCAGCGGCGGGGACGGAAGGCGCTGATTGGGGTCAGTGCCAGCAGCGGGGCCGAAATCGGCAGGATGGGTCCGTGGGCGGACAGATTGTAGGCTGTGCTGCCCGCAGGGGTCGACACGAGACAGCCGTCACAGATCAGTTCTTCCAGCCGTTCGCGGCCATCCACCGAAATGCGCAGTTTGGCCGCCTGATAGGTCTGGCGCAGCAGGGAAACCTCGTTGATGGCACGGGCACTGTGCTGCACGCCGGCCTGATCGATCGCTTGCATGTAGAGCGGGTGGATCGTCGTCACATCCGCAGCCGCCAGCCGCTCCAGCAGGCCGTCCTGCTGATACTCGTTCATCAGAAAGCCGACGGAACCCCGGTTCATGCCATAGATCGGAATGCCGGAATTCATGAAGCGGTGCAGGGTCTGAAGCATCAGGCCATCGCCGCCGAGAGCCACGATCACATCCGCTTCGCCAGGTGTGGCGTTGCCATACAGCGCCGTCAGCGCGGTGAGTGCCTGATGGGCCTCCTCCGTGTCACTGGCAACCAGCGCGATGCGGCCGGGGTGGATTTCTCTCTGGGTCATTGGCTCTGGAACTCGGGTGCTGCTTCTGCCGCGGCTCCGCGCCGCCCGCCATTCATCCGCCAGATTGCCCGCCACCGCAAGGCGCGATTGCTGGAATGCGGCAGTCTACCGGCGTTGATCCTGTTTCAGAAATCAAGGCGGGCATTGTCGACCACTTCCTTGATGACGAAGAAAGTGCGCGTCTGGCGGACGCCGGGCAGGGCGATCAGCTGTTCGGCATGCAGACGGTTGAAATCGGCCATGTCGCGGACACGGATCTTCAGAAAGAAGTCGAAGTCTCCCGCCACCAGATGGCAGTCGAGCACAACGGGCAGCTTGCGGATGGCCTCCTCGAAAGCGGCGAAACTCTCCGGTGTCGAGCGGTCCAGCTCCACCCCCACCATGACCAAGGCCCCCGGCTGACCTTCTGCGGATCGATCACTGCCCGGACATCCCGCACATAGCCATCGTCAAACAAGCGCCGGATACGCCGGTGGCAGGTGGCGGGGCTTACATTGACCGCAGCGGCGATATCCGCGTTCGACATGCGCCCATCCTGCTGCAGCAGATGCAGGATCTTGCGATCGATGCGGTCGAGGGATTCAGGGGTGAAAGAGTCTTTCATTATGAAACATAAATCCGGAATAATAATTATATTCAAGCTCGTTATCTGAAATCAGATGATCATTCATAAGTAAAGAATGCAAGCACCTTTCATATCCTTCCTGCTAGCGTTCCGCCACCTTTCAAGAATGGAGCGAACAATGCTGAAGCTGGACAAATTCGAACGTTACCCCTGACCTTTGGCCCGACCCCGATCGAGAAGCTTGACCGCCTGTCGGCCGAGCTGGGCGGCGCTGTGGAGATCTACGCCAAGCGTGACGACTGCAACTCCGGCCTTGCCTTCGGTGGCAACAAGCTGCGCAAGCTGGAGTATATCGTTCCGGACGTGCTGGCCTCGGGGGCTGATACGCTTGTCTCCATCGGCGGCGTGCAGTCGAGATCACACCCGCATGGTCGCCGCAACCGCAGCCAAGCTCGGCCTCAAGTGCGTGGTGGTGCAGGAAAGCTGGGTGCCGCATGAAGATGCCGTCTATGACCGCGTCGGCAACATTCTGCTCACCCGTCTGATGGGCGCAGACAGCCGCATCGTTGATGATGGCTTTGACATCGGCATCCGCAAGAGCTGGGAAGACGCGCTGCAGTCCGTCAAGGATGCCGGTGGCAAGCCCTATGGCATTCCGGCAGGCGCCTCCGTCCATCCCTTTGGCGGTCTCGGCTATGTGCGCTTTGCTGAGGAAGTGCGGGCGCAGGAAGCCGAAATGGGCATCCGCTTCGACTATATCATCGTTTGCGTCGTCACTGGCTCCACTCAGGCTGGCATGATTGTCGGCTTTGCTGCCGATGGCCGCGCCGACCGTGTGATCGGCATCGATGCCTCGGGCACGCCGGAGCAGACCCGCTCGCAGGTGCGCGAGATTGTCGACCGTACCGCTGATCTGGTGGAGCTGGGCCGTCCGGTGCGTGAGGACGAGATTGTCATCGTCGAGGACTATGCCTATCCGGCTTATGGCGTTCCGAGCGCAGAGACCAACGAAGCCATCCGTATGGCCGCCCGCACCGAGGCGATGATCACCGACCCGGTTTATGAGGGCAAGTCCATGCAGGGCATGATCGACCTCATCCGCAAGGGCAAGATCCCGGCCGGTTCCAAGGTGCTCTACGCCCACCTCGGCGGCGCCCCGGCCATCAACGGCTACAGCTACACCTACCGCAACGGCTGAGTTCCCCATCGACCAGTCTGCGTGCAAAGCGGCAGCTCCCACCCCCGGGGGTTGCCGTTCTCTTTTCCGGACGTGTTTTTTCGCGAATATGGCCAGCAGCACCCCTGCGCAGGCCGCATCAGGAACGATTGTCAGATCTGGGAGAGGGTGGTGCCGGCAACAGGGTTCGAACCCGTGACCCCCTGATTACAAATCAGGTGCTCTACCTGCTGAGCTATACCGGCATCTTTCGCGGCTTTTAGCATGGGTTTGGCGGATGTGCATCTGCCTTCATGCAATTTTTCCACTGATGAGGAGAGGCCGGAAAGAAGAGGAAGATACGGCGGGGTGAAATGTGGCCCCGCCGGTGATGATGTCAGGCTGCGGCACGGCCCCAGGCGGGGAAGGGGTCCTTGAGATTGCGCCAGCTGGCCGGGGCAAAGGACGAGGCAGGCACGAGGCAGGCGGATAGGTCGCGGCGCAGCGCTTCCTCATCCATCGGGTCCGTGCCGATGAACACCAGCTCCTGCCGCCGGTTGCCCCATTCCGCATCCATGTAAGGTGCCATGGCCCTTTGCCAGTCCGGGTGGTCCGGCCAGTGGGTCTTGGGCACGGCGGACCACCACAGACCGCGCTTTTCGGTGCGCACCTGTGCGCCTGCCATGCTGAGTTCGCCGACGAACTCCGGCCGGGTCGCCAGCCAGAAGAAGCCCTTGGCCCGCACGACACCGGGCCAGCTGCGGTTGATGAAGGCCTGCAGCTTTTCCGGATCAAACGGCTGGCGGGCGCGGTAGACGAAGGAGCGGATGCCATATTCCTCCGTCTCCGGCACGTGATCGGAAAATCCGTTCAGCTCCTTGTACCAGAGCGGGTGCGCGTGGGCCCGGTCGAAGTCGAAGCGTCCGGTGCCCAGCACGTCGGACAGCAGCACCTGGCCATGGTCCACCTCGATCACGCGAGCCTCGCTGTTAAGCGAACGGATGATCTTGCGGGCCGCTTGCAATGCCTCCGGTGCAGCACTTGATACCTTGTTGAGCACGATGACATCGGCAAATTCCATCTGGTCCACCAGCAGGTCGATCAGCGTGCGGGTGTCGTCTTCGCCAAGGGATTCGCCCAGATCATCCAGCAGGCTGACCGAGCCGAAATGGCCGAGCAGGCTCGCCGCATCCACCACCGTCACCATGGTGTCGAGCCGGGCGATGTCGGACAGGCTTTCGCCATTCTCATCGCGGAACTCAAAGGTGGAGGCAACAGGCAGAGGCTCCGCAATGCCGGTGGATTCAATCAGGAGATAATCGAAGCGGCCGGCCTCCGCCAGGCGGCGCACTTCCACCAGCAGGTCGTCGCGCAGGGTGCAGCAGATGCAGCCGTTGGTCATCTCCACAAGGGTCTCCTCTGTGCGCGACAGGTTGGCCCCGCCATCGCGCACAAGGGCGGCATCAATGTTCACCTCACTCATATCATTGACAATGACAGCAACGCGAAGCCCTTCGCGGTTGGAGAGAATGTGGTTGAGAAGCGTTGTCTTTCCGGCGCCCAGAAAGCCGGATAGCACGGTGACGGGAAGGCGTTTGGTCATGGTTCGCTCGTGTGGGTCTGGAGTTGCGTTCTTATAATGTAATAACATTACAACCGATCTAGCATGACCTGTGCGGCTTGCCAAGGGGCATGCAGGATCTTCTGCGGCGCGGCCGTCTTGCATGGCCATACGGCCCGGAGCCGGGGCTTGACCTGTGGCCTGCCTGTAAATATGAATTATCCACTCAGGTATTTAATGCCGTCCGCAGAAGGCTGTCCGGGCGGCTGTGCAGGGAGAGACGCATGTTCGTGGCAATGAACCGCTTCAAGGTGAAGTCTGGTCAGGAAGAGGCTTTCGAGGCCGTATGGAAAGGCCGGGATTCCCGTCTCGACGAAATGAAGGGCTTCAAGACCTTTCATCTGCTGAAAGGGGCAGCGGACGAGGCGGAAGGCATCACGCTCTATGCCTCACATACCGTGTGGGAGAGCCGTGAGGACTTTCTGGCCTGGACCAGGTCCGAGCAGTTCCGCGAGGCTCATCGCAACGCCGGGTCCAACAAGGACCTCTACGCGGGGCCGCCGCGCTTCGAGGGCTTCGAGGCCGTGACCGGCGGCTGATGCCGGGTCATTTCACGGGAAATAAACGCCAAAGGCCCTGAAGGCTGAAGTGTGACAAGGCAGAAGGCAACATGAGCACCGAGCCCCGCAAGACCGCAGACGAGCGCCCGCAGACCCCGTCCTGTCCGGGTGGCGCTGTGAGTATGCTCTCACCCGACGAGCAGACAGTGGTGCAGGTGCTGCGGCTGATCTGCCTGTCCTATGCCCGGCCGCAAAGTCAGGCCTGGGAACAGGCGCTGCTGACGGCGCAGGCGGGCTTTGGGGAGGGCTTGGCGGCGAGGTCGCGGTGGCGGTGATGCGTCTGATGCGGGCGATCCGAACCGTGCGCCAGACCACGTTCCGTTTCCGTGATCCGGGGTGCCGATGCTGCCGCGCCAGCCTGTCAGATCAGGAGGGCAGGGTGCTGGCCATGGTGCGCGCCGCACTCGCCGATCCGGTGCATCCTGCGCTGATCGATGCGATGATCCTGTGTGAGGGCGGCCCGGCAAACCGGGTGCTGCTGGAGGCCGACCGGCTGGCAGGCCTTCTGCACAGGCGCAAAGCGCCCCAGCAACGCGCTGCATAATGTCTGCGCGGGAGTGCGTCCCGCGCAGGACGATCAAAGGCCCATCTTGCTCCGGGCGAGATAGAGCGAAAGCACCGCAGCGTTGGAGACGTTGAGCGAGCGGATTTCGCCCGGCATGTCGAGACGTGCCGTGGTATCGCAGGCTGCCCGCACGCCGGGGCGCACGCCTTTGCCTTCAGACCCCAGAACAAGCACGGTTTTGCTGCCAAAAGTGGTCTCTTCCAGCGTTGCCGGGCCATCGCTGTCGAGGGCGACGCGGAAGAAGCCCTGCTCGCCCATCTCTTCCAGAAACTTGGCGAGATTCTTGACGCGCACGTGCCGGATCATGTCCAGCGCGCCGGATGCGGATTTGGCCAGCACGGAGCCTTCCTCAGGTGCGTGGCGCTCGGTCGTGACAACGGCATCGGCGGCGAGCGCAACGGCGGAGCGCAGGATCGCACCCACATTGTGCGGATCGGTCACCTGATCGAGGGCGAGCACCAGTCTTGCGCCCTTCAGTTCCTTCACCCCATAGGCGGGCAGTGGGTCGGCTTCCAGGATCATGCCCTGATGCACGGCATCGCGGGTCACCATCCGGTCAAGGGCGCGGGGCATCTGGATGTCGACGGGCACATCAATCTTGACGCCGCGCTCCTCGAGCCGGTTCACCGCATTCTCTGTTGCATAGAGACGAATGCGGCGGCGGTCCCGGTTGCGGAAGGCGGCTTCCACGGTGTGCAGGCCATAAAGCAGCACTGGTCCCTCCGGCGGCAGGCCGGGGCGGCGTGGGGCTGGCTTGACGAAGCCCTGTCCCTTGCCGGGACGGGCCTTGCTGGTGAAGGGGCGCCCGCGCTGCGGGCCAGAAGAATGTTCGCTCATGCCGCTCTCCTACTCTCTATATGTGAGACGGGAAAGAGGAAGAGGGCTTTGCGCTGCATGAATGAGCCAGAGATTCTCCTGTCCTGACAGATTCTTCTGAAGCCTGAGGGCTGGAAGTCCTCTTTCTGCTGCATCGCGGTACGAGAGGGGCCATTTCGGCCAAGCCTGTGCAAAACTTCACGAAACCGTCCGAAGTCAAGGGAAACCCAAAGGCGGCGCGGGCTTGGGTCGCTCGCTCGCGAAGCGGGAAAACGGATGGCCACGAATTTTCTTGAAAGAAATCCAAATCGGCGTTGACAGCGGGGAACCCTATCTGCATAACACGCGCCACAGGACACCCCGGACGGTTGGACGGGGCGGTCTGTGAAGCCATCCTGACTGCTTCGGATCAGAGGCCTGACGGAATGGAGGAGTGCCCGAGTGGCTAAAGGGGACGGACTGTAAATCCGTTGGCTAAGCCTACGTTGGTTCGAATCCAACCTCCTCCACCATCGTCTCCCGAGGTCCGGTGCGCGGGTGTAGCTCAATGGTAGAGCAGCAGCCTTCCAAGCTGATGACGAGGGTTCGATCCCTTCACCCGCTCCATCACTGGGTGCCGATCAGATTGACCGGTGCGGGCTTCGCTCGCTCAGGGTCCTGAACAGAACGGGAAGCAATTCGAACTGGCCGCGGCGCCTGAGATGGCTGCCGGTGCCGCCGGAAAGCGTCCCGCCTCGAACCTGACGACCGAACTGCGTAACAGATAGAGAGCGACGCCGATGGCGAAGGAAAAGTTTGAGCGCACGAAGCCGCACGTGAACATTGGCACGATCGGCCACGTTGACCACGGCAAGACGACGCTGACCGCGGCGATCACGATGACGCTGGCTGAGACCGGCGGCGCGGTTGCCAAGGCCTATGACCAGATCGACGCAGCGCCGGAAGAAAAGGCGCGCGGCATCACGATCTCGACGGCACACGTTGAGTATGAGACGGCAAACCGTCACTACGCTCACGTTGACTGCCCGGGTCACGCCGACTACGTGAAGAACATGATCACCGGTGCTGCGCAGATGGACGGCGCGATCCTGGTGTGCTCGGCCGCTGATGGCCCGATGCCGCAGACCCGTGAGCACATCCTGCTCGCCCGTCAGGTTGGCGTTCCGGCTCTGGTCGTGTTCATGAACAAGGTCGACCAGGTCGACGACGAAGAGCTTCTGGATCTCGTCGAGATGGAGCTGCGCGAGCTGCTCTCCTCTTACGACTTCCCGGGCGACGACATTCCGATCGTCAAGGGCTCGGCACTGGCAGCGGTTGAAAACCGCGACCCGGCCATCGGCCGTGACGCGATCCGCGCTCTGATGGAGGCTGTTGACGCCTACATCCCGACGCCGGACCGTCCGATCGATATGCCGTTCCTGATGCCGATCGAAGACGTGTTCTCGATCTCTGGCCGTGGCACCGTGGTGACCGGTCGTGTTGAGCGCGGCATCGTGAAGGTGGGTGAGGAAGTCGAGATCGTCGGCATCCGCGACACCAAGAAGACGACCGTGACCGGCGTTGAAATGTTCCGCAAGCTTCTGGACCAGGGCCAGGCAGGCGACAACATTGGCGCGCTGATCCGTGGCGTTGGCCGTGAGGACGTTGAGCGTGGCCAGGTTCTGTGCAAGCCGGGTTCGGTTAAGCCGCACAAGAAGTTCAAGGCCGAAGCCTACATCCTGACGAAGGAAGAAGGCGGCCGTCATACGCCGTTCTTCACGAACTACCGTCCGCAGTTCTACTTCCGTACGACGGACGTTACGGGCATCGTTGAACTGCCGGAAGGCACGGAAATGGTGATGCCGGGCGACAACATCTCGGTCGTCGTGACGCTGATCGTTCCGATCGCCATGGAAGACGGCCTGCGCTTCGCTATCCGCGAAGGTGGCCGTACCGTCGGCGCCGGCGTGGTTGCATCGATCATCGAGTGATGATGGCGGGCGCCGGCTCATCCGGCGCCTTCCCCTCTGGACTTGATAGGCCTCTTGCGGGCTTCTTGAACCGGAGATAAGAACAGGTTTGGACGGAACTTCAGGTCCCGTCCGTGCAGGGGTATAGCTCAGTTGGTAGAGCGGCGGTCTCCAAAACCGCAGGTCGCGGGTTCGAGCCCTGCTGCCCCTGCCATTTTGTTCTTGAATATTGGCCGCCGAGGCCTTATTGAGGACCACTCGGGCGGGGCGCGCGGATGATTCTGCGCGCCCGCTCGTCGTGACAAGACCGGAACCGGAATGGCCAAGAGCAATCCCTTTACGTTTATCCAGCAGGTTCGCTCTGAAGCTGCAAAGGTAACCTGGCCGACCCGCAAGGAAACGGCCGTGACGACCGTCATGGTGTTTGTGATGGTTGTGCTTGCTTCCGCCTTCTTCCTTCTGGCGGATCAGCTGATGAGCTGGGGCATTGGCTTGCTCCTCGGCGTGGGCGGTTGACGTCTGCAAGGTTTCACGAAACAGGAAACGGAACTGAGGTCATGGCCAAGCGCTGGTACATTGTGCATGCCTACTCCAATTTCGAGAAGAAGGTAGCCGAGTCCATCCGCGAGAAAGCTGCCCAGAAGGGGCTTTCTGACCTGTTCGAGGAAATCCTCGTTCCGATGGAAAAGGTTGTCGAAGTGCGCCGTGGGCGCAAGGTCGACGCCGAACGCAAATTCTTCCCGGGTTACGTTCTGGTGAAGATGGATATGACCGACGAGGCGTTCCATCTGATCAAGAACACCCCTAAGGTCAGTGGCTTCCTCGGTTCCGAGCAGAGGCCCGTTCCGATTTCGGAGGCCGAGGCGCGCCGTATCCTGAGCCAGGTTCAGGAAGGTGTCGACCGGCCGAAGCCGTCGGTCAGTTTCGAGGTTGGCGAGCAGGTCCGCGTGTCGGACGGCCCGTTTGCCTCCTTCTCCGGCCTCGTCGAGGAAGTGGACGAAGAGCGCGCGCGCCTCAAGGTTGCCGTGTCGATCTTTGGCCGCCCGACGCCGGTCGAACTGGAATTTGGTCAGGTCGACAAGGTCTGATCAAGCTGGCCGCCCACGGGCGGCCAAAGCTGCATGGATGCCATCATGGTGTCCAGGCAGAAGAGGGTGGCAGGTGAGGCGCGCCTACGCCGGGTCTGTCAAGCCAGACCACCCGCTCCTGAATGCCGGTTTGACCGGCTTACTCGCTAGGAGAGTATAATGGCGAAGAAAATCGAAGGTTACATCAAGCTGCAGGTGGCAGCCGGCTCCGCTACGCCGTCTCCCCCGATCGGTCCCGCACTCGGTCAGCGCGGTCTCAACATCATGGAATTCTGCAAGGCGTTCAACGCGCAGACCCAGGATATCGAGAAGGGCGCTCCGTGCCCGGTCGTGATCACCTATTTCTCCGACAAGTCTTTCACCTTCCAGATCAAGACCGCTCCGGTCAGCTTCTTCCTGAAGAAGGCTGCTGGTCTGAAGTCCGGTTCCAAGACCCCGGGCCGCGGCACGGTTGGCAAGGTGAACAAGGCGCAGGTGCGTGAAATCGCCGCCGCCAAGATGAAGGACCTCAACGCGAACGACGTGGAAGCGGCGATGCGCATGGTTGAGGGTTCTGCCCGTTCTATGGGCCTCGAGGTCACGGAGTAAGATCATGGCGAAGATTGGCAAGCGTATCCGTGCTGCTCGTGAAGGCATCGACAGCAACAAGTTTTACGGCCTCGGCGAAGCCCTGACCCTGCTCAAAGACCGCGCCAAGGTGAAGTTCGACGAAACCATCGAAGTGGCGATCAACCTCGGCGTTGACCCGCGTCACGCTGATCAGATGGTTCGCGGCGTCTGCGTGCTGCCGAACGGCACCGGCAAGACCGTTCGCGTCGCAGTGTTTGCCCGTGGTGACAAGGCTGAAGAAGCCAAGGCTGCCGGTGCAGACATCGTTGGCGCCGAAGAGCTGGTCAACGAAGTGCAGGGCGGCAAGATCGATTTCGATCGCTGCATTGCTACCCCGGACATGATGCCGCTGGTCGGCCGTCTTGGTAAGGTGCTTGGCCCGCGCGGCCTGATGCCGAACCCCAAGGTCGGCACCGTGACCCCGGACGTGGCTTCGGCCGTGCGTGACGCCAAGGGCGGCGCCGTGCAGTTCCGCGTCGAAAAGGCTGGTATCATCCACGCTGGCGTTGGCAAGGTCTCCTTCACCCAGGACGCTCTGGTCGAGAACATCCGCGCTCTCGTGGATGCCGTCCAGAAGGCCAAGCCGAGCGGTTCCAAGGGCCAGTACATGCGCCGCGTTGCCCTGTCGTCCACGATGGGCCCGGGCGTCAAGGTCGACCTGGCTTCGATCAACGGCTGATGCAGAAGGCCCGGCAGAAATGCTGCCGGGTTCTCGCTCGCCGAAACAGAGACTGTGCTGTGAGCTGATGCTCAGGCCTTTCTCTGTAACCAAGAGGTTCCTCCCGGTTCTGCCGGGAGGCACTGGTCCGGTCCAGTACCGGATCATCCCTGTCCGAGACTGCAGGTGCCGGGAAACCGGTCTAAGCCGAATGGGCCTGCATAGATGGGTGAGAACCAGTTTGTTTCCGGCTTGCCGGGTTCTGCAACGGTTCGAACCAGATGCCTTGCCGCGCTCCAAGCGAGGTGAGGGGACAGGAAACCCTGAGCGTCGCCTGTGACGTGGTACGGGGCTTCCCCGCACTGCCAAGCTGGCGGCAAAGGCAAACCGGTGGCGGAAACGCCATCAAATGGAGTAGGCAAGTGGAAAGAGCGGAAAAGCACGAGTTCGTGACCGCCCTCAACGAAGAGCTGGGTAGCACTTCGGTTGTGGTCGTTGCGCACTATGCGGGTCTCTCGGTTGCACAGATGACCGCACTGCGGTTGAAAGTGCGTGACGCCGGCGGCACCGTAAAGGTTGCGAAGAACCGCCTTGTAAAGCTTGCCCTTCAAGGCACTGACCTTGAGCACATCGGCGGCCTCTTCACGGGCCCGACCCTGATCGCCTATTCGGAAGATCCGGTCGCGGCCCCCAAGGCCCTGGTGGAATTCGCCAAGACGACGGACAAGTTCGTCATCCTCGGCGGTGCTCTCGGCACGACTAACCTGAATGCGGAAGGCGTCAAGTCTCTCGCCACGATGCCGTCGCTCGATGAGCTGCGCGCAAAGCTGGTGGGCATGATCCAGACCCCTGCATCCCGCATCGCCCAGGTTGTCAACGCACCGGCCGGGCAGCTCGCCCGCGTTTTCGGCGCGTATGCCAAGAAGGACGAGGCCGCATAAGGCGCCCCCTAAGCAATACACTGTCTGTAACCAAACATTTGGTTCGAACGTAAGGTACATAAGAAATGGCTAACCTCGAAAAGCTCGTTGAAGATCTGTCCGCCCTGACCGTCATGGAAGCTGCTGAGCTGTCCAAGATGCTCGAAGAGAAGTGGGGCGTGTCCGCCGCTGCTCCGGTGGCTGTTGCTGCCGTTGCTGGCGCTGCTCCGGCTGCTGCTGTTGAAGAGCAGACCGAATTCGACGTCGTTCTCGCTGACGCTGGCGACAAGAAGATCAACGTGATCAAGGAAGTCCGCGCCATCACCGGCCTCGGCCTGAAGGAAGCCAAGGAGCTCGTCGAAGGCGCTCCGAAGGTTGTCAAGGAGCAGGTCTCCAAGGCTGAAGCCGAAGACCTCAAGAAGAAGCTCGAAGAGGCTGGCGCCAAGGTCGAGCTCAAGTAATAGGATCGAAAGATCCAAGGCGGTCCCAGGTAACCGGGACCGTTTCCTAGCCCCGGCGGGTATAACCCGTTTCCGGGGCATTAGTCCCGAATAGGGGACGGTTATCCGAAGCGCCCGGGCGAAGCTGCCCGATTGGACAAGGGGCGTTGCGGACAGCCGTCACCCAAGGCGATACGAACGAGGAGCGACAATGACCCTAACGTTCAACGGTCGCAAGCGTGTCCGGAAATTCTTCGGATCGATCCGCGATGTAACGGAAATGCCCAACCTCATCGAGGTTCAGAAGGCTTCCTACGACCAGTTCCTGCAGGTTGAGGAGCCCAAGGGCGGCCGTCCCGATGAAGGCCTCCAGGCGGTCTTCAACTCTGTTTTCCCGATTTCCGATTTTGCCGGAACGGCCCTGCTTGAATTCGTCAAGTTCGAGTTCGAGCAGCCCAAGTACGACGTTGAGGAGTGCCGTCAGCGCAGCATGACTTTTGCTGCCCCGCTGAAGGTGACCCTGCGCCTGATCGTGTTCGATGTCGATGAAGACACCGGCGCCAAGTCCGTCAAGGACATCAAGGAGCAGGACGTCTACATGGGGGACATCCCCTTCATGACCGAGAACGGTACGTTCGTTGTGAACGGCACCGAGCGCGTCATCGTGTCCCAGATGCACCGTTCCCCGGGCGTGTTCTTCGATCATGACAAGGGCAAGACCCACTCCAGCGGCAAGCTGCTGTTTGCTGCCCGCGTGATCCCGTACCGCGGTTCCTGGCTCGACATCGAGTTCGACGCCAAGGACATCGTCTATGCGCGTATCGACCGCCGCCGCAAGATTCCGGTCACCTCCCTGCTGATGGCCCTCGGCCTCGACGGCGAAGAGATCCTGAACACCTTCTACCAGCGCATCGATTATACGCGCGCAGGCAAGGGTTCCTGGCGTATGCCGTTTGACGGCGACCGCCTGAAGGGCACCAAGGCTTCCTATGATCTGATCGACGCCGACACCGGCGAAGTCGTGATCGAAGCCGGCCGCAAGATCACCGCTCGCACGATCAAGCAGCTCACCGAAAAGGGCGTCAAGGCTCTGAAGGTGACTGACGAAGACCTGCACGGCCAGTATCTGGCCGAGGACGTCGTCGACTTCGTGACCGGCGAGATCTACGCTGAAGCTGGTGGCGAGATCAGCGCAAAGCTGCTCGACGAGCTGATCCAGCGCGGCTACGAGGAACTGACCGTTCTCGATATCGACCACATCAACACCGGCGCCTATGTCCGCAACACGCTTGCTGCTGACAAGAACGAGAGCCGTGAAGATGCGCTGTTCGACATCTATCGCGTGATGCGCCCGGGCGAGCCGCCCACCCTTGATTCCGCTGAAGCGATGTTCCAGTCGCTGTTCTTTGACGCAGAGCGTTACGACCTGTCTGCGGTCGGCCGCGTCAAGATGAACATGCGTCTTGATCTGACCTGCCCGGACACCGTGCGCACTCTGCGCAAGGAAGACATCCTGGCTGTCATCAGGCTGCTGCTGGACCTGCGCGATGGCAAGGGCGAGATCGACGACATCGACAACCTCGGCAACCGCCGTGTGCGTTCGGTCGGCGAACTCATGGAGAACCAGTACCGCGTCGGCCTGCTGCGCATGGAACGTGCGATCAAGGAGCGCATGAGCTCTGTCGACATCGACACGGTCATGCCGCAGGACCTGATCAACGCCAAGCCGGCCGCTGCAGCCGTGCGTGAGTTCTTCGGCTCCTCGCAGCTCAGCCAGTTCATGGACCAGACCAACCCGCTGTCCGAAGTGACGCACAAGCGCCGCCTGTCGGCCCTTGGACCGGGCGGTCTGACGCGTGAACGCGCAGGCTTCGAAGTCCGCGACGTGCATCCGACCCACTATGGCCGTATCTGCCCGATTGAGACGCCGGAAGGCCCGAACATCGGTCTGATCAACTCGCTGGCGACCTTCGCCCGCGTGAACAAGTACGGCTTTATCGAGAGCCCGTACCGCAAGGTGCGTGATGGCATCGTCTCTGACGAAGTCGTCTATCTCTCGGCCATGGAAGAAGCCAAGCACTACGTCGCTCAGTCCAACGCTGTCCTCGACGAGGGCAACCGTCTGGTGGAAGAGCTGGTCACCTGCCGTCATGCCGGTGAAAACATGCTCGTTCCGTCCGACCGCGTGGACCTGATGGACGTTTCGCCGAAGCAGCTGGTTTCGGTCGCCGCCGCGCTCATTCCGTTCCTGGAAAACGACGACGCCAACCGCGCTCTCATGGGCTCGAACATGCAGCGTCAGGCCGTGCCTCTGGTGCGTGCCGAAGCGCCGTTCGTCGGCACCGGCATGGAGCCGATCGTGGCCCGTGACTCGGGCGCTGCCATCGGTGCCCGCCGCGGCGGTGTGGTCGATCAGGTGGATGCGACCCGTATCGTTATCCGCGCCACGGAAGATCTCGATCCGTCCAAGTCGGGCGTCGATATCTACCGCCTGATGAAGTTCCAGCGTTCCAACCAGAACACCTGTATCAACCAGCGTCCGCTGGTCCGCGTCGGTGACGTCATCTCCAAGGGTGACATCATTGCTGACGGCCCGTCGACGGATCTGGGTGATCTGGCCCTCGGCCGCAACGTGCTCGTCGCGTTCATGCCGTGGAACGGCTACAACTTCGAGGACTCCATCCTCCTGTCCGAACGCATCGTGTCCGATGACGTCTTCACCTCGATCCATCTGGAAGAGTTTGAAGTCGCTGCCCGTGACACCAAGCTCGGACCGGAAGAAATCACGCGCGACATTCCGAACGTCTCGGAAGAAGCGCTGAAGAACCTCGACGAAGCCGGCATCGTCTACATCGGTGCCGAAGTGAAGCCGGGCGACATTCTCGTCGGCAAGATCACGCCGAAGGGCGAAAGCCCGATGACGCCGGAAGAAAAGCTTCTGCGCGCCATCTTCGGTGAAAAGGCTTCGGACGTCCGCGACACCTCCCTGCGTCTGCCGCCCGGCGTCGCCGGCACGGTCGTGGAAGTGCGCGTGTTCAACCGTCACGGCGTCGAGAAGGACGAGCGTGCGATGGCCATCGAGCGCGAGGAAATCGAGCGCCTGGCCAAGGACCGTGACGATGAGCAGGCAATCCTTGACCGTAACGTCTATGGCCGTCTGGCCGAGATGCTGCTGGGCAAGACCGCTATTGCCGGCCCGAAGGGCTTCAAGAAGGACACCAACCTGACCGGTGACGTCCTTGGCGAATACCCGCGTTCGCAGTGGTGGCAGTTTGCCATGGACGATGAAAAGTTCATGAGCGAAGTGGAAGCCCTGCGCGGCCAGTATGACGAGAGCCGCAAGCGCCTCGAGCAGCGTTTCATCGACAAGGTGGAGAAGCTGCAGCGTGGTGACGAGCTGCCCCTGGCGTCATGAAGATGGTGAAGGTCTTCGTCGCTGTGAAGCGCAAGATCCAGCCGGGCGACAAGATGGCCGGCCGTCACGGCAACAAGGGTGTGGTCTCCAAGATCAACCCGAACGAAGACATGCCGTTTCTGGCGGACGGCACGCATGTCGACATCGTGCTCAACCCGCTGGGTGTGCCTTCGCGCATGAACGTGGGCCAGATCCTCGAGACCCACCTTGGGTGGGCCTGCGCAGGCATGGGCAAGAAGATCGGCGAGCTCTATGATGAGTACCGCAAGACGGGTGAGATCCAGGCTCTTAAGGGCGAGATCCATGAACTCTACGGCGACAACATCAAGGGCGATGCGGTCAAGCGTTATGATGACGAGAGCGTTCTGCGTCTTGCCGAACAGCTGAAGAAGGGCGTTTCGATTGCAACGCCGGTCTTCGACGGCGCGCATGAACCGGACATCGTGGATATGCTCGATGCAGCTGGCCTTGACGCCAGCGGCCAGTCGACCCTCTACGACGGGCGTACGGGTGAAACCTTCGACCGCAAGGTCACCGTGGGTTACATCTATATGCTCAAGCTGCACCACCTCGTGGATGACAAGATCCACGCCCGTTCGATTGGACCTTACTCGCTCGTGACCCAGCAGCCGCTGGGTGGCAAGGCGCAGTTCGGTGGCCAGCGCTTCGGTGAAATGGAGGTGTGGGCCCTCGAAGCATACGGCGCTGCCTACACGCTGCAGGAAATGCTGACCGTGAAGTCGGATGACGTCGCGGGCCGTACGAAGGTCTACGAGGCTATCGTCCGTGGTGACGACACGTTCGAGGCCGGTATTCCGGAGAGCTTCAACGTTCTCGTGAAGGAAATGCGGTCGCTGGGTCTCAACGTGGAACTTCAGCAGTCCGATCTTCCCGCAATTACCGACGAGCCCGCGGCAGACGCGGCAGAGTGATCTGCGGGCATGAAAAAGACTGAAACAGGACGTATAGTGCAGGAAAAGGGGAGTGGGCACGGCCCGCTCCCCATCCGTGCATCGAAGGAGAGAGCCCATGAATCATGAGGTCATGAACCTGTTCAACCAGCAGGCTCCCGCGCAGACCTTCGACCAGATCCGGATTTCTCTCGCCAGCCCCGAGCGGATCATGTCTTGGTCCTATGGTGAGATCAAGAAGCCGGAGACGATCAACTACCGCACGTTCAAGCCAGAGCGTGATGGTCTGTTCTGCGCTCGTATCTTTGGTCCGATCAAGGACTACGAATGCTTGTGCGGCAAGTACAAGCGGATGAAGTACAAGGGCGTCATCTGTGAGAAGTGCGGCGTCGAAGTGACGCTGAGCCGCGTGCGCCGTGAGCGCATGGGCCACATCGAGCTGGCCGCGCCGGTTGCTCATATCTGGTTCCTGAAGTCGCTGCCCTCCCGTATCGGCCTTCTGCTGGACATGACGCTGAAGGATCTGGAGCGCGTGCTCTATTTCGAGAACTACGTTGTTCTCGAGCCGGGCCTGACCCCGCTGAAGCAGAACCAGCTGCTGAGTGAGGAAGAATATATCAGCGCCCAGGACGAGTACGGTGAAGATGCCTTCACGGCGATGATCGGCGCGGAAGCCATCCGTGAGATGCTGATGTCGCTGGATCTGGTGCGCGAGAGCGAGAAGCTGCGCGTTGAGATCGCCGAGGCAACCACCGAGCTGAAGCCGAAGAAGCTGGCCAAGCGCCTCAAGGTCATCGAAGCCTTCACCGAGTCGGGCAACCGTCCGGAATGGATGATCATGACCGTGATTCCGGTGATCCCGCCGGATCTGCGCCCGCTCGTCCCGCTGGACGGCGGCCGTTTCGCGACGTCGGATCTGAACGATCTGTACCGCCGCGTGATCAACCGTAACAACCGCCTGAAGCGCCTGATTGAGCTGCGTGCGCCGGATATCATCATCCGCAACGAAAAGCGCATGCTGCAGGAGTCTGTTGACGCCCTGTTCGACAACGGCCGCCGTGGCCGTGTCATCACCGGTGCCAACAAGCGTCCGCTCAAGTCGCTGTCCGATATGCTCAAGGGCAAGCAGGGCCGCTTCCGTCAGAACCTGCTCGGCAAGCGCGTCGACTATTCCGGCCGTTCGGTGATCACCGTGGGGCCGGAGCTGAAGCTGCACCAGTGCGGCCTGCCGAAGAAGATGGCTCTCGAGCTGTTCAAGCCCTTCATCTATTCGCGTCTTGACGCGAAGGGCTTCTCCTCGACCGTCAAGCAGGCCAAGAAGCTGGTGGAGAAGGAGCGTCCGGAAGTCTGGGATATCCTCGACGAGGTTATCCGCGAGCATCCGGTGCTTCTGAACCGCGCGCCGACCCTGCACCGCCTCGGCATCCAGGCTTTTGAGCCGACGTTGATCGAAGGCAAGGCAATCCAGCTGCATCCGCTCGTCTGCTCGGCCTTCAACGCCGACTTCGACGGTGACCAGATGGCCGTGCACGTGCCGCTTTCGCTGGAAGCCCAGCTGGAAGCCCGCACGCTGATGATGTCGACCAACAACATCCTGCATCCGGCCAACGGCGGCCCGATCATCGTTCCGTCGCAGGACATCGTTCTGGGTCTCTATTATCTGTCGATCATGGCAGAGAAGGAGCCGGGCGAAGGCATGGCCTTCGGCAACATGGGCGAGATCCAGCATGCGCTGGCCAACAAGGTCATCACGCTGCACACGAAGATCCGCGGACGCTTCCGCTCGATCGACGCGGACGGCAACCCGACCTCCGGCATCTTCGAGACGACGCCGGGCCGCATGATGATTGCCGAACTGCTGCCGAAGCATCACGAGGTTCCCTTCGACACCTGCAACAGGCTGATGACGAAGAAGGAAGTCTCGCGCATGATCGACACCGTCTACCGCGCCTGCGGTCAGAAGGAGACGGTCATTTTCTGCGACCGCATCATGCAGCTTGGTTTCAAGAATGCGTGCAGCGCGGGCATTTCGTTCGGCAAGGACGACATGGTGATCCCGGACACCAAGCAAAAGCTGGTGGGCGAGACGGCCGCAATGGTTGCCGAATACGAGCAGCAGTACAACGACGGCCTGATCACTCAGGGCGAGAAGTACAACAAGGTGGTTGACGCCTGGGCCAAGTGCACCGACCGCATCGCTGACGAGATGATGAAGCGCATTCAGGCGGTTCAGATCGATCAGGAGACGGGCCGTCAGAAGCCGATGAACTCGGTCTACATGATGTCCCACTCGGGTGCCCGTGGTTCTCCGGCCCAGATGAAGCAGCTTGCCGGCATGCGTGGCCTCATGGCCAAGCCGTCGGGCGAGATCATCGAAAACCCGATCATCTCGAACTTCAAGGAAGGCCTGTCGGTTCTGGAGTACTTCAACTCCACTCACGGCGCCCGTAAGGGTCTGGCTGACACCGCGCTCAAGACGGCAAACTCGGGTTACCTGACGCGCCGCCTCGTGGACGTGGCTCAGGACTCGATCATCCTTGAAGTCGACTGCGGTTCCGAGAACGGCATTACCGTTCAGGCGATCGTGGACGCCGGTCAGGTCATCGCAAGCCTTGGCCAGCGCGTTCTTGGCCGTACGGCAGCAGAAGACGTCTACAACCACGCAACCGGCGAGATCATCGTGCCGAAGGGCCGCATGATCGACGAGAAGGACGTGGAGCTGATCGAGGCTGCCAAGGTTCAGCAGATCAAGATCCGTTCGGTGCTGACCTGTCAGACCATCACGGGCGTCTGCGGCACCTGCTATGGCCGTGACCTTGCCCGCGGTACGCCGGTCAACATCGGTGAAGCTGTCGGCGTTATCGCCGCTCAGTCGATCGGTGAGCCGGGCACCCAGCTGACCATGCGTACGTTCCACATCGGTGGTACGGCACAGGTGGTGGACAGCTCGTTCATCGAATCCAACGTCGATGGCACGATCAAGATCCGCAACCGTGCAGCCACCCGTGACAGCGATGGCAACCTGATTGCCATGGTGCGCAACATGTCGCTTGTCGTCGTTGACAGCGACGGCAACGAACGCGCTGTTCATCGTGTGACCTACGGTGCCAAGCTGCTGGTTGACGATGGTGATGCGGTCAAGCGCGGCCAGCGTATTGCCGAGTGGGACCCCTACACCCGTCCGATGCTGTCGGAAGTGGATGGTGTGGTCGACTTCGAAGACCTGGTGGATGGCGCTTCGGTGCAGGAAACCACCGACGAGGCGACCGGTATCACCAAGCGCGTCGTCATCGACTGGCGTACGTCGCATCGCGGTCAGGACCTCAAGCCAGCGGTTGTCGTCAAGGACGCCAATGGCTCGATCTGCAAGCTGGCCCGTGGTGGTGACGCCCGTCTGCTGCTTTCGGTGGACGCCATTCTGTCGGTGCAGCCGGGTAACCGGGTGAAGGCTGGTGACGTGCTCGCACGTATCCCGCTGGAAAGCGCCAAGACGAAGGACATCACCGGTGGTCTGCCCCGCGTTGCGGAACTGTTCGAGGCGCGCCGTCCGAAGGACCACGCCATTATCGCGGAGATCAGCGGTACCATCCGCTTTGGCCGCGATTACAAGAACAAGCGCCGCATCATCGTGGAGCCGCATGACGAGGCAATGGAGCCGGTCGAGTACCTGATCCCGAAGGGCAAGCACTTCCATCTTCAGGAAGGCGATGTCATCGAGAAGGGTGAGTACATCCTCGACGGCAATCCGGCGCCGCATGACATTCTGGCGGTCAAGGGCGTGGAAGCGCTCGCGGCCTATCTCGTCAACGAGATCCAGGAAGTCTATCGTCTGCAGGGCGTGGTCATCAACGACAAGCACATCGAGGTGATCGTTCGCCAGATGCTGCAGAAGGTTGAAGTCACCGATCCGGGCGAGACCGAGTTCTTCTCGGGCGAGCAGGTCGACCAGCTCGACTTCGACGAGGCAAACGAGCGTGCCATCGACGACGCCAAGACCCCGGCCAAGGGCGTGCCGGTTCTCCTGGGTATCACCAAGGCGAGCCTGCAGACCCGGTCGTTCTTCTCGGCAGCCTCCTTCCAGGAGACGACGCGTGTCCTCACCGACGCCGCCGTCAACGGCAAGATCGACCCGCTGGTCGGCTTGAAGGAGAACGTCATCGTCGGCCGTCTGATCCCGGCCGGTACGGGCGGCGTGATGAAGCGCATCCGTCAGATCGCGACCCACCGCGACGACCTGATCCTCGACGAGCGCCGCAAGCGCTCGGGCGACAGTGCCGCAGAAGGCCTGCTGGAGGATCTGTCCGGCGCCGCCGAATAAGCGGCACCTGACCCATGAACCAGAAAGGCCGCCACCCGTGCGGCCTTTCGTTTATCAAGAAGGAGGCCGTGATGGCTGGCAATGACGATGATGCTCCGCTGGAGCCGACGGTCTTCCTGGTGATTGGCCGGGTCTGGGACAGCGAGGATGGCGGTCCGGAAGATGCGGTGCCGATCCACGTGATGCTGACCGCCCCCGATGACGACAGCGCCGTACGCAAGACCCTGGAGGCTCTGGCAGGGAGGGCTTCGCCGAGGCCGAGCTTGACCAGATTGGCGTGCTGGAAGGCGAGCCGGATGATCCGACCTATGAGGGCGCCTATCAGGACGCCCTGTCCGGCAATGTGGCTGTGATTACCTTCCGCGATTGAGGTCGCTGCAAGAACCGGAAGTCAGGGACGGCAGAGGGCAACAGGCCAGCTGCCGTCCCTTTCTATTTGAAGGAATGGGTTTGCACTGCGTTTACCGTCCCGGCAGGAAGGGCGCTTTGGGCAGGGATGCTGGCACATGCTTGATTGGTGGCTGCGCGCCTTGGAGGAGCAGGGAAGGGGGCTGATTCCCTTGATGTGATTCCTTAACGGGCAAATAACCGCTTCACCGGCGAGTGAGTCTCGGTTCTTGAGCAAACCGCCGAGGATTCGGGGAATCTGTGGCACTCCGGGATGCAGGGCCGCCCTGCAAGATCTCGCAAGGCACGGTTAACCGGCACAGGAGCCGGGCATGCAGAATGCCATGGACGCATAATTTAATTACAATATAGGCAGTGTTTTCATCACAAAAGGTGCTTGAATGCGCAGATTCCGGCCTCGTCATAGCAAAGGTGCTGCAGGACGGGCCAATCCCGCAGAAATCCGAGATTCCCTTGACGGCACGGGGCGCCGTGAGTAGTGTCCGCCCATCCCAAGGGCAGGCGGTAAGTCCTGATGTGTTCCAGCGGTCTACGCAAGGAACCTGAAAACTTAAACGCTGCCGGGTTCAAAAAGGCGAATAAGCGTCGATTGCACGACCGCGATTAACCTCGTGGTCCTCTGGTTTTCGCAGCGCCTCCCATGTGCGAACATGGCTGAGGCGCGATTACGTTTGTCACGTAGTCAGTGAAAAGCAGGGTAGCGTACGAATTTTTGGATGGCAGAGGTAAAGGGCACAGAATGCCGACCATCAACCAGCTGATCCGCAAGCCGCGGAAAGACCCGCCGAAGCGGAACAAGGTGCCGGCCATGGAGGCCTGCCCGCAGAAGCGTGGTGTTTGCACCCGCGTCTACACCACGACGCCGAAGAAGCCGAACTCGGCACTTCGTAAGGTTGCCAAGGTGCGCCTGACGAATGGCTTCGAAGTCATCGGCTACATCCCGGGTGAAGGTCACAACCTTCAGGAACACTCCGTGGTGATGATCCGCGGCGGCCGCGTCAAGGATTTGCCGGGCGTTCGCTACCACATCATCCGTGGCGTGCTCGACACCCAGGGCGTCAAGAACCGTAAGCAGCGCCGTTCGAAGTACGGCGCCAAGCGGCCGAAGTAAGGAGCGCGCGGCATGTCCCGTCGTCATAGCGCAGAAAAGCGCGAGATCATTCCGGATCCCAAGTTCGGTGATATCGTCGTTACGAAGTTCATGAACTCGATCATGTATCACGGCAAGAAGTCCGTGGCCGAGCGCATCGTTTACGGTGCATTCGACATCATCGAGAAGAAGACCCGCGAGAACCCCATCGAGGTGTTCCATGCGGCTCTTGAGAATGTCATGCCGCAGGTGGAAGTTCGCTCCCGCCGCGTCGGTGGTGCGACCTACCAGGTTCCGGTGGAAGTTCGCTCTGACCGTCGTCAGGCTCTGGCAATCCGCTGGCTGATCACTGCGGCCCGCAACCGTAACGAAACCACCATGGTGGACCGCCTGTCGGGCGAAATGCTCGACGCCGCGAACAACCGTGGTTCCGCAGTGAAGAAGCGCGAAGACACGCACCGCATGGCGGACGCGAACCGCGCCTTCTCGCACTATCGCTGGTAATCCTGGAAAAGGGCTGACGTCATGTCTCGCACGCACAAAATCGAGGACTACCGCAACTTCGGCATCATGGCTCACATCGATGCCGGCAAGACCACGACCACCGAGCGCATCCTGTATTACACGGGTAAGAGCCACAAGATCGGTGAAGTTCATGATGGCGCTGCCACCATGGACTGGATGGAGCAGGAACAGGAACGCGGCATCACGATCACGTCCGCCGCGACCACCGCTTTCTGGAACGAAAAGCGCCTGAACATCATCGACACCCCGGGTCACGTGGACTTCACCATTGAGGTGGAGCGTTCCCTGCGCGTGCTCGACGGTGCCGTTGCCCTTCTCGACGCCAATGCTGGCGTTGAGCCCCAGACTGAAACCGTGTGGCGCCAGGCGGACAAGTACCGCGTGCCGCGCATGATCTTCGTCAACAAGATGGACAAGCTCGGTGCGGACTTCTACCGCTGCGTCGAGATGGTCAAGACCCGTCTGGGTGCCAAGGCTCTGTGCGTACAGATCCCGGTTGGCGCCGAGAGCGAGTTCGCTGGCGTTGTCGATCTGATCAAGATGAAGGCTCTGATCTGGCGCGACGAAAGCCTGGGCGCTGCCTGGGACGAAGTCGAGATCCCGGCTGACCTGGCTGACAAGGCTCAGGAATTCCGTGATGCCATGATCGAGACGGCTGTCGAAGTCGATGAAGCTGCCATGGAAGCGTATCTGGAAGGCAATGAGCCGGACAACGACACGCTGAAGGCACTCATCCGCAAGGGCACCATCAGCGGCGAATTCATTCCGATCTTCGCTGGCTCGGCCTTCAAGAACAAGGGCGTTCAGCCGCTGCTGGACGGCGTGGTGGACTACCTGCCGTGCCCGCTGGACGTTCCGGCCATCAAGGGCATCGATCCGAAGACCGAGGAGGAAATCCTCCGCAAGTCGAGCGACGAAGAGCCCCTGTCCATGCTGGCGTTCAAGATCATGAACGACCCGTTCGTCGGTTCGCTCACCTTCTGCCGCATCTACTCGGGCGTTCTGAACAAGGGTACGTCCCTGCAGAACACCGTGAAGGACAAGAAGGAACGCGTCGGCCGCATGATGCAGATGCATGCCAACAGCCGTGAAGACATCGACGTTGCCTATGCAGGTGACATCGTTGCCATCGCCGGTCTGAAGGACACCACCACTGGTGACACGCTCTGCGATCCTGCCAAGCCGGTCATTCTTGAGCGCATGGAATTCCCCGAGCCGGTGATCGAGATCGCCGTCGAGCCGAAGACCAAGGGCGACCAGGAAAAGATGGGCCTCGCGCTCAACCGCCTGGCTGCTGAAGATCCGTCCTTCCGCGTCAAGACCGACGAGGAAAGCGGCCAGACGATCATCGCCGGCATGGGTGAACTTCACCTCGACATCATCGTCGACCGCATGCGTCGTGAGTTCAAGGTGGAAGCCAACATCGGTGCTCCGCAGGTGGCCTATCGTGAGACGATCACCCGCCGCGCCGAAGTCGACTACACCCACAAGAAGCAGACCGGTGGTACCGGCCAGTTCGCCCGCATCAAGCTCGTTATCGAGCCGAATGAAGTGGGTGCCGGCTATGCCTTCGAGAGCCAGATCGTCGGTGGTGCTGTTCCGAAGGAATACATCCCGGGCGTGACCAAGGGTATCGAGAGCGTGATGTCTTCGGGTCCGCTCGCCGGCTTCCCGATGGTCGACATCAAGGCGAGCCTGACCGACGGTGCCTACCACGACGTGGACTCCTCGGTTCTCGCCTTCGAAATCGCTGCCCGCGCCGGCTTCCGTGAAGCCATCGCAAAGGCCGGTCCGAAGCTGCTCGAACCCATCATGAAGGTCGAGGTCGTTACCCCGGCTGACTACATGGGCGACGTGATCGGTGACCTGAACTCCCGCCGCGGCCAGATCAACGGCACGGAAGACCGTGGTGTTGTGACCGCGATCACCGCGATGGTCCCGCTTGCCAACATGTTTGGCTACGTGAACAACCTGCGGTCCATGTCGCAGGGGCGTGCGCAGTACTCGATGGTGTTCGACCATTACGAGCAGGTGCCGCAGGCCGTTGCTGACCAGGTTCAGGCGAAGTACGCCTGAACCACCGACCGACATTAAAGAAATAGAGAAAGCGGAGTAATCCGATGGCGAAGGAAAAGTTTGAGCGCACGAAGCCGCACGTGAACATTGGCACGATCGGCCACGTTGACCACGGCAAGACGACGCTGACCGCGGCGATCACGATGACGCTGGCTGAGACCGGCGGCGCGGTTGCCAAGGCTTATGACCAGATCGACGCAGCGCCGGAAGAAAAGGCGCGCGGCATCACGATCTCGACGGCACACGTTGAGTACGAGACGGCAAACCGTCACTACGCTCACGTTGACTGCCCGGGTCACGCCGACTACGTGAAGAACATGATCACCGGTGCTGCCCAGATGGACGGCGCGATCCTGGTGTGCTCGGCCGCTGATGGCCCGATGCCGCAGACCCGTGAGCACATCCTGCTCGCCCGTCAGGTTGGCGTTCCGGCTCTGGTGGTGTTCATGAACAAGGTCGACCAGGTCGACGACGAAGAGCTTCTGGATCTCGTCGAGATGGAGCTGCGCGAGCTGCTCTCCTCTTACGACTTCCCGGGCGACGACATTCCGATCGTCAAGGGCTCGGCACTGGCAGCGGTTGAAAACCGCGATGCCAACATCGGCCGTGACGCGATCCGCGCTCTGATGGAGGCTGTTGATGCCTACATCCCGACGCCGGACCGTCCGATCGACATGCCGTTCCTGATGCCGATCGAAGACGTGTTCTCGATCTCTGGCCGTGGCACCGTGGTGACCGGCCGTGTTGAGCGCGGCATCGTGAAGGTGGGTGAGGAAGTCGAGATCGTCGGCATCCGCGACACCAAGAAGACGACCGTGACCGGCGTTGAAATGTTCCGCAAGCTTCTGGACCAGGGCCAGGCAGGCGACAACATTGGCGCGCTGATCCGTGGCGTTGGCCGTGAGGACGTTGAGCGTGGTCAGGTTCTGTGCAAGCCGGGTTCGGTTAAGCCGCACAAGAAGTTCAAGGCCGAAGCCTACATCCTGACGAAGGAAGAAGGCGGCCGTCATACGCCGTTCTTCACGAACTACCGTCCGCAGTTCTACTTCCGTACGACGGACGTTACGGGCATCGTTGAACTGCCGGAAGGCACGGAAATGGTGATGCCGGGCGACAACATCTCGGTCGTCGTGACGCTGATCGTTCCGATCGCCATGGAAGACGGCCTGCGCTTCGCTATCCGCGAAGGTGGCCGTACCGTCGGCGCCGGCGTTGTCGCTTCCATCATTGAGTAATCGGCGGGTGCCCCCGCCGCCGCTTCGGGCGGACGGCGGGGCCCAGTCTTATCGGGAAATCTGAAATGAACGGTCAGAATATCCGGATCCGCCTCAAGGCATTCGATCACCGTATTCTCGATGCTTCCACCCGGGAGATCGTGAACACGGCGAAGCGGACCGGTGCGCAGGTACGGGGTCCCGTGCCGCTGCCGACGCGGATTGAGAAGTACACCGTGCTTCGTGGTCCGCACATCGACAAGAAAAGCCGCGATCAGTTCGAGATGCGCACTCACAAGCGCCTCCTCGACATCGTCGATCCGACGCCGCAGACCGTCGACGCTCTTATGAAGCTCGACCTGGCAGCTGGCGTGGACGTCGAGATCAAGCTCTGAGTCGGATCGAAAGGTTTACGCCAATGCGTTCTGGAGTGATCGCTCAGAAGGTGGGCATGACCCGCATTTACAACCAGGCTGGCGAGCATGTGCCGGTTACTGTACTGCGGCTCGAAAACTGCCAGGTTGTTGCTCACCGCACTGAAGAAAAGAACGGCTACACCGCACTGCAGCTTGGCTCCGGTGTTGCCAAAGTCAAGAACACGCCCAAGGCGATGCGCGGACATTTCGCGGTTGCCAAGGTTGAACCGAAGCGCACGCTGGCTGAGTTCCGCGTGAGCCCGGACAACCTGATCGAAGTCGGGTCCGAGATCACTGCCGACCACTATGTGGAAGGTCAGTTTGTCGACGTCACCGGCACCTCGATCGGTAAGGGCTTTGCCGGTTCCATGAAGCGCCACAACTTCGGTGGTGGCCGCGCTTCTCACGGTAACTCGGTGTCCCACCGCGCGCACGGTTCGACCGGTCAGCGTCAGGACCCGGGCAAGGTGTTCAAGGGCAAGAAGATGGCCGGCCACATGGGTGATGCCCGTGTGACCACGCAGAACCTCAAGGTTGTCCGCACGGACGTCGAGCGCGGCCTGATCATGGTCGAAGGCTCTGTTCCCGGTGCCAAGGGCGGCTGGATCCTGGTTCGCGATGCCGTCAAGAAGGCGCTGCCGGAAGGCGTGCCGGTCCCGGGTGCTTTCCGGGCCGTTGCCGAGGCAGCCACGGGCAAGGAGAGTGAGTGATGGAACTTGAGGTCAAAACCCTCGAAGGTTCGGCCGCCGGTTCGATCACGGTGTCGGACGAGATCTTCGGTCTCGAGCCGCGCACGGATCTGATCCACCGCGTTGTGCGCTGGCAGCTTGCCAAGCGCCAGGCTGGTACCCACAAGGCCAAAGGCCGTGCCGAAGTCTCCGGCACGACCAAGAAGTTCGTCCGTCAGAAGGGCTCCGGTGGCGCCCGTCACGGCAACCGCAAGGCTCCGCAGTTCCGCGGCGGTGGCAAGGCTTTTGGTCCGGTTGTCCGTGACCATGGCCACGACCTGCCGAAGAAGGTTCGCGCCCTGGGCCTCGCCCATGCGCTGTCTTCCAAGGTGAAGGCCGGTTCGCTGATCGTTGTCGAGGACGCCAAGGCCGCTGAAGCCAAGACCAAGCTGCTGAAGGAAAAGTTCAGCAAGCTGGGCGTCGCCAACGTGCTGGTCATCGATGGTGCAGAGGTGGATGCGAACTTCGCACTCGCCGCCCGCAACATTCCGGCTGTTGACGTGCTCCCGGTTCAGGGCATCAACGTCTACGACATCCTGCGCCGCAACACCCTGGTTCTGACCAAGGCTGCTGTGTCGGCTATCGAGGAGCGGTTCAAATGAGCAAGATCGCTCACTACGACAAGATCGTCAGCCCGGTGATCACCGAGAAGGCGACCATGGCCTCGGAAGAGAACAAGGTGGTCTTCAAGGTTGCCAACTCGGCAACCAAGCCGGAAATCAAGGCAGCGATTGAGGCCCTGTTCGGCGTCAAGGTCACTGCGGTGAACACTCTGGTCCGCAAGGGCAAGGTGAAGCGTTTCCGCGGCCGCATCGGACAGCAGTCCGACTACAAGAAGGCCATTGTGACGCTCGCCGAGGGTCACTCGATCGACGTGACGACCGGACTCTAAGGCTGGGACGACAATTATGGCACTCAAGACCTTTAACCCCACGTCCCCGGCCGGCGCCAGCTGGTTCAGGTGGACCGTGCCGATCTCTGGAAGGGCAAGCCGGTCAAGACCCTGACCGAAGGCCTGAGCAAGACCGGCGGCCGCAACAACCGCGGCCGTCTGACGGCACCGAACCGCGGTGGTGGCCACAAGCGCTCCTACCGTCTGGTGGACTTCAAGCGTCGCAAGTTCGACGTTCCGGCGACTGTTGAGCGCCTGGAATACGATCCGAACCGCACCGCTTTCATCGCGCTGATCCGCTACGAGGATGGCGAACTGGCATACATCCTGGCTCCGCAGCGCCTTGCTGCTGGTGACATGGTTGTGGCTGGCGAGTCCGTCGACGTGAAGCCGGGCAACGCAATGCCGCTGGCTTCCATTCCGGTCGGCACCATTGTCCACAACGTTGAGCTGAAGCCGGGCAAGGGCGGTCAGATCGCCCGTTCCGCCGGTGCTTTCGTTCAGATCGTCGGCCGTGACCAGGGTTACACGATCCTGCGTCTCATGTCCGGTGAGCAGCGCCGCGTTCTGGGCACCTGCATGGCGTCCATCGGCGCCGTGTCCAACCCGGATCATGGCAACGTGAACCTCGGCAAGGCCGGACGTTCGCGCTGGCTCGGCATCCGCCCGCATCTCGCGGTGTGGCCATGAACCCGATCGACCATCCGCACGGCGGTGGTGAAGGCCGCACTTCGGGTGGCCGTCATCCGGTGACCCCCTGGGGCAAGCCGACGAAGGGCAAGCGCACGCGCAGCAACAAGGCAACGGACAAGTTCATTGTTCGCAGCCGTCATGCGCGCAAGAAGTAAGAGGTACGGATCGTGACACGTTCGATCTGGAAAGGTCCGTTTGTCGACGGGTATCTGCTGAAGAAGGCGGACAAGGTTCGCGAGATCCGGCCGGAACGAGGTCATCAAGACCTGGAGCCGCCGCTCGACGATCCTGCCGCAGTTCGTTGGCCTGACCTTCGGCGTCTACAACGGACAGAAGCACGTTCCGGTGCTGGTGTCTGAAGAAATGATTGGTCACAAGCTCGGTGAGTTCTCGCCGACCCGGACCTACTACGGACACGGCGCCGACAAGAAGGCGAAGAGGAAGTAACGATGGGCAAGCCGAAGCGTGAGCGGACGCTCGCCGACAACGAGGCCAAGGCGGTCACGCGCATGCTGCGCGTCTCCCCGCAGAAGCTGAACCTCGTGGCGGCTGCAATCCGCGGCAAGAAGGTAAGTTCCGCTCTGGCGGATCTGACGTTCTCCCGCAAGCGCATCGCTGGTGACGTCAAGAAGACCCTGATGTCCGCGATTGCGAATGCCGAGAACAACCACGACCTGGACGTGGACAGCCTGGTGGTTGCCGAAGCCCATGTGGGCAAGGCTTTTGTCATCAAGCGGTTCCATGCCCGTGCACGTGGCCGCGCTGGCCGGATCGAGAAGCCGTTCTCGAACCTGACCATCGTTGTTCGTCAAGTCGAGGAGACTGCCTGATGGGACATAAAGTCAACCCGATCGGCATGCGCCTCGGGATCAACCGCACCTGGGACTCCCGCTGGTTCGCCAACAAGGGCGAATACGGCAAGCTTCTTCATGAAGATTTCCGCATCCGCGAATATCTGATGAACGAGCTGAAGCAGGCTGCGGTTTCCAAGATCGTGATCGAACGCCCGCACAAGAAGTGCCGCGTGACCATCCACTCCGGCCGTCCGGGTGTGGTCATCGGCAAGAAGGGTGCGGACATCGACAAGCTGCGCAAGAAGCTTGCAGCGATCACCGACGCCGAAGTGCACATCAACATCGTTGAAGTGCGCAAGCCGGAAATCGACGCGACCCTGGTTGCCGCTTCGATCGCCCAGCAGCTGGAACGCCGTGTTGCCTTCCGCCGCGCCATGAAGCGTGCCGTTCAGTCGGCCATGCGTCTGGGTGCCCTTGGTATCCGCATCAACTGCGGCGGCCGTCTGGGTGGTGCAGAAATCGCACGCGTCGAGTGGTATCGTGAAGGCCGTGTGCCGCTGCACACCTTGCGCGCCGACATCGATTATGGCACAGCGACCGCTCACACCGCCTATGGCGCCTGCGGCGTCAAGGTCTGGATCTTCAAGGGCGAGATCCTCGAGCACGATCCGATGGCGTCTGAACGCCGCGCGACCGAAAGCTCGGATGCAGATCAGGGTGATCGCGGCCAGCGCCGGGATCGTGGTCGCGAGCGCGCTGCCTGAAAAGGCAGCGCCCGTGTAACGCAAGAACGAGAGAAGAACGATGCTGCAACCGAAGCGAACTAAGTTCCGCAAGCAGCACAAGGGCCGCATCCACGGCATGGCGAAGGGCGGTACTGACCTGAACTTCGGCGAATTCGGTCTGAAGGCCGTGGAGCCGGAGCGTGTCACCGCCCGCCAGATCGAGGCAGCCCGTCGTGCAATGACCCGTCACATGAAGCGTGCGGGCCGTGTTTGGATCCGGATTTTCCCGGATGTGCCGGTGTCTTCCAAGCCTGCGGAAGTCCGCATGGGTAAGGGTAAAGGTGCTCCGGACTACTGGGCCTGCCGTGTCAAGCCGGGCCGTATCATGTTCGAGATTGACGGCGTGCCGGAAGACGTTGCCCGCGAAGCAATGCGCCTGGCTGCTGCCAAGCTGCCGATCAAGTGCCGGTTCGTACAGCGGATCGCCGAGTAAGGCAGTCGAGGAGAGTTGAGCCATGAAGGCAAATGATGTAAGGGCAAAGACCCTCGACGAGCTCCGTACGGAACTCGAGGCACTTAAGAAGGAGCAGTTCAACCTGCGCTTTCAGAAGGCCACCGGTCAGCTCGAAAACACTGGTCGTTTCCGGCAGATCCGCCGGGATATCGCCCGGATCCAGACGATCATGCGCGATAAGCGCATGACCGCAACCGCGTAAGGAGGCCTCAATGCCGAAACGCATTTTGCAGGGCACCGTGGTCAGCAACGCGAATGACAAGACGGTGACGGTGAAGGTGGAGCGTCGCTTCACTCACCCGCTGCTCAAGAAGACGGTGCGCCGGTCCAAGAAGTACCGTGCGCATGACGAAGCGAACAAGTATCAGGTCGGCGACACGGTTCAGATCGAAGAGTGCGCGCCGATCTCCAAGACCAAACGTTGGACCGTGGTCTCCTGAGACCACGGCTCTGTTGAGCATCCGGCGCCCGTGGCAGGTGCGCCGTAGAGAGAACAAGGCGGCCAAGTCATGATTCAGATGCAAACAAACCTCGACGTGGCGGATAATTCCGGCGCCCGTCGTGTCATGTGCATCAAGGTGCTCGGCGGCTCGAAGCGGAAGTATGCCCGCGTTGGCGACATCATCGTCGTCAGCATCAAGGAAGCTATCCCGCGCGGCCGCGTCAAAAAGGGCGACGTGATGAAGGCGGTCGTCGTGCGTACGGCGAAGGACATTCGCCGTCCCGACGGCAGCGTGATCCGGTTCGACCGCAATGCGGCGGTCCTGGTCAACAACAACAAGGAGCCGATCGGCACCCGTATCTTTGGGCCGGTGCCGCGCGAGCTCCGTGCAAAGAACCACATGAAGATCATTTCGCTCGCGCCGGAGGTGCTCTGATGGCTGCGAAAATTAAAAAAGGCGACACGGTTGTCGTGCTCGCCGGTCGTGACAAGGGCAAGACCGGCGAAGTGCTTCAGATGCTGCCGACGGACAACAAGGCTCTCGTGCGCGGCATCAACATTGTTCGCCGCCACCAGCGCCAGACGCAGACCCAGGAAGCAGGCATCGTGGCAAAGGAAGCCCCGATTCACGTTTCCAACCTGGCTGTAGCCGATCCTAAGGACGGCAAGCCGACCCGCGTCGGGTTCAAGGTGCAGGAAGACGGCCGCAAGGTCCGTGTGGCCAAGCGTTCGGGAGACCTGATCGATGGCTGAGACCTACGTGCCGCGGCTCAAGACGCACTACGATGAAGTGGTGCGCAAGCAGCTGCAGGAAAAGTTCAACTACACCAACCCGATGCAGATCCCCAAGCTTGAGAAGGTTGTTCTCAACATGGGCGTCGGTGAGGCAGTTGCAGACAGCAAGAAGGTGCGCATTGCCGCCGACGACCTGGCGCTCATCGCCGGTCAGAAGCCGGTGATCACCAAGGCTGCGAACTCGATCGCCACCTTCAAGGTGCGTGAGGGCATGCCCCTCGGCGCCAAGGTGACGCTTCGCCGCGAACAGATGTTCGAGTTTCTCGACCGTCTGATCACCATCGCGCTTCCGCGCGTTCGTGACTTCCGCGGTCTGAACCCGAAGAGCTTCGATGGCCGTGGTAACTACGCCATGGGCATTAAGGAACACATCGTTTTCCCCGAAATCGAGTACGACAAGGTCGACCAGATTTGGGGTATGGACGTGGTCGTGTGCACCACGGCCAACACCGATGAAGAGGCGCGCGAACTGCTGCGCGCGTTCAACTTCCCGTTCCGCAAGTAACGCGGATATACGGGAAAGGAACGAGGAAACACGATGGCGAAGAAGAGCGCGATCGAGAAGAACAAGCGGCGCGAGCGCCTTGTGCAGAAGTACGCCGCAAAGCGTGCAGCTCTCAAGGCCGCAGCCAAGGATGAAACGCTGTCTCTGGAAGAGCGTTTCGCCGCCCGTCTGAAGCTCGCGGCACTGCCGCGTAATTCGGCACCGAACCGCGTGCGCAACCGGTGTGAAGTCACCGGCCGTCCGCGCGGCTTCTACCGCAAGCTGAAGATGTCGCGCGTTGCGCTGCGTGAGCTGGGCTCCCTGGGTAAGATCCCGGGCCTGGTCAAGTCGAGCTGGTAAGGAGAGGCTGCGATGGCAATTTCCGATCCGTTGGGTGATATGCTCACCCGCATCCGGAACGCGCAGCTGCGCCGCAAGAACAAGGTGTCCTCACCTCATTCGAAGCTGCGTGCGCATGTGCTTGATGTTTTGGCCAAGGAAGGTTACATCCGTGGCTACACGACGGTCGAATTCGAGGACGGCAAGTCCGAGCTTGAGATCGAACTGAAGTATTTCGACGGTGAGCCGGTGATTCGTGAGATCGAACGTATCTCCAAGCCGGGCCGCCGCGTGTACTCGTCGGTAAAGAACATTCCGCATGTCGCGAATGGCCTGGGTGTGTCGATCCTGTCGACCCCCGTGGTGTCATGAGCGACCATCAGGCGCGGGATGAGAATGTTGGTGGTGAAGTGCTCTGCCGCGTCTTCTGACGCGGCAGTGACCTTCCTATTTATGTGACAAGGTTGATCAGATGTCTCGTATTGGCAAAAAGCCAGTCCCCGTGCCGAGCGGGGTAACGGCAACGATCAACGGCCGCACCGTCGAGGTCAAGGGACCGAAGGGCCAGCTGTCCTTCGTTCTCAATGATCTGGTGCTCGCCGAAATGACCGATGCCGGGATCCAGGTTGATCCCCGTAATGACAGCAAGCCGGCACGCTCCATGTGGGGCATGACCCGGACCATGATCCAGAACCTGATCACCGGCGTGAGCCAGGGCTTCGAACGTAAGCTCGAGATCACCGGTGTGGGTTACCGTGCTCAGATGCAGGGTCGCAATGTCCAGCTCGCCCTTGGCTTCTCCCATGACGTCGTTTACGAGGTCCCGGAGGAGTTGAAGTCAAGTGCCCGAAGCCGACCGAGATTTTGATCTCCGGCATCGACAAGCAGGTCGTCGGTCAGGTCGCGGCTAACATCCGCGAATACCGTGGCCCCGAGCCGTACAAAGGCAAGGGCATTCGCTATGCGGGCGAGTTCATCGTTCGCAAAGAAGGCAAGAAGAAGTAACGGACCCGGATCATGGCGAACAGCAAAACTGCTTTCGAGCGTCGTCGCGACCGCGTGCGCCGTTCGATCAAGAAGGTGGCGAACGGTCGTCCGCGCCTTTCCGTATTCCGCTCGTCGAAGCAGATCTATGCCCAGATCATCGACGACGCCAAGGGGCACACCGTTGCCTCTGCCTCCACGCTCGAAAAGGACGTGCGGGGCTCATTGAAGACGGGCGCCGATGTGGCTGCGGCTGCAGCTGTCGGCAAGCTTGTCGCCGAGCGCGCTCTGGCCGCTGGCGTCAAGCAGGTCGTGTTCGACCGTGGCGGGTACATGTATCACGGGCGCATCAAGGCGCTTGCAGATGCAGCCCGCGAGGGCGGACTTGAATTCTGACCAGCGCTTGGCGCTCTGAAGAACGGAAGACGAATAATATGGCGAGACAGGACACACGGGAGCGCGATCGCGAAGAGCGCGACAGCGAGTTCGTCGACAAGCTCGTACACATCAACCGCGTCGCGAAGGTGGTCAAGGGTGGCCGTCGTTTCGGCTTTGCCGCGCTCGTCGTCGTGGGTGACCAGAAGGGCCGCGTCGGCTTCGGCCACGGCAAGGCTCGCGAAGTGCCGGAAGCGATCCGCAAGGCAACCGAGGCTGCCAAGCGTGCAATGGTCCGCGTGCCGCTGCGCGAAGGCCGTACGCTGCATCACGATGTCGAGGGCCGTCACGGCGCCGGCAAGGTGATCCTGCGTGCAGCTCCGGCTGGTACCGGTATCATCGCGGGTGGCCCGATGCGCGCCGTGTTCGAGACGCTCGGCGTCCAGGACGTGGTTGCCAAGTCGCTTGGCTCCTCGAACCCGTACAACATGGTGCGCGCAACCTTTGCCGCCCTGACCAAGGAAGACAGCCCGCGCGCTGTCGCGGCCCGTCGTGGCCTCAAGGTCTCGGTGCTTCAGGGCCGCCGCCGCGACAACGACGAAACGGTTCCGGCAGGTGCCGAGGCTTGAAGCCCGGCACTCCGGTAACCAGTTGAACGAGGGGTAGTTCCATGGCGAACACCGAAAAGACCATCACGGTCGAGCAGATCGGCAGCCCGCTGCGCCGTCCCAAGGAGCAGCAGGCAACCTTGATCGGCCTTGGCCTGAACAAGATGCACCGCCGCTCGACGCTCAAGGACACTCCGGAAGTGCGCGGCATGATCCGCAAGCTTCCGCACCTCGTCCGCATCGTTGACGAAGCGTGAGGGCAGGAGAGAAGACTATGAAGCTCAATGACCTGCGGGACAATCCTGGTTCCGTTAAGGACCGTACCCGCGTTGGCCGCGGTATCGGCTCTGGCAAGGGCAAGACCGGTGGCCGCGGCGTAAAGGGTCAGAAGTCCCGTTCCGGCGTGGCGATCAAGGGCTTTGAAGGTGGTCAGATGCCGCTGCATCGCCGCCTGCCGAAGCGCGGTTTCACCAACATCTTTGCCAAGGACTTCAACATCGTGTCGCTCGGCCGCGTGCAGGTTGCTCTCGATGAGGGCAAGCTGGATGCCAAGGCTTCGATCACGGTTGAGGCTCTCAAGGCTGCTGGCGTCATCAAGCGCGTCAAGGACGGCGTTCGCCTCCTGGCCGATGGTGAGCTCAAGGCCGCAGTGACCTTTGAAGTTGCTGGCGCTTCCAAGACGGCCGTCGAGGCTGTCGAGAAGGCCGGTGGCAAGGTCGTGATCCTCGGAGCTCAGGCCGAATAGGCCTGGGCTTCGCCCTTTTCTCGGACAGCAACCTCCGGAGAACGGCATGGCATCCGCTGCCGAACAGCTGGCATCAAATCTCAATTTTTCGGCTTTCGCGAAGGCTGAAGAACTCAAGAAGCGCATCTGGTTCACGCTGGGGGCGCTTTTGGTTTATCGGTTCGGCACTTACATCCCGTTGCCCGGGATCAATCCGGCCGCGTTCGCACAGGCCTTCAGCCAGGCTCAGTCTGGTGTGATCGGCATGTTCAACATGTTCGCCGGCGGTGCCGTCGAGCGTATGGCGATCTTTGCCCTGGGCATCATGCCCTATATCTCTGCTTCCATTATCATGCAGCTGATGACGACCGTCGTTCCGACGCTCGAGGCGCTGAAGAAGGAAGGGGAGCAGGGCCGCAAGATCATCAATCAGTACACCCGTTACGGCACGGTGCTTCTGGCGATTGCGCAGTCCTACGGCATCGCGGTCGGGCTTGAAGGTTCGGCCAATGTGGTGACCGATCCGGGCTGGTTCTTCCGCCTCTCCGCTATTCTCAGCCTGACGGGCGGTACCATGTTCCTGATGTGGCTGGGTGAGCAGATCACCTCGCGCGGCATTGGTAACGGTATTTCGCTGATCATCTTTGCAGGCATCGTGGCCGGTCTGCCGAAAGCGCTCGTGTCGCTGTTCGAGCTTGGCCGTCAGGAAGCCATTTCGAGCTGGCTCATTCCTGTGCTTCTCATTCTTGCGATTGGCGTGATCGCGCTGATCGTGTTCATGGAGCGGGCACAGCGCCGGCTTCTGATTCAGTATCCGAAGCGTCAGGTTGGCAACAAGATGTTTGAGGGGAACACTTCGTTCCTGCCCCTCAAGCTCAACACCGCAGGCGTCATTCCGCCGATCTTTGCCTCGTCGCTTCTGCTCATTCCGGCAACCATTGCCGGGTTCTCTGCGGGCAGCGGTCCGGCCTGGCTGACGACGGTGACGACGCTGCTTGGTCATGGACAGCCGCTGTACATGATCTTCTATGCGGCAATGATCGTGTTCTTCTGCTTCTTCTACACGGCTATCGTGTTCAGCCCGTCGGAAACGGCGGACAATCTGAAGCGGCACGGTGGTTTCATTCCGGGAATTCGTCCGGGTGAGCGTACGGCTCAATTCATTGACCATGTGCTGACCCGCATTACGGTACTGGGCGCCATCTACATCACGGCGGTGTGCCTGTTACCCGAATTTCTCATTTCCGCGACGGGCGTTCCGTTCTATTTCGGAGGGACCTCGCTGCTGATCGTTGTGAGCGTCACGATGGATACCGTTTCCCAGATTCAGGGCCATCTGCTTGCGCACCAGTATGAGGGTCTGGTGAAGAAAGCAAAGCTCAGGGGAAGCGTAGATGAGGTTGATTCTGGTCGGACCTCCCGGTGCAGGGAAGGGTACTCAGGCGGCCCGGCTTGTTGCCAAACATGGCATTCCGCAACTGTCGACTGGCGACATGCTTCGTGCCGCCGTTGCAGCGGGAACCGAGGTTGGCCTCAAGGCCAAGGCGGTGATGGACGCAGGCGGGCTCGTCTCTGACGAGATCGTTGTCGGCATTATCCGTGACCGGATCGGCGAAGCGGATGCGCAGAAGGGGTTCATCCTCGACGGCTTCCCGCGGACGCTGGCCCAGGCAGAGGCTCTGGACCAGATGCTTGCCGAGAACCGTATCGGACTTGATGCGGTGATCGAGTTGCGGGTGGACCAGTCGAAGCTTGTCTCCCGAGATCATCAACCGGGCGGAAGAGGCGAAGGCCGCTGGTCAGCCTGTCCGCAAGGATGATGATCCGGAGGTCTTCAAGCAGCGTCTGGAAGCCTATAACCGTGACACGGCTGTGGTGATTCCCTACTACGAGAAGAATGGTCTTCTGACCGTCATTGATGGCATGCAGCCGATTGATGACGTGACGGCTGCGGTCGCCTCCGTTCTTTCGAAGCTTGACGAACGGGTTGAGAGCCGGTAAACACCGCGCTCTAATCCTCAAGATTATGTGCCGATCCTGGAAACACCGGGTTCGGCACATTCTGTGCTGGTTAAATCCAGCCAATAAACTCCCGCAAGGGCCGGGCTCCACCGGACGCGGGGAAATGCAACCGCGGCGTTCAAGCCGCAAGATATGGAGACGCACGTGGCACGTATTGCTGGCGTTAACATCCCGACGAACAAGCGCGTTGTCATCGCGCTTCAGTACATTCACGGCATTGGTGCCAAGTTCGCGCAGGAAATCATCGAAAAGGTGAACATTGCGCCGGAGCGCCGCGTGAATCAGCTGTCTGACGCCGAAGTGCTGGCGATCCGCGAGACCATCGACCGCGATTACCTCGTAGAAGGTGACCTGCGCCGTGAGACCGCGATGAACATCAAGCGCCTTATGGATCTTGGCTGCTATCGCGGCCTGCGTCATCGCCGCGGCCTGCCGGTCCGTGGCCAGCGCACTCATACGAATGCACGGACCCGCAAGGGCCCGGCGAAGCCGATTGCTGGCAAGAAGAAGTAATCTGCCTCATCGGCTGGTGTAGCCGCCGGTATTACGGCGGTGCAGAGATCAAACCAAGGAATAAAGAATGGCTAAGGACACGACACGCGTGCGCCGCCGCGAACGCAAGAACATCTCTTCTGGCGTGGCACACGTGAACTCCACCTTCAACAACACCATGATCACCATCACCGACGCGCAGGGAAATGCGATTTCCTGGTCGTCCGCTGGTGCTCTCGGCTTCAAGGGTTCGCGTAAGTCGACCCCTTATGCAGCTCAGGTTGCAGCAGAAGACGCAGCCCGCAAGGCTTCTGAGCACGGCATGCGCACGCTCGAAGTCGAAGTTCGTGGTCCCGGTTCGGGCCGTGAATCGGCTCTTCGCGCCCTGCAGGCTGCCGGCTTCCTCATCACGTCTATCCGCGATGTGACGCCGATCCCGCACAACGGGTGCCGTCCGCGCAAGCGCCGCCGCGTCTGAGGTCTTTTGACTTTCAGATACCTGGTTTCCTCCAATGGCGAAGAATGGCCGGCGAGCTCCGGCGGGACAGCCGACGAGGTAAGAACGTGACGATTCAGAAGAACTGGCAAGAGCTGATCAAGCCGAACAAGCTGGAAGTGAAGCCGGGTGAAAACCCGCGCACGACCGGTACCGTGGTCGCCGAACCGCTCGAGCGCGGCTATGGCCTCACGCTCGGCAACGCCCTGCGCCGCATCCTGCTGTCCTCGCTGCAGGGTGCTGCCGTAACGGCTGTGCAGATCGACGGCGTTCTGCACGAATTCTCGTCCATTCCGGGCGTGCGCGAAGATGTGACGGATATCATCCTGAACATCAAGGAAATCGCGATCTCGCATGGAAGGCGAGGGGCCCAAGCGCATGGTTGTGCGCAAGCAGGGTCCTGGCGTCGTAACGGCTGGTGACATCCAGACGGTTGGCGACGTTGAAGTGCTGAACCCGGAACTCGTGCTCTGCACCCTTGATGAGGGCGCGGAAATCCGCATGGAGTTCACGGTCAACACCGGCAAAGGCTACGTGGCAGCCGAGCGGAACCGTCCTGAGGACGCTCCGATTGGTCTGATCCCGGTCGACAGCCTGTACTCCCCGGTCAAGAAAGTGTCCTACAAGGTGGAAAACACCCGTGAAGGCCAGGTTCTTGACTATGACAAGCTGACGCTGACGGTCGAAACCGATGGTTCGGTGAAGCCGGAAGATGCGGTGGCTTACGCGGCACGCATTCTGCAGGACCAGCTTTCGATCTTCGTCAACTTCGAAGAGCCGAAGCGCGAGATTGCAGAAGACAGCGTTCCGGAACTGGCATTCAACCCGGCCCTTCTCAAGAAGGTCGACGAGCTCGAGCTGTCCGTTCGTTCGGCAAACTGCCTGAAGAACGACAACATCGTGTACATCGGCGATCTCATCCAGAAGACCGAGGCGGAAATGCTCCGCACGCCGAACTTCGGCCGCAAGTCGCTTAACGAGATCAAGGAAGTTCTCGCACAGATGGGTCTTCATCTGGGCATGGACGTGGCCAACTGGCCGCCGGAGAACATCGAGGACCTCGCCAAGCGCTACGAGGACCATCAGTACTAAGGGGCGGTTTCGCCCTGGCAGAACAACAGGGCGGCAGTCCCGCAGAGGATGCCCGCTTAACGTCTAAAGGAGAAGGCCATGCGCCACGGTAAATCCGGCCGCAAGCTCGGCCGCACCACGAGCCACCGTACTGCGATGTTCGCCAACATGGCGGCGTCGCTGATTGAACACGAAGCCATCGTCACGACGCTGCCGAAGGCCAAGGAAATGAAGCCGATCATGGACAAGCTTGTCACCCTCGGCAAGCGCGGCGACCTGCATGCCCGCCGTCAGGCGATCTCGCAGGTTCGCGACGTTGCCATGGTCCGCAAGCTGTTTGACGTGCTGGCCAGCCGTTACAAGGAGCGCAACGGCGGCTATACCCGCGTTGTCAAGGCTGGCTTCCGCTACGGCGACAGCGCACCGATGGCTGTGATCGAGCTGGTTGACCGTGACATGTCTGCACGCGGCGCTGCCGACCGTGCCCGTCACGAAGCCGAGCAGGCTGCTGAAAACGCAGCGTAAGCTTTCGGAAGTATAGAAAGACGCGAAAGGCGGGCCCTGTGCCCGCCTTTTTCTTTTGTCGATATTTTTTGCTGAATTTGTGTGTCTGTTCAGATCACTTGTCAAAATTATCTTGTTCTTAAGATCATTAAGGAGATGCTGCGCCCAGTTTTCCTTTCCATGGAGCTGGGTGCGCTATGAGCGGAAGTCAGAATGCCGGTGTCAAGAGCCGGGGCTTTTTACGTCTTTCCACGATTATACCTGCTGTCACAGTTGGCCTTGCATTGGTTTCCTGTGCAGTGGTTGGAGTGATTGGTTATACAACCGGCCGCGACGGCCTTGAGAAGGCCGGGATCTCCGAGCTGGGCCTCATGGTTCAGTCGCGCCACGCCCTGCTGTCTGCCAAACTTGAAGGCATTCAATCAGATCTTTCGAACCTGGCGTCCGGTGCTGCTGCGACACTGGTCATGAAGGATCTGGCGAGCACCCGTGCGAACCTTGGTACGGATATGGATTCTGATCCGCAGCTACTATCAGGCTTCGGGCAGTGGTGCTGCTGACCGTGCAGAGCTGACCGGCAAGACCAACAAGACCATGTATTCCTGGCGCCACGGCGAACTGCATGGTTCGTTCCTGTCGGCCTGGAAGGCTGGTGGCTATGGCGATATCTACGGCATCACCAATGACGGTCTCGTTCTTTACTCCGTGACCAAGGGGGACGATTTCCTTCAGTCCGTAACTGATGGTTCACTGGCAGCGACCGGTCTGGGTGAGGTGTTCAAGCTGGCAGCCGGGCAGCCCGCAGGCACTCAGGTCGCGACAGGCTTCAGCGAATATGGCGCTGATGCAATTCCGTCGATGTTCCTCGCACAGCCGGTTTATGTGAACGAGTTCGGCGAGAGCAAGTATCTCGGTGTTATCGCCATGCGCGTAACGTCTCCGATGCTGGACAAGGTTCTTGCTGACCGTGAAGGACTGGGCGAAACCGGCCAGACCTATCTTGTTGCGCAGGGTGGCATGGTGCTGACGACCATGCCGGCGCTGGACTTCCCGACTGCGCTGAAGTTCCAGGCTGAGGGTGAGCCGATTGAGGACGCGCTTCGCGGCATCGAATCTTCCGGTCAGGTGACCGGCAAGGATGGCGTTGACCGCATGGTGCTTGCGGAACCGATCAGCTTCATGGGGCAGACCTATGCAGTGGTTGCTGACAAGACCACTGAGGAAACCCTGAGTGCCGTTACAGCCATGCGCGACCGGATGATCATGCTGACGCTGATCACGCTGGCAGTCGTTGCAGTGGTGGCCCTGCTGTTCTCCCGCACCATCACGAAGCCGCTGCAGGTTCTGGTGCAGGCGTTGACGTCGATTGCCAATGGTAACCTGTCGCAGGATATCGCTGCTGCGCGCCGTGGTGACGAGATTGGAGAGATCGGCCGTGCAGTTCTGCAGATCCGTGAGAATGCAGCCGCTGATCAGGAGCGCCGTGCGCAGGAAGAGGCGATTGCAGCCCGCTCGCAGGCCGAGCAGCGCAAGGAGATGCTCTCCGGTCTGGCTGCCGAGTTCGAGGCATCCGTTGGCCGCGTGGTCGAAACGGTTTCCCGCTCGGCACAGAGCCTGCAGTCCGCTGCCCGTGAAGTGCAGGAAATGACCCAGACCGCTGGTGACAGCGCTTCGCGCGCGGCCGACATGTCCAACCAGGCCATGGAAGAAGTGCAGTCGATCGCTTCGGCTTCGGACCAGCTTTCGAGCTCGATCCGTCAGATCTCCGAACTGATTGCCCGCTCGTCCAGCGTGGCCCAGACGGCAACGATCCGCGCTCAGGCCACCAACGCCACCGTGCGTTCGCTGGCGGAAGCTGCCAACCGCATCGGTGAGGTGGTGACGCTGATCTCCGATATCGCCGATCAGACCAACCTGCTTGCCCTCAACGCCACCATCGAGGCGGCGCGTGCAGGGAGGCTGGCCGGGGCTTTGCGGTCGTGGCATCGGAAGTCAAGGAACTGGCCTCGCAGACGGGCAAGGCAACCGGCGAAATCCAGCAGCAGATCGACGCGATCCGCAGCGCGACGGAAGATGCCGTTGCCGCAATCGCCGAGATCCAGGAGACCATCGGTGAGATCACCATGTCGGTGACAGAGGTGTCTTCTGCCGTGGAAGAACAGAGCGCTGCGACACAGGGCATTGCCGACAACACGCAGCGTGCCGCGCGCGGCACCGAAGAGGTGACGAGCAACATCCGCCGCGTGAACAACGTGACCGAACGCACCGGCACTGCCGCCGATGGCTTCGTGGCCTCGGCCAGTGAGCTCACCACGCAGGCCCGCCATCTCGACGAGGAGGTTCGCTCCTTCCTGTCGCAGGTCCGCTCGGCCTGAGCCAACCAGACTGCAATGCCGGGCCGTCAGGCTTGGCATTGCAGGACAGGCTTCCTATCTGGCATGTATCGAATCCGGCCTTCGGGCCGGATTCTGCGTTTAGAGGAGCTTTGAGGATGGCCTTTTCCCACCGCCTTGCACGTTCTGCCAGTCCTGGTCCGCGTGGCTGTTGCCGCGCGCTGTTGGCCATTTCGCTGATGACTGCGTCGATGCTTCTGGGGGCCATTGCCGTGACCGGCGCTGCCGGCACCGCCATTGCCCAGGAACGGCAGGTTCCAAAGAGCGAAGCGGAAGTCACGCTGTCCTTTGCCCCGGTCGTCAAGAAGGTGGCTCCTGCTGTCGTCAACGTCTATGCGACACGCATGGTGGAGCAGCGGCAGGTCTCGCCCTTTCTGGATGATCCTTTCTTCCGCCGCTTCTTTGGTGTGCCTGATAACGCTCCTGGCGGCCAGCGCAGGCGGGTGCAGTCCTCCCTCGGCTCAGGCGTGATCATTGCCTCAGAGGGCATCATCATCACCAACAATCACGTCATCGAGAATGCGGATGAGGTGCGGGTGGCGCTCAGTGACCGGCGCGAGTTTGATGCCGACATCATCCTGAAGGACGAGCGGACAGATCTGGCCGTGCTGAAGATCCGCGAGGGCGGCAATTTCCCAACGGTTGAGTTTGCCGATTCCGATGGGCTGGAAGTTGGTGACATGGTGTTGGCCATCGGCAATCCCTTCGGCGTTGGCCAGACGGTAACACAGGGCATTGTCTCGGCTCTGGCCCGCACGCAGGTGGGCGTGACCGACTATCAGTTCTTCATCCAGACCGATGCCGCCATCAATCCCGGCAACTCGGGCGGCGCGCTGGTGGACATGCATGGCCGTCTGGTCGGCATCAACACGGCAATCTTCTCCCGCTCCGGCGGTTCCATCGGTATCGGCTTTGCGATCCCCGCCAACATGGTGAGCTTCGTCGCCACATCGGCGCAAACTTCCGGCAAGGTGCAGCGTCCATGGCTGGGGGCAACGGTTCAGGTGGTTGGAGCGGAGATTGCCGAAGCCCTTGGCCTTGACCGGCCGCGCGGCGTACTGGTGACCAAGGTGTTCCCCGGCTCCCCGGCAGACAAGGCCGGGCTGAAGGTCGGTGATCTCGTGACGGCGGTGGATGGAGCAGAGGTGCTCGATCCCGATTCCTTCGGCTACCGTTTTTCCACCCGGCAGCTGGGCGGTGCGGCGAAATTCACCTTCCAGCGCAATGGATCGGAGCTGCAGGCGGACGTGCCGCTGCTGGCTGCGCCCGAAACACCGGCACGTGATACCCGGAAAATCGAGGCCTATTCGCCTTTTGCAGGTGCGACGGTCCTGAACCTTTCCCCGGCCGTTTCAGACGAGCTGCGCCTCGACACCATGGACGAGGGCGTGGTGATCAGCGAGGTGGCGCAGGGCTCTCCGGCAAACCGGGTGGGCTTGCGCCCTGGAGATATCATCGTAGGTGTGAACGAACAGAAGGTCACCACCACTGCAGAGCTTGACCGGATGCTGCGCCGCCCTGCAAGGTTCTGGCTTCTCGATATCAAGCGGGGCGGTGAGACGACACGTCTTGCCCTGCGCGGCTGATGATGCAGTTGATCCGACATGAGTGACCTCTTTTCCGCTTCGGGGCAGATGCTTGCCTCCCAACCCGCCGGGCCGCGCCCGCTGGCGGACAGGCTGCGCCCGAAGCGGCTGGAGGACGTGGCGGGGCAGGACCATCTTCTGGGTCCCGATGGCACGCTGTCGCGGATGCTGCGTAACCGCAGCCTTGGTTCACTGATCTTCTGGGGGCCTCCGGGCACCGGCAAGACGACCGTGGCCCGGCTGCTGGCGGCTGAGACGGATCTGGGCTTTGAACAGATCTCGGCGATCTTCTCCGGCGTTGCCGACCTCAAGAAGGTGTTTGAAGCTGCCCGTGCCCGGCGCATGGGCGGGCGTGGCACGCTGCTCTTCGTGGACGAGATCCATCGCTTCAACCGTGCCCAGCAGGACAGCTTCCTGCCTGTGATGGAGGACGGCACCATCACACTGGTGGGCGCGACGACCGAGAACCCGTCCTTTGAACTGAATGCCGCGCTTCTGTCGCGCTCTCACGTGATGACCTTCCGCTCGCTGGACCGGGAGGCGGTGGAGCGGCTGCTGTCACGTGCCGAGCAGGAGGAGGGTAAGCCTCTGCCGCTTGATGAAGAGGCGCGCGGCGTGCTGATGCGCATGGCGGATGGCGACGGCCGTTCCGCCCTGACGCTGGCGGAAGACGTCTGGCGCGCAGCAGGAGAGGGGAAGTCTTCACGGCAGCCCGGCTGCAGGAGATCGTTCAGCGGCGGGCGCCGATCTATGACAAGAGCCAGGATGGGCACTACAATCTGATTTCTGCCCTGCACAAGTCGGTACGTGGCTCTGATCCGGATGCGGCGCTCTACTGGTTTGCCCGCATGCTGGACGGCGGTGAGGACCCGCTGTATCTCGCCCGCCGCCTCATCCGCATGGCGGTGGAGGATATTGGCCTGGCTGATCCTCAGGCGCTGACACAGGCGAATGCTGCGCGTGATGCCTATCAGATGCTGGGCTCGCCGGAAGGGGAGCTGGCGCTGGCGCAATGCGTTGTCTATCTGGCGACCGCGCCGAAGTCGAATGCGGTCTACACGGCCTACAAGTCCGCTGTCCGGGCGGCCAAGAGCCACGGCTCCCTGCTGCCGCCCAAGCATATTCTCAACGCCCCGACCAAGTTGATGAAGTCCGAAGGCTACGGCGATGGGTATGCCTATGACCATGACCAGCCGGACGCATTCTCCGGGCAGGACTATTTCCCCGAAAGCATGGGCCGGCAGGTGTTCTATGAACCGGTTGAGCGTGGCTTTGAACGCGAGTTGCGCAAGCGCCTCGAATATTGGTCGAGACTGCGGCGCGAGCGCGGCGGCGGGTGATCCGCTGAAAGTCCGCTTGCCATCGCTTTAACTTCGCCTTGCCGTCTGAGGGCGGCTGCGCGATGCTGGCGGCCTGTCGTTGCGGGGATTCGCCCATGAAGCAGATCGAGATCCGCCTCGCGCTCGTGTTCTACGGCGGCGTTTCCCTTGCCATCTACATGCATGGCGTCAGCCGGGAAATCCTCAATCTCGTCAAGGCCTCCAGCCTCAATGCCTCGCGTGATCCGCTTGAGGCCGCAGAGGAGGCCGCCGCCGGAATGCTTTCGCCATCCACGCTGGCCTATCTTGAATTGCTGCGCGCCTATGAGCCTGACGTGAATGTCCGCGTGGTGGTGGATGCCATTGCCGGGGCATCTGCTGGCGGCGTCAACGGGGTGATGCTGGCCCGTGCCATTGCCCATGACCTGCCGCTTGATGCCCATCGTGACCTTTGGCTTGAAAACGCCGATGTCACCCGGCTCGCCCAGCCGCAGGATGGTATCACCCGCTACCTTAAAAGCGGCATGTCACCGGTGATCGACCGGCTGATCACTTCTGGCCTCAAGGCGCATATCGACAGCCCGGAAACGCGGGAAAAGCTGCGCCTGCTCACCCAGTCGCGCTGGTTCACGCCGCCGTTTTCGGGGGCACGTTACAGTGGCTGGATGCTGGATGCCTGTCATGCGATGGACGCCAGCTGGCGCGAGGGCGCAACGCTGGTGCCACGCGGCCAGAAGCTGGAGCTCTTCGTTACGGTGACCGATTATTACGGCCGCCGTCAGCGCATCCGCATAGACGAACCGGCCTTCATTGAAGAGCGGGAACACCGCCGTATCCTGCGGTTTTCCTGCGAGCACCGCATGCCTGGCGTTCTGGACAGCAGCTTCACCCCGCGCCATATCCCCGGCCTTGTGTTTGCGGCCCGTGCGACCTCATCGTTCCCCGGCGCATTTCCACCTGCAACAGTGGGGGAAATGGACACATTGCTGGCTGAGCGGGGCGAGGTTTGGGAGACACGCGAAAGCTTCCTGCGCGACACGCTTGGCGGGCCTGTGGACGACGTGGAGCGGCGTTGCTTTGTCGACGGAAGCGTTGTGATGAACAAGCCCTTCGGCCCGGTCATCGAGGCCATTGATGAGCGGCCCGCGACGCGTGAGGTGGCCCGCCGGCTGGTTTATGTCGATCCGGTGCCCTTCAACGGCAAGGGCGTGGGGCCGAATGGAAATGGTGACACGGTGCCGGGCTTCTTTCGTGTCATCCTGTCTTCGCTTGCCCACATTCCCCGTAATGAGCCCGTGGGGGATGACCTCAAGGCCATTGAGGCGCGCAACCGGCGGGCCCGGCGTCTGTCCGAGGTGATCGCTGCCACCGACCCGCTGGTCGAAGCGGAGGTCGGGCGCATCCTGCCGTCTGCTTCCAGCCAGCCGCTGACCATCGAAGAACTGACCCGCTGCCGGGTGAAGGCGAATGAGGCCGCCCACGTGCAGGCGGGTTATGCCTATCTCAGCTATCAGACGCTGAAGGTAGAGGCGCTGGCCGAGCGGTTGGCAGGGCTGATCTGCGACCTTGCCGCGAGGGCAGGGGCGGAGCTGGATCTGGATGACGTGCTCTCCCGCCTCAAGGCAGGTCTGCCGGACGCAATGGAGGCAGGCACCTTCAGCTCGTCGCAGGCTCTGATCAGCATGCTGAAGGGGCTGGACGTTGACTACCGCATCCGGCGTCTACGGTTCGTGGTACGCAAGCTCAACAGCTTCTATCAGTCCCGCAGCCATGACGTGGCCGTGCAGAAACCGGATGATCTCGATGCGCTGAAGCGTGAGCTTTACGAGCAGATCGACATGCTGCTGCGCTGCTGGAATGCGGCCGCCTATCCGCAGGATATTTGCGAGCTTGCCGCAGGACTTGCCGTTGATGCCCGCCCGGAAGCCGTGGAGGCCGTTTTGGCCGTTGTCCGCAGCCATATGCGCCTGGGCGAGCTTGACCGGCTGCAAGATGATATTTTCGCGGTGATGACCTTCACCTATCTGGTGCCGGGCCTGCGGCAGGATCTGACACGCGCCTACGTCGGCTTTGCCTTCTATGATCTGGTGACGCTGCCTGTCTTCCAGCGTACCGATTTTTCGGAAGTGAACGAGACGCTGATCGACCGGATCAGTCCGCGTGACGCCAGTTCCCTGCTGGATGAGGGATTCGTGCTGAAGGGATCGGCGCTGAACACTTTCGGTGCGTTCTTCAACCGCTCCTGGCGCGAGCATGACTATCTTTGGGGGCGGCTGACGGCAGCCGACCGGTTGATGCGCATCGTCCAGTCCTCCATCGGCAGCCGGGTGCTTGCTGCCGAAGAGGAGCAGAGGCTGAAGCGCAATCTCTTCCTGGCGATTGTTGATGAGGAAGCCCCGCATCTGAAGGCTGATCCTGAACTGATTTCAGCGGTGAGGCGTCTGATTGAGGACAGGATTGGCTCAGACAGCGTTACGGAGGCGGAGGAGCCGCTTCCGCAGGAAGGTTGATGGGATGGGCAATTTTCTGATCGTCGCTCTTGGCGGCGGCATTGGCGCAGCGCTGCGCCATGGCGTGAACCTTCTGACTCTGCGCTGGTTCGGGCCGAATTTTCCCTATGGCACGCTGACGGTGAATGTCGCTGGCTCGCTGATTATGGGCCTCTTCATCGGCTGGCTGCTGCGCTACAATCCGGGCACGTCGGCCGGTCTGCGGCTTTTCGTGGCGACCGGCATTCTCGGCGGTTTCACGACATTCTCCGCCTTCTCGCTGGATATGGCGCTGCTCTGGGAGAAGGGGCGGTGCATGTGGCCCTGTTCTATGTGGTGCTGTCGGTGCTCCTTTCCATTCTGGCAGTCTTCGCCGGTCTTGCCATAGCGCGCAGTGTTGGAGCTTAGAGCGGCGCCCATGCAGCTTTCAGAGGGGAGGGGCTGCGAAATCTCTTCCCTTGCGGGCCAAGGACGCTTAAGAGAGGCACAACAACAGCTGCGCCCTGCCGGGCCGGTTTGACGTGCTGCAATTGGCCGTCCCGGATGCCCGCTTCAAGCCGGGCGCGCACCAGAACGAGACCCAGATGTCCGCTATTGAACTCAAGACCGTGTCCGCCGATGAGGCTGGCATGCGCCTCGACCGTTGGTTCAAGGTCCATTTCCCGGGCCTTGGCTTCGGCCACCTGCAGAAGCTGCTGCGCACCGGCCAGGTGCGTGTGGACGGCAAGCGCGCCGAAAGCGCCACCCGCCTTGCCTCCGGCCAGAGCGTGCGCATTCCGCCGCTTGGCATCGAGATCGAGGCGGATGACCGGAAGAACGCCCGGCCGAAGTCCACCAAGCTCATTGACGACGATCGCAAGGCCATCGAGGACATGATGCTGTTCGAGGACAGCATGGTGATGGTGCTGAACAAGCCGGCCGGTCTGGCCGTCCAGGGCGGTTCGGGCCTGCGCCGCCATCTCGACGGCATGCTGGATGCCTTCACGGACAGCAAGGGCAACAAGCCCCGCCTCGTGCACCGGCTGGACCGCGAGACCTCGGGCATCATCCTCGTCGCCAAGACCCGCCTTGCCGCGCAGGAGCTGACCAAGTCCTTCCGCCACCGCAACACCCGCAAGATCTACTGGGCGATGCTCGCCGGGGTGCCGAAGCCCAAGCAGGGCCGCATCTCTACCTATCTCGCCCGTGACGAGAGCGAAGAGCGCATGCGCATTGCCCGCCATGGCGAGGATGAAGCCCAGCACGCGGTGTCGCTCTACAATGTGGTGGAACAGTCGGCGCAGAAACTGTCCTGGGTGACCATGAAGCCGGTGACAGGCCGTACGCATCAGCTTCGCGCCCACGCCGCCCACATTCATCACCCGATCATCGGGGATGACAAGTATTTCAACGTGGAGAACTGGGAGCTGCCCGGCGGCATCCAGAACCGCCTGCATCTGCTGGCGCGGCGCATCATCATTCCGCACCCCTCGGGTCACGGCAAGATCGACGTTTCGGCGCCGCTGCCCCCGCATATGCAGCAGACCTGGAACCTGCTCGGCTTCGATGTTGCCGACTATGTTCCGGAGCTGGACGAGGAAGACTGAGGACCAGACCTGCCCATGTATCTTGTGATCTTTGACTGCGACGGCACGCTGATCGACAGCCAGGAGACCATCCTGCACGGGCTTGAGGTTGGCTTTGCCGCCGCTGGCCTGCCGATGCCGGGCCGCAAGGAAGCGCTCTCCATCGTCGGCCTGTCTCTGGAACAGGCCTTTGCCCGTCTGGTGGGCCCAGATCACCGCAGCAAGGTGGGCATGATGTCCGAGGCCTACCGTGCTTCCAAGCGCAGCCGCCGTGAGGCGGGGCTTGACTATGATCCTCTCTATCCGGGCGCCCGCGAGGCCATTCTGCGTCTTGGAGCACGCGACGATGTGCTGCTGGGCATCGCCACCGGCAAGGCCCGGCGTGGCGTTGACCACATGCTGAAGCTGCATGATCTGGAAGGCCGCTTCATCACTATCCAGACAGCCGATACCAGCCCTTCCAAGCCGCATCCGGACATGGTTCTGCGCGCCATGGGCGAAACGGGTGCAGAGCCCCTGCGCACGGTGATGATTGGCGACACCAGCTTCGATATGGAGATGGCCCGTGCAGCCGGTGCGCTCGCCGTTGGCGTGTCCTGGGGCTATCACACGGCGGACCTGCTGCATGGGGCCGGGGCTCATGCCGTTATTGATCAATTTGACGAAATCGATGGCGCGATTGCACGCTGCCTTGGCTGGACACTGGAGACCCTTTGATGCGTGATATTTTTGAAGAGATCCACGAGGACCTCGCCAAATATGATCCGGTCGAACGGGCCAAGGAACTCTCGCGCCGTGAACTGCCCAAGCGCTTCTACGACGTTGCCTCTCATGCGCCCGCTGAGGGCGGGCATGCGGTGCTGCTGGATGGCCGCGCAGTGAAGACGCCGGGCCGCAAGCCGCTGCTTCTGCCCGATGCCCGCCTCGCTGCTGCCGTTGCTGCCGAATGGCATGCGCAGGAAAAGGTGATCAACCCTGGCATCATGCCGCTGACCCGCATTGCCAATGCGGCCATTGATGCGGTTGGGGATCGGTTCGCGGACGTTGCCGATGAGATTGCCCGCTATGCCGGCAATGACGCTCTTTGCTACCGCGCCAGCGAGCCGGAGCGGCTGACCGAACGCCAGCGCCAGACCTGGGACCCGCTGCTGGCTGCAGCTGAAGCCGAACTCGGCGGCCGTTTCCGCTTGTCCGGCGGCATCATGCATGTGCCGCAGGATGCGGAGCTCGTTACCGCGTTTCGCAGGGCGCTCGACAGCTTCACGGCCCTGGAAGCCGCCGCCCTGCATACAGTGACGACGGTCACCGGCTCTGCCGTCATCGCCCTGCTTCTCGCCCGCCGAAACCACGGCGTCGGTGACCTCTGGGCTGCAGCCCATGTGGATGAGGACTGGAATGCGGAACTCTGGGGCGAGGACACCGAGGCCCGCCGCATCCGCACCTACAAGAAGACCGAATTCGACGCTGCCGCGCTGATCCTTGGTCACGGATAAGGCGAAAGTTTTTTAAATTCAGATGGTTGAGGCGGCTCTCTGAATAAAAATCGCAGCCGGTTGAATCAATTTTCGAGCCTGTTGTTTCTGATTGCCGCGCAGTTGAATCAGTTTATCAACCGCTTGAATCTGTGTGTGAGCACAGCCTTTCCCCACACGCCGCGCCGCCCCGGCCTTGTGCCGGGGCCTGTGATGGGCGCAATTCCGGTCAAATTCTTCTAGTTTTCAATCTGATGCCACTCGTCCCTAACAGGTCCCGGCACAAGGCCGGGACGGCGCAGGGGGCTTGACGGAATACCTGACGGACCGCTGGAACGATCCCGCTTCCGAAGCCTCAGATCTCGAATTCCGGAATTTCCGTAAATGCCTTGCGAAGGGCGTTAGACCATTCTGCGGAGAGCGTCTGGAAATAGGGGTCTTCCCGGTCAATGCGCTTCTGACGGTGGGCGGTGAAGCTGTCCGTGTTGTAGAGCATCAGGTCGATGGGCATGCCGACCGACAGATTCGAGCGCAGAGTGGAGTCGAAGGACAGCAGCGCCATCTTGGCCGCAGCGCCAAGGCGCATGTCGCGGCGTGTCACCCGGTCGAGGATTGGCTTGCCGTATTTGTGCTCGCCGATCTGGAAGAACATGGTGTCGTCGGTGGCTTCGATGAAGTTGCCGGCCGAATAGATCTGGAACAGGCGCGGCGCCTCGCCCTTGATCTGACCGCCGAAGATGAAGGTAACGAAGAAGCTTTCCGCGCTCGCGGCCAGAGCATCGCCATCCAGCGCCCGCACGTCCCGCACGGCCTGCCCGACAAGGCGGGCTGCCTGGAACATGGTGTCCACGCTCATCAGATTGGTCTTGTTGAGGGTGGGGGAGGCGATCTGTTCGGACAGGATCGACACCACTGACTGGGTGATGGCCAGATTGCCGGCCGTCAACAAGGTGAAGACACGCTCGCCCGGCTCCTCCCAGACATGCAGCTTCTTGAAGGTGGCGATATTGTCTACGCCCGCATTGGTGCGGGTGTCGGCAGCAAAGACGAGACCACGATCAAGTTTCAGGCCAACGCAGTAAGTCACGGCAAGGGGGTCCGCTTCATCATCCGGCCGCTTCGGCCTGTTATTGTTGCTGCTGGCTTCCTGTGCGGGCTACATCAACCTCGACATTGAGGTTTTCTTCCATGCCACCAAACCGGATGCCACGTATCGGAGCAGCGGAACGCGAGTCCAGCCCGGCCGTCAAGCGGATATAACGGTCCGTCGGGCAAATCGCATTGGAAACGTCAAAGCCGACCCATCCCAGGCCCTCGATATAGGCCTCAGCCCAGGCATGGTGGGCCTCCGACTCCTGAGCCTCGTCCAGCAGAAGATAGCCCGAGACATAGCGGGCGGGCACTCCGGCCGCACGGGCGGCGGCGATGAAGATGTGAGCGTGATCCTGACACACGCCTTCGCCGGAGGCGAGAACCTGAATGGCTGTGGCGTGGGTCTCGGTAACGCCGACCTTGTAGTCCACCTTGTCGCGGATTGCATGCATCAGGGCATGGCAGCCACCGATCTGGTCTTCCGCTGTCACAAGGCCAGACAACTTGCGGATTGCCTGGTTGGCTTCGGTCAGCGGGGTGACGCGTGTATAGATCCGCACCGGCGCCTCGGCTATCTCTTCGCCCAGAACGCCATTAAGGTCTGTTGTCTCCACTGCACCGCTGGCGGTTATCGTCACGGCCTCCAGCTGTTCGCGGCTTGAGATCATGTGCACCAGATTGCCGAAAGCATCGTGGTAGGTGGTTGCGCGGTCCATGCCAGGCGCCTCTATGCGCCAGTCAAGGATGTTCTGCCCCGCGCAGGAAGGCGGTGTCAGCCGCAGCTGCTGCATGGCGTTGGCAACCGGGGTATCGTATCGGTATTTCGTCGTGTGGCGGATTGTCAGGCGCATAGGATGCTGGCTCCTGCCTTCGGCCTTTTCTATCAGGCAAAATTGTAATCGCGGGCGACCCGGTCGGCGAAAGCGTTGTTCCGGAGCGTGAAGTCCACCAGGAACTCATGCAAACCCTTGCTGTAGATATCCCGCATGTGCCCGGTCCTGAGCTGCTCCTGCATCGTACCAGCCAGGGGAGCACTTGGCATCTGCTCGCCATAGAAGGCTGTCAGATCGTTCATCGTGCTGTTGAGCCAGTCGTAGCTGTGAGCGAGCGAGCGCGGCATTTCGCGGCGCAGGATCAGGAACTCGGCGATGTTCGCCGCCTTCAGTTCCGCATTCGGGAACGCAAAGCGATAGCTTCTGAGGCCGGACATGACGCGCAGGATCGAGGACCACTGGTGATGATGCCCCTTGCCGGCCATGTCGGTTACGGGCAGCAGGATCCAGTATTTGGCATCCAGCACCCGGGCCGTATGGTCTGCCCGTTCGACGAAATGACCAAGCTGCGAGAACGAATAACCGTCATCGCGCAGAAGCGTGCCCAGAAGCGCACCGCGGAACAGCATAGCCCGCTGACCGATCCAGGTCAGGAACTCCGGCAGCTTGTCCTGCGCCAGCGTGTGGGGCTTCACGTCGCTGAATTCGATCCACGTGGTGTTGATCGCCTCCCAGAGTTCTGACGTGATGCCGGTGCGCACGGCGCGGGCGTTGTTGCGGGCCATCTCCAGGCTGTTGCGGACAGAGGAGGGATTATCCTTGTCGAACAGCATGAAGTTCGTCACCGCGCGTGAATTCACCTCGCCGGATTTCTCCATGAAGGCGGCCTCGCAGCCGGAGCCGGCCAGCGCGGAACGCCAGTCCTCGGCCACGTCCATGCCGGGCTGCGGGATCATGGCCGTGCGCCATGCCGCTTCCAGCAGGCGTGCGGTGTTGTGGGAGCGCTCCTTGTAGCGCGACATCCAGAAAGGGAGGCGGCTGTGCGGCCGAGCATGATGATCAGTCCTCCAGAACCCAGGTATCCTTGGTGCCGCCGCCCTGGCTCGAATTCACGACCAGAGAGCCCTTCTTCAGCGCCACGCGGGTCAGCCCGCCGGGGTGATCCGCACCTGATCACCGATCAGGACATAGGGGCGCAGGTCCACATGGCGCGGGGCAACCCCGGAAGCCACATGGGTTGGGCAGGCAGACAGCGACAGGGTCGGCTGGGCAATATAGTTCTTCGGATTGGCCTTCAGGACTTCCCGGAAGGCGGCAATTTCGCGCTTGGACGCGGTGGGGCCGATCAGCATGCCGTAGCCGCCCGAGCCATGCACTTCCTTGACGACGATGTCGGCCAGGTTGTCGAGCACATAGGCAAAGTCGTCCGGACGCGAGCAGTTCCAGGTCGGCACGTTGTTCAGAATCGGCTTCTGGCCGGTATAGAATTCGATGATGTCCGGCACATAGGCATAGATGGCCTTGTCATCGGCAATTCCGGTGCCCGGCGCATTGCAGATGGTAACCGTGCCGGCCCGGTAGGCATCGAACAGCCCCGGCACGCCAAGCATCGAGTCCGGGCGGAAGGTGAGGGGATCAAGGAAGGCATCGTCTATGCGCCGGTAAATCACGTCCACCTGCTTGGGCTGGCGCGTGGTACGCATCCAGACCTTGCCATTGTCGACGAAGAGATCGCGCCCCTCGACCAGCTCCACGCCCATCTGGTCTGCAAGGAACGCGTGCTCGAAATAGGCCGAGTTGTAGATGCCCGGCGTCAGGATGCAGATCGTCGGTTCCTTGCGCGTCGTATCGGGTGCAACGCTTTCCAGCGTCTGGCGCAGAAGATCCGGATACTGTTCGATCGCCGCCACCCGGTGCATCTGGAACAGATCCGGGAACATGCGCATCATGGTCTCCCGGTTCTCCAGCATGTAGGAGACGCCGGAAGGTGTGCGCGTGTTGTCTTCCAGCACGTAGAAGTCATTCTCGCCAACGCGCACCAGATCGGTGCCGATGATGTGCGAGTAGACGCGCCGGGCAGGGGTGAAACCCACCATCTCCGGCAGGAATGCTTCATTCTGAAGGATCAGTTCAGCTGGAATGCGCCCGGCCCGGATGATCTCCTGCCGGTGATAGATATCGTGCAGAAAGGCGTTGAGGGCACGTACACGCTGCTCGATGCCGGCCGACAGGCGGCGCCACTCGGCGGCGGAGATGATACGCGGGATGGGGTCGAAGGGGATGAGGCGTTCCGTCGCCTCCTGGGCACCATAGACGGCAAAGGTGATGCCAAGGCGCCTGAAGATCGTTTCTGCTTCCCGGCTCTTGCGCGTCAGGAAGTTTTTCGGCTGGTTGTCGAGCCACTCGGCCAGTCTTGCGTAGGCCGGCCTTGGCCGCCCGTCTGCTCCCAGCATCTCATTGAAGACCTCCCGCTCTGGCGCCATTCCGTACCCCGCCGTTATTGCTGTTCATTTAGGCAAGCATGACAAATCCACGCAGGCTGCAAAAGAACAATCTTCACGCTCATGTGCCTAGAAGTTGTGCAGATCCTCGTCGCCTCGACGGCCAAGGTCCTTCTTTGTGCTGACTTCTCGCTTGCGGTCCGGCCGTGCTAGATCCTTTGGCAGCAAGATTTTTCTGAAGAGGCGGATGATGAAGGATATCCTGGCCGAACTGGAGCACCGGCGCGAGACAGCGCGGCTGGGGGCGGGCAGCGCCGCATTGACGCCCAGCACGGGCGCGGCAAGCTGACGGCGCGTGAGCGGATCGACATCCTGCTGGACGAAGGGTCCTTCGAGGAATTCGACATGTTCAAGCAGCACCGCTGCACGGACTTCGGTATGGACGAGGCGCATATCCCGGGTGATGGCGTCGTCACCGGCTGGGGCACCGTAAATGGCCGCGTCGTCTATGTTTTCTCCAAGGACTTTACGGTTTTCGGCGGTTCTCTCTCCGAGACGCATGCCCAAAAATCATCAAGATTCAGGACATGGCCCTGAAGAACCGCGCGCCCATCATCGGCCTGTTCGATGCTGGTGGTGCCCGCATTCAGGAAGGTGTGGCTGCGCTTGCCGGTTACGGTGACGTGTTCCAGCGCAATGTCACGGCCTCCGGCGTCATTCCGCAGATCTCGCTGATCATGGGGCCTTGCGCGGGTGGTGACGTTTATTCCCCGGCCATGACCGATTTCATCTTCATGGTGCGCGATACGTCCTACATGTTCGTCACGGGGCCGGATGTGGTGAAGACCGTGACCAATGAAACGGTCACGGCAGAGGAACTGGGCGGTGCCAGCATCCACACCACCAAGTCCTCCATCGCGGATGGCGCCTTCGAGAATGATGTCGAGGCGCTTCTGGAAATGCGCCGCCTCATTGATTTCCTCCCGATGAACAATCTGGCCGATGTGCCGGAAGTGGATTGCCACGACGATCCCTCGCGCATCGACATGAGCCTCGACACTCTGGTGCCGGCCAATCCGAACAAGCCCTACGACATGAAGGAGCTTGTGGTGAAGACCGTCGACGAGGGTGACTTCTTTGAGATTCAGGCGGGGTTTGCGAAGAACATTATCACCGGATTCGGCCGCGTCGAAGGGCGCACGGTCGGTATCATCGCCAACCAGCCGATGGTGCTGGCGGGCGTGCTGGACAGTGACGCCAGCCGCAAGGCGGCCCGTTTCGTGCGCTTCTGTGACTGCTTCAACATTCCGGTCGTAACCTTCGTGGATGTGCCGGGCTTCCTGCCGGGTACGGCGCAGGAATATGGCGGGCTGATCAAGCACGGCGCCAAGCTGCTGTTCGCCTATGCGGAGGCGACGGTGCCGAAAGTGACGGTCATCACCCGCAAGGCTTATGGCGGCGCTTATGACGTGATGAGCTCCAAGCACATTGGCGGTGACATCAATTACGCCTGGCCGAGCGCAGAAATTGCGGTGATGGGCGCAAAGGGCGCGGTGGAAATCCTCTACCGCTCCGAGCTTTCCGATAAGGACAAGATCGCAAAGCGCACCAAGGACTACGAGGACCGCTTCGCCAATCCCTTCGTTGCAGCCGAGCGCGGTTATATCGATGAAGTGATCATGCCGCATTCCACCCGCAAGCGCGTCTCGCGGGCGCTCGCTCTCCTGCGCTCCAAGCAGGAAGAGCTGCCCTGGAAGAAGCACGACAACATTCCGCTTTGAGAAACAGTTACGGGCCCCAGCGGGGCCCGTCTTATAGCCGCAGGCACTGAGTCATCCCGGCTCACGCTTTGCTTCGTCCGGGACGACTCCGAGTGTGTGGAAAGGGCCTGTGCCCCTTAACCCCGCCGGTAGATTAGCAACTGATTGTTGGCGGGCATCGCATGGTCGGCGAGCAGCGTCAGGCCAATGCCGCGTGCGAGGGCGTCAACCTGTTCAAAGTCACGCAGCCCGCTTTTCGGGTCCTTCTTGCGCAGGCTCTGGTCGAAGGCTTCGTTGCTGGGCGTGGTGAAGGCCCCGCCATATTTGAAGGCACCATAGATGGCGAGCGTGCCGCCTTCTGCCAGCGTTTCGCCGACACCTTCAAAGAATGCTTCCACGCCCTCCCAGCTGACAATGTGCAGGCTGTTCGAGGTGTAGATGGCGTCGAAGGCATCGTCTGCTTCCCGGTCCGGCGTCGGCCAAGGCAGGTCAAGCACGTCGAGTTCCAGCGGTTCCTCAATGTTGTCGAGGTCGGTGTCGATGATCCGCTGTTCAAGGCCTGCCAGATGCTCGGGCAGATCGCTGGGCTGCCAGACGAGATGCGGCAGGTTCTTGGCAAAATGCACCGCATGCTGGCCCGTGCCGCTGGCAATCTCCAGCACGCGGCTTGACCCGGCAAAGGCGTCTTTCAGGATTTCGAGGATCGGGGTCTTGTTATTCTCGGCTGCTGCGGAAAACGGGATCATCTCACGGTCCGGCCAGTGTTCTCATGGATCATGGCATCAGGATAATGCCAGAGCCATGATGAGAACCAGCAAAGCCTCGATTGCGCAAGCCCCTGCAAGCACATGCAAGGCGCGGCGGATATCAGATTCACCGGCATCCTTGCGCCCTTCCGGGTTCATGAAAGGATCTTCCACCCGGTAAGTGGCATAGGCGCGCGGGCCCGCCAATGCAACGCCAAGCGCCCCGGCCATCGCCGCTTCCGGCCAGCCTGCATTGGGGGAACGGTGCTGACCCGCATCCCTGCGAACTGAGGACAGGGCATGGGCCGGTGAGCCGCTGGCCAGAGGCGCGGCAAGCGCAATGAACAGTGCTGACAGACGTGAGGCGGGCAGGTTGATCAGATCATCAAAGCGGGCAGAGGCCCAGCCGAAATCCAGATGCCGGGCCGTCTTGTGGCCGATCATGGAATCGGCAGTGTTGACGGCCTTGTAGGCGATGAGCCCCGGCAGGCCCAGTACAGCGAACCAGAAGACGGGGGCTACAACGCCGTCAGAGAAATTCTCGGCGCAGGATCTCGATGGCGGCGCGGGAGACGCCGCTCTCATCCAGCTGCTCCGGATCACGTCCGACGATCATCGATACGGCGCGGCGACCGCCCGTCAGCCCGCCGTTGCGCAGGCCATCAGCGACGGCCTTTACATGCACATAGAGGCTGTTCTGGGCGAGGAATACGGCCGCAATGGCAATGATCCCGGCTTCGCCAAAGGGCAGAGCGGAAAGGCCAGCCTGCAGCAGCCAGCCGGTGGCTGCACCACCGGCGACCAGCAGGATGAGTGCCAGGATTCCTGTGCTTCGGCGCAGGATGGGGGACCAGCTTTCGCGGTTGAGCGTGCGGTCCATGAGGCTGATCAGCTTGCCGATCCAGACCACCGGGTGCGGCAGCCGCCGCCACAGCCAGTCCGGATCGCCGATGATGGCATCCAGGATTATGGCTCCAAGCAACAGCCAGAGTGCCTGCGGATCACTCAGCACGGTTCCGCCTCTGCGTGTGATGCCTTGGCTTCTTTGAGCGCCTGCCGGAGGCGGGCCAGAGCCTCCGGTGAACCGGGCAGGCCGAAGCGCAACCACGTGGGCGCGTAGTCAAAGGCACGCACCCAGATATGACGCCGCGCCAGAGCCTGATGCAGGCGGGCGGCATCCGGATGCTCTGCCAGCGTGTAGAGGGACGTGCCGCCGCGCAGATCAAAGCCGGACGCCTTCAGAATGTCCTCAAGAGCGGTCATCTCCTGCGTCAACTTCTTGCGCATGGCCGCCTGCCAGTCCAGATCCCGAAGGGCGAGCGCACCAATCTCCAGCGCGGGGCCGCTGACGGACCAGCTTTCAAGGCGCTGGGCGAGTGCATCCGTCATGTGCCGGGGACCCGCCAGAAATCCGAGCCGTAGCCCTGCCAGACCAAAGAACTTTCCGAAGGACCGCAGCACCAGCACAGGTTCCTCTGTCAAATGGGGCAGCAGGCTGCGGGACGGCGTCACGTCGGCAAAGGCCTCGTCCACCACCAGAAAGCCACCGCGTTGCTGCATGTCTCTGGCGAGGTGCAGAAGCGCCTGCGGTTCATGCCAGCGGCCATCCGGATTGTTGGGGCTGACGATGAGCGCAATCCGGCTCTGAGGGCCCTCGCGAAAAATGTCTGAAATTTCGCTCACCTGCCGCCCCGCCACCCGCCAGGCATCGCCGTGGCTGGAATAGGTGGGGCCTGCGATGGTGACGCTGCCTGCCGGCAGAAGGGCCGGCAGATACGGCAGGATCACCTGCGTTCCCGGAGCTGCGGCAAGGCCAAGATGTTCTGGCACCTGATAGGCCGCACGGGCTGCATCCAGAAGGCACTTGTGCGCCGTTTGCGCGGGCAGGCGGGTCCATGAGGATGCGGGCAGGCTGGCTGGCACCGGATAGGCATGCGGATTGATGCCGGTAGACAGATCCAGCCAGTCGTCCTCAGCCCCGCCGTAGGTTGCCATGGCCTGAAACAGATCGCCGCCGTGTTTCATTGCACTCTCTATGCCTGCACTTACCACCGCCAGCCGCGACGGCACAGGGTGGAGGTAACCTGATATGGGCATACGGCAAAAGGTTTTTTGCCGCCGTCCGCCGCTGATGCTGCCAGCTTGCGGCGCAGCGCGGCGCTGGGCCGGAGTCTGGCATAATTTCATTTTTAGGAAAGTTGGTGCCGGCAAGTTGATCTTTTGCGGTTTATTCAAGCTTATGACTCTACATAGAAAGATGTTTGCGTATGAACAGCGGGTTGCCTCAGGGGAGAAGTATGAACTCCAAATGGAAGCCTGTAATTTTTACTCAAGGTAAAATTGACGGCTCAGCTTGCGTTGACCCAGACGGTGCCCCGGCTGGGGAGCTTTGCGACGGTCTTGGTAGTGAACCGGGCAGGGAACTGGGCATGCAGGCGGAAGACTTTCTTGAGTGCGGGCGTGTCCTGGGCGAAAGCGGGCTTTGCGTGCCGCAAAAGTTTCTGCAGGAACGTGTCTGGCTGCGCGCCATGTTTGATCAGGTGGCTGACTACCTGTTCGTCAAGGATAGCCGCTGCCGGTTTGTGTTTGCCAACCAAGCTGTTGCAGCCGACCTGGGCCTTGAGACCGCGGACGACCTTGTCGGCAAGACGGATCTTGAACTGCACCCCTTTCCGGTTGCCATGGGCTTTTTCACAGAGGAACGGAAGGTTCTGCGCACCGGAATTCCTCTGATCGACAAGGAGGAGGGCATCATTACGCCGAGTGGCGCCTGCCGCTGGTTTGCATCCTCGAAATATCCTCTTCGGGACGATGATGGGAACATCGTCGGACTGTTCGGTGTCTGCCGGGATATTACCGAGCGCCGGAAAGCCGATGGCCTGCGTGATGCGCAGGCACAGGTGCTGGAAATGATCGCCTCCAGTGCGCCGCTTACTGATGTGCTTGAATGTATGGTCCGGCTGATCGAAGGGCAGTTGGACGGTGCGATCTGCTCTGTTCTGCTTATGGATGAAGACGGGCGGCATTTGCACCACGGAGCTGCGCTCAGTCTTCCGAAAGCCTATTGCGATGCAATCGACGGCGTTGAAATCGGACCCCGCGTAGGATCCTGCGGCACGGCTGCCTTTACGCGAAAGCCTGTGATCGTTGGCGATATCCAGACCGATCCTCTCTGGGCCGATTATCATCCGCTTGCCACGCAGTTCGGGCTGCGCTGCTGCTGGTCCACTCCGATCATGTCGCTGGACGACCGGGTACTGGGTACCTTTGCGATCTACAAGAAGACGCCAGGGCTGCCAGGGCCCGTGGAAGACGAGACTGATCGCTGATACGGCGCGTATTGCTGCCATCGCGATTGAACGCAAACGCGCCGAGGAGCAGATCCGGTTTCTTGCCCATCATGATCCGCTCACCAGCTTGCCAAACCGCAGCCAGCTTGAAAGCTCCATTGACGCGGCTTTGGGCAGAGTGCGTCAGCCGGATGAGCGCGTCGCCGTGGTCTTTGTCGATCTCGATAACTTCAAGACCGTCAATGACAGTCTGGGGCATACCGCCGGTGACCGCCTTCTGCTCGCGATGGCTTCCAGATTGAGCGAGGAGGTTCGAGAGCGCGGCAAGGTTCTGCGGCTTGGGGGAGACGAGTTTGTCCTGATTCTGGAAGGAGCGGTTGCGTCCGCCGGTGAAATGCCTGCCTTCTTGCGTGAACTGAAGGAAAAGCTCTCTTTGCCGGTGCAACTGGCTGGGCAGTCCTTTCATGTGACCTGCAGCATGGGGGCAGCCTGCTATCCCGATGATGCAACGGATGCCGCCGCGCTTGTCCAGTGCGCCGATACTGCGATGTACACCGCCAAACGCGCTGGCCGGAATACGTTTCATCTCTATTCACCGGAGGAGGGCCAGTCTTCTTCCTGCAAGCTTCAAATGCTGGAAGGGATTCGCCGCGCTCTGCGCAATGGAGAATTCATCCTGCACTATCAGCCGCAGATTGATCTTGCCGAGAACCGGATTACTGGTTTCGAGGGGCTTGTGCGCTGGGAAAACCCCTTCGAGGGCCTGATCATGCCACGCCACTTCGTGCCGCTGATGGAGGAGACAGGGCTGATTTGTGAGCTTGGTCACGTTGTTCTTGGGCACGCGGTCGAACAGGCACGCCTCTGGCAGGACAAGGGGTTCTCCGGCTTCAAGGTCAGCATCAATATCGCGCCGCAACAGTTCAGTGATCCGGACTGGACCCGGACTGTCATGGATGCTCTCCGGCAAGCTGGCCTCGGGCCGGGGCTGCTTGAGCTCGAAATCACCGAAGGCGTTCTGATGCAGAATGTCGAGCGGGCAGTGGCTGTCATGGCCGAATTGCATGCGCTGGGCGTTGGCTTGGCCATCGACGATTTCGGCAAGGGGCATTCAAGCCTTGCCTCGCTCAGGAGGTTCCCCGTGTCCCGGCTGAAGATTGATGAAGGCCTTGTGCGGCACATTGACCGGGACGAGAGCGACAGGGGGATTGCCGAGGCCGTTGTGACGCTCGGGCAGAAGCTGAAGCTTCGGGTCATCGCCGAGGGGTCGAGCGCGCGGAGCAGGTCGATGCGCTGCGCGAGATAGGCTGCCCGGAGGCGCAAGGCTATTTTCTTGGGCTGCCTATGACAGCGGATGAAGCAACAGCTCTGCTCGAAGCGCAAGGCTGAGCACGGTTGCCAGTTTGTCATCATGAGCTGATAAGGGAGATGGAGGCCTCGCCCGGAATCGAACCGGGGTGGACGGATTTGCAATCCGCTGCGTAACCACTCCGCCACGAGGCCTTGGCGCGTCTTTTCGACTACCGTTCCTTGTCTGTCAAGCGGCCTCTTTGCGTTTTCCCTTTCTTCATCAGCAGTGTCGGATGCCGCCGGGGAGAGGGCGCAATCAGCGCAGAACGCGAGGTGATGCACTTCAACGCGCCGGAGACATTCAGAAGGACTGGCTCTGAAAGTCTGGAGAAGGCATAGGCTGTGCCGTTCTGCCCCTTGTCACGCCTGTCTGCGCCCGGTAAGGGATCAATCAAGAAAGTTGGAGAGGCTTTCGCCAGAAATCGAAAGAGGCACGCGATGGGTGACTACGCGCAATCCCGCACGCGAATGGTGGATAACCAGCTCAGAACCAATGATGTAACCGATCTGCGGATACTCGACGCGATGGAATCTGTTCCGCGCGAGCTGTTCGTGGCAGGTTCGAAGAAGCCGGTTGCCTACATTGACGAAGACGCGCTCGTGTCCGACACGGGTGAACCTCGCTATCTCCTGAAGCCGCATGTGCTCGGAAAGCTGATCCAGCTCGCTGAGGTCAAGGATGATGATGTCGTCCTGGTGACTGGCGGAGCGTCCGGCTACAGCACCGCCGTGCTCGCGGCGATCGCCGGAACGGTGGTGCAGGTGGAAGAGGATGCCGGGCTTGCTGCCCGCGCCAGCCAGACACTTGTCAGCCTCGGCATCGAGAATGCGGCTGTTGTCGAGGGCAAGCTCACCGAAGGCTGCGCTTCGGAAGGCCCCTATGACGTGATCCTTCTGGATGGTGCCGTTGACTTCATTCCGGAGCAGCTTGCCAGCCAGCTTAAGGAAGGCGGACGGCTCGTGGCCATCGAAGGGCGCGGCGGGGCAGGTGTTGCCCGTGTCTATCAGAACTCCGGTGCAGTGATTGGCGCCCGCTTTGGCTTCAACGCCAGCGCGCATACTCTGCCCGGCTTCGTGAAGGCGGCCGAATTCGTCTTCTGAAAACACACATATCTGAACATTGTTCAAGTCTCGCGCCCGGAAACTGCTGAAAAGCTGCAGTTTTCGGGCGCTTTACGTATTACGTTACCTGTTGCAACGCTGCCGCAGCCTGTTAGAAACGGATTCTTAATTTTCGGTGAGGGGTAGGCAGGGCGTTGCAGCTGGCTATACTGCCCGCCAAATGACGGCACGGGTGGGGGCCCGTACATCAAGGGGCGTTTTCAGTGCGTTTTCGAGTATCCCTTTCTGCTGCTTTGCTTGGCATCGGTACCTTCGCGCTTTCTTCTACGGCTCAGGCTGAGAGCATTTCCGAAGCATTGGCGCTTGCATATGCCAACAATCCGACACTGAATGCGGCGCGTGCCGCATTGCGTGCCACCGACGAACGCGTGCCGCAGGCGCTTTCCGGCTGGCGGCCGACCATCACGGCCAACGCTTCGGCTGGATCTATCCGGACCTCCGCCAGCGTCGGTCCAGATAACATCCGCAACAATGCGTCGATGTCCCTGTCCATTCAACAGGCACTGTTCCGTGGCTTCCGGACGGTCAACTCGACCAAGCAGGCCGAAGCGCTTGTGCGGGCTCAGCGCGAAAGCCTGAGCGCGACCGAGCAGGATGTTCTCCTCTCAGCCGCCCAGTCCTATGTGAACGTGATCCGCGACACTGCGCTCGTTGCCCTTCAGCGCAGCTCGATTGACTTCCTGCGTGAGCAGGTGCGTGCGTCCAAGGATCAGTTCGAAGTGGGTGAGGGTACTCGTACGGATGTATCCCAGGCGGAAGCGCGTTACGCCGAAGCCCAGGCCAACCTCAACTCGGCCGTCGCAAACCTGAATGCCAGCCGCGCCGTCTATGAGCAGATCGTTGGCATCCAGGCGCGCAATCTTTCGGCTTCGACGCCGATCGGCAAGATGATGCCCCGCTCGGTGGAGGAAGCCATCCGTCTGGGTGAAGAGTATCAGCCGCTCCTGCGCCAGGCCCAGCATCAGGTTGATGCTGCTGCGTTCAACGTGAAGACGATCGAAGGCGAGCAACTGCCGACTGTCACGCTGGAGGGCTCCATCGGCCGTGACTGGAAGCCGTCCCAGTCGGTCAATGCCGTCAATTCCGCCTCTGTCGTTGGACGTGTTTCGGTACCTCTCTATCAGGGCGGTGCCCTTTCTTCCCGCGTGCGTCAGGCCAAGGAAGAGCTCGGGCAGGCTGAAATCCAGCTCGATGTGCTGCGCAACCAGATCCGTGCCAACGTGATTTCTGCCTGGGGTGATTACCAGGCCGCCGAGGCCTCGATCACTGCAGCTCAGGCTGCTGTGGAAGCTCAGCAGCTGGCTCTTCAGGAGTCATTGAGGAACAGCGCGTTGGTCAGCGCACGACGCTCGACGTCCTGGATGCTCAGCGTGAACTGATCACGCAGCGCTCGAATCTCGTCACCGCACAGCGCAACCGCATCGTCAGTGCCTACCAGCTCCTGTCGGCTGTTGGCCGTCTGGATGCTGAGTATCTTGGCCTGCAGGTCGCACGCTACGAACCGACCGAGCACTACAGCAAGGTGCGCGACAAGTGGTTTGGCATGCGCACGCCTGATGGCCGCTGATGATTCGGCGCTGACCTGTAAGAAATGCCGTAAACTCAGAGAACGCGCCCTTCCTGGGCGCGTTTTTCGTTTGCGAGGCGGGCTGACCCGGCAAGTTTTTCCTATTAGAAGGGGATAAGGTGTCAGCGTTGGCCTGTCCGCCTATGATGTTGACAGGCGACTCAGCATAATTCCCTTAACCGAATCGTAACTTTCGAGTTCGGTGCCGGTGCGTATGTAATTAGTTCTGGGGGAACTCATGTCGAAGGCCAGTCAGGCGCAGGAACCCTCAATGGAGGAGATTCTCGCCTCCATTCGCCGGATTATTTCCGATGAGGAAACTCCTGCCGCCAGCAAGACGGCACAAGCAGCCCCGGAGCCAGTATCTGAAATGCCTCAACTCAACGATCTGCCCGAGGAAGAAGAAGCCGGCATGTCCCAGGATGACCTGGACAAGCTGTTCGATATGGCGGGCGACGATGACGATGATGACGCCGTTTCTGCCATTGATGACGACATTGCTGCCTTCGAGGCCGATGAAGACGCCGCCGGCGATGATGACGATGTTCTTGAACTGACAGAAGAGCTGGCCGTCGAGGAAGACGAGGACGAGGACCCGTTTGCCATGGTCGAGGGCATGCCCGAGACGATGGACGATGATGCGGGTGATATCGGCTTTATGGAAGAGGAGCCCGCTCCTGCACCTAAGGCTGCCGCACAGCCGGTCCGCTCGTCTGCCGCCGAAGGCCTTGCGTCTGTCTCCATGGACAATCTCGATCCGCTGGATGAGGAAACACCTCTCGTATCCGATATGGCGGGCGCTGCGGTCAGTGCTGCCTTCGAAAATCTGTCCAGCACGATCCTTTCTGCCAATGCCCGCACGCTTGAGGATCTGGTGAAGGAAATGCTGCGTCCAATGCTGAAGAGCTGGCTCGATCAGAACCTTCCGGTCATGGTGGAGCGGCTTGTCCGTCAGGAAATCGAGCGCGTGGTGCGCAAGCGCTGATCAGCAGCTGCTTGTTGCGCGCCATACGTCACTGTAGCGCCGCCTCCGGGCGGCGTTGCCATTTGTGCCCTTCTTCATGCCTCCCATGTGGCTCAGGATGTTGACTCGCTGCCCGCCATCCGATTTACACAGGCCCAGATAACGGAAAGTCCCGAGAAGCCCTCATGCTTGACAAGACCTATGACGCAGCGGCCGTCGAGCCGCGGATCACCGAAATGTGGGAAAAGGCCGGAGCCTCGCGCGCCGGTGCTGGTGCCGCCGATGGCGCGCCGTCCTATACGATCGTGATCCCGCCGCCGAATGTGACGGGCTCCCTGCACATGGGCCATGCGCTCAACAACACGCTGCAGGACATTCTGATCCGCTTCGAGCGCATGCGCGGCAAGGACGTGCTGTGGCAGCCGGGCATGGACCACGCAGGCATTGCCACCCAGATGGTGGTGGAGCGCCAGCTCGCCGAGCGCAAGGAACCCTCCCGCCGTGACATGGGCCGCGACGCCTTCATCGAGCGGGTCTGGAACTGGAAGGGCGAATCCGGCGGCATGATCTTCAACCAGTTGAAGCGCCTTGGCGCGTCCTGCGACTGGGACCGTGAGCGCTTCACCATGGATGAGGGCCTGTCGGCTGCCGTTCTTGAAGTCTTCGTGTCGCTGTTCCGCGATGGCCTGATCTACAAGGACAAGCGCCTCGTCAACTGGGACCCGAAGCTGCTGACCGCGATTTCGGACCTCGAAGTCGTGCAGCAGGAGATCAAGGGCAACCTCTGGCACTTCCGCTATCCGTTGGAAGGCGGGGTCACCTATCAGCATCCGGTTGCTTTCGATGACGAGGGCAATGCGACGGAGTTCGAGACCCGCGATTACATCGTCGTGGCGACGACCCGTCCGGAAACCATGCTGGGCGACACTGCCGTTGCCGTGAACCCGGAAGATCCGCGCTACAAGGATCTGATCGGCAAGCACATCATCCTGCCGCTGGTTGGCCGCCGTGTGCCGATCGTGGGGGATGACTATGCAGACCCCACCGCAGGTTCCGGTGCGGTGAAGATCACCCCGGCACATGACTTCAACGACTTTGAGGTCGGCAAGCGTCACGATCTGCCGATGATCTCGGTTCTCGACCGTGAGGCGCGGGTCATTCTGGCTGAGAACGCCGAATTTCTCGCCGGTGTTCCAGCCTCTGAGATGCTGGATGCCACTGTCGCCGCCTACCACGGCCAGGACCGCTTCGCCGTGCGCAAGGCACTGGTGGCGCAGCTGGAAGAGCAGGGGCTTCTGGACCGCATCGAGGATCACACGCACATGGTGCCGCATGGCGACCGTGGCGGCGTGCCGATCGAACCCATGCTGACCGACCAGTGGTATGTGGATGCCGCGACGCTTGCCAAGCCCGCGATTGCCTCCGTCCGCGAGGGCCGCACCAAATTCGTGCCGTCCAACTGGGACAAGACCTATTATGAGTGGATGGAGAACATCCAGCCCTGGTGCATTTCGCGCCAACTGTGGTGGGGGCATCAGATTCCGGCCTGGTACGGTCCCGACGGCAAGATCTTCGTCGAGAAGACGGAAGCCGAAGCTCTGAAGGCAGCGGCTGCCCACTATGGCAAGCCGGTTGAAATGGCGGCCATGGAACAGGCGTTGGCCGCCTGGGAATCCGGGGCAGGGGAGAGCGTTCTCCTCTACCGCGACGAAGACGTGCTCGACACCTGGTTCTCCTCCGCCCTTTGGCCGTTCTCGACGCTCGGCTGGCCGGACAAGACGCCGGAACTGGCGCGGTATTTCCCGACGTCGGTTCTGATCACCGGCTTTGACATCATCTTCTTCTGGGTTGCCCGCATGATGATGATGTCGCTGCACTTCATGAAGACTGAGCCTTTTGAGACCGTCTACATCCATGCCCTCGTCCGTGACGAGAAGGGGCAGAAGATGTCCAAGTCCAAGGGCAACGTCATTGATCCGTTGAAGCTGATCGACGAGTTCGGTGCCGATGCGCTGCGCTTCACACTGGCGGCCATGGCGGCACAGGGACGTGACATCAAGCTGGCCACCAGCCGTGTCGGCGGTTACCGCAACTTTGCCACCAAGCTGTGGAACGCGGCCCGTTTTGCCGAAATGAATGGCTGCAAGCGCGTTGCCGGTTTTGATCCTGCCCGAGCCACCCATACGCTGAACCGCTGGATCTCCACGGAAGTCGGCCGCTGCGCCGAGGAAGTGCGCGAGGCACTGGAAGCCTATCGCTTCAACGATGCGGCCAATGGCGTTTACCGGTTCGTCTGGAACACCTATTGCGACTGGTTCCTGGAACTGGCCAAGCCCGTGTTCAACGGCACCGATGAGGCCGCCAAGGCCGAAACCCGCGCAACCGCAGCCTGGACACTGGATGAGATCCTCAAGATCCTGCACCCCTTCATGCCCTTCCTGACGGAAGAGCTGTGGGCCCGCCTTGGCGAGGAGACCGGTGCGCCGGACCAGATCCTGATGCTGACCCGCTGGCCGGTGCCTGCGCTGGCAGATACAGCGGCAGCTGAAGAGATCAACTGGCTTGTGGGCCTCATTTCCGAGATCCGCTCTGTCCGTTCGGAGATGAACGTTCCGGCCGGTGCGCAGATCCCGGTGGTGATGGTCGGAGCAGGCGACGTCACGGTTACGAGAGTGAAGACCACGAGGCAGCTATCCTGCGCCTTGCCCGTGCCGAAAGCCTGACGCTAGCGGATGAGCTGCCGAAGGGCGCGGCTCAGATCATCGTGGGTGATGCCACCGTTTGCTTGCCGCTTGCTGGCGTCATCGATCTGGGCGCTGAAAAAGCTCGTCTTGCCAAGGAACTTGGCAAGCTGGACGACGAAATCGGCCGCATCGAGAAGAAGCTCTCCAACCCGGCCTTTGTCGAAAAGGCGAAGGAAGAGGTTGTCGAGGGAGAACGCGAGAAGCTTGCCGAGCTTTCCGCCCGCAAGACGCAGGTGCAGACGGCCGTCAGCCGGCTGGCTTCGCTGGGGTGATAAACAGTCTTGCGCGGCGGCTGAAACCGTTGCCGCGCAAGGGCTTGCCTTCCGGCAGCCGCAATCGGGTGTTACGCCCGCCAGAACAAGAGACTCGCCAGGGACAATCATGCGGCAGTTCAACAGGATGAAGAGCACGTCGATCTGCGGCACAGCCCTCGTTTGCGCCTTTGCCTGGGCCATTGCTGCTGCGCCCGCCAGCGCCGAGACCATCGAGAACCCGGTTGCCGTGTTCTCCGGTCTCGACAAGATCACCGGCCGCATCACGTCTTTTGATGTCTACATTGGAGAGACGGTTCAGTTCGGCGCCTTGCAGGTGACACCGCGTGTTTGCCACACCCGGCCCCAGACCGAGAACCCGCTGACCACAGCCTTCGTGCAGGTGGACGAGGTCACGCTGAACAATCAGATCCAGCGAATTTTCTCTGGCTGGATGTTCGCTGCAAGCCCCGGCCTTCATGGTGTCGAGCATGCCGTTTATGATGTGTGGCTGACCGACTGCAGGATGACTTCTACCGTGCAGCCACCTGCCGGCTATTCTGGCCCTCCGGTAACTGTCGTTGAGGAAGGCGCAGACACGCTCGGCGGTGGTGCGGCTGGCACAGGAGAGCAAGCTGACGGCGCGGCGGGCACAGTGCCCGCACCGAGGCCGAAGCCGCCACTGTTCTGAGCGAACTGCCTGCCGGAGACAATCTGGCAGGCTCTATCGCTGATCTATAGATTCGCGCCGAGTTTTGCCGTGCTTTTCCGTCCGCACTTTTAGTCCACCCTGCGACGAAGTGGCGTGCGCTGCTTCCAGTAAAACAGGGCTCATCGGACACCGGAATCAGACGGCGACCGTATCCACGATCCAATTCCAGGCGACGCGCACTGAATCGGCAGCACCCTGGAAGAGGGCGATGATACCGTGCCAGACGGTTTCACCCGCATTTGCCAGTTGCAGCAGGATCGAAGGTTCCTGCGGCGGTGCCTGGACCAGCTCGACGGCAGTCTTGCCGTCCTGATCGTCCACAACGCGGCGGGTGATCATCTGGCCGGCTTCTGGCGGCACACGCGACTCGTCCTTGGCCGCTACGAGCGTGCCTTCCGGCGCGGTGAGCGGGCTGACGACGATGGCGCGGCCATCAGGCAGCAGGTGGGTTTCATTCTGTGCCACCTCGGACGAATAGATGACCTCGCCCTCGGAATCGATCAGTTCAACCCAGATGACCTTGCGGCCCTGAATGTCGACCGGTCCGACCCAGATGGAGGTGTCCTCCCCGGCCGCAGGACCGGCCCCAAGGCTGGCGAGCGTAACGGAGAGATTGTCCTCGGGCAGCACATGCCGCTCCGACTTCGGGGCGGCGAGCGCGAACGGGGTGGCAGAAAGCAAGATGGCAACTGCCGGAATGATGGCTTTCTTAATGAGACGATGCGTCATTTTTGCCTCCCTCGGCATGACAGTCACGTCTGAGCAAAGTTCACGGCACCGGATTTTTTTGATCTGAAGTACACCTCGTCTTTTTGACGAGGTACCTTCTAAGCCGGTTGCTGTGATGCAGCCATTATTACGCCATTTCCCTTAAGATAGATGTTATCCGAATCACAAAATGACGTGGTTTCTGATCTTTCCTGATCGGCTGCGGCCGGGGTTTCATGCTTCCGGTCTGGCTCAGTTCGTTGATTTTGCTCCTGTTCTCAGCGGTACTATTACTTCTGGCCGGAAAAAGCCGTCAGCATCAACTTGCCGTGATGCCTGGCTTGTCCCAGATCAAAGTGTTAACGCAGGCGGGAGGCTAAGGTTCCGGAATGATCGCTGGAAGAGAGGGCGGCGGGGCGTGTGTCTCAGAGTTGACCGGCCGGGCTCTTCTCCTGAAAAGAATTCTGTAACCCGGAATTAGAATAATGACAGCCTGCGGCATTTTAAACTATGTGTTGGGGCGCGACCTTGCGCTACATGGTGCAGGGTTACGAGGCTGTCAGGCTTCGGATCACAGGACGCGTGAATGGGGCGGGGCAACTTCCCCTTATCAGATCCGTCTGGGAGGGCTGGCCAGATGATGACCAGCTCTGGATACAAGGGCTTGCAGGACGCCAACGGCGGGCGCGGGTTGCGCCTGCTTGAGAAGAAGAGGGAATACGCCATGGACTTCGAAAGCTTCTTTGCGCAGGCGCTGGACGGCTTGCGGGAGGACGGCAACTACCGCGTATTCGCTGATCTGAAGCGTCATTCAGGCGAGTTCCCCAAGGCGACCCGTTTCCGCGAAGATGGCTCTGCCCATGAGGTGACCGTCTGGTGCTCCAACGACTACCTCGGCATGGGGCAGCATCCGGATGTGGTCTCGGCCATGAAGGATGCGATCGACAGCTGTGGCGCGGGTGCAGGCGGCACCCGCAACATTTCGGGCACCAATCACTTCCATGTCCAGCTTGAAAATGAGCTCGCTGATCTGCATGGCAAGGAATCGGCGCTGATCTTCACCTCGGGTTATGTGTCCAACTGGGCAGCGCTCGGGACTCTGGCCTCGAAGATTCCCGGCTGCATCGTCTATTCTGACGCGCTGAACCATGCCTCGATGATCGAGGGCATCCGCCACAGCCGCGCCGAAAAGCGCGTGTGGAAGCACAACAGCCCGGAAGATCTTGAGCGCAAGCTCGCTGCCGATGACCCGGCGGCCCCCAAGCTGGTTGCCTTCGAGAGTGTCTATTCGATGGACGGCGACATCGCTCCCATCAAGGAAATCTGCGACGTGGCCGAGCGCTATGGCGCGATGACCTATCTTGATGAAGTGCATGCGGTTGGCCTCTACGGCCCGCGCGGCGGCGGTGTTGCCGAGCGCGAAGGACTGATGGACCGTCTGACGGTGATCGAGGGTACCCTCGGCAAGGCCTTTGGTGTCATGGGCGGCTATATCACCGGCTCGCGCCAGCTTTGCGACTTTGTTCGCTCCTTCGCATCCGGCTTCATCTTCACCACGGCGCTGCCGCCGTCACTGGCTGCTGGCGCCACGGCTTCGATCCGTCATCTGAAGCAGAGCACGGCCGAGCGTGAGGCCCACCAGGACCGCGTCGCCCGCCTGCGCAGCCTGCTGGACCGCCGCGGCATCCCGCACATGGAGAACCCCAGCCACATCGTTCCGGTGATGGTGGGCAATGCATCCAAGTGCAAGTGGATCTCGGATATCCTGCTCGACAACTACGGCATCTATGTCCAGCCGATCAACTATCCGACCGTGCCGAAGGGCACTGAGCGTCTGCGCATCACGCCAACGCCGTTCCATTCGGACGCCGATATCGACCATCTGGTTGGTGCACTGAACGACCTGTGGTCTCGCTGCGCGCTGGCCCGCGCCGTCGCCTGACCGGACACGGAAGTTTCAATCTGGAGAGCGCTGGCTGCAAGGCTGGCGCTTTCTGCTTTGAGGCGGCCTGCCGCGATGGCTCAGCGCCTGCGCTCCGACCCTTGGCCGAGGGCGGGCCGAATGTTATGACGGCCCCAGTGAGGCATATTGGGCGCCAGCTTTCATTCGTTTCTTCAAGGGGTTTCAGGCATGCGTACTGCACTTGTGACGGGTTCGGCCGGCTTTATCGGCTACTTTCTCTGCACGCGGTTGCTGGAAGAAGGTTTCCGCGTCATCGGCCTTGATGCGATGACGGACTATTACGACGTGCGCCTGAAGGAGCGCCGTCACCAGATGCTGTTGCAGAACGAGCATTTCACCGCCGTCACGGGCCGCGTCGAGGACGGGGAACTGGTGCGCTCGCTGTTTGAAAGCAACCGGCCGGACGTGGTGGTGCATCTGGCCGGACAGGCGGGCGTTCGCTATTCCATCGAGGCGCCGCGCTCCTATCTCGACAGCAACATTGCTGGCACCTTTGAGATCCTGGAGGCTGCAAGAGCCTTTCCACCGCAGCACCTGCTGATTGCCTCTACCTCTTCGGCCTATGGTGCCAATACGGAGATGCCCTATAAGGAGACTGTGAAGGCCGATCATCAGATGTCCTTCTACGCGGCGACCAAAAAGGCTTGTGAGGTGATGGCGCATTCCTATGCACATCTCTATGGCACGCCCATCACTATGTTCCGTTTCTTCACGGTCTATGGCCCCTGGGGCCGTCCGGACATGGCACCGTTCAAGTTCACCAAGTCGATCCTCGAAGGCCAGCCGATCGAAGTCTATAACTACGGCGATATGAGCCGGGACTTCACCTATGTAGAGGATCTGGTGGAAGGTATCCGCCTGCTGATCGACGCAGTTCCGGTGAGACCCGAAGAGGCGACAGACGTGCCGGATGGCGACAGTCTGTCGCCGGTTGCGCCTTGGCGTGTCGTCAACATCGGCAATTCGGAGAGCGTACAGTTGACCGAGTTTATCGCCGCCATCGAGGAGGCGACCGGCCGTATGGCGGAGCGCAAGCTGATGCCGATGCAGGCAGGCGACGTTCCGGCCACCTGGGCCGATGCCAGCCTGTTGCAGACGCTTACCGGCTACCGCCCTCGCACGGGCGTGCGCGAAGGCATGGCAAAGTTCGTGAAATGGTACCGCGAGTACTACAGTATCTGACCGGAGTGCCGCAGCCAGACCCGCCTGCCGTCATGCCGCCTGTGTCTGAAGGCTATCCGCCTGAACACTTTCCGGGGCAAGGCCGCGTAGGGCCATATCGATGGATTGCTGGATCAGCGTATGCGGATCACCCAGGTCTATTTCCGTGATGCTGAGCAGCAGGACGACTGCGCCGTGAATGGCGCCCCAGAGCAGATGGGTTGCCTGCGCAGGATCCATGCGGCGGATCGAGCCTTCTTCCATCGCTGATGCCATGCGGGCTTTGACCAGTTCATATCCCTTGAGATTCTCGGTCGTCCGGCACAGTTCCACCTGCCGGCTGATCTCGATATCGAGAAAAATCAACCGGAAGCGATCCTGATCCTCCAGCGCGAACTCACCATAGGAGAGGAGCAGCTCGCGCAGGATGTCGATCGACGGCAGGGGCTTTGCGTTGATGGTCTGGGAAACCGCGTTCAGCCTGTCGATGGCGCCGGAGCAATAGGCGATCATCAGATGCTGCTTCGTCGGGAAATAGCGGTAGAGGGCCCCTGCCGTCAGGTTGAGGCCTTCCGCCAGCTTGCGCATGGACAGTGCGGCATAGCCCTCTGCGGCAACGATGCGTGCCGTCTCGGCAAGAATGCGGGCCTGAACGGCTGCAAGTTCTTCATCGGTCATTGCGGGTCTTGGCATGATGTTACCTGATCGCGTTCAATAAATTGGTTCAATAAACGCGTTTATATCTGGTCCGAAATCTGGTCAATCGAAAAACGCCGTTGATCGATACTTTTTCTGAACGCGTTTACTCTAAGCTCGAAGGTTCCGTCCAGCAAGGCTGGGCCGTGTCAGTTCCCACTGCCTGATACTGCTGAAGCCCGCAGGAAGGGCCCTGCCTGGATCAAAAGGACCCCAGCTACCACGAGCAGGATGCCGATAAGACGTGAGGGCGAAATATCCCGGGGACTGAATCCCATGAGGCCGTAGGCATCGACCAGAAGCGAGGCGGCGAGCTGCCCGGCAATCACGGCGGTCATGAAACCGGCGGCACCAAGCTTCGGCGCAACCAGAATTGCGGCTGTGATGTAGATGACCCCGGCAAGGCCGCCGGTCCAGATCCATTTGGGCTGTCCGGCAAGGTTGCCAAGGCTTGGGAAAGGAACTTTCATGGCCAGCATCACCGGAATGACGCAGAGCATGCTTACCCCTAGAGAGACCACCGTGGCCCAGAGTGGATGGCCAAGTGCCCGGCCCATGGCCGCATTGGCTCCGGCCTGGAAAGGGACGACCGCGCCGGCCAGAAGGGCAACGCCAAGAAGGGTGAGTGGGGCCTGAAGCTGCATCGGATGATCCTTTCTGATGATCTTTGACCCCGACCTAGATATAAACATTAGGAATGTGAAATTCGTATCCGGCAGAGATATATGCATAGGGTGAATAACTTGAGGTCGGTTGACCTCAATCTTCTGGTGGTGCTCGACGCGCTGCTGACGGAGCGCCATGTCTCGCGTGCTGCCGCCCGGTTGAACATGAGCCAGCCTGCCGTCAGCCATGCCCTTGCGCGGCTGCGGGAGCTATTGGGAGACCCTCTGCTGGTGCGCCAGGGGGCAGCCTCGTCCCCACCATCCGGGCGCTGGAGATTTCCCAGCCGCTGGCTGATGCACTTGCAGGGGTGCGTAGCGTGCTGGGGCCGCAGGGATTCGATCCGCAAGGCACACGCCACCGGTTCCGCCTGTCCATGTCGGATTATGGCGGAGCCATGCTACTGCCGCATCTGGTCCGGGATCTGCGGCAGCATGCGCCCGGCATTGACCTAGCGATCAGTCAGTTCAGCCGTGAGACCATGGCTGCCGGTGTCTGCGATGGCGATCTGGATCTTGGGCTCGGTGTGTTCCCCGTTCTGCCGCCTCAGGTCAACTCAGAGCTGATCATCAATGATGACTATGCCTGCCTCCTCGACCGCCGCACGCTCGACGGCAGGCCATTGGATGCTGACATGTATTTCTCGCGGCCGCATGCCATGGTCGCCATGCGTGATGACACCATAAACGAGGTGGACGAAACTCTTGCCCGCGCCGGTCATACCCGCCGGCTCGCGCTGGTCTTGCCGCACTGGGGCGTCGCGCCGGACCTGATCGCGGGCACGGACCTCATTCTCACGGTTGCCAGAGGCAGTCTGCGGGACCTTGTTCCTGATGATCATTTGATCATCCTGCCAGCGCCAATCCCGCTGCCACCCGTTCCCTACGTTCAGATCTGGCACAAGAGCCGCGACAGGGACCCAGCGCTGCGCTGGCTGCGTGCCCGGATCATGCAGGCAGCAGGGCAGGGGAGGAAACGCCGCACAAGAACGGCTGAAGGGGCGAATTTACCGGCCAGCCTGGCTTTCCTCGCAGGTCTGTCCAACAGTCCCTGCGCGGTCATTTATAAAACTGGATTTTTAAAGTAGACTTTTGCTAAAGACGCAATACGGCAGCGGCGGGTGTCCCCCAGATGCAGCCGTGTGAGAGTTCAGTCTGTTCAGGCCTTTGCGTGAGCGGCGAAGCTCCTGAGTGGTTTCTGCCCGATTGGTTTCCGTATGGCCGAAGACAAGAAGAAGAGTATGCTTGACTGCTTCGTGTCCAGTTACACGGAGCTGTCGCGGCATCTCTCGCGCCGCTTTGGCCGTGATCTCGATCCGCACGACGTGATTCAGGATACTTATCTGAGGCTTGAGGCGATTCCTGCCGAGAGTGACATCCGCAATCCACGGTCCTATCTCTTCCGCATGGCGAACAATGTTGCAACGGACCGGTTGCGCGGCCGGCACTCTGTTGTGAGCTACGCCCCCAGCGATGAACTCGCCGCCGCCGCGGACGACAGTGCTTCGCCGGAGCAGATCACCGACTACCGTCAGCGCCTCTCGCGCCTGCAGGAGGCCATCGGCGAGCTGCCGCCGCGCCAGAAGCAGGTGCTCCTGATGCACAAGTTCGATGGTCTGACCCACACCGAGATTGCGGCTGAACTGGGCATAACCCGAAGTGCCGTGGAGAAGCTGATCATGAAGGCGCTTGCGCATCTGCGCGACCGGATGGGTACACTCATTGACTGAATCCGGCAAAAAGATGCGCGATATGGGTGAGGTGCGGTGCCGCCGAATCCGTCTATGGGAAGGATATGCGCGCAAGGGCGTGCCATGCGCCTGTGTGCGGGGAAGCAGCCGGTGGCCATGATGGGATCAACGAAGACAGACAGGCAGCAAAAAGCCCGCGATGAGGCTCTGACCTGGTTCGTCCGTCTCAACTCTGGTGAGGCGGGAGAGGAAGACCGCGCCGGACATGCACGCTGGATGGCCGCTGATCCACTGCACCGGGCCGAATATGCGCGGCTCGGCGGGGTCTGGGAAGATCTCGGACGGATTGCTGATCCGCGCGAGGCTTTGGATATGTCTGGAGCCATGCTTCCGCCTTCCGCCCGGAGTGGTTTTGCCTCACGCCGTGCGTTCCTGTCCGCAGGGGCCGCAGCGCTGGCTGCTGCTAGTGTGGCGGTTGTTGCCGGTCCGCCGGATTTCCTGACGAGTGATCATTTCACTGGTACGGGCGAGCAGCGCAGTCTGACGCTCGAGGATGGAAGCCGGGTGGACCTTGATGCAGACACGGCCATTGCCCTGGATTTCACCGACACCCTTCGCAGCATCCGCCTGCTGCGCGGCCGTGCCTTTTTCGATGTGGCCAAAGATCCGCGCCGTCCCTTCACTGTGCTGGCCGGTGCCGGTTCGACAACTGCACTGGGAACCCGTTTCGTTGTTCATGAATGGAATGACGCTGTCACCGTCTCGGTAGAGGAAAGCGCTGTTTCGGTGGTGGGACCGGACAAGTCGGACACTGTTGTGGAGGCAGGCGAGCTCGTTACCTATGACGATACGCACCTGGGCGAGATCCGGCCCGTCGACATGGACGCGGAAATCGCCTGGCGGCGCGGCAAGCTGATCTTTGAGGACAGGCCGCTGCGGCAGGTGCTGGCGGATGTGAATCGCTATCGCTCCGGCACGATCCGTGTGACGGACAGCCGCCTGCTGAACATGCGTGTCAGTGGCATCTTCGACATCCGCAATCCGGACGGCGTTCTGGAGGCGATCCGCCAGACGCTGCCGGTGAGAAGCTTCCAGATCTCGCCATGGCTGGTCGTTCTCCATCCGGCCTGAGCTGGTGCCCGCTGAAGAGAAACACCGGAAAAACAAACCTGAAAATTATTTTCTACTTTGGGGGTGAGGTGTCAGGCCTTTGAAACCGTCCTTGCATCAGACGGGTGTGTTCGCGCCCCGAAAAGAATGCAAATGGCAAGAGTTGGACAGGGGTCATGACAAAGCAGTTTGGGCACAGGGAATGCAGGGCGCGGGCAGCGCGGATGGGCGGTTTCGGACTGGCGCTTCTGGCGTCAACGGCAGTTTTCTCTGCGAGTGTGGTCCACACTGGCCCGGCAGTGGCGCAGCAGGCAGCCGCTGTCAGTTACTCCGTTCCCGCAGGTCCTCTGGGCGCGGCGATCTCCCGTTTTGGTGACCGGTCCAATCTGCAGGTGCTCTATCCGGCAGCTCTGGTACAGGGCAAGACGTCGCCCGGCGTTTCCGGGACGTTGACGCCTTCTGAAGCACTCAACCGGATTCTGGCTGGAACCGGCCTCTCGTACCGTTTCACCGCCGCCAATACGGTGACCATTGTCGATCCGGCCGCAGCCGCTGCCACGGGCGTCACAGTGGACGGTGCGACACAGCTGCAAACGGTGACCATCGAGGGCGAAAACGCCTGGGGGCCGGTGAATGGCATCGTGGCCACCCAGAGCGCGACGGGGACCAAGACCGGAACGTCGCTCCGGGATACGCCGCAAGCCGTCAACGTTGTCACCCGCGACGAGATGGCAGAGAAGGGTGCTGAGACCATAACGCAGGCAATGCGCTACACGCCGGGTGTTGTGGCCCAATATGCCGATACGGATGTGCGCCACGACTGGCTGACGGTGCGCGGCTTCACGCCGGGGCGCTACAAGGACGGCCTGCGCCTGCCTTTCGGTGCGCGCGGCTATTCACAGCCGAGGATCGAGCCGTTCGGGCTGGAGCGCGCAGAAGTCCTGAAAGGACCGGCATCAGTGCTCTATGGCCAGGGGCAGCCGGGCGGCATGCTGAACATGGTCAGCAAGCGGCCGCGCAATGAGGAAATCCGTGAAGTTGAGCTGCAATATGGCAGCCACAACCGGTTCCAGACCGCTTTTGATTTCGGCGGAAAGTTCGACCAGGACGGCGCCATGCTCTACCGCATCGTCGGCGTGGGGCGTCTGAGCGACACCCAGTATGATCATGTGGAAGAGAAGAAGGGTTATATCGCCCCGTCCTTCACCTTCAGGCTGTTCGACGCAACGACGCTGACGATCCTTGGCGAGTACCAGAAGATCGACTCCCTGGCGGTGGCGGCGCACCGGCGCTGCCTGCCAATGGCACGCTTTACACCGGCACCTACGGCGCACTGCCGCGCAGCGCCTTCGTCGGTGAACCGGGCTATGACAGGTTCGAGAACGAGCAGGCCTTCATCGGCTATGAATTCAGCCATGAATTCAACGACACATGGTCGTTCAGGCAGAACCTGCGCTACGGTTTTGTCGATACCGATACGCAGCGCGTTCAGGCCTTCTGTCTGTCTGCTGCCAGCTGCAACCCGTCCTCGCTGATGCGTTATGCATGGGCCTTCCCGGAGACCTCCAACCTCTTCACGGTCGACAACAACGCGATCGCCCGGTTCAACACCGGCGATGCGAAGCACACGCTGCTGCTCGGCTTCGACTACTCCTTCGAAGACAGCTCGTTCGAGGAATCGGCTCTGTCCGTTATCTCCCGGCCCTTCAACGCCTATAACCCGGTCTTTGGCGCAACAAATGTCACCCGTCCGGCGACGGCGCTCTGGATCGATCAACAGCGGTCGCAGGCAGGGCTCTATGCGCAGGACCAGATCGAGTGGAACAACTTCGTCCTGTCGCTGGGTGGGCGCTATGACTGGGCCGAAACGGACACGCGCAACCGGACTGCCTCCACCAACACCTCGGTGAACCAGCAGGATGGCAAGTTCACGTGGCGGGCGGGCCTCGTCTACAATTTCGACAATGGCCTGTCGCCTTACGCCAGCTATTCGACATCCTTCAATCCGGCAAGCGGTACGGATCGCGGCGGTTCGCCGTTCAATCCGACCACGGGCGAGCAGTTTGAGGCCGGTATCAAGTTCCAGCCCACCGGCATGAACAGCTTCGTTACCCTGTCTGCCTATCAGTTGACGCAGCAGAATGTGCTTACGCCTGATCCGGTGAACACGAGCTTCCGCGTGCAGACTGGCGAAGTGCGCATGCGCGGCATCGAGCTGGAAGGTAAGGCCGAACTGGCTGCGGGCCTCTCGCTCACGGGTGCTTATGCCTACACGGATAGTGAGATTACCCGTGACAATCCCGCCTCGAACGGCACCAATAACAAGGGCAAGCGTCTGGCCTTCGTGCCTGAGCATCAGGCATCGCTATGGCTGGATTATTCCGTTCAGTCCGATCAGGCCTGGGGTGGTTTGAGTTTCGGAGGCGGTGCCCGCTACATGGGGCAGACGTTCGGCGACAATGCCAACGCCTTCAATGTGCCGGACTACACTCTGTTTGACGCGGCACTGCGCTATGACTTCGGCAAGGTGGACCCGAAGCTTGCCGGGCTGAAGACTTCGCTCAATGTCAGCAATATCTTCGACAAGAAGTATGTCTCCTCGTGCATCGGGACAACGGGCTGCTATTGGGGCGAAGGCCGCACGGCCTATGCCACGCTGAAATACAGCTGGTAATGACGGAGCGGGTTAAACCCGGACCGAATGCCTGGACGCGGCGGCAGTTTGCCGCCGCGTTGCTTGGGGCTGCGTCTTTGCCACTTCTGGGCCGGACCGGCCGGGCAGGGGAGAGTCTGCCGCGTATTGCCGTGCTGGACTGGGCCTGGGCCGAAACGCTGCTGGCGCTGGGCTTGGCACCTGCCGCGGTGGCAGAGGCACCGCTTTACGGCGCGCGTGTTGTCAGCCCGGCGCTGGCTGAGGGCACCGTGGATCTGGGCTTGCGCTCCTGGCCCAACATGGAACTGCTGCACGCCTTCCGGCCTGACCTGATCGTCACGCAGACCGGCTATGGCGTTCCCGCTGCTCAGCTGGAACCGTTGGCTCCAGTGCTTTCCCTGCCGCTTTACTCTCTGGAACGCCAGCCGCTCAAGCTGGGGCAGGCCGGGCTTGAGGCGATTGCGGCCCGGTTGCAGCGTCAGAGCGCAGCCACCGCCTATCTGGAAGATGCGGACCAGCAGTTCGCAGCCTGCCGCGATCAGCTTCGGTCCTACGATGGGCGCCCTCTGCTGATTCTCAAATTTGCGAGCGACCGGCTGGCCGATATCTATGGCCCCGGCAGTCTCTTTCACGACGTGCTGAGCCGTCTCGGACTGTCATCCGCCTGGCAGCGCAGTGGCAGCCACTGGGGCTTTTCGACGGCAGGGCTCGACGCGATTGCTGCTCATCAGGAGGCGCGAATTGTCATCATTGAGCCCGGTCCGCCGGAAGCTCTCGCTGCAAGCGGGCTGTGGCGGGCCATCCCTGCGGTGCGGGCGGGGCGCGTCATCAGCATTCCGCCGGTCTGGGTCTTCGGAGCGTTGCCGTCTGCCCTGCGCTTTGCCGGCATTCTAACAAAGGCCCTGCAGACCTCATGACGCCCCGGCTCTTCCTGCTGATTCTGGCGTTGCTCTTGCCTGCCACGGCGCTGACGCTGGCCGCCTACAGCGCCCATGTGCCCCTGCCTGCGCTGGGCGGGGCGCTGCTTGAGCCGGACCCGGCTGTCTTCGGGGAGATCTATCTGCACTACGCGCTAGTGCCGCGCCTTGCCGTGGCGGCGCTGGCGGGGGCCGCGCTGGCGCTGGCGGGAGTGGTGTTTCAGCAGGTGCTGAGAAACCCGCTGGCGGAACCGGCGACCCTCGGCCTTCTCTCCGGTGCGCAATTGGGCATCATGGCGGCAACACTTCTCGTGCCAGCGCTCGCCATGTGGCAACGCGAGGCGGCGGGGCTGGCAGGCGGCTTTGCCGCGCTGGCGCTGGTTGGCGCGCTTGCCTCCCATCGCGGCTTTTCACCGGTCACACTGTTGCTGTGCGGCATGATTGTCAGTTTCTTTGCCGGATCGGCGTCGGTGCTGCTGGCGCTGTTCCAGCATGAATATCTGCGCTCTGTCTTCATCTGGGCCAGCGGATCGCTGGTGCAGAACGATTTTTCTGATGCTGCGGCCTTGGCTGCGCGGCTGGCAGTCTGCGTGCCGCTGCTGGCGCTCCTGCTGCGGCCACTGACGCTTGCTGGGCTGGACGATGCCTGCGCCCGCAGCCTGGGGCTCTCCATCCGCACGATTCGGCTGATTGCCTTGTCGCTCGCCTGTATTCTCTCTGCACTGGTGGTGGTGCGAGTTGGTGTGATTGCCTTCGTTGGTCTTGCTGCGCCGCATCTGGCAACGCTTGCCGGAGTGCGGAGCTTCGCCGGGCGCTTTGTCTGGGCGCCGGTCATAGGCGCGGCGCTGCTGCTCCTTGCCGACAGCATCGTGCTGTCGCTTTCGAATGTGATTGCGGAGGTGCCTACGGGAACAGCGACGGCCATGGCCGGAGCCGTGCTGCTGCTGGTGCTGCTGCGCCGCATGCCAGCAAGCGCCCGTGTCAGTGGCTCACAGACATTATCGTCAGCTGTTCCGGCTGCTGGCCGTCAACGCCTCGTTCTGCTGCTGGCTCTGGCCTGTCTTGCCGCCCTCACGCTCTTTTCCCTGACCAGTCAGTTGGGGCCGGATGGTCTGTCAGCCGGAGAGCTGGTGGCAGGGCGCTGGCCGCGTGTGCTGGCTTCTGCTTCCGCCGGGGCGATGCTGGCGCTGGCCGGAGGGCTCATTCAGGCCATGACGGGCAACCCGCTTGCCAGTCCCGAAGGACTCGGGGTCAGTTCCGGGGCGGGGATCGGCATCACGGGAATGCTGCTTCTGACGGGGTCTTTCTCGCCAGTTCTGCTGCTCGGGGGCGGGGCAGGCGGTGCTGTGCTCGCCTTCCTATTTGTGCTCGCCATCACCCGCAAGTCCGGCCATGCGCCGGGGCCTGTGCTGCTGGCTGGTGTTGCCATAGGCACGTTTGCGGCTGCGCTGATTTCCTTCATTCTGGCCAGCGGTGATCCACGTGCGGTCTTCGTGCTGGCCTGGTCCATGGGGCCGACCTATCGAGCTGCCGGGATGACCGCAATTGCGGCCTCGGTCATTCTGCTCGCTGTGTTGCTGGTCTTGCCGCTGATGGGCCGGTGGCTGGAGATCCTGCCGCTGGGCGATATCACCGCCCGGGCGCTGGGCCTGTCGCCGCGCCGATCCCGCACCGTGCTTCTGGCGTTCTCTGCCCTGCTGACGGCCGCCGCAACGCTGATTACCGGTCCCCTGAGCTTCATCGGCCTCATCGCGCCCCATATTGCGGCCTCCGTGGCGCCAGGCAGGGCGCTGCTGAGGATCATCTGTGCTGCGGCTATTGGCGCGGCGCTCATGGTCTGTGCCGACTGGCTGGGCCGGACGATTGATTTTCCCTATGAAATCCCCGCCGGCATTCTGGCGTCCTTCATCGGCGGGCCGTATTTCCTCTGGCTGCTCTATCGCAGACCCACGTGAGGCGGCTGTAACCTGCGGCGTTGCAGTCATGCCACACTTTCCGGGATAAGTTGGCATTGCCGGTCCCCGCTTCCGGATGGAGATGCTTTCACCTTCTGCCTATGTTGCGGAATAATATGAGTTTTTATGGAAAGTTTTCCAGAGACATGCCCGCCGGACTGGAAACGCTCCAAACTGTTGTCCTTGCAAGCAAAATTCTGTTGCGGCTAAACAGGTCCGGTGATTGGGCTGGCGCTGTTCCGGCAACGGCAGGCGTGAAAGGTGGACAGCTTGTGACCTGGGATATCCAGAACCTGTTCCGGAACCATGCAAAGGGCATTGTCAGGTCCCTGCGCCGGCGCGGGCTCAGCGAGGAGACCGCCGCTGATCTGACGCAGGACACCTTCGTGCGCGTCATCGCCGCCCAGCCTGGCAAGTCGGACGGCAATCACAATCCCAAGGCCTATCTCTATCAGGCAGCGCGGAATCTCGGCGTCAACCATCAGCGGCGCGAGGCGCTGGTCGAGATGGTGCATCTGGAAAGTGACGAGGCCGCCAATCTGGCAGATCCGGCGCCTTCGCCGGAGCGGATCGTCTATTCCCGCCAGTGCCTTGCCCAGACCTATGAGGCCCTTGGAGAATTGCCGGAGCGCACGCGGCTGGCCTTTGAAATGCACCGGCTTGGAGAGCGGACGATCGCAGAGGTGGCCGAAGAGCTGGGTGTCTCGACAACGCGCGCGTGGTCGCTGATCCGCGAGGCCTACCGTCATCTCATCGGGCGGGTCGATGCAACGTAAAAACCGGCTGCAGCCGTGAAAATCCGGTTCTTTCGATTGTATCATGAAGAGAGTGCCTGCACTGGCCGCGGCCGGAGGGATGACAGATGAGCGGGATCACGGCTGAGAGAGGGAGACTGCTGAACGAAGCAATCGATCTTGTCATCCGTCTGCAGAATGATCCGGCAAATCCGGTCGCCCTTGAGATGATCCGCGCCTGGCGGGCGAGGGGGCGGATCACGAGGAGGTTTGGTCTCAGGTTGCAAGGGTCCATGGCGCATCCGGCCTGATCCTGAGCGAGAAGCGCCGGATCGAGCGGCGCAAGAGCCTTGCGCCCTCGCGCCGGACTTTCCTGTTTGCCGGACTTGCCGGGCTGACCGCAGGGGCTGCTGCCTACACCTTCGTGCCGGAGATGTTGCGCCGGGCCCAGGCCGATTTCCTGACGGCCAAGGGAGAAATCCGCCGGATCGATCTGCCCGATGGCAGTACGGCAACCCTTGGTCCCGATAGTGCCATCGCCCTTGCTTTCACGGCGGAGCAGCGCAGCATCGAGCTGCTCGCGGGCATGGCCTTCTTCGAGGTCGCGCCTGATCCGTCCCGTCCCTTCTCCGTCGCGTCGGAAGGCCTCTCGGCCACCGCGCTCGGCACTGCCTTCGAGGTGTCCAATGATGCGGGGATGCTGACCGTATCCGTGGAACACGGACGCGTGGGGGTGGAAATGCCGCAGCCGCAAGGCAAGGACGGCCTGCAGCTGGAAGGCGGGCAGTGGGTCACGTTTGATCCGGGCTCTGGCAGCATGGAGCAGGGCCAGCGCGAGAACGATCAGGTCGCTTCCTGGCGCAGCAATCTGATCTTTGCCGAGCGGGAGAGCGTCGATGCGCTTGTTGCCCGCATTGGCCGCTGGATTCCGGGCCGCGTCGTCATCGCCGACCCGTTCATCGGAGACCTGCGTGTCAGCGGCGTGTTTGACCTGACCGATCCCCGCCTTGCGCTGGAGGCTGTGGTGCATCCTGCCGGTGCCCGTGTGCGGCAGGTTTCATCCTTCATGACGGTCATTTCCCTCTCTGAAAAAACTTGAACTTTAGAGTGAAAATATCGCCGTCCCGTTTGTAACAGCTTCAGGGACAGGTGATGCCGCCCTCTGGCGGCCCCGTTCCTCCGCAGGCCATGTTCCTGCGGCGGTTGAGCTTTTCAGGGGCTGGTGCAGCGGCATCCTTGCCCCGAAGACAGATGCGAAGATGGAGTGTTCAGGTGATGGGGCGTCGGGTTTGCGGAGCGGTTTTCAGCAGTAAGGCCAGCGGTAAGATCTGGAGCAGTGCAGGCGTGAACGTCTTGCTGGTCACGACGGCACTTTGCACCGGGCTGGCCCTGATGCAGGGCAAGGCTGCGGCCCAGACACAACCGCAAGCCCAAACCCAGACGCAGGCTTCTGTTTCCGTCAGTCAGGCCGCACAGGGTTCCTTCTCGGTTCCGGCCGGTCCGCTCGGGTCTGCGCTTGCCACCTTCGGACGGCAGGCGGGTGTGCAGGTCACTTATCTGGCCTCGATTGCTTCAGGCAAGACGTCTCCCGGTTTCACGGGCAAGGCAAGCCGCGAGCAGGCGCTGGCCGCAATTCTCTCCGGCTCTGGCCTCGTCTATTCCTTCCCCAACGCCTCCACTGCCGCCATCTCCGCCCCGGCAACGGGCGGGGCCTCCACTGACGGGGCAACGGTGCTGGACAAGGTGACGCTGCAGGGACAGGGGGCCGTTACGGAGGGGACCAATTCCTATACCGCCGACTGGATGAAAACCGCGAATGGCCTCGCTCTGACGCAGAAGGAAACGCCTCAGTCCACGAGCGTGGTCACGCGGCAGATGATCGAAGACCGCGGCATGGCCAATGTGAAGGACGTCATGCAGAACTCCACCGGCGTGACGGTGAACCAGTACGAGACCGACCGCTTCGAGTTCTATTCCCGCGGCTTCCAGATCGACAGCTACCAGTATGACGGCGTGCCCACGACGCTTGATTCAACCTACCAATATGGTGACGGCTCACTCGATACGGTGATCTATGACCATATCGAGATTGTCAGGGGCGCCACCGGCTTGATGCAGAACACGGGCGAGCCCGGCGCATCGGTCAACTTCATCCGCAAGCGCCCGGCAAGCGAGTTTCAGGGCTACATATCCGGCCTTGCCGGCACCCAGTCCAATTATCGCGGCGAGCTTGATGTGTCCGGTCCCCTGAACCAGTCCGGCACGGTGCGCGCCCGCGTCACCGGGGCCCTGCAGACCAAGGAAGACACCATCGACCTGTACAAGCAGGACAAGAATGTCATTTACGGCGTCATCGAAGCCGATGTCACCGACTCCACCACCGTAACGGTGGGGGCGAACCGGCAAGGGACAAACTCGGATGGCGTGACATGGGCGGGCATGCCGGCCTTCGATTCCAATGGCAATCTGATTGACTGGGCCAAGGGGTCCACGACGGGAGCCGACTGGACGAACTGGGACACCACGGTGGTGGAAACATTCGCTTCCGTCGAGCACACCTTCGACAACGACTGGAAGGCACGCTTTTCGGTCAATCACCTCGACAACGACTTCTCCTCGAAGCTCCTGTACGTATCCGGCAATCCTGATCCGGTTACGGGGCTTGGCACATCCGGTTATGCAACCCGCTACAAGGGCGACCGCGTGCAGGATTCCGTTGCCGGCAGCCTGAATGGCGACTTCGAACTGTTTGACCGCACCCACCAGTTCGTCACGGGCTTCTTCGCCTCGCAGACAGACGGGAACATCGTCGAACGCACGGCGGACAGCAGCACACTCGCGGCCGTGGGCAACATCTTTGCCTGGGACGGCAGCTATCCCGAACCGGTGTGGAACACCGATCCAAGCAACGTCACGGACACGAATGACACGCAGTTCGGAACTTACGGCGCAGTGCGCTTCTCCGTCACCGATCCTCTGGCCGTTACAGTGGGCTCGCGCGTCAGCTGGTGGAGCGGCGAAAAGAAAAGCTACTGGGAAAATTTCGATTACGGCCACTATGGCATCGTGACCCCGTATTTCGGCGTTACCTATGATCTCACCGATCAGTATACGCTCTATGCAAGCTACACCAACATCTTCAAGCCTCAGACATATCAGGACGAAGCAGGCAATTACCTGGATCCTGCGAAGGGGCATAACTATGAAGTGGGCATCAAGTCTTCCTGGATCGATGGCCGGGTGAATGCTTCCTTTGCTGTTTTCCAGACCAATCAGGATAACGTTGCTGAATACAGCGACTGGGATGCGGTCAACAACCGCTCGATCTACCGTTCGATCGACGGCACCACGACACGCGGCTTTGAAATCGAAGTTGCCGGAGAGGTCTACGAAGGCCTGAATGTGTTTGGCGGCTACACCTTCAGAAACTCGCAGGATGACGATGGCAACGCCGTCAACACGTTCCAGCCGCGCAACACCCTGAAGATTGGCGCCACCTATACGCTTCCCGGCCAGTGGCAAAAGCTCACGGTTGGAGCAACAGCACGCTGGCAAAGCGAAACGAAGAATGTCGCCTATTATCTTGCTTCGGGTCAAAGCATCAAACAGGGCAACTATGCCATCTTCGATGCCATGGCCCGCTACAAGCTCGATGACAAGACATCTCTTAACATGAACGTCTACAACATCGCGGACGAGCGTTATTTCAGGACGATGGGCTTCTACGATTCCGTATTCTACGGAGAAGGCCGGACCGCCACTCTGACGTTCAAACGTGAGTTCTAGGCCCTCCATGTCCGGAGCAGTATCCAGACCAGCACTTTCCAGGAGAAATGTGCTGGCTGGAGGCATGAGCGCAATCCTGATGGCCGCTACGCCGTGGCAGGCGGATGCAAGCACCTTTCCCTTGCACTTGCCGCATGCCTACGGCGTGACCTCCATCATGCGTCAGCCTGAAAGGGTGGTAACGCTTGGCTGGTGCGGTGAAGACCCCGCACTGGCTCTGGGCGTGGTTCCTGCCGGAATGATCCGGTATGCGAATTTCGAAGGAGGGGTGTTTCCCTGGAGCCGTCCCCTCCTTCAAGACCGGCAACCGGCATTTGTGGACCCGGCCCCGGACTTTGAAGAAATCGCTCTGCTGAAGCCGGATCTGATCCTGTGCATCTATTCAGGCGTGAGCGAGCAGGACTATCAGAGGCTTTCCACCATCGCACCAGTGGTGCCCTTCCGCTCCTCGCCCTGGGCGGCAAGGTGGGACGAGGTGACGGAGATGACCGGCCTGGCGCTGGGGCTCGGGCAGCAAGCCACCTGTCTCATCCGCCAGACCCGAAATCTTCTGGATACGCTTGCAGCCAGCGAACCGGTTCTGGCAGGAAAGACGTTCCTCTTCGGCTCGTATGGTGTGGGAAGCAGCGAGCTGGGCGTCTATCTGCCAAACGATCCGCGCATCGCCAATCTCATGTCACTGGGCCTTCGCCCTGCCCCCGTAATCGAAGAGCTGGCGCGCCGGCATCCGGGGCAGTGGTCTGCCGGACTGCCGCTGGAAATGGTGGCAGGCATCGACGCTGACCTGCTGATCATGTGGTATGCGAGCGCTGCAATCCGCGAAAGTGCCGAGACGGACAGGCTGTTCCGCAAGATCCCGGCGGTTGCCAGAAATGCCTACATTGCGCTCGATCAGCCCGAAGCCTTCTGGGCCATTTCCGCCCCGACCGTGTTGTCCATTCCCTATTTCTTTCCCCGCTTTACGCCGCATCTCGCAGACTGCGCGCGGCTGAGCGAAAGATGACCTCCCCGCCGGTCACCATGACACATGGTGATGGCATCCATTTTTCACCCAAGCACCAGGACCCAGACATGACTGCCAACGCCCATGCGCTTTCCGGTTTTGATGACCATGATCACGAAGCCTATGTTGAGGACAATTTCCTGGCCTCTGTCATGTCTGTGCAGCGGCTGACACCTTCGATGATGCGGGTTGTGCTGAAGCTTGAAGGCGGGGAGCGGCTTTTGCCGAGCGGGCATCCGGATGAGTGGGTGCGCCTTGCTGTGCCTGCAGATGCTGATACTCCCGTGACGCTGCCGGTGCAGCAGGCGGATGGCCGGTGGGAGATGCCGGACGGGGCGGACTATTCGCCGAACCGGCCCTATACGGTGCGCCGTTGGAACCCTGCCACCTGCGAAATGGTGCTGGACATGGTGGTGCATGAGGGTGGTGCGGCGGCAAACTGGGTGATGGGGGCAAGGCCCGGTGATGTGGTTGGCATCTGCAATCCGGAAGGGCGGTTTTGGCTGGCCAAAGGCAGCTGCTGGCTGCTGATGCTGACGGATATCACCGGACTGCCTGCCGTTGGCCGCGTTCTGGAAGAACTGCCAGAAGGGTTCCGGACAGTCGTGCATGTTGAGGTGCCTTCGGACGCGGACCGGCAGGGGCTGAAGACGGCGGCTGATGCCGAAATCACTTGGCACGCCTGCCATGGTCTGCGGCCGGAGCGGCCCGGCTATACGGAACTGCCGCGCATTGCCCGTCAGATCACGCAATTGCCGGAAGGGCCGGGCTACATTTATATCGCGGGCGAAGCAAAGGCCGCTGCCGAATGCCGCAGGCATTTCCGCGACACACTCGGCTTCGACAAGCGGCGGATCGATGCGGTGGGCTACTGGATCGAAGGGCAGGCGCGGGTGTGAGCATGATGGTTTCCCCGCCTGCCGCCGCTGATGCCACAGTTGCTGCTGCTGCTCCCGTCAGGCGCCCAGCGGTTCTTGCGCCTGCGCTGCTGCTTGGCCTTGTTCTGGTGGCCTTGCTGTCGCTGGTAAGTCTTCTGGTTGGCGCGCGGGCGGTTGCTCCTTCTACGGTGATGGCGGCCCTGTTTGCTTATGATGGCAGATCGGTGGATCACATCGTCATCGTGGATTACCGCCTGCCGCGCACTCTGCTGGCGCTTCTGTGCGGGGCGGCGTTTGGCGTTTCGGGGGCACTGATCCAGGCGGCAACGCGCAATCCGCTGGCCGATCCGGGTCTCTTGGGCGTCAATGCCGGGGCTGCCTTCTTCGTTACGCTGGCGGTGGGGGTGTTCGGCTTTCAGTCGATCCATGCCTATCTGTGGTTTGCCTTGCTGGGGGCCATCGCTGTCACGCTGGCGGTGCATGCGCTGGGGGCAGGCCATAGGGGAGGCCAGAACGGGGCAACGCCGGTGCGGCTGGTGCTGGCGGGTGTGGCGCTGTCGGCGGTGCTGGGCGGCATCGGCTCTTCGTTGACGCTTCTCAATCCGCAGGCCTTCGATGCCCTGCGCCAATGGGCCATCGGCTCGGTGGCCGGGCGCAACATGGAGGTAGTGGCAGCGGTGGCACCCTTCATCCTCGCGGGGCTGCTGATCGCGCTGATCAGCGCGCGCGCCCTCAACGCGCTGGCGCTGGGGGAGGATCTGGCAGAGGCGCTCGGCGCCCGCGTTCTGCGTGCCCAGGTCCTGGCGCTGATCGCGGTGACGCTTCTGGCGGGAGCTGCCACGGCGGCCTGCGGTCCCATCGGCTTCATCGGCCTGATGGTGCCGCATGTGATGCGCTGGATCACCGGGCCGGACCAGCGCCGGATCATTCTCATGACGATGATCTGCGCCCCGGCGCTGCTGCTGGCGGCGGATATCGCCGGGCGGCTTGTGCTCTATCCGGGGGAACTGGAAGCGGGCGTCGTCACTGCCTTTCTGGGGGCGCCGGTGCTGATCGCGCTGGCCCGGCGCAGAAAGGCGTCCGGCCTGTGAGTATGAGTTCCTCTTCCTCCTCCCGGTTCCTCGTACTGCGCTGTGGTGGCGGGCGGCTGTCGCTGCGGCTGCATGGACGGACGTTTGCGCTGGCGCTGCTGCTGCTGTTGCTTTGCGCCTGCCTTGCGGTTCTGTCGCTCTTGAGTGGCACGTATCCCATCAGCATGCCACAGGTGCTGACGGCTCTAGTTGGGTATGGGGACGCGGCCGGGCATGATGACGTAATGGTGCAGATGATTGTGACAGAGTGGCGCTTGCCGCGTGTGGCGCTGGCACTGCTGCTGGGGGGCGCACTCGGCATGAGCGGCGCGATTTTCCAGAGCCTGACGCGCAACCCCCTTGGCAGTCCCGATATCATCGGCTTCTCGGCCGGGTCCTATACTGGGGCACTGGCGGTCATGTTGCTGCTGGCCGGCGGTACATATGAGACCGCGCTTGGCGCGCTCGCCGGGGGAGTTGCCACGGCCTGTGCGGTCTATCTTCTGGCCTGGCGTCAGGGCGTGCAGGGGTTCCGGCTGATTATCGTTGGCATCGGCGTTGCGGCGATGCTTTCTGCTTTCAATGCCTGGATGATCCGCGAAGCGGATCTTCAGGTAGCGATGGCAGCCGCCATCTGGGGGCAGGCTCGCTCAACGGGCTGGGCATGGAGCATCTGGTGCCGGTGGCGCTGGCCCTGTGCGTGCTGTTCCCGGCCACCCTGCTGCTGGAGCGGCGCATGCGCCAGATGGAGCTGGGCGATGACATGGCGCAGGCCTGCGGCCTCCATCCGGGGCGTGCGCGGGCGCTGCTGATGCTGCTGGGCGTGGCGCTGACGGCGCTGGTGACGGCGGCAGCCGGACCCATCGCCTTCATTGCACTCTGTGCCCCGCAGATCGCCCGGCGTCTGAGCCGTTCTGCCGGCACGCCTCTGCTTCCCTCGGCGCTCACTGGTGCCCTGCTGCTGCTCGCCGCCGACTGGACCGCCCAGCATGCCTTCGGCGTTCAACTCCCCACAGGTGTCATGACCGTGAGCACCGGCGGGTTTTACTTCCTTTGGCTTCTGATACGGGAGGGACGCAGATGAGCGGATCGCATGTCCCGCAAGCCCGCCTGCAGGCGGAAAGCTTGACCCTTCGCTATGATGCGCGTCTGGTGCCGCAGGATCTGTCGTTGACGGTACCTGACGGCTCGTTCACGGTGATTGCCGGTCTCAACGCAAGCGGCCGCACCATTGTCGCCGTGCTGCACGACCTCAATCACGCCTGCCGCTATGCCTCGCACTTGATTACCATGAAAGATGGCGCGATCGTCAGGGCAGGAGCCCCAGCCGCGATCGTTACCGAGGAGCAGGTCGAAGAAGTGTTTGGTCTCCCATCCCTGATTATCTCCGACCCCGTTTCCGGAACGCCCCTCATCGTCCCGAAAGGGCACAGGTGATGTTACAGAAGCCATTGCGGTGGCGCTGATGGTCTGCGCTAACCGGCTGGATCGGACGGTCGATTTTCCCTATCAAATCCCCGCCGGAATCCTGGCGTCCTTCATCGGCGGGCCGTATTTTCTCTGGCTGCTCAATCGCAGACCCGCGTGAGGCGCATTCTGCCGGAGAAACACGAAAAGCCTGCGTTGAAGCGCAAGCTTGAAAACGATCAGTAAATAGGGAAGGTTGGCTCCGCGAGCAGGACTCGAACCTGCGACCATTCGATTAACAGTCGAACGCTCTACCAACTGAGCTATCGCGGATCACCAGAAGGGCAGTGCCCTTTGCGGTGGCGGCTGTGTGCGCCGCCGTCGGTGAGAGGCGTATAACAAAGGCCTTGAGCATTTGCCAAGCCCTTTCTTCAAGAAAGTTTTCCACAGGGCTGGCTTTGGCGGAAATCTGCGGTCTTTCAACGGTTTGGGTCAGTGGATAACCCATCTGTGCCGGTCTTTGCACCAACGGCACCGGAGATGGCGGCTGCTTTTGCGCCGGATGGCTGTTCAAAGCGCTGCCTTGCTGCGCTGCCGCCAAGCCGCTACAAGGGGAGGATCAGGTTCCCCGGCGGGCCAAGCCCAAGGGGATGAAACGGGAATGCGGTGCGGAGCGACTCAATCCGGGGCTCCAAAGCCGCAGCTGCCCCCGCAACTGTCAGCGGAGAATCTTGCCGCCTCATGCCACTGCAAGGCTTGTCCTTGCGGGAAGGCGCGGCAAGGTGAAGACCCGCGAGCCAGGAGACCGGCCTGATGCGTTGCAACCCCAAGGCCGCCGGGTGGGCGGACCGGAGGACCGGATATGATTTATACTCCCCCAGACAGGGCGGAATGCCGGGCGGTTTGCGTCCGCGCTTCTGCCAGATCATCTGACGCTGCCGCGCCGCAAGCTTGCGGCTGACCCATGGTGCAGGCTGAAGGGCAGGGAGCGGCAACTTCCGTTCTGGTGACGGGGGCGCACGCTCCGGCAAGAGCAGATATGCAGAGCAGCTGATCCTCAAAAGCAGGCTGGAGCCTGTCTATGTGGCGACCTCTGCCGCATGGGACGGGGAAATGGAAGCCCGCATCGGGCTGCACCGTGCCCGGCGCGGGGCCGAGTGGCGCACCATCGAGGGCAAGGGCGGCATCGGCGGAGATCTTGCCGGCATTCTGGCACGGGAAGCCGTGCCCGGACGGGCGGTGCTGGTTGATTGCCTGACGCTCTGGCTCACCAATCTGCTGATGGCGGAAGCAGACCTTGCCGCCGCCACGCAGGCGCTTTGCGCGCTTGTGCTCAATCTGCCTGCGCCTGTTGTTTTCGTTTCAAATGAAGTGGGTCTCGGCATCGTGCCGGACAACGCCATGGCGCGTCAGTTCCGCGATGCGCAGGGCAGTCTCAATCAGGAGCTTGCCGCCGTCTGCGGCCGGGTGGTCTTTGTCGCTGCCGGTCTGCCGCTTCTGCTCAAGCCTTCCTCCCAACCGGATATCTCCCTATGACCGATTTTCAGACCCCTGCCGCAGCCAAGATCCCGGCCACCATCGTCACCGGCTTTCTGGGTGCGGGCAAGACGACCCTCATCCGCAATCTCCTGACCAACGCAGGCGGACGGCGCGTTGCGCTGATCGTCAATGAGTTCGGCGATATGGGCTTTGACGGCTCGCTGCTGGATGGCTGCGCCGATCCGTCCTGCTCTGCCGATGATGTGGTGGAGCTGACCAACGGCTGCATCTGCTGCACCGTGGCCGACGATTTCCTGCCGGCGATGGAAATGCTGCTGGCCCGCGAAACGCCGCCGGAGCATATTGTCATCGAGACCTCAGGCCTTGCGCTGCCGCAGCCGCTGGTGCGGGCCTTTACCTGGCCCAGCGTCAAGACGCGGGTGACGGTGGATGGTGTTGTCACCGTGCTGGATGCGGCAGCTCTCGCCGAAGGGCGTATCGTGCTGGACGAGGAAGCCCTTGCCGCACAGCGCGCTGCCGATGAAACGCTGGATCATGACAATCCGGTGGAAGAGCTTTTCCACGATCAGCTCGCCTGCGCCGATCTGGTGGTGCTGAACAAGGCTGATCTGGTGGATGACCACGCACTGGAGCATATCCGCGAGCATATCGCCGAGGATGTGCGCGCCGGTGTCGAGATCATTGCAGCTGAAAAAGGTTCGCTGCCCATCGACGTGCTGCTGGGCCGGTCCTCCGCTGCCGAGGATGATCTGGCTGCCCGCCGCGCGCATCATCACCACCACCATCATGACGATGATGATCACGATCACGATGATGACCATGACCATGACCATGACCATGACCATGACCATGACCATGATGATCATGATCACCACCATGACGATTTCGAAAGCCACGTGGTCATGGCCCCGGAGTTTGCCTCGCTGAAAGACATCGAGGCTGTGGTGAAGCAGGCGATGGCGCTGAAGGGCGTGCTGCGCATCAAGGGTGCGGTGGCTGTTTCCGGCAAGGCCGCGCCTGCGCTGGTGCAGGCGGTCGGCCCGCGTGTCGAGGCCTGGTTTGCGGCAGGAGCCAAGGCGCCCGGCAAGCTGGTGGTGATTGGCCTCAAGGGTCTGGATCTTGCGGCTGTTTCCGCCGCGCTTGCCTCAGCTGCGGCTGGGCGCGCTGCCTGACCCTTCGCGGTGTGGACCCCGCCGCCCGCTCCTGACGCAAGCTGCGCAAGGGGCGGGACGCGGGGACAGGCACACCCAGTCTGAGCCTATTAAAGGCGTGCCAGATGCATATTCTCGCAAGTCAAACCCGGCGAATTGATGACGGCGGTGATGCCGTGGACCTCGCGCAGGACCCGGCGGATCTGGTGTTCCTGTCGGCTGCCGATACGGAACTCTCGGCTTTCGCTGCGGCTCATGCTTCCCTTGGCGGGGATGTGTCGTTGCGTCTCGCCAGCATTCTGGCGCTGACGCATCCCTATTCCGTCGATCTTTACGCCGAGAAGACGCTGGCTGGCTCAAAGCTTGTGGTGCTGCGGCTGCTCGGTGGGGCAGGTTACTGGTCCTACGGGCTTGACCGGCTGCGGGAGGAAGTCAATCGCAGCGGGTTGCAGCTGGCTGTCTTTGCAGGCTGCGACAAGTGGGATGAGGATCTGGCTGCTCTCTCCACCGTGCCGGTGGACGCCGTGCGGCGGCTATGGCGCTACTGTATTGAAGGCGGTGCAGAGAATTACCGCAATGCACTAAGGTTTTGTGCTCATCTCATTGGCAAGGATCAGGAGCCACCCCTGCCTGCGCCGCTGCCGCGTGCGGGCATTTTCCTGCCCGGCCACACTGCGCCGGGGCTTGATGATCTCACGGCGGGGTTTGTGAACCCGGCAAGGCCGGTGGCGGCGCTGGTCTTCTACCGGGCGCTGGTGCAGGCGGGCGAGACAGCGCCTGCCGAGGCGCTCTGCCGTCATCTGGAGGGGCAGGGGCTCAACGTGCTGCCCATCTTCGTTGCCTCGCTGAAGGATGCGGAATCGGCCGCCGTGCTGTCGGCCCTGTTTGAGGCGCTGCCTCCGGCGGTAGTGCTGAATGCGACGGCCTTTGCCGTTTCCAGTGGCGGGCGCGTGCATCAGCCGTCACCGCTGGATGCGCCGGGCCGCCCGGTGCTGCAGGTGGTCTTCTCCTCCTCCTCGCGGGCGGGCTGGGCCGAAAGCACGCAGGGGCTCTCGGTGCGTGATCTGGCCATGCATGTGGTGCTGCCGGAGCTGGACGGGCGGCTGATGACGCGGGCAGTCTCGTTCAAGGAAGAGGGCATCTACGATCCGGTCACCCAGTTCCGGCCTGTGCTTTTCAGGCCTGAAGAAACCCGCATGGCCTATGTGGCAGCGCTGGCGGCAAACTGGGCGAAGCTGGGCGGAAAGCCTGCCGCTGCGCGCAAGGTGGCGCTGGTGCTGGCGAACTATCCTGACAGCGACGGGCGCATTGCCAATGGTGTGGGGCTGGATACGCCTGCCTCCTGCGCGGCGCTGATCGCGGACCTTCGGGACGCAGGGTATGATGTTCCTTTGGATGCGCCGGTTACCTCCGAAGCGCTGATGGCGCATCTGCTGGCCGGGGTGACCAACAGTCCGCAAGGACGGGCAGGGCGCCGGGTGGATGTGCGCTTCGGACTTGAGGGCTACCGCAAGGCCTTTGCCTTGCTGCCGGAGGCGGTGCAGGCGCAGGTGAAGGCCCGGTGGGGCGTGCCGGAGGATGATCCGGCCTTGCGCGATGGCGCTTTTCAGCTGCCGGTGACCCGCTTTGGCAGCATCTATGCAGGCATTCAGCCTGCGCGCGGCTACAACATTGATCCGAAGGCGACCTATCACGATCCGGATCTGGTGCCGCCGCACAACTACTTTGCCTTCTACATCTGGCTGCGCGAGGTAGCGGGCGTCGATGCCATCGTGCATCTCGGCAAGCACGGCAATCTGGAATGGCTTCCGGGCAAGGCGCTGGCGCTGTCTGAAGAGTGCTATCCGGAAGCCGTGCTGGGGCCGGTGCCGAATATCTATCCTTTCATTGTCAATGATCCGGGTGAGGGCATGCAGGCCAAGCGGCGGGCTTCTGCCGTTATTGTCGATCACCTGACGCCGCCACTTACGCGGGCCGAAAATTATGGCGTTGCCAATGAAATGGAAAACCTGCTCGATGAGTACTATCTCGCCAGCGGTGTTGATCCGCGCCGGCAGAAGGTGCTGACGCGGGACATTCTGGAGCTTGCCTCCGTTCACGGGCTTGACGCGGATATCGGCCTGACACCGGACATGTGCGAGACGACCCGTCTGGCGCGGCTGGATGCGCATCTGTGTGACCTCAAGGAATTGCAGATCCGCGACGGGTTGCATGTGCTGGGCGAGAGCCCGCAGGGGCGGTTGCTGCATGATCTGCTGGTGGCGCTGGTGCGCGTGCCGCGTGGAAGCCGGGCGCAGGATGAAAGCCTGATCCGGGCATTGGCGCGTGATCTTCTTGGTGAGGCGGCGGAGTTCGATCCGCTGTCCTGCGATTTTTCCGCCCCCTGGACTGGGCCGAAGCCGGAGCTTCTGGCGGGCATGTCCGATGCCCTGTGGCGCTCTTGTGGTGACACGGTGGAGCGGCTTGAAAGGCTGGCCGTTCTGCTTGTCTCCGGGGAAATGAAATGTCCGGAACTGACTGCAACAGCTTCCGTTCTTCGGGAGATTGAGTCCACTTTGCTGCCTGCCGTCGCGGCCTCAGGAGCAGCTGAAACGGCGGCGGTTCTGGCGGCGCTCGATGGCCGTTTCGTGCCGCCGGGGCCGTCAGGCGCGCCGACGCGGGGGCGGCCGGACGTGTTGCCGACGGGACGGAATTTCTATTCGGTCGATGTGCGCGCCGTGCCAACCGAGGTTGCCTGGCGGCTGGGGCAGGCTTCGGCGGCGGAAGTGGCGCTGCGCTATTTTCAGGATGAGGGCGAGTGGCCGAAGGCACTGGTGCTGACCTGTTGGGGCACGGCCAACATGCGTACCGGCGGCGATGACATTGCGCAGGCGCTGGCGCTGATCGGCGCAAGGCCGGTGTGGGAACCGGGCTCGGGCCGTGTCGCCGGCTTCGAGATCATGCCCCTGTCGGAGCTGCGCCGTCCGCGCATCGACGTGACGCTGCGCATTTCCGGCTTCTTCCGCGATGCCTTCCCGCATCAGATGGACCTGTTCACCAGTGCGGTGCGGGCGGTGGCTGCACTTGATGAGCCGGAAAGCGCCAATCCGATGGCAGCGCGGGTGCGGGCCGAGCGTGCGGAGTTGCAGGCTAAGGGGCTGGCGAGGGACGATGCCTTTGCCGAGGCTTCCATCCGTGTGTTCGGCTCCATGCCGGGCGCCTATGGCGCTGGTCTTCAGGCGCTGATGGATGAAGGCATCTGGCAGGGCCGCGAGGATTTCGCCGATGCCTTTCTCGCCTGGGGCTCCTATGCCTATGGCGGCGGGGCGAAGGGCGAGATCGGTGCGCGAGCGCTTCGAGACGCGCCTGCGCGGCGTCGATCTGGTGCTGCACAATCAGGACAACCGCGAGCATGACCTGCTCGACAGCGATGATTACTACCAGTTCGAGGGCGGCCTTGCAGCAACGGTCGAAGCGCTGACGGGGGAGGCGCCCGTCAGCTATCACACGGATCATTCCCGGCCCGAACGGCCCGTGGTGCGGGCGCTGTCAGAGGAGATTTCCCGCGTGGTGCGCGGCCGGGCGGCGAACCCGAAGTGGATCGCCGGGGTCATGCGCCACGGCTACAAGGGCGCCTTCGAGATTGCCGCGACGCTGGACTATCTCTTTGCCTTTGCCGCGACGACAAGGGCGGTGCGCGAGCATCATTTCGATCAGCTTTACACCGCCTATATCGAGGATGCCGCCGTGCGGGAGTTCCTGGCCCATGCCAACCCTGCCGCCTATGAGGATATTCTTCAGCGCTTTGACGAAGCCATCCGGCGCGGGCTCTGGACGCCGCGCCGAAACTCCGTCCATGCTGGCCTTTCAAGCCAGCTCACATCCCAAGCCATGAGGGCCTGACCGCCGTGACCGAGACTGACACCGACACCGAGATTCAGACCGAAGAAGACATGAACGCCCGCCATGCGGAAAAGATGCGCAAGAAGAAGGCGGCGCGCGACAAGATCATGGCCACCAAGACCATCGAGAAGGGGCTGACCATCGTCCACACCGGCAAGGGCAAGGGCAAGTCCACCGCAGGCTTCGGCATGGTGTTCCGCTCCCTCGGCCACGGCCACCGGGTTGGTGTGGTGCAGTTCGTTAAGGGCCGCCTCGACACGGGCGAAACCCATGCGCTGGAACGCTTTTCCGATCTCGTCACCGTCAAGCGCATGGGCGAGGGCTTCACCTGGGAAACGCAGGACCGCCAGCGCGACATTGCTGCGGCACAGGAAGCCTGGGATGCGGCCAAGGAGATGATCACCAGCGGTGACTACCGGATGGTGCTCTGCGACGAGTTGAACATCGTGCTGCGCTACGATTATCTCGATATCGCCGAGGTGGTCGCTTTCCTGAAGGATGAGAAGCCGGAGGGCGTGCATGTCGTCATCACTGGCCGCAACGCCAAGGATGAGCTGATCGAGGTGGCCGATCTCGTCACCGAGATGGAACAAGTGAAGCACCCCTTCCGCTCCGGCGTGAAGCCGCAGGCCGGGGTGGAATACTGATGGCGCAGGCGGGCATCCGCAAGCCCGCCCTGATGGTGCAGGGCACGGGATCGAATGTGGGCAAGAGCCTGATCGTCGCGGGCCTGTGCCGCCATTTTGCCAATCAGGGCCTGAAGGTTGCTCCCTTCAAGCCGCAGAACATGTCGAACAATGCTGCGGTCACCACGGATGGCGGGGAGATTGGCCGTGCGCAGGCGCTGCAGGCCATGGCCTGCCGCATGCCGGCCACTGTGCACATGAACCCGGTGCTGCTGAAACCGGAGACGGATACGGGCGCGCAGGTGATTGTGCAGGGCCGCCGCTTCGGCACCATGCGGGCGCGCGAATATGGCTCGCGCAAGGCCGAACTGCTGCCGAAGGTGCTGGAGAGTTTCGCCCTGCTGTCGCAGGAGGCGGATCTGGTACTGGTGGAGGGGGCAGGCAGTCCTGCGGAAATCAACCTGCGCCAGGGCGACATTGCCAACATGGGCTTTGCGCAAGCCGCTGACCTGCCGGTGCTTCTGTGCGGGGATATTGACCGGGGCGGGGTGATTGCCTCGCTGGTCGGCACCCATGCGGTGCTGGAGCCGGAGGAGCAGACCCGCATCCGTGCCTTTTTCATCAATCGCTTCCGGGGCGATCCGTCGTTGTTCGATGATGGCCTTGCGGAGATCGTCCGCCGCACGGGCTGGGCCTCAGCCGGGGTGGTGCCGTGGTTTGCAAAGGCCGGGCTTCTGCCGGCCGAAGATGCGCTGGGTCTTGAGGATGGGCTCGGCAACGGGCCGGTGAAGATCGCCGTGCCGGTTCTCGCCCGCATTGCAAATTTCGATGATCTCGATCCTCTGCGGCAGGAGCCGGGGGTGACGCTGGTGCTGGTGCAGCCCGGCCAGCCGCTGCCGGGGGATGCGGATGTGGTGCTGCTGCCCGGCACCAAGTCCACCATGGGCGATCTTGCCTTCCTGCGGGCGCAGGGCTGGGATATCGACCTGGCCGCTCATCACCGGCGCGGCGGGCGGATCATCGGGCTTTGCGGCGGCTATCAGATGCTGGGGCGCACCATTGCCGATCCGGACGGGATAGAGGGCAAGGCGGGCACGGTTGAGGGGCTCGGTTTCCTCGATGTGCATACGGTGCTGACGGCGGACAAGAAGCTGCGTGAGGCGCAAGGCACTTTCCTGCCTGCGGGCGTGCCCATCTCCGGCTACGAAATCCACCTGGGCGAAACGTCAGGCCCGGATTGCGCAAGGCCGGTTCTGAGTCTTGAGAACCGCACCGGCGGTCTGCGGACGGACGGAGCGCAGAGTGCCGATGGCCGGGTGCTGGGCACCTATTTGCATGGGCTTTTCACGGGAGACGCCTTCCGTGCCGCCTGGCTTTCAGGCCTCGGGGCGGCAGCCGAAGTCTCCTATGTGGCATCAATTGACGCGGTGCTGGATGAACTCGCCGCCCATCTTGCCCGGCACATGAACATGGACCTGATCATGCGTCTTGCCCGGTCACGAGTGTGAATGCGGATCAGTCATCCCAGCCGAAACGGTCAAAGGCCGGTTCCTGGCACTTGTAGGCGACCGGGCATTGCGGCGTATCCTTCGTTGCAGCCGTAACCGGAACTGCCTGCTCCCAGCGGTCGCAGTAGCTGTGATCGGCGACAAAGCGGTCATAGGTGACAGGGCCAGTGGTGAAGACCACGGCACCATTGCGCTGCACGGTCTGTTGGGCCTCGGCGCAGGTCATCTGCCGCAGATCCGGCCTCGCTGCTGCCGCACTCGTGCCCGCCGCGATAACCGTCAACACCAGTGCAGCACGCCGCATGAATCCAGACATCGTCATCTCCATCAAGAAGTTCCCGGTTTTCGGCTCCATCACGCGAAGCCACAAGTCAGGGAGAACACCTGCCGGTTTGAGATATAACGGCCTCAGCTAAGCTAGGTTCCAGCAGACGCGCGGCAAGGGCAGGGCAGCTCAGCCGCGTTAACGATTTCGTGTGCGCTCCAGCTCGACGCTGGCCCTGCCTTGTGCGATGGGCAGGGCGCGCCCGGCTTGTGAACCCGCACGCGCACTTTCTCAATCCGGCTGTCGGCGGCCAGAACCGCCTCAATGATTGCACCGGCCAGCCGTTCGATCAGATTGAAGCGGTTGTTCAGCACAACGCCTTCGATGGTCTTCACCAACATGCCGTAGCAAACGGTCAGGTCATACTCGTCTTCCCGGCTGGCGGGGCCAAGATCAAGCCAGCAGCTCATGTCGACGATGAACCTCTGGCCCAGGCGCATCTCTTCCTCATAAAGCCCGTGATAGGCGTAGAAGGCGAGATCTTCGAGGTGAATGGCATCCATGGAGGGCTCACAGGCTGGTGCCGCAGCAGAAGTGGGCGGCAGGCCTGCGGGTGATAGGCGATTGACCGGGGAAAATCCAGCACCCGGCAGTTTACTGCGGCCATGATACGGCAAAAATGCCGGCATCCGGTTCCGAAATCTCCCGATGGCGCCGGTGCGGCTCATCCTTTGGTGATATTGCGCCGCTGTGACAGCCCGCCTAAAACCCAAGGAAGGCTTACAAATATCGCTGGCAAACCGTTCGTCATGCAACGGAGGGAGCCAGATGGACGCGGGAGCAGGCGAGGCATGTTTTCTAAGATCCTGATCGCAAACCGGGGCGAAATCGCCTGCCGGGTCATCAAGACCGCGAAGCGTATGGGCATCAGGACCGTAGCCGTCTATTCCGATGCGGACAGGGACGCGCTGCATGTGGAGATGGCGGACGAGGCAGTGCATATCGGCCCCGCGGCTGCCTCCGAGTCCTATCTGGTGATGGACAAGATCATCGCCGCCTGCAAGCAGACCGGCGCAGAGGCCGTGCATCCGGGATATGGCTTCCTGTCCGAGCGTGCGGCTTTCCCGGCCGCTCTGGCGGCGGAAGGCATTGTCTTCGTCGGCCCCAACCCCAAGGCCATTGAGGCCATGGGTGACAAGATCGAATCCAAGAAATTCGCCAATGCTGCGAAGGTCAGCACCGTGCCCGGCTATCTCGGCGTCATCGCAACGCCGGAAGAGGCGGTGAAGATCGCCGGTGAGATCGGCTATCCGGTGATGATCAAGGCTTCCGCCGGCGGCGGCGGCAAGGGCATGCGCATTGCCTGGAATGCGGGGGAAGTGCATGAGGGCTTTGCCCGCTCCAAGTCGGAAGCTGCATCCTCCTTCGGCGATGATCGCGTGTTCATCGAGAAGTTCATCCAGAACCCGCGCCATATCGAAATTCAGGTGCTTGGCGACAAGCATGGCAACGTGATCTATCTGGGCGAGCGTGAATGCTCGATCCAGCGCCGCAATCAGAAGGTCATCGAGGAGGCTCCATCTCCGCTGCTGGACGAAGCGACGCGCCGCGCCATGGGTGAACAGGCCGTGGCACTGGCCAAGGCCGTGAACTACGACAGCGCCGGCACGGTGGAATTCGTCGCGGGGCAGGACAAAAGCTTCTTCTTCCTGGAAATGAACACTCGTCTGCAAGTGGAGCATCCGGTGACCGAACTGATCACCGGCATTGATCTGGTCGAGCAGATGATCCGCGTTGCTGCCGGAGAAAAGCTCTCAATCGGCCAGTCCGATGTGAAGCTGAATGGCTGGGCCGTGGAAAGCCGCATCTATGCGGAAGATCCGTACCGCAATTTCCTGCCCTCCATCGGGCGGCTTGTGCGCTACAGCCCGCCGCAGGAAGAGGTGAGTGATGGCGTGACCGTGCGTAATGACACGGGCGTGGTCGAGGGCTCGGAGATCTCGATGTACTACGACCCGATGATCGCCAAGCTGATCACCCATGCGCCGGACCGGGCCGGAGCGATCGAGGCCATGTCGAATGCGCTCGACGCCTTCTATGTAGATGGCATCCAGCACAACGTGCCCTTCCTCACCTCGCTGATGAACCATCCGCGCTGGCGCTCCGGCACCCTCTCGACCGGCTTCATTGCCGAAGAATATCCGGACGGCTTTGCCCCGGCGGAGCCGGATACGGCGGCGCTGGAAACACTGGCGGCCGTGGCGCTGACCATGGAAACCCTGCGGCGCGAGCGGCTGGACCATCTGCCGGGCCGTCTGCGTCCGCATTCGGGTGCTGTGCGCGAAGCATGGACCGTGAAAATCGGCAAGGACTACATCCCTGTGCGCCTCACCGAAGGTTATCCCGGCACGCCCATCGAGATGGACTTTGCCGTAGGCGAGGGCGCGCCGGTCACGGTCACTTCCAGCTGGGTGCCGGGGGATGTGCTGTGGAACGGCACGGTGGGCGGCAAGCGCGTCACGGTACAGGTGCGCCCGGTGCGCAGCGGCTACCGGCTCGACTGGCAGGGCTTTTCCGTCATCGCCCGCGTCATGACCCCGCGCACGGCGGAGCTGGATGCGCTGATGCCGGAAAAGCTGCCGCCGGACACCTCCCGCCTGCTGCTGTGCCCGATGCCGGGCCTCGTCGTCTCCATCGCCGTCACCGAAGGGCAGGAGGTGAAGGCAGGCGAGCAGCTGGCCATCGTCGAAGCAATGAAGATGGAAAACGTGCTTCGCGCCGAGCGGGACTGTGTTATCTCCTCGATCAAGGCCAAGCCCGGCGACAGCCTGGCGGTGGATGCCGTGATCATGGAGTTTGAATGACGCAGTCCTCTGGCGGGATCGATACGGTCCTGTTCGATCTGGACGGGACCCTGACCGATCCTTTCGCCGGGATCACGCGGTCCATCCAGCATGCCCTTGCAGCCCTTGGCGCCGTTGTGCCGCCAGCCGAAGAGCTCGGCTGGTGCATCGGCCCGCCGCTGTGGGACAGTTTCGCCGTTCTGCTTAACAGCAGCGACAAGGAGCTGCTGGACCGGGCCGTGGCGCTCTACCGCGAGCGCTACACGGTCACCGGACTTTACGAGAACGAGCTGATTACGGGCATTGCGCCGCTGACCCGCAAGTTGTCTGCAGCTGGTTTCTCGCTTTATGTCGCTACCTCCAAACCTCACGCCTATGCCGGCAAGATCGTCGAGCATTTCGGCCTGATGCCGGATTTCATCCGCGTCTATGGTTCGGAGCTGGATGGCACGCGCTCGGCCAAGGCGGAGCTGATTGCCTATCTTCTCGCGGAGGAAGGGCGTTCGCCGGAGCAGTGCGTCATGATCGGTGACCGCAAGCATGACCTGATCGGCGCCAATGCCAACGGCTTGCGCGGCATCGGCGTGCTCTGGGGCTACGGTTCGCGCGAGGAGCTGGAGGCGGAGAAGCCTGTCCTGATCGCCGCTGAACCTGCCGGTATCGGGAGCTGGCTTTCAGTCTGACTGAAAAATACGGGCATGACCTCTTGCGCCATAGGGGCAAGCGGGTCTATGCCTTGGCACAGAAGTTCTCGGGGCGGGGTGCAATTCCCCACCGGCGGTATCAGGCAGGCTTGTTTCTGTCTGGAGCCCGCGAGCGCCTCTCCGGTTTGCCGGAGAGGGTCAGCAGATCCGGTGCGATGCCGGAGCCGACGGTATAGTCCGGATGAAAGAGAGCTTGTGCGCCAGCTGGCCCGCCCGCCGCAAACGGGTGCTGCTTGCCATGCGCATGATTGTCCCCGGGGACATGACGACAGCGTTGGAGCGCCGTGCATGTCCGCAAATACCTATTCACGCCAGCCGCTTGCGGCCGCCGCCTGCATGGTGGGGGCAGGGGCGTCCTTTGCCATCGTCAATCTGTGCCTGCAAGGCGCGACGATGCTGCACGGGCTGCCCGCCTCCAGCGCGGCATTCTGGCAGTATTTTGTCGCCTTCCTTTTTGCCCTGCCGCTGGTTCTACGCGGCGGGTTGAGGCGCTTCACAATGCGCCGTCCCGGCCTGCATGCCCTGCGGGTTGTGCTGGCCGTTGGCGGTGTGCAGGCTTGGGCCTTTGGTCTGGCTCATGTGCCGATCTGGCAGGCCATCGCGCTGGTGATGACCTCGCCCTTCTTCGTCATCGCCGGAGCGCGGCTGTTTCTGGGCGAAGCCGTCAGCCCGCTGCGCTGGCTGGCAACGCTCACCGGCTTTGCTGGCGGCATGATCCTGCTGGCGCCCTGGTCGGATGACTTCGTGCTGGCAAGCCTTCTGCCGGTTCTGGCTGCGGCTCTCTGGGGTGGAGCCTCGCTCGTCACCAAGCGCCTGACCGGTGAGGAGGAGCCGGAGACGGTGACCCTCTTCCTCCTGATGTTGCTGACGCCCGCCAACGCGCTGATGGCGCTGGCCGATGGTGGCACGGTGCTGCCGCAGGGCTGGGGCATTGGTCTGGCGCTGGGGGCCGGGCTCTTCACCGTCAGCGCCAACTATCTGCTGACGCTGGCTTATGCCCGCGCAGACGCCGCCTTCGTTCAGCCCTTCGACCACCTGAAACTGCCGCTGAACATCCTCGCTGGCTGGCTCGCATTCGGCTTTGCGCCGCAGGGCTACCTCTGGCCCGGTGCGGCCCTCATCCTCGCGGGTTCGTTCCTCGTTCTGGCCGACGAAAAACGCTCAGGCCGCCTGACTGCACAGGCGGCTTGAGAGGCGTATGCTTTAAGCCGCTGCCCCCTCCAGCTCCGCTACGCTGCCAGGTTCCGTGCCCATGGCAAGCGCAAAGCCTTCATCCAGCCAGCCGGTGACGCCGCCGATGAGTTCCTTCACCGGCAGGCCAAGCCGGGCGAGGCGGACGGCAGCCTTGTTGGCGCCGTTGCAATGCGGCCCGGCGCAATAGACAACGAAGAGCGAGCCTGCCGGAAACTCCGCCATCCGCCGTTCTGTCATCTTGCCATGGGGCAGGTTGAGCGCGCCGGGCAGATGGCCGCTTGCGTAAAGCGCTGGGCTGCGCACATCCAGAAGCACGAAGTCCTGCTGTCCCGTTGCGAGGGCATGATGCACGTCCCAGCAATCGGTCTCAAAGCCAAGCCGTGCCTCGAAATGGGCGAGAGCTTCAGTGGAAGCGGCGGCGGGGAACTGGGTCACGGAACTGGGCATCGTCTCATCCTCGTGTTTCTCCGGCACCTCTGTCTGCGGCGGGCCGGGCTGCGATGGGCTGAAAATCGCCGGAAATCCGTTTCGTCACCATTGGCCTGAATGCCATTGTCCGGTAGGATCATGCCAAGTGATCAAAGAGGGCGTCATGGGTGTTCAGGGGCAAGGGCCAGAGCAGGCGCAGGCCATCAGCCGTAAGGCAGTAGAGCAGGCGCCGCTGGCAGTGGCGCTGGTCTATGAGGGGCTGAGCCTCTTTGAATTTTCCATCTGCACGGAGGTTTTCGCCTCAAAAAAGCCGGAGGTGGAGGGGCCGTGGTACCGCTTTGCCGCTGTCGCGGTGGAGATGGAGACCGTTTCGGCCAGCGGCGGCGTTTCGGTGCGTGCCGCTGCGCCGGTGGGGCTGCTGGATGAGGCGGATATCATCCTCGTGCCCGGCTGGCCGGGGCGTGACCACGGGCTGCCGCACGGCCTGAAGCAACGGCTTCAGACAGCGCATGCACGCGGTGCGCGGCTGGTGACCTTCTGCAGCGGTGCCTTTCTGCTGGCGGCGGCGGGATTGCTGGACGGACGCAGAGCGACGACGCACTGGCGCTACATCCCGGACCTGCGCCGGGTGGCGCCTGCCTCTGACATCGTCGAGGACGTGCTGTTCGTGGAAGATGGTAACGTGCTGACGGCGGCGGGGTCTGCTGCCGGGATCGATCTGTCACTGTCGCTGGTCCGCCGGGATTTCGGCTGGCAGGCGGCCAATGCGCTGGCCCGCAGCCTTGTGGTTCCGGCGCAGCGGGAGGGCGGGCAGGCGCAGTTCGTGCCAAGGCCCGTTGCCCGTTTTCCTAAAGGCTCTCTCGCGCCGCTGCTGGAGCGGATCGAGCGGGAACTGGACCAGGAGTGGGACTTGCAGCGCATGGCGGATGCCGCCTGTTGCAGCCTGCGCACCCTCAGCCGCCGCTTCCGCGATGCCACGGGTCTGGCGCCGCTCGACTGGCTGATCCGCGCCCGCATCCGCCATGCCTGCAATCTGCTGGAGGCAAGCAGCGAGAGCATCGACGCCATCGCCGCCCGTTGCGGTTTCGGTGCGCCGGAAACCTTCCGCCTGCATTTCCGCCGGATCATGACCGTGCCGCCCTCCCGCTACCGTGCGGAGTTTCAGGGCTCCGCCAGTCCAACGTAAGCGGAAGCTTTTCAGAACGCCTCGCTGCGCTCCACCAGTTCGCGGCCATAGGCACTGGTCAGGGCGCCTGCCTTAAGCGCAGAGACTGGCGCGATTTCCTCCAGCTGGCCATGGCGCAGCACACCCAGCCGGTCGCAGAGGAAGGAAACCACCGGCAGATCGTGCGTGACGAGCAGATAGGTGAGGCCGCGCTCCTCGCGCAAGGATTTCAGCAGGTTGAGGATTTCCGCCTGCACCGATACGTCCAGCGCCGAGGTCGGCTCGTCAAGCAGCAGCAGTTCTGGCTCAAGCATCAGGGCACGGGCAATGGCCACACGCTGGCGCTGTCCTCCTGACAATTGATGCGGCAGGCGGAAGCGGAACTTGCGGGCAAGGCCGACGGCATCCAGCATGAACAGAACGCGCTGATCCCGCTCACCAAGCCCATGGATTGCCAGCGGTTCGCTCAAGGTATCATCCACCGTCTTGCGCGGATGCAGCGAGCCGTAGGGGTCCTGAAACACCATCTGCACGTGGCGCATCATCGCCTTGGTGCGCTTGTGGCCGAGCGGCAGGCCGCTGAGCGTCAGCGCGCCGGACCAGCTGTCCACCTGTCCGGCCAGAGCCTTCAGGATGGTGGACTTGCCGGAGCCCGATTCCCCTACGAGCGCAAAACTCTCGCCGGTGGCGACGGAGAAGCTGACATCCCGAACCACTGCCGTGTTGCCGTAGACAACCGTGAGGCCTTCAACGCCGATCATTTGAGTTTCTCCAGTGCGGCGCGGTCGAGCACGGGCAGGCGCTCGCGGGTCTCTTTGAGGCGGGGCAGGGAAGCGATGAGCCCTTGCGTGTAGGGGTGCTTCGCCTCATGCAGCTTGCCAGCAGCGCATTCCTCGACGATTTCGCCGTTGAACATGACAAGGATGCGGTCGCACCAGTGCGAGACCATGTTGAGGTCATGGCTGATCAGCATCAGTCCCATGCCGCGGCGGCGGACAAGATCATCCATGATTTCCAGCACCTGCGCCCGGACGGACACATCCAGCGCCGAGGTCGGCTCGTCGGCAATCATCAGGTCCGGTTCAAGGATCACCATCATGGCGATCATCACCCGCTGGCCCATGCCGCCGGAAACTTCATGCGGATAAAGCGCATAGACCCGCTCCGGATCGTTGATCCGCACCGCTTCCAGTGCTTCCAGAACCTTTGCCTTGCGGGCTTTCGCGCTCATCCGCGCATGGAAGGCGAGGGCTTCGCCGATCTGCTCGCCGATGCGCATTACCGGGTTCAGCGAGAATTTAGGGTCCTGCATCACCATGGACATGCGCGCCCCGCGCAGGCGCCGGTATCCGGCCTCACCGGTCTTCGTGAGGTCGATGCCGTCAAACACCATCCGGTCTGCGGTGACGCGGCCCGGATGACCGATCAGACCCATGATGGACCGGCCGGTCATGGACTTGCCGGAGCCGGATTCACCCACGATGCCAAGCCGCTCGCGGCCCAGAGAGAAGCTGATGCCCTTCACCACCTCCACCTCGCCGCGCTCGGTGGGGAAACGGACCTTGAGGTTCTGAACGTCGAGAAGCGTGCTCATCACGGGTCCTTCACTTCGTGCGCTGGCGCGGATCAAGCACGTCACGCAGGCCATCGCCGAAAAGGCAGAAGCCGAGGCTGACGATCACGATGGCAAAGCCGGGCATGGTGGCCACCCACCACTGATCCAGAATGAAAGCCCGTCCGCGGGAGATCATTGCCCCCCATTCGGGCAGCGGCGGCTGCGCGCCCAGGCCGAGGAAGCCGAGTCCGGCAGCCGTCAGGATGATGCCCGCCATGTCCAGCGTGACGCGGACGATGGTGGAGGACATGCACAGCGGCAGGATGTGGCGCAGGATGATGCGGCCATGGCTCGCCCCTGCATCCGCACCGCGGCGATGAACTCCGCCCTGCGGATAGTCAGCGTTTCGGCGCGGGCAAGTCGAGCATAGACTGGCCAGGCGGTGATGGCGATGGCGATCACCGCATTCTCGATGCCGGGTCCGAGGGCGGCGACAAAGGCAAGGGCAAGGATCAGCCGGGGCATGGACAGGAAGATATCCGTGAGCCCCATCATGATACGGTCCGCTACCCCGCCGAAATAGCCTGATATGGCCCCGATGACGAGGCCGAGCGGAGCGGAAATGATGGCCACCAGCAGCACGATGAACAGCGTGATGCGTGCGCCGTATACGACACGGCTGAAGATGTCACGGCCCAGCTCATCCGTGCCCATCCAGTGGGCGGCAGAGGGAGGCAGAAGGCGGGCTGTCAGCTCTCCCTGCAGAGGATCGTAAGGCGCAATCCACGGAGCGAATGCCGCTGTCAGCAGCAGTGCAAGGATGATCACCAGCCCCACCACCGTCAGCGGATTGCGCAGAAGCGCGCGCAAGGTGCGGTAGCCTTGGCCCAGCTGGGCCTGAAGACGGGTGGCGGGTGTTTCGTCCAGCAGCCAGTCGCGGGTCGAGCTCATGCGCGGGCCCTCGGGTCCAGAAGGAGATAGAGCGCATCAGACAGCTTGTTGATGCAGATGAAAACGGCGCCGATCACCAGCGTTGAACCCAGCACCGCATTCATGTCGGCATTGAGCAGGGCATTGGTGAGGTAGTTGCCGATACCCGGCCAGGAGAATACGGTTTCGATCATCACCGAACCTTCCAGCAATCCGGCGTAGGACAGGCCGATGACGGTGATCAGCTGTACGCGGATCGGACGGAAGGCGTGGCGCCAGATCACCACCCGCTCCGGCGCGCCCTTCACACGGGCCGTCGTGATGAACTCCTGCCCCAGCTGCTCCAGCATGAAGGAGCGGGTCATGCGGGCGATATAGGCGAGGGCGAAGAAGCCGAGGATCGTCGAGGGCAGAATGATATGGGCGAAGGCGCTTTTGAAGCTGTCCATGTCACCGTCGATCAGGCTGTCCACCAGCAGCAGCCCGGTGTGCGGCGTGACCAGCCCGTCAAGGAAGATGTCGATCCGGCCCGGCCCGCCAACCCACTGCAGCTTGGCGTAGAAAAGCACAAGACCGGCAAGCCCTAGCCAGAAGGCCGGGATGGCGTAGCCGGCAAGACCGATGACGCGGATGATCTGGTCGATGACGCTGCCCTGCCTTGCGGCAGCCCACACACCCAGCGGCACGCCAATAGCAACGCCGATGATGATGCCGAGCGTTGCCATCTCGAATGTGGCCGGAAACACCCGCGCCAGATCCTCGATCACGGGGTTGGAGGTCGTCACAGCCTTGCCGAGATCGCCTTGCAGCACATCGACCACGTAGCGGGCAAACTGGACAAGCAGCGGATCATCAACGCCCATCTGCTGGCGTACCGCGTCATAGACTTCCTTCGGCGCCCGGTCACCGACGACCGCCAGCACCGGATCAATGGGCACAACGCGCCCGATGACAAAGGTGATGGCGAGCAGGCCGAGGAAAGTCAGCGTGATCGTGGCAGCAAACCACAGCAGGGAAGTGAGCCGGGCAGGAAGGGCGCCCCGGCGGCCGGTCAGGGTGGCGTTGCTCACGGCGTTTTCCTTGCCAGTTAAACTTCTTTTGACGTAGCAAAATTTTTTACTAGCGTCAAAGAAATTTTGGAGATCCGGGATGAGCAACGCCCTCAAGGATGCTGGGGAGACGCAGGCCAGCGCAACAGCTGCGGCGACACCGCACTTCGGCGGCCGGATCCGCGAGCTGCGGCGCAAGGGGATTTGACCCTGCAGCAGCTGGCTGATCAGGCAGGCATCTCCGTCGGCTTCCTGTCACAGGTGGAGCGCGGCAAGGCCACGCCCTCGCTGGGCACGCTTGCTGCCATTGCCGATGCGCTGGGTGTCGAGATCGACTGGTTCGTGGCGACGCCAAAGCCCGCCAACAGCATCACCCGCTCGGGCGAGCGTGAGTTGTTCTCGCTGGGTGAGGGGCCTTGTCCTACGAGCGGCTCAACACGGCGTTACCGGGCGGCGCCCTGTCGTCAGTCATCGTCCACATCCCGGTTGGCTATGCCTCGGAGCAGACCTCCCACACGGGTGAGGAGCTGATCGTCGTTCTGGAAGGCACGCTGCGCCAGACGCTGGGCGAGGCTGTTTTCACGCTCAACGCCGGGGACAGCCTGCATTTCATGGGCGACACGCCCCATTCCTTCGCCAACGCCGGAGACCGGCCCGTCCGCATCCTTTGGACAGGCAATACGCCCCGGCTCATTGGCCGAAACCCCGACCAGCCGTAGCGGGGAATGCTGCGGCCAAGACAAACCTGCCTTCCTTCAGGAGAAGACAATGAAGCTTTTCAGAACCGCGTTTGCCGCCGGTCTGCTGTCGCTGACGGCCCTGACAACGCTGACCGCGCTGCCGGCTCATGCTGCAACGCCGGGCACGGCCCTCGTCATTGCGCAGAACATCGACGATATCGTCACCATCGACCCGGCGACCGCCTACGAGTTTTCCTCCGGCGAATATGTCGTCAACGTCTACAACCAGCTCGTCCAGTATGACGCGGTGGACACCACCACCCTTGCGCCGGGCCTTGCGAGCGAATGGGCCATCGACGCCGACAACAAGACCATTGTCTTCACCCTGCGTGATGGCGTGAAGTTCCATTCCGGCAATCCGCTGCGCGGTGAGGATGTGGCTGGCTCGTGGAAGCGCGTGCTGGTGCTCAACAAGGCGCCCGCCTTCATTCTCGCACAGCTTGGCTGGACCCCGGACAACATCGAAGAGATGGTGACCGTGGACGGCAACAAGGTCACTGTCCGTTATGCTGGCGATTTCTCGCCGCTGTTCGTGCTCAACGTTCTGGCCGCCCGTGTCGCTTCCGTCGTCGATATCGAAACGGTGATGGGTCATCAGGAGAATGGTGATCTGGGCAATGCCTGGCTGAACAAGAACTCCGCCGGCACCGGTCCGTTCAAGCTGCGCGCCTACAAGCCCTCCGAAATGCTGGCGCTGGAAGGCAACCCGGATTACTGGGGCGGGGCACCGGCCATGAAGCAGGTCGTCATCCGCCATGTGGCGGAAGCGGCCACCCAGCGCCTGCTGCTGGAATCTGGCGATGTGGACATGGCCAAGAACCTGACGCCCGATCAGGTGTCAGGCCTTGAAGGCAAGTCTGACATCAAGGTCGAGACCTATCCGCAGGCCGCCGTTCACTGGATTTCCTTCAACCAGAAGACCGAGGCGCTGACCAACAAGGCGCTGTGGGAGGCTTCCCGCTATCTCGTCGATTATGACGGCATGGCCAGCACCTTCCTGAAGGGCCAGATGATGGTGCATCAGGCCTTCTGGCCGGAGGGCTTCCCCGGCGCGGTCAATGACACGCCATTCAAGTATGACGTGGAAAAGGCGAAGAAGATCCTCGCCGATGGCGGGGTAAAGCTGCCGCTTACGATCCAGCTGGACGTGATCAATTCCAGCCCTTTCACCGACATGGCGCAGGCGCTGCAGTCGTCCTTTGCTCCGGCGGGCATCAACTTCGAGATCATCCCTGGCACCGGTGCACAGGTGATCACCAAGTACCGCGCCCGCACCCATCAGGGCATGCTGCTCTACTGGGGCCCGGACTTCATGGACCCGCATTCCAACGCCAAGGCTTTCGCCTATAACGCCGACAATTCGGACGACAAGTACGCCTCGACGACCACCTGGCGCAATGCCTGGATGCCGCCGAAGGAAATCAACGAAAAGACGATGGCCGCGCTGACCGAAAAGTCGCCGGAAAAGCGCCTCGAAATGTATGCCGAGCTGCAGAAATCCATGCAGGCGGAATCGCCCTTTGTCATCATGTTCCAGGCGGTCAAGCAGGTGGCGATGAACGGCAAGGTTCAGGGCTACGTCAACGGCGCCACGTCCGACTTTGTCTACTACCGCCTCGTGACCAAGAACTGAGGCAGTTTGCCTGAATGATATCCCGGAGGGCGGCTGGCTGCCCTTCGGGCCTAACACTCAACCGCTGTCATCCCCGCGAAGGCGGGGATCCCGTATCCTAGGCATTCGCATCACGTGCGCCGGGCTTACTGGATCCCGGTCTTGCCGCTGAGCGCCAAACCGGGATGACACCGTTGAGATCCCAGGAAAACACTCCATCGCCGCCCGTCATTTCCCTCTCTCATCCCAACGCCCCGGAAGTCCATCATGACCGCATCCCCCGATACCGTCTTTGCCGCCCTGCATGTGGCAGCCCGCACCGCCGTGGGCGCCCGTCTCTTCACGGTGACGGTTCTCGACCGTAAGGCGGGCCTCAGCCGCCGCGCCTATACCTCGCACCCCAATGACTATCCCACCTCCGGCACCAAGCCGATGCGCTCGGATGGCTGGACCGATCTCGTGATCGGGGAGCAGAAGAGTTTCATCGCCAACACGACGCCGGAGTTTGCGATCTATTTCTCCGATCATGCGCTCATCAACCAGCTCGGCTGCTATTCCGCGATGAACATTCCTGTTTCAGACGGGGAGAAGGTTGTCGGGACGGTCAACATTCTGGATGCCGAAGGGCATTTCACGCCTGAGTGTGTGACAAAGCTGGAAGCACTGGTGGAAGAGCACCGGCCTGCGTTGCTGGAAGCCATGGCCAGTGTGCCGATGGAGGCCTGATGCCGTTTCCCGGCAAGCCAGAAAACAAAAAGGGCGGCTGATGGGGCCGCCCTTTTACGTTCAGGTTCTGTGGCCTGTTGTCTCAGGCTGCACGGATCTCGGCAAAGAAGGCATCAATCCGCTGGCGCAGGTTGCCGGTCTGCTGGGTCAGCTGGGTGGCAACATCAAGCAGGACCTGTGCGCTTTCGCCGGTGTCGCTGGCGCCGCGTGATACGTGGCTCAGGGTTTCCGAGACATTCTGCGTGCCGGTTGCCACTTCGTGCACCGAGCGGGATATCTCGGTGGTGGCACCGCTCTGCTGGGTTACGGCAGCCGAAATGTCGGTAGAAATGTGTGTCATCTGATCGATGACATCGGCGATGCTGCCGATGGCCATTGCGGCCTGATTGGACACGGCCTGCATCGCCTGGATCTGCGTGGCGATCTCTTCCGTGGCCGAAGCCGTCTGGTTGGCCAGAGACTTCACTTCCGTCGCCACGACCGCAAAGCCCTTGCCGGCATCGCCTGCACGTGCCGCCTCGATGGTGGCATTGAGCGCCAGAAGGTTGGTCTGGGCGGCAATGTCATTGATGAGCTTAACGATCTGGCTGATCTTGTCCGTCGTCTGCACGAGGCTTTGAACCGTCTGGTTCGTCTCGGCGGCGGCATCCGAGGCACGGTTGGCGATCTCGTTGGAATGCTCCACCCGGCGGGCAATCTCGGCGATCGAGGAGTTCAGTTCCTCGGAAGCCGCGGCAACGGAGCGAACGTTTGCGGCAGCCTGCTCGGAAGCCGCCGCAGCCTGATTGGCGTTATCCGAACTGTTTTCGGAGGTCTGGGTCAGCTGGCGTGCGGTGGAAACCACATTCTGCGTTGCCGAAGTCACGGTCTGCAGGGCAGAGCCGACTTCAGAGGCGAAGGCGTTGATCATGCGGTCAACGGCTTCGGCGCGGCGCTGCTTGGCTTCCTGCTCGGCATGCTGTGCCGCCTCCAGACGCTCGCGCTCCAGCGAATGCTCCTTGAACACCTGCACGGCACCGGCGATAGCGCCGATCTCGTCATTGCGGCCAAGTCCGGGAATGGAGGCGGTCAGGTCACCGTCAGCAATCAGGCTCATGGCGGCGGTAATGCTGCCCAGCGGGCGGGCCAGCCAGTTGCGGAACAGGGTGCCGATGATGCCGAGCATGATGGCAACGGCAGCAAGCGTTGCAATCAGCGTAGACTGGCGGAAATCAGACAGTTCGGCAAAGGCAACGGCCTTGTCGATGGACATGGCGACATACCAGTCCACACCCGGCAGGCCTGCAATTGGCTGGAAGCCAAGCAGACGGGCGCCATCGGCGCTGTCGACGTCCTGCAGAGCTCCGGTCGAAACCTGCGCGCCGGGGTAGATGTCTGTGAGTGTCTTGCCGATCAGGTCCTGGTTGGCATGGATCAGAACCTTGCCGGACTTGTCGGTGATGAACAGGAAACCGAGATCGCCAAGGTTGGCGTCCTTCAGCATCTGGTCCAGCATCTGGATCGAGAAGTCGGAGCCGACGACGCCCACCAGCTGGCCATTCTGGTAGCGCGGAGCTGCGGCGGTAATATTCAGTTCGCCGGAGGAGGCTGCGATATAGGGCTCGGTGAGCGTCAGCTTGCCGAAAGAGGCGGCTGCCTTATACCAGGGGCGCTTGCGCGGGTCATAACCTTCGGGCAGCGGTGACGGCGGCCACTGGAAGAACTGGCCTTCTGAAGCGCCATAATAGGTCATCAGGAAGGTAGAGGTCAGCAGCGGGATGTCGAACTGTTCCGCGGTCATTTCGGAGGCTGGCTTTGCACCCAGCGACTGCATGGCGAATTCGGTCAGCATCGTCCGGCCCGTCAGCCAGTTCGAGACGCTTTTCGCAACGGAACTGCCTACCATCGACAGGTTGCTGTTCACACGTTCCTGCGTCTGCTCACGCATGACTACGTCGTTGTAGAGGGCGAAGATGGCGAAAATTCCGAGGATCGAGGCGGCTGTTGCCGCAAGGATCCTGGTCATGAGACTGCGGCGGCGGCCGGACGGGTTAATCTGCGTCATCGTCGAAAGGTCTCTCTAGCTGATGGAGCTGTGATTCCGGTACTTTCCTCCTCGGCACTATTTGATTGATGATGCTTAAAACTGCCTAAACGCTAGTGTCTTTTATCTGTCACTCCGATGTGTTTGGTGAATTAATAGTAGTATTAAATGGTTTGGAAGGGCGGAGGTCGCCAGCAAACTCAACGGAATCAGGAGATTCCCTAACCTGGCTAAGTTTGTGCGCGGTGCTGAATACAGCGTCTTAACGCATGATGTGCCGGGGCAAGGGCGCGCGTAAGCGCGGCAGGCGGCGCGCTGCCCGCTGGGGCGGCTGGAGCTTGTTACGAAGTCCGCCGTAAACGGCAAACGCCCTCGCTCCTGCAGGAAAACCTGCCGGTCTGGGGCTCAGATAAGAAGAAAGATGGTGGACAGCCGGACCCTACGAGTCCCCAAGGCTTTGCTCGCGGATGGCGCGGGCGCGTTTGGCGATGGCGGTAAGGTTGTCTTCGTCGTCGTCCGCGTTTGCTTCTCGGCTGGTGCGGGGCTGCTTGACCTCGATAGGGTCCGTGTATTCCTGATCCACGAGGGAACGGGAGGAGCGGGGCAGGCCGAAGCGGTCACGCAATTGCGTAATGATCTCTTCCGTGCCGCTGCCGGTTTCGAAGCTGCGGTAGGTCAGGGGACCCGCTGGCCCGCAATGATCATGACCGGACGCTGCCATACCTTGCGGGACATGAAATTGTGTAAGGGGCCGGCCCTTTCGACAACAACATTTTCAAGGCTGGACAGCTCATACCGGCCACTGCCGAGCAGCCGGCCCGAGGGCGTGCGGTGCTCCAGCAGGAGCTTGTTACCGTGCGTATCGAAAATCACACGTGTGCGGGCAGTCTGGAGGTGAAGCCGCAAAATGATGGATCCGGATATCAGACTGGCGAGAGCTGCCGGCCAGATGCTGTTTGCCGCCAGGCTTCCCACGACACAGGCGGCCGCTCCAAATCCGATGATGACCATGGCGACGCGTGTCTGGGTCCGGTCATCATGGATGTATTCGGTACGCGTGGGGCTTGGTGACACCAGGTCCATGAGCGGCAAAGATCTCCGTAAAGAGGTCGCAGGCAGCGTATGTTCAAGCCCGCACCAAAGGGTGCCGTGACCGGATCCTGCAGGCCCTTGCTATATATGCTGATGAACCTTGCGGCAGGCTTGCGTGAAATGCCTGTCCGCTGCGGTTCTGCCGGTTTCACTCTCCGGCAGAACTCGTGGAGGCACGTGCCTCGCCAAACAACTTTTCAAATTCTTGCCGAAGGACGATATCAACCTCAGGAAGTGTTACCGGCAGGCCCAGATCCACAAGGCTGGTCACGCCGTGTTGCGCCACGCCGCAAGGGACGATGCCGGAGAAGTGCTCCAGATCCGGATCTACGTTCAGGCTGATGCCGTGGAAGGTGACCCACTTGCGCACGCGGATGCCGATGGCCGCGATCTTGTCTTCCACTTCCGGGCCCTTGTCGGGACGGCGCACCCACACACCCACCCGGTCCTCCCGCCGTTCGCCGCGCACATGGTGCTGCCAGAGCGATCCGATCACCCAGGCTTCCAACGCCGCCACGAAGGCGCGGATGTCCTGCCGCCGGCGCTTCAGGTCCAGCATCACATAGGCGATGCGCTGACCTGGACCATGGTATGTGTATTGCCCGCCGCGCCCGGCGTCATATACGGGGAACCTGTCCGGCATCAGCAGGTCCTCGCGCCTCGCGCTTGTGCCGGCCGTATAAAGGGGAGGGTGCTCCAGCAGCCAGACGCATTCATCTGCGAGGCCCGCGGCAATCGCTTCGACGCGCTGCTCCATGAAGGCCATGGCCTCATCATAAGGAACGGGCTCGTCAGATATCCGCCATTCCACCGCCGGACTTCCGGGCAAGGGGCGAAAATCGGGGACGAGTTCGGAACGGCCGGTGATCTGCATTGGGTCAGGCTGCATTGGCGGTGGCTTTGCGCCCGGTGGTCAGGCTAAACTGCTGTAACGGCGAGATGCCAGAGGCCCTGAACAGGTCCACGGCGTCAGGATTGCAGACTTGTACAGGCGGAAGGCCGGACGGAAAAGCAAAATGCCCACATTTGATGACATTACCGTCGATATTTCCGTGGTGCTGGGCACCACGCGCATGCCGGTGCACCAGTTGCTCCGCATGGGGCGTGGCGCCGTGATCGATCTGGATGTCGCCGAAGAGGATGACGTGAAGATCTATGCAAACAACACGCTTGTGGCCAAGGGGCAGGTGGTGCTTCTGGGCGAGCGGATCGGCATTTCCATTACCGAGGTCCTGATGCGTGCGCCTGAGGTGCGGCCCATGCGAACTGACGGGCCGTTGTGAGATTGGCGGAAGACCGGCCATAGACTGGGGCCGTTTCGGTTTGCCATGCCACAGGCTTGCTCGCGAAATCCCTTGAGTTTCCGATGGTTGGATAAAAAGTTACCCACAGGCTCACGGCAATTTCGCACAGTTTCAAAATAAAGCAGAGAAGCCCCTTGCGCCCCAGAATCCGATTTGCTACATGGGGCGCCTCGACGCTGATTGCGGCGGGGAAATGAAGAAATCGCGGTCGTGGCGGAATTGGTAGACGCGCAGCGTTGAGGTCGCTGTGGGGCAACCCGTGGAAGTTCGAGTCTTCTCGACCGCACCATTTCTTCAAAAAGGCTAACAGCCGCCGGTGGGAAACCTCGGCGGCTTTATGCTTTTCTGGCGCCGGTTGGTGTTCCCGCTTCCTTGCCTTAAGGTCGCAGTTCCGAAGCCGCATCAAGGCGCGGCATCAACCTGCGGAAAGGCGGCTTCATGAGCAAATGGCGCTGGATATTGCAGCAATATGGCCAGCGGCTGTGGGTGCGCGTCTGGTTCTTCTGTCTGGCCTCCGTAGGCGTGGCACTGGGCGGCGCGCTGGTGGACAAGGCAGGCAGTCTGCCGCGATCTCGTACACGTGGAAGCTCGGGCCGTTTCGGGCATTCTGGACATTCTTGCCAGCAGCATGCTCGCCGTGACGACCTTCTCTCTTTCCATCATGGTTTCTGCCTATTCGGCTGCGGCCAGCTCCACCACGCCACGCGCCAACAAGCTGATGTTGAGGGACAACACGTCTCAGAACGCGCTGTCGGTCTTCATCGGAGCGTTCCTGTTCAGTCTTGCGGGAATCATCGGGCTTTCCAGCGGACTCTATGGAGACGGCGGCCGTCTCGTGCTGTTTCTGGCAACGCTCGGGGTCGTGGTTCTCATTGTTGTGGTGCTGATCGGCTGGATCAATTACCTGTCGCGGCTGGGCCGTGTGGGCGAGACGATCGATCTTGTCGAGCGCGCAACAGCTGGCGCCATGCGCAGCCGTTGTCTGGCGCCTTGTCTGGGGGGATGCAAGGTTTCTGCGGGAGCTGCCCTGTCATCGGGGAAACCGCTGCTCTCACCCGTCATCGGTTACATTCAGTATATCGACATGGCCGGCCTGTCGCGGATCGCCGACGCGGGGAAGCTGGAAGTTCATCTTTGCGCCTTGCCCGGCCATTTTAACGACAGCGTTCAGCCCTTGATGTATGTGACAGGGGGCTGACGAGGAGACCTGCGCTGCGCTTGTTGCCGCCGTCACCATTGGCGATGAACGCTCTTACGATCAGGACCCGCGCTTCGGGCTCGTGGTGCTGAGCGAGATTGCCTGCCGGGCGCTGTCCCCGGCGGTGAATGATCCAGGCACAGCAATTGACGTGATTGGCACAGGCCTGCGGCTATTGGGGCAATGGCTGCGGGAAGAGGGTGAGCCTGACGATCAGGTCCCATTTCCGCGCGTGCATGTTCCTGCCCTGAAGCTCGGTGACATGTTCGAGGATCTGTTCTGGGGCATCGCCCGGGATGGCGCGTCGAATATGGCGGTTGGAGTTCGCCTGCAGAAGGCCTTTCTGGCGCTGGCGCAGATGGAAGGCGGACGGGCTGCGCAGGAAGCTGTACTCGTATCCAGAATCGCCAGCCAGTTCTCCTCTGAAGCTCTCGTGATTGAGGCTGACCGCAAGCGCATCGAGAGCATTGCAGCGGAAGTGCAGGCGGTTGCGGAGAAAAGGGCGGGCGTATGACAGGCATCAGGAAAGCAGTCTTGTTGCTGATGCTCGCCGGCACGCTCTGCGGCTTTGTTTCGGCCGAGCAGCGGGCCAACATGCAGAAATCGCCGGAGGAGCTTTACGGGCTCGGCTGTGATCAGCTCTGGTATCTGCGGGAGAAAATCCGCGCAGAAGGCGGTATCTGTCCGAGAGGTGACCGGGAGCTCAGGGCTTTTTTCGCAACAGGAGATGCCTGTCCCCCAATGAGGGAATCCTCGTCTCTGAGGTGCGCAATTATCTGGCTGAACTCCGCAAGGTTGAGGCCGCAAAGGGCTGTCCGCCGGAGTGACTGGCTGGCGCGGTCTTCTGGCATGGTGCAGTGCCGCAACCGCCATGTGAAAACTACTGGCGGAGCCGTGAAACCGTCCGGTTTTCAATAGCCAAAGCAGCATAAGACAGTTAGGTGTGAGGCGCGGGCCGCTGCCTCCGGCCCGATGTGTGCGCATGACAGGAGGGAGCCATGACTGACGCCGGCAAAAACGACGCAGGACCTGAGTTTACCCCTGACTCCACGCCAAATCCTGCGAAACTGCCTGAGGGGAACAGCGCCGGGCCGTTCCATGAGGCAGAGATCCCTGTTCATGGTGAAGATGGCTGGCTGAACGAAGCCTTTATTACGGCTGTCGCGGAGGCTGTTGCAGCGCAGGATAGCGAGGCCGTGCGCGCGCTGGCAGGTGATTTGCACGAAGCGGATGTCGGCGAGCTGATTGATGCTCTGCCCGAAGCCGAGCGCCCGGTTTTCGTGCGCCTCATGGGCGACCTGTTCGACTATGCTGCGCTTACGGAAATGGACGAGGCGGTGCGCGTCCGCCTGCTGGAGGAACTGCCGGCTGCCGATATCGCCGAGGGCCTTGGCGAGCTCGACTCGGACGATGCGGTCTACATTCTTGAAGACCTCGACGCGGAAGATCAGGCTGCGATCCTCGATGAGCTGCCGCTGAACGAGCGTGTGCAGCTGGAACGGGCCCTTGATTACCCCGAAGACAGCGCCGGCCGGCGAATGCAGTCCGACTTCATCGCCGTGCCGCCCTTCTGGACGGTGGGGCAGACCATCGACTACATGCGCGAAGACAAGGATCTGCCCGACACCTTCTACGAAATCTATGTTGTCGATCCGGGTTTCCGGCTTGCCGGTGCCGTTGCGCTGGACAAGATCCTGCGCACGCAGCGGGCGGCCAAGGTGTCCGATATCATGCAGGACGAGCTCAAGAGGGTTCGTGCGACTGACGATCAGGAAGAGGTTGCGCGTCTCTTCGAGCGCTACAACCTTGTTTCTGCGGCTGTTGTTGATGACAGCGACCGGCTTGTTGGCGTGCTGACGGTCGACGACATCGTGGACGTGATCCAGGAAGAAGCGGAAGAAGACATGCGCGCCCTCGGCGGCGTGGGCGATGAAGAGATTTCGGATACGGTGATCACCATCGCCCGCTCGCGCATCGTGTGGCTGATTGTCAATCTGGGCACAGCGCTTCTGGCGGCAAGCGTGATTTCCCTGTTTGAAGATACGATCCAGGCCATGGTGGCGCTGGCCGTGCTGATGCCCATCGTTGCTTCCATGGGCGGCAATGCAGCAACACAGACGATGACGGTTTCCGTGCGTGCGCTGGCGACGCAGGAACTGGATACCCGCAACATCTGGCGGGTTCTGCGCCGCGAGGTGATGGTCAGCTTCATCAATGGCACGGCACTGGCTGTGCTTGTGGGGGTGACGGCGGCAGTCTGGTTTGAAATGCCGGGTCTCGGCATTGTCATTGCCTCGGCGATTATGGTCAATCTGGTCTGTGCCAGTCTCGGCGGTCTGCTGATCCCCGTAACGCTGGACCGGCTGAAAGCGGATCCTGCCATTGCGTCGAGTGTGTTTGTCACCATGGTGACGGATGTGATCGGCTTCTTCGCTTTCCTCGGCATTGCTGCACTTTGGTTCCAGTTGCCGTTCTAAATTTTCATAAGATATTGAAAATAAACATATTAAACAAACTTATTGACTTTGACGTAAACGTCCATGAATCTCTGTCCATGATGGAGGCTTCATGGAACCGCGGCTCTATACGATCACCCAGCTGACACAGGAGTTCGGGATCACCACCCGCACCTTGCGCTTCTATGAGACGCAAGGGTTGATCACGCCGCAGCGGCGCGGCCGTCAGCGGCTCTACAAGCCTGCGGACCGGACGCGGCTGAAGCTGATCCTGCGCGGCAAGCGACTTGGCTTCTCGCTGACCGAGATCAGCGAAATCATCGGCATGTATGGCAAGGCACCGGGGAGGCCGGGCAGCTGCAGCTGCTCATGCGCAAGATTGCCGAACGGCGTGCCGAGCTTGAGGAAAAGCGCAATGACATCGAACTGACGCTGGCCGAACTTGCCGAGGTTGAGCGCGGTTGTCTGGCGCGGTTGGATGAATTGGGCATTCCGCAGAAGACGGACTGAGGATCGTCAACGGGGAGGAGGAAACCATGACAGCATTCGAGCCGCGCGATCCACTTTGGGAGGAGAGGGTCCGCAGGAGTTTTGCCCGCCAGCCTTTCATGGGCCATCTGGGCGCAAGTCTCAGCCATCTTGCCCCCGGCGAGGTGGATATCGAGATGCCGCACCGGGCGGAACTGACACAGCAGCACGGCTTTTTTCACGCAGGGTCCACCACCTCTATTGCAGACAGCGCCGCCGGCTATGCCGCCCTGTCGCTTTATCCGGCTGGCACAGGCGTGCTGAGCACCGAATTCAAGATCAACCTGCTCAACCCCGGCAAGGGTGAAAAGCTTGTGGCGCGGGGGCGCGTCATCAAGCCAGGCCGCACGCTGACCATCTGCCGCTCCGATGTCTATGGCGTGACCGGAGATGGGGAAATTCACGTGGCAACCGGGTTGTTCTCAATGATCTGCCTTGAGGGCGTCGAGGACTAGGCATCAGCCAGGCAAGTGAGGAACAATGACGCAATCTGCAATCACTATCCGCCCGCTTCAACCTGAGGACCGTGCCGAATGGGCGGAGCTCTGGAAGGCTTATCTCGCCTTCTACGAAACCGAAAAGCCGCAGCAGCAATATGACCTCACCTGGTCGCGGCTGATGACACCGGACGAGGACCCGCATGGCCTTTGCGCCGTGGATGCAACCGGACGGCTCGTTGGTATCGTGCACTACATCTACCACCGCTCCTGCTGGACCGACGGACCCTACTGCTATCTGCAGGATCTTTATGCCGACCCGTCCGTGCGCGGTCAGGGCGTGGGCCGGGCGCTGATCGAGGCGGTGTATGCCGCAGCCGACGCGTATGGGGCGCCCTACGTCTATTGGCTGACGCAGGAATTCAACGCAACTGCGCGCCAGCTCTATGACCGCATTGGCAAGGCCACACCTTTCATCAAATACACCCGCTGAACGGCCGGGAGGGCCGGGCGACTGGAGGAAAAGCCCATGATCCGCAACGACTTTCCGTCATTCAATTTCAACCTCGGCGAAACCGCCGACATGCTGCGCGACAGCGTGCGCTCCTATGCGCAGGACCGCATCGCGCCGCTCGCGGCCCGGATTGACCGGGACGACTGGTTCCCGCGTGAACTATGGCCCGAGATGGGGGATCTCGGCCTGCATGGCATCACGGTGGAAGAGGAGTGGGGCGGGGCAGGGCTCGGCTATCTGGAGCACTGCATCGCCATGGAAGAGGTGAGCCGTGCCTCCGGCTCCATCGGCCTTTCCTACGGCGCCCATTCCAATCTCTGCGTGAACCAGCTTCGCCGCTGGGGCAACGAAGACCAGAAGAAACGCTACCTCGGCAAGCTGATCAGTGGTGAGCATGTGGGTGCGCTGGCTATGTCCGAGCCGGGTGCTGGTTCGGATGTGGTGTCGATGAAACTGCGTGCGGACAAGAAGGGTGACCGCTATGTGCTGAACGGCACCAAGATGTGGATCACCAACGGCCCCTGCGCGGACACGCTGATCGTCTATGCGAAGACAGATCCGGCCGCTGGTTCGCGCGGCATCACGGCGTTCCTCATCGAGAAGGGCTTCAAGGGCTTCTCGGTGGCGCAGAAGCTGGACAAGCTGGGCATGCGCGGCTCGGAGACCGGGGAACTCGTTTTCGAGAATTGTGAAGTGCCGGAGGAAAATGTGCTGGCCGAAGTGGGCAAGGGCGTCAACGTGCTCATGTCTGGCCTCGATTATGAGCGCGCTGTCCTGGCCGCAGGCTGCATCGGCCTGATGCAGGCGGCGATGGATGTGGCCATCCCTTACGTCCACGAGCGCCAGCAGTTCGGCGCACCCATCGGCACATTCCAGCTCGTGCAGGGCAAGGTGGCGGACATGTATGTGACCATGAATGCCACCAAGGCCTATGTCTATGCCGTGGCACAGGCCTGTGACCGGGGCGAGACCACGCGGGAAGACGCAGCCGGAGCGATTCTCTATGCCGCCGAAAACGCAACCAAGGTGGCTTTGGATGCAATTCAGCTTCTGGGTGGCAATGGCTATATCAATGATTATCCCACAGGCCGGTTGCTGCGCGACGCCAAGCTCTACGAGATCGGGGCAGGAACCAGCGAAATCCGCCGCATGCTGATTGGCCGCGAGATTTTCAACAAGACGGCCTGAGCCTGCTGCTCAACAGATGGAGTGATGCCGCCTCAGGTTGCTGTGAGGCGGCGCACTGCATTTTCTGGTTTCTGGTGAGATGAATAAAGCCGAAGCGCCTGAGAATATTTAACTTTGCGATAAATCCTGAGGGCCTAACGTACTTGCGCAAAGCGCAGCAAGGTGCCCGGATTGACTATTGATACCCCTTCAATGCTGGCGGTGTTGGCCAGCCTGTTTCTGGTTGGGGGCATTCAGCTGTTCCGGCTCTGGCTTATGGAGCGGGAACGATCCGGTATTCTACTCTGGTCGGTAAGCCTGCTTGTCCGTGTCCCGGCATATGGACTTCTGGCAATCCGGGAAGTGGTTCAGCAGCCTTGGGTGCTTCACTTCGGACACTCCTTCCTTTATCTGGCGGCAGGCATCGGCTACGCCGCCACGCGCCGCTTCTCGGGACGAGGCACCTCTCTGCTGGCTGTTCTTGTCCCTGTTGCGATCTGGAACTGCCTCACCATTATCCCGGGTTTTCTGGAGAGCAGCAGCCTGCGTCTGATCAGTCTGTCCACGATCATGCTTCTCTATTCCGCAGCAACAGCATTAGAATTTTACCGCGCGCACCTGTTGGCCCGGCCGGTTCAACTGCTTTTTACGGCCTTGTTTCTGGGTGGTACCCTGATGCATGGCTGGCGGATGGTGTTGATTATCAGCTCTCCGGAAACAGCTGACTATTTCACCAGTATCAGTGAAAATGGCAGTGTCTCTCAGTTCATCGCAGCCATCGTTCTGACGTCCGTCGCCATTTTGAGCGGTTGTGTGCTGTTCCGGGAGAACAGGCTCACGACCTTGCGGCGTGAGGCGGAAGAAGATTCTCTGACGGGCCTGATGAACAAGGGCACCTTTCGCCAGAGCTCAGTGCGCGCCATTGAAGAGGCACAGCTTGCCGGAAAGCCGGTGTGTATGATCCTGTTCGATCTTGATCATTTCAAAACGATCAATGACCGCTTCGGACATGCTGCCGGGGATACCGTGCTGCAGGCCTTCAGTCAGCTGATGCGCGACAGGCTTGGCCCCCATGGCTTGACGGGGCGCATCGGCGGCGAGGAATTCGCATGTCTTCTGACCGGGGATGCAGTGACAAAAGCGGCAGATCTGGCCGAGGGATTGCGGCTTCAGACACGCGTCATGGCCATGCTGGGCGGGGCACAGGATCTCAGGGTGACCGTCTCTGCTGGTGTTTGCGCCATGCAGACGAATACAGGCTTTGATGAATTGTTCCTGCGGGCGGATTGGGCTCTCTATGCGGCCAAGCGAAGGGGGCGCGATTGCGTCGAAGTGGATGCGCCGCAGAGCCCTGATGCAGCGCCGAACCTGGGGGTGACCAGTCAGCCCCTGCTGCTGCTCCCAATGTGGGGAACGGTCTGCTGGCGGCTCTTTCCTGAAACTGTCAGCTGTTGTTGCCCAGTTGATAACCCTTGTGTGTCTAAATGCGTGTCTTCATTGCGGGGCGGCAACGCTTCGCTTAAGTATGGGCCTATGTGAACCCGTGCCGGCCCTGCCGGCGCACCGTGACAATGGAGCTATCCTGCGCATGAGCAATTATATGAATCCGGTGCCGGCCCGCCTCGACGATGACGAGGACGAGAAGACCAAGACGCCGCAGTCGGTTCAGGTCGACAAGCATCTGTTCGATGCGCGCACCGTCCTCATCACTGGCCCGATCACTCAGGAACTGGCCCGTGACGTCTGCGCCCGCCTGCTGGCTCTGGCTCAGGTTTCTGGTGATCCGATCACCGTGATCGTGTCTTCTCCGGGCGGCCACGTCGAGTCCGGCGATATGATCCATGACACCATCCGCTTCATCCGTCCGGAAGTGCGTATCCTCGGCATGGGCTGGGTGGCGAGCGCTGGCGCGCTGATCTACGTATCGGTGCCGAAAGAGCGCCGCTACTGCACGAAGAACACCCGCTTCTTGCTGCATCAACCGTCCGGTGGTGCAGGCGGTATGGCGACCGATATCGAAATCCAGGCCCGCGAAATCATCAAGATGCGCGACCGCCTGAACCAGATCTTTGCCGATGCCACCGGCCAGCCGATCGAGCGCATCGAGAAGGACACCGACCGTGACTACTGGATGAGCCCGGAAGAGGGCATCGCCTATGGCCTCGTCGGCAAAGTCGTCAGCAGCGCTGAGGAAGTGAAGTAATCAGGTGGGCCTCCACCGATAAGCGAAAGCCGCCGGTTCTGCCGGCGGCTTTTTGCATTTGGAAGGTTGATCAGAAAGATCGCGCCTGTAACTGAGGCCGTTCCTGCATCTGCGCGGGATGCGGCTGGCGAACCGCATGATGACGGATCTGCTCCAGCGCAGCATAGATCTGCGGCCGTAATCCGGCCGTTTGCGGGCGCAGCGTCAGCTCCTCTATGAACATGTCCCGCACTTCGTCAAAGGCCGAATGCGAGTTGCAGATATGCGAGAAGGCATGGTGAATGGCTGGCCCTTCATAAAACGGCGCCCCGCCAAACAGGAAGATCAGGAACTCCGTCAGATCCTCGCGAAGCAACTCGGCCTCATGTGGCAACAGGACGTCTGATGGCCGTGAGGTGTTTTGCAGACGCACACGTAGGACCTGCCGCACTGCACGTTCGATGACGGAACGTCCGCCCAGTTCAATGTAAAGTGTCATATCTCTGCCCCTTGCTGAAATGCCCAGTGTCCAGCCGGGTTTGAAGGTGCGTCAGGTGGCTTTACAGGCGTGTGATCTGGGTCACGGCTTGCAGCAATCCTTCAAAATTGTCAGAAATGACAGGCTGAAGTGCACCGGGCAGGGGATCACCCCTTTGCCTTAGGTTTTTGCCATGCAGCGGCCGGTGCGATGCGCTACAAGCGGCGCGGGGCGGTCAACAGGAGCGAGGCGGACGCGGACATGGAACTGGCTGAGAACGTATTTTTCTATCTTTCCAAGATTGCCTTCTTCTTCATGCGTCCGTCGAATTTCATCCTGCTCGTACTCGGCGCCGGTTTTTTCTGTCTGCTTGCCTCCCGTCTGCGCAAGACCGGGCTTTTTCTCACCGGGGCCGGCGTTTTCCTCTATGCCCTGGTTGGTCTCTCGCCCTTCGGCAACATGATCACCATTCCGCTTGAAGACAGGTTTCCCGCCCCTGTTACACTTCCTGACGAGGTAAGTGCCATCATCGTTTTGGGCGGTGCGCTTGACACGACGATTGCAAGCTCGCGGCCCTATCCGGGGATCACCATGGCAGCCGAGCGCCTCACGGTGGTGCCGGAGCTGGCGCGGCGCTATCCGCAGGCGAAGGTCGTGCATTCAGGCGGGGAGGGGCTGCTCTTTGCCAGTGCCACCACTGAGGCGGTCGCGGCGGAGCGCGTGTTTGAAGGCTTCGGCATCGATCCGGAGCGGATCGTGATGGAAGACCGCTCGCGCAACACCTGGCAGAACGCGGTGGAGACACGTGCCCTGCTGTCCCCGCAGCCGGGTGAAAAATTCCTTCTGGTGACGTCTGCCTATCACATGCCGCGTGCCATGGGTGTGTTCCGGCAGGCGGGCTGGGAAGGTGTTATCGCCTACCCTGTGGACTGGCGCACCCGAGGTCCGCAGGATATGTGGCGCCCGTTCGGTTCCTCTTCCGAGGGATTTCTGCGGGTGGATATTGCAGTCAAGGAATGGGTTGGCCTCGCCGTTTACTGGATGAGCGGGCGCAGTTCGTCGCTGTTCCCGTCGCCTGACGATCAGTAGCCCCTGTGTGAACGCACTGGTGAAGCGCAAGCCATCTTCCCAAGGAGCCTCCGGCCCCTATCTTGAAGACTTGATAGCCGGATACGGAGACTCCGATGTCTTTCGAGGCGCCGCTTGCTGCGGCCGACATCATTCAGTGGCTTTATGGCGAAGCGGTCGAGGTGCAGGACAGCCAGGAGCTGGTCCGCCACCTTGGAGAGCGCCTGCGCGATGCGCGCATTCCGGTCGACAGGATCAGCACCGGCATTGCAGTGCTTCATCCAAATGTGCGTGCGGAAAGCGCCCTGTGGACCAGTGACGGGCACACGGAACTGCGCCGCTACGTGGAAGCGCCCGATCTGCAGGCGTCCTATGACCGCAGCCCGCTCAAGGTTGTCTACATGGAGGGCCGCCCCGTCCGTATTCATGTGACGCCAGAAGCGGAAGAGGGCGAGTATGGAATTCTGCCCGAGCTGAGGGATGGGGGCTTCAAGGACTACATCGCCATGCCGATGCCCTTCTCCGATGGCACCACAAAAGCGCTGACGCTGGCAACCCGTTCGGAAGCTGGCTTTACGCCTGCCCATCTTGCCGTGTTTGAATCCATCGCCCGGCCACTGGGGCTGATCTGTGAACTGAACACCTTGCGGCGCACTGGCGGCAACGCTGCTCGATACCTATGTCGGGCCGCGCGCCGGTTCACGGGTGCTGCAGGGAAGTATCAAGCGCGGTGGCGGCGAATTGATCTCAGCCGTGATCAGCTTTGCAGATCTGCGCGGCTTCACAACCCTTTCCAACCGGCTGCCGGGTGAAAAGCTGATCGAGCTGCTCAACACCTATTTTGGCGCGATGGCTTCGGCTGTTGAGGCGCAGGGGGAGGTGCTGAAGTTCATCGGCGACGAGGTGATGGCAATCTTCCCCTATGAGTCAGCGGATGAGGCGCGGCAGGCTTCGCTGCGTGCTGTGTTCGCGGCACAGGAAGCTGTTATGCGCATTGCCGAAGTGAACCTCAACTGCTGTGCGGAAAGTCCGGAAATCAAGGTGGGCATCGCGCTGCATGCCGGTGATGTGTTCTTCGGCAATGTGGGCAGCGAGACGCGGCTGGATTTCACGGTCGTAGGTCCTGCCGTCAATCTCGCCTCGCGCATTGCTGGCCTTGCAAAGGCCCTGGATCGCGAGATCCTTGCCTCAGAGGCAGTTGCCGGGATGCTGGGTTGCCAGGGCGGCAAAGTCGGAACCTATTATGTGAAGGGGTTCGATGAGCCTGTTTCGGTTTTTGCGCCGCCGCTGGGCGGGGCGCCCTGCGCCAGCCCCTGCAGTGATGCCATGACAGCCGTGCGGGCATTCGACGCGAACTGACGGCGCAGCAGCACAGCGACAACCGACAAGGTGGTAATGATCAGGCCCCACGGGCCTGCCAGCCACCCCAGAAAGCCAATCGAGAAGAACAGGGCCCGCTGGCCCCGGTTGAAGTGCCGTCCCGCCAGAGCATTCAGCCTTGCGGCCTTGTAGGCGATGGTCTCGATCACGTCCTTGTCGCCTGTCGCCGCATCAGGCACAGATCCCATGACGATGCTCGAGTAGTTGAAAAGCCGGTAGGCCCAGCCAAACTTGAAGAAGGCATAGGCAAAGATCAGCATCAGGCCGATCACCTTGATCTCCCAGACCACCCGGTTGCTTTCAACGGGAACAGAGAGGTCACCAGCAATCTGGACGATGCGCTCCGTGCCGTCGAGCAGGGTGAAGGAGCCGCCGATGGCCAGAAGGGCGGTCGAGGCGAAGAAACTGGTACCTTGTTGCAGACCGGTAAGGATTGCCGTGTCCATGATCCGCACGGGCCGCTGCGCCATCGTGCGCATCCACGCAAAGCGGTACTGCTCCATCATTTTGGACAAGGTGCGTTCCCGCAAGGGGGACAGTTCCACAAGGATGTTGAAGCTGAGCCAGGTGGCCAGAAAAATGCCAAGGGCGATAAGATCCAGTGTGGACAGCGCTGCCATGAAATTTTCCCAAAAGTTTCCAGAAACTTGCCGAAACCTTACCAGAATCAGGCAGCGATCTGAATTATCCAGAACTATCAGATGCATGAGCGTGCGGCGCAAGTCCATGGCGCACCATGCAATTTTCCAGGAACGCATAGCCGTCGCAGCAGCTATCACGATTTTGCGCTTGCGAAGGCGTTAGGCCTTCATTAAATATCATGCCGCAAAGACGCCATATTTGAGGCAAGTGCCTTATGGTGTTCCCACATACAAGGGTTTTCATGGACGAAAACGTACAGAAGTCCTGCTGGGGCGTCACCGCGTGGACGGTGATCGTTCTCGGGGGCATGCTGGCTTTGGTCATGCTGTTCGCTGATGCAGAAACTGCCAAGACGGCGGTCGCTATCGCGGGATAACAGCCCCAGATGTCCAGGAAAAAGGCGCGGCTCAACACCGCGCCTTTTTTCATGTGCACCAGGGTTCTTCAATGTGCTCTGTCGTCATGCCGTCGTCTGGCCGGGCGTCTCCCGTTTCGCCAGCGGGGAGGGCAGAGGACCGGCGGCAATGCCGACAAGGCTCTCAAGGCTGGTGCGCTTTGGGGCCCAGCCCAGCATCTTGACAGCCCTTGCAGGTGAAACGGTCTGGGAACGGCCATAGCCTGCCTGCCAGTCGAGCCGCGGGTCATCCGCAGTCCCGTTCAGCGGCTCAAGCGTCACCGGTGCTCCGCAAGCTTCACCTACCAGTGAGGCAATCTCGCCAACCCGGGCCGAGCCGATGCCCGCGCCGAACAGGCTGAGGCGGAACTGGGTTGAATCGAGTGCCAGCAGATAGAGCTCCGCCAGATCATCCGCATCCACAAGCGGCCAGAGCGTGTCTTCCGTTGCTTTCGTGCGGAATGGTTCTCCGCTGCAGGCTGCCGCTGCCATCTCCGCCAAAGGCCCCGCATCGGGGCCGCAGACGAGCGCTGGATGAATGACGGCAACACCCATGCGCTGCACATTCTGCAAGGACCGGATGATCTCGGCCAAATGGCTGAAAGCGGGCAGAGGTTCAAAGGCGGTGCTTTCGCTCAGCACCACGTCACCTGATGGCGGAAAGAGCCAGATCCCACCGGTATAGACCAGCCGCGGCGGTGCCTCGGCCTGCAGGCATGTCTGCCGCATGACCGCAGCAAAGTGCCGTTCCGCAGGCGCAGGGCCACCAGCCGCGTGAATGATGCCCTTGCAGGACAAGGCGCTGTGAATCCACGTTTCCGGTTCTTCCAGGTCGCCCGGCACGGGAATCGCGCCGAGGCTGTCGATTTCTTCAGCGCTGGCGCTGGAACGCGCAAGCGCCGCAACACGTCTCCCGTCCTGGCGGAGACGCCGCAGGATCGCGCTGCCGATGAGGCCGGTGGCACCGGTAAGGAACACATCCATGTGGACCAGTGAAGCTGCTTCGCCGGGGTAAGGCAAGCCTGTTCATCCTGCCTGTGCAAAAGCTCCTTTTTGACAGCCTCTTGCGGCCCTGCTGCCGGGTGCTGGTTTCTTTGCCTCTTTACCGGGGACGGGGGGCTCTGATAGGCACGAGGCATGGCACTTCATCTGGTAAAGCTCTGTGTCGGCGCGGACAGCGTCGAGGACCTTCAGGCGTGGATCGATTTCCGCATGGATCAGCTGCGTGCAGCAGGGCTGCCTGCTGAGCAGACCCATACGACGCGGATGATTCCGACCCGGAAGGATGAGCTGCTGGACGGCGGTTCTCTCTACTGGGTGATCAAGGGCTTCATCCAGGTGCGTCAGATTCTGACCGGCATCCGCTCCTTCACGGACGATGCTGGCGTCAAACGGTGCGATCTGGTGCTGGAGCCGCGGCTGATTCTGACACAGATGCAGCCCCGCCGCCCGTTCCAGGGCTGGCGTTATCTCAAGGACAACGAGGCTCCCGCCGACATCAAGGGCACCCGCACGGGTGGAGACATGCCCGAGGAAATGCGCCGGGAACTGGCCGAACTCGGCCTTCTCTAGGTCATTGCGGCGGGCGGGTCTATCGGCCCTGCACTTGCGCAGGCTGCTGCGGGTCTTGCAGGATGGGGCAGGGCCGGATAGTCCGGCAGTGATGCACCCGGGATCCCTTTATGCCGTATCTGCTGCTTGGCCTTTTGCTTCTTGCTGTTTTCCTGCTGGCCGGAAAATCCTTCACATCAGCCTCGCCGAAGCTTCTGGCGCGCAGAACCCGCGCTCTGGGCGGCATAGCCCTGCTTGCTATTGCAGTTGTTCTTGCGGTGACGGGGAGGATTGGTCTGGCTGCCCTTGCCGCCAGCCTGGGCGCGCCTCTGCTCGGCTGGGCCTTGCCCTGGCAGAAGGGGCGCCTGCGCATAGGGCGGCAAGAAACGCCATGGCTTTTCATGGAGCGGGACGGGCAGAGCGGGGAGGTGCGGGGAGCGGTGAAGGCCGGGCGTTTCGCGGGCCGCCCCCTGAACTCGCTTCAGTCTGGCGAGCTCAGGGACCTGTGGGCAGAGCTGGCGGCAGATCCCGCCAGCCGAAGATTATTTGAAGCTTACCTCGACGGCCGGGTGCCCGGCTGGCGTGTACACTTCGAGGCGGACGCCGCAAACCGGCATCGCGGCACGGCGGGCACGGGCGCCATGACAGATGAGGAGGCCTACCAGATCCTGGGGCTTGCGCCCGGCGCCGGCGAAGCGGAAATCCGAGCTGCGCACCGCCGGCTTATGAAGCGGCTCCATCCCGACCACGGCGGGACGAGCTTCCTGGCTGCGAAACTCAACGAGGCTAAAGACAAGCTTCTCAGAGGACATTGATCCCACCCCACGCAGTTACTGATAGATGGTGTAGCAATTGAACTTCGCACGCTTGAGCGACTGGCAGGCAGCCTGTGCCTGGTTCTTGTCGTTGAAGCCGACAAAGCGTGCGCGGTACATGGTCTGGCCTTTGGCTGTCACTTCCTCGGTGTAAGGATCACGGTTGCGCAGGGCCGAACCCGTTGCTGCCTTGGCCTTCTTCAGCAGGCCGATGGCCGCTGTTTCCGATACGGCAGCGCCGATCTGAACCTGCCAGCCGGGAGCTGCATCCGCGGTGTTGTTGGTGGCAACCGTTACCGTGGTGCTTTCGCTGGCAGCGGCGGGCGCAGGCTTGTGCGAGACGGTTTCCGGTGCCGGAACTGTCTCCACCGGAGCGGATTCAATCACGGCAAAGGCAGCAGCTACGCGCGGCGCCGGGCGCAGGTTTGCGCCAGGACGGATCGTGGACGTTTCGACCACGATGGCCGGAGCAGGAGAGGGCAGCGCGACATTTCCGTCAGCTGAAGCAACCTGAACTTCCTGCTGTGCCTGAACAACGGCGCGGGCAGTGGCCATCGCCGGCGCAGGAGAGGGAACCGGGACCGGAGCCTGAACCTGAGCGGCCTGAACCGGAGCCTGCGGCGCGGGCGCCGGAACCGGCGCGGGAACGTCTGCTGCAGAAGCTACTGCGAACGGAAGCTCAGCCGGTTCGGTCTCGGGCTTGCTGTTGGGCACCGGTGCGCGCAGCGGAGCCTTGACCCGGATCGGTGCGGTCGGCTTGGCGTCGGCAACGACTGCCGAAGATGTATTGTGAACCAGCAGCGGCGCGCTGCGCGGGCCACGGCTTGCCTTGGGCATATATTCGTTGATCAGCTTCACCATCTGCGCATCGCGCGAACGGCCGGTGGTCCCGCCCATGACGACAGCGACGATCTGACGGCCATCGCGTTCGACAGACGTGACCAGATTGAAGCCGGAGGCGTTGATATAGCCGGTCTTGATGCCGTTCACGCCGGGAACGGCGCCCAGAAGACGGTTGTGATTGCCGTGCGTACGGCCCTTGTAGGTGAACGAACGGGTCTTGAAGAGTTCGAAATGCTTAGGGAAACGGTCCTGAATGGCGCGGCCGAGCGTCGCCATGTCACGTGCCGTTGTGCGCTGACCGGCATTCGGCAGGCCATGCGGATTCTTGAAGGTGGTCTTGCTCATGCCAATCTGGCGGGCAGTCCGGGTCATGCGATCCGCAAAGCGCGCCTCGGAGCCGCCGATGTTCTCAGCGATAACGGCCGCGACGTCATTGGCCGACTTGGTCACCAGCGCCAGGATGGCATCCTTGACCTCAATCGTGGAGCCGGGCCGCAGACCAAGCTTTGAGGGCGGACGTGCTGCCGCATAAGATGAAACCTTGAGGGGGTGTCCATCCGCAGACGGCCGGCCTCAAGTTCCTCGAACACAATATAAAGCGTCATGATCTTCGTCAGCGACGCAGGAAAGCGCAGCTCGTCCGCAGAGGCGGAGTAGAGCGTCTTTCCGGTTTTTACGTCGACCACGATCCCAGCATATTTTGAACTCTGCTGGGCGGCGGCCGGACTGACCGAAAGGCTCAGTGCAATGGCAACTGCACCAATGGCGCGTCGTGCAAATCTCATGAAAGAGGATGCTGCGTGCAAATCAGGCATACTAACCGAACTCTCAACTTCCCGTTCTGGGTTTAACCAAGCCGGAAGGGATCGGTCTCCGTCACGCAACATCTGCGCATGACGCGAGCAATCGTCCCAACGCTCCCCGTGAAGCCACCTTGCCCGAAACGCGGTTACAAATGAGTAAAGCCGTGTCAATTTTAATCGCTCGTGAACCCTAACGGTATGCGTACGTAGTGGTCATTATATTGCGGTGCAAAAAGAACGTTGACATCGTTGTGCATTGCGTCATTATTAGGCAACCCGACGCGAGACGCGCCGATCAAGATTTCCCATTGCGGATCCACGAGCGAGGGCAGGACATGATGAACAACTTTGAAGACATCCAGAAGCTGGGCAAGGAAAACATGGACCAGGCCATGCAGACTGCTGGCAATGTGACCAAGTCCCTGCAGGCGATTGCTGCCGAGATCGCTGACTTCCAGAAGAAGTCCTTCGAGGACAGCTCTGCCGCGATGGAAAAGATCGTGTCCGCCAAGTCCCTCGACAAGGCTTTTGAAGCTCAGAGCGAGTTTTTCAAGACGAGCTACGAAGGCGTTGTCAGCGAAATGACCAAGATCGGTGAAATGTACACCGACATGGCCAAGGATCTGTACAAGCCTTACGAAGGCATGCTCTCGAAGTTCGGAAAGTGATCTTTCCGGCGCCTTGAGGTGTCGTGCTTCTGAAAATGAAAAGGCCTGACTGCCCCGCAGTTGGGCCTTTTGCATTGCAAAAAATACCATGATGGGTGGTGGCCGCAGCCACCTTTTGCCCGTCCCTTGCGCAGGTGCCCTGCATGTTCCGCCGGTCGCATGCCGGTTTGTGCAGTGGTTTCCGCGCATGCCACGCTTCAGCCTGGCGCAGGCTGCCTCTTCCATAATGCGATGCCGTCCCTACATTGGTTAAGACTGAAACAGGCCGCAGGGCTTGACAGGGCAGCGCCGGACGCCATCTGCAAAACAGGCCATTGCGCGGGCGTTGTAACAGCGTCAGGATCAAGGTCAGTTATTGGGCTTTTGCGTGAGTCCTTTTAGTATGGGGCATAGGGCTTCCTGCCCGTTGTGGCGGTGAGACTGTGGTAACATACGCCGGTGTAGGCTGATGGACATCATGGTCCGGCAGGCCTTGGAACAGGGTTTGCAGAGAGCTGCATTGGGATTGAATGACAGCTGCTCACAATGCCGTGAACCGGCCTGTTGGGCAGCCCGCTCCTCCGCAAGGAGTTGAGCGGCAGAAAAGACAAGATGGGCACGGGAATGGCAAGCGGATCGCGCCGGAATGAGGATGGAGATGCCGGGACTGTCGTCGTCACAAAGACGAAGACGGTCACAAAACGGCCCAATCTGTACAGGGTGCTGTTGCTGAATGACGACTACACCCCGATGGAGTTCGTCATTCATGTGGTCGAGCGCTTCTTCCAGAAGAACAGGGAGGAAGCGACACGGATCATGCTCCACGTACACCACCATGGTGTCGGGGAGTGCGGAATATACACCTATGAGGTGGCCGAGACGAAGGTGACCCAGGTCATGGACTTCGCCCGCAAGCATCAACATCCGCTGCAATGCGTGATGGAGAAAAAGTAAGGGAACCAGACACGTGCCGTCATTCTCCCGAAGCCTCGAAAAAGCCCTGCACCAGGCTCTCGCCTTTGCCAACGAGCGTCAGCAGGAATACGCGACGCTTGAGCATCTGCTGCTGGCACTAGTTGATGATCAGGACGCGGCAGCCGTGATGCGTGCCTGCAGCGTTGACCTTGATCTTCTGCGCCGCAATCTTGTCGATTATATCGAGACCGAGCTGGAGAACCTCGTCACTGGTGGCGAGGAAGATGCCAAACCGACTGCCGGCTTCCAGCGGGTCATTCAGCGTGCCGTCATTCATGTCCAGTCCTCGGGACGGGAAGAGGTGACCGGTGCCAACGTGCTTGTTGCGATTTTCGCCGAGCGCGAGAGCCATGCCGCCTATTTCCTGCAGGAGCAGGACATGACGCGCTATGATGCGGTCAATTACATCTCTCACGGAATTGCCAAGCGGCCGGGGCTGTCTGAGCCGCGTCCGGTCCAGGGCGTGGAGGATGAAGCTGCCATGCCGGAAGAAGCTGAATCCAAGCCGAAGAAGAAGAACGACGCGCTCGAGGCCTATTGCGTCAATCTCAATGAAAAGTCCAAGGCCGGAAAGGTCGATCCGCTGATCGGCCGTAACGCCGAAGTGACCCGCACGATCCAGATCCTCTGCCGCCGCTCGAAGAACAATCCGCTCTTCGTCGGTGACCCGGGTGTGGGCAAGACCGCCATTGCCGAAGGGCTGGCGCGGCGCATCGTCAACAAGGACGTGCCCGAAGTGCTGCAGGATGCCACCATCTTCTCGCTCGACATGGGCGCGCTGCTGGCCGGTACCCGCTATCGCGGCGACTTCGAGGAGCGCCTGAAGCAGGTGGTGAAGGAGATTGAGGAATATCCCGGCGCGGTGCTCTTCATCGACGAGATCCATACGGTGATCGGTGCAGGCGCCACCTCCGGCGGCGCCATGGATGCGTCCAACCTGCTGAAGCCTGCGCTGGCCTCTGGCGCGATCCGCTGCATGGGCTCGACCACGTACAAGGAGTACCGCCAGTTCTTCGAGAAGGACCGGGCCCTCGTTCGCCGCTTCCAGAAGATCGACGTGAACGAGCCGTCGGTGCCTGATGCCATCGAGATCCTGAAGGGCCTGAAGCCCTATTTCGAGGACTTCCACAAGGTCAAATACACCAACGAGGCGATCAAGACCGCGGTGGAGCTGTCGGCCAAGTACATCAACGACCGCAAGCTGCCGGACAAGGCAATCGACGTGCTGGATGAAACCGGCGCCTCGCAGATGTTGCTGCCGGAAAGCCGCCGCCGCAAGACCATCGGCGTCAAGGAAATCGAGACGACGATTGCCACCATGGCCCGCATCCCGCCCAAGTCTGTCTCGAAGAGCGACGCAGCGGTGCTGTCGAGCCTGACGGAGGATCTGAAGCGTGTGGTCTATGGTCAGGACAAGGCCATTGAAACGCTCTCCAGCGCTATCAAGCTGGCTCGGGCGGGCCTGCGCGAACCCAACAAGCCGATCGGCAGCTATCTGTTCTCCGGCCCCACGGGCGTCGGCAAGACGGAAGTCGCCCGCCAGCTTGCGGCCTCGCTTGGCGTGGAGCTGCTGCGTTTCGACATGTCCGAATACATGGAGCGCCACACGGTCAGCCGTCTCATCGGCGCGCCTCCAGGCTACGTTGGCTTTGATCAGGGTGGCTTGCTGACCGACGGCATCGATCAGCATCCCCATTGCGTGCTGCTGCTGGATGAGATCGAGAAGGCCCATCCGGACCTCTTCAACATCCTGCTGCAGGTGATGGACCACGGCAAGCTGACCGATCACAACGGCAAGCAGGTCGATTTCCGCAATGTCATCCTGATCATGACCACCAATGCCGGCGCATCCGACATGGCGAAGGCCCCGATCGGCTTCAACAAGCTGAAGCGGGAAGGGGATGATCAGGAGGCGATCAACAAGCTGTTCACGCCGGAATTCCGCAACCGTCTCGATGCGGTCATCCCCTTCGGCAATCTGCCGGTTCAGGTGATCTATCAGGTGGTGGAGAAGTTCGTCATGCAGCTGGAGGCACAGCTTGCTGACCGCGGTGTGACCTTCGAACTGACGCCGGAAGCCATCGCCTGGCTGGCGGACAAGGGGTACGACAGCCAGATGGGCGCCCGCCCGCTGGGCCGTGTCATCCAGGAGCACATCAAGCGGCCACTGGCCGACGAGGTGCTGTTCGGTAAGCTGCAGAAGGGCGGCACGGTCAAGGTCACCGTCAGCGAGGACGGGGCAGGGCTGCTGCTCGAAACCGTTGAAGAAAAGCGCAAGGCTGCCCCCGCCCCAGAGCCCGAGACGCTGCCGGCCAAGAAGAAGCGCAAGGCTCCCGCCGCCAAGGCCGCCGAGCCTGCGGCAAAGCCCGCGCCCAAGGCCAGCCCGAAGAAGTCCAGCGTCCCGAAAGTGCCGCTGGCCGACTGACAGGCTCTTAAAACAATGCGCCCTGCAGCTCCTCATAAGGAACTGCAGGGCGTTTTTCATTTTGGCAGTGACAAGATAGATGGCTGGGTGATTAGCCCATGCGCTCCGATACATATTCGTTCGGGCTTGCAGGGAACACCACGGTCTTGTCTCCGCTGATGAAGACGCGATGGTGGATATGCGCGTGGATCGCGCGGGCGAGAACCTGGCTCTCGACGTCACGCCCGAGGCTCACATAGTCGTTGGCGCTTTGCGCATGGGTCACGCGCACCGTGTCCTGCTCGATGATCGGGCCTTCATCCAGATCGGCAGTCACGTAGTGGCTGGTCGCGCCGATCAGTTTCACGCCACGGTCGAAGGCCTGCTTGTAGGGATTTGCGCCCTTGAAGCTGGGCAGGAAGCTGTGATGGATGTTGATGATCCGGCCGGACATCTTGGTGCACATTTCGTCTGACAACACCTGCATGTAACGGGCGAGAACCACCAGCTCGGCACCGGTATCACGGACGATCTTCATCTGCTCGGCTTCGGCCTGAGCCTTGTTTTCCTTGGTCACCTTGATGCAGTGAAACGGAATATCGTGGTTCACCACCACTTTCTGATAATCCATATGGTTCGAGATGACGGCCACGATGTCGATCGGCAATGCCCCGATCCGCCAGCGGTAGAGCAGGTCGTTCAGGCAGTGCCCGAAACGGCTGACCATGATGACGACTTTCATCTTCTCACTGAGATCGTGGAAGGAATGAACGATGTCCGATCCAGCTATCTCCGCTCGGAATGCCGTGTCCAGCTCCTCGCGCGTGCGGCCCTTCTCGGAGATGAAGCTGAGGCGCATGAAGAAGCGATTGTTCTGCACGTCGGTAAACTGCGAACTGTCATAGATGTTGCAACCCGCGTTCGCCAGGAAGGACGAGATCGTCGCGACAACCCCGATCCGTACGGGGCAGGATAATGTCAGGATAAGCTGGGACATCGGCAATTTCCTTTTCGCGGTCGCTGAAGAGGGGCATTGGCCGGGGAGGTCACAAAGCGGGCGCCGGCCTATTTGTTAGCCGTAGCGGCTGCGGTTGTTCCGGGCGTGAAGATTTGCGACGCAGGACCAGCAGCTTTGCGCCAGGCCGCAGCGGCCTGCGTTTCTTGAAAGGCTGGCAGGGCTGGACACGTTCCGGTGCGTGTTCGGGCGGACGCATTGCTACTGGTGGAATGTCGTTCCCATTCTGCGGCGGCGCGGCGCTTCGACACATAACGATGGCGGTACCAGTTGCTTGTCTCGTGCTTCGTTCGAGCCAGCCGCAAATTGCATGGAAATGAAAGCCGAAGGACTCTCTCCTTCCTGCACGGACGGGCGCTTTGCGACCCGGCTGAAGGGTACGCTTTACTTCATGCTCGAAAACAAGACGGCGTTCGTCGGCGAGGTTCCCCTTCAGGCAGGCTCTGGCCCACTTCAGGAGGACGAAAGCTTGACCAATGTGACAGAAAACGGCGCTAAAGCCGGGGAACAGCGCGGTTTGAAGCCGCCCACAAACGAAATAAAGACCAGCTATGAGGCGGGGCAGGACAATATAAACGGGCGTTTGGGACCCTTGGGTTATAGCGTTCACAACCCCGTCTTTCTCATTTCCGCTCTTTGCGTCATCGCCTTTGTCGTTTTCACCCTCGCGCTGCCAACGCTTGCAGGAGAGCTTTTCTCCGCCCTGTTTTCCGGTGCGACAAAGGGATTTGACTGGTTTTTCATCGGCGCGGCCGATGTGTTTGTCATCCTTTGCCTCATTCTTGTGGTCAGCCCATACGGTAAGGTCCGGCTTGGCGGCGCTGGTGCCGTGCCGGATTTTGGCTACGTGAGCTGGTTCTCGATGCTTTTTGCTGCCGGCATGGGCATCGGTCTGATGTTCTATGGTGTCAGCGAACCGCTGAGCCACTTCGGTTCGTCTGCAGGCGGCATACAGGCGGGTGCCGATGGGGTCCGCACCGACTGGTCTCCTCTTGGGGCTGCGGCGAACGAGCAGGAAGCAATCCGGCTGGGCATGGCCGCCACGATCTTCCACTGGGCACTTCATCCCTGGGCGATCTATGCAGTCGTCGGGCTTAGCCTGGCGCTGTTCAGCTATAACAAGGGCTTGCCGCTGACGATCCGTTCTGCCTTCTATCCGATTTTCGGCGAGCGGGTCTGGGGGTGGCCGGGGCACATCATTGATATTCTTGCCGTCTTCGCGACCCTGTTCGGGCTGGCGACTTCGCTTGGTCTCGGAGCTGTTCAGGCCAATGCCGGGTTCAACAAGCTGTTTGGCATGCCTGTCAACGAGACCTCGCAAGTCATCCTGATCATCGGAATTACGGCAATCGCGCTCTACTCGGTCATCCGTGGGCTTGAGGCTGGTGTGAAGCGCCTGTCCGAGCTGAACATGGTTCTTGCATTCGTGCTTTTGATGTTCGTTCTGTTTGCCGGGCCGACGCTGCTGCTGATGACAGACATGGGCAAATTTCTTCTGGCCTATCTTCAGTACCTGCCTGCCTTGTCAAACCCGGTGGGGCGTAGTGACGTCAACTTCATGCAGGGCTGGACCTCGTTCTATTGGGCCTGGTGGATCAGCTGGTCACCCTTTGTCGGCATGTTCATTGCCCGTGTCTCGCGTGGCCATACCGTGCGTGAATTCATCATCAGCGTTCTTCTGATCCCGTCGCTGGTTTGCGTGATCTGGATGTCGATCTTCGGCGGCACAGCAATCAGCCAGCTGGTCCGTGACGGTTACAGTGCCGCCCGTGACGCCGATCTGCCGCTGCAGCTGTTTGTGATGCTCGATGCACTACCGCTCGCTCAGATTACCTCCTTCGTCGGCATCGTGCTGGTGATTGTCTTCTTCGTGACGTCATCGGACTCGGGCTCACTGGTCATCGACACGATCACCTCAGGCGGCAAGGTGGATGCTCCGGTTCCGCAGCGCGTATTCTGGTGTGTGTTCGAGGCGATCGTTGCGATCGTTCTCCTGCTCTCTGCCAGCGGCCTGTCTGCTTTGCAGTCCATGGTGATTTCGACGGGCTTGCCCTTCACCGTGCTGCTGTTGCTGATGTGCGTTGCAATCTGGAAAGGCCTGGCGAGCGAGCCGCGCTGATCGACTGAAAGACAAAGGCTGGGAGGCGCCCGCACATGTTGCGGGCGCCTTTTTTGTCAGCTCCTGGCCTGCCGCAATGCCTGCGGGGTCTGACCATAACGGCGGCGGAACATCCGGCTCAGGTGCGAACTGTCGCAGAACCCGCATTCCAGCGCGATCTGCGAAATGGGCCGCTCGCCCGTGACGATCAGGTGATGGGCGAGAGACAGGCGCATGTCGAGAAACGCAGACTGCGGTGAAGTGCCGAGGGCTGCTTGAAAATGCCGTTCCAGCTGGCGTTTGCTGTGACCGATCCGGCTGGCGATTTCGGCCACGGTGAAGGGCTGCTCGATGTTCTGCTGCATCATGAGAAGCGCGCGCAGCACCATTGGATCGCGGGTCTTGAAGTCCATCGTGATGCCAGGCTGCGGCTTGTCCGCCTGAAGCGCCTCGTCGATGATCATGATGTGCAGGCTCTTGCTGGCCTGTGCCCTGCCGACGTGCTTGTCGACCAGATAGGCCGCCAGGTGAGCCGAGCTGACGCCGCCGGAGCAGGTCAGGCGGTCGCGATCCACCACGAAAATCTGGTCCGTGACCGGGTTCAGCCCCTCGAACTGCTCAAGGAAATCGGCATGGTGGAACCAGCTGACGCAGCAGCGGTACCCTTTCAGAAGACCGGCTTGGTGCAGAAGAAAGGCCCCGGTGCACACACCCGCCAGCGGGACGCCTGCCGCAGCCGCCTCGTGCAGGAAGCGGTGATAGCCGGGGAAGCACGGCTTCGTCTTCCATCAGTCCGCCAATGACGACGATGTAATCGAAGCGGGCAGGATCGCCCAGGCGCTCCTTCGGTTGAACACTGATGCCGCAGCTTGAGGTGACCGGCTCCATCGTGTCCGACAGCACCGTCCAGTTGCACAGGATCGGCCGGCTGCGATCACCCTCGTCAGCTGCAAGACGCAGAACGTCGACGAAGTTGGCAAAGGCGCAAAGCGTGAAACGCCGCGCAAGGATGAAGCCGACAGAAAGGCGCGTGTTGCTCTGCTGGCGGCGCAGCGGATGGGGGCTGGCTGTGCTGGTGAAGCGCGAGGTACGGCAGGGGCAAGGCTCATGATGGGGCCCATGGTTCAAAGTGGCGCTCTCATGTCGTAGCTCTAATCCTTCGATGACGCAAACGTCCTGTTGCACAGCGCTTCCATCCGGCAATGTCAGGCATAAGCAGAAGCGTCCGCTGTCATCTCCAGCCCCGCCGCAGGCGGGCTGTAGGAGTGGTGACAGGGGCGGCGGCCGGACATGCCGCTCCTTGGGTGGTCGACAGAAGGGAAACGCCATGAAGATCCTTGTCGCTGTGAAGCGGGTGGTTGATTACAACGTCAAGATCCGCGTCAAACCCGACGGAACCGGCGTTGAACTGGCCAACGTGAAGATGTCGATGAACCCGTTTGACGAGATCGCTGTCGAACAGGCCATCCGCATCAAGGAAGCAGGGCAGGCGTCCGAGATTATCGCTGTCTCTGTCGGTCCGGTGCAGGCGCAGGATGTTCTGCGCACAGCTCTTGCGATGGGTGCCGATCGGGCAATCCTGATCTTTGCCGAGGACCGGGTCGAGCCTTTGGGTGTCGCAAAGATCTTGCAGAAGGTGGCCCAGACAGAGGCGGCGGAGTTAGTAATTCTGGGCAAGCAGGCTATTGACGATGACTGCAACCAGACTGGCCAGATGCTGTCGGCGCTGCTTGGCTGGAGCCAGGCCACCTTTGCCTCGAAGGTTGAATTGTCTCAGGACAAGGCGCTCGTCACGCGTGAGATCGATAGCGGCCTTCAGCAGATCGAAGTGACGCTGCCCGCTGTCGTGACCGCGGATCTGCGTCTCAATGAGCCGCGCTATGCGAGCCTGCCCAACATCATGAAGGCCAAGAAGAAGCCGCTTGTTCAGCAGACGGCGGAGGAACTGGGCGTGGACATCGCCCCGCGTCTTCGTGTCCTGCGCGTCGAAGAGCCGGGCACCCGCCCTGCCGGTGTGAAGGTCGCCAATGTTGCCGAGCTTCTGGACAAGCTGAAAACCGAAGCCGCCGTCATCTGATGCAGGGAGCTAACGACATGGCCATTCTTCTCTTTGCCGACCACGACAATGCCTCCTTGTCCGGCCACAGCGCCCGCGCATTGAGCGCCGCGCTGCAGATCGGCGGTGACGTTGATATTCTGATTGCGGGTCAGAATGCGGCACCGGCTGCACAGGCTGCTGCGGGTCTTGCGGGCGTCCGCCGTGTCCTTCTGGCAGAAAGCGACGCGCTGTCAGAACGGCTGGCGGAACCAACGGCTGCGCTGATCCTCTCGCTTGCAGGCAGCTATGACACCATCCTTGCGCCCGCAACGAGCAGCGGCAAGAATGTGATGCCGCGTGTCGCTGCGCTTCTGGACGTGATGCAGGTCTCCGAAGTGACCGCAATCCTCGCGCCGGATACTTTCAAGCGCCCGGTCTATGCCGGCAACGCCATTGAAACCGTTCAGGCGCCGGGGCCGGTCCGTGTGCTGACCATTCGCTCGGCCAGCTTCACACCTGCGGCCTCTGGCAGCGCGCCTGTCGACGTCGTCACCGTTGAGGCCCCTGCGGCGCCGGGTCTGTCTGTCTTCCGCGAGAATCTTCTGTCGGTCAGTGACCGCCCTGATCTCTCGTCGGCGAGGATTGTCGTCTCGGGCGGCCGTGCGCTCGGCTCCAAAGAGCGGTTCGAGCAGGTGATCAATCCGCTGGCCGACAAGCTGGGTGCCGCCGTCGGGGCCAGCCGCGCTGCGGTGGACGCCGGCTATGCCGCAAACGACTATCAGGTCGGGCAGACGGGCAAGGTCGTCGCTCCGGATCTCTACATTGCCTGCGGCATTTCCGGCGCCATCCAGCATTTGGCGGGCATGAAGGACAGCCGTATCATCGTCGCTATCAATACCGATGCCGAAGCGCCGATCTTCCAGGTCGCAGACTACGGCATCGTCGGCGACATCTTCGACGTCCTGCCCGAGCTGGAGCGCGCCCTGTGAGCACCATGACTGCTGCCGGAAGCCCGCCGGGGAGAGCTGCGATCATCGACGGCCGGGCTCACGCCGATGCGCTCGGTGCCCGCATCGCGCAGCAGGTGCAGGATTTTGCCCGGCATACTGGCCGAAGGCCCGGCCTTGCCGTTGTGCTTGTCGGCAACGATCCTGCCAGCGAAGTCTATGTCCGCAGCAAAGGGCGCATGGCGCGCAAGCTGGGAATGGAGAGCTTTGAGCATGTGCTGCCTGAAACCGTCCCGCAGGCGGATCTTCTGGCACTCGTCGCCCAGCTGAATGCGGATGATGCCGTTGACGGCATTCTCGTGCAGCTGCCCCTGCCGCAGGGGCTCGACAGCCTTGCGGTTATCGAGGCGATTGATCCGGCGAAGGACGTGGACGGCCTGCACCCCGTGAATGCAGGCTATCTTGCTTCGGGTTTGCCGGGTTTGGTGTCCTGTACGCCACTTGGCTGCCTGATGCTCTTGAAGGAGAGCCTCGGGGAGCTTGCCGGGCTGGACGCAATTGTCGTTGGCCGGTCCATTCTGGTCGGCAAGCCGATGGCCCAGCTGCTGCTTGCCGCCAACTGCACTGTCACGCTGGCCCATTCGCGGACGGTTGACCTCGCTGGCAAGGTTGGCCGGGCAGATATCGTGGTGGCGGCTGTCGGGTCAGCCGGGATGATCCGCGGCGAATGGATCAAGCCAGGTGCGACCGTGATCGATGTGGGCACCAGCCGTGTGCCGCGCAATGGCAAGAACCACCTGGTGGGTGACGTCGATTTCGCTGGCGCCAGTCTGCGCGCACGAGCCATCACGCCTGTACCGGGCGGGGTGGGGCCGATGACCATCATGACGCTGATGCACAACACGCTGATTGCCGCCTGCCGCCGGGCAGGGCTCCCGCCGCTGAGCTGAATTGACGAGTTTCCCGCTGCCTTGCGTGGCGGGCACATGATCTGTACCCATGATCCGCGGCCCCGCCGTTTTGCCGCAGTCTTGAAGGATGAAGAATATGTCCACGTTTCCATCCCGCGCCCGCGTTGTCATTGTCGGTCTCGGCGGCATTGTCGGTGCCTCTGTTGCTCATCACCTGATCGAAAACGGATGGGATGATATTGTGGGCATCGACAAGTCGGGCATCCCGACGGACATTGGCTCTACGGCTCATGCCTCCGATTTCTGCTATGCGACCAGCCACGACTTCCTGTCCTGCTGGACGACCATGTACTCCATGGACTTCTACGAGAAGCTCGGCAACTACCAGCGCATCGGCGGGCTTGAAGTCGCACGTGTGGGTGACGATGCCCGTATGGCCGAACTGAAGCGCAAGGTGGACTCCGGACGCGCCTTCGGCACCAACGTGACCATGATCTCGGCTGCAGAGGCCAAGGAGAAGTTCCCGCTTCTGGAAGAGGATCAGATTCAGGGCGCGCTGTGGGACCCGGATGCCGGCCTTGTTGTGCCGCGCTCGCAGACGGTTGCCGCCAAGCTCGTGGACATGGCCGAGGCGGCTGGCAAGTTGAAGATCTTTGCCAACACCCCGGCGCTTGAGCTTCTGCACGAGAATGGCCGCGTCACCGGCGTGCGCACGACGCGTGGAACGATCATGGCCGATTACGTGGTGGTCTGCGCAGGTCTCTGGGGCCGCCTGATTGCCGGACTGGCGGGCGAGGACCTGCCGGTGATGCCGGTCGATCACCCGCTGACCTTCTTCGGCCCCTACAATGAATTTGCCGGCACCGGCCTCGAAATCGGCCGTCCGCTGCTGCGCGATCAGGGCAATTCGGCCTATCTGCGCGACACCGGTGATCCCAACACCACCGAAGGCGGTCAGATCGAGTGGGGCTACTACTACGAAAAGGACGTGCGGATGGTCCATCCGCGCGATCTCCTTGAAAAGCACGAGGCGCGGCTGTCCCCTCGCAGCGCGATCTGGTGCTGGAAGATGTGATCGAGCCGCTTGAGCGGGCGATGGAACTGACGCCGATTCTGGCCGAACTGGGCTTCAACGAAAGCCATTCCTTCAACGGGCTTCTTCAGACGACGACCGACGGCGGGCCTTCCATGGGCGAAAGCCGCAAGCTGCGGGGCCTGTGGTATGCCGTGGCGATCTGGGTCAAGGATGGCCCGGGCATGGGCAAGCTGATTGCGGACTGGATGACCAAGGGCCGCACGGATATCGATCACAACCGCATCGACTATGCGCGCTTCAGCGATTTCCAGCTGACGGAGGATTTCATCTGGGGCCGCTGCGAGGAAACCGCCGCCAAAATCTACAACCCGCCGGTCCATCCGCGTGAGCCCTTCGCCAATGGCCGTGGTATCCGCCGTTCGCCCTTCTACGAGCGTGAGAAGGAGCTGGGCGGCTATTTCATGGAGCTGGGCGGCTGGGAGCGTGCGCATGGCTATGCAGCCAATGAGCACCTTCTCGAGAAATATGCCGGTCAGGTGCCAGTTCGGGAGAACGAGTGGGACAGCCGCCACTTCTGGCGCGTTTCCAACGCCGAGCAGCTGGAGATGAGCGCCGATTGCGGCATCATCAACCTGTCGCATTTCCACATGACCGACATCTCGGGGCCGGATCATGTCGCATTGATGGAATGGCTCTGCGCGGCCAAGATCGGCGGCGACGCGAACATCGGGAAGGGCATCTACACCCATATGCTGGACGAGGAAGGCATGGTTCGCGCTGACTTCACGGTCTTCCGCATGGAGGACCGTTGCCGTCTGGTGAATGGTGCTGATGCAGGGCCGCGTGATCAGATGTATATGCGCCGCGTGGCGCAGGACAAGGGCTTCGACGTCACCATCACCGATGTGACCGAGGACTACACCACCATCGGCATCTGGGGCCCGAACGCTCGCGAGAATCTCAAGAAGGTCGTCGCCGATCCCGATGCGCTGGACGTGGCAAACTTCCCCTTCGCCGCCATCCGGCAGATCGAGATCGCGGGCTGCAAGGTCATGGCCTTCCGCATTTCCTATGTCGGTGAGCAGGGCTGGGAGCTGCACATGCGCTATTCCGACGGTCTGGCCGTCTGGGATGCGCTGCGCGGGGCAGGGGTGATGGCGGTTGGTGTCGAGACCTATGCCAACTCGCGCCGTCTGGAAAAGTCGCTGCGTCTGCAGAACGCCGACCTTCTGACGCAATACAACCTCTTCGAGGCAGACCTTGCCCGTCCGAAGGTCAAGGAGCCGGATTTCGTCGGCAAGGCAAAGCACGTCGAATACCGTGCCCGCGAACATCAGCCGGCAATGCTCTGCACGCTGGTGATGACCGATAACACCGACAGCACGGGCACCGCCCGCTACCCCGTCGGGACCCTGCCGGTGATGGATCCGGACACGGGCAAGGTACTGGTCGACACTCTCGGCCGCCGCTCCTACACCACGTCGATTGCCTATGGTCCGACCATCGGCAAGAACATCGCACTGGCCTATCTGCCTTGGGAATACTGTCAGATCGGCCGCAAGCTGCAGGTCAGCTACTTCGACGAACTCTATCCCGTTGAAGTTGCTGGTATCGGTTACGCACCTCTCTATGACCCGCAGAACCTCAAGCCCAGAAGCTGAGCGAAGCCTGGTTTAGCTGAGCTAACGTCATTGGCCTTCGCCTTGAGCGAAGGCCAATGATCGTGGAGCGGCCAATAGAAAACGGATTGCCGGGGTATGACCTATGGCCTTCTGCCTTTTGCCGGGCAGGGCTTTGGTCATGCCCTTTTCGTGTTTGGACAATCGACTGGACAGTCTGAGCGCGTGCGTGCCCTTGCCGTTGTTGTGACAAGAACCAGCCCTCTTAAGGCAGAGTGGGCCGCTGGTCTGCCCGTGTTGGCGCCTGCGTATTGCCGGGCCCGGCACACTGATCGATCAACCAGTTTGCGAGAAGCCGGGCGTCCTCGGAGGCATGGCCGTGGATGCGCAGATAAAAGGGCCATGGCGAGGGAAGCGCCTCCGGCACAAGGGGCACTAGCCTGCCTGTCTGAAGATGGTCTTCCAGCAGCGCGTCCCAGCCGAGAACCGCGCCGATACTGTCTTCCGCGGCCTGAAGTGAGACGAGGTAGTTGTTGAGTGAAAAGCCGGGGCCTTGAGGCTCGGTTCCGGCCAGCGCCCCAAACCAGTCGCGCCAGGTCGTCCATCCTGGCTGGTCCGAACGGGTGTGGATCAGCGGCGCCCGCGCCAGATCCTTCAGCGTGCGAGATCTGATGGCGCTCGTCGAACTGCCGTGTGCCGAGCGCAAGAATCCGCCCCTGCATCAGCACCACCGTTTCATCCGCCACCTCTGACGGATCGCCGTAATGGATGCTTAGATCAACCCCTTCAGGCGCAACGCCATCCTGAACGACCTGCGACAGGGTGATGTCCGGGCGAAGTGCGAAAAAACCGGCAAGCCGCGGCGTCAGCCAGAGGGTGCTGACGGCTGTCGTCGCAGCAATCGAGACGCCGGAGCGCACGGGGCCGTTACGGATGCGGCTCACTCCTTCCGAAATCCGCTCTAACCCGCGCTGAAGCGCAACGAACAGCAAGGCTCCGGCCTCTGTCAGTTCCACGCCCCGGTAGTGGCGGACAAACAAATTCTGGCCCAGCTCCTGTTCCAGCGTCTTGATCCGGTGGCTAACGGCTGCTGGCGTCACGTTCAGTTCGGCAGAGGCACGCTTGAAGCTCAAATGCCTTGCCGCCACCTCGAAACAGGCAAGATCGCCAAGCGGAGGAAGGTTGTATGGCTTGGGCATGATGTCGTTTCCGGTACAGGAAGGGTCGCTGCCGTGACGAAATGGCATGCGTTTAGCTGGGCTAATCTCACATGAGAATTTACCCTCTTGTCAAGGAACAGCCGGACTGGCTTCGTTGCAAGTAGATCAACCCGGCTTTTCAGGAGCCTACCATGCCAGGATACACCCAGCCTCTCTCCGAACTGCTTGCCCAGCACAAGCCCGGTTATGGTCTGCCGCAGGCCTTTTACACTTCGGCTGAAGTGTTTGCCGAAGACATGGAGACGATCTTCTACCGCGACTGGCTGTTTGCATTTCCGGCCTGTTCGCTGGAAAAGCCTGGCAGCTACCAGCGTCTTCGGATCGGCGCCTATGACGTGGTCGTGGTGCGCGACAATCAGGGGAACATCCAGGCATTTCACAATTCCTGCCGGCATCGTGGCTCGGTCATCTGCACCTCGCCTAAGGGACGTCTGGCCAAGCTGACCTGCCCCTATCACCAGTGGACCTATGGCCTCGATGGCAAGCTGGTCTGGGCGCGTGACATGGGCGCGGATTTTGACCCGTCCCAGCACAGCCTGAAGCCCGTCCATTGCCGCGTCGTTGCTGGGCTGGTCTATATCTGCCTTGCGGCGGATGCGCCTGATTTCGAAGAATTTGCAAGCACCGTGACGCCTTATCTTGGCGTTCACGATCTGAGCGATGCCAAGATCGCTTTCCAGTCCACCATCATCGAGAATGGCAACTGGAAGCTTGTCTGGGAGAACAACCGCGAGTGCTATCACTGCGCGGGCAACCACCCCGACCTCTGCCGCACCTATCCGGAAGATCCTTCGATCACTGGTGTCAGTCCGGATGGAACCTTCCCTGAAAAGGTTGAGAACCACTTCAACCGCCTGGAAGGCGCCGGTGCCCCTTCGCGCTTCAAGATGGCGCAGGACGGCCAGTTCCGCGTGGCGCGGATGCCGCTGCTGGATGGGGCGGAGAGCTACACGCTCGACGGCAAGATTGCGGTCCAGAATCCGCTTGGCCGGGTTCCGTTCCTGGATGCTGGCACGCTGCTTCTGTTCCACTATCCGACGACCTGGAACCACTTCCTGGCCGATCATTCGATCACCTTCCGCGTGACCCCGATCAGCCCCATGGAAACCGAGGTGCAGACGACCTGGCTGGTCAACAAGGATGCGGTTGAGGGCGTCGATTATGATCTGAAGAACCTGACGACGGTCTGGGAGCATACCAACGACGAAGACCGCCGCGTGGTTGAACATAATCAGCAGGGCATTTGTTCGCCCGCTTATGAGCCGGGGCCCTATTCGACCCTGCATGAGGACGGCGTAATCCAGTTTGTGAACTGGTATCTTGACCGCATGCGCACCCGCCAGCCGGGCCTCGCAATCGCGGCGGAGTGAAGTTGATATGGTTGATGCCCTGCAGGCCGTGACGGCAAAATGGACCGATGACGAACTTTTGGAATGCGTCTCGATCCTGCCGGAAGCCCCTGATGTCGTGACGGTCTGTTTTCAGGCGCCGTCCGGCCGCCCATTTGTCTTTCTGGCCGGTCAGTTCCTCACGCTGGAACTGCCGGTGCCAGGCGGCCCGATCTACCGGACTTATACGATCTCATCGTCACCGAGCCGGCCGAAGTCGCTGACGATTACCATCAAGGCGCAGCCGGACAGTATCGGCACGCGCTGGATCATGAACAACGTGCGGCCGGGAACAAGGCTGAAGGTCAAGGGGCCTGGTGGGCGTTTCACGTCCACCCATTTCCCGGCGAAAAAGTACCTCTTCATCTCTGCCGGTTCGGGCATCACGCCCATGATGTCGATGACCACCGAGTTTTACGACCTTGGCCGTAACTGTGACATCGTCTTCGTGAACTGCGCAAAACGCCCTTCCGAAATCATCTTCAAGCGCAGGCTTGAGCATATGGCTTCCCGGATCGAAGGGCTGGACCTGAAATGGGTCGTGCAGGAAAGCGATATCTATCAGCCGTGGACCGGGTACATGGGGCGCTTCAACCAGCTGATGCTGGGTCTGATGGCGCCGGATTACCTTGAGCGCGAGGTGTTCTGCTGCGGGCCGGAAGGCTTCATGCAGTCGGTCAGCGAAGCGCTGGCTGGCCTCGGCTTCGACATGGCCCACTATCATCAGGAAAGCTTCGGCACACCTGAGGCTGGTGAGGTGCCCGTGGTCGAGACGGGCACGAGCTCCGATGCAGTGGAAGAGACGGCGAAGCTGGTGTTCGAGGACTCCGGCGTTACTCACGATTGCAGCACCATGGACACCGTTCTGCATGCGGCCCGTGCAGCCGGTGTGGCTATTCCCTTCGGCTGCAGTATGGGCGTGTGTGGCAGCTGCCGCATCCGCAAGCTGTCGGGTGAGGTGCACATGGTCCACAATGGCGGGATCAGCGATGACGAGATCGAGGAAGGCTACATCCTTGCCTGCTGCTCGAACCCTCGCGGCACCGTCACTCTTGAGGCGTAGGACCAGCGCCGGCTAACCTGCCGCTGCGGATTTCACCTGGTGTCAGCCCGCGCTCGGCCTTCAACGCACGCGCCAGATGCGGCGCGTCGCAAAAGCCGCAGGCGAGTGCAATTTCCGTCACTGACTGTTCGGTCCGGCGCAGCCGGGCCGAAGCGCGGTCCAGCCGGATTTCCAGATAGATACGGCGGGGCGACTGCCCAAGATCTGCTTGGAACCGGCGTTCCAGCGTTCGGCGGGCAGCTCCGAGCGCGGCCGCGATCTGGTCGACGCTCAGTGTCTGTTCGATGTTCTGCTGCATCTTCAAGACGGCCCGCTTGACCAGCTCATCCCTTGCCTGCCTTGCGAGCATCTGGCCGGGTTGGGCGCGCTGGCCGCTGAGCGCATCCTCAATCATCATGATGTTAAGGCTCTTCGTTGCGGCAGACTGCCCGACGTGGCGCTGCACCAGAAATGCGGCCAGATGTGCCGCGCCATATCCGCCGGAGCAGGTAAGCCGGTCGCGGTCCACCACGAAGATCTGGTCCGAAATCGGTGTCTCGTTGTCGAACCGGTCGATGAAATCCTGATGGTGGAACCAGCTGACGCAGCAGCGGTAGCCTTGCAACAGGCCAGCAGCCTGCAGCGTGAACACCCCGGTGCACAGTCCAACCAGTGGCACGCCCTGCGCCGCTGTTTCCGTAATGAAGTCGAGCGACTGCGGGCCAAAGGCGGCCCGGTCGCTGATCAGCCCGCCAACGACCACGAGATAATCAAAGGCTCCCGCCCGGCGGAGCTGGGTATCGGGCTGCACCCGCACGCCGCAGCTTGAGCGGATGGGTTCCATGCGTTCTGCCAGTACGGTCCAGTCGCACAGAATCCGCCTCGACTTGTCGGCATCATCTGATGCCAGCCGCAAGACATCCACGAAATTGGCAAAAGCCGACAGCGTGAACTGGTCGGCCAGAAGGAAGGCGACGCGCAGGCGGGCAGGGGGATGGCACGGGCAGGTGTCATGACGCGATCCTACATGACACCTGGCGCAAATCTACAGTCAAGGAGCGGGACGAGACCCTAATGTGACACTCAGCTGCGATTAAGAGGATCCCGCTATGCAACGTTTCTCTGCCATGTCCCTGCTCAAGAACGCGTTGACAGGCCACAAGAACTGGCGCGAGCAGTGGCCGGACAGCCAGCCCAAGGCCGAATATGATGTGATCATTGTCGGGGCGGGCGGACATGGTCTGGGCGCGGCCTATTACCTAGCCAAGGAACATGGCATCGCCAATGTCGCGGTGATCGACAAGGGCTGGCTGGGCGGCGGCAACACGGGGCGGAACACGACGATCATCCGCTCCAACTATCTCTATGACGAAAGCGCCCGGCTCTACGATCATGCTCTGGACCTTTGGGAGAACCTCAGTCAGGAGCTGAACTACAACGTCATGTATTCCAAGCGCGGCGTGATGATGCTGGCGCATAATGTCCATGACGTGCAGTCCTTCCAGCGCCACATTCACGCCAACCGGCTCAATGGGGTTGATAACCGCTGGCTGACGGCAGCCGAAGCCAAGGCCTTCTGTCCGCCACTGAACATCAGCCCGGATGCGCGCTATCCGGTCATGGGGGCGGCGCTGCAGATGCGTGCGGGAACAGCGCGCCACGACGCGGTGGCATGGGGCTATGCACGGGCGGCGGCGGCCCGGGGCGTCGACATCATCCAGAACTGCCCGGTGACGGCGATCCGGCGCGGGCCCGATGGCAGCGTCATCGGCGTCGAAACCGCCAGAGGGTTCATCAAGGCGAAGAAGGTTGCCGTTTCCGCCGCCGGTCACACCAGCGTTGTCATGGACAGCGCCGGTGTGCGTATGCCGCTGGAAAGCTATCCGTTGCAGGCGCTGGTCAGCGAGCCGGTGAAGCCCATTTTCCCGTGCGTCGTCATGTCGAACACGGTTCACGCCTATATCAGCCAGTCCGACAAGGGCGAGCTCGTGATCGGTTCGGGCACTGACCAGTACACCAGCTACAGCCAGCGCGGCGGCCTGCCGCTGATCGAGCACACGGTGGCGGCAATCTGCGAAGTGTTCCCGATTTTCAACCGGATGCGGATGCTCCGCAAGTGGGGCGGCATCGTGGACGTAACGCCTGACCGCAGCGCCATCCTCGGCAAGACGTCGGTCAAGGGGCTTTACGTCAACTGCGGATGGGGCACCGGTGGCTTCAAGGCGACGCCGGGCGCCGCCCACACGCTGGCCTGGACCGTCGCCAAGGACGAGCCGCATCCGGCTAACGCCCCCTTCACCCTGGAACGCTTCACCACCGGCCGTCTGATCGACGAGGCCGCTGCCGCCGCCGTCGCGCACTGAGAGGTTTCCGATGCTCCTGATCCATTGTCCTTATTGCGACGAAACCCTGCCTGAGCTCGAGTTTGCCTATGCGGGCGAGGCCCATATCGCGCGCCCGGCAGACCCTTCCGCTCTCTCGGACGAGGAATGGCGTGATTTCCTCTTCATCCGCACCAACGCACGCGGGAAGCATTTTGAACGCTGGCGGCACATTCACGGCTGCGGCCGCTTTTTCAACGCCTGCCGCGACACGGTCAGCGACAGGTTCCTGAAAACATACAAGGCCGGCGAAGTACGTCCGGCACAGACCGAACTGGAGGGCGTGGAATGAGCCGCTATCGCGTCCCCGGCCTGGGCCGGATTGATCCCGCCAAGCCTGTCAGCTTCACCTTTGATGGCCGCCATTATTCAGGTCTTCGCGGTGACACGGTCGCATCGGCGCTGCTGGCCAATGGCGTGCATCTGATGGGCCGTTCCTTCAAGTATCACCGCCCCCGCGGGCCGGTGAGCGCCGGTACGGAAGAGCCGAACGCCCTGATCGGCACCTCACGTGGACCGGGCCGGTTCGAGCCGAACACCCGTGCCACCGTGCAGGAACTGCGCGAAGGGCTGATGGCGGAAAGCCAGAACAAGTGGCCATCGCTGAAGTTCGATATCGGGGCGGTGAACGACCGCGCCTACATGCTGTTTTCCGCTGGCTTCTACTACAAGACCTTCATGTGGCCGCGCAGCTTCTGGGACAAGGTCTATGAGCCTTTCATTCGCGCTGCCGCTGGCCTTGGCAAATCGCCCACAGAGCCGGACCCGGACAATTATGCCTCGCGCTATCTGCATACGGATGTGCTGGTCGTGGGCGGCGGTGCAGCTGGCATCGCGGCAGCCCTGACTGCAGCGCAATCCGGCGCCAAGGTTGTTCTGGTTGATGAGAACCCGGAAATGGGGGCTCGCTTCTGTCTGATCCGTCTGTGCAGATCGAGGGGATGAGCGCCTGGTCCTGGCTTGACGAGCAGCTTTCCCAGCTGCGTGCGACCGGTGTCACGCTGATGACGCGGACAACGGCCATCGGCTACTATCATCAGAACATGGTTGGTCTGACCGAGCGGCTGACCGACCATCTGGACCAGCCTCCGCAGGGGGCTCCGCGTGAACGGATGTGGCGGGTTCGTGCGCAACAGGTCGTGCTGGCGCAGGGCGCGCTGGAAAAGCCGCTTGTCTTTGACGGAAACGACCGTCCGGGCGTGATGCTGGCTGGCGCGGCACAGACCTACCTCAACCGCTATGGCGTCAAGGTTGGCGACTGCGCGGCCGTGGTCACGAGCCACGACAGCGCCTGGTATGCCGCCTTCGATCTTTCGGACGCAGGCTGCCGGATTGCAGCCATTGCCGACACGCGTGGTCAGGTTCGCCCTGACCTTGTCGAGGCGGCGCGCCGCCGTGGAATTGAGGTGCTGACCAGCCACACTGCGACTGCCACCTATGGCCGTCTGCGCGTCAGCGGCGTGCGCGTCAACCCGGTCCACAATGGCAAGGCCGGTGCGGGCCGCAAGATTGCCTGTGATGCACTTCTGATTTCGGGGGCTGGACGCCCTCGCTGCATCTCTTCTCCCACACCAAAGGCTCACTGAGCTGGGACCAGGAGAGCCGTACCTTCCTGCCGGGTCACAAGACGGAAGACTGCCAGATCGCCGGCGCGGGACGCGGGCTCTGGGGCTATGGTCCTGTGCTGGAGGACGGCGCGCGCGCCGGGCTTGCTGTGGCAGAGGCGCTGGGCCGGACTGCAAAGATGCTGGCGGCCCGGGTCGAGGGCGACCGCCCTGGAACGGGGACCAGCCAGACCGAACTTCCGACCGACCGCAGCGCAGGCAAGGCCAAGGCCTTCATCGACTTCCAGAATGATGTGACCGCCAAAGACATTCGTCTGGCCGTCCGGGAGGGCATGCGCTCGATCGAGCATGTGAAGCGTTACACCACGAACGGCATGGCGACCGATCAGGGCAAGATGTCGAACATCAATGGTCTGATGATCGCAGCCGACGCACTGGGCAAGGCCCCGCCTGAGGTGGGCCTCACCACCTTCCGGCCGCCTTATACGCCGACGAGCTTCGGTGCCTTTGCGGGCTATCACAAGGGCGACACCTTCGAACTGACCCGCAAGACGCCCATCGACCCCTGGGCTGAAGCGAACGGCGCGGTATTCGAGCCCGTCTCGCTGTGGCGCAGGGCCTGGTATTTCCCGAAAGCGGGCGAAGACATGCACGCCGCCGTCGCACGCGAATGCCGGGAGACACGCGCCTCCGCAGGTATGTTCGATGCGTCCACCCTCGGCAAGATCGAGGTCGCGGGCCCCGATGCGGTCGAGTTCATGAACCGCATGTACACCAACCCCTGGGCCAAGCTGCAGCCGGGCCGCTGCCGGTATGGCTTGCTGCTTGGTGAAGATGGCTTCATCCGGGACGATGGCGTGATCGGGCGGCTTTCGAACGATCTGTTCCATGTCACCACCACCACGGGCGGAGCCGCCCGGGTGTTGAACATGATGGAAGACTATCTTCAGACCGAGTGGCCGGACCTGAATGTCTGGCTGACCTCCACGACCGAGCAATGGGCAACCGTTGCGGTCAACGGACCGAATGCCCGCAAGGTGCTTGAGCCGCTGGTTGAGGGACAGGACATGTCAGATGCGGCCTTCCCGCACATGTCGGTGGCGGAATGCACCGTCGCGGGTTTCCCGGCGCGTCTCTTCCGCGTCAGCTTTACCGGTGAACTTGGTTTTGAAATCAACGTTCCCGCCCGTCACGGCCTTGCGCTCTGGAAGGCGATCTTTGAGGCCGGAAAGCCCTACGGCATCTGCCCCTATGGCACGGAAACGATGCACGTCCTGCGCGCCGAGAAGGGCTACATCATCGTGGGGCAGGACACGGATGGAACGATCACGCCGCAGGATGCGGGGCTCGACTGGGCTGTGGGCAAGGCCAAGAAAGACTTTGTCGGCAAGCGCTCACTCGCCCGTCCCGACATCGTGGCACCGAACCGCAAGCAGCTCGTTGGCCTTCTGACCGAGGACCGTTCCAGACTGGAGGAGGGGGCACAGATCGTGCTGGACCCGAACCAGAAGCTGCCGATGACGATGGTGGGACATGTCACTTCGTCCTATGACTCGGTTGCACTCGGGCGGCCCATCGCAATGGCGGTGATCGCAGGCGGGCACAGCCGCATGGGCGAGACAGTGTATATTCCGATGCCGCATGGCACGGTGCGCGCCACGATCACCTCGACGAACTTCTACGACCCTGAAGGCGAACGGCTGAAGGCCTGAGGAGCGCGACATGACCATACAACGCCATGACTTCACCGATGGGCCTTTCGTTCTGGAAGAGCTGGGCTCGTCTCCCCGGTTTTCCCTGCGGGTCAAGCAGGAGAACCGCGCCACGCTGGCGCAGGCTCTCGGTCTGGAGCTGCCGGATCGTGTCAGCCACAAATCCAATGCAGGCGCGACCGAAGTTCTGTGCATTGGGCCTGACGAGTGGGTGATCCTTGTGCCCGAAGCCGGGCGTCAGGCCCTGATTGCTGCAGGAGCTGAAGCCTATGCCCGGATCCCGCACAGCCTCGTTGAGATCAGCGACCGCGAGATCACGCTGCGCCTGTCCGGGCCTCAGGCCCTGACCGCGCTGACGGCTGCCTGTCCGCGTGACCTGGATGCGCTGCCTGTTGGCCGCGCCGTCCGGACGCTGTTTGACAGCGCGACCGTGATCCTGTGGCGCGACGGGCCGGACAGCTTCCGCATGGATGTGTGGCGCAGTTTCCTGCCCCATGTCCGGGCGATCCTGACCAAGGTCTCGGCTGAGCTCAAAGCCGGCCTCTGAACTGGCTTCATCGACATGTTTTTCTGCGGCCCGCTGGCCTTAGACCGTCACGCTCTCTAGAAAGGATTTCGCATGTTCGACACCAATATTCAGGCGATTTCGGACAAGGCCATCGCCGGTGCCATTTCCCGCGAGCTGGTGCGTCAGCAGGATCAGATCGAGCTGATCGCGTCGGAGAACATTGTTTCGCCTGACGTTCTGGCGGCTCAGGGATCTGTTCTGACGAACAAGTACGCCGAGGGATATCCCGGCAAGCGCTACTACGGCGGCTGCGAGTTCGTGGACGAGGTTGAGGACATCGCCCGTGACCGCCTGAAGCAGCTGTTCGGGGCCGCACATGCCAACGTGCAGCCGCATTCCGGTGCTCAGGCCAACCAGGCCGTCTTCCTCGCGCTGCTGCAGCCGGGTGACAAGATCATGGGCCTGTCACTGGCTCATGGCGGGCATCTGACCCACGGTTCGCCGGTCACCATGTCGGGCAAGTGGTTCAACGTCGGTTCCTACGAGGTTGAAGAGAACACGCATTTGATCGACATGGTGAAAGTCCGCGAGAAAGCGCTCGCCGAGCGGCCGAAGCTGATCGTGGCAGGTGCTTCCGCCTATCCGCGTCACATGGATTTCGCCGCCTTCCGCGCCATTGCGGATGAGGTTGGTGCCTATCTGATGGTTGATATGGCCCATTATGCGGGTCTGATTGCTGCGGGCGAGTACCCGAACCCGGTGCCGCACGCTCATGTGACCACCTCGACGACACACAAGACCCTGCGCGGCCCGCGTGGCGGCGTCATTCTGACCAATGACGGCGATCTGGCGAAGAAGCTCAACTCTGCCGTATTCCCCGGCAACCAGGGCGGCCCGCTGATGCATGTTATCGCTGCCAAGGCGGTTGCCTTCGGCGAAGCGCTTCAGCCCTCGTTCAAGGACTATGCAAAAGCGGTCATCGCCAATGCGCGTGCGCTCGCAGATACGCTTATTGAGGGCGGCGTCGGCATCGTTTCGGGCGGGACGGACTGCCACATGGTCCTGTGCGATCTGCGCCCGCTTGGTGTCACCGGCAAGGCTGCGGAGATCGCTCTCGAACGGGCGGGCCTGACCTGCAACAAGAACGCCATTCCGTTTGATCCGGAAAAGCCCTTCGTCACGTCCGGCATCCGTCTGGGCAGTTCGGCTGGCACCACACGTGGCTTTGGCGAGGCTGAGTTCCGGCAGATCGGACAGATGATCCTGCGTGTTCTGCGCGCTCTGGGAGCGAACCCGGATGGGGATGCGGCGCTTGAAGCTTCCATCCGCGCCGAAGTCAAGGCAATGTGCGACCGCTATCCAATCTACGGGGCTTGAATGTTCCTCTCGGTCTTCGACATTTTCAAGATCGGCATCGGCCCATCGTCCTCACACACGATGGGCCCGATGGTCGCTGCTGCGCGTTTCCTTGACGACCTGCGTGGCGGGAGCGGCCAGGTGACTGGCATGGCCCGTCCGCACCGGCTTCACGCAAGCCTGCATGGCAGTCTCGCCTTCACAGGCAAGGGGCATGCGACCGACCGCGCCGTGATCCTCGGTCTGTGTGGTTTGCGGCCGGACACGATGGACCCAAACCGCGCCGAGGAAATTGAGGCCGAAGTACGCAGCACCGGCCGCGTGAACCCGGACGGCCTGGGCAGCCTGATCTTTGAGCCGGACCGTGATCTCGTCTTTGACTACGGCCCGGCGCTGCCGGGCCATCCGAACGGCATGATCCTGAAGGCCTTCGATGCTGAGGGTCAGATTTGCCACGAGCAGACCTATTACTCTGTTGGCGGCGGTTTTGTCGTGACCAGTGCGGAGCTGGAGGGGCTTCAGGCGGGGGAGGCCCCCATTCAGGACATTGCCATCGTGCCATATCCGTTTGAAACGGCGGCGCAGATGCTTGAGATGGGCGCAGCTTCTGGCAAGACGATTGCCCAGATGAAGCGCGCCAACGAGGAGGCGCGGCTGGGTGATAAGCTGGGCGGACAGCTCTACGAGAGACTCGATGTAATCTGGGCCGCCATGAACGGCTGCATTACACGGGGGTTGACGCAGGAGGGCATTCTGCCGGGCGGCCTCAAGGTGCGCCGCCGGGCACGCTCGATCCACCGGCAGCTGGAAGGAGAGCGCGGGCAGAACCTCAGCCAGCCGCATCAGGCAAATGACTGGCTCAGCGTCTATGCCATGGCTGTGAACGAGGAGAACGCCGCCGGTGGCCGGGTTGTGACCTCACCGACCAATGGTGCCGCCGGTGTCGTGCCGGCCGTGGGGCGCTACTATCTCGACCACTGCGTCGGGGCGGATCAGGAGAAGATCCGCGACTACCTGCTGGTGGCAGCTGCCATCGGCGGCTTGATCAAGCACAATGCCTCAATCTCGGGTGCCGAGGTTGGCTGCCAGGGGAGGTCGGATCGGCTTCGGCCATGGCGGCGGCGGGGCTCTGCGCGGTGCTGGGCGGCACAAATGCACAGGTCGAGAACGCAGCCGAAATCGCGCTGGAGCATCACCTTGGCATGACCTGCGATCCGGCTGCAGGGCTCGTCCAGGTTCCTTGTATCGAGCGTAATGCCCTCGGCGCGATCAAGGCCGTCTCTGCCGCAAGCCTTGCCTTGCGCGGCGACGGCACGCATTTCCTGCCACTGGACAATTGCATCCGGGTGATGCGGGACACCGGCCGGGACATGAACGACCGGTATAAGGAAACATCCCAGGGCGGCATCGCCGTCAACTTGCCGGAATGCTGACCGGCAGATGATTCCGAATTTGCCGGTTCCCGGCCGCGCTCGTGTCCCGGGAGCCGGAATCCGAGCATTTTGCTTCGGATATTGATAGGGGGCGGCGGATGCCCGGAGCGAACCCTTTTTCACGCTCCCGGCCTTGGCCGGTGCGTCTTGGCAGTGCTACCAATAGGCCTCCTGCCGCACACTGCTTCCGTGTGTGCCAATGTTCTGCAAGCGGGTGGGCCGCTGCTGGTTGAGGTTCGCCTCCGGCCATGGTCCATCCGGACGGATCACGGATCATGACGCAATCAGATATGCAGCCTCCAGAGATGGAAACAGGGGCAGCTTCAGCACCGCAGACCGGGGAGGACCTTCCGGCGCGGGTCTGGGCTTTCCGGGGCGTCCGCGCTGCCATTTCCATTCCGGGCTTTATTCTGGCCGCAGCTTTTGTCGGCTATGCAGGTCTGGCACGGGAAAGCGGGCTGACACTGCCGCAGACGCTGCTGATGGCGGGCCTTGTCTGGGCGCTGCCCAGCATCGTGGTGTTGACGGGGGCGATTGCCTCTGGCGTGGGCTTCATACCGGCGGCCATTGCGGTGGCGCTGGCGTCCGTGCGCTTGATGCCGATGACCGTTGCGCTGATGCCGGTGCTGCGGGCGGAGAGGAAAGCGCCCACCTGGCTGCTGCTGTTCGCTTCGCATTTCGTCGCCATCACGGCCTGGGTCTTTGCCATGCGAAACCTGCCGGATCTGCCAAGGTCCGGGCGGCTGCCGTTTTTCCTCGGCTTTGCCTGTTTTCTCACTGGCACGGTGACGATTGTGACCGGCGTTTCCTATGTGCTGATTGAAGCCATGCCGCCGATGGTGGCCGGTGCTCTGTTCCTGCTGACGCCGGTCTATTTCCTTTGTTCGCTCTGGACCGCAGGCCGTCTTCCCACCGACAAGCTGGCGATGATCCTTGGTCTTGTCCTGGGGCCATTGTTCTATTGGCTTATGCCGGGGCCAGATCTGCTGATCACCGGCGCTGTCGGCGGTACGGCGGCTTATCTTGCCGTGCGTATTGCCCGCCGGGCCGGGTGGGGGCTGAGTGATGGCCACAGAAGCCACGTTGATGCAGGGCGCGGCCAGCTGGTGGCCCTATGTGATGATCATTTTTGCCGGTTGGCTGGCGACGGATATCTGGCGCTGGCTTGGCGTTCTGGCAGCTGGAAACCTGCGCGAGGACAGCGAAATCCTCATCTTCGTGCGTTCCATCGCCACGGCTCTGGTCGCGGGCGTGATCTCGAAGCTGATCCTTTTTCCGAGCGGGGCGCTGGCGGAAACCTCCGTCTGGCTGCGCGTCACGGCCGCGCTTTGCGGCTTTGCCGCTTTCCATGCCGCCCGGCAGACCGTGTTCGCCGGGGTACTTGCCGCCGAAGCCGTTCTCATCGGTGGCTGGCTGCTGTTGGGGTGATACCAACTCCCGGCAAGAGAGGCGCAGCGGGAGCTGGTATCAACCAACAGCGTTTTTGAATTATGCCAGCGCAGCGCGGATCTTGTCTGCCTGTTCGGCCAGAACGGCCTGATCGGCCATGGCGCTGGTGTGGGGGCGCAAGGCGACGCCTTCAAAGCGCGGGATCACGTGGAAATGGGTGTGGAACACTACCTGGCCACCAGCGCTTTCCGAAAACTGCTGGATTGTCGTGCCATCGGCGCTGAAGGCCTTCATCAGGGCCTGCGCCATCTTCTTCACGGTCGCCATGACGGCGAAGAGGTCTTCCTCTGCGATATCGAGAATGTTGCGGGAAGGCGCCTTGGGGACCACCAGCACATGGCCGTCGCCGCGGGGCATGATGTCCATGATCACCAGCGTCTTTTCGTCTTCATAGAGCTTGTGGCAGGGCAGTTCGCCGCGCAGGATCTTGGCAAAGACATTGCTGTCGTCATAGGCAGGGCTGGTCATCAGTCTCTCCGTTCAAGGGTGTTTGCGGGCACCCTAGCTGCCCCCTCGACGCCGGGCAACGGGCATTTGCGCTGCAGGGTGCTGCATTGACTCTGTTTCTGAAGGCGCTGATTCAGCTTGTGAAACGCGCCTCTCAACCCTCTGAGGACTCTGCGTCACATGCAGCTCCGGTGGCCTGGTCCTGTCCGCCTTTGCGGAAGGGGGCATGCTCTGCGAGCATGGCTGCATCCATCTCGACCGCACGCCGCTCCCGCTCCAGATAATCGGCAACGGCAGCCCTGAGGCCCGGATGGGCGATCCAGTGGGCGGAGCGGGTGAGGCGGGGCAGGTAGCCGCGCGCCAGCTTGTGCTCGCCTTGTGCACCTGCTTCCACCACCTTCAGACCATGGGCGATGGCAAAGTCGATGGCCTGATAGTAGCAAAGCTCGAAATGCAGGAAGGGGTGATGCTCCGTGCAGCCCCAGTTCCGGCCAAAGAGGGTGTCCGAACCGATGAAGTTCAGCGCTCCGGCAATATAGCGCCCCTCGCGTTTGGCCATCACCAGCAGAATGCGCTCCGCCATACGCTCGCCCACAAGCGAGAAGAAGCGCCGGTTGAGATAGGGCCGGCCCCATTTGCGTGCGCCGGTGTCCATGTAAAAGGCGAAGAATGCATCCCAATGGGCCTCGGTCAGATCACGGCCCGTCACCCACTCCACCTCGATACCGGCAGACAGGGCTTCCTTGCGCTCCTTGCGGATCGACTTGCGCTTGCGTGAGGCAAGGTCCTCCAGAAAACCGTCAAAGCTTGAATAATCCCTGTTCTCCCAGTGGAACTGCTGGTCGGTGCGCAGCAGATAGCCAGCATGGCCCAGCTGGTTCCATTCCGGTTCCGTCAGGAACGTGGCGTGGACGGACGAGGCACCTGACTGGCGGCAGACCTCCACGAGCCCCTGCGACAGGGCAGCGATGCCGGTTTCCCGGTCAAGATCAGGATGGGTGAGGAAGCGGCGGCCTGTTGCAGGCGTGAAGGGGACGCTGACCTGAAGCTTGGGATAATATTCCCCGCCCGCCCGGTGAAACGCTTCGGCCCAGCCATGGTCGAACACATATTCGCCCTGCGAATGGCTCTTCAGCCAGGCCGGAACCGCGCCCAGCAATTGTCCGTCTTCCGCTTCCAGCAGCAGATGGCGCGGCGCCCAGCCGCTGCGGGCAGAGGCGCAGCCAGATTCCTCTAACGTTTGCAAAAAGGCGTGACAGATAAAGGGGTTGAAGTCCGGTCCGGATTCAGTTTCTGAAGCCTGAAGACGTCCGCCTGGGCCCAGAGTCCAACCCGGATTGGCGAGCCTGTCCCAGTCTTCCGCAGCAACGCTGCCAAGGCTATTGGCTATGCGCAGCGTCACCGCAAGGCCGCCGTCCTGATCTGCCGGTGTGTTGCCGCTCATGCGACCGCTATCCTCAAGGCTGACTGGCGCGGGAGGTTTGCGCCTCGCTTAAAGGGTAGAGCCTGCGCCGTTCAGTGCAAGAGGCCTTAAGCAGATTTTGCAGTATGCGGTTTCGATCGCAGACGGCCTCACACCTTGTCGGTGTCAAAGCCCTCGAAAATGATCTGGTCGGCAAAGGCGAGGGCGCGCTGACGGTCGGCCGGGTCGCGCACGGTCCAGGTCATGATCGGCAGACCGAAGAACTTGCGCAGGATGCTCGGCCCCATCATCGGCAAGTCCTTGTAATGATAGGAGATGAAATGCGGCTTGGTGCGCGGGGCGTGCAGCAGGTGGCGGTGGATGAAGCGCTGCATGCGCGTCAGCTGGCGGTATTCACCCTTGTTGGGCGTGCTGTCGGCAACGATGCCGCGCGGGATTTCCGGAGCGTATTCGCGCAGAACGGACAGCATGTCCGGGTCGAAGGATTTCAGCACCAGCGGGCCCTTGTAGCCGCGCACCGTATCGGCAACGCCGCGCACAAAATCCGCCTGCGCATCCGGCTTCATCAGGGATTTGACCTCGACGACCAGCGTCACCTTGCCGTTCACCTGCTCCAGCAGCTCTTCCAGCAGCCAGAGCCGGTCTGTGCCCTTTTTCATGCGGATGGCAGTCAGTTCGGCAGCGGTATGTGACAGAACAGGGCCCGTGCCTTCGGCCAGCCTGTCCAGATCATCATCATGGAACACGAGCGCCCGGCCATCAGCGGTTTCCTGCACGTCCACCTCAATGGCGTAATTGCGCGTCATCGCCTCGGCAACGGCGGTGGGGCTGTTCTCCATGATGCCGGCGGAAGCCGTATGGAAGCCGCGGTGGGCAATCGGGCGGGAGACGATCCAGGAATGGTCGGTCATGAGAAATGATCCGGAATGGCGGCAATGGCCGCGTCATGAGATAAGAATGCTCCGGGCAGGCAGCCCGCCCGGAGCATTAGCCGAAGATTATTCGACTTCGATGACAGCCTCGACCTCGACGGCAACGCCGAAGGGCAGGGAGGCGACGGAGACGGAGGTGCGGGCGTGGCGGCCCTTGTCACCAAACACCTCGACGATGAAGTCAGAGCAGCCGTTGACGACCTGCGACTGCTGGGTGAATTCCGGCGTGGAATTGATCATGCCGGTCAGCTTGACGACGCGCACCACCTTGTCGAGGTCGCCGACGGCGGCCTTGGTCTGGGCGAGGATGTTGATAGCGCACAGGCGGGCACAGGCGGCGCCTTCCTCAACGCTGAACTCCGCACCGACCTTGCCGACATACTCGATGCCGTTCGGGCCAATCGGAATCTGGCCAGCGATGAACAGCAGATTGCCGGTGCGTACCACCGGAACATAATTGGCCTGCGGAGCAACGGGAACCGGCAGGGTGACGCCGAGTTCGGCAAGGCGGGCTTCGATGGTACCAGACATGGAATCTTCCTCTGAAAAGGGGCGGGAACCGGCGCCAGTGATTGCGCAAATTTGCACGTCCGGCAAGGGCTTCCGGGCTTTCAGCCGCTTGAAACTGACGGCAGGAAGCTGACTTGCGGCATCTTTGGGGGCAAACTTGCTTCGCGCTGCTTCAAACTTGCCCGAATTGGTAGCGAGTGTGCTAGGGAAAGGGCTGCTGTCTGACAGTTCGTGGGTTCGAGCGAGGAGTGATTGATGTCGGGAAAACGAGCAGCCGTTCCTATCTTCAAGGGGTACTGGCGCGCCTGGCCAATCTTTCTATCCGGCATGATCGGGTTTGCGGGAGCGGGCAGCGCCGCCGCCTTCGCCAAGGCCGGGCCTCTGCCGCTGATGCCGCACCGTGCGGTCTATGACATGAAGCTCTCGGATGCAGGGGATGGTGTCAGCATCTCCGATGTCACCGGGCGCATGGTCTATGAAATGACGGGTTCGGCCTGCGAGGGATATGCGGTCAATTTGCGGATTGTCACCCGCTTTGTGGATGACAGCGGCATCTCAAGCCTCACGGACCTTCGCAACTCCACTTTCGAGGAACCAGAGGCCAACACCCTGGAATTCCTCAGCCAGACCTATTCCGGCCAGGCCCTGACCGTGGAAACCCGCGGTACGGCCGAGGAAAAGGACAACGGCCTGATCATCAGTCTCACCGAGCCCGAGGAAAAAAGGTCGAGACAGGCAAGGATGTCTACTACCCGATCTCTCACATTCAGGCGCTGATCAACGCGGCGAAAGAGGGCGGCTCTTTCTTCGAGGCGGATGTATTTGACGGAGCGGAGACTGGCGAAAAAGTCTATGGCACCGCAGCCGTCATCGGTGCGGCCCAGTCGGGCGAAGACGTGCCGGGTGAGGAAGAGGCCAAGGCCGTGTCCGGCATCGGAGCAGGCCTGCGCTGGCCGGTTACGATCGCCTATTTCGATCCGGAACTCGACCATGGCGGCGAGGCAACACCCGTCTATCAGATCAGCTTCCTGCTTTATGAAAATGGCGTCAGCCGCAAGCTGAAGCTCGACTACGGCGACTTCAAGCTCGAAGGCAAGCTGACCAATTTCGAGGCCCTTCCGGCGGCAGCCCTTGCGACGAATAAGAAAAGCCGCCCGTAAGTCAGGTCCGGGCGGCTTTTCTTGTTGCGATGGCATGTGGAGGCGTACTGCCGCCCCCATTCTGCTCAAGCTTCAGAGCATGTAATAGCCGCCTGCGCCAGAGACTGCATTGCGGTGATAGAAGCGGTTGCCTTCCCGGAAAATCTGCAGACGCAGGTTCATTCCACCTGTCATCACAAGAGTGCCGTCAGACGTGACAGTCCACTTTCCTGTTGCGCCGGAGTTGTTCACCCAGGTACCGTCCGCCTTGTAGGTCGTCGAGTGGCCCGAGCCGCGTGCAGTTTTACCCGTGTACAGCGCCACGACCTCTGCCTGCGTCAACTGCTCGCGCTTCGCCGTCATCTGCGGAGCTGCCGGTGTCGCTGCACTTGCCTGCGGGCTGGACGAACCAGATGTCGAGTTGCACCCTGCAAGACCGGTTGCAAGCATTCCTGCCAAAGCGATAGCAGTCAGAGTGTTCTTCATTATTTCAATCTCCCGTAGCGCACATGTCTCTAGGGCTGTTTCCCCAAAGTAGATTGTTCTGCGGCTTTATATTTCGCAGGGATTCAGTCATGAAATGGTATTCATGAACAATAGAACAGCCGCTAGTATTAAAATAAAGGCAAAATATTGTCTTTTTTGTGCCTGAATTTGATCGATTGCTCGTCTTTCAAGGTGTGCTGCCGATTTGAGAATTTCCGCTAATATTCTGAGAAGAAGAAACTTTTCCGGATGGTATTATGCGCTGAAGCTGGCCGGTCCTGAGCCGCGGGAGGTCAGGACCCTTTTATTCTACCTCAGGGCGCCGTTTCAGTTTGGCCGCATGGGTCAGGCCTGTTTCGACGGCAGTAAGGCCGAATTTCTCGCGCAAGGCGTCGATGGCCCGCTCGGCCTTTGCCTGACGGCCCGCCTCCTGATCGACAAGATCAGCCGGATCGGCAAGGTCTGCATCACAAAGGTCCGAAAGGCCGATGCCGATGAGGCGGAAATGCTGGCCCTTCGCTGCATCTGCAAGAAGCTCGTCTCCAAGGGTGAAGATGCGTCCGGCCAGCTGCGTCGGGCTGGACAGCTGGCGTGAGCGGGTGATGGAGCGGAAGTCTGCGGTCTTCAGTTTCAGCGTGACGGTGCGCCCGGCGAAGCCAGCTTTCTTCATGCGCCGCGACACTTTTTCGGACAGGTCCCGCAGGATGGGCCGCAGCACCGGCACCTGGGCGATATCCTTGTCGAATGTGGTTTCGGCACTGATGCTCTTGGTCTCCCGCTCCGGCGAGACAGTGCGGTCATCCACGCCCTGGCAGAGTTTTGCCAGCCTCAGGCCCATGGTGCCATAGCGGCGGATGAGATCGGACGGGTCCATGGCCTGAAGCTGGCCGATGGTGGTGATACCGTCGCTGGCAAGCTTGCCCTGGAACACCTTGCCGACACCCCAGATGAGACCCACGTGCCGTTCCGCCAGAAAGCTCTTCGCCTCAGCGGCGCCGATCACCGAAAAGCCGCGCGGCTTGTCGAGATCCGAGGCGATCTTGGCGAGGAACTTGTTGGGCGCAAGGCCAACGGAAGCGGTGATGCCCACCTCGCTTTCCAGATCGCGGATGAAGCGGGCCAGCACTTCGGCAGGTGTGGCGTGGTGCAGCCGCTCGGTGCCAGTGAGATCAAGAAATGCCTCATCGATGGACAGAGGCTCCACCAGCGGCGTCAGCGCCAGCATCCGCTCGCGCACCAGCCGCCCGGTCTCGGCGTATTTTGCCATATTGGGCTTGATCACCACCGCATCCGGGCAGGCTTCAAGCGCCTTGTACATGGGCATGGCCGATCGCACCCCATGAATGCGGGCGATGTAGCAGCAGGTCGAGACAACCCCGCGCTGGCCGCCGCCAACGATAACGGGAAGGTCACGCAGTTCCGGATTATCGCGTTTTTCGACGGAGGCAAAGAATGCGTCGCAGTCGATATGGGCGATGGTGAGGTCATCCAGCTCGGGATGGCTTAGAAGGCGCGGGCTGCCGCAGGCCCTGCAGCGCTGGCGTCCCGGCTCCGGCCTTGCGCCGCAGTCACGGCAAAGCGGGCGGGGGCGTGGCCCCGCTGATGCCACATCTATGCTGCCCGCTTCGCCCATGCCTTTTACCCTGATCCTACCGGGAGGCAATCATAGTCCTGATATGGGCTTCTGTCTCAAGCCAGTCACCCGATACGAGATCAAGGCCTGGCAGAGGATCAAGTGCCTCGCGGAAGCGTGCATCGGCCACGAACTGGATCAGCCGTGCTGAGGGCAGGGTCTGTGCGACCGATTGAAGGTTCTGCGGGCTGTCGTCGATGAAGACAACGGGCTGACCGCGCCCAGCCGACAGGGCAGCCACAGCCCCGCCCTTGGGGCCGGAGTTGGTGACGACCGGAAAGGTGAGGCCATGGCTGGCCAGCAGCTTTTCGCGCAGGGGCTTGTTGGCAACGCCCGGCAGGTTGGTGAGAAAGACGATCTCGAAGGCTTCAGACAGGCGGGTGAGGGCTGGTGCTGCGCCGTCCACAATGGTCTGCTGGTCCGAGATATCCTCGAAAAAGCCTTGCACCAGCCGGCGCACTTCGTCTGCTCCAAGCACCCGGCCGGATGCCTCTTCGGCAATGTTGCCGGTCAGCCTGTAGCTGTAGGCGAGGAACACGAGCCCGCGCGCGGCAAGGAATTCCTCCAGATGCAGGATCATATGCAGCACCACTTCGTCCACGTCGCAGATGATCAGCGGACGGGGAGAACGGGGCAGCATGGCAATCTGTTCGAGGACGCTGCGGTCCGGGCTTGCGAGGGCGGACATTGGCGCTCAGGCGTCCGGGTCGCCAGCCAGCACATAGCGGGCGGCGGCAAGCATGGTGGGGCGAACGCCGGAATTCTCGCAATAGGCCAGCAGCAGCGGCTCATCGGTCATGAAAAACTCAAGAACGCCTGCCAGAAATCCCGGCTCCGCAGCCGCAGAGCGAATCGATTCCGGTCCGATACCGGAGAGCGCAAGGAACCGGCCTGTCAATTCTGGGTCGCGCGTCAGGTGCAAAAGCGCGTCCAGGGCCATTTCTTCTGCTTTTTCAAAGCTCATGCTCCGAGACTCAGGAATTGCCATTGCATTTTTGCCTTTCCGAAACGAATCCGCGCTACGATTTGTTCTTAAGTAATGCGGGCAGGGGAGAGACGCCAGCCAATCGGTGCTGTGCCGTCATCTCTCCTGTTGCCGCTTCCCTCCGTGCCGTGACCGGCGAAGGCTGTTTTGCATGTCCAAGACCGTGCTGATCGTTGAAGACAACGAACTCAACATGAAGCTGTTTCACGACCTTCTGGAAGCACATGGCTACGGCACGCTGCAGACCCGCACCGGCATTGAAGCGCTGGAGCTGGCCCGCAAGTACCGGCCGGACCTTATCCTCATGGATATCCAGCTGCCGGAAGTGTCGGGGCTGGAAGTGACCAAATGGATCAAGGAAGACGACGACCTGTGCACCATCCCGGTCATCGCAGTGACGGCCTTCGCCATGAAGGGTGACGAGGAGCGCATCCGGCAGGGTGGCTGCGAGGCCTATATCTCCAAGCCGATCTCCGTGACCAAGTTCCTTGAGACGGTGCGGTCCTATCTCGGAGAGGCGTGATCCTCACGCCTTTCTGCACCTTACTCAGAAGCTCACAGGATTCTGCAGGGGCAGGTGCGTGAATTAAGGTTACAAGTTTACTAACTTTTTACGATTTGGCGGAGGTAGAAGCTGCGCTGATTGATTTCCCATGCCGATTCGCTACTGTAATTCCTGTATTTAAAGGGCACCTGTGGGAAAGCAGGGCATGTATTTCAGCAGATTGAACTGAATACCCTACGGGGCGCCTGGGTCCGCCGCATCTCCTGGGTCCGTGGGGCAAGGCCGGCGCAGTGTCTGCCCGATGAGTGGCCTCCTCGGATTGGCAGCCCTGCGCCGGCCGCCACAAAGACGGAAAACAAGGTCTCAAACAGAATGATCGCCCCGCCGCAGGATTGCGCCGGGGCTTTTTGTTTTAGCCGAGCGGTACCCAGACGGCGCCGGCTGCCGGAATGTGGTGCCCGGCGAAGTGGACCGGCTCCGGGCCGTAGTTGAAGAGGAAGCGGTGCGTAGCCGTGTCGCGCTGGCGGATGCCTTCTGGCATGTCCGTGAACTCCAGCCCGGCATCAATCACGGCGCTGCGCAGGATACGGTCGAGGGCTTCCTCGTCCGGCCAGCCGCCGAGATAGATGAAGTTGCCTGCGTGCATGGCAGCAGGCGTGCCATCCACGGCCTCTTCCACCACTTCGGCAGTTCCTTCCAGAACCTCGCGCCAGCCAGTGAAGGCACCGCCCGCCACAAGCGGCACGGGGGCCGTAGGCGGCAGGCTTTCGACGCGCGCCACGAGGCAGTCCAGCCCCGGCAGGGCGGGCGGAAGCGGCACAGGTATGGTGAAGTCCGGCGTCTTGGAATTGAAGCGCGGCCCGGCAATGACAGCGGCACCTGAAGCAGCAAGCGCGCCCTTCAGTGCCCCGGTCAGGGTAAAGAGCCCAGGCACCAGCACAAGGCTGTAGCTGCTGAAATCCTGTGCCGTTGGCGGCAGTATATCGACGGAAAGGCCAAGGCGGCGCAGGCCCTTGTACATATGGAACAGCAGGGCGAAGTAGTCGAAATCCTTGCCTTGCGGCTGGATGGTCCAGGCCCAGGCGCTTTCGTAGTCGAAGACGAGAGCCACTTTCGCCTTTGCCACAGCGGTGACGGGCAGGGCCTTCAGCTCTTCGGCCACCTTTGCAGCCTCGTGATAGGCGGGGGCGGCGGCGCTGTCGGGGCGCAGCAGGCCGGCATGCATCTGCTCCTGCGCGAAAGGAGCCTGCCGCCAGCGGAAGTAACACACAGCTTCCGCCCCATGGGCAAAGGCTTCCCAGGCCCAGAGCCGTGCCATGCCCGGCAGCGGGTCGGGGTTATAGGGCGCCCAGTTCACCGGGCCAGGCTGCTGCTCCATGATCCACCAGCGGCCCTTGCCGACGGCGCGGTAGAGATCGTGGTGGAAGGCCTGAAAGTCCGGGTCGCCCTGACGCAGATAGCGGCGCTTGTGCTCGGGGCTTGCTTCCAGCCGGTCGGAGAGAAAGCCGATCGGGTAGGCATCCCAGCTTGCGATATCGAGATCGGCGCCTACGGCGTAATGATCGAATTCGACGATACGGCCCATGTAGTTGTGGGTAATGGGTGCATCGGAATGGCGGCGGATGATGTCCGTCTGCAGCCGGTTGAAGCTGACCACCTGATCAGAAGAGAAGCGGCGGAAGTCCATGACATGGGCCGGATTCGGCTCGGTCACGGTCAGGTTCGGCAGCTCGATTTCCTCAAAGCCGGCATAGTCCATGGACCAGAAGATGTTGCCCCAGGCCCGGTTCAGCGCCTGCGGCGACTGATATTTGCGCGCCAGCCAGTTGCGGAAGGCATCGCGGGCCGCGGTGGAATAGCTGAGGATCGTGTCATGGCAGCCGTATTCGTTGTCGGTCTGCCAGGCGGCTACATGCGGATTGCGGCCATAGCGTTCGGCCATCAGCGTGACGATGCGGGCGCATTCCCGCCGGTAGCCTTCATGGGAGAAGCAGTAGTGGCGGCGCGAGCCGAAGCCGCGCGGACGCCCTTGCGCATCCAGCGCGATCATGTCCGGATGGCGGTTCAGCACCCAGCGCGGCGGCGTTGCTGTTGGCGTACCCAGCACCGCCTTGAGGCCTGCCTTGCCCAGGACCTCGATGGCTTCATCCAGCCACGCCCAGTCCAGCGAGCCGGGCTCGGCTTCAATGCGCGCCCAGGCGAATTCGCCGATGCGCACATAGGTGAGGCCGATTTCCTTCATGCGGGCCGCGTCTTCGGCCCACTGGCCGGCGGGCCAGTGTTCGGGATAATAGCAGACGCCAAGGGCGCGGGTGCGGTCAGTCACAGGTTTACTCGGTGCTCTTTCTGGCCGCGCGCCCCGCTGGCGGCGGCAAAGGTCATGCCGGAAAGCGGCTTTGCTGCCCGGGCACTGGCGCCAAGGCCCTGACGGGCGCTGGTGCAGAAGAGGGTGCCAAGGTCATCGCCGCCAAAGGCCGGGCAGCTGGTGTGCGGTGCATCGAGCGCAATGTCCCGAACAAAGCTGCCATCCGGCGCATAGGCGGCAACGCGGGACGAGCCCCATTCGGCCAGCCACAGAAGACCGCTTTCATCCACCACTGCCCCGTCGGGATTCCGGCCTTCGGAAGTCAGATCGAGGAAGACTTCCGGCTCACCCTTTGGCCAGCCGGAGTCGTCAAGGGTTACGCGCATGACGCGGCCCGTCACTGTGTCCGAGAAGAAGGCCGTCTCGCCATCAGGCGCGAAGGCGATGGAATTGGAGATGGTGATGGGGGCAAACAGCTTGCGCAGCTCGCCCCGGTACCAGCGGTAAATGGCGCCTGCGTCCTTCTCGGCGTTCTTGCCCATGGTGCCGATCCAGAAGCCGCCATAGGGGTCGGCGCGGCCATCGTTGGAACGGGTGGCCGGATTGTCCGCCTCCAGCGCGCAGAGTGTGCGGGCCGCGCCCGTTTCAACGTCGAAGGAGAACAGCTCCCGGTCGCTGGCGATCAGCAGCTTGCGCTCGTCCACCCAGCCGGCGGCCGACACCATTGTCTCGAAGCGGTAGATGCGGGTGTGGTCGTTTTCCTGTGTCAGCAGGCTCTTGTTCAGGATGTCGAACCAGAAAAGCTGGCGGCGCACCGGGTGCCAGAGCGGGCCTTCACCCAGCTCACAGACGGTTGCGTCAAAGACGGAGGAAACAGTTGCACTCATCTTGCGCCCCCTTGGCGATGTCGAAGGCCTGCACCATGGCGCGGGCGCGGGTTTCAACGTCCCCAACCGTCAGCCCCGGCACGTAGAGCGCGGTGCCAATGCCGAAGCCATCGATGCCCACCTTCAGCCAGTCGGCAAAGTTGTCCGGCCCGGCGCCGCCCACGGCATAAAGCCGGGTTTCTTTTGGCAGCACGGCGCGGATGGCTTTGACGCCCTCGGCGCCCAGAAGGCCTGCCGGGAAGAGCTTCAGCCCGTCAGCGCCGGCCTGCAGGGCGGTGAAACACTCGGTCGGGGTCATGACGCCGGGGAAGGACTGCATGCGGGCAATCTTTGTGGCGCGGATGACGGACGGATCGCAGTTCGGCGACACGGCCATGCGGGCGCCGGTGTCGGAGAGCTTCATTACGTCCTCCACCGTCAGCACTGTGCCCGCGCCGATGATGGCGCTGTCGCCAAACTCACGCACCATGGCGGAGATACTGGTGAAGGGATCGGGCGAGTTGAGCGGCACTTCGATGCGGGTGAAACCGGCGGCGATCAGGCGCTCGCACACCGGCAGGGCTTCGGCAGGGGTGATACCGCGCAGAATGGCAATCAAGGGACGCATCAGTCAGCCTTTCTGGTTTTCCGTGAGGACCCGGCGCGCAAGCCCAAGTCCAGCCAGTGTCAGGCTTTCGCCCGCCGTTGCGCGCGCGTCAAGGCCCGCCAGTTTCAGCGCCGCCAGATAGTGCGCTGAAAGCGCAGGGGCACCAATTAGTGCCACTTCACCTGACACGTCCTGCCGCACTACTGCAATCTCTGCTCCGATGAGGAGACCGGACAGATGCGCGCGCGCGGATGCTGCACCAAGACCATGCAGCAGTCCCTCCGCCCGGAGCGGGAAGAGGGCGGCTGCCAGCATGTCCGGCCGGGCAAGTCCAGCCGTCACGCCGCCTGCAAAGGCCTTCGCATCCCAGCCGTCATCCGCCATGCCATGGCGCAGAACAGAGGACTTGGACAGAAGGGCAAAGAGTTCGCCCGTCATGAAGGTGCTGAAAGAAGTGACCGTGCCGCGTTCAATGCGCACCCATTTGCTGTGCGTACCAGGCAGGCAGAGCGTGCCGGAGAAGCTGGAGTTGTCTGCAAGGAAACCGGCGATCTGGGTCTCCTCGCCGCGCATCACATCGGCGGGCGTGTTCTGGCTGAGGCCCGGAATGATCCAGACTGACAGGCGCGGGTCAGCAACAGGCGCCTCGACCATGGCGCTGGCCTGCAGCGGCGGGCATGGCACAGCGGCATAGGGCGCTTCCACCCAGCCCTGACGGCTGCCCACCATGCCGCAGGCAATCACCTGCGTCTTGCGGCCTTCCGGCAGCCAATCGGCGATCAGTTCCAGCAGCGCACCCTCGAATTCATGTCTCGCAAGGCTCGCCATGCCCTTGGGCGAGGAGGCTTGCGCCAGAACGGAGGTACCTTCCATGGCAAAGACACGCAGATGCGTGGTGCCCCAGTCGGCGGCGATCCATTCTGGAGAGAGTGTCGCGTTCATCCCGTCACCACCACGCCGCCGTCGATGACGAGCGCCTGTCCGGTCATCATCTTCGAAGCAGAGGAGGCGAGGAACAAGCAGCCGCCGGTAATGTCGTCCGGCTCCAGTGTGTCCTTCAGGCACTGGCGCTCCACGTGGCCTGCGAGGGCCTCGGGCGTGACCCAAAGGTCCTTTTGCTTCTGCGTCAGCACCCAGCCGGGAGCAAGCGCGTTGACGCGGATGCGGTCGGGGCCGAAGTCGCGGGCAAGGCTGCGGGTCAGGCCGTTGATGGCGGAGTTTGCTGAGGTGTAGGCCGGGAATCCGCCGTTGCCCATCATGTAGCTGATAGAGCTGAAGTTGATGATCGAACCGCCGCCAGCCTTCTGCATGCCGGGGATGACCGCCTGCGCCGCAAAGAAATAGGCCTTCAGGTTGATGGCCATGGCCCAGTCCCAGTACTCCGGCGTCACGTCCAGCGTGTTGTGGCGCTGGTCGTTGGCGGCGTTGTTGACGAGAACCGTGATCGTGCCATGCGCTTCCGCAGCCTTGGCAATCGCGCTCTTCAAGGCGTCGATATCGGTGATGTCACAGGGCAGGAACAAGGGGCGGCTGCCGGTTTTCGTTTCCATCTCATCGCAAAAGCCCGAGGCATCGGAGCGCTGCACGAAGGCCACCTTGCAGCCCTGCCGCAGGAAGGCTTCCGTCAGGCTGGCGCCAATACCGGAGCCGCCGCCGGTGATGAAGACGGATGCACCCTTGAGATCGGGAAAGACCGGCTGTGCGTTCATGATGTAGCCCCTTCAGGTTCCGGCGGCGGGTTGAGCTGCTGCTTCGGCTGCCGCGGATATTTCAGTGTGTGTCTTTATGCGGATGGAAAGATAGGCCGGGCAAGCCGTCCGGCCTCAGAGGCGGGCTCCTTCCACCGTGAAAAGCGTGCCCGGCCATGCCACGGGCAGCATGATGCCCTGCTGCATCAGCGCTGCTCCGGAGAGCGTCACCGGTCCGCTCTTCAGGGCGCAGGCCCCGCGCGACTGGGGCGGCGCATCTTCCGGGTTGAGCAGTGTCAGCCGGTAGCGCGCCGCCGGATCCAGCCCGGTCAGCTTAAGCGGGCGGGGCAGGGCCTGTGCAGGCGCTGCCGCCTGACCGGAGGACAGCACGAAGCGGCTGCCATCCCGTGCCAGCTGCATTTCGGCGGTGACGGACGGGTCCGCCGCATCAAGGCGCAGGATGTCTGCGTGCATCAGCCAGTCCCGGTTGGCTTTCCACCAGGCGGTAACGGCGGTCAGAATGGCCATCTCTTCTGGATCAAGCTCGCGCAGGTCCATCTCGAAGCCCATATGGCGCTGGGCCGCCACGCGGGCGCGCAGGCTCATGGACAGAACTCGGCCCGAGGTGTGGCAATGGCGCGGGCCCACATGACTGCCGGTGACTGAGGCTGGCAGGAACAGCGCCGCATCATGCTGGATGCGCAGGCGCTCAAGTGCGTCGTTGCTGTCCGACAGCCAGACCCGCTGGGTGTGGGCGAGGATGCCGGCATCAATCCGCCCGCCGCCGGAGGCGCAGCTTTCGATCTCGACCGCTGGATGAGCCGCACGCAGCCGTGCCAGCAGCGCCAGCGTGCCGCGCGCCTGCGCTGCGTCCACCACGGGAAGCAGGCGGTTGTGATCCCACTTGATGTAGTCGATGGCATAGGTGGAAAGCAGGGCGGAGATCGCCGCAAACAGATGATCGCGCACCGGCTCCAGCGCCATGTTCAGCACCAGTTGATTGCGTCCGCGGGTCTGGTTTGCCGGGCCCAGAATCCAGTCCGGATGGGCGCGGTAAAGGTCACTGTCCTCACTCACCATCTCCGGCTCGAACCACAGGCCGAAGGTCATTCCCAGCTTGTGAACCGCCTCAATGAGTGGTGTCAGCCCGTCCGGCCATTTGCGGCGGTCCACGGTCCAGTCGCCAAGGCTCGTGGTGTCATCATCGCGCCGGCCGAACCAGCCGTCATCCAGCACGAAACGCTCCGCCCCGATGGCGGCCGCCTTGGCGGCGATTTCGGTGAGGGCGGAAAGTTCGTGGTTAAAGTAGATGGCTTCCCAGCAGTTGTAATGCACGGGCCGGGGGCGGGCCGGATCTGGCCATGTGACCACCCGGTCGTGGATGTCGCGCTGGAAGGCCGTAGCAATGCCATTGAGGCCCGAGGTGGAGACTGCGGCGATGAGGTCAGCCGTTTCAAAGCAGGTTCCAGCCGCATGTTCGCTGTTGCCGGCATGGCCGAACTGCACCTGCCTGCGTCCGTCATAAAGCTCTTCCGCCACAAACCGGTGGCCGCCGGTCCATGCGTAATGGAGGGCGCGCACCTCGCCGGAGGTGTTGTGGCAGCCCGGTTCCGTGAACAGCGCATAGGGCGGGTGTTCCTGACCCGAACGGCCAGTGCGGGCCTCGCGCTGGCGGATGCCGGTCGTCCAGGGGGTGGACTGCATGCGGAATTCGCCGATCCACTTGCCTGCCGGATCAAGGATCTGTTCTGCGCTCTGCGGCACTGGCAGCACGGGCGCGGCGAGCCAGTCCACGCGGACAGGCGCATCGCACTCCAGACGGGTGCGCAGCACGAAAACGCCGGTCTCAGCCGCTTCAATCACATGGGTGAGGGTGAGGCCTGCTGAGGTGGAAACAAGCTCCAGCCGTCCCGCGCTCTGGCGGGCTTCATGGAAGGCAAAGCGGGGTTGCAGCAGCTCGCCCTCAGCCGAGCGCAGCACGAGGCCCGGCTGACCCTGCCAGTCATTGCCCTGCACCGGACAGAGGTTGAGCGGGGGCAGGGCATCCAGCATGCCGCCGGTCAGATCTGAGCGGCTTGCAGCCACGAGACCTGCAAGATCCTCACCGTCAGGAAGGCGAGGCCCCCAGTAGATGGCTTCGGGCACACCGCCGGAAGACGTGAGAACAAGGCTCTGGCTGTCGCAGTCCAGCCGCCAGTGCTGGGCGGTGCTCATGGTCATTTCACGGCTCCCAGCGTCAGCCCGGCGATGAAGTGCTTCTGCATCAGGAAGAACATCAGAACGGGGGGCAGGGCGGCGATGATCGATCCGGCAGAGACAAGGTGCCAGGCGGCAATCCACTGGCCGTTGAGCGAGTTGAGCCCGGCAGTGACCGGCTGGGTGTCTGCGCCTGTTGTCAGCACCATGGCCCAGAAATAGTCATTCCAGATGAAGGTGAAGATCAGCACTGACAGGGCGGCAATGGCCGGGCGCATCAGGGGCATGACCACATACCAGAAAATCTTCAGCTCGCTCACGCCTTCCACCCGTGCGGCCTCGATCAACTCATAGGGTAGCGCCTTGATGAAGTTGCGCATGAACAGGGTGCAGAAGCCGGTCTGGAAGGCGATGTGGAACAGGGCAAGGCCGGTGATCGTATCGTAGAGCCCCATTTGCAGCGTCAGGTCGCGCACCGGCACCATCAGGATCTGGAAGGGCACGAAGTTGCCCGCCACGAACAGGAAGAATACCAGCAGGTTGGAGCGGAACTTGTAGATGGCGAGCGCAAAGCCCGTCATGCAGGACAGCGCAACAGCACCGATGACGGTCGGGATCGTCACCTTGAAGCTGTTGAGGATGTAGGCCGCTATCGGCGAGTTCTGGAAGATGGTGACATAGTTGTCGAAAGCGATAGCCGAGGGCATGCCGAAATAATTGCCGGACGCCAGATCGGAGGAGGGGCGCAGCGAGGTGAGCGCTACGCCGAGAAGCGGCAGCAGCCAGAGAACCAGTGCCACGGGCAGGGCGGCCTTGTAGAGGGCGCGGGCCGGGGCCGGGAGTTGATGGATAGGACGGGGAAACATGCTCAGTGTTCCTTCTCGTCGCGCCACATCTTCCAGATGAAGCCGGAAATGAAGATCATCATGATGGCGAAAAGCACCACGGCAATCGCCGCGCCATAGCCCATGCGGAAGCCGTATTCGGACAGGGCCTGCTCGTACATGTAGAAGGAGAGCACGCGTGAGGAGCCGAATGGCCCGCCGGATGTCATGATCGACACAAGGTCAAAGGAGCGCAGTGCACCGATCACGGTGACGATCACCGCAATGAAGGTGGCCGGGCGCAACTGCGGCAGGATCACGTACCACAGCATTTTCCAGCCCTTGGCTCCGTCCAGGCGCGCAGCCTCGATCTGGTCGGGAGCCACGTTATTGAGGCCGGTGAGATAGAGGATCATCACATAGGCGATCTGCGGCCACAGGCCCGCAGCGATGATGCCATAGGTGACGAGGTTCTCTTCCGCCAGAATAGCAACGCCTTGACCGGTCAAGGCCTCGATCAGCTTGTAGAACAGGCCAAAATTCGGGGCATAGAACCAGGAGAACATCAGGCCGACGACGACCTGGCTGATGACGAAGGGAAAGAAGAACAGGGACTTGTAGACCCGGATGCCCCAGACCGTCTGGTTCAGGAAAATGGCGATCATCAGGCCTGCCGGAATGGCCAGCATGTAGAGCGCGAGCCAAATGACGTTGTTCTTCAGCGAGACGTAGAAGGCCTCGTCATCCAGCAGCTCAGCGTAGTTGTCAGCGCCAATCCACTGTGCCGTGCCGATGCCGTCCCAGTCATAGAAGGAGATGCTGACCGACTGGAAGACCGGCGCAATCACGTAGAAAACGAACATCAGGGCGCCGGGCGCAAGGAACAGCCACGGGGCAAGGATGCGCTGGCGCGCTTTCCAGAAGGCGGTCATCTGGGCCTCGGATCTTTCGGGAACAAGTCCCCCGGATCAGCTCCGGAGGACGTTTCTGGGAAGGCCGCCCGCAAGGGCCGGCCAAGCGTGGCTCAGTAGACGCGCTGGCGCACTTTCTCGAGGCGTTCGAGGATCTTGTCGAGCCGGTCTGGCTTGACCATGTATTCCTGGAAGCCCTCCATGGCAGCCTTCGCCATTTCGGCCGGGGCGTCGCGGTCGAAGAACTGAGCCACGGCCGAAGCTGTCGACACCGTTTCAAAGCCCTGACTCAGGAACGGGTCGGCGGCATCCACCGTTGCCTCGTTGTTGACCGGCAGCTGGCCAAGGCGCTTGTTCAGAGCTGTCTGAATGTCTGCACGGGTGACAAAGGCGAGAAACGTCTTGGCGTCCTCTGCATTCTTGGCGCCAGCGGGAATGTGGATCGTGTCCGTCGGTGCCTCTTCAGCACGCGGCAGGCCAGTGGTGATCTCCGGGAAGACCATGAAGCCGAGGTTGTCATTTGTCATGCCGCCGTCCTTGAAGGCGGCAACGGCAAAGTTACCCATGACGTAGTTTGCGGCCTTGCCCTGAACCAGAAGGGCAACCGCGTCCTGCCAGTCGATGGCCGTGTGATTGGCGGTGACATAGCCCGGCTCCACCAGCTTGGCCCATTCGGCGAAGACGGCCTTCACCCTGTCATCCGTCCAGGCAATCTTGCCGGACGTCAGATCCATATGGAATTCGTAGCCGTTGGTGCGCAGGCTCAGATAATCGAAGATGCCTGCAATCGGCCACAGGGCCTTGGAACCGGTGGTTACGCAGTCAATGCCCGCAGCCTTGAACTTGGCGCAGTTGGCGATGAACTCGTCCCAGGTCTTCGGCTCGCTCACGCCCACCTGCTTGTAGACATCCTTGTTGTAGTAGATGCCCCACTGATAATAGGTGTAGGGCACGCCCCACTGTTTGCCGTCGATGGTCATCGACGGCTTTGAGGCCGAGAGCTTCTGTCCGAGGCCGTTCTTCTCCCAGACATCGCTGACATCCATGAACTGCCCGGCCTTGACGAAGGGCGCCATGCGGTTGCCGGCATACCAGCTGGCCAGGTCAGGCGCATCTGCGGTCATGAAATTGCGGATGGCGGTCTTGTAGCCCTCATGGTCGAAGATGTTGACCTTCACCTTCACGTCCGGGTTTTCCGCCTCGAACATGGTGATCAGTTCTTCCAGCGCAGCCTTGGGCGCCGGGTCTGACATGTCGGTGTTGAAAACAAGTGTCCGCTGCTCAGCCAACGCCGAACCGGACACCATCAAGGCTGCGGCAAAGGCCGCCAGCCTGAGCTTGGCAACTGTCATTTCGTCTCCTCCCAGACTGCATTCTTTGGCAAGGAGGTTCCAAATAATGAAACCTAGTCTTGCATATTGAAAACTATGATGCGAAGCTTTAGGACTGTCAAGCAGCAGGCGCACCCCGGTGGGCCGGGCGAGAGGTCTGAAGACTATGAGCACGAAGCAGCCAAAGGCGGATGAAGCCAGTGTCAGCGGAGCGGATGCGGAGCAGGGCGGTGATGGCACCGTCGGCAAGGCGCTGGCTGTGCTCGATCTGGTGGCGCAGGCGGGCCGCCCGGTGCGCTTCACCGACATTTTGGCCCAAAGCCCTTATCCGAAGGCAACGCTCTACCGCCTGCTGCAGACGCTGACCCATCAGGGCATGCTTGCCTATGATGCTGACAGCCAGAACTATGCCCTCGGCGTGCGGCTGGTGCGGCTTGCCCATGCGGCCTGGTCGCAGAGCTCTTTGGCGCCTCTGGCGCGGCCCTGGCTTGACAAGCTTTCAGCGGAGCTGGGCGAAACCCTGCATCTGGCGCAGCTGGATCAAGGGCAGGTGCTCTATGTGGACAAGCGCAACGCCGCCCGGCCTGTGGAGATGTTCAGCCAGGCCGGCAAGGTGGGGCCTGCCTATTGCACGGGCGTTGGCAAGGCCATGCTCGCTTTCCTGCCGGAGGCGGCAAAGCAGCAGGCCGTTGCGCGCCAGTCCTTCTACCGTTTCACGCCGAAGACCCTCGGCTCGCGCGAGGAGCTTCTCGCCGAGCTGGAGGAGATCCGGTCCAGTGGCCATGCCTTTGACAGGGAAGAGCATGAGCCGGGCATCATCTGCCTTGCCGTGCCGGTTCTGTCTTCAGGCGGCAGCGTGCTGGGCGCGTTGTCGGTCACATCCACAACAACCCGGAACAGCCTTGACGGGCTGGAGCAACTGGCCCCGCAGCTCAAGGCCTGCGCGCGCGCCATTGCTGCAGACGTGGAAGCCTGGCGGTTCCCGGAACGCAAGCAGATCTGAGGGAGGAAATCCATGTCTGGCGTCTCGTTCGAGAACGTGGTCAAGAAGTTCGGTGAGGTCGGGGTCATCCACGGCGTGGACCTGACGATCGAGCATGGGGAATTCTGTGTCTTCGTCGGCCCCTCCGGCTGCGGCAAGTCCACGCTGCTGCGCATGGTGGCGGGGCTCGAAAGCACCACATCCGGCGCGATCCGGATCGGCTCGCGTGATGTGACCGCGCTGGATCCGGCCGAACGCGGTGTGGCCATGGTGTTCCAGACCTATGCGCTCTATCCGCACATGACTGTGGCGGAAAACATGGGCTTCGGCCTGAAGATGACCGGCCATCCCAAGGCAGAAATCGAGTCCAAGGTGGCCGCCGCCGCGAAGATCCTGAAGCTGGAGCCGCTGCTTGCGCGCAAGCCCAAGGCACTCTCGGGCGGGCAGCGTCAGCGCGTTGCCATCGGCCGTGCCATCGTGCGCGGGCCGGAAGTCTTCCTCTTCGATGAGCCGCTGTCGAACCTTGATGCCGAACTGCGCGTCGAGATGCGTGTGGAGATTGCCCGTCTGCACCGGGAAATCGGCGCGACCATGATCTACGTCACCCATGATCAGGTCGAGGCGATGACGCTGGCCGACAAGATTGTGGTGCTGCGCGCCGGGAAAATCGAGCAGGTCGGCAAGCCGCTGGATCTCTACAACGATCCGGACAATCGCTTCGTTGCAGGCTTCATCGGCTCACCGGCCATGAACTTCCTTGATGCCAGCGTCAGCGGCGAGGGGCTCAAGGTTCCGGGGCTTGGCGATGCCGTCTTTGCGCGCCCGGCGACGCCTGTTTCCGATGGTCCTGTCACCTTCGGTCTGCGCCCGCAGCATCTGCGTATTGAGCGCTCCGGCACCACACACAAGGTGGATATGGTTGAGGCGCTGGGCGGCGTTTCCTACGTTCATCTGATGGCCGCCAACGGCAGCAAGCTGGTCGTGGAGCAGCGCGAGGACATGGGGCTTCGTGCAGGCGATCAGGCCGGTGTCAGCTTCGATCCGGCACAGGCGATGTATTTCACCGCAGACGAGGCAGGCCGCCGGATCAGGTGAGGGAAGCGTGCTCCTTTAGTCCTTTCCGGCTCACCGGCCCCGGATCTCCGATGCGATCCGTCGGGGGGCGACGGAGGGGATTTGCCAAAAACCTCAAGGGCCGCAATCGCTTGCGGCCCTTTTGTGATTCTGTCTGTCAGCTTGCAGCCCGCCGGGCCTCTGCGCTGGCCGAGGCCAGCCGTTCGGCATAGGCCATCATCAGTGCGCCGGTGCCTTTCTGATCATCGGGGCGCAGGGGTTCGCTGAGGTAATAGGCAGGCGAGCCGTCGCGCACGCGGCCGCCGAAGCCGCCGAGCCCGGCCATCTCGCAGACATTCTGCAAGCGGACGATGCCGTCATCCCCGGCGTAAAGCTGGGTGGTTTCGAGGCTTGCGAGCGCTTTCAGGCCGGGCACCGCAAATTGGCCTCCTAGGCTTAGTCTGGCGCCCTTCATAAGGGCATAGGCAAACATGGCGCTGGCGGAGGATTCTTCATAGTTGCCGGGAAGCTCCGGCTGGTCGATCACCTGCAGCCACAATCCGCTCTTTGGCTGAGCAAGGGCGGTGATGCGGGTCAGCAGGGCGGACGCCCGATCCAGAAGGCCGGATGAGGCGGCTTTTTCCGGCCCGATGAGGTCAATCACGTCCACCAGTGCCATCGCCAGCCAGCCAAGGGCGCGGGCCCAGTGGGCGCGGGAGAGGCCGGTTTCCGGGTTGGCCCAGTCCTGCACCTTTGCCTCGTCAATGGCGTGGGCATAGAGGCCGGTGGCAGGCACGTATGTAAGGTCCAGCGCCCGGTTCAGCTGGGCGAGGGCGTCCTCCACCATCTCCGGCTTGTTGCGGGAAATGCCGTATTCGATCTGGAACGGCAAGCCCATGTAGAGCCCGTCGAGCCAGACCTGCTCCGGGTAGCGCTTCTTGTGCCAGTAATTGCCGCCAGCCGTGCGCGGATGGCTGGCAAGCTGCCCGGCCAGATGTTCGATGGCGATACCCCAATGCGCGCCGGGTGCCGCCTTTTCAAGGAAGAAAAGGGCACGGCCTGCCAGAATGTGGTCTATGTTGAACTCATCCTGCGTGTAGCCCGCCAGCGCCCCATCCTCGCCAACCTGCGGTCCGATCAGCCGCAGCAGCTCATCCCGCCAGATTTCCTGCGGCTGCTGGACTGCAAGCAGCCCAAGGCCGCGGTAGACGCATCCGTCCTCGTAGCACCAGTTGCCGTCCTTGGCGTAGGTGTAGCGGGAGAGATATTCCTTGAAATAGCGCGGGGTCATCGGGCCGTCCTGAATGCAAGGGAAGGGGCTCGGCCACAGCTGGTGTGCCCGTCCTTCCGGTTGGAATTTTGATGCAGGCCTTGTGGCGCTGCGCAATGTTGGGCCGTCCCGCCGGGGCGGCGATTGTTTGGTCTCAGGCCGCTGGGCTCGCGCGGGCAGGCCGCTGGCGCAGGTCCTCAACCTGCGCGCCTTCAAACACCAGATCCTCATGGCGCATGGGCGGCACATGATCGGCCATGACCGGGACCTCCGCCTTTGCCGCGGGGTCGTAGGAGGCTTTGACATCCGAGATCCGGACCGGTCCTATCGGGGCTTCCGGCAGGCCGAGGAAGACGCCAAGCGCCAGCCGCAGGTTCGTGACCTTGATGTTCTCGATGGTGATTGCACCGACTGACGGCGTTTCACCCGTGACGGGGTAGGACGCGCGGGACTGCACGAAGTCCGAATGCCCGTCTGCATCGCAGAAATAGAAGGCATTGGCGACGAAGGCCGTATCGACGCCGTCCATGTCGCAATCGGAGAAACGCACATTGCCGACAGAACCACCGCGCCCGCGCCGGGTCTTGATCCTGAGGCCCCGGTCGGTCTGGCTGAAACTGCAATGCTCCACGGCTACGTCATGCACACCGCCGCCCATTTCAGAGCCAATGACAAGACCGCCATGACCGCGCTCCATAAGGCAGTTGCGGACTAAAACATTGCGTGTGGGGGCGAGGTGATCGCGCGCGCCTGTTTCTGGCACCGGCTTGCCGGCCTTGATGGCGATACAGTCGTCGCCAACCGAAAAATGCACACCCTCAATCCGCACGTCTTCGCTGCTTTCCGGGTTGAGGCCGTCGGTGTTGGGGGAGTCGGACGGGTTCCAGATCCTGAGATCTGCCGCCGTCAGATCCTTGCAGAACAGCGGGTGCACGGTCCACGAAGGAGAATTGCGCACCGTGATGCCTGCCAGCGTCACATGCGTGCAGCGGCTGAGGAAAAGTGTGCGCGGGCGCCGGGCACCGTTGCGCGTTTCCTTCGGCCAGCTCCACCAGTCGCCCTCTGCGCCGCCGCCATCAAGCATGCCTTCGCCGCAGATGGTGAGATTGTCGCATCCAAGGGCAGTTATGAGGCTGGCATAGGCTGCTTCCGGCACGCCTTCCCAGCTGGACAGCGGGGCGCCGCTTGCATCATGTGCAGGCAGAATTGGCCAGTTGCTGCGGTCATGGATTGCAGCAAGGCCGGAGTCTTTGGCGATCTCAAGGGTCATGCCGGACTTCAGCATCAGCGGCGAAGTGCGGTAAATGCCCCCAGAGATGCGCAGCGTGCCGCCGTATGGCGTTGCTTCAATCGCCCGGGCGAGAGCGGCCCCGTTGTCCTCAAGCGCCGTGTCGGCGCCATGATCGCGTGCATCGACAAGGCCGGAGCATTTCGGCGTGGAAATGCTGACGGGCTCAGCCCCCTCAATACCAAGTGTGTAATCTGCTCCGGGTGCAAGGCCGAAAATCGAAAAGACTGCCCGGTCGTTAGCCCCTTGCCGTGTTTCTCCGCTGTGCATGTCCGTCAGCACCCAAGCCGTGGGCCTGGGCAGGGAATAGCGCGCGCCCGGCACGTGATAGCGCAGCGTGATGTGCCTCGGGGAAATCGCGCTGAGGCAAAGGGAGCTGGTTGTGGGGGGTGGACATGGCGGGCGTATTCCTGGGTTTTGGCGGAACCGGGAGACTTGATGCCTCCCGGCAGTTTTCGTGATGGAGCACGGCTTTACCGGCGGCCGGTTCCTGCCGGATGTTGAGGAGCCTGCCGTTTCGCCGCAGGGCCCCTCTCCCCCTTGAGGGGGAGAGGGGTGGGGGCAAACGAACTCTCAGAAAAGAGGCAATGCTCAACCGGCTCCCTCTCAGGAGCGGTACTTCTTCAGCACGTCGTTGACGCCTTCGATGATCTGCTCGGCGGCGCCTTCCGCATCGATCATGCCGTAGGAGTATTCCTCCAGCGTATCGATGAAGAGGCTGCGCACTTCCGGATGTTCGTTGAGCGGGGATACGTTCGGTCCAGCTCCTGCGGTAATGATACCGTTGGCGATCAGAAGCTCCTGCTTGACCGAGCCGGCATCAGACAGAGCCTTGGCGGCTGTCTTGCTCGCAGGCAGGCCGCGGGATGTGCCAAGCGCCTTGATGCCTTCCGGCTCATTCAGGAGGCAGTTGATGATCTGTGCGGCGGCTTCCGGGTTCTTCGAGTTCTTCGAGATCGAGAACACCATGGAGGGTTTGCGGTAGACGCCTTCCGTCTTGGCGTCAGGCCCCGTCAGAAGCTTCACTGCCTGGAGCTTCTGGCCTTCCTGCAACGGATCGGAATATTTGAAGTAGGTGGAATCCCATTCATAGGAACCTGCAATGCGGCCATCGGCCCATTTCGGGCTCTCGAAGAGGTTCACGTTGCCTTCCGCTGCCGCATCTTTCTGCGACATGACCACGCCGCCTTCGACCATCTTGCCGTAGAACTCGATCGCTGCAGCCAGTTCCTCTGGTGTCCAGGCCACCTGCATGGCATCCGGATCGATCATGTCCTTGCCGGTTGCCTGTGTGGCGCGCAAAGACACGAGGAGAACGGCGGTCTCCTTGATCGCGTTCATCGGATAGGCATCCGGTCCGATCTTCTCCTTCAGCACCTTGGCCGCCGCAAAAGCTCGTCCCAGCTCGCGGGCAGGGAGAGGCCCGCCTTCTGGAATGTGGTGGTGTTGAACAGGAACACGCGGCCCGTGGTGGAAACCGGCAGGCCGTTCAGCTTGCCCTTCATGCTGCCGGAGGCGAGCTGGTCTTCCGTCCAGTTGCTGAGGTCGATGTATTCCTTGAAGTCGTTGAGGTCAGCGAAACCATCACCGTTCAGCGAGAACAGCGGCAGCCAGGGCCAGTTCACCTGCATGATGTCGGCTTCCGTACGCCCGGCGATCTGCGTCGTCAGCTTTTCAAGGTGGCCGTCAAAGCCCGTGAACTCCGGAGAAATGGTGTGGCCATGCTTCTCGCCACAGACCTTCAGGGCTTCCTGCGTGGCCTTGTGGCGGCTGTCACCACCCCACCAGGACATGCGCAGGTCCGCCGCCAGCAGGGGCGTGGCAAAGGTTGAAGCGAGCGCTAGGCTCAAAAGGGCTGTTGCTGTCTTTCTCATGGTTTTCTCCTCCCGGTTTGTGCCGGAGCAGGGCATCTGATCCCCGCTCCGGAAAGGCTTGACCTGCTGTAGCGTTTCAGGCGAGCGGTGCGAGCGAGACGTTCTCGCCGCTCTGCGCATCAAAGATGTGCAGATTGTTTTCGATGGGGCGCACCGCCACCGCATCGCCGCGCTTCAGGCCCTGCGGTACCTCCGCCGCAGGAAGCACGGCAACCAGCGCTGTGCCGCCAAGATCGATGTGCAGGTTCATTTCATGACCAAGGAATTCAATGGTCTGAATCGTGCCGGTGATGGCATTTGCTGTGCCTGCGGGCAGAAGGGCGAGGTGCTGCGGGCGCATGCCGAGGGTCACGGGGCCAGCCTTTGCCTTCACACGTGCTGCCAGTTCCGGCCCGAAGCCGAGGGTCTGGCCTGCCAGCGTCAGCGTCACCCCATCGCCGCTGCTGCCGAGCGCGGCGGGAACAAGGTTCATCTCAGGCATGCCGATGAACCCGGCGACGAAGGCATTGGCCGGGCGGTTGTACAGCGTATGAGGATCGGCCACCTGCATGATGCGGCCATCCTTCATGACGCAGATCCGGTCGCCCATGGTCATGGCTTCGGTCTGGTCGTGGGTGACGTAGACCACCGTCGATGACAGACCGTTCGCCTTCAGCTGCTTGTGCAGGTCGGTGATGCGCACCCGCATGGAGGCGCGCAGCTTGGCGTCGAGGTTCGACAGCGGTTCGTCGAAGAGGAAAACGTCAGGCTTCTTGATCAGCGCACGCCCCAGAGCCACACGCTGTGCCTGACCGCCGGAAAGCTGCTTCGGCAGCCGGTCCAGAAGCTGGCCGATCTCGAGAATGCCGGACACCTCGTCCGTGGCTGCATCGATTTCCGCCGTTTTCTTCTTCTGCAGCCGGAGGCCGAAGGAGAGGTTCTTCTTCACCTTCATATGCGGATAGAGCGCATAGTTCTGGAACACCATGGCGATGCCGCGCTTGCCCGGGGGCAGGTCGTTGACGGTCTGGTCTCCGATGCGGATGGCTCCGCCCGTCACGGTCTCAAGGCCCGCAATCATGCGCAAGGTGGTGGACTTGGCGCAGCCCGATGGGCCGACCAGCACCATGAACTCGCCGTCCTCCACGTCCAGGTTGATGCCATGGACTGCCTTGAAGCCGCTGCCGTAGACCTTTTTCAGGTTCTGGATCTGCAAACGTGCCATTAGCCTTTCACCCCACCGCTGGAGATGCCTTCAATGAAATGTTTCTGTGCGAGGAAGAACACGGCGAGTGCCGGGGTGATCGCCAGGACCGACATTGCCAGAATGCGGTTCCAGTCGAATGCTTCCGAGGTGTCGATGGACAGTTTCAGCGCAAGGCTGATCGGGTACTTGTCGATGGAAGACAGGTAGATCAGCGGGCCGAGGAAGTCGTTCATCGTCCACATGAACTGGAACAGGCACACCGAGATGAGGGCCGGAGCCAGCATCGGCACGACGATAAACACCAGCACCTGGAAGGAGTTGGCGCCGTCCACGCGGGCCGCCTCTTCCATGTCGCGCGGGATCGCCCGCAGGAACTGGACCAGCATGAAGACGAAGAAGGCGTCTCCTGCAAAGGCCGAGGGCACCCACAGCGGCAGATAGCTGTCGAGCCAGCCGAAGTCGCGGAACAGCAGATACTGCGGGATGCGGGTTACCACATTGGGCAGCAGAAGCGTGGCGATCAGCGTGACGAACAGGATCTTCTTGCCCGGAAAGTCGAAGCGGGCAAAGCCATAGGCAACCGCCGTGCAGGACACAGCCGTGCCGATGACCTTCGGAATGATGATCCAGGCCGTGTTCAGGAAGAAATGGCCGAAGGTGTAGGGTGTCGAGGTCTTCCAGCCCTTGATGTAGCCGTCAAGGGTGGGCTCCTGCGGCCAGAAACCTGCACTGGAGAAGATCTCGGAATTGGGCTTGAACGAGGCCCCGATGAGCCAGATCAGCGGATAGAGCATCAGCACGCCGACAAGTGTCAGCAGTGTGTAGCGAATGATGGCCGAGATCCGCTGGCGGCGTTGCTGGCGGGCGGCAAAGGCGGCCGCGCCTGCATCGGGGGCGACGAAGGACGGGGACATCTCAGCTCCTCTTGTCGCCGGCGTAGTAGACCCACTTCTTCGAGGACCAGAAGGCCACGAGGGTCAGCGCCATGATGATGATGAACAGAACCCATGCGACAGCGGAGGCATAGCCCATGTCGAACTTCTTGAAGGCCAGCTCGTAGATGTAGAGCGGCAGGAAGTAGGTGGCCTTGAGGGGGCCGCCCTGGGTGATGATGTAGGGGCCGTTGAACTCCTGAAAGGCCTGGACCATCTGCATGACCAGATTGAAGAAGATCACCGGCGTGATGAGCGGCAGGGTGATGTGCCGGAAGGTGGACCACGGGCCGGAGCCGTCGATGGAAGCTGCCTCGTAGAGCGACTTGTCGATGGACTGAAGCGCTGCGAGGAAGATCACCATGGCCGAACCGAACTGCCACATGCGCAGCAGCGTGATGGTGAAGAGCGCGTTGGTCGGGTCGCCGAACCAGTTGACCGGACCAAGCCCCACAACGGCCAGCGCCATGTTGACGAGGCCCTCAGTGGAGAAGAGATAGCGCCACAGCACCGCAATGGCGATCGAGCCACCCAGGATCGACGGCACATAGTAGGCCGTGCGGAACAGATTGATCGCCTTGAGCTTGTAATTGAGGATGACCGCGATGAAGAGCGCAAAGGCCAGTTTCAGCGGGACGGTCATGCCTACATAGAGCAGCGTGACATTCAGCGAGCGGAGGAAGGTCCGGTCACGGGTAAACAGCTTTTCGAAATTGTCCATCCCGATCCAGCTGGGACTGCTGACGAGATTGTAATCCGTGAAAGCGAGATAGAGTGACGCGCCAAAAGGCACTGCCGTAAACAGCAGCAGCCCGAAGACGTAGGGCGTCACATAGGCCAGACCGAGAAAGCGGCTTTCTCCACCCATGTCAGTTGGCCTCCGCTCTGGCCGTGGCCAAGGCCGCTGGACCGTGCGTTGCACTGGCGGCAGCTCCGGATGCGCAAAAATCCGCAGTTTCTGCCGGAAGGGCAGGCCAAATCTGGCTGGCGCATGCGGGTATGTAGAGGTTTGCTGGTGTTTTCAAATTACAGTCCGGCGAAGGAACGGGGCTGCACCAGGGTGCAACGCTCCCGCCCGCAAAGCCGCCTCCTCCCATGGTGCGTCTCGCAAGGGTTGCGATAGTCAATTTGTGACAGAGACGATATTCTAACCGGCAAGCTGCCCGAAATTGACGGACTGAAAGAAAAGGATGGACAAAAACGTAAGTGATGTGCTCGCCGGTTTGTCACCTGCTGCGTTGACGTTGTCGCTGGCCCGCTCCGCCATCAAGATGCAGCATTCGCGCGCCTGGCGCGTCGACAAGTCCAACGCAGTGCATGATCTGGTGATCTGCCTGACCGGCTCGGCCCGCTATGCGCTGGACGGGGTGGAGCAGTCTCTGTCACCGGGCATGGGCATGCTTATCCCTGCCGGCAGCCATTTCGTTGGAGAGTCCCTGTCCGATGAACTCTACACCGGTGTTGCCCAGCACTTCACGCTGACGCTTTTCGGCTCAGTCGATCTCTTGGGGCAGATGAATCTCCGGCCTGTTGCCGCTTTCCGCCAGTGGGACGTGATCAGTGCCATTGTGGCGCATTACCGCGAGATGGCACCGCTTTCAATGACGACGCTGGCGCAGCATCATCTCTTCATGGTGATCCTGCTTGCCTATATCGAGAGCGCGTTCCTTGGCTGGAAGGAAGGGGCGGGAGGGGCGCTGGACAGTCCCGATCAGCTGTCGGTGCAGATCATGCTGGTTGCGGCCCGCATTGCCGCCGATCCGCTGAACGGGGCGGCGCTGGAAAAGGCTCTCGGCTCCGTGCCCTTCAATGGCGATTATTTCCGCCGTGCCTTCCGCGCCCGCATCGGCCAGACGCCGCAGAAGTTCCAGGAGCGCAAGCGCATGGAAATGGCGATGAACCTCTTGTCCTCGGGCCGCAAGGTGAAGGAGGTGGCCGCCATGGTCGGCATTTCCGATCCCTACTACTTCTCCCGGCTATTCAAGAAGCACCTCGGTGCCAGCCCCTCCTGCTACCGCCTCGATAGCCGCAGCGGCCCGGATGAGGTCTATGTGGATGATCCGGAGATTCTGGTGATTGACTGAATTGGTAGGGACCGGGTTGAGCGGCGTGTGAGAATCTACGTGGATCGCCGGGTTGTCTGGAGCTCTGCTTCGCGGCATTTCATCTGCCCTGTTTCCTCTCCATCGTCATCCCGGACGGAGCGAAGCGGAGATCCGGGACCGGTGAGTCAAGGCCTCTGGGTTGGTTTAATCCTTTGAAAAATTTATGCTGTGGCTCACCGATTCCGGCTCGCGCTACGCTTGGCCGGGATGACGATGGAAAGGGGATGCCGAATGGAGAGGCCTCTGGCTGTACTCCGGCTGGCACTGATGATCGATCTATTGCCGGGCTTGCTGATCGGCCGGAAGTGCCTCCCCACCTTGCCTTTGGTCTTTTTTGGTATTATCTCCAGTTCATCGAATTTGGAGATGGCAGCATGTATCTTCTGGGTGTGGATGGCGGGGGAACCGGGTGCCGGGTGCGGCTGGCGGCGGCAGATGGCACGGTGCTGGGGAGACCTCCGGCGGGCCGGCCAATATCGTCAGCAATCCGGAACAGGCCCGCGCCAACATTCTTGCGGCTGCTGACACGTTGCTGGCACCTGTGCTTGGCAGGAGTGTGATGGATGCAGAGGCGCCGCTGCCGGTCTGTGCCGTGCTGGGTGTTGCCGGGGGCGGGGTGCCTGCGGCAGCGGATGCCCTGCGCGAGCTGCTGCCTTTCACAACTGTCCGCGTCATCAATGACGGCATTGCCGCGATCCGGGGAGCGCTCAGGGGCGGGGATGGCATTCTGGCTGCGATCGGCACCGGCTCCATCTTCGCCGTGCAGCGGCAGGGCGTGGTGCGGCAGGTTGGGGGCTGGGGCTTTTACGTGATGGGCGACGAGGGCGGCGGTTCCTGGCTGGGCCGCCATGCGGTGCTGCGGGCGCTGAAAGCCATCGACGGCTTCCACCTCATCACGCCGTTCCTGCGGGACATTCTGGAACATGGCGGCGGGGCGCAGGCGATTGTCCGCAACGCGCCGTCAACAAGGCCCGACGAATTTGCCGCGCTGGTGCCTCTCATTCTCACCGCAGCACGGGCGGGGGACCCGGCGGCTGAGGCCGTGCTGGCGGCCGGTGTGGCGGAGGTTCGCGCCGCGATTGCCCTGTTGCAGCAGGGCGGCGAGGTGCCTGTGGTGTTCCTTGGCGGACTGGGGCCCACCTATGCAACGGCGCTGGCGGGTGAATGGCCGCAGGCCGAGCCGCTGGGTTCAGCGCTGGATGGGGCCATGTGGATGGCGTCAGAGGATTTGGCGGCACATGGATGACGTCTTCTCACCCGTTGCCGGAGCGGGGCCGCTCTACGCGGTGCTGCAGGGGCGGATTGAGGCGGCAATCCGGGAGGGCAGGCTTGTGCCCGGTGACAGCTTGCCGGCAGAGCGGGAAATTGCGGCGCGCACCGGCCTTAGCCGCGTCACCGTGAGGCGCGCCATTGCTGATCTGGTGCGTCAGGGGCTCCTGGTGCAGCGGCGCGGCTCGGGCACTTATGTGGCCCGTCCGGTGGAGCGGTTCGAGTTGGGCCTGTCGCAGCTCACGTCCTTTTCTGCCGATATGGCCCGGCGCGGGCGTGATGCCAGCTCTCAGATCCTTTCGACAGGAACCGGCCTGGCTGCGCCCGAAGAAATGATGGCGCTGGGGCTTGGCGCGGCGGAGCAGGTGGCGCGCATCGAGCGCGTGCGCTGGTCCGGCGGTATGCCGATGGCGCTGGAGCGATCGGTTCTCTCCGCCGAAGTCCTGCCAGACCCGTCAGCCATAGGCGGTTCGCTCTATGCTTACTTGCGCGCCCGTGACCTTCTGCCCGTGCGTGCCGTGCAGCGCATGTCGGCGGTGAACCTGACAGCGGCCGAGGCAGACCTGCTTCAGATGGCCCCTGGGGCAGCCGGACTGAAGATCGAGCGCGTGGCCTATCTGCCCGGCGGGAAGCCGGTGGAATTCACCCGCTCGCTGTTCCGGGGGATGCCTATGATTTTGCTGTTGAGCTGAAAGCGGGAGACGCATAATGACCAGCATGACCCACATGGCGCGCGAGGTTGCCGAAATCCCCGCTGCCGCAGAGCGTTTCCTCATGGAAACCCGGGACAGCATTGCTTCTGCGGCGGCAGCGCTGCGGGAGCGTGATCCGGCCTTTCTCGTCACCGTGGCGCGGGGCTCGTCCGATCACGCGGCTTCTTACTTGAAATATGCGGTGGAGCTGCAGGCCGGGCTGGCGGTCGCCTCTGTAGGGCCATCCATTGCCTCCATTTACGGGCGCACCTTGCGTCTGAAAGGCGCAGCAGCGATCGGTATTTCCCAGTCGGGCCGCAGCCCGGATATCGTGGAAATGCTGCGCCGGGCAGGTGAGGGCGGCGCGCTGACGCTGGCCATCACCAATGATGCAGCCTCGCCCATGGCGGAGACGGCGGATCATTCCTTGCCAATCTGCGCGGGGGCGGAGAAGAGCGTGGCCGCCACCAAGACCTATGTCACATCCGTTCTGGCAGGCCTCTCTCTTCTCGCCGAATGGCAGGAAGATGCAGCCCTGCAAGAGGCGGTTTCCCGCTTGCCGGAGCAGCTTGCGGCTGCGCTGCTACTGGACTGGACGCCCTTGTCAGATCGGCTGGTGCGAGCACAATCGCTTTATGTGCTGGGGCGTGGACCGGCCTTTGCCATTGCCAATGAAATGGCTCTCAAGTTCAAGGAAACCTCTGGCCTTCACGCCGAAGCCTACAGCTCTGCCGAGGTTTTGCACGGCCCGGCGGCGATTGCCAGCGGCCGTTTCCCGGTTCTGGCGCTTGGGGTTGATGATGCGGCGCTGCCCCATGCGCGAGCCACGGCAGAGCGGCTGGCAGGTCAGGGTGCGGATGTGTTCGCAACCGGATTTGATGCGCCCGGCTGCGTCCGCCTGCCGGTTTTGGATGGCGTGCATCCGCTGACTGCGCCGCTGCTGCAAATCGCTGCCTTCTACCGGTTTGTGGAAGGCTTTGCCCTTCGGCGCGGCTTCAATCCGGATGTGCCGCCCCATCTCAACAAGGTCACGGAAACGGTCTGATGCGGACAGTTCTTCACGGCGCAAGGATTTTCGATGGCGCCCGCCTGCTGACAGGCATGAGCCTTGCCCTCTCCGGCGAAACGGTCGAGGCGCTTGCACCTGAGGCGGAGGCGCGTGCGCTGGATGGCTCCCATGTGGAATTGTCCGGCGGCATTCTGTCCCCAGGCTTCCTCGATCTGCAGGTCAATGGCGGCGGTGGGTTGATGCTGGATGGTTCGGTTGATGAAGGCAAGCTTACCCGCATTCTGGATGCTCACCGGCATCTGGGCACCGCGGGCCTGCTGCCGACGCTGATCACGGACACGCGGGAGGCCACACGGGCGGTAATCGAAACCGGCATCCGTGCGGCGCAGAAACAGCTTCCCGGCTTTCTCGGTCTGCATCTGGAAGGGCCGCATCTTGATGTGCGGCGCAAGGGTGCTCATGACGCGGCGCTGATCCGCCCCATGGAGGAAGTGGATCTTGAGCTTCTGTGCTATGCCGCCCGTCATCTCCCGGTGCTGATGGTCACCATTGCGCCGGAGGCGGTGCGTATGGACCAGATCGTGCGCTTGAAGGACGCCGGTGTGATCGTCAGCATCGGCCATAGCGATTGTGCCTATGAAACGGCGCTCTCAGCCTTTGACCATGGCGTCACCTGCGCCACGCATCTCTTCAATGCCATGAGTCAGCTTGGCAACCGGGCGCCGGGGCTTGTTGGCGCGGTGCTGGACCGGCCCGTCGCTGCGGGGATTATTGCCGATGGCATCCACGTCAGCGGGCCTGCTCTGCGCATCGCCCTTGCGGCGAAGCGCGATGAGGGGCTGTTTCTGGTGACAGATGCCATGGCCGTGGCTGGGACGGACCTTGATGGATTCACCCTTGGCGGGCGGAAAATCCTGCGCCGCGACGGGCGGCTGACGCTGGAAGATGGCACGTTGGCCGGAGCTGATGTCAGCCTGCCGCAGGCGCTGCGCTATCTCAAGGCACACACCGACTTGCCGCTTGAAACGCTGCTTGCCATGGTCACGAGCCGTCCGGCAAAAGTGACTGGCTTAGCCAGCAGCCATGGCGCGCTGGCTGCTGGCCGCCAGGCCGATGTCTTGCATCTGACGGATGGCCTCACTCTCGTGTCGGTGTGGCATGGCGGTGAACTCCTCCAAAAGGAGGAGGGAGAGGTCTAGTCATTCCCTTGACGTAAACGGAAATCCGCAGCACTCTCGCTCTCCCATCCGATGCGAAAGGTGCTGCCATGCCGTTGCCCGCAAGTCTCCAGGGCCGTCTCAAGATCCCGGCGATTGCCTCTCCCATGTTCCTGGCTTCCGGCCCAGATCTTGTGGTGGAAACCTGCAAGGGCGGCATGATTGGCACGTTTCCGGCGCTGAACCAGCGCACGACGGAAGGTTATGGAGCATGGCTGGAGGAGATTGCCTCCCGGCTTGATGGTGTGGAGGGCGCGGCGCCGTTCGGCATCAACCTCATCGTCCACCGCTCCAACTCCCGTGTTGAGGCTGATCTGGCGAAGACGGTGGAGCACAAGGTCCCGCTGGTCATCACTTCGCTGGGGGCGGTGAAGGACGTGGTGGATGCGGTGCATTCCTACGGCGGGCTCGTCTTCCACGACGTGATCAACGCCCGGCACGCGGAAAAGGCGGCAGCTGCCGGGGTGGATGGCATTATCGCGGTGGCCTGCGGCGCGGGCGGTCATGCGGGTACGCTCAACCCCTTTGCACTGATCTCCGAAATCCGCTCGGTGTGGTCCGGCACGCTGGTGCTGGCCGGTGCCATCAACACCGGTGCGCAGGTGCTTGCGGCCCGTGCCATGGGCGCGGACATGGCCTATCTCGGCACGCGCTTTCTGGCGACGCAGGAGGCGATGATCGAGCCGGACTTCAAGAACATGATCGTGGAAAGCGACGCCAGCGACATTCTCTATACGCCCGCCATCAGCGGTGTGAACGCCAACTTCCTCAAGCCCAGCATCATCCGCGCCGGGCTCGATCCGGACAACCTGCCGCAGGCGGGCAAGATGAACCTCGACCATGAAGCAAGGGCCTGGAAAAATGTCTGGTCCGCAGGGCAGGGCACCGGCGGTATTCATGACATTCTTCCGGCCGGAGAGCTCGTGGTACGGCTGATCCGTGAGTATGAAGAGGCGAAGCGGCTGATCGCTGGCTGACCGGTCCGGCAGTGGGCGCACCGTTCCTGCGGGAACCCGTGGGTGCGAACCGGGCTTCGCCGTTGCTTATACTCCCCAAGCGGTGCGGAAACGTTCGCGGATCCCTGCAAGGCGGGCGCGCGGCTCGTTGGAGAAGACGAGACGGAGATAGCGGCCGGCTGCGTCCGGCGCCCCCAGCCTGTCATCGCCGTAGCCGCTATCCGGCCTTTCTCCAGCAACAGGGCCGATGCCCGTTCTGGCGGCAGACCCAGAGCTGCCGTGTCGATAAGCAGAGACCAGCCGCCATCGGGCCGTACGCAGGGAAGACCGGCCAGTTCCTGGAGGATCAGGTCGCGTCTTGCGCGCCAGCGGGAGGTGGCCTGCGCTACGCCATCGTGATCTGCCGTCAACGCGGCGGCTGCGCCCGGCATGCCGATGCCGGCCTGGCAAACCACATTCGATAAACTGACAAGGCCAATATCGTTCATCAGCTCGCGGGGGCCGACGATCCAGCCGACGCGCCAGCCGATCATCCGGTATTCCTTGGACACGCTGCCGACAGTGACGGTGCGTGCCCGCATGTCCGGAAACTGCAACGGATGAAGCACTGGTGCGTCTGTGTAAAGGATACGCTCCATCGCCGCATCGTGCAGCAGCCAGGCGCCGGTCTGCCGCACAAGGTTGCAGATCGCCTGCCACTCCTCAAGGTCGTGGACGATGCCTGATGGCATCGACGGGCTCATGGTCAATACTGCGCGCGTTCTATCAGAGCGGGCGGCGGCCAGCGCCTCTAGGTCCATCCGCCAGCCACCGTCCCTCACCGTCATCGGCACAAGGCGCGGCACGCCGCCCGCGAGACGGATGCGGTTGAGCAGGCCCGCATAGGCCGGATCTGTGATGATCACCTCATCGCCAGGTTCCAGGATCGCCAGCAATACGTTGAGAATGCCGGACAGGCCTCCTGCCGAGATGATGCACTCCGCTTCTGGGTCGAAAATCGCGCCGGTGTCGGCGGCGATACGAGCAACAACTGCCTCGCGCAGAGTATGGATGCCCAAGAAGGGAAGGTAGCTGTTGGCTGCGTCTTCGCTGACGGCTGCACGGGTTGCCTCCAGTGCGGCGGAAGGTGGCGGAATATCTGTGTCGAGGTTTTCCATCCGCAGCATGTCTGGATCGCCGAGCGCGTCGGCAGCATTGCCCATCTTGTCGACATTGATGCCGGGGATGTGGCGCAAGCGGGATACCGTCATACGATTCTCCATATTGGATCCAATATTTGGTATTGAATGCTCAATCTGGTGGGTTATGTCAATTGCCACAGGCAAGATGACTTGCGGCGAGGCCGCCCAAGGACTGGCGGTCAGGCATGAGCGGAAGCAGATCGGACGAGGGCGGGCAGGGGATGCAGACATCAGGTGGTAAGGACCGAGACCAGACGCAGACGGTCGCCGACCGGCTGCGCGCCCGGATTATTTCCGGGGAGCTGGCTGCCGGCCAGCCGCTGCGGCAGGAGGCAATTGCCGATGCCTATGGTGTCAGCCGCATGCCGGTTCGAGAGGCATTGCGTCTGCTGCAGGCAGAAGGCTTGGTGGAGATCGTCCTCAATCGCGGCGCCAGCGTCGCGGCGATCGACGCACGCGATCTAGCTGAAATCCATGACATGCGGGTACTCGCTGAGTGTCTAGCCTTGCGCCACGCAATCCCCGAACTCACGGAGAGCCGGATCGACCTGGCCGAGAGGATTCAGGGCGAGCTGGAGACGGCGCCTATCGAGGCGTTCGGCACCTTCAACAAGCGTTTCCACATGACGCTTTACGAGGCCTGCGGCCGGCCGCGACTGCTCGCCCATATCTCTTTGCTGCATGATGCTGCGGACCGCTATCTGCGCATCGCCATTCGCCAGCTCGACTATGCGGAGCGTTCTGGCCTTGAGCACCGGGCACTCATAGCAGCTTGCCGCAGCCGCGACGCCCATGCTGCGGAAGAAATCCTGCATAACCATATCAGGGAAGCAGGCGATGCCCTGCTGTCAGCGCTGCCAAGGTAGGTTTGTTGCAAAGCCTGAAGCCTATCGTCTTTCGTCAACAGATCCTCGGTCCGTTCGCTCGTTCTGGTGCCGCAATTCAGACTGCTTCGGCTTTCGCCATGAGGCGGACCAGCGCCAGCACCGATATCGTGGAGACGAGCGCTGCCAGCACGAGGGCGGCAAGGGCCGCCGACGTGCCCAGCTGCTCTTTCAGAAAGATAACGGTGAAGGGGGCAGCTGCGGACAGGACCATACGGATCCCCGAGAGAGTTCCAGTACGCCGGCCATAGCCTTCTGGCCCGAAATAATGCAGCGGCAGCATGCCCCGGACGATGGATGTGAGGCCCTGACCGGCGCCATAGGTGATGGCAAAGGCAAAGAGCAGGACAGATACTGGCGCGAAGACGGCCCCGGCTAAAAGCACAAGTCCCAAGGTCATGGCAAAGGCCGCGATGATGGCGGTCGCTGGCGGCGAAAACAGATTGCGCCGGAGATATTCAACCAAACGGGCAGCCACTTGCGAAGGGCCGATGCAGCTGGCCGCCGCAATGGCTGTCGCTGTTGCAAAGCCAAGGTCGCCCAGCAGCACCAGCAGCGTAGCCCCGACGGCGGACATGACGAAGCCACCACTGGCAAAGCTTATGGCCAGAAGGGCCATCGGGCGGGCTCCAGGTGGCGGCGTTTTCGAAATGTCTGACGGCACAGCTTGTGACAGCTGGGGCCGAGGCGAAAAGGGGGACGGTTCTTGCGGGATCTGACGGCCTTTCGGCATGGTCAGGTGAATAGGCAGTGCGACGATGAGGTTCATGGCTGCCAGCACCAGATAGACCTCCCGCCAGCTCATCATCGTCAGCAGCCATTGCAGAAGCGGCCAGAACAGCGTGGAGGCAAAGCCTGCGATCAGGGTGACGAGGGTGATTTCGGTCCGTGCATTGCGGCCATAGCGCTGGGCCAGAGCTGCAAAGCCCGCATCATATTGCACGGCAATGGCGACAAACTCGGCCATCAGGGCAATCAGGATGAATTGCCAGGCATTCTGCATCAGGGAGAGAAGGCCCAGGGTCAGGGCAGCAAGCACGGAACCAAGGCTCATGACCAGACGCGCCCCGTTCCGGTCGATCATGCCTCCGAGGATTGGTGCAGACACGGCCCCGGCCAACAGTCCAGCCGAGAAGATGGCGAAGACAAAACTCTCCGTCCAGCGGAACGAGCGGGCTATCTCGGGCGCCAGAACGGAGAAGGAATAGTAGAGCGTCCCGTAGCCAACGGTCATGGAGACACCCAGACCGAGGGTCGAGGGGAGAGTTTCATGAGAGCCGCGATTAGCCGAGTCCTATTTCGCGAAGATGACACTGCAACTCGCACAAGTCATCCCGCCACGTCTGCCCTGGTAGAGCGCCTCAGATCCCCTGAAGGAGGTCCCGCAGCATGTGGGTGATGAGGTCGATGCGGCCGAGGGCTTCGCGCAGCTCGTCCTGATCCCGGTGGTTGAGCCTTGCAATTTCCACCCGGTTTCCCGGCGCGACCCCGGCTTCCAGATCGTTGATCTGCTGGGTCAGGATCAGGCGGATCAGGAAGCCGTGAATGTTGGCGAGAATTTCGGCGTCCGCCTGCGAACGTCCTGCATGCTGGGCTGCCTGCAGGATACGCTCTGGTGTGGAGAGGGCCGTCACCCCGTGGCGCAGAGCGATGGCCCGGGCTCCGGCGACGATGGGAAGCAAGCCACCGGACTTGAGATCGACACGGCCCTTATCATCCTTGCGGATCTCGCCCGAAGAGCCCCAGCGGCGGGGCATGGGAGGCGGCCATCTCCCCAAGGGCCCGCACCATGGCAAGGGACTCCCTTGCGGTTTCTGCCGCAAATTGGCGCAGTGTTTCCGCCAGCCTCGCCCCGGCACCGCCGGAAACATGCACCGGGGTAAAGTCATAGAAAATATCCACGTTCAGCAGCGCTTGCGGGGAAGGGGAGTGGGCCCATTCCTCCACCTGTCGCTGCCATTCGCCCAGACGGCGGCGCCACTGGATGTTGCGCGCCATGACGCCCCCTTGCAGTAGGGAATGCCCGCACGGTCGAGGATTTCGTTCAGCCGCGTGGCAAAGCGGGTGAACCAGTCATCGGGGAGGTCAGGTCGCCGGCGTAGTCATCGGCAATCAGCAGTGCGTTGTCCTGATCGGGCGCCAGCATGCTCTCCCCGCGCCCGCCAGAACCCAGCATCAGCACCGCGTATGCGGCTGGCGCAGGACCCGCGCCCGCTGCCTCCAGCTCGGCCTCGGCTATTTCCGCTGCGCGGGCGGTCATGGCCTTGTTTTCGGCGGAAATGATGGCACAAACCTGCCGCGCATCCTGGCCGTCAGCGAGAAGTCCCGTGGCAAGCTCGGGCAAAGCGGATTGCACCTTGGCAAGATCACGCGGGCGCCCGGCCATGGCAATTTCGTCGCCCACGGTCAGCGTTGCCAATGCCCGCTCGCGAAGAAGAGTGCGGAGGGTGAAAATGCCCGCGAGACGTCCGCCGTTGTCGGTCACACCGAGATAGCGCAGGTTCTTGCGCGCCATCAGTCCGAGTGCACGGTAAAGGAATGTTTCAGCCGGAGCACTGATCACCGGAAAGCTCATCAAGGCGCCGACCTTCAGCGTCCCTGCCTCCGAACCGCGCGCCGCCAGCGCGTGCAGCACGTCACGCTCGCTCAGAATGCCGGGTTCTCCGTTCTCGCGCGTCACGATCAGGCAGCCAATGTGACAAGCCGCCATCAGCTGGGCGGCGCTGTGCAGATCGGCAGTCTCGCTGATCGAGATCGGCGGGCTGCTCATCACGTCACCCAGCCGGTTGCGGTAGAGATAGCTGTCGATGGCCCGTTGCGTGCCTTGCTTAAGGGCGAGGCGGGAGAAATCATGCTGCTCGCGCGGCCGGTTGAACCAGCCTGCTTCCTCCTGGCGGGCGATCAGGTTTTGCGGCTTGCGGCAGAGGTTTTCCGCTTCCGCCAGCGTGCGGATGCCGCTGGCCAGCAGCCGGTTCTGCAGACCCACATAGACGCGGGCCGTCGCCATGGCGTCGCCCAGCGCCGTGTGGCGGCCCTCAATGGCAATGCCAAGACTGAGGGCAAGGCTGTCCAGTGACGTGTCAATCAGGGCGCGGTCAAGACCTGCCACCATCAGCGCCACATCCAGCACCTTGGGCTCTGTCCATTTTATTCTATGCCGTTCCGCCTCGTGGCGCAGGATGGCAAGGTCGAAATGGATGGAGTGGCCCACAACGACGGCATCGCCTATGAAGGCCGCAAGCTGTGGCAGCACTTCGGCTATGCCCGGCTTGCCGGACACATCCGCATCGGAAAGGCCATGAATGCGCCTCGCGACCTCGGGGATCGGCATTTGCGGGTCAACGATGATATTGAAGACCGCTTCGTCCTGAATTTCCCGGCCATAAAGCCGTACGGCCCCGATCTGCACCACCCGGTCGGAGCGCACGTCCAGTCCCGTGGTCTCGGTGTCGAGGACCACGGTGTTGAGGGCAATGAGCGGGGTCAGAGGGCTGACGGGCTGCTTCAAGCGGCCTTCTCCCCGCCAAGGGCGCAGAGCTGACGGGCAAAGGCGGCAAGGTCGATCCGTTTGCGCAGGGTGGCCTGATAATCGATGAAGCGGAAGGCCACATTGTTGACCACCATCATCTTGTCCGCTTCGCGCACGTCATCAGTGATGGGCGCATGCTGCAGGAGCCGCAGTGCCGTGGCCGTCGTGATGGCATCGGGCGACAGCGGAGGCTTGTCCATCAAATGTGAAAGGCGGGCATCAAATTCGGCCTCCACATCTGCCCAGCCCCGGTCCTTGCGGTGTTCGGGCAGGCTCTCGCTGGCGAGCACCTCCCTGTAGAGCCGCGAAAGAACGGATGCACGTTCCTGCGGTGATTCCGGCAGCAGAGGGCGCACCTCGGCCTCGATGATCAGAATGATGTCCTGCGCTGCAACAGCAAAGCCCTCCCATTTGCAGATCTGCAACGCGAATCCGAAATCCGCATCCTGGAAAAGTTTCGGCCCTGCCAGCAGCGAACGGGCCCGCAAGTAGGAGTAGCTGGCGCCTTGCGCGAGAAACGCGGCCCCGGCGCGGATGGCTTCCACTGCGGAAGCTCTGTCTGAACGCTGCCGTTTTGGCAGGATCGATCCAATGAAATCAAGCACTTGAACTCAATCCTCCCGTGCTTCAGCTGTTCTTTTCACGCTGAATTAGTCTTTAGGATAACTTCACATGATCAGTGTGAAGGGAATAGTCTCAAGGTGCAAGTATCTCCGCGCCGCAATATAGAAAAATGCTGCTCTTGCGAAGAGAATAAAGCATTAGACTTTGGTCTAGGGGAATATTGCGAAGGGGGTACGGGTCACTGCGGCATGTTTGCCGTTGCGGCCCTTGATGCGTTTACGGGAGGAATGACCTTGACCGACAAGCTGCCGCCGGAAGTTGCAGCAGCCCACTGGAGCAAGACCCGCGGTCTCATGTGGACCACGCTTGCGATTTGGGCTGTCTTCAGCTTCCTGATCCACTTCTTCGTAACGTCGCTGAACAGCGTCGTGATCCTTGGGTTCCCGCTCGGCTTCTACATGGCTGCGCAGGGCTCGCTCATCGTCTTCGTCGTGCTGATTTTCTGGTTCTCAAGCCGCCAGAACGCCATCGACGAGGAATTCGGCGTCGCCGAAGACTGAGGGGCTGCACCATGGCAATGAGCATGAAAGGTGATTTCACCGACAACCTCGGCAAGATCTACACGATCTACGTCGGCGGCTTCGCGTTCTTCGTCGTCCTGATGGCCATCTTTGAAGCGATCGGCATTCCCGACCGTTTCATCATGTGGAGCTACATGGCGGCGACTATCGGCATCTATGCCTTCATCGGCATCATGTCCCGAACAGCGCAGGTCTCGGAATATTACGTTGCAGGGCGGTCCGTTCCAGCCATCTACAACGGCATGGCAACCGGTGCAGACTGGATGTCCGGTGCCAGCTTCGTCGGCATGGCCGGCACGCTCTTCGTGCTGGGCTACGACGGCCTTGCCTATGTTCTGGGCTGGACTGGCGGCTATGTGCTGGTGGCCGTGCTTCTGGCACCCTACCTGCGCAAGTTCGGTGCCTACACGGTACCTGACTTCCTCGGCACCCGCTACGGCGGCAACGCGGCTCGCCTTGTCGGCATTGTCGTGCTGTTCTGCTGCTCCTTCACCTACATCACTGCACAGGTTTATGCCTCCGGCATTATCGCCTCTCAGTTCCTTGGTATCGATTTCGGTATCGCGGTCTTTGCAGGCCTTGCCGGCATTCTTGTCTGCTCCATGCTGGGCGGCATGAAGGCTGTGACCTGGACGCAGGTGGCGCAGTATATCGTGCTGATCGTCGCCTACCTGCTTCCGGCAGTCTGGATGTCAACCGTACAGTTCGGCATCCCGGTGCCGCAGCTCACCTACGGCGGCGCCCTGACGCAGATCGCGGAGTACGAGCAGCTGCTTGGCGTGGCCAAGTCGCATGTCGCACCCTTTGTGAACCTGTCACCGCTGGACTACTTCAGCCTGATCTTCTGTCTGATGGTCGGCACCGCTTCGCTGCCGCACATCCTGATGCGCTTCTTCACGACACCGACGGTACGTGAAGCACGCAAGTCGGTGGGCTGGTCGCTGTTCTTCATCTTCCTGCTGTACTTCACGGCACCGGCCTACGCTGCCTTCTCGAAGTTCAACCTGATGGGTCTCTTCGTCGGGGCAGGGGCTGATTCCCAGTATCAGCTGGCATTCACCGCCATCCCGGAATGGATGCTGCAGTGGGGCTCAATCGCTGGTCACCAGCTGGTGACGATCTGCGGTGTGAAGGCTGAGACGCTTGCGGCCATCCAGGCGGCCTGCGAGGCCAAGGGCTTTGCCAACGGCTTCCCCTATGCCGAGCTGAAGCTCAACAACGACATGATCGTGCTCTCGACCCCCTCGATTGCCGGCATGCCGGTGTGGGTGGTTGGTCTCGTCGGTGCCGGCGGTTTCGCTGCAGCTCTGTCCACTGCGGACGGCCTGCTGCTCGCCATCGCCAATGCGCTGTCGCACGACGTCTACTATCAGATGATCGATCCCAAGGCCGACGCCAAGCGCCGCCTGATGATCTCCAAGATCCTTCTGATCGTGGTCGCTCTGGCTGCAGCCTTCCTGGCACGCACCAAGCCGTCGGACATCCTGTCCATGGTGGCGTGGGCTTTCTCCATCGCTGCTGCGGGGCTCTTTGCACCGCTGGTACTTGGCGTCTGGTGGAAGCGCGCAACCAATCTGGGCGGTATCATGGGCATGGTCGCCGGTTTCGGGATCACCATGTACTACCTGATCGGCAACGTGTACGGCTTCGACTTCGTCAAGGGCACGGGCGACGAGATCAGCTGGTTTGGCGTGAAGGCCATCTCTGCCGGTATCTTCGGTGTGCCGGTTGGCTTCCTCGTTACCTATCTGGTGTCGCTGGTCACGCCTGCCCCCAGCCAGGAAATGCAGGACTTCGTTGACCGCTTGCGTCTGCCGAAGGGCGGTACCATGATGGTTGCCGGGCACTGATCTACCATAAGAAAAATGGCGCAGGGTCTTTGGACCCTGCGCTTTTTTGTCTCTGCCGCCGGCACGTGCGGCAGGCCTCAAAAAACAGGAAGCGTTCATGCAGCACCAGCAGGCATCCGCCGCCAGCGGCGTCCTCTATCTGGCGGGCACCTATCTTCTGGCCGTCGTTACATTTCTCGTGGGCGGGGCCCCGGGCGTCGTGGCGGTTTTTCTCGGCGGCACCTATGCCCTGTCGGCCATTGCGGCTTTTCTCTTTGCGCGCGGATTGCTCGAATTCGTCTTCGGCAGCGACCGTCAGATCACCTTCTTCGTGGTTCTGCGGCAGATTACAAATCCGTTCCTCGCGCTCATAGCGCCGCTGACTCCCGGATTTCTGATGCCCTTCGCCGCGTCTCTCTACGCGGCCTTCCTGTTCTTTTTCCTGAAGCTGTTCCTGTTCGGGGATGCGTTTCTGGGGCTACCGCCGCTGCTGTTCCCGGCCTATCTCACACTCGCCTCGCTGTTCGGCGGATGAGGATGCTTCAAGGCTGCTCCATGGCCGCCTGCCACTCGTCGAGAAACCTTGCTCGTGTCAGTTTGTCCAGTTGAGCCAGCAGGCCGGGATCAAGGCGGATTGGCCGCAGATGCGGGCGCTCGGTGTAAATGCCCGGATCAATCGGCGGCAGTCCGGCCCGTTCTGTCAGCAGGCTCTGGCCTGAGGGAGAAACAAGAAACGCCAGGAAATCCTGGGCAAGGCCGGGGTGGGGGGCGTTTGAGGGGACCAGAGCCGTTCGCAGGAGCGTGATCGTGTAGTCCTCGAGCTCGATGACCTCGAAGCCCTCACGCGCCACCTTGTCACGCGGGAGATAGCTGCCCAGAACATTATAGGCCATGAAGATCTTCTTCGTCTGCACGTCCGCGATCATTTCGCCCGAGCAGCAATAGAGTCGTGCATCAAGGCGGCCCATCACTTCTGCAAGGCGCCAGAAGGTGTCGCTCATGCGTGCGTCCTGCGCCGCAAAAGGTAGCCGGCGCCTGCAACGGCCGGGTCATAGGTGCCGATGCGCCCCCGGAACCGGTCCGGATGGTCGCGCATCAGATTGATCAGGTCCCGGCGTGTGCGAGGAACCGGCAGCCCGCCTTCCAGCGCTTCATCGGCCAGGAGCACGACGGCGGGCTCCTGCGCCACCCCGACCAGCCGGTCCCGCCAGCGGGCCCAGGGCGGCCGGGTGGAGATGATGTCCTGCCGCAGTGGCTGGGTCAGGCCGTCATTTGCGAGCTTCATCTGAAGGTCCATGGCCGAGGAAATGACCAGGTCGAAGATTTCCCCTTCCTTCGCCACCGCGTCATAAAGTCCCTGACTGGGTGAAACGATGTAATGCACGGCAATGGACGGGTGCTCCCGGATGTAGCCCTCGATCACCGGCTGAAAGACATCAATGTCCGTGCTCGATACGATACGGATTTCATTGGGGGCCGATGCGGAGCCGAACTGTTTCTCCGCTTCTATGACAAAACCATGCGCCTGCACCTGAAGTGCGAGGAATAGAGAAGCAGAAGCAATGAGATGCGCCGCTTTTCTGAAACGGTTCTTTAGAAGTTGAATTCTTGCGGGAACTGGTCGAGCAGGTTTCATGCGCTTTCCTCCTGCAAGCTTGCGAGTGGCAGCACCAGCGTTGCAAGTGCGCCGCCTCCTTCAGCCGGAACCAGGCTGAATTGCCCGTTCATCACGGCAGCCGCCTCCGTCACGATCGTCAAGCCGAGGCCGGAGCCGATCACGTCTTCAACATTCGTTCCCCGCTGGAAACGGCCCGAGAGCATGCCTCCACTCTGACCATCCAGTCCCCGGCCATGATCGCGGCAGGTCAGAATGGCGATCTGCTCCTGTCTTTGCAGTGTCAGATGAATGTCAGTGTCCGGCGGTGAGTACTTGATGGCATTGTCGATGAGGTTGCGGATGGCAGCCTCCAGCAGCACTGCGTCGCCAAAGGTGAGCAGGGGCTCTTCCGGGCACGAAAGCAGGATGTGAATGTCCTTGAGGTCTGCCGTTGTCCGGTAGCGTTCTGCAAGGGCTGCCGTCACACGGCCCAGATCGATCTGGCTGAAACTCTGCTGGCCTGCACGATAGGCGACGGTGGCGTGGTCAAGAAGCTGGCTGGTGGAGCGGGCACCTTCGTCAACGGCCCGGATCAGACCGCGCATGCGCTGGCGCATGGCCTCATCGGAAGCAAGGCGCAGGGCAAGTTCTGCTTCGCTGCGAATGGTGGTCAAGGGGTCCGGATGTGGTGGGCCGCCTCTGCGATGAAAGTCTCCGTCTGCGCCAGGGTACCTCGCAGGCGGGTGATGAAACTGTTGAGAGCAGAGATGAGCGGCACAAGCTCTGCCGGGGCAGGGTGGCGCACCGGACGCAGGTCCCGCGGGCCGCGCCGCTCCATCGCAGCGGCAAGCTTTTCGATGGGCCGCAGCAGGCGGGAGGCCGCCAGCAGCGACAGGGGAATGGCGGCGAGGAACACGGCAAGGCCAAGTGCGGCAGCCCGGTTTGCAAGCCGTGCCGCAATGGTATTCTGCGCTTCCCGTGTCTGCCCAACCATGACCAGAAGCCGCACAGGCCCTTCATCGATCACCAGATTTCGGGCGACCGCGGCGATGCGCAGCTCGGCATCCCGGTAGGATGCGGTGTAAAAGACCGGCTCGAGCGAAGAGGGGGCCTTTTCAGGTTCGGGCAGATCCTCGTAGCCGGTCAGATCACGCCCACCGATCATGATGCGGTAGAAAATCCGCTCCTCGCCCATCGCGGACAGGATGGAGAAAGTGCCGGATGGCAGTTCCACCAGCGGGCCGCCATCGACGCTTCGCAATTCCTCGGCAATCGCTGTTGTCGCAGCCCCCAGGATGCCATCCAGGGTCGCTTCCGAAGCCTGTTCCGAACTGATGCGGACGGCAAAGAACAGGGCAATGGCGAGAATGGCGGAAAGACCCAGAAGCTGGGTGATCAAACGGCGGCGCAGGGACGGAGAATAGGGCGGGGCGCTGCCTTCGCCAGCCTTCTGCCCGTCTGCCCCCGGCCTCATGTGCCCGTCAGCCTGTAGCCAAGGCCGCGCAGGGTTTCGATGCGCACTGCACTGCCTTGCAGTTTCTTGCGCAGCCGGCCCACGTAAACCTCAATGGCATTGTCGGTGACCGGTTCGGAGTAGGAAAACAGACGGTCGCACAGATGGTCTTTTGACAGGATACGCCCGGGCGCGGCCAGAAACACCTCGAAAAGCCGGAGTTCGCGGCTGCGCAGCTCCCGGCTTTCGCCTGCAACGATCACCTGACCGGCAAGTGGATCGAACACCACATCGGCGAAGCGCTGCTGCGAATTGGGACTGCCGCCACGCCGGCGCAGGACTGCCCTGCAACGGGCTTCCAGTTCCGCAAAGTCGAAGGGCTTGGTGATGTAGTCATCAGCGCCCATGTCGAGCGTGCCGACCCTGTCGGACACCGCAGAGCGTGCCGTCATCACGATCACCGGTGTCGCATCACCCTTCTGCCGCTGCGCTGAAAGAAATGCACGCCCGTCTCCGTCAGGAAGCATGATGTCGAGCAGGATCAGATCATAGGCCGCAGACGTAAGGCACGAGCGCGCGCTTTCAAGGTCAGGCGCATGGTCGACGGCATGCCCCTCCAGCGTCAGCCGTTCGTGCACGGAACGCGCAAGGTCCCCATTGTCCTCGATGAGCAGGAACCGCAAGGCCAGATCCTCAAATTTATACCTGTGACAGGTTTGTGTCAGGTTTGGACCAAACTATGGCGGGACGCAAGAGGTCCGGATAGGCCTTGCGGACTGATGACATTTCCCCAGGGAGGAGAACCAGGGATGAAAAATACGCTTAAGGCGCTTGCTCTTAGCGCCATGATCGGTGCTGGCATGACCACTGTTGCTGCGGCAACCGAGTGCATCGCACCGGCAAACCCCGGCGGCGGCTGGGACTTCACCTGCCGTCAGATCTCCCAGATCATGTATGAAATCGGTGCTGTGCCGAATCCGGTGCAGGTCACCAACATGGCTGGTGCCGGGGGCGGCGTGGCCTACACCCACGTTGTGGCCGAGCGAGGAGATGATGCCGATCTGTTCGTTGCTGCGTCCTCTGCAACGACTACCCGTCTTGCCCAGAACGCCTTCTCGGGCATGACGGCAGACCAGGTGCGGTGGCTCGGCACCATCGGTGGTGACCCTGGCGTCATCGTCGTGGCCAAGGACAGCCCTTACAAGACCATCAATGACCTGATTGAGGCCGTGAAGGCTGATCCGTCCAAGAACGCCTTCGCCGGCGGCTCGGCCGTGGGTGGCTTTGACCACCTCAAGGTTCTGATGATGATGAACCGGGCTGGTTTCAAGGATGCCCGCGCCATCAAGTACATTGGCGTGGACGGTGGCGCTGACGCCATCACCCAGACCGTTGGCGGCTTCACCGCTGCCATGACCGGCGACATTTCGGAAATCTCCGGCTTCCTCAAGTCCGGCGACGTGCGTGCGCTGGCTGTCTTTGCCGAAGAACGCGTGGAAGCCTTCCCGGACATCCCCACAGCGAAGGAGCAGGGTGTGGACCTCGTCGCCATGAACTGGCGCGGCGTGTATGTCCCGAAGGACATCTCTGACGAAGAGTTCAAGGTATGGTCCGACCGCCTGCAGAAGGTTGCCGCCTCCGATCAGTGGAAGAAGGTCATGGCTGACAACGGTCTTGCTCCCTACACCCTGGTCGGCCCGGACTTTGAAGCCTGGGTTTCGAACAACATCGCGGAGATCCAGCAGATTTCCCGGGATATCGGGATCATCAAATAATGAAGGGTGACCGGATCTTTGGTCTGGTCATGATTCTGCTGGCGCTGGGGTATCTCTCCAGCGCCACTCAGATCGAGACCAGTTTCCTGTCGGACCCGATCGGTCCGCGGGTGTTTCCCTATATCATCGGCGGCGTGACCATTCTCGCCTCCCTCACCATGATCCTGCGTCCTGATCCGGACGTGGAATGGCCCTATGGGCTGATGCTTGCGAAGCTCGGCTTCACGCTCGTGCTGCTGCTGGCCTATGCGATGATGATCCGCCCACTGGGCTTCATCATTCCGACTTTCATCGTCGCAGGCATCATCAGCTACCAGATCGAGGCGCGGCCGGTTCCGGCATTCCTGACCGGCGCAGGCCTCTCCATCGGGCTGTTCGTGCTTTTCAAGTTCGTCCTCGGTCTCGGCCTGCAGGCTTTGCCGCGCGCCCTGATGGGGTGAGGAGACATCATGGATATCCTGTCTAATCTCGCGCTCGGATTCTCCGTGGCGCTGACGCCGACTACCCTGTTCCTGGCGATTGTCGGCTGTTTCCTCGGGACCATCATCGGTGCGCTGCCGGGCCTTGGCCCCTCAAACGGTGTTGCACTGCTGATCCCGATTTCCTTCACGCTTGGCCTTGATGCCATGTCGGCACTGGTGCTGCTGACGTCGGTCTATTACGGCTGCATGTATGGCGGGCGTATCTCGTCGATCCTGCTCAACATTCCTGGCGACGAGCCGGCAATGATGACGACGCTGGACGGCTATCCCATGGCCCGCAAGGGACGGGCAGGGGACGCATTGGTCATTTCGGCTGTTGCTTCCTTCGTTGGCGCGTTTCTGGCAACCGTTGGCCTGATGGTCATGTCGCCGCTGCTGGCCCGCGTCGCCTTCAAGTTCGGACCGGCTGAATATTTCGCCCTCTATCTGCTGGCCTTCTGCACGCTGGGCGGTCTTGGCTCGAACAATCAGGCAAAGGCGGCTCTCGCTGCAGCTCTGGGCCTTGGCCTTGCCATGGTCGGTCTCGACAAGACCACCGGCATGCCGCGCTTCACATATGGTGAGCTGCATCTAATGGATGGCATCGACTTCCTCGTCGCCATCGTTGGTCTCTTTGCCGTCTCGGAGATTTTCTTCTTCATCGAGAGCCACGGCAAGAACAGCGCCATCGGAGTGAAGATCGAGTCCAGCCGGATTCCTTGGGCAGACATCTGGCTGACCCGCTGGACCATGCTGCGTGCAACCGTCATCGGCTTCATCGCAGGTGTTCTGCCGGGCGCGGGCGCGTCTCTTGGCTCCTTCCTCGCCTATGCCGGCGAAAAGGCGATTGCCAAGGACAAGCACACATTCGGAACCGGCAACCCGAAGGGCATTGCAGCCCCTGAGGCTGGTAACAATGCGGCCGCTGGTGGCGCGCTGATTCCCATGCTGACCCTTGGCGTTCCGGGTTCGGGCACCACGGCGGTACTGCTCGCCTTGCTGCTGACGCTCAACATCACGCCTGGTCCGCTGCTCTTCACAGAGCGGCCGGAAATTGTCTGGGGACTGATCGCCTCGCTTTTCATCGGCAACTTCGTGCTTCTGTTCCTCAACATCCCGATGGTGAAGATCTTCGTGCACATCCTGTCGGTGCCGAGCTACATCCTGCTGCCAGGCGTGACGATGATTGCCTTCGTCGGCATCTTCTCGCTGACCGGCTCGTCCTTCGACATGCTGATGATGGTGGGCTTTGGTGCCCTGGGCTACATCCTGCGCAAGCTGGATATCCCGACCGTGCCGGTGATCTTGGGCATTCTTCTGGGCAACCAGATGGAAGACAACCTGCGCCGCGCCATGGTTCTGTCGGATGGGGACTGGACTTACCTGTTCTCTTCGGGCATTGCCATTGGTCTCTGGACTGCGGCCGTGCTGGGCTTCCTTGCCCCCATCTTCCTGCGCCGTTTCCTCAAGAAGCCGCTGCCGGACAGTGAGACGGCTGTCGCAGATGTAGCGGCTGCAGACAAGGACTAAGACATGACCACTCGCGTGCTGGTGCCTTCAGGTGTCCTCGGGCTGGGGTTTGACCGGGAGGCGCTGGCCCGCGGCGTGCGTCTCCGCCCCGACATCATCTGCATTGACGGCGGATCCACGGACAGTGGTCCCTTTTCACTCGGGGCGGGGGTATCCAAGTACTCCCGCGCCGCGACCAAGGCCGAATGGCGCGACCTGATGAAGGCCCGCGCCGAGGCCGGCGTTCCTCTCGTCATCGGCACGGCCGGCACCTGCGGTGCTGATGCGACCGTGGACTGGATGTACGAGATCACCCGCGAACTGGCGGCCGAACTCGGCCAGAACCTGAAAGTTGCGCGGGTCTATTCCTCTCAGCCGGCGGAGCGTATCATCAAGGCGCTGGAAGATGGCCGCATCAGGCCGCTGACACCTGCGCCGGAAATTTCCGCCGAATTGATCAGCTCACTTTCCAACATTGTGGCTCTGGCCGGTGCGGAACAGATCCAGGCCGCGCTTGAGACCGGTGCTGACATTGTCATCGCCGGGCGCACAACCGACACGGCCACAATCTGTGCCTTGCCGCTTGCCCGTGGTGAACATTCAGGCGGTGCCTGGCATGGGGCCAAGATCGCTGAATGCGGTGCGCTTTGCTCCACCAACCCCACCTCCGGTGTGATCATGGTGGACTTCGACAAGGACGGGTTCACGGTGGAGCCGCTGGCTGAAAATGCCGCCTGCACACCCCATTCCGTTTCTGCCCACATGCTCTACGAGAACTCCGATCCTTATCAGCTCTATGAGCCGGGCGGCTATCTTGATGTGCGCGGTTCGCGCTACACGGCGCTGGATGAGCGCCGTGTGCGGGTGGAAGGCTCACGCTGGGTCGAGGGGCCGTACACGGTGAAGCTGGAGGGCGCGCGTGTCGCCGGATACCAGACCACCATCATGGCGATCTTGCGCAACGACCGTTATGTGCGCGAAGCCCGTGCCTGGGTGGACCGGCTGACCGGTTTCCTCACGCGCGAGATCAGCTCCCGCATGGGGCTGGAGCCGGGCGCCTATGATCTGCAGTTCCGCCTGATTGGCGTGGACGGGGCTCTGGGCGCCATGGAGAACCGCAAGGGGGATCCGGTGGAGATCGGCGTGCTGGGCATCGTCACTGCTGAAACGCAGGCGATTGCTGCCGAGATTGGCAAGCTGATCAATCCTTTCGTGCTGCATTATCCGCTGACGGACAACGAGGAACTGCCGACTTTCGCGTTCCCTTATTCTCCGGCCCAATCGGATCGTGGCGCGCTCTATGAGTTTGCCCTCAACCATGTGCTGGAACTGGACGACCCCATGTCCGCCTTCCGCATTGACGTGACGGAGATCTGAGATGGCACGGCTGGGTGATATCGTCCTGAAGGTCCGCTCCAAGAATGCCGGTCCCTTCTGGGTAACCGTGGATGTTTTTTGCGGCTCTGACGAGGTGTTCAAGCGGGTTGTGCCGTCGTTGAAGACGGCGGATGTGGCAGCACTGTTCCACACTGAACCGCAGTTGTTGAAGCGCTTCGATATCGAGGACCTCTCGGTCATCAAGTTCAGCTTCCCGCGCCCGGTGGTGCAGGGCAGCGCGAATGACCGGGACATGCACGGCGCACAATGGGCCGTTCTTCTGGAAGAGGCGGATGTGAGGATCGGCTGAGCCGGACTTCCTGCCCGCTGGTTCAACGCTAACTGCTGCAAGAGTGACCGGCTGCCGCCAGATTGCGGCAGCCGGTCTTTTCTGTTTCAGCCCTTCATCGCCGCCATGGCCTGTGCCAGGTCCGCGATCACGTCACGCGTGTCTTCAAGCCCGATATGCAGGCGCACGCTCTGGCTGAGCGGCACCGGCGTTCCGGCGGTGCGCAGGCCCTTCAGCTTCACCGGAATGGCCAGGCTTTCAAAGCCGCCCCAGGAATAGCCAAGACCGAACAGCTTCAGCGCATTCAGGAAGGTGATGGCCTGCTGCTCCGTGACCTCCGGTGTGAAATCAAAGGCAAAAAGCCCGCAGGCGCCTTTGAAATCGCGCTTCCACAGGGCATGGCCAGGGTCTTGCGGCAGGGCAGGATAGCGAATCGCCGCCACGCAGCTCTGCTCCGCCAGCCAGTTTGCCACTTCCAGCGCGTTGCGCATGTGCCGTTCAAGACGAACCGACATGGTCCTGAGGCCGCGCAGGGCGAGATAGACATCGTCCGGCCCCACATGCAGGCCAAGGTTGCCGTGCATTTCCAGCAGTCCTGGCCAGGCGCGGGCACTGGCCGCTACCGTGCCGATCATCACGTCCGAGTGGCCGACGATGTATTTGGTGCCAGCCTGGATCGACAGATCAACCCCATGGGCCAGCGGCTGGAAGAACACAGGCGTTGCCCAGGTGTTGTCCATCAGCACGAAGGCGCCCATTTCACGAGCCGCAGCGGCGATGGCCGGAACATCCTGCATTTCGAAGGTGAGTGAACCTGGCGCTTCAAGGAACACCGCCTTCGTATTGACCTTGAACCGCTTTCGGATGCCATCAGTTGTCCAGGGCTCGAAATACTCCACCTCGATGCCGTAGCGCGGCAGAACCGTGTCACAGAAATGCCGCGTGGGCCCGTAGACGGTATCTGCCACCAGAAAATGATCACCGGCCTTGAGACATGAGAGGCAGGCGAGGGAAATCGCATTGAGGCCGGATGTGGCGAGTTTGGCGCCGGCTGCCCCCTCGATCGCAGCGATGGCTTCCTCCAGTGCCTCAGTCGTGGGTGTGCTCCGGCGGCCATAGGAATACTTCTGCGCTCCCGGCGCCATGGCTTCGACGCTGGGGAAAAGGACGGTGGAAGCATGGACGACTGGCGGGTTCACGAAGCCGTGAAAATCATCCGAATGACGGCCTGCGTGAACGAGCGCTGTGTCCAGTTTCTGATCAATTTCTGCCATTTTGTTACTCGTGTTGACTTTCTATGCAGCGGGAGGTGGAGAGGGGGCGTGTCTTGCGATGAAATAATCGTTTTACCACTCTGCGGCCTCTTGACCCGTCGCGTCAAATGCCATCGAATGGCCACATTAGGGCTCGGGTGGCGGTGCTGTTCCGACTTCGCGTTTAGCGCGAGGGAGGACTGGAGCCCGGCATAGCCGGGCAGGGGGTCCAGCAGCTGGAAAAGGCGTCGCGGATTGCCCGGGTCCTGATGAAAAACACAGATGGGTAACAAAAAAGGCTGCAAATCCATGAAAGCGAAATTCATTCCGATGATGCTCGGTGCGACCGTCGTTGCTGCTGCTGCTGCGACCTCCGCGTCCGCCGGCACGCTCGATGATGTCAAGGCCAAGGGCTTCATTCAGTGCGGCGTGAGCCAGGGTCTGCCCGGCTTCTCCAATCCGGACGCTCAGGGCAACTGGAGCGGTCTTGACGTGGACGTCTGCCGTGCTGTTGCAGCAGCCATCTTCGGTGATGCCAGCAAGGTCAAGTACTCTCCGTTGAGCGCCAAGGAGCGGTTTACCGCCCTGCAGTCGGGTGAAATCGACATGCTGTCGCGCAACACCACCTGGACGTCCTCACGTGATACCTCGCTCGGCCTGAACTTCACCGGTGTGACCTACTATGACGGCCAGGGCTTCCTGGTGCGCAAGTCGCTGGGCGTGACTTCGGCTCTGGAACTGTCCGGCGCTTCCGTCTGCACGCAGACCGGCACCACGACCGAGCTGAACATTGCGGACTACTTCCGCTCCAACAACATGCCTTATGAAGTCGTCGCCTTCGAGAAGGCCGACGAAGTGATCAAGGCCTATGACGCCGGCCGCTGCGACGTGTTCAGCACGGATGCTTCGGGTCTCTATGCCGAGCGTCTGAAGCTCGCAAACCCGGCAGATCATGTTGTTCTTCCGGAAATCATCTCCAAGGAGCCGCTTGGCCCGGTGGTCCGTCACGGCGACGACCAGTGGTTCGATCTGGTGAAGTGGAGCCTCTTCGCCATGATCAACGCCGAAGAGCTTGGCATCACCTCTGCCAACGTGGAAGAGATGAAGTCTTCCGAGAACCCGGAGATCAAGCGTCTTCTCGGCGCCGAGGGTGACTTCGGCCAGCAGCTTGGCGTGGGCAATGACTGGGTCGTCAACATCGTCAAGGGTGTCGGCAACTACGGCGAGTCCTTCGACCGCAACGTCGGTCCGGACACCCCGCTGGGCATCGCACGTGGCCTGAACGCCCTGTGGACCAAGGGTGGCCTGCAGTACGCTCCGCCGGTCCGCTAACCGCCAGACTTGACGGGGTCCTCACGGATCCCTGGATCTGCGTCCCGGCCGGTGAAAGCTGGCCGGGACTTGCGTAATCAGGATGCCGGCAAAGACTGGGAATCCAGCGGCCGGTATCAGGGGACAAAACTGCCGTTACTCTGTCGACGGGGTCTGGAGAACGGCGAACGCATGACAGGTGCCGCAACAAGAGCACCGGTGCGTCTTTGTTTGGCGAGGGAATATGGCAACTCGGGAAAACGGCGCAGCATCCTCCAGCCGGGGATCGCTGGTCAACGACCCGCATGTTCGAGGCATTTTCTTTCAGCTGCTGCTGATCACGGTTCTGGTGGTGGTTGGCTATGTGATCGTGTCCAATACGATTGCCAATCTGCAGCGTCAGAACATTGCCTCAGGTTTCGGGTTTCTTGACCGGGTCTCAGGATCTGGCACTTCTCAAAGCCTGATCGAATATTCGGAGTCTTCCACGTTCGGTGATGCCCTCCTGGTGGGCTTCCTCAACACGCTGCTTGTTGCCGTCATCGGCATCATATTTGCGACGGCTTTCGGCTTTGTCGTCGGCGTGGCGCGCCTGTCGAAGAACTGGGTTATCTCACGGCTGGCGTATTGTTACGTCGAGCTGCTGCGCAACATTCCGCTGCTGCTGCAGATCTTCTTCTGGTATTTTGCTGTCTTGCGTGCCGTGCCGGGCAAGCGGGAAAAGTGGTCTCTCTTCGACACTTTCCATCTGAACATCGCCGGTATCTGGCTGCCCAAACCGGTGTTCGCGCCTGGCTCTTCCGCGATCGGAATTGCTCTCCTCATCGCAATCGTGGCGTCCATCGTGATCAAGTCCTGGGCCCGCAAGCGCCAGGAGGCAACGGGCAAGCAGTTCCCGATCTTCCTGACGGCTTTCGGTCTCATCATCGGCATGCCGCTCATTGCCTATCTGGCATCAGGCATGCCCGTGTCGTTCCAGCACCCGGTGTTCAACGACAGTGGCCCGATCCTGCAGCGTGGCTTCACGCTTGGAACGGGCATGACGCTGATACCCGAGTTCATGGCGCTGACACTGGCGCTGGCCATCTATACCTCGGCCTTCATTGCCGAGATCGTGCGCGCGGGCATTCAGGCCGTCAGCCACGGCCAGACAGAAGCGGCCCATGCTCTGGGCCTGCGCAATGCACCAACCCTGCGGCTTGTCATCATCCCGCAGGCGATGCGCGTGATCATCCCGCCGCTGACCAGCCAGTATCTGAACCTGACGAAGAACTCGTCGCTCGCTGTTGCTATTGGCTTCCCCGACCTCGTGTCGCTTGGCGGTACGGTTCTCAACCAGACCGGTCAGGCAATCGAAGTCATTGCGATATGGATGATGATCTACCTGTCGCTCAGCTTGATCACGTCTGCCTTCATGAACTGGTATAACCAGAAGATGGCTTTGGTGGAGCGGTAAGGATGAACACCATGGCTGAAACCAAATCTGCATTTCATATCCGCACGGAGGAGGCCCCGCGCCTTCCCGCGCCGGTATCGACCGCCGGTGTCATCGGCTGGATGAGAACAAACCTGTTTTCCTCCATCGGCAACACCATCCTGACCTTGATCGGCATCCTCATTGCTTATCTGCTGATCGAGCCGCTCATCCAGTTTGCGTTCATCTCGGCAGTCTGGACCGGTGAAAATCGCAATGCCTGTCTCGTGCCTGAAGGCTCAGGCCAGACAATCGGCGCCTGCTGGGCTTATGTGAAGGCTTACTTCCCGCAGTTTATCTATGGCCGCTATCCGGCGGATCAGACGTGGCGGGTGGATATTGTCTTTGCACTCTTTGCAGCCACGCTCATTCCCCTGGCGATCCCGTCAGTGCCGTTCAAGCGGCTGAACGCGGTGCTGTTCATCGTCGGTCTGCCGGTGGTTTCCTACTACCTGCTGACGGGTCTCGTGATCGGAGACAAGGTTATCCTGCCGATTGTCGAGACCTCCCTGTGGGGCGGTCTTCTGGTGACGCTGGTGATCGCGGTGACGGGCATTGCCGCCTCTCTGCCGCTTGGCATTCTGCTGGCCCTTGGGCGGCGCTCCAACATGCCGGTGATCAAGCTGTTCTCGGTGATTTTCATCGAGTTCTGGCGTGGTGTGCCTTTGATCACCGTGCTGTTCATGTCCTCGGTGATGCTGCCGTTGTTCCTGCCGGAAGGCATGAGCTTCGACAAGCTGCTGCGCGTGCTGATCGGTGTGACGCTCTTCTCCGCGGCCTATATGGCGGAGGTTGTCCGTGGTGGCCTGCAGGCCATTCCGAAAGGGCAGTACGAGGGGGCAATGGCGCTGGGGCTGCGGTTTTGGCAGATGATGCGGCTCATCATCCTGCCGCAGGCGCTCAAGCTCGTCATTCCAGGCATCGTGAATACGTTCATTGGCCTGTTCAAGGATACGACACTGGTTCTGATCGTCGGCATGTTCGACCTTCTGGGTCAGATCCAATCCTCGTTTACCGATCCGACCTGGGCAACGCCGGTCACCAGCCACACAGGTTATCTGTTTGCTGCGGTGATCTTCTTTGCCTTCTGTTTCGGCATGTCCCGCTACTCCATCTACATGGAGCGGCGGCTGAACACGGGCCACAAACGCTAGAGCGACCGTTGACAGGCTGGCGCGGATTGCCGCGCCGCCTCCGATCCCTGGATATTCTGGAGTAAACCCATGAGTGAAAACGCAGTCTCAGACACTGAAATCGCGGTTGACCGCAGCAAGATGACCGTCTCCGACACGGATGTGGCGATCGAGATCAAAGACATGAACAAGTGGTACGGGGATTTCCACGTGCTGCGCGATATCAATCTTAAGGTCATGCGCGGTGAGCGCATCGTTATCTGCGGGCCGTCCGGTTCGGGCAAGTCGACGATGATCCGCTGTATCAACCGTCTCGAAGAGCATCAGAAGGGACAGATCATCGTCGATGGCATCGAACTGACCGATGACCTGAAGAAGATCGACGAGATCCGCCGTGAGGTTGGCATGTGCTTCCAGCACTTCAACCTGTTCCCGCACCTGACCATTCTGGAAAACTGCACGCTTGCCCCGATCTGGGTGCGCAAGATGCCGAAGAAGCAGGCCGAGGAAATCGCGATGCACTACCTGACCCGGGTGAAGATCCCCGACCAGGCGCACAAGTATCCCGGGCAGCTCTCCGGCGGCCAGCAGCAGCGTGTGGCCATCGCCCGCTCGCTCTGCATGAACCCCAAGATCATGCTGTTCGATGAGCCGACCTCGGCGCTCGATCCGGAAATGATCAAGGAAGTGCTGGACGTGATGGTCAACCTTGCCGAAGAAGGCATGACCATGCTCTGCGTCACTCACGAAATGGGCTTCGCCCGCAAGGTCGCCAACCGCGTGATCTTCATGGATGCCGGCCAGATTGTGGAAGAGAATGAACCGGAGCAGTTCTTCCTCAATCCGCAGCACGAGCGTACGAAGCTGTTCCTGAGCCAGATCCTGCATCACTGATCTGGAAAAGCCCGGGCCGGTCTTCCGGCTGGCGCGCAAAGGTGAAAGTCAGGCCCCGTACCTCACGGTTCGGGGCCTGACTCATTTACGGGTGGGGAGATACTGAAGAAAAAGACACTGCATTTTTTAACAGTATCCGCCTGATTGCTGCCGTTATTTTTTGTTCTGTCTTGCAAATTCCACCTTCAAGGAATTGCCGTAAACAACCTGTAAGTCATGTCTGACGGAAATGCCTTCAGATTTACTTGGCGTTATCAGGGATAAGGCATTCTGGACATGGATATCACCGGCCGTTCGTTATTGTCTGCCGCAGAGGGTTGTTCGACGCATGACTGTTCCCAGAGCTTTTCGCCATCTTCCTGCAAGAGGTCTCGCCTGTTCTGCAGCCGCATTGGTTCTGACGGCTTGTCTGCCGGCCGCTGCGCAGGATGGCAGTTTGCCGTTCGATCTGATTGGCAAGTGGAAGGCTGAGGAGATACAGGGCGCGGCGCCGCAGAGCGGCGCAGACAGCATTCTGGAGATTGAAGAGGCCGGCACAGTGGCGGGCTCCGGCGGCTGCAACACAATCTTCGGGCAGGTTCGTCAGGGCGGCGGCGTTCTGAAGATTGGCCCGCTGGCGGTCACCCGAAAGGCCTGCGCTCCTGCCATCATGGATCAGGAGCGCAAATTCGTTGAGGCGATCAACGCGGCCACAGATTACCGGGGTGAGCGCGGCTCTCTCACGCTGCTCAACGCCAAATCCGAACCGGTGCTGCGTCTGTCGCTGATGTGACGCTGGCAACCTTTCCTGAAAACAAAGGCCCGCGTCAGTTTCTGACGCGGGCCTTCTGTCTTTCGCGGCCAAATGCGAGGCGCGTCAGTCCGTGACGACGGGAGTGTCCGGCAGGCTGCCCCATTCGCTCCATGAGCCATCATAGAGGCTCAAATCCTTGTGGCCGAGAAGGGTGAGGGCGAGGGTGATGACCGCCGCAGTGACGCCCGAGCCGCAGGAGGTGGTCACCGGGCGCGACAGATCCACACCAGCGTCCAGGAACACCTGCCGCAGACCATCGTTTGACTTCATCGTGCCATCTGCATTCAGAAGCTCGGTAAATGGCGTGCTAAAGGCGCCGGGCATATGGCCGGAGCGAAGGCCCTCGCGTGGCTCTTTCACTTCCGCCCGGAAGCGGGCACCGGCGCGGGCGTCGAGCACCTGACGGCTGCCGCTGTCGACAATCGCCCGCATGGCGTCGATATCGGTCACGGAGCCATTGTGCAGGCGGGCGGTGAAGTGGCGTTCTGGCCGTGTCACCTTGCCATCTTCCACCGGACGCCCCTCGGACTTCCACTTCGGCAGGCCGCCGTCGAGAATGAAGACGCGTTCTGCACCCATGGTCTTCAGCATCCACCAGCCGCGCGGGGCTGAGTAGAGACCGACCGTGTCGTAGAAAACCAGCGTCATGCCGTCGCCCACGCCGAGCTTGCGCATCATGGATGAGAAAGCTGTCGGTTGCGGCAGCATATGGGGCAGGGGGCTTGCCTTGTCGGCAATGGCGTCAATGTCGAAGCGGATGGCACCCGGAATGTGCTCTGCCAGATATTCCGCATTGGCATCACGGCCCGTGTTGGGCAGGTGCATGGAGGCATCCAGCACGAGGACATCGGGAGCATCAATGCGGCTGGCGAGCCATTCGGTGCTGACGAGGGGCGGGCGGTTCATGCTGGATCTCCGGTGCTGCTGGGCAGGTCTGGTTCTGGAAAAGGGATCAATCAGCCAGGCGGATGCGTATCCGCCGGTTCAGCTTGCCCTTCTTGTCGAGCTTGGTGACCTCTACGAGGCCGATCTCGGATGTGCGCGACACATGCGTGCCGCCACAGGGCTGGAGGTCGAAATCCTCGCCGATGCGTACAAGGCGCACCTTGCCGTTGCCACGCGGGGGACTGACACTCATGGACTTGATGAGGCCGGGATTGGCGTCCAGCTCTGCATCCGTGATCCATTCGGTGCTGATTGCCATGTCGCGGCTGATTGCCTCACGGATGGCTGCCTCAATGGCGCTGCGTTCCGGCGGCTCGGGAATATCAAGGTCGATGCGGCTCTCCTCGGCGCCGATCTGGCAGCCGGTGATCTTGGTCCGCAGCACGGCGCAAATGATGTGGAGAGCAGTGTGCATGCGCATGAAACGGTAGCGCTGCGCCCAGTCCACATGCACGGTCACGGCCTCGCCTGCATCCGGCAGGGCCTCGCCTTCTACGGGAATATGGCGGTGGCCAGTCTTGCCATCGGCATAGAGGGCCGTGGCGATGGCAATCCGGCTGCCGTCGGCCCGCTCCAGATAGCCGCTGTCTCCGGGCTGGCCGCCGCTGGTGGCGTAGAACACCGTCCGGTCCAGTACGATAGCGCCATCTCCGGTAATCTCGACCACCCGCGCTTCGCAGCTGCGCAGGTAGGAATCATCGCGGAAAAGGGGCTCGGTCATTTGAAAGGCTCCGGTATCGGATAGGGCGGGGCCGCACGGTAGCACGCTCTGCCGCCGCCGCAAGCCTTGAAAGGACGTCCCGTGAGCCAGTTGTCTTAAAGGATCGGCGAAAAGAGCCGGGCGCTCTGGGCAAGTACCCTGAAGGCATAGGAGCGCTTGTCGAGATCGTCCGGTCCGGTCTGCCTTGCGCGGGCAAAGTCCTGTTCCAGCATGGCCGCGATCTGGCTGATGAAGCCGGGGCTGGTGAACCAGAGGGTGATTTCGAAATTGATCCGGAAGGAGCGATTATCGAAGTTCACGGTTCCGACAGACGCCAGCTCGTCATCCACGAGCACCACTTTCTGATGCAGGAAGCCCTCGAAATAGCGGTAGACCTTGATACCGTGGTTCACCATGTCATCCGCATAGGCGTGGCTGGCCAGCCAGACAAGCCTATGGTCGGCCTTCTGCGGCAGCAACACCCGCACATCGACGCCTCGCATGGCGGCTGCGTAGAGCGCCGTCTGCATGTCCGGGCCGGGCACGAAATAGGGGCTGACGATCCATAGCCGGTGACGGGCGCGGGAGATGGCCTCCGTGAAGGCGATGGAGCAGTCTTCCAGCGGATCGGCCGGGCCCGTCGGCATCACCAGCACCGCTTCGTCGCCGGGGGATTCGTAAGGGCCAGGAGAGAAGAAATCCAGCGGCTCGCCGCAGGCCCAGTGCCAGTCCTCGGCAAAGGAGAGTGTGCAGCCGAGCGCTGCCGGGCCGCTGATCTTCACATGGGTGTCGCGCCAGTGTCCGAAATCCGGGTCCTTGCCCAGATATTCGTCGCCCACATTGTGCCCGCCGACCCAGGCATGCCGGTTGTCCACGACGACGACCTTGCGGTGGTTGCGGTAGTTGATCCGCATTGGCCCCAGAATGCGCAGATAGTGATGGGTTTCGTTGAAGCCAGAGACATGGATGCCGTTGCGGCGCAGGCGGCGGATGTAGGCCTTGGGCAGGCCCTTGGAGCCGATCTCGTCATAAAGGAAATAGACCCGGACGCCTTGCCGGGCCTTTTCGATCAGAAGGTCCGCCAGCGTGCGGCCCAGCACATCGCTGCGCACGATGAAGAACTGTACCAGAACCACTGTTTTTGCCTCGGAAATCCCCTGCAGGATCGAGGAAAACGTGGCATCGCCATCGATCAGCAACTCGCAGCGGTTGCCGGACATGAAGGGCAGGTTGGCGACGCGCGACAGCACCTGCCAGTCCGTTGTCGCCTCTTTGTCGGCAATTCCGATCTGCCGCGCACGGCGGCTGCGCTCGTCGCGTCCCATTTTGCGCTGCACATCGGCATAGTCGTCGAACTGCTTCCAGCCAAAGACGAGATAGAGAAAGATCGTGGGGAAGGGCAGGAAGAACAGCGACAGAAGCCAGGCGATGGTGCCTTGCGACGTGCGGCTGTTCATTACTTCCCGCACGGCGCAGATGGCTGCAAGGGTGTAAAGCGCTGCCGTAACCGCGGCGATGATGCCGAGATTGTTCAGAATTGTATCGGCGAGAGAGACATCCGTGAGGACATCCCGGCCGATGGACGTGGCAGCGCCCTCCATGGGCGTGGTCCTTAAGTCAGAGGAAAGGCGCCTTCAGCCCGGACCGGCTCTCCAGCCACGCCGGAACCGGCAGGGACTTGGAGCGCAGGAAATCCGGATTGTAGAGCTTGGACTGATAGCGCGAGCCGTGGTCGCACAGGATGGTCACGACCGTGTGGCCGCGTCCCAGATCCCGCGCAAGACGGGCCGCACCGGCGATGTTGATGGCGCTGGAGCCGCCGAGCAGCAAGCCTTCATGCTCGGCCAGATCAAACAGCAAAGGCATGGCTTCCTCGTCGGTCACCAGATAGGCCTTGTCCACCTTGATGTCCTCGATAATCGGGGTGACGCGGCCGAGGCCAATGCCTTCCGAAACGGAGCCGCCGGGAGAGGATTCCGCCTTGCCGGTGGTGAAGAGAGAGTACATCGCTGCTCCGCGCGGGTCGGCACAGCCAATCACGATGTCCTGCTTTTGCTCGCGCAGATAGGTCGAGGTGCCCGCCAGCGTGCCGCCGGTCCCTACCGCGCAGATGAAACCATCCACCTTTCCGTCCGTATCGCGCCAGATTTCCGGACCGGTGCTGACGAAATGGGCCTTGCGGTTGTCCAGGTTGTTCCACTGGTCGGCAAACAGGACGCCATTGGGCTCGCTCTTCGCCAGTTCTTCGGCGAGGCGGCGGGCGACATGCTGGTAATTGTTCGGGTCGGAGAAGGGCTTCACCGGCACTTCAACCAGCTCAGCGCCTGCAAGGCGCAGCATGTCCTTCTTTTCCTGACTCTGGCTGTCCGGCATGACAATGACGGTCCGGTAGCCACGTGCACGGGCGACAAGCGCAAGGCCAATGCCAGTGTTGCCGGCTGTACCTTCGACGATCAGGCCGCCGGGCTTCAGATCGCCGCGCGCTTCTGCTTCCAGGATCATCTGCTTTCCGGCGCGGTCCTTCACCGACTGGCCGGGGTTCATGAACTCCGCCTTGCCCAGGATCTCGCAACCCGTCTCGTCGGAAAGCCGGTTGAGACGGATGAGCGGGGTGTTGCCGATGGCGTCGACGGCGGAGGAGTAAAGGGTCATGGTGATCCGGTGGTACTGTTTTCTGGTTGAAACGGCTTGTGCGCAAGCTAATGGTCCAAAGGCGCCGGATCAAGTAACGCGGCTGCAATCTGACGTGTCATGCGTGGAAGGTTTTTCTGCATCTTCGCTTAAATGGAAACGGAAAACCCCCGTCTTGGCCCCGGCGGCATCTTGCCGGAAAGGGGCAGTTTATCTAGGTTTCCTTACTAACACGCAGAAAGACGTGATCCGGGCACCAAAGATCGCCGTAGAGCATAAAAAGCTGCTCACCAAAAGATGGCACCTAGGCACTTAAATGGAAACTACCACTGGACTGGACGAATTGCTGGCAGGATATGTCGCCGGAAGGCTGGCAGAACCCGCACGCGTCCTCGTATCATCTCATCTGGAATTGTCGCCCCGTCATCGCGGATATGTCCGTTCGCTCGAGGCCCTGGCCGGTGCGGAGCTGGACACCACCGCTCCGGTGGAGCTGACCAGCCGGGATGCCCGTCTTGAGGCGATCCTCGGCCTTCCGGCCATGCCGGAGCGGGCCATTCAGCCCTGCGAGTCCTTCGACCCGCGCCTTCCTTCCAGCCTGCGTGGCCTGCTGGGCCGCAACACGCTGGAAGGCCTGAAGTGGCGCAGCCTCATGCCGGGCGTGAAGGAGTTCAAGTTCGGTGAGATGGATGGCTGCACGGCAAGCCTTCTTTGGATCAAGGCCGGCCGCGCCGTGCCGTCCCACACCCATGACGGCCAGGAACTGACGCTGGTGCTGCAGGGCGGTTTCTCGGATCTCGGATGGCCATTATGTGCGCGGCGATCTGGCCTTTGCCGATGATCACGTCGATCACAAGCCCATCGCCGATGACGATGAAGACTGCATCTGTTTTGCCGTGACCGAAGGTCACCTGCGCCTCACCGGTCCGCTGGGCCGCCTCATCGCGCCTTTCATGCGGATGTGAGGGAAGGGCCCAGGCTGGGGCTGGACGGGCCCACCATGTTGCTGCCGCGCGTATCGGCAGATGCGGGAACCCTCAAGATCCAAAGCCTGATTTTCTCCGTAGAAACTCCAGATACAGGAGTTTCATGTGACAGATTATACGGCAATCCCTTCAGACGGTTCGGCATGGATCACAGGCGCCAGTTCCGGCATCGGGCGGGCGGTGGCTCTGGAGCTGGCGCAGGCTGGCTTCAAGGTTGCGGTGACGGCCCGTTCTGCCGAAGCGCTTGAGAGCCTATGCCGTGAGGCAGAAGGTCTGTCCGGCTCCATTCATGCCTATCCCGGCGATGTGACGGACGCAGCTGCCATGGCTGCCATTGCATCGCGGATTGAGACGGAACTTGCACCGCTTGCTCTCGTCATCGCCAATGCAGGGGTCTATATCCCGGTCGATGGGCTGGACGGTTCACCCGAAGCATACGCCAAAACCTTCGATGTCAATCTGAAGGGAACGGTGCATGTGGTGCTGCCCGCGATTGCCGCCATGAAGGGCCGGGGACGCGGCCAGATCGCTATTGTCGCCTCTGTCGCAGGTTACAGCGGGCTTCCCACTTCGGCAGCTTATGGAGCGACCAAAGCCGGTCTGATCAATCTGGCAGAGAGCCTGAAGTTCGATCTCGACCGGGCCGGCATCCGCATTCAGGTGGTTTCGCCCGGCTTTGTCGATACGCCTGCTACAAAGGAAAACCCTTTCCCCATGCCGCATCTGATGCCCGTGGATGAGGCCGCCAAGGCGCTCGTGGCGGGGTTGAAGGCGCGTAAAGGCTTCGAGATTTCCTTCCCCAAAGCCTTCGTGCGGCAGCTCAAGTTTCTCCGGATTCTGCCCTACAGCCTCTACTTTCCGCTGGTTGCCAGAGCCACCGGCTGGAGCCGCAAGGGGCAGTGAGCAAAGAGGGACAGTGCCAAACTCAGATCTGCCCGCCCTGAGCCTCGCCGCTGACCGGCCTGTCCTTCCAGCGCAGACGGTGTTCCAGCTGACGCATGGCGACAGATAGGGTGACGGTCATCGACAGATAGATCAGCGCGACGAGATTATAGGTCTCGAAATAGCGGAAGTTTCCGGCGGCTGCGATTTTGCCGAGCTGGGTTATGTCGGTGACGCCGAGAACCGAAACGAGGGAACTGTCCTTCAACATGGCAATGAAATCATTGCCGAACGGGGGCAGCACCACGCGCAGGGCCTGCGGGGCAATGACCAGTTGGAAGCGCTGCCAGCCATTGAGCCCAAGAGCCTTCGCAGCCTCTACCTGACCGGGCGCAATCGAGACGATACCGGCCCGGAACACCTCCGCCAGAAAGGCGGAATAGGCAAGGATCAGGGCGGCAACGGCACGCCAGAGCAGGGAGACATCCCGCGTCTTCACGTCACCAAGACCAAGGTTCCCCGCGATCCAGTTCCAGCCTTCCACCAGCAGGGGAACGCCAGCAAAGGCAATGTAGAGCAGCAGCACGATGATCGGGATGCCGCGGATCAGTTCCACATAGAAGCGGACAAACTGACGGACGACGGCAAACCGTGACAGGGTGCCGAGCGCCAGCAGCAACCCGAGCAGTGAAGCGCCGGTGAAAGCCGTGGCGGTGACCATCAACGTTATGCCGATGCCCCGCGACAGAGTGGACAGAACCTGTGCCTGTTCCGCGTCTCCCAATGCCTGCGCAAAGGCATAGGCGACCAGAAGCCCCATGGCAGCCAGCCACCAGGGAAACTCTGAGCCGGACGGTTGGCCGCCGCCATGGCGTGGCCGTGCCCCCGGCTTGGTGCGGACGGGTCCCATCACATGTCTCCTGCGGCGGCGCGCTTCACTGGCCCATCTTGTAGTCGAGCAGCCATTTCTTATCGAGTGCGGCCAGGGTGCCATCAGCTTTCATCGACGCAATGGCGGCATTGACCGGGGAGACCAGATCCGAGCCCTTGGGGAAAATGAAACCGAAGTCTTCCGTGCCGAGCTTTTCACCGACAATCTTCAGCGCGCCATTGGAGGTTGAGACATAACCTTCCGCCGCCGTGCTGTCGGTCAGTACAAGGTCCACATCCCCGGCTCTGAGCGCGGCAACGCCAGCGCCGAAGGTCTCGAATTTCTTGATGCGCGGGTTGGCCTCATCGCCGTCGAGCACTTCGTAGACGCCGACATAAAGGGTGTGGTGCCCGGCTGGGCGGCCATAAGCAGGTCCGGGTCAGCGGCAAAGCCCTTGGCATCGGCAAACCGGGCTTCATCGGCGCGCACCAGCATGACCATTTCCGAACGCATATAGGGATCGGAGAAATCCACCTTGTCCTTGCGGTCGTCGCGGATGGTGATGCCATTCATGGCGAAATCATATTCCCCTGCGGCAATGGCAGGGATCATCGCGTCCCAGCTGGAGTTCTGGAAGGTGATCTTGGCATTGAGCCGCTTTGCGATCTCCGCAACCGCATCATACTCCCAGCCCACGGCCTTGCCGTTGCTGTCCATGAACTGCAGCGGCGGATAGGCATTTTCCGTCAGTACCGCGATTTCCCGGCCCCCAGATCCGGCAGCTCTGCCGCCTGGACAAGGTTGCCGGTGAAGGGCAGCACCGAAACGGCGAGGGCGGCAAGGCGGATAAATCGCGGCAGAAAGGCGGTCATGGGTCAGGCTCCCGTTGACGTGAAATGTGTTCCCGACTGTTAGCCGTGAAGGCTGGCTGCGGCAAGCGTGACGGCGAGCAAGGGATCAGTTCAAAAGAAAAAGCCGCCCCGGCGTTATTGCGGGGCGGCCCGGAATGGCAAAGCTGTTTTACCCCGCCTTCGCATAAACGATCTGGCGCACGTCGATGTTGCCAGAGCGGAAGCCGGCTTCGCAGTAGTGAAAATAGAACTCCCAGAGCCGCTTGAACCGGTCGTCGAAGCCGAGCGGAGAAATGCGCGGCCAGGCCTCGCGGAAGCGCTCGCGCCATTCGGCAAGGGTGCGAGCATAATCCTGCCCGAAGATGCGTTCCGCCGACAGTTTCAGCCCCTGCCGTCCGCCGATTTCCTGCAATTTTCCCGGGGGCGGCAGCATGCCGCCGGGGAAGATGTAGCGCTGAATGAAGTCCGGGCGGCGGGCGTAGTCCTTGAACATGGTATCCTGAATCGTGATGATCTGAAGCCCGGCCAGCCCGCCAGGCTTCAGGCAGGACGACACCTTGTTGAAATAGACCGGCCAGTATTCCTTGCCGACCGCCTCGAACATTTCGATGGAAGCGATGCGGTCATAGATGCCTGTTTCATCGCGGTAATCCTGAAACGCGACTTCAACCTTGTCGTTGAGGCCAGCCTTGAAGATGCGCTCGCGGGCATAGTCATACTGCTCTCGGGAAATGGTGAGGGCCCGCACATTGGCGCCGATCTCGCTGGCGGCAAACTCGGCAAAGCCGCCCCAGCCGCAGCCGATCTCCAGCACCTTGTGGCCCGGCTTGATGCCGGTGGCCTCGGCCAGAGCCATATATTTCTTGCGCTGTGCCTCTTCCAGCGTGTCGGTGTTCTCATCGAACAGGGCGGAGGAATAGGTCATCGAGGGATCGAGCCATTCCCGGTAGAAGGCATTGCCAAGGTCGTAATGCGCCGAAATGTTCCGCTGCGATCCCTTGCGGGTGTTGCGGTTGAACCAGTGGCGCAGCGTGACAGCCAGGCGGAACAGCGGGCTGCCCTGCAGCTTCTCCACTGTTGCATCGCGGTTGACGCAGAAAAGCTCAAGGAAGGTGGTCACGTCCGAGCTGGACCAGTATCCGGCCATGAAGGCTTCGCCCACACCCACGTCACCGCCTTCGGCTGCCATGCGCACGAAGCGCCAGTCGTGGACGGTGAGATCAGCCGTGGGGCCGGGCTCCTTGCCTTCGATGCGGAAGGTTTGGCCATCCGGCGTCGTGATCGTCAACACGCCATAGCGCAGGGCAAGCACGATGCGCATGCCCATGCGCACAAAGCGGGGCAGGCCGGAGAGCACTTCGCGGGCGTTGGCCTGGGTCAGATGAACGACCCGCTGCGATCCGGCTGTGGCCGGGGAGGGCAGAGAGGAGGCAAAAGACATGTCGGTCTCCATCAGGCTTTCCCGTAGAACTGTTTATGTACGGACGCGTCCGGCTTTCGTGCCTGTTTCGCGCCGCTGCCTGCCGCAGGTGCGGTGGCAGATGTCTTTGAATGAAAACGTATACCCTTGAGCCAAAGCTTCAAGGCCTCCCAGTGAATACCCCCATGACCTTGAGTGTCATGAAAGGCATCCTCAGGCATTCGCGCAAGATTGTACGGCCGGTCAAACTGTTGTGAGTGCCATTGAAGGTGGCGGCCAGGGACGGTCCGTCAGGGTCTGTCTCAAGGATGCGGACACGCACGGTTTCTCCCGGCGGCATCATGCGGAAGTGATACGTCTGCACCATGTCGAGGAAGGGCGAGACGTAGAACTGCTTGTCCTGCGTTTGCCGGATACCCGCTTCGCTCACCTGATCCACCGTCACGGGGGCAACATAGGTGTGCAGGTCGCCAAAGGTGTTGCGCACCTCGTAGACAATGCCGGTCAGGCTGCCTTCGCTGTCGTAGGCATAATAGACGCTGAGCGGGTTGAACACGTAACCCAGCATGCGCGGATAGCACAAAAGCAAGACGCGCGCGGGACGTGCCACGCCTTTTTCCGCCAGAAGCCTGTCCACATGAGCCCGGAGATCCGAGCCGTCACAGGGGCCGTGGTCTTTCTCATGGAAGGACAGCAGATTGAAATGGCGGTGGGAGAAGAACCAGCTTTGCCGGCTCGCTTCCTTCAGTCTGTCCAGGTCGATCAGCAGGCTGAAGACGGAATAGCTGAACCGGTGCGGGACTGGCTTCATGCGGGCATGCATGACCTGCCCGGCATAGAGGCTTGCTGCCTCCGCCGGGGCAGGGCCATTCCCGCTCATGCTTGTGTTGCCGTGCCGTTCGGTCATGTGTCGGGTGCCTTTACTCGGCTGCTTCCGCAAGGCCGGACGTGCCAGCCGCCGCAGAGCGCCAGGGAAGTTCCGCACCAAGGGCCGTTGCCACCTTCAGGCCGGAAACCAGACCGTCTTCGTGGAAGCCATGCCCTTGCCAGGCTCCACAATACCACGTGTTGGCCACGCCCTGTATGCGCGAGAGTTGTTGCTGGGCCGCCAGCGCACCTGCATCAAACTGCGGGTGGTCATAGGTGAAGCGGGCAAAGGTCAGATCCTCGCGCGGTTCGTGCGGCGGATTGAGCGTGACGAACAGCGGGCGGCTGTAGTCAATGTTCTGCAGCCGGTTCATCCAGTAGGACACGGCTACATCAGTGCCGTCCGCAGCGCCAGTGCGGGCGAGATAGTTCCAGGAAGCCCAGACGCTCTTGCGCTTCGGCATCAGGCTTTCGTCCCGGTGCAGATAGACCGCATTGGGCCGGTAGCGGATGGTCGAGAGAATGCGGCGCTCGTCCTCGCTTGCGTCATCCAGCATGGCCAGCGTCTGGTCCGTGTGGCTGGCTAGAATGACGTGATCGAAGATGTCTTCTTGACCGGAGGCATCGCGCACATGCACCTTGCCGTCCGCCCGGCGCACACTGGTGACGGGCGAGCCAAGCCGCACATGGCCGCGCAGCGGCTCAAGCAGGCGCTGCACATAGTTGCGGCTGCCGCCGGAAACCGTGCGCCACTGCGGCCGGTCGAAATTGATCAGGCGGTGGTTCTCGAAGAAAGCGACGAAGGATGCGGCAGGGAAGGCCAGCATCTCGGAGGCCGGTGTAGACCAGATAGCCGCGCCCATCGGCACCAGATAATCCTCAATGAAGGCGGAGGAGAACTTGCGCGCCCGCATGTAATCGCCAAGGCTCATGCCTGTCAGATAACCCGAGGCAAGATCGGCGGCACATTGGCGGTTGAAGCGCAGGATCTCGCGCAGCATCCAGAGGAAACGCGGTGAGACCATGTTGCGCCGCTGGGCGAAGATGGTGCCCAGATTGGTGCCCGCCCATTCCCGCCGACCTTCATCCACCGATAGGGCAAAGCTCATGTCACTGGCTTCGGTCGTTACGCCCAGGTGTGCAAAGAGTGCGGTCAGGTTGGGGTAATTCAGCTCGTTGTAGACGATGAAGCCTGTGTCTACCGAAATGGCGGCGCCGTCATAATCGATATCGACCGTGGCACTGTGCCCGCCGGGTCGCAGGCGCTTTTCGTAAACGGTGATTTCGTGTTGGCCGCTGAGGGCCCAGGAGGCGCTGTTGCCCGAGATACCGGAACCGATGACTGCAATCCGCATTCTGTATCCTTGTCATGCGGGACGGGGTGTCCCAAAGGTGGGGCAGCGGGGAAATGCCTTGTGTTGCCAGATCTTACGCTGCGCCAAAGCGGGCGGATCACGGACCGGAAATTTTGTTGTGCGGGAAGGGGAGCGAACAGGCCGTGCCGGAGGAGCGAAAAGGCTAGTTCCGCCTCAGGCGCTTTGGCGGATGATCAGTTCCGGGGCGAGGCGGACGATTTCGGCGGCGGCTTCTGCGCCTTCTGTTCCACTGTGACCTTCAATGCGCTGGCGCAGGAGGCGAAGTGCCTCTCGCGTGGTTTCCAGCACCGGATTGCGCACGGTCGTCAGCTGATAGGGCTCCCACGCAGCGGCGGGGATGTCATCAAAGCCGGTGATGGCGATATCGCCCGGAACGCTGAGGCCGAGGCGGCGGGCGGCGGCGATGGCGCCAAGTGCCATGGCATCATTGCCGCAGAGAATGGCGTCAGGCTTTTCCGGTGCGGTGAGCAGGGTGAGTGCCTGTGCAAGGCCGCTGTCGACGGAATAATCGCCCTGACGTGCAGCCAGCAGCTTCATGCCGCGCCGGGCCAGCGCCTGCGTCAGCCCGTCGTGGCGCTCGATGTTGGAGAATGTCTCCGGTGTGCCGCCGATCCAGGCCAGTTTCCGGCGGCCGGTTGAGGCAAGGTGCTCCACCAGCAGTTCCAGTCCCAGCCGGTTGTCGCAGCACACGGCATCCGTATCGCCGCCCGGCATGATGCGGCCGACCATGACAATGGGAGCGCCAGAGTTGCGGCAGCGTTCAGCCAGGGCCGGGCTGACGGAACCGGCGGCAACAATCGCCCCGTCCACCTGATAGGCGAGGGCATCTTCCAGCGCATTGTCCAGCTCGTCACCCGGCTGCACCTGAAGCAGAAGTGGCCAGTTGCGGGCAGCGCGGATTTCCCGGCTCATCGTTTCCAGCAGCCAGGCTTCATAGGGGCGTGAGACGGCGCCGACCACAAGGGCAATGAGGCCGGTGTGGCTGCCGGTGAGGCCGCGGGCGATGCGGTTGGGGCGATAGCCGAGGGATTCGGCCACGGCCAGCACGTGGGCACGCTTGCGGGCTGCGATCGGTGCCCCTTCCGTGAAGGCGCGGGAAACCATGGCGCGGGAAACGCCTGCGGCTTCGGCAACATCATCGGCGGTGACGCGCATTCCTTCTCCGGCTCACTTTGCAAACGCGTGCATATCCTGCATTGCACAAAAAACGGCGGTTTGCAAATCATGTTGACATAAAACCGTCATGCGCTGAACATAGATTGAACGCGCTTTCAATCGGAGGAGGTCCCCATGGGAACTGAAGCGCTGTCACTGGAGGAGGTGTCCATTCGCCTTGGGCAGTCTCTCATTCTCGACGGCATCTCGCTGGAGGTGCCAGCGGGCACCTTTACCTGCCTGCTGGGCCCTTCGGGCTGCGGCAAGACAACATTGCTGCGCTCCATCGCGGGCTTTGCCCCGCTGAGCGCAGGAGACATCACTGTGGGCGGACGCTCCATCGCCGGTCTTGCGCCCGAGGCGCGCCAGACGGCCATGGTGTTCCAGTCCTATGCCCTTTGGCCGCATATGTCTGTGGCTGGAAACCTGACCTATCCGTTGAAGCTGCGTGGCCTGCCCAAGGCCGAGCGGGAGCGGCGGGCAGAGGAGGTTCTGGCGCTTCTGGGCCTTGAGGGCTATGGCGGACGCTCCGTCACCAGCCTGTCCGGCGGCCAGCGTCAGCGTGTGGCGCTTGGCCGGGCGCTGATCATAGATCCGCCGCTGCTGCTGCTGGACGAGCCGCTTTCGAACCTCGATGCCTCCATCCGCCGCAGCCTGCGCGGCGAATTGCGCCGTCTGCAGCAAAAGTCGGCATCACCACCATCATGGTCACCCACGACCAGGACGAGGCGCTGGCCATGGCCGACCGTATCGTGCTGATGCGCAAGGGGCAGATCGTGCAAGTGGCGAGCCCCGAGGAGCTGTACAGCGCCCCGGCGGATCTTGAGGCGGCGCAGTTTCTTGGCGTCAGTAATGTCACGGCCTTCCGCCATGGCGATCCGGTTGCAGCCTTCACGAAGCTGGCCGGGTTCCGCACTGAGGCTGCACGCGCTTTCACTTCTGCAGAGGTTCTGCCGGAAGGTCCGGCGCTGTTACGGAAAGGGCAGGTCAGTGCCTGCGCCTATGCGGGCGGCACCTACCAGATCACCATTGATTCTGCCGGGGAGAGCCTGTCGGGCTGCTCACCTGTTCCCATCGCAGCGGGCGCTGATGCGTCCCTCACTGTTCCGGCCTCGATGCTGATGAGCTTCGATGCCGAAAACCGCCTGCTTCAGGGCACGCTCCACGGGGCGGTTCTGGAGACACGGCACTAATTTTCCCACTCACGAACTTCAGGGAAGACCAGACATGAAACTCAGGATTGCCCTTGCCAGCATGCTGGCGGCCACGACCCTTGCGACAACTCTTGTGACCAGCGTGTCGGCCCAGACCCTGACGGTGGTCACGGCCGGTGACACCAACATGGTGGACTACATCAACGACTACCTCGGGCCGAAGTTCGAGGAGGCCCATCCGGGCGTGACCGTGCGCGCGGTCGGCACCGGCCCCGGCGATGGCGGCAGCCAGGCGATCTATGAAAAGATCGACGCCCAGAAGGGCAAGGACGTGTGGGACGTTGACGTTGCCGTCGTGCATCAGCGCATGGCTGGCAAGATGGTCGAGGAGAAGCTGCTGTCGAGCTACCGCGATGGGCTCGCCACGGCCAAGCTTGTCACCCGCGAAACGGCGGAAAACTCGCTCGGCGTGAATGTCTCCGGCTATGTCATGCCGATGTTCCACAGCCAGATCGCCATTGCCTACAATCCGGACGTCATCGCCAACCCGCCGCAGTCCTATGAGGAACTGGCCAAGTGGGTGAAGGAAAACCCCGGCAAGTTCGGTTACAACGGCATCACCGGCGGCATGGCTGGCGTCGGCTTTGTCTTCGGCTGGATGTATGCCTTCTCCGGCGCGGCTGACGAAATCCGCAACGGGCCGTGGGTGGATGGGGCTGCTGACAAGTGGACGCCTGCGCTCACCTCGCTGCGCGACTTCAACCAGAGCGTCGTCATGACCCCCGGCAACGCCGGCACGCTGGATGCCATGAACCGCGGCGAAATTGCCATGGGTCCGGTGTGGATGGACATGTTCTACACCTGGGTTGCCGATGGCCGCCTCAACCCGAACCTCAAGCTGATGATCCTGTCGCCGGGCATGCCGGGCCAGCCGATGTATTACACGGTGCCGGCCAAGGCTGCTGAGCCGGAACTCGCCAAGGAGTTCATCGCCTTCGCCACCAGCCCGGCTGTCCAGGCTGACGGCATCGTGCGCCGCTTCAACTGGTTCCCTGGCATCGATCCGCAGAACGTCAAGAGCGAGCTGACGGACGCCGAATGGAACCGCCTGTTTGCCGACGTGACCCCGGAAACGCTGGCCGAACGTGGCTGGTCCATGCCGCAGGCCAAGTACTTCGCGGCAATTCTGGAAGCCTACGAGAAGAACGTCGCCAAGTAAGATGTGACTTGGGGAGAGGGCTTGCTGACAGTCTGCCCCGAGCCCTCGCATCTATTCTTCCGATCCCGTCTGGCCCGGCTTTTCCGCCGGGCCAGACATCTCGCCTTTCAGGGAAAAGGCCGGAGGCCGCCGTGCGGACAAACCGGCTAAGAGGAAATGCCTCATGACTGCACATTCTGCCGCTGACACGCTGCAGCCCCGGCAAGAGGCCGGTCCTGCTGCCGCAGGTGGGCTTTTCAGCCGTTTGGCGGGCATGGGCGCCGGGCTGCTGCTCGTTGCCCCTGCGCTGACGGCCATTGGCCTGCTTTATGCTGCACCGCTGCTGCGCTCGCTCATCACCGCCTTTCAGGACGGAGAGGGCGGCTTTTCGACGGCCAATATCGCCAAGGCGCTGGAGTTCTACAGTGGCGACATCATCTTCTCCATTCTTGTTGCCCTCGGCTCGCTGGCGTTGATTGCTGCCTCTTCCATCGCCATTGCCGGTTATCTCACGCTGGGCGAAAGCCGCTGGGCCGTGCCCCTGCTGCGCTGGCTCTACCGCTGGCCGCTGTTCATTCCCTTCATCGTGGCCGGGCAGACGGCACGCTCCTTCCTTGCCCGCAACGGAATGCTGAACACGCTGCTGGTGGAGGGCGGGGTGCTGGATGCCGCGTCTGCCCAGAGCCTGCTCGACTGGCGGGGCCTGATGCTGACCTTCGCCTGGAAACAGATCCCCTTCGTCACGCTGCTGCTCGCCGGGGCCATGGCCTCGCTTGACCGGTCCACCATCGAGGCGGCGCGCAATCTGGGGGCAGGGCGGCTGCGCTGCCTGTTCGATATCGTGCTGCCGCAAGTGCGCCCGCAGCTGCTGGTGGCGCTGGTGCTGTCGCTGGTCACCATCATGTCGGTGCTCTCCGTGCCCGCCATGCTGATTTCCGGCAATCCCACCATGATGACGGCGATGATGGCCCACCGGGTCACCTATTACGGCGACTACGCCGTCGCCAATGCGCTCGGCCTGTTCTCCTATCTGCTGACGGCAGTGGCGGCCTGGGCTTACCTGCGCATGACGCTCAAGGCAAAGGCAGGCCAATGACCACTCTCACAAGCCTTGCCCGCAAGGCGGGCGCCACCCTCGGCCTTGCCCTCGCCATGGGGCTGGTGGCCTTCATCGTCTTCGGACCGCTGACCAATCTGGCCATCTGGGCCTTTGCCGAACAGTGGTTCTATCCCAATCAGTGGCCGACCCGCTGGGGCTTCGAGTTCTGGGGGCGGGTGTTCCGGCCGCGTGCGGGGGCGTGGGAGTCGCTGTGGAACTCCGTTTCCATCGCGGCGGCGACCGTCGGCCTCTCCATGGCCCTGTCCATTCCGGCCGGTTATGCGCTGGCGCGGCTGGCGCTGCCCGCCCGCAGCTTCATCATGCTGATCTTCCTGCTGCCGCAGGCCTTCCCGTCGCTGCCGATCTTCGTCAACATTGCCGCGATCTTCTACGGCCTCGGGCTCAATGGCACGCTCTTCGGCGTGGTACTGGTGCATTCGCTGCCCGGTCTTGTATATGCGGTGTGGATTGCCACGGCTTCCTTCAGCGCCGTGGACCGCAGCATGGAGGAGGCGGCGCGCAACCTCGGGGCAGGGCCCTTGCGCACATTCCGTGACATCACTCTGCCGCAGGCCTTTCCGGGGCTGATGGCCGCGTCGATCTTCGTCTTCCTCGACAGCATCGACGAGTTCACCGGCACCTATTTCGTCGGTGCGCCGGACATCTCGACCCTGCCGATCCTCATGTTCAACGCCAGTATGGGCGGCAATTACCAGATCGCCGCCATCACCGCCTTGATCCTCCTGATCCCCTCCGTCGGCTTCATGCTGGTCATCGAACGCTTCCTGAAGGCGGATGTGCTCTCGCGCATCGGCCGCTGACTGAAAGACCTTTCAGGAATGTACATCCTTCATTTCTCTGACTTCCATCTCTTCGCCGCAGACAAGGAAAGCGCTCACCCGCGCCCCGATACGGTGGCGGCGGTGGAGAAGGTGCTGGCCGATGCCGCCAGCCTGACGCCGCAGCCGGATCTGGTGCTGATCTCCGGCGATCTGGCCGACTGCGGCAGCGCGGAAGATTATGCGCTGGCCCGGCAGATGCTGGCCCGGTTTGATGCTCCCGTGCTTGTGGTGCCGGGTAACCACGACCGGCGCGCTGCCATGCGTGCGGCCTTCGCGGACAGCATCCGCTTCACGCCGGAGCCATTCCTCAACTTCGACATGATACACAAGGGTGTCCGTGTCATTGGCCTTGATACGATCATCCCGGGCAAGGTCGAGGGGGAACTTTGCGCAGAGCGTCTTGGCTGGCTGGCGGAGCGTCTGGCGGACGAAAAGGCGCGGGAAGAGACCACCTCCGGCGTCACCTTCTTCATGCTGCATCATCCGCCGTTCGGCCTTGCCTCACCCGCCTGGGACTGGATGACGCTGACGGCGGGAAGAGACGAGTTGCGCACGCTTCTGGCCGGTTTCCCCGGCCACCTGCGCCTGCTGACGGGCCATGTGCACCGGCCGCTGATCACCAGCTTTGCCGGGCACTTCGCCGCCATCGCCGGCAGCCCAGCCTTCCAATATGCCCCCGGCCTCGGCTGGACCAGCGAGCCGCCGCTGTCCGCAGAGCCCTATGTCTACTGGCTCCACCACATCACCGGCTTCGGCGAAGTGATCACCAGCCCCCGGATGATTGATCTGGAGTGAGGAGGCTTGCAGAGTGCCGGAGCCTGCTGAGGAGGCTCCGGGATCTGCAATAGGGCAGCGCACAAGTCGGTCTCACGGTGGCGCCGGCAGACCCAACGCCAAAATCTGGACGAAAAAAGCAGGACTTGCGTCCTGCCTTTTTAGTTCCGCGTCTAAACTCCCCGTTTTACACCAGTGCTCTTTTAAGCTTCTGGTGCCGGCTGCGAACCCGAAGGTGCGCCTGGGGGATCTTCCTCCCAAGACTCAGACCGCGATGCCTCTTTTCAGTGGCTCCGAACGTTGAAAATCAACGTCCTGTTCTTATGAAGCTGGAAACTAGCGCATCGACACAAACTTGTCACTATTTTGAGCGCATAAGCACAAACTTTTTGCATGCCGCTTTCTGATGCGGTTTGCCAGCTTCGGAAAAATGGCCGCCTCGGGGCGCCTTATATCTGGAAACGGCGGATAACCGGGCATTTGGCGGCAAGGGGCTTGAGTTTTTGCCGCGCCTGCGGTTTCTCTCAGGCCGTCCCGCATATGGGCCCGGCTTGCGGGCCAAGCAAGACCAGAGAGAGACCATGCGCCTGTCCCGCTTTTTTCTGCCGATCCTGAAGGAAACCCCCAAGGAAGCGGAAATCGTTTCGCACCGCCTGATGCTGCGCGCCGGCATGATCCGTCAGCAGTCCGCAGGCATCTATTCCTGGCTGCCGCTTGGTTTTCGAGTGTTGCGCAAGATCGAGAAGATCGTTGAGGAAGAGCAGAATCGCGCTGGCGCCATCCAGCTCCTGATGCCGACGATCCAGTCTGCTGACCTGTGGCGCGAAAGCGGGCGGTATGATGCCTATGGCAAGGAGATGCTGCGCATCGAGGACCGCCACGAACGCGAAATGCTGTTCGGCCCGACCAATGAGGAGATGATCACCGACATCTTCCGTGGCTATGTGCGCTCCTACAAGGATCTGCCGCTGAACCTCTACCACATCCAGTGGAAGTTCCGTGACGAGGTGCGCCCGCGCTTTGGCATCATGCGTGGCCGTGAGTTCCTGATGAAGGATGCCTATTCCTTCGACATTGACAAGGAATCGGCCCGCCATGCCTATAACCGCATGTTCGTTGCCTATCTGCGCACCTTCGCCCGCATGGGCCTGAAAGCCATTCCGATGCGCGCCGATACCGGCCCCATTGGCGGCGACATGAGCCACGAGTTCATCATTCTGGCCTCGACCGGTGAAAGCGCCGTGTTCTGCGACAAGAGCCTCTTGGACATGCCCGCTCCCGCCGCTGACACCGACTTTGCCTCTGATCTCACGCCGCTGGTCGACCAGTGGACAACGCCTTATGCGGCAACGGAAGAGATGCATGACGAAGCAGCCTTTGGCGCGCTGCCTGCCGACGCGCAGGTGTCCGCCCGCGGCATCGAAGTGGGTCACATCTTCTATTTCGGCACCAAGTATTCCGAAGCCATGGGCGCAAAGGTCATGACCAAGGAAGGCACGGAAGTGCCGGTGCACATGGGCTCCTATGGCGTTGGCGTGTCGCGTCTGATGGGCGCGCTGATCGAGGCGAGCCATGACGAGGAAGGTATCATCTGGCCGGCGTCCGTTGCGCCGTTCCATGTGGGCCTCGTCAACCTGAAGCCGGGCGGCGCAGACACCGATGCGGCCTGTGAGGCACTGTATCAGCGTCTTGAAAATGCCGGGATCGAAGTCCTGTATGATGACGTCGACACCCGCGCCGGTGCGAAGTTCGCCACCATGGACCTGATCGGCCTGCCGTTCCAGCTCATCGCTGGTCCGCGCGGCCTCAAGGATGGCGTGATTGAAGTGAAGGAACGGGCCACCGGGACCCGCGAAACACTCACCATCGACGCGGCCTTCAATAAGGTCCGGGAAGCACTGGCTGTCTGAAGCCATCTTTCCGGCTCCCGCATCTGGGGGTAAGGGACCGGGCGAACAGGATTTCTGCCGCCCGGTCTTGTACTATCCGCGGTGACCACCGATTTGCCGCTTGTGGCCTTCTGGCCAGCGGCTCCGGACGCAAGGCAGAGCATGAGCGGACCCAAGGACGTTTCCGGCAAAGGCAAGCAAACCCAGGCAGCGCAGGATACCCGTGCGCCAGGCAAGGCCTTTGCCCCTTTCGAGTGGATGCTGGCCGGGCGCTATTTGCGTTCGCGGCGGCGTGATTCCTTCATTTCCGTCATCGCCGGCTTCTCCTTTGCCGGAATCACTCTGGGCGTTGCCACGCTGGTGATCGTCATGGCGGTGATGAACGGCTTCCGCTCCGAGCTTCTGTCCAAGATTCTTGGCATCAACGGCCATATGCTGGTCCAGCCCATCGATCAGCCGCTGACAGATTTCGACGCTGTTGCATCCCGGCTTCAGGGCGTTGAGGGCGTGGTCGCAGCTGTGCCTTTTGTGGAGGGGCAGGCGCTGGTCACCGGACCTGCAAACAGTCTCGGCGCATTGGTGCGTGGCCTTTATGAGCAGGATCTGAGGCGCCTGCCGCTGGTTGCCAGCAACATCCGCATGGGAACACTGGATGGCTTTGATACGGGCGGCGGCGTTGCCATTGGCACGCGGCTCGCCGCCCAGCTGGGCCTGACCATCGGCGATACGCTGTCCATCATTTCCCCCGCGGAACGGTGACCCCGATGGGGGTGACGCCACGGCGCAAATCCTATCCGATCACGGCGATTTTCGAGATCGGCATGTCGGAATATGACAGCACCATCGTGTTCATGCCGCTGAAGGAGGCGCAGAGCTACTTCAACATGGATGACAAGGCCACCGGCGTTGAAGTCTATGTGACCGATCCCGACAGCGTCGGCTCCATGCGCAGCGCCATTGAAGACGGGGCAGGGCGTCCGGCCTTCGTGACTGACTGGCGCCAGCGTAACACCACCTTCTTCTCCGCTCTCGAAGTGGAGCGGAATGTGATGTTCCTCATTCTGACGCTGATTGTCGTCGTCGCTGCGCTCAACATCATTTCCGGCCTTACCATGCTGGTGAAGGACAAGGGCAAGGACATCGCCATCCTGCGTACCATGGGGGCGACACGTGGCTCTATCCTGCGCATCTTCGTCATCACGGGGGCGAGCATCGGGGTGGTTGGCACTGTTTCCGGCTTCCTGCTGGGCCTGCTGGTCTGCCTCAACATCGAGAGCATCCGTCAGGGCATTTCCTGGCTGACGCAGACGCAGCTCTTCGACCCGACGCTCTATTTCCTGTCCAAGATGCCGGCGGAAATGGATACGGGCGAGACCATCATGATCCTCATCATGGCGCTGGTGCTGTCGCTGCTGGCAACGCTCTATCCCGCCTGGCGGGCCGCGCGTCTCGACCCGGTGGAGGCGCTGCGTTACGAATGAGCAGCACGACCGGCACTGCCCCCGCAACCTCCGCAAGACCAGCCAAGAGCCCGCCCATGTCCGTTCCGGCGCTGCGCCTTTCCGGTGTCTCCCGTGTCTTCCACGAGGCTGACCGCAAGCTTGAAATCCTGAAGGGTGCAGACCTGACGCTGGATGGCGGCCAGATGGTGGCGCTTGTCGCGCCGTCCGGCACCGGTAAGTCCACGCTTCTGCATCTGGCCGGTCTGCTGGAACGCCCGGATGAGGGCGAGGTCTATGTGGGCGGCAAGGCCTGCAGTGCCATGAGTGATGACGAGCGCACGGCCATCCGGCGCAATGACATTGGCTTTGTCTACCAGTTCCACCACCTCCTGCCCGAGTTTACGGCGCTGGAGAACGTGATGATGCCGCAGATGATCCGGACGCTGCCGAAGAAGGTCGCGGCGGAGCGGGCAGCTCAACTGCTCGACTATATGCGGCTTGGCGAGCGCGGCAGCCATCATCCGTCCGAGCTTTCGGGCGGTGAACAGCAACGTGTCGCCATTGCCCGTGCTGTTGCCAATGCACCGCGCCTGCTGCTGCTGGACGAACCGACCGGAAACCTCGACCCGGAAACGGCGGCCTATGTGTTCGATGCGCTCTATGCGCTGGTGCGGGCCTCGGGCGTTGCCGCTCTCTTTGCTACTCACAACATGGAACTGGCCGGGCGCATGGACCGGGTGATCACCCTGCGTGACGGCAAGGTGGTGGATCTCTGACATCTTGCTCCGAAGCGGTTCATGCGGGGCTTCTGCGATGTGAGCACCTTCGGAGCCGGTTTCGCCGGAAGAGGCAAGAGAGACCGATGTTCACAATCTGTTCACTATGGCTGATGCTTTTCGCCCGCTCCCTCCGGAGCGGGCTTTTTTGGTCTTGAAAGGTGAACGGGAAGAGAACAAAATAGATACATATTGAGCTTCCCGCTCAGATGGCTTGATCCAAGAGGAGGTATCCATGACCTTTTTCGCAAGAGACGTCGCAGCCTTCGGTTCGCTGGTCATTTTCGTTGCCACCATCGCCGTCTGGGGCGAAGTTCTGTTTGCCGTACACTGATCCTGGCACCTGATGCTGGCAAGGTGTTGCTCTGGCATCGGGCAGGAGAGAACGGCATGGCCGCGGCCTTCTGCGGTCATCCAAAGAAAACAGGCGCTGCCATGGCGCATTTGCCCCTTCCTGCCACGTGCGGGGCTCGACAGGGCAAGGGCATAGCGTTCATGTTAGGGGACACAGTTTCAAAGGCTGGCGCTTGCGGGTGCCTGCCGCAGGCGGACCGGTTTCCGGCTGCCCGAGAGTGAAGTCCCATGTCTGCAAATCCCGGTTTCGTTCACCTGCGCGTTCACTCGGCCCTGTCGCTGCTGGAAGGCGCGCTGCCGATCAAGAAGCTGCTCGACCTTGCCAAGGCCGATGCGCAGCCGGCGCTGGCGATCACCGACACGGGCAACCTCTTCGGCGCGCAGGAGTTCGCGGGCAAGGCCTGGGGTTCCGGCATCCAGCCGATTATTGGCTGCCAGATCTCCGTCGCCTTTGACGAGGAGGGCGGCGATGACCGCCGTGGCGATCTCGCGCTTTTCGACGTCGTTCTGCTGGCGATGAGCGAGCGCGGCTACGGCAACCTGATGGAGCTGACGAGCCGCGCCTTTCTCGACACGCCCACCGGCCAGTTGCCGCATGTGTCGATCGCCTACCTCGAATCGCGGGCGGAAGGCGTCATTCTGCTGACCGGCGGTGCCAGAGGCCCAATCGGCAAGGCGCTGCTGACCGGCAATCGCACGTTGGCGCAGGCACGTCTTTCCCGGCTGGCAAAATCCTTCGACGGCCGCTGCTATGTGGAGCTCCAACGCCACGGCATGGCCGATGAACGGCGCACGGAAGCCGGTTTCATTGATCTTGCCTATGACATGGGACTGCCGCTGGTGGCCACGAATGAGGCGTTCTTCCCCAAGCGCGAGGATTATGAGGCCCATGACGCGCTGATCGCCATTTCCGAGGGGCGGGTGATCTCCGACGAGGAGCGCCGCCGCCTGACACCGGAGCATTATTTCAAGTCACGCGCGGAGATGATCGAGCTCTTTGCCGATCTGCCGGAGGCGGTGGAGAATACCGTCGAGATCGCGCTGCGCTGCCATTACCGGCCGCTGAAGCGCAACCCCATCCTGCCGCGCTTTGCGGGGGCCGATGCAGATCCGGAAGAGGCCGAGCTTGCCGAGTCTGCCGAGCTCAAGCGCCAGTCCCGCGAGGGCCTTGCGGAGCGCCTGCGGGTGCATGGCCTTGCCGATGGCCTGACGGAGAAGGACTACTGGGACCGGCTTGAATTCGAGCTGTCGATCATCGAGCGGATGAAGTTCCCCGGCTACTTCCTCATCGTTTCGGACTTCATCAAATGGGCCAAGGCGCATGACATTCCGGTGGGGCCGGGTCGTGGCTCGGGCGCAGGGTCACTGGTCGCCTGGGCGCTGACCATTACTGACCTCGACCCCATGCGCTTCTCGCTTCTGTTCGAGCGCTTCCTCAATCCGGAACGTGTGTCGATGCCGGACTTCGACATCGACTTCTGCCAGAACCGGCGCGAAGAGGTGATCCGCTACGTTCAGGAGAAATATGGCCGCAGCCAGGTGGCGCAGATCATCACCTTCGGTTCGCTGCAGGCCCGCGCCGTGTTGCGTGACGTAGGCCGCGTGCTGCAGATGCCCTATGGCCAGGTGGACCGGCTTTGCAAGCTGGTGCCCGCCAATCCGGCCAACCCGGTGACGCTGGCGCAGGCCATCGCCGACGAGCCCCGCCTGCGTGAGGCGGCTCGCGAGGAAGAGGTTGTCGAGCGCCTTCTGGAAATGGCGCAAAAGCTGGAAGGGCTGTACCGCCATGCGTCCACCCACGCCGCCGGTGTAGTGATCGGCGACAGGCCGCTCGAACAGCTGGTGCCGCTCTACCGCGATCCGCGCTCCGACATGCCGGTGGCGCAGTTCAATATGAAGATGGTGGAAGAGGCCGGACTGGTGAAGTTCGACTTCCTCGGCCTCAAGACCCTGACCGTCATCGACACGGCGCTTAAACTGATCGCGCGCAAGGGCGTCCATATCAGAATCGAGGAAGTGCCGCTGGATGACGAGAAGACCTACCGTCTTCTTGCCGCCGGTGAAACGGTGGGCGTGTTCCAGCTGGAAAGCCAGGGCATGCGCCGCGCCATTGCAGGCATGAAGCCTGACCGTTTCGAGGACATCATTGCGCTGGTGGCGCTCTACCGTCCGGGCCCGATGGAGAACATCCCGGTCTACAACGCGGTCAAGCACGGCGAGCTGGAGCCCGATTACCTGCATCCGCTGCTGGAACCGATCCTGAAAGAGACGAACGGCATTATCGTCTATCAGGAACAGGTGATGCAGATCGCGCAGGTGCTTTCCGGCTACTCGCTCGGCGAAGCTGACCTTCTGCGCCGCGCCATGGGTAAGAAAATTGCCGCCGAAATGGAGGTCCAGCGCGCCCGCTTCGTCGATGGTGCGGTGGAGCGTGGCGTCGACAAGGATCAGGCCGGCACGATCTTCGACCTTGTGGCCAAGTTCGCCAACTACGGCTTCAACAAGTCGCATGCCGCCGCCTATGCGCTCGTTTCCTATCATACGGCCTGGCTGAAGGCGAACCACCCGGTGGAATTCATGGCCGCGTCCATGACGCTCGATCTGGGCAACACGGACAAGCTGGGTGACTTCCGCCAGGAAGCCCGCCGCATGCGGATCGAGGTGATGCCGCCGTCGATCAACCGCTCCATGGTGCATTTCGACGTGGACGAAGGCCGTATCGTCTATGCCATGGGCGCCATCAAGGGCGTGGGCGAGCAGGCGGTGCAGCATATCGTCGATGTGCGCGGCGACCGGCCTTTCCGCAGCCTCAGCGACTTCGCAAGCCGCATCTCGCCGAAGTTCCTTAATAAGAGAACGCTGGAAAGCCTTGTTAATGCTGGGGCATTCGACTGTATCGAGCCGAACCGGGCACGGGTGTTCGAGGGCCTCGACCGCATCATGGGGCTGGCGCAGCGCACCGAATCCAACGCAACCCTTGGCCAGAACGACATGTTCGGCGGGGCAGGGGTGGAGGAAGAGCTTCAGCTGCCGGAGGTGAATGGCTGGCTGCCGGGAGAGCGGTTGCAGCGCGAGCATGCGGCCATTGGCTTTTATCTGTCATCCCACCCGCTTGATGAATATGCGCCGCTGCTGGAGCGCATGCGGGTGCAGATGTGGGCGCAGTTCTCCGAGGCCGTGAAGCGCGGTGCGTCGGCGGGGCGTCTGGCCGGAACCGTGATTTCCAAGCAGGAGCGCAAGACCAAGTCCGGCAACCGCATGGGCATCGTGCGCTTCTCAGATCCCACCGGCCAGTTCGAGGCACTGCTCTTCTCAGAAAAGCTCGCCCAGTTCCGAGATGTGCTGGAAGTCGGCAAGTCCATGGTGGTGCTGGTCAACGCCGACATGCGCGACGATGAGCCTTCCATCCGCATTGAGCAAGTGGACCCGGTGGAGGTGATGGCCGCACGCGTGCAGAAGAGCCTGCGCGTCTTCCTGCGCGACCCGCGCCCGCTGAAGAGCCTGTCGCGTCACCTTGGCGTTAAGGGCGAAGGGGAGGTGAACGTGGTCGTGCTGCTGGACGAGGGCAAGCGCGAGGTGGAAGTCCGTCTTCCCGGCCGCTACCGCCTGTCGCCAGAAATCGCCGGTGCGCTGAAGGCCGTGCCGGGCGTTACGGACGTGCAACTGGCCTGATCTGCCGCCGCCAAAGGGCGTGCGAGGGTGTGAAAACCTGTCATTTGCGCTTGTCATGGCGCGGATGCGCGCATATAAGGCGCCCATTCCACACACGGGGGAAGGCTTTGGCTTGTCCATTTGCCGTTCCGGTGTCTGCTTCGGCCTCAGGCTGATGCACCACGCTCCCCGTGGAGGTTCAACCGGAAAAATATGGAGTTCAGGGCCATGGCATTGCCCGATTTTACCATGCGTCAGCTGCTTGAAGCTGGTGTGCACTTTGGTCACCAGAAGCATCGCTGGAACCCGCGCATGGCGCCGTACATCTTCGGCGTTCGCAACGACATCCACATCATGGATCTCGGCCAGACCGTTCCGCTGCTGCACCAGGCTCTCAAGGCCGTCAGCGACACCGTTGCCAAGGGCGGCCGCGTGCTGATCGTCGGCACCAAGCGTCAGGCTCAGGAAGCTGTTGCCGAATCCGCACGCAACTGCGCGCAGTACTTCGTCAACGCACGCTGGCTCGGCGGTATGCTGACCAACTGGAAGACCATTTCCGGTTCGATCCAGCGCCTGCGCAAGCTCGAAGAGACCCTGTCCACGGACACTTCCGGCCTGACCAAGAAGGAAAAGCTGTTCATGGACCGCGAGCGTGAGAAGCTCGAGCGGAACCTGGGCGGCATCAAGGACATGGGTGGCCTGCCGGATCTGATCTTCGTGATCGACACCAACCGTGAAGCCATCGCCATCCAGGAAGCCCGCCGTCTGGGTATCCCGGTCGCTGCGATCCTCGATCTCGAACTGCTCGCCGGAAGGCATCACCTATCCGGTTCCGGGTAACGACGACGCCGGCCGCGCGATTGCGCTGTACTGCGACCTGATCGCCCGCGCTGCCCTCGACGGCATCTCCCGCGCTCAGGGTGGCATGGGTATCGACGTTGGTGCGTCCGAAGCTGCTCCGATCGAGCCGGCTCTGGATGCTGAAGAATCGGCTGAAGCCTGATTCTGTTGCAGGTGCGGCGCCCGGCGCCGCACCTGTTCTGACCCTGGCAGCGGCCTGAAGGCTGCGCCGTTTCAAGGTCAGGCGCGGCATTGCCGCTGACGAAGTCCCCTCTTGCGGGAACCGTCATAAAGGCGCGGTTGGCCATGGGCTAAACCGTGCGAAGCTTTAACTCCGATTCACGAGGCTACCATGAGCATTACCGCAGGAATGGTGAAGGATCTGCGCGAGAAGACTGGCGCAGGCATGATGGACTGCAAGGCTGCTCTGACCGAAACCAACGGTGACATGGAAGCAGCGATCGACTGGCTGCGTGCCAAGGGCCTCGCCAAGGCAGCCAAGAAGGCTGGCCGCGTGGCTGCTGAAGGCCTGGTTGGCGTTGCATCCAAGGGCACGACCGCTGCCGTCATCGAGCTGAACTCCGAAACCGACTTCGTGGCCCGCAACGACGGCTTCCAGGCTCTGGTGCGCGATGTTGCCGCCGTTGCCCTGACCGCTGGCGGTGATGTCGAGGCGATTTCCGCTGCCGGCTACCCGGGTTCCGACAAGTCCGTTGACGCGTCCATCAAGGATGCCATCGCCACCATCGGCGAGAACATGACCCTGCGCCGCGCAGCCGTCCTGTCCGTCAACGACGGCGTTGTCTCCACCTATGTCCACAGCGCTATCTCCGATGGCCTCGGCAAGATCGGCGTGCTCGTTGCGCTTGAGTCTGCTGGTGACAAGGACAAGCTGAACGCTCTGGGCCGCCAGATCGCCATGCACATTGCCGCCACCAGCCCGCTGTCGCTGAACGTCGACCAGCTCGACCCGGCAGTTGTGGAGCGTGAGCGCGCCGTGTTCATCGAACAGGCTCGCGAATCCGGCAAGCCGGACAACATCATCGAGAAGATGGTCGAAGGCCGTATCCGCAAGTTCTACGAGGAAGTCACCCTCGTGAAGCAGGCTTTCGTCATCGACCCGGACAAGACCGTCGAGCAGGCTGTTGAGGCCCTCGGCAAGGAACTCGGTACCGCAGTCAAGCTCTCCGGCTTCGTCCGCTTCGCTCTCGGCGAGGGGATCGAGAAGGAAGAGACGGACTTCGCGGCAGAGGTCGCTGCGGCGGCCGGCCACTAAGCCCAGAGGGCGCCGGATCAAACCGGCGCCTTTTTTTGACAGCCCTTTTTCCTGATCATTGAACCGGAAGGTGTGCCCATGACCAAACCCCTGCGCTGGCGCCGTGTGCTTCTGAAACTCTCGGGCGAGGCCCTGATGGGCAGCCAGTCCTTCGGCATCGATCCGGCAGTGGTCGAGCGGATTGCGCTTGAGATTGCCAGTGCCGTGAAGCTGGGCGCGCAGGTGGGTGTGGTGATTGGCGGCGGCAACATCTTCCGCGGCGTCGCCGTGGCCGCCAAGGGCGGCAACCGCGTCACCGGCGACCACATGGGCATGCTGGCGACGATCATGAACAGCCTGACCGTGGCCGACGCCCTGCGCCGCCACAACATCCCGGCCCGCGTGCTTTCGGCCGTGCCGGTGCCTTCCATTTGTGAGACCTTCACCCAGCGCGGTGCTGAGCGCTACATGGAAGACGGCGACGTGATCGTTTTTGCCGGCGGCACGGGCAACCCGTTCTTCACCACCGATTCCGGCGCAGCGCTGCGTGCTGCCGAAATGAAATGTGATGCCTTCCTGAAGGGCACCCAGGTGAACGGCATCTATTCGGAAGATCCGAAGATCAATCCGGATGCGGAGCGCTACACCGAACTGTCCTATGAGGACGTGATCACCCGCAACCTCAAGGTCATGGACACGACGGCCATCGCTCTGGCCCGTGACAACAAGATCCCTGTGATCGTCTTCTCGATCCACACTCCCGGCGCTCTGGTGAGCGTTCTGGAAGAGCGCGGCCTCTACACGGTCGTCAGCTGATTTTCCAAAGGGCGGGAGGGCTTTTCCGGTCTTCCCGGCATCAGGACATGCAGAGTGGTGGAATGCGGCTTGCGCATGCACCTCTCTCCTGCTTATTCAGGGGCTCTGCCTGAGTTGGTCTTGTCTTTCGGCGAGACTGTGCCATGTTTGCGCCGCGCCAGCAAAGCGTGAGCCAACGAAGAACAAAGCGAGGAAGTTATGCCGGTTGAAGGTGTCGATCTCAAAGATCTCGAGCGTCGTATGCAGGGCGCACTTGGTGTTCTGAAGACCGAACTTGCGGGCCTTCGCACCGGCCGGGCTTCCTCCAGCATGCTGGATGCCATCGTCGTCAACGCCTATGGCCAGTCGATGCCGATCAATCAGGTTGGTACCGTGTCCGTTCCGGAGCCGCGCATGGTCGCGATCCAGGTTTGGGACAAGGGCATGGTCAGCGCCGTCGAGAAGGCGATCTCGCGAGTCCAGCCTTGGCCTCAACCCGGTGATCGATGGCCAGCTGCTGCGCCTGCCTATCCCGGAACTGAACGCCGAGCGCCGGCAGGAGCTGATCAAGGTCGCTCACAAGTACGCCGAGGCTGCCAAGGTTGCCATCCGTCACGTGCGCCGCGACGGCATGGACATCATCAAGAAGCTGGAGAAGGACGGCGGCATCAGCCAGGATGACGCCCGCGTTGCTTCCGATGACGTGCAGAAGCTGACCGACGCCCAGATTGCGGAGGCCGACAGCATGCTGGAAAAGAAGCAGCAGGAAATCTCCCAGGTCTGAGGATCTGAAAGGGGGCCGGTTTTGTGCCTGCCCCCGCCAGCCTGGAAGTGTGCCCGGGGGACTTGATGACCAGCCGACCTGAAACTGGCTCCAGTGTGACAGGCCCCGCATCCGGCGGCGGATCTGTGCCACGCCATGTTGCCATCATCATGGATGGTAATGGCCGCTGGGCGCAGGCGCGTGGCCTGCCGCGCACTGAAGGTCACCGCCATGGGCTGGAAGCGCTGCGTCAGATCATCCGCCATGCTTCTTCCCGTGGCGTCGGCTTCATCACGCTCTACAGTTTCTCGTCTGAAAATTGGCGCCGTCCGCCCACTGAGGTCAGTTTCCTCATGTCGCTGCTACGCCGCTTCGTGCAGCGCGATTTGACGGAATTGCACAAGGCCAATTGCCGGGTGCGCATCATTGGCGAGCGTGAAGGGCTGGATCCTGGCATCCGCAGCCTGCTTGAAGAGAGCGAGCGCGTGACGGCCGCCAACACGGGCATGACCGTTGTCATCGCCTTCAATTATGGATCGCGGGACGAAATCACCCGTGCAGTGCGCAAGCTCACGCAGCAATATCTGGCGGAAGGACGCGATCCTTCGGCCATTACGGATGCGGAGATTTCAGCAAATCTCGATACGGCCGGTATTCCGGACCCGGACCTCATCATCCGCACCAGCGGGGAGCTGCGCCTGTCCAACTTCCTTATGTGGCAGGCGGCCTACTCCGAATTCTACTTCACGCCGGTTCTGTGGCCTGATTTCGGTCCGCAAGAGTTTGATGCTGCGCTTGCCTCTTTCTGTGAGCGTGAGCGGCGTTTCGGCGGTGTCACCGCCACGGGTTCCTGATCATGTCCGGGGGGCAAACGGCAACAGCGGGACCGGTGGTCCGGCCGGGCCAATGGCGGACCTGAAGCTGCGCTTCATTTCCGCGCTGATCCTGGGGCCGCTCGTGCTTCTCATTGCCTGGCGTGGCGGTGAGGCATTTTTCGCGCTGGCTTTGCTTGGCTGCGCGCTGTTCCTGAAAGAATGGCTGGCAATTGTCGGAGCGCGGGCTGCCGGTCTGCCTGCTCTGGCGGGCTTTGCAACGCTTCTGGCGGTGGCAGGGCTGATCTATGCAGGGTTCGAACCATGGGCTCTTGCGGCGCTCGCAGCTGGTGCAGGGCTTAGCATCCTGTCTGCCCGTGGCGGGAAGACAGGCTTCTGGACGGCAGAAGGCATCCTCTATTCCAGCCTTGCCCTCGGTGCCCTGATGCTGCTGCGCCGGGGCAGTGACGGCGAGCTGCACGTCTTTTTCCTGCTCGCGGTCGTCTGGGTGACTGACGTTGCTGCCTATTTCACAGGGCGCAAGCTTGGTGGTCCGAAGCTCTGGCCGCGCGTTTCACCGAAGAAGACCTGGTCTGGCGCCGTCGGCGGCTTGATCTTTGGCGCCCTCGGCGGCCTCGGTGTTGTTGCGGTTCTGGGTCAGGGCGGCACGTTGGCCTGGTTTGCCTTCGGTCTTGCTGTTTCTGCTGTATCCCAAGGGGGCGATCTCCTGGAATCGGCGATCAAGCGGCGGTTCGGCGTCAAGGATTCCGGCCGTCTCATTCCCGGCCATGGTGGCATCATGGACCGGATCGACGGGCTGGTGGCCGCTGCCATTTTTGCCGTGCTGTGCGGGCTTCTTTTCGGCGGCAGTCTTGCCGATCCGATGTCCGGCATCGGTTTTCAGTAAGTTCAAAAGCCTGGGTGGTTGGCTGTGGTGAGTGAGGCAGAGAAGCGCCGGAACGCTTCGGCGGGGCTTGAGGCAATGCTGGCAGGGCGGAGCGCGCCGCTGCGGCTGGTCATTCTCGGCGCAACGGGTTCCATTGGCCGCAGCACGCTGGACCTGGTTGGCCGCTATCCAGAGCATTTCGAGATTGCTGCCCTCGTGGCCGGTCAGGACGCCGCAGGTCTGGCGGAACTTGCCCGTCAGACCAGGGCAGGCTTTGCCGCTCTTGCCGATGCCTCCAAAGGCGAAGAGCTGGCCGCAAATCTCCAAGGGACCGGGATTGCCTGCGGCGCTGGTGAAACTGCGGTCATCGAAGCTGCGCTGCGGCCAGCAGACATGGTGATGGCGGCCATTGTGGGCGCTGCTGGCCTGCGGCCCACTTTTGCAGCTCTTGAGGCCGGGCGCACCATCGCGCTGGCCAACAAGGAGTGCCTCGTCTGCGCCGGTGACCTGTTCATGGCCGCCGCAGGCCGCAGCGGCGCGGCGGTGCTGCCCGTTGATTCGGAGCACAATGCGATCTTCCAGGTGCTGGAAAGCCGGAATCTGGCGGAAGTGGAAAAGATCATCCTGACTGCTTCGGGCGGCCCGTTCCGCACGCTTTCTCTTGCTGAGATGGCGCATGTTTCGCCTCAACAGGCATTGAAACATCCCAACTGGAGCATGGGCAGCCGCATCACCATCGACAGTGCCACCCTGATGAACAAGGGGCTGGAGGTGATCGAGGCCTCGCATCTCTTCCCGCTGCGCCACGATCAGATCGAGGTGCTGGTTCATCCGCAGTCTGCCATCCATGGCATGGTGCAATATACGGATGGCTCGCTGCTGGCACAGTTGGGGCCAGCGGATATGCGTACGCCGATCGCCCATTGCCTTGCATATCCCGCCCGCATGCCGGTCCCGGGAGCAAGGCTGGACCTTGCAAAGCTCGGCTCGCTGACCTTTGAAGCTCCTGATGTGCAGCGGTTTCCGGCACTTGGCCTCGCATTGGACGCCATGCGGGCAGGGGGCTGTGCACCGGCTGCGCTGAATGCTGCTGATGAAGTGGCGGTAGCCGCATTCCTGTCCGGGCAGATTGGCTTTACGGGTATTGCCGGGCTGGTCGGCGCTGTTCTCGACAAGCTTGCAGCCGGGCACGATCTTGCCCCGGCCGCAGATATCGATTCCATTCTGGCGCTTGATGTGCAGGCGAGGGCCGCGGCTCACGATTTGCTGAACCGCTTTGCATTGACCTGACAGCCGCCAGGAGGGAAGTTTTCCCCGCCGCATTTGGCGCTTGCGACTAATTTCGGCCATACATCTGGCATCACCTTGGCTGGATGGATATGTTCCGGGCAAGAAAGGGGCGAAACATGACCGCTCCGCTGCCCGCGTCTTGCGCAAGTTCAGGATAGGTGAATGGATTTTCTCGCAGCCCTGTCGTCCCAGCCGGTGCTCACCCTGCCAGCCTTCCTGTTCGTGCTGACGGTTGTCGTTTTCTTTCATGAGCTTGGGCATTTCGCCGTGGCCCGGTGGTGTGGCGTGGACGTTGAGGCCTTCTCCATCGGCTTTGGCCGTGAGCTGATGGGTTTCAATGACCGGAAGGGCACCCGCTGGAAGCTCTGCCTCATTCCGCTGGGCGGCTACGTGAAGTTCTCCGGTGACGAGAATGCGGCCAGTGTGCCTGACCATGAGAAGGTCGCGGCCATGAGTGCCGCGCAGCGGGCGGGGCCTTCGCTGCCAAGCCTGTCTGGCAGCGCGCGGCTGTGGTTGCGGCAGGTCCGGTTGCCAACTTCATCCTCGCCATCGTCATCTTCGCCTTCATTTTTGGCGCTTTTGGACGTGTTGTCTCGACGCCTCTGGTTGGCGCAGTTCAGCCAGAAAGTGCGGCAGCCGAAGCTGGGCTTCAGCCCGGCGATCTGATCACAGCGGTCAACGGCACTCCGATAGAGACCTTTGCCGAGTTGCAGCGCATCGTCAGCGTTAGCGCTGGTGTGCCGCTGCAGCTGGAGATCGAGCGTCAGGGGCAGTTGACGGGTCTTACCGTGACGCCGCAACTGCGGGAGCTGAAGGACGATTTCGGCAATGTGCAGCGCGTTGGACTTCTGGGTGTGTCACTGAACGGTACAGGAAGGTGACAGAATTCAGAAAACCTATGGTCCTTTCGAGGCAGTGAAAGAGGGTGTTAACGAAACCTGGTTCGTTATGGTGCGGACCGTGGAGTACATCGGCAAGGTGGTGCGCGGACGCGAGCCAGCCGACCAGCTTGGCGGCCCGATCCGCATTGCGGAAGTGGCCGGTCAGGTGGCGACGCTTGGCTTCATCCCGCTGTTGCAGCTTGCTGCGGTGCTGTCGGTCAGCATTGGCCTGCTCAATCTGATGCCTGTGCCCATGCTGGATGGGGGACACCTGGTTTATTATGCTGCGGAAGCTGTCAGAGGGCGGCCGCTTAGTGAGAAAGCGCAGGAATTCGGCTTCCGTATTGGCCTCACGCTGGTGCTGATGCTCATGGTTTTTGCGACCTGGAATGACCTGTCACGTCTTGTCAGCCGCTGGCTGCCTGCGTGACATGCCCGCAACGCATTCAAATGAAATCTGTTTCGTGTGAATCGTGCGGTTGCGTATTCGGCAAAAGGATGTAAAACCAAGGCCGGATGCTGAGAATCTGACTATGATCCTTCGGGGTCAGTTTTGTGAAAAAGGCATAGCTCGAATATGCAGCGACTGCGGAAAATCTCCCGCGCCGTTATTTTGTCGGCGCCGCTCCTTGTCACCGGCGGGGTGCTGCCTGACCCGTTCGGGTCGTTTGTATCCACTGCGGAGGCAGCCGTTGCGGGTTCCATCGTCGTGCGTGGCAACACGCGCATCGAGGCTGAAACCGTTGCGAGCTACATGACCATCAAGCGGGGGCAGCAGTACTCTGCTGCTGACGTTGACGAATCGCTCAAGGCGCTGTTTGCGACGGGGCTGTTTGAAGACGTCCGTATTTCACAGCAGGGCGGCACCTTGGTCGTCAATGTTGTCGAGAATCCGGTCATTTCCCGCGTTTCCTTTGAGGGTAACAAGCGGCTGAGCGCCGAGACCCTCAAGGGTGTTGTTCGCACCACCGAGCGCTCGATGCTGAGCCGCAGCAAGGTGCAGAGCGACGTGCAGAACATCCTGGAGGCTTACCGCCGTTCAGGCCGTTACCGCGCTTCGGTTGATCCGAAGACCATTGATCGTGGCAATGGCCGCGTTGATCTGGTGTTCGAGATCAATGAAGGGGAGAAGACCGGCGTTGAACGCATCGGCTTCGTCGGTAACAAGAACTTCAGTGACCGCCGTCTGCGTGATGTTATCCGCACGCGCGAAAGCGGTCTGCTGAGCTGGCTGCGCAGCTCCGATACCTATGATCCAGACCGTTTGGCGGCCGATCAGGAGCTGCTGCGTCAGTACTATTATCAGCACGGCTACGCTGACTTCCGCATCATCTCGGCCAGTGCCGACCTTGATCGCGAGCAGAACGTCTTCTACGTCACCTTCACGGTGGATGAGGGCGAGAAGTACGAGATCGGTAACGTCGAGGTTCAGAGCTCCCTGTCGTCCATCGATCCGGAGAGCCTGAAGTCCTATGTGCGCACCAGCTCTGGCGATACCTATAACTCCAAGCGGGTTGAGCAGTCTCTGGAAGATCTGACGCTGCAGGTCTCCAAGGAAGGCTACGCCTTTGCTGAGGTGCGCCCGCGCGCCCTGCGCAACTACGAGACCAAGACAATTGATCTTGTGTACAACATCGAAGAAGGCCCGCGCGCCTATGTCGAGCGGATCAATATCCGTGGCAACGACCGGACGCGCGAGTATGTCATTCGCCGCGAGTTCGATCTGGCTGAAGGTGATGCCTTCAACCGCGTTCTCATGGACAAGGCTGAACGCCGCCTGAAGAACCTCGGGTTCTTCAAGGACGTGCGTATCACGACCGAGCGTGGCAGCTCTCCTGACCGCGTTGTCATCAACGTGGATGTTGAAGAACAGGCAACGGGTGAAGTGTCGTTCGGTATCGGTTACTCGACCACCGACGGCGTGATTGGCGATATCTCCATCAGCGAAAAGAACTTCCTTGGCCGTGGCCAGTATGTGAAGCTCGGCGTTGGTGGTGGCGAAAGCACTCAGTCCTACGAGTTTGCTTTCCAGGAGCCTTTCTTCCTGGGCCGCCGTATCGCGCTTGATCTGGAAGCCTACCGCCGGGTGTCCAAGAACAACGACTACCGCAGCTATGATGAAGAGATCACGGGTGGTGGCTTCGGCTTTACTCTGCCGCTGCGTGAGGACGAGCTGTCTCTGAAGTTGTTCTACAACATCTATCAGACGAAGATTAAGGATCCGAAGAACCTCGCCACCAATCTGGCGACCTGTTCGCGGAATGCCAATCTGTCTCCGGCTGTCTGTGATGCTCTGGGCACGTACCTGACGTCTCTGGCTGGTTACGCGCTTGTCTACAACACGCTCGACAACAACATGAACCCGTCGAACGGCCTTTACGGTAAATTCCAGCAGGAATTCGCCGGTATCGGTGGCGACACGCAGTTCATGCGCTCGACCGTTGAAGGCCGTGCTTACCGCGAGATTTTCCCGGATGCGGGTATCGTTGGTAATGTCACCCTGCGTGCAGGCCATATTCAGGGCTTCGGCAGCAAGCGTCTGCGCATTTCCGATCAGTTCATGATGGGCGGCGAGATGGTTCGCGGCTTCGAAAGCCAGGGCATCGGCCCGCGCGATGCCAAGACCAGCGACGCTCTCGGCGGCCGCTTCTATGTGGCTGGTACTGTGGAAGCGACCTTCCCGTTCCCGGTCATTCCGGAAGAGTTCGGTCTGAGCGGTGCGGTCTTCGCCGACGCTGGTTCGCTCTGGGATGCGGACAACAAGCTGGTCCAGGCTGTGGGCACCAATGGTGTGAACAGCAACAGCTTCAAGGTGCGCGCTTCGGTGGGTGCCGGTATCCGCTGGCAGTCGCCCTTCGGCCCGCTGCGCATGGACTTCGCCGTGCCTGTGGTCAAGGAAACCGGCGACAAGACCCAAGTGTTCCGTCTCGGCGGTGGCACCCGGTTCTAAGCCGGAGAAGCAGGAATTCAACGGCCGCCGCATCAACCGGCGGCCGTTTTCTTTTGTAGTCAGAACATCTTGCGGGAGACAGTTCATGTCCGATCCCATCTTCTTCCCGCCGATGGCAGAGCTGCCGCTTGAGCGGATCGTGGCCCTGTCCGGCGGTGAGCTTCAGCGTGGTGACCCGGCTCTTCTGATCAGCAAGGTGGCGCCACTTGAGGATGCTGAGCCGGGCGCGCTGGTTTTCTTCGACAATGTGAAGTATCTCGCTCAGCTCGGCTGCACCCGGGCCAGCGCCTGCATCGTTGCGCAGAAGCATGTGTCCAAGGTGCCGGAGGATGTGGCTGTCATCGTCTGCAAGGATCCTTACAGAGCCTGGGCGCTAGTGCTGGCGGGGCTGTTTCCTGCGGCAATGAAGCCTGAGCCCTTTTACGGCGAGACAAAGATCTCGGAGCGCGCGACCGTGCACCCGGCGGCTGTCGTTGAAGAGGGCGCTGTCATCGAGCCGGGCGCCGTGATCGGGGAGGGGGCCGAGATTGGTTCGGGCTCCCATATTGGTCCCAATGCCGTTATCGGCTGCAATGTGCGTGTCGGCCGGGATTGCCGGATCGGCGCCAACGCCGTGCTGCAGCATGCCCTGCTTGGCAACCGGGTCATTCTTCATCCGGGCGTGTGTGTCGGGCAGGATGGTTTTGGCTATGCCATGGGTCTTGGGGGGCATCTGAAGGTGCCTCAGATCGGCCGTGTCATCATTCAGGATGACGTGGAGATTGGCGCAAACACGACCATAGACCGGGGTGCCAACCGGGATACCGTGATTGGCGAGGGTACAAAGATCGACAATCAGGTCCAGGTTGGCCACAACGTCGTTATCGGCCGCCATTGCGTGATTGTTTCACAGGTCGGTCTTTCCGGAAGTTCGACCCTGGCCGACTATGTGGCCATTGGCGGACAGTCCGGCGTGGCAGGTCATGTGGAAATCGGTATGGGCGCACAGATCGCCGCGGTCAGCGTCGTCAATGACGCGGTTCCGGCTGGCGGGCGCTATGGCGGCGTGCCGGCAAAGCCGGTGAAGCAGTGGTTCCGTGAAATCACAGCGCTGAAAAAACTGGCAGAACGCGGATCTGATGCCTGACAGGCGCTTTATACTGCGATAAACAGCAGCAAATGACAGTTTCCCTGCAAGAGGGCAATGGATATGGAAGAACAGAAGACAACGCTCAACACCGCTGACATCATGCGTGTCATGGAGCTTTTGCCGCACCGCTATCCGTTCCTGATGATCGACAGGATCATCGAGATGAACGGAGACGAGTCCTGCATTGGCATCAAGAATGTCACGATCAACGAGCCGCATTTCCAGGGACATTTTCCTGCCCATCCGGTGATGCCGGGCGTTTTGCTGATCGAGGCCATGGCACAGACGGCCGGCGCGCTGTGTGTCAATTCTCTGGGCTCCGACGACACGCCGCAGCTCGTCTATCTCATGACCGTTGACAAGGCCAAGTTCCGCAAGCCGGTGATGCCCGGTGACCAGGTCGAATTCCATGTGAAGAAGATCCGTAACCGTCTCAACATCTGGAAATTTGAGGCGATTGCCAAGGTGGATGGCGCTAAGGTCGCTGAAGCTGAAATCAGCGCAATGATCGTTGACGCCTGAGGAAATCATGTCCCACATTCATCCCTCCGCAATCATTGAAGACGGCGCGTCTCTTGGTGACGGAGTTCGCATCGGGCCTTTCTGCCACGTGGGTAAGGATGTGGTGCTGGGCGATGGTGTCGAGCTGAAATCTCATGTGACCGTCGCCGGATCCACGCGGATCGGTGCGCGTACGGTCATTTTTCCCTTTGCGTCCATTGGCCATCAGGCTCAGGATCTCAAGTTCAAGGGCGAACACGCGACGCTGAGCGTGGGTGAGGACTGCATCATCCGGGAAGGCGTAACGATGAACGCCGGAACGGAGGGGGCGGTTCCACCACCACCATCGGTAACCGTTGTGCTTTCCTTGCGAACTCTCATGTTGGCCATGACAGCCATCTGGGCGATGGCTGCGTGCTGTCGAACAATGTGATGATCGCCGGCCATGTTGAAGTGGGAAGCCACGTCATTTTTGGTGGCGGATCGGCTGTCATCCAGTTCACCCGCATTGGCGATCACGCCTTTGTCGGGGGCTTGCAGGCCTTGAGAATGACCTCATTCCCTACGGCATGGTCACTGGCAACCGGGCACGGCTTGGCGGCCTCAATCTCGTTGGCCTGAAGCGGCGCAACTTCCCGCGCGAGCAGATCCATGCGCTGCGCGCGGCCTACCGCGAGCTGTTCGAGAGTGACGAAGGCACCCTCCGGGACCGGGCTCAGAAGATTGCGGACAGTGTGACGGACCAGCCTCTGGTGAAGCAGGTGACGGATTTCATCCTGGTTGAGGGTGAACGCCGGTTCTGCACGCCGCGCACACCTTCAGGCGATGCCTGAGATGACTGCCGCCAGCGATGCCGGAAAGGCCGGGGCCTCCACTGGACGCCTCGGCATCATCGCGGGCGGGGGCGTCTGCCGGGGCTCATCCTGGCCGATTTGCAGGCTCGTGGCGAGCCTGTGCATCTGGTCGCCATCAAGGGTGAAGCCGAGACGGACTTGGCCGCCAAAGCCGATATCGAGCTGGGCTGGGGCCAAATCGGACAGCTTTTCAAGAGTTTGAAACAGGCGCAGTGCGACCGGGTGTTGCTGATTGGCGGCATCACCAAGCGGCCGGACTTCACCTCCGTCATGGGGGATCTGGGCACCATGCGCCGCCTGCCTGCCATCCTCAAGGCGATGATTGGCGGCGATGACAGTCTTCTGACACGTGTGATCGGCATTTTTGAAGCGGAAGGCCTCAAGGCTGTTGGCGTGCGTGATGTGGCGCCAGCGCTGCTAGCACGGGAAGGCCTGCTGGCTGGCAGGATGCCTGAAAGCGAAGCCCAGGCCGATATGGCCCTTGCCTACAAGGCTGTGCAAAGGCTGGGGGAACTGGATATCGGGCAGGCCGCAGTTGCCATCGGCGGGCGTGTGATCGCGCTGGAAGGGGCAGAAGGCACCGATGCCATGCTGGCGCGCTGTGCAGAACTGAGGCGCAATGGCCGGGTGAAGACCAAGGGCGCCGCCGGAGTTCTGGTCAAGGCAGCAAAGCCGGGACAGGATCTGCGCGTGGATCTTCCCACCATTGGCCCGCGCACGGTCGAGCTTGCTAAGGCGGCCGGTCTTGCCGGCATCGCGGTGGAAGCAGGCTATGCGCTGGTGGCCGATGAGGCTGAAACGGCCGCTGCCGCAAAGGCTGGCGGGCTGTTCCTTTTGGCCTGACACGAAACGGGAGCGATGCAGCATGAGCACTGAGGTGATGGCCGGTTCTCCGGCGCGTCCGCTGAAGGTGTTTCTGGTGGCTGGCGAGGAATCAGGCGATTCTCTTGGTGCCAATCTGATGGCCTCGCTGAAGCAACTGCACGGCGGCCCTATTGTTTTTGAAGGTGTTGGCGGTGAGCGGATGGCGCATCAGGGGCTTGAGAGCCTATTTCCGCTATCCGACATTGCAGTCATGGGGCTGACGGCGGTCTTGAAGCGGCTGCCCACCATCGTGCGGCGCGTCTATCAGGCCGTCGATGCTGCGATTGCGGCCAATCCGGATGTCCTGATTATCATCGACAGCCCTGATTTCACGCATAATGTCGCCAAGCGGGTGCGCAAGCGCGCGCCGCATATTCCAATTGTCGACTACGTGTCGCCTTCCGTCTGGGCCTGGCGTCCGGGCCGCGCGAAGAAGATGAGCGTCTATGTGGACCGGCTTCTGGCGCTGCTGCCGTTTGAACCGGAGGCCCACAAGCGTCTCGGCGGCCCGCCCACCTTCTATGTCGGTCATCCGCTGATCGAGAAGGCCGCGCTTCTGCGCCCGGCTGCAGGTGAGCGCAAGCTTGTGGGTGAGGGGCTCCCGTGCTTCTGCTTCTGCCCGGCAGCCGCCGCAGCGAGGTGGATGCTTTGCTGGATGATTTCGGCCAGATCCTGTTGCAGCTTGCCCCGCTTCATCCGGGGCTGGAAGTGCTGCTGCCGGCGGTGCCACATCTTGCGGATCGCATCACGGAGCGGGTTGCCGGCTGGCCTTTGCAGCCGCAAATCATTCGGGGCGAGACGGAGAAGTTCGCGGCCTTCCGCCGCGCTCATGCTGCGCTGGCTGCCTCCGGCACTGTTTCGCTGGAACTGGCAACCTCCGGGGTGCCGATGGCGATCTGCTACCGGCTCGACTGGTTCTACCGCCGTCTGAAACAGCTGCACAAGATCATGCCGATCGCTAGCGTCTCGTCGATGGTGCTGCCCAACATCATTCTGGAGCGCAACGTGGTGCCTGAGTTCCTTGACGAGGAAGTCAATCCGGAGCGCCTTGTGCCGGTCATATCAAAGCTGTTGAGCGATACGCCCGAGCGGCGCACGCAGGTGGATGCCTTCACTGCACTCGATGGCATGATGCGCTTGCCGGATGGCCGCTCCCAGAGTGAGGCCGCCGCACGGATCGTGCTTGATCTTCTCAAGCGCTAAACCCGCACTTATCCGTTCTGCAGTCACTCAACAAAAAGGGCGCCGTCTGGCGCCCTTTCCGTTTCGTCAGATCTGCAGATCTCAACCGCGGTTGTTGATCGGCACGTAGTCGCGCTGCGGGGCTCCGGTGTAGAGCTGGCGCGGACGGCCGATACGCTGGGACGGGTCCTCGATCATCTCGTTCCACTGCGCGATCCAGCCCACGGTACGGGCGAGGGCAAAGAGCACGGTGAACATGGTGGTCGGGAATCCGAGCGCACGCAGAGTGATACCCGAGTAGAAGTCGACGTTCGGGTAGAGCTTCTTCTCGATGAAGTACGGATCGTTGAGGGCGATTTTTTCCAGCTCCAGAGCAACCTGCATCAGCGGGTCATCTGCATGGCCGGTGGCCTCGAGGACCTCATACATGGTCTTCTGCATGATCTTGGCGCGCGGGTCATAGTTCTTGTAGACCCGGTGGCCGAAGCCCATCAGACGGAACGGATCGTTCTTGTCCTTGGCGCGTTCGATATATTCGGGGATGCGGTCAACCGAGCCGATTTCCATCAGCATGTTGAGCGCAGCCTCGTTGGCGCCGCCGTGTGCCGGGCCCCAGAGGCAGGCAATGCCGGCCGCGATGCAGGCGAACGGGTTGGCGCCGGAGGAGCCAGCCAGACGCACGGTCGAGGTCGATGCGTTCTGCTCATGGTCGGCGTGCAGGATGAAGATGCGGTCCATGGCGCGGGACAGGACCGGGTTGACCTTGTACTCCTCGCAGGGCACGGCAAAGCACATGCGCAGGAAGTTGGAGGCGTAGTCGAGGTCGTTCTTCGGATAAACGAAGGGCTGGCCGACGTGGTACTTGTAAGCCATCGCGGCGATCGTCGGCATCTTGGCGATCATGCGCAGCGAAGCGACCATGCGCTGGTGCGGATCGGTGATGTCGGTCGAGTCGTGGTAGAAGGCGGAGAGGGCGCCTACGGTGCCGACCATGACGGCCATCGGGTGGGCGTCGCGGCGGTAGCCGGTGAAGAAGCGGCTCATCTGCTCATGCACCATGGTGTGGTGCGTCACGCGGTAGTCGAAGTCTTTCTTCTGGGCGGGTGTCGGCAGTTCGCCGTAGAGAAGCAGATAGCAGACTTCCAGGAAGTCACCCTTCTCGGCCAGCTGCTCGATCGGGTAACCGCGGTGCAGAAGCACACCTTCGTCGCCATCGATATAGGTAATCTTGGATTCGCACGATGCGGTCGAAGTGAAGCCCGGATCGTAGGTGAACATGCCCGTCTCTTTGTAGAGAGTGGAGATATCCACGACCGACGGTCCAATGGAGCCATCGAGAATTTTGAAATCGCTGGCCTTGCCGTCAACGGTCAGGTTGGCTTTCGTGTCGCCCATTCAGGTAACCCCTTCGTCTGGAACTGCCGGTGCATTCTGGCGTTGGGAGCGCCGCAGACCTTGACTGATCTGCCTGATGCTTGCACGGCGGTTGAAATAGCCCCGGATTGCGTATCCCATTTGAGCAGGGGCTGCAAGCTGCATGCTGCACTGCCCATGGCGCGCAAACGCTTGCGCCATGGGCTTTGTTCCGTCTGTGAACGCTAAACGCTCATCTGAAAACGCCTGTCAGATCAGTGCTCAAGCCGCCTGATCAGCAATGCGCCCCAGAGATTCGTCCTTGCCCAGCACCACAAGCACATCATAGATGCCGGGCGAGGTGCCGCGGCCTGTCAGTGCGGCGCGAAGGGCTGCGCCACCTTGCCAAGCTTCAGATTTTCCGCCTCTGCGAAGGCCTTGACGACGGCTTCGGTGCTCTCCAGCGACCAGACATCATCTGCCTGCAGCAGCGGGAGAAGGCGCGCAAGGATCGACTTGCCGTCTGCGTCCAGAATTGTGGCCGCCTTCTCATCAAGGTCAATTGGCCGCATCCGCCAAAGGTATGATGCGCTTTCGGTGAGTTCCACCAGCGTCTTGGCGCGCTCCTTGAGGCCGGGCAGGGCAGCCAGCACCTTGGCTTCATTGCCGGGAGCCGCCATCCAGTCGAGAATGGCAGCGCCGCCTTCGTTGTGGGCAATGCAGGCCTTCCAGTGCACCAGCAGATCCGCATCAGCGGTGGCGCGCATGTAATGGCCGTTGAGGTTCTCCAGCTTCTTGAAGTCGAAGCGGGCGGGCGAGCGGCCGATGGACTCAAGGCCGAACCAAGAGATCATGTCTTCGGTGGACATGATTTCGTCGTCGCCGTGGCTCCAGCCGAGGCGTGCAAGATAGTTGCGCATGGCGGCGGGCAGATAGCCCATGGCGCGGTAGGCTTCGGCGCCCAGCGCGCCGTGGCGCTTGGAGAGCTTTGCGCCGTCCGGGCCGTGAATCAGCGGGATATGCGACATGCTGGGCACGTCCCAGCCCATGGCCTGATAGATCAGCGTCTGGCGGGCGGCGTTGGTCAGATGGTCGTCGCCACGGATGATGTGGGTGACGCCCATGTCATGGTCGTCCACCACCACGGCCAGCATGTAGGTCGGCACGCCGTCCGAGCGCATCAGCACGAGGTCGTCCAGATCCTTGTTCGGGAAGGTGATGCGGCCCTGAACCTGATCATCAACGATGGTCTCGCCCTCGAGCGGCGCGCGCAGGCGGATGGCCGGTGCAACGCCAGCCGGAGCCTCGGAGGCATCGCGGTCACGCCAGGTGCCGTCATAGCGGGGAGGACGGCCTTCGGCGCGGGCCTTCTCACGCATTTCTTCCAGTTCTTTCGGCGTGCAATAGCAGCGGTAGGCGGTGCCGCGTGCCAGCATCTCTTCCACCACTTCCTGATGACGCTTGACGCGGCCAAACTGGGACACCGGCTCGCCGTCCCAGTCGAGGCCGAGCCAGGTCAGGCCATCAAGCAGCGCGTCCACGGCTTCCTTGGTGGAACGGGCGCGGTCGGTGTCCTCGATGCGCAGCAGCATCTTGCCGCCGTGGCGCTTGGCGAAAAGCCAGTTGAAGAGGGCCGTACGGGCGCCGCCAATATGAAGGTAGCCGGTCGGGGAAGGCGCAAAGCGCGTGACGATCTGGTCAGCCATGGTCAGGATGTTGTTTCTCTGTCAGAGTGAGGTGATGCCGGTCAGAACCGGAATCCGGTTGCTGGCTCTTTAGCACAGGCGCGCGGCCCGGCAAATGTCCGGGGCGCTGCGAATGGATAAAGGGGTATGGGCAAGGCTGGTGCGAAGCACCGGCAGTGTGGGGCGGGTTTGCATTTGGCGTATGAAGCAGGGGCCGCAGGGCCATGGCCGGTGCAGGGCTGACAGGCTCTGCAACAGATGACAGGGCGCCGCCGCCGCGCCGTCGCTTTTCCGTTCCTGACTGGTTTTACCGGCATGGTGAGCGCCTGTGGCGCAAGCGGCCGCATACGCCCGATGCCGCGCTGCTGAAGCCGGTCGAGACCGTTAGCCGCAAAGCACCGCGTGATCTTGCGCCCGTGCTGCAGGCCTTCGCCTTTTGCGGCGGCATTGCGCTGTATTTTTCCGCCCCGCGTGAACCCAATGCCTGGGTGCTGATGGCGCTGTCTGTCGTGGCTCTGATCTTTGCTCTGTGGACACATTGGCGGGGGCGGCTTCATGCCGTTGTGCTGGTTCTGGCCTTGATGCTGGCAGGCGCCGCGGCCGGGGCCATGCGCACCCTCAGTATTGCCGCTCCTGTGTTGAAGGGGCCGGTATCGGCGGAGATTTCCGGTCATGTCTCGGGCATCGCCGGAGCGGGCGCGTCCCGGCAGGTAACGGTTGATGTGGTGCGCTGGTCGCGCCGGGGCGAGGCACCCGCACGGGTGCGCCTGGTGCTGCGGCAGGCGCAAAAGCTCGCCATTGGCGATGCCATCAAGGTGCGGGCCCGGCTGGTGCCACCCTCCGGCCCGGTGCGTCCGGGAGGTTATGACTTTGCCTTCCGCGCCTATTATGACCGGATTGGCGCAACCGGCTTCGTGCTGGGCGCGCCGGAGGCAATTGACCTGCCGCCGCCGGGGCTCCGGCTGAAGGCGCTCCGCCAGATTGAGGCTGTGCGGGCGGGTCTTGTCGAAGGCATTCGCACTGCCATTGGTGAGGGGATCGCGCCGCGCTCGCTGCGGCGCTGCTGGTGGGGGATAGAAGTCTCATTTCAGATGAAGCGGTGGAGGATCTTCGGGAATCCGGTCTGGCGCATGTGCTCTCGATTTCCGGCCTGCACATGGCGTTGTTTGCGGGTGGGGTCTATGCGGCGGCGCTGGCGCTCCTTGCTGCCTTTCCGCTGCTGGCCTTGCGCCTGCCCATTCACAAGATCGCCGCCTGCGTCGCATTGGTCACGGCCACGGCATACCTGCTTCTGTCCGGCGCAAGCGTGCCGACGCAGCGGTCATATTTGATGATCGCACTGGTGTTTTTGGGGCTTCTGACCGGGCGGCGCGGCCTCAGCCTGCGCAGCCTCTCGCTGGTGGCGGTGGCGCTGCTGATCGTTGCGCCTGAGGATCTCTATGACCCTGGCTTCCAGATGTCCTTTGCTGCCGTTCTCTGTCTGGTCGCGGTCTATGACGACTGGGCCCGGCGTCCGTCCACGAAGATGAATGCGGTACGCCGGGCAAGCCTCGGCCCTGCAAACCGCATCCTTTCATCTGTAGTGTTATGGGCGGGAGGGCTTGCCATGACATCGCTTGTTGCCGGCGTGGCGACGGGTGTAATTGGTGCCTATCACTTTGACCGGATATCGCCCTATGGGCTGCTCGGCAACCTGCTGGCCATGCCTGCCGTCTCGTTCATTGTCATGCCCGCCGGTGTGCTGGCCTTCCTGCTGCTGCCTTTCGGCCTTGCGGATTTGCCGCTGGCGGTGATGGGCTGGGGCATTGATCTGATGCTGGCATCGGCCCGCTTTACCGCCTCACTCAGCGATACCGACGGGGTGACCGGCCAGATGTCTGCCCTTGCAGCAGTGATGCTCACGGCCTCGGTCTTCATGCTGCTGCTGGCGAACGGGCGCTGGCGGGCCATTGCAGCAGTGCCGCTCGGGATTGGCGTTGTCTCGCTGACGCTCTTCCGCCCGCCGGACATCATGGTGGCGGACAGGGGCGTGCTGGTAGCAGTGCGCGATGCATCAGGGGATTTGCGCGTCACTGCCTCGAAGATTGGTTTTGCCGCAGAAACCTGGTTGCGGGGCGATGGGGTGCCGCCGATGGAATTTGAGGCGCGCCGCCTGCTCAAGCGTCATATGGCCTGTGATCCGTCCGGCTGTGTCGTGGATGCCTATCCGCTGCATATGGAAGAAGGGGCTGCGGTGGCTCCACTTCGCGTGGCTCTCAGCCGCAGCCTCGAGGCTCTGGAGGAGGATTGCCGCCATGCGGATATCGCCGTCAGCAGCTTCACTTTGCCGCGTGCTTGCGCAAAGGTTCTTGCCATCGGCGGGCCGGAGCGCACGCAGAAAGGCGCGCTGGCGCTGTGGCTGAATGTGGTGGAAAGCAAAGCCGTGATCACGGACCTGCAATGGGCCCGCCCCGTCCGCACCCGCCCCTGGCACGGGGGCCGTGAGGAGGGAGCGTCCACGTACTTTTCTCTCAAGCTTCATCTGGGACGAACGAAGAGAGGGTCCGGGACAGTGGCCAGCCTCAGCACTGCGCTTTAATCTCAACGCTCTGCAAGCGAGTGGGTCCCGGATCTCCGCTTTGCTGCGTCCGGGACGACGCGGAGCGTGTAGCAAATCTGTGCTTTTTGCCTCAGCATAGTGAAGGCCGCAGCCGCTGATGACGGCCTTGTCGTCAGCCACCATGTCACCCCGGCCAAGCGCAGCGCGAGCCGGGGCCTACTCGCTCGCAGAGAGGTGCTTTGTCTTGAGCCGTGAGGCAGGGTTTTCTCTTTCGCCAGCCTCTGTGCGCCTTCAGTCCCAAAGCTCTGCGAATGAGCGTACCCCAGACTTCCGCTTCGCTTCTGCCCGGGATGACGATGGAGAGGAACGCAACTGGGCGCGCCTCACTGCTGCCGGGGCAGAGGTGGAGTGTCCGGATGCGGGGCGAAGATGGCGGAGGCGGTCCAGTGAGGCTGCTCGCCGCTGAAGAGCTCCAGGAAGCTGATGGCAAGGTCCGGGTCTTCGAAGATGTTTTCCCGGAAGGACCACCAGGTCCGCAGGTCCGAAAGCTCAGGCACCTCATGCGGCTCGGTGTGGAATTCCTGCGCCAGAACGGCGGCACGCACGGCGAGGCAATAGGTGACATAAGCGTGGCCTTCCGGCCAGAAGGCAGCCGGAGCACCGCCGCTGGATGGGGAAGGTACGCCCGGAGCTGTCCCGCCGCGCTGGGCTGTCAGCGGGCCGAAATGCAGAAGTTCACGCAGCATCAAACCAGCGGCGAAGGTGACATAGCCGCGACGGTCTGCGTCCGCCTTGTGCTTCTGCGCCTCAAAAGCACGGTACCAGCTCATGAAGGCGGCGGTCAGCTTGCCGTCATCCACGGTAAAGGCCTGTCCGGTCTCTGCCGTCAGGCCGTTTGCATGTTCGTGGAAGGAAGCAATGAACCAGCGCAGACGGCGGATCGCCTTGCGCACCGGCATGCGGGAATTCTCGAAACTGGCAAGCGGGCCGCTCATGTCAGATCCTTTCGGCCAGCTGTTGCAGCAGATTGCCAAGCGCTTCGCGGTTGCGGAAGGCGTCTGCAATTTCGTCCTTGCTGCTGTCGCAAAGCAGCAGAGCGATGCGGAGCAGTTCATGCTCGCCGGAGAGGCTGCCCAGTGTGCCCGAGCGCTCTGCCAGCAGCCACACCACAAGCGCTGTCATGGCAAGACGCAGCCGCGCCGGTTCCATGCCGCTGTCCGGCACCGCAGCAGAAACGATACCGGGGGCCGGGCTGATGAAACTATGCCGGTCGAGCCCTTGTACCAGCGCTGCCGCACGGGCCGGGCTGTCGAAGCTCTCATCCAGCGCTTCGTGCCAGCAGAGCGCGGCCACTGTCTCGCTGACGAGGAGGGTGGAAACACCGGCCTCGGCCAGAAACAGCGCGCCGCCCCAGGCGAGTGCACCGGCCACATCCGCCGGGGCTGCGGGCCCGCCCTTCAGCGCAAGGCTGGCCCGTTGCAGCGAGGCGGCATCAGGCGTGCGCACACGCAGGCGTCCGATCTTTTCACCTGCAACATCCTCGACAATGCGGCTCAGCGAGGAGCGAATGTCCCGCGGCAGCAGGTTGAGGGCTGGTTCGATCAGCGATTTCGGCAAGGGGGCCTTCTGGCGCAGGCCGCGCAGGATGTCCCTGAGCGGCAGGGCAAGTTCCTCAGGCCCCGGAACGGGCGGGTGCTTCATGGCGCAACTCCTGATCTTCCGCCCAAGTATAGGGGCGCAGCGCTGTGTTGGCCATAAACCTCTGCGTCGTATCGAGATCTTTCACAACAGCCTGCGAGCCGAGACCCATGGCGTTCTGGGCAGAGCTTGCCTGTCCCATGCGCACACAGTCCTCGATGGGCAGGCCGAGATGCAGCCCGGTGGCAAAGCCGGCATTGAAGCAGTCACCGCAGCCGCAGGTGCACACAACGTCGATCGCATAGGCTGGAAGATCGAAGGCAAGGCCGTTGTTGTCCCGGTACATGGCGCCCAGCGCGCCGAGGGTCAGGATGACGGCACCCGTGCCCTGATCGAGCAGGAATTTGGCAATGTCCTCGAAATCCTCAAGCCCGGACAGGGCGCGGGCTTCCTCCTCGGAGGGCATGAAATAGTCCGTATGCGCCAGCAGCGGCCTGACCAGCGGCAGGTCATCGCGAGTGGAGGCGAAGACGTCGAGCGTGGTGGTGACACCGCGCTTCTTGGCTTCCGCCATCAGTTCCGCGTTGCGGCCCTTGTCCATCCGGTCCATCAGCCCGACGCCGCCGACATGCAGGATCTTCGTGTCGAGCACGGTTTCCGCCTGCGCATCGTCCACATAAAAGCCTGCCGTGGCGCCGCGCTTGTGCAGGGCAGGGCGGGCACCATCAGGCCTTGTGGTGACGATGGAGGAGGAAGTGGCAAAGCCATCGCAGCGCTGCATCAGGCTGGTGTCGACGCCGAAGCCGCCGAGTTTCATCAGCACCCAGTCGCCCATGTCATCATGGCCGACGCCTCCCACAGCCCGCACCTTCAGCCCGTGCTTGGCCGCGACGATGGCGGCGCTGCCGGCCGCGCCGGAGACCGCCAGCGTGAAGTCCTCGACAAACAGGGTGCCGCCGCCCGCCGGAAGCTCGTTCACCGGGCGGCAGAGGGCGTCAAACGTGTAGAAGCCCATGGATGTGTAATCTGCCCGCATGGCGCACCTCACCGAAGCCGCTGACCGCTGGCCGTATCAAAGAAATACAGCCGCGACAGATCAAAGGCGATAGCCTGCGTGCGCCCCAGATCGGAGCGGTAGCTGCGGTCGGCCTTCACCTCGAACAGCAGGTTGCCGGGCTTCAGCGTCAGATAGGTGAGGTCGCCGGTCGGCTCCACGCCATAGACCGGTGCGCTCATGTGCCCGCCGCTGTCCGTGACGTGGCAGTCTTCGGGGCGCACGCCGAGGGTGACGTCGCCGCTGTGGGCCAGGCGCACGTCCGGGATTGAGATGCCGGGGGCGGAGAACGTTCCGTTCTCCAGCCGCCCCGGCACCAGGTTCATCGGGGAGAGCCGATGAACCCTGCAACGAAGGTGTTGGCCGGGTCGTTGTAGATCTCGTCCGGTGTGCCGATCTGCTGGATGGCGCCGGACTGCATGATGACGATCCGGTCCGCCAGCGTCATGGCCTCGATCTGGTCATGGGTAACGTAGACGGTGGTGATGGCCAGCTGGCGCTGGATGTGCTTGATCTGCACGCGCATCGCCTGCCGCAGCTTGGCATCGAGGTTCGATAGCGGCTCATCCATCAGGAACACCTGCGGCTGGCGCACGATGGCACGGGCAAGGGCGGCGCGCTGGCGCTGGCCGCCGGAAAGCGCGCCCGGCTTGCGGTCGAGATAGTCCGAAAGCTCCACGAGGGCGGCAGCTTCGCGCACGCGCCGGTCATGCTCGGCCTTCGGCACACCGCGCATGCGCAAGGGGAAGCGGATGTTCTCGTAGATGCTCATGTTGGGATAGAGCGCATAGCCCTGGAACACCATGGCGACATCCCGGTCGCGGGCGTCCACGGCATTCATCACCTCGCCATCCATGCGGATCTCGCCTTCGCTGGGGTCTTCCAGCCCGGCGATCATGCGCATGGTGGTGGTCTTGCCGCAGCCCGAGGGGCCGAGGAAGACGATGAATTCCTTGTCGGCGATGTCGATGTTCACATCGCGCACGCCCCACAGGCTGCCCCAGGACTTCTGGATGCCGGAGAGTTCGATACGTGCCATGGTGCTTATCCCTTGACCGCGCCCATCGTCAGCCCGCGCGAGAGATGCTTCTGGATGGCTGCCACCACCAGGAACACCGGAACGAACGCGAGGAAAGCGACGAGGGCAATTGCGTTGTAGATGACACCGTCTGATCCGCCGGTGAAGTTGGCGAGCGCCACCGAGAGCGTATAGGCATCCTTGGTGGAAGCGATCAGAAGGGTGAAGAGGAACTCGTTGATCGCGAAAATGGCCGCGATGACGCCTGCGGTGATGATGCCCGGCAGGATGGCCGGGATGATGATCTCCCACAGGATGCGCAGGTCAGAGGCTCCGTCCGTGCGTGCTGCATCCTCCAGTTCCTTCGGGATGTCGAGCATGTAGGAGCGGATGATCCAGGTGACGACTGACAGGTTGATCGCCGCATAGATCAGCATCAGCGCCCAGACCGTGTTGAGCAGGCCCATCGTCTTGAACAGGAAGAAGATCGGGATCGCCACGATGGCCGGGGCCATCATGCGGGTGGACAGGATGTAGAAGCCAATGTCCTCCCGGCCCTTGTAGCGGTAGCGTGCGAGCGAGAAGGCGGCTGGCACGGCCAGAACCAGGTCGATGACGACGGAACCGGCAATCGCCAGCAGCGAGTTGCGCAGGTAATGCCCCATCGGCCAGTCGGACCAGATCATGTGCCAGGCATCGAGGCTGAAGCTCGGCAGGTAGATCGGCTGGGGCGTGATGATCTCCGTCCGCGGGCGGAAGCCGATGGACAGGAACCAGAGCACGGGGGCGAGGCAGAACAGAGCCCAGGCCCCGAGAATGAGATAGCGCAGGAAGAGCTTTTCGCCCTTGTTGCGGCGCTGCGAGGCCATGGCCTAGTCCCTCCCTGAGCGGAAGGCGCGCTTGACGGCAAGCTGCGCGATGATGACGGTGAGAACCAGCATGACCACCGAGGCCGCCGAGGCGTAGCCGAAGTTGAAGGTCTTGAAGCCGATCCGGTAGATGAAATAGCTGATCGTCTCCGTCGCGCCGCCGGGCGTGCCCTGGGTCATGATGAAGACGTTGGCGAACATCGTGGTGATGTCGATGCCACGCAGGATCACCGCCACGGCAATCACGGGCCGCATCATTGGCAGTGAAATATTCCAGAAGATCGCGCCCCAGCTTGCGCCATCGAGGCGGGCAGCCTCTTCCACTTCCTCGTCCTGCCCCTGAAGGGCGGCCACGAAGATGATGAAGAGGAACGGCGTCCACTGCCAGATGTCGGCGACGATCAGCGTCAGGCGGGACAGCCAGATGGAGGATGTCCAGGCAACGTTTCCGTCGATGAGGCCGATGCGCATCAGAAGGTCGGAGATGACGCGGCCATCCATGAAGGCAAGCTTCCAGATGAAGGCCACCGCCGAGGGCATGAACAGCATCGGCACCAGGAAGATGATGCGCCAGCCCTTGATCCACGGGTCACGGTAGGCGTGGAAGGCAAGCAGGAGCGCCAGCAGGCATTCCGCAATCAGTGCGATGCCGCCGATCATGACGGTGTTGCCGAGCGCGGCCCAGAACTCCCGGTCGTTCAGGAGCTCCTGATAGTTCTCGGTGCCGACAAAGGTCCAGCTGTTGAATTTCACATAGAAGAGAGACTGATAGATCGCATAGGCGCCCGGATAGAGCGTGATCGTCAGCAGGAAGCAGACGGCCGGAGCCACCAGCAGGTAGGGGAAAAGCTGGCGCATTCGCGGATTGCGGCGCCTGAAGGTACGGCCGGGCATGGCCGGAGCGGCAGAAGCCGCCCCGGCTGCCGGCAGGTGGGTGCCGGTCATTGCAGGTCCTCAGAAGGGCAGAGCCTTGTCCTTGCCCACCCAGAGTCCGGGTGCGGCGGCGGCGTAGTCGACCGGCGGCTTGCTGCCATAGAAGCCGTTGCGGTCCATGATCTTGCGTACGGCAGCCGCCGCGTTGTCGAGAGCTTCCTTGCCGGAGATCTGGCCGGTCAGGGCGCGGTTGATCTCGTTGCCCATGGCCTGTTCCATCTCGAACATGCCGGGCAGGCGCGGTGCGCACCAGGCGTAGTCGAGCGACTTGCTCCACACTTCCGCTGGCTGCGAGGCCACCTGAAGGTTCGGGTTGGTCAGAACCGAGCGGTAGCCCGGAGCCACGCCATTGGCATTGGCCTCGTTCATGGCCATGATCGAGGAGGTGGTGAGGAAGGCGAGCATCAGGAATGCACCTTCCGCATTCTGGCTGCTTGCGGCGACGCAGGAGGTCGAGCCTGCAATGTTGGGCGGGGCGAAGTGGCCACCGGCAATGCGCGGCTCGTAGATGGTGACGAAGTCGTCCACGATCTTCGACTGGTCGGGGCGCATGGCCTGCGTGCCCGAATCCTGCCAGCTGATGTTGGTGGCGACCTGTCCGCCGAGCCATGCGGCGCGGTTTTCGCCCCAGCCTGCACCGGCAACGCCCTCGATGGCGTTCTTGGACAGCGCAAGGATGGTATCCATGCCCTTGTTGCCCGCGTCGCCGTTGAAGATCGGCTCCCACTTGTCGTCGAAGAGCATCATGCCGGCCTGTGCCGCGACATGCTCCCAGGTGTAGGTGGACCAGAAACCGCGTGCGCCCAGCATCCCGATACCGGCAACACCCTTGGTCTTGTTGTTCAGCTCAGCCGACAGACGGATCAGCTCGTCATAGGTCGGAACGGAATTCCACCTGTCGATCGGGCCGCCCAGAACATCCTCGACCATCTTCTTGCGCAGATGCACCATCTGAATGTCGCAGTCGAACGGGATGCCGTACATGGTCCCGTTGAAATAGCCGTAGTTCAGGCGGTAGGTGTCGTAGAAGTCATCAAGCGGCAGCTTCCACTTCTCGGCAAAGTCGCCAAGCGGGGCGAGGAAGCCGGGAGCTGCAAAGTCGCCCAGCCAGGGTGAGAAGAACTGCAGCGCATCGAAGGATGCATTGCCGGAGATGAACTCGGCGACGGCCTTGTCATAGAAGCTGTCATCCGGGATCGGCACCAGTTCCACCTTGATGCCCGACAGGGCCTCGAACGGGGCAAGGCCCTCGGCGGCGGATTCCTGGTCGGCAGCGCCAATGGCAAAGCGCACGGTCGTGCCGGCGAATTCCTTGCGCACCGCTTCCCAGTCAACGGTGCGGATCCAGTCCTTCTTCGGGTCCCAAAGCGGCTTGCTGTCAGTCAGGCCATAGAGCTTCTGGTAGTCGGCGCGGACGTATTTCGAGATGGAAATATCGTCCAGCACGCTCTGCGGATCGGGCAGGGCGCCCTGCGCCAGCAGGCGGCCGCTCCATGTGGTGCCGATCAGTGATGCGCCGGCGGCGGCAGTGCCCGCCTTCAGGAACGAACGGCGCGAAAGTTTTCCGGTGATACCCATCAAGTCTCCTCCCAGATGACGATGGCCATGATTGCCAATGGCATTTCCTCGGCCCGGGTTGCGCAGAGGTTGCGCTGGGCAGGCGGTTCATTTGCCTGCTGAGATGGGCCGGAACATTTGAATGTTCTATAAAACAATTGTTCGTCTTTCGCTCCTTGTCAATCGGATTTGATGCAAAGTATGGCTTGATCCGTTGTGCAGTGCGGCGGTGGTTGTGAGCGATTGCAGCGATGAATGAATGAACAAGTGCGTTGACATAAGAACGAAAGTTCACAATGCTTGCGGCAACTCAACCCCACCAAGGCATATGAAATGGCTTCAAACGTCGCGCTTACAGGTCTCGCCCGCGATCTGGCTGCAAGGGCGCAGGCAGGCCGCCCGGTCCGCATCGGACTGATCGGCTCCGGTGAAATGGGCACGGATATCGTCACCCGCGCTTCCATGATGGATGGCGTGGAAGTGGCTGCGATTGCGGACATCAACCCTGCGGCCGCGCACAAGGCCGTGGAGATTGCCCGTCAGGAGCAGGGCCATAGCCAGGACGCCGGCACGGTGGACAAGCTGAATGCCGCCATCGAATCCGGCCGCACGGCCATTGCCTCGTCTTCCGACATCATTCTCGAATCGGGCCTCATTGACGTTGTCATCGACGCCACGGGCGTTCCGGCCGTCGGCGCGGAAATCGGCCTCAACGCCATGGAGCGCGGCAAGCATCTGGTCATGATGAACGTCGAGGCAGATGTGACCATCGGCGCCTATCTGCGGCGTGAGGCGGACCGGCTGGGCGTTGTCTACAGCCTCGGCGCAGGCGACGAGCCGTCTTCCTGCATGGAGTTGATCGAGTTCGTCTCCGCCATGGGCCATCGAGATCGTTTGTGCGGGCAAGGGCAAGAACAACCCGCTTAACATCGACGCAACGCCGGATGCCTATGCGGCGGAAGCCAAGGCGCGCCACATGAATGCGCGCATGCTGGTGGAATTCGTTGATGGCTCCAAGACCATGGTGGAGATGGCCGCCATCGCCAATGCCACGGGTCTCGTTCCGGATTGTGACGGCATGCATGGGCCTGCTGCCGGGCCGAAGGAGCTGGCAACCACCCTTATTCCGCAGAAAGATGGCGGTGTGCTTTCCGGCATTGGCCGTGTGGACTTTTCCGTCGGCAAAGGGCTGGCGCCAGGCGTTTTCGTTGTCGCCGAGGCAGAGCATCCGCGCGTCTGGGAGCGGATGAAGGATCTGAAGATGGGCGATGGTCCGTATTTCAGCTTCATCCGGCCCTATCACCTGACCTCGCTGGAAGTGCCGCTGACCTGCGCCCGCGCCGTTCTCTACGGCAAGGCCGACATGATCCCGCTCGACAAGCCGGTGGCGGAAGTCTGCGCGGTGGCGAAGCGCGACCTGCTGCCGGGTGAGACGCTGGACCAGATCGGCGAATACACCTACCGCGCCTGGGTCATGGAAGTCTCCCGCGCCCGTGCCGCCAAGGGCATTCCTGCAGGTCTGCTGACGGGGGCAAAGGTCACCCAGCCGATCCGCAAGGGCGAACTGATCACCAGCGACAACACCGCGCTTCCCGCCAACTCCCGCATTGCCGAACTGCGCCGCCGCCAGGATGCGATGGTGTACGGGCAAGAGCCGGCGCATGCCTGAGGACAGAGCCATGGCCAACACCGATGAAAAGGCAAAGGGCGCCGCGCCCGCAACCGATGCCAATCTTCCCTATGCGCTGCGCACCTACTCGCCCGAGGCGCTGACGGAAGCGCTGCGCAAGATGATGCTGATCCGCAAGTTCGAGGAAGGCGCGGAAGACAGCTACATGCGCGGCCTCATTCACGGCACGATGCACCTGTCCATCGGGCAGGAAGCTTCAGCCGTGGGTTCATCCATGTCGCTGACGGATGAGGACAAGATCACCTCCAACCACCGTGGCCACGGCCACTGTGTTGCCAAGGGCGCGGATCTGGGGCGGATGTTTGCCGAGTTCTTCGGCAAGGAAACCGGCTACTGCCGGGGCCGGGGCGGCTCCATGCACATCGCCGATGTTGCCAAGGGCAATCTCGGCGCCAATGGCATTGTCGGTGGCGGTCTGCCGATTGCGGTTGGTGCCGCCCTTGCGGCCAAGCGGCTGGGCACGGGCGCTGTGACGGTCTGCTTCTTCGGTGATGGTGCCAACAACGAGGGCGCTTTCCACGAGGCGCTGAACATGGCCGCGGTCTGGAAGCTGCCGGTGGTGTTCGTCTGCGAGAACAACAAATACGGCATGTCCACTTCGGTGGAGCGCTCCACGGCGGTAAAGCATATTTCCGAGCGTGCAGCCGCCTACAGCATGCCGGGCGTGACCGTGGACGGGAATGACTTCTCCGCCGTTGCCGAAGCCGTGGATGCGGCTGTGGCCCGTGCGCGGGCAGGTGAGGGGCCGAGCCTTGTTGAGAACCTCACCTATCGCTGGCGCGGTCATTCCAAGTCCGATCGCAACCGCTACCGCACCAAGGAAGAGATCGCCGAGTGGATGGAGCGGGACCCGATCAAGCGCATGGCCGCCATGCTGGTCGATCACGGCATCCTGAACCAGGAAGGCATTGAGGCGCTGGAAGCCAGTGTGGCGCAGCAGATTGCCGATGCCATCGCCTTTGCCGCCGCCAGCCCCTCGCCACAGGCCTCCGAGGCCACCCGTTTCGTTTACACTGAGGAGACCGCAGCATGAACGCGCATCCGGCGAGCCCCCTCCGCGAACTCTCTTATGCCGAGGCCATCCGCGAGGCCATGGATCTGGCGCTGGGCTCAGATCCCCGCGTCGTTCTCATGGGCGAGGACATCGGCGTCTACGGCGGTGCCTTTCAGGTGACCGGCGATCTTGTGCACAAGTACGGCACAGACCGGGTGATGGATACGCCCATCTCGGAACTGGGTGGTGCCGGTGTCGCCGTTGGCGCGGCGCTGACCGGCCTGCGGCCCATCTTCGAGTTTCAGTTCTCCGATTTTGCTGCCCTTGCCATGGAGCAGATCGTCAATCAGGCGGCCAAGCTGCGTTATATGCTGGGCGGCGCCGTTTCCGTACCTCTGGTGATGCGTTTTCCAGCTGGCTCCGGCACGGGCGCAGCGGCGCAGCATTCCCAGAGCCTTGAAGCCTGGCTGGGTCATGTGCCGGGCCTGAAGGTGGTGCAGCCCTCCACGCCGGAAGATGCCAAGGGCCTGCTGCTGGCGGCGCTGGAAGATCCGGACCCGGTGATGATCTTCGAGCACAAGATCCTCTACAAGATGAAGGGGCATGTGCCGGAGGGGCATTACACGACACCCATCGGCAAGGCCGCCATCCGCCGTCCTGGCAAGGACCTCACCATCGTCGCCACCGCCATCATGGTGCACAAGGCGCTTGAGGCAGCCGCCACGCTGGAAGCCGAAGGCATCAGCGCCGAAGTGATCGACCTGCGCACCGTGCGGCCGATGGACCGGGAGACGGTTCTGGCGTCCGTACGCAAGACGGGCCGGCTTGTCTGTGTCTATGAAGGGGTGAAGACGCTGGGCGTCGGTGCTGAAGTCAGCGCCATGGTGGCCGAAAGCGATGCCTTCGACTTCCTCGACGCGCCGATCATCCGCCTGGGCGGTGCCGAGAGCCCGATCCCCTATAATCCCGAGCTTGAAAAGGCCGTTGTGCCGCAGGTGCCGGACATTCTGGATGCGGCCCGCAAGCTGGCGAAGGGGCGTGTGTGATGCCCAATGAAGTGATCATGCCGAAGGTGGACATGGATATGGCGAGCGGGAAGCTCGCCACTTGGCATGTCGCACCCGGTGAGTGGGTGGAAAAGGGCGCGCCGCTCTTCGACATCGAAACCGACAAGGCCGCCATGGAAGTGGAAGCATCTGCTTCCGGCTTCCTGCATCATGTCATTGCAGAAGGAACGGATGTGCCGATTGGCGCAACGGTCGCCTGGCTTTATGGCAAGGATGAAGCCGTTGGTGAGCCGCCTAACCAATCCGCCGCGCCTGCTGTTGAAACGCCTGCCGCTTCGCCGGAACCTGCCGCGGTTGCTCCCGCCGCTGCACCCGTTGCCGCGCCTGCAGGCGAAACAGCAGGCGGGGGCAGGGCCTGCGCGCCACGCCGCTTGCCCGAAGCCTTGCCCGTGAAGGCGGCGTTGATCTTGGCGCTATCTCCGGCTCCGGCCCTCAGGGGCGCGTGCAGGGGAGGATGTGCGCAAGGCGCTTGAAACGGGCAGGGCAGGTGTGGCTGTCGAAGCGGTCCTTCCGGCTTCTGCAGTGCCGCCGTCTCCCGAGTGGCAGACTGGTCCGCTCTCGATCACCCGCAGCAAGGGCGGCACCGGAATTCCCGTTGTGCTGATCCATGGTTTTGCCAGCGACGGGGCAAGCTGGGCGCCGCTGGAGGCCTATCTCAAGCACCGTCCGCTGATCCGGATCGAACTGCCCTCGCATGGCAAGTCGCCGCGCCTGCGCATTCCGGACTTTGCTTCGCTCGCTTCCGAACTGCGCCGGGCGCTGGAGCAGACGGGCGAGGAGAAGGTGCATCTGATCGGTCACAGCCTTGGCGGCGCTCTGGCGCTGGCGCTGGCCGATACGCGGCCCCGGCAAGTGGAGAGCCTGACGCTGATCGCTCCTGCTGGCCTTGGGGCGGAAATCAACGGGCAGGTTCTCTCCGGCATCTGCCGGGCGCAGCGGGCTGAGAGCCTTGCGCCGTGGCTGCGCTGCCTCGTTGCCAATCCGGACATGATCACCGATGGCTACGCCAAGGCTGCCATGGCCGGGCGCAAGGATGCGGCACTCAGGGCGGCGCAGACCGCGCTGGCTGATGTGCTGTTCCCTGACGGGACGCAAGGCTTCGACCTGCGTGCGGCGCTGGGCCGTCTCGATGTTCCGGCACGGATCATCTGGGGCCGGCAGGATGAGATCATCCCCTGGCAGCATGCCCTGCGCGCAAGCGGTCAGGTCGCCTTGCACCTCATCGAGGGCGCCGGGCATATGCCGCAGGTGGAAGTCCCGGATCAGATTGGCAAAATCCTGCGTCAGCACCTATGATGGGGGATGAAGATTCCTCATCGATAGCGGGAAACGCCCATGTCCGACAGCCAGAGCAGCCAGACGAACGGAGCGCGGGAGCGCGGCCCTGCCGACCAGCACGGCCAGCTCCGCATCCGTGCTGCCTGGCTCTATTATGTCGAGGGGCTGACCCAGTCGGAAGTTGCCAAGAAGCTGGACGTGAACCGCATTCTCATCACGCGGCTCCTGTCCGATGCCCGCAAGCGGGGTGAGGTGATCATCCGCATCAAGTCGGACATCGCCCCGCTGGTGGAGCTGCAGCGCCAGCTGGAAGAGCGCTTCGGCCTGCGGCAAGCCATCGTCGCGCCCTTCTCCGATCCTGACGGCGACCCGACCCGGGCGATTGCATCTGCGGCAGGCACCTATGTCTCCGGCATCATGGCCAATCGCATGACTGTTGGCGTGGGCTGGGGCCGCACGCTGCATCAGATGCTGCCCTTCATTGAGGGGCGGCAGCTGGAAGGCGTGCGCGTCATCTCGCTCTTGGGCGGTATCTCGCAGGCCAAGCGCTTCAACCCGGCGGAATTCGCCTGGCAGTTTGCTGAACTCTTCGATGCCGAAGGTTTCCTCGTGCCCGCTCCGGCGCTGGTGGATTCCGTCCAGACCCGCCACGCGCTGCTGGAGCACTGCGGTCTTGATCAGGTGTTGCAGATGGCCGAGACATGTGATGTGGCGCTGCTCTCCTGCGGCGGTATCTCGACACTCACCACCTCCTACAGGCTGGGGCAGGTGTCGGAAGCCGAGCGTCAGTCCCTTGTGGCGGCGGGGGCGGTGGGGGACGTGCTCTACCATTTCCTCGATGCGGAAGGGCGAACCGTGCCGCATCCGGTGAACGAGCGCTCCATATCCATCCCGCTGGACCGGCTCGACCGGGTGAAGTCCAAGGTGCTGATTTCCGGCGGCCGCGAGAAGACGCAGATGATGCGTGCCACCCTCAAGGCGCTGGATATGGACGTTGTCATTACAGATGAACTGACAGCGCAGCGGCTGCTGGGTCAGCTTGAGGCATGAGCCGTGTTCACTGCCTTCTCCTTCTTGTAGGCATTTCCGGCGGATGCCTGCCTTGACAGGCCTTGGCGCCTCTGTGACTGATAGATTTCCTTCCTTTGTTGCCTCCGGGCATCTCAATCAGACGGGTTCGGCCATGACACAGGCGAAACGCGCAGCGCTACTGCTTTCCTCTTCCGTTTTATTTGCCTTTGCCGCGAGCGCGCAGGCGGCGGAGCTTCGCTTTGCCTCGCAGGGCGATCTGGTGTCCATGGATCCCTATGCGGTCGAAGAGGTTTTCACCTCCGGCTTCCTTGGCAACGTCTATGAAGGCCTCGTGCGCCGCACGCCGGACCTGAAGCTTGAACCGGCGCTGGCCGAAAGCTGGGAAATGCTGTCGCCCACCCAGTGGCGGTTCCATCTGCGCAAGGGCGTGACCTTTCACGATGGCAGCCCCTTTACGGCAGATGACGTGATCTATTCCGCCGAGCGCGTGCGCTCCGGTTCCTCCGACTTCAAGAACCGGCTTCCGGCGGGTGTCGAGGTCGTCAAGGTGGATGACCACACGGTGGATTTCATCACAAAGGATCCGAACCCGATCCTGAACTTCACCTGGGCCAACTGGTACATCATGTCGAAGTCCTGGTCGGAGGCGAACAAGGTGGCGCCGCCGCAGAAGGGTGGCGACACGGAGAATTACGCGACCCTGCATGAAAATGGCACCGGCCCCTACAAGCTGGTGGCGCGTGAGCCGGGCGTGCGCACCGTGCTTGAAGCCTTTCCTGCCTGGTGGGGGCTGCCGCGAAGACGGGTAACGTGGACAAGGTGACCTACACCCCGGTTCCGAACCCGGCGACCCGTGTGGCCGGGCTTCTGGCCGGTCAGCTGGATGTGGTGTTCCCCATTCCTGTTCAGGACATCCCGCGGCTTGAGGCGGCTCCCAATGCGCAGATCGCTGCCGGGCCTGAAGTGCGCACCATGTATCTTTCCATGAACCAGTGGAAGGACACGCTGCCGGGCTCTGGCCTTGAGGGTGTCAATCCGCTGAAGGACGTGCGCGTGCGCGAGGCCATCTACCGGGCCATCGACATCAACACCATCCGTGACAAGATCATGCGCGGCCAGACCACCCCTGCGGCCCTGATGGTGGCGCCGGGCGTCAACGGCTACACGGACGAGATCAAGCGGCTGGACTATGATCCGGAGAAGGCCAAGGCGCTGCTGGCGGAAGCCGGTTACCCGGATGGCTTCACCATGACCTACCAGTGCTCCAACGACATGTATGTGAATGACGAGGCGACCTGCCTTGCCATTTCCTCCATGCTGGCGAAAGTGGGCATCAAGGCCAAGCCGAACGTGCAGCCGCGTGCCAAGTACCTGGAATCCATCACTGCGCCGAACATGGACTTCGGTCTTGCGATGCTGGGTACGACACCGGCCAGCCTCGACAGCCACATCGCGCTTTATTCCCTGCACATGTGCCCGCGCATTTCGCCGGACCGGCCCCTGTGGGACAAAGACGATCTGACGAAGGTCGTGGCTGGCAAGTCCAACTTTGCGGGCTACTGCAATCCGGAAGTGGACCGGCTGGCAGGCGAGATCCTGAAGGAAGCCGATCAGGACAAGCGCAATGCGCTGATCCGCGAGGCCTGGACCATCACCACAAAGGACGTGGCCTATGTGCCGCTGCATCAGACCTGGGCCGCATGGGGCACCGGCAAGAACGTGAAGCTGGAACGCCGCGCTGACAACGTCTTCGACTGGCGCCACGTGACCATCGGGCAGTAAGCTGGCCGTCAGAAGCTGCGGCATCCGGCTACCGGATGCCGTGGCGCAACCGGGATTCTCGGCGCAATGATCTTCTACATGCTCCGCCGCCTGTTTCAGGCAGGTATCGTGCTGCTGGTTGTGGCGCTGGTGGCCTTCTTCATGTTCCGCTACCTGGGCGATCCCGTGTCGCAGCTGGTCAGCGAGGAGACGAGCCTTGCCGACCGGGCTGCCCTGCGCGAGGCGCTGGGGCTGAATGATCCGGTGCTGGTGCAATTCGGCCATTTCATTTCCCGCGTGGTGCAGGGCGAATTCGGCCTGTCCTATCAGATGGGGCAACCGGTCAGCCGGCTCATTGCAGACCGGCTTCCTGCCTCCATTGAGCTCAGCGTCATTGCCTTCTCGCTGGCTCTGGCGCTGGGCATTCCGCTCGGCGTGCTGGCGGGGCTGAAGCCGGACAGCTGGCTCGCGCGGGTCATCATGATCTTTTCGCTCGCCGGTATTTCCATGCCCACCTTCTTCGTCGGGCTGATGCTGATGGTCTATTTCGGCGTGGAGCTGAACCTTTTGCCGACCTTTGGCCGCGGCGAGACGGTGGATCTCGGTTTCTGGACCACCGGGCTTCTGACCCGTTCGGGCTGGCTTTCCATCATCCTTCCGGCTTTTACGCTTGGCCTGTTCCAGCTTACCTTCATCATGCGCCTCGTACGGGCGGAGATGCTGGAGGTGATGCGCATGGATTTCATCCGTTTTGCCAAGGCGCGTGGTCTTCCGGCGCGGCGCATCCACTTCCGCCATGCGCTGAAGAATACGCTGGTGCCGGTGATGACCATTGCCGGGCTGCAATTCGGCTCGATCATCGCCTTTGGCATCATCACCGAGAGCGTGTTCCAGTGGCCGGGCATCGGCCTTCTGTTCCTGCAGGCGATTTCGACGGTCGATATCCCGGTCATCTCCACCTACCTGCTGCTGGTGGCGGTGATCTTCGTGACGGTCAACCTGGTGGTGGACCTGCTTTACTATGCGGTTGATCCGCGCCTGCGCGCCAGCGCCAGCTGAGGGAAACGGATGCCTGCTTCTGCCACGCCATCCGGTCTGCGTCTTTGGGTCGCCCGGCGCCCGGTGCTCTACCGCTTTCTGGCTTCACCGCTGACGGTTCTGGCTGCTCTGATAGGCGGGGTGATGATCCTTGCCGCCATCGCTGCCCCCTGATTGCTCCGCACAATCCCTTCGACATCGCCTCGCTCGACCTTCTCAACTCGCTTCTGCCGCCGGTCTGGCATGAGGGCGGCAGTCCGGAGTTTCTGCTGGGAACCGATGATCAGGGCCGCGATCTCTTCTCCGCACTGCTTTACGGCACCCGCACGTCCCTGATGGTGGGCGGTGTTTCAGTGGTAACAGCGGTGCTGTTCGGTCTCCTGTTCGGATTGCTTGCCGGTTATTTCGGCGGGCTGACGGATGCCATCGTCATGCGCGTCGTCGATATCCAGATGACCTTTCCGGCCATCATGGTGGCGCTGCTGGTGGATGGCGTCAGCCGGGGCATCCTGCCGCCGGAGCAGCACGATCAGCTTGCTGTCTTCGTCATCATCTTCGCGCTCAGCCTGTCGATCTGGCCGCAGGTCGCCCGCACGGTGCGCGCCTCGACGCTGGTTCAGCGCAACAAGGACTATGTTCTGGCGGCGCAGGTGACCGGCATTTCCGCGCCGGTGATCCTCGTGCGCCACATCCTGCCCAACGTCATGGGCCCGGTGCTGGTGATTGCCACCATCAATCTCGGCGTTGCCGTGCTGGGTGAGGCGACGCTGAGCTTCCTCGGCGTCGGCATTCCGGCCTCCGAGCCCTCGCTCGGCACCCTGATCCGCATCGGCAACAACTTCCTGTTCTCCGGCGAGCGCTGGCTGGTGGTGTTTCCGGGCATGACGCTGGCGCTTCTCGTGCTGTCGGTCAACCTCGTGGGGGACTGGCTGCGCGACGTCCTCGACCCCAAGCTGCGCTGACTGGAGGCCTTTCATGTCCTTGCTCTCCATTTCCGGCATGAGGGTGGAATACCCGCAGCCCCTCGGCACCTTTGTGGCCGTGCAGAATGTCAGCCTCGAGGTTGGGCGCGGCGAGATCGTTGGCATCGTCGGCGAGTCCGGGGCTGGCAAGTCCACCATCGGCAGCGCCGTGATGGGCCTTCTGGAGGCGCCGGGCCGGGTGACGGCAGGCGAAATCCGCTTTGACGGCGAGGCGATTGATCCGGCCAGTGAAAAGACCATGCGCCGCCTGCGCGGCAAGCGCATCTCGATGATCTTTCAGGACCCGCTTACCAGCCTCAACCCGCTTATGACGGTAGGGGCGCAGCTGATCGAGACCATCCGCATTCATCAGCCCATGAGCGAGGGGAAGCGCGGGAGAAGGCCATAGGCCTGCTGGAGCAGGTGGGTATCGCCAGTCCGGCAGAGCGGATCACGGCCTATCCGCATCAGTTCTCGGGCGGTATGCGCCAGCGCGTGGTGATTGCGCTGGCGCTTTGCTCTGATCCTGACCTGATCATTGCAGATGAGCCCACGACGGCGCTGGACGTGTCCGTGCAGGCGCAGATCCTTGATCTCATTCGCAAGCTGGTGAAGGAGCGGGGCATCGGCGTCATTCTCGTCACCCACGACATGGGTGTCATCTCCGGCACGGCAGACCGGGTGGTGGTGATGTACAGGGGAGAGGTGGTGGAGAGCGGTCCGGTGCGGCAGATCATTGATGCGCCCGCCCATCCCTACACCCGCAGCCTTATTGGCGCCGTGCCGCGCGGCGACCGCAAGCTGGACCGCTTTCCGCGCCTGACCTATCCGCCGCAGGCAGATGACGCTCCGCTCAGCACGGACCGCAGCCCGGCACTGAAGTGGCTGACGGAAGGGCGGGAGGCTGGCTCCAAGGCTGTTGATGCAACGCCTCTCATCGAGGTTCGGGATGTGCGCCTGCGCTTCCAGACAAAGGCGGCCTTGCTGCCCTCCAACCGCCGTTACTTCGAGGCGGTGCGTGGTGTCAGCCTCGATATCCGGCAAGGGGAGGTGCTGGGGCTTGTGGGTGAATCCGGCTGCGGCAAGTCCTCTCTGGCCCGCATGCTGGTGCAGATCTACCGTCCTACCTCCGGGAGCATCAGCTTTGACGGCAAGCCCATCGGCGCGGACATGAGCCGGGCGGAAGACAAGGCGCTGCGCCAGCAGGTGCAGATGATCTTCCAGGACCCGTATTCCTCGCTCAATCCGCGCATGAGCACAGGGCGCATCATTGCCGAGCCACTGACCCATCATGGCCTTGCCACTTCATCTGCCGAGCGGCGCAGGATTGTGGCGGATTTGCTGGAAGCGGTTGGGCTTGGGGCGGCTGCGGCGGACAAGTACCCGCATGAGTTCTCCGGCGGCCAGCGCCAGCGCATCGCCATTGCCCGTGCGCTTGCCACGCGGCCCCGGTTCCTCATCTGCGACGAGCCGACCTCGGCGCTGGATGTGTCGATCCAGGCGCAGATCCTGAACCTGTTGAAGGACCTGCGTGATGCGCTGGATCTCACGGTGCTTTTCATCAGCCATGACCTGCCGGTGGTGCGCCAGATGTGCGACCGGGTGATCGTGATGAAGGAGGGGCTGATCGTGGAGGAGGCGGAGACCGAACAGCTTTTCACTGCGCCCGCCAGCCCCTATGCCCGCCACTTGCTGGACCTGATGCCCAGTCTCTAAGGTCAGACACCGCGCGGCCGATGAGCTTTTTCGGGCCTGGCACGGGTACCCTCAGAGGAGCCCGTGCTTGCGCAGGCGGTATTCCAGCCGTGCCCGCGTGAGGCCAAGGCGCCGGGCGGCGGCGGAGATGTTGCCTTTTTCCTGCGCCAGCGCATCACGGTAGAGCGCCTGTTCCTGTGCCTCGATCTGGCCAAGCCCTTCGCTGCGGGCCGGAAGCTGGGCGGCGCCGGGTGCGGTGTGCAGCACAGGCACAGGACCCGTCGGCCTCTCGCTGCCTTGAAACACGTGGTGCAGGCCGATCAGGCCGTTGTCATCGGCGAAGACCACGCCACGTTCCACAAGGTTCTGCAATTCGCGGATGTTCCCGGGAAAATCATAGGCCAGCAGCGCGTCCATGGTGCTGCGGCTGAAACCGGCGATGGCCTTGCCGTGCCTCTCCCGGAACTGGTCCAGAAAATGGGCGCAGAGCAGGGGGATGTCATCGCGCCGTTCCCGCAGTGGGGGAATGTGGATGGGACAGACATTGAGGCGGTAATAAAGGTCGCGCCGGAAGCGCCCGGCAGAGACCTCCTGCGCCAGATCCACATTGCTGGCCGCAACGATGCGCACGTTTACGGGAATGGAACGGGTGCCACCCAGCCGCTCGATGGTGCGCTCCTGAATGGCGCGCAGCAGCTTGCCCTGCGCGGAGAAGGTGAGGGAGGCGATCTCATCCAGAAACAGGGTGCCGCCCTCCGCCCGCTCGAAGTAGCCGGGACGCGCCGCAACGGCGCCGGTGTAGGCGCCTTTCTCCACGCCAAATAGCTCGGACTCCACCAGATTGTCCGGAATGGCGGCGCAGTTGATGGCGATGAAGGGGGCCTTGCTGCGCCGCCCGAGCTGGTGCAACTGGCTGGAAAACAACTCCTTGCCAACGCCGGATTCTCCGATGAACAGAACGGTCGCATCGGTTGCTGCGACCTTTTCCAGGAGATGGCTGGCGCGCTGGAAGCTGGCCGAGACGCCGACCATGCCGCTCGGGCCCTGGGGGCAGGTTCTGCCGTGGCCGTTTCCGCTACCGGGCTTTTGGTGTTCGCGGCCGCACTGCGCCCGCGCCAGGAAAGGCCAAAATACTCATGCTCCGGTGCATCCTTGCCCCATGCCGCAGCATCGTGCCCGACGACGAGGCAGTGCGGTGCGCCCATGCCGGCGCATTCGATCTCGCGGAAGAACACCGGGTGGCCGAGAATGCGGCTGGTGTAACCGGAAGGCACGCCGGTCTGCATCCAGCACACGGGCTCCTGCGCAAGGCCATGGCTGGCGTGATGCTCAGCAGCCTCGGAAGAGTCCTCCCAGACGAACTCCCCGTGATAGGTGCCTCTGTCCGCATCAAACTCGAAGTGGCGTGTCGTCACCTTGACGAAGCCCTCCATCGTGTGCACGCGGGGGCCTGCGGCCAGAAGCTGGGTGATGCTGGCTCCGGCAAAGCGGTCCAGCACCAGCTCCGCCGCACGTACACCTTGCAGATAGCCGATGCGCATCAGCAGCGCCTTGGCCCGCTCCATGCCCAGCGTATCGATCAGCTCCGCCCGCAGCGCACCAAGTACCTGCGACTGGATCAGCACCATGCGCTGGTCGTTGAGCCAGATGCGTCCGTCGCCGAGGGCAAAGAGCAGCGAATGTGCCAGATCATCCAGCGTTGGCGGGGCGGCAGTGGGCAACTCGCTGAAGGCCCCGCGCCGGATCATCCGGCCCGTGCGGGCTGAAGCTTCCGCAAGGGAAATCAGATGGTCGGGTGCGCTCATGCGTTTCATGTTTTCATGAAATTTTGGGGCCGTTCAACAAAATTATGAAATTTCCCGAATGCCGCGCGACAGCGCGATCGCCGTTTCTCCTTAAAAAATCATGTGTTTCAGAGGCTTCGCCAGCGTGCCGGGTGCGGGGCAGGTGTGGCACGGCCCTTGCGTAAGGGAAACGACGGTCATTTGAGGAGATGGCCTGGTGGCGGGAGTTGCCAAGAGGAATGCGGCATGGGCGGCGCGGCAGGGCAAGCCTGTGGCGCCTCCGGCCAAAGGGAGGACCTGATCATGAATATGCTGCACGCCGGATTTCTGAAGCCGGGAAGCTGGAGCGGACGTATCTTTGACGGCAGCTGGTCTGTTTCCGCTGCCGGGACGCTGACTGTGCGCGAGCCTGCGACCGGAGACGTGCTGGCTGAAACCGGGCTTGCCGGACCGCAGGAGGTTGTCACCGCGGCCAAGGCCGCCGCTGCTGCGCAGAAGGCCTGGGCGGCTGTGCTGCCGCAGGCCCGCGCCGCGATCCTGAACCGGGCGGCAGATCTTCTGGAGCAGAACGGTCAGGAACTAATCCCGTGGATCATGCGCGAAAGTGGCTCGGTCGAGGCAAAGGCGGGCATAGAGATCGAACATGGCGCCCAGTTTCTGCGCCATGCGGCCTCGCTGGCTACCACGCCCATGGGCCTGGTTTTGCCAACGATGGATGGCCGCACAAGCCACGCCCGGCGCCTGCCACATGGGGTGGTGGGTGTTATTTCACCGTATAATTTCCCGCTCGTTCTGTCGGTAAGAGCCATCGCTGCGGCGCTAGCGGTGGGCAATGCGGTGGTACACAAGCCCGACCCGCGCACGCCCATTTCCGGCGGCATCATCATTGCCCGGCTGTTCGAGGAAGCAGGACTTCCCGCCGGTGTCCTGCATGTCCTGCCTGGCGGCGCGGAAGCGGGTGAGGCCATGTGCAAGGACCCGAACATTGCCATGATCTCGTTCACCGGCTCTGCGGCAGGTGGAGCGAAGGTGGGAGAGGTCTGCGGCCGCCACCTCAAGAAGGTGCAGCTGGAACTTGGCGGAAAGAACGTGCTGATCGTTCTGGAGGATGCGGATGTGGACGTGGCCGCCTCCAACTGTGCCTGGGGCGCCTTCCTGCATCAGGGGCAGATCTGCATGGCGACAGGTCTGATCCTTGCTCATGAAAGCATTTCGGAGTCGCTGGCTGCGATGATCGCGACCAAGGCGCACCATCTGCCGGTGGGTGATCCTGCCTCCGGCCGTGTGGCGCTGGGGCCGATCATTTCCCCAATCAGGTGGAGACGATCCAGCACATCGTCGATGACGCGGTTGCCAAGGGGGCGGCTTCTGGCGGGCGGTACTGCGGATGGGCTGTTCTATCCGGCAACCGTTTTGGCGGGCATCACGCCGGACATGCTGGCCTTCCGGGAAGAGCTGTTCGGTCCTGTGGCCTGTATCATGAGTTTTGCCAGCGATGAGGATGCTGTCCGCCTTGCGCAGGACAATGACTACGGCCTGTCCGCCGGCATCTTGTCGGCCAGCACCTCCCGCGCCATGGCCATCGGCAATCAGCTGCGCACAGGCATGCTGCATATCAACGACCAGACCGTGAATGGCGGGCCTTTTGCCCCCTTTGGCGGCTTCGGCAAATCGGGCAATGGCACCCGCATCGGTGGGCCTGCCGACATCGAGGAATTCACCCAGTGGCAATGGGTGACCGTCCGCGATGAGGCCCAGCCTTACCCGTTCTGACATTCCTTTTGCCGGGCGCTGCCTGCCCTCAGCTGGCAGCGCCCGGTTTTCCCAGGTGATGGAGATGATCATGAAAATCAAGGCAGCTGTCGCCCGCGAGGCGCGCGCAGATCTTGTAATGGAAACGCTGGATCTGGAAGAGCCGAGAGCGGAGGAAATTCTGGTGGAGGTGGTGGCCACGGGTGTGTGCCACACCGACATCGTGGTGCGGGATGGCATGCTTCCCACGCCGTTGCCGGTGGTTCTGGGGCATGAAGGCGCCGGCATCGTGCGCAGCACCGGCAGTGCCGTCACCAAGGTGAAGGCCGGTGACCGCGTGGTGATGACGTTCAACTCCTGCGGCTATTGCGAAACCTGCAAGGAGCATCAGCCAGCCTATTGTTACGAGTTCTTCCCGCGCAATTTTTTGCAACCCGGCCTGACGGTTCGACGGCCTTGTCGAAGGAAGGCGAGCGGGTGCATGGCAATTTCTTTGGTCAGTCCTCCTTTGCAAGCCATGCCATCTGCAATGAAAGGAATGTGGTGAAGGTGCCGGACGGCGCGCCGCTGGAGCTTCTGGGGCCGCTTGCCTGCGGCATTCAAACCGGGGCCGGTGCCGTACTCAATGCGTTGAAAGTGCCGGAGGGCAAGAGTTTTGCCGTATTCGGCGCCGGATCTGTTGGCCTTTCCGCTGTCATGGCAGCCAAGGTGGCCGGAGCGCGGACCATCATCGCGGTGGATCTCAATCCGGCCAGACTGGAGCTGGCGAAGGAACTGGGCGCAACCCATGTCATCAATCCCAATGCGGAAGATGCCACAGCGGCGATCCTCGCCCTCACGGGCACGGGCGTGCACTATGCGCTCGATACCACAGGCCTGCCGCCGGTCATCCGCTCGGCCGTGATGGCGCTTGCCAATGCCGGGACCTGCGGCATTCTCGGTGCGTCCGGGCCGGATGTGGAGCTGCAGATCAACGAGATGCATTTCATGAGCGGCGGGCGGCGGCTGATGGGCATCGTGGAAGGTGAGAGCGAACCGGATGTGTTCATTCCGCATCTGGTCGATCTCTACAAGAAGGGGCTTTTTCCCTTCGACAAGCTCATCACCTTCTTTGAGTTTGACGAGATCAACGAGGCCATCCATGCCTCCGAAACCGGCTCGGCCATCAAACCCATTCTGCGGATGAAGTGAGGAGAATGCTCGCTTCGTTGGATGTGAGATGAAATTTGGGGGCCGTCTTCACGCGCGTGAGGACGGCCTTTTGCATTTGACCGGAGTGCGTCCGGTTCAGCCACCCGGCTTATTTTTGCGGGTGGGCTGTGGCCCACGCGCAGCTTTCTTGCGCTGGCTGCAACAGAGTTTTCCGGAATGCGCGATTTATTCCGGAAGATCAAAGTGCAAGCCTGACCTTGCAGCATGTTTCACCGGCAGGTGATCCCATCGACAAGCAACAAGATCCACGCGGGAAAAAGTAATTTTCTTCCGATGCTGGCCCATGTCCAGAGGTTTATCATGAAGTTCACCCGTTCTCTGCCGCGTCTGGCGGCCCTCGCATTGACAACGGCACTTGTGGCAGCAGCGCCGGCACAGGCGGATACCGTTTCTCTGGATCTGCAGAGCGCCTGGCCTCTGACCATGCCGGCCAGCGGCCAGAATGCAGAATATTTGGCGGAGAAGCTGAATGCGCTCTCGGGTGGCAGCCTCAAGGTGAAGGTTTACTCTGCCGGCAAACTCGTGCCGCCACTGCAGATTTTCGATGCCGTCCAGCAGGGCTCGCTGGATGCGGGTTACACCTCACCGCTTTATGTGGCAGGCCGCTTTCCTGCGGTTCAGCTCTTCGGTGGCATCCCCTTTGGTCCGGATGTGCTGACGCATGCTGCCTGGATCTACAATGGCGGCGGCCGGGAGATCTGGTCGGAGATCTATGCAAAGCAGGGCGTCGTGACCATCCCTTGCGGCCTGATGGAGCGGGAAGCGGGCGGCTGGTACTCTTTCGAGATCAACTCAGTCTCTGATTTCAGCGGCAAGAAGTTGCGCTTTGCCGGACTTGCGGGCGAAACCATGGTCAAGCTCGGCGCATCCATCGTGCTGCTGCCAACCGGCGAGATCTATCCGGGTATGGAGAAGGGCGTGATCGACGGCGCGGAGCTTTCCATGCCTGCCATCGACGTCACCGTCGGGCTCGATAACGTGGCGAAGAACTACTACCTGCCGGGCTGGCACCAGCCTGCTGCCATGAACGAACTGATCATCAATCAGGCCAAGTGGGACAGCATGGACGAGGCCCAGAAGGCGGCCATCGAGGAAGCCTGCAAGGCGACGAACCTGCGCTCCGTCATGTCAACCCAGACCGCCAATGCGGAAGCCGTGAAGGGGTTTGAGGCAAAGGGCGTGCAGGTGCGCCAGTTCCCGCCGGAGGTGCTGGAGGCCATCAAGGCCAAAGTCGACGAGGTGATGAAAGAGCAGAGCGAGAAGGACGCGGACTTCAAGCGCGTCTGGGAATCCGTGTCTGCCTACCGCGCCTCGACCGAAGCCTGGGCTGCCCGTCAGTAACAAGAGGGTTTGCGCGGGCGGCAGACTGCTGACGGTCTGCCGCCCGTCCGCCTTCATTGCAACGGGGCTGTCCTCATGCATTTCGTCGAAGTGGTGGACCGGCTCAGCCGGTCGGTGGGGCTTGCGGGGGCGCTTGTGCAGCCGCTGCTGATGCTCACCATTCTGGTCAATGTGCTGCTGCGGTATGTCTTCAATCTCGGCATGATCGAGCTTGAGGAACTGCAGTGGCACATGAATGCCGTTGTGGTCATGTGCTGCCTGGCCTGGGCCTACCAGCGCAACATGCATGTGCGGGTCGATGCGCTGCACGGGCGCATGGGAGAGCGGGGCAGGGCGCTCGCCGAAGTCCTTGGCGTCCTCTTCCTGCTGCTGCCCTTTGCCGGGTTCCTTACCCTGAATTCCTGGAAGATCTTTGAATATTCCTGGCGCCTGAAGGAGGGCTCACCCATGCCTTCCGGCCTTCCGGCCCGCTATATCATCAAGGGCGTCATGGCCGCAGGCTTTGCCCTTCTCTTCCTGCAGGGGCTCTCCGTGCTCCTGAAATCCCTTGCCGTTCTGATCCGCCCCGGGAGGTCCGCCGATGGGCGTTGATGCGGTCTTTGTCTTCCTGCTGTTCTCCACCTTCATGGTGGTGATGTTCTCCGGTTATCCGGTCGCTTTCGTGCTGGGCGGGGTTGGTGTCCTGTTTGCCGTGCTCGGCAGCATGCTGGATGCCTTTGCCTTTGAGGCGGACATGGCCTCCATCCGCATGCTGGGCTTTGTCGCCAACCGGACCTTCGACACGCTGTCCAGCTATTCACTCATTCCCATGAGCATGTTCATCTTCATGGGGCTGATGCTCGACCGCTCGGGCATTGCCGAGAAGCTGCTTACCTCCATGCATGGGTTGCTGCGCCAGGTGCCGGGCGGGCTTGCGGTGTCGGTGGTGCTCATTGGCGTCGTGCTGGCAGCCTCGACCGGTATTATCGGTGCCTCCGTGGTGCTGCTGGCCACCATTGCCATGCCGGCGATGCGGGCGGCGGGCTATGATGACCGGCTGAGCCTTGGCACCATTGGAGCGACCGGTTGCCTCGGCATTCTCATTCCGCCGTCGATCATGCTTGTGGTCATGGGCGATCAGCTGCAGATCCCGGTGGGAGACCTGTTCAAGGGCGCCATCGTGCCAGGCCTGCTGCTGGCCGGTGCCTATGTTGTCTATATCGTCACCGTGGCTCTGATCTGGCCCGAGAGAGCCCCCAAGGGACAAGCGGGCGGCGCGGAAACAGTGACCTTTGGCGAACTTGCCGGCGCGCTGGCCGCGCCACTGCTTCTGGTCATTGCGGTGCTTGGCTCCATCGTTCTGGGCATCGCTTCTCCGACGGAGGCCTCCGGCATCGGGGCAGCCGGGGCAACGCTGCTGGCCATCAGGTCCGGGCGGTTGGGCTGGAAGGGGTTCGTTGAAGTCTGCGAGGCAAGCGGCCTGACCACGGCCTTTCTCTTCGCGCTGATCTTCGGCGCCTCCTGCTTCTCGGTGGTGCTGCGCGGCTATGGCGGGGACGAGGTGATTGCCGATGCCCTTCATGCCATTCCGCTGCCGCCGGAAGGCACGCTGCTGCTGATCCTCTTCATCCTGTTCCTGCTGGGCTTCTTTCTCGACTGGATGGAGATCATCCTCATCATTGCGCCGCTGGTGATGCCGGTGCTGACCGCCATGGGCCATGATCCGGCCTGGGTGGCGATCCTGATGGCAGTCTGCCTTCAGACATCCTTTCTCACGCCGCCGGTCGGCATGGCGCTGTTCTATCTCAAGAACACGGTCCCCGACACGGCCATCGGCACCATCTACCGTGCGGCGGTGCCTTTCGTGCTGTTGCAGATGGCGGTGCTGGCTGCCTGCATCATCTGGCCGCAACTGGTGCTGGGGCTTGCGGGCATGAAGTGACATTGAGAGGGGAGAGTTTACGCGCCGCCGGTAATCCACTCATCCCCGTCATCGCCGCTCACCTCTTGTGCCGCCCGGCGCTGCCCCTTGGCCGCGCTGGGCGGTTCGCCTTTCCAGCCCCGGTATGCGCGCCAGAAGACGGTGCCATCGGCATAGCCCAGACTATGGGCGATCTGGGTGACGCGGGCATCCCTCTGGGTCAGCTGATTGGCCGCCAGCTGGATGCGGTGCTCCCTGACCAGATCGCGCAGTGAAGTGCCTTCTTCTGCCAGGCGCCGCTGCAGACTGCGCGCCGACATGTTGAGTTCGGCTGCCAACGCGGTCAGCGTCACCGGTTTCTGCCCAAGATAGAGGCTGATCCGGTTGCGGATGCGGTCCGTCATTGTCTGGCTTTCATCGCCCTCATCGCCAATAAGGTCGGCAAGGTGATGCTCCAGAATGGTGACAAGCTCCCGGTCCTCGCTGCGGTAAATCCGTGTGGCATCATCCCGGCTCATGATGATCCGGTTGCTGGCCTGGCGGTAAAGCACGGGAGCACGGAAAATCCGCTGTAAAAGCTGCGGGTTGGCGCCTTCCGCATGCTCGAAATGCACTTCCAGAGGCTTCCACTCCGGCGAGAAACAGGACCGCACCAGCTGGGCGCAGGCGGCCAGCGTATACTCCGCATCCTGCCGCCGCGGCCACATGTCCGGATCTTGCAGCCGGTAGGTCCAGACCAGATCTCCATTGACCTCGAACATGTTGGATTGGGTGCCGCTCTGCAGGGCCATGACGTGGCTCGCCAGGCGCTGAAAACCGGCGGAAATGCTGGGGGAAAGCGAAAACAGAACGCCCATTGGCCCCATATCGGCGGGCTGCACGCGCAGCGCCAGTTTCAGCCCCAGATCCGGGTCCTTCAAATGGACCGCAGCCGCCTCGAACAGGGTCACATAGCGGCCCAGCGGCAGCACCGAATAGGGGTCGGAAAGCTGCGTCCGGGTGATGCCATATTTGGCAATGAACTCCTGAATATTGCTGCCCTGATCTGCAATGTGCTTCAGCAAGGGCGTTAAGACAGAGGCACGCACTGACTTTATTTTAGGCGCTCTTCCCATGCAGGAATTTCCCTTACGCAGATTTACGGGAATGTGGCGCATATTATCGGAAGTTTGACGCATAGTGCAATGGGACTGGCCCGGCGTGCAGTCATACTTGAAGAATAAAAATGAACTTCCAGGGGTAAAAAACATGACGATCGACGCGAATACTCGCGCCGGCGGAGAGGTGCGGCTTGCCCGCAACTCGGTCGGGTTGGCGCATATTGTCTTCTTTGTGGTTGCGGCGGCTGCGCCTTTGACGGCCGTGGCAGGGGCTTCACCGGTGGCTTTCGCCTTCGGAAACGGGGCCGGAGTTCCCGGCGCCTTCGTGCTGGCGGGCCTTCTTTACATCATCTTCTCGGCCGGTTTCACGGCCATGAGCCGCCATGTCGGCGGCGCAGGCGCCTTCTATACCTATATCTCACAAGGACTTGGCAAGCCGATGGGTGTCGCTGGAGCCGTCATGGCGCTGGTGACCTACAGTTCGGTGCAGATCGCCGTCTACGCGCTCTTCGGCGTCTTTACGGCAGGCGCCATGGCGGGGCTCGGGCTGGAAGCGCCCTGGTGGGCATGGTCGCTGGCGGCCCTTGCGGTGGTCCATCTCTGCGGTCAGCGCAACATTTCCTTCTCCGGCAAGATCCTTGGCGTCGCCATGGTGCTGGAAATCGCCATCCTCCTGATGCTGGATGTGGGCATCCTGTTGCGCGGCGGTGGCCCGGAAGGACTCAGCCTTGAGAATTTCGCGCCGGCCGTCGTGTTCTCTCCGGGGCTGGGTGTGGCACTGGTCTTCGTGATCGGTTCTTTCATTGGATTTGAATCGACTGCCATTTTCGGCGAGGAGGCCCGTGATCCGGACCGCACCATTCCGCGTGCAACCTATGCTGCGGTGCTGCTGATCACCGGCTTCTATGCCTTCTCCACCTGGGCCATCGCACAGCACTACGGCTCGTCCATGATCCAGCAGACGGCAGAGGCCGGTCTTGAGACGCTTTATTTCAATGCCGCTGCCGATGTGCTGGGGCCTTGGTCGGTCACGGCCATGGAGATCCTGCTTATCGTGTCGCTGTTTGCCTGCGTCCTGTCCTTCCACAACACGCTGAACCGCTACTTCTTCGCCCTCGGCCGTGAGGGGCTGATTGCGAAGATCTTCGGCAAGGTCAGTGCCGCGCATGGCTCGCCGGCAGCCGCTGGCTGGCTTCAGTCGGCGATTGCCGCAAGCATTCTCATCGCCTTCATCATCGGCGGCGCGGATGCCTATGCGGTGGTGTTCTCCTGGATGTCGGCCCTTGCTGTGCTGGGCATCCTGATGGTGCAGTTCCTCGTGTCGCTGGCCATCATCGCCTACTTCCGCCGCCAGCACGGCCATGAGCACAGCATCCTTGTCACGCTCATTTTGCCGGCCTTGTCTGTGGTGGGGCTTGGTGGCGCCATCCTGCTGGTCAGCAGCAATCTGGAGCTTTTGTCGGGCAGTGACAGTGCACTGGTTCAGTCCTTCCCGGTCCTCATCGCCCTTTGTGGTCTTGCCGGGTTCCTGTTCGCCTGGCGCATGAAGACCCGTCAGCCGGATATCTACAAGAACCTCGGCGCAGTCTTCGAGTGATCCCGTCCTGCCGGGCGGTCTGCCATCGAGCCCGTCCGCCCGGCCACTGAATCCGAACAAACAAGAATACGGAATCCATCCAAAGGAGGAGCAGAAGATGCTCGACAAAACATCCAACTTTATCCGCGAGAACAACACGCGGCACCAGTTCCACCCGATGATCCATCCGCTGATCTCTCAGGCCAATCCGCCGCAAATCATCGTCTCGGGCGAAGGCTGCTATGTCACCGACATTGATGGCAAGCGCTACGTGGACGGTTTCGGCGGCCTGTGGAACGTCAACGTTGGCCACAACCGCCGTGAGGTGAAGGAAGCTATCATCGCGCAGATGGACCGCATTTCCTATTATTCGTCCTTTGCCGGCACCACCACACCTCCCTCCATCGAACTCTCGGCCAAGGTCTGCGACATGGCAGCCGAAGAAGAAATGGACAAGGTGTTCTTCAGCGCCAACGGCTCGGATGCGGTGGAGACCGCGCTGAAGCTCGCGCGCCAGTACTGGCAGCTCGCCGGGGAGCCGGGCCGCTACAAGTTCATCTCCATGAAGAATGGCTATCACGGGGTGCATTTCGGCGGCGTCTCCGTCAACGGTTCGCCCTATTACAGAGGTGCCTACGAGCCGCTGCTGCCGGGCTGCACGCAGATCGACACGCCCTGGACCTACCGCAATCCCTATACGGAAGACCCGGAAGAGCTTTCCGAAATCATCGCCCGCCTGCTGGAGCGCGAGATCTACCATCAGGGACCGCAGACAGTTGCCGCCTTCATTGCCGAGCCCGTTCAGGGTGCGGGCGGCGTGATCGTGCCGCCGGCCTCTTTCTGGCCGAAGGTGCGCGAGATCTGCGACCGCTACGGCGTGCTGCTGATCGCTGACGAGGTCGTCACAGGCTTTGGCCGGTCGGGCTCCATGTTCGGCACGCGCGGCTGGGGCGTGAAGCCGGACATCATGTGCCTCGCGAAGGGCATATCCGCCGGTTATGTGCCTCTGGGCGCAACCGTGCTGAACCGCCGCGTGGCTTCGGCCTGGTACAAGGACGTGACGCCGGCCGGCTTCCTGATGCACGGCTACACCTCCACCGGCCACCCGCTCGCCTGTGCCGCAGCTCTGGCGGCGCTCGACATCGTGGAACGGGAAGACCTGCCCGGCAATGCCACCCGTATGGGCAAGGTGCTGCTTGAAGGCCTGAAGCCGCTGGAAGGGGTTTCCTCGATCATCGGTGAAGTGCGTGGCAAGGGCCTGATGGTCGGCATCGATCTCGTCGGTGACAAGAAGACCCGCGCGCCGCTGGATCCGTCAAACGGCATTGCCGAGAAGGTGGCCTTCTACGCGCGTCAGGAAGGCGCGATTGTCCGCCCGGCTGGCTCCACCATCATCCTCTCGCCCCCGCTCGTCATCGGCGAGGAGGAAATCTCGATCCTCGTTGCCGCACTCGGCAAGGCCTTTGCCAAGGTCGAGAAGGAACTCTGATCCCGCGCATGAAAAAGCCCCGCCGGAGCAATCCGGCGGGGCTTTTCTTCACGCGTCCGGCCTGTCACATCATGCGCGGCACGAACAGGACGATGGCGGGGAAGGCGAGGATCAGGGCAATGCGGCCCACATCCACCGCGACGAAGACGCCAAGACCCCGGAAGATGGTGCCAAGGCTGACGTCACGCACCACCGACCGCAGCACGAAGGCGTTGAGGCCGACAGGCGGAGTGATGTAGCTGACCTCGGTCACGATCACCACATAGATGCCAAACCAGATGAGGTCGAAGCCGGCGGCCGCGACAATCGGGTAGAACACCGGAATGGTGAGCGTAATCATGGACAGGCCCTCCAGCACGCAGCCGAGCAGAAGGTAGATGGCGGTGATCATCAGGATGATCAGAACCGGATGGTTGCCCACCGAGTTGAGCATCGCCTGAATATCCTGCGTCATGCCGGAAAGGTTCACATAGTTTGTGAAGGTCAGGGCCCCAAACAGGATGAAGAACATCACGGCTGTGGTCTTGGCCGTTTCGTAAAGCGTCAGGACCGTCTGGCGCAGGTTGAGCCGCCGCTGGATGATGACGAGCAGGAAGGCGCCAGCCGCGCCCATACCGGCACTTTCTGTCGGAGTGAAGACGCCCAGATAGATGCCGCCCATGACGAAGACGAACAGCAGCATGGCACCGCTGATGCCTTTCAGTGATCTGATGCGGTCCATCAGCGGCAGTTTCGGTTCCACCGGCAGATCCAGCTTGCCAAGACGGACAGAAATGACCACCGCAAGGGCATAGCCGAGGATGCCGATAATGCCCGGCACGATGCCGGCCAGGAACAGCTTGCCGATGTCCTGCTGGGTCATGATCCCGTAGAAAACGAGGATCACCGACGGCGGAATGAGAATGCCCAGAGTGCCGCCCGCTGCAATGGAGGCGGTGGAGAGCCCGTCCGGATAGCCATACTTGCGCATGGAGGGCAGGGCGATCTTTGCCATGGTCGATGCAGTGGCAAGGGACGAGCCGCAGACGGATGAAAAGCCGCCGCAGGCAAAGACAGTCGCCACAGCCAGTCCGCCGCGCCGGTGCCGCAGCCAGGCATAGGCAGCGTTGTAGAGATCCTGCGCGATGCCCGACTGAACGACGAAGTTGCCCATCATCAGGAAGAGCGGAAGGATCGAGAGGGAGTAGCTGCGGCTGTTGTCAAAGAAGGTCTGCCCCAGGAGGGAAAGGGCCGGATTGAGACCGATGATGGCGACCGTCCCGGCGGTGCCGACAGCGGCCAGCGCAAAGCTGATCGGGATACCGGCGGCCAGAAGAGCGAAGAGAATGAGGATACCGATTTCCCAGTGGTTCATTCGGACCTCCCGGCCTGCTCCGGAATAACGCAGGCAACGGCTTTCGCGACAAGAATGAGGGCGGCAAGCCCGGTGAAGATCGAAACGAGATAGCCAAGCGGGGCGAGCGGGATCTGCAGGCTGATGGTAGTGCCGCCATAGGAGCCGACCTGTGCTGCGGCAGCCCAAAGACGCCAGCCGATGACGCACAGAATGGCAGCGGAGGCGAGCGCGACAACGGGTCTGCGCAGTTTCTCGACCGCCCAGGGCAGACGGGCGGTCAGCATGTCCACGGTCACGTGGTCGTCATCCAGCGTTGCGGCTGGAAGGCCGATGAAGATCACAGCTGCAAGCAGCATTTCGGTCAGTTCGGTGGCGCCCTGAACAGGGGACGCGAGAAAGTAGCGGCCGACCACATCGGCCACGGTGAGCAGCATCATGGCGGTCAGCATGACGGCACAGATCACTGCAAGGCCCATCCGGAACCAGGTCAGGCCCGCGCTGCGCGCAGGCCTTTCCCCGATGATGGGCGTCTTCTGGACGCAGGTGCTCATTCAGAAGCAGCCTTCGCGATTTCGGCCTTCAGCATCTCATAGGCAGCAGCACCATCGACGCCGCTGGTGGAGACTTCCGCAATGCGCTTGTCGATCACCGGCTGGAACTTCACCTTGAGGGCCTCGACCTCTTCCGCCGTTGCCTTGTGCAGGGTGATCTTGCCTTCCATGGCGCTGCGGCCGGCTGCATCGACCGTATCCCACATCTTGCCGGCACGGCGGACCAGCGGCTCGCCGATGACGGTCTCGATGGCTTCACGGTCCTTCGGGTCCAGACTGTCGAACTTTGCCTGGTTCATGACGATGAACATGGTGGTGTTGTAGAGGCCGCCAGGGAACTCCAGGCCCTGATCCAGAAGCGGGATCAGGTTGAAGAAGTTGACGGATTCGAAGGGGAAGAGAATGCCGTCGGCAATGCCCTGCGACAGCAGTTCATAGGCCTTGGAGGAGGGGCCTTCGACAGGCACGGCGCCAAGGCCCGTGGCAAGGTCATGGGCCAGGGTGCTGCCGACGCGCACCTTCTTGCCAGCAATGGCTTCCGGCGAAGTGAGCTCACCGCCCTTCATGAAGATGGCGCCCGGACCATGCGTGAACAAAGCAAGAACTTTGACGCCTTCATATTCATTGGCGTCCTTCAGCATCTTCTCATAGGTGCGCCAGTAGCCGATGGAGACGGCTTCCGCGCTGTCCCCCAGAAATGGCATCTCGCCCAGAACGGCGGTCTTGAAGCGGCCCGGTGTGTAGCCGTTGACGCTGTAGGTGATATCGGCCACGCCATTCTTGGCAAGATCGAAGGCTGCGGGGGAGGCGCCAGGGGAGCGGGCAGGATCTGTACCTTGACGCGTCCTTCGGTGACGCGCTCGATATCCTCTGCCATCGGCTGCATGAGCTGGGTGACCTGCGGGTGGCTGGGCGGCAGCCAGCTGTTCAGCGTCAGCACGGTCTGTGCAGAGGCCGCGCCGCTCATCAGGCCAAGTGCCGTTGCGCCGGCAAGTGCAAAATTTGTGATCACGTTCATTTTCATCTAATTCCCCTCTGGTATATTGTTGTGGCTGCAACCGGCAATCGGCTCACTACGACCGCCGCTGTTCGGAGGCTTTGCGCCCCTCGAAACCTTGGAAAGACTGGCCATGACTGCATCCGACACCGCTCACGTCTCTCAGGCCGCCGAGGCCGCCCTCAATGAGGGCGAGCAGGCTGTGAAGCGGATGAAGCGGAACTGGCCATTTTATTGGATTTCCCGAGTGAACGGGCGTTACGTGCAGGTGCTGGAACGGCGGCTGAAGCCCATCGATCTCGACATGCCGCGATGGCGCGTGCTGATGTCGCTGCACGAAGATGGATACCTCAGTGTCTCCGAGATTGCCGACTACAGCGTGCTCAAGCTCAACACCGCCACGAAGATCGTGCAGCGCATGCTGGCCGATGGTCTGGTTACCACCCGTGTCCGTCCGACGGATGGCCGCGTCACCGAAGTAACTCTGACACCCAAGGGCGACGAGATGCGCCGCCGCGCCCTCATCGAAGCGGACAAGATCCTCGCGGCTTCCTTCATCAATATTTCCAGCGACGAGCAGGCCGCGCTCAATGGCCTTCTGGAGAAGGTCTTCGACCGTCTGGGAGAGATCTGAGCGCGCCGCCTGTTCTGCCATCGCTTACCTCGCTGCCGCTTCAAGCTGGTGGAAGGCACGGCTGAACCAGATCAGCCCTTCCGGCGTGCCTGACCACAGCCGGGTTGCGGCCACCTCACAGAAGAGGACGGAATGGGTGCCCTTCTGCTGACGGTCGATGATGCGGCAATCGAAAGCCACGGCTGCACCCTGAAGAACGGGGGCGCCCGTCTCCAGTGTGTCCCAGCCTGCCTGCGAGAAACGGTCTTCGCCCGTCCATTTGGTGAAGGCCCGTGACAGATCCCGGTGCCCGGGCCGCAGCACATTTACGCAGAGCGTGCCATTGGCCAGAAAGGCGTCATGGGCATAGGCGTTCTGGTTGATGCAGGCCAGCAGCATGGGCGGGCTGTCCGTCACCGAACAGACGGCCGAGACGATCATGCCGTGGCGCCCGGCCGGGCCATCGGTCGTCACCAGATTGACGGCGGCTCCCAGGCGGCTCATGCCTTCGCGGAAGGCCGAGATTTCCGGGGAAATTGGGGTCTCGGTCATGACTTTCCTCCTCAGATGTCGAGTACGAGGCGGGGGAGGCGCGTGAGCAGCAAGCGCAGATCATCGAGCCCTCTTCCTTCTCGCCGTCGGTCAGGAACTGGTCGCGGTGATCGGGTGTGCCCTCCAGCACATCCGTCACACAGGTGCCGCAGACACCTTCCTCGCACTTCACCTCGATCTTCACACCCGCGCGGGCAAGCGCCTTGGCAATTGTGTCCTCGGGGCCAACCGTCACGGTGACGCCGGACAGGCGCGCTTCCACCTCGAAACTCTCGCCTGTGGTGTCCACATCTGCGGAGAAATACTCGCGGTGCACGTGTGAAGGGGCATGGCCCATCGCCTCGGCACTGGAAATCACCCAGTCCATGAAGCCCTGCGGGCCGCAGACATAAAGGTGCGTGCCAGCATCCGGCTGCGGCAGATCACGCGGCAAATGCAGGCGCTGGGCCTCGTCTTCGTCATCATGATGGAAGACAACCCGGTCCGCCCAGGGGCTTGCCGCAATCATGCTGCGGAACGCCGTGATGCCGGCCGAACGGGTGCAATAGTGCAGGGTGAAATCCCGGCCGATGGCATGCAGGCGCTGGGCCATGGCCAGCATCGGTGTGATGCCGATGCCGCCACCGAACAGCACCGTGCAGGTGGCGCTTTCCTCCAGCGGAAAGTGGTTGCGCGGTCCCTCGATCCTGAAGCGTGCGCCGGGTGCCGCCAGCCGGTGGACCGCTTCCGAGCCGCCACGGCTTTTCGGGTCCTTCAGCACGCCAATCTCGTAGGCCGTATTCGTGGCAGGGTCCGAGCAGAGCGAGTACTGCCGCCACAGGTCGAGGGTGCCGTCCTGAAGGTGGATGTCGAGATGGGCTCCAGCCGTGAACGGGGGCAGGGGCTCCCCGGCCGGGCTTGCCAGCCGCAGGCGGACGATGTTGCCCGGCTCCTCGATCCGTTCGGTGACGGTCAGTTCAAGCGTCTGGTTCGGACTGATCGCGTTCATCGCATATAGATCCCGCCGTTGACGTCCCAGCAGGCGCCGGTGACGAATGCTGCATCAGGGCCGGCCAGAAGTGCCACGAGCCCGGCCACGAAATCCGGATCTCCCAGTTTCCCAACCGGGATATTGGCCAGCGCACCGGCCATCTTCTCCGGGGTGATCACCGAGCGCACCATCGGCGTGTCCATGGGGCCCGGCGCGATGGCATTGCAGGTGACGCCGAAGGGGCGAGATCACGTGCGAAGATCTTCGTCAGCGTCAGGATCGCGCCCTTGGAGGCAGCATAATGCGCGCCGGTGGCGGTGCCGCCGTTCTGGCCCGCGAGCGAAGCCATGTTGATGATCCGGCCATAGCCGCGGTCGCGGAAATGGCGGCCGAAGATCTGGCAGCCGGTGAAGGTGCCGCCCGCATTCACCGCCATGATGGCGTTGAAGTCGGCTGGATCGATCTCCAGAACGGGCTGAACGGCGGTGCGGGCAGCATTGTTGACCAGCACCTCGACTGAGCCCCAGCGCTCGACACTGCGGTCGAGGATGGTCTGGAAGTCGGCCGGCTTCGTCACGTCCAGCGTGCCGATGACCGCCGTCTCCCCGGCAAGGTCAAGCTCCTGCGCCAGCGCTTCGGCAGGGCCGGGATCCACGTCGGTGATGACGACGCGGAAACCAGCCTTGTGCAGGGCCCGGACGGCAAGGGCACCGAAACCGGTGGCCCCGCCCGTCACGACGGCTGTCTGGATCTTTTCAGGGAGCGGCGCTGCCATCAGAACAGATAGCTGAGCGCAGTCAGCTCCCCGTCAGAGTTGAGCAGCGTTGCCACCTTGTCGCGGATGCGCAGGCCGTTTTCGGTGCGCAGCAGCACATAGCGCAGGTTCGCGCCAAAGAAGCGCTGGCGGCCGAACTTGTCCTCGATCAGATGCTGTGCACAGCGCAGCGTCACCGTCTCCCCGTCCTGCGCCTCGATGACGAAGCGCGAGACGGTGCGGATGGTCTGTGCCGGGGGCGCGGAGGAGATGGAGAAACCAGCCTGGAAACGCTCGATCCGCATCTTGCGCATCTTGGCGTCGTCGTAGCACAGGTTCAGCTCGTCCTCGTAATTGCCATCCGGATTGATCGGCATGATGTAATGGCCATCGCCAGCCCACAAGGCGAGCCAGGCATCATAGTCCTTGCGGTCCAGCAGCTCGGCCTCGGTCCAGACGAATTCGGCGATCTCCTGCAGTGTCACTGCGGATGTGATGGTGCTCATCGAGTTCATTGGTCCATCATCCTCTTCCACATCTTGTAGGCGGCGCGCATTCCGGTTTCCGCGCTTACGTGGCCACGCGGACCATGCTCACCGGGCACTTCATCGACAATGCCGCGATTGACGAGGATCGGCAGATCCTCACCGCCCAGCGTGCCGCGCTGGACGCGTTCCCACACCTCCGCATCATCGGGCGAGCCGAAGCCGAGCGGCCCCTGGAAATGCTCGTGCAGACGCAGGCGCATGCGGTTGGCCGCCACCGGGCCACCGTCCATGCCGAGCGCGATGTGCCGGATGCCGGTCTCGCGCACGTTGATCGGGCGCAGTACACGGAAGAACGACAGGGAGAAGGAGACATTCGGGAAGAGGTTCAGGTTGAAGCCCGCACCGCCCACCGCACGCACGATCTTGCGCACCTGATCTTCCGGATAGCCTTCGTCCCGCAACTCCTGTGCCAGCGCTTCAAAGCGCTGCGGAATGGCCGCGTCGAGATTGTCGTCGAGGTCGACGAGTTCCGGCATCATCACCATCACCGAATGGCCGTTGCCGAGATCTTCCACGAAGCCTTCGCCCTCAAGGAAGGTGAAGGTGGCTTCCGCTTCCTTGTCCAGTGACTGCAGGAAGGACTTGTGCACCACGGGGAAGTGGTAGGCGTCGGTGGTGTTCTCCAGCTGGATCTTCCAATTGCCGGGGAAGGTGAACTGATGTTCGCCCAGCACCTTGATGGGGAAGCCGCCGCCCTGCTTCATGAACAGGTCGATCCACTTCTTCGCACCGGCAAGGAAGCTTTCCAGCGGCTCGATGTCCTCGTTGAAGGTGGCGAAGATCATGCCCTGATAGCTTTCCACCCGCAGCTTCTTCAGGCCGTGAGCGTCCTTGTCGAAGTCCTCGCCATACTGCTCCGGATAGGGCAGGCCGCGCAGGGAGCCGTCGAGGCCGTAGCCCCAGCCGTGATAGGGGCACTGGAAGGACGAGGTCTTGCCCTTCTTCACCTCGCAGACCGTTGCAGCCCGGTGGCGGCAGCGGTTGACCATCACGTGGATCTCGTTCTTGCGGTCCCGCACCACGATGACCGGCTGGCGGCCAACCCAGGAGCGGACAAAGGAGCCCTTGTCAGGGATTTCGGAAGTGTGGGCGACCCACACCCACGTCTGGCCGAAGATGCGCTCCAGCTCTTCCTCGAAAAGCGCCTCGTCCTCGTACATCGGTGTCTTGACCCGGTCGAATTCGACCAGCTCACCGGGTTGCGGTTTTGTTGCGGCGATAGTCATCTGAGCTCTTTCCTCTGGTTTGTTTCGGTGACCTTGTTGTCTGCCTTGTCAGCGGGGTCTCACAGATCCGGGATCTGCAGCGCACGGCCCATGCGCGCCTCGATGCGCATGTAGCGCCACAGGCGGTGGTTCTCGTCGCCGACCTGGATGGTGCGGAACAGGTTGCAAGCGGCGACGACGGCATCCCTGTCCGGGAAGTCGCAGAGCATGTAGCAGGTCCAGGGGAAGCCCGTGGGCGAGGTGCCGACCATGGTCTCGTCATCATCGATGGTGCCCAGAACGGTCACCCCGTCCATCTTGGCAACGCTCGACATGAACGTGGCAAAGCCCGTCCAGACGCCGCCGATCTTGTCGAAGGGCAGATCGAAGAAGTTCTGATGCACGGCGATGCAGAGAAGGGTGCGGATCTGTTTGGCTTCAGCCATTTGTTTATCCTTTCAATGGAAATGAGAATGAATTTCTCACGGATAGCCGGGGGCACGGGCTGGCCGAGCAGGGCGGCGCCAGCCGCCTGCCAGCTGCCTGCGCCGATGAAGGCGTGCTGGGCGACGCAGGCTGCATCGATCATGCAGCGGCCGAGCGGATGCCCGCTCATCATCGCGTCCGAGCCGCCCATGACAAAGGCAAGGCGTGCAGCCTCGGCGCCGTCTTCAGCGGCCTTGGAGGCAGCGTGGCGCAGGCGGATGTGCGTGGCGCGGTCAACCTCGCCCTTTTCGAGCATCTGCTGCCAGCCTTCCTCGATGGCGTCGTAGAAGCCGGCCCTGGCGCCGGACAGAAGTCCCTCAGCGCGGGCAAAGCCGGTCTGGATATAGCCACGCGCGGCAGGGCTCGGCGCCCCGGTGATGGAGGCACGTTTGGTGGCGTCCTCGCTCAGCCAGTCGAGAGCGGCACGCGCGGTGCCAAGGGCGACGACGGACAGCACCTGTGCTGCGAGCGCCATAGCCGGATAGTGGAAGATCGGGTCATCCATTTCCGGCTTGCCGCCCCGGATGAAGGTCCACTCTTCCGGCACCACGACCTTGTTCGCGACAATGTCGTGACTGCCGGTGGCACGCAGGCCGACGGTGTCCCAGGTTTCGTCCACCGTTATGGCGCTGCGTGGCATGACGGCGGTGCGGGGCAGCGGGCTGTCCTCGCCCTCAATCTTTATGCCGGCACCGACCAGAGAGGCGCCCATGACGCCGGATCCCCAGGGCCAGCGGCCAGTGACTTCCAGCCCGCCAGGCACGCGTTTGGCGGCCTGAGGCGGGAACAAGCCGCCTGCAAAAACCGTGTTGGGATCCTTGCTGTAGATGGAGGCATAGGTTTCCTTCGGCAGGGCCGCCAGATAAGTGGCCGAGACGCCGAAGCTTGCCACCCAGCCGGCCGATGCATCGGCGCTGGCGATTTCCTCAATCAGGCGGCAGAAGGCCGCTGGAGACAGGGCGTCACCGCCAAAGCGCTGCGGCACGAAGGCCCGGTAGATACCGATGGTCTGAAACTGGCGCACGATGTCGATCGGGATATGGCGCAGCTTGTGAAATTCCTGCCTGCGGGAACGGATCTCCGCCTTCAGGCTTTCGAGTGTCACGTCCGCAGGGGACTGGGAAAGGGCATCCATGGTCATTCCTCCACCTGGAAGTCTTTGAAGGTCTCGCAAAGCCAGCGGGCGATGGCGCAGACCTGCTCATCTCCCTGCTTGCGGCCAATGATCTGAAGTCCGGCGGGCAGGCCGTCCGGTGTGAGAAGCGGCAGAACCAGTGCGGGATGGCCCGAAAGGTTGAACGGCCGCAGATAGCGTGTGAGGGGAGAACCCGCTGCGGATCATCCGCTTGCGAAAGGCGCGGGGGCACAACCGGCAGGGCCGGGGTCAGGATCGCGTCATGGGTGGCAAGGACGGCATCCACTTCGGCAGTGAACCGGGCGCGAACATCTTCGGCGGCGGCCAGATCCTCGTCCGTAATGGACATGGCCGCTGCGATGCGCGCCTTCACATCCGGCCCCAACGGCGCGCCACCTGTGACCAGGTGACCGAAGGCAGCCGCCGTTTCACGGCCGATCACCGTCATACCGGCCTTGAAGGCAGCTTCCAGGGACGGCAGGTTTATGGCGGTAAGGGCGCCTGCCTGCGGTGTGACCACAGGCGCAAGAGCGGCCAGAATCCCGGGCTCGGCATCCATGCCGGTGATGGCAAGTTTTGGCGCTGCAGTCAGGCGCGCTGGCATGAAGCTGCCATCAAGTGCTGCCATCGCCTGCTCGATCCGGTCCATGCTTCTGGCAAAGGGGCCGATGCAATCGAGCGAGCTTTGCGCCGGGCTTGCGCCCTTGCGGCTGATCCGTCCGAAGGTGGGCTTGAAGCCGATGACGCCGCAGCAAATCGCGGGCTGACGGATGGAGCCGCCAGTGTCCGTGCCAATGGCAAAGTCGACAAGCCCTCCAGCCACGGCGGCGGCAGAGCCGGAGGAAGAGCCGCCGGGAATGATGTCCGGCCAGCGCGGATTGACCGGCGTGCCGAAGCGGGCATTCACGCCCGTCATGCCATAGGCAAGCTCGTGCATGTTGGTTTTGGCGATGATGCGGCACCCGGCCTTGAGGAGAGCCTCCACCACATCGGCGTGGGCCGTTGCCGCCGGGGCCGCATCGAAGGCCGCCGAGCCGCAGCGCGTCACGGTGCCCGCGATGTCGATGCAGTCCTTGACTGCAACACGCGGACCCGTCTGGCCAAGCGCAAGCGTGGCCGTAAAGACCGGCGAGCCGCCGGTCAGGGCTAAAGATTCATTTGTCATTTTTCTATGCGGAGCGCTTGCGGCTCCGTTCCCTCTGGATACGGTAAAATTACCGCAAATCGAAAAGCCGTCAACGTAAAATCGTTGATCAAGATCAAAAAAATTATTTGAAATCAACTAGATAAACGAGAAATGCGGCGCCAGCCCCATTGGCTGTGCCGTTCTCTTCAGGCGCGGAGTGGGCACCCTGCGCAATTTCTACGAAATACAGACAGCCAAAGCGTAACATGTAAAATCACGTGAATTGTTGCGTATTCTGAAAGTCTGTTTTGCGCCGGTGATGTCTGCTGCACCGCTTGCCCTTGCAGTCTTTGCAAGGGTTCTTGGTTTTGAAGGTGTTTTGCACACGGTGATGAGTAATCCTACGCTGGAAACTCATGTTTCTCGGCATATTACGTGAATATTACCGCTTGACCCTGAGGGCGTACGGCGCAAGCCTTGCGGCAGCGGGCAGGCGCGTGCGGGGCTATCCGAGTGTTCTCCCGCCTGTTCATCTGCAATGAAAAGAGGGGAAGTCATGACTGAGACCACACGGCTGGATGCACTGGTGCGGCGGATCGAGATGCTGGAAGCCGAAGCCGATATCCGTCGCATTCAGGCCCGTTACATGTTCCTGTGCGACACGCCCATGCCGGAATTCGGAGTCACTAGCGACGTGGAGCGCATCGACCTGATCATGGCGCTCTACACGGAAGATGCAGTGTGGGAAGGCGTTGGCGAATATTACGACAATCAGTTCGGCCGGGCTGTCGGGGCTGCTGCCATCCGCAAGCATTTCGAGGGCTTCTGGGGCGGCAAGACGGACCCGGCCCTGATCCTGAACTGCCACTATCTCACCTCCGAGCAGATCCACGTGCATGAGGGCGGGACAACGGCAGACGGGCAGTGGGTTCATATGCAGCCCTGGCTGTTTTCTGATGGCAAGGCGCTCCTGCGCTCCTCGCGCCTCAACAACACCTTCCGCAAGGAACCGGACGGGGTCTGGAAGATCACCCGCACCCGGACGGAGAACGTCTTCGTTGCCCCGCTTCCGTCCACCTGGGCTTCGGACTATCCATCAAAATCCGTGCTGATGCGGCCTTGAGCGGGCTGCTCCTTCCGGCACCTGCTGTGCGAGTCGAAGCCCCGGTCACCGCCGGGGCTTCAGTTTTTGGCTGGGATGCTCTTCAGCGTCTCACTCCGCCTGCAGCACGAAGTCATAGGCCGCGCGCCAGGTTTCGCCATCCCTGTCCACCCGCTCGAAGGGCGTGATGAGTGAGGCCTTGACGCCGAACACGGCATCGCTTTCCAGATATGGATCACCTGAAACGAAAAGATGGGTGATTACCCGCCGGTAACCCGGTGCCGTGACCATGAAGTGCATATGGGCGGGCCGCCAGGGGTGCCGGCCAAGAACCTCGAGCAGCTGACCGGCCGGACCGTCGTGGGGGATCGGGTAAGAGACCGGACGTATGCCCCGGAACGCATAGCGCCCGTCTGCGCCCGTGCGGAAGATGCCGCGGTTGTTGAAGGGGGCTGCACGCCGGGTTGCTGCACATCGTAGAAGCCGTCTTCATTGTCCGACCACACATCGATCAGCGCGCCTTCGACGGGATTGCCATCCAGGTCCAGAACCCGGCCCTCGAAGAGGCAGGTTTCGCCCTTGCCGTCGAGACTGATGCTGTCGCCCATCTGCCGCTCCGGCGCGCCTTCCACGTGGAAGGGGCCAAAGACGGTTGTCTCCGTCGCGCCCTCCGGCTGGCGGTGGTTGATGGCATCCACCAGCATTGACACGCCCAGAATATCAGACAGCAGGATGAACTCCTGCCGCGTGTCCGAACAGATCTGGCCGCTGCGGGTGAGGAAGCTGATGGCTGTGGCCCATTCCTCTTCGGTCAATTCCACATCCTTGATGAAGGCATGCAGGTGGTTGACGAGAGACGTCATGACACGGGCGAGGCGCGGGCTGGTGGCAGGTCCAATGCGGCCGTTCACCTGCTCGGCCGACCGGTCTTCTGTGAAATAGTCGATCATTGCGGTCTCCTTCGCTGTCAGCGGTCCATCTGGGGCAGGGACCCGTCATAGGCACGCCGGAGCAGGGCCAGAATGGCCTGCCGCTCGAGCGGCCGCGGATTCCAGTAAGGGTTGGCCAGTGCGATGTCCGCTGCCCGCTCAAGGCCGCTTTCCGGCATGCCGATCTCAGCCAGGCTGACCGGAGCTCCTGTGGCGCGGGCAAGGTCCTGCAGGCGGCGGGCCGGATCGCTGCCCAGAACCCCGGCCAGCTGATCCATCACCTCCGGAATGGCCGGGGCATTATAGGCCAGCGCATGCGGCAGCATCACCGTATGCGTCTCGGCATGGGGCAGGGCGAAACTGCCGCCCAGCGTGTGGCACAGCTTGTGGTGCAGCGCCATGCCGACGGAGCCAAGGCAAAGGCCGCAGAGCCAAGCGCCGTAAAGGGCCTTGCGCCGTGCTTCGCCATCATCGTGGGTGCGGTGGATGGCGGGCAGGGCTGCGGCCATGGCGCCGATGGCCTCAAGGGCAAGCAGGCCGATGACCGGATTGCGGTCGCGGGCATAAAGCGCTTCCACCGCATGGGCGATGGCATTCATGCCGCTGGTCATGCTGACGGTCACCGGCAGGGCGAGGCTGAGGCTGACGTCATAGAGCACGGTCTGCGGCAGCACCTTGGCCGATACCTGTGTCTGCTTCTGGCCGTTGCGGGTTTCACCCAGGATGGGCGTCATCTCGGAGCCGGAGTAGGTGGTGGGAATGACGAGCTGCGGCAGGCCGGTGCGCAGCGCCACCGCCTTGGACAGGCCGATGGCCGAACCGCCTCCGGCAGCCACTACCAGATCGGCTTTGCGGGAGCGGGCCGTGTCGGCAGCCAGATCGCTGATATCGACGGGCGTATGCATCGCAGCGCCTGCAAAGGTGCCGCAGACCCTGTCCCCCAGCGCTGCCGTGATGGTGTCCATCAGTCCGGTCTGGCGCGGTGTGGTGATGACCAGAACGCGCCTTGCCCCCAGCCGCTCGGTCTCCGCTTCCAGCTGGTCAAGAGCGGTATCTGCGAAAATGACCCGCGCCGGATGGGCCGTGTAAGTAAAGCCTGCCATCATCGGAATGTCTCCCCAGCCACGGGATAATCCACCTGATAGCGGGCAATCCGCAGGCCCTCCAGTGCATCACGAATGCGCAGATGTGCCGGATGAACTGCATAAGCCTTGAGCGCTTCGGCGCTCTCGAACTCGCTGAACAGCACCACGTCGCAGGCGTAGTCGATCCGGCTCACATCGATGCCGATCTCCAGAAAGCTCATGCCAGGGATCTGCCCGCGCAGGCTTTCAAAGGCCGTCTTGATCCTTGCCTTGGTCTTATCCCGTTCTTCCGGCGTCTCTCCGGCCACATTCCACATCACGATATGCCGCACCGCTGTGGTGCCCCTTGTGCTCGCGTCCATTGCGGGCGCTCCCTCTGGATTGGTGCAGGCTGCTTCCTTGAACGGCAGCCTTGTTCACATGGCATCAGAGTTGCATTGGGTGATTAGGTGATAAATCCCGTAATCTGGGAATGTTTCTTGCCTGCAGCGCAAAAATGAAGGCGTCAGCCGGGCATATGACAGAACAATTGCAAGATATGTGTTTATACGGTAATAATACCGTAACAATCTTGCAGGAGGGGCAAGAATGGACCGGTTGGCAGAGCTTGAGGTATTCACCCAGATCGCCGATGCAGGCAGCCTGACGCGGGCCGCCGATGCGCTTGGCCTGTCTGTCTCCGGCGTCAGCCGGCATCTGACCAGCCTGGAAAACCGGCTGGGCGTAAGGCTGGTGCAGCGGACCACGCGCCAGCTGTTCCTGACCGGGGAGGGGAGCGTTTCGCCGCGAGCGCCCGGGAAATCCTCTCCAGCCTCAACGAGGCTGAAACCAGCGTCAGTGCGGTTTCAGCAGAACCGCGCGGCACCATCCGCGTCGGCGCCTCGCTTGCCTTTTCCAAACTGCATCTGATGCCGGTGATCCGCGAGTTCCGAGCCCGCTATCCTCTGGTCAACATCGAGCTGCAGGCTTCCAACCGCTATTACGACATGATCGAGAACGGTCTTGATCTTGCCATCCGCACCCGGCGGGGTGAGGCGGACAGCTCGATCACCATCCGCAAGCTGGCGGAGACCCAGCGCACGCTCGCTGCCTCGCCGGAGTACATTGCTGCACGGGGCGAGCCTGTCCATCCGCATGATCTGGCCGACCATGACCTGCTGCTCTACAGTCTTGCCGATGACTGGGAGAACCTGACCTTCACCCGCGGCAACGAAAGCATGCGGATCCCGGTCAGCGGAACCATGGTGTGCAATGACGGGCTGCTGCTGCGCCAGGCTGCAAGGGACGGGCTGGGCATCGTCGTGCAGCCATCTTATGTGCTGCATGACGATCTTCAGTCGGGCCGTCTCGTCAAGGTGCTGGAGGGCTGGCAGCTGCCGCGCCTCAGCATGAACCTTGCCTTCCCCTCCCGCGCGCACATGCCCGCTCGCACCCGGCTCTTCATCGACGCGCTGGTCGAGTATTTCCGGCGGAACAATTTCGAAGCGTTCTGGTAGGCAGCCGCTGACCTGATTTAGCCCTGTCCCTGGGTGCGGCTGCGCAGACGTTCCATGTTGGCCACAAGATCCGAAAACCGGTCACCCTGCACGGCAATATGGTCGCGCAGCAGGCGGCGGGCGCTATCCTCATTGCCGTCGAGGATTGCCGAGACGATGCCGGCATGTTCCTGCAAGGAGACCTTCATCCGGTTGCGCACTCTGAGCTGCAGGCGGCGGTAAGGCCTGAGGCGACGGTGCAGGGCGAGGCACTGCTCCTTAAGGAAGGCGCTCTGGCTCGCGGCATAGATCGCGTGGTGGAACTGCTCATTCTCGTAATAATAGGCGTCAGTGTCATCGCGTGCGGCAGCTGCCTCGCAAGCCGCGTGTGCGGCTTCCAGCGCGGTTCTGTCCTCGGTGGTGTGGCGGCGGGCGGCAAGAGCCCCTGCCATGCCTTCCAGCTCTGCCATCACGTCAAACATTTCCAGCACATACTGCGGTCCCGGATCGACGATCACGGCGCCGCGGCGGGGGCGTATCTCGACAAGGCCGATGGCACTCAACTGCATCAGGGCTTCGCGGATCGGGGTGCGCGATACGCCGTAGCGGGTAGCAAGCTGGGTCTCGTCCAGACGCTGCCCCGGCTCGAATTCGCCTGTGACAATCCCGTTCTCGATCTCGTCCCGAAGTTTCTGGAACGTATTCTCGGACATCGCTGAACCCTTGCGTACTGCGTGAATTTATCTTGTATACAAGATTGTTGACATCGCGTGCAAGGCCATCGCATCATCCATCCTCATCCGGCAGGGAGGCCGGATTTCTGGGAGGAAGAACGATGAAGAAACTGGCTCGCATGTTGAAGACGGGTGTGTTGCTTGCAGGCATGGCAGCGGCGGCAGGGTCCGCCAGCGCTCAGACTGTGCTCAAGGCCTCGCATCAGTTTCCCGGCGGCAAGGGCGATATCCGCGACGAGATGGTTCAGGTCATTGCGCGTGAAGTCGAGGCGGCAAATGTTGGGCTGACCGTGCAGGTCTTTCCCGGCTCTTCGCTGTTCAAGCCGAACGAGCAGTGGAACGCGCTGACCCGTGGCCTGCTGGAGATGACGTCCTTTCCGCTCGACTATGCCTCCGGCCGCCACCCGGAGTTTTCCGCAACGCTGATGCCGGGGCTTGTCGGCAACTTTGACCGCGCCAACCGGCTCAACCAGTCTGAATTTATGAAGGACATCAAGAAGATCATTGAAGACAACGGCGCCATTGTCATTGCCGACGCCTGGCTGTCGGGCGCCTTTGCCTCCAAGAAGGGCTGCATCACTTCGCCCGAGACGATGAAGGGGCAGGTGATCCGCGCCGCAGGGCCGGCGTTTGAGGAAATGCTGGCGGCCGCCGGTGCTTCGATTGCTTCCATGCCATCGTCCGAAATCTACACCGGCATGCAGACCGGCGTGCTGGATGCCGCCAATACCTCCTCGGCCAGCTTTGTTTCCTACCGCCTGTTCGAGCAGGCCAAGTGCCTGACGGCGCCTGGCGAGAACGCGCTGTGGTTCATGTATGAGCCGGTGCTCTTCTCCAAGCAGGTGTTTGACCGCCTGACGCCCGAGCAGCAGGCTGCCGTTCTGGAGGCTGGCAAGAAGGCCGAAGCCTATTTCGATGCCGAGGTGCGCAAGGGCGATCAGCTGATGATCGACACCTACAAGAAGGCCGGGGTCGAGGTCGTCGAAATGTCCAAGGCCGACTACGACGCCTGGCTCGCGGTGGCGAAGGAGTCTGCCTACAAGAACTTTGCAGCCAAGGTGCCGAATGGCGGCGCCCTGATCGAAAAGGCCCTTGCGGTCGAGTGAGACCGGCTCTCACACGGCCCGGACCTGCCGGACGGACAGGGCCGGGCCGCATGTGGACGTCAAGCTGAGAGGTTTGAAATGATCGGGGCCTATATCCGGGCTGTCGGGCATCTTTCGCGGGCTTTAGCGATGATTGCCACACTGCTCATCATCGCGGCGATGCTTGTCGTCTGTCAGATGATCCTGATGCGCTACGTCTTTACATATCCAACGATCTGGCAGACGGACTTCGTGGTTTTCGCTGCAACTGCGGCCATGTTTCTTGGCGCGCCCTATGTGCTGATGAAGGGGGGCATGTGGGCGTTGACGTGGTGGAAATGATGGTTGGGCCACGCACCCGCCACGGTCTCAAGGTCCTTGGCAGCCTGTTGGGGCTCACCTTCTGCGCCATCATGCTCTGGGCTGTCTGGATCCAGTTTCACGAAGCCTGGGCCGGCAACTGGAAGCACTCCAGCATGTGGGCGCCGCCGCTCTGGATTCCCCTGTCGGCGTTGCCGCTCAGCTTTGCCATGCTTTGCCTGCAATATGTGGCGCAAATCCTGTTGCTCCTGACCGGTGCGGCTCCCACGGACACAAGTCACACGGCGCTTGCCGGGGAGGGCCGTTGATGAACCCCATGGCTTCAGGTCTTCTTCTTATTGGTGCGCTCTTCGTGCTTCTGGGCACGGGCATGCCGATTGCCTTCGCCCTTGGCCTTGCCGCCGTCGCGGCCTTGTTCCTGCAGATTGGTCCCGGCATCATCTATGTGCTTGGCGACACGATGTTCGCAGGCATTGCGAACCTGGCCTATGTGTCGATCCCCATGTTCGTGCTGATGGGCGCGGCCGTGGCCTCCTCACCGGCAGGCTCGGATCTCTATACAGCGCTGGACCGCTGGCTCAACCGGGTGCCGGGCGGGCTGGTTCTGTCCAACATTGGCGCCTGCGCCATCTTCTCCGGCATGACCGGCTCATCGCCTGCCACCTGTGCGGCCATCGGCAAGATGGGCATTCCGGAGATGCAGAACCGGGGTTACCCGAATTCCGTGGCGGCAGGCTCCATTGCGGCTGGCGGCACGCTCGGCATCCTGATCCCGCCCTCCGTGACGCTTATCGTCTATGGAATCGCCACGGAAACCTCCATTGGCCGCCTGTTCATGGCCGGAGTAATCCCGGGCATCATGCTGACGGTCATGTTCATGATCTGGGCACTGATCGATTGCCGCCGGAAGGGCTATGACCTAAGCGGCCGGGGCATTACCTTCACTCTGAAGCAGAAACTGGAGCAACTGCCGCGCATTCTGCCGTTCCTGCTGATCATCGCCGGGACGCTCTATGTGCTCTATGGCGGCGTTGCAACGCCTTCCGAGGCGGCTGGCGCAGGGGCCTTCCTCACGCTGATTGTCGTGGTGGTCGCCTACCGGCTGTTCCGTTTCAAGCCTGTGTCGCAGATCTTCGGCTCGGCCATGCGTGAAAGCGTGATGATCATGATGATCATGGCAGCGGCGGAGCTTTTCGCCTTTGCCCTGTCGTCTCTCTTCATCACCCAGACGGTGGCCACGGCCATCGCGGGGATGGATCTGAACCCCTGGGTGCTGATGCTGGTCATCAACGTGTTCCTGCTCGTCTGCGGCATGTTCCTGCCGCCGGTGGCGGTGATCGTGATGACGGCGCCGATGCTGTTCCCGATCGTCACCCAGGCGGGGTTTGATCCTTACTGGTTCGCCATTGTCCTGACGATCAACATGGAAGTAGGGCTGATCACGCCGCCCATCGGGCTCAATCTCTTCGTCATCAACGCCATTGCGCCGAAGATACCGACGAAGGATATCCTGTGGGGGCGCTGCCCTATGTGCTGGTGATGTTCCTTGCGATCTTCATCCTGTGCCTCTTCCCGGGGATCGCAACCTGGTTGCCAAACCAAATGCTCGGAGCGGTCTGATGAACACCACATCCTTTCTCAGTGAAATGCTGCAGGCCATCACGGAACGGGGGCGCCGCCTCCTGTCCATCTCTTCCCAGACCGGAGATGGCGATCCGCTCGCCATCCTTGAACAGCGCTGCGATACGCTGCTGTCCAGTCAGGGCGAAGCCTCCGGCATGGCGCTGGCCAAGGATGTGCTGACCCGCTGGGATCAGCTGGACGAAGCCGGAAAACTCGGCTTCGCCCGGCTGCTGCTGGACCGGTTCGGCCCGAAGGTTGACCGGCTGGAAAAGGCCATCAAGGCCTATCAGGAAGACCCGTCGCCGGTGTCGCTGGCCGCCCTGCACATGGCCAGCGAGCCGCGCCGTCAGGAATTGATCCGCCGGCTTAATCTCGCGCCTGATGCCATTGCCACGCTTGTGCGCATGCGTGAGGCGCTGTTGAAGCTGAAAGCCTCCGACAGGGCGCTGGAGACTGTCGATCAGGACTTTGCTCATTTGTTTGCGTCGTGGTTCAACCGGGGTTTTCTCACCCTGCGCTCGATCAGCTGGTCCACGCCTGCCGACATTCTGGAAAAGATCATCCGGTATGAAGCGGTTCATCATATCGGCGGCTGGGAAGAGCTGCGCCTGAGGCTTGCGCCCGAGGACCGGCGCTGCTTCGCCTTCTTCCATCCCCGGCTTGCCGATGATCCGCTGATTTTCGTGGAAGTGGCGCTGACCACTGAGACACCGGACACGATTGCCGAAGTGCTGCGGGAGGAACGTGCGCCGATACGTGCCAGCGAAGCAACGACGGCGGTGTTCTATTCCATTTCCAACTGTCAGGACGGTTTGCGCGGCATTTCCTTCGGCAACTTCCTGATCAAGCAGGTGGTGGAGGACCTGCGGCGCGACCTGCCGAAACTCGAGACCTTTGTCACCCTTTCGCCAGTTCCGGGCTTTGCCGAATGGCTGGCACGCGAGCGGCGGGCAGAAGTCTCGGATGTGCTGAGTGCGCAGGACCGCGAGGTGCTGCAGGGGCTCGACGCGGAGGGCTGGCATACGGATGAAGAGCTTGCGGGCCGCATCCGCCCGGTCCTCTTGGGCGCTGCCGCCTGGTATTTCCTCAAGGCCCGCACGCCGCAGGGCAAGGTGGTTGATCCGGTTGCCCGCTTCCATCTGGGCAATGGTGCCCGGCTGGAGCGGTTGAACTTCCTCGGCGACCTTTCACCCCGTGCGCTCGAACAGTCGCATGGGCTGATGGTCAATTATCTCTACAAGCTCGACGACATCGAAACCAATCACGAGGCCTTTGCCGTGCGCGGCGAAGTGGCGGCTTCTTCCCAGGTCCGCAAGCAACTGCCGCCGGACCGGCAGCCCCGCCAGCTCGTTCCCCTCACTTCCAGCCCGTCCGAGGACGGCACAAAGACAAAATCCACCAAGGAGTTCACCGCATGAGCAATCACCTTTTCGATGCAATCCGGGCAGCCGCCGATCCTGCTGCGCCCTTCATCGAAACCCTCGACGGCCGGGCCTGGACCTATCAGGACATGCTGGACCAGTCGGGGAAGCTTGCTGGCGTGCTGCTTGAGCTCGGCGTCGAACCCGGCGACCGGGTGGCCGTTCAGGTGGAAAAGAGCGCTGAGGCGCTGATGCTTTATCTGGCCTGCGTGCGGGCAGGGGCGGTCTATCTGCCGCTGAATACGGCCTATACTCTGGCGGAGCTCGACTATTTCATCTCCGACGCCGAGCCGCGCCTTGTCGTCTGCGCACCGAAGGCGCGAGGCGGGCTCGAGCCGGTGGCTGCGAAATATGGCGCCCGTGTCGAGACGCTGGATGAAAGCGGCGGTGGCAGCCTGATGGAGAAGACTACCGGCAAGCCCGCAGCCTTTACCAATGTCCAGCGCGGCCCGGATGATCTGGCGGCCATTCTTTACACCTCCGGCACCACGGGCCGGTCAAAGGGGCGATGCTCTCCCACGACAACCTGCTCTCCAATGCTGCGACATTGCGCGAATACTGGCGCTTCACCAGCAATGACCGGCTGATCCATGCGCTGCCGATCTTCCACACCCATGGCCTGTTCGTTGCATCCAACGTGATCATGCTGTCGGGTGCTTCGATGTATTTCCTCAGCAAGTTCGACCCGGAGGAGGTACTGCGGCTTATGCAGTCGGCCAGCGTGCTGATGGGCGTGCCGACCTTCTACGTCCGGCTATTGCAGAGCGAAGGCCTGACGAAGGGGGCAACGGCGCGCATGCGGCTGTTCATTTCCGGCTCCGCACCGCTTCTGGCCGATACGCACCGCCAGTTCGAGGAGGCGACCGGCCACCGTATCCTTGAGCGTTACGGCATGACCGAGACGAACATGAACACCTCCAACCCCTATGAGGGCGAGCGCGTGGCGGGCACCGTCGGCTTCCCGCTGCCCGGCGTTTCCCTGCGCGTCACCGATCCGGAGACGGGCGCGCAGGTCGCCGATGGTGAGACGGGCATGATCGAGGTGAAGGGGCCGAACGTGTTCCAAGGCTACTGGCGGATGCCGGAGAAGACAAAGGCCGAATTCCGCGAGGATGGGTTCTTCATCACCGGTGACCTCGGCAAGGTGGACGAGCGCGGCTATGTCCACATCGTCGGGCGCGGCAAGGACCTCGTGATTTCCGGTGGTTACAACATCTATCCCAAGGAAGTCGAAACCGAGATCGACCAGATGCCCGGTGTCGTGGAAAGCGCTGTCATCGGCGTTGCTCATCCCGATTTTGGTGAAGGCGTCACCGCCATCGTCGTGCGTCAGAAGGGGGCAAACCTTGCTGAGTCCGATGTGCTGGCGAGCCTGAAGGACCGTCTGGCCCGCTACAAGCAGCCCAAGCGGGTGATCTTTGTGGATGAACTGCCGCGCAACACCATGGGCAAGGTGCAGAAGAACGTGCTGCGCGACACCTATGCCGGACTGTACCAGTCCTGACACACAGGCATGAGATTGTCCCCGGCCTCAAGATGATTTGCCTGAGGCCGGGGCAAGCATGCTATTGCTGCCCGGTGTCAATGGATGGACGTAGATGGGCCGGACCAGTCATTCGCTTCTTGCTGCCGCCATGGCAGCGTGTTTCGCATTTCCTTTCGCATCAGATCAGGCGCAGGCCCGCGTGACGGGCTTCACCATTGTCTCCCAGCGTCCGGTCTTTGAGGGCCGCACCTTTGGTGCAGTGGGCACCTATGAACGCATCGACGCCGTCGCCGAGTTCGCCGTCGATCCGGATGAGCCGCGTCTTGATGCGATTGTGGGTGTCGATGATGCGCCGGTGAATGCGGAAGGCGATGTGGAGTTTTCCGCCAATGTCACCATCCTGAAACCAGCCGATCCGGCCCGTTCCTCCGGGCTGCTGTTTTACGAGATCGCCAACCGGGGCAGGAGCCTCAGCCCGATCCTTCTGAACCTTGCGCCCGGCGCCTCCGTGCCGGACAAGGCGGCGGATGCTGGCGATGGCTTCCAGATGCAGCGCGGCGACACCATTGTCTGGTCGGGCTGGCAGGCCGATGTCGCACCCGGTCTTTTCCGCCTCAATCTGCCGGTGCTGGAAGGCAAGACCGGGCTGGCACGCGACCAGTTCATCTTCGACCGCCTTGAGGAAACGAACACGCTCAAGCTGAGCTTTCCACTGGAGAGCCTTGATCCGTCAGGTGTTCGTGTCACGGTGCAGGCTGGCCCCGATGCACCGGCCGTGCCGCTGTCCTTTGTGATCGACAACGAGAACCAGATCACCATCACCCGCAGCAAGGACCATGATGCAGGTGCCATCCATGAGGTGATCTACACGGCGAAGAACCCGGTTCCCGCTGGCCTCGGCTTTGCTGCCGTCAGCGACCTCAATTCCTTCCTGCGCGGGCTGCCGGGTCATGAAGTGATGCCGCCTTTGAAGAACATCCGCCATACGGTGGTTATGGGCATTTCCCAATCTGGCCGGTTCCTGCGGGACTTTCTGTATCACGGCTTCAATGCCGATGGCCTCGGGCGCAAGGTCTTTGACGGGGCAATGGTGCATGTCGCCGGGTCGCGCAAGCTCTTCCTGAACTATCCCTTCTCGCAGCCGGGCCGCTATTCCCGCCAGCATGAAGAGCATGACTATCCGGGCGACCAGTTTCCCTTCAGCTATGCCATGAGCACGGACCCGCTGACGGGGCAGACTGATTCTGTGCTGGCGCGCTGCGAGGCCAGCAACACTTGTCCGAAGCTGATGCACTCGGACAGCGCCACCGAATACTGGCAGGCACGCGCTGCACTGATCACGCTCGCGCCGGATGGTGCACCGCTGCCTCTGCCGGAAAATGTGCGTGTCTATGGACTCTCCAGCGTTCCCCATCTCAACACCTGGACGGCGCGGCCAACGGAAAACGCAAGCTGCGTGTTCGCCTTCAATCCCTTGAGCCCCGCACCTGTCATGCGTGCGCTCTATGATGCCATGGCAAAGTGGGTCGAGGGCAGTGGCCTGCCGCCGGAAAGCCGGTTCCCGAACCTCGCCGATGGCACGCTGGTTCCCCATGATGGCTTCACCATGCCGCTGATCGCCGGGGTGCATCTGATCCCGCCCTACAATGTGGTGCGGGTGGAGAACCACACGGGTATTCCGCCGCTGCATGGAGCGGCCTATCCGGCCTTTGTCCCGGCGGTGGATCAGGATGGGCTGGAGACGGGTGGCATCCGCCTTCCCGCTGTCGCGGTGCCAGCCGCCACCTATCTGGGCTGGAACCTGCGCCGCAATGGCTATGCCGGCGGCGCGCTCTGCGGCCTTGCCGGGTCCTACATTCCCTTTCCCCGGAACGCTCTTGCCGAAGATGGCCGCAACTCTCTGTCACAGCGCTATGAGAGCAAACAGGCCTATCTGGTAGCTGTCGAAGGCGCCGCGACGGATCTGATCAAGTCGGGCTACATGCTGCAGGCCGACATGGGTCTGGTGCTTGAAAGAGCCAAGGACGACGCGGCTGCGCTGCCGTGAACCGTGCCGTATCCTCTTCCGCCTAACCCATGTGCCGTTCCAGCACCATGTGGGTGGTGAGGCCTGAGACGAGGGGCAGGGTGTCGATGGCCGCGCGTATGGCCTCGATCCCGGCCATATCCGGAGCCTCGGCGAAGATGATGAGATCGACCGGACCGGCCAGAGCGTGGATGCTTCGGATGCCGGGGATCTTTTCCAGATGCGGCATCAGCTTTGCGCAAGTGCCGCCTGGCGCATGGGTAATCAGGAAGTGTGCGGCCACCTTGCCCGCATTTTCTGCCGGTTCCACCGTGGTGAAGCCACTGATGGCGCCGCTGCGCAGAAGACGGTTCAGCCGGTCCTGTGTGGCACTGCGCGAAAGACCAATGTCCCTTGCCAGAGCCACAAGCGGGCGACGGGCATCGCGTCTCAAGGCAGTCAGCAGCAGCTGATCCTTCTCATCCATGGTCTCTACGATCCTCTCTGCCCAGACCGGCATAATGCCGGTCATATCCGGCGTCTTGCCGGGGTGCAACCGCCAGCGCTGCGGGCGATAGAAGCGGCATTACCGCTGCTGTTCCGGACGGAGATCGAGGCCAATGCTGCTGCTCAATGAAAAGACCGTATTGCTGCCAGTCGACATGCAGACCGCCTTCGATGGCGCGCCCTGGCCGCCGCGCTGGAATGTGGATATCGACAAGAATGGGCGGGCGCTGCTGGATTTATGGCGCGGGCTGGGGTTCCCCATCATTCATGTGCGGCACGATTCCGCCGAGCCGGGTTCAACGCTTCGGCCTGGGCAACCCGGCAACAGCTTTCGCCCCGGCTTTGAGCCGCAGGAAGGAGAAGAGCTGGTCGTGAAAAGCGTCAATTCCGCCTTCATTGGCACGGACCTGGATCTGCGCCTGCGCCGTCTTGGGGCAGAGAATGTTGTGGTCTTCGGCATTTCCACCGACATGTGCGTTTCTACGACAATCCGCACCGGGGCGAATTTCGGATGGCGCATGACGCTCGCCGAGGATGCCTGCGATTGCTTCGATCTTGCAGGCGAGGACGGCCGCGTCATCCCCGCAAGGACCGTTCATGAGGTCCACCGAGCCACGCTTGGCTTTGAGTTCTGCAAGGTCGTGAAAACAGCGGATCTGCTTGGCTCGGCAAGCTGAACCTGGCGGTTCGATCCCGATTGCGGATCAGGGCCTGAAAGCCCACCCAGAGCCCTGTCTGCAAGCGCATCACCGGTCCGCCAACACGATCCGGTGATGCGCATTCCTTCAGGCTGCGAGCTCCGTAGGGGCTCGCAGCCTCTTCGTTCACTTCACTTCGGTGATGAACTGATCGCGCGGGCGGCGCACCTTCTTCAGGTTCACCAGCCAGTCATTGGCCGCATCCCGGTAGCCGAGAGGCAGGATGGTGACAGAGCGCAGGCCCTTTGCACGCAGGCCCAGAATCTCGTCGAGCTTGTCCGGGTCGAACCCTTCCATGGGAGTGGAATCAACGCCTTCAAAAGCCGCCGCAGCCAGCGCAATGCCGAAAGCGATATAGGCCTGACGGGCCGCGTGCTGATAGTTGGTCTCGGCATCGCGCGGCACATAGGTGTTCAGCAGCATCTGCCGGTAGTTTTCCCAGCCTTCGTTGGTGAAGCCGCGCTCCTCGTTGACGAGGTCGAACATCGAGTTGATGCGGTCCGCGGTGTAGTTGTCCCAAGCCGCAAACACGAGCAGATGCGACCCTTCGGTCACCTGTGCCTGATTCCACGCGATCTCCTGGATCTTTGCGCGGACTTCCGGATTGGTCACGACAATGACTTCGAAGGGCTGCAGGCCGCTGGAGGTCGGGGCAAGGCGGGTAGCCTCAAGGATGCGCTCAACCTTGTCTTCGGATACCGTCTTCGACGGGTCCATCTTCTTGGTCGCGTAGCGCCAATTCAGTTTTTCAATCAGCATAGTATCGCCTTTCAGGCTGGAAATTCGCGGCCATGGGAGGAGGGAAGGGGCCGCGCAAGACAATTGTCTGCAGCTAGATAAACCTTCCGACCGTTGCTTCAAGGCCCCGGCCGCCCGTGGTCCGTGTTGTGTCAGCGTTTAGTCAAAGGTTCCGCGGGGCCGGAGAACTCCAGTCCGAGTTCCGTATCCGTGCGCCAGACCACGCGGGCGGGGCGCCTGATATGTTCGCTGTCGATGTAAAGCAGAAGCTCATCGGGAATGAGGTGGGTATTGTCGACCTTTACCATCACGCCACCTTCCGACAGATTGCGGATCGTGCAGTCAAAAACCTTGTCAAGATTGCCGAAAACCAATCGGGCCGATTTGAGCGCCCGCCGCCGCGGGCTGCTGCGCCTTTCCTCGTTCATTCAGGTGCTCCCAGCTGATGGCCTGTGTTGGATGCGGATATCTACTTGTTATGTTTCAAGAATATTTCATTCGCTTCGCATTGGAAAGGACGGCTTGTGAAATTGATGAATGACGTAACGTGAGAACTACGCGGGCAAATTTCTGAATTGCATTCTTGTATGTGTTTTATACGCGTCTTCGTCTCCCGTATTCCAAAGGCCGGAACACGGCGTGATTCCGGATACGGTGCACTTCAAAAAGGCTTCATGATCTGATTTCGCCTCACTTGCGCCATCAAACCATTGAAAAGAGCCGGATACAGGCGTTTGCCACAGCGCCGGTGACACTGTAATGTGGCGCCGCCTTGCGGGGGTGTAAGGCCTCACATACCAGTCCAGAAGTTTGCAGGAAGCTCGAACGCATGTCCGACATTTTCCGGGAAGTCGACGAAGATATCCGTCACGAAAAATTCCGTCGCCTTTGGGACCGTCTCGGCGTTTGGGTGATCATCCTTGCAGTTGCGATTGTCGCCGGAACGGCTGGATACCGCGGCTGGCTGTATTGGCAGGGCCAGCAGTCCATGAAGGCAGGCGATGCCTATATGGAGGCCGTGCGCCTGGTGCAGGACGGGAAGGTTGAGGAAGCGGAAGCTGCCTTCGCCGCCATGGGTTCTGCCACCGGCGGATATCCGCTGCTGGCAAAGTTCCGCCTCGCAGAGAGCCTTGCTGGCTCCGGAAAGGCAGAAGAGGCCGTCGCAGCCTATGACGCGCTGGCTGCCGATCTCGTCCGTTGAACCGGTCCTGCGTGGTCTGGCCTCGGTGCGCGCTGGCTATATTGCCCTCGACACTGCTGATTTTTCCGCACTGAAGGCACGGCTGGAGCCTTTGACGGCTGAAGATAATTCCTGGCGCTTTGCGGCCCGCGAGATCCTCGCCTTTGCGGCCTGGAGGGCTGGCGATATGGCTGCCGCGACTGAATATGCCAGCCAGATTACGGACGATGCCGCCGCGCCGCGTGAAATCGGGGCGCGGGTTTCCATTCTGACCAAAGTTATCCGTGGCACTCAGCCCAGCATTGCCGACAAGGGAGAGACGAACTGATGTTGCGTATGACAAAGCCCTCCCGGCAGCTTGCCAGTGTTTTCCTGGCTGCCACGCTTTTGGCTGGCTGCTCCTCGGTCTCTGAATATACCGATGCGATCAATCCCTTTGCGACCAAGCAGAAGATTCTTCCCGGTGACCGTCAGCCGCTCTTCCAGGGTGCCGATCCGTTGGAGCAGACCACGAACCGCACGGCCAGCATCGGTTCCGCCACGGGCGGTCAGGACTGGCCGCAGGCGGGTGGCAATGAAAGCAATGATCCGGGCAATGTTGCCGTGTCAGTCAGCGGCCAGCAGGCCTGGCGTGCTTCGATCGGCAGTTCCGGCGGTGGCCTGACGTCTTCGGGCATGCGCACGGCTGCAAGGCCTGTGGCCTCTGGCGGGCGTCTGTTCGTCTACAAGCCTACGGGTGAAGTGATCGCCATGAGCACGGGCGGCGCCCGTGCCTGGACGAAGAATCTTCGCCCTGAGGATGAAAACGATGTGGCGGCTGGCGGCGGTGTGGCTGTTGCTGGCGGACGCGTTTTCGCCGCAACCGGCTATAGCAAGTTGGCCGCCCTTGATGCTGGCTCTGGCCAGGAATTGTGGTCGGTCGATCTCAGCGCCCCGGCACGTGGTGCACCGGCTGCAGGTGGTGGCTATGTCTTCGTCGTGACCCAGACCAACGAGGTCTATGCGGTCAAGCAGGACGATGGCACCGTGGCCTGGACTTACTCCGGCGTTCAGGAGAACGCAGGTCTGCTGACAGCAGCGTCTCCGGCAGTTTCCGGCGGAACCGTGGTGGTGCCTTTCTCCTCCGGCGAGATCATGGCCTTCGATATCAAGAAGGGTGAGCCGATCTGGGCCGAGGGCGTTTCCCGCGCCTTCCGTACGCTGGCGGTGTCCACTCTGACAGACGTTGCCGCGAGCCCGGTCGTCGCCGGTGGAACGGTTTACGCCACGGGCGTTGGTGGCAAGATCGTTGCCGCCTCACTCAAGACGGGTGAGCGCCAGTGGGAGCAGAATGCCGGATCGGTGCACACGCCGGTCGTCTCCGGTAATGCCATTTTCATGGTAACGCTGGATGACAAGATGGTTGCTCTTGACCGCAAGACCGGTGAACCCTTATGGCGGGCAGACCTGCCGCAGCTTGAAAACAAGAAGAAGCGGCGCAACTGGGCGGGCCCGGTGCTGGCCAACGGCACCTTGGTGGCCTTCTCCAACGATGGCCGCATAGCCCTTGTGGATGCAGCCAGTGGCCAGATCCAGAGCGTTCGTGACATTTCGGCCAAGGTCTATGTGACCCCGATTGTCGCAGGCGGCCGGATCGTGGTGCTGGAAGGCGACAGCGGCATCGCCGGATTCAACTGATAAATGGGCCGCAGGGATTGCGGCCTGAGGAGTAAGGGGCTTGGGCGCTACCGTAGCCATTATTGGCCGTCCGAATGTGGGCAAATCGACGCTGTTCAACCGGCTGGTCGGCAAGCGTCTGGCGCTTGTCGATGATACGCCGGGCGTCACCCGCGACCGGCGGCCGGGCGAGGCGCGCCTGGGCGACCTGCGCTTCACCATCATCGACACCGCAGGCCTTGAAGACGCGGATGTAACGAGCCTTGAAGGCCGCATGCGCGCTCAGACAGAGGAAGCCATCGCGGAAGCCGATGTCGTTCTGTTCGTCATTGACGCCCGTGCAGGCGTCACGCCGCTTGATGCGCATTTCGCCGCTGTTGCCCGCAAGAGCGAGACACCGGTGATCCTTCTGGCCAACAAGGCGGAAGGGCGGGCAGGCGAGGGCGGTCTCTATGAGGCTTTCTCGCTGGGCCTTGGCGAGCCTGTGGCCATCTCCGCCGAACATGGCGAGGGGCTTGCCGGTCTTTACGAGGCGCTGCTTCCCTATGTGGAGCAGGTCGAGGAAGAAGAGCAGGCAGCCAAGGACGAGGCGGATTATTCCGTTGAGCTCGACGAGGATGGCAATCCGCTTCTGCCGGAAGCAGCCCCTGCCGGGACCAGTGAACGCCCGCTGCGGGTGGCGATTGTCGGGCGTCCGAATGCGGGCAAGTCGACGCTGATCAACCGCATGCTGGGCGAAGAGCGTATGTTGACCGGGCCTGAAGCCGGTATCACGCGCGATTCCATCTCCGTTGACTGGCTGTGGCGTGAACGCCACCTCAAGCTGTTCGACACGGCCGGTATCCGCCGCAAGGCGCGTGTGCAGGAGAAGCTGGAAAAGCTCTCCGTTGCTGATGCCCTGCGTGCCATCAAGTTTGCCGAAGTCGTCGTCGTGGCGCTGGATGCGACAAACTCCTTCGAGAAGCAGGATCTGCAGATCATTGATCTTGTTGCTCGTGAGGGCCGCGCGCTGGTGATCGCCATCAACAAGTGGGACCTGATCGAGGATCGGGAGGCGGCTTGGTCCGCCATCAAGGACGCGCAGGACCGCTATCTCAACCAGATCCGCAACGTCCAGATCGTCACCATGTCGGGCCTGCAGGGTCAGGGCATCGACCGTCTGATGGAAGCGGTCTTCAACGCCTATGAGGTCTGGAACACCCGCGTCTCGACCTCGCGGCTCAACCGCTGGCTCTTGAAGATTCTCACCCACCACCCGCCTCCGGCCGTGCAGGGACGCCGCGTCAAGCTGCGCTACATGACCCAGGCGAAAACCCGCCCGCCACATTTTGTTGTGTTCTGCTCGCGCCCAGAAGAGCTGCCGGAAAGCTACACCCGGTATCTCGTCAATGGCTTGCGCCAGACCTTCGACATGCCGGGCACGCCGATCCGTCTCAGCTACCGCAAGGGGAAAACCCCTATGCGGGCAAGAAAAAGAAGACCCGCTAGGCCCCGGCAAAGGGCCCTTGCGAGGCCGGGGCGTCCGCTCCGGCCTTTTCTGTGAGCTTTCCTTTCCCATCTGGGCGTTTCCGCTCCGGATACCATCTGCAACTGAATGACATGGGGACCGCGATGACGACGACGCAACGCATGGAGTTTGCCGTTGGCCTCGCCCGCCGCGCAGGCGCGCTTGGCCTTGAGTATTTCCGCAAGCTGGAAACGCTGACCATCATCAACAAGGGCCATCAGGACCTCGTGACGGAAGCCGACCGCAACGTGGAAACGCTGGTACGCGATGAGATCGCTGTTGTTTTCCCGGAAGATGGCATCGTCGGCGAGGAACATGGCCGTGTGGAGGGCTCGTCCGGCTACACCTGGGTGATCGACCCGATTGATGGCACGGCAAATTTCGTTGCCGGCATCCCGCAGTGGTGCGTTATCATCGCCTGCGTCCATAACGGTGAGACCGTTATCGGCGTCATTCATGATCCGGTATCGGGCGAGATGTTCGCCGCTGAGCGCGGCAAGGGGCTGACGGTCAATGGCCGGCCGGCCCGGGTCTCCGCCAGCACCAGCCTCAAGACCGGCTCTGCCGGTGTCGGCTTCAGCGGCCGCAACAAGGTCTGCGGTGCGGTGCAGCTGATCGACGCGCTGGTGGACCGGGGCGGCGTCTTCTTCCGCAATGCCTCCGGCGGGCTGATGCTGGCTTACGTGGCTGCTGGCCGTCTTATTGCCTATGGCGAATCCAAGATGAATGTCTGGGACTGCCTTGCCGGTCTCCTGATGATTGAGGAAGGCGGCGGCAAGGTCACCGGCTTTGATGTGGATGCATCCATCAGCACAGGCGTGCGCGTGATCACCGCTTGCCCCGGCGTCTATGAGGAATGGTCTGGCATGTGTGAAGCGGTCTTCCCGCCGCTTGCAGCCCACTAAGGGTCTGCTTGAACGAAAAGGCCGGAGCGATGCTCCGGCCTTTTTGCTTTATTCCAATCCCTTACGACGCAACTTGGACAAAGTCCTTGAAGCTGCGCGAGGGGTGGTCATAGAGACGGCCGCCGTCGGTGAAGGTGGGCAGCGTCAGCGGGATGATCGCCTTGGCCACGTCTTCGGGATGCGGCAGGGTGGCCGGGTCTTCGCCAGGCATGGCCTGTGCGCGCATGGAGGTGCGGACAGGGCCAGGATTGACGAGGCTGATCTGCAGAGGCGTCTGGCGCGTCTCGGCGGTGTAGGTACGCACCAGAGCTTCCAGCGCGGCCTTGGAGACAGAGTAGGGGCCCCAATAGGCCTTGCACTTGTGGGCAGCGCCTGAAGACAGGAACACGGCGCGCCCGGCATCGGACTGGCGCAGCAGTGGGTCCAGGGAACGGATCAGGCGCCAGTTGGCGGTGACGTTGGCCGCCATCACCTTGTCCCAGGTCTTGATGTCCACATGGCCGAGCGGCGACAGGGTGCCAAGCACGCCTGCATTGCCCACCAGAATGTCCAGCTTCTTCCACCGCTCGAAAATGGCGGCGCCCAGACGGTCCAGCGCGTCATAGTCGGTCACGTCGAGAGGAACGAGGGTGGTCTGGCCGCCTGCGGCCTTGATCTCGTCGTCCAGCTCTTCGAGCCCGCCCACGGTGCGGGCCACGGCGATCACATGGGCGCCAAGACGGCCCAGTTCTCGTGCGATGAAATAGCCGATGCCGCGCGAGGCACCGGTGACGACCGCAATGCGGCCGTCGAGGATCTTGTCTGTCATTGTGCCTTATCCAACTTCCACCAGACGCGGCGGCTTGCGGAACTCCACGTCATCCGACAGGTCCGTCAACGGCGTCGGATAGTCGCCGGTGAAGCAGTGGTCGGTGAACTGCGGGTTCTCGTTGTCACGGCCTTCAAGCCCCATGGCCTTGTAGATGCCTTCGATCGAGAGGAAGGCGAGGCTGTCTGCGCCGATGAAGGCACGCATCTCTTCCAGATTGTAGCGTGCGGCCAGCAGCTTTTCGCGCACCGGCGTGTCGATGCCGTAATAGTCGGAGTAGCGGATCGGCGGGCTGGCGAGGCGGAAATGCACTTCGCGCGCGCCGGCATCGCGGATCATTTGAACGATCTTCAGCGAGGTGGTGCCGCGCACGAGACTGTCATCAATGAGGATGACGCGCTTGCCTTCGATCTGCGCCCGGTTGGCCGAATGCTTCAGCTTGACGCCGAGGGTACGGATCGACTGGGTGGGTTCGATGAAGGTACGGCCCACATAGTGGTTGCGGATGATGCCGAGTTCAAACGGCACACCCGATTCCTGGCTGTAGCCGATGGCAGCCGGAACGCCGCTGTCCGGCACAGGGACGACCACATCGGCTTCCACGTGGCTTTCGCGGGCCAGCTGCGCGCCCATCTGGCGGCGCACGTCATAGACCGAGCGGCCGCCGACGACGGAGTCGGGACGTGCGAAATAGACGTACTCGAAGATGCAGGGGCGTGCCGGGCGGCGGCCGAAGGGGAAGTAGCTCTCGATGCCGCCGGAGGTGCAGACGATCACCTCGCCGTTCTCGACCTCGCGGATGAATTTGGCGCCGATGATATCGAGCGCGCAGGTTTCAGAGGCAAGGATTGGGGCACCGTTGAGGTCACCCAGCACCAGCGGACGGATGCCGAGCGGATCACGGGCACCGATCAGCTTCTTGCGGGTCAGGGCAACCAGCGAATAGGCGCCCTCCATCTGCTTGATTGCCTCGATGAAGCGGTCAACGATCTTCGGCTGGCGGCTGCGGGCGACCAGCTGCAGCACCACTTCCGAATCCGACGTGGACTGGCAGATGGCTCCGTCACGGATCAGCTGGCGGCGCAGGGTCAGGCCGTTGGTGAAGTTGCCGTTGTGGCAGATGGCGAAGCCACCGCCATCCAGCTCCGCAAACAGCGGCTGCACGTTGCGCAGCGCCGGCTCACCGGTGGTGGAGTAGCGCACGTGGCCGACAGCGGCAGAGCCTGCGAGGCGCTTGATCGTCTCGGCGCTGGAGAAGTGATCGCCGACGAGGCCAAGATGGCGCTCGGAGCGGAACTGCTCGTTATCGTCATAGGTGACGATGCCGGCAGCTTCCTGTCCGCGATGCTGCAGGGCATGCAGGCCAAGGGCGGTCAGCGCGGCGGCATCTTCATGCCCCAAAACGCCGAACACGCCGCATTCTTCACGCAGCGTGTCCCCGTAGATGTCGTCCGTATCATCGGAACGGAACTGTTTCCCTGCGCCCTGGAAGTCGGTCAGACCGGACATGGCGAAGCTCCTTGAGAGGTTGTGCGGCCAGCTTTGCTGGTCAATAGATCAGTTTCCGGTGCCGCTGGTGGTCAGCTGGTCAATGCCCTGACGTTCTGCGGCGCTGTAGCCGGTATTCTCGTTCCCGCCCTGTGTCTGGCCTTGAGCCTGGCCCTGGGGCTCTTCGGCATTGCGGCGGCTGGAGCGGTTGAACTCCTGGATCGTCTTTTCCGGGTCTTCCGGCAACGCGGCCTGCAGCTGAAGGCCAATGGACGTCAGCAGGTCACGGGACTTGGCCTGAACCACCCACTGGGGCTGACGCTCCGCCGGAACGAACCAGTTGAAGAAGGCAAGCCCAACGACAACGAGCAGCATACCGCGTGCAGCTCCGAAAACGAAGCCGAGCGTGCGGTCCAGCGCGCCGATCCGGCTATCCAGCACGAAATCGGAAATGCGCATGGTGATGTAGCTGACGATGATGAGCGTCAGCAGGAACACGCCCGCAATCGCGGCGCCAAGGGCGACATAATCATTGCTGATGTACTGCTTCGCATATGGAAGCACGGATCCATAGAGCAAATAGGCTGCTGCGGCAGCCGCCACCCATGAACCGATGGAAAGGACTTCACGGACAAAGCCGCGCACCATCGCCAGCACGGCGGAAATCAGCATGATGACGAGAAGAATTCCGTCGAGGAGCGTGATTGGCATCGTCCGGTTTTACCCTTGTAGCCCGCAGTCCCGGCAGCCGTTTAGGGCGCCTTGCTGCTGTCAGTCGTTCCGCACATCCCGGGCCCCGCCGCCGGTCCGCCCGCTGCCTTTGGCAGCAATCTTGGCGATGAAGGCGCTCAGGTCCTGTATTCCTTCCGCGCTGAGGTCCGGCCCGGTTCCATCCTTGATGTTTCCGGCCGGGCATATCGCACGGTCAAAGCCGAGTTTCTGCGCTTCCTTAAGCCTTGCCTGCCCCTGGGCCACCGGTCTGACGGCGCCCGAGAGGCTGACCTCGCCGAAATAGACGCAATTGACCGGCAGGGCAAGCCCGCTGAGTGAAGAGACCAGTGCAGCAGCTACCGCAAGGTCTGCTCCCGGTTCATTGATCCTCAGGCCGCCGGCCACATTCAGATAGACATCATGCTGCGAGAAGCGCACCCCGCAGCGCGCTTCCAGCACAGCAAGGATCATCGACAGGCGGGCGCTGTCCCAGCCGATCACGGCACGGCGGGGCGTGCCGAGCGGCGAGGGGGCAACGAGTGCCTGAATTTCAATAAGCAGTGGGCGTGACCCTTCCAGCCCGGCAAAGACGACGGAGCCGGGCGCGTTCATGGAGCGTTCGCCGAGGAAAAGCGCTGAAGGGTTGGCCACTTCCTGAAGGCCCGCACCCGTCATCTCGAACACGCCAATTTCATCGGTGGCGCCGAAGCGGTTCTTCACCGATCGCAGGATGCGGTACTGATGGGCGCCGTCGCCCTCGAAATAGAGTACCGCGTCGACCATGTGCTCCACCACACGGGGGCCTGCGATCTGCCCGTCCTTGGTGACATGGCCAACGAGAACCATCGCTGTGCCGGATTTCTTGGCATAGCGGACCATCGCCTGCGATGAAGCGCGCACCTGGGTGACCGTGCCGGGAGGCGAGTCCGCCAGTTCCGTCCACAGGGTCTGCACGGAATCAAGGATGAGCAGAGCGGGGGAGGGCCTGCTTCCAGCGTCGCCAGAATGTCCTCGACGCTTGTTTCCGAAGCAAGCGCCACGGGCGCGTTGGCAAGACCGAGGCGTTCGGCACGGAGCCGCACCTGATCAATTGCCTCTTCGCCTGAAATATAGACCGAACGCAGGCCCTTGTTGGCGAGCGCTGCTGAGGCCTGAATAAGCAGTGTGGATTTTCCGATGCCCGGGTCGCCGCCCACCAGCAGTGCCGAGCCCTTGACGAAGCCGCCACCGGTCACCCGGTCCAGTTCCTTGATGCCGCTCTGGAAGCGTGGGGCTTCCTTGGCTTCACCCGAAAGGCCAACCAGTGGCACCACACGGCCACGGGTGATCTTGCCCTTGGACGGTCCGCCGCCAACGCCGCTGCCTTCGGCTTCCTCGACAATGGTGTTCCATTCGCCGCAAGATCTGCAGCGGCCGGTCCATTTGCCTGTGATTGCACCACAGGCCTGGCACACAAAGGATGAGCTGCGGCGGGCCATGTCAGTCTCCGGTCGTCCCGCCGTTCAGCGGCCCGTGGATGCGCGCATGGCGGCTTCCAAGGCCTGTCAGCAGTTCATAATCAATGGTTCCGGCCGCCGAGGCCGCCGCCTGAAGGCTGGCGTTGGGGCCCAGGAGCTCCACATAGGTGCCCCGGCGCAGCTTGTCTGCCGGAACATCGGTGGCATCCACAGCCAGCATGTCCATGGAGATCCGGCCAAAGAGGGGCAAGGGGTGTCCATCGACCCATGCCGATGCGCCCGGCTTTCCGTCCGCACTGCCTGCGCCTCTGAGAAATCCGTCGCCATAGCCGCAGGAAATCATGGCAATGCGGCTGTCGCGCTCTGCCGTGCGGGCCAGGCCATAGCCGACGCCTTCTCCCGCAGAAACCTTGCGAACCTGAATTACTCGGGCTTCAAGACGGATGACCGGTTCGAGCTTCAGTGGCGGATGATCGATGACCTGGCCGCCATAGAGCGCAATGCCGGGGCGCACCAGATCGAAATGGAACTCCGGCCCGAGGAATACGCCTGCCGAATTGGCAAGCGAGCGTGGCACGCCGGGAAAATGCGCGCTCATCGCCTCGAAAGCGGAAAGCTGCGCCTTGTTCATCGGATGGGCCGGTTCCGGCGCGCAGGCAAGGTGGCTCATCAGCAGCGACGGCGTAAACGCTTCCAGCAGCGTGCCATCTGCCGCCAGCCGCTCGCATTCGGGAAGGTTCAATCCAAGCCGGTTCATGCCACTGTTGATGTGAATGGCGGCTTCCAGCTTCACCTTGCGCGTGCGGCAGAACAGCGCCCATTCCTCGATTTCCGGAAGGGACCCCAGAACTGGCCGCAGCCTTGCTTCGGCCAGCAGGGGCGCTGCGTCCGGGAACAGGCCATTGAGAATGTAGATGACGGCCCCCGGTGCCGCCTGCCGGGCTGTCACACCTTCCTGAGGCGTTGCCACAAAAAAGTGCCGCAGCCTGCTTCCGCAAGATGTCTGACCGTCACGGCAAGACCGCAGCCATAGGCATCGGCTTTCACGGCAGCCGCGCATTGGGTGCCGGAGGAGAGCTGTTCTTTTACGCGGCGCCAGTTGCGCGCGATGGCGAGCGGATCGATCGTCAGACGGCTGCCGGCCGGGATGACGGTTTCCCCGTGACTGGAGCTTGTCATGCTCTGCGGGTCCTGTGTCATGAAGCCAAAAGCAAGGCAGAGCCCGCACGCAGAAGGTCCCGTGCGGGCCACCGAATCGGCACCTTGCCCAAATCTTCGGGCATCATAGACCGGCTGGCGGGCTTTTTCCAAGTCTTCGGACGCATGTGCCGGACGCGTCCTGTCTGGGCATTGCACCGGGGAACGCCCGTATCCGGTGCGTGCGAACGAAGGGGCGCCCTCCAGTTCTCTCGGGCGTCGCCCCGGGCCGAACGGAGTGAGGACCCGGGGACCACTCATTTCCAGAGAGATGCCGTTTTCCTGAGGCGGCCTGCTGTGGTGTTCCGCACGAGCCTTTGGACGGCGCCTCAACCTTGCCGCTCGGGGAACGAGTGGTCCCCGGATCTCAGCTTCGCTTCGTCCGGGGCGACGGCCCAGGTGTGTTGTGATGCTGTGCCAACATCTGCCTCTGAGTGGCTTGCCGGACGGGTTACTCCATCCGCTCGGGCATATAGTCTTCCTGAGCCAGATCCGAGAAGCGGGTGAACTCGCCCTGGAAGTGCAGCTGCGCCGTGCCTGTGGGGCCGTGACGCTGCTTGGCGATAATGACTTCCGCCTTGCCCTTGACGCGCTCGAACTTGTCGACCCAGGCCTCGTACTCGGGCGTGCCTTCCTCGGGCATGGTCTTCGACAGATAATATTCCTCGCGGAACACGAAGAGCACCACGTCGGCGTCCTGCTCGATGGAGCCCGATCTCGCGAAGGTCAGAAAGCTGCGGGCGCTTGTCTTCGCGCGATTCCACCTGACGGGACAGCTGGGAGAGGGCGATGATGGGAACGTTCAGCTCCTTGGCCAGCGCCTTCAGGCCCGTGGTGATTTCGGTGATTTCCTGCACGCGGTTGCCGCTGTTCTTGGACGAGCCGGAAAGCAGCTGGATATAGTCGACGATGAGCAGGTCGAGGCCGCGCTGGCGCTTGAGGCGGCGGGCGCGGGCCACCAGCGAGGCGATGGAGATGCCACCGGTCTGGTCCACATAGAGCGGCACCGTTTGCATGTGCTGTGCTGCGGCGGCCAGTTTCTCGAAATCGGCCTCGGAAATGTCGCCGCGGCGGATTTTCGAGGAGGAAATTTCCGTCTGCTCGGAAATGATACGGGTGGCCAGCTGTTCGGCCGACATTTCCAGCGAGAAGAAGCCGACTACGCCGCCATTTACGGTCTTCAGCGAGCCGTCCGGCTGCTCCTCGGCCTGATAGGCCTGAGCGACGTTATAGGCGATGTTGGTCACGAGCGAGGTCTTGCCCATGGCGGGACGGCCGGCAAGCACGATCAGATCCGAATGCTGCAAACCACCCATAAGCCGGTCAAGGTCGGTCAGCCCTGAGGAAATGCCCGACAGTGCGCCTTCGCGGTTATAGGCCGCGTGGGCCATGTGGATGGTTTCGGTCAGCGCATCGCCAAAGGTGACGAAGCCGCCTTCGCTGCGGCCGGTCTCCGCCAGCTCGAACAGCCGCCGTTCGGCGTCGTCGATCTGCTGGTTCGGCGGCATGTCGATGGGCGCGTCATAGGCGATGTTGACCATGTCCTCGCCGATGCGGATCAGGTTCCGCCGGACAGCAAGGTCATAGATAATGCGGCCGTAGTCTTCCGCGTTGATGATCGAGGCTGCGTCGGCGGCAAGGCGCAGGAGGTACTGCGTCGCGCTCAGATCCGCAATCTTGATGTCGGAAGGGTAGAAGGTCTTCAGCGTGATGGGCGAGGCTGTCTTGCCGGCGCGGATCAGCTGGCCGATCTTCTCGTAAATGTCCTTGTGAGGCGGCAGGAAAAAATGGTGCGGCTCCAGAAAGTCGGAGACGCGGTAGTAGGTCTCGTTGTTGACCAGAATCGCACCCAGCAGCTGGCGCTCTGCCTCCGCATTATGCGGAGCGACGCGCACGGTCTCGCTCGCCGTTTCGATTTTCTGGATAGTGCCCTTCATGTGGTCCCCCGGTCGCGGTCATATTTCGTTTACCGGGCTTAAGGGCGCAGGAAAAGGCCGCAATTCAGGGGAGGCAATTATCCTCAGCCTGCCGAAGATCAACGGGGACAAGTCATCTCGCGCCTTGACTGGTGCATGTGGACAAGCACTGGGGGCAGGCTGTGGACATCCTGCGGACATCCCTGCGTGAAACCAGGGCGGAGCGCCCAAAAAACAGGCAAAGAAAAAGGCGGCGCCCCTGAGGGTACCGCCTGATCTTGCGCCGGGCAAACCGGGCCGCCGAGGATTACTCCTCGTCTTCGGCCTCGACTTCGCCTTCTTCGGCTTCATCTTCTTCGAATTCGAAGCTGTCCTGCTCGCGCTGGCTCAGATCTTCACCGGCTGCCTGACGCTCGGCTTCGTCAGCGGAACGGGCAACGTTGATGGTGATCGAGACTTCGACTTCGGGGTGCAGGGCGATGGCAACCGTGTGCAGGCCAATCGTCTTGATCGGCTCGGACAGGTGAACCTGGCCACGGGCAACGGTGAAGCCGCCGGCAGTTGCAACAGCTGCGATGTCACGGGTGGAGACGGAACCGTAAAGCTGGCCGGTCTCGGCAGCCGAACGGATCACAATGAAGCTTTGGCCAGCCAGCTTTTCGCCGACGGCTTCAGCTTCCTTGCGGCGCTCCAGGTTGCGGGCTTCCAGCTGAGCGCGCTCAGCTTCGAACTTGGCAAGGTTTGCCTTGTTGGCGCGCAGCGCCTTGCCCTGCGGGAGCAGGAAGTTACGGGCGTAACCGTCGCGCACGCGAACCTTGTCGCCCATCTGGCCAAGCTTGGCCACACGTTCCAGAAGAATGACTTCCATGGGATTTCTCCAATCGGTCTGTCCCGCCTCTCGGGCGGTTAGAAGCCGGTCCACAAACCCGCCGGCCCCAATCCGGGATGCCGGACCTTTAAAGTCCGGCGCGGCCCGCAGCATGAAGCTGGCGGGCCGCGTCTTGATCAGATCAGGCGTGAGCCTTGATCTCAGCTGATGACGAAGGGCAGCAGCGACAGGATGCGGGCGCGCTTGATGGCGCGGGCCAGCTCACGCTGCTTCTTCGCGGAGACCGCAGTGATGCGGCTCGGAACGATCTTGCCACGCTCGGAAATGTAGCGCTGCAGAAGACGGATGTCCTTGTAGTCGATGACCGGAGCACCCTCGCCCGAGAACGGGCAGGTCTTGCGGCGGCGGAAGAACGGGCGGCGGGCCGGGATCTGTGCGATTTCAGGCATATTAATTACTCCGCTTCTGCACGGCGGGGAGCGCGTTCGCTCCGCTCACCACGGGGCTCACGGGCCGGGCGGTCGCTGCCGAACTTGTCGTCGCGGCGGCGGCGGTCATCACGGTCGCGCTTCTGCATCATGGCAGACGGCTCTTCATCGTGAGCTTCGACCTTGAGGGTCATGAAACGCAGGATGTCTTCGTTGATGCCCATCTGACGCTCCATTTCCGCAACAGCGGCATGCGGAGCTTCGATGTTCATCAGGGTGTAGTGGGCCTTGCGGTTCTTCTTGACCCGGTAAGCCAGCGCGCGCAGGCCCCAGTTCTCGATCTTGCCGACCTTGCCACCGTTGGCTTCGATCAGACCCTTGTACTGTTCAACGAGTTGCTCGACCTGCTGGGTCGAGATGTCCTGGCGCGCCAGGAACACGTGCTCATAAAGCGGCATGTGTGTCTTGCCTTTCTCTAGCGTCTATCCGGGGAAACCTGGCGCAAAGCCTCAACGTGCCTACGGAAAGGTACGTAAAGTCCTACGAGAGCGGAGACACGGGAAGACGGGAGTTTGACGCCCCTGATGCTTGCGCATCCTTCCGTTCAGCCACCAGCCAAGGTTCCGGATAGTGGCGCTGTATATAGAAGGCTCCCGGAAATGCAAGCGCTGACTGCACCAAATCACAGCCGGCGAAGAGCCGTGGGGCAGGGTGATGCTCCTTCTCTCCGGAAGGTTCCGGGCACAGGCCGGCAGCAGTTTCCCACGGACTTTGGCCGCTTTCGCTGCGGTGCGGGGGCATATGCTCTTGACATGGCCCTGTTTGCCAGACCATAGCGGCGGATCATTTTGCCGCAAGAGGGCGGCCGGCACATATCGAATGGCGGGTATCTCCGCCCTTTGTCCTGCCAGTCCCTTGCATCATGAGTTGAGGACAGCCGGCCGCTTGATAGCCGGTGCCAAGTGACGGAGGCCGCGCATTATGGGCGTTGCATTCATTTTCCCCGGTCAGGGCAGCCAGGCCGTGGGCATGGGCAAGGAACTGGCGGAAGGCTCCGCCGAGGCACGTGCCGTCTTTGCGGAAGTGGATGAGGCGCTCGGCGAGAAGCTCTCCGATCTCATGTGGAATGGCCCCGAGGATCAGCTCACGCTCACGGCCAATGCCCAGCCTGCGCTGATGGCCGTCAGCCTTGCCGCGCTGCGCGTCATGGAAGCGCGTGGCATTGATCTCAAGGCATCTGCTTCTTATGTCGCCGGTCATTCGCTCGGCGAATATTCTGCGCTTGCTGCCGCTGGCAGCTTGTCCATCGGTGATGCGGCACGTCTGCTGCGACTGCGCGGTCAGTCCATGCAGGCTGCGGTGCCTGTGGGTGTTGGTGCCATGGCGGCGCTGCTTGGCCTTGATTTCGACGTGGCCCGTGAAGTTGCTGCCGAAGCCAGCGCTCCGGGTGAGGTCTGTGAGGCGGCCAATGACAATGCGCCGGGGCAGGTGGTCGTCTCCGGCCACAAGGCTGCCGTCGAGCGGGCGCTGGAAATTGCAAAGACCAAGGGCGGGCGCCGCGCCGTGCTCCTGCCGGTGTCTGCACCCTTCCATTGTTCGCTGATGCAGCCGGCGGCTGATGCCATGGCTGAAGCACTGGCCGGCGTGACCATTCATGCGCCGAAGGTGCCGCTGGTTGCCAACGTTCTGGCCCGCCCGGTGACGGATCCGGCCGAAATCCGCATCCGTCTGGTGGAGCAGGTCACTGGCACCGTGCGCTGGCGCGAATCCATCGAATGGCTGGCAGGCGAGGGGATCGATACGTTCGTCGAGATCGGGGCCGGAAAGGTGCTGACTGGCATGATCAAGCGCATCGCCAAGGATGCCGGTGGCCTTGCCGTCAACGCTCCGGGTGATGTGGATGCCGTGCTGGAGCGCCTGAACGGCTGACAGCGGGTCATTTGCGCCGCTGCCGTGGTCTTAGGCCAGGCGCGGTGCTGGCAGGAAACTGGAAGGAAACACACGATGTTCAGCTTGACCAACAGGACGGCTCTTGTCACCGGCGCCACCGGTGGCATTGGTGAGGCCATTGCCCGTGCGCTGCATGCACAGGGCGCAACTGTTACGCTTTCCGGCACCCGTGCCGAAAAGCTTGAAGCGCTCGCCGCTGATCTCAAGGAGCGGGTGCACGTTGTCCCTGCCAATCTTTCTGACCGCGTCGCCGTCGAGGCGCTGGTTCCGGCTGCGGAAGCTGCCATGGGTCAGATCGACATTCTGGTGAACAACGCCGGCATCACGCGCGACAACATCTTCATGCGCATGAAGGATGAAGAGTGGGATCAGGTGCTGGAAGTGAACCTCACTTCGAACTTCCACATCTGCCGTTCGGCCATCAAGGGCATGATGAAGCGCCGCCATGGCCGCATCATCGGTATTGCCTCCGTGGTAGGCGTCACCGGCAATCCGGGGCAGGCCAACTACGCAGCGGCCAAGGCCGGCATGATCGGCATGTACAAGTCCATCGCCCGCGAGATCGCCAGCCGCAATGTCACGGTCAACACGATCGCGCCCGGTTTCATCGAAACCGCGATGACGGATGTGCTGAACGACAAGCAGAAGGAATCGATTCTCGGATCGGTTCCGGCAGGTCGTCTTGGCACGGCTGCGGAAATTGCAGGTGCAGCTGTGTATCTTGCCAGCGATGAGGCCGCCTACATGACCGGCCAGACGCTGCATGTGAATGGCGGCATGGCCATGATTTGACTTTGGAATCCGTGTTTTGTGCCATTGGCGGAAAACACGGGTCCACTCCAGGGGCGGCGGCTGGTCAAGCCTGATAAAGTGTGATACCTAGCCGCCGATTATTCTGGAAAGACTGATGGAATGGCTTGATTTCATGGGCCTTCCGTTGCTCTTGTCCGGGTAGCGCCCGCGAACAGGCTGTGCGAAGACTGAGGTCCAGTTCATCCTGCAGCGTGTGTCCGGTTCGTAAAAACCACCGAGGTAAATAAAATGAGCGATATCGCGGAACGAGTTAAGAAGATCGTTATCGAGCACCTGGGCGTCGACGCCGACAAGGTCGTTGTTGGTGCAAGCTTCATCGATGACCTCGGCGCGGACAGCCTTGACACCGTCGAGCTGGTGATGGCCTTCGAAGAAGAATTCGGCGTCGAGATCCCCGACGATGCAGCCGAGACGATCCTGACTGTCGGCGACGCGGTCAGCTTCCTCGAAAAGAACGCCGGTTAATCTCCGGTTATTCGTGACCTGTGGGGGAAGCGGAGACGCTTCCGCCCGAAACATGTGCGGGCTGATGAGACGAGTAGTTATTACCGGTATGGGCATGGTGACGCCGCATGGTAGCGGCGTTGACGTGACGTGGAAGAAGATCCTTGAGGGCAAGAGTGCTGCGCAGCGCGTCAGCAACTTCGAAGTCGAGGACCTCGCCTGTAAAATTGCCTGTCAGATCCCGCGCGATCCGTCAGTCGAAGGGGCCTTCAACCCCGACGACTGGATGGACCCCAAGGAGCAGCGCAAGGTTGACGATTTCATCGTCTATGCCATGGCTGCTGCCGATCAGGCGCTCGCCGATGCAAACTGGAAGCCCGTGACGTATGAGGAGCAGACCCGCTCCGGCGTGCTGATCGGCTCCGGCATCGGCGGCCTTCAGGGCATCGAGGAAGCAGCCCACGTGCTGAGGGACAAGGGGCCGCGCCGCCTTAGCCCGTTCTTCATTCCCGGCCGCCTGATCAACCTGGCCGGCGGTCAGGTTTCCATCCGCCACGGCCTCAAGGGGCCGAACCATGCCGTCGTCACGGCCTGTTCCACCGGCGCGCATGCGATCGGTGACGCGGCCCGCCTCATCGCTCTTGATGATGCCGACGTCATGGTGGCAGGTGGCACTGAATCTCCGGTCTGCCGTCTTTCTCTCGCAGGCTTTGCCGCCTGCCGTGCGCTGTCGACGATTTACAACGACACGCCTGAAAAGGCTTCGCGTCCCTATGACAAGGACCGTGACGGCTTCGTCATGGGCGAGGGCGCAGGTGTGGTGGTGCTTGAGGAATACGAGCACGCCAAGCGCCGCGGTGCGACCATTTATGCCGAAGTCATCGGCTATGGCCTGTCGGGCGATGCCTATCACATTACGGCTCCGTCCGAAGATGGTGATGGCGCTTACCGCTGCATGAGCGCAGCGATGAAGCGCGCAGGCATCACGGCAGCCGACATCGATTACATCAATGCCCATGGCACGTCGACGATGGCCGACACCATTGAGCTTGGTGCGGTCGAGCGGCTTGTTGGTGATGCAGCGGAAACGATTTCGATGTCCTCCACCAAGTCCTCCATCGGCCACCTGCTGGGGGCTGCCGGAGCGGTCGAGGCCATCTTTTCCGTTCTCGCCATCCGCGACAACATTGCGCCGCCGACGATCAACCTGGACAATCCGTCTGTCGAGAGCCGGATCGATCTGGTGCCGCATCAGCCGCGCAAGAAGCAGATCAATGTCGCCCTGTCGAATTCCTTCGGCTTTGGCGGTACGAATGCTTCGCTGATCCTGCGCCGCGTCGAGGGCTGACCGCTCTCCCGTTACGATTTCCTCGTTTCGCCGCAATGACAAGGTTAATCCCTTGAGTTGCGGCGGAGCCTTGCGGTTTCACAGAACCGGGCCGGACATGTTTCCGGCCATCTGGCTGCAGTTGAACGATAGGGGAGGGACTGACGGTTATGCCGTACGGGTCTCCCTCATACCCTTGACAGTCTGCTGCGGGCCCTCTTTGCGGGGCGCCGGGGGCGGCAGGATCCGAAGGAGCGAGCGACCATGCGTGTCAAGCCAAAGAGCCCACGCGAGGCCATCCAGCCCGACCGGGCGCCAGAACCGCCCCAGCGGTCGCGCCATGCGCGCAATCCCATTGTCATCCTGATCAATCTGGTGCTTTCCAGTGCCGTCATCCTGATCCTTGCTATTGGTGCCGGCATCTATTGGGGCAAGCAGGAATTCGATGCGGCTGGTCCTCTGACGGAAGACAAGACCGTCATCATTTCCTCCGGCCAGGGCCTGGGCGGAATTGCCGACACCCTGGAGCGCAACGGCGTGATAACCGACGGACTGGTGTTCAACCTGGGCGTCCGGGCCTACAAGAATGCGGCCCGGCTGAAGGCCGGTGAATACGAGTTCAAGGCCGGCTCCAGCATGCGCGACGTGATGACGGATCTGGTGGAAGGCAAGGCGGTGGTCTATTCCGTCACCATCCCCGAGGGCTGGTCTACGGCGCAGGTGATCCGGCGCCTGCGCGAGAACGAGATTCTCACCGGCGAAATTACGGATATTCCGCCGGAAGGGGCGCTGCTGCCCGAAACCTACACCTTCACGCGCGGCGCCTCGCGTCAGCAGATCCTCAACCAGATGCAGGCAGCACAGACCAAGCTGCTTGCCGAGATCTGGGCGCGAAGGACTGAAGGGCTGCCTGTGCAGACGCCGGAAGAGCTTGTGATCCTTGCCTCCATCGTGGAGAAGGAAACGGCCCGTGCCGACGAACGCCCGCGTGTTGCCGGTGTCTTCGTTAACCGGCTCAACAAGTCGATGCCTTTGCAGTCGGACCCGACCATCCTCTATGGCCTTTATGGCGGAGAGGCCTGGACGATGGACCGCAGTGCCATCACCCGGTCGGACCTCGACAAGAAGACCGAGTACAATACCTACCAGATCCGGGCTCTGCCGCCGGGACCGATCGGCAATCCGGGCCGTGCGGCCATGGAAGCCGTTTCCAACCCGTCGCGCACAAAGGACCTCTACTTCGTTGCCGATGGCACGGGTGGCCACGTGTTTGCCGAAACCTACGAGCAGCATCAGGCCAATGTGCGCAAGTGGCGCGAGGTTGAACGCACCCGCCGGGCATCAGAGCAGGCAGGCGGTAGCGGCGCTTCTGCCAGCGAAGACGCTCCAGCGGCGGCCGCGCCGGAAGGTGCTGCTCCGGCAACACAGAACTGAACCGGAGGGGACAGACGTCAGAAGGCCAGCATGCGCGGGCGGTCTGGCGTCTGTCTCCTATTCCGGTTCCGGGGGAAGGAACAGGACATGGCTTTGGCCAGCATGACCGGCTTTGCCCGGGTTGAAGGATCTCTTGGCGCGGTGCGCTGGCACTGGGAGCTGCGCTCCGTCAATGGCAAGAGCCTTGATCTCCGTTTCCGTCTGCCGCCCGGCATGGAAGAGCTTGAAGCGCAGCTGCGCGAGCGCTGCGGCAAGGTTCTGGCCAGAGGCAATGTTTCCATCTCCCTGTCTGTTCAGCGAGAGCAAGGCGACGCGGTGCTCACGATCAACGAAGCGGCGCTCGAAGCCGTTTTGCATGCGGTGCAGCTGCTGAAGCGGCGCCTGCCCGAAGCCGTGCCGCCGAGCCTTGATGGCATCCTCGCCCACAAGGGGGTGCTGGAACTGCGCGAGCCGGTGGAAGACGAAGCGGCCCGTGCTGCCTTGATTGCTGCGCTTGCTGCGTCCTTCGATGAGGCGTTGAACGGGCTCAGCGCTATGCGCAAGGCAGAAGGCACGGCCATCGGGGCCGTTCTGGATGGCCAGCTCGCCGCCATCGCCGCGGCCACTGACGCAGCCGAGCGGCATCCGGCCCGCACGGCAGAGGCGATCCGCGACAGACTTGCCGCACAGGTGGCAGCTCTGCTGGAGGCTGCACCCGCACTTGATCCGCAGCGGCTGCATCAGGAAGCCGTGCTGCTGGCCACCCGCGCTGACATCCGCGAGGAGCTGGACCGGCTGGCAGCCCATGTGGCTGCCGCCCGCAAGCTTCTGGCCGATGGCGGGCCTGTGGGCCGCAAACTCGATTTCCTCGCACAGGAATTTAACCGGGAAGCGAATACACTCTGCTCCAAGTCAAACGACGTGGCGCTGACGGCCATCGGCCTTGAGCTGAAGTCCGTCATCGACCAGATGCGTGAGCAGATCCAGAATCTGGAGTGATCAATGGCCGGCAGCAAGTCCGCCCGTCCCGCCGGGACATCCGTTACCGCAGATGAGGCCGAGGCGCACCGCCGCGGCCTCATGCTCGTTCTGTCCTCGCCTTCTGGGGCGGGCAAATCGACGATCGCCCGCAATCTGCTGGGGCAGGAGACAAGCCTGTCTCTCTCCATTTCCGTGACGACGCGCCCGCGCCGCACCAGCGAGATTGACGGCGTACACTACCATTTCATTTCCCGTGAAAAATTCGAGCTGATGCGCGACCGGGAAGAGCTTCTGGAATGGGCCGAGGTGCATGGCAACTACTATGGCACGCCGCGCGATCCGGTGGAGCAGGCGCTGCGCAATGGCCGCGACGTGCTGTTTGATATCGATATCCAGGGTACGTTCCAGCTTTACGAGCGGATGCGCGAGGATGTGGTATCCATCTTCATCCTGCCGCCGTCTATCGCGGAGATGAAGTCCCGCCTGCACCGGCGCGCGGAAGATGCCGATGACGTGATTCAGAGGCGGCTGGAGACGGCCGTCGGCGAGATGCGCCACTGGAGCGAATACGACTATGTGGTCGTCAATGACGATCTCAGCCGTGCTTTTCTGGCCGTGCAGTCCATCCTGCGCGCAGAGCGTCACCGCCGCTCCCGCTCCGCTGCCATTGGCCCCTTTATTGAAGGAATGGTGGATGACCTGCGGCGCGAGCTTGGCGAAGCCGGCGTGGGCGGCGCCGAAGGCTGATCACCTGCTTTTCACTTGAAACGAAACAGGGCTCCGCATCCGGAGCCCTGTTTGTTTTATAAGATGTGAAATGATGTTTCTTCCGCGCCGCCCCGGCACAAGGCCGGGGCAGTGCGGAGTTTGATAGCGCGTGGGGGCAAAGTGAACCTCCGCCCCAGGTATCTTCAGCCCTCGAATTGCGGCAGGCCTATTTCCCTGGTCCAGCCGCCAAAATCGCTGCGGGCGCGCTGCGTCATGGCGAGCTTGCGGGCCTTGGCCTTTTCCGCTCCGCGCAAGCGCTTGCCATCCTCGCCCTTGTTGGGGGCTTCTACCGGCGGGAACAGCCCGAAATTGACGTTCATCGGCTGGAACGAGCGCGGTGCGCCTTCTTCCTCATGCAAGAGGTGCCCGCCGGTGATATGCGCCAGCAGCGCGCCCATGGCCGTGGTGGCGGGCGGTGGCGTCAGCTCGCGCCCCTGAGCGGCAGCCGCAGCAAACAGCCCGGCCATGCAACCGACGGAGGCCGATTCCACATAGCCTTCGCAGCCGGTGATCTGACCGGCAAAGCGCAGGCGCGGATCGGCCTTCAGCCGCAGCGTGCCGTCCAGCAGCTTCGGCGAATTCAGGAAGGTGTTGCGGTGCAATCCGCCAAGACGGGCGAAGACCGCATCTTCCAATCCCGGAATCATGCGGAAGATCTCGGTCTGCGCTCCATATTTCAGCTTCGTCTGGAAGCCGACCATGTTGTAGAGCGTGCCGAGGGCGTTGTCCTGACGCAGCTGCACCACGCCATAGGCCTTGACCGTCGGGTTATGCGCATTGGTGAGGCCCATCGGCTTCATCGGGCCGTGGCGCAGTGTCTCGCGGCCGCGTTCTGCCATCACCTCGATGGGCAGACAGCCATCGAAATAGGGGTGTTGGCCTCCCATTCCTTGAACTCGGTCTTTTCGCCTGCGATCAGAGCATCAATGAAGGCCTCGTACTGCGCCTTGTCCAGAGGGCAGTTGATGTAATCCTTGCCTGTGCCGCCCGGGCCCACCTTGTCATAGCGGGACTGAAACCAGGCCACATCCATGTTGATGGAATCAAAATGCACAATCGGCGCGATGGCATCGAAGAAGGCGAGCGAATTTTCGCCCGTGCGTGCCAGAATCGCTTCCGACAGGGCCGGAGAGGTGAGGGGGCCGGTTGCGATGATCACATTGTCCCAGTCCTCCGGCGGGAGGCTGGTCAGTTCACCGCGCTCAATGGTGATGAGCGGGTGAGACGTGAGCATCTGCGTCACTGCCTCGGAAAAGCCGTCCCGGTCCACTGCCAGTGCGCTGCCGGCGGGCACCTGATGGGCGTCGGCAGCCTGCATGATCAGCGAGCCTGCCTGACGCAGCTCCCAGTGCAGCAGTCCAACGGCGTTGTAGTCTGCATCATCTGAGCGGAAGGAGTTTGAGCAGACCAGCTCTGCCAATCCGTCCGTCTTGTGGGCATCCGTTGCCCGCACGGGGCGCATTTCATGAAGAACAACCGGTATGCCGGCGCGGGCGATCTGCCAGCTTGCTTCCGAACCGGCAAGTCCGCCGCCGATCACATGAATGGGTTTCGTCACGTGGCTCTGCCTGTGCTTGTGCTGAAAATGGGCTGGACCCGGCATATGTCCCGGCAGCCGGTCCTGCGGCGCCAGTCCGCGCTCTGCGGTCCTGCATCTGAAGCCCCTGATACCCGTATGACAAGGGCGATGCAACGGAAAGCAGCCGTTGATCCTGAGCCGGGGTGGTCTCTCCCGCTGGCAGGATGGGGGCGTTTGACCTAGGCTGTCCGGAACGTGGAGAGCGGGTGAGACGATTGGCGCGGACGGGCGGTGCTCCGGCTGAAAAGGAAAGTGGCACATGCAAACCAGGAAAAAGCACCTGCGCACCAGCAAGCCAGGACGTGTTCTTCACATGCTGCTGGCGGCCGCAATGCTGGCAGGCTGCGCTGCGCAGGCGGAACTGGGGCCTGAGACCTGGTATCGTGACCGCAAAGCGCAGCTCCCCGCGAAGGCAGGCTCTACATCTGTCACGGCTTCGGCTGTGCCTACACTGCGCCAGTGGATTTTTCCAGCGCAGACCGCCGGAAGCTTGCGTCGATTCTCGCCTCAGGCAAGGAATCGCCAGCGGCGGAGCGCAGGGCCGTATCCCGGGCTGTGCAATGGCAGGAGTCGCGCGTGACCGCAGCGCTTGGAACCACGCCGGATATTGGTGGCCTCGACATGCGCAACGCAGGTGTTCCGGGGCAGATGGATTGCATAGACGAAGCCAGCAACACAACGAGCTTGCTTCTCTACGCAGAACGCGAGGGGATGCTGCGCCATCACAGCGTTGTCTCGCCTGTGGCACGCGGCTTTCTGCTTGATGGCCGCTATCCGCATGCAACGGCTGTCCTGCGTGAAATGCGCAGCGGCCAGGCCCATGCGATCGACAGCTGGGTGCATGACAGCGGCAAGCCACCCGTGATCCAGCCGCTCGAAAGCTGGTTTGCCGCATCGGGCGGATGGTAGCCGGATTTTTTGGGGGGGATTAGAACGAGAAAAGCGCTCGCCGATGGGAGGAGGAGTTCGGCGAGCGCTCTTTCCAGAGCCGGTTCGGGAGGAGGAGAACCGGCTTGTTCCGGACCGCAGGTGGGAGGAGGAGTCCTTTGGTCCGGGAGAACTGAGGCACCGCTTGGCGCCCCGTTGTTGAGTATGTTGTATCGCGGGTCCGGCGATACCGCCATGCACAATTCTGCATGGCTGTCCTGCTTATGCTGCAGAGCAGCGAAAACAGGGCTGGGGCAGCGCCTTAGCGCATTGCCCCGCGGGCGACGGAGGCGATGTCCGCACGGGAGATGCCGATGTCGCTCAGCTCACGCGAGGACATACGAGCCAGCTCTTCATAAGTTGCGCGGTACTTTTTCCACGAGCGATACTTGGAGACGATGTCGTGCAGCATGATCTTATCCGTTCTTTGCTTTGTCTTTGAAGCTGTGGCAGCGCTCTTGTTGGCGTTGCATCTTGTGACGCTTATCTAGGCCTGTTCGCGGGTTTCAGCTATGGGGGCTTGTACATGCCTGCCCTGCAGGCAATGCAATGCATGATTAATGTGCATTTGCACAGGTGAAGGGCATATGGCTGGATTGTGGCAAATCCGGAGCGAGGTTGCCCTCTGCAGGGTGGAAGAGCGGCTCTACACCTGCCGTAGAGTTGGTTTCCAAAAAGGGGGCTTGGCGTTCCGGGCGAAGGGCCTGGCGGAAAGCAAAAAGGCCGCCAGCAAATTTGCGGCAGCCTGACGAGATCTAGTGATTTGATTTGAATGCAGTATCGAGCTTCAGACAAACGAACGCCCGCCAGTGGGAGGAGGTACTGGCGGGCGCTGTTTCAGCTAGCAGGGTTTGGGAGGAGAAGAACCCTGCCGGCACACAGTCACAAGGCTTGGGAGGAGGAGAGCCTGTGACCGCGATCTCGATTACATGCTGGCGCGGCGTGCGATGAAGCGGATATCGCCGCGGCCAATGCCCAGGTCGCTGAGTTCGCGATTGGACAGACGGGACAACTCGTCCACCGTGCGGCGGTAGTTGACCCAGGAATTGTACTTGCGAACAACAGTGTCGATCATTTTCGTGTTCCTTGAACCGTCTGGAGCGTCAGCCGTCGACCCGCGACCGTTTTGGTCATTGTGCGGTGCAGCGCCGCTCCGATGTCCAAGAGATAGTTCGATTTCGCATTTGCGAGAAGTGGAAGTTTGGCATGTCAGTCATGCGATTTATGCAAAGCGGAAAAACAAACGATGATGAGCGGTCCTCAGGCGCAATGAGCGCCATTTAAAACGATAAAAATGCAGAAATTCGCGCCGCAACAGGAGGCGTACAGATTGTCTCTGGTTGTGCCTCGGCTGTATGGCATCGCAAGGCCTGTGTTGCGCTGCGGCAGAGGCCGGTTTCGCGGTTGCTGCATGCGCTGTGTGCATGGCGCAGGCCGTAATGAAGAGCTTGCCAGAAGGGGCCGGCCTTTGCCTTGCGCAGGGTCAAGGTTCTTGCGGAACAGAACTCCTGCGCCTCAGGAATAGACTGCAGCATGAAGGCCGTATGCAGCCTTTCAAGCAGGAGGCCGTGGAGAAGCGCGCCCGCGTTGCCTCCCGTGCTGTCAGCTTGCGGTCGGAGTGTCCCGCAGTCTCCGCAACGGCGCCGTACCTTTGCTGCACTGCTGCAGGTGTCCGTGAAACGGGGCACGCAGACCCCGCCATGCAGGATTTTTGGGGCTGCGGCAGGGCGGGAGATGCCTGCATTTCCAAGACACGCCCGCCAGAAATCCGCCAAAAGCCTGAAAAAAGATCTGGCCGGCTCGCCGGGTCGTCCAGTCCTCCCGTACCGCCGATTCGGCCAGGGAATCAGAGTGTTGTTTGCTGTGAGGCGCCGGAATCTGCCGGAAAACGGGACACTGTAAGCCGCACATGCCGCCTGTCCGGCTCTTGCTGCGGCATCGGAGCTCATCTGAGGCGAGCCCGTTTGCAGGGCTCCGCATTGTTGCATCTGGCGCTGCGCAGAAGATGTATTGCGTTGTCTCGTCGTCCGCTCCGGGAAGGGGCGAGGCCTCCAGTCAGGGGCCTCGTCTTTCTTGTCATTCGGCTGCGACTGTCCGCTTCTGCGGCCGGCGCTCCAGCAGCTCCTTGAGGAATTGCCCGGTATGGCTTGCCGGATTGGCGGCCACATCCTCCGGACGGCCTTCCGCCACCACGGTGCCGCCACCGTCGCCGCCTTCAGGACCGAAGTCGATCAACCAGTCCGCCGTCTTGATGACCTCGAGATTGTGTTCGATCACCAGAACCGAATTGCCCTGCTCGACCAGTTCATGCAGCACCTCCAGCAGTTTGGCCACATCATGGAAATGCAGACCTGTCGTCGGCTCATCCAGGATATAGAGCGTACGTCCGGTGGAGCGGCGTGACAGTTCCTTGGCTAGCTTCACACGCTGTGCCTCGCCGCCAGAGAGTGTCGTCGCCTGCTGCCCGACCTTGATATAGCCAAGTCCCACCTGTGCGAGGGTTTCCATCTTCTCCCGCACTGCCGGAACAGCTGAGAATAAGCTCGCCGCCTCTTCAACAGTCATGTCGAGCACGTCGGCAATCGACTTACCCTTGAACTGCACTTCGAGCGTTTCCCTGTTGTAGCGCTGACCCTTGCACACATCGCAGGTGACATAAATGTCCGGCAGGAAATGCATCTCGATCTTGATGACGCCATCGCCCTGACAGGCCTCGCAACGCCCGCCCTTGACGTTGAAGGAGAAGCGGCCCGGCTGATAGCCGCGCGTCTTGGCCTCCGGCATGCTGGCAAACCATTCGCGAATCGGCGTGAAAGCCCCTGTGTAGGTCGCGGGATTTGAACGTGGTGTGCGCCCGATGGGCGACTGGTCAATATCGATCACCTTGTCGAGATGCTCCAGCCCCTCGATCCGGTCATGCGGGGCAGGGTTCTCGCGCGCACCATTGAGCCGCCGCGCAGCCGAGCGGAACAGGGTGTCGATCAGGAAGGTGGACTTGCCGCCCCCGAAACGCCGGTGATGCAGGTGAAGGTGCCAAGCGGAATTTCCGCTGTGACGTTCTTCAGATTATTGCCGCGCGCGCCGATGACCTTGATCTGGCGCTTCTTGTTGATCTTGCGCCGCTCTGTTGGCAGGGCGATCCCACGCGTCCCGCTCAGATATTGTCCGGTAAGCGAATTCGGGTCTGCCATGATTTGCGCCGGCGTGCCCTTGGAGACAATCTGGCCGCCATGGACGCCCGCACCGGGCCCCACATCCACCACATAATCGGCCGTCAGCACTGCATCCTCGTCATGCTCCACGACGATCACAGTGTTGCCGAGGTCGCGCAGGTGGCGCAGCGTGTCGAGCAGCCTTGCATTGTCGCGCTGATGCAGGCCGATCGAAGGCTCGTCCAGCACATAAAGAACGCCCGTCAGCCCGGACCCAATCTGCGAGGCGAGGCGGATACGCTGGCTCTCGCCACCCGACAGCGTGCCGGAGTTGCGCGACAGCGACAGATACTCCAGACCCACATCATTGAGGAACTTCAGCCGCTCGCGGATTTCCTTGAGAATCCTTGCAGCAATTTCCTGCTGCTTGCCGTTCAGCGCGTCATCCAGTCCATTGAACCAGGCCCCGGCATCGCGGATCGACATGTCCGCCGCATGGCCGATGTGTTTGCCACCAATCTTGACCGCGAGTGCTTCAGGCTTCAGGCGGTAGCCGTTACAGGCCGGGCAGGGGTGGTTTGACTGGAAACGCTCCAGCTCCTCGCGAACCCAGGCCGAATCCGTTTCGCGCCAGCGCCGTTCGATATTGCCCAGCACGCCCTCAAAAGTCTTCTTCGCACGGTAGCTGCGCACACCGTCGTCATAGACAAACTCAAGCTCTGTCTTGCCGGTGCCATACAGAACCGCATGACGGACGTCATCCGGCAGTTCGCGCCAGGGCATTGCCATGGACACCTTGAAATGCCGGCAGATGGCTTCCAGCGTCTGGGCGTAATAGGGCGAGGTCGAACCGGTCTTGGCCCAGGGCAGAACGGCTCCTTCGCGCAGCGACAGGCTCTGATCGGGCACCACCAAGTCGGCCTCGAACGCGAGCGTCGTGCCGAGGCCGTCACAGGACGGGCAGGCCCCGAAAGGATTGTTGAAGGAGAAGAGGCGGGGCTCAATCTCGGGGATGGTGAAGCCGGAAACCGGGCAGGCGAATTTCTCCGAGAAGATGATCCGCTCATGGGTCTCATTGCGGTTCTGCAGGACTGCGTCCTTGCCGGTGGCAACCTCCAGCGGCTTGTCCGCGAGTTCGGCAATGGCAATGCCGTCGGCCAGCTTCAACGCTGTCTCGAAGGAATCGGCAAGACGGCCTGCGATGTCATCGCGCACGACGATGCGGTCCACCACCACATCGATGTCATGCTTGAACTTCTTGTCGAGTGCCGGAGCCTCGGAAATCTCGTGAAACTCGCCGTTGATCTTGACCCGCTGAAACCCTTTTTTCATCAGCTCGGCCAGTTCCTTACGGTACTCGCCCTTGCGCCCGCGCACGATTGGAGCCAGCAGGTAAAGCCGTGTACCTTCCTCCAGCGACATGACCCTGTCGACCATCTGGCTCACGGTCTGGCTCTCGATCGGCAGGCCAGTTGCAGGCGAGTAGGGCGTGCCGACACGCGCAAACAACAGGCGCATGTAGTCGTAGATCTCTGTGACCGTACCAACCGTCGAGCGCGGGTTGCGCGAAGTGGTCTTCTGTTCGATGGAAATGGCTGGAGACAGGCCATCGATCTGGTCCACGTCCGGCTTCTGCATCATCTCCAGGAACTGGCGGGCATAGGCCGAGAGGCTTTCAACATACCGCCGCTGGCCTTCCGCATAGATCGTATCAAAGGCGAGTGACGACTTGCCCGAGCCGGACAGGCCCGTCATGACGATCAGCTTGTCGCGTGGCAGGTCCAGATCAACGTTTTTGAGATTGTGCTCTCGCGCGCCGCGTATGGAAATCATCTTGTCACGGCTGAGCCCAGTCAGGGCGGAAGACCCTTGTTCCTTGCTCTGCGGTTCGGCGGCGGCATCCTTGGCCATCGGTATCGTCCTGATCTTGCCCTGCGCGGGCATGAAAACTGGCAGCAGTTATAAGCGCCGCACAACAGGCCTCAACTGGCAAAATGCCGTGCGGGTGAGAATGTCCTGGCCTGAACAGGTCAGGTGGGGAGGATGCTCCTGAAGAAATCAGCCTGAGAAAAGCCTGCTCCGTCGTGATGGCTCGTGCTTGACCGGCAAGGACGGACCCGTCTGTCCGGAATGTTCCGTCTGTCTCATCTGCGGTCCTTCCTGCGCATCTTCAAGGGCAGACCTCTGACTGTCTGCGGCTTGGTCTACGTTTTTCGCGGGTCTTCCGGATTACATTTTGAGATGGAACGTAACAGGAACAAAAGATTGAAGCAAGCCGCATCGGTCTGAAAAGTTGCTGCTGCGCCCCTTTTTCGCGCGGTCTGCTCCTTTTACATCAAGGCGGAAAAACGGCGCTTGACGACGGGAACGAAAAAGGAACAAACTGCGCCCGATAGGGCTTCAAAGCGGCCAGTTTTGTGGACAACGCGGTGCGGCGGGGCAGAATGGTTCGCTTGAGGCGTCAAGAGGCGTTAGGGTCACCCGATCAACCGGTTTCTGCTGCCGTCCAGAAGGACGCCTGATCTGGCTCTTGGGGCCGGAACAGGTTTGTTTTCTGGCTGTTCTTGTGAGTAGCGGGCAGGCGCAGGTCGGTGCCAGCCTCTGGCTGTGCCCATGCCGGAATTCGACGACGAACGACAGACAAAAGCAGGAGCCACTGGTATGGCGGGTAGCGTGAACAAGGTCATTCTGGTTGGCAATCTGGGGGCGGATCCCGAGATCCGCCGCACGCAGGATGGCCGTCCCATCGCCAATTTGCGCATTGCCACGTCCGAGACGTGGCGTGACCGTGGGTCGGGCGAGCGGCGCGAGCGCACCGAGTGGCACCGGGTGGTGATCTTCAATGAAGGCCTTTGCAAGATTGCCGAGCAGTACCTGCGCAAAGGCGCGAAGGTCTATATCGAAGGTCAGCTGCAGACCCGCAAGTGGCAGGACCAGAGCGGACAGGAGCGCTTTTCCACCGAAGTGGTGCTGCAGGGGTTCAACTCTGCACTGACCATGCTCGATGGGCGCGGCGAAGGCGGCGGCAGCGGCGGTGGCGGCGCACTGCCGGATTACGGCTCAGGCGGCGGATATGACGGTGGCTCCAGCGGCGGCGGCAGCTACGGTGGTGGTTCCGGCGGCGGCTACGGTGGCGGCTCCAGCGGCGGTGGCGGTTATGGCGGTGGCTCTTCCGGCGGCTCGGGTGGTCCGGCCGGCGGCTATGGCGGCGGCATGGACGACGAGATCCCGTTCTGACGCAAGGTTGCGGAAACCTGCGTATGGCCGCTGCTCATTGCTGCGCTTGCAAGGCGCTCCCAGGCAGCGGCAGGCATACGCTTCAAACTGTTGTGAAGGTTGGGTTTCATTAACCATCTGGTTGCTGCTGGCAGAGTAGCCTTGCTCTCTGCCAGCGGAACAGTCTGCAGGGTCTGGGCGTTCGTATGCCGTGCTCAATCGGCCGTCCGGCGTTCCTGTGACAGTGGTCACAGCAGCAATATCGCGAACCTGCGAGGCTTTGCGGACTGCCCCGGCATCGTTGAGCGGATTGGCCCCGGGGGCGAGTGGCCGGTCCTCATCTGATTTCGAGCTTTGAGGCCTTTTGAGACCATGCGCCATACGCATCAGCCCGCACGTTTCCTCTCCACACTTCTGGCAAGCGCTGCCATTGCTTCCCTGACGCTGACGGCCAGTGTTCAGCCTGCGGATGCGTTTCTGGACCGGATTTTCGGCGGACGCTCCGTGGAAGAGCCGCAGCCTGTTCAGCCGGCACCGGCGCCGGTGCTGAACAAGGCCGTGATTGCCGCCAACAAGGTTTCCGCCCCGAAGTACTATACCTACAAGGCCGATCAGCTGACGGCCTTCAACCTCAAGGCCATCGCCCAGCGGCCAGCTCCCGCACCACGGGCGCCTGTCATTGCCGCGCCGGATCAGCCGGTTGCCCAGCAGCCTGGTGCCGGCTTGTCGAGTGTCGGCGCGTCCGGTGCTGATGTGACTGCAGCAGTGCCCGACACCTCGTCTTTCGTGGCTCAGCCCGCACCCGTGCAAGACCCCGCCGCTGAAGCTTTCGAGGCTTCGCGTCCGGCGCTTGCCGTGTTGAATTTCAAGGCCTTGCCTGAGGTGGCCAAGGCTGTGGAGGCGTTTTATTCTGCCGATCCGCGTTTCGTCTGGGTGGAAAACGGGGCGCCCGGCGCCCGGTTTGCCGCGCTGAGCGGGGAGCTGGAGCGGGCAGGGGACTTCGGGCTTGATCCGGCCGATTATGTCGTCGAGGCGCCGGTTCTGGATGGCCTGGAGCCTGAGGCCCGCGATGCGGCCCTCATGAATTTCGAGGTGAAGGCCACCGTGGCTGCGCTCAGCTACATGCTGGATGCGCGCCGTGGCCGGGTCGACCCGAACCGCATTTCAGGCTATCACGACCTGCCACGCCACAAGGTGGATCTGGTGAAGCTGGCCGGAGAGCTGGCTGGCGCGCCGGATGCCGGTCAGTTCTTGCGGGCGCAGCAGCCTGCTTCGCCGCAGTTTGCCGCGCTGGTTCAGGAGCTGGCGCGGCTGAAGCGCGAGACTTCCGATACCCCGCAGGTGGTGATCGCGCCGGGCACGCTGCTGAAAGCCGGCAAGTCCAGCCCGGAGGTGAAGAATGTGGTCGCCGCCATCCGCCTGCGCGGCTCCGCCGCCCTGCTGGAGGCGCACAAGGACCTGCTCGACACCTACATGGACGATGAGCTTTACAGCGATGCCATCGCTGATCTGGTCAAGGCCTATCAGGCCGAGGCGGGCCTTCATGCCGATGGCGTGGTGGGCGCGGGCACCATTCAGTCGCTGACGGGTGAGAGTAACGCCTCGAAGATCGCCAAGGTGGAACTGGCGCTGGAGCGGATGCGCTGGCTGCCGGAAGATCTGGGCGCGCGCCGCGTCTTCATCAACCAGCCCGCCTTCACGGTGGCCTATTTCGAGCCGGGCAAGGCGCCGCTGGAAATGCGCGCGGTCATCGGCAAGAAGTCGAACCAGACCAATTTCTTCTACGACACCATCGAGACGGTGGAATACAACCCCTATTGGGGCGTGCCCTATTCGATCATCGTCAATGAGAAGCTGTCGAAGCTGCAGCAGGATCCGGCATGGCTCGACAAGGCCGGTTATGAGGTGACGACGGCGGCGGGCAAGCCGGTTTCCTCGGCCAGCGTCGACTGGCATGCGGTGGCGACCGGCAAGATGCGGGTCAACGTGCGCCAGCGTCCGGGCGATGACAACGCACTTGGCGAGCTGAAGATCCTCTTCCCCAACAAGCACGCCATCTACATGCATGACACGCCGTCACGCTCGCTGTTCAAGAAGGACATGCGCGCCTTCAGCCACGGCTGCGTGCGCCTTGCCGACCCGCGCGCCATGGCCGCCGCCGTGCTGGGCACCACCGAGGCGCATGTGGCCAGCCGCATCGCCACGGGCAAGAACAACTCGGAAGATGTGGGCGGCAACATCCCGGTTTATATTGCCTATTTCACCGCCTGGCCGCAGACGGATGGCAGCATCGGCTATTTCGGCGATGTCTACGACCGCGACGCCTACCTGCAAAAAGCCCTCGAGGCCACCCGCAAGGCGCGGGGAACGGCGGACAGCTGAGGTCTGAACGCATAGAACTCGTGAAGGCGGCCCAACCGGGGCCGCCTTTTTCTTGCGGGGGCAGGGTGTCAGAATGGCCTGATGTGACTTTGCCCGTCAGATCTAATTCAGCTTAAAGTTCGTTCTGGCCGTGTCGAAACGATCAGAAAATGAAGCAAAGTCGTTTTATTTAGAACCGGACATATCTCTTTTTAAATGTAGGAGCGGAAGTAGCCTTTTACGGGGTCCTTTAAGTCAGCCCAATATGAGATGACCCTTGGTAACGACAACTGGCATATTAGATCAGTGGCGGAGACGTCGACGGATCCCCGCTTCATTGTCTTCCCGGTCGGCTTCGTGCTGGTAGGTATTCACCATACCCATCAACAATGTTGACGACACGAACGGATGGCTGAACTGGATCGCCTCCGCCCATTTGCGGTACTTGTTCGCCAACTCGCGTTCCTGACCGCCGCCTTCTCCGCGCCAATGAACGCCGCGTGCATTATAAAGCCCCGTGTGTGCACCACGCGAAATTTCCTCAGACTGCAGTTCTTCCATAACGTCGCGAACAGGCTCGCACGGCCAATTTCCGTCAGTATCGGGGGAGCACTTGAAAATAGCTTGCCAAGGGAGATGTCACAAACCGCCAGCCGGTCCAATTCAGCCGCCAGTTTTCGTACCTCGCTTACCCACTTTGCAAGGTTCTCCTTTCTAAGCTCACCCTTTTTGTCGTGTCCCGGTATCCGCTTGATGCCTTCAAGTAGGCGATACCCACGCATCGCCAAATCTTCTCGTCCTTCGGGCGTTCGAAATTTCTCTGGGTCTTCCTGACCGTCGTTCCGGCGGTACGCCCAGGCCAGCGCCTGCACATACATTTCCGGGTGCGCTTCAATGTAAAGCTCAAGATTCGGGATGTGCTGTGTTTCGTTACCAAAGGCGCGGGACAAGACCTCGATATACGCGAACTCCAGCCCTGCCTTTTCCTCAAGCGTGACGTCGGCATTGCGATCCAGCAGTGAGAACGCGGTCTTGATGTCGTATTCTTGCAACTGATACTCGCCCGGCTTATCCTTTCCGTCCTTGGCTATGCCAGAGAGCATCCGATACAGTAGAGTCGGGCTGATCGCATCAAGCTTGAAGCGCACGGCGGCAAAAGCAGCGCGTGGCCTTTCTGCTTTCAGCATACGCTCAACTGCTTCGTTGTTCTCTCCCTCAGGCTCGAAGATCCATTCCGGGTTTACGTCCTGCCAGTAGCCTTGGCGTCCGACTTCGGAAAGCGCATCGACAATTGTCCACGTTCCCGAATTGAAAGGTGACAGCAGCAAGAGCCTGATTAGGTCACCCTCCGATAGCAATGACCTGACCGTCGCGAAAAAGGCAGCCCGATCTTCAACCGTCATGGCGCGCAACGCGCCGAAAATCAGGTTCTTCCTCTCGGCCGATAAGTCGTTTGATCCCGGCTGATGCGCTTCCATGATCAACTTGGCCTTATCGTTGCTGCTGAGGACGCTGCGGATCATATGCCACCCGATCTGACTTTGCGCCTTCCCCTGTTTCGCAAGCGCGAATATACCATCCATACCTTGCTCGGTGAAAACCTCCTTCAAGGCGGCTACACGCAGTTGTTCGACACGCTCCTCACGCTTGCGAAAATCCAGCTCATCATCATCCAGTTCATCGGCAGATTCCTCGACCCATGACTGGCGGAAAAGCCATTCATGTTTGTTGGCAAGGTCGGTCGGCTCCATCGCTGCATAGACAGCCTTTGCCGTCTTGGTCAGTGTAGCGAAACCCTCATCCTTTGCTCTCCTGCGTCCACGGTGGGACAAGACGGTAACCCGAATTTTTTCGCGCACCTTCGCGATGTCCGGATCGGACGCGCTCCCCTTCCATACCTCAATGAGCTTCCAGACACGCTCCTGATCCTCACTGGCAAGGCCATGCAGCCGATCGACGAGGTCGCACAGCATATCTGCCGTATAGGTCGGGCGGGTAAGCGACAGCTCGACCATCTCGCGAACGAACGCGTGAATGGGTCCCATGAGCTTGAACGGCTCACCAAAACCGTAGCCGTCAGGGCGCCATTTTGGCTTGTGGCTGTAATCGCCTACGCTGTTGCCGTGATGGCCGAACTGGTCGACGCAAACCTTCCAACCAACCGACGGAAACTTCTCCAACAGTGACACTAGCGCTTTCAGGCGCTGATCGTGGTCGGCCGCGGTCTGGGGCATCCATGCGCGAAAGATTGTTTCCAGCGACGCGATCGGCTTATTCCCATGATTGTCGTTGATTTCAACGCAGGCCAGTCGGCCAAGGATCAAGACCGAGCGCGCCAACGTTGCGGGGTTCCAAGCCAGCCCTTCCAATGCCCACAGAAGCCCGACGCGCGAACTTTGGAATCCGAACAATCCCGCCTCGATCGGCTTGAGGATCGATATCGACGCCGGCTGTGCCGTCTTCAGGTCACGCTCGAAAATCTTCAGGAACGTCTCAGGGGCAGCTTCCGCATATACGGGAAGGTCTCGCTCGTTGGCCTCGATCTTCCGCGTCGAAAGCGGCTCCAGCAGCTCCGTCACAAGCATTGATGCAGCAACTTCGCCGTCGAAGCCGAGGCGCTTCTTGAACAGGTGATTGCCATGAACGGCCAGTAAAACCAGCGTCTCCGAGATGCCATCGCGCAGTGCCCCCGAAAACTCCCGCTGCTTTCCATGTGACGCCGCCGCCCAACGCTCTTTTTCAGGTAGATCGAGCGCCGGATCGTCTTCGCCCAATACCACCTTGGCCAAGTCAAGGTACCGCTTAAGGTCAGCCAGGGTAGTCACCTTGGCGATCGCAAACAGCGCATCGATTTTTGAAATGATCCCGCGATAGCCTCCGATGGACCAAATCGGTGCGTCATTGAGTGCTAGCAGTTCCTGAATGCGACGTTCCAGTTCTTCGTAAGGTATGTCCCCAGCCAGCAGGCTTAGGGCAATCTGGTCTGACTCGTTGTCAGCATTCCATGCACCAACGAGCATAAACGGCACCAGCAAAGACGCGATATTATTGTCCGCAGCCCATTCCGGCGTTCGGACGGCTTCGACATTGGACAACTGACGCCGAAGGACCGTTAGCGAACGGCCGGACGCATTTGCGTGTTTCGTAATGTCGTCGCGGTCATACCCCATCGCTTCCAGCCCCGCGCGGAATGCCTCGTAGCCAAGCGGTTCAAGGATGATATGCGGTTCCGAGTTCGTGGCGTTTCGCGGATAAAGGACGATCGATTTAAGTGAATTGGAATACGGTGCCAGTTCGCGTTCTACGTCCCGCGAATGAATGACCGCAATAAAGTCCTTCGACCCCTGCGCTAGCATAGGCAAAACACCGACCTGATCGAACACTAGTGCACGATCCCGCCCCTCGGTCAGCTCCGGATCGGAAAACAACTGACTCAAAAAGGCCAGCGCTTCTTCCACGGAGTCGCCGACGATAACCATCGGCTCCGAGGCAGGCAGAGCAAGGAACCCCTTGAATTTATCACGTGCGATATTGATCGCTGTTCTAAACAGACTGCCATCCAGCGCAGGTTTCGCGACATTCGCCCAATCACTCCAACATTTGTCCAGCGACCGGACACCTTGCGATGGGCGCTCAGTTTCGTTGGCAAACCATGCCTGACCAGCAAGCGACTGCTCCATCCATTGCTCAAGATCGCTTGCGTCGTAAGCACGGACATCCTTCCACTGCTTTTTGGCCTTCATGTCCGCGATCCATTTCGCTTTGCCTGGCCACCTGCGTGGCGTGACGAAAACAAACGTGATCTGATCGCGGTCAGCTTTTCGCTTGTAGGCCCTCACACTCTTGGCGAAGTCGCGGTCGGCCTTGGTCTTCGGCTCCTCGTTGACGCCGAACTCCCAACCCGTGGTTCCAGCCGGAATCCACGGCGTTCCGTTCTTCGCTTCCGTCCAACCGTCCCAACCGGCGCGCTCCGCATCGTCGTTGCCGGGGAAGTCGACTTTTTCGAGCCCGCTCCCCGTGGAATTCACCAACGTTCTCAGAAAGACCGACAGCCGCGCTCTTGCTGGAATGTTGTGATCGACCCAATTGGCCACGTCATTGGCCTTAAAGCTCAGAAAAGGGGGCACATATGCCTTGGCACTCGTTGGCGCCGACTTCGTTTTTGTTCCATGCGCGTCAAAGGCGGCCTGCATCTTTAGAAGTGTCGCGGCAGGCATTCCAAATGCCGTCTCGATCCGCGCCGCCATATCGGGGGTAGTCGAAACCTTCCCGTTCAGGAAATTAGATACACTAGGTCGGCTGATGCCGATCAGTTTCGCAGCGTCGGTGACGCTGATCTTGCGGGGCGTCAAATATGTCATCCGGACGTGCTGTCCGGGATGGATGGGTTCATCGATCATGGATGGTTCTTTCAAAAATTTAGCTAAGCATAATCGAGTGTAATGTGTAAGGCAGCGAATTACAAAAACCGTGTGGACCGAATGACCTGCCAGCATCCAAATTTTAGGCGACTTGAGAAGATCTCCCTTGCTACTCAATCAGCTGCCTTAAATGTCGGCATGCCGACGTCGGCACCTAGTTACAGGATGAGACCAGTTACACCCACACAAGTTGGACACATGGGTTACGATGAAAACATGTCCGCTTTTCAGGATCAGAAACGGGCGACGGAACAGCCGGAATGGAAACGCGAAGCTGCAAGTGATTGCGACCACTCCGAGTGTCTGTTCAGGGCCTTGAGCGCCAACCCAATCAATGCCTAAGAATGTCAGCTAGCCGCAATTTTGAGCGCAAACCTTCAGTTCGGTGACGTCCCGAAACCATCAATCCTCCTAAACAAAACCCGCCCGATCGTCTCCGATGGGCGGGTTTCGTGTTTCAGGGCCGTTTGAGCCCCTTATTGGCCTAAATTGGCCATCCTATGCGTCTCGGGACAGGGACAAACCTCGCCCCTCAGCTGCACCCGCTCGTGGAACCACACGTGTCACACTTCAGGCATGTGCCGTTGCGGACCATGGTGAAGTTGCCGCATTCGGAGCAGCTTTCGCCTTCGTAGCCTTTCATCCGGGCCTGGGCGATGCGCTCGGCGGCGGAAGAAGGAGAGGCCTGCGGGGCAGGGGCGGTTTCGAGTTTGACGGCCAGTTCCGTGTTGCCCGAGCGGGCAAAGGCGGTGGCGACGGCGGAGGTCTGTGCCACAGGTGCCGTTGCGGTGCCCTTCACGGCCGGAGCTGTGCCATGCGCTGCGCTTTGACCGGCGAGCGAGCCGGCCGGTTCGCCGCTGGCGGAGACGAGGCGGAAGCGCTCGGTCTGGCCGCGCACGAGGCCGTGGGAAACGACGCCCTGTTCGCCGCGCCCTTCGCTGGCGCCCGCGCTGATGCCGGTGTTGCCGATGGCTTCCGGCGGCACGTGCGCAAGGTCATGACGGCCCAGGTAGGAGACGGCGAGCTCGCGGAAGATGTAGTCGAGGATCGACGTGGCGTTCTTGATCGCCTCGTTGCCCTGCACCATGCCCGCCGGTTCGAAGCGGGTGAAGGTGAAGGCGTCGACATATTCCTCCAGCGGCACACCATATTGCAGGCCGAGCGAGATGGCGATGGCGAAGTTGTTCATCAGGGAGCGGAAGGCGGCGCCTTCCTTGTGCATGTCGATGAAGATCTCGCCGAGGCGGCCATCCTGATACTCGCCGGTGGTGAGATACACCTTGTGGCCGCCGACGCGGGCCTTCTGGGTGTAGCCCTTGCGCCGGTCCGGCATCTTCTCGCGGGCACGGACGGCGCGCTCGATGATCCGCTCGACGATGCGCTCCGCGATGACTTCGGCCTTGGCAGCGGCGGGCTTGGCGGCAATCGCCTCGGCGGCCTCTTCCGCGTCCTCGTCCTCATCGGCGATGAGCTGTGAGTTCAGCGGCTGGGACAGCTTGGAGCCGTCGCGGTACAGCGCGTTGGCCTTCAGCGCCAGCCGCCAGGACAGCATGTAGGCTTCCTTGCAGTCGTCAACGGTTGCCTCGTTCGGCATGTTGATCGTCTTGGAAATGGCGCCGGAAATGAAGGGCTGGGCCGCCGCCATCATGCGGATGTGGCTTTCCACCGAAAGGTAGCGCTTGCCGGTTTTGCCGCAGGGGTTGGCGCAGTCGAAGACCGGGTAATGCTCCTTCTTCAGGAAGGGCGCGCCTTCCAGCGTCATGGCGCCGCAGACGTGGATGTTCGCAGCTTCGATCTCGGCCCTGGAGAAGCCGAGGAACGGCAGCAGCTCGAAGGCCGGGTCGTTCATCTGCTCCGCCGTGACGCCAAGGGCGGCCATCTGCTCGTCGCCCAGCGTCCAGCGGTTGAAGACGAACTTGATGTCGAATGCCGACTTCAGCGAGCCCTTGAGCTTGGCCAGGCTCTCCTCGGTGAAGCCCTTGGCCTTGAGGCTGGACGGGTTGACGCCAGGTGCCTGATCCAGCGAGCCATGGCCGACGGCATAGGCCTCGATCTCGGCGATCTCGCTCGGCTTGTAGCCCAGCACTTCGAGGGCTTCCGGAACGGCGCGGTTGATGATCTTGAAATAGCCGCCGCCAGCCAGCTTCTTGAACTTCACCAGCGCGAAGTCGGGCTCGATGCCGGTGGTGTCGCAGTCCATCACCAGGCCGATGGTGCCGGTGGGGGCAATGACGGAGACCTGCGCATTGCGGTAGCCGTGCTTTTCGCCCAGCTCCAGCGCCCGGTCCCAGGCCAGCTTCGACCGCTCAATCAGCACCTTGTCCGGGCAGGAGGCATGGTCCAGCGGCACCGGATTGGTGGACAGCGCTTCATAGCCCGCTGCCTCGCCATGGGCGGCGCGGCGGTGGTTGCGGATGACGCGCAGCATGTGGGCGGCGTTGTCGCCATAACCGGGGAAGGCGCCCAGCTCACCGGCCATTTCGGCGGAGGTGGCATAGGACACGCCGGTCATGATGGCCGACAGGGCACCGCAGAGGGCGCGGCCCGCATCGCTGTCATAGGGAATGCCGGAGGTCATCAGCAGGCCGCCGATGTTGGCATAGCCAAGGCCGAGGGTGCGGAAGCGGTAGGACAGCTCGGCGATTTCCTTCGACGGGAACTGCGCCATCAGCACGGAGATTTCCAGTACCACGGTCCACAGGCGCACCGCATGCTCATAGGCGTCCACGTCGAAGGAGCGGTCCTCGCGGCGGAACTGCATCAGGTTCAGGGACGCCAGATTGCAGGCCGTGTCGTCCAGGAACATGTATTCCGAGCAGGGGTTGGAGGCGCGGATCTCGCCGGAGGCCGGGCAGGTGTGCCAGTCGTTGATGGTGGTGTGATACTGGATGCCGGGATCGGCCGAGGCCCAGGCGGCATAGCCGATCTGTTCCCACAGCTCGCGCGCCTGCAGCGTCTTCATCACCTTGCCGTCCTTGCGGGCGGTCAGGTCCCAGGTGCCATCATCCGTCACGGCCTTGAGGAAGCCGTCGGTCACGCGCACGGAGTTGTTGGAGTTCTGGCCGGCAACGGTCAGATAGGCTTCCAGATCCCAGTCGGTGTTGTAGGCGGGGAATTCGATAGAGGTGTAGCCCTGACGGGCGAACTGGATGACGCGGCGGATGTAGTTTTCCGGCACCATCATCTTCTTGGCAGCGCGGATTTCGCGCTTCAGCGCCGGGTTCTTGGCCGGGTCGAAGCAGTCGCCATTGTCCGCCTCGCAGTTGACGCAGGCCTTCATGATGGCGGTCAGGTGCTTCTGGCAGATCTTCGAGCCGGTGACGAGGGCGGCCACCTTCTGCTCTTCCTTGACCTTCCAGTTGATGTAATCCTCGATATCCGGATGGTCCACATCCACGACCACCATCTTGGCGGCGCGGCGGGTGGTGCCGCCGGACTTGATGGCGCCCGCAGCCCGGTCGCCGATCTTGAGGAAGCTCATCAGGCCGGAGGAGCGGCCACCGCCGGACAGTCTCTCGCCTTCACCGCGCAGACGCGAGAAGTTGGAGCCGGTGCCCGAGCCATATTTGAACAGGCGCGCCTCACGCACCCACAGGTCCATGATGCCGTTCTCGTTGACGAGATCGTCCTCGACGGACTGGATGAAGCAGGCGTGCGGCTGCGGGTGCTCATAGGCGGTGGCGGACTTCACCAGCTCGCCGGTCTGGAAATCGACATAGAAGTGGCCCTGGCTGGGGCCGTCGATTCCATAGGCCCAGTGCAGGCCGGTGTTGAACCACTGCGGGCTGTTCGGCGCCACCTTCTGGGTCGCCAGCATGAAGCGCAGTTCGTCGTAGAACGCCTGGGCATCGGCTTCGCCGTCGAAATAGCCGCCCTTCCAGCCCCAGTAGGTCCAGGTGCCGGCAAGACGGTCAAAAACCTGGCGTGCGTCGGTCTCGGAGCCGAAGCGCTCGCCCTCGGGCAGGGCCTCGAGAGCGGCGATATCGGCCTCGCGGCGCCACAGCCAGGAGGGAACGGTGTTCTCTTCCACCGGCTTCAGGCGGGCCGGAACGCCGGCCTTGCGGAAATACTTCTGGGCGAGAATGTCGGAGGCGACCTGCGAGAACTGGGCCGGAACCTGAATGTCCGCGAGACGGAACACGACGGAGCCGTCCGGATTGCGGATCTCGCTCGTGGTCGTGGTGAAGTCGATCTCAGCGTAAGGGGACTGTCCATCCTTGGTGTAACGCCGTTCAATCCGCATTCCCATGCCCCCTTCATCGTGCTGGCCCGGCAGGTGATCCGCCTAGCGTCAGGCCACAATAATCCGTTGCCCGGGCGCAGCCGCATCCCGGACGTTCAATAGTGCCGCAACCCTGTCAATCGAGGCCCGGTTCAGAGCCGGGCTCACTCTTTCAGTGAGGAATTCCTGATCCTGCCAAACTCGTGGCCTGCCACTGGTGTTTCCGCATGCGGACGGCCAGAGACCAGATGCCATGATGTCCTAGCTGCCAGCGCAACCGAAAGCGGCGCGCGGGAGGCCGCTGCCGCTGATCCATGATGCTGCCGGAAACCGGTTCTACTGGGCGGAAACAGACGTCAGCCTGCCCGCCGGAACACTCATCGTGACGTCCCGGACATTAGTGTGAATCATCGGTTACCGTCAAGTTTGGGAGACTATCGCTTGTGTGTAAAAGTTGCCCGGCAATCTAAATCTAGTAGCCCTTGTGGAAATCGGGGAGAGCGGGGAAAGCCGTGATTTGATGTGCATAATTGCATTTGTGCATCAACTGTGACGGCGCCCGGCTGCCGTCACAGCAACACCTGCCATCCTGCTGATTGATGATGACAATTTGACGAAAAGGCAGGCCTGCCGCTTGAAGGCCGCTTAAGCGCGCCATGCGACAAGGGAGGCGGTAGATCTCCGGCAGGGGCCCTTGTTTCATGTCCAATCATCATGCGGCTTATGGTCTGTCCTTCGAGGAACTCGACGTGGTTGTCGTCGAGGATTCAAGGCAGATGCAGACGATTCTTCGCTCGATACTTTTGAGTTTCAAGGTCGAGCGCGTGCGTGTGTTCGACACGGTGGATGCGGCGCTGGAGTCGATGCTCAACGAGCCGCCCAATCTCATCATCTCCGATTGGCGCATGGAACCGGCAACCGGCTACCAGATGTTGCGGCTCATCCGTCACAAGAACATGGCACCGCTCTGTTTTGTGCCGCTGCTGTTCGTCACCGCCCACGGCACGCGGGCCTTTGTGGAGAAGGCTTTCAGGGCCGGGGCGCATCATCTGTTGGCCAAGCCCGTGTCGCCCTCGATGATCCACGGCCGGCTGAACTGGCTGCTCAATGACGCCAGGCAGCTGATCCCTGACAAGAACGGCTTCTATTCCATTGAGGGCGTTGGACTTTTGCTGGAGCAGCAGGCCGACAAGATGAAGACGCTGGATGGCGCGCGCGCCTATCATCAGCGGGCGACGCGCCGCTATCAGGAGGTCCGTGAAACGGTCGACCATGTGTTCAATGAGGATGGTTCGATTGCGGCGGCAGCTCTTGATTCGCAGGCCGGACGCATGGCAGCCGTTGCCCGGATCGCCCAAAGACCGGGAGCAAAGCCTGCGCCGGAGGAGCCGGTGCCACCAAGCTTGGGTCCCAGATTTGCCGCGTTGCGCAAGGCTCTGGGCTAGATTCAGCGCGCGGCTGTGGTTTTCTGTTGTGGCACTGCGGCGAAGGGGCGCAAAATGCCGCAGCCGTGTGGACGGGCCGGAGAATTCCGGCTACATGTTGCCGCAACATCGGGCTGCTGCGGCAGCCAGTCCTTTTCGGGGGCGGCAAGTGGTCCGCCCGATTCTGGAGCAGACAGCGGATGAAGACCCTTCTCCTGCAGATCTTCACCTGGTGGAACGGCCAGACCATGGGCACCCGTTTCTTCACCTGGCGCAAGGGCGAACTCGTCGGCAAGGACGAATTCGGCAACACCTATTACAAGGAGCGGGGCGGCAAGAAGCGCTGGGTCATTTACAATGGCCTCGCCGAAGCCTCTATGATTCCTCCGGGCTGGCATGGCTGGATGCATCACCGCGTCGATACGCCGCCGACGGAAGAAAACTATCACGCCAAGTCCTGGCAGGCGCCGCACCACGGCAACCGCACCGGCACGCCAGATGCTTACCGTCCGAAGGGCTCCATCCTGACCCCGGAAAAGCGCCCGCAGGTGACCGGCGACTACGAGGCCTGGACGCCGGGCCAGTAAGCTGCGCGTTACTGCTTGAGTTTGAAGAACCCGCTGGTTTGATCCGGCGGGTTTTTTGTTGTGCGCGATGCGCAGAGGGGGCTGTAAGGGGCTCCGTGCCTTCTATCTCGCCTGGGCCGTCACCCCGGCCATCGAGCCGGGGACCACTCGCTTCCAGAGCGGTGATGACATGTTTCCAACGCTGAGGTCCTAGAGGCTGCTGCACGGCTCGGCGCAACGGTAGAGCTCTGCAAATGAGTGGCCCCCGGCTCGCGCTCCGCTTGGCCGGGGTGACGGCCGAGCGGAGGCAGGGGCCTCGCCCCCGCACAACAAAAAACCCGCCAGATCGCTCTGACGGGTTTTGCGGATTTTCATGCGTCCTGAACGGCTTTCGCCGGACCCATGACGGAATCAATCCTCGTCTTCGTCCAGATCTTCGGCGAAGTCCTCGCCGGTATCAGCCGGCGGGGGCGGCAGGACGGGGAGGGCGTCAACGCCGAGGCGCTTGTCGAGATAGGTTCCGCAGCGCAGCATCAGTTCCTCGACGCTGTTCTCGAAGAAGTGGTTCGCGCCGGGGATCGTCTCATGGTCGATGACGATGCCCTTCTGCGTCTTCAGCTTGTCGACGAGGTTCTGCACGTCCTTCTGCGGCACCACCTTGTCGTTGTCGCCGTGGATGAGCAGGCCGGACGACGGGCAGGGGGCGAGGAAGGAGAAGTCGAACAGATTGGCCGGAGGGGCAACCGAGATGAAGCCTTCTACTTCCGGACGGCGCATCAGAAGCTGCATGCCGATCCAGGCGCCGAATGAGAAGCCGGCAATCCAGCAGCCACGCGCATCGGGATGAACCGTCTGCACCCAGTCGAGGGCTGCGGCGGCATCTGACAGCTCGCCCTGGCCATGATCGAAGGAACCTTGCGACCGGCCGACGCCACGGAAGTTGAAGCGCAGCACGGCAAAGCCACGCTGTGCGAACATGTAATACAGCTGGTAGACGACCTGATTGTTCATCGTCCCGCCGAACTGCGGATGCGGATGCAGCACCAGTGCGATGGGCGCGTTCCGCTTTTGGCGGGATGGAAACGGCCTTCCAGACGTCCGGCTGGGCCGTTGAAAATCACCTCGGGCATGAAGCGCGATGTCCTTTTCTCGCTTTCCGGGCCTTTGGGTCCGGAAAAAATGAGGAATTAGTAAGTGGAATCCCTGAGCAGGAAACTTGACTCTGAGGTTCCGAGTTTCTAAAAGCTTCTTTAGAATGCTTCAAATTCGAATGCGGCTCCGCAGAGCGTGCCAATTCGAATTCGGGCGCTTGGCGCACTTATCATCATGTAGGCGGGGAATTTCAAGTTTTCCGTTGACTTGACTTGAAAAAGAGGCGCTACCGGCCTTGTTCGAATGCCAGCAGGCAAATAGGGCAAACTAGGCTGAATGGAGTTGGAACCGGGCCATGAACGGCGGAACCGAGCGTCTTTATCTGGATCATAATGCGAGCACGCCGCTGCGTCCGCAGGCGCTGGCGCGCATGGTCGAGGTGCTGGGCGTCACGGGCAACCCGTCGTCCGTGCATGGGGAAGGGCGCAAGCTGCGCGGCATCGTCGAAGATGCGCGCGAGGCGCTGGCAGCCATGTGCGGCGTCAAGGCCCGCTCCGTCATCTTCACCAGCGGCGCGACGGAAGCCAATGTTCTGGCCCTCAGCCCGCGCTGGCAGGGCAATGACGGCCCGGTCTATCTGGACCGCCTGTTGATGTCAGCGGTCGAGCATCCGAGCGTGCGCGCTGGCGGGCGCTTTGCCGCACGTGAGATTTCCCACATCGGCACCGATGAGAACGGCGTTCTGCGCCTTGATCATCTGGACGAGCTGCTGGCCGCCGGTGGTCCGGCGCTTGTGTCGGTGATGGCGGCGAACAATGAAACGGGCGTCATTCAGCCTCTTGCCGAAATCGGCGCAAGGGTGAAGGCCGCTGGCGGCATCTTCCATGTGGACGGCGTGCAGTTCGGTGGCCGCCTGCCAGTGGATATTGCTGCATGGCAAGCCGATGCGGTGAGCCTTTCAGCGCACAAGATGGGCGGTCCGCAAGGCATTGGTGCGCTCGTGCTGCGCAGCTCTGCGCTGGCGCCTGCGCCCCTGCTGATCGGCGGCGGGCAGGAGCAGCACAGGCGTGCAGGCACCGAAAATGCCGCAGCCATTGCCGCTTTTGGTGCCGTTGCGCGCGATGGCTCCACAATGCTTGAGGAATTTGCAAGTCTCGCAAGGCTTCAGGGGCTTCTCGAAGAGGGATTACGCCTTATATCTGGGTCAACGGTGGTGTTTGGCGCGGACGCGCCCCGCCTTGCGAACACGACGTGTTTTGCCGTTCCGGGCGTTCCGTCCGAAATGGCACTTATGGCTCTGGACCTCAACGGCATCGCCCTTTCCTCTGGCTCGGCCTGCTCTTCCGGCAAGGTCGGTGCGTCGCACGTGCTCACCGCCATGGGCGTTGAAGAGGAATTGGGACGCTGCGCACTGCGGGTCAGCCTTGGCTGGACGACACAGGAATCGGACATCGCCCGCTTCCTCGAGGTCTGGGGCAGGGTGGCGGCCACGCTCAATCCTTCGGCAACCGGCAAGGCAGCTTGAAGATACGGCTTTGAAATTTCCCCGAACGGGGCCTGAAACCGCCCCCGGCCAGTTTTGCGCCGGCGGGCTGAACCTGAGATGACCCGGCCACCGTATAACGGGGGCTGGGAAGATGGACCGCCCCGGACTTGAGGGCGGCGGAATGGAGACAAAGACATGCCCGCTGTGCAGGAAACGATCGACCGGGTCAAAGCGATTGACGTCGACCAGTACAAATATGGCTTCGTCACCGACATCGAGTCGGAAACGGCGGCAAAGGGCCTTTCCGAAGAGACCGTGCGCTTCCTTTCGGCCAAGAAGAACGAGCCGGAGTGGATGACCGAGTGGCGCCTTGATGCGCTGCGCCGCTTCCAGACCATGGAAGAGCCGACCTGGGCCCGTGTCAGCTATCCGCCGATTGACCTGCAGGAGCTTTATTACTGGTCCGCGCCCAAGTCCGTCGAAGGGCCGAAGAGCCTTGACGAGGTGGACCCGGAGCTGCTGAAGACCTACGAGAAGCTGGGCATTCCGCTGCGCGAGCAGGAGATCCTCGCCGGCGTCGAGCCTAAGAACCGTGTCGCCGTGGATGCCGTTTTCGACAGCGTGTCGGTGGTCACGACCTTCAAGGACGAGCTGAAGAAGGCGGGCGTCATCTTCTGTTCCATCTCCGAAGCCCTGCGTGAGTACCCGGACCTGGTGCGCAAGTATCTCGGCTCCGTGGTGCCGGTGACGGACAACTACTATGCGACGCTCAACTCGGCGGTCTTCTCCGACGGCTCCTTCGTCTATGTGCCGGAGGGCGTTCGCTGCCCGATGGAACTGTCCACCTACTTCCGGATCAACGAGAAGAACACCGGACAGTTCGAGCGCACGCTGATCATCGCCGACAAGGGCGCTTATGTGTCCTATCTGGAAGGCTGCACCGCGCCGCAGCGCGACGAAAACCAGCTGCATGCGGCTGTCGTCGAGCTGATCGCGCTTGATGACGCGGAGATCAAGTATTCCACCGTCCAGAACTGGTTCCCCGGTGACAAGGACGGCAAGGGCGGCATCTATAACTTCGTCACCAAGCGTGGCGACTGCCGTGGCAAGAACTCCAAGATCTCCTGGACGCAGGTGGAAACCGGTTCGGCCATCACCTGGAAGTACCCGTCCTGCATCCTGCGCGGTGACAATTCGCGTGGCGAGTTCTACTCGATCGCCGTTTCCAACGGCTATCAGCAGGTGGACAGCGGCACCAAGATGATCCACCTCGGCAAGAACACGTCGAGCCGCATCATCTCCAAGGGCATTTCCGCCGGCAAGTCGCAGAACACCTATCGCGGCCTCGTCTCGGCGCACCGCAAGGCGTCCAACGCCCGCAACTTTACCCAGTGCGACAGCCTGCTGATCGGGCAGGACTGCGGCGCGCATACGGTGCCCTATATCGAGAGCAAGAACGCATCGGCCATCTTCGAGCACGAGGCCACCACCTCGAAGATCTCCGACGACCAGATGTTCTACTGCCTCGCCCGCGGCCTTTCGCAGGAAGAGGCGGTGGCGCTGATCGTCAACGGCTTCGTCAAGGACGTGATCCAGCAGCTGCCGATGGAATTCGCCGTCGAAGCCCAGAAACTGATCTCGATCAGCCTCGAAGGCAGCGTGGGGTAACTTCTTTCTTTCGTCATCCTCAGGCTTGTCCCGAGGGTGACGAAACTAGACTTGCTGTCTGCATGTTGAACGGGATGTAGCGTGATGACTGCGGAGCGCATCGATAAATTAAGTCGGTTGAAAGTTTACGGTCGATACTTGGATGTTGTCGATGCAATATGTTCTATATTGAAGGAAAGCTCTTGGTCTAAGAGGGTATTGGTTCATTGGAGATACGATCAATTAGAGGTCGTAGTCCCCAATGAATTTATTGGGCCAATATATACTTTTCGATGGAGTGCGGGGGAGGTGACTTTCACTGATGAGACACTTCTTCGGATACAGGACGATGCCTGCTCGATATCTTACGATCTTTCCAAAGACACGTTTGACCTTGATATTGTTGTGTCTGACATAGTCTATGCGATTGAGTGGCGATTTGAAGATGCCTTAAAGCGAGCTAGACGTGAGTGGACTGTGAAAAATCTTGAGTGGTCTGCGATTGATAATGATCTGGCCCCGGATGTTGATGAGTAACAAACAGGACTTTACGTTCCTACTGAAATGAGGACCATCTCAATGCTTGAGATCAAGAACCTGCACGCCCGCATCGCCGAAGACGGCACCGAGATCCTGCGTGGCATCGACCTGACCGTGAAGGCAGGCGAAATTCACGCCATCATGGGCCCGAACGGCTCCGGCAAGTCGACCCTGTCCTACATCCTGGCAGGCAAGGAAGACTATGAGGTCACCGAGGGCGAGATCCTGTTCAACGGTGAGAACCTCCTGGAGATGGAAGCTGACGAGCGTGCGGCTGCCGGTGTGTTCCTCGCCTTCCAGTATCCGATCGAGATCCCGGGCGTTGCCACGATGGAGTTCCTGAAGACCGCCCTCAACGCACAGCGCAAGGCGCGCGGTGAGGCCGAGCTGTCGGTTCCGGACTTCCTGAAGCTGGTCAAGTCCAAGGCGGCTGACCTCAATGTCACCATGGACATGCTGAAGCGTCCGCTCAACGTCGGTTTCTCCGGCGGCGAGAAGAAGCGTTCGGAGATCCTGCAGATGGCGCTGCTCGAGCCGAGCCTCTGCGTGCTGGACGAGACGGACTCGGGCCTCGATATCGACGCCCTGCGCATCGTGTCGGAAGGCGTCAACAAGCTGCGCTCCCCGGAGCGCTCGATGATCGTCATCACCCACTATCAGCGCCTGCTCGATCATATCGTACCGGATGTCGTCCACGTTCTGTCCAAGGGCAAGATCGTCAAGACCGGCGGCAAAGAACTGGCGCTTGAGCTGGAGAAGAACGGCTACGCCGATTACGTCGGCGCAGCGGCCTGAGCCACGGGGAGTGACCATGACTGCGAACCTGCGTGTCGTCTCGACACAGGCCGAAACCGATCTTGAGGCGCATTTCGATGCGCTCAAGGCGGGTGGCGCCGATCTGATCAGCTTGCGGGAAGCCGCCTTCGCCCGCTTCCGGGCAACGGGCCTGCCGCACCGGCGGATCGAGGAGTGGAAGTACACGGACCTGCGCGCCTTCCTGAAGAGCTACGCGGCCCCGGCAGCCGCAGCTTCCCTCGATGCGGTCAAGGCGGCCCTTGCGGGAGCCGAGACCTATGCGGAACTGGAGCGCCTGCGCATCGTGCTCGCCAACGGGCGTCTTGTGGCCGAAGTCTCGGATCTGGCGAAGCTGGAAGCCGCTGGCGTTGAAGTTTCAGACTTCAACGATGCTGTGAAAAATTCTTCGCAAGCCCTTCTTTCCAATCCGGAAATCGCCGGAGTTAATCCGGCACTTGAACTCAATACGGCACTGCTGCAGGGCGGTGTGGTGCTGAAGGTCAAGGCAGGCACCGCCGTCGAATTGCCGGTCGAGATCGTGCATCTGGCGCTCGGCGGCGCGGTCTATGCCCGCGTGCGGACGGAGCTCGGCAAGGGCGCGAGCCTGACCCTGCTGGAGAGCTTTGTCACTGCCGGTGAGGATGCAGTGGTCAATGCCGTGTCCGATCAGGTTCTGGCCGATGAAGCTGCGCTGACCGCGACCCGGCTGATTGTGGGGTCTGGCCGTGCGCCGCATATCTCCAGCACCTTCTCGCATCTTGGCGCAAAGGCGGAGTTGAAGACGCTTGGCTTCATTGCCGGGACCGACTTTGCCCGCAACCAGTCCTACGTCACCTTTGGCGGAGAACATTCCGCGGCCAAGCTCTACGGCGTGACCATGGTGCGCGGCCAGCAGCTGGGCGACCAGACGCTGGTGGTGGACCATGCGGTGCCCAACTGCGAGAGCCGGGAGTTCTTCAAGACGGTGATCGACGCCGGTGCGAAGGGTGTTTATCAGGGCAAGATCATCGTGCGGCCGCACGCCCAGAAGACGGACGGCCAGATGATGACGCAGGCGCTGCTGCTGTCCGAAGATGCCGAGATGGCCAACAAGCCGGAACTGGAAATCTTTGCTGATGACGTGCAGTGCGCCCACGGCGCGACGAGCGGCCAGATTGATGAAGACCTGCTGTTCTATCTGCGCGCCCGCGGCATTCCGGAAGCGGAAGCCCGCACGCTGCTGGTCCTCGCATTCCTGTCGGAAGCCATCGAGGAATTCGGCAGCGAGAGCGTGACCGAGCTGCTGGAGACCCGCGTGCGGGATTGGCTGGCTATCGCCGGCTAACCTCAAGCTGCTGTTGATTGGAGAGAATGATGACCGCCAGCCAGATTGTTGCTGCTGCCCCTGCCACCGGCTATGACGTTGCCGCCGTGCGTCTTGATTTCCCGATCCTGTCGCGGGAAGTCTATGGCAAGCCGCTCGTCTATCTGGACAACGGCGCTTCGGCGCAAAAGCCGCAGGCGGTCATCGATGCCATGGTGAAGGCTTATTCGCAGGAATACGCCAATGTGCACCGGGGACTGCATTTCCTCTCCAACGCGGCGACCGAGAATTATGAAGCTGCGCGCGAGACCGTGCGCCGCTTCCTCAATGCCGGATCGGTGGACGAGATCGTCTTCACCCGCTCAACGACCGAGGCTATCAATCTCGTGTCCTACGGCCTTGGCCCGGATACCTTTGGTCCGGGCGATGAGATCGTTCTCTCTATCATGGAGCATCACTCCAACATCGTGCCCTGGCACTTCCACCGCGAGCGCAATGGCGCGGTGCTGAAGTGGGTCTATGTGCGCGAGGATGGCTCCTTCGATCTGGAAGCTTTCGAGGCGGCCCTGACGGAGCGTACCAAACTGGTCGCAGTCACTCACATGTCCAACGTGCTTGGCACTGTGGTTCCGGTGAAGGACATCTGCCGCATCGCCCGTGAGCGGGGCATCATGGTGCTCGTGGATGGTAGCCAGGCTGCCGTGCATATGCCCGTCGATGTGCGTGACATCGACTGCGACTACTATGTGCTGACTGGCCACAAGGTCTATGGCCCGACCGGCATCGGCGTGCTCTATGGCAAGCCGGAGGCGCTGGACCGTCTGCGCCCGTTCTGTGGCGGCGGCGAGATGATCGCGGATGTGACCGAGGACATCGTCACCTACGCCAAGCCTCCGCACCGGTTCGAGGCAGGTACGCCGCCCATCGTTCAGGCGATCGGCCTTGCCGCTGCACTTGACTACATGGACAGCCTTGGCCGTGAGAACATCGCCCGCCATGAAGCGTCTCTGTTGAGTTATGCTACTGAGAAGCTGGCCGGGTTTAACTCCCTGCGCATCTTTGGATCAGCGCCGGGCAAGGGCGCGATTGTCTCCTTCGAGATGAAGGGCGCACACGCGCACGATGTGGCAACCGTGCTGGACCGGGCGGGCGTCGCGGTGCGGGCCGGAACCCACTGCGCCCAGCCGCTGCTGGCCCGCTACGGCGTCACCTCCACTTGCCGCGCCAGCTTCGGCCTTTATAACACCTTTGAGGAAGTGGACGCCCTTGCGGCCGCACTGCAGAAGGCGCAGGACTTCTTTGCTTGAGGATCGACCCATGAACGATAGTCCCGCTCACGTTTCCGCTGAGCCGGAAACCGCCGCCGAAACCACGGCCTCTGCCATTGCGCCCGATGAACTGGCGCGGATGACCGATGACATCATCGCGGCTCTGAAGACCGTCTATGATCCGGAAATCCCCTGCGACATCTACGAGCTTGGCCTGATCTACAAGGTCGATATCGAGGATGACCGCTCGGTGAAGGTGGACATGACGCTGACCGCGCCGGGGTGCCCGGTGGCCGGAGAGATGCCGGGTTGGGTGGAGAACGCCATCAGCGCTGTGCCCGGCATTGGCGCCGTGGATGTGAGCATGGTGTTTGACCCGCCGTGGACGCCGGACCGCATGTCCGAAGAGGCCCGCGTCGCGCTCAACTGGTATTGAGCGCGCGCCGGGGAAGCGGCCGGTTGGAAAGCTGAGCGCAATCCCCATATAATGCTCAAGAGCTGACTTGAAGGGGGATTCCCCGCAAAGGAACGATCCCATGGCACTGGCCCGCAAAATGCAGATCATGAAGGTGAGCCCGGCAGCCGCAGAGCGCGTGCGTGAGCTGGTAGACGGGGCGGATGAACCCAAGGCCGGCCTGCGCATCAGCATCAAGAAGGGCGGCTGCGCCGGCATGGAATATGCCATGGCGCTTGTCGACAGCGTTCAGCCGGGGGATGACGTGATCGAGGCGGACGGCGCGAAGGTCTTCATTGATCCGTCAGCGGTTCTTTACCTGATCGGCAGCGAGATGGATTTCGAGACGACGAAGTTCCGCTCCGGCTTTGTCTTCCGCAATCCCAACGAGGTTTCATCCTGCGGCTGCGGCGAATCCGTGTCGCTGAAGGCTGCCGACCCGGCCGCTCTTTCCGCCTGACCCGCCACGTTCACCCGGAAGGCTGATCATGAGCTTCTTTGCACGCCTGCGTGAGGCGGCCGGTCCTGACTGGACGGCCTATGTCGAACACCCCTTTGTCCGCCAGATGCAGGACGGCACGCTGCCGCAAGGCGCCTTCCGGCATTATCTCGTACAGGACTATCTGTTCCTCATCCAGTTTGCCCGCGCCTATGCGCTGGCCATCTACAAGAGCCCGACCCTTGGCGACATGCGTCATGCGCTTGCCGGGGTGAAGGCCATTCTCGACATGGAGATGGATCTTCACGTCGAGCTTTGCGCAGGCTGGGGTCTTTCACGCGAGGATCTGGAGAAGGCGCGGGAAGAGCGCCAGACTATGGCCTACACCCGCTTCGTACTGGATGCGGGCGGGCAGGGGATCTGCTGGATCTTCTCGTTGCGCTGGCCCCTTGCGTTCTGGGCTATGCCGAGATTGGCGCAAGGCTCTCCAAGACGCCGTCAGGTGCAGACCCTCAAAATCCTTACGCCCGCTGGATCAGCGAATATGCCAGTGATGCCTATCAGGATGTCGCTGGCAGCTTTGCCGCCTGGATGGACCGTCTTGCGGCCGACTATGAGACACCGGCACGCAAGAAGCGGCTGGAGCATCTGTTCCGGCAGGCGAGCGTTCTGGAGGCTGATTTCTGGCAAATGGGGCTGGATCGCGCTTGAAGAGAGCGCGGTCCGCTGCAGGATGTCAGGCGACGCGGCTGTCTGCCTGATTGGCGGCAAGCTCTTTGCTCTGCAGGCTGCGAACGGCATTCCGGCCGCTGTGCTTTGCGGCATAAAGGGCGGCATCAGCGCGGCCGATGATCATCTGGCTCGTGTCGCCGCCTTCATAAAGGCTGACGCCAATTGACAGGGTCAGCCGGCCGAGATTTTCACCGGTCGAGCGTTTCACCAGCTCCTTGCCCATGACAGCCTTGCGGATCTGCTCTGCAACCTGCATGGCATCGCCAATCTGTGCTTCAGGCAGGATAATGGCAAATTCCTCTCCGCCATAGCGGCAGGCGATGTCCTGGCCCTTGATGCTCTGCTTCACTGCGAGGGCAACAAGGCGCAGCACCTGGTCGCCGGTCTGATGGCCAAACCGGTCATTGAAGCTCTTGAAGTGATCAATATCCGTCAGCAGCAAGGCAAAGCCTTCGCCGGACCGTTTAGCAAGCTCGATGGCACGGTCAATGGCAAGGTCGAAATGCCGCCGGTTGCTGAGCGTGGTCAGCTCGTCGGTGAGGGACTCGTAGCGGATCGCCTCAAGATTTTCTTTCAGCGACCGGATCTGCCGGTTGGACTCCAGCAGCTGACTTTCCAGATTGCGGTTGGCGGCGATCGCGGCGTGGGTTGCCTTGACCATGGCAGATGTCAGATCGAGCAGATTCTCGTCGGTCAGCGTCTCGTGCAGCCGTGTCAGAACATTGTCGAGGGCTCTCCCGAAGTCAGACGTCGCATCGGTGCTGATGCGGATCGCATCGACCAAGTCCTGAACTTCTTCGGCAACGCGGGTTCCGACTTCGTCAACCCGGTCACCAAGCCGGTTGGGAGACAGGAAACGCGCATAGATCCGCTGCAGATCGTCGGCTGAAATAGAGCCTTTCGTCGCGATCAGATCGTTGATCGCGCGATTCAGCGCCTGATTGAATCCCGCCGCGTATGTATACCATGTTTCGTAATTGCGCGGATGGGCTGGAATCACATTGCGTCGAATGTAAGAGAGCGCCGCTTCACCATAAGTGATGGTTCTCTTGAAATCCTCCACATCTGCCATCCTGGCCCCCACCCGAAAGAGCGTCGCTTTCTAAGCGGACGCTTATATATGTTGTAATACTAGTATTATGTAATTTAACGCTGGGTTAAATTACGCATAATTCCGGCGCAGCAGCCCCGCAGTCTACTGTTTAAAATGCTTACCTTACGGCTATGTTCCGCAAGAGGCAGCCGCCAGAAATACTTGGCGGCGGCAGAATTCGTTCAGCAGAACGCCGCCGCTCTGTTCATACCCAGATCCGGCGGCGCGATTGCTTTTTGTTTGCTGTCCCTGCTCAGGACGCCTTTTTGGCGCGCGGATCCCGGAGCAGGAAAGCTGGAATATGGTCACCCAGGCCAATGACCGGCTGGTCATCATCCTGATGACGGCCACGGCGGTTGTTGCCGCCATTGCGGTCACGCTGCGGCTGATTGCGGTTGCTGTCGCGTGTGTGCCGGTCGTTGCGCTCGCGCCCGGATTCCTGCTGTTGCGGCTGAGGCTGCTGCGGAGCAATGCGCGGCTGCGGTGCATCTTCCGCCATCACGGCCGGTGTAGCATCTTGCACTTCAACAGTCTCGCTCTTGCGCGGACGGCGGGTGCGTGTGCGGGCCGGTGCCTTGGTCTCAGCATCACCAGCGGCTTCCTCACGCGGGCTTTCTTCCGGCGCGGCATCCTGCGTGCGGCTGCCGCCACGGGGACGGCGGGCAGGGCGCTCAGCCTTGGCGCCGCCGGAGCGTGCGGCCTTACGGCGCTCCTTGCGCTCTGCAATGGCAGCCTCGAAGTCCAGCGGTTCACCCAGCCAGTCGATGCTCTTGCCGATGACCTTCTCGATGGCGGCCAGATATTTCTGGTCGTCACCGTCAACCAGCGTGTAGGCAACGCCGAGGCGTCCGGCACGGCCCGTGCGGCCGATGCGGTGGACATAGTCTTCCGCATGGATCGGCACATCGAAGTTGAACACGTGGCTCACATCCGGAATGTCGAGGCCACGGGCCGCCACGTCGCTGGCGACGAGCAGCTTCAGGTTCCCCTTGCGGAAATTGTCCAGCATGGTCATGCGGGTGCGCTGGTCCATGTCGCCATGCAGCGCGCCGACATTGAAGCCGTGCCGTTCCAGCGAACGGAACAGGGTGGCCACGTCAACCTTGCGGTTGCAGAAGACGATGGCGTTCTGCAGGTCTTCGGCTTGAGCGAGAAGATCGCGCAGGGTCTGGCGCTTCTCGTAATCCTCGCTGCCGGTCGCCACCAGATGCTGAGTGATGGTCGAGGACGTGGAAGAGCGTGTTGAAACTTCAACCTTGGCCGGATTCTGCAGGAAGGTTTCCGTCAGGCGCTGGATTTCCGGCGGCATGGTGGCCGAGAAGAACAGGGTCTGGCGGGTGAACGGAATGAGCTTGCAGATGCGCTCGATATCCGGAATGAAGCCCATGTCCAGCATGCGGTCGGCTTCATCGATCACGAGAATTTCCACGCCCTGCAGAAGCAGTTTTCCGCGCTCGACGTGATCCAGCAGTCGGCCAGGGGTCGCGATCAGAACGTCGGCGCCACGGTCAATCTTCTTATCCTGTTCGCCAAAAGAAACACCACCGATCAGCAGGGCCACGTTCAGCTTGTGGTTCACGCCGTATTTTTCGAAGTTCTCCTGAACCTGCGCAGCGAGTTCGCGCGTCGGTTCAAGGATCAAGGTGCGGGGCATACGAGCGCGGGCGCGGCCCTTTTCCAGCAAGGTGAGCATCGGCAGCGTGAACGAAGCCGTCTTGCCGGTACCGGTCTGGGCGATGCCCAAGACATCGCGCCGCTCCAGCACGTGGGGAATGGCGCCCTTCTGGATGGCAGTCGGTTCGGTGTAACCGGCAGCGGTAACTGCCTGAAGGACTTTCTCGCTGAGGCCGAGAGTGTCAAATGACATTGAGAACGGGATCCGATTCTGGGTCGCTGTAGCTGGACGGACCCAAGCCGTGCCCGGGTCCGGAATTGGCGCCACCCTACAGTTAAAGGCCCCATTGTCAATGTTTTCCTGATGTTTTGACCCTGGAGCAGCCTTGTTATTGCTAACAGGCGTCCAGTTGGGGCAAATCAGCAGGCGCCCGGGTGCTTGCCTCTCATTGCAAATGCAGCCTCTCGACTTTGCTGGCTGTGCGAAGCGGGTGCTTCAAACTCAAATGTCGAGGTCATGCGCGAATTCTGCGCGGTCCTGGATGAAGCGGAAGCGGGCTTCCGGCTTGTTGCCCATCAGCTGCTCAACGGTGTCACTGGTGTCCGCCTCGTCACCTTCCACCACTTGCACCTTCAGCAAGGTTCGCTTGGACGGATCCATTGTGGTTTCCTTGAGCTGGCCCGGCAGCATTTCGCCAAGGCCCTTGAAGCGGCCGATCTCGACCTTGCTCTTGCCCTTGAAGACCGTCGCCATCAGCTCGTCCTTGTGCTCATCCGTGCGGGCATAGATGGTCTTGCCACCTTGCGTCAGGCGGTAGAGCGGCGGCACGGCGAGGTAGAGGTGGCCGTTGTGGATCAGCTCCGGCATCTCGCGGTAGAAGAAGGTGATCAGCAACGAGGCGATGTGCGCGCCGTCCACGTCGGCGTCGGTCATGATGATGACCTTCTCGTAGCGCAGGTCCGCGTCCTTGTAATGGGTGCGGGTGCCGCAGCCGAGCGCCTGGATCAGATCTGCCAGCTGCTGGTTCGCCACCAGCTTGTCGCGCCCTGCATTGGCGACGTTCAGGATCTTGCCGCGCAGGGGCAGCACGGCCTGATTGTTGCGGTTGCGGGCCTGTTTGGCGGAGCCACCGGCCGAGTCACCCTCGACGATGAACAGCTCCGTTCCTTCCGACTGGTTGGCCGAACAATCTGCCAGCTTGCCCGGCAGGCGCAGCTTGCGTACGGCTGTCTTGCGTGCAACGTCCTTCTCCTGGCGGCGGCGCAGGCGCTCTTCCGCCCGGTCGATCACCCATTCCAGCAGTTTGTTGGCCTGGGTCGGCGAGGCGGTCAGCCAGTGGTCGAACGCATCGCGCAGCGCGTTTTCAGTGATGCGCGTTGCCTCATTCGTGGCCAGCTTGTCCTTGGTCTGGCCAACGAATTCCGGTTCGCGGATGAAGACGGACAGCATGCCGGCCGCCGAGGTCATGATGTCTTCGGAGGTAAGGATCGCGGCCTTCTTGTTGCCAACGAGGTCAGCATAGGCCTTGAGCCCGCGCAGCAGGGCATAGCGCAGCCCTGCCTCGTGAGTGCCGCCCTCCGGTGTCGTGACGGTGTTGCAGTAAGAGGAAAGGAATCCGTCACCAGCAAACCAGGTCACGGCCCATTCCACGGCACCATGCTTGCCGGGCTGGCCCAGCTTGCCGGCGAAGATGTCGTCAATGACCTTGCGTTCCTTGCCGAGCTTTTCGGCAAGAAAGTCCTTCAGGCCGCCGGGGAAGTGGAACACGGCCTCGGCGGGTGTCTTGTCCTTCTCGTCCAGCAGGGCCGGGTCACAGTGCCAGCGGATTTCGACGCCGCCGAACAGATAGGCCTTGGACCGGGCCATGCGAAGCAGGCGCGCGGGTTCGAACTTTGCTTCCTTGCCGAAAATCTGCCAGTCCGGCTTGAAGCGCACCAGCGTTCCGCGCCGGTTCTGCACGTCGCCGACCAGTTCCAGCGGCCCGACCGGTTTGCCGCGCTGGAAGATCTGCCGATAGAGTTTGCGCGCCCGCGCCACCTCGACCACCATCTCCTCGGAAAGGGCATTCACAACGGACGAGCCCACGCCGTGCAGGCCGCCCGAAGCCTCGTAGACCTTGCTGTCGAACTTGCCGCCCGCATGCAGCGTCGTCATGATGATTTCGAGGGCGGACTTGTCCTTGAACTTCGGATGCGGATCGACGGGAATACCGCGGCCATTGTCCGTGATGGTGATATAGCCATCGGCACCAACGGCAACGTCGATCCAGGTGGCGTGCCCGGCCACCGCCTCGTCCATCGAGTTGTCGATGATTTCGGCAAAGAGGTGATGCAGCGCCTTTTCATCCGTGCCGCCGATATACATGCCCGGACGGCGGCGGACAGGCTCCAGGCCTTCCAGCACCTCGATGTCGGCGGCCGTATAGTCGTCGCCGCCTGCGGAGCTGCGTTGCGATGCGGTGCTTGCTGCTTCAGCCGGTGGTGTCACGGCTGCAGGCGCGGGCGCAAGGGATGCTTTGCTGGCCGCCTTGGGGGCTGCCTTTGCCGGCGCACTCCCTGCCGCTGCTGCTGATCCTGCGAAGAGATCCTCGTCTGCGCTCATGCCGTTTCCATGTTCCATAGTCTGTGGGGCAGGCCCTTGCGTCGGAAGCAAATGGCCGTGCCGTGTGTCCGGTTCCCGTTGCCGGAGCCCGATCTCGCTATTGTCCGATTCGGCGCGATTGTCTCAGCCGCCAGTCTGCGGCGAAAGGGGAAAGCCCCGGAACCACGCGGATTTCCAACGAAACGGCGCCTTTGAACGGTCTGGGCAACCGAATGTCAACCGCTTTTGTCCAAGGTGGGCGCAAGGGCCGTCCAGCCCTGTGCCAGTCCCTGCCATGAAACAGCAAAAGACACCATGCAGCCATGAATGGTTGTCCGGCTTGTCTTTCAAGGAAGCGTGCTGGTGGCAGGAGGTGGCAGAAACCTTGAGTTTTGCAGCGCTCAGGTGGGCAGGACGGGGCAAAAAACAGACGCGAGTCTGTGGCGCCGCCGCAACAGTCAGACGCGATGTGATGCGCTATGACTTGTGGCGCCGGAATTGCCGCCGTTCAGCCATGATTGGGCTCCACCCCTGTCTGGCAAGGACGTGCAGAGCGGTCTTCATCAACTGGCAACAGCCCATCTTAGGGGCGCGTCGCAAGCATGAAGATCGAGGCAGTCAGGCAGGTATACGCATCGCTGTGTATGCATTTGGATCAGGGGTTTGGTGTGCGCGTTAACTTTGCGTTGAGCAGGACAGGGAATGACGGGATGGCATCCCAAGTCTGTCTTTACAGCGGTGAAACGCACTCATCCTTCTTTGGTTCCATCTCCAGCAGATTTTTTTCCGATGGCACTGCAGCAGCCAGCTTGAGTGTAGATCGCCCAAATGCTGCCGGCCCAAATGCTGCCGGAATGCCGGGCTATTTTCTTTTCCATCGAACACACACACGGCCAGCGCTGCACAGCGCCACGGGCAAGGCAGTCAAGTTTGCTGCCAGCCGCGTTGAAGCTTTGGCCGGAAACGGTGCGCCAGTCCGCACCAAGGTGAGATCCAGAGTCATGCGTATCTTGCGGAATCTCGTCCAGATCGCTGGTTTGCAGCTTATGCTGCTGGTGCCTGCTCATGCTTTCGATGGAACGCCCGCCAGCAATGAGCAGATCACGCCGGAGCGCATGACTGCAAGCGAGGCGCTTCGTCTCGGCGCCCGGAAATACTATTCCGGTGACAAGCAGGCTGCAGTCGACTCCCTGCGCTATGCGGCCGAGAACGGCCAGCCAATGGCGGCCTGGAAGCTGGGTCAGATGTATGCAGCCGGCGACGGTGTTGCCGAGGACGACTACAAGGCTTTCGAGTATTACAATCAGGTTGTGACACTCTATGGCGACGAAAGCCCCACCTCGTCACAGGCTCCTTTTGTCTCCAGCGCCTTCGTGGCGCTTGGCAAATATTACATGACCGGCATCAAGAACACGCAGGTCAAGGCCAATCCAGCCCGTGCCCGTCAGATCTTCACCCATGCGGCCTCCTATTTCGGAGATGCGGAAGCCCAGTATGAGCTGGGGCAGATCTACCGCGAGAACAACGACCTGATGGCGGTGCGCTGGTTCAACCTGGCTGCCCTCAAGGGGCACATCGGAGCGCAGGCGCTGCTGGGTGAGACCCTTTTCAATCTGGCCGATTCACTGGAAAACCGTGAACGCGGCCTGATGTGGATGACTATAGCCCGCGCTCATGCGGCTGAAGAAGGCGTTGGCGATCTGGGCTGGGTCGTCGAAATGCAGGAACGGTATTTCTCGCTGGCGAGCGAAGATATCCGCCGCTCCGCCGCCCGCCGCGCCGATGCCTGGCTGGCCAAGCATGAGCCGATGCGTGTGCCTGCTGCTGAGGCTTTGAGCGCTGCGACGCTTCGATAGTTTTTGGCAGACCGTGCATCCCGGGCTCTTCAGGCCGGACGTTGCGACGCAAAGGCCCGAAGTGGCATTGTGCTTGCTGACAAGCCACTGGCAGTGACGAAAGCTCAAGGCCCCTTGCCAGAATTCGTTTTCCGAATTGTTCGGTGAATGCCACAGAGATCCAGACGGACCCGTCTTTGGATTGCCTGCGCCTTGGATGGTTTGCTGTCTAGTGCGTAACCGTGATGGCCTCTGTCGCAAAGGCAAGCGCCCATTGCTTGTCTGGAACGCTCATGGGTGCCTTTGCGCTGGGGCAGGGGTCCTTGGTCACCTCCCATGACGTGACGTTCTGTGCCATTACGCATTGGGCAAGGACGCCACGCAGGCAGATCACGTCACCCACATGGAAGTTCTGCTGGTTGGCCTTGCAGATGCAGTTGACCTTCGGCTTCTCTCCGGCGCCTGCGGGCAGCGGAAAGACTGCGGCAATCAGGAGGGGGAACAAGGCCCCGAGGATCAGGTGACGTGTGTTCATTCAAGCAGCGTAACATGAGCTTGACGTGTATCAAGCGTGCTGCCCACTCCTTACGGTAATCAAGTTATGCGTAAAATGCATATCTGACGCATTCAGCCATTCACCAACCGTTGACGCGCGGCCACCAGCCGGTCAGGTTTCCGTTCTCGATCATGTGATAGCCTTCGTAGGCTGCTGCCGTCATGCAGGCGTGATTGGGCAGAACCCGGAGACGGGAGCCGACAGGATAGGCAGCAAGATCAACCGGCGAGCCGTCGAGGCTCGTGACATAACCGTGCTCCTGGCTGACGCCCTTCACATGCAGTCCCTCCGCCAGCGAACCATCTTCGCGCCACAGTAAACCGTAGCCGCAGTCGTTTGCCTGAATGGCGCAAGAGCGGTCCTTTGACAGTGCAAGACCGCCCGCATCGATAATCAGACGGTTGAGATGCGGTGCGTGGCTGACGACCGTGGTGAGCACAGTCATGGCGATGTCTTCCAGCCGGCAGACACCCAGATTGGCCTGGAAAACGTCCTGGAACATGTAAACCCCGGCGCGCACTTCGCTGACACCTTCCAGGGACAGTCCCTCCCGGGCGGTTGGGCTGGATCCGACGGAAACGATGGGGCAGGAGATGCCTTCAGCCCGGATAGCTTCTGCCGCCGCAACGGTGATGCGGCGCTCCTGTTCGGCCATGGCAATGATGCCGGCCATGTCCTTCGCGCTGTAGCTGTCGCCGCCATGGGCCATGACGCCAGCCAGCGTCAGGTGAGGGGCTGCAGCAATGGTGCGGGCAACGCCGAGAATCCGTCCGTCACCGGGCTGCAGGCCGGTGCGGTGGTGGTCCACGTCGATTTCAAGGAACACCCGCAGCCTCGGGCCCTCAAGCTTCATCTCCGCCAGCGCCCTTGCGCCATCCAGAGTGTCGAGGCAAACGGCCACATTCGCCCCGGCCCGGTTCAGCCGCATGATCCGCTCCACCTTCTGTGGCACGATCGAGAGCGTGTAGAGCATGTCGGAGAGGCCATAACCGGCGAAATACTCCGCCTCCTTCAGCGTCGAGACCGTCCATCGGTCCGCGCCGAGGGCCGCTGCCGCGCGGGCCACATCGATGGACTTGGCCGTTTTCAGATGCGGCCGGAACTTTGCCCCTTGGCCGCGACGCGGCCCGCCATCTCCACGAGGTTTGCCTGAAGGATCGACCGGTCAAGCAGCAGGCAGGGTGTTTCAAGGTCAGCAAACATGGCAGGGCTTCCGGCAGATGGCTGAGAGGAAACGTGTGCGGTGTGGCTCAGGCCGCGAGATCGACCCAGACAGGGACGTGGTCTGAAGGCTTTTCCCAGCCGCGCACGTGTGCGTCGATACCGCAGCCGCGCATCAGATCGCTCGCCTGCGGTGACAAAAGGATGTGGTCGATGCGAATGCCGTTGTTCCGCTGCCAGGCACCGGCCTGATAGTCCCAGAAGGTGTAGGTTTCGGCGGCATCCGTCGAGGCGCGCACGGCTTCGGTGAAACCGAGATTGAGCAGGCTGCGGAACCGGCTGCGGCTTTCGGGCTGGAACAGCGCGTCTCCCAGCCAGTCTTGCGGATTGCGCGCATCCTTTGGTTCCGGGATAACGTTGTAATCGCCCAGCAGCAGGAAGGGCGTTTCTTCGGCCAGGCGCGTGCGGGCATGGGCGATCAATCGGTCCATCCAGCGCAGCTTGTAGGGGAATTTTTCCGTGCCTAGCGGGTTGCCGTTGGGCAAATAGAGGCAGCCAACGCGCAGGGCGCCGCCATCTGTCGAAATGGTTGCCTCTATGTAGCGGGCCTGCTCGTCGCTGTCATCGCCCGGCAAACCGCGCTGGATATCCTCAAGCGGCTGGCGCGACAGGATGGCAACACCGTTGAAGCCCTTCTGCCCATGAGTTGCCACGTGATAGCCCAGCTCCTCGAAAGGCGCGGAAGGAAAGGCCTCGTCCACCGACTTGATTTCCTGGAAGCAGGCAATGTCCGGCTTTGCCTCGGAGAGCCACTGCAGCGCCGTATCGATGCGGGCCTTGACCCCGTTGATGTTCCAGGTGGCGATCTTCATCCCCGCAGCCCGTCCTTCTGCCGATCTCATGTTTTCAGGCTGACAGTGTTAGCAGGCGTGCGGGGGATGGCCAGACAGTGCCTCAGATCGTGAAGCTCGTGCCGCAGCCGCAGCCGGCGACAGCGTTGGGATTGCGGATCTGGAAGGACTGGCCCATCAGGTCATCGATGAAATCGATCTCCGAGCCTTCCATGTACTGGAGCGATACCGAATCGACCAGGACCGTTGCGCCGTCGCGCTCGATCACCAGATCATCCTCCTCGCTGGCGGTGACCACGTCATACTTGTACTGAAGGCCCGAGCATCCGCCGCCTTCGACGCTGACGCGCAGCATGGAGCCGGGCGCTTCGCCGGAGAGAATCTTTGCAACACGGCGGGCGGCGCGGGCGCTCAGGGTGACCGGAGTTGCGGCTTCCAGGGTGTCTGTGCTCATGATTTCGGCTTCCATCAAGGGGGCGGCGCTGGATTTCTGAAGGAAAATGGCCATATCCAGCCATTCACAGGGTGTCATCACAGTTGCGCCTTGTCTTGACTAATAGGTATGTACGCATTGGGCCTGCGTCAATTGCAGAAGCGCAAGGTCAGGAATGCCGTCCGGTACGGTCTGCTTGCAGGTGGGGTAATTTGAATGACAGTAGCGAGCCTTGGGTATGGGGCACAGGCACGGGCCGTCTATGCGCAGGATCCGGCGCAGAGTCTGGGGCGTCTTCATCCTGAGCCGGAGAGCCCGACGCGCACGCCCTTCCAGCGCGACCGCGACCGCATCATCCATTCCACGGCTTTCCGCCGCCTGAAGCACAAGACGCAGGTTTTCGTCTATCACGAGGGCGATCATTACCGCACGCGTCTGACCCACACGATCGAGGTGTCGCAGATCGCCCGTGCGCTGGCGCGTGCGCTGCGGCTCGACGAGGATCTGGCCGAATGTCTGGCGCTTGCCCACGACCTTGGCCACACGCCCTTCGGGCATGAGGGCGAGGATGTCATGCATGAATGCATGGCGCCTTATGGCGGCTTTGATCACAATGCCCAGTCCTTGCGCGTTGTTACCTCGCTTGAGCACCGCTACGCGGAATGGGACGGGCTGAACCTCAGCTGGGAAACGCTGGAAGGCCTTGTGAAGCACAATGGCCCGCTGGTGGACGCCTCCGGCGCGCCGCTCGGCAAGTTCAAGGACAGCGTTCTGCCCTTTGCCATCCGCAGCTATGCGGAAAAGCAGGATTTGCGGCTCGACAGCTGGCCAAGCGCAGAGGCGCAGGCCGCCGCGATTGCCGATGACATTGCCTATGACGCTCATGATCTCGATGACGGGCTGCGGGCGCGGCTGTTCAACATTCAGGACATTGCCGAAGTGCCGTTCCTGGCGGATATCCTGCAGGAAGTGGATTCCGCTACCCGGGGCTGGATGAGCCGCGGCGTATCCATGAGATCGTCCGCCGTCAGATCACCCGTATGGTGGAGGATGTGATCCGCGAGGGGATCCGCCGCTTGCGCGAGCTGCAGCCGAAGAGTGCCGAGGACATCCGCAGGGCAGGGCATGCGATGGTGGAGTTTTCCGCCGAAATGAGCAAGGCCGAGAAGGAAGTGAAGCGTTTTCTCTTTGCCCGCATGTACCGGCATCCGGATGTGCTGTCGGTGCGCAAGCTGGTGGCGCGTATCACGCGCGAGCTGTTTGCTCACTACATGGCCACGCCTTCCGATATGCCGCGTGAATGGGCCGCTGGAACCAGCGGTCTTGCGCCGGAGGCCCTGGCACGGCGTGTCTGTGACTTCATTGCAGGCATGACCGACCGCTATGCCATCGAGGAACACCGCCGTCTGTTTGACGATACACCGGATTTGGGCTAGGCCCCGCCGCAAGACACGCCACGGCCTGCGCCGGGGCACACACGACATTCCTTTTCAAGACAAGCCAGATTGGCCACACGATGAACATCTTTGCTGAATTCACCACCCGGGTGCAGGCTGCCGTTAAGGCGCTCGATCTTCCCAGCCCCTTGAGCGATCAGGACCTTGCCCGCATCACCGTGGAAAGCCCCCGTGACCCAGCCCATGGCGACCTTGCCACCAATGCTGCGATGGTCCTGTCCAAGCAGCTCGGCATGAAGCCGCGTGATCTGGCCGACCAGATTTCAGCAGCTCTTGCCAAGGATGCGGAAGTTGCCGAAGTCAGTGTTGCAGGTCCCGGCTTCATCAATCTGCGCGTCAAGCCTGTGGTGTGGCAGCGGATTCTGGGCGCTGTCGTCAGCGGCGGCCTGAGCTTCGGCCGCTCCGCACTCGGTGGCGGGGCCAAGGTCAACGTGGAGTATGTTTCGGCCAACCCGACCGGTCCGATGCATGTGGGCCACACGCGCGGCGCGGTCTTTGGTGATGCGCTGGCCAACCTGCTGGCCTATGCCGGTTATGAGGTGACCCGCGAATATTACATCAACGATGCGGGCTCGCAGATCGACACGCTCGCCCGCAGCGCCTTCCTGCGCTACCGCGAGGCTTTGGGCGAGGATATCGGCGAGATCCCGGCCGGCCTCTATCCGGGCGACTATCTGAAGCCGGTGGGCGAAGAGCTGGTGAAAGCCCACGGCAAGGCTCTGCTTGAAATGGGCGAGGAAGCAGCTCTGCCCATCGTCAAGGAAGCGGCGATTTCGGGCATGATGGAGCTGATCCGCGGCGATCTGAAGCTGCTCAACGTGCATCACGACGTCTTCTTCTCCGAGCGCACCCTGCATGAGCGCAATGCAGCCGGAGAATCACCCATCGATCACATGCTGGATGTGCTGCGCGGCCGTGATCTCGTCTATGAGGGCACTCTGCCGCCGCCGAAGGGGCAGCTGCCGGAGGACTGGGAAGACCGCGAGCAGACCCTGTTCCGCGCCACCGGCTTTGGCGACGACATTGACCGGCCGCTGAAGAAGTCCGACGGCTCCTATACCTATTTCGCTGCAGACGTTGCTTATTTTCTGTCGAAATACGAGCGCGGCTTCAAGGAGATGGTCTATGTGCTGGGTGCCGACCACGGCGGCTATGTGAAGCGTCTGGAAGCGGTCGGCAAGGCCATTTCCGGTGGTTCTTCCGAGGTCATCGTGCGGCTCTGCCAGCTGGTGAAGCTGTTCCGGGCGGGTGAGCCTGTGCGCATGTCCAAGCGTGCCGGTGACTTCGTTACCCTGCGCGATGTGGTGGAGGAAGTGGGCCGCGATCCGGTGCGTTTCATGATGCTCTTCCGCAAGAATGACGCACCGCTCGACTTCGATTTCCAGAAGGTGACCGAACAGTCAAAGGACAATCCCGTCTTCTACGTGCAGTATGGTCATGCCCGTTGCTGCTCTGTGCTGCGGCAGGCCGCTGAAGAGCTGAAGGGGCAGGATCTTTCGGATGCTGCACTGGCTGCGGTGAGCTACGAAGGCCTGAGTGATTCTGGTGAACTGGAGCTGATCGGCAAACTTGCGATGTGGCCGAAGATGGTCGACGCCGCCGCCGAGGCGCATGAGCCGCACAGAATCGCGTTTTTCCTGCATGATCTGGCAAGTTCCTTGCATGCGCACTGGAACCGTGGCAAGGAAATGCCGCAATTACGTTTTATTAACCCTGAAAATACAGAGTTGACTCTCGCGCGTCTTGCTCTTGTGAGGGCGGTATCTTTGGTTCTTGCTTCTGGGCTTGCAATTCTTGGAGTCGACGCCCCCCAGGAAATGCGCTGAGGCAGGAGAGTGTGTCCGGCCGGGTAATCCCGGATAGCCAGTTGGCCTGGCCGGATGCCATCGGTGGAACGCAACACGAATATGTCTCAACGCTCTGACTTTCCCAGATCCGATTCTGTCCGTGAGGCAGATGCTGCCGCACGGCATACGGACGATCAGCTGGGCGCTGAGGATCCGCTGGTTCAGCTGGCGCGCATCGTCAATCGCAATCGTCCCGCATCTTCAGAAACTGGTGGCGACTATTTCGCAGCGCTTGATCAGGATGATCTGCTGCGGGGGCGCTGGACCAGCCCCAGGCTGCCGGGCATGCCGCCTATGGTGGTAACGAAGACTTGAGCGCCTACGGCCAGCCGGAGAGCGATGCTGGCGCTGAGGTTTGCTCAGGTGCTGAGGCCTACTCTGGCGCCGGATCTTACGCGGACGAGCCGTACGAGGCCTATGCCGCGCAGCCGGATTATGGCGATCCGGCCCAGCCCCAGCCTGCGGATTTTCATCTGGAAGATCCTTATGGCACTCCGCGCAGCGAGGAAAGTGGCTATCCCGAGGTCGTGGCGCAGCCTTTTGTTACGCCGGATCTGCGCAGCGGTGGTGATCCCTTGCGCTATGAAGAGGCCGAGCCAGCGCAGTATAGCCCGTCCGTTGAAAGCTACAGCTTGCGCGGCTCCTCTGGCCTTCAGCTGGATGAGGATGCCTTTGCGTCTTCGCTGGCTGCGGGTGACGGGAGCTATTACGCCGGTGAGGGCGCTCAGGAGAGTGCTGATGCCGGGCAGCGTCCGGGCCTGAATCTGTCTCTCGATCCGCAAGACCTTGCAGGCTATGCCGTGGACGACGCGGCCATGGATGGTGACGAGGTTTACACAAGCCAGTCTTATGACGCGTCAACCTATGCTGACGCAGATTACACGGACGGCGGTGTCTATCCGGAAGAAGAGACCTATTCGGAAGAAGCCTACTCGCCTGAGGACTACGCCGGGAATCAGAACGCCTTGCGCGGGTCCTTCGATCAGGGAGGCGGCTTTGACTTTGCTGCCAGCCTTGAGCAGGGGCTTGAGGGTGAGCTGCAGGCCGCCTTCGACGCCGCACCTCAGGAGCAGAGACCGGCGCAGCCTGCCTCTTCCTTTGCTGGCTACGGCGAAGAAGAGCGTGATTCTTCCGATCGTGCTGCCGCGACAGGCTCAATGGCTTCAGGTCTTTCGGCTGCCCTTGCCGGGTCGCTGGTGTCTGCGTTGAGCGAAGAGGCTTCGTCTGCTGGCGGGAAGTCTGCGGAGCGGACTTTCAAGCCGCGCGCAACACCTCAGATTCCGCAGGCGAAGACCGAGCCTTCGCACAAGCCCGCCAGTGCGCCGTCCTACGGCGGCTATGACCCCGAGGCACTTGCGGCTGCACCCCAGCCGAGCAAGGCGGCCACCGCCGCAGTTCCCTTCGTGCCGGATGCAACACAGCCCTGGCCGTCGCTGGCGTCTGAGGCGGCCGTGCGCAGTGCTAAGGAAGCTTCGGCCAGTTTTGCCGAACTGGACGATCTCGTCGGATCTTTGTTCAACGACGAAAGACTGCAGAAGGCCCGCGAGCCCGAGCAGATGTCCTCCAGCCTTGATGCCGCCGATATTGATGACATGGCCTGGCCGGATGCCTTGCGCAATCTTCCGCGTGATGCCGGTCCTGTCGAAGATAATCTGTCTGAAGGCGACATTGCCGATATCTTTGCCCAGAGCCGCCCGCAGGCTCAGCAGCTGCCGTTGCTCTATGATGAGGACGAAGCGCCGCCCCTCCGGGTGGCTACGATCTTGATGCGGTTGCCCGCGCCATGCAGGAAAGTGATCCGACGCTTGCGGGCGCCGGCATCCTTCCGCCGCATTCCTCATCTGAAGAGCACGCCGCTCCGCACGCTGGTAACAGCCGCCGCGGCCTGAAAATCGCCGCTGCTGTGATTGGCGTGGCGGTTGTGGGAGGGGCTGCGTTTGCGCTGTTCGGGACGGGACGCTCTTCCGTGCCAGATGGCCCGCCACAGGTGATTGCAGGGCTCGAAGAGCCGCTGAAGACCTATCCCGAACCTGCTGAGAGCGGCGCCAGCCAGCCAGCCAAGCTCATTTATGACCGTGTGGGCGGAGAGCCTGCCGATGGTGAGCGTTTGGTCGTGCAGGACAGCCCGGAACCGGCCGAACTTCCTCCGGCACCGGTTGACGGCTCTGCGTCGGATCTGACGCCTGGGGCACCGAAGCGCGTACGTACGCTTGTGGTGCGGCCCGACGGGACGATCATCAACGGCACCTCGGGCGCTGAGGCCGCCGGGGCGGGGACCGTAAGGACCGTTTCGCCCACACCGGCGGCGCAAGCCCCGGCCTTGGAAACGCCAGGGATGCCTGAAGCAGCTGGCGTGCTTGCTCCTGTCGCGACCCTGACGCCTGCGCCGGGTGCCGGGCAGCCCGCTGAAGCTCTGACGCCGGTAACCCCGGAGGAACAGCGAGCAGCGGATGCAATTTTCAAGGGAGCATCTCCGCGCGTGAAACCGGCTCCGGGAGCGCAGGTTGCTGCTGTTCAGCCGCAGCCCGTTCCGGCCCAGCCCTCTTCTCCGCAGCCTTCCAATTCCGGCCCGCTGAACCTGACCCAGCCAGCAGCGCCCCAGCCTGTTGCGGCTCAGCCCACTCAACAGGCGCCGGCCACAACTCCGGCAGCGTCGTCGATCGCGCCGGGAACCTATGTGGTGCAGGTGACGTCGCAACGCAGTCAGGAACAGGCGCAGACTGCCTACGCAGCCCTTCAACGCCGGTATCCGTCGGTACTAGGCGGGCAGACACCGGTGATCGAACCGATCGAGATTGAGGGCCGCGGCACGTTCTACCGCGTGCGCATTCCGGCCGGGTCCAAGGATGCTGCCGATGCGCTCTGCGGGAGCTTGCAGTCTGCCGGTGGCGATTGCTTCGTCCGCCGCAACTGAGGCAGGCACTCAAATGAAAAAAACGCCGGTCATCTGACCGGCGTTTTTTTGTTAAACTGCAAGGCCTTACATCAATGCCTTTACAAGGTGAGGCAAGCTGCGCTCCAGTCTGTAGTCGATGGAAGAGTGGTTGTCCGGGAACTCCTCATAGACATGCTGCACGCCCCTTGCGGTCAGCGTCTGGTGCAGGCGGCGGGCGCCGTAGAGGAGATTGTACTGGTCGACATCGCCGCAATCGATCCACAGCGCCTTGAGGCTTGCAAGCGCGTCTATGTGCTGCGTGACAATTTGTGCAGGGTCATGTGCCAGCCAGTTGGCCCAACGCTCGGGGATGAGTTCACATGTACTGGAGGTGACGGGCAGACGGATGCCGCAGAAACAGTCAGGGTCCGGATCATAGCTTGCGGCCATGGCGAGTGCCATGAGCACATGCATGTCGGAGCCAGAGAATTTCGGTCCTGCCTCAAAGTCTGTGATGAAACGCTCCACCGACCCGCCCTTGCGCGCCAGCGCGCGCAGCACGCTGGGCATGTCGGGCAGGTAGCACAGCTCGAAAGCCATGTCGCCTGAATGACAGGCGGCGGCAGACCAAACATTCGCATGCCGCATGGCATGGACAATGGCGCCATAGCCACCGGATGATTTGCCGAAAAGCCCACGCCGGCCAGCACCGCCGCAGCCAAATCTGCCCTCGACAGCGTCCAGCATTGGCCCTGTCAGATATTGCGCCCACAGACCCATTGCAGCCGAGATCGACATACTGGTTGCCGCCCAGCCGGGTGAAGCAGTCTGGCATGGCTATGACAACCGGAGGCAAGGTGCCGTCCTCGATCATGCGGTCCAGCCGCTCGGGCAGGTTCTCGCCGAAATTCTTCCAGGCGGCATGCCCAGGACCCGATCCGGTGAAGCCAGCCAGATCCACGAGAAGCGGAAGCCCCTTGCCATCATGGCCATGTGGCACGTAGACGATGACCTCGCGCTCTGCCGGATCGCCCAGGAGATTGGCTGCCAGCAGGGGACTTGCGACCGTGAGGCTGTGAAGACTTCCCTTGGGTGTATCGTGGCGCTTGCGCATGATGGCATCCTGTGATTGGCACATGGGTCTCGGGACATGTTTATGAGCCAGGTGGACGAAGGGTGCAAATCAGCCCTTTGTGCGGCCTGACAGATCCGGGTGCTTCCTGTGGAAGGGCACCCGCAAAGGTGTTTGATGACGAAGGCATTCATCACGGGCTGTGCGGGGCTGAAACTTTCGGAGGAAGAGCGCGCCTTTCTGGCTGCGGAAGACCCTTGGGGGCTCATTCTCTTCCGCCGCAATTGCGAGAGCCGCGAGCAGATCAGTGCCCTGACCGCCGCCTTCCGTGAGGCGGTTGGCCGCACGGACGCTCCCGTGCTGATCGACCAGGAAGGCGGGCGGGTGCAGCGCCTGCGCCCGCCGCTCGCCCCGTCCTATCCGCCTGCGCGCCGCTTCGGGCAGCTTTATGAACTTGACCGGGAGAAGGGCCTGCGTGCAGCTTTTCTGGGGGCGCGGCTCATCGCCCATGATCTTGCCGGCCTAGGCATCTCCGTTGACTGCATGCCCGTGCTGGACGTGCTGTTTCCGCAGACCGTTGATGCCATTGGTGACCGGGCCTATGCGGATGAGCCGGAGACGGTGGCCGTGCTTGCCCGGGCCGCTTGCAGCGGGCTGCTGGCGGGCGGCGTGCTTCCGGTGATCAAGCATCTTCCCGGCCACGGGCGGGCGGAAGTGGACAGCCATCTTGAGCTGCCCCGCGTGCGGGCACCGCGTGCCGAGGTGGAAGCGGTGGACATGCTGCCTTTCCGCAAGCTTGCAGATCTGCCTCTTGGCATGACCTGTCATCTGCTGTTCGAGGATATCGATCCGGATCACCCGGCCACTCAGTCCAAGATCATCATTGAAGAGGTCATCCGCCGTCAGATCGGCTTTGACGGCGTGCTGATGAGTGACGATCTTTCCATGGAGGCTCTGGGCGGCGATATTGGCAGCCGGGCGGCGAAATCCTTTGCCGCCGGCTGTGATCTTGCGCTTCACTGCAACGGCGATCTGACCGAGATGCAGCAGGTGGCGGCAGTTACGCCAGTCCTTCAAGGTGCCAGCCTTGCCCGGTGCGAGAGGGCTCTTGCCATGTGCCCGGCGCCGGAAACAGGATTCGATGCGCATATGGCGCGGACGGAAATGGATGAACTGCTGAACGGTGCAGGGCTGGTTTGAAGCTGCATCAGCCTGAGCCTGAGCTTGAAGGAAACGGCAGATGGTGACACAGCCGGACTTTCTGGAAGGCCCGCCCATCGACAGCGAGCGGGCGGTGTCCGACCCGCAGCTTGTTGTGGATGTGGACGGTTTCGAAGGCCCGCTCGACCTTCTGCTGACACTGGCGCGTGGCCAGAAGGTGGATCTCACCCGCATTTCCATTCTTGCGCTGGTGGAGCAGTATCTCGCCTTCGTTTCCGAAGCCCACAAGATGCGGCTGGAGCTGGCGGCCGACTATCTGGTGATGGCGGCATGGCTTGCTTATTTGAAGTCGCGGCTGCTGATCCCTGAACAGAAGAACGAGGACGAGCCGACGGGCGAGGAACTGGCCGCAGCGCTTGCCTTCCGCCTGCAACGGCTGGAGGCGATGCGCAATGCGGCGGCAGCGCTGATGGCCCGCAACCGGCTCGGCCGGGATGTGTTTGCACGTGGCGCTCCGCAGCAACTCGCCGTGCAGCGCAAGAGCGTCTGGACCGCGACCATCTACGAGCTTCTGACCGCCTATGCAGCGCAGCGCCAGCGTCAGTCGGTTACCCATGTGCGGGTGCGGCTCAGAACCGTGTGGTCGCTGCAGGAGGCGCGTGAAATCCTCACGCGCCTTGTCGGCAGCATGGCGGACTGGGCGCCGATCAACTCCTATTTGATGGACTATCTGATGGACGATCAGGAGCGGGCGACCGTTCTGGCCAGCACGTTTTCCGCCAGCCTGGAAATGGTGCGTGAGGGACATATCGAATTGCGCCAGTCTGGGCCATTTGAACCGGTCTATATCAGGAAACGTCAGGAGGGCGGCCGCGATGGCGAATGAGATCGACCGGGATGGTCTGCGCATGGTGGAAGCGCTGCTCTTTGCATCTGCCGAGCCGCTCGCACGGGATGATATTGCCGCCCGTCTGCCGCAGGGCATGGATGTGGATGGGCTCCTGTCCGAGCTGAAGCGCCATTATGCGATGCGCGGCGTCAATCTGGTACGGGTGGCCGGAAAGTGGGCCTTCCGCACAGCCGAGGACCTGGCCTATCTGTTGCAGCGTGAGGCCGTTGAGCAGCGCAAGCTCTCGCGCGCCGCGCTGGAAACCCTCGCCATCATTGCCTATCACCAGCCTGTAACCCGGGCCGAAGTAGAAGAGATCCGCGGCGTTTCAACCAACAAGGGGACGCTCGACGTGCTGATGGAAACCGGCTGGATCCGCATGCGCGGCCGCCGCAGGACTCCGGGCCGGCCAGTGACCTACGGCACCACGGATGCCTTCCTCGACCATTTCGGGCTGGAGGTCATTGGAGATTTGCCGGGTCTTGAGGAGCTGAAGGGGGCAGGGCTGCTCGACAGCGCCATCCCGGCCAGCTTCCATGTGCCGATGCCTGACGATTCGGATACCCTTGCCCCGGATGAAGATCCGCTGGAGACGGGGGAACTGTTCGACTTCGAGCAGCTTGAGGAAGAGGAACCGCAGCAATGAGCGTAACTGCCCTTAAGGAACGGCCCGAAAGCGGTGACACACCCGGCTGGGGCGCTCGCGGCACGGCGGGGGCGGCTTTTGCAGCGGGGCTCGCCTTTGAGAATGTCTTTCATGCCTATGATGGCGTGCCGACGCTCCACGGGGTCAGCCTTAGCATCGAGCCGGGAGAGATCCTCTGTCTTCTGGGCCACTCGGGCTGTGGCAAGACAACGCTGATGCGTATCGCTGCCGGCGTCGAGCCACAGACCTCCGGGCGCGTACTGATCAATGGCGAGGAAGTCGCTGGGCCTGCGCGCTTCCTGCCGCCCGAGAAGCGCGGTGTCGGGCTGATGTTTCAGGACTACGCGCTGTTTCCGCATCTGACCAATCGGGAGAACGTGATGTTCGGCCTGACGCAGCTGAGCCGGGACGCGGCCCGCGCGGTGGCCGGGCAGATGCTGGCGCGGGTGGGGCTTGCGGGCTATGCAGATGACTATCCCCATTCCTTGTCCGGAGGCGAACAGCAGCGCGTGGCGCTGGCCCGCGCGATTGCGCCGCGCCCCGGAATCCTGCTGATGGATGAGCCGTTCTCGGGCCTCGACAGGCGTTTGCGCGATGATGTGCGCGAGGAAACCCTGATGATCCTGCGCGAGACGCGTGCGACCTGCATCATGGTGACGCACGATCCAGAAGAAGCGATGCGCATGGGTGACCGGATTGCGCTGATGCGGCGCGGGCGCCTGGTGCAATTTGGCACGGCGCGGGAGCTTTATCTCGCGCCCAAAAGCCGGTTTGCCGCCCGCTTCTTCTCGGAGGTCAATGAACTGGAGGGGACGGCGACGGAAGATGGGCTTGAATGTGCCCTGGGCCGCCTGGCGCTGGAGCCCGAGCGGTGCCTGCCTGCCGGCACAAAACTGGACATTTGCGTGCGCCCCGAGGGCGTGATCCTTTCCGGCGCTGAAGGCAAAGGCTGCAAGGGCCGCATACTCAGCCGCCGGTTCATCGGAATGGCGGATCTGGTGCTCGTGGATGTGGAAGGACTGTCCCAACCCCTGAAAGCGCGGTTGCGCGGCGACGAGGGGCTTACTGCAGGTTCTGATGTGAGTGTGGAGCTTGATCCAAGGGACGTACTTGCCTTTGCCAAAGAGACAGTAACCGACTAGAAGGAGCTTGTGGGACCACCTTCCGGGCCCCACATCTCCTGAGTTCTGGCGCTTGGTGGACAAGCGCCCTGCGCCAGGGGCTAGGGTGCACGAGGGCAGGGCATTGCGTATCTGACCCGCATTGGGAGTTCTGGGAATGAGTATTGGTATCTGGCAGCTGCTTATCATCGCAGTGATCATCGTCCTGCTCTTCGGGCGTGGTAAGATCTCTGACCTGATGGGCGACGTCGCCAAGGGCATCAAGAGCTTCAAGAAGGGCATGGCCGAGGATGACACGGCCGAAAAGGCTCCCGAATCGTCCAAGACCATCGAACACAAGCCGGCCGATCCGGTTGCTGCCGACAAGGCTCAGGACCAGTCCAGGGTCGGCTGATCCGTCAGTTGCTTTGTCGCTAGGGATGGCGGTTATTCATGTTCGATATCGGATGGGCTGAGCTTCTGGTGATTGCCTGCGTGGCGATTATTGTGGTCGGCCCGAAAGACTTGCCGCGGATGCTGCGGACCTTTGGTCAGATCGTTGGCAAAATGCGGCGGATGGCGAACGAGTTCCAGTCGACCGTCAATGACGCTATCCGTGAGGCTGAGCGTCAGGCCGACATTGACGACATGCGCAAGGCTGCCGATGCTGCCTCGAACTTCAATCCTCTTGGTGACCTGAAGAAGGCGATTGAAGGGGACCGGGCAGCCGGCAAGGATGCCGCAACGCAAGCTTCAACTTCTGACGCTGGCGCTCCCGTATCGCCTCCGGTTCCTGTTTCCGCCGCGAGTTCGACGGAAGAACAGCCGCTGGCCGTTCCCGTGACGGGGCCGCAACCGCCCGTGTCAAAGCTTGAGCCCCAGTCTGAGCCGAAGTCTGAACCAAAGCCTGAGCAAGCTCTGGCCACCTCAACTGACGGGCAGGCGGCACCTGCTTCCCAGGACAAGACAGCATGAGCCAGGACGACATCGACGCCTCCCGGGCGCCGCTCATCGAGCACCTGATCGAGCTGCGCTCCCGCCTGCTGAAGTCGGTCATCGCCTTCATCATCATGTTTGTCGTGTGTTTCTACTTCGCGACGGACATCTACAACATTCTGACGGTGCCCTATCTCAAGGCCGTTGGCACCACCAAGCATGTTGAGATGATCTTCACGGCGCCGCAGGAGTGGTTCTTCACCCAAATGAAGCTGGCGCTGTTCGGGGCGCTGTTCCTGTCGTTTCCGGTGATTGCATCACAGATCTACATGTTCGTGGCGCCGGGACTCTACAAGAACGAGCGGCGCGCATTCTTGCCGTTCCTTGCGGCCACGCCGGTTCTGTTCCTGATGGGTGCCTGCCTCGTCTACTTCTTCGTCATGCCCATGGCGATGGGCTTCTTCCTGTCGATGGAACAGGCTGGCGGCGAGGGCAAGGTGGCCATTCAGCACCTGGCCAAGGTGAGCGAGTATCTGGGGTTGATCATGACCCTGATTTTCGCCTTCGGCCTCGTGTTCCAGCTGCCGGTTGTTCTGACGCTGCTCGGCCGCGCCGGTTTCCTGACGTCGCAGACGCTCAAGGAAAAGCGGAAATATGCAATGGTGGTGGCTTTCATTGTCGCCGCCGTTTTGACCCCGCCCGATCCCATCAGTCAGATCGGCCTTGCGGTCCCGACCTTGCTTCTCTACGAAGTGTCCATTCTTTCGGTGCGGATGATCGAGCGCAAGCGGGCCGAAAAGGAGAAGGAAGAAGCGGCGGACTGAACCGTCTCCCGCTTTGCCTTGCCCTTGCCCCTTCCGCCGGTCTGTCCGGGCCGCTTTTCCTGTCTTTCAGCGGAAGCCTGACATGTTCGACATCAAGTGGATCCGGGACAATCCCGACGCCTTCGACAAAGCCCTCGCACGCCGTGGCCTCGACAAGGCGTCCGCCCGGCTCATCGCCCTCGATGATGCGCGCCGCAGCCACATCGCCCGCCTGCAGGAAGCCCAGGAGCGCCGCAATGCCGCCTCCAAGGAGATCGGCAAGGCCAAGGCTACGAAGGACGAGGCAGCCGCTCAGGCGCTGATCGATGAAGTCGCCAAGATCAAGACCTTCATTCAGGAGGGCGAGGAAGAAGAGCGCCGCCTGAACGAGGCGCTCGACAAGGCGCTCTGCGTTATTCCGAACCTGCCTCTGGACGAGGTTCCCGACGGAGACGATGAGAGCGGCAATGCCGTCTACCGTACCTGGGGCGAAAAGCCTGAGCTGAACCTCGGTTTTGCGCCGAAGGAGCATTATGAGCTGGGCGAGGCCAATGGCGGCATGGACTTTGCCGTTGCGGCCAAGCTGTCGGGCTCGCGCTTCGTCGTGCTCAAGGGCCAGCTTGCCCGGCTTGAGCGTGCGCTCGGCCAGTTCATGATCGACCTGCACACTGGCCAGAACGGCTATACGGAAGTATCGCCGCCGCTGCTCGTCAATTCCGAAACCCTCTATGGCACCGGCCAGCTGCCCAAGTTTGAGGAAGACCTCTTCAAGGCCGGTGATGACCACTATCTGGTGCCGACCGCCGAGGTGCCGCTGACCAATCTGGTGGCGGGTGAAATTCTGACGGAAGACATGCTGCCGATGCGCGTCACGGCGCTGACCTATTGCTTCCGCTCGGAAGCCGGATCGGCCGGCCGCGATACACGCGGCATGCTGCGCCAGCACCAGTTCCAGAAGTGCGAGCTGGTGTCGGTCACGACGCCCGAGACGTCGCTGGAAGAGCTGGAGCGCATGCTCGGCTGCGCCGAGATGGTGTTGCAGAAACTTGGCCTGCATTACCGTGTCATGACGCTGTGCACCGGCGACATGGGCTTTGGCTCGCAGAAGACCTATGACATCGAGGTCTGGCTGCCGGGACAGAACACCTACCGCGAAATCTCGTCCTGCTCGGTCTGCGGCGACTTCCAGGCCCGCCGCATGAGCGCACGCCTGCGCCCCTCCGATCCGGCGGCCAAGGGCCTGCGCTATGTGCACACGCTCAACGGCTCGGGTCTCGCAGTGGGCCGCACGATGATCGCTGTGATGGAGAACTACCAGAACGCCGATGGCAGCATCACGGTGCCCGAGGTTCTGCGCCCCTATATGGGCGGCCTCGAGAAGATCGGTTGAGCCATGCGCATTCTCATCGCCAATGATGACGGCATCCATTCTCCAGGGCTCTATGCCCTGGAGCGGATTGCAAAGACCTTGTCTGATGATGTCTGGATCGTCGCGCCGGAAACGGACCAGAGCGGTGTTGCCCATTCACTGACACTCTCCGAGCCGCTGCGCTTGCGGCAGGTGAACGACCGGCATTTTGCCCTGCGCGGCACGCCGACGGACTGCGTCATCATGGGTGCCCGCAAGGTGCTGCCCGGTCTGCCGGACCTTATTCTCTCCGGCATCAACCGGGGTGAGAATGTCGCCGATGATGTGACCTACTCGGGCACCGTCGCTGGCGCCATGGAAGGGGCTATCCTTGGCATTCCATCGATCGCGGTTTCGCAGGCCTATGGTTATGGCCAAGGGCGCAATCCGGATTATTCCACCGCTGAAGCCCATGGCCCGGCGCTGTTCCGCAAGCTGCTCGATTTCAAGCTGCCGCGTTACACGCTTCTGAATGTCAACTTCCCGGCTTGTCCGGCCGACCAGGTGGCCGGTGTGCGGGTGACAGTGCAAGGGCATCATGAACAGACGGGCCTGATGGTGGATGAACGCGTCGATGCGCGTGGCTTCCCCTATTTCTGGCTTGGCTTTACGGCGCGCACCCATGATCCTGTGGGCAACAGTGATCTCAACGCACTCAATGCCAATTGCATTTCCGTGACGCCGCTGCGCCTTGATCTGACCGCACATGATCTGGTTGGACTGGTTGCGGAGCACCTGGCCTGACTGGAAGATGCATTTGACGGCCTGAAAGGGGTGGGGCATGCCGCAGGTGTTCGACACCGGGCCGGAAACGGTTACGCAGGATGAAGCGGAGGCTCGCGCCGCGCTGGTGCTGTCGCTGCGCCGTCGTGGCCTGAATGACCGCCGGCTGTTGTCGGCCATCGAGCGTGTGCCGCGCCGCCTGTTTCTTTCTGCCCGCCATCACCGTTTTGCCTATGAGGATCTCGCTGCTGCCGATCGAGTGCGGGCAGGTGGTGAGTGCGCCGTCGCTGGTGGCAAAGATGGTGCAGCTCCTGGAAATTGCGCCGAACCACCGGGTTCTGGAGATCGGAACTGGCTCGGGCTACCAGACGGCGATTCTGGCACACCTGAGCCAGCACGTGTTTACCGCCGACCGGTATCAGACCCTGATCAATCTGGCACAGCAGCGGATTGCTGCGCTGAAGATCCAGAACGTCGAGTTTCATCATGCCGATGGGCTGACGGGACTGCGCGAGCGTGCGCCTTATGACCGGATCATTCTGACCGGCTCGGTACCGTCTATCCCCGATTCCGTGCGTCTTCAGCTTGCTCCGGACGGTATTCTGCTCGCCCCCGTTGGCCCGGCAGGGCAGCAGCAGGATCTCATGCGTATGCGCAAGACGGATGGTGAGTACCACAGCACCAAAGTTGGCGAAGTCCGGCTGGTTTCCTTGCGCGATGGGATCGCTCAGGTACTTTAAGTACCCGGAAATCAAGGTGTTTACCTTTTGTTGATCTCGCGTTTAGGCTTTGTCAACCTTACTCGTTTCTAATCATTTCCAGTGGTTTTCAACTGTGGATCAGAGTAGCGCGATGGCAAATCCGATGCGTGAGTATCGCAGCTCCCTGCGTTTGCGGGTCGCAGCGGTCTGTGTGCTGGCCTCCGTAGGGGCGGGGTGCAGCGGGAGCATGGAGCGGTTTGCGGACGGACCCATTTACACGGGCAGTACTCCCAACCAGCGATCGATCCTCGCGCAGTCTGGCGGTGGACAGCCGTCTTATCGGGACGTTGTTGCCGGGCGCGGTGAGTATAACGGTGGCTTGCCTGCATCGGGTGCCGCACCCGGATCGACGGGTTCTGTGTCCGGATCGTCTCTGCCGCCTCTGACGCAAAGCTCCAGCAATCCTGCTCCTGTGGCCTCAGCACCTGTTCCTGCCCAGCCCGCACAGATGCAGGCCGCAGTTCAGGGAGAAAAGTCCTGGCGCGGCTGGTCGAGCGCTGGCGGTACCCGTGTGACTGCGCGCCAGAACGAGATCTGTTGCGTCCATGGGGCAGCGTTTCGGTGTTCCTGCTGACGCAATCGCAGCCGTCAACGGGATCGACAAGAATGCGTCCTTGCGGGCAGGCCAGGCTGTTGTGATTCCCACCTATTCGACGGCAGGTGCGCCTGCGCCGCAGACTGCGCTGCCTCCGGCCGGTACGTCTCCTGCGACAACCGGCACCGTGGGTGCGGCGTCGCAGCAACTGGCCGCAGTGGCTGCACCTGACCGCAAACCGTCTGGTGCCCGTCAGTCTGCGGCAAGTCAGACGTCGCCTGCACAGCCTGCTCCGGTGGCCCGCGCGAAGGAGCAAAAGCCGGCAGCCCCAATTGCTGCGCTGCGTGAAGTGCCGGCATCTAATCTGCCAGCCAATGACAAGCCTGCGATAGAGGCTCTCAATTCAGCAGCGGGAGAAAGCAAGCCGGTCCAGGTCGCTTCCATCGATCCGGAAGAGACGTCGGGCGGGCAGATGTTCCGCTGGCCTGTGCGTGGCCGCGTCATCTCCGAATTCGGCTCGAAGCCGGGCGGTGCACGCAATGACGGTATCAATCTGGCGGTCCCGGAAGGCACGCCGGTCAAGGCCGCCGGTGACGGCTCCGTCATCTACGCCGGAAATGAGCTGCAGGGCTTCGGCAATCTGGTGCTGATCCGTCACGCAGATGGCTGGGTTTCGGCCTATGCCCATAACAGCGAGATCCTGGTCAAGCGCGGTGACGAAGTTCAGCGCGGTCAGGTGATCAGCAAGGCTGGCGCCACAGGCAACGTCAACCAGCCGCAGGTTCATTTCGAGCTGCGCCAGGGCAACCGTCCGGTTGATCCGACCCGCTATCTGCCCAAGGGCTGACCTGCGAAACAACCATCTTCAGAGACAGAAAAAGGCCCGGATTGGTTTGACACTCCGGGCCTTTTCGATCTGTGCAGTCTTGCCTTGAGCGCGGTTTCCGCCCGGTCTCACTAAGACCCTCAATCAGGCAAGCGCTTTGCCCAGCCGTCCCGCGAGATCCTGAATGTACTGGAAGGCAACGCGGCCGGAACGTCCACCGCGAGTGGTTGACCATTCCAGTGCTTCGGCGCGCAGCGTCGTGGCATCGATTTCCAGCCCGAAATGGCGCACATAGCCGCCAACCATCTCCAGATAGTCGTCCTGGCTGCAATTGTGGAAACCAAGCCAGAGGCCGAAACGGTCGGACAGCGAAACCTTTTCCTCCACAGCCTCCGCCGGATTGATCGCTGTGGAACGCTCGTTCTCGATCATATCGCGTGGCAGCAGGTGCCGGCGGTTCGATGTGGCATAGAAGATGACATTCTCGGGCCGGCCCTCAATGCCCCCTTCAAGAACAGCCTTCAGCGACTTGTAGGATGTGTCGTCGTGATCGAAGCTCAGGTCGTCGCAGAAGATGATGAAGCGGTGCGGCGCGCCCTTGATGATTTTCATCAGGCTGGGCAGGGTGTCGATATCCTCGCGGTGAATCTCGATCAGTTTCAGGGCGGGGACGCTGCCGCGAGAGTTGATCGAGCCGTGAACGGCCTTGACCAGCGACGATTTGCCCATGCCTCTGGCTCCCCACAGCAAGGCGTTGTTGGCTGGAAGGCCTTTGGCGAAGCGCATGGTATTTTCAAAGAGAAGATCCCGCACGCGTGAGACAGCACACAGGAGCTCCAGCTCCACCCGGTTGACCTTTGGCACAGGCAGGAGTTCGCCCGGCTGCGGCTGCCAGACAAAGGCGTCTGCCGCAGCGAAGTCCGGGACAGACGGCTCAGCGGGAACAGCACGGGCGATGAGGCTGATCAGCGTGTCGAGCTTTGCCGACAGCAATTGCAGATCTGGGGTGCTTTGCGGAAAATCTTTGGCGCCTTGGGTCATCTTGCAGGTGTAACTCGCGGTCTGAGTGCCTATATGGCGCGAGGAAACGCGTCTTCGTCAGGCTTAGCATGCGGGGAAGGGGGCCGAAATGCCGGTTTTGGCTGGATCGGTACGCTCAATACAGCTGCATGGCTTGAATTGCGGGGCTCCCTCGGTATAGTCCGCGCAATCTGATGAAAGGCGAAACCAGAAATAAACTGATGGTGCCGTCCGCCACTGGCGAGAATTGCCCTTCTGCGAGGAGAGCTTGATGTTGATTACCCCTGCCTATGCCCAGACTGCCGGAATTGGCGGCCCTGACTTCCTGATCCAGATGCTGCCCTTCGTGGCCATCTTTGCCATCATGTATTTCCTCATTATCCGCCCGCAGCGTCAGCGGATGAAGAAGCATCAGGAAATGATCGCGAACCTGCGCCGTGGCGACACGGTGGTGACGGCCGGTGGCCTCATTGCCAAGGTGGTCAAGGTGGTTGACGATCTCGGAAGTGCAGGTAGAACTGTCTGACGGCGTGCGCGTTCGCCTTGTGCGCTCCATGGTGCAGGAAGTGCGCTCCAAGTCCGAGCCGGTCAAAGACGGCGAGTAATCCAATCCCTGCGGATCCCATTGGCCCGGCCCCTTGTGCCGGGCCTTAATACAGGCGTTTCGACATGCTCTATTTCGCACGCTGGAAGATCGCACTGATCATTGGTGTGATTCTTGCGGGCATTGTGTCCGTCTTGCCGAACTTTCTGCCGGCATCGACACTTGCATCCTGGCCCAAGTGGCTTCCCCAGCGCCAGATTGTGCTTGGCCTCGATCTTCAGGGTGGTGCCTATCTGCTCTATGAGATCGACCGGCAGGACTATATCCAGAAGAGCCTGACGACGCTGACTGGTGAGATCCGCAGCGAACTGCGTAAGGAGCCGCGCATCGGCTATACCGGTCTTGGCATCCAGGGTGAGAGCGTACAGCTGCGCATCCGGGATATGGAGCGGCTGAACGATGTGCGCGAACGCCTGCAGCCACTGGTTAACCCGCTGGTGAATTCGCTGTTCGGCGGCGGCTCGGTGAATGAATTTGCCCTGACGGTGGAAGATGACGGTCTCGTCCGCTTCAGCTTCACCGAAGAGGGGCTCAATCAGCGCATGGCGTCAATCGTGCAGCAGTCGATTGAGGTCATCCGCCGCCGCGTGGATGAACTGGGCACGACTGAGCCCAACATCCAGCGCCAGGGCACAGACCGCATTCTTGTCGAGGCACCGGGCGAGCAGAATCCTGAGCGTCTGAAGTCGTTGATCGGCCAGACGGCGCAGCTGACCTTCCATCTCGTCAACACCACCATGCCCGCCGAACAGGCGATGCAAGGCAGGCCGCCAGCAGGCACAATGGTGCTGAGCTCGGTGGACGATCCTCCCTTGCCCTACCTCGTCGAGGAAGTCCCGCTGATGACCGGTGAGGATCTGTCCGACGCGCAGGTCTCGATCAACCAGCAGACCAACGAGCCTGTTGTCAGCTTCCGCCTGAACACGGCGGGTGCGCGCAAGTTCGCGACGGTCACCACCCAGAACGTTGGCCGTCCCTTTGCCATCGTGCTCGACAATGAAGTGATCTCTGCTCCGCGGATCAATGAACCGATCACGCAGGGGGCGGGTCAGATCTCGGGTAACTTCACTGTTCAGACCGCAAACGATCTGGCCGTACTGCTGCGCGCGGGCGCTCTGCCTGCCAAGCTGACCGTGATCGAGGAACGCGCCATCGGTCCCGGCCTCGGGCAGGACTCGATTGATGCAGGCCGCCTGGCTTCCTCATCGGCGCTGCCGCTGTCGTGATCTTCATGATCCTCGCCTATGGCCGCTTCGGGCTGTTCGCGGATATCGCGCTGACAGTCAACGTGGTCCTGATCTTTGCCATGCTGACTTTGTTGCAGGCGACGCTGACGTTGCCTGGCATTGCGGGCATCGTGCTGACCATCGGTATGGCGGTGGATGCCAACGTGCTCATCTACGAGCGCATCCGCGAAGAATACCGCAACGGACGCTCGGCGATTTCTGCGATTGATGCAGGCTTCTCCCGCGCCTTCGGCACCATCGTGGACGCCAACGTGACAACACTGATTGCAGCACTCGTGCTGTTCCAGCTTGGTTCCGGCCCGGTGCGCGGCTTTGCCGTGACGCTTGCCATCGGCATCCTGACGACGGTGTTTACCGCCTTCACCTTCACTCGGCTTCTCGTCGCCATATGGGTCCGCAGGGCCCGGCCGACGAAGCTTGCGCTCTGATCCGGGAGAAACACGTTATGGCTTTGCTCCGTCTCTTTCCGGACAACACCAAGTATCGCTTCATGTGGCTCAGGAAGGTCAGCTTCCCGCTGGCTATCCTGATCGGTATCGCGTCCTTCGGCCTGTTCTTCACTGTGGGCCTCAACTTCGGCATTGATTTCAAGGGCGGCAGCCTGATCGAGATGAAGACGCAGGGTCCTGCTGACCTTGCGTCGATTCTGCGGTGAGCTTTCGAACCTGAACCTGGGTGATGTGCAGGTTCAGCAATTCGGCGATCCTGATGAAGTGCTGATCCGCATCGAGCAGCAGGAAGGCGGCGAACTGACTCAGCAGGCGGCTATCAACAACATCCGCGAGACGTTTGCGGGTGAAGTGGAATTCCGCCGGGTAGAGATTGTCGGTCCGCGCGTTTCCGGGGAGCTTGCCTTCGCTGGCACGATGGGCGTTACGGTGGCCCTGATCTGCATTCTCTTCTACGTCTGGTTCCGCTTCGAATGGCAGTTTGCCGTTGGCGCGATTCTGACGACGCTCAACGATGTGATCGTCACTATGGGGCTGTTTGTGGTGCTCCAGCTCGATTTCACCCTGTCGAGCATTGCAGCCATTCTCACGATCATTGGCTATTCGCTCAATGACACGGTGGTCGTTTATGACCGTATCCGCGAGAATCTGCGCCGCTACAAGAAGATGCCGCTGCCTGAACTTCTGGACCTGTCGATCAACGAGACGCTGTCCCGTACGACCATGACTTCGGTGACGACGCTGATTGCGTTGCTGGCTCTCTATATCTTCGGCGGCGAGGTCATTCAGTCCTTTACGCTGGCGATGATCATCGGCGTGGTGATTGGTACCTATTCGTCGATCTTCCTCGCGGCTCCCATGCTGATCCTGTTCAACCTTCGCGGTGCAGGCGGCGGGGAGGAAGAGGATGGTGCCAAGGACAGCAAGTCTTCGGCCAAGACAGCCTGAAGGCGGTTCCATGGAAATCCGCAAGGCTCATTTTCCCGGACGTGCACCCGTCGACTCCTATGGAGGCGGCGGGTTCCGCTTTGCCGGGATGTCTCATCATGGATCCATACTGTGCCTGCCAAGCGGGATCCACGGCTGGGATGTGACGGACATGCCAGATCTCACTCCGGAGGCGTTTGCCAGGGTGCTTGAGCAGGCCGCTGACATCGAAGTGCTGCTGGTCGGCACAGGAGTGGAGCTCAAGCCTCTCGGCAGCGAACTGCGCGGCCTTTTCCGCGAGGCTGGAATCAAGGCCGAACCCATGTCCACAGGTGCCGCGGTGCGGACGCTCAACGTCCTTCTCTCGGAAGACCGTGCCGCTGCTGCTGCGCTGATTGCGGTGGATTGATCTGATAAGCAGCATTGGGCTGCGCAGCCTAAACCGGGCATCCGCAGTTCACCGCTCTGGTCCGTGCTGGAAAGAGGCCTATCTGGGCAAGAATGCAGACAAATTTTGACCATGCACAGGCGCTGGTGCGCCAGCACGACCCCGACCGCTACCTGACAGCTTTGCTCGCTCCGCAAGAGCATCGCGGCGGGCTCATGGCACTTTATGCGTTCAACATGGAAGTCGCGCGGGTGCGTGAACTTGTGCGCGATCCCTTGCCTGGTGAAGTCCGCCTGCAGTGGTGGCGGGATTTTCTTGCAGGCAGCGCGCATGGTGATGCCAATGCCAATCCAGTGGCCGCCGCCCTGGCCAGCACCATTGAGCGCTACCGGCTGCCTGTTGAGGCCTTGCAGGGGCTGATCGACGCGCGCGTCTTTGATCTTTATGACGATCCCATGCCCACCCTGCATGATCTGGAGGGCTATACCGGCGAAACATCTTCCGCGCTGATGCAGTTGGCGTCGATCATTCTGGCGGGCGGGGACGAGGCTGGCACATGTGATCTTGCGGGCCATGCCGGTGTTGCATATGGCCTCACGGGGCTGCTCCGGGCTCTGCCCTGGCATGCTTCCCGGCGGCAGCTCTATCTGCCGGCCGACCTGCTTGACCGGCATGGCGTTGACCGGGAAACCTTATTCCGGGGCGAGGCAAGTCCGGAACTGGGGGCAGCGCTGGCCGAGATGCGCGAACACGTGCGCCATCACCTTGGCCGCGTGAAGAGCCTGAAATCGGTCTGCACGCCTGCGATCGTACCAGCCTTCCTGCCGGTCGTGCTAGTCGAGGCGTTTCTAGGGAAAATGGAGCAGAGGGGGCATGATCCGCTGCGCTCCGAGGTCTCCCTTTCACAGCTGCGGCGCCAGTGGCTGATCTGGCGCGGGGCCCGGCGCTTGCTGGGCTGACTTGGCAGTCCGCTCAGGCATCCGGGTGAGGCGGTCCGCTCAGGCCTCCGCGAACCGCCGGGCGAGTGCCACAAAACCGGCGATATCAATTTCTTCCGCCCGCGCCGTTGGAGCAATACCACAGTCGCTGATGCGCGTTCCCGCATCTGCCTTCACCCCCTTCAGCGAGGCGCGCAGCATCTTGCGGCGCTGACCGAAGGCGGCTGCGGTCAGCCGTTCCAGATCCTTGAGATCACAGGGCAATGGCGAAGGATTGGGCGTCAGATGCACCACCGACGAGGTGACTTTCGGCGGCGGTGTGAAGGCCTGCGGATTGAGGTCGAACAGGATCTTTGCACGCGTCCGCCAGCCGGCCAGAACGCCCAACCGGCCATAAGCATCATCCTCAACCGTCGCAACAATGCGCTCGGCAACTTCCTTCTGGAACATCAGCGTCAGCGACTCCCAGAATGGTGGCCAGGTGGAAGAGGTGATCCAGTTGAGCAGCAGCTGGGTGCCGACATTATAGGGCAGGTTGGCGACGATCTTGACCGGATAGCCTTCACTCAATGCGGCCGGATCAATCGTCAGAGCATCCGCTTCCAGCACCTCCAGGCGGCCTGGGTAATGCGCTGAAACTTCGGCAAGTGCAGGCAGACAGCGGCTATCCTTTTCGATCGCCACCACCTTGCGTGCGCCATTGGCCAGCAGAGCCCGTGTCAGTCCGCCAGGACCGGGACCGACCTCGATCACCGTGCAGGCAGACAGATCTCCTGCGGAGCGTGCGATGCGGGACGTCAGGTTGAGGTCCAAAAGGAAATTCTGGCCAAGCGACTTCTTCGCGTCGAGGCCATGGGTGCGGATGACCTCACGCAGGGGGCAGATCGTCGATCTGGCTCATTCAAAAGTCTCCGGCAAGATGCTCCGGCGCGGCCAGCACGGCAGCCATGCGCAAGGCGGCGGCAAGGCTCTGCGGCCGTGCCTTGCCTGTGCCTGCGATATCGAAAGCAGTGCCATGATCGGGCGAGGTGCGCACGAAAGGCAGGCCAAGGGTTACGTTTACGGTGTCGTCAAAGGCGATGGTTTTGACCGGTATCAGGACCTGGTCGTGATACATGCCGAGCACGCAGTCATAGGTCTTGCGCGCCTCCGGATGGAAGAGGGTATCGGCCGGCCACGGGCCGCTGACATCCATGCCCTCATTCCGCAGCAACTCAAGGGCAGGGGCTATGACATCAATGTCTTCCCGTCCCATGCTGCCACCTTCGCCGGCATGCGGGTTGAGACCAGCAACCGCGATGCGTGGCTTTGAAAGGCCAAAGCGTTTGCGGAAGTCCCTGTCTACGATGCGCGCGGTCTCAAGGATGAGGTCAGCCGTCAAGGCCGCAGGAACAGCACTGAGCGGGATATGGACGGTAACAGGTACCACCATCAGTTCAGGCCCTGCCAGCAGCATGACGGGTGTATGGGGACCAGGCCCAAACTGTTCGGCCAGCTCTCCCAGATATTCAGTATGGCCAGGATGACGGAAGCCCGCATCATAGAGCGTCTTCTTGGCGATGGGATTGGTGACGACGGCTGCTGCGCGGCCCTCACGCACATCGGCCACGCAGCTGTCGATCGACGCGATCACGGCGGCGGCGGTTGCTGAATCCGGCGTTCCTGGAAGATCAGCCACACTCTGTCCGTCCGTAACCACCGGAAGCGCGCTGGAGAACACTTCGCAGGCATCTTCCGGCGCCACTTCGACAATGGGAACGTCGAGGCCAAGCCGCGCGGCTCTGCTGCGCAGAAGGCCGGGATCTGTCCGGACATAGAAGGGAGGCAGCGCCATGAGGGTCCGCTCTGCCCAGCACCGCAGGGTCACATCCGGTCCGATGCCTGCAGGTTCGCCGCTTGTCACAGCAAGCGGAAGACGGATGTCAGCCATCGGAGCCTTGCCCGGTTTGTTACCTGTAGGAAATCACAGACTGGCGGCGCAGATCCTGGATGTAGCGCCGGGTCAGCTGCTCGCCTTCCTTCTGCCGCAGCTCATCCTCGATCTCGGTGCGGGCCGAAACGTCCGATGCCAGTTCCCGCTTTCCGCAGACCGCGATCATCTCAAGACCACGCGGCGTCACTTGCGGAGGAGTCAGCTGGCCAACTGCCGTCTTCGCAATCACATCCTTCATGTCGGCGGGAAGTTCAGTTTCCAGACGGAAGCCGACGGTTTTGACCACAACTTCGCTGAAAGCCCGGACCTGTTCGGAACTCTGCTCGCAAGTGGTGAAGCTCTTACGCAGCTGCTCAGCTTCCTTCTTGCGCTTGGCCTTGAAACTGCCAGAGGCCTTCTCCGGTACCACGAAGATAACCTGCTCAAGCCGGTACTCGATGCTCTTCAGCGGCTCGTCCTTATCGCTTTTCAGCTTCTGGAGCTGGGCGGCAATATCGGATTCGCTGACAGAGACACGTCCCTGGAAACGCTGGCGCAGGATCTGCGACCAGGCAATTTCCGTGCGAAGGCGGTCACGGAGGGTATCCGGATCAACGCCGCTCTGGCGCAGAGCGGTTGAGAGATTCGCAGGGGTGAGCTTGACGCGGGAAGCAATCGTGGCAAATGCGTCGTCGACCTGTTTCTTCGACACGGTAATGCCATAGCGCTTGGCTTCCTTGAGCTTCAGGACCTCGTCGATGAGTTCGTCCTGTGCAGCCTTTGTTGCGGCTCCGCCACTCTTGCGTTCGGTCAAGGTGATGAGACGGGCGCGTTGCCCGATCTGGAAAGAGGTGATGGCCTGGTCATCCACAACCACCTTGATGGCGGATTGCGCATAAACGCCAGAAGGGGTTGCCGCCCCAAGGCAAAGAGCGGCGCAGGCGATCATCAGTGTTTTTTTCATCTCATCCCAGCCGGCACGTGACCCCGGCGTCTCCCTTATGACGTCGTGGATATGATCTTGACCTGTAACGAGGTTCAATTCAGTCACGGTCAGTAGTTTGATCCACCCAATGCCCTGAAACAATGGCCAAATTGAGCCGTTCACGCAAGGGCTGGCCATCATTTCGTGAACGATGGCTGTCAAACTCTCCTGGTCAGCGATGATGCGCGGAAGGCAGCTGACCGCCGCCTTCCATTGCATCACTCGTTCGCAGAGCTGGAGACTTGCGTATCGCCGATGGTCCGCAGACCAAAGCGGAAGAAGACGGTCCGGTTCACCGGCTCGCCGTTATTGCGGCTGCGATCCTGCTGATAGGACAGGGACAAGGAGAAGCCCTCGTCATCATATCCAACACCGCCGGAGTCCTGAACGATATTCTCGTTCTTCAGATCGTAGCGCACGCCGCCAAACAGGCGCCAGTTCTCTGCAATCCGCAGGCTGCTCGAGGCCAGCACCTCTTCCCGGTCCGCGTTGATGCCAAGCTTGGGCTGCTTGTCCATGAAGGCATAGGCGAAGGTGCTCACCACAGGACCATAGCTGCCGGTCGCTTGCACCTGAAGGCGCCGCACGGAAAGATCCTTCTCGTCGAACCGGGCCTGTGAACCAAGCGTAACGCCACGCCGTGTATCCAGTGCGAAGCCGGCCACATAGTCGGATTCACCGGTCTCGAGGCCTGACTCGAGCGATGAGCCGAACAGATCCGGCTTTGCAAAGGAGTTCCTGCCAGCCAGCTGGAATGACCTGCCGAACAACGTGCTCAGATACTCGCCGCTATCAAGCTGGAACTTGTAACTCAAGCCAAGATTGGCGCGGGTTCCACCTTCCACACGGTCGTAGCCGGAGAACTTGTCATAGGCAAACAGGGTCGACGTATCGAACACAAGGCTCTGGGCGTCTTCGTTCGGAAGCTCGCCAATGCGCTGTTCGTCAGGGCGTACAATGATCTGAGCAATGGGCTCGATGATCTGGTTGCCGCCGTCGAAGCTGACAATGAACGGATAGCGGTATTCCAGACCCACTGCCGGCATGACACGGCCGACAAAGGCCTCATCCGTCAGCGTGGTTACGTTCTTGTCCTGTGATCCAAGGAAGAACAGATCGCCGCGCACATAGGCAAAGGGCGTGAACATCTGACCGATCGGATCGATCAGGGTGCGCCGCCACTGGGTGTTCATGCTCCAGCGGGAGAATGTTCCATCCACACCGCGATAGCGGTTTTCGCCATTGACGGAATAAGCATCCGTCTCGGCACGCGTCAGGCTGGTAAAGTTGCTTTTGAACGACAGTTCTCCGCCCGCGATCGGCTGATCGAAGACGTAATTCACATCAGCCACCGGGAAGACGAAGGGTTGCTTGTCCTGCAGCTTCGCGCCCACTCGCTCGAACGAGCCCACCGGTGCGTTCAACGTCGTGTTGTAGTCTTCCTGTGAGATTGAGAACGCATAAGCATTGACGCTGATGACGTTTCTCAGCCATGTGCGGGAGAGGGACACCTGAGAAAGTTCGCTGGCGGCGCCAATGTTCAGGCGCTGATAGTCCGACAGAAAGGCGCGGTCTGACTTGTAAGTCATGTTCCATGAAAGCAACCAGCTGTCGGGGAGGATGTAGTTACCCTCCGTGTGCAGCGCGCCACGCCAAGTCCGGTTCCCACTCTTGGTCAGGAATGCGGAAGGGTCTTTCTGTGAAATGAGAGCTCCGGAAATCAGGTACTTGCCCTGTTCCAGCTCCTGCCGCCAGACAGCGGTTCCCAAAGCACCCTGCTTGGTAAAGCCTGTTGCGGCGACTGTCAGATCATAATGAGGACTGAGCGCCCAGTAATAGGGCACGGTCACGCCATAGCCCAGATTGGACGAGATCGAGGCCGCTGGCGTCAGGAAGCCCGACTTGCGCTTGACGGACGGGTCCGGCATCGACAGGTACGGAATATAGGCCACTGGCATTCCAAAGAATTCCAGGCGCGTGTCCTCGAACCGGACAACCTTCTCTTCCTGATTGTGAATGATCTTCTGTGCACGCAGGCGCCAAAGCGGCGGCTTTTCGGCCGGCTGTCGCGTGTAAACCGTGTAGAGACCATTGTTGAAAGTCGTTACGTTGCCGCCCTCGCGATTGGCACTCTCCGCGATAAACCGGGTGCGCTGAGGCGAGTCGACTTGCAGCGAACGGGCGAAGCCTTCGGCAAAATTGTCCGTGAGCTCCATTTCCTGCGTCGTGATGACGTTGCCGTCAGGCTCCGCCATCTTGACGTTGCCCTTGGCAAACATGCGTGCAGACCCACGGTCGAAGATCACTTCGTCCGCTTCCAGCGTGTAGCCGTCATAAAAAATCTGCACCTTGCCACGCGCCAGGATTTTATCCCGGTCGTAGTCATAGGTGAGGTCATCGGCTTCCAGCAGCATTTCTGCGTTTGGATTGACGTTGGCCGAGACCGCTGCGGAGGTGGGGGACTGTGCAAAAGCAACAGGCGCGGCCCAGGGGGCAGTGATCAGCGAGCAGGCAATAACAGTACCGAGGCCGCGAGATCATAAGACCGCGCGCCGGGGCACAGGCACCCTTCTTCAGTAAGAGCGACTTGAGACGCATCGTATCCGCCATTTAGCCGTCTTCCTGATTGAGCAGGATCGTCAAACCCATGAGAACTCCAAACACACCTGGGGCCCAGGCAGCTACCACCGGCGGGACTATGCCAGCCCCTCCGAGATCGCGTGCGAGCTCAGAAAGAACGTAAAGCACGAACCCGGCGGCGATTCCACCCAGAATCATCTTGCCGAGCCCACCAAAGCGCGAAACCTTTAAAGAAACTGCTGCTGCGATGAGAACCATCGCTAATAAAAGCAGGGGACGGGCCAGAAGCGTTTGATATTGCAGTGTATAGCGATAGGCCGGCAAGCCGGCGCGGCTCGCCAGTTCGATGAAGCGGGGCAGGTTCCAGAAAGAAATTGATTCGGGTGAACCGATGCTCTCGCGCACCTCGGTCGGCGTCAGATAGGTACTGACCCGGTATGTGTTGTGGCGCCGTGGATCGGCGTTGGTGCGGTAAACAGTTGCGTCCTTGAGCACCCAGTAACCTTCATTCAATTCCGCCTCACGCGCTTCGATCCGCTCGTCGAAGCGTCCCTGACGATTGAAGGTGAAGATGGTTACGCCCCGCAGGATCGTGCCTTGCGCAAGAAGCTGGTCGGCATTGAGAACGGATTCTCCGTCCAGACCATCCTGACGCAGCCACACGGCATTGGTCGTTTGCAGCAGGAAACTGTCCTCGCCGCCAAAAAGACCGGCAGCCACCTGATCCGACTGTTGCTGCATCCAGACGGCGACAGGATTGTAAATAACAACTGATAGGACGCCGAGAATGAGCGCGACCATGGCTGCCGGTGCGCCGAACTGCCAGACGGAAATGCCGGCGGCCCGGGTCACGACCAGTTCCAGCCCCCGGCTCAAGGTGACAAAGGCTGAAATCGCACCGAACAGGACAGCAAAGGGAATGACCTGTTCCAGCAGGAGCGGCACGCGCAGAAGCGAAATGATGCTGACACGCAGGACTGACAGATCTCCCTGCTCACCAGCACGGCGCAGGAGCTCCAGCACGTCGAACAGGAAAATCAGGATCGCTGCGAGCAGGAACAATCCCAGGATAGACCTCAGAAAGCGCCGCGAGAAATAGAAGGAGAGGGTGGCTCCCAGCATGAGGTTCAGGCTCCCTTCGACATGCGGCGGCCAGCGAGCCTCGCCTGAGTGCGTTCGCTGAAGTCGGTGATCCGGTCGATCAGTCTGGCAAGCCATTTCGGCGCAGCGCCCGTGTCTGACTGGAGGATGAACCAGGCGGGTAGGATGATACCAATCAGCGGCACGATATAATAGGCGGCGATGAGTGCAGCCTGACTGCCAGCGAGAGATGTCGCGCCAAAGCCCGCGGTGCGCAGCAGGATGCAGCATGCAAGTGCGCCAAGCAAGGCAAGCCCGCGGTCCTGCCGGGTCGTGCGCGCCTGCCCCAGAAACGCAAAGACAATCAAGCCGAATGCGATGGCATAAAGTGGCTGGCTGAACCTGTTATGCAGCTCCGCCTTGATGCGCAGAGGATAGAGGCGGGCGAATTCATCCGGCTCCGGGTCGTGGATCAAGGCCCAGGTTGGACGTTCGCTTGCCTTGTAGACTGGCTCTGCAGCATCCGGAACAAGGCTCGACAGATCAAAGGCATAGGACTGGAAACGGACAATCGAGATGTCACCGCTCGTCTTCGGACGGCGCTGGATTGTGCCGTTCTGCATGACCAGCAGTGTGAGGCCCTGCATTTCGACAATGTGCCCAACCTCGGATTCATAGGTGAAGATCGTGGCCGGATCGCGGGTGTCATGCAGCAGGAGGCCGTCCAGCGCACCATCGCCAGAGCGGTTGCGGATGTGGAATGTCAGGCCATCGGCCATGGATATGAAGCGGCCGGGCTTGACGATGTTGGCCACGAGATCGACGCGAACACGGGTGATTTCATCGCGCAGCCGTGCCAGTCCTTCGGGCGCTACGTAGAGCGACATGGCTCCTGTCAGCACACAGATGCCAATCGAGAAAATGAGAACCGGACGGAGCACCAGAAAGCGCGAACCTCCGGTGGCATTGATGACAATCAGCTCGCTGTCGCTCGACAAGGCGTTCAGAACCAGGATCAGGGCAATCATCAGCGCGAAGGGCGCCACGATGACCACCAGAAACGGCATCGCCAGCATCGTGATCGAAATGAACTGGACGATGGTCTGACCCTTTGACGTCACCAGATCCAGCTGGCGCAGGGCCTGCGTCGCCCAGACAACGCCTGTCATGGCCGCAAGTGTCATCGTGAAGACGAAAACGGACCGGCGGATGATGTAACGTTCGAGTGTCTTCATTCTCTCTGCCGGATTGCAACGCGGTTGGACCGCAGACCTCTTCTATCCGAATATGGCATTTGAATGCCACCGGAGGCTGGCCTGCTACTGACTGCCCACCTGCAGATTTATTCGGCAGAGGCTTGCTGCACAAGGCATATCAGGCCACATTGCTGGAATTTACAGCATCCTGGCCGGCATTTCGCTGGCCGGTGAACCCAAGATGGAAAAATGAACAAGCTTACGAAAATCCAATTCGGCAAGGCTTCGGCTGCGCCGGCTCCTGCCGCTGTCGTTCTGGCTGACGATTCTCTGACCGCCGGTCCGCTGGCTGCCGGACTGCTGGATGTTCTGCCGGGTGGCCTTGCCCGTGCGGCCAGTGCAGGCGGCTTCAAGGGCAGACGCGGCTCGAAGCTGGATCTCGTAGCACCCGGTGGGCTTGATCTTGACCGTCTGTTCGTCTTTGGCCTCGGCAAAGCAGAAGACATGCAAGACACTGACTGGCTGAAGCTGGGCGGTTCCGTTCAGGCCGCGCTGGCAGGCGCGCGCGCTGCCGATGCCATTGTCTATCTGGAGCTGCCCGGCGGCGGCGAAGTCAGCGCAGCGGCTGCGGCCCAGTTCGCGCTGGGAGCAAAGCTGTGCTCCTACAGCTTCGATGCCTACAAGACGAAGAAGGATGAGGATGGCCTGCCGGTTGAGCTGACACTCAACATCATCGGTCCGGAGTCCAAGGCTGCCAAGAAGGCCTTCGCCGACGCCGAAGCTGTTGGCGACGGTGTGCTGCTGGCGCGTGATCTCGTCAACGAGCCTGCCAATGTGCTCGGCCCTGTGGAGTTTGCGGACCGTGCCGCAAAGCTCGAGAAGCTCGGTGTGGAAATTGAGATCCTCACCGAAAAGGAAATGAAGAAGCTGAAGATGGCCGCGCTTCTTGGCGTGGCACAGGGTTCCGTCCGTCCGCCGCGTCTCGTCGTCATGCGCTGGAATGGTGGCAAGAAGGATGAGGCGCCGGTTGCCTTTGTTGGCAAGGGGGTCGTGTTCGACACCGGCGGCATTTCCATCAAGCCGGCGGCAGGCATGGAAGACATGAAGGGCGACATGGGCGGCGCAGCTGCAGTCACCGGTCTCATGCATGCTCTTGCTGCCCGCAAGGCCAAGGTCAATGCCATCGGCATCATCGGACTCGTCGAGAACATGCCCGACGGCAACGCCCAGCGTCCCGGCGACATCGTGCGCGCCATGTCCGGCACCACCATCGAGATCCTCAACACGGACGCCGAAGGCCGCCTCGTGCTGGCCGATGCACTCTGGTACACCCAGGAGCGCTTCAAGCCGAAGTTCATGATCGACCTCGCCACCCTGACCGGCGCTGTCATCATTGCGCTTGGCAACCAGAACGCAGGCCTCTTCTCAAACAACGATGAACTGGCACAGCGCCTGTTTGCCGCTGGAGAGACGACCGGTGAAGGCGTCTGGCGCCTGCCGCTGTCCAAGGCCTATGACAAGCTGATCGACACCCCGAATGCCGATGTGAAGAACACCGGCGGCCGCACGGCGGGCTCCATCACGGCGGCCCAGTTCCTGCAGCGCTTCGTCAATGATGTGCCCTGGGCGCATCTGGATGTGGCGGGAACGGCCATGGGCTCCGTCAAGGACGAGATCAGCCAGGGCTGGGCATCCGGTTTTGGCGTGCGTCTGCTCGACCAGCTGGTACGTGACCACTACGAAGGCTGATACAGCTCCGGGGCGGCGGCCTGTCTGCTGCCGCTCCGGCTCAAACTCTGCCGGGGCACGCGATGTATACACCCGCGCATTTCGCTGAAAGCGATCCCGATGAAATCGAGCGCCTGATCAGCGCTCATCCGCTGGCTGCCGTTGTTGCCCTCACGCCGGACGGCCTTTGCGCCAATCACCTGCCGCTGCTAAGGGCCGGCAGCAAGCTCATCGGGCATGTGGCGCTGGCAAATGTCATCCATGAAGACGTTGCGGACGGCGCGCCGGTGCTGGCCATCTTTCAGGGTGGGGATGCCTATGTCAGCCCCAACTGGTATCCCAGCAAGGCAGAGACGCACCGGGCGGTGCCGACCTGGAACTATCAGGTGATACATGTCCACGGCCATATCCGCTGGCTGCGGGATGGCGCCGCCAAGCGCCGGATCGTCAGCCTCCTGACCAGCCGCCATGAAAAGGCGCTGAACGGGGAGGGCGGCTGGAAGATGGGGGATGCCCCGGCGGATTACCTTGAGGACATGATCAGCAAGATCGTTGCGCTGGAGATTTCCATCGGACGGATCGAGGCGAAGTCCAAGCTGAACCAGAACCACCCCGAGGCGAACCGCCGGGCCGTTGCGGAAGAGTTTGCCGCGCGCGGCAAGGAAGAGCTTGCTGGCGCCATGCGCCGAAGGGGCGGGGATTGAACTTCGCTGCCTGCCGAAAACATGGCGCGGAAGGTCAGACCCGGCAAATGTTATCCACAGGTTGCCAACAAAAAACCCGCCGGTTTTCCAGCGGGTTTTCCATATGTCTCTTCACAGGATGCCAGCAGAGCATGCGGCGCACGGGCTGCAGAACTCAACAGGCCTTGTAGAACTGGCACTGTGTGGTGTTTTCGGTCACCACGAGGCCCAATGCTGCAGTCGCTCCGGCCAGACCCATGACCATCGTGAAGAACAACGCAACGCGAACGAGCATTCAAACCCCCGAAAAAAATGGCCGTGACAGGCCCGGAAACCTTTGCGCCGGTTCATTCAGAATCGAACTGAATGTTTTCCGGTTTCTTCACCGTACCAGCCGCGCATTTGCGAGCGGTTAATGCTGGATGCCGGTTGGCTTGTCTATCCGGTTACGTCACACTCTGCAGGATTGGCCCTGAATGTTGCGTGGCGGCATCACCTTTGTGGCGCTGGTGTGGCAGGCGCGGGTAACGGGGGCTAGGCTGTCTCTATGATGGGTCCTTAACAGGCGTCCTTCAGCATCGAAAGAGCGGGTATAACTTCAGGCACAGATGTGCGAAACCGGAGCAAATGCCGGGAAACACGTAAGGAATCAGCCGTGACCACGGAAGTCCTGTTCTACCATCTGACAAGACAGCCTCTGGAAGAGGTGCTGCCCGGCCTTCTCCTGAAATGTCTGGAGCGGGACTGGAAGGTGGTCGTGCAATGCGGCTCTGAGGAGCGTTGCGCGGCATTGGATGCGCATCTGTGGAGCTTTTCCGATCACGAGTTCCTTCCGCATGGCACCATTGCCGATGGCTTCCCTGAGCACCAGCCTGTGTTCCTGACCGCAGGACCGGACAATCCGAACAGCGCGGAGGTACGCTTTCTGGTGGACCGGGCGGTGCCGCCACCAATCGATGGCTATGGCCGTGTCGTCGTCATGTTTGACGGCAATGATCAGGAGGCCCTGGCGGACGCGCGTCAGCACTGGAAGCTGTTCAAGGGGCAGGGGGCGGAAGTAACTTACTGGCAACAGCGCGACGGCGGTGGCTGGGAGCGCAAGGCATAGGCAAGGCGCCGTCTGCCGGTAAGGTTCTCGTCAGATTATTTGGTCGGCTCAAGAATAGTGTTGCGGCGGGTTTTGTAACCCTTCCGCTGCCTTTCGTCTTGCTGCCGTCTGCCTGCTGAAAGGCGGCGGCGCGGTATGTCTTGAAGCTGCAGATTTGAATTTTTCTTGCGCTGCAAGGCGGAAATCTTTCCCCTTTATACGCTGGTCAGTCTGACGAGGCCTTTAGGGTGCGCTCTTGCTATTTGTTCCCGGACGGGAAAAGGCGCGTAAATCATCCCAGGGTACCGATTTTCATTGAGTGTTTGGCGCAAAGGGGGTACAGCCCCCGCAACAGGTTTTGTCCCTGTCCTCAGGACCGGATCCGCAAAGGGCACGAGATGATTTCCACCCCTATTATCTGATCGACAAGTCGAAGCTTCTGCCGAACATGGAGAAGATCGCATGGCTGCGTGAGGCGTCTGGCGCAAAGTCGCTGCTGGCGCTGAAGTGCTTTGCGTCCTGGTCCGTGTTCGATTTCATGTCGAATTACATGGACGGCACGACATCGTCGTCGCTCTATGAGGTGAAGCTCGGCCGGGAGAAATTCCCCGGCGAGACGCACGCCTATTCGGTGGCTTTTGCGCCGGATGAGATTGATGAGGTGATTGCCTCGTCCGACAAGATCATCTTCAACACCATCGGCCAGTTCGAGCGTTTCGAGGGGCAGTCGGCAGGGCATGTGCGCGGCCTGCGCGTCAATCCGGGTGTCTCCACCTCGGATTTCGATCTCGCCGATCCGGCACGTCCCTTCTCGCGCCTTGGCGAGCATGACCCGGAGACGATCGCAAAGGTCGCCGACAAGATCACTGGCTTCATGTTCCACAACAACTGTGAGAACGCCGATTTCGACCGGTTCGACGGCATGCTTGGCCATATCGAGCAGCGCTTCGGCTTCCTCATCCGTCAGATGGAATGGATCAGCCTCGGTGGCGGCATTCATTTCACCGGCGAGGGCTATCCGCTGGAAAAGTTCGCCGAGCGGCTGAAGCGTTTTGCGGGCGAAAACGAAGTGCAGGTCTATCTGGAGCCCGGCGAGGCGGCGATTACCAAGTCCGCAACGCTGGAAGTGACCGTGCTGGACACGCTGCACAATGGCAAGAACCTGGCCATTGTCGATAGCTCCATCGAGGCACATATGCTGGATCTGCTGATCTACCGGCAGAGTGCCAAGGTCGAACCTAATGCGGGCGATCACGAGTGGATGGTCTGCGGCAAGTCCTGCCTTGCAGGCGACATCTTCGGTGAATTCCGCTTTGAAAAGGCTCTGGCTGCCGGTGACCGGCTCTCCATTCAGGATGCGGCTGGCTACACAATGGTCAAGAAGAACTGGTTCAATGGCGTGAAGATGCCGGCCATTGCGGTGAAGGAGCTGGATGGCTCCGTGCGCCTGGCCCGCGACTTCACCTACGACGATTTCACGGCGGCCCTGTCGTGATTTCAGCCTCTCCTGAGGCTGTGCAACCCTTAGAGACCCAAGGAGGACTATGGGCGAAATGAAGCGCAACGTACTCATCATCGGCGCCGGTGGCGTAGCGCAGGTTGTCGCGCATAAATGTGCGCAGAACAACGACCTGCTCGGCGACATTCATATTGCTTCGCGCACCGTTGCGAAGTGTGAGCGGATTCTGGACAGCGTCCGCGAAAAAGGCAGCCTGAAGGTCGAGGGTGTTCTTCAAGCCCATGCCCTCAATGCGATGGACAGTGCCGCTGTCGCGGACCTGATCCGCAAGACCGGTGTGCAGATTGTCATCAACGTCGGTTCTGCCTTCGTCAACATGACCGTGCTGGAAGCCTGCATCGAGACCGGTGCAGCCTACATGGACACGGCCATTCACGAAGACCCGAAGAAGATCTGCGAGACGCCGCCCTGGTACGGCAATTACGAATGGCAGCGCCGCGAGCGCTGCGCTGAGAAGGGCGTAACCGCCATTCTGGGCGTCGGCTTTGATCCGGGCGTGGTCAATGCCTACGCACGCCTTGCCATCGACGAATACGTGACCGAGCCGGAATCGATCGACATCATCGACATCAACGCCGGTTCCCATGGCCGCTGGTTCTCCACGAACTTCGATCCGGAGATCAATTTCCGCGAGTTCACCGGTACGGTCTATTCCTGGCAGCAGGGTGCATGGCAGTCGAACACCATGTTCGAGGTCGGCAAGGTGTGGGACATGCCGGTCGTCGGCGAACAGCAGACCTACATGACTGGCCATGACGAGGTGCACTCGCTCTCGGCCAACTATCCGCAGGCGGATGTGCGCTTCTGGATGGGCTTCTCCGATCACTACATCAACGTCTTCACCGTGCTGAAAAACCTTGGCCTCCTGTCCGAGCAGCCGGTCAAGACGGCGGAAGGCCTTGAGGTTGTTCCGCTGAAGGTGGTCAAGGCCGTGCTGCCGGATCCGTCCTCGCTTGCGCCCGACTACACCGGCAAGACCTGCATCGGCACGCTGGTGAAGGGCAAGAAGGACGGCAAGCCGGCCGAAGTGCTCGTCTTCAACGTGGCCGACCACAAGGAAGCCTATAACGAAGTCGGTTCGCAGGGCATCAGCTACACCGCCGGCGTGCCGCCGGTCGCTGCCGCCATGCTGATCGCCGATGGCACCTGGGACGTTGGCGCGATGAAGAATGTCGAGGAGCTTGACCCCAAGCCCTTCCTCGCCATCCTAAACCGCATCGGCCTGCCGACCGAAATCAAGGACGCTTCCGGCACCCGGCCCTTCACGGCCTGAGCCGGACCGCACCGCAAGATCTTCTCAGGCCTCCGGGAAACCGGGGGCCTGATTTGTATTTGGGGGGATCGGGGAATGTGAACGGGGCGATCAACCATCACTCCGTCATGCCACGGCTCGACCGTGGCATCCATGCCGTTGCCTTTCAGCACGGCGCGGGTTGCAGTTTCCGGGGCTTCTATCCGCGCCATTCCCTGTGTTGTGAGCTCAGGGAATGGATGCCCTGATCAGGTCGTAGTATAAGGAAGTGGGGGCGGAGCCGCCCTTCAGAACGGCAGCAGCCGGGTTGCCTTTGGCGTAATCCCCTCGCGCATCAGGAATTTGCGCAGCGGCGGGAAGCGGCCGGCGGCGTAGAGGCCGAGGGAGCGCAGTGCCTGGACGGGGAGCATGTCCGTCAGCAGCGAGCGGTTGAGGAGGTCCACCGCCGTGGTGCGGCTGGTGATGTCCGGCTTGCGGGCGCTGTCATAGCGGGCGAGCGTCAGCGCGCCGCCCACATCTTCGCCGCGGGCCTTCGCTTCGCCTGCAATGCGCGCAAGATCAGCCACATCGCGCAGGCCCAGATTGAGTCCTTGCGCGCCGATGGGTGGAAACACATGCGCTGCCTCGCCGATGAGGGCGCAACGGTTGGCTGCGGCCTTCTTTGCGATCATGCCGCTGAGCGGATAGACCTGCCGCAGGCTTGCGATGCGGAAGGCACCGAGCACCGAATGGGCGCGCCGTTCCAGTTCCAGCGCCAGCGCGCCATCTTCATAGGCCTTGAGATGTGCGGCTGTTTCCGGCGTGACGACGCAGACAAGCGACGACATGTTTCCCGGCAGCGGCACCAGCGTGAAGGGGCCGGTGGGGGTGTGGAACTCGGTGGAGACCGAGCCGTGCGGCCGGTCATGCTCAAGGTTCATCACCAGCGCCATCTGCGGATAGGACCATTCCCGGACATCGATTCCGGCAGCCTGCCGCACCATGGACTTGCGGCCATCGGCACCCACGGCAAGGGCCGCCGTCAGCGTGGTTCCATCTTCCAGTGTCAGGCGCACGTTTGTCTCGGCAGGTTCCAGCTTCGCAAGGCGGGTCTTGATCCATGTAAGGCCATCCGCCTGGGTCACGGCGGCTTCCAGCTCCGCATTCAATTCGCGGTTCAGCACATTGTAGCCGAAGGCCTCCAGCCCCAGTTCCGAGGCATCGAATGTGGTTTCGGGCGCGCGGATCAGGCGGCGGGTGTCGTCGATGAGGCGCATGTGGGCCAAAGGAGCCGAACGGGCAGCGAGCTTCTCCCAGATGCCGATTTCGTCCAGAAGGGCAACAGAGGCCTGCAACAGGGCCGTGGTGCGGGCGTCTTTCGTGTTCACGTCCGGCGCAACGAGCACGGTGCGCAAGCCTCTGCGGGCGAGCAGCAGCGCAGCAGCCATGCCGGAAGGGCCAGCACCAATGACGGCAGCGTCAAAGTCCGTGGGGCGGTTCTGATCCTGCGGCTTGTCGATTGTGCCTGCGGCGGAATCTGTTTTCATGTCTCTTGCCTGATCTGTGGCCTGATCTTCTGACCTGTTGGGACAGGATGGTGCCCCACGAGAGAAATGCAAGACCTTGACCTTGCGCAAAGCGTCGCGCCCTGCGCCGGGGTAAGGGGTATGACACTGACTGGCAAGTGCTTTCGCTGTAGGGGCCGGGACACTTGACCGGTGGACGGCAGGAGTGACCAAGATGAGCAGCAGTGCGCCAATGCCAGGGGATGGCAGGGCTGGGCAGGTTTCCGGCTTATCCGCAGGTGAAAAGGCGGATGGCGCGGGCACGAGCCGCGGGCGGCATCTCGTCATTCTTCTGTGCGGTCTGCTTGCGGTTGCCGGATGGCTGTATCTGGCGGCGGTGCTTTCCTCCATGGTGCCGGTCATGGACATGAGCGAAGCCGGGCCGGGCATGGGGCTCTTCAACGCCTTCAACATATTCGACGGGTTGCCGAAGGACGTGCGCGCAGCGCTGGCTGTGCTGTGCCTGCCTGCGGGCGTCACCACATTCGGGATGCCGTCTGAACACTGGGGTGCAGGCGGGGCCGGGCTTGTATTCATCATGTGGATGATGATGACTCTGGCCATGATGCTGCCCACGGCCATGCCGGTCTTTCTGGCTCATGCGCAGCGCCGTGCCCACGCTGTCTCCGGTCCCTCTGCCGCAGTTTCAGTCAGCCTTCTGGCCTTTGGCTATCTCACGATCTGGACGGCCTATGCGCTTGCTGCGACGCTGGTTCAGTGGCTGTTGACCGGCTATGGCCTTCTTTCCTCCATGATGGCGCCGGTGTCGCTCGTATTTTCGGCGACGACGCTGATCGCCGCCGGACTGTATCAGTTCACACCGGCCAAGCAGGCCTGTCTCCTGCGCTGCTGGTATCCGCGCTGGTCAAGTCCGGCCACCGGTGGTTCTGCGGGCTCTTTCTACAAGGAAGGCCTCATCCAGGGGCTTGCGTGCCTTGGCTGCTGCTGGGCGCTGATGACCGTGATGTTCGCGGTTGGCATCATGAACATCATCTGGGTGGGGCTGCTCGGTGCGGTGATGGCGCTGGAAAAGAACCTGCCGAGCCGCTGGTTCTACAAGGCGGTTGGCGTGTTCCTGCTTCTCTGGGGGCTTTCCTGATGGCCGCTACCCTGCTTCTCAGTGGGAAAATCTGAGTCAAGAACCGCAGAAACAAGCCGTTTCTTCTCAAAAAACCGGGTTGCGGCCCGTCATCATATTGAAATATTGCCCAAACAGGTGCATTGATCTGCCTTGCGCAGGTGTGAGCCGGGCGTGGTGGGAACCAATGCGCCGGTTATGTGTTGTACCTCGGATGCGGGCAGGGGCGTGCCTGCGGCCGGTTCGGAAAACCGCTTTGGCAGTCTCTTGCCTGCCATGCGCGTGAAAGCGTGAAAAGATGTGCCGTTGAAGGCATCGGCATCCGGGCTGCCGCGAGGCGGGCCGGGCAAAGGGAAAGTGAACGCCGTGACTGACATTACCCCTGAAAAGCGGTCTCATGCACCGGCGCTCTTCCTCATCCATGTGCTGACGGCTTCCGGTGCGCCGATTGCCCTTGCAGCGCTCTTGGCAGGCGCGCGTGGCAACTGGCAGGAGATGTTTGTCTGGCTTGGACTTGCGCTGGTGGTGGATGGAATCGACGGTCCGCTTGCGCGCAAGTACAACATCGCCGAACGGCTCCCGCGCTGGTCTGGCGCATCGCTCGATTTCGTCATCGATTATGCCACCTATGTTTTCCTTCCGGCCTTTGCACTGGCCGCCGGTCCCATGCTGGACCGCCCGTGGAACTGGATCTGCGGTGGCCTCGTCGTCTTCACCGGTGCGCTCTATTTCGCCGACAACGGCATGAAGACCCATGACAAGGCGTTCAAAGGCTTCCCGGCCTGCTGGAACATGGTCGTCTTCGGCCTGATGCTTCTGTCGCCCTCGCAGGGCTTCACGATCGCTGTTGTCCTGGCGTGCTGCCTCTTCACCTTCATGCCGGTACGCTTCGTCCATCCGGTTCGCGTCAAGCGCTGGCGTCCTCTGACACTGGTGATGACTGCTGTCTGGCTTGTCGCCGCTGGTATCGGCCTGTGGAACGAAATGACCCTCAGCGAGCCGATGGCCTGGGTCTTTGGCATTTCCAGCCTTTACCTGCTGACCGTTTCCGCCGTGCATCAGGCGCTGGAACGCTACGCCTGACCGCAAGGCAGCATCAGCCGCTTGGCAACAGAAAGCGGCTTTCCCATTGAGCGGTATTGCCTTTATCCTGCATGCGACAATGCCGTGTGCGGGATCAGTCTTGTGCTGGCCGCAGACTGGCTGCGATTTTGCCGTTGCGGCACAAATCATCTGGAGGAGACATCATGGTTCACGCCATCCGCATTCATCAGACCGGTGGTCCCGAGGTTCTGACCTGGGAGACCTTCGAGCCGGGTAAGCCGGGGCCGGGTGAGGCGCGTGTGCGCCATGAGGCGGTGGGCCTGAACTTCATCGATGTTTATTACCGCACGGGGCTCTACCCGGCCCCGAACGGTCTGCCCTTCATTCCCGGCAACGAAGGCGCGGGCGTGGTGACCGAGGTGGGCGACGGGGTGGACCATGTGGCGCCGGGCGACCGGGTTGCCTATGTCGGCCCGCTCGGCTCCTATGCACAGGAGCGGCTTGTCCCCGCTGACCGTCTGGTGAAGCTGCCGGAGACGATTGCGAGTGACGTTGCCGCTTCCATGATGCTGAAGGGCATGACGGCGCGCTACCTCCTGCGCCGTACCTTCAAGGTTGGGCCCGGTTCCACCATTTTGTTCCATGCGGCAGCCGGCGGCGTTGGCCTTATTGCCGGTCAGTGGGCTGCGCATCTGGGCGCAACTGTTATCGGCACCGTCGGCTCGGACGAAAAGGCGGAACTCGCCAAAGCCAATGGGTACACCCACGTCATCAATTACCGGACGGAAAATTTCGTCGAGCGGGTGAAGGAGATCACCGGCGGCAAGGGCTGCGATGTGGTCTATGATTCCGTCGGCCGCGACACATTCCCCGGTTCGCTCGACTGCCTGAAGTTCATGGGCCTGTTTGCCTCCTTCGGCCAGTCCTCCGGCCCGATAACGGACTTCAACATCGGCATGCTGGCGCAGAAGGGCTCGCTCTTCGCCACCCGCCAGACCCTGTTCAACCACATTGCCGCCCGCTCCGACCTGGAGGAAACAGCGGGTGAGCTGTTTGATGTGGTGGAGCAGGGCGTTGTCTCGATCCAGATCAATCAGCGCTACAAGCTGTCTGATGCGGCCACCGCGCACCGGGATCTGGAATCGCGCAAGACCACCGGCACATCGGTGATGCTTCCCGAGTGAGGCTGACGGCACTTCGGGCTCAAAGGTGAGGGCGCATGGAAACCGGGCGCAAGCCAGCCGAACCTGACCGGTCGCGCAGTCTCTATGCGCCCGCCATGCGTTACTTTGCGGCTGTGGCCGAAGCCGGGTCGATCCGCGCTGCGGCCCGCCAGCTCAACGTGGCTTCATCGGCGGTGAACCGGCAGATCCTGTGGCTTGAAGAGGCGCTGGATCTGGCCCTGTTCGAGCGGCTTGGCCGGGGCTTGCGTCTGTCTCCGGCAGGCGAGGTGCTGCTCGCCCATGTGCGGCGTACCTACTCGGACTTTGAAGGCACGGTCGCGGAATTGGACGCGCTGAAGGGCCTGCGGCGCGGCACCGTGTCGGTTGCCACGGTTGAGAGCGTTGCTGATTCCATCCTGCCGCAGATCATCGGCTCCTTCCGCAAATCCTATCCCGGCATCCACGTATCGGTGACAGTAACCAGCGCGCTGCAGGCAACCGGTATGGTGGAGCGGGCGGAGGCGGATATCGGCTTCACCTTCGATCCGCCGCGCACCTCGGCTCTCACAACGGCCTTTGCCCATGAACTGGTGATCGGTGCCGTCATGACGCCGGATCATCCGCTGGCAAGCCAGGCAGGGGATCTGACACTGGCCGATTGCCTGCGCTATCCGCTGGCGCTGCCTGCCAAAGGCCTGTCGCTGCGCACCCGCATTGATGCCGCGCTCACCCGCTTGCCGGGCAACATACGCACTTACGTCGAAGCCAATTCCCTCAGCTTCATGCGGGCGCTGACGCGGCGTGGCGCGGTGGTAAGCTTTCAGACCAAGATCGGCCTTGAATCCGACCTGGCTGGCGGGCTTCTGGTCTTCCGGCCCCTGAGTGATGCGCCGCTTCAGGCGGACCGGCTTGCGGTCGTCACGTCTTCGCTTCGGGCATTGGGGCTGGCACCGGGCATGTTCTACGATCACGCCATGCTCGCCATCAAAGAGCACTTACCGTTGATTGATGCCATTTAGGCATCGCTGCGCCCGCTAATCGGTTCTATTGTTTCCCTGGAAAGTAAGGCAACCTCAGGGTTGAGAGAATGCGGCTGGCGGAGGATGCTGGCCGAAGCCCGGTTCTGCGGACGCGTGGCAGGCCGGGAGAGGATGCGAGGGAGAGAAGAATGGGCCGTCTGACCACACATGTTCTGGATACCGCCTTGGGCAAGCCAGCGGCTGGACTTGTGATCGAGCTTTGGGCGGTGGAGCCGAAGCCCTCCCGCCTGCGCCGGGTGGAAACCAATGCCGATGGCCGGGTTGACGGGGCGATCCTGGAAGGATCGGAATTCGGCCCTGGCATTTATGAGCTGCGGTTCTTTGCCGGTGACTATCTCAAGGCCAGCGGCGCGCCGGTGACAGAGCCGGCCTTTCTCGACATGATCCCGATCCGTTTCGGCATTTCCAATGCACGAGAGCATTATCACGTGCCGCTGTTGCTCTCGCCCTATGGCTATTCCACCTACAGGGGGAGCTGAGCCATGCGGGACACGATCCGCTTCCTGCGGGCAGGAAAAGTGGTGGAGCTGACGGATATCGGGCCGATGGATACGGTTCTCGACTATCTGCGCCTCACCGAAAGGGCGACAGGCACCAAGGAAGGCTGCGGTGAGGGAGACTGCGGCGCCTGCACGGTTGCGCTTGGCCGGGTGATTGGCGGCAAGCTGACCTATCAGCCGGTCAATGCCTGCATCCAGCTTCTGGGGATGATTGACGGCGCCGAGTTGGTGACGGTGGAGGATCTCGCCGCCGATGGCCGGCTGCATCCGGTTCAGGTGGCGATGCGTGACCTGCACGGTTCGCAATGCGGCTTCTGCACGCCCGGTTTCATCATGAGCCTTTTCACGCTGTATCACGCGGAAGGCATGGAGAAGAGCCGCAAGGCGGTGACGGAATGGCTGGCGGGGAACCTGTGCCGTTGCACCGGCTACCGGCCGATCATCGACGCCGCACTGGCGAGCTGTTTTGAAGCAGCGGACGATGCCTTCTCCTGGCGCGCAGCCGAAACCCGGGAGGCACTGCGGCGGCTGGCTGATTCCCGTGATGTCTTTATCGGTTCCACCGATAGTTTCTTCGCCGCCCCGGCGTCGGTTGAGGGCCTTGCCGCGCTCTACAGCCAGTTTCCTGATGCCACGCTTGTGGCCGGCGCAACGGATGTGGGCCTGTGGATCACCAAGAGCCTGAAAACCCTGCCGCGGATCATCTGGCTTGGCCATGTGGCCGGTATGGACCGGGTGGAGGTGACGGGAGAGGGCATCATTCTTGGTGCTGCGGCCACCTACGCCGCTGCCGAACCGGCGCTGCGCGCTCTGTCGCCGGATCTCGGTGTGCTGCTGGGCCGTATCGGGTCAAAACAGGTCCGTGCATCCGGCACCATTGGCGGCAACATCGCCAATGGTTCGCCCATCGGCGACATGCCGCCAGCGCTGATTGCGCTTGGTGCCAGCATCGAGTTGCAACAGGGCGACAATCTGCGGGACTTGCCGCTGGAGAGATTCTTCATCGACTATGGCAAGCAGGACAGGCTGCCGGGCGAATTCGTGGCAGGCATCTTCGTGCCGCGTCCGGGAGCGAACCAGAACTTCCGTTGCTACAAGGTCTCCAAGCGCTTCGATCAGGACATTTCCTCGGTCATGGCCGCGTTCAATCTGACCGTGGTGGATGGCGAAATCACCGGTGCCCGCATTGCCTTTGGCGGCATGGCGGCGACGCCGCGCCGGGCGCTGAGCGCAGAGGCGGCGCTGACGGGCGCGCGTATTGACGATCCTGTCACCTGGGGTGCGGCCATCCGGGCTCTGCAGGAGGATTTCAAGCCAATTACAGACATGCGCGCAAGTGCCGCCTACCGCATGGAAGTGGCCCGTTCGCTGCTGGCCAAGGCTCTGATGGAGATCGCCGGGCCAGCAGAGCCCGTGCGCCTGCCGGCGCTTCAGCCAAAGGGAGGCGGCCATGAACGCGCCGCATGATACTGCTGTCACGGAAGGCGCAGAGGCGCTGACCCATGTGCACCGCTCGCTGCCTCATGACAGCGCCGAGAGGCATGTCACGGGCACGGCGCTCTATATCGATGACATACCAGAGCCGCAGGGCACCTTGCATGTGGTGCCGGGCTGGGCACGCCACGCGGTGCGCGGACCGCTGCTGGCGATGGAGCTTGATGCGGTCCGCAAGGCTCCGGGTGTGGTGGCGGTGCTGACCGCAGCCGATGTGCCGGGCCTCAACGACTGTTCGGCCTCCTTTGGCGGAGATCCGGTGCTGGCGGAAAAGGAGATCCTGTTCTACGGCCAGGTGGCCTTTGCCGTCGTCGCCACCAGCCGGGATGCTGCACGCCGTGCGACGCGCCTTGCGCAGATTGATGTCGGGCCGCAGACGCCGATCATCTCCGTTGAAGACGCCATCGCTGCCGATGTGACCGTGCTGCCGGATTATCAATTCCGGCGCGGTGCACCGGAAGCGGGGCTGGCGAGTGCCGAGAACCGGCAATCCGGCACGTTCCACGTGGGCGGGCAAGAGCATTTCTACCTTGAAGGTCAGATTGCGATGGCCATTCCGGGCGAGGAGCGGGCCGTGCAGGTCCATTCCTCCACGCAGCATCCGACTGAGGTGCAGCATGTGGTGGCAAAGGTTCTGGGCGTGCCCGATGCGCTGGTGACGGTGGATGTGCGCCGTATGGGTGGTGGCTTTGGCGGCAAGGAGTCGCAGGCGAACCAGTGGGCCTGCCTTGCCGCGCTCGCCGCCCGCGTTACGGGCCGTCCGTGCAAGCTGCGGCTCGACCGGGACGACGACATGATCATGACCGGCAAGCGGCATGATTTCCGTGTTGATTGGTCTGTTGGCCATGACAACACGGGCCGCATCCGCGCCGTGGACATGACCTTCTTCGCCCGCTGCGGCTATTCGGCAGACCTGTCGCTGGGTGTGGTGGACCGCACCATGTTCCATGCGGACAGCAGTTACTTCTATCCCGATGCCCAGATCCGCAGCCGCCGCCTGCGCACCGATACCTGTTCCAACACAGCCTTCCGGGGCTTCGGCGGACCGCAGGGCATGCTGGCGGCTGAGCGGATGATAGACGCCATCGCCATCACGCTGGGGCTCGATCCGCTGGAAGTCCGCAAGCGCAATTTCTACGACTGGGCCCGCAACCAGACGCCTTATGGCATGGTGGTGGAGGAGTGGCAGACGCTGCACACCATCGTGGAGCAGCTGGAGGTCACTTCCGCCTACTGGCAGCGCCGGGAAGAGGTGCGCGCCTTCAACGCCCGCAACCACGTGCTGCGCAAGGGGCTGGCGCTGACGCCGGTGAAATTCGGCATCTCCTTCACGCTGAAGCATCTCAATCAGGCCGGGGCGCTGGTGCATCTTTACACAGATGGCTCGATCCAGCTGAACCACGGCGGCACCGAAATGGGGCAAGGGCTCTATCAGAAGGTGGCGCAAGTGGTGGCCGAGGAATTCGGCGTCACCCTCGACAAGGTGATCATCACCGCCACCTCCACCGGCAAGGTGCCCAACACCGGGCCGACGGCTGCCTCTTCCGGCACCGATCTCAACGCCATGGCTGCTCGCAATGCGGCACGCGCCATCAAAGACAGGCTCATTGCCTTCGCAGCGGAGCACTTCCACTGCGCGCCGGAAAGCGTTGTCTTCGCCGGCAATCAGGTGCGTGCCGGAAGCCACGTGATGAGTCTGGCGGAACTTGCCAAGCTTGCCCACATGGGCCGCGTTCACATGTCCGATGCGGGGTTCTATGCCAGCCCCAAGATCACCTGGGACCGGGAAAGCGCCAGCGGACGCCCGTTCCTTTATTTCGCCTATGGTGCTGCGGCTGCCGAAGTCACCATCGACACCATGACCGGCGAGATGACCGTCGACCGTGTGGATATCCTTCACGATGTGGGCCGCTCGCTCAATCCGGCCATCGACATTGGCCAGATCGAGGGCGGCTTCATTCAGGGCATGGGCTGGCTGACAACTGAGGAACTGGTGTGGGACGAGCAGGGGCGCCTGCGCACCCATGCCCCTTCCACCTACAAGATCCCGGCCATTTCCGACACACCGGCCGAGTTCAACGTTGCGCTTTATGCCTCTGCAGGCAATCCGGAGGAGACGATTTACCGCTCCAAGGCGGTGGGGGAGCCGCCGGTGATGCTGGCCAACTCCGTTTTCTGCGCCATAACCGACGCGGTCGCTTCGCTGCGTCCGGGTACCGTGCCGAAACTGGATGCGCCAGCGACACCTGAAGCGATCCTCAAGGCCGTGCAGGCCATGCGGCAGGCAGGAGGAGCGCGATGATCCTCTGGCGGCGGATTCTGGACGAGTTGCGCGAAGACGGGGCCTGCTGCCTCGTCACCGTCGCCGCATCGGCCGGGTCCGCCCCGCGTGAGACCGGGGCGCGCATGTTCGTGCGCGCTGACGGCTCCATTTCCGGAACCATTGGCGGTGGAACGCTGGAATTCGAGGCGATCCGCTGGGCAGTTTCCGGCATGCGTGAGGGGCGAAGGGGACTTGCCTTGCGCAGGGTGTCTCTGGGGCCGGATCTCGGCCAGTGCTGCGGCGGGCGGGTTGATCTGGCTCTGGAGCATTTCACGGCAGAGGATATCGAACCGGTGCGGGCTCTGGTGCATGCGCAGGAGGAACGCGGCGGGCAGCTTGCGGTCCGGGCGGCATTCTCGCAGGAAGGCGTTCCCCTCCAGCGGCACGTGATGGGGAGCTTCGCGCCGGGCCGGATTTCCTGCTGGAAGATGGCATCCTCACGGAGCGCTTCGGTCTGGAGCTTCAGCCGGTCTGGCTGTTCGGGGCCGGGCATGTGGGCCGTGCAGTGGTGCTGGCGCTCGCGCCGCTTCCTTTCGAAGTCACCTGGATCGACAGCCGTCCGGAGTTTTCCCCCGGCCATGCCCGGAAATCTGCGCTATGTCAGTGCCAGCCGGCCTGCGGAATTGCTTAAGGATGCGCCGGACAATGCCTTCATTCTCGTCATGACACATTCCCATTCTCTGGATGAGGATATTGTTGCGGCAGCGCTGGCACTGGACTGCTTTCCTTATGTTGGGGTCATTGGCAGCGAGACCAAGCGCGCCCGTTTCACGAACCGCCTGCGCCGAAGGGGGCTTACGGTACGGCAGGTTGGCGGGCTGGTGTGTCCCATCGGGGCTGCCGGCGTGAAGTCAAAGCTGCCAGCGGCCATCGCAGCCTCTGTTGCTGTTGAGCTCCTGATTAAAAATGAGGCAGTAAAGCTGGAAGGTCTATACAATCAGCCTCTTGCGCAGGGGCGGAAGCCGGTCAATAACGCGGGGTGAACCCGACGGCAGAAGGGGCAGGGTGGAGTGGGCAGTCTCGATCAGACCGCAGATGGGCAGCAGGCAGCTGGGGGCATGGTGCGGCGGGCGCAAGGCGCGCCGCTGCTGAGTGCGCGCGGCATCAGCAAGCATTTCGGCGCGATTGCTGCCAACAATGCAGTCGATCTAACCATCAACAAGGGTGAGATCCACGCTCTGCTCGGCGAAAACGGCGCGGGCAAGTCCACGCTGGTGAAGATCCTCTATGGTGCTCTGCAGCCAGATGCCGGCACTATCGAATGGGACGGGCGCAAGGTGCGCATCAACAGCCCGGCCGCTGCCCGCCAGCTGGGCATCGGCATGGTGTTCCAGCATTTTTCCCTGTTCGAGGCCTTGAGCGTTGTGGAGAACATCGCGCTGGCACTCCCGAAGCCTGGCTCGATGCGCGAGCTGGCAGCACGGATCGAAAAGGTGTCCCGCGAATATGGGCTGCCGCTGGACCCCCACGCGCTTGTAGCCGATCTGCCTGTCGGCATCCGCCAGCGTATCGAGATCGTCCGCTGCCTGCTGCAGGCTCCGCGGCTGATCATCATGGATGAGCCGACCTCGGTGCTGACCCCGCAGGAAGCGGACGAATTGTTCGTGACGCTGAAACGCCTGGCGGAAGAAGGTTGCGCGGTGCTCTACATCAGCCACCGGCTGGACGAAGTGCGCCGCATCTGCCACCACGCCACCATTCTGCGCCATGGCCGTTTCGTGCGTGAATGTGATCCGGCGCTGGAAACTCCGGCTTCGATTGCCCGCATGATGGTTGGGGCCGATGTCTCGCATGTGACCAGCTCCGGCGCGCTGACTGGCAGCGGACCGGTGCGGCTTGCCGTGCGCAATCTGGCGACTAGCCCGCTGACGCCGTTTTCCGTGCCGCTTGCGGGCGTCAATCTCGAAGTACGCGCCGGAGAGGTCGTGGCAATTGCCGGTGTCGCCGGAAATGGGCAGGGCGAGCTGTTCGATGCCATCAGCGGCGAGCGGCGCTGCGCGCCGGGCATGGTGGAAATTGATGGCACGCCCTGCGGCAATGAGAACGTCACCCGCCGCCGGCAGCGCGGCGCGGCTTTCGTACCGGAGGAGCGGCTGGGCCACGGCGCAGTTCCCGGCATGCGCCTGTCGCACAACATCATTCTGACGCGCCATTCCACCGGCGATGAACTGGTTCGTTCCGGCTTTGCTGCCTATGGCCGCGCTGGCGAAATGGAAAAGCACATCACCCGGGCCTATGACATCCGTATGTCTCACGACGATCCGGAGGCGCGTTCGCTGTCGGGCGGCAACCTGCAGAAGTTCGTCGTTGGCCGTGAACTGAGCCGCAATCCCGGCATTCTCGTGGTCAACCAGCCTACCTGGGGTGTGGATGCGGGCGCAGCGGCGCTGATCCGCCAGTGCCTGCTGGATCTTGCCCGCAAGGGATCTGCGGTGCTGGTCATCAGCCAGGACCTTGATGAAATCTACGAGATTGCCGACCGCATTGCGGTCATTTCGCGGGGGCACCTGTCCCAGGCAGAGCCGGCTTCGTCCATGACGCTGGAGCGCATCGGCTTGTTGATGGCGGGCGGTGCGGAAAAGCCTTCATCTGATCATTTGTCCGCGGAGGGCGCGTGATGCGTATCGAACTCGTCAAGCGCGCCGAACACAGTGGCCTGATGACCGCCGTGTCCCCACTGATCGCAGTCATGCTGACCATGATCTGCGCTGCCGTCCTGTTTGCCATATCCGGCGCTGACCCGCTGGAGGCGCTGTTCCGCTTTTTCATCGAGCCGCTGACGGAAGCATGGTCTCTGCAGGAAGTGCTCGTAAAGGCTACGCCGCTGGTGCTGATCGCCTGCGGCCTCAGCGTCTGCTACCTCTCCAACAACTGGAACATCGGCGCTGAAGGGCAGTTCGTGGCCGGCGCCATTGCCGGGTCTATCCTGCCGGTCATGTTCCCGGATCTGCAGGGCTTTTACACACTGCCCTTGATGCTTCTGTGCGGCGCGCTTGGCGGGGCGGCCTATGCCATGATCCCGGCAGTCCTCAAGACCCGCTTCAGCACCAACGAGATCCTCACCAGCCTGATGCTGGTCTATGTCGCCAATCTGCTGCTGGACTATCTGGTACGCGGTCCCTGGCGCGATCCGCAGGGGTTCAATTTCCCCGAGACTGCCTTGTTTTCTGCTGCCGCCACGCTTCCGTCCCTTGGCATGGGGCGCCTGTCGGTATCCGTTTTCCTGGCCATCGGTGTTGCGCTTCTCCTGTGGGTGGTTCTTTCGCGTTCGCTGCGCGGCTATCAGATCCGTGTTCTGGGCGAGAGCCCCCGGGCAGGCGCATTCGCAGGGTTCTCGGCGAAGCGGATGACGGTCTTCGCCTTTGCCCTGTCCGGCGCGCTGGCGGGCCTTGCGGGCATCATGGAAGTTTCCGGGTCGCTGAACCAGCTGCTGCCGACCATTTCTCCGGGCTACGGCTTCACTGCCATTATCGTGGCCTTCCTTGGGCGTCTCAATCCGCTCGCCATTGTTGTTGCGGGGATCGTGCTGGCTTCGAGCTACATCGGCGGCGAAAGCGTGCAGGCTTCGCTTGGCATCTCCGACAAGATTGCCAGCGTTGTACAGGGCATGCTGCTGTTTTTCGTGCTGGCCTGCGACACCCTGATCTTCTACCGCGTCCGCCTGCACCGGAAGGTGCACTCTGAAAATGCCGGGGAGGGCGCCCATGTTTGAGGCCATTCTTCTTACCGTCATCACGGCGGCAACGCCGCTGCTGCTGGCTGCCATCGGTGAACTGGTTGTCGAGCGCTCGGGCGTTCTCAATCTGGGCGTTGAAGGCATGATGGTGATGGGGGCGGTAACCGGATTTGCCGCCGCCAATCTCACCGGCTCCGGCACGCTGGGCATTTTCGCAGCCATTGCGGCTGGAATGGCCATGTCGGCCCTGTTCGGCGCACTGGTGCTGGGCCTTGTCACCAATCAGGTGGCGACCGGGCTGGCGCTGACGCTGTTTGGCCTCGGACTGTCCGGGCTGGTTGGTGAGAGCTTTATCGGTGTTCCGGGCCTCAAGCTGCCGAAACTTGATATTCCCGTGCTGAGCGATCTTCCGTTCCTCGGGCCCGTGTTGTTCGGGCAGGATGCCATCGTCTATGTGGCCTTTGCGCTGGTCGCTGGTGTCTCCTACATGCTGACCCGCACCCGCATGGGACTTATCCTGCGTGCCGTTGGTGACAATCACGCCTCGGCACATGCGCTTGGCTATTCAGTGCTGAAGGTGCGCTTTCTCGCGGTGCTTTTCGGCGGTGGCTGCGCTGGTCTGGCTGGCGCCTATATGTCGCTCGCCTATACGCCGCAGTGGGTGGAAAACATGACGGCCGGTCGCGGCTGGATCGCGCTGGCGCTGGTGGTCTTCGCGTCGTGGCTGCCCTGGCGCGTCGTGGCCGGAGCCTATCTCTTCGGCATGGTCACGGTGCTGACCTTCCATGCGCAGGCAAAGGGCATGGGGATCCCCTCGCAGCTTCTGTCGAGCCTGCCCTATCTCGCCACCATCATCGTTCTGGTGCTGATCTCTGCCAACCGGCGCCTGACGCTCGTGAACACGCCGGCCTGCCTCGGCAAGCCGTTCGTGCCGGATCGCTGACATCCGGTCAGCCGCCGGGACCTCTGGGGTCCGGTCCCGGCAGCACACAATTGGACCCGCTGCATATCCGGTCCCAACGAGAACCGAAGGGGAAGTGTGAACATGAAGACTTTGCTGAAAGCCACTGTCGCCGCCGCCGCACTGGCTGGCTCGCTCGCAACTGCTCAGGCTGCCGATCTCAAGGCCTGCTTCGTCTATATCGGCCCGGTGGGCGACTTCGGCTGGACCTACCAGCACGATCAGGGCCGTCAGGCCGTGGAAAAGCACTTCGCTGGCAAGGTCGAGACCGCCTATCTGGAGAACGTTCCGGAAGGCCCGGACAGCGAGCGCGCCATCGAGCGCTTCGCCCGTGAAGGCTGCGGCATCATCTTCACCACGTCCTTCGGCTACATGAACCCGACCATCAAGGTGGCTCAGAAGTATCCGAACGTGAAGTTCGAGCACGCGACCGGTTACAAGACCGCTGAGAACGTTGCGACCTATAACTCCAAGTTCCACGAAGGCCGCTACATCATCGGCCAGATCGCAGCCAAGATGTCCAAGACCGGCACCGCCGGCTACATCGGCTCTTTCCCGATCCCGGAAGTGGTTTCCGGCATCAACGCCTTCATGCTGGGCGCTCAGTCGGTCAACCCGGACTTCAAGGTCAAGATCGTCTGGGCCAATTCCTGGTTCGACCCGGCCAAGGAAGCTGATGCCGCCAAGGCGCTGATGGATCAGGGCGCCGATATCATCTCGCAGCACACGGACTCCACCGCTCCGCTGCAGGTGGCTGAAGAGCGCGGCGTGCTCGGCTTCGGCCAGGCCTCCGACATGATCAAGTTTGCGCCGAAGTCGCAGATGACGGCTATCGTGGACGACTGGGCTCCCTATTATATCGAGCGCGTTCAGGCTGTTCTCGACGGCACCTGGAAGAGCGAGCAGACCTGGGCTGGCCTGAAAGAGGGCCACGTGGTGATGGCGCCCTACACCAACCTGCCGGATGATGTTGTCGCCATGGCCAAGGCCACGGAAGAGAAGATCAAGGGCGGCTGGGAGCCTTTCACGGGCCCGATCACCAAGCAGGACGGCTCGGAAGGGGCTGCTGATGGCGTGCGTCTCGAGGATGGTGCCATCCTCGGCATGAACTGGTACGTCAAAGGCATCGACGACAAGCTGCCGCAGTAAGACTTGCAGCGGCCCGCAGGTGGTGAGCCTGCGGGCCGGTTTGCTCTTGCACAATGATCGTGCGCGGCCGGGCTCTCCGCTGTGGCTGCGCATGTCCTTCAGATAAAAACAATCCTGTCCAGAGCTGCCCATGACCATGACCTTTGCCGCAGAATGGCTGAATCTGCTCTTCCGCTGGGCCCATCTGGTGGTGGGCATCGGCTGGATCGGTACCTCCTTCTATTTCATCGCCCTCGATCTCTCGCTGCGAAAGCGGGAGGGGATGCGTGAGGGCGTCTACGGCACGGCCTGGGAAGTGCACGGCGGCGGGTTCTATCACGTGGAGAAGTTCACGGTTGCCCCGGCCTACCTGCCGCAGGATCTCATCTGGTACAAGTGGGAGGCCTATCTCACCTGGGTGACCGGATTTGCGATTCTGGTGGTGCAGTATTACTTCAACGCATCATCTTATCTCATTGATGTAAATAAGCTTCAGATGATGCCGTCTGAGGCGGTTCTGATCTCGGTGATCAGTCTCGTGGCGGGCTGGTTCATCTATGACGGGCTGTGCCGCTCACCCATCGGCCGCAGCACGCCGCTGCTGGCGCTGTGTGTCTTCGCGCTCATCATGGCGGCGTCCTACATGTTCACGCAGGTGTTCTCAGGGCGCGGCGCGTTGATCCACGTTGGTGCGTTCATCGGTACGATCATGGCCGTCAATGTGTTTGGCCTGATTATTCCGAACCAGAAGAAGATTGTCGCCAGCTTGCTGCGCGGCGAAGCGCCGGACCCGAGGCTCGGCCAGATGGGCAAGCAGCGCTCGGTGCACAACAACTATCTGACGCTGCCCGTGCTGCTGATGATGGTGTCAAACCACTATCCGATGCTGACCGGCCATCCGCATGCCTGGCTTCTCGTCGGCCTTGTGCTGCTGATGGGCGGCATGGTCCGGCATTTCCTCAACCGGCATGAGGCGGGTGATCCGCTGAACCGGTATTGGTGGAGCCTTCCCATTGCCGCGCTTGGCTTTGCCGCCGCGCTGGTGATGACCGCCCCGCGTGACTTCTCCGGCGGCGATGCTGTCTCCGATGCAACGGCGCTGACGCTGATCCGCAACAACTGCGCCATGTGCCATGCCGCAACGCCAACACATGAGGGCTTCAGTGAAGCACCCAAGGGTATCCATCTTGAAACGCTGGCCGAGCTGCGCCGCTATGCGGATCAGGTGATGGTGCAGGCGGTCCAGTCCGATGCCATGCCGCTTGGCAACGAGACGGGCATGACGCCGGAGCAGCGCGAAGAGCTGGGCCGCTGGATTGCCCAGAACAAGTGATGGGACCTGGACGCAAGAAGTTGGAGCATTCTCTCATGTCCGCCGCGCAGATAGCCTTTCCGATCCCTGAAGCCTCGCTTGCAGCGCTTGGACTTGAGGCATTCATGTCTGCCTTCGGCGATGTCGCCGAGCATTCGCCCTGGGTGGCGGAAGCCGCCTTTGCTGCGGGGCCTTTTGTCCGGCGGGAGGATCTGATTGCCGCGTTTGAAGCGGCCATGCGCGGTGCTTCGCATGAGCAGCAACTGGCGCTGGTCCGGGCTCATCCGGATCTGGCGGGCAGGGCGGCGATTGCCGGGGATATTGCCGAGGATTCGCGGAAGGAACAGGCGGGGGCGGGCCTTGACCGGCTGACGGCCGATGAGTTTGCCCGGTTCACCACCCTCAACGATGCCTACCGTGCCCGCTTCGGCTTCCCGTTCATTTTCGCGGTCAAGGGCGCAACGAAGCACATGATCCTTGATGCCTTCGAGGCACGGCTTGGCAACAGCCCGCAGGCTGAATTTGAAACCGCACTGGTCCAGATCACCCGCATTTTCCGCTTCCGGCTGGAAGACAGGATTGTTGCGGCCTGAGGCTCAATCGCCGTCCAAAGGCTCGAACCGTCCATCCATGAACTCGCCGCAAGGGCGGGCCCAGATGGTGCCGTCGGCGCCTTGATAGAGGAAGGCCTCGTCGCCCGTGGCCTCGATCCGGCATTGGCCTACGATCCGGTAGATGCCGCCCGTCTTGCGGTGCTGCCAGCGGGTGCAGCGCAAGGACGGATCAAGCCCGTCGCGCGCGCTCATCATCGTGGCATCTTCCGGTGCTGGCATTGGCTCTCTCCGTTCTCTTTTCGATGGCCATGCACCATGGTTCAGGCCAGATCAACACAGCTTAACGGCGTGTGATCTCGACGGGAACATTGAAATTCCAGGTCGACCGGCCTTCTTCTGCCGGGATGGGCGGGAAGGGAGCGGCGCGGCGGACGAGTTCCAGCGCCACTTCATCCACCTCAGGATTGCCGGAGCTGCCGGAGATGCGAATGCCGGAAACGCTGCCGTCCTTGCTGACCACAAAGGATACGGTGGCCAGGCCGGATGCTCGGGAACGGACGCGGCGCATTGCCCTTTGCAAAGCCCGTTGAACCTGACCCTTGTAGTTGGTCCGGTTTGAATTGCCGAGGATCGTTGACCGGCCCTGGTTCTCGGAACTGCCTTGCGAGGCCACCTGATTGGCGGCGCCGCCAGCGCCCTGAACCGCGTTGGCCTTGCTATTGCCCTTCTGTGTGCTTGGTTGCCGCTGCGCTTCCGGTTTCTTCTTCTGGGTCTTTTTTACCGGTTGCTCGGGCTTAGCCTCAGCCACCTTGGTGGCCAGATCCTTCGGCCGCACGTCCGGCACAGGAACCGGTTCGATTGCGGTAACCGTCTCATCCGGTGTCTCGTTGAGCGGTACGATTGCTTCAGCGTTCGTCAGCGGCTGGATCGCCAGCTCTTCCACCGGTGCGGCCTCCTGCGGCTGGACTTCCGCCATCTGCTGCAGCGGCTCCTGAACCGGCGTTTCGCTTGCCTCCTGCACAGGCACTTCCTGCGCGGTGATCTGCTCCTGCGTCTCCGGCTCTGCCGCGTCCGGATCAACCGGGGCAAGAGTGTCTGGGGACTCGGCGGCAACCGCGTTGGCAGTGTCCGGATCGCCTGCAGTCAGCATGTCCGTATAGGCTTCGCCCAGCATTGAGACGGAACCGCCACCACCGCCTTCCAGCAGGGCCGGTTCCTCGGACGTGTCCACAGTCAGCGCGACCGCGCCAAAATGCAGGCTGACAGAGGCCAGCAGAGCGGCTGCGAGATGCCAGGGTCTCAGCTTCATTGCGTGCCTGCCTTCCGTGTCACGACACGGACTGCGGGGGCCCCAGCGGCATAGAGCTCGTCAACGATTTCCACGAGGCGCGCGGCATCAAGGTTACGGTCAACGCCCAGCTTCAGCATGCTCTCCGGCCCTTCGGCGGGCAGCGGATTGGCAGCGAGATAGGAAGCGGCATCAGTCGGTTGACCACGGAACACCAGCGTACCATCCGCACGCACATAAAGTGCCTCCGGTGGCGGCAGGCTTTCCGCATCCGTGGTCTCCACCAGCTCCACCTCCTTGTCGGCGGGAGGCGCAAGCTGGCCGGCGACCAGAAAGAAAATCAGCATCAGGAAAACGATGTTGATCAGCGAGATGGTCGTCTCCATCTGCCGTTTGTTTTTTCGCGCGGAATCCGCACAGCCATATCTGTAGCTCCTTGCTTCCGCTGCCGTTACCGGGCGACGTGCAGGGTCAGCGCCGGCGCAATGCGGCGCACGGTCTGGACGGTGTCGATCAGGGCCTGGGCGTTCGCCCCTTCACGGGCGACGACAAGGGCAGAGGCCGCGCCCTTTTCCTGCAGGTCAGTCAACCGTTCCTGCATTTCCTCAGGCAATACCGGAATGCCGTTGATGCGCAGGCCATCGGCCTCGACAAAAACGAGGATGCCCGGCGTGCCGGAGGCGCCGCCGCCAGCTTGACCGGGCTTGCCCAGATCCACCCCCGCAAACTGGGTGAAGGTGGTGGACAGCATGAAGAACAGCAGCAGCAGGAAAATCACGTCGATGAGGGAGGTCATCGACAGCGGCCGCCTGCGCCGCTGCGGCATGTCAATGCGCATGGGAAACCTTCCCGAGTGCGGCACTGTCCTGAGTGGCAGGCACATGGCGCTCATGGTCGTGCTGGGCAACATCCACCAGAACCTGGGCGCTCAGGGTCTCGACCGCAATGCGCTCTGCCTCGATCCAGGATTCAAACATGGCCAGCAGTGCTGCTACCGGCATGGCGACGGCAAGACCCGCAGCGGTGGTCAGCAGGGCCACCCAGATGCCGCCGGCGAGGATCGACGGATCAACCGAATCTCCCGCATTCTGAAGCGCCTGGAAGGCGTCGATCATGCCCAGAACCGTCCCAAACAGACCCAGAAGCGGGGCCAGCTGGGCGATGTTGTCGAGTGCGCGGGTGCCGGACTGGAGCGAATGCAGCTGCTGGGTTGCGACGCGGGCAATCTCGTCCTCAATGGCGCTGCGGTCCATCTGACCGGCTGCCGTCAGCCGCATGGCGGTGACGACTGCATGTTCTGCGGCGCTGACCGGGCGTGCGAGGCGCACCAGAGCCTCCTTGCGCCGTCCGGCCCGCCACAGGCCAGCGGCCTCCGGGCCCGGCCCGGACGGGCAGTGCGGAACCGTGCGAACTGGACAAACTTGGCAATGACAATGGCGCCAGCAACAACCGACATGAGCCCGATGAGCGCGACAACCGAACCGCCAAGCTCGATGAAGCTGAAGATCGGGGCGAGATAGGGGAATCCAGCATGTCCGTGTCCTTACCGGGTGAAGCCGATGTCAGTGCGGCTTGTTGTGGTCAGCGGCGCGCTGCACAGCGGGCTGGCAGTGGCTGCCTTGCAGCCGGAAGCGCCGTTGACGAGAATGGAACCGATGCCCGTGCAGGGCTGGTTCGGGATCTGGAACTGGCGGACCACTGTCTTGCCTTCCGGCAGTGAGCCGAAGTCGAAGACGGTCATGCGGTCCACCAGTCCTTCCTTGTTGAAAAGCACGAATTCGAAGCCTGCCGTCTCCAGCGCTGCCCCGGTGCCATTGGTGGCAACGAAGGTCAGAAGGCATCCGTTGCCGGCATCCGCCGCCCGGTTCAGCTCCAGCTTGACCCCTTCTGCCGCAGCCGTGCCCGTCTGGGCCAGGGCCGTCCCGTAGAGGGTGGAGAGCGAAAGCGCAGCGGCTGCGATCACTTCGAATTTGCGTGCCAGTGTCATGTCACCATCCGAATTTCTTGTTGACGGACAATTTGAACGTGCGCCCCTTGCCATCATCTCCGGAGAGATTGTTGCGGTAGCGCTTGTCAAAGATGTTCTCGACGGAGGCGCGCAGCTCCAGCCCCTTGAACTGGCCCTCATCGAGCTTCCAGTTCACGAAGGCATCATGCAGGGCATAGCCGGGGAAGGGGCCTGTGGTGGCGCCTGCATCAGCAGAGCCTGTGAAATTGGCGCGCCAGCCGAAATTGACGTTGTAGTCCGGGATGCGGCCGCCGAGGGTCAGGGCAACCGTTTCAGCCGGAATGGTCGTGAGGGCGGTATTGGTGGTCTCGTTCTTGCCGCGCGTCCAGCTGTAGGCGGCGCTGGCGAACACGTAGCGCGAGTCATACGCGGCTTCGAGTTCCACACCGTAGATGTGCGCGCTGTTGACGTTCACATAATAGGGCACAGCCGCGCGCTGGCGCTGCGGACCCGTGGTGATCAGGTTCGTCAGATCGTTGTAAAAGCCGGTGGTCTTCAGCGCGATGCTGTCGTTGTCCTGGAACAGGTTCTGCCGGTTAATGGCAAAGCCTGCTTCGTAGTTGAAGGATTCCTCCTTCTTCAGGTCAAGGCTGACGCTGCGCCCGCCGGGATAGGTCGTGTTGCGTGCGCCGGTCGAGAACAGTTCGTCCAGCGTCGGCAGGCGTTCGGTGCGGGCAACAGAGCCGAAGACCGAGAAACTGTCCGTGAACTTGTAAAGCGCGGCGAGCTTGGGTGAGAAAGCGTAGTCGGACTGGGTTGAAGCATTCGGGATCACGCTGTCCGGACGCACGGTCACATAGTCAAGGCGCATGCCCGGAGTGATGGTCAGCCGGTCGTTCCAGATGAACTCATTCTGCGCAAAGACACCGACCTTGGTGTCCGTGCCTTCCGGATGGAAGTCGATCCAACCCGCACCGCCCTTGGTGCTGGCAGTGCGCTCCTGGTAACTGACCTGCGTACCAGCAGTCAGATAGTTTTCCCAGGTATCGCCTTTGAACTCGAAGGTGTTCTCGACCTTGGCCTGCCAGGTGCGGTAGCCATAATCGGCATCGTAGAACAGCTCGGGTGAGCGCATGACCGAGGCCCGCGGCGCACGGGCGTTGGTCTGTGCGACCTGCGTGTCAGAGAAGGAGAGGTTGACCTTCAGATCCAGGAACGGATTGTCGCTGGCCGGGTTCGCATAGGCCAGAACCACAGTCTGGTCGGTGATCTCCCGGTCGATGTTGCCGAAGGCATCCAGCGTGCCGGTCTGCGAGTAGGCGGTGTTGTCCGCGTCGCTCTGCCAGCGCTCATAGGACAGGCGCACCGACTGCTCGTTGTTCTCACCGAAGTGATGGGTGACCTTGGCAAGGCCAGAGAAGCTGTCGAAAGCCGAACCAACCACACGGGTGCCATTGCCCGTCTCGTAATCGGACGAGCGGCGGAAGTTGCCGTTGATCAGGGCTTCGGTATTGGGGCCAAGGCGCATGGCAGCAATGGCCGATGTCATCAGCCCGTTCTTGTTGCTGTCAAATCCCGTCTTCAGGCGGACGGCGACCGTCTCGCCCTCTTCAAGGAAGTCGGAAGCGTCCTTCGTCTCGAAATTGATGACACCGCCAAGGGCACCGGCGCCATACAGCGTGGAGGAGGCAGGACCGCGCAGAACCTCGACACGCTTGTAGAGCTCGGGGTCCGAGAAGAAGGAGCCCATGCGGTACATTTCGAAGAACTTGTTGGCGCCATCCACCGTGATGATGATCTTGGATTCGTCCGCCGACCCCAGATCGCCGATACCGCGGATGTTGAAAGCCTGCCCGCCGATGCGGTCGCTGCCCACGACGGTGATGCCCGGTGTCTGGCTGAAAATATCGCCGATGGTCGTCGCTTGAGTATTGTCGATCTGCTCCTGATCAATCACCGTCACGGCCTGCGGCGTATCGATGGCGACCTTCTCCTGCCCGGCGCCGAGAACGATCTTCTGCAATGCAGTCGTGGCCTGCGGCTTCTCTGCCGCTTTCTCTGCCACAGGCGCCTGCTGCGCATTTGCGCTGCCTGCACATGCGAGCGCAATCAGCGCTACCCCGCTCAGCCAATACCCTGCCGTGCCCCGTCCGCGAGTCATTTTATGTGCCTCTTTCTGGTGTGTCTCGCTGGCTGGCAAAGGGCTCGCTCGCTGAACTGTCAAACTCTAAAACCTGATTAACGTATTCAGGTATTGCGGTCGATACAAAAGATGAATATTGAAGTCAACTATCGGCGGTGACGATCCTGTCGCGGATCAGCATTTTTTGCGGGATCTTGCGCGGTTGGGCCGCCGGATGAATTTGAACAGAACGGCGGGCCTGCCAGGCAAGACCCCAGCTTCCGGCCGCCGGTTGTTATCACGCACCATGCTTGAAACGCGTTCTGCAGAGGCCTGCCGTTAGCAGGCGCGAACGCTTGCCAGCTGTCAGCAGGGCACCCAGCAAACCGGGGGAAACAATGACGTCTAATGCCTATCGCGATCTGGCGCCGGAGGAGATCCGCGCCGCTGTCAGCGCCAATCCGGACCGCCGCGAGCGGGATCTGGCGCAGGAGCTGGGGATCAGCGAAGCGCAACTTGTTGCCGCGTTCTGCGGCAATGGCGTGCGCCGCGTCGGAGCCTCCATGGCCGGCATCTGCGAAGGCATGCAGGCTGTGGGCGAGGTGATGGCCCTGACCCGCAACGAAAGCGCTGTTCATGAGAAAATCGGGCCGTTTGAAAGGTTTGTGAATGGCACCCGCACCGGCCTGATGCTGGGCAGCCAGATCGACACCCGAATGTTTCCTTCGCATTGGGTGCACGCCTTTGCGATGGAAAAGCCCTCAGATCAGGGCCGCGCCGCAGCCTGCAGGTATTCGACGCCCATGGCGAGGCCGTGTTCAAGGTGCATTTGCGTGCCGCTTCCAATGTGGAGGCCTTCGAGGCGCTGGTGGAGCGCCTGGCACTTCCGGACCAGGCACCGGGCCTGGGGACCGTCCCCCAGCGTCCGCGGCCTGAACCTCGCCGCCCCGTCGATGGCAGCAAGGCGGGCGATCTGCGCAGCCGGTGGTCGGCGATGAAAGATCCGCATCAGTTCTTCAGCATCCTGCGCGAACTCGATATCGAGCGCATCAACGCGCTGGCACTGGCGGGCGAGGACAAGGCCTGGCAGGTGGATGGTGACAGCATCCGCGCCATGCTGCGGCTGGTGTCTGACAACGCGATCCCGCTGATGTGCTTCGTTGCCAACCGGGGATGCGTGCAGATCCATTCCGGTCCGGTGATGAACATCAAGGAGATGGGGCCGTGGATCAACGTCATGGACCCGACCTTCCATCTGCATCTGCGGCTCGACCACATCAGCGAGATCTGGGCCGTGCGCAAGGGAGCGGATGTGGGGCATGTGACGTCACTGGAAGCTTATGGCGCCGATGGCAACCTCATCATCCAGTTCTTTGGCGTGCGCGGCGAGGGCAACCATGAGCGCAGTGACTGGCGCGAACTGGTGGAACACCTGCCGCGCCTTGCTCCGCAGACAGCGGTACTCCCGTTTGCCGCCGAATGAACCCGTCGCTTTGCAAGGATAAGACGATGCGTTTGCTTTCCTCTCTCCCGTCCGTGCAGCCTGTCGCTCACGTCCATGGCCGTGGCGCTGTTGAGCCTTGGCCTTGGCTTCACGGCTCCCGAAGCCAGTGCACAGGAGCCAGTCTCTCTTGCCGGGGCGCAGCGGATTGTGTCCGTTGGCGGAGCCGTGACGGAGGTGGTCTATGCGCTTGGTGCGGAAGACCGGCTGGTGGCGCGCGACAGCACCAGTTCCTATCCGCCGGAGGCGCTGGCGCTGCCCGACACGGGTTACATGCGCGCGCTGTCGCCGGAAGGCGTGCTGGCGGTCGCCCCCGATGGCTTGCTGGTCATCGAGGGTAGCGGCCCGGCGGAAGCGCTGGATGTGCTGAAGAAGGCTGGTGTGCCGCTCGTCATGGTGCCGGACCGCTACACCGCAGAAGGCGTTGCCGAAAAGGTGCGGGTGGTGGGCAAGGCGCTGGGGCTGGAGGACAAGGCCGAAGACCTGGCGGTGAAGCTGGAAGCCGATCTCAAGGCTGTGGCGGAAGCTGCTGCGAAGCGGGAGGTCAAGCCGCGTGTGCTCTTCATCCTGTCCATGCAGGGGGACGGATCATGGCCTCCGGTGAGGGTTCGGCGGCCGATGCTGTCATTCAGCTTGCTGGCGGTGTCAATGCGATGTCGGGATTCAAAGGCTACAAGCCCCTCAGCGATGAGGCCATCACTGAGGCAAAGCCGGACATTATTTTGATGATGGAACGCGGCGGCCAGCATGATGCGACGCTGAACCAGATGCGCGCCAATGCGGCACTTTCCCTGACGCCTGCCGTGCAGGCCGGAGCCATTGTGCGGATGGACGGGCTCTTCATGATCGGCTTCGGCCCGCGTACCGCCGATGCCGTGCGTGAGCTCTCAGCCGCCTTTGACAAGGCCGCAGCGGCCAGCCAGTGAGGAGCCTGCAGATGGCCATGACAGCAGCTGAAGCCGCGCAAGTTGATCTCGGGCCTCTCGAAGGGGACCGCAGCGGGCGGGCGCGGCTGGTGATTGCCGGACTCTCCGTCCTCCTGATCCTTGCCATCCTGGTGGCGCTGATGACGGGCCCGACGGGCCTTGCGAGCCTCGATGCACTTATCGGCATTCTGACAGGCCGGGAAGGCGAGGGGCCGTTGGCCATGCGGGACCGGATCATCCTCACCGATATCCGCTTTCCGCGCATGGTGGTGGGTGTGTTTGTGGGCGCAGGGCTGGCCGTCTCCGGTGTGCTGATGCAGGGGCTGTTCCGCAATCCGCTTGCCGATCCTGGCATCGTCGGCGTCTCGTCAGGCGCCGGACTTGGGGCGGCGCTGATGATTGTCGCCGGGTCCTGGCTGCCCGCCGGCCTGATGGCCTCGCTCGGCATTCTGGCGTTGCCTTTTGCGGCCTTTCTCGGTGGCCTTGCCACAACGGCTCTTCTCTACCGGATCGGCACGCGGGGTGGCTACACAGACGTGGCAACCATGCTGCTTGCAGGCATTGCCGTTGCAGCGCTCGCAGGGGCCGCCATTGGCCTTTTGATCTTTACCGCGGATGACAAGCAGCTGCGGGATATCAATTTCTGGCTTCTGGGATCGCTTGCGGGTGCGACAACAGACAAGGTTTTGATGTGCGCGCCGGTGATCGCAGCCGTGCTTGCGGCCATGCCCTTCATGGCACGCGGGCTGAATGCGCTGGTGCTGGGCGAGGCGGCGGCGGGGCATCTGGGCATTCCCGTGCAGCGGCTGAAGCGGCTGAGCATCGTGGCCGTTGCGGCTGCAACCGGAGCCGGGGTGGCGGTCAGCGGTGGTATCGGCTTTGTTGGCATCGTCGTGCCACATCTGTTGCGGCTGACCATCGGCCCTGATCACCGTTACCTTCTGCCTGCCTCTGCGCTGCTGGGGGCGAGCCTGCTGCTCCTTGCCGACACCGTGGCACGCACCATCGTGACGCCCGCCGAACTGCCCATCGGCATTCTCACCGCGCTGGCGGGCGCGCCCTTCTTCCTCTGGATACTGCTGACGCGGCGGGGCTTTACGCTGGGATGATGGACATGGCAACGCTGGATGTGAAAGGCCTCACCGTTTCGCTCTCCGGGCGCGAGATCGTGCGGAACGTCTCCTTCGAGGCGCAGGCGGGCGAGGTGACAGCGATTGCAGGGCCGAACGGCTCAGGCAAGAGCACGCTGCTCAAGGCCATTTGTGGCGAACACCGTCACAACGGGACCGTGTCGCTCAACGGCCAAGATCTGCGCCGCGTTCCGGCACATGTGCTGGCGCGCTTCCGGGCCGTGCTACCGCAAAGCTCGGCCATCGCCTTTCCGCTGACCGTCACGGAACTGGTGCGGCTTGGCGGGGCAGGAGTGCCACCGGCCGACGCCCGTGTGCGCGAAGCACTGGCGCGGGTGGGGCTGAACGGCTTTGGCGGGCGGCAATATCAATCATTGTCCGGCGGCGAGCAGCAGCGGGCGCAGCTTGCCCGCGTGCTGTGCCAGATCTGGGAGCCGGTGGGGCCGGAAGGGCCGCGCTGGCTGTTTCTGGACGAGCCCGTCGCCAGTCTCGATATTCACCATCAGCTGATGATCATGGATCTGGCCGCAGACTATGCGCGAGCCGGAGGCGGCGTCGTTGCCGTGATGCATGACCTCAACCTCACGGCCATGTATGCGGCGCGGGTGCTCGCCCTGAAGGCGGGGCAGGTGATTTCCTGCGGCGCCACGGCAGAAACGCTGACAACGGAGGTTCTCTCGGAGGTCTATTCCTGCCCCTTGCGCGTTGGCGCCGTGCCGCCGCCTGGAACGCCTTTCATCCTGCCGCATCTTTGCCATGCGCGTCTGCATGCTGCTGAATGACAACGATCTGCGCCTGTCCGGCTTCATCTGCCTGTGAGGATGCAGATCACTCCATTCCAGACACAGGAAGCCCGATGATGCGCCATGCTCCAGAACCGCTCCGAACCTTTTTTCTTGCCGCTGCGATGGCCGCAGCCCTTGTTCCTGCTGGCTGCGCTTCAGTTGGTGTAGGCGGTGCGGTGATTACTTCCAGCCCCGAAAACGGCACGCAGGTGCGTGGCGGTGCTGCCGGTCTCTCCACCGGTCCAGACGGAATCACCGCCAGCCGGGTGACCATTGATGGCAACTCGGCTGGCGGATATTGAGGTTATTTAGCTGGCTCAATACGTACCAGCTTGCCGTCTTCGGCATCCGTGAGCAGATAGAGAAAGCCGTCCGGGCCCTCGCGTACGTCACGGATGCGCCAGCCGAGATCTTCCAGCAGGCGCTCTTCGCCCACGATCTTGCCATCCTTGATATCAAGCCGGTTGAGGTGGGTCAGCGCCAGAGCGCCCATGAACAGGTCACCCTGCCATTCCTTGAAGGCGTTGCCTTGGTAGAATGCCATGCCGGAGGGGGCGATGGAGGGGATATAGACCCGAATGGGCGGCGTCACGCCCTCTTTCTCCGGGCCTTCGCCCATCGGCAGGCCGGAATAGGCGCGCCCGTAGGTCGTGTCCGGCCAGCCAAAATTGAGCCCGGCCTTGATCACGTTGACTTCGTCACCACCGCGCGGTCCATGCTCGTTGGCCCAGATCTCACCGGAGGGGGCCAGCGCCATGCCCTGCGGGTTACGGTTGCCATAGGTGTAGATTTCCGGCAGCGCGCCAGCCGTGTTGAGGAAGGGGTTATCCGGCGCAGGCGCGCCATCCTTCGTGATGCGGATGATCTTGCCCGAATGCAGCGACAGATCCTGTGCCGTTTCGTCTGCGCCATGGTCGCCAATGCTCGCGTAAAGATAGCCATCCTTGCCGAAGACAAGCCGCGAGCCGAAATGGCGTCCATTGGAACCCTTCGTCTTTGCAGTGAAGAGAACGGTCACGTCCTCAAGGCTTGTATCCGCCAGCTTTGCCCTGGCAATGCGCGTGGTGCCACGCCGCTCCACCGGCGTGGAATAGGAGAAGTAGATCGTGCTGTTCTCTGCAAAGTCCGGATCAAGGATCACATCCAGCAGCCCGCCCTGACCACTGTCATAGATCTCCGGCAGTCCTTTGAGCGGCGCGCTCAGGCTGCCATCGGCGCCCACGATCCGCAGCCGTCCCGGCCGTTCGGTGACGAGCATCCGCCCATCGGGCAGGAAGGCGAGGCTCCAGGGATGCTCCAGTTCCCCCGCGACCTCTACCATCTGGAAGTCAATCGCCTTGTAGAGAAGGTTTTCCTGCGCGATGGCAGCAGGTGCGGCGCCCGCCATAACGGCGGCAAGACCAAGGGGAAGAGGCGTGACAGGGGCATCAAGGATCTCCGCAGCTTGAACAAGACGTGTGAACACGCGGCAAAGCCGCACGCAGTTTCACTCGCATATGGGGCAGAGGATCGGGAGAACCAACAAGGGATACAGGGAATGGGCTGGAGGCTCACGCAAGCGTGACTGAGGGGGAAGTGCAGGACCTGCAAGTCGAACTGCCTTGAGCTGGCTTTGCGACGCCAAAAGGCACGGAGCCACCCCGGCCAAGCGTAGCGCGTGCCGGGGTCTACTCGTTTGGAGAGAGGTGCCGAAGTCTGCTGCACTGAATTCCGGGTGACATCAGAAGCTTGCCGCACCTTCCGCAGGTCCAATGACTGCTCTTGGAGCGAGTAGTCCCCGGGTCTTCACTTCGTTCCGCCCGGGCGACCACTGCTGATGGGATGGCGCCGGAAAAATGACTTCACCCCTTATACGAAAATGCGCGTTCTCACACCCGGCGCGGCAGGGAGGTGCCATTTTCGGCGATATCGAGGAACAGGCCGGTCATCAGCCGCATGCCTTCTTCCATCACCGGCAGCAGCACGTGCTCGTTGGGGCCGTGCTGGCCGCATTCGGCATGGGAGTGGGGCACCCAGATGGTGGGCAGGCCGAGGATCTCGGTGAAGGCATCATTCGGCAGGGAGCCGGCGAGGTTCGGCAGCACATGCGGCTTCTTGCCTGCTGTTTTCGCCAGAGACTGTTCCACGAATTTCACCCACGGATGATCCGGCGGGAAGCGGGTGGCGCGGAAGCCTTCGCCGCGTGAAGGTTTCACCTCGACCTGCGGGAAGCCTTCCTTGTCCAGATGACGGCGCAGGGCAGGGATGACGTCTTCCACATCCGTACCGACCACGAAGCGCAGCTGGATCGTCGCCTTTGCCTTGCCGGAAATGGCATTCTGCGGGGCATCGATGTTGCCATTGGCCATGGCCAGCACGGCCACGGAGTTCCAGCCGAAGACGCGCTCCGAAGGCGTCAGGTCTTCCTGTCCCCAATCCGCGTCGTGGCGGCGGGGCGGCAGATCCTTCAGTGCGGCGCGGATGTCAGGCGTCAGACTGTTGGGCAGCCATTCCTTGATGCGGATCTGGCCGCGCTTGTCGGTGATCGAGGCAATGGCGTGGGCCAGGATGATCGCAGGATCGGCCAGCAGGCCACCAAAATTGCCGGAGTGATGGTCCGATGGGCGCAGATCCACGGTGAGATCAATGCCCATGCCACCGCGCGAGCCCATGAACATGGTCGGCGTGTCAGCGGCAAGGCGCGGGCCGTCCGAGGCAATGAGAACGTCCGAGGCGAGCAGGTCCTTCTTTTCCTCAAAGAAGTCCCTGAGGCCATAGGAGCCCGTCTCTTCGGCCATTTCGATGATGACCTTGGCATTGAATCCAAGGCGGCCTTTCTCCTTGAGGATCAGTTCCAAGGCCTTGAGGTTGATCAGATGCTGCACCTTGTTGTCGGCGGTGCCGCGCCCGTAGAGCTTGTCATCCTCGCGGGTCAGGACGAAGGGGGACAGACCCTCCCGCCAGCGGTGCGCCTCGCCATTGCATACATCCCCATGGCCATAGACCAGCACGGTGGGAAGAGCAGGATCCTCGATGCGCACGCCCGTCAAAAGCGGCGCTCCACCGGGGCGCGGGTTGGCGTGAATGGCCACCTCAAAACCCATGGCGGTCAGCATCGGCTCAATCTCGCCGGTGAGATAGGCCATCAGATCTTCCGGTTTGCCTTCGGACTGGCTGACCGACTTGTGCGCAACAAGCCGGGCGAGATCGGTTTCCAGTCCGCCTTCCGTGACATAGCGGGAGGCGGCGGCGATGAGGTCCTGTCGTGTGGTCATGTCTGCAATGCTCATGCTGGAATGGGTTGCGGCGCCGTGATGGCGGGGCCAAGGGCGGCGATGTCCGGCACTTCCCAGCCACGGCCGGGCATGGCGGAGAGAAGCTGGCGGGTATACTCGTTCTGCGGATTGCCGAAGACCTCATCCACCGTGCCATATTCCACAGCGACGCCTTTCTGCATCACGAGGATATGGTCGGAGATTTCGGCAGCCACCCGTAGATCATGGGTGATGAAGAGGATCGTCAGGCCGACCTTTTTCTTGATGTCGGCCAGCAGCTTGAGCACGTCCTTTTGAACCGATACATCAAGTGCTGAAACAGCCTCATCGGCAATAAGGATTTTCGGATCTACCATCAAGGCGCGGGCAATGGAAATACGCTGGCGCTGCCCGCCGGAGAACTGCGACGGATAGCGGTTGAGGGCGTCCTGCTCCAGCCGCACGATCCTGAGCAGCTCTTTCGCCTTCTCCAGGGCCTGTGCACGCGGGACGCCGAAGTTGGTGGGGCCTTCCAATAGCAGGTCACCGATCTTGCGGCGCGGGTTCAGCGAGCCGTAAGGGTCCTGGAAGACGATCTGGATATGGCGGCGGAAGGCACGGCGGCCGGCGGCTGTCGTGATGTCCAGCCGCTCGTTGCCGATGAAGACAGAGCCTTCATCCGGCTCCTCCAGTCCCATCAGACAGCGCACCAGCGTGGTCTTGCCTGAACCGGACTCGCCGACAATGCCGAGGGTCTGGCCTTGCAGAACCTCGAAGTCGATGGGGCGCACGGCCTGAACCGTTCTCGCGGGTTTGAACAGGCTGCGCGGGCTGCGGAAGGTCTTTTCGATGCCTGCGACCTTCAGCGCAACGGGCTTGCCGGTTTCCGGCCCGCCCTTGCCGCTGTGCTTGCGCGGCACAGCATCAATGAGCATACGCGTGTATGGATGTTTCGGCCGGTTCAGAACCTCTTCCGCCGTGCCTTGTTCCACCACAATGCCCTTCTGCATCACCACCACGCGGTCGGCAAGTTCCGCCACCACATCGAAGTCGTGGGTAACGAACAGGATGCCGGCCTTGTGGGTCTCCTTGAGCTGCTTGAACATGCTCAGGATCTGGGCCTGCGTCGTCACGTCGAGAGCGGTCGTTGGCTCGTCGGCGATCAGCAGCCGCGGCTCCATGGCCAGCGCCATGGCAATGACAATGCGCTGGCGCTGGCCGCCGGAAAGCTGATGCGGATAGGCATGGTAGATACGTTCCGGATCGGGCAGGCGCACTTCCGTCAGCAACGCAATCGTGCGGGCCTTCTGCTCGGCACGGGGCATGGTGGTGTGGGCGCGGAAGACTTCTTCGATCTGCTCGCCCACGGTGTAGCACGGGTTGAGCGCGCTCATAGGCTCCTGGAAGATCATGCCCATGCGGTTGCCGCGCAGTTCCATGTGCTCGCGGGCGGACAGCTTGAGAAGATCCTTGCCCTCGAACCAGATTTCACCGGCCGATGGCTTCAGCGCCTTGGGCAGCAGGCCCATGGCAGCAAAGGAGGTGATCGACTTGCCCGACCCGGATTCTCCGACAATGCAGAGGATCTCGTTTTCGCGGATTTCAACGGAGAGATTTTCCACCGCATGGGGCCGGTCGCCGCCTTCCGGCAAGTCGATGGTCAGGCCCTTGATGGACAGAACGGTGTTGCCGGTCATGGTCATCAGTTTCTCCCTTCGGGCGCGGTGATGTCACGGATGCCGTCGCCCAGCACGTTGATGCCCAGGACGAGCGCGAAGAGGGCTACACCCGGTATGGTGATCAGCCAGCTCTCGAACAGGATCATCGGACGGCCTTCGGAAATCATCAGCCCCCAGGACGGCAGCGGCGGCTGCACACCGAGGCCGAGGAAGGAGAGGGCGGCTTCCAGAATGATGGCATGAGCCATTTCCAGCGTGATGACGACGATCAGCGCATTCATCACGTTGGGGAGCACATCCTTCCACAGAATGCGCGGCAGGCTGGCGCCGAGCACTTCTGCGGCGGAGATATAGTCCATCTGCCGCACCTGCATGGTGGCGGCGCGCATGACCACGGCAAAGCGGTCCCACAGCAGCAGGCCGAGCACAGTGACGACGACCTGCAGCGAGCCGCCAAAGATGGCCACCACCGCCAGCGCAACAAGCGTCGCCGGCAGTGCGAGGCGCACAGACAGAATGAACATCACCACCGCATCAACCCGGCCGCCGAAATAGCCGGCGAGCACGCCCAGCGTTGTGCCAATGACGGCGGAGATCATCGCCGCCACAAAGCCGATCAGCAGCGAGATACGGGCGCCATAGATGAGGCGGGAGAGATAGTCGCGGCCGAGCTGGTCGGTGCCCAGAATGTGCTCCCAGGTGCCACCCATAAACACGGGCGGCTTCATGCGCATCAGAAGATCCTGATGATAGGGGTCATGCGGGGCAAGGACCGGGGCCAGCAGCGCAACGGCGGCCGTAAAGGCGACAATGATGAAGCCGATGAGAAAGCCCTTGTGGCGAAGAGCCTTGCGCAGGATCTGGCGTGATGGGGAAAGCGTTGCGCGGGGTGCTGCCGCCGGAACGGCCGTGTTGGAAGGTGTGCTCATGTCAGGCGCTCCTCAGCCGCGGGTCCAGCCAGGCATTCAGCACATCGGCCAGGAAGGTGAAGACGATGTAGAGCATCGCAAAGATCAGAATGAGGGCCTGCAAGGTCGGCAGGTCATTGCGGGAAATGGACTCCCACGCCAGATACCCGGCGCCATGCAGCGCGAAGATCGTCTCCACGATGACCGAACCGCCGAACATGAAACCAAGCTGCACGGCGGCGAGGCTGACGACAGGGATGATGGCGTTGCGCAGCGCATGCTTGAACAGCACGATGCGCCAGTTGAGCCCCTTGGCCCGGGCGGTGCGGATATAGTCGGCGTTGAGCACCTCCAGCATGCCGGCACGGGTCAGGCGCATGATGGCGGGGGTGGCGTAATAGCCGAGCACGACCATGGGCAGGATGTAGCCCGTCCAGACTCTCGTCCCGGAAGCGGGAACAACGCCGAGATTGACGGCAAAGACGACAATCAGGATCAGCGCGAACCAGAAGCTCGGGATCGCCTGACCGACAACGGCGATCGCGAGCGCGATACGATCAATGATTGTGTTCGGGAAGGCGGCGGCAATGACGCCCATCGGAATGGCGACGATGAGGGCAAAGCTCATGCCCAGACTGCCGACGATGAAGGTGACAGGCAGCCGGTCTGCAATGAGATCGGCGACGGGCACCTTGAAATAGTAGCTCATGCCGAAATCGCCGGAGAGGGCACGCAGCAGCCATTCGCCATATTGGGTCAGCAGCGGCTTGTCGAAACCGTACTGGGCACGGATGGCGGCAATGGCTTCCGGTGGTGCTTCGTGACCGGCGATTGCGACGGCCGGGTCGCCTGCCATGAACAGCAGCATGAAACTGAAAAAGGAGACTGTCAGCGCCACAAGGGCTGCCAGTCCGAGTTTTGAGAGGATGAACTTGAGCATCTTGCCGCCTGCATGAAAAGGAAGGGAGACGGGCTGGCCGCCTCCGGTCTTGTCTTGGCGCAGCTTCGCCTTGGGGGCGAAGGCACGGTCGGCCCGGCGCCGGGAGGACCCGGCGCCGGCGGATCAGGAGCTTACTTCCAGCTGATCTCGTTGAACCGCACCAGCTCGTCCGGTGTGGGGGTGAAGGACACGTCCTGGCCCATCACGTAATTGGACGAATAGGTCCACAGCGGCACCCAGTAGGCCTTGTCGACGATATAGGTCAGGGCTTCCTTGTAGGCGGCCTTGCGTGCGGCGTCGTCGACAGAGAAGTCACCCTTGTCGAGGATGGCCTGAAGCTCCGCATCACGGGCATCATCCTCGCCCTGCATCTTGAAGAACTGGCTGGCGATGGCCGACACATCGGCGATGGAGTTCGAGCCCCAGGTCTGGAAAGAGATCGCGACTTCACCCTTGAGGCGCTTTTCGCGCAGGGCCGAATACTGCAGGTAGTTGAGGTTGGCCTTGATGCCGACACCAGCCAGCATGCCGATCATGGCTTCGGCGAGCGGGCGGTCACGGTAGGCGTAAAGGTCCATCTCGAAGCCGTTCGGATAGCCTGCCTCAGCCAGAAGGGCCTTTGCCTTCTCCGGGTCATAGGCGTAGGTCGGAAGGTCCTGATCACACCCAAACTGGACGGGCGAACACGCGCTGTCCACCACCTGCGAGGATCCCTTCAGCAGGGCATCGACGATTCCCTGACGGTTGATGGCGTGATAAATCGCCTGACGGACGCGGATGTCCTTCATCGGAGTATCGGCAGAGGTGCGGCCAGCCGCATCCATCGACAGGTAGCCGACGCGCATGGTCGGAGCGTTGACGATCTGGAACTGCTCAAGCGTCGCCATCTTTTCCGCCTGATCGGCCGGTACGCCCCAGACGAGATCAACGGAGCCGCTGAACAGCTCGGCCATCTGCGTGTTGGTGTCCGGAACGGTGCGGATGTCCACGGTGCCGATGGAGGCTTTCGGCTTTGCCGTTTCGACGTATCCGTCAAACTGCTTCAGCACATAATGTTTGCCGGGATCAAGGCTCTCGACCATGTAGGGGCCAGTGCCGATCGGCTTGGTCGCGACGCCATCCGGGCCAACGGCTGCGTAATATTCGTTGGGGTGAATGATCACGCCATTTGCGAGATATTCGAGGGCGGCCGGGAAGGGGCCCTTGGTGTGTATGCGGACAGTGAACTGGTCCACTTTCTCCGCGTGGTCGATCCAGCTGGTCTTGGCGGTTGCCTTGATGCCATTTTTCGGATCGACCGTGTAGTTCAGAGTGTAGACGACGTCATCGGCATCGAATGCCTCGCCGTTGTGGAACTTGACGCCTTCGCGCAGCTTCAGTTCCAGGGTCTTGTCGTCAACCCAGTTCCAGCTCGTGGCCAATACACCCTTGTATTCGCCGGTTTTCTGGTCGCGGTAGACAAGTTCATCCCAGATTGCAGTAGCCAGAAGAAGGCCTTCGCGGGCCGTGTTGAAGTAAGGATCGATATGCTCAACTTCCTTGGTGAAGGCAATGTTGAGTGTATCATCCGCCTTTCCGGCAAGTGCTGAAGTGGAGAGCAGGCATGCAGGCAGGATCGCTGCCGCGGCAGTCGTCAAAAGCTTCATCAATCTTCCCCTCTTGCCCGTTTCGAGCTTGTTACATTGTCAGCGTACGCGATTTTTTAGTTTTGTACACAAAAAATGACACTCTACATGCAATCGGGTGATACGCTGTCCTGACCTTGCGGGATGCCCGGCTTCCCGCCATAGAGGTTTGCGGGAGAAGGAGAACGGCCGTGAGCACTGTCAAACTGCCAACCGCAGAACATATTTTTGAGCAGCTTGAAGGCCTTATCGCCGAGGGACGCTTCAGTCAGGGCGAAAGGCTCGATGAGGTGTCGCTGGCCCGTGAGTTTGGCGTGTCGCGCACGCCGCTGCGTGAGGCCTTGCGGCTGCTGTCCGCCGCCGGTCTGGTCGAGCTTATCCACAACCGTGGGGCCTTCGTCCGCCAGCCCGATTTTGTGCGGCTGGTCGAAATGTTCGAGGTGATGGCCGAGCTTGAGGCCTGGTGCGCCCGTCTCGCTGCAGCCCGTGTTACGGCGGCCCAGCTGATGCTGCTGCGGCGTGCGGCGGATGGATGCGAGAGGGCCTTTGCCGCCGGAGACTTCCGCCGCTACTACGACGAGAACGCCATCTTCCATGGCCTGATCTACGATGCTTCCGGCAACAGTTTTCTGGCGGAGGAAACGCGCGCCATGCAGCGCCGCCTCAGGCCTTTCCGGCAGGCCCAGCTTGCTGCCGCAGACCGGTTGCGCGCCTCCATGCAGGAGCACCGGGACATCCTTGACGCTCTGGAATCTGGCGATACGGCTGCGGCCGAGCGGCTTATGCGATCCCACATTCAGGTGCAGGCAGCCGTTTATGGCGAACTGCGCGGAGAATTTGCCATGCGCACGCTGGAGCAGGTCAGTGCCTGACATGTGGTTTGACGAGTGGGTTATGGGCCACCTGTGATCGTCTCGCCCAGCGCGATGCGCATGGAATTGGTGATGTGGTGGGCCAATGCCTGCTGCGCCTCTGGGTAACGCCGCTCCGCCATGGGCTCCAGAAAGGCCAGATGCTCGCGGATGACGCGCACTGCATTGGCCGGGGTGACCTTGATCTGTGATTGCACCGCCATCCGCACCTTGATGGCATTGACGCGGTAGACATTGCTCATAACTGCATTGCCCAGCGCCGCAATCAGCCCCTCATGCATCTGCCAGTCGAGGTGCTGGATCATATGCGCGGCTTCGTCATGGCCTGACGGATCAGCGGTCAACAATTGCTCCTGGCCTTCCTGATGGCTGGCAATCCAGCTTTTCAGCAAGGCAGGGTCAAGCTTGGCGGCGATTTCAGGCAGCGCTGCAACTTCGAGCAGGCGGCGCATCTGATAGGCGTCGCGAACGAAGTGAATGTCGAGCCCCGGCACCATCAGGCCGCGCTTGGGAACGGTGACAAGCAGGCCTTCTGCCTCGAAGCGCGGGATTGCTTCACGCACGGCGCCCAGGGTTGCGCCGGTCATGTCCATGAGTTCACGCTGACTGATGAGCTGACCGGGCCGCAGGCGGCCAGAATTCAGCAACTCCTCAATTCCCTCATAGGCAGCCTGGCGCAAGGAGACCGGTTTTGCCGCCACACTTTCTGCCTCCGGCGTCCGGTCTTTTTCCGGGGCATCGTTTGCATGTTCATTCCTGCTTTACCCAGATTGCTAACCGCATGCTGACATGTTACGACACTGTCATTCCGTTTTCCAGTGGCGTGAATTTCACGCTGGTCTGGCAACGGGCGGCTACCTGGCTTGGAGGAGCAAGACCGGGGCCTGAACAAGACCGATCTGGGAGGATATGATGGATCTGAGCCTGACCCGCCGCAAGTTTCTGAGCACCGTTGCTGCCGTCTCTGCCGGTGCAGCCGTTCTGTGCACGATTCCGGCACTTGCCGCTGACAAGATCACCCTGCGCATGTCGACGCCTGCGACCGAGACCGACAGCCGAACCGTTGCGCTTTCCTCCGTCTTTGCTCCGGCGATTGCAGAGTTTGCAGAGTATCAGCCGCATTATAATGCCTCGCTGTTCAAGCAGGGCACCGAGCTGGAGGCCATTGCCCGCGGTAATCTTGAAATGGCCATCACTTCGGCCCAGGAGCTGGCAGCGATTTTCCCGGAATTCTCTATCTTCACCGCTGGCTACCTGCACAAGGACGCCGAGCACCAGAAGAAGGTGTTTGCTGCTGAGTTCATGCAGCCGCTGAAGCAGAAGGTTGAGGATGAGCTGGGCGTGAAGCTGCTGGCGGTCATGTACCTTGGCCGGCGCCAGTTGAACCTGCGCACGGACAAGGAAGTGAAGACCCCTGCGGATCTGGCCGGCGTCAAGCTGCGCATGCCGGGCTCCGATGCCTGGCAGTTCCTCGGCAAGGCGCTTGGCGCGAGCCCCGTTCCGATGGCCTTCACCGAGGTCTATACCGGCCTGCAGACGGGTGCGATCGATGGTCAGGACAATCCGCTGCCGACCAACCGCGACGTGAAGTTCTATGAAGTCACGAAGCAGATCGTTCTGACCTCGCATCTGGTTGATCTCAACTACATCGCCTTCTCGAAGAAGGTCTGGGACAGCCTGACTCCGGAGCAGCAGGCTGCCGTGCAGAAGGCTGCCGACGATGCTGCCGAAAGCGGGCGCCAGAAGCAGCTGGCACTTGAGTCCGAGCTGGAGCAGTTCTTCAAGGATCAGGGCCTGAAGGTCTACACACCGGATATCGAAGCGTTCCGCACCCATGTGCAGAAGCAGTATCTGGAGTCGGACTTCTCCAAGTCCTGGCCGGAAGGCATGGTCGACAAGATCAACGCTCTCTGAGTTCCGGAGATCCAGGTCATGCGAAACATCGCCCGCCGCTTGCAGGCCGGGGCGGACCATGTGGCGGCGGGTTTTCTCGCTGCCATGTTCGCCACCTTCATCTTTCAGGTGCTCGCCCGCTATGTCTTTCTCCGGTTCTATCCGGGGTTGGAGATAGGCTGGACGGTGGAATTCAGCATGACCCTGTGGCTTTGGGTGGTGCTCTGGGGGCGGCCTTCTGCCTCCCGGAAACCTCCCATGTCCGCTTTGACCTCTTCTATCAGGCGGCAAGCCGCCGCACGCGCCGCGTGATGGCTCTGGTGGCCGCGCTGGTGATCGTTGCCGGTTTCGCTGCGGCTTTGCCAGCCACCTGGGACTACATCACGTTCTACAAGATCAAGAAGAGCGCCATCCTGAAATGGCGCCTGGACTACGTCTTCGGCATCTACGCGCTCTTTGCCGTGGCCATCATCGGCCGCTACATCTGGCGCGCGACCCTCATCGTGCGCGGGCAAGCGCCTGGCGAAGACGATACGGACAATTCGGCTGAGATCCTGGCCAATGGGGGAGGGCGGCTGTGACCCTTGCATTCATCGTCTGCCTGGGTGTGCTGCTTGCGCTGGCCGCCCTCGGGGCTCCCATTGCCCTGTCCATGATCGTGTCCTCAATCGTCTATGTGGCGATGCGCGGACAGGATCTGGCGCTGCCGGCAGAGCAGCTCATTCAGGGCATCTATGACAGCTACGTCATTCTCGCCGTGCCGCTGTTCATCGTTGCAGCTAATATAATGAATGCTGGAACCGTCTCCGAGCGGCTGCTTGGGTTCGTCGTGGCCATGGTCGGGCGTTTCCGGGGCGGGCTGGGCCATGTGAATGTGGTTGCAAGCCTCATCTTCGCCGGCATGTCCGGCTCGGCGGTGGCCGATGCTGCCGGAATCGGCAAGCTGATCATCAACATGATGCGCGAGGGCGGGCGCTATACCGCCGGTTATGCCGCAGCCATCACGGCCGCCTCTTCGACCATCGGCCCCATCATTCCTCCGTCGATCCCGATGGTGCTCTATGCGCTCGTGTCGGACCAGTCGATTGGCTACCTGTTCCTTGGCGGCGTCATGCCGGGCGTGATCATGGGCCTCGTGCTCATGGTTATGAACGCCCGTATCGCCCGCATTCGCAATTTCAAGCTGGAGGAGCCGGTCCCGGCCCGCGACATCCCGCGCCTGACGCTCAATGCCTTCCCGGCACTGATGATGCCGGTGATCCTGCTGGTCGGGATCTACGGCGGCATGACCACGCCGACCGAAGCCGCCGCTTTGGCTGCGCTCTATGCCTTGTTGCTGTCGGTCGTGTTCTACCGGGCTCTGTCCTTCCGCGCCTTCTGGGACATCATGCGCGTCAGCGCCAGCCAGTCGGCCTCGGTCGGCGTTGTCATCGGCGGCGCGCTGATCTTCAACTATATCGTCGCTTCAGAGAACATTCCGGCGCATATGCAGGCCTTTGCCGGGTCGCTCGATATCTCGCCGCTGATGTTCATGCTGATGATCAACGTGCTGCTGCTGCTGCTCGGCTGCCTGCTGGACGCCTCGACGCTGATCCTCGTCATCATCCCGCTGTTCCTGCCGGCCTGCCGTGAACTCGGCATCGACCTGGTGCATTTCGGTGTCGTTGCCATCGTCAACTGCATGATTGGTCTGATCACGCCACCCTATGGCATCGTGCTTTTCGTCATCAACGCCGTCACTGGCATCGCCCTCAGGGACATGATCCGCGAGATCTGGCCGTTCCTCGGTGCTCTGCTTCTGGCGCTGCTGGCGTTCATTCTCTTCCCTGATCTGGTCCTCTGGCTGCCCCGGATGTTCGGCTACGCCGGCTGACCTCACCTGTTCTTAATGCGGAAAGGAACCTGACGTGTTCTCTCCTATCGGCGGAATTGTGCCTGTCGTCCTGACCCCGTTCACTCCGGACAACCGGATCGACTGGGAGGGCTACGAGGCCCTGATCGAGTGGTATCTGGCTCATGGCAGCGAAGCGCTGTTTGCTGTCTGCCAGTCTTCCGAAATGCAGTTCTTGAGCCTTGAAGAGCGGGTGGACCTTGCCCGGTTCACCATGGAAAAGGTGAAAGGCCGTGTGCCGGTCGTTGCTTCCGGCCATATTTCGGACAGCGTTGAAGACCAGAAGGCGGAAATGACCGCCATTGCCGCCACTGGCGTTGACGGGCTGGTGTTTGTGACCAACCGCTTTGCGCAGAAGGACGAGGGAACGGATGTGTTCCGCGCCCGCCTCGAAGATCTGCTGGCGGCTCTGCCGAAGGACGTGCCGCTTGGCCTCTATGAATGCCCGGCGCCGTACCGCCGCCTGCTGACGGACGACGAGATCAAGTTCTGCGCAGACACAGGCCGCTTCCTGATGCTGAAGGATGTTTCCTGCAATCTGGACGTGGTCAAGCGCCGCGTGGCGCTGACCAAGGGCACGCCGCTTGCCATCAGCAATGCCAATGCGGCCATTGCCTATCCGGCTATGCAGGCCGGCTCCAAGGGTTTCTGCGGTGTCATGAACAACGTGCACCCGGATCTCTACCGCTGGCTGGAGGATCATGGCACGTCTCACCCGCAACTGGCCGAAGAACTGGCGGTGTTTCTTGCCCTTGCCGCCATGTGCGAGCCCATGGGCTATCCGAAGCTCGCCAAGGTCTACCATCAGCGCCTGGGCACCTTCCGGCACGACCATTGCCGCACCATCACCTATGATATCTTCGACAAGTTCTGGGCGCTGGATGTGATCCTCGACCGGATTGAGCAGGGCACGGCTCAGTTCCGCGAAAAGATTGCTGCGCTTGGCTGAGGCGCAGTTGTAAGGGCCCGATGGAACTATCTCCGCGCTTGCGAATTTTGACGGGGGCGTTAGTCCTCGTCTAAAACTGCGGTCACACCGTAGCGCGCAAGTCCGGGAGATGTCACGCATGCCGCAGTTCTCATCCGCCTTACACAATCAGTCCTCCGGCGGGAGAGCGGCAAGGCAGTGGATCAGAAGCCTGAAGACCGGCAGCGCCGTTCTGGCACTTGCTGTAAGCCTTGGCTGTTTCGCTGCTGCTCAGCCAGCTTTGGCACAGGCTCAGGCTCACGCTCAGGATGATCTTTCACTTCCCGAAGACATTCACCGCTACATCGGCCCAGTGGCCAAGGAGCGGGATGATCTGCGAAAGGTCCTGACGGAGGATCTTGCCGAAAAGGACCCTGAACGCGCTGCCGCTCTCGTTACCGAACTTGCCGACAAGACGGCCACTGCCGGTGGCTGGCCGGAGACATACAAGGTCATTGCCGTTGTAGCGGCGCCCTTGTTGGAGCGGCTCAAGGGGCCGCAGCTCGATTCATTCCTGTTCGATTTTTCCGTGGCCGCAGGCAATGCCGGCAAGAAGGATCAGCAGGACGCGCTTTTGCAGCAGATGGTCAGGACGGCAGAGGCAGAGGAGGGGCAGGCATCAAACCGCTACCGCCGGGCTATCGTCAACAAGGCCTATTCGCTGCTTTCGGCAGACCGGGACGATGATGCCTTCAAGGCCGTGATGGCGGCGCTGGATACGCTGGAAGCATCCGGTGATGACGGGCATTTCTTCAACACCATTTCCGAAGCCGGAGAAGCCTTCCGCCTCCATGCAGATGCTGAACAGGGGGCGGAGATCTACGAGCGCGGCATGACCTCGCCGCTGTTCCAGACCTCCACGAGCCCCGGCAGGGCGTTCATGATGTTCAACTATGCGGTCTTCCTGCGGGACACGCGCAAGTTCGATGAGGCACTGCGGCTGCATCTGCCCGCGATGAATGATCTTTTCCTTATCTTCGGCCGGGACAGCAAGGAAGGCTTCAACGCCTATGACGGCCTCGCCCAGACCATGCATGCCGCCGGTCAGCTGGCCGGGGCGGAAGCGGCCTACAGCTACATGGAGGCGGAGATGCTGCGCCTGTTCGGCCGGGATGATCCGGACGTGTGGCGCGTCATGAACAACCATGCGGCGGTGCTGCGCTCATTGAAGCTGCCGTCCGACGCGCTGATCAAGGATCATTTCGTCTATCTGAAACGCTTCGACCGGTTTGGCAACGGGCATCCGGTCACGCTGGCTTCCACGCTCAACATGGCTCATGATCAGCTGGACCTGGAACGCTGGGATGATGCGGACCGGACGTTGAAGGCCATGGAGGCCATTGCCAGGGATCTGGACTACACGCCCCGCTACATCAAGATGATTACCGCCTGGCGGGACTATGTGGCCTACCGGAAGGGGACGCGAAGCCTCAGCCGCAGCGCCCTTCACGACAGTGCAAGGCTGGCCACGCTCACCGAAGGCATAGAACAGCGCCTGGCCTATCTGGATCTGTATGCTGGCGAAGCCGAGAGCCGTGGCTACGATGATCTGGCACTGAGCTACAGGCAACTGGCGCGGGAGGCTGCGAACAAGAGGTTCACCGAGGCTCATCCAATCAGCTTCGAGGTGGAGCTTGCCAGACTGCGCCTCCTGACAAGGTTGAAGCCTGCCGACGCTGCTGAAGGGTTCCGGCATCTGGACTCGGTCATGTCCGGCTGGATGCGGGCGAATGTGACTGCGGCGGGCAGTCTGAGTGCTGCACGCTCTGCACGCATCCTTGCCGATGACATGCTGGCTGCCTTTGCCGATTTTGCGCGGGAGAATGAAGATGCAGCCCACTATTACGCAGCCTCTCTGGGCAGCTGGAAGACCCTGACGCGCCAGACCGAGCTCGATCTGCGCAAGGAAGCCGAGACAACGGATGACCCGGCCTACCGCGATTTGATCCTCACCTATTTCCGCAAGTTCGGCCGTTTCCGCGAGCTGGTGACGGGGGCGCTCTATTCGGATGAGTTCGACCCGCAGCGGCGGGAAATGGAGGAGGCCCGCAAGGCGCTGAATGAAGCGCGTAGGGCGCGTGGCCTTGCCGAGATAACGCCTTGGTTTGAAGGGCCGGTTACAGTGCCGGAACCTGTGAGCGAGCCTGAGGAAGGCGACGTGATCGCCGATCTTGCCGTGACGCGGAAGTGGCCGGTGGAGCGGAATGGCTCACCGGATGCCTTCGAGATCCGTGCCGTGATTTCCCGTCATGGGAAGCCGGTACAGGTGGAGTTGATCGGTACCATCCGCATGAAGGAGGGCGCGGCGCCGGCAGGCTTTGTCATGAAGGCTATTGAGACGCGGCTGGCCAAGGTTCTCGCGGCTGCAGCAGATGGCGCCAGCGCGCTCTATATCATTCCTGATGACTCGCTTTACCAATGGGCCCTCGCCGAGTTGCGCGGGGGGACGGCAAACGGCTGGGCGAACTGGTGGATGTGCATCTTGTCACCAGCCGGGAGGCTTATACCTACCGCAACAATCACAGCAGGCCGGAAGCCGGAGCTGCAATGCTGTTGGCTGGCGGGTTGAACTATGGGCCGGATAGTGGCTTGAGGGCATTGCCAGCAACAGAGCGTGAGGTGGAGGCAATCGCCGGTTTGGCGCGTGAAGGTGGCTTCAAGCCCACCGTGCTGACAGGAAACGATGCGACCGAAGAGGCCGTGCAGTCCGATGCCGCAAAAGCCTCGGTCATTCACCTGGCAACCCATGGCTTCTATCTGGAAGACACGGAGGGCAGCGTGAGGCTGGTGAATACAGGCTTCGACTTGTCCGCTTCCGGTCCCGACAAAGGCGGAGACGAGAGCAGTGACAATATCGTCTATGCCCGTGATCTGATCGGCTGGGATCTGAGCCGGGCGGAGCTTGTCACCATCGCCGCCTGCGAAACGGCTTTGGGAGACCCGGGCGTTACCGCCACTGTGCGGGGGCTTCCGCTGGCTCTGGCCGTCGCCGGCGCACGCCGCACGCTTCTGACCATCGACAGTGTGCCGGACGAGGCGACGTCCCGCTTCATGATCCGTTTTCACGAGCATCTGTTGCGCGATGGCATGACCTATTCCAAAGCCTTCATCGAAACCAAGCGCGATGCCTGGGCGGGAAGGATCGAGGGCGTTGATCCTGAGCTGACATATGCCTTCGTGCTTTTCGAGCACTGAGACAACGCAGACTTTGCTCTCTGAGACAGGTTCGCTCTGGTACAGGCATACCGGGAACTACACATTGGCAGGGCTGAAGCTTATCCATATATTTTCATGATAATGAAAATATGGAATTCCCAATGCCCGCACTGTTTCGCCCCGTTCCCTCCGCGCCACGGCACGGCCTTCGTGATCGTCAACGCCTGATCTGCACGGCGGCTTTCATTGCCGCCTTGCTGCTGCCCGCTGGGGTGATGGCGGCTGATCTAGCGCTCCAGCCGCTGGAGGTAACCGACTGGAAGGCGGTCTATGCAACCGTAGAACCGGCCGTCCGCGTGCCGGTGCGGGCCCGTACGCAAGGCACGGTGACGGAGCTTGCGGTGAAAGAGGGCGATGCGCTGCAGTCAGGGCAGAAGATCGGCCGCATCGTCGATGAAAAGCTGGCATTGCGCCGTCAGGCGCTCAGCGCCCAGATTGCGGCGGCGCGGTCGGAAGCGGTCAATCTGGAAACGGATGCCGGCCGGGCGCGGCAACTGCTCGCCCGGGGCACCATCTCGCAGGCGCGTGTCGATCAGCTCGAAACGCAGCTTGAGGTGGCGCGCAACAGCCTGAAGGCCGCTGAGGCAGAGCGAGATGTGCTGGACCAGCAAGAGCGGGAAGGCGAGATCCTGGCTGCGGCCAGCGGCCGGGTCCTGTCCGTGCCGGTCGCACTTGGGGCTCTGGTGATGCCGGGTGAAACGATTGCCGAAATCGCGCGCGAGGAATTCATCCTGCGGCTGGAGCTGCCCGAGCGCCACGCGGGGCTGATGAAGGCCGGGGACACCCTGCGCCTGCCGCAAGAGGCCGGTGCCGCCCGGCGTAGTGGCGAGATCACGCTGGTCTATCCGCAGTTGCGCGGCGGGCGTGTGATTGCTGATGCCACGGCACCGGACATGGGAGATTTCTTCGTTGGCGAGCGGATTCCGGTCGAGATCGCCACTGGCACTCGAACTGTTCTGGCCGTGCCTGAGGCCGCGCTCACAACCCGCTACGGGCTTGATTATGTGCAGCTGCGCCGCAAGGACGGCAGCGCAGCGGGCATCACCGTGCAGCGCGGACAGGTGTTTGACACGCAGGATGGCCCTCTGGTGGAAATCCTGAGCGGGCTTGCCGCCGGTGATGTGGTCGTGCTGCCATGACCCAGACTCCCAACGGCATGCCGCCCAAGGCGGGCCTTGGCCTGTCGGGCCACCTGACCGCCGCTTTCATCGCCTCGCCGCTGACGCCGCTGCTGCTGTTTGCCTCGCTGATTGTCGGGCTCATCTCGCTGGCAACGCTGCCGCGTGAGGAAGAGCCGCAGATTTCCGTGCCCATGGTGGATATTCTGGTCAGCGCCGATGGTCTCAAGGCACCGGATGCGGTCAAGCTGGTCACTGAGCCGCTGGAGACCATCGTCAAGGCCATCAATGGCGTGGAGCACGTCTACAGCCAGACCCAGGACGACCGGGTCATGGTCACGGCCCGTTTTCTGACCGGCACCCCCTCCGACAGCGCCATCCTGCGGGTGCATGAGAAAATCCGCGCCAACATGGACCGCATTCCTTCGGGCATTCCCGAGCCGCTTGTCGTCGGGCGCGGGGTGGATGATGTGGCCATCGTGGTGGCAACGCTCGCCCCGGATGCAGCCTCGGCAGAAAACTGGAGCCCGTCAGCGCTCTACGGCCTGGCTCAGGAAGTGCGCACGTCGCTGGCACGGCTGGATGACGTGGGGCTCACCTACCTTGTCGGGACCGGACCGGACGAGATCCGGGTGGAGCCGGACCCGGAACACCTGGCGCGGCTCAATGTGACGCTGGACCAGCTTCTGGGCAAGATCACCAGCGCCAACCGCTCCTTCCTTGCCGGTACCGTTCGGCAGGACGGTGAGGCGCTTCAGGCCGTTGCGGGGCAGACGCTCGGCACCATTCCGGCCATCGGTAATCTCTTGATCACCAGCCGCGATGGGCGCCCGGTTTATGTCAAGGACGTTGCCACCATTACGGTCGGCGCGGGCACAGAGGACCGTCAGGTCTGGCACTATGGCCGTGACGCGTCTTCTGGCAGCCTGACGCCGGTGCCAGCCGTGTCCATTGCCGTTGGCAAGCGCGCCGGAGCCAATGCGGTGCTGATCGCGGAAGAGGTCCGCAGCCATCTGGAGAGCCTTGAAGGCTCGCTGATCCCGGAGGGCGTCTCTGTCCACATCACTCGCGATTATGGTGAAACGGCCAACGAAAAGGCCAATGAACTGCTGTTCCACCTGGCGCTTGCCACCGTGTCCATCGTCATTCTGGTGGTGCTGGCTATTGGCTGGCAGGCAGGTCTGGTGGTGGCCATTGTCATTCCCGTGACGATCCTGCTGACGCTCTTTGCCGCGCAGATGATGGGCTACACCATCAACCGGGTGAGCTTGTTTGCGCTGATTTTCGCCATTGGTATTCTGGTGGATGACGCCATTGTGGTGATTGAGAACATCGCCCGCCACTGGGCCATGAATGATGGCCGCAGCCGGGCCACAGCTGCCATTGCCGCCGTGGCTGAGGTTGGCAATCCCACAATCATCGCCACGCTGACGGTGGTGGCCGCCCTGCTGCCGATGATGTTCGTCTCCGGCATGATGGGCCCCTATATGAGCCCGATCCCGGCGGTGGCTTCGGCCGCGATGCTCTTCTCCTTCTTTGTTGCCGTTGTTCTGACGCCCTGGGCCATGCTGAAGATCGCCGGGCGCAAGGCGGGCGAAGGTCACCACGAGGCGGCGGACGGGGGCAAGCTTGGGCGGCTGTTCCGTGCCGTTGCGCGGCCTTTGCTCAAGACGAGGGGCCGGGCGCTTGCCTTCCTGCTGCTTGTCGGCATTGCGACGCTTGCCAGCATGGTGCTGATTTACACCCGGCATGTCACGGTGAAGCTGCTGCCCTTCGACAACAAGTCCGAGGTGCAGGTGGTGCTGGACATGCCGGAGGGCACGGCACTGGAAACAACCGCGCGGCAGCTGGGCGAGGCTGTGCGCCTGCTGGAAGGCGTTCCTGAGATCCAGTCCATTCAGGCCCACGCAGGAACGGCTGCGCCTTTCAACTTCAACGGCCTTGTGCGGCATTACTTCCTGCGCAGCGGGCCGGAACTCGGCGACCTGCAGGTTAACCTTCTGCCAAAGGGGAGAGGTCCCGGGAAAGCCATGCGATTGCACTTGAAATCCGCCAGCGTCTGGCGGGGCTTGAGCTGCCGCAAGGTTCTTCGGTGAAGGTGGTGGAAGTGCCGCCCGGACCACCGGTGATGGCGACGCTGCAGGCGGAAATCTATGGCCCGGACCCGTCAACCCGCCGCGCCGTCGCGCAAGGGTGGCGGATATCTTCAAGGCCGTGCCCTATATCGTCGATATCGATCTCAGCCAGGGGCTTCCTGCCGAGCGTATCCGCATCGAGATCGATAGCGAGAATCTGGAATTTCACGGCGTCTCGGAGGCAGACGTTTACCAGACCATCAGCACGCTTCTCGGTGTCACGCCTGCGGGCTATTCGCACCGGGGCGAGGGGCGGGCGCCACTGGCCATTGTGCTGGCGCTGCCAAAGGCAGACCGGAGCCTCGGACAGCGGCTTCTTTCGACGCCCGTAGCGGCCAATGCCATGCCGGGGAGCCGTGGGGTCGTTGAACTGGGCGACGTGGTGCGCCTGACCCGCGAACCGGCGTCCCATCTTATCTACCGCCACAATGGCCGCCCGGCAGAGCTGGTGACGGCAGAGCTTGCCGGAGACTTCGAGGCGCCCATCTACGGCATGCTGGCGGTGGCGGATGGCATCGAGGCCGCAAGCTGGGATTACCTGCCAAGGCCTCGCATCAGCTATCACGGCCAGCCCGTCAGCGATGACCAGACCGTGCTTCTGTGGGATGGGGAGTGGGAGGTGACCTTCATCACCTTCCGCGACATGGGCGCGGCCTTTGCCGTGGCGCTGCTCGGCATCTACGTGCTGGTGGTCGGGCAGTTCCGTTCCTTCACCGTGCCGCTGGTGATCCTGACGCCGGTGCCACTGACACTCATCGGCATCCTGATCGGGCACTGGATCTTTGGCGCACCGTTCTCCGCCACCTCGATGATCGGTTTCATCGCGCTCGCGGGCATCATCGTGCGCAACTCGATCCTGCTGGTGGACTTCATCCGCCATGCCCGCAAGCCGGAGCGGTCCCTGCGTGAGGTTCTGCTGGAAGCCGGGTCCATCCGCTTCAAGCCGATCCTGCTGACGGCTGTGGCGGCGATGATCGGCGCGGCGGTGATCCTCACTGATCCGATCTTTCAGGGGCTGGCGATTTCGCTGCTGTTCGGCCTTGCGTCTTCGACGCTGCTCACTGTGCTGGTGATCCCGGCGATCTATGTGGTGCTGCGGGAGGATGGCCGGGCGTGAGGGAGACGGCCTGAGATGAGGCCTTATCTTTTCAGGCCGTCCTCTTCCTTACGGCGCCATTGCGCCTTTGGTGAAGGCGATAATGCCGTCGGCGACGAACTGAATGGAAAGGGCCGCCAAAAGCACGCCCAGAAGCCGGGTGACGACCATCTGCACTGTGTCGCCCATCAGCCGCTCGATCTTGTCTGCCAGCAGGAATGCGCCCATGCAGCAGGCGAGGATGCTGAGGATGACGCCGCCGACCCCGGCGTAGGTGGCGGTATCCGGTGCCTGGCTCGACAGCAGGATGACGGCGGAAATGGCCGCAGGACCTGCTATGAGCGGGATGGACAGCGGAAAGACGGCAAGGGCCTGCAGATCCTGCCGGCTGTGCACCACGGCTTTCTCGGCCGTCTCCGACTTGCGCTTGTTGCGGTGGTCAAACACCATTTCAAAGGCGATGGCAAACAGCAGCAGGCCGCCCGCAACCCGGAAGGCTGGAACGGAGATGCCCAGAAGGTTTAGCACCGTCTGGCCGCTGAAGAAAAAGACGAAGAGGATGGCCCCCGCCGTCAGCGTTGCCCGCACCGCCACACGGCGCCTGTCTGCCGCTGATACGCCCGCGGTGAGCGCCAGGAACATGGGTGCCAGACCCACCGGATCAATGGTGACGAAGAGCGTGGCAAATGCGTTCAGGATGAACTCGATCAAGACCATTCCCCCCAAGGATTCCGGCGACCTTATGCTTCTTTATAGCAGCGCACCGGGCCATTTTGCCCGCATGCTGCCGCATTCTTTTCGCGGGGCTGTGAATTGTTCCTGTAAGTCATTGATAGAAATAATGAATATATGACGCCGCCGGGGCGGGGCGATTTGGAGGGCAGGGCGGAATCGGCTATAAACGGCGCAGCATAAAGAGAGAAGGCGAGTCACTCCTTGGCCGATCAGGATTCAAGTACGCCGGGCGCATCCCTGCCGTCCGACATTCGCCCCGTCTCAATCACGGATGAGATGAAGCGCAGCTATCTCGATTACGCCATGAGCGTGATTGTCAGCCGCGCGCTTCCGGACGTGAGAGACGGGCTCAAGCCTGTTCACCGGCGCATCCTCTATTCGATGCACGAGAACGGCTACGAATGGAACAAGCCCTATCGCAAGTCGGCCCGTGTGGTCGGTGATGTGATGGGTAAATATCACCCGCATGGTGACAGCGCGATCTATGACGCCCTCGTGCGCATGGCGCAGAGCTTCTCCCTGCGCTTGCCGCTCATCGACGGGCAGGGCAATTTCGGTTCGGTGGATGGCGATCCGGCTGCGGCCATGCGCTACACCGAGTGCCGTCTGGAAAAGGTTGCCCACACGCTTCTGGACGACATTGACAAGGATACGGTCGATTTCCAGGAGAACTACGACAACTCCGAGACCGAGCCTGTCGTCCTTCCGGCGAAGTTCCCGAATCTGCTCGTCAATGGCGCAGGCGGCATCGCCGTCGGCATGGCCACCAACATTCCGCCGCATAACCTCGGCGAAGTGATTGATGGCGCCATTGCCGTGATGGAAAATCCGGGGATCAGCCTCGGCGAGCTGATGGAGATCATCCCCGGTCCGGACTTCCCGACCGGCGGCACGATCCTTGGCCGCTCCGGCATCCGCTCGGCCTATGAGACGGGCCGCGGCTCGCTGGTCATGCGCGGCAAGGTCGAGGTGGAGCAGCTGCGCGCCGGGCGCGAGGCGCTGATCGTCACCGAGATCCCCTATCAGGTCAACAAGTCCACGATGATCGAGAAGATCGCCGAGCTGGTGCGTGAAAAGCGCATCGAAGGCATCTCCGACATCCGCGACGAAAGCGACCGTCTGGGCATGCGCGTGGTGATCGAGCTGAAGAAGGATGCCGTCGCCGACGTGATCCTCAACCAGCTCTACCGTTTCTCCTCGCTGCAACAGAGCTTCGGCTGCAACATGGTGGCGCTGAACGGCGGCCGTCCCGAGCAGATGACGCTGATGGACATGCTGAAGGCCTTCGTCGCCTTCCGCGAGGAAGTCATCGGGCGGCGCACCCGCTTCCTGCTGGCCAAGGCGCGTGACCGCGCCCATGTGCTGGTGGGCCTTGCCATCGCCGTTGCCAACATTGATGAAGTGATCCACCTCATCCGCACCGCGCCGGACCCGGCCACCGCCCGCGCCCTGTTGATGGGCCGTGACTGGCCGGCCAAGGACATGGAGCCGCTGGTCCGCCTCATCGACGACCCGCGCCACACCGTCAATGCTGATGGCAGCTACCGTCTCTCCGAAGAACAGGCCCGCGCCATCCTCGACCTGCGCCTGCAGCGCCTGACCGCCCTTGGCCGCGATGAGATCGGCGATGAGCTGAACAAGCTCGGCGACGAGATTTCCGACTATCTGGACATCCTGCGCTCGCGCGCCCGCGTGCAGCAGATCATCCGCGAGGAGATGCTGGCCATCCGTAACGACTTCGCCACGCCCCGCAAGACGGAGCTGGTGGAAGGCGGCGCGGATCTGGAGGACGAAGACCTCATCCAGCGCGAGGACATGGTGGTCACCGTCAGCCACAGCGGTTACATCAAGCGCGTGCCGCTGGCGACCTACCGCGCCCAGCGCCGTGGCGGTAAGGGCCGTTCGGGCATGGCGACGAAGGACGAGGATTTCGTCACCCGCCTGTTTGTGGCCAACACCCACACGCCGGTGCTGTTCTTCTCCTCACGCGGCATCGTCTACAAGATGAAGGTCTGGCGCCTGCCGCTGGGCGGACCTACGTCGCGTGGCAAGGCACTGATCAACATGCTGCCGCTGGAGCCGGGCGAGCAGATCTCCTCGATCATGCCGCTGCCGGAGAACGAGGACACCTGGGGCGATCTGGACGTGATGTTCGCCACGACGCGTGGCACCGTGCGCCGGAACAAGCTGTCCGACTTCACCCAGATCAACCGCTCCGGCAAGATCGCCATGAAGCTGGAAGAGGGCGACGGCATTGTCGGCGTCTTCACCTGCACCGAGCATGACGATGTGATGCTGACAACAGCAGCAGGCCAGTGCATCCGCTTCCCCGCCTCCGATGTGCGCGTCTTTGCGGGCCGCAACTCGGTTGGCGTGCGCGGCATCAATCTGGCCGACGATGACCGTCTGATCTCCATGACGATCCTGCGCCACTTCAACGCCACCTCGGAAGAGCGTGCCGCCTATCTGAAGCTCCGCCGCCTGATGCGCGGTGAAGCCGATGATGCGGGCAGCGAAGCTGTAGCCGAGGACGGCGAGGAAGCCGCAGCCGGTGAGCTGCCGCAGGAGCGCTACGCCGAAATGAGCGCGGCGGAACAGGTGATCCTCACCGTCTCCGAAAACGGCTACGGCAAGCGCACCTCGTCCTTCGAGTACCGGGTCACCGGACGCGGCGGCAAGGGCATCACGGCCATGGCGGTAAACAAGCGCAACGGCCCGCTGATTGCCTCCTTCCCCGTGGAGGACCGCGACCAGATCATGCTGGTGACCGACGGCGGCCAGCTGATCCGCTGCCCGGTGGACGGCATCCGCGTCGCCGGCCGCGCCACCCAGGGCGTCATCGTCTTCAACACGGCCGAGGACGAAAAAGTCGTCGCCGTGGAACGCGTCAGCGAGGAAGACGACAGCGAAGAAGCCGTGGACGGCATCGCCGCTGAAGGTGCTGCCGGTGAGGGCGCTGGCCCGGAAGCTGGTGAAGACACAGGCGGTGAAGACACGGGCGGCGAAGAATAAGCCGGACGGTGTTCCGACGCAGAAACGACAAGGGCCGTCCCGTGTGGGCGGCCCTTTTTATGACCACCTCTCCATCGTTATCCTCGGCCTTGTGCCGAGGATCTATAGAGTTGATTGGCTTGCAGGTGGCTGGAACGAACTGGCCATGACGGAGGAGGCGAGCCCCTGCTTTGTTGTCGTTCCGCGTGTGCGTCGCATGTTTCTGGTCAGATGCGGTTTCCACCGCCTTCAGGCTGAACTGGCCGCACTCTGTCCGGAAACCTGCGGCACAGACGGTCCTGTGCAAGTCTTCCCGCCGCGTATCATCCTTGCCGCTCTGCAAGCGAGTGGGTCCCGGATCTCCGCTTCGCTGCGTCCGGAACGACGCCCAGTGTGTGGCGCGGCGGTGCTTCTATCTTTGCCCCAGCGGTCATCTCGGGCCTCTCTTCGGCTCTTACGGCCAGCCCCGCTGCTGGGCACGAACCCCCGCAACCGGCACCGGGTCACCCCGGCCAAGCGCAGCGCGAGCCGGGGTCTACTCGCTGGCAGAGAGATGCCGTCACCTCAAGCCTTGTGGCAGGCCCCGCTTGGAGAAGCCTGGGCACCTCAAGCCTCGTCACTTTGCGAAAGAGTGGGGCGGGATATTGCTTTGCGTCTTTCCGGCCATCTGCAAGCCATTGATTTGTATAGATCCTCGGCACAAGGCCGAGGATGACGATGGAGAGGCCGAAGGTTTGTCAGCAGTCTGAGGGCCGTCCCGTGTGGGCGGCTCTTTTGCTTTCTTACCCACGTCTCCACCTCTCCATCGTCCTCCCGGACGCGCCCTGCGCGATCCGGGATCGGAGAGCCGGGGTGTTGATTGGTTCTGTCTGAAGACCAAGCAGATAGCCCGTGGCTCACCGGTCCCGGATCTCCGCTCCGCTGCGTCCGGGAAGACGATGGAGGGAAGTGAAAGAAATGCATGGTGCTCAACCAAAAGTTCAGGTTGAGGGGAGAGCTAGAAGAGTGGCTGGTGCAGGCTCGAGTTAGCATGTTCAAATGATTGATAAGTGGGGCGCCTGTGACCTGCGCTCGAGTTGCGGCAGCAATGTGTGCTTCGTCTTTTAATGGTAGTTAAAATGGTTACGGCGCTTGCTGCGTTATGTTACCGGTCGAAATCACTACATTCCTGCATTGAATCCGCGTCATTCGCATGTTAAGTATCGATCAGTCTTTGAAGTACATGTTCAAAAATTTACTGAAATGCCTGCAAACAAGAATCATCACTATGTTCCTCAGATGTACATGCGTTTGTTTGCGCATCCGGGTGACAACCGAATAGGCGTTTTCGTTTTAGAAAAGGCAAAATTCATTCCCAAAGCCCCTATAGGCGGTCAGGCCTCCCGTGATTATTTCTACGGGAAAAATCCTGCGTTGGAGAAGGCCCTTGGTAGACTTGAGAGTTGTATGTCGAAGATATTCTCCGATGCGGTGAAGAATTATCGATTGCCTTTACTTGGGAGTTACGATCATGAGTTTTTGGTTCTCTATCTTGCTATGCAGCATGCTAGGACGGTGAGGTCAGAAGAAGAAATCATTGAAGTGTAGAGAAGCGCGTCAAAGATATTGCCTGCCACAAAGCCGACCTAGAGGAAAATTTAGATATTTTATCTAAAATAAAAGATGTAAGAATAAAGGGAAATAACGTCGTTTCAGATGTAATTTACTATTCGGCATTTGCATACAAACTTTTAATGGATTTAGATATTGTTCTTATTAAGAACGAAAGTAATACAAGATTTATATCTTCTGATGCGCCGTTGGTTCTTCACAATAGGCTCTATGAGGATCAGGATATTAGCTGCATCGGTTACGCTAATGTGGGGCTGCAGCTTTTCTTGCCGTTGGGGCCACAGCTGGCAATCTTCGGTTTCGATAGAGGTGCCTATAAGGTTGAGTATAGCGAGAGCGGCTTGGTTAAAGTTAACGATGATGAGCAGATTTTCTTAATTAATGATCTTCAGTGGGAGGCTGCTCACTCTGTGCTTCTCGTTTCATCTGATACGCCCGAGCAAATTTTACAAGAATCGGCAAATATTTGGTCATCACGACGCGGAGCGGAGCGAACGGTTTCACGTGAAGAAATCGTATATCGGACGGAAAATGAAGCAAAAATGCGGTATGGATCTGGTGCCGCTCCTTCGAAGGTGGCGCTCAACCTTCCGTTTGTTACCTGTACGCTACCTAAACCTGCTCGACTAGGCCCTTGGGAAGTGCCTCCGCTACGAGATGCTAGCCGTGCCTCTTTGCTATTTGAATCTTAGAGAAAACGGAGTCCGAGAGTGGACGTAAGCGCGGCTTCTTCAGAGAAATGAAAGACCCCTCTTAAGATTTCGCGGCGGAAGTCGGCTATTTCCTTATCCGAAATAGACAATGTACGTCCTCCCATCCCCAAAACAAAAAAGACGGATGAGGCTGCTGCTCTCATCCGCCTTCAGTCGCGGGGGAAGTTTGGGGGTAGGGAGGAGGTCAGGGAGTTGGATCAGCCTTCAACGGGCATCCGTACGAGGACGGAGACACCATCGGAGGGGCGCTGTTCCACGGTCTTGGTAGAGATGGTGCGCACCGTGCGCTCGCCGTTGAGGGTGGCAAGGCAGGCGGCGGACCAGTTGCCCCAGCTCTGGCCATCACAGGCAGAGGGAAGGCTTGCTTCGACCCGGTTGCCCTTGGTGGCCTGAACGGTCTGGCTGGTTTCGAACTGGGCGAAGGCCAGCGCCACGGAGGCGAAGACGCCGAGGATAGCCAGCGCAAAAGTCCGGCAACTCCGGCGAAGCTCAACTTGGCAATGTTGAAGCTGGCGGTGTTGGAAACATGCGGTGTAAAGCTGTGCTGCGTCGTCATCTGGCTCTCTCCTGCCATTTGGTCAGGTTGTGAGAGCATAACACCTGAAGAACAGCTTTGGTTCCGTGACAGGCATCACAATATGTCACGAAAAGAGCCGCTGGCCGCCATGGTCATGCCAAAAATTACCTTTGGTCATGCCGGAGGGCGGCCAGCGGCCAGGATGAGAGAGCCAGATCAGAAGATCAGAGCGCAGGGCCGCCATTGCGCGGCCGGTCATCGCGGGCGCGGTAGGAACAAGCCGGTTCTTCCTTCAGGAACTTCAGTTCGGCGCAACCATAGGGGTCCTTCACCGCCGGCTTGCCGGGCGTCAGGGCCTGAGGCGGCAGCGGGGCTGCGATCGTGTCGAGGCGGGCAATGCCCGCGCCCATGAGGAGAACGAGTCCGGCCAGCGCTGCCAGCCAGAATGCAACAGGTGTTGAGACGCGCGAGGAGAGCCCGTCTCTCAGGGAGGAGAGGAATGTAATGTTCATGATGAGCGGGATATGGGCTGGTTCGGGCAGCTTGTCCAGCCAAGCCGACTAAACAAATTGTCAATGTTATGTGAACACGTTGAAACTGTGTTGAGTGAACGGGGCCTGGGTTTCAGATCCGCCCATCCTTGCGCAAGCCGCAGGTCCGGTGCCGCGATGGCTTGCCGGTCTGCACCAAGGGCGCTATCACTTTGCCATGACACGTACCGCCCTTTACGCTGGATCCTTCGATCCCATCACCAACGGCCATCTCGACGTGCTTGTGCAGGCGCTCAGCCTTGCCGACAAGGTGATCGTCGCCATTGGTGTCCACCCCGGCAAGACGCCGATGTTCTCCTTTGAGGAACGGGCAGATCTGATCCGCGCCTGCGTGACGGACAAGCTCGGCGCAGGGGCGGGGAGCGGGTGTCCGTGCTTTCCTTCAGCGGGCTGGTGGTTGAGACGGCGAAGGCCGAGGGCGCCAGCATGCTCATTCGCGGCCTGCGCGACGGCACGGATTTCGATTATGAAATGCAGATGGCGGGCATGAACGGCACCATGGTGCCTGATGTTCATACCGTTTTTCTGCCCGCTTCACCGGGCGTACGTCACATCACCGCCACGCTTGTGCGTCAGATCGCGCGCATGGGCGGTGATATCACTCCCTTTGTCCCGGCACCGGTCGCAGGCCCGCTTGCGGCCCGGGCTGCGGAAAAGGGCTGATCTGTCAGCCGTTCAGTCAATTTGTTGTATCAGGAGCATCGCGTGAAACGCATTTTTGCATGCCTTGCGGTCATCATGTCGCTCGTCCTCGCCCCCGCGGTGCCGCAGGCGCAGACGCTCGACAAGGAAAACACCCTCTATCTGGACCTGAAGGATGGCCGCGTCGTCATCCGCCTGCGTCCGGACCTTGCGCCCGAACATGTGAAGCGAATCAAGAAGCTGACCCGCGCAGGCTTCTATGATGGTCAGGTCTTCCACCGCGTCATCGACGGCTTCATGGCCCAGACGGGCGATCCCACCGGCACCGGCATGGGCGGCTCGGAAGAGGCTGATCTGGCGGCTGAGTTCTCCAATGCGCCGTTCAAGCGCGGCACGCTCGGCATGGCCCGCGCCGCCTCGCCGGACAGCGCCAATTCGCAGTTCTTCATCATGTTTGCCGATGGCGACTGGCTGAACGGCAAGTACACGGTCTGGGGCGAAGTGGTCGAGGGCATGGAATTCGTCGACAAGATTGCCAAGGGCGAGCCGCCCGCCAACCCGGACAAGATCATCAAGATGACGGTTGCCGCCGACGCGGGTTGACCGCGGCGCTGTGCAGGCTAAAACCCGTCCATACACAAGCATCCGAACTGGAGATCCAAGTGGCAGACTACAAGGACAGCGAAAACACGCTCCTGATGGAAACGACCAAGGGAGCCGTGGTCATTGAAATGCGTCCGGACCTTGCGCCGACCCATGTGGCCCGCATCAAGGAACTCGTCCGCGAGGGCTTTTACAACGGCATCGTCTTCCACCGCGTGATCGAGGGCTTCATGGCCCAGACCGGCTGCCCGCATGGCACCGGCACCGGCGGTTCGGGCAAGAAGCTGAAGGCTGAATTCTCCAAGGAGAAGCACAAGCGCGGCACCTGCTCCATGGCCCGCGCCATGGACCCGAACTCCGGCGACAGCCAGTTCTTCATCTGCTTCACCGACGCGCCCTGGCTCGACGGCCAGTACACCGTCTGGGGCGAGGTGATTTCCGGCATGGAAAACATCGACCAGATCAAGCGCGGCGAGCCGGTCCGTGACCCGGACAGCATCGTTTCGCTGAAGGTCGCGGCGGACGCCTGATATGACCGGGGCACCGTCTTCTTATCCGGTGCTGAGAATTGCAAGGGCAGCAAGCAATCTTGCTGCCCTTGAGCATTTCTACTGCGATGCGGCCGGTCTTTCGGTGCTGACCCGGTTTTCCGGCAACGCGGGCTACAGCGGCCTGATCGCCGGTGCGGAGCATGCGCCCTGGCACCTTGCGCTTTTCGTCCGGGACGGACTGACAGTGCCGCGCTGCACGGACAAGGAGAGCCTGCTCGTGCTTTATGTGCCTGACAGGCTCGAATGGCGCAGCAGCGTTGACCGGATGCAGGCAAGCGGCTATCAGCCTGTGCCGCCGGAAAATCCCTATTGGGCTGAAGCGGGCATGACATTTGAGGATCCCGACGGTCACCGGCTGGTGTTTCAGAACCGGAGCTGGGATCTCTGACGGTCACACAGCATCCGCAAGCAAGCACATAACGTCCCGGACCCCGAACCCATGCGTGTTGACGATTTCGACTTCGATCTGCCGCCCGAGCGTATCGCCCTGAGGCCCGCCCGGCCGCGTGATGCGGCACGCATGCTGCTGGTGCGTCCGCAAGGCGAGCCTGTTCTGGACGATCGCGGCGTTCTCGATCTGCCCGCGCTGTTGCAGCCCGGCGATGCGCTTGTCTTCAACAACACCAAGGTTATCCCGGCGCAGCTGGAAGGCACGCGCCAGCGCGGCGATGCGATCGCCACCATCGGTGCCACGCTGCATCTGCGCGCCGGTGCCGACCGCTGGTGGGCCTTCGTGCGCCCGGCCAAGAAGCTGGTACCCGGCGACCGGGTGCGCTTCGGTTTGGCAAGTGAAGGCATGGCCTGCATGGCCGGCGTTCTGGACGCGACCGTTGCGGAAAAGAAAGACACGGGCGAAGTCCTCTTCGTCTTCGATCTTTCAGGTCCTGATCTCGACGCCGCTATCCACGCCACCGGCCACATTCCGCTGCCGCCCTATATTGCGGCCAAGCGCGGCGAGGATGCGCAGGACCGGGAAGACTATCAGACGATCTATGCGGAGAAGGAAGGCGCCGTTGCCGCGCCGACTGCGGGTCTCCATTTCACGCCGCGCCTGTTCGAGATGCTGAATGCACGCGGCATCGAGCGCCACACGGTGACGCTGCATGTGGGCGCTGGCACCTTTCTCCCGGTGAAGGCCGACGACACGGACGAGCACGAGATGCACGCCGAGTGGGGCGAGATTTCCGGTGAAACGGCTGCGGCGCTGAAGGCCGTGCGCGCGCGGGGGAACAAGGTGGTTGCCGTGGGCACCACTTCGCTGCGCATTCTGGAGAGCGCCGCGCAAGCGCCCGGCGGGCTTGCCGCCTTCCGGGGTGAGACCCGCATCTTCATCACGCCGGGTTACCGCTTCCGCGCCGTTGATGCGTTGATGACCAATTTCCACCTGCCGCGTTCGACGCTGTTCATGCTGGTTTCCGCCCTCAGCGGCCTTGAAACCATGCGCGCGGCCTATGCCCATGCGATTGCCGATGGCTACCGGTTCTACAGCTATGGTGACAGCTCGTTGCTGTTTCCCGCTGCCGGAAGCGTCGCTGCCCAGGATGAGATCGACCGATGACCGGTGACACCCAGCGTTTCTCCTTCCGCCTGATTGCCACCGATGGCATGGCCCGGCGCGGGGAAATCACCACGCCGCACGGCCTCGTGCGCACGCCAGCTTTCATGCCCGTGGGCACGCAGGCAACCGTCAAGGCTATGTACACCGATCAGGTGCGGGAGCTTGGCGCCGATGTGGTGCTGGGCAACACCTATCACCTGATGCTGCGCCCCGGTGCGGAGCGCGTGGCACGCCTCGGCGGCCTGCATCACTTCATGAAGTGGCCGCACACGATCCTGACTGACTCGGGCGGCTTTCAGGTCATGTCGCTGGCGCAGCTGCGCAAGCTGGACGAGACGGGCGTCAAGTTCCAGAGCCATATCGATGGCCAGCGCTATCACCTGACGCCGGAACGCTCCGTCGAAATCCAGGGGCTGCTCGGCTCCGACATCCAGATGCAGCTGGACGAATGCATCGGCCTGCCGGCACCTGAAAAGGAAGTGCAGCGGGCGATGGAGCTGTCGCTCCGCTGGGCCGAGCGCTCCCGTACCAAGTTCGAGGCTATGGGCGGCGTTGAGAAAGGGCAGGGGCTCTATGGCATCGTGCAGGGCGGTGACGTGCCGCATCTGCGCATCCGCTCCGCGGAAAGCCTCGCGGCCATGCCGTTCGAGGGCTATTCGGTTGGCGGCCTTGCGGTCGGCGAGCCGCAGGAAGTGATGCTGCGCATGCTGGAAGTCACCACACCGGTGATGCCGGTGGACAAGCCGCGCTATCTGATGGGCGTCGGCACGCCGGACGATATCCTGGAAAGCGTTGCCCGCGGCATCGACCAGTTCGACTGCGTGATGCCGACCCGCGCCGGCCGCCATGGCCTCGCCTTTACCCGCCGCGGCAAGATCAACCTGAAGAACGCCCGCCATGCGGATGATCCGCGCCCGCTGGACGAGGAAAGCGACTGCCCGGCCGCACGCGACTACTCCCGCGCCTATCTGCATCATCTGGTAAAGGCAGGTGAGGGGCTGGCGGCCATGCTGCTGACCTGGAACAACCTTGCCTATTATCAGCAGCTGATGCAGGGCATGCGCGATGCCATCGAGGCCTGCCGTTTCGAGGACCACCGCCTCAGCGTCAAGGAAGGCTGGGCCAAGGGTGACCTGCCGCCGCTGTGAGGGGGGCATGGCGTGGTTCGCTGCCTGCTGAAACAGTCCCGAGCCGTCAGGGCGCGCGGAGATGTGTTGTTGCCTGCAACAGCACCGTCTTGTTCTGGCGTGGCCATTCTCTCCGCTTCACCCCGGCCTTGAGCCGGGGATCACTTGTTCGCAGAGAGTTGCCGCCAAACTGGCCGAAGTGCAGCGCGGATGGCCTCATGCGTTTCCTGTGCCCCTACAACTTAACGCTCTGCAAGCGAGTAGGCCCCGGGTCTGGCGCTTTGCTTCGCCCGGGGTGACGCAGCATAGGCCTTGCGGCCGCGCTCCCACTTCCGCTGCTTGACAGATTGTATCCTCTCGCCCCAGTCCTCGGATTTTGTGCCGGAGTGGCGTAAGAATACCTCAGGCCTGAAAACCTTTGTCCTTGCGCAGGATGCAGCCGGAGATACCCCAGGTGCCGTCCTCACGCTTTGCAAAGGAATAGAGCGCCAGCCAGTCGTCGCCATCTGGCCCGGTGACGAAGACCTCCTGCACGGGCCCGCCTTTCGTCTGCCGCAGCTTGCCGAAGCTGACGCTCTTTGGCCGGTAGACGGGCATGTAGACCTCCCTCACCATGTTGATGAAGATGTCCGGCGTCATGAACTGCTTCTGCAATCCGGGCGTCGCAAACGAAAAGGCCCCTGCAGCGTCATTGCGCCGGAAGGCCTGCATCTGCTGCTGGATCAGCTGCCGGAACTCCAGGCCCGAGGCTTCTTCGGCGTGGACTGCCTGAGGCCCGAGCCTGACCGCTGCAGGGTCTGGCGTTATGAAAAGACCCAGACTGCCTGCCAGAACCCACATCACTCCCTTGGCTGCTGCGTTCATGACACGTCTCCTCACGTGGGGAACATGAGAAGATTACGCCATAAACCGGAAAAGGGATCTGCCTGTTTCGTCACGTTTTTGGGAAGAGACGGATTCTGGACACAAAAAGGGGCGGATCGCTCCGCCCCTTGACCTCGTCCGTCTCCGGAGTGCCGCTTACTCGGCGGCCTTGGCGCGGGTCAGGTCGGACATGATCGTCATCAGCTCACCCGAAATGTCGGCCTGTTCGAGGCCGAAGGCGATGTTGGCGGCGATGAAGCCGATCTTGGAGCCGCAGTCATAGGACCGGCCCTCGAACTGAAGCGAGGTGAAGGTCTGGTTCTCCATCAGTTTGATCATGCTGTCGGTCAGCTGGATCTCACCGCCTGCACCTTTCTCCTGGTCGGAGAGCAGCTGGAAGATTTCCGGCTGAAGGATGTAGCGGCCGGTGATCATCAGGTTCGACGGAGAGGTGCCCGGAGCCGGCTTTTCCACCATGCCTTCGATTGGCATGGCGCGGTTGCGCGGGCCATTCGCCAGCTTGACGATACCGTACTGATGGGTCTGGTCTTCCGGAACTTCTTCAACGGCGATGACGTTGCCGCCGCGCTCGTTGTAGACGTCAACCATCTGTGCGAGGCAGCTCTTCTGCGACTTGACGATCACGTCCGGCAGAAGAATGGCGAAGGGCTCATTCCCGATGATGTCGCGGGCGCACCAGATGGCATGGCCCAGACCCAATGGCTCCTGCTGGCGGGTAAAGCTTGTGGTGCCCGCATCCGGGCGAATCTTGTCGAGAAGTTCCAGCGCGGCGGCTTTGTTGCGGCGGCGCAGGGTGTCTTCCAGCTCATAATTGATGTCGAAGTGATCTTCGATGACGTGCTTGTTGCGGCCCGTCACGAAAACAATGTGCTCGATACCGGCAGCGCGGGCTTCGTCCACCACGTGCTGGATGATCGGGCGGTCAACAATCGTGAGCATCTCTTTCGGAACGGCCTTGGTCGCGGGGAGAAAACGCGTACCGAGACCTGCCACCGGCAATACGGCCTTGCGGATCGGTCTGCTCATGAAATACTCCTGAAACACGTGGACAGTTGGTCCGGTCAATATGTCTTGCGTTGCTCACGCTTACGCCGAAACATGGCAAGAATATAAGCAACGCCGCCTGAATATCAAATTTTTCGCATATGCGAAACGCGGTTGCCTGCGGCTCTGCGCAGTTGCGGCAGCGGCAAAAGGCCTGTATGCAGACCCCCGTTGGCCCCTACGCCCAAAGGATGATCTGCGCATGGTGACTCCGAACAAGGAAGTCGTTGTTGGCAACGTCACGTTCAGCAATGACGCGCCTTTCTCTCTCATTGCCGGTCCCTGTCAGATGGAAAGCCGCGCCCACGCGCTGGAGATGGCAGCGGCGGTGAAGGAAATCGCCGGAAATCTCGGCATTCCCGTTGTCTTCAAAAGCTCCTTCGACAAGGCAAACCGCACCTCTCTGAAGGGCAGGCGCGGTATCGGGCTCAAGGAAGCCCTGCCGGTTTTCGCCGAGGTGCGCGAGACCTTCGGCATGCCGGTGATCACCGACATCCACAACGAGGCCCAGTGCGCGCCGGTTGCGGAAGTTGTTGATATCCTTCAGATCCCCGCCTTCCTCTGCCGTCAGACGGATCTTCTCGTTGCTGCTGCCCAGACCGGGCGGACGGTGAATGTGAAGAAGGGCCAGTTCCTGGCTCCCTGGGACATGGCCAATGTGCTGGCGAAGATCGTCGAGAGCGGCAATCCGAATGTGCTGCTGACGGAGCGCGGCGCGTCCTTCGGCTATAATACGCTTGTCACGGACATGCGCTCTCTTCCCATCATGGCGCGTACCGGTGCGCCAGTTGTGTTCGATGCCACCCACTCGGTGCAGCAGCCGGGCGGGCAGGGCGCTTCGTCGGGCGGTGACCGCACCATGGTGCCGGTTCTTGCCCGGGCGGCAGCCGCTGCCGGCATCGCAGGGCTCTTTGTCGAGACCCATGACGACCCGGACAACGCACCGTCCGATGGTCCGAACATGGTGCCTCTGAAGGACCTTGGCGCGCTGCTGAAGACGGTGCGCGACATTGACCGCGTGGTGAAAGCTGCCGCGCAGTCCTGAGTTTGCTCCTGCGGCGGTCCACTGAGACTGCTGCTTGCAGCTGTGAAATGGCCGGACGCCTGTCTGGCAGCTACATTGCCCGTGCCGGAGGGCCGGCCGGGCTGATCTCAAGGAGATACGAATGACCGCCATTGTCGATATCACGGCGCGCGAAATTCTGGACAGCCGCGGCAACCCGACCGTCGAAGTGGACGTTCTGCTGGAAGACGGTGCCTTTGGCCGCGCCGGCGTACCTTCCGGTGCTTCGACCGGTGCGCATGAGGCAGTCGAGCTGCGCGACGGCGGTGCGCGTTACCTGGGCAAGGGCGTGCTGAAGGCCGTCGATGCCGTCAACGGCGAAATCTTCGACACCATCGGTGGTCTCGACGCCGAAGACCAGATCCACATCGACCAGACCATGATCGAGCTGGACGGCACCCCGAACAAGGGCCGCCTCGGCGCCAACGCCATCCTCGGCGTGTCGCTGGCCGTTGCCAAGGCCGCTGCCCAGTCCTCCGGCCTGCCGCTTTACCGCTACGTTGGCGGCGCGGCTTCCCGCATGCTGCCGGTTCCGATGATGAACATCATCAACGGCGGCGCCCATGCCGACAACCCGATCGACTTCCAGGAATTCATGATCATGCCGGTGGGCGCGGAGAACTTCTCCGAGGCACTGCGCATGGGTGCGGAAGTGTTCCACACGCTGAAGAAGGCCCTGAAGGACGCCGGTCACAACACCAACGTGGGTGACGAAGGCGGCTTTGCGCCGAACCTCGAGTCGACCGACGCTGCCATCGGCTTCGTCATGAAGGCCATCGAGAAGGCCGGTTACAAGCCGGGTGAGGACATCTACCTCGCGCTCGACGCTGCTTCCACCGAGTTCTACAAGGACGGCAAGTACGTTCTGGCCGGTGAAGGCAAGACGCTCGACTCCGACCAGATGGCGGCTTACCTAGCTGATCTTTCGGCCCGCTACCCGATCATCTCGATCGAAGATGGCATGGCCGAAGACGACTGGGCCGGCTGGAAGGCCGTGACCGAGCTCTGCGGCAACCGCGTGCAGCTGGTGGGCGACGACCTGTTCGTGACCAACACCAGCCGTCTGCGCCAGGGCATCGCCAGCGCGACCGCCAACTCGATCCTCGTGAAGGTGAACCAGATCGGCTCCCTGACCGAGACGCTGGATGCCGTGGAAACCGCCCATAAGGCTGGTTACACCGCCGTCATGTCGCACCGTTCAGGCGAAACCGAGGACGCAACCATTGCCGACCTCGCCGTTGCCACCAACTGCGGCCAGATCAAGACCGGCTCGCTGGCCCGTTCCGACCGGCTTGCCAAGTACAACCAGCTGCTGCGCATTGAGCAGGAACTGGGCTCCCAGGCCCGTTTCGCCGGCCGCTCTATCCTGAAAGCTTGATTGGCCTGAAGGTCTGCTGAGTTTGAGGCCCCCGGAGCCGTAAGGTTCCGGGGGCTATTGTTTCTGACTGTTCCTATTCTGGCTATGGAGGCGGTGGTTTTTTGCTCTGCCTTGCCACTCACCGCAGTGTCGCCCCGGCCTTTGAGCCGGGGACCACTCATTTGCAGAGAGTTTCCGAAATCTGCTGAAGGTGAGAAATAGATAATCTCGTGCGCCTGCCGCGCCTTCGCGGTTCATTTCGCTGCTCTGCAAGCGAGTAGACCCCGGGTCTGCGCTCCGCTCCGCCCAGGGCGACGCCGGGTGGCGAGTTGCAGGAACAAAAAAAGCCCCCGGAACCTTTCGGCGCCGGGGGCTTTTTCAATAGTCAGACTGCCTGCCGGATTACTCCGCCGCAGCCTTGGACTTGGCTGGCTGATCCAGCGCCACGACCTGGCGGCCGTCGAAGGCGAGGGCGATTTCGCCGCGCTTGAGCTTCAAGGCCATCTCACCGAACATTTCCCGACGCCAGCCTTCCAGCGCGGGCACATCAGCCTGATCATCGGCGGCGATCTGTTCCAGATCTTCCACGGTGGCGATGACCTTGGCGGCTACGCCTTGCTGCTCGCTGACGAGCTTCAGCAGCACCTTCAGAAGGTCCACGGCAGCCGCGGAGCCATCGGGCGCCTGACGGCCCTTGGGCAGCTTCGGGAGCTTTTCCTTGGGCAGGCTCATCGCAGCATTCACGGCCTTGAGGATATCCTCTGCCTGCTTGGAACGCTCGAAGCCGCGCGGGATGGTGCGCAGGCGGCTGAGGGCCTCTGCATTGCCCGGCTGCTGGGCTGCAATCTCGTAGATGGCATCGTCCTTCAGCACGCGGGAGCGCGGAACGTCTCGGGACTGAGCCTCGCGTTCGCGCCATGCGGCGACTTCCATGAGGACTGCAAGTTCGATGGGCTTGCGCACGCGCATCTTCAGGCGCTGCCACGCCTCTTCCGGCTCGGTGCGGTAGGTCCTTTCCGACAAGAGCACCTGCATCTCGTCGCCGACCCAGTTGATCCGGTTCTGCTCGGCAAGGTTGGCCTTGAGGAACAGATAGACATCACGCAGGTAGGTCACATCCGCCAGCGCATATTCCAGCTGCTTCTGGGTCAGAGGCCTGCGGGCCCAGTCGGTGAAGCGGGAGGATTTGTCGATGCGCGCACCGGTGATGCGCTGCACCAGCTGGTCATAGGAGACCGAGTCGCCAAAGCCGCAGACCATTGCCGCGACCTGTGTGTCGAAAAGAGGCGTCGGGATCAGTCCGCCGAGATGATAGACAATCTCGATATCCTGCCGGGCGGCGTGGAAGACCTTGATGACAGCCTGATCGCGCATCAGCTCGAAGAAGGGCGCAAGATCAAGCCCCGTAGCCAATGCATCGACGATGAAAGCATCATCCGGGCCAGCCAGCTGGATGACGCAGAGCTTCGGCCAGAATGTCGTCTCGCGCAGGAATTCCGTGTCTACAGTCACGTAATCATGAGCAGCAAGGCGCTTGCAGGCGTCGGCGAGGTCAGAAGTGGTGGTGATCAGATTCATGGTAACTCTGGTCTATACCGCAGACTTGCCATTTTGTCGCCATGAAACAGACAGTCTTTTTAATGTTGCGCTGCGGGGTTGCGCGAGGGGAACACCTGCGCAAGTCTCACGCCCGGAGGACAGCTTCATGCGCAGGATTCTCATCGTCAACAGCAAGGGCGGCTGCGGCAAGACCTCCTTTGCCACAACATTGGCTGCCGCCTTCGCCGTGAGGGGAGAGCGGGTGTTTCTTGCTGATGCCGACCGCCAGCGCTCTTCGCTCGGCTGGCTGAAACGGCGGGCGCAGGGCTTGCCGGTGATCCATGGGCTCGACTGGAGCAAGGGGCAGCATGACATGCCGTCCTTCAGCCATGGCTTTGTCTTCATCGACGGTCCCGGCGGTCTGCGGGGCGAGAAGGCAAAGGAACTGGTGGGCGAAGCGGATGATATTGTGGTTCCGGTGATGCCCTCCGCCTTCGACTGGGATGCAACGGCAGCGTTTCTCAGGCGGCTCGCAGACATGAAACGCATCCGCAAGGGCAAGGCGGAGATTCTTGTAGTGGCCAACAGGGTCCGGCGCAGCCGCGCGGATCAAATGCTCCTGCAACAGCAGACGCTGGAGGCAGGTTATCCGCTGCTGACGGAAATTTCCGACCGGGTGATCTATGCCCGCCATGCTGCCGGTGGAACCAGTGTTTTTGATCCGCCTGCGGCTCCTGCTGACGTTCTGGCGCAATGGCACCCGCTCATTCAGGCGCTGGATTGATATCCTGTGCGTAATGCGCCCTCAGGGCTTTTCCTTCGCGTTTCCCGATCCCGCCAACTTGGCAAAGAAGGCTGAGGTGCGCAGCAGGGAGCGGAAACGACTGCGGCGGTCTTCTGCCGGAACGCCTTCGCGCTGCATCATCCGCATCACCGTGTAGATCATGAACAGTCCCTGCACGGCGGCTGTGTACCAGAAGAGGGAATGCGGTCCGTAGCGGCCCATCAGCATCGAGGCAAAGAGCGGCCCGGCGATGGCTCCGACTGACCAGAAGAACAGGGTTCCAGCCGAGATGAGCGCATGCTGGCCAGGCGCCGCGTGGTCATTGGCATGCGCAGAGCAAAGCGAATAAAGCGGCATGGCAAAGGCGCCGAAGGCGAAGATGCCCAGATAATTGAGCCAGATGCTATCGCCAGCTACCTGTGCCAGGAAGATGCCGGAGACGAAGGAGCCAAAGGTGGCGATCAGGATGATCAGCCGCCGGTCCAGCTTGTCCGAATAGTGCCCCAGCGGATATTGCAGAACCACGCCGGCAAAGATGCCCGCGCTCATGAATGTGGCGATGGCTGTGACGTCCATGCCGATACCATCGGCATAGACGGGGCCAAGCGAGCGGAAGCTGGCGTTGGTGAAACCGACGACGATGCAGCCGATTGTCGCCAGTGGCGACACCTTCCACAGCACCCGCACATCGAAGCGCACATGCTCCGGAACTGCCGGACTGGTGCGGTCCGTAAGGGAGATTGGCACCAGCGAGAGCGTCAGCGTCATGGCGATTATGACGAAGAGCTCGAAGCCGCTGACCCCGACCGCCGGGATGATGTACTGCCCAAGCGTAACGGCGCCCAGATCCACAAAGCGGTAAATGGAGAGGGTCCGGGCGCGGTTGGCGTTGGTCACCCGGGCATTCAGCCAGCTTTCCACCACCGCAAAGAGCCCGGCAATGCAAAGGCCCTGAACGAGACGCATCAGGAACCAGGGCAGGGGTGCAATGTAGAGCAGCATCAGCATGGAAGCGGCGGCAGCAATCGCAGCCAGGGCGCAAAAGGCGCGGATGTGCCCGATGGCGCGGATGATCCGCGTGATGTAGATGCAGCCCACGGCAAAGCCGATGTTGTAGCCCGTGCCGATGACGCCGATGGTCTGTGGTGAAAAGCCTTCCTCCAGCGCGCGCAGCGAGATGAAGGTTCCCTGCAGGCCGTTGCCGCCGATGAGAATGCCGGCCGTGGCGAGAAGGGGGATGAGCGGACGGATCGTTGACATCGGTTTCTCTGGAAGGGGCGTTGACGTGGCGGAGGGCGCATGCGTGCGCTTCTTGTTCCGCTGGCCCGTTGCGGTGTCCGGAGGCACCGACTCAAGGCCTTATGCTGCCTGAAGTTCTCTTCTATCCTGTTTTACCTTGCGTCCGCCGGTGAAAACAGTTCAAGCCGTGAATGGCCACTTCACGGAAAGTGATTGGTCCGTCCGTTCTTCCCCGGAGCTTCAGGCAGGCAAAGGCGCGGCGCGGGGAGGAAACCCGCCTGCGTCTTGACTTTGGCAGCACAAAGTAGTTTGTCGCACGAACGATTGCGTGCCCTTTTGCGGGGCGCGCCACCTGTTCATTGCCGAGATTGTCGAGGACTGCATGCACCGCTACCGGAGCCACACTTGCGGCCAATTGCGCGCGAGCCACGTTGGGGAAACCGTTCGCCTGTCGGGCTGGGTTCACCGCGTGCGCGATCATGGCGGGCTTCTTTTCATCGACCTGCGTGACCATTACGGCATCACCCAGTGCGTGGTTGACCCTGACAGCGCCGCCTTCAAACTGGCTGAAACCGTCCGTTCCGAATGGTGCATCCGCATCGACGGCGAAGTGAAGGCCCGCACGGCCGAGACGGTGAATTCCGGTCTGCCGACTGGCGAGATCGAGCTGTTCATCCGCGATATGGAAGTGCTGGGCGCTGCCAAGGAGCTGCCGCTGCCGGTGTTCGGTGAGCAGGAGTATCCCGAAGACGTCCGCCTGACCTACCGCTTCCTCGATCTGCGCCGCGAGACGCTGCACAAGAACATCGTCAAGCGCACACAGATCATCGCCGCCATGCGCCGCGAAATGACTCAGGGTGGCTTCACCGAATATTCGACGCCGATCCTGACTGCCTCCTCGCCGGAAGGCGCGCGTGACTTCCTGGTGCCGAGCCGCATTCATCCGGGCACCTTCTACGCGCTGCCGCAAGCACCGCAGCAGTACAAGCAGCTTCTGATGATGGCGGGCTTCGACCGCTATTTCCAGATTGCTCCTTGCTTCCGCGATGAGGACCCGCGCGCTGACCGCCTGCCGGGCGAGTTCTACCAGCTCGACCTCGAGATGAGCTTCGTCACGCAGGAAGACGTGTGGACCACCATGGAACCGGTGATCCGCGGCATCTTCGAGGAGTTTGCCGAAGGCAAGCCGGTGACGCAGACCTTCCGCCGCATCGCCTATGACGATCTCGATCCGCATGTACGGCTCCGACAAGCCGGACCTGCGCAACCCGATTGTCATGCAGGAAGTGTCTGACCATTTCCGTGGCTCAGGCTTCAAGATTTTCGCACGCATGCTGGAAGACGAGCGCAACCAGGTCTGGGCCATTCCGGCCAAGACCGGCGGCAGCCGTGCTTTCTGTGACCGGATGAACTCCTGGGCGCAGGGACAGGGCCAGCCGGGCCTCGGCTATATCTTCTGGCGCAAGGAAGGCGATGTGCTGGAAGGCGCAGGCCCCATTGCCAAGAACATCGGCGAGGAGCGCACCGAAGCGATCCGCCAGCAGCTCGGCCTTGAGGACGGTGATGCCGCCTTCTTCGTCGCAGGCGACCCGGCGAAGTTCTACAAGTTTGCCGGTGAAGCACGCACCCGTGCGGGCGAGGATCTGAACCTCGTGGACCGCGACCGGTTCGAGCTGTGCTGGATTGTGGACTTCCCGTTCTATGAGTGGAATGAGGACGAGAAGAAGCTCGACTTCGCCCACAACCCCTTCTCGATGCCGCAGGGCGGCATGGAGGCACTGGAGAACCAGGACCCGCTCACCATCAAGGCCTATCAGTATGACATGGTCTGCAATGGCTTCGAGATTGCGTCCGGCTCGATCCGTAACCAGTCGCCGGAGCTGATGGTCAAGGCCTTCGAGAAGGTCGGCCTGAGCGCTGCGGATGTGGAAGAGCGCTTCGGCGGCCTCTACCGTGCCTTCCAGTATGGCGCACCGCCCCATGGCGGCATGGCTGCTGGTGTGGACCGCATCATCATGCTGCTGGTGGGGGCAAAGAACCTGCGTGAAGTGTCGCTGTTCCCGATGAACCAGCAGGCGCAGGACCTTCTGATGGGCGCGCCGACGCCGCCCAGCAACGAACAGCTGCGGGAGCTGCATCTGCGGCTCAATCTCCCGGCCAAGTGATCTGATGCTGCGCCCGCCCAAAAGCGGGCGCAGCCGTATTATCTGGCGGTGATCACGGCGCCTGTCCGCCTGCCGCCGCAGACCAGAGGCGTGAAACGTGAGCGTCAAGACCTGGTTTCAGGACCCGGACGGCACCTATGCCGTGATCCGGCGTCTCGTCTCCGAAAATGCCCGCGCCCATGTGCCGGGCTATCTTCTGTCCTTCCTGTTCATGGGGCTTGTGGCCGGCTCGACTGCCGCCAGCGCCTGGATCATGCGTGACGTGATCAACGAGGTTTTCGTCAACCGCGATCAGGCGATGGTCCGGCTGATTGCCTTTACGGTCATGACGATCTTCGCCGTGAAAGGCATTTCGACCTACGGCCAGCAGGTAACGATGAGCCGGATTGGCAATGCCATTGTTGCCGATTGCCAGCGCCGTCTGTTCCGCACCATCACTCGTCAGGACATGGCCTTCTTCGACCGCACGCCTCTGGGTGACCTGGCGACGCGGCTCTCGCACAATGCGCAGGCCGCCCGCAGCGTGCTGGACATGGTGGTTCTGTCGCTTGGCCGCGATCTGTTGAGCGTTGTGGGGCTGGTCGCTGTCATGGTCATTCAGGACCCCGGCCTCAGCGCCATTGCGCTTCTGATCATGCCGCCTGCCGTTTTCGGTGTGTCGCTGCTGGTGCGCCGGGTGCGCAAGCACGCCAAATCCCAGTTCGTCTCCACCACAAAGATCGTCTCCGCCGTGCAGGAGACCGCCATTGGCGTGCGCGTGGTCAAGGCCTTCCGTGTCGAGGACCGGATGCGCGCGGAGATGGACAAGGCCATTACCGACGTGGAGCGCCGCGCCAATCGCATTGCCGCGCTGACGGCCCGCACCTCGCCGCTGATGGAGACGCTCGGCGGCTTTGCGATTGCGCTGGTCATTCTCTATGGCGGTTTCAGCGTCATCGAGCAGGGCAAGGATCCTGGCGGCTTCTTCTCCTTCATCACCGCGCTGCTGCTCGCCTATGAACCGGTGAAGCGTCTGGCGCGGCTGCATGTGAACCTCAGCTCCAATCTTGTCGGCGTGCGCCTGATGTTCGAGATGCTGGACCGTCCGCCTGCCTTCGAGGACACGCCGGACGCCGTTGATCTAAAGACCGCCGGGGGCGAAGTCCGCTTCGAGGGCGTGCATTTCACCTATGGTGACAAACCTGTTCTGACCGGGCTCGATCTGGTGGCGGAGGCTGGCAAGGTGACGGCGCTGGTTGGCTCGTCAGGGGCCGGCAAGTCCACCACCTTCGCGCTGCTGGAACGGTTCTACGACATTCAGACGGGCCGGATTCTCATCGACGGTCAGGATATCCGGCAGGTGACGCTGGCCTCTCTGCGTGACCAGATTGCGCTGGTGACTCAGGACACCTTCCTTTTCGATCTTTCCATCCGCGACAACATCGCCCTTGGCCGCCCCGGTGCCGGAGACGCGGATATCATCCGTGCGGCGGTGGATGCCAACGCACATGAGTTCGTTGAAGCGATGGAACAGGGCTATGACACGCTGGTGGGTGAGGGCGGAGGACGGCTCTCCGGCGGCCAGCGCCAGCGCATTGCCATTGCCCGCGCCATGTTGCGCAACGCTCCCATTCTTCTGCTGGACGAGGCAACCTCTGCGCTGGATGCTGAGTCGGAAGCCAAGGTGCAGGGTGCGCTGAAGCGGCTTATGAAGGGGCGCACCACGCTCGTCATTGCTCATCGCCTCTCCACCGTGCGCGATGCGGATTGCATCGCCGTGTTCGACCGGGGCCGCGTGGTGGAAACCGGAACGCACGACGCGCTTCTGGCCCATGACGGCGTCTACCGGCGGCTTTACGATCTCCAGTTCCGCGACACAGCGAAGGGGTAAAACCAGCTTCTGTGCTGGAAACTGTTCCGTAGAGAGCTGATATGGGACGACCGGAAAACAGAAACGCCGGGCAGAGGGATCTGCCCGGCGTTTCTTTTGCTGTGTGATGATCAGTTCCCGGTGAGTGAGCCCCACCGGGAACAAGGCTTAGTCTGCCGTGGCACTTGCACCGAGCAGATCCGGAATGGTCTGCGGGGCAGTGGCTCCAGCGCCGAGAAGCTGGGTGACCGGAACCGGTGCCTTCGGGGCCATTTCGATCACGAGGTTCTTCGGATCCTTGGCAAAGGTGCGGGCAGCTTCCACCAGTTCTTCGCCAAAGCGCGTGCCTGCGAGCGGGCCCAGGTCCTGGGTCATCGTGTCTACGAGACCGGCTGCCAGTTCCTCCTGGCTGAGGCCAGACTGATCAGCCTGCGAGCCGATGAAGGCAGACAGGACGGCAAGGTTTTCAGCCTCAATGCGGCCGGACTTGATGTTGGCGGTGGCCAGGGCCATCTGTGCCATTTCCGGGTTCTCGAAGATGTCCTTCGGGATGCCGCCGATCGTGAAGGTCATGTGGATCTTGCCGCCGTCCTTCATTTCGAGGCTCAGGTCCTGGAGGGTCAGGTCGCCCGTGGATTCATCCCAGTTCATCTCGAAATTCTGGTCGAGGACCACTTCGGTGATCCCGAGACGCTTGGCGAGGTCCTGGAACTGCTCGTCCGGAACCATGGACACCGGGAAGCGCAGACCCTTGATGACGAGGCCAGCTTCGGTCGGAATGCGGTTGATGTGGTTCGTTTCCGTCTGGCGGTAGGTATCAAGCTCGATCGGGCCGTCACCAAGCGCAGCGGCCTTGACAGACACATCCAGAACTTCAGCCAGACCGATGATCGGACGGGCGTCGAGGATGTCCTGAACGGAAGGATCCATCCCGTGGGATCCCAGCTGCGTGGTGCGGATCAGCGCGTCCATGAGCGGGAAGTCGATATCGCCGATGGCGATGCGGCCGAAGCTCATCGAAACGGACTGAGCACCCTGATCGGTGTCCAGCTTGAAGCCGTCAAAGGCAAAGAGGCCGAGGCCTTCACTGCTGATGTCTTTGATCTCGAACTTGTCGAGGCCACCGGTCACTTTCGGGCCGACAAAGTTGACCCCGTTCACGGCCATGCCTTCGGCCGTAAACACCTTCACGGCATCCAAAGCTGCCTTGGCAGCCTCATCCTCGTTGACGCTGCTCTCGTCGAGGAAAGCCTGATCAACATAAGGCCACACAGCCAGCGTTTCGGCCTTGGTGATGCCCATGGCCCCTGCCGTTACACTGTCGATCTTCACATCGACCTTGTCGACATTGACGGTGATATCCTCGATCTCCTGACTGCCGAAGAAGGCCAGGCGGGTGGGGTCCGATCCCTTGCCGATCAGCGACAGAATCGGCATGAAGTCGACATCCTTGACCACCTGCTTGCCGATGGTCATGGTCATCTGCGACATGTCACCGCCCGGTTCGAGGGGCATGAAGTCCTGGGTCTGAACAGTCTTGCCGACCGAATACTCATCGATGCGGAAGTCCTTGTAACCCGTCATGGTGTAGTCTTCATACACCGTCTTCTGGTTCATACCGGCCGGACCGGTCATCTCCAGCGTCATCGTGTCGATGTGATAGCGCTCACCCTTGCCGTCCAGCAGCGTGCGGGCGATGTCGAAGTAACGCGTAACCGGCCGCTGCGGATCCTCCGGCACATCGGGGATACGGCTCCAGGCCATGCCTTCGGCTTCATAGCCATTCTGGCTGAGGCTGATCTTGACCGGTTCGACGGGCTTTACGTCCGGCGCTGCGGATTCGGGGGCTTCGGCGCTTTCCTGGGAGCCGTCAGTCTCGCCCTCTGCGTCCGCCGCCTCATCTTCCGGTCCGGGGATCTCAAGCTTCGTCTGGCCGACAGAGGTCGTGTCAAAGTACTTGCCGGGAACCACGACGTCTGCACGGGCGTTCCCCGGCACGGAGATCTTCGCGGCCTCGTAGCCCTTGTCCGTCTCGGTCAGGCCCTCGAAAGACACGGCATCAACGCCCAGTTTCACGTCCACCTTGTCTTCGCCGCCGGGCAGCGGAATAGCGAATTCGATCTTGACCCCATGGATCGTGACGTCATTGTCGGTCGCGCCATCTTCGGCGCGCTCGTAGCTGGCGACGGAAGCACCCATGCTGGTGAAGTCTGCCATCCAGCGGTCCACCAGCACGCTGGCCTGGTTGGCAAAAGCGTGCGAGGGCAGGGACATGACCAGCACCACAGTGGCGGTGCGGGCGCTGACGCGGTTGAAGATCTTGTTAGACAACAAGGCTTGGGTTCCTCTTTTGAAAATGCAAAGCGCGGCAATGTGTTCCAACCGCCGCGCTGGCTCGTCTTCAATTCCTTCATCCTGTCAATCGTTCCGGTGACAAGGTGAAAAAATTCAACCTTTGATTACTTCTTGTTGGCCGTGACGTCGATCCCAAGGATCTGCGGCAGGCCCTGCGGCGCCATGACGGCCGTTCCGAAGATCTGTGCGACGGAGACAGGGGCAGACGGCTTGGCGTCAGCCTGCAACGAAACCGGGTTGTCAAGGAACTCGCCAGCTGCCGTCGCCACCTTGGTCTGGAACTCCGGGTTCTGAAGAAGGGCAAGCATCATCGGCAGACCAGTCTTGAGTTGGCTTACGACTGCGGCGCGGTCAGAACCGGCAGTCTTGGCCTGCTGGTCCAGAAGACGGTCAACGATGGAGCCGTTGTCAAAACGCAGGCGCATGGAATTCAGGGTCAGGCCCTGAACGATGGCCATGGCCTCCTCGCTGTTGTCCTTGGCAGCCTCCAGCTTTTCAGCAACTTCCTTGGTCAGGCCGCCGATCTGCACAGCCAGCGCGACACCGCCCATATCTGCAGCGGTAATGTCGAGCTTCGGCAGGTCGAGCACGCCGGTGACCGGGTCCCACTTGAACTCTGCTGCAACTTCGGCGTTCACGGTCTCATAGCCAAGATCCGTGAGTTGCTTTTCGGTGCTGGCATCCATTTCTGAAACATCGACAGAGATACCCGTCAGGTTCAGCTCGCCCGAAGTCGGCAGATTGCCTTCACGGCTGTTGATGGCGGCATAGACCGTGTCCAGCGTAGCCTTGGTGACATCACCTTCGGTGATCTTGATACCTTCAGCTTCGATGGTGCTGTAGTCCGCAGTTTCCTCGAAGGACTTGGATCCATCAGCAGGCGGAAGCACGACACCGGTCAGCGTCAAGGATGCCATCGAAACTGAAGAACCGTCCTTGTCGTTGAGCACGGCTTCCTCAATGGAGAGGCCGTCAAGGCTCATCGTGCCGTCAGACTTCTCCTCACCATTGGTCAGGGTGACGATGCCAATGGTGCCATTCCCATCTTCCGGTGTCTTGCCCTCGAGGGTGACGTCCTCAAGGGTGACCTGATCCCCATCTTCGGAGACATTACCGACCGACACGACCTTTACATCGCCGGCCTCTACCCGTGACAGGAAGGCATCGGCGACATCATTGCCGGTTGCCTCGAAAGCCAGCGCACCGTGGGTCAGCGCCAAGGCCATGACGGAGACACTGACACCACGCATCAGAAAGGATCGCATTTTAAGCTCCAGATTGAGAACTGAAATCTAAACCGCCGGAACCATGTCCCAACCTTGCCATCAAGGTCCGTGACCTGCGTCACACACAGGTCTTTGGCTGGAACATGGCCGTCCGTGAGGCACGGTTAAACTACTCCGGCATAACGGCTTTGTGAAATGATCTGTCAAAGCGGGCGATTTCACGGCGCTTTGCCGCCGCCGGGTCATACTTTTTGCCAGTGTGTGGAAACCTCGCACTTGCGCACAAGTGCTTTGGCATTGTTTCTGCCTGGGCTACAGTGCAGCTGATGGGCCGCGCAGGAAAGGTCTCTGCTGCGGCAAAAAACAGGGAACGGGGTGAAGGACTTGCACAGGAGGCAAGGCTTGATTCCCCGGCTGCCCCCGCAACTGTAAACGGCGAGCGACGCCCCGATGCCACTGGTCCAAAAGGCTGGGAAGGCAGGCGAAGCGGTGAACCGTAAGCCAGGATACCTGTCCATCACATGACCGGGCGCAAAGCCCAATCCAGTCCCATGCGCGGCGGGCGCAGAAAGGAATGAACATGCATATCGAGGAAGGCGTCGTTGAAGGCGCAAAGATCATCCTGAGCTATGGTACCGCGGCAACAGCTTTCGGGCTTGCAGCAAAACTGACCGTAGACGACCTGCGGACCAATGGCGGTGCCATTCCGCTTCTCCTGCGCAGCGTCATGACGACCGCGCTCGTTTTCGGCTTCTTCGAGGTGCTGCCGCACCACCCAGTGGGTGTGTCAGAGGTGCATCTGATCCTCGGCTCAACGCTGCTTCTGCTCTTCGGGGCAGGGGCTGCCGCTATCGGCCTTGCGGCTGGGCTGCTGATTCAAGGGCTGTTTTTCGCGCCTTTCGATCTGCCGCAATACGGCATGAATGTCACCACGCTGCTGGTGCCGCTCTTTGCCATCAGCCTGCTGGCAAAGCGAATCATTGCGCCGTCGACGCCTTATGTGGATCTGAAGTATTCGCAGGCGCTGGCGCTTTCGACCGCCTATCAGGGCGGCATTGTTGCCTGGGTGGCCTTCTGGGCCATCTATGGCCACGGCTTCTCTGCGGAGAACCTGGCGGACGTGGCCAGCTTCGGTGCGGCCTATATGACCGTGATCATTCTGGAGCCGCTGGTGGATCTTGGCGTGCTGGCCGGGGCAAAGGCCCTCAGGCAGCTGAGTCAGGGACCGCTGTTCAACAGCCGGCTCCATATGGCCGGGTAAGCTTGCTTGAAAAAGAGGCCGGGGAACTCCCGGCCTCCATGCAAAGGCGTAGATCAGAATGGGTCGTAGCCGATGCGGCCCAGCTTGTCCTGGGTCCAGCCGTCGCCCTTGCAGCCCTTGTAGGCGCCGCCGGAAGCGTAATCGAGCAGCTCGTCCGGCAGTTCATCCGCTTCGATGCGGCGCGGCAGAACCAGTACGATCTCTCCGGCAGCCTCTTCCAGAACGCGGATCGAAAGGCTGGGCACCGGATCCGTGCCGAGCAGATCCACCAGTGCTGCGTGCGGATCGCTCACAAGCGCAGCGCGGAAGGCTGTGTCTGACTGTGCCTTGGCTCGAAGTTCGGCCTCCAGCAGAGCGCGGGCTTTCTCGAATGGATAGGCAATGATTTCGCTCATGATTGTCATCCTCAGAACAGGCCGCGGCCTTCGATCGGCGTGAAGAAGCCGATGTCACGCAGGCACTTATCGAGGCTGCCACCGGAGGCGTAATCGAGCAGCTCATCCGGCAGCTCGTCTTCAGCGATGGAGCGCGGCAATACGAGAAGCACTTCGCCAGCTCCTTCCTCGACGACACTGATCTTCATGGAAGGGATCGGGTCACTGCCGAACATCTCGCGGATGGCGGCATGCGGGTTGCTCTTCAGCAGTTCGCGGAAGGCCGTGTCGGAGGTTGCCCTGGCAACGAGCGCGGCCTCGATGTGCGCACGGGCCCCGGCAACGGCGTCTGTCATGGACGTCATTTGAATGTCCTTTCTGGTCAGGTGATGAGTGGTTATTTCTTCTTGTCGAACCGGCCGAAAAGCCAGTCGTTCTTGAACTGGTTCCAGCATTCCTGCGCGTTGCCGCCAGAGGCGTAATCAAGCAGTTCGTCCGGCAGCTCGTCCTGTGCGATCTTGCGGGGCAGAACGAGCGTGACTTCGCCGGCCTGTTCTTCCACCACGGTGATCTTCAGCGACGGGATCGGATCATTGCCGAGCAGCTGGCGTAGGGCGGCATGCGGATTGCTCTTCAGCAGCTCGCGGAAGGCGGCGTCAGATATGGCCTTTTCGAGCAGTGCAGCCTCGATGTGGGCGCGGGCGGATGCCATGGTATCTGTCATGTGCGGCATGGTGTTTTTCCTTGCAGGGAGTAAGTTCAGGGCTGCAGGGCCGGTTTGCGTGCGCAATGCCTCAGGCGTTCCCCTGGCAGTTTCTTCTGCAGGTGGCTCTCGCCGGATTCTTGCCTTGCTGTTTCTGGACTAGGTGAAGCGCCCGATCATAGGCTCTGTCCGCCCGAGGAGGCATTGCTTGCCGTCGCCGCCAGAGGCGTAGTCAAGCAGCTCGTCCGGCAACTCGTCCTGCGCAATCGCCCGGGGCAGAACGAGCGTGATTTCGCCAGGCTGCTCTTCAATCACGGTGATCTTCAGCGAGGGAGCGCGTCAACGCCCAGCAGCTTGCGGAGAGCGGCGTGCGGATTGCTTGTCAACAGAGTGCGGAAGGTTGCGTCAGAGGCCGCTTTTTCGACGAGCACTGACTCGATGTGTGCGCGTACCGATGCCATGGGAACCGTCGTATACGTCATGGTGTTCTCCTTTGAAGATTGCTTTCTCAGGGCATCCAGTCCTGCTTGTAGGCCCACTGGTTGAACTTCCACCAGCACTCCTTGGCATTGCCGCCTGAGGCGAAATCGAGAAGGTCATCCGGCAATTCCTCCGGCAGATCGTTCTGCGAAATCGCCCGGGGCAGCACGAGGGTGACCTCGCCGGCCTGTTCCTCAATGACGCGAGATCTTGAGTGAGGGGATCGGGTCGACGCCAAGCAGCTGCTTGAGCGCGGCGCGAGGATCGCTCAGGAGCAGGGTGCGGAAGGCGGCGTCTTCGCTGGCCTTTGCAAGCAGTGCTTCCTCGACATGCTGGCGGACGCGCGCCATCGGCTCCGTTGAACTGATCATGTGAATGGCCTTTACCTTACCGCTTGCGGCCAGAGGTGGTTTGTTCCACCGCAGATCCCAAGCATTCAGCTTCTAAATCTCGTATTTTTCCCTTGAAGATCTGCGAGTCCCGCAGAGGGGTCAGGGAGAGAATGCAAATTTGGAGGATCAGGCTGCGTGTTAATCGTTACGTGCCTTGTTCCTGATGTTTCTTTTCTATGGCCGATCTGGAGGTTGATGGCGATTGGACCTGAAAAATTCCAAATCCTGCCGCTTTTGGTGGGCCGGAGTTTTTGCCGCAATCATGGCCTCGACAAATGCCGCCGGAATGGAGGACGATTGTCCGTGCCGCGCAGGAGCGCACAGGATCAGGAGCCGCCGAACCATCATGCAGACCGGCATTACATCGCTTTCCGCCGTCCAGCTTTCTGCCGCCATTCACGAGCGGCAGGTTTCCTGTGTCTCCGTAATGGAGGCCTATCTAGAGCGGATCGGGCGGATCAATCCGCTGATCAATGCGCTTATCTACCTGCGCCCTGCAAAGGATCTGCTCGAAGAAGCAAGGGCCTGTGACCGGGAGCTGGCCGATGGGCATTCGCGCGGCTGGATGCACGGCATGCCGCAGGCGGTGAAGGATCTGGCGGAGGTGAAGGGGCTGCCGTGCTCCTGGGGCTCGCCGTTGTTTCCGGGCTATGTGTCTCCGGCTGATTCCATCCACGTGGCGCGGGTTCGGGCGGCGGGCGCCATCTTCATAGGCAAGACCAACACGCCCGAGTTCGGCCTGGGCTCGCACACCCGCAACCCGGTGCATGGGGCGACACGCAATCCGTATGATCCGGTCCGCAGTGCCGGAGGCTCCAGCGGCGGCGCGGCTGCGGCACTGGCGGCGAAGCTGCTGCCGGTGGCCGATGGCTCGGACATGATGGGATCGCTGCGCAATCCGGCCAGCTTCAACAATGTTTACGGCTTCCGCCCCAGCTTCGGCCGGGTGCCGAACGGCAAGAGCCTGGATCTGTTCTTCAGTCAGCTTGGCATCAACGGCCCCATGGGGCGTTCGGTTGCCGACATGGCCCGGCTCCTGCAAACACAGGCCGGATATGATCCGATTGATCCGCTGTCACTGGCCGATGAAGATCTGACGCTCAGGGGCGCTGCCAATCTCACAGGCCGTAAGGTGGCGTGGCTGGGGGATCTGGGGGGTATCTGCCGTTTGAGCCGGGCGTGCTGGAGGTCTGCCGCAAGTCGTTGGATGTGTTGTCCGGCATGGGCTGCATGATCGAGGAGGTGACGCCACCTTTCGACTTTGCGAAGCTCTGGGACTGTTGGCTCACCTTGCGCAGCTTCACTGTGGCCCATGGCCTGCGCAGCTTCTATGACAAGCCTGAAGCCCGGGCGAAGCTCAATGCGCAGATGCATTACGAGTTTGAACTGGCCCTCGGCAAGAGCGCCGCAGACATCCACGCCGCTTCCGTGGTGCGCACCAGCTGGCATGCAGCGATGCGGCGGATGTTCGAGACTTACGATTTTCTGGTCCTGCCTTCGGCGCAGGTGCTTCCCTTCGATGTCAATCTGCCCTGGCCGGGGAAATCGCCGGGCGGACGATGGACACCTATCACCGCTGGATGGAAGTGGTCATTGGCCCGACGCTGGCAGGCCTGCCCGTGGCCGCCGTTCCAGCAGGTTTCGGTGCTGGAGGCCTGCCGGCCGGCGTGCAGCTCATCGGCCCGCCGAGGGCGGACCGTCAGGCTCTGGAATTTGCGCTGGCCTATGAGGAAGCGGCAGACATCGACACGGGCGGGCTGGAGTTGTGAAGACTACCAGCGCGGCGCGATGAGGCGGCCTTCGGCATCCTCGTCCGCAGCGCGGCAAACGGCCTTGCCATCTTCCAGCTGCACCTGACCGGAGGCAACCAGCGCCAGCGCTTGCGGATAGATCTGGTGCTCGACTGTAAGGACCCGTGCGCCCAGCGCCTCTGGCGTGTCGCCGGACAGCACAGGCACGGCGCCTTGCGCGATGATGGCGCCTTCATCCATGCCGGGCGAGACGAAATGCACCGTCGCGCCATGCAGGCGCACGCCTGCTTCCAGCGCGCGCTCGTGGGTGTGAAGGCCCTTGAAGGATGGCAGCAGGGCAGGGTGGATATTGATCATCCGCCCGTTCCAGCGTTCCACGAACCAAGGTGTCATCAGCCGCATGAAGCCAGCGAGCACCACCAGTTCGATGCCGTCTGCCACAAGCAAGGCATCCAGCTCGCGCTCAAAGGCTTCCCTGTCGCGGCCAAAGGCCTTGTGATCCAGAACCTTGGCGGGAATGCCGAAGCTCTCCGCACGTGCAATGCCACCTGCATCGGGACGGTTCGAGACCACGAGAACAATCTCCGCCGGATAGGCAGGGTCCTTGGCGGCCTCGATCAGGGACAGCATGTTGCTGCCCCGGCCCGAGATGAGAACAGCGGTGCGCTTGCGGCTCACGGTCATGCGAAGATGCTGAGGTGATTGTCGAAGATCACTTCGCTCTCGCCTGCGGTGCCCTCTTCCATGCGGCCGATCACGGCGACGGTCTCGCCTTCGGCTTCGAGGGCAGCCTTCACGGCTTCCACGCTGTCAGCCGAAACGACGAGGACCATGCCAGCGCCGCAGTTGAAGGTGCGCAGCATTTCCTTTTCGGCGACGTTGCCGGTGCGAGCAAGCCAGCCGAATACTGGCGGAACGGAAACGCCAGACAGATCAATGCGTGCGTTTGTGCCTTTCGGCAGCACGCGCGGCAGGTTCTCCGGCAGGCCGCCGCCGGTGATGTGGGCCAGCGCCTTGATGCCGGAGGTGGCCTTGAGAGCGGCCAGCAGCGGTTTCACATAGATGCGCGTCGGCGTCATCAGAGCTTCGCCCAGCTTGCGGCCTTTGGCAAAGGGGCTGCATCCTCATAGGTGAGGCCCGAGACCTCAACGATCTTGCGGACGAGCGAATAGCCGTTGGAATGCACACCGGAAGAGGCGAGGGCGAGAAGTACATCGCCTTCCTGCACATCAGGGCGCGGCAGCAGGCCATCACGCTCAACGGCACCAACTGCGAAACCGGCAAGGTCATAGTCGCCCTTGCCATACATGCCCGGCATTTCCGCCGTCTCGCCGCCGATCAGCGCACAGCCCGCGATCTTGCAGCCTTCCGCGATGCCGCCGACAACGGCCGTTGCCGTATCCACATCCAACGCGCCGGTTGCGTAATAATCGAGGAAGAACAGCGGCTCGGCGCCCTGAACGACCAGATCGTTGACGCACATGGCAACAAGATCGATGCCGACCGTGTCATGGCAGCCCGTGTCGATGGCAACCTTCAGCTTGGTGCCGACGCCGTCATTGGCGGCAACCAGAAGCGGATCGGAGAAGCCTGCTGCCTTGAGGTCAAAGATGCCGCCAAAGCCGCCGATAGCGCTGTCTGCGCCCGAGCGTGCCGTGGCCTTGACCAGCGGCGCGATGCGCTTGACCAGAGCGTTGCCTGCGTCAATATCAACGCCTGACTGGGAATAGGTGAGGCCGTTCTTCCCCTGGCTGTCCTGCGCGCTCATGGGCCAAGTCTCCGTGCCGGTTGCGGGTTTGGCAGCGCAATGCCCGATTTTGCGCCGCCTTGCAACGGCTGAGAGGGCAGACATCACGAAAAACCGCCGTTTGCAGCCTCATGAACCGTGGACGGACCCGCGCAGCAGCCGTTCGCCCCTCAGGTTCCTGCTTGACCTAACGGCTTGAAACTGTCCCTATCGCTCTCATATTTCCTGTGTTGCAGTGCGGAACGGAGTTGCTTCATGACCTTACGCCGGCAGGTCCAGTTCTGGCTTCTGTCTCTTGCTGCCTTCATCCTGTTCATGATGCTTTTCAGCGCGGTTCTGCTGCCCTTCGTGGCTGGCATGGCGCTGGCTTATCTGCTGGACCCGGTAGCGGACTGGTTTGAACGGCGGGGCTTCAGCCGGCTTTCCGCAACGCTGATGATCCTCCTTCTGTTCGTCATCGTGCTTGTGGTCGTGCTGGTGCTTCTGGTGCCCGTACTGGGCAACCAGATGCTTGGTTTCGTCGAAAAGCTGCCCGGCCTCGTGCGCTCTCTTCAGGATCTTCTCACCCAGAATCTGGGAGACCGGATTACCAAGTTCAGCGGTCTCAAGGTGGAAGACTTGCAGTCCTCCCTTGGCGACATCATGGGCAAGGCCGCAACATGGATTGGCGGCGTGCTCAAATCTGTCTGGAGCGGCGGACAGGCACTGATGTCCATCATCTCCCTCTTCGTGGTTACGCCGGTGGTCGCCTTCTACATGCTGCTCGACTGGGACCACATGGTGGAGCGCATCGACAGCTGGCTGCCGCGCCACCACGTGGAAACCATCCGCGAGCTTGCCCGGGAGATGGACAGCGCTGTCGCAGGATTTGTGCGCGGGCAGGTGTCCGTCTGCCTGCTGCTGGGCCTCTTTTACGCCGTGTCGCTGGTCATGCTGGGGCTGAACTTCGGGCTGCTGATCGGCATCGGTGCGGGGCTTGTCAGCTTCATTCCCTTTGTTGGCGCGGCTCTTGGCTTCATCGCGTCCATGTCCGTTGCGCTGGTGCAGTTCTGGCCCGATTGGCATTGGATTGCGGCCACTGCGGCTGTCTTTGCCGTCGGTCAGTTTCTCGAAGGCAACATCCTGCAGCCGAAGCTAGTGGGGAAAGCGTGGGGCTGCATCCGGTCTGGCTGATGTTTGCGCTCTTTGCCTTTGGATATCTCTTTGGATTTGTTGGTATGCTCGTGGCCGTTCCTGCTGCAGCTATGGTGGGCGTGCTTGCGCGTTTCGCGCTGAGGCAGTACCTAGCCAGTGCCCTGTACAAGGGGACGGGCGTTCCGGAAGAAACCGGAGCATCTGACGAGTAGAGTTCAAAGTCCAAGAGACCATGGCTGACACACCGCGCCAGCTACCCCTGATCCTGCCGCATGAGCAGGCCCTGAGCCGGGATGACTTCCTGGAAGGCGAGGCAAATCATGCAGCGCTGGAGATGATTGAGTCCTGGCCGGCCTGGCCAGCCCCGGTCACGGTGCTGGCGGGACCTGTCGGGAGCGGCAAGACGCATCTGGTGGAGATCTGGCGGGCTCTGTCGGGAGCTGTGGTGATCCAGGCCCGTGACCTCACATCTGAAAAGGTGGCAGATCTGGTGGCGGCAGGGGCTGTTGCCGTTGAAGATGCTCACCGGGGCTTCGACGAGACTGCGTTGTTCCATCTCATCAATGCGGCGCGGCAAGCGGGGCGAGCCTCCTCATCACCAGCCGCACATGGCCTTCCAGCTGGCCGTTGACGCTGCCGGATCTTGTCTCGCGCCTGCGGGCTGCAACACCTGTGGAAATTCTAGAGCCGGACGATGGGCTTTTGCGTTGTGTCCTTGTGAAGCTCTTCGCCGACCGGCAGGTTGCCATCGACCAAGGGGTAGTGGACTATCTTGTCGTGCGCATGGAACGCTCACTGGGCGTTGCCGGCCGTCTGGTGGCTGCGCTTGACGCAGAAGCACTAGCCGCAGGCAGCCGTATCACCCGCAGTCTTGCGGGTAAGGTGCTGGAGCGGAAGGCTGGCAAGGCCTGAGGTCATTTGAAACGGGAGCAGCACTTTGGTTGACAGGGAAGAGACACCGGCAGCACAGCAAGTGGACGGCGCCCAACCTGTGCAACAGGCAGGGACCGCGCAGATCCGAAATGATCTTGTCGCGGTGGAGCAGATGATGCAGTCGCCGGCCCGGTTCATGAACCGGGAGCTTTCCTGGCTGCAGTTCAATCACCGGGTGCTCGAGGAATCCGTCAACAAGGATCACCCGCTGCTGGAGCGCCTGCGTTTCCTGTCGATCTCGGCGAACAATCTCGATGAATTTTTCATGGTGCGTGTTGCTGGGCTCAGGGGGCAGTTGCGCGCCGATGTGAGCCTGCGCTCCGACGACGGCCTGACACCGGCCGAACAGCTGGAAAAAATCGGAGCGGCCTGCCAGCGTTTGCAGAGCGATCAGCAACGCCTGTGGCGGCAGATCCGGTCAGAGCTGATCGGCGCCGGCATCCGGATCTTGTTGGCCTCAGATCTGACAGAGGGCGAAAAGGACTGGCTCGAGGGGCATTTCCTTGCCCATATCTTCCCGGTTCTGACGCCACTTGCGATCGATCCGGCGCATCCATTCCCCTTCATTCCCAACCTCGGCTTCTCGCTGGTTTTCGAGCTGCTGCCGGTGAAGGGCGGACGCGGCATGACGGCCCTGATCCGTCTGCCAGCCCATATCGACCGCTTCGTCCGCCTGCCGGATCTGGGGCAGGGCGAGGGTGAGGTGCGTTACATCACCATCGAGAAGGTGATCGGGCTCTTCATCAGCCGCCTGTTCCCCGGCTACGAGATTCGCGGCAAGGGCACCTTCCGTGTCATCCGTGACAGCGATCTTGAAATCGAGGAAGAGGCGGAAGATCTGGTCCGCCTGTTTGAATCCGCCCTCAAGCGCCGCCGCCGCGGCTCGGTGATCCGGCTGGAGATCGACGCCAATGCCCCGGCTTCGCTCAGAGCCTTCGTTGCCAATGCCCTTGGGGTGACTGATAACGAGATCTTCCTGGTGGACGGCCTGCTGGCATTGGACAACCTGTCCCAGCTGGTTGCCATGGACCGGGACGATCTGAAGTTCACGCCCTACACGCCGCGCTTCCCTGAGCGGATCCGCGAACATGGCGGTGACTGCCTTGCCTCCATCGTGCAGAAGGACATCATCGTCCACCACCCTTACGAATCCTTCGATGTGGTGGTGCAGTATCTGCGCCAGGCGGCGCAGGACCCGGATGTGGTGGCGATCAAACAGACGCTCTACCGCACATCAAAGGACTCGCCCATCGTCAAGGCGCTAGCGGAAGCTGCCGAGGCAGGAAAGTCTGTGACGGCGCTGGTGGAGCTGAAGGCACGGTTTGACGAGGAAGCCAATATCCGCTGGGCGCGCGATCTGGAACGGGCGGGCGTGCAGGTGGTGTTCGGCTTCATCGAGCTGAAGACCCACGCCAAGCTTTCCATGGTGGTCCGCCGCGAAAATGGCGAGCTGAAGACCTATGTCCACATCGGCACGGGTAACTATCACCCCATCACGGCACGCATTTACACGGACCTGTCCTATTTCACCGATGATCCGGAAATCGGTCAGGATGCGGCACGCGTCTTCAACTACATCACCGGCTATGCCGAGCCTGCCGAACTGAAGCGGCTCGCCGTCTCTCCCGTAACCATGCGCAAGCGTATCATGGAACTGACGGAAGCCGAGATTGCCCATGCGCGGGCAGGGCGTCCGGCACAGATCTGGATGAAGATGAACTCACTGGTGGACGCCGGCATCATCGATGCGCTCTACCGGGCGAGCCAGGCTGGCGTGCAGATCGATCTGGTGGTGCGTGGCATCTGCTGCCTCAGGCCCGGCATTCCAGGCCTGTCGGAGAACATCCGCGCCAAGTCCATCGTCGGCCGGTTCCTCGAACACAGCCGTATCTTCTGCTTCGGCAATGGCCATGGCCTGCCGTCGCCGCAGGCACATGTCTACATCGGTTCGGCCGACATGATGCCGCGCAACATCGACCGGCGTGTTGAAATCCTTGCGCCCATGCTGACACCGACCGTGCATGAACAGGTGCTGGATCAGATCATGGTCGCCAATCTGCGCGATAATCAGCAGAGCTGGCGCATTCTGCCCGATGGCACCCATGAGCGCATCATTCCGGGACCGGGTGAGGAACCTTTCAACGCCCACCGGTATTTCATGACAAACCCCTCACTTTCGGGCCGTGGCAAATCGCTCAATGCTGACAGACCTAAACCCTTCATGGAGCGGCCAAAGCGTGGCTGATTCAACCGAAAAGCATCCCCGGCCCGCGGCCGGTTCAACGGCAGCGGGCCAATTGCGGTGATCGACATCGGATCGAATTCGGTCCGTCTTGTGGTCTATGAACGGGAAGCACGCTCCCCGACGATCCTGTTCAATGAAAAGGTGCTTGCCGGTCTCGGCCGCGGCATTGCAACGACCGGCGAGCTTGCCGAAGAGTCGACAGCTTCCGCCCTTGCTGCGCTCAGCCGCTTCCGGTTCCTGTGCAACCATCTGGATGTAAAGGCCGTCTATGTGCTGGCAACGGCCGCCGCCCGGGATGCCAGCAATGGCGCAGCTTTCGTTGCTGAAGTGGAGCGCGTGACAGGCCAGACGGTGCGTATTCTTAACGGGCCCGAAGAGGCCTATTATTCGGCACTCGGCATCATGGCCGGCTTCTGGAAGCCGCATGGCGTTGTCGGCGATTTGGGCGGCGGCAGCCTTGAACTGGTCAGCATCAGCGCCCGTGGCCCCGGGCAAGGGAAACCTTCCCACTGGGCGGATTGCGCCTGCAGGAAGCCTCGGGCGGGCGCATCGCTCGCGCCCAGAAGATCGTGGACGATGCGCTGGCGAAAGCCAACTGGCCTGTCCGCACGGCACGCCATACGTTCTACGCGGTCGGCGGGACCTGGCGCTCGCTGGCTCGCCTGCATCTCTTCCAGGCAGGCTATCCGCTTCATGTGATGCACAACTATGCCATTCCGGCGGAAGAGGCGATCGAGTTCTGCCGGGTCGTCTCCACCCGTGATGTGAATACGCTGGATTTCATCGACGTCATTTCACGCCAGCGCCGGGCGCTGCTGCCCTTCGGCGCCATCGTTATGGAGCGGGTGCTCCGTGCCATGAAGGCCGACCGGGTGATCATGTCTGCGACTGGCGTGCGGGAAGGCTTGCTCTACGAGCATCTGCCGCCCAGCATCCGCCGCCAGGATCCGTTGCTTGAATCTGCAAGGGAACTCGCGCACCTGCGCGCCCGCTCTCCCGAATATGCCGAGGAGTTGATCAAGTGGACCGACCGGCTGATGCCGGTGATCGGTGTGGATGAAACCGAGGAGGAGCAGCGCCTGCGCCATGCGGCCTGCCTTCTGTCCGACATCGGCTGGCGGGCGCACCCGGATTATCGCGGCGAGCAAAGCCTCAACATCATTTCCAATGCTGCCTTTGCCGGCATTGACCATGCGGGGCGCGCCTATCTGGCGATGACGGTCTTCTTCCGCCATCAGGGGCTCATTGACGATGCCCTGTCGCCGCGCCTGCGGGAACTGGCTCCCACCCGGTTGAAAGAGCGGGCCCGGATTCTGGGTGCTGCGCTTCGCGTTGCCTCTCTCGTCTCGGCATCAATGCCCGGCACGCTGCTCAAGACGCCGATCGAGAGGGACGAGGACAGCCTGACAATAACCCTGCCGGGCGAGCTGGCGATGCTGGATGGCGAACGGCTGCGCAAGCGTATGGTGCAATTCGCCAAGCTGGTTGGCGCCAAGGGCGAGGTCCTGCCCCTGCCGTGAGTGACGGAGCTGACTGCAGCAGTACGGCTGTAGTCAGCTGCCCCTGATCAGTTCACGGTCACCGGTTCGTCGGCTGTGCGGGTTGCCTCGGCATGGAGAAGCGCAGCGGCGATCGTCTCGGCGGCCTCCGCACCAGCAATCGCAAAGCGGCCGTCGATGATGAAAAAGGGAACTCCGGTGACACCCATGCCGCCGGCCTGCTCGATTTGGCTGCGCAGCTTGGCAAGGTCGCTGTCCGTTTCCAGAAGCTGGGCGACAAGATCAGATTCCATGCCTGCTTCTGCAGAGATATCGACCAGTGTCGAGGCCTTGGACAGATCCCGTCCTTCAATGAAATAGGCACGGAACAGCCGCTCCACCACTTCATCCTGCAATCCATCCGCGCGGGACCAAAGGATCAGCCGGTGGCAGTCGAGAGTGTTGGGCGAAATGCGGATCTTGTCGAAAGCAAAGGATATGCCTTCTTCCGCGCCCGCAGCACCGACCCGCTGGTAGATGGTGGCGGCTTTTGCCGGGCCGCCAAACTTCTCGTTCAGATAGGTTTCCCGGTCCTTGCCCTCACGTGGAAGCGTTGGATCGAGTTGGAAAGGATGCCAGCGCACTTCGATGCTCAGCTCCGGCACCTGCCGGATGGCCTTTTCCAGCCTGCGTTTGCCAATGTAGCACCAAGGGCACATGACATCTGAGATGACATCGACGGTAAGGGGCGGCTGATCCGCCATGGCTGCCTCCTGGCTGCTGGCTCTTTTCAGGTCAGGCTAGACAGACTTGTTGAGCCATGCAAGGGCAACCAGGGCGGATATCTGCCGCACACTTACAAAAGGGTTGAGCCGAGAATGGCATTGATACGCCGCTTCAGGCTCGGTCCGGCTTGCTCATGCCTCAGCACCGCCACCGGTCCTCGTCCTTCCACATAGCAGATAAGGTCTTCTTCCCGGCTTGTGGCATCGGCTATCGAGAGAATGGTACCGGAAAGATCACCTGCAAGCTGGGTCACAGGAATACCAGCCGCATCTTCTCCGGGATAAAGGCGGACCTCGTCAAGGAACAGCCCACGCAGGGCAGCTTGATCGGCACTCCGGCGCAGGTAGGCCTGATACAATGGCAGTGGCAGTCCTTCTTCGCCTGCCTGACGCAAAAGCCAGATGCGGCTTTCCGCCAGCAGGCGGTCGGCCAGCCTGCGCCGCTTGCCCATGCGGATGGCGCTGGCGAGCCTTGCAGACAGCATGCCACGCGTCAGGTCGCCTTGCAGGACATCGTTGGCGCCCATCTCGAACAAGGCGGCCACTTCCTTCTGGTCTTCGGCGAAGGCAAGGACCGGGATCTGCGAGAAGCGGGCATCGCGGCGGATGCGCTCGACCAGATCGAGGCTGTCTTCTATAGCGGCCTCGATGATCACCGCGTCGAACGCACGCTGGGAGAGGTAGTTCTCCGCCATGTCGGCGGAAAGGGCACCGATCAGGTCAACATTTCTTGCGCGTGCGTCGAAGAGCTCGATGAAACGGCGGCCCAGACCGGCGACCAGAAGGCTGGAGCCGCCTTGCTGATGCGGTGCGGAGCCATAGCTCGGAACACGCCCAAAGACAGCCCGGCGAATGCGCGCTTCATCACTGCGCAGAATGGCGCGCTGGCGCGCACAAATCATCCGGAAAAGGCTCGACTCGGGGATATCCGCATCAACGAGGCCGTGTGAGCGGCGCAGCGGCAGGCCAACGGCGCTATCTGCGCCGCACAGCAGCAACGCAGGAATCTCAACCTTCAGCTTGCTTTCGGCTCTGGCGAGGCGCGCCAAAGGCGCGAGGGTCTGGTCCAGCCGGACCACCACAGCGGCCGGCAGCTCTTCCAGATCCTCGTCGCTGGCGGTCAGCAGGTCCAGTTCACGCGGCCAGCCGGGAGCACCAGCGCCAAACACAGGTTCAGGGCCAATACGCCAAACGGGCCCCTGCCAGACGAGGGCACTGTCGCCATCTCCGTCAAAGGCCGCCATCTGTCATGCCACCTGCCGGTCCTGACGGTTAAGCCGCGCCGCAAGCCGTTGCCGGTCGACAGTGCCATCTTCCAGTCTCGGGAGCGCCTGCAGCATCAGGACACGTGAAGGCACCTTGGCCAGATCAACGCGTTCCGTATCAAGCCAGGCAAAGAAGGCGCGGGCATCCGGAGCGCATCCGGGGCGCATCACGAGCGCCGCATGCAGCTTTGCGCCCAGGATCGGATCATCCACCAAAAAGCAGCCGCCTCAGTCACCTCGTCATAGGCAGCGTAGATCTGATCAATGCCCTCCAGCGCGCCAGCTCCTGGGGCAAGCTCACCCGGAATGCCGAAACCGGCAAGGCCGCCTTCAACGGGGATCACGGAAACGCCAGTCCGGAGAAAACCGGCCGCATCAGTCAGTGGACCTGGCCCGGCCTTACGCCCGGCCTTCCAGCCTGCGTCGGCCACCATCGGCCCACGGGCCAGCAGTTTGTGCGGGGTGCCGTTCTCTCCGCCTTCGGTCTTGATCTCAAGGACGCCTGCGGAAATATCGGTTCCGGCAGGGGCGCCGAAGCTGCCAAGCGGAATGGGATGGATGCGGGCGGATTTGCCCCGCAGCCTTGCAACCAGCGCGAATTCGTCTGCCACATGCAGATCCACCAGCTGGTGGCGCGGAACGAAGGTGGTGGCCTGCGGCGAGGAAATGCTCCAGCAGGCGACGATGCTGGTGGACTTGCGGCCAAGCCTCACGTCCAGCGCCTCCGCCAGCGGTCCGGGCGTCAGCACATAATCGGCATCCACGGCCTCGGCATGGGCCGCAAGGCGCTGCAGCGAAGTGGGGTGATGCAAGTGCATCGTGCCGCCGGACAGGAGCCATGGCACCATTCCTGCGCCGACACCGGTCATGCCGCTGAAGGCATAAGGCACAACGATGCTTGCCCCATCCGGCAGGCGAGTTTCGAGATAAGGCATGAAGCCGGCGGCAATCCACTGATTGTGGCTGCGGGTCACGGGCATAGGCTCCGCGCCATTGCGCGACCATGTCACCGTTGCCGTATGCTCCGCCGAATTGGGCCGCGACAGCTGCGGGGCGGGCATGTCATCGCCCATCTCCGCCAGAACGGGGCCCAGCTCGATCAGTCCGTCCGGAATGTCCTTGCCGAGACCGAAGACGAAACGCAGGCTGAACAACTCCGCCGCCACATCGCGGGCGGCATGGCCCACCTGCCTCGTCTCCAGCCTGTCAGCCGCCACGAGGCCCTTGGCCCCGAGGCTGTTGAGTGCTTCGAGGACGTCCTTTGCCGCCAGTGCAGGGGCAGGGGCGAAACAATCAGCCCGGCCCTGAGTGCGGCCAGGAAGGCAATGACCGTATCAACGGTATTCGGCGCCTGAATCCCGATCACATGGTCGGTGGACAGGCCAACGGCGGCGTAGAAGGCGGCGAGTTTCTGGATCTCGCGCTCAGCCTCGGCGTAGGTCAGCTGGCGGGCTTCACCGCCGGTCCAAGAGGAGCGGTCGGGCGCATCCACAAGGGCGAGGCGGTCCGGATTGGCGGCAGCTGTCTTGCGGAAGATCTCGTCGAGCGTCACACGGCCCCAGAATGCGCTGAGGCGGTTGCGTTCGATGGAATCTGCAGGCGTTGTAATCATGGTCCTGGTCCCTTGCCGGGTCTCAGTTGGCGCCTTCGGTTTTCCACCACGTCGTGGTTTCGAAACCGTAAATAGGATCTACCTGAGGTGACGTGATTCTGGTCCAATGTCCAAGCCATTCCGCAGGTGGATGGAACAAGGGCACGGCATAACGGCCTGAAATCAGGACACGGTCGAGCGCCCGGACCGCTGAAACGAAGTCTTCCTTGCTGCGTGATGCCACCATGGCGGCAATCATCGCATCAATCGCCGGCTCCTTTGCACCGGTGATGTTGAAAGAGCCGGGAGTGTCTGCCGCGGCCATGGACCAGCGCCCCATCTGCTCACCTCCGGGGGAGAGACGAACTCCACATGTGGAACACCATGTCGAAGTCGAACTTGATACGGCGGTCCTCGAACTGGGAGGGGTCTACCGTGCGCACCGTTGCCTTGATGCCGATCATGTCCAGGGTGCGGGCGTAGGCGAGGGCGACCTTCTCTTCGTCCTCGTTCTTGGTCATGATCTCAAAACTGACCGGCTGGCCGTCAGGAGCTTTGAGGATACGCCCGTCGAGAGTGTAACCGGCGTCCTTCAGCACGGCCATGGCATCGCGCAGAACGGCGCGGTCGCGTCCCGACCCGTCAGTCTGTGCCGGCACCCAGGCGCCTGCAATCACATCGGGGTCGACAACGCCGGGGAAGGGGGCCAGAAGCTCCTTTTCCCGTTCGCTGGCCGGGCGGCCGACGGAAGACAGCTCCGACTTGTCCCAGTAACCGGCGGTACGCTCATAAAGCCCCGCGTAGAGATTGCGGTTGATCCACTCGAAGTCGAACAGCATCGACAGTGCCTTGCGCATGCGCTTGTCGGCAAAGACCGGGCGCCGCGTGTTGAAGGCAAGGCCCTGGATCACGGGCGGAATGCCCTTGACGATTTCCTTGCGTACCACCTTGCCTTCCTTCGCCGCAGGGAAATCGAAGCCATTGGCCCAGCGGGAAGGATTGTTGAAGGGCAGCAAGTCAATCAGCCCCTTGCGGAAGGCTTCCTGCAAGGTGGTCTCATCGCGGTAATATTCGATGCGGATCTCGTCGAAATTATCCATGCCGCGCTTGGAGGGAAGATCCTTGCCCCAATAGTCCGGATTGCGCCGGTACACGGCACGCCGTCCCGGCACGATCTCGGCAAATACATAGGGCCCGGTGCCAAGCGGCGGCTTCAGGCTGGACTTGTCGAATGTTGCCGGATCGGTCGCGGCCTTCGAGAACATCGGTGCCAGCGCAATCAGCAAAGGCAGCTCGCGATTCTCGTTGTTCTTGAAAGTGAAGCGAACCGTTCTTTCACCCGTGACTTCACTTTTTTCGATCTCAGCATACCAGTTGCGGAAGGGAGGGCGGCCCTTCTCGCGCATGATGTCCAGCGAGAAGATCACATCCTCAACGGTGAAGGGGCTGCCGTCAGAGAAGCGGGCATTCGGGTTCAGGCGGAACTCGATCCAGGACCGGTCATCGGGCATGCGAACGGCTTCGGCGAGGTGGCCGTAGAGCGAAAAAGCTTCGGCATTGGAACGCACCATCAGGCTTTCGATGATGTTTTCGCCGAACTGGCGCTCCTTCATGCCGCGCGCGCTGGTGAAGCCTCCTGGACGACAAAGGAGTTCAGGCTGTCAAACGTGCCCTGCACGCCCAGCGTCAACGTACCGCCCTTGGGGGCGTCGGGATTCGCGTAAGGAAAATGTGTGTAGTCTGCAGGCAGGGCCGGATCACCATGCATTGCGATTCCATGGACCCAGGCGACAGGGTTTTCCTCACCCGCAGAAGCTGTTCCCGGGGCCTGAGCGCGGCAATCCTGCGTGAAGGTCAAACCACCCGCCGCCAGCACAAAGACCGGAAGAGCCAGCGCAAACCGGCGGAAAGCCGCCCAGCCTCCGGTCTTTCCAGAAACAGTTTTCAGGGAAAAAGCCATTGTGTGATGTATGTCCGTCTTGATTCTGTCGCCCGAATGGTAACACACCAGTAGCGACCCGCGCATTCGTGCCCGGAGACGCTGGAAATCCGCTCACGATGCGGTTAAACATGGGCCCGCGCAGGTGAAGGGTCACCCTGTTGCCGCAATCTTCCGGCATCGGGGCTGGTGATGTCGGCCAGCGTGGCGGCGGCTGTTCCGCTGGACGCGCGGGGCCGTGGGGAACGCAAGGCCCGGACGAGCGAACGCACAATCGAGGATGTTTCGAATGAAGAGTTTTCTGATGAGGGGGATGGCGGGCTGTGCGGTCGCTGCGCTTGCCATGCTTGGTGGCGCGGCCGCCGTTTCGGCGCAGCAGGCCGAGCCTGAGTCCCCTGGGTCAAGGTGTGCAATACCGATCCGAGCGTGAACAAGGAAATTTGCCTTGTGACGCAGGAACTGCGGACTGCCACGGGCCAGTTCCTGTCGTCGGTTGCGATTCGCGAAATCAGCGGCGAAGCACGCAAGACCCTGCTTATCGCCGTGCCGACCGGTATGCTGATCCAGCCGGGCATGCGCGTGCAGATCGATGCAGGCAAGCAGACGGAAGCCAAGTACGGCATCTGCTTCCCGAATGCATGCTATTCGGAACTCGTCATTGATGAAGCCTTCGTCGCGCAGCTGAAGAAGGGCTCCAAGCTCGTCATCACGGCGCTGAACCAGCAGGCAAAGCCGGTTCCGCTGGAACTGACCCTTGCTGGTTTCACCAAGATCTATGACGGTCCCGCGATGGATGTGGGCGAGATCCAGAAGAAGCAGGAACAGCTTCAGAGCGAGCTGCAGCGCCGTGCTGACGAAGCCCGCCAGAAGCTGATCGACAAGCAGAAGGAAGAGACCCAGTCGGGCAACTGATTGGCTGACCTTCAGCTTGCAGAAAATCAAAACGCCGCGCGGGAAACCGGGCGGCGTTTTCGTTTAGGCCTTGCAGATGGTTCGATCGAGCCGTGCAGTACCGGCTGTTTCAGTGAAGGCCGGTCGAACGCGGCAGATAGGACCCATCGTCCTGCTCTTCGAAGATCTCCTCGATCTGCGGATGGCGCACCGGTTCGCCTGTGTTGTCCGGCACAAGGTTCTGCTCGGACACATAGGCGACATATTCGGTTTCCTCGTTTTCCGCGAGGAGATGATAGAAGGGCTGATCGCGGCTCGGGCGGACGTCCTCAGGAATGGCGTTCCACCACTCCTCGGTGTTGGAGAAGGTCGGATCCACGTCGAAGATCACCCCCGGAAGGGGTAGACCTTGTGCCGGACGACCTGCCCGATCTTGAATTTTGCCGTACGCATGACTGTCACCGTGGCTTGAACCGGCGCAGACTGCCCATGGTGTGGAGGGGCACAATGCGGCGTCAGCGCGCGGTGAAGACTTCCCCTTATAATAGGGAACCGTCTAGAGTCCGTAAACCTCTGCAAACTTGGTGTCTCGCGCCGCAACAAGGCGCGCTAGGTCAACAATCACCTTGGCCTGCTTCCAGGTGGCATCATCCTGCATCTTGCCGTCAATCATCACGGCGCCGCTGCCGTCCGGCATGGCGTCCAGAATACGCCGTGCAAAGGCGACTTCTGCCGGGTCCGGGCTGAACACGGATTTGGCGATGTCCACTTGCGAGGGATGTAGTGACCAGGCACCAAGGCACCCCATCAGGAAGGCATTGCGGAACTGCGCCTCACAGGCCGCCGGATCGGAAAAGTCGCCAAAGGGGCCATAGAATGCCTTGAGACCGGCGGACATGCAGGCATCGACCATGCGGGCAACCGTATAGTGCCAAGGGTCCTGCTGCATTCTGGCGCGGGGAGCGCCACTGCCGTCCTCATCCGCGAGCACCGCATATCCGGGATGGCCGCCGCCGACACGGGTCGTCTTCATGCCACGAGAGGCGGCAAGGTCGGCCGGTCCGAGGCTCATGCCATGCATGCGCGGGGAGGCGGTGGCGATGGCTTCCACATTTTTCACGCCCTCGGCCGTTTCCAGAATGGCGTGAATGAGGATTGGTCTCGTCAGTCCTGCACGGGCCTCCAGCTGTGCCAGCAGCTGGTCAAGGTAGTGGATGTCCCAGGGCCCTTCGACCTTCGGCAGCATCACCACGTCGAGCTTGTGGCCCACTGCCGGAATGATCTCCAGCATGTCATCCAGAAACCAGGGGCTGTTGAGACAGTTGACGCGTGTCCACAGGCCTGTGTTGCCGAATTCATTGGCCTTGGCCATTTCGATGAAGCCGTGCCGGGCAGCCGTCTTTGCATCGGCAGGGATGGCGTCTTCCAGATTGCCGAGGATCACATCCACCTGCGGGATGAGATCCGGGATCTTGGCGCGAGATCTTTTCCAGATGCGGCGGCACGAAGTGGATCATGCGCTCCAGCCGGACCGGCAGGTCCCGGAAGGGCGCCGGCGCGCCAATGGCAAGCGGGGCATAAAAGGCGCGTGGTGTCTTCGTCATGCTGCGGCTCCTCCGGTCCTCAAGACCCACAGCTATAGCACCATGGTGCGGAGCAGCAATTCACCGAAAGACGGAGGTGCAAGCTGCGGATCAGTCCGCCCACTTGCGGTGGATCCACATCCATTGCTCCGGCACTTCGCGGATCCAGGTCTCGAACTGAGCATGGATGGCGGCGGTCGTCGCCAGAATATCGGCCTCTTTATCACCATCTGACGCCGGATCAATGCAGATGCCTTCAATGCGGAAACGGGCACCTTCCAGCCGCACAACGCGGCCAATGACAATCGGCACGCCGCAGGCGCGGGCGAGGGTGGCGGGCACCGGTGTTGCATAGGCCTCGCGGCCGAAGAAGGGTACCTTCACCCCGCGCCGCTCGCGCAGGTCTGCCATCAGGGCAAACACGCCGCCGGACCGCAGGATGGACAGCAGCTTGCGCGCCGTCTGATGCCCCTTGGAATAGAGCCCGAGCGGATAAAGTGTCCCGCGCAGGCTGCGCAGCAAAGCGTCGGAATAGGGGTTTTTCAGCGCTTGATAGACGCCGGCCATCGGCAGGCCGCGCTGATAGGCTGGCGTGACACAAAGCTCCCAGCAGGCCGAATGCATCGACACGAAGACGCAAGGGCCAGCGCCATTGAGAATGGCATCGGTGCGCGCGTCTACCCGCAGTTCGAAACGGCTTTCATCGCGGATCATCCGGTCGATCTGGAAGGTCTCGGCGGTCACCCGCCCCAGGTTGTCCCACATGCCGTCAATGATCCGGTGGCGGTCTGCGGCCGGCAGTTCCGGCATGGCCAGTTCCAGATGCTTCAAAGCGCGCTTGTGGCGCTTGTTCAGCGGGGCAAGCTTGCGCCACAGAAAGCCCATGGCTGCTGATGCCCGGTCCACTGGCACAAGGCGGAACAGGAACACGACCGCCGCCAGAATGGCCCATTCAGCCTTCAATGCGAGAGTGCGGAGCGGGGAGCGCGGGGTCATGGGCAGAGGTCGGATCCGGGTCATGGCCGGCAGGGCATGCACAGATGGCACATGTGTCCGGCTGGCGCGTCACATAGCCAGAGGGTTCATTGACCGTCTGGCGCGAACAGGTTAGGCGTGGATTACCCAAGCCACATGCCGGTTGCAAGCGGCAGATCCTCTGTCACTGCGCATTCCTCACCCTGTCCTGGCCCCCAAGTCTTGGTCAAAGGTTCCGGATCCTGCCATGCAAGATGTCATCGCGCTCGCCTTTCCCTTCTTTGGCCTGATTTTCCTGGGCTTCGGAGCGGGCAAGTTCAGCAAGATTCCGCCGTCCGGCATGGCGTGGATGAATTTCTTCATCATCTATATCGCATTGCCCGCCCTGTTCTTCCGCCTCCTGTCGGAGACGCCGGTGGAGCAGCTGACCGACCTCAGCTATGTGGCCGCGACCACCTTCGTCACCTACACGGTCTTTGCCATCTGTTTCTGCATCGGCGTGCTGGCGACAAAGGGCAGCATCCCCGAATCCACCATCATGGCCATCGGGGGCTCCTATTCCAACGTGGGCTACATGGGGCCGGGCCTGACTATGGCTGTGCTGGGGCCAGCGGCAACCGTGCCGACTGCTTTCGTCCTGTGCTTCGACAACACGCTGATGTTCATTCTGGCGCCGCTGATGATGGCCATGGCCGGAACGGAGAAGGAGCATCTGTCCCAGACCATGAAGAAGGTGGCGGTGCGCGTCTTCACCCATCCCTTCATTCTGGCGACAATTGCAGGCGTCGGCGCGGCCTTCATTGGCTTCAAGCCGCCTCAGGGACTGGACACCATGCTGAAGTTCCTCAGCGGAGCGGCTGCTCCCTGCGCTCTTTTTGCCATGGGCGTGACCGTGGCGCAGCGCCCGATTGAGAAGGTGCCGCTGGAACTGCCGGTCATTCTGGCGGTAAAACTGATCCTGCACCCGGTTCTGGTCTACCTGATGCTCACATGGGTCGGCGGCTTTGATCCGGTCTGGATTGCCACGGCCGTCCTCATGGCCTGCCTGCCTCCGGCAACGAATGTCTTTGTCATCGCACAGCAGTATCAGGTCTACGTCAACCGGGCCTCAAGCCTCGTGATGATAGGCACCATGGCATCCGTTGTTACGGTAACGGCCATCATCTGGGCCATCCAGCACGGGTGGCTGTAAGGGGAGGACCGCTCACCCCTCTTCCAGCTCCGCTGAGAGCAGCAGCCATTCTTCTTCCGTGGTGACGAGCTTCTTTTCGATATAGGCCCGTTCCTTGGCGAATTTCGCCGCCCGTTCGGGATCGCGGGTGAAGAAGTCCGGTTCGGACATGGTGGCATCCAGCATGACGATCTTGTCGGCAAGACGCGCCATTTCCTTTTCTGCCGCCTCGATCTTTTTTCGCAAGGGAGCCTCGCGGGCGCGCCGTTCGGCAGCTTCACGCCGCTTGTCCGTAGCCGAGGCCGCCTTGGCCTCATCCTCGCGCGCCTTCTTCACCGCATCCGGGCCTTGCAGGATGTAGCGGCGGTAGTCTTCCATGTCGCCGTCGAAGGTGCTCACCTTGCCATCGGCCACCAGCCACAGCCGGTCGGCGCAGGCTTCCACCAGATGCCGGTCGTGCGAGATCAGCACCACCGCGCCCTGAAACTCGTTTAGCGCCTGAACCAGCGCCTCGCGGCTGTCGATGTCGAGATGGTTCGTCGGCTCGTCAAGGATGATCAGGTTCGGCCCGTCGAAGGTGGCAAGACCGAGCAGCAGGCGCGCCTTTTCACCGCCCGAGAGATCCTTCGCCGGCGTTTCCATGCGGTCGGTCGGTAGGCCAAAACGGGCAACACGGGCGCGCACCTGCGCTTCGGCGGCCTGTGGCATGAGGGTGCGCACGTGCTGCACAGCACTCTCGTTCGGGCGCAGTTCGTCAAGCTGGTGCTGGGCGAAGAAAGCAATCTTCAGCTTGGTTGCGCTGGTTACCTCGCCTGACAGCGCCTCAAGTCGGCCGGAAATGAGCTTGGCAAACGTGGACTTGCCGTTGCCGTTGGAGCCGAGCAGCGCGATACGGTCATCCGTATCCACATTCAGCGTCAGCCGGGACAAGACAGGTTTACCGTCGTAGCCCACCGACACGTTTTCAAGCTTCAGGATCGGCGGCGACAGGCGGCCCTGCGGGTCCGGGAAATGGATCGGCCGGGCGCTTTCCTCTGTCAGCGCCACGATGGGTTCCATCTTCTCCAGCATCTTCAGGCGGGACTGGGCCTGCCTGGCCTTGGTGGCCTTGGCACGGAACCGGTCGACGAAGGCCTGCATGTGCTTGCGCTGTGCGTCCTGCTTTTCCTTGGCCTTTTGCTGCAGCATCATGGTTTCGCGGCGCTGCCGGTCGAAACTGTCATATCCGCCGCGGTAGAAGGTCAGCTTCCCCGGTCCAGATGCACGATGGAATCAACCGCCTTGTTGAGAAGGTCGCGGTCATGCGAGATCAGCAGCACCTGATGGGGGTAGCGTGCTACATAGCTTTCCAGCCAAAGCGTGCCTTCCAGATCGAGATAGTTGGTCGGCTCGTCCAGAAGCAGCAGATCAGGCTCGGAGAAGAGCACAGCCGCCAGTGCCACACGCATCCGCCAGCCGCCGGAAAAGGCCGAGCAAGGCCGCTTCTGTGCTTCTGCATCAAAGCCAAGGCCATGCAGAATGGCGGAGGCCCGCGCCTCTGCCGTGTGGGCAGAGATATCGGCAAGCCGGGTGTGGATGGCGGCGATCCGGTCCGGGTCCTTCGCAGTTTCCGCCTCAGCCATAAGGGCAGCGCGCTCTGTGTCCGCTGCCAGCACCACTTCGATCAGGCTTTCCTCCGTGCCTGGCGCTTCCTGTGCCACCTGGCCGATACGGGCAAGCCGGGGCACACTGACGGAGCCGCCTTCGCTGGTCAGATCACCGGTGATCAGCTTGAACAGGGTGGATTTGCCCGCGCCGTTACGGCCCACGAGGCCGGTCTTGCTGCGGGCGGGCAGGGTGACGCTGGCATTGTCGATGAGGAGACGTCCGCCGATGCGATAGGTGAGGTCTGAAATCTGCAACATGGGCGGATCTTTGGGCGAGCTTGGCCCGCATTGCAAGAGGGCAACGTGCGGCCAGCGTCTTTGCGCAAGGGGCCCATGTCTTTCGCGCCGCCCCTTGCGGGGCGCGCGAGGCAAAGCTATAGGAACGGCCAAGTTTCCGCGCCCGTCAGTTGATGGGGCGCAGCGCAACGCGGCCGCTCCCAAAGGGCGGCCTTCACACACTTCACCGCCGCATGCGCGGCACCCGTATTTTTAAAGGATGAGACCAATGGCCATCGAACGCACCTTCTCCATGATTAAGCCGGACGCCACCAAGCGCAACCTGACCGGTGCCATCACCGCCAAGCTCGAAGAAGCCGGCCTGCGCGTCGTCGCTTCCAAGCGCGTGTGGATGAGCCAGCGTCAGGCTGAAGCTTTCTACGCCGTCCACAAGGACCGTCCGTTCTTCGGCGAACTGACCGAGTTCATGTCCTCCGGCCCGACCATCGTTCAGGTTCTGGAAGGCGAGAACGCCATTGCCAAGAACCGTGAAGTCATGGGCGCCACCAACCCGGCCAACGCTGACGAAGGCACCATCCGCAAGCTCTTCGCCCTGTCCATCGGCGAAAACTCGGTGCACGGCTCCGACGCTCCGGAAACCGCTGCTGAAGAAATCGCCTTCTGGTTCGCCGGTCACGAAATCGTCGGCTGATCTGCCTGACATTTCCGGAAAATGCGGAAAGGCCAGCCTTGCAAAGGGCTGGCCTTTTTGCTTTTCCAGAGGGGTTTATACATGCGCTGGCGGCTTTTTTATCATTGAATTTCAGGCGCAAAGCACCACCTGCGGAGCGGTGCAGCCGCACCCCGGCCAGGTGCCAGATGCACCGGACAGACGTTTGACCATGGAGTTCTCATGCAGCCGATTGAAACGGCCCGGTTGATCATCCGTAACTTCCGCCGCAGCGATGGAGAGGAGCTCTATGCCTATCTGCGCGAGCCTGTGGCGAGCTGTTTCCTGTCTATGCGGCTTGAGAGCCTTGAGGCAGCCGAAGCGGAAGCCGAAAAGCGCGGCTCGGATGATGAGTATCTCGCGGTGACCCTGAAGGAGACTGGCATACTGATCGGCGATGTTTTCGCCATGCAGGAAGAGGACAGCTGGTCCGTAGGCTGGAACTTCAACCCGGCTTACGGCGGCGCAGGTTATGCGCTGGAGGCGGCACGGGCGCTCTTCACCCATCTCTTCACCACCTGCAAGGCCCGGCGGGTCTATGCCTATGTGGAAGACCACAACAAGGCCTCGCAGCGCCTGTGCGAAAAGCTGGGCATGCGCAAGGAAGGCCTGTTTGTGGAATACATCAGCTTCCGCAATGATGCTGCGGGCGATCCGGTCTACGAGAACACGTTCCAGTTCGCCCTGCTGCGCAAGGAATGGGAAGCAGGTATCACGCTGCCGGAAGGCTGATCTGCCTGTTGCTGTTGCGGCGGTGTTCGCTGAAAACCGCCGTGATCGCGCGCAGGGTTTCGCGGGTCTTAGCGTCGGTCAGCGATGAGTGCAGCACGATAGACTGCGAGGGGATCGGCGGCAGTTTCAGGGCCTCGCTCACTTCCACCATGTCAGCCGTCGCCAGGCGGCACGGGAAGGCTGCCACGGCGAGCCCCGCCGAAAGCGCCGCAATGACGGCGGTGGTGCCGCCGACAAAGACCTCCACCCAGGGAATGCCCGCCCCATTGAGCAGATGCACCGCCACTTCGCGGACCGTGCAGACCGAGGGATGACTGGCAATCCGCAGCGGCTCGCCTGCATGATGCTCGAAGGCTGGCGAGGCAAACCAGCCGAAATGCTCGGGCCCCAGCACCTCTCCGTCACGGCGGCCATCATCGCTGCGGGCGATCACCGCATCCAGCGCTCCATCTTCAAAAGATTCGATCAGCACACGGGAGTTGTCGACGATCACCTCCACCGTCAGGCAGGGGTCGAGCGACTTGAGCCGGGCCAGCAGCGCAGGCACTTCGGGGCCCATGACATGGGCGGCGATGCCGAGGCGGAAGCGGCGGCGCTCTGCCGTAAGGGCCGTAAGCGCCCGCTCATGGGCCGCCAGAAACTCCCTTGCGGGCGGTAAAAGGTCTCCCCCTGCGCCGACAGGCGCACCTGCCGGGGCGTGCGCTCGATCAGCTTCTTGCCGAGCCGCTCCTCCAGCCGCTTCAGCTTCACGCTGATTGCCCCTTGCGTGGAGCCGAGCGCCACCGCCGCACGGGTGAAACTCTGAAGATCGGCGATCATCACGAAGGCCCGCACGGCTTCGACATCAAGCGCGCTCATCTATCCAATTCCGTTATCTCTGATATATCCGGCCATATGATTGATAAATGATCATAGCTCCTGCATTCCTGCAAGTGAACCTTACCGCCGCGCACAGTGGATCAGCCGGGCAGCATACGCTGCCAGCGGCAACGAACCGGCCTGCGCGGCATCCAAACTGCAGGGTCAGAAAATGAAATCACCCGATTCAACCAGAAACAGCTTCGCGCTTGCCGCCGTATGTCTTTCGGCGCTCATGCTGGGACTGGAGATCACCAGCATTCCGTCCATTCTTCCAACGCTGGAACATGTTCTTCCTGCGGATTTCCGCCAGCTGCAATGGATCATGAATGGCTACACCATTGCCATGTGCGCTGTTCTGATGGCCATGGGCGCTCTGGGAGACCGGTTCGGCCGCAAGCGCATCTTCATCGCCGGTGTCGCCGTCTTCGGCGCAGCCTCGCTCATCTGCGGACTTGCCACGAACGCCCCGCTGCTCATTGCCGCCCGGTTCCTGCAAGGTGTCGCTGCTGCCGCCATGCTTGCCTGCCAGGTGGCGGTGCTGTCTCACCAGTTCCGGGACGGGGCAGGACGGGGCAGGGCCTTTGGCTGGTGGGGCATCATCTTCGGGATCGGCCTCGGCTTCGGCCCCATTGCCGGGGGCGGCATCATCACGCTGGCCAGCTGGGAATGGGTATTTCTCATCCATGTGGTGCTCGCAGCGCTCACCGTGCTGTTTGCCCTCAAGGGCGTTGAGGAATCACGCGATCCCCACGCGGTGCAGATTGATCTTGGCGGCATGATCACCCTGTCGCTGGCGGTGCTCGGCATCGTCTATCTGATCACACAGGGACAGACACCGGGGCTCGACAACCTTGCGGGGCTTGCGATCCTGTTGGCCTGTCTCATTTGCCTTGGCCTGTTCGTCCTGATCGAAACGCGCATCGCCCGGCCGATGTTCGACTTTGCCGCCTTGCGGATCCGCAGCTTCTCCGGTGCGCTGCTCGGCTCCTGCGGCATGAATTTCAGCTTCTGGCCTTTCGTCATCTATCTGCCGATCTACCTTCAGGCCGTGTTGGACTATGACGCCATCAGCGCCGGACTGACCGTGCTTGCCTATACCGTGCCGACGATCCTGGTGCCGCCGCTGGCCGAAAGGCTGCTGCTGCGCCGTGGCCCTGGCATGGTCATCCCCCTTGGGCTTTTCCTGACCGGCGCCGGTTTCCTGCTGCTGCATCTGGCTGTTGTCAGCGGGCATGCCAGCTGGCTGACCCTGCTGCCCGGCTGCGCCGTTTCGGGGATCGGCCTTGGCTTCACCAACACACCCGTCACCAACACCGCAACGGCTGCCGTTCCACCGGAGCGGGCAGGCATGGCTTCGGGCATGGACATGAGCGCAAGGTTCATTTCACTCGCCGTCAACATCGCGGTCATGGGCCTGATCCTGTGGAGCGGCGTTCACACCCATCTGGTGGATGCCTTCACCGGCACGCCCGCTGGCGGCGTTCCAGCCGGTCTCGCTGACGCCGTGTCCGCCGGAAATCTTGCCGCCGCCAGCGATCACGGCATTAGCCTCGCAGAAGCGCGCAATGCTCTGACGCAAGGCACCGGCTGGGTCACGCTCTATGGCACCATCGCCGCCTGGTGCTTCTCAGGCCTCTCACTCCTCACCTTCGCCAGCCGCAAGGCAATTCCGGCAGATGCGTGCACGCGCTGAATTTAACGAAAAAGCCGCTGGCGGATTTCCGCCGGCGGCTGTCCATCACGCCGCGGCGTTGACGGCTGCGGGAATGGCTTGATTGATCATGGTGAAAAGCTGCTCCGACACACGTTCGTATTCGGCCTGTTCCGCGCCCTCGAATCCCATGTCATTCCATGAGCCCATGCCGCCAAAAACCCAGGCATGCTGGCAGGCTTCGAGAATGCGCATTGATGCGTCCGGCAGCAGGCCTTCTGGGGCAAGATCCTGATGATAGCCCTTGCGCATGCCTTCATCGAGGCTTTCAAGCGCCCGCTCGAAACAGCCCGTAAAGCCTGAGCAATAGTCATGGCGTGACGAGAAGGCGTGGATATCCGTCAGGCTTTGGCGCAAGCGGGCAAGAATGTCTTCCAGATTCGGCTGGGGCAGGGTGGCGCTGACACCAGAGGCCACACAGCCATAGCTGACGCCCCAGATCCGGTTGTCCGGCGCATCCCGGTTCTCCACTTGCCAGCGCGACAGCCAGAACTCGCTGCGCCCATCCTCCATCATAACCTCCATGCACCAGCTGCCACCGCCACCGACAAAGCCGGCGGACATGCGGTCAGAGATGCCCGGATCATTGCGCGGGGTATGACTGAGCCGGATCGTCCGTGCTCCGCGTTCGCGCAAGACCGCGAACCACTCATCCGGTGAGGCAGCTACCGGCCGCGCCCAGTGCCCGCCGGAGCCATTTGGCTCCAGCATGACGAAATCAATCTGAGAGCAAAAGGTGCAGGTGGAGTTGCCCGGAAAAAACAGCTCCGCCGCCTTCCCGGTCAATGCGCGCCGCCCATGACAGGTGAGCGCGATGATTTGTGCCAATGGTCCGTTCATGTGGGAAATATGGAAAGAGGAGTTGGGCGGAAAAAGGGCTTGGACTGACCTGGAGAACCGTGGCTGAGCTCAGCCCCCAGCTCTGCTGAATCAGCTTTGTGCCAGCGCTCTTGGAGTTTCTTTGAACCAGCGTTGCGGACAACTATCTGCCAGCGGCAAGATGACTGCGTGTGCACTTGCGATACTTGTCGATTACCATGGGCCTTAAATGCCCATTGCAGATTTTGTCGCGAAGGCAACAATGATCAGAGCCGCAATCGCGAGGCCGAGCATGACAGGCTTGGGCAAAGATGGTGTGGCCGAGGTTGCCGTGGTGTGACGCATTAGAACGAGTGAGACTGCGGCCAAGGTGACGCCGAGGCCAGTCCCAATCCATTCCAACGTCGCCAGCAACGCCGACATTGGATTGGGCGGCACGGGAAAAATACGTCCAAGATCGAGCAGGTAGACGCCGACGAAGGCAAAACCCGACAGTGCGGCCCAGCCGTATCCTCTGCCCGCTTTGGCAATGGTATAGGCGAGTATAAGGCTACCCAGACCAAGCACCGTCAAAAACACATTGAATGCGCCAAGGACAATTGAGGGATACGCGCTGAAATCTCGCGTCTCTACGAATCCCCAGGAACCATAAGCGCCAAATTCAGGGCCGATGCGATCAAGATCAGGGCAGTGACGATGCGGGATGCCGGCATTGGACCAATCCTCAGGTGACCTGGAAATCTGTGCTGCCCGACTCTGTTCTCGCTTGGCGCGTGTCTATGTCCGTCAGAACCCGTTGTGCCCGCATTCTGCCTGCGTCTGTGCCCACATTTGTTCGGGCGGGTCGTCGATTGCGGCGGACAATCACGCACAATAAAGCCGCCAGACACGGTGGCTTGCAAGGGGAATTGGGCGTCGGCGGATGATTGCGGATAAGGCGATGGCGGAAGAGGTGGGATTCGAACCCACGGTAGGCTCTCACCTACGCCGGTTTTCAAGACCGGTGCCTTAAACCACTCGGCCACTCTTCCGTTCTGCAAACCGTTTCGGGGCTTTGGGGGGAATGTCAAGCGGGGCAGTGTGAATTTGTGAGGGTTGCTGGAAACTTGCAGGGAAACGTGCCTGAAAACCTCCTAGAGGCACTAGCTGAAAGCGCTTGGGGGCGGGGCGGGCGGCACCTTGGGGCTCATCTCCGGAACAGCAGGACTGACGCGGAAAGGCGGAATCTGATTAGCCGTATCCTCCTACGGTTATCCCGGGCGGAGCGCAGACCCAGGAACCGCTCGCTTGCAGGGCGGCTCTTGTGATGTGTGGCGGCTACGGCACATTCCCAAAGATGTCCTTGCGGGAAACTTTGCAGAATTCGGCCTCTCTCTGGAAATGAGCAGGCCCCGGATCTCCGCTGCGCTCCGTCCGGGGCGACGCTGCGGCGAGGGGCCCCTTACGCAAAGAACGGCCGCCACAGCGCCGCGCATACAATACATTGTCAGGAAGAATTGCCCGCCATTACCCCCGTAGGGGCCGCTGACCCGGCGTGTCGTGGGCAGGGGTGCAGGATCAGCGGCCGTTGCCGGGAGGGCCCCAGCCTGCGCAGGGCGGGGCGGCCCGTTGCAGTGACATCACCTTAGGCGGTGCCAGGGCGGCTGTTTGTGATGGTGATCACAAAGTGATGCAATGGAGGTCTAGCTGAGGAAATGATCTGACTGGGGTGGCCGTCTGGTGTGTCCCATGCTGGCAGAGCAGTGGCGGACGGGCATCCGCGTGGCGGCCTTGCTCGAGAAAGGCACGTGAGGGCGGCCGCGTGTGGCAACGCAGCAGCTGCTGCACTGGATTCGGGCAAGGCGGGTATCCTGTTTCCCGGTATGGTAAATTGTTTCTAGCCGGAGCTTTGCCGGGAGTTTCCTCGTAAACGGCGGAAAACCGGCTGTTTTGAAATATGCGGTGTACCGCAAGCGGTTTGCGGACTGCTGCGGCGGTTTGGGACTTGGCGAAGCGGTAAGGATCAGGTAACCACTATGCGATTAACTGCGGCTGTTGCATTTCTGCGGGGGCGGAATGCACTTGCGCGCAAGGGGCCTAACGGTCAGTTTGCGCAACCGCGAGACAGCGCCGGGAAACCGGCATTATGGAGCGCGTGTGCTGGGGCCGCCAGACGCGTTGTGAGTGGGACGGCAGGATGCAAGGTTTGGGGAAACGCCCGATGGCTGCAATGGCTGAAGAGGCTGTGTGCGCCAGCAAGGACGCTCAGGAGGCAGGCGGTGTGAAACTCCGCAAGCCCGCCCTGAAACTGATGATCGCACTCTCCGCAGCGCTTGCACTGGCAGCCTGCGAGAGCGCGCCCAACAAGCGCTCGTCTGAGTATTTTCCGGAATCAAAATACGGCGTGAAGGCCAGCCCCCGTGTTGTGGCCGATGGCAAGCCGGTGCCCAAGGGCGGTGGCCGCGCCATCGTCGGCAAGCCCTACAAGGTGGCCGGGCGCTGGTATTATCCCAAAGAAGTGCCGGGCTACACGAAGGTCGGGTTTGCTTCCTGGTACGGCGAAGCCTTCCATGGCCGCAAGACCGCCAATGGCGAGATCTATGACCGTCACTCGCTGACGGCTGCTCACACCACAATGCCGCTGCCGTCTTATGCGCGCGTGACCAACGTGGAGAACGGCCGTTCGATGATCGTGCGTGTCAATGACCGTGGCCCATTCCACGGTAACCGCGAGATCGATCTGTCGCAGCGCGTTGCCAAGATGCTGGGTACCAAGCAGTCTGGTATCGGCAAGGTGAAGGTGGAATACATCGGTCCGGCCCGCATGGACGGCAAGGACGAAGAATTCCTGCTGGCCAGCTATGACGGACCGGGTGCAGTGACGCCGGGCGGCACGATGCCGGGCACCATGCTGGCAGAAGCCCCTGCGGCTGCACCGGCAGCCCCTGCCGCCAATGTCATGGTTGCCTCTGCCGAGCCGCTGGCTCAGGGAGCAGGCAGTATGAATTACGTGCCAAGCTTTGCGCCCCGTCCGCGTCCTTTGACGCTGCCGCAGCCGGTGACGGTGGCCTCCACCTCAGGCACAACCCATCCGCAGCTTGATCCGTCCTACATGGTCGCGTTCGATCCGGCTGTTGCCTACGAGAGCTCGGCGCAGATCATGGTTGCCTCGGCAAGTCCGGCAGTGCAGGCCACGGCGGCATCGGCCGCTGCGTCGGAAGCACAGGCCATCCTGGCCCCGGCAGCAGTCACCGGTACAGAGGTTCCGGCTGCAACTCCTGCCGTGCAGACGCTTGGGTCGCAGCCGCAGACCCTCGGCACCATCCGCGTGCCGTCGTCATCTCCGGCAAGCGCGTCGCCTGCGGCCTATCAGGACCCTGCAGCGGCCCAGCCGCAGCTGATCTGGCAGCCGGGTCTGAAAGCACCCCGCAACCTGCTGCGCGGCGGCGCCGTGTCGTCCTATGCTGCAAACGACCGGATCAACGAAGTCTTCGGCGCCTTCGAGACTTTCGAGGGCAGTGCGACACCCCTTCAGAAGCTGAGCCGCTGATCTGGCGGTCAGCTCGGGCTGAATTCTTGCGGGTTTCCGCCAGGTGGGACATGGGCGGGCAGGGTGATACGGCCGCTTGGCCGCTGCAGACTAGGTTCAGAAGCTTCAGCCTTGCGGCCCTCTCCGCAGGGCTTCTGCTTTTGGGGCAACTGGTGCATGGCACGGCCCGTGCGCAAGACGTTCTGGCAACAAAAGCCGCAACCGCCATCCTTGTCGATTTCTCCAGCGATACGCTGCTTTACGCAAAGTTGCCTGATCAGCCTTTCGAGCCGGGCTCTCTCGCAAAGGTGATGACCGCTGCCGTCGTCTTCGATGCGCTGACAGCGTCGGAGATCACACCCGATACGCTTTTTACGGTTAGCGAGCACGCCTGGAGGACAGGCGGTGCGCCTTCACGCGGGGCGACGATGTTTGCCGCTGTGAAGTCGCAGATCTCCGTCCAGGATCTGTTGCAGGGGCTCATTGTTCACAACGCCAATGACGCGGCCATCGTGTTGGCCGAAGGGCTTGCGGGCAGTGAAGAGGCTTTTGCGCAGCGCATGAACGCTCTTGCCCAGAAGCTGGGTATGAAGAACACGCAGTTCGCCAACCCGACGGGTTATCAGGCGCAAGGTGCCAAGGTGACAGCCCGGGACCTGAGCCTTTTGGCAAGCTATATCCTGAGCACGCACAAGGACCGGTATGGACTGTTCAGTCAGCCGGAGTTCACCTGGAACAATATCTTCCAGCGCGCGAAGAACCCGTTTCTGGGTAATGTCACCGGGCTGGACGGGCTCGGTGCAGGGCAGAGCGATGGGGACGGCTTCAGCGGTCTTGTGTCGGTGGAACGCGACGGACGGCGGGTGATTGCCGCCCTTTCCGGCCTTCCCACGGACAAGGCGCGGCTTGCATCGCTGAAGGACCTTGTTGAGGGCGCCTGGGATGCCTTTACTGTCAACCGCCTGTTTGATGCGGGCGGGCAGGTGGCCAGTGCCCGCGTGTTCGGCGGCACTATCAACGAAGTGCCTTTGCTGGCTGAGCACGACGTTGATGTTCTGCTTCCCAATGGCGGCACGATGAACTACCGCCTGAGAGCCGTTTATGACGGGCCGCTGATCGCACCGGTGGAGAAGGGCGCTGTGGTTGGAGAGATCAGGGTGCTGGGACCTGACGATACGGTCGTCTACCGCGCCCCGCTTCTGACCGGCGATGACGTCCGTGAAGGAACCTTGAGCCAGCGGGCAATGAATGGTGTGCGCCAGTTGCTGTTTGGCTGGTTGTGATGCAGCGCCCTGCGGGGCGGATGAGTTGGAGAGTTTCGTTGGCGCTGGGGCGGTTTATCACATTTGAAGGCGGCGAAGGGGCAGGCAAGTCCACCCAGATCCGCCGCCTGCGCGACCGCTTGCAGCAACGGGGGCTGGGCGTCACGCTGACGCGTGAGCCGGGTGGCTCGCCGGGGGCGGAGATGATCCGCGAAGTCCTTCTGTCCGGCGCTGCGCGCAAGCTGGGGCCGCGCGGTGAAGCCATGCTGTTCGCCGCCGCCCGTGCCGACCATGTGGATGTGACCATCCGCCCGGCACTGGAGCGCGGGGAATGGGTGCTGTGCGACCGGTATGCCGATTCCACGCGGGTCTATCAGGGTGAAGCGGGCGTGGAGCCGCAGGTGCTGGATGTGCTGGAAGTGACGGCCACAAATGGCCTGAGACCCGACCTTACCGTCCTGATCGACGTTCCGGCGGCCATCGGCCTGAAGCGCGTGGACACGAGGGCACAGAATGCCACCGGCAACAGCCCGGACCGGTTCGAGACCGATGCCATGGAAACCCATGAGCGGCGGCGTCAGTTGTTTCTGGAGCTGGCGGATGCTGAACCGGATCGCATTGTGGTCATAGATGGCGAGCAGGATGCCAGTGGCGTGGAAGAGGCCATCTGGCAGGCGGTTTCTGCCCGTTTCGGCCTGAAGAACAAGGATGATGCAGGGCCTGGCCATGGCGCGTAGTGCGGAAATCGAGGCAACGCCGGAGGTTGATGCCATTGAGGGCGTGCCTTTGCCGCGTGAGCAATTTGCGCTGGTGGGGCAGGAGGCTGCCGAGCGCGAACTGATCGAGGCCTACCGCTCACCACGCTTTCATCACGCTTGGCTCGTGGGCGGGCAAAGGGCATTGGAAAAGCGACGCTCGCTTTCCGTTTTGCGCGTTTTGCGCTCGCCCATCCCGACCGGTTTTCTGCGGAAGTTGCCGCCGCAACGAGCCTGGCGGTGCCGGAAGGGCATCTCGTCAGCCGCCAGATTGCGGCAGGCGCCAGCCCGAATGTGCTGCATCTGCGCAGGCCCTACAACGAGAAGACCAAACGCTTCAAGACGGATCTGCCGGTCGACGAAGTGCGCCGCACCGTGTCCTTCTTTGGCACCACGGCATCAGGGCAGGGGCTGCGGATCTGCATCGTCGATGCGGCGGATGACATGAACGCCAGTTCCGCCAACGCGCTTCTGAAGATCCTTGAGGAGCCGCCCGCCAATTCGCTGTTTTTCGTGCTGTCGCATGCGCCGGGACGGCTGTTGCCGACCATCCGTTCGCGCTGCCGCAGGCTTGATCTGCATCCGCTGGATGAGCGCGCCATGACACAGGCACTCACCGGCATGGGAAGCGCTGCTGATCCCGCCGCCATGGCGGATGTGACGCGCTTTGCGGGCGGGAGCCTGCGCTCTGCCTTGCTGCTGCTGGCGGGCGAGGGGCTGGCGGTGACGCAGGGCTTTCACAATCTGGCTGCCCGCCTGCCACGCATTGATCCCGTGGCGTTGCACGCCTTTGCCGATCTTGTTTCCGCACGCGGCGAGACCGACAACTGGGAAGCCTTTCTGTCGGTCACCCGCGACTGGCTTCACGCCCAGCTGCGCGGATCGGATGCCACAGATGCCTCACGGCTTGTCAGGTGGGCCGAGGTATGGGAAAAGATGGGCCGCGCGGCGGCTGATGCCGAGGCGCTCAATCTCGACAAGAAACAGGTGGTCATCGACGTGTTCCGCTCCCTCTCCGAGGCCATGCGAATGCCTGCATGACGCCTTGCCGCCCGCAAGGCACTGCTGATGACCGGACACCTGTCCGGCCGTTTCTTCCGTTTTTTGCCAGTTCCCGCCCGAAAGCATCCGAAGCGTCATGACCGACAAGCCCCGCTACTACATCACCACGGCCATTTCCTATCCCAATGGTGTGCCGCACATTGGCCATGCCTATGAGGCGATTGCCACCGATGCGATGGCCCGTTTCCAGCGGCTGGATGGCAAGGATGTGTTCTTTCTGACGGGTACGGACGAACACGGCCAGAAGATGCTGCAGACCGCGCGCAAGGAAGGCATCACTGCGCAGGAACTGGCGGACCGCAACTCTGCAAGATTCCGCGCGATGGTGGAGGCTCTTGGCTGCACCAACAACGACTTCATCCGCACCAGTGAGGAGCGCCACCACAAGGCGAGCCAGGAGATCTGGAAGCGGATGGCTGCGAATGGCGACATCTACAAGGACAGCTATTCCGGCTGGTATTCCGTGCGCGACGAAGCCTTCTATCAGGAAGGCGAGACAGAAGTACGCCCTGATGGCGTGCGCTACGGCCCGCAGGGCACGCCGGTGGAGTGGGTTGAGGAGGAAAGCTATTTCTTCCGCCTGTCTGCCTATCAGGACAAGCTGCTGGCCCATTACGAGGCCAATCCCGACTTCATCGGCCCGTCCGAGCGCCGCAACGAGATCGTCAGCTTCGTCAGCCGCGGCCTGAAGGATCTCTCTGTTTCCCGCACGACCTTCGACTGGGGCATCCCGGTGCCGGGCGACGAGCGGCACGTGATGTATGTGTGGGTGGATGCGCTCACCAACTACATCACCGGCGCAGGCTTCCCGGACGAGGGCGACGCACGCTGGTCCTACTGGCCGGCGGACGCCCATATCATCGGCAAGGACATCATCCGGTTCCACGCAGTGTACTGGCCTGCCTTCCTGATGTCGGCCGGTATCCCGCTGCCCAAGCGCGTCTATGCTCATGGCTTCCTGTTCAACCGCGGGGAAAAGATGTCGAAGTCGGTCGGCAACGTCATCGATCCCTTCAGCCTGATCGAGCATTACGGTCTCGACCAGACACGCTACTTCTTCCTGCGCGAGGTGCCCTTCGGACAGGATGGCAACTACAGCCACGAGGCGATCGTCAACCGCATCAACGCCGATCTTGCCAACGACCTTGGCAATCTGGCGTCGCGCTCGCTGTCGATGATCTCCAAGAACTGCGGTGGCAAGCTTCCGCAGCCCGGCACGCTTAACCCGGCAGACCAGGCCATTCTGGCGCAGGCGGACGCGATGCTGGACACCTGCCGCGCCGCATTCGGCAAGCAGGAAATCCACGCTGGCCTTGCCTGCATCTGGGCCTGCGTGGCCGAGGCCAACCGCTACTTTGCGTCGCAAGAGCCCTGGGCGCTGAAGAAGACCGATCCGGAGCGCATGAACACGGTGCTTTACGTCACCGCCGAAGTGATCCGCCAGATCGCCATTCTGGCCCAGCCTGTGACTCCAGCAGCGGCGGCCAAGCTGCTTGACAACCTGTCGGTTCCAGCCAGCGCCCGCAGCTTTGCAACGCTTGGCGCAGGCGGCCGGCTGGCCGCAGGGGTGGAGATTCCGAAGCCCGAACCGGCATTCCCGCGCTACGTCGAGCCGGAACAGGCTGACGCATAAGCTGCTAAATCAGGAGAGGGCGGGAAATGCCCCGCTCTTTCAAGGTATTACGAGGTTGATCCACAGGGGAGGGCACTGGTTCTCCACATGGATTTCCCGCATGTTATCCACAAGGTCTCCCCATGCTTGTCGACAGCCATTGCCATCTCGATTTCCCGGACTTCGAAGCCGAACGGGATGAAGTGATCGCACGCGCCCATGCGGCTGGCGTGAAGCTGATGGTCACGATCTCCACCCGGGTGCGGAAGTTCCCGCAGGTGCTGGCCATCGCGGAAGCCTATGACAGCGTTTACTGCTCGGTCGGCACCCATCCGCACAACGCCCACGAGGAACTGGATGTGACAGCGGATGAGCTTGTGACGCTCGCGCAGCATCCGAAAGTCGTTGCCATTGGCGAAGCCGGGCTCGATTATTTCTATGATAAGGCGCCACGCGCCTCGCAGGCTCAGGGGCTTCGAACCCATATCGACGCTGCCCGGCGGACGCAGCTGCCGCTTGTCATTCATTCCCGCGATGCGGATGAGGACATGATGGCGATCCTCACCGAGGAAATGGGAAAGGGGGCCTTTCCGGCTCTTCTGCACTGTTTCTCCTCCGGTCCGGAGCTGGCCCGGCGTGGGGTGGAGCTTGGGCTTTATGTGTCCTTCTCCGGCATTCTGACCTTCAAGCGCTCGGAAGAAATCCGCGAAATTGCCGCCAGCGTGCCGCGCGACCGGCTGCTTGTGGAGACCGATGCGCCTTATCTCGCCCCGCAGCCCAAACGCGGGAAGCGCAACGAGCCGGCCTATACCGCCTTCACAGCTCAAACCCTTGCTGAAGTGCATGGCGTCAGCGCTGAAGAAATGGCCCGGCAGACCACGGAGAATTTCTTCCGCCTCTTCTCCAAGGCGAAACGGCCGGGGGCAGAATGAGCGCAGTGCTTGAGATCACCATCCTCGGCTGCGGATCATCGGGGGCGTTCCGCGCCTTGGTGACGACTGGGGCACCTGTGATCCGGCTGAGCCGCGCAACCGCCGGAGCCGCTGCGCCCTGCTTGTCCGCCAGAAAGGTGAGGGCGGTGAAACAACGGTGCTGATCGATACCGGTCCGGACATGCGCTCCCAGCTGCTGGATGCCGGCGTGGGGTATCTGGATGCCGTGCTTTACACCCATGCCCATGCGGACCACCTGCATGGTATCGATGACCTGAGGATGCTGGCCCTGCGCAACCGCATGAAGGTGCCGGTCTATATGGACGAGCCCACCTCTGCGCGGGCTCATGCTGCATTCGGCTACTGTTTCGAGACGCCTCCCGGCTCCTCCTATCCGCCGATCCTTGATGAGCGGCGGCTGATCGAGGGCGTTGAAACCGTGATCACCGGGGCAGGCGGGCCAATCCGCTTCCAGCCCATCCGGGTCCATCATGGTGAGATCGACTCTCTCGCGTTTCGCTTTCAGGATGTTGTCTATCTTCCTGATGTGTCAGAGATTCCCGAGAGCGAGGTCATACGTTTCGCCGGCTTGCGGCTGTTCATCATCGATGCCTTGCGCCGCACACCGCACCCAAGTCATTTCTCGTTGAATGATGCATTGCACTGGATTGCCAGCCTGAAGCCAGCACAGGCTATCCTCACCAACATGCACAACGACATGGACTACGCCACGCTCTGCGAAGAGCTTCCGCCGCACGTGGACCCTGCCCATGACGGTATGGTGATCAGGCTTTCGGGCGGGGAGTAGCGCCCGGCTCTTCGGACTGACCGGGTTCCGTCAGCTGTTGTCCACGGCGTAGGACTTCATGAACACGCGCACCGCTGCGGCAATGATCGCCTCTTGTTCGGCTGCAGCAGGGGCATGGCCTGAGACAAGAAGCATCCGGCGCATAGTGCCTGCGATGCAAAGATCCAGAAACTGCGTTGCGGCCAGCTCCAGGTCGCAATCAACGATCTGGCCGATTTCATGCCGGTGCAGCAAGAACTGCTTGAGGTGGCGTATGCCCTTCTTCGGGCCTTCCTCATAGAGCAGGGCGCCAAATTCCGGAAACTTCTCCGACGCCCCCACCACCATCCGCAGGGTCGAGATGGTTTCGGGAAGAATCATCCGGGCGAGGTAGACACCGCCAAGCCGCATCAGTGCCTCGAAAAGCGGCGCGCTGTCGTCGAGATCGGTCAGGCAATGCTCGGGCTGCATTTGCCTGTCTTTCAGGATCAGAGCCTTGAACAGGGCTTCCTTGCTGTCGAAGTAGACATAGAGGGTGCCCTTCGACACACCCGCCTCACGGGCAATGGTTTCCATGCTGGCCCCGTCAAAGCCGTTGGCACGGAAAACGCGGCGGGCGCCGTCCAAAATCTGGTGGCGCTTGGCATTGGCTGTCTGGCCGGACTTGTCGCCGTCCACCTGGGTATCCTGTGCAGTCATGATCCGTTTCAGCTTTGTTGCAGCGGCTTTGCCCCTACCTAGGTTCGCAAGGGGTGGTCTGTCAAACTCCACCCGAAAGTTGCCGCGTTTGCATGCGGGAGGAGGAGCTTCTCCCAAGACCGGAAGTGATCAAATAATCTATTGACCGAACCGTTCAGTCAAACTATTTATGTGCGAAAGGCACACAACGAAGGCTCCCCCGCCGTGACCAGCACTGCCACACAGCTCAAGACAGAATCCCATTCTCCCGCCTCCGGCACGTCCGGCAGCGGAGAGGAGCGCCGCGCGGCTGCACCCGCGGCGGATGGCCGCGGGTCTCCCGCTGGCAACCCGGTAGCACCATCCCCCACCCGTGCCCGGAATGCCCAGGAGACCCGCAGCCTGCCGCCGGTCAGCAGTCAGGCGCCAGCGGCGGCGCACCGAAGAAGAAGGGCAAGGCAGGAAAGGTTCTGCGCATCATCCTGCTTCTTGCAGCTGCTGCCGGTGCCTATGAAGGCTATGGCTGGTGGACGCATGGCCGCTTCATCGCATCCACGGACGATGCCTATGTCTCGGCCGACATTACAACGGTGCTGTCCAAGGTGTCAGGCTACGTCTCCAGCATCGAAGTGACGGACAACCAGCATGTGGAAGCAGGGCAGGTGATTGCCCGCATTGATGACGGTGATTACCGCCTGGCAGTGCAGTCCGCGAAGAATAACGTGGCCAGCGCCCAGGCGACGGTGGAGCGCATCGCCCACCAGATCATTGCAGGCAAAGCTTCTATCGAGCAGGCAAAGGCCTCGGTGGAGGCCGCCGAAGCTCGTGAGATTGAAGCAAAGGCCAGCTATGAGCGCCAGGTCAAGCTGACCGAGGGCAAGGTGTCGAGCCAGGCCTCGCTGGACACGGCTCTCGCCAACATGCGCGATGCCTCTGCCACGGTCGCCAGCAGCAGGGCGGCTGTCTCAGTCGCTGAGGCCAATGTGGCTGTGCTGGAGAGCCAGAAGAAGGAAGCCGAACAGGCTGTCGCATCCGCCCGTACAGCCCTGGAAAAGGCTGAAAGGGATCTGGACTTCACCGTGGTGCGCGCACCGGTTTCCGGTGTCATTGGCAACAGGGCGGCTCAGGTTGGTTCTCTGCTCCAGACTGGCAGCCGCGTGGCCTCCATCGTGCCGCTGGCCGATGCGCGTATTGATGCAAACTTCAAGGAAACTCAGCTGGATGCCATCCAGCCCGGCGCCTCGGTCAAGGTGACCGTCGATGCCTATCCGGAGCTCGAGCTGCACGGCACGGTAAAAAGCCTGTCACCGGCAACCGGCTCCGTCTTCAGCCTGCTGCCGTCGGAGAATGCCACGGGCAACTTCACCAAGGTGGTACAGCGCGTGCCAGTGCGCATCTCTGTGCCAGTGAGCGAGGAGGGCGCTTCCGTGCTCCGTCCCGGCATGTCGGTGGTCGTGGAAGTCGATACCCGAACCGGCACGAGGATAACGGGCCTTCCGGGCAGCAAGACCGCGAGCGCCCGCTGACAGCGGGCGCCCCAAAAGGGCGGCGGACGCAACATGACAGACGCAACGATGGCCGTTCCGGCCCAACCCGTCGTGACCACACGCAGGATGCTGACGTTCCTGTGCATGGTGTTCGGCATGTTCATGGCAATTCTGGACATCCAGATCGTCTCGGCCTCCCTGTCCGAGATACAGGCAGGGCTTGGTGCCTCCAGCGATGAAATTCCGTGGGTACAGACCAGCTATCTGATCGCTGAAGTGATCATGATTCCGCTGTCCGGCTATCTGTCGCGCATGCTCTCGACCCGCTGGATGTTTGCCATTTCCGCCGGTGGCTTCACCGCCATGAGCTTCATGTGCGCCACGGCCACCACGATCAACGAAATGATCCTCTGGCGCACGCTGCAGGGCTTTCTCGGCGGCGGCATGATCCCCACCGTTTTTGCGACGGCCTATCTGATCTTCCCGCGTGAGAAATTCAGCATCGTGTCGCCGATCATCGGCCTCGTCGCAACACTGGCCCCGACCATTGGCCCCACGCTGGGGGCTATCTCACCGACTTCATGTCCTGGCACTGGCTGTTCCTGATCAACGTCATTCCCGGCGTCTTCGTGACAATTGCGGCGATTTCGCTGATCGACTTCGACGAGCCGGACATGAGCCTTCTCGACAAGTTCGACTGGACCGGTTTTGCCGCCATGGCGGTGTTCCTTGGCTCGCTCGAATATGTCCTGGAGGAGGGGACCAACGACGACTGGTTCCAGAGCGAGCACATCGTGCTGTTCTCCGTGCTCTCGGGTTTGGCGGCGCTGCTGTTCTTCTACCGGGCGTTCACGGTGGACGAGCCGGTGGCGGATCTGCGCGCCTTCGGCAACAAGAACTTCGCCATGGGGAGCCTGTTCAGCTTTGTCATGGGCGTCGGTCTCTATGGCCTGACCTATCTCTATCCGGTCTATCTTTCAGGCATCCGCGGCTACACGGCGCTGCAGATCGGCGAGACCATGTTCGTCAGCGGCCTTGCCATGTTCCTGACCGCGCCCGTGGCTGGCCGGCTTATGACCCTCCTCGATCCGCGCGTGATGATGGGCATCGGTTTTGCCGGATTTGCGCTTGGCACCTATCTTGTCACCGGGCTGACGCAGGACTGGGATTTCTACGAGCTGCTGCTGCCACAGATTTTGCGCGGCTGCTCGCTGATGCTGTGCATGGTGCCGATCAACAACATCGCCCTTGGCATGCTGCCGCCGCAGATGATCAAGAACGCCTCGGGCCTGTTCAACCTGACGCGAAATCTGGGCGGTGCCGTCGGCCTCGCGCTGATCAACTCCTTCCTGACTGAACGGCGTGCCTTCCACTACGAGCGCCTTGCCGAAAGCGTCAATGGTGCCCGTGAACCGGTGCAGGAAACCATGTCCATGCTGAACCAGGCCTATGCGCCGCTGGGCGATGCCGCTCCTACGGCGGCCCTGAATGCGGTGAAGGGTATGGTCACCCAGCAGGCCTTCATCATGTCCTTCATCGACATGTTCATGCTGCTGACGCTGCTGTTCATCTGCCTGCTAGCTGCCATCTTCTTTGTCGAAAAGCCAAAACTGAACACGGGCGGTGGAGGAGGGCACTGATGCCCTCCGGTCTGCTTTAGCTTTTTTATCCTTGAAAAAATCAATGTTTCCAATATCTTGATTGGTATGAAACGGATTTTCGGGGGCTGCCATGGCGGATGATGGCGCGCAGGACCATCCGGATAGCGCCCGGACAGCCCGCAGCAGTGATGCGAGAACGGCGGCTGCAAGACCCGCAGGCGGCAACACCAAACGCCGCGCGCCGCGTATTCCGACTGAGGAACGCCTGACCCGGCAGGCCTTGGCCTATCTGGAGCGCTATGCCACGTCGCTGGCCAATCTGCGGCTCGTGCTGGAGCGGAAGGTTTCCCGTGCCGCCCGTCACCACGGCACAGACGCAAGCGCCTATGCGCCGATGGTCGACGCTGTGCTGGACAAGTGCAGCCGCAGTGGCCTGGTGAACGACCGCAGCTTTGCCGAAACCAAACTGGCGAGCCTGCGCCGCAAGGGCGCTTCCACGCGCAAGATTGCCGCGCAGCTGGGGGCTAAAGGTGTGGCACGGCAGATGATCGATGCGGTGCTGGAAGAGGACGAAACCTCTGACGTCAGCGCCGCACGCCGCTTCGCACAACGCCGCAGGCTCGGTCCTTGGCGCAAGGGCCACGAGGACGAGAGCCCGGAGACCCGCCGCGACAGGGACCGCAAGGACATGGCCGCCATGTGCCGCGCGGGCCATTCCATCTCTGCCGCCCGCGCTGCCTTGCAGGACGTGGAGGGAATGGAAGAGTGAGCTGTCTCATACAACACCTTGCCATCGTCATCCGGCCAAGCGCAGCGCGAACCGGGACCGGTGAGCCGGTGTCTGTCAGTGGCTTGAGCGGTCCCACAAGCGGAGCATTGCACCGTCACAGCGCTCAGGCCCTTGGCAGAATGAAGGGTGCCAACTGGATACACAAATGTCGGATAAGATATATTATGGAACTTATATGGATATGGTGAAATTGGCGCGCAAACGCCTCCGCCTGTCGTATGTTGCCCGCCACCCGTCACATGGATGACATTGTGCTGCGGTTGCTTCGCATCATGACCTCACACTGTCTCATCATCATTGATCTGCTCAACGATTTTCTGGACACCTGGGACGCCGAGCGGACCGCCACACTGATTGCACGGACCAACCGGCTTGCGGCTGCCTTCCGTTTGGCCGGGCTTCCTGTCATCTGGGTCCGGCAGGAATTCAAACCCGACCTCAGCGATGCCTTTGCCGAAATGCGTGAACGCAACATCAAGGCCACCATCATGGGCACGCGCGGCGCGCGGCTTCATGCGAAGCTGGACTGGCGGCCCGGAGATGTGGTCATCGTCAAGAAGCGCTACAGCGCCTTCTTCCGGACAGACCTTGAAGACCGCCTGGCGCATATGGAGGCCGGACATGTGGTTCTGTGCGGGATCAACACCCATGCCTGTGTCCGCATGACTGCGATCGATGCCTATCAGCGGGATCTGCGCGTCACCATTGCACGGGACTGCACGGCCTCCTATGACGAGGAACATGCCCGTATTTCGCTGGCCTATATGGACGGCAAGATCGCGGCCGTTGCGCCGTCTGATGCCATTATAAAGGCTATCGTGGCCAGCTGATTGGCAGTTTCAGCTCCGGGAAGCAAGGCATTGTTTTCAAATAAAAATACCGAAATCAAAGACCTGATCACCGCCTTTTGCGCGGCCCATCCGGCGCGTCTGGAAGAACTTGCGGCCATCGACCGGCTCTGGCGAAGCGATGCAGACATGACCGCCCGGTCGACGTTTCCGGCGCATGTGACCGCAAGTGCCGTGCTGCTGCAGGATGGCAAAGTCCTGATGGTGGAGCATCTCACGCTTGGAAAGCTGTTGTTTCCCGGTGGTCACATCGATGCAGGAGAAATGCCCCACGCAGCAGCAGCCCGGGAACTGCTCGAGGAAACCGGCCTCGCCGCTCAACTGCAAGATATGTCGCCCATTGACTTTGATGTTCACGAAATCCCTGAAAACAGGAAGAAAAACGAGCCGGCGCATATGCACATCGATCTGCGCTATCTCTTTGTGAGCCCTTCCGGTGATCTTCTTGCCAATCCCGGCGAGATTTCGGCCGTCAGCTGGGTTTCACTGGACGCACTTCCCCTGGCAATGCGAAGGGGGCTCGATTGCTTGGGGCAGTCAACCGGCATGTCCGTTCATGAATAATTGAGCTCGGAGGAAACGGTGTCCTTGGCCTCCTCCCGGTCACAGGCGGCGCGTGGTGCGTTTGCGTATGGCGATGATGTGCGCGCAGTCTGGGCAAAGCATGGGGTGAGGGCCTGATCCCCCCTGCCAAATCCATTCCCATTTCGCCCTGCTGCCGCTATACCCCTTGCCAAAAGCAATCTCGGGGAGGAATGCGGGTGAAGGAACCTTTGGTCCTGATCGCAGGCGGCGGAATTGGCGGCATGGCTCTGGCCTTGACGCTTCATCAGATCGGCGTGCGCTGCAAGGTGTTTGAATCCGTGCGCGAGCTGAAGCCGCTGGGCGTTGGCATCAACATCCAGCCCAACGCGGTGCGTGAGCTTTTCGATCTCGGTATCACCGCAGACATGCTGGACAAGGTGGGTGTTCCGGCGCGTGAATGGGCGCTTGTGGGCCGCAATGGCCAGGAAATCTACGCCGAGCCGCGCGGGCTGGAGGCCGGTTACAACTGGCCGCAATATGCCGTGCACCGGGGCGAGCTGCACATGCTGCTCTTTGAAACCTTCCGCGCCCGCGCCGGAGAGGATGCGGCTGTTCTGGGGGCGAAGGTCACCGGCTACCGCAAGAACACGGATGGCACCGTCACCGCCCTGCTCCGCCATTCTGATGGCTCTGCAAGTGAAGAAACCGGCACGCTGCTGATCGGCGCTGACGGCATCCATTCGGCCGTGCGCGCGCAGATGCACCCGGACCAGCCGCCGATCCACTGGGGCGGCGCTGTCATGTGGCGCGGCACGGCGATGGCAAAGCCGGTGCGCACCGGTTCGTCCTTCATCGGCCTCGGCTCGCACCGGCACCGCATGGTCATCTATCCGATTTCGCCCGTTGATCCTCAGACCGGGCTTGCCCGCATCAACTGGATTGCCGAAGTCACCTATGACGACATCAGCAAGCGCGATGCCACCGGCTGGTTCCGTCAGGTTGAGGTGGAGGATTTCTTCCATCACTTCGCCGACTGGACCTATGACTGGATGGATGTTCCGGCCCTGCTGCGCGGCGCGGATGTGGCCTATGAAAACCCGATGATCGACCGGGATCCGGTGGAGACATGGGCCGATGGCCCGGTGGCGCTGATGGGCGATGCGGCTCATGCCATGTATCCGACCGGATCAAATGGCGCGAGCCAGGCCATCATTGATGCGCGCACGCTCGGCGTCATGATTCTGAACCATGGCGTCACGCCTGAGGCGCTTTCCGCCTATGACGAAAAGCTCTGCGGCCCTGTCTCGCAGCTCATCCTGCGCAACCGGGGTGCTGGCCCCTTCGGCCTTCTCAATATGGTGGACGAACGCTGCGGCGGTGATTTTGACAACATCGATGACGTGATTTCACCGGAAGAGCGCGCGAGTTTCATGGGCGCCTACAAGGCCGCTGCCGGCTTTGCCAAGGATGCCTTAAACGCCGCCCCGCGCATGATCGCCGAAGGGGCAAGGGTGCCAGCCCCGGCTCCCGTGTGACACCATGGAAGGAAGCCGCCAATGACGCGCCGCGCGCCGGAAGTCCCTGCCCCAGAATCTCCAGCCCTGGCTGCCCCGCGCCTTGTGCATGTCTGCGACCTCAGGGTCGAGGTCGCGCCGCCCCGCGTCATGGGGCAAGGTAGAGGCGGCGAGCGGAAGATCATGCAGATCACCGGCGGCACCGTCTCCGGCCCCCGTCTCAATGGCCGCATCCTCAATCTGGGCGCTGACTGGCTGACGCTGCACGAAGGCGGGCTGGCGGTGCTCGATGCCCGCTATGCCTTTGAGACGGAAGACGGCGCCCTCATCGAAATGCGCGACAGCGGCTTCCGCCACGGCCCGGCGGATGTGATGGCAGAGCTTGCCAAAGGCGGCGATGTGTCTCCCGATGCCTATTACATGCGCTCTTCCGCCAGGCTCGAAACTGGTGATCCCCGCTACCAATGGGTCAACCGCACCATCTTCGTCAGCCGCGGCGCAAGGCTCGGCAAGGGTGTGGTGATCAGCCTGTTTGCGGTGGAGTGAAGAAAACTTGATCTGGTTTTCGCATTAGTTTCCTCCCGATGCCGCAAATCCGAGGTCGCCCCGGGCGGAGCGGAGCGCAGACCCGGGGTCTACTCGCTCACAGAGCGGCGAAAAGAACCGCGAAGGCGCGGCGCGCATGAGATCATCCCTTTCTCGCCTTCAGCAGATTTTTGCATCTCTCTGCAAATGAGTGGGCCCCGGCTCAAAAGGCCGGGGCGACGCTGCGGTGAATTGCGGTGCAGTGCTGAAATCAGCTCAGCACGCAGCGTCTTACCATTGCACTTCCTCGCAGAACCTGGATCTGGCCTCCCACCTCAAATCAATTGAACATCGTGCAATTGTGCGCTACCGGTAGAGGCATAAGCCCCTTCCGCTGGAGTCTTGCCGATGTCCGCAGCCGCCCGCCCCCACTCTTCCGCAACACCTTCGGCCACTGACCCGGCTGATCTTGAAGCCCTTGAGGCGCGGCAGATGATGGCGCGGCGGCAGTTGTCAGCGGCGGAACTTGCGCAGGCTTGCATCAGCCGGGTGGACGCGGTGGACCATGCGGTCAATGCGCTGGTTGCCCGTGATTTTGATGCTCTGCTGAAGGACGCGAAGGCCGCCGATGACGCGCTGTCGCGGGGCGATGTGCTTGGCCCGCTGCATGGCCTGCCCTTCGGCGTCAAGGACATGATCGACGTCAAGGGCCTGCCGACAACCTTCGGCTCCGAACTCTTTGCCAGGAACATCGCCACGAAGGACGACGCCATCGTCGCGGCCATGCGCAATGCGGGCGCCATTCCGCTGGGCAAAACCAACAACCCGGAATGGAGCGCGGGCGGCAACACCCGCAACCGGGTCTATGGCGTCACCGCCAATCCGCATGACCTGTCGCGCAGCTGTGCGGGCTCGTCCGGCGGTTCCGCCGTTGCGCTCGCCTGCGGATATGCGCCGCTGGCGACGGGCTCGGACACGGGTGGTTCCTTGCGCAATCCGGCAGCCTTTTGCGGGACTGTTGGCTTCCGCCCCAGCCCGGGCGTTGTACCGGGCGACACGCGGGCCATCGGCCTTATCCCCATGTCCACCTCCGGCCCCATGGCACGTTCCGTGGCGGATGCGGGGCTGATGCTGTCGGTTCTGGCCCGCGCCGACCGCAAGGACCCCTACACCACGGTCATCAACGGCCGCACGCCCTGGGATGCGCAGAGTTTCGCCGCCCTGCCCCGGCGCGATCTTTCCAGCCTGAAGGTGGCCGTCACCGAAGATTACGGCTTTGCGCCGGTCGAAGGACTGGTGCGCGATCATTTCCGCAAGGCCGTGAAGACCCTCCTGCCCTTTTTGGCAAGGCGGATGAGGCAACGCCGGACTGCGCAAATGCGGACCGGATTTTCTCAGTTCTGCGCGGTGTGCTCTTCGTCAGCACCCACGGCAAACGGGTGGATGAGTTCCCGGATCTGGTCGGCCCCAATGTGACCGAAAACGTCCGCGAGGGCCGGTCCTTCAGCGGTGAGGATGTGGCGGGCGCGCTGACACAACAGGGCGCCTATTACCAGCGCTGGCAGGCCTTCTTCGAGGACTGGGACGTGCTGATTTCCCCCGCCGTCTGCATCAGCCCGCGTGACTGGCACGAGCTTTATCCCACTGAGATCGATGGCAAGCCGACGCTCAGCTACTATCACTGGCTCGCCATGGCCTATGCCTCGACCATTGCAGGCCATCCCTCAATCACCATTCCTTGCGGATTTGATGGCAACGGCATGCCGTTTGGCTTGCAGATCGTCGGCAAGCGCCATGATGACCTTGGTGTTCTGGCCATTGCCGCCGAGCTGGAATCTGTCATTGCCGGCATCCCTGATCTTGCTCCGCACGGGCCGGACCTTGCCGCGCTCAAGGCAGCGCCTCGCTTGTCCCAGGCCGATGGCTTCCTGAGCCTTTGAGGGAAAAATGGCGGCAGAAGACGGCCTCAAACCTGCAAAGCCGCCACGCGGGCGGGCCGCGTCCGTTGGCCTGACACGGGAGCAGATCGTGGCGGCCGCGATTGCACAGATCGACGAGAGAGGCCTTGCCGGTTTCTCCCTGCGCGAGCTGGCAAGAGCGCTGCAGGTTTCGCCCAATGTCATCTACTGGCACGTTGGCGGCACCAAGGAAGACCTGTTTGCCGCCATTTCCGGCACGATCACCAGTGCATTGCCTGCCGGTTTTGACCGCTCGGCGGACTGGCGCCTGCGGCTGCGGCAGGTGTTTCTCGGCTACCGGGCGCTGGTGCATGAACACCCCAACCTCGCGCCGATGCTGGGGGCGGAAATGCAGTCGAACGGCGTTGCCAATCTCGGCTGGGTGGAAACCGTGCTTGCCGCCCTGCGCGATGGCGGGTTTCGCGAGGATGAGTTGACCCGCGCCTTCAACGCGCTGATCGGCGGGCTTGGCGGCTTCGTCACCATGGAGCTTGCGCCGGGCCCGCAAGGCGACCGGAGCGGCTGGGAAAGCCATTTCCAGCAGCAGGTGGCCGCCATTGACCCAGCCCTCTACCCGCTGACCCATGCCGCCCTGCCGGACATTGCCAACCGCATCTTTGTGCTGCGCTGGCAGAACGGCACGCAAGTGCCCTACGGCGCCAGCTATGAGTTCCTGCTTGATCTGCTGATCAATGGCCTGTCCGCGCTTGCGGAAAGCCGCAAACATTCTTCCACCCAGACAGAGGACTGAACCATGACCGCACCTGCAAAACTTCCCTTCTCCAAGGTCCGCCGCGCCGGCTCCACCGTCTATCTGGCGGGAGAACTCGGCTTTGCTGCCGATGGCTCCATTCCCGAAGGCATCGAGGCGCAAACCCGCAACTGCCTGTCGCGCATCAAGGCAACGCTGGAAGGTGAGGGCCTGACCATGGCTCATGTGGTCTCCTGCACCTGCTATCTGACGGACGCGAAGGACTTCGCCGCCTTCAATGCGGCCTATGCGGAATTCTTCTCCGATCCCCTGCCCGTCCGCACCACGGTCCAGTCAGGGCTAATGATTGACGCGAAGCTGGAAATCACCGTCATCGCGCAGGCGTAAGGGCGCTCAGATACCGCGTGATCCCGGATGCCGTGAAGCGAAGATCCGGGACCTGTAAGGGACGGTTGACAACGCACCTGACAGGTCCCGGCACAAGGCCGGGACGGCGCGGGGGACGGCCGGTCTCTGTGGCCTTGATTTTCCGCTCTCAAGGAACTCCATTCATGCAGGACATTATCGTGCTAGGCGCCGGTATGGTTGGCGTTTCAACCGCGCTGGCGCTGCAAGGGCGCGGGCACCGGGTGGTGCTGGCTGACCGGGGCGCGCCTGGAGAAGAAACCAGCTATGGCAATGCCGGTGTCATTCAGGCCGAGGCGGCAGAGCCCTATGCCATGCCGCGCGATCCGCTCACGCTGCTGCGCTACGCGCTCGGCGGCAGCAATGATCTTGTCTGGTCCCCGGCCGGCATTGCCGCAATGGCCCCTGCCCTGTGGCGCTACTTTCGGGCGTCAGCCCCGGCGCGCCACCGGGCGGTCTCTGCTGTTTATAGCCAGCTGACAGCACAGGCCTGCGCTGCCCATGATCCGCTGATCGAAGCCTCCGGCAGCGGCAACCTGATTGCGCGTGAGGGGCTGGCCATTCTGCATCGTGACCCGAAGGCCTTTGAAGCTGCTGCAGGAGAGGCCCGGCGGTTGCAGGAAGCCTATGGCGTGCCGTTCCGTGCCGTCACCGGGGCTGCATGGATGCGCGAGGAGCCTTCGCTGCTGCAAGCTCCCGCTGGTGTCATTCACTACACGGGCAGCTGGAGTTGCGCCGATCCCGGCGGCCTCACCAAGGCCTATGCCGCGCTCTTTGAAGCCCGAGGCGGGACAATCGCCGCCGCTGATGCTGCCATGTTGCGGCGGACATCATCCGGCTGGCAGGTTGCGGGCGCGGAGGGGCCGGTCAGCGCGCAAACCGTGGTGCTCTGCCTTGGCCCCTGGACCAGGCAGCTGCTGGCGCGCTTTGGCATAGCCGTGCCGATGGTGCTGAAGCGCGGCTATCACGCCCACTATCAGGCCCCGCAGATGCCACGCCGTCCTTTCCTGGATGCAGCGAACGGCATCGTTGTGGCAGGCATGCGCAAGGGCCTGCGCCTTTCTTCGGGGGCGGCGCTTGTGGCCCATGGCGCCAAGGCTGATCCGCGCCAGTTGCGCCGGGCCGAGGCCAGCGTTGGCGGGCTGATCGATCTGGGGCCACGCATCGAGGAGCCTCAATGGTTCGGCACCCGCCCCTGCCTTCCGGGCATGCTGCCCATGGTTGGCCCGGTGCCGCGTGAAACAGGCCTGTGGGCGAACTTCGGCCACGGGCATCAGGGCTTTACATTGGGCCCTGTCACGGCGGATATCCTCGCCCGTACGCTGGACGGGGAGTTGAAGCAGGATACTCCCGGCACGCTGCCCCACGCTCTTTCCCCTGCAAGCCAGCTTTCCTGATTTTCGGAGCCGCTCCGGCCATGTTTAGAGCCAAAGACATTTTCGATGACGTTCAAGGCCTTGCCTTCGGCGTGGTCATGACCAGCCTCGGCGTCGTCTTCCTCAAGGCCGCCGGGCTGGTGACAGGGCAGCTGGCAGGGCTTTCTGTTCTTATCTCCATGGCAACGCCCCTGCCCTTTGGTCTGGTGTTCTTCTGCGTCAACCTGCCCTTCTATGTGCTGGCCTGGCGGCGGCGCGGACCTGGCTTTACCCTGCGCACGCTGATTTCTGTGGCTGGCATCTCGCTGCTGTCGCCACTGCTGACAGAGCTGGTCACCTTCCAGCAGTTGCCTGTGCCACTGGCGGGCGTTCTGGCTGGTTGCTGCTGCTCCATCGGCCTCATTGCCCTGTTCCGCCACAAGGCCAGCGCCGGTGGCATCGGCATTCTCGGCCTCTATCTGCAGGAAACGCGAGGTATCCCGGCCGGCTGGGTGCAAATGGCGCTGGATGCGCTCATCTTCACCGGTGCCCTTTTCGTCATCGCGCCGGACAAACTGATCTGGTCGCTGATGGGCGCGCTGATCATGAACCTGCTGATCGCCTGGAACTTCCGCCTGCCGAAGCCTCAGGAGGCGTGAGTTGGGCCATAGCCACTCGCGCTATAACTCATAAAATCACCTCTTCATGAGTTATTGAACTGCTGCCTATAGCCCACCTCCCTATTCCACTGGCCCGCTGCCGCGCATCTTTTTGATGCTGCCGCGGTGCTTCTTGCCTTCAACGCGGCGGCGTTTGGAAGCGAGGGTTGGACGGGTGGCCTTGCGGGGCTTGTCCCGGTGGGCAGCGCGGGCGAGAAGCTCGATCAGGCGCGCCAGCGCATCGTCCCGGTTCATCTGCTGGGTGCGGAACCGGTCGGCTTGGATGATGATCTCACCACTGCGCGTCAGGCGGCTGCCCGCAAGTTCGGCAGCGCGTGCCTTCACATCCTCCGGCAAGCTGGTGTTGCCGGAAAGATCAAAGCGCAGCTGCACGGCGGTCGAAACCTTGTTGACGTTCTGTCCACCCGGCCCGGACGCCCGGATGAAATCCTCCCGCAGGTCGGCCTCCTCAATGAAGAGCCTTCCGGTCACGGGAATGCGGCCGCGCGGCGGCATGCCGTTGTCTTCCGCCATTGTCCCGCCTCCTTTGCTGCCGGCCGCCCGGATTGCGGCGGAATTGCGCGCATCCACCTTAAAAAGATTTAACAAAACAATGGCTTGGCAGAATGTCTGGAAAGGCGGATGCTGATCTTGCCTTCCGGAGCGGCCAAGCCAAGCCCTCCCCCACAGCGCTCCACGCGCCGCTCCGGGCAAGGCGGATGCTTCCTGCAGGTCCTTATGGCCTGATAACCCAGGAGTTGGTGAAATGAAACTGCAGAAGATGATTGCCCCGGTTCTTGCCGCTTCCTTCCTTGCCACCATGGCAGGCGGCGCATTCGCAGCCACCACGATGAAGCGTGCGGACACCGGAGCACCTGCACAGCACCAGACGCAGCTGCTGACGAAGACTTCGGCCACCAAACCGGCCGCAGCCGCCCAGACGGGCAAGACACAGCAGAAGTCCGCAAGCAGCGGCACGGCCTCCAGTGCCTCGGGCACGGCGCTTCACAAGAAGAAGGGCTGAGCCTTGACCGCCCATCCCGTCAGGAGTTCCCCGCCCTGACGTATTCCGCGGTCTCACAAGACATCTGATCTCCCGCAAGGGCTGCGGCGCTGCCACTGGCGTCGCAGCCTTTTGCGTTTCAGCTTTATACGTTCAGGTGGCCTTCAGACCCAGCGAAGACAGCACCAGCCCGCAGACTGTCTCTGCCGCCCCTTCCCGGAACTCCGGGTCTTCCAGCGATTTGCCGGTCACCATGCGGATCTGGGTTTCAAAATCGGCATAGTGCTGGGTCATCGCCCAGATCATGAAGATGAGATGCACCGGATCAGCAGGCCGGATCAGCCCTTTGTCCATCCAGTGCCAAATGACACCGGCCTTCTCGCGCACCAGCTCCTTCAGATCCTCCTCCAGCACCTTGCGGATGCGCGGAGCGCCCTGCAGCACCTCATTGGCAAAGAGACGCGAGGCTTCCGGCAGATCGGCGGACATTTGCAGCTTTTGGCGGATGTAGGCGGTCAGCTCCGCCGCTGGATCGCCCTCGGGATCAAGACGGCGCAAGGGGCAAGCCACACATCGAGAATATAGGCGAGTACAGCCTCGTAAATCTCGGTCTTGGAGCGGAAATAGTAGAGCAGGTTCGACTTGGACATGCCCGCTCCGCCTGCGATGGCGTCCAGCGTCGCGCCGGAAAAGCCAAGGCGGGAGAACTCGGCCAGCGCCGCATCCAGAAGGCGGCTGCGGTTCATTTCCTGAATGCGGCTGAGATTGCCGTCCTCGTTCTGCGCGGCTGCTCCCGTGTTGCGGGCCGTGCGGGTGCGTGGGCGCTGGGTGCGGTTGCGCGCCGGGGGATGGCCGGAAGAGGTCTGATCCGTCATGCGGGGCTGTCTCCACCCTTGGCCCTGGCGCAAGCCTTGGGCCTTATTCCGACGCCCGATAGCACGATCTGCACCACGTTCTCCCGGGCCAAGGCGAACTGCTCTTCCGACAGCGGAGCGCCGCCGTTCAGCGTTTCAACCTGATGGATGAAGTCCGCATAATGCTGGGTCGTGGCCCAGATCATGTAGAGCAGCGTGCGCGGGTCCACCGGGTCCATCCGCCCTTCGGCCACCCACCTGTCGATGATGGCGATACGGCTGGCCGTCCAATCACGCAAGGTCGTTTCAAGATAGTCCTGAATGACCGGCGCCCGGTGCAGGATTTCGTTGGCCCAGACCTTGGACCCCATCGGATGCTGACGTGAGATATCCATCTTGGTGGTGATGTAGCGCGTCAGCGCCTCTTCCGGATCCTCGCAGTCATCGAAGGAATTGGCCGCTTCCAGCCAGATCGTGAAGATGTTCTCCACCACCTGGCGGTACAGCGCCTCCTTGGTGGCGAAGTAGTAATGCAGGTTCGCCTTCGGGATGCCCGCCCGGGCCGCGATCATGCCCGTGGTCGCGCCACGGAAGCCGTGTTCGGCAAACACGGTTTCGGCAGCCTCAAGGATCGCCCGTTCGGTCTCCGCCCTTGCGGCGCTCCGGCTGGATGGTTTGCGCTCCATTCGCCCCCGCTTCCGTGTTGAACCATGCCGTCAGCATATTGCGGCGCGGCGCGTCCGTGATCAGATTTTCATCCTGCCGATGAAATTATCATCTTGACCGTCTGGTCAAGGATTCATACGCTCCTTGACCAATTGGTCAGGTTTCTTTCGGGTCCTCTCGAAGCGGCCTGACCGGCAAAAGACAAGACCCCGAACAGGGCATATCCAGAGATCGACCGGCCCGCACGCGGCAAGAAGACTGCGGCAGGCCATGAAGGGAACAGCGCAGGTGCAAAATCGCAAGACGATGACGGACAAGCGTGCCCGGCACTGCTAGGCTCACGTTACCCGTGTTCGCCTGAAGCCGAACCCGTGTGCAAGTTTGCTGCAGCCACGACCGTGTTTCCGTGCCGCATCGGGCCGGAACCGGCAAGGAGGAACTATGTCTGACAAGGCCGCGTCCGCTGCCATTCCCAACAATCTGGAAGCCTTCTGGATGCCGTTCACGGCGAACCGCCAGTTCAAGAAGGCACCGCGCATGTTTGTCGCGGCCAAGGACATGCATTACACCACCGCCGAGGGCAACCAGGTGCTGGACGGCACAGCCGGTCTGTGGTGCTGCAACGCGGGCCACTCGCGCCCCCGCATCGTGGAAGCGGTGCAGAAGCAGATCGCCGAGCTGGACTATGCGCCGGCCTTCCAGATGGGCCATCCCAAGGCCTTCGAGCTGGCGGCCCGCCTTGCCGCCATGCTGCCCTCGCCGATGGACCACGTGTTCTTCACCAATTCGGGTTCGGAAAGCGTCGATACGGCGCTGAAGATTGCCCTCGCCTATCAGCGCGCCATCGGCCAGGGCAGCCGCACCCGCCTGATCGGCCGCGAGCGCGGTTATCACGGTGTCGGCTTCGGCGGTATTTCCGTTGGCGGCATTGTCAACAACCGCAAGCATTTCGGCACCATGCTGACCGGTGTCGATCACATCCGCCACACCCATGATCCCGTCCGCAACGCCTTCTCGCGCGGCGAGCCGGAGCATGGCGCAGAGTTCGCCGATGATCTGATCAAGGTCATCCAGCTGCATGATCCCTCAACCATCGCTGCCGTCATCGTCGAGCCGGTGGCTGGGTCCACGGGTGTTCTGATCCCGCCGAAGGGCTACCTCAAGCGCCTGCGCGAGCTTTGCACCCAGCATGGCATCCTGCTGATCTTCGATGAGGTGATCACCGGTTTTGGCCGCATCGGCACGCCGTTCGCCACCGAATATTTCGACGTGATGCCGGACATGATCACCACGGCCAAGGGCATCACCTCGGGCGTCATTCCGATGGGCGCCGTGTTCTGCACCAAGCAGATCTATGAGACCTTCATGACCGGCCCCGATCACATGATCGAGCTGTTCCACGGGTACACCTATTCGGCCCATCCGGTCGCCTGCGCCGCAGCCCTTGCCACCCTCGACACCTACGAGGAAGAGGGCCTTCTGACCCGCGCAGCCGATCTTGCCTCCTACTGGGAAGCGGCGGTGCACTCGCTGAAGGACTGCCCGCATGTGATCGACATCCGGAACCTTGGCCTCATCGGCGCCATTGAGCTGGAATCAATCCCCGGCGAGCCAACCAAGCGCGCCTTCTCCGCCTTCCTGAAGGCCTATGAGGATGGCCTGCTCATCCGCACCACGGGCGACATCATCGCCCTGTCGCCGCCGCTGATCATCTCGAAGGAACAGATCGACGAGCTGTTCGGCAAGCTGCGCAAGGTGCTGGAAAACAACATCTGACGAAGCCGTGCGTCGGGGCGGGACCGCCTGCCCTGACGCGCCACAAATACCCCGCACATACAACAAGACGAAGCCAGACCGCCGCCAGACCCTCACTTGCGCGCCCAAAGGCAGAACCCGGAAACGCGACCCATGAAGACCATTCACAACATCATCGCCGGCAAGGAAACGCCCGTCACCTCCGGCAAGGTTTCGCCCGTGTTCAACCCGGCAACCGGCGAGCAGGTGGCCGAGCTTGGCCTGTCATGCGCGGCAGATGTGGCCGCTGCCATCGCCGCAGCCAAGGCCGCCTTCCCTGCCTGGCGTGACACGCCGCCGCTGAAGCGTGCGCGGTTCATGTTCCGCTTCAAGGAGTTGCTGAGCGCGAATGCGGACAACATCGCAAGGGCGATCTCCGCCGAGCATGGCAAGACCCATGACGATGCCCTTGGTGAAGTCGCGCGCGGCATCGAAGTTGTCGAGTTTGCCTGTGGCATCCCGCATCTGCTGAAGGGCGACTTCGCCCGCAACGTTGGGCCCGCCATCGACAGCTATTGCGACCGCCAGCCGCTGGGTGTTGTCGCGGGCATCACGCCGTTCAATTTCCCGGCCATGGTGCCGCTGTGGATGTATCCGATCTCCGTTGCCTGCGGAAACACCTTCATCCTGAAGCCGTCCGAGCGTGACCCGTCTGCTGTCATGGTGGTGTATGAGCTGTTCCGTGAGGCTGGATTCCCGGAAGGCGTGCTCAACGTGGTGCATGGCGGCAAGGAAGCCGTGGATGTGCTGCTCACCCATCCGGATGTGAAGGCCGTGTCCTTCGTCGGCTCCACCCCGATCGCCGAATATGTCTATGCCACCGGTACGGCCCATGGAAAGCGAGTGCAGGCGCTTGGCGGGGCGAAGAACCACATGATCATCATGCCCGACGCGGACATGGATCAGGCCGCCGACGCGCTGATGGGCGCAGGCTACGGCTCTGCCGGTGAGCGCTGCATGGCCATTTCAGTCGCCGTGCCGATTGGCGAGAAGACCGCCGATGCCTTGATCGAAAAGCTGGTGCCACGTGTGCAGGCCCTCAAGATTGGCCCGGCCACCGACAAGGACGCCGAGATGGGCCCGGTGATCACCGATGCCCACAAGCGCAAGGTGCTGGGTTACATCGACCAGGGCGTCAAGGAAGGCGCTGAGCTGCTGGTTGATGGCCGGGGCTTCTCGCTGCAGGGCTATGAGAACGGCTATTTCGTCGGCGGCACCCTGTTCGACCGGGTCACCCCGGACATGACCATCTACAAGGAAGAGATCTTCGGCCCGGTACTCTCCGTCGTGCGCGCCAAGGGCTATGACGAGGCGCTCGACCTCATCAACACGCATGAATATGGCAACGGCACAGCCATCTTCACCCGCGACGGCGACGCCGCCCGCGCCTTTGCCGACCGGATCGAGGTGGGCATGGTCGGCATCAACGTGCCGATCCCGGTTCCGGTGGCCTATTTCTCCTTCGGCGGCTGGAAGCGCTCGCTCTTCGGCGATCATTCCATCTACGGGCCTGAAGGCGTTCGCTTCAACACCCGCCTCAAGACGGTGACCACCCGCTGGCCGGCCGGCATCAAGGACGGCGCGGTCTTCACCTTCCCCAGCCTCGACTGAGGCTGGCAAGAGGACCCAATCCCCCAGCGGCGCAATTTTCAAGGCAGAGCACGATGACAGCACTCGGACAGAACCTGAAGATCAACCCGGACCGGCTGTGGGACAGCCTGATGGACATGGCCAAGATCGGTCCGGGCGTCGCGGGCGGCAATAACCGGCAGACCCTGACGGATGCCGATGCCGAAGGACGCAGGCTGTTCCAGTCCTGGTGCGAGGACGCAGGGCTGACCATGGGCGTCGACAAGATGGGCACCATGTTCATGACCCGGCCAGGCACCGATCCGGACGCCCTGCCCGTCTATGTGGGCTCGCATCTCGACACCCAGCCGACCGGCGGCAAATATGACGGCGTGCTCGGCGTTCTCGCCGGGCTGGAACTGGTGCGGACGTTGAATGATCTCAGCATCAAAACGAAGCATCCCATCGTCGTCACCAACTGGGCAAATGAGGAAGGCGCCCGCTTTGCCCCCGCCATGCTGGCGTCCGGCGTTTTCGCCGGTGTGCACAACCTCGACTATGCCTATGACCGCAAGGACCCGGAGGGCAAGACCTATGGCGATGAGCTGAAGCGCATCGGCTGGCTGGGCGAGGAAGAAGTGGGCGCCCGCAAGATGCACGCCTATTACGAGCTGCACATCGAGCAGGGGCCGATCCTGGAGGCCGAAGGCAAGCAGATCGGCGTCGTCACCCATTGCCAGGGCCTGTGGTGGCTGGAATTCACCCTGACGGGCCGCGAGGCGCACACCGGCTCCACGCCGATGAATCTGCGCGTCAACGCCGGTTTGGCCATGTCGCGCATTCTGGAGATGGTCCAGAGCGTGGCCATGGATCACCAGCCGGGCGCCGTTGGAGGCGTCGGTCAGGTGTTCTTCTCGCCCAACTCCCGCAACGTGCTGCCCGGTCAGGTGGTCTTCACCGTCGATATCCGCACACCCGATCTTGCCAAGCTCACCTCCATGCGCACCCGCATCGAGGCGGAAGCTGCCACCATCTGCGAGGCGCTCGGCGTCGGCTGTTCGGTCGAGGCGGTCGGCCATTTCGATCCGGTGACCTTCGACCCGAAACTCGTCTCCAGCGTGCGCTCCGCCGCCGAACGGCTCGGCTACAGCCACATGAACATCATTTCGGGCGCCGGCCACGACGCCTGCTGGGCCGCCAAGGTCGCCCCCGCCACCATGATCATGTGCCCCTGCGTGGGCGGTCTCTCGCATAACGAGGCGGAGGAGATTTCAAAGGAATGGGCCGGCGCGGGGTGCGATGTTCTGTTGCATGCGGTGCTGGAGACGGCGGAGGTCGTGGAGTGAAAGCAATCGCCCCCTCCATCGTCATCCCGGACAAGCGCAGCGTAGATCCGGGATGACGATGGATAGGGTGGACGACCACAGTTTCTTCAACCGAACCAAAGAAAGCACCGCATGACATCGCTGCGCATCGCCATCGAAACACCTGACCAGCCCGAGGTTCTGGAGCTTCTGGCGCAGTCGGATGCCTATGCGGACAGCCTCTATCCGCCGGAAGGCAATTTCGGCTCGCCGCTTGAGGATCTCATGCAAGCTGACGTGGACTTCATCGTTGTGCGCAAGGTGGATGGCAAGGCGATTGGCTGCGGAGCGGTGAAGTGGTTTGAAGAAGGCAGCGGCGAGCTGAAGCGCATTTTCGTTGATCCGGCCGCACGCGGCATGGGTGCCGGGCGGGCGCTGATGGAAAAGCTCGAAGATCTGGCGCGTGAGCGCGGTGTCCGGCTGCTCTATCTCGAAACCGGCGAACTCAATGTGGAGGCGGTGCGCATGTACAAGGCTTTCGGTTATGCGCCCTGCGGGCCGTTCGGGCCCTATGAGGCCAATCCCTACAGCCTGTTCATGAGCCGGAGCCTCGGCGCAAACTGACACAATCACAACCGCCGGATACCAGCCAAAAAGGTGGAGCGGCGCGAGAACGAAAAAGGGGAACAGACATGGCTAGCACTGTGATCAAGGGCGGAACCGTGGTGACCGCCGACCTCACCTACGAGGCCGATGTGAAGGTCGAGGGCGGCAAGATCACCGAAATCGGCAAGAACCTCTCCGGCGATACCGTGCTGGATGCCAAGGGCTGCTATGTCATGCCGGGCGGCATTGATCCGCATACCCACCTCGAAATGCCCTTCATGGGCACCTATTCCGCCGATGACTTCGACAGCGGCACCCGCGCGGCGCTGGCCGGCGGCACCACGATGGTGGTGGACTTTGCCCTGCCAGCGCCCGGCCAGTCGCTGCTGGAGGCACTGTCCATGTGGGACAACAAGTCCACCCGCGCTCATTGCGACTATTCCTTCCACATGGCGATCACCTGGTGGGGCGAGACGGTCTTCAACGAGATGGAGACCATTGTCCGCGAAAAGGGCATCAACACCTTCAAGCACTTCATGGCCTACAAGGGCGCGCTGATGGTGAATGACGACGAGATGTTCGCCTCGTTCCAGCGCTGCGCCGAACTGGGGGCCTTGCCGCTCGTCCATGCGGAAAACGGCGACGTGGTCGCCTCACTGCAGCAGAAGCTGCTGGCTGAAGGCAACAACGGGCCGGAGGCGCATGCCTATTCCCGCCCGCCGGAAGTGGAAGGCGAGGCCACCAACCGCGCCATCATGATTGCCGACATGGCCGGTGTGCCGGTCTACATCGTCCACACTTCCTCCGAACAGGCGCATGAGGCTATCCGCCGGGCGCGCCAGAACGGCATCCGCGCCTATGGCGAGCCGCTGATCCAGCATCTGACGCTGGATGACAGTGAGTACCGCCATCCGGATTGGGACCACGCCGCCCGCCGGGTGATGAGCCCGCCCTTCCGAGACAAGAAGCACCAGGACAGCCTCTGGGCCGGCCTTGCCTCCGGCTCGCTGCAGGTGGTGGCAACGGACCATTGCGCCTTCACCTCGGAGCAGAAGCGATTTGGCATCGGCGACTTCACCAAGATCCCGAATGGCACCGGCGGCCTGGAAGACCGCATGCCCATGCTTTGGACCTATGGCGTTGCGACCGGGCGCCTGACGATGAACGAATTCGTCGCCGTCACCTCCACCAACATTGCCAAGATCATGAACATGTATCCGAAGAAAGGCGCCATCCTCGTGGGCGCGGATGCGGATATCGTGGTCTGGGACCCGGCGAAGGAAAAGACCATTTCCGCTGCCAGCCAGCAGTCAGCCATCGACTACAACGTTTTCGAGGGCAAGAAGGTGAAGGGCCTGCCCCGCTTTACCCTCACCCGCGGCCGTGTGGCCGTGGAGGATGGCACGGTACGCCCGCAGGAAGGTCATGGCGAATTCGTCAAACGCCCGCCCAATCAGGCGGTCAACAAGGCCCTGTCCACCTGGAAAGAACTCACCGCCCCCCGCAAGGTGGAACGCACCGGCATTCCAGCGAGCGGGGTGTAAATGGAAAGCGGAATGGCCCGGCAGGAGAGTTGGGCCATCCGGCTTTCAGGTGTCTTAAGGTGGCCAAAATCACAGAATGCCTGAAGCGCTCGTGACAGGGTGCCGGAAAACGCGAAACCCGAACGAGCAGAAGGACAAAGCTGCACGATGATCGAGAAGGGAGCATTTGCGGCGGCGCGGTTTCTGGCAACCTGGCTGGTGGCCGTTGTACTGGGGGCACTGGTGGCAGCGCTGGGGCTTTTTATTCTGGCGGCTCTGGGGAGCGCGTCATTTGAGTGGAGCAGTTTTTCTACGCTCCGCTCTTCGCCCTGATCTTTGCTGCCCTGACGACGCCGATCCCGTCGCTTGTGCTCTATCTGATTTCCCGGTTCATCCGGGTAACCGTGCTGAACTACTTGCTGCTCGGCACCGCGATGGGGCTGGTGACGGCAACGTTCGCAGCAAGCCTGATGCGCGCGCGTGAAGGCGGGTTCAGTTTCACATTTGAGTTCGCAGCGGTATTCATGGGCGTATTTCTGGCCATCTGCCTCCCGGCCAGTTTGACCGGGGCAATGGTGTTCTACAGACAGGCAAAAAGCACTCCGCATGACACGGAAAAAATCCGGCAGCGGAGAGGCAGCAACAGCGGGGAACGATGAACGTGACGAGTGGAGCAGTTGAGCAGCCAGCCTCCTCCCAGCCAGTGATTTCGGCGCGGGATCTGTGCCTGACCTTCGAGACAAATGACGGGCCGGTCCATGCCCTGTCGGGCATCAATCTGGACATTGCCAAGGGCGATTTTGTCTCCTTCATCGGCCCTTCGGGCTGCGGCAAGACCACGCTGCTGCGCGTCATTGCAGATCTGGAGCAGAAGACCTCCGGGGAAATCGCCGTCAACGGCACCACGCCGGAAAATGCCCGGCTCGACCGCTCATACGGCTATGTGTTTCAGGCCGCCGCACTCTATCCCTGGCGCACCATCGAAAAGAACATCGCCCTTCCGCTGGAGATCATGGGCCTTGCGAAGGCGGAGCAGCAAAAGCGCATTGCGCAGGTACTGGAGCTGGTGGAACTCGGCGGCTTTGCCCGCAAATACCCCTGGCAGCTCTCCGGCGGAATGCAGCAGCGCGCATCCATTGCCCGCGCCCTTGCCGTTCAGCCCGATCTCCTGCTGATGGACGAGCCATTCGGCGCGCTGGACGAGATCGTGCGCGATCACCTCAACGACCAGCTGCACCAGCTCTGGGCCAAGACGAACAAGACGGTTGTCTTCGTCACCCACTCCATCCCCGAAGCGGTCTATCTCTCCACAAAGATCGTCGTCCTGTGCCCGCGCCCGGGCCGGATCTATGACATCATCGAGAGCGATCTGCCGCGTGAGCGGACGCTGGACATGCGCGAGAGCCCTGAATTTCTGAGGATCGCCCACCGCGTGCGCGAGGGGCTGAAGGCGGGGCATGCCTATGATGACTAACAGGGGCCACCTGACGGTTCGTCTGGCTAAACTTGCGGATATGCCTGCATGCGCCAGGATCCTCAATGACTGGATAGATGCGACGGAGTGGATGCCGCGTGTGCATCCTCATGAGGACGTGGAACGTCATTATCGGCAAGATGTCTTTCCAAATCGAACTGTCTATTTCGCCGAAAATCCGGATCGTGAGGCGGCAGGTTTTCTGGCTCTCAGCGATGATAGTTACATAACCGCTTTCTATATCGACGAAAAATTCCGGAACGCTGGTCTTGGCGCGAGCTTACTGGGAAAAGCCAAAGCGCTGAGCCCGCAGGGGCTAAAGCTTTGGACTTTTGTGGAAAATAGAAACGCGCAGCGGTTCTATCAGCGCGAAGGGTTTCGCGAGGAGCTTAGAACAGCCGGAGACAATGAAGAAGGTTTGGCCGACATTCTTTATGTCTGGACCCCAGAGAATGAAGGGACCGCCGCATGACAGCTTCCTCCCTTCCCGCTTCCCGAAGCCGCTCGCCCTTCGCCGGGCTGATGCGTGGCTCCACCCTGCCCGTCCTCACGCTCCTGCTGGCAATCCTCGGCCTCTGGTATGTGGCAACCGTTGCCCTCAACGCACCATTCCAGCGCGACATCTATGCCCGCGCCGGGCAAACGGACGTGCCCTTCACCCAGCTTGTCGCCGATACGATGATGCAGGAGCGGCCCGTCATGCCCTCGCCACAGCAGGTGGCGGTGGAGATCTGGGACACGACGGTCAACAAGCGCATCACCTCCAACCGCAGCCTGTTCTACCACACCGGCATCACCCTCTCCTCGACGCTGACCGGCTTTGTTCTTGGCACGCTGCTCGGCATTCTCCTGGCCGTCGGGATCGTCCACAGCCGGGTGCTCGACAAGTCGCTCATGCCCTGGGTGATCACATCCCAGACCATTCCGATCCTGGCGATTGCGCCCATGATCATCGTCGTCCTCAATGCAATCGGGATCTCGGGGCTTCTGCCCAAGGCGATGATCTCGACCTACCTCTCCTTCTTTCCCGTAACTGTGGGAATGGTGAAGGGGCTGCGCTCGCCGGAGGTCATCCACATGGACCTGATGCACACCTATTCGGCGACGAAGCTTGAAACCTTCTGGAAGCTGCGCCTGCCCTATGCGGTGCCCTATCTCTTCACCTCCATGAAGGTGGGCATCGCCGCAAGTCTTGTCGGCGCCATCGTCGGCGAGTTGCCAACCGGCGCGGTTGCAGGCCTCGGGGCAAGGCTGCTGGCTGGCTCCTATTATGGGCAGACAGTGCAGATCTGGTCCGCCCTGATCATGGCCGCCGTTCTTGCCGGCCTGCTCGTATCGCTGATCGGCCTTGCCGAGAAAATCACCCTCCGCCGCATGGGGATGAGCCGATGATCCAGTCCCGGCAAAACACCTCCTTCAGGAGCACGGCGCTCATTGCCGGTGCCAGCCTGCTTCTCACGCTCATTGGCCTCACCAGCACCATCTTCACGCCGGATTTCGGCGTGGTCGAAATGCCGCGCGTTGCCGTTGCAGTCAGCCTTATGGCGATCATGGGCGTGCGCATCATGCTCGGCTTCCAGCAGAACCGCACCGGCGATGTGGCCATCGGCATTGTCACCGGCATCTCCGCCCTGCTGCTGATTGCTGTTGCCCATCACCACCGCGGGCAAGCTGCTCCCGGTTTCTGGGCCCTGGTAGCGGCGATCTGGCTGTCAGCCTGGCTTCTGGCAAGCCGCTTGTCGGCCTGGCAGGGGCTTGGCAGGACGGCAGCAGGCCTTGTCAACATGGCCATCCCGCTCGTCTTCGGCTTGACGCTTCTGGCCCTGTGGGAGCTGATCACCGTCGGTGCGGGCGTTCCGCAGGTGCTGTTGCCAGCCCCTCCGCCATCGGCCTGCGCATTGCCGGGTCTCTGCCCATCCTCTGGGCCGATTTCCAGCAGACATTCCTCAAGGCCGTGATTTTCGGTTATGTGGCGGGCTGTACTTCCGGTTTTCTGGTGGCTCTCATTGCCGACAAGGTACCCTTCCTGAAACGCGGCCTTTTGCCCATCGGCAATCTGGTCTCGGCCCTGCCGATCATCGGCGTGGCGCCCATCATGGTCATGTGGTTCGGGTTTGACTGGCCATCGAAGGCGGCTGTGGTCATCATCATGACCTTCTTCCCCATGCTGGTGAACACGGTGGCCGGTCTTGCCGCAGCCGATTCCATGCAGAAGGACCTGATGCGCACCTATGCGGCCAGCCATGGCCAGATGCTGGTGAAGCTGCGCCTGCCCATGGCGATGCCCTTCATCTTCAACGCGCTGAAGATCAACTCCACCCTCGCCCTCATCGGCGCCATCGTGGCGGAGTTCTTCGGCACGCCCATCGTCGGCATGGGCTTCCGCATCTCGACGGAAGTGGGACGCATGAACCTCGACATGGTCTGGGCGGAAATTGCCGTGGCAGCGCTGGCCGGTTCCCTGTTCTACGCCGCCGTTTCAGCGGTCGAGCGCCGCGCCACCTTCTGGCATCCCTCTCAGCGGGGGTGAAGAGCGATGCCAGGGGCCATCAGGCCGTGACGTCTACGGGCGAACTATTCTGGACCTCGCCGCCTGCATTGTTGCGGCTGGGGATTTCAAGTTTAGTACCGTCTTCAAACTCAAGTGTTGCGCCCGCCATTAAGCCGAGCAGCGATATGGAATCAGATCCATTTCTGAACGAAATCCGAAGATTGTCCGGCGAATAAGAAACATCTTCGGCTGAATAGCCAGATCCGACTTTAACTGTAAATTTTTCACCGGATAAGCCAATCGTATCGTGTCCATCTCCTTTATTAAAGACGACGGTAGATCCTTTTCCCATCAGCAGAATCGTGTCGTCACCACGCCCGCCTTCAACGGTCGTATAGTCAAGACCTATCAGCTGATCATCGCCAGTGCCACCGCGCAGGATTGAATACTTCGAACCTAACAGAGTGTCGTCACCGGAGCCGCCATCCAGAATTGAGTACTCATGCCCTAGAAGCCGGTCATCTCCGGAACCGCCGGCAACCCTGGAATACGAAGCGCCAGCAACCAGATCGTCGCCTGATCCACCTTGCAGCGTCGCATACATCCCTCCATGCACGATGTCATCGCCACTGCCGCCATTAGCCAAACTATGGTTTCCGCTTGAGATCCAGTCATCTCCTGAACCGCCGTCAAGGATTGAAAGACGACCCGCCCTGATCCTGTCATCACCGGAACCGCCAGACGCAATGCTGTGGTCTCCGATAAAGATCACGTCGTTACCTGAGCCCCCTTCGGCGGAGGACCTGTCACCCACACGAATGATATCGTCACCAGACCCGCCATCAGCATAAGACCGGTCTCCGGTAATGATCTTGTCATCGCCTGACCCGCCAAAAGCTCTCCCGGCGTCTGCATTGCCGCTGCCATTGGACGTCACACGCATCCCGCCCTCAGCGAAAATCTCCACCTCTCCAGAGAAGTTGCTGATGATTACGTCATCTCCGGAACCGCCGTAGATATCGACCTTTCCATCGGCCATGATTGTATCGTCACCGTCGCCGCCGAAGATCTTGTTATAGGCGGCGCGGCCGGGATCGTCTTTGGCGGCAGCCGATTCTGAGGGTGTTCCGCCGTTCTTCAGCGCTTCCAGCTGGGAAATGATCCGTCTTGCTGCCTCCATGTCAGACATGATCTTCTTCAGTCTGGCCTGAACAGGATCTTCTCGCCGCAGCGCTGAGCCCGTTTCATGTTCTCCGGCCAAAGTCGCAGAATTCTTATCTCTTTCTGCTGAGAGCAGATTGGCTTCTTCATTCTTACCGGTCTTTCCTGCCTCAACTCCTTTGAGGAAGGAAACTGCGGACGATGCCGCATTAATCGCTGCCGAAAACATTGCTGCACCCACTCCTTATTGCAACCATAAGGAGAGTAGAGATGCAAAAGTTACCATTGCATTAATGGAAGGTTAGAGGGCTACATTGGCTTACGCGGCCTTCATATGCCATATATCTCCAGGCCATGCGCCACCGGCACGTGGAACTCCAGCCCATTTCCTACTTACCGGATTCTCCCATGAAACCTGGCCGCGATATCTCCGTTCTCATCGACATCATGGCGGCGCTGCGCACGCCAGTCACCGGTTGCCCCTGGGATCTGGAGCAGGACTTCGGCACAATTGCGCCTTACACGGTGGAAGAAGCCTATGAGGTGGCAGAAGCCATCAGCCGCAATGATCTGGATGATCTGCGCGAAGAACTCGGCGACCTCCTGCTGCAAGTGGTCTATCACGCCCGCATGGCCGAGGAAGATGGGGCTTTCAGCTTTCCCGATGTGGTCGAGGCAATCACGAAGAAGATGATCCGCCGTCACCCGCATGTGTTCGGCAGCGAGGAAGCACGCTCCTCCGGCATGGCAAAGGGCATGTGGGACAAGATCAAGGCGGAGGAAAAGGCCGAACGCAAGGCCCGCCGCGCCGCCATGGGCCTGCCCGACACAGAACCCGGCTATCTCGACGCCGTGCCTTCCGCCTTTCCGGCTCTCATGGAAGCGGAGAAGATCCAGCGCCGCGCCGCAAAGGTCGGGTTTGACTGGGACACGCTCGCTCCGGTCTTTGCCAAGATCCGCGAGGAACTGGACGAGCTTGAAGCGGAACTCACGGACCACACACCGCCAGCGGTCACCGGTTCCGTGCCCGAAGCAGTGAAGGATGAGCTGGGCGATGTGCTCTTTGCCGTGGCGAATCTAGCCCGTCATCTCGAAGTGGAGCCAGAGGCAGCCCTCAAGCGCACCAACGCCAAGTTCCGCCGCCGCTTTGCCGCCATCGAGGCGGAAGCCGCCCGGCGCGGCACCACGCTGGAAGCGCTCACTCTCGATGAAATGGAAGAAATCTGGCAGGCCGCGAAGGGGAAATAAGACGGCTAATTACCTAGGCACCGTCCCGGGCAAACGCAGCGCGAGACGGGAGGTACTCGTTCTCAGAGCGGCGGATGCCTTGCCGAAACAGTTTGGCAAACTGGCTTGAGAGCCTCTCAAGCGCTCTGCAAGCGAGTGGATCCCGGGTCCTCACTGCGTTCGGCCCGGGATGACCGCTGTTCGTGTGGCAAAGGCACCGGCCGTTTCCGGCAGCCCTCTCAATCCGCTCCGGAGATATAGGCGCCGTAGCGGCTGCGGAAGGGGCCTTTCTGCTTGTCGGAAATGCGAACCGTCAGCTCGATGACTTCCTCGCCATCCACCCGCTCCAGCACTTCGCCGATCTGGTAGACACCTGCCAGCAACTCGCCTTCCGTCACCGGTAGAGCCAGCTCGAAGCGGTCGTCGCCTACGGCCATGAAGGCTTCGATGCGTGAGAGCAGCGCCGGGATGCCGTCACCAGTCAGAGCCGAAAGAGCGATGGCACCTTCCGGACCATTGGCTTCCAGCAGCTTTGCGCGGCGCTCGGGATCGAGGTTGTCGATTTTGTTCCACACTTCCACCACCGGCGCACCGGTCTGCGGGTTGACACCAAGGTCCGCCAGCGTGCGGCCAACATCCACTGACTGAGCGTCACTGTCCTCGTGCGAAATGTCACGCACATGCAGGATGAGATCGGCCTCCAGCACCTCTTCCAGCGTGGCGCGGAAAGCGGCAACCAGATGAGTGGGGAGTTCGGAAATGAAGCCCACCGTGTCGGACAGGATCACCTCTCGTCCATGCGGAAGGCGAATGCGGCGCAGCGTCGGGTCAAGCGTTGCAAACAGAAGGTCCTTGGCAAAGACATCCGATTGCGTCAGCCGGTTGAACAGCGTTGATTTTCCGGCGTTGGTGTAGCCGACCAGCGCAATAACGGGCTGCGGGATCTTCTTGCGCTTCTTGCGGTGGAGGTCACGGGTGCGGCGCACCTGCTCCAGCTCCCGCTCAAGACGCATGATCTTGTCCTGAATCTGCCGGCGGTCCGCCTCGATCTGGGTTTCACCGGGGCCACCCATGAAGCCGACGCCGCCACGCTGGCGTTCAAGGTGGGTCCAGGAGCGGACAAGGCGGCTCTTCTGCCATGTCAGATGGGCAAGGTCGACCTGCAGGCGGCCTTCCTTGGTGCGGGCGCGGGCGCCGAAAATTTCCAGGATCAGACCGGTCCGGTCGATCACCTTGGTCTTCATCGCCTTTTCGAGATTACGCTGCTGGATCGGCGTCAGCGCATGGTCGATCACGACCACGTCCACTTCGCCCTCTTCCGCTGCACGCGCGATTTCTTCCACCTTGCCGGGGCCCAAAAGAGTCGCGGGACGCGGTGTGTGGATACGTGCGATGGAGGCGGAAACGATCTCGAGTTCAATGGCGGCGCACAGGCCGATGGCCTCTTCCAGCCGCGCCTCAGGCGTGCGCGTCGGTGGCGGCGTGCCTTCAAAGCCCTTGGGAAGCCGCTCCGGCAGAACCGGCTCAATCACCAGCGCCCGTGAAGACGGGCCCTTGAACACAAGCTCACCGCCATGGGCGACAGGCTCACTAAAGCCGCCGTCCCTGCCCCGGCTGTCTTCCCCGTCCAGCCAGTCCTGATCTTCAAATTCGTTGCCGGAGCTGCCCTCTCCGGCCTGTCTGTTCTTGCGAGCCAATCAGGCGCCTGCTTTTTCGGCGCCTTCTTCACCGCCTTCGAACAGCTGCACGGGGCCGTTCGGCATGATGGTCGAAATGGCATGCTTGTAGACAAGCTGGGAATGACCATCCCGGCGCAGAAGAACACAGAAGTTATCAAACCACGTAACCACGCCCTGCAGCTTCACGCCATTGATGAGGAAGATCGTCAGCGGAACTTTCTGCTTGCGAAGGTAGTTAAGGAAGGTGTCCTGCAGATTCTGTGCACGCTCAGCCATGAGTCTTCTTATCCTGTTTCTGTCGTCCGCGGCCGGGGCATCTGACATGATCTTGTTGTGCGACCAGCAAGCGAGGCAAAAAACACAAACGTAGGCGCCTCTCCCGGATGAACCGGGCGCCGGTGGGCAAGTTTACAACAAGTTTCGCCCGCTACCCCAGCACTATTTCATATCATCAATATATTTCATCAAGATGGGTTGCGGTGTGGAACTGCTTGCGCAGCTCGGTCGCAACGGTTCCCGGATGGCCGTTGCCAATCGAGGCCCCATCGAGACTCACCACCGGCATGCAGATTGTCGAGGCGGCCGTGACGAAAGCCTCCCGCGCCGTCTTGGCCTCTTCCAGCGTGAACGGCCGCTCCTCAAAACGCAGCCCCTCGCGCTCCACTAGATCCAGAACCACGCTGCGGGTGATGCCGCGCAGAATACCGCTTTCGGCAGGGCGCGTCACCAGGACGCCATCCTTCGTCACGATCCAGGCATTGGTCGAACCGCCTTCGGTGACATAGCCATCCTGATCCACGTACCAGACTTCCTTGGCGCCCTGCTCGCGGGCATATTGCTTGGCCAGCACGTTCGGCAGCAGGCCCACGGTCTTGATATCTACGCGCGGCCAGCGGTTTTCCGGGTGGCTGACAACGGCAATACCGGTTTCAGCCTGCTTGTCGGAAGCCGCCGGGTTCGTCGGCTTGGCCGTGATCACCAGCGTCGGCGCAATCGGCGTCAGCGGGAAGAAGTGATCGCGGCGGGCGACGCCGCGCGTGACCTGCATGTAGACGATGCCGTTACGCACCTTGTTGCGGCGGATCACTTCCTTCAGCACCAGCGTCAGCGGCTTGTGCTCCATCGGCATGGGGATGCGCAGTTCACTGCAGGACCGCTCGAGACGCGCAAGATGACGCGGGGCATCCACCAGATTGCCCTGCCAGACCTCGCAGACCTCATAGACGCCATCGGCAAACTGATAGCCACGGTCTTCCACATGCACGGCGGCCGAAGAGTGCGGCAGGTACTGTCCATTCACATAGGCAATGCGGCTCATGAGAACTCCTTACGGCAAAGGCCGGAGTGTTGGCAGGCAAGGCGGGAGACGGGTACGGAAGGGTACCCTTTCAGCACATCCTGACCGGCGGATCAGAAGAATTCAAGGCTGACGCGGAACATCTGCTCCACCTGGCGCACCCGGTTTGCCATGGCAAAGATGACAATCCGGTCACGCGCCTGAATCTGCACGTCACCATTGGGCGTCAGCACCTTGCCATTGCGGAACACCGCGCCGATGCGAATGCCGTCCTGCAGGTCGACTTCGCGCAAGGGGCGCCCCACCAGCGGCGAAGTTTCCAGCGCTTCTGCCTCGATGATTTCCGCCGCGCCATTGTGCAGCGACTGGACGCCGCGGATTCGGCCCCGGCGCACGTGCTGCAGAATGCGGGAAATGGTCACGGCACGCGGATTGATGAAGGCATCGATCCCCAGTGCATTGGCGAAAGCCGGATAGCTTGGATTGTTGAGCAGCGACAGGTTGCGTTTGCAGCCAAGCTTCTTGGCCATGACGCAGGAAAGGATGTTCACCTCGTCATCATTGGTCAGCGTGATCATGGTGTCGGCGGTTTCCACATCCGCCTCCTCCAAGATCCCCTGGTCCAGAGCACTGCCATGAAGGATCACGGTTCGCTTCAGTTCATTGGCGATACCGACGGCGCGCTCGCGGGACGATTCGATGATCTTCACCCGGGTGGACGTCTGGCGCTGTTCAAGGGCACGGGCCACGTACAGACCGATGTTGCCGCCGCCGGCAATGACGACACGGGTAGCCTCTGGCTCTTCGTGACCGAAAATGCCGAGGGTACGGCGTACCTGATCGCGGCGGGCCACCACATAGGCAAGGTCGCCCACCAGCAAGCTGTCCGAGCTTTTGGGCGCAAACAGTTTGCCGCCGCGGTTGATGCCGACGACCACGGACCCAAGGTCCGGGAACAGGTCGGTCAGCTGGCGCAGCGGCGTGTCGACAACCGGGCAGTCGTCCTCGCAATTGACACCGATAACCACGACCTGATCATCGGCAAAACGCATAGTCTCCACTGCGCCCGGCAGCGACAGGCGGCGCAGCACCATGTCGCCCACCTCGATCTCCGGCGAAATGATCACGTCGATGGGCAGGTTTTCGCGGGCAAAGAGATTGCGCCACCGGCCCTGAAGATAGCTCTGGGCGCGCACGCGCGCGACCTTGGTCGGCACATTGAAGAGGGAATGGGCCACCTGGCAGGCAACCATATTCACCTCGTCATAGAGGGTGACGGCGATGATCATATCCGCCTCGTCGGCACCGGCCTGTGCCAGAACATCCGGATGGGCACCGTTGCCGACAAAGCCGCGCACATCAAGCTGATCACCGATGGCGGCAATCAGCTTTGGCGACGAATCGATCACAGACACATCGTTCTGTTCCGCAGCCAAACGTTCGGCAATGCCGTAACCGACCTGCCCTGCCCCGCAAATGACGACCTTCATCGGTCACATGTCCCCGTTTGAAGCGCTCTCACTGCGCTTGTTTTACGATAGACCTAACGACTTCAGCTTGCGATGCAAGGCCGAACGTTCCATGCCCACGAATTCTGCTGTACGCGAGATGTTGCCGCCAAAGCGCTTGATCTGCGCTTGAAGATACTCGCGCTCGAAGACCTCGCGCGCATCGCGCAGCGGCATGGACATGAGATGTTCGCCGCCGCCATTGGCCGGAAGGCTGGGCACCATGGAGCCAACCTCCGAAGGCAGAAGGTCCGCAGTGATCACGGCATCCGGATCGGCACGGGTGAGGATCATCAAGCGCTCAACATTGTTGCGCAACTGGCGGATGTTGCCCGGCCAGTCGTGCGTCTGCAGAACGGCCATGGCGTCATCCCCGATCCGGCGCATGGGAAGACCTGCAGAGGCTGAAATCTGCTCCATGAAGTGACGCACAAGGATCGGCACATCCTCGCGCCGCTCGGCAAGACCTGGCACGCGCAGCGGCACCACACCGAGACGGTGATAGAGATCTTCGCGGAAGGCGCCGTTTGCGATTTCCTCCTCAAGATTGCGGGCGGTTGAGGAGAGGATACGCACGTCCACCTGCACACGGGTGGAGCCGCCAACCCGGGTGAAGGTTTGGTCCACCAGCACCCGCAGGATCTTGCCCTGCGTCTCGCGCGGCATGTCGGCCACTTCGTCGAGATAGAGTGTGCCGCCATGCGCCTCTTCCAGAGCGCCAACCTTGCGCAAGTTGCCGTTCTCATCCTCGATGCCGAAGAGTTCTTCTTCCATTCGGTCGGGGGTGATTGTCGCCGCGTTGATCGCAACGAAGGGACCCTTTGCGCGCGGTGAAAGCTCATGCACCTGCCGCGCCGCCAGTTCCTTGCCTGCGCCCGAGGGACCCGAAATCAGAATGCGGCTGTTGGTGCCGGCGATCCGCTCGATGGTCTGGCGCAGCTGGTTGATGGCCGACGACTCACCTGTGAAGCGGGATGCATCGCCGCTGCGCTGTTTCAGGTCACGGATCTCGCGCTTCAGCATGGAGGCTTCCAGCGCACGCTCCGTAATCAGCAACAGCCGGTCGGCCTTGAACGGCTTCTCGATATAGTCATAGGCGCCGCGCTTGATCGCCGAGACAGCGGTTTCCACATTGCCATGACCGGAAATGATGACGACCGGAAGATCCTTGTCCTGCGCCTTGATCTCGTCCAGCAGCGCCAGCCCGTCGAGGCGGCTGCCCTGAAGCCAGATGTCCAGCACGACGAGCGAGGGGCGCCGCTCCTTGATGGCGGCAAGCGCCGTGTCACTGTCGCTCGCCGTGCGCGTGCCATAACCCTCGTCATCAAGGATGCCGGCGATCATCTCACGGATATCGGTCTCGTCGTCGACGATCAGGATGTCATAGGCCATGGCTCGTCACTTGTTCTCTGGTCTCTGATTGGGGTCCGGACTGCTCTCTTCCGGCCTGCACCGTGGCATCTTCTGCGGCGGGCGGTCCAATGATGAGGCGCACCATGGCGCCGGTATCGTCCGGACCCAGGTCCGGCGCGTCCAGCAGCTCGATGCTGCCATTGTGGTCTTCCATAATCTTGCGAACGATGGCAAGGCCGAGGCCGGTACCTTTCTCTCGCGTCGTCATGTAGGGCTCCAGCAGCTTCTGCCGCTCCTGCTTGGGCAGGCCGATGCCATTGTCGATAACATCGATCAAAGCCCTGCCGTCTTCATGCCTTAGCCGGATCTCGGATGCGGCCCTTGGGCAGATCTTCACCGCTGCGGCCAGAGATGGCCTCGGCAGCGTTCTTGATCACGTTGGTCAGAGCCTGCCCGATGAGGCGGCTGTCGAAACAGGCCTCAATGCTCTCTTCCGGCAGCTCGGTCTTGACCTCGATCTCCGGGTTGCCAACGCTCTGCATGAAGGCAGCCTCACGCACCGTGTTACGCAGATCCGCCATGGACTTGGCCGGTTTGCGCATGCGGGCGAAGGAGGAGAACTCATCCACCATCTGGCCGATGTCTCCGACCTGGCGGATGATCGTATCAATGCACTGGTCAAAGACGGAGCGGTCGTCTTCCACCTTCTTGCCATAGCGGCGGCGGATGCGCTCGGCAGAGAGCTGGATCGGCGTCAGCGGATTTTTGATTTCATGGGCGATGCGCCTTGCCACATCCGCCCAGGCCGAATTGCGCTGCGCGGAGACAAGGTCCGTGATGTCATCCAGCGTCACCACATATCCATGCTCGCGCCGGGTGGAGAGCTCGGTCGTGATGCGCGCATTCACGGTGCGCTCGCGCCCGCCAATCTGCAGGGAAATCTGCGTTTCCTTGATACGATCGCTTTCCTTCGCCAGTGCTTCGCGAACGAAGGCATCGAGCTCCGGGATCACATCGGCCAGCGGGCGGTCGAGCATTGCGCTCTCCTCGACCTTCAGCAGATCCCGTGCGGAACGGTTGACGAGCGTGATTGCGCCGTCATCATCAATGCCGATCACGCCGGTGGTGACGCCAGAGAGAACCGCCTCGGTGAAGCGGCGGCGGCGGTCAATCTGTTCGTTGGCCGCCAGCAGCGCATCGCGCTGGCCGCGCAGCTGGCCGGTCATGTTGTTGAAAGTCGTTCCGAGATTGGCCAGATCGCCTTCCGATTTCTCGGTCATCACTTCCACATAGAGATTGCCCTTGGAAATCTGATCGGCCGCCGAAATCAGACGGCGGATGGGCGACACCAGCCGGTTGGCGAAGCCGAAACCGATCCAGATTGCGGACAGCAGCAGCACGAGCGCAACGCCCAAGTAGACGAGCGCAAAGGCGATCTGCACACCAAAGCGGCTGCGCTCCAGCTGGCTATACTCGCTCGCGCCCTCTTCCGCGAGACGCTGGTAATCCAGCACGCGCTGATCCACTGTCCGGGCGACATAAAGATACATGCCATCATAGGCATCCAGTTTGACGATGCCTCCAACCAGGTTGGACCGGCCCGGCGCGATCAGCACCGCCTCACCCTGATCCGCCTTTGCATAGACGTCGCTTGGCGGCAGCAGGATGTTGACATCGGGCACCAGGATGACACGGGTGACGACCGTACCATCCGCCTTCAGCAGGAAAGCTGCCACGATGCCGCGCAGCTGCGCCTGACCGGCAAAAAAGGCATCAAAGCGCGTTGGCTCGAACTCATAGACGGCCTTGGCCTGATCCACGTCCTGCGACATGGCGATCAGATCGCCGCGCAAGACACGCGCATGCTCCTGAAGATAGGCCTGCGCCACGGTCAGGGCATTATCGATGATTTGACGGGTGCGCTGCTCGAACCAGCGGTCAAGGCCCTGATCCAGCGTAATGGCCGCCACGATCGCCATCAGGATGGCGGGGACGGCAGCGATGAGGCTGAACATGGCAACAATGCGCACATGCAGCCGTGCAGCCGCCCTGCCGCGCCGCCGCGCCTGCACCAGCTTGAAGATTTCCCGGCCGATTATGCCGACCAGAGCAGCGCCCAGGCCGCCATTGACCATCATCGCGACCCAGACAACTTCCGGCGTCGGAGCGATCGGGGTCAGGCCTGTCAGAACGGCAAAGGTAACGGAAATTGCGAGGAGAGCAGCCAGCATGACCGCCAGACCGGCTCTGCGGCCTGCACGGCCGCGCGAACCCTGGTCCAAATCCGCGGGCGGGTCACGTTCCAGTATCATCAGTCCTCAAGGCAAGGCGAAGGGAAGAATCAGAAATGCAACGCAAACACAAATGCGCGGCTTTGTTACCACACACTGTTGCCTAAATGCGACAAGAATGCGGCCAGTCCGGTTTCAGGTCCGCGTCACTACGGACCTCTTCGCCATTGCATATGCAAAGGAGCCATGCCCATAAATCAGAAGGTTGGACGTGAACCTCAAATAATACATCGAAAATTGATCTGCTTTCACAGGGGCTGAAGCAAAGATGACGAAGAAAATCCTTTTGACCGTTGCAACGGTTGTTGCCGTCATTGCGGGGTCTGTCTTTGCCTGGTTTGCAACACGCCCGGCACTTCCGCCTGAGATCGCTACGGCCAATGGACGCATCGAAGCCGAAACCGTTCAGATTGCCGCCAAGACCGGCGGGCGCGTATTGGAAGTGTTTGTCCATGAAGGTGATCTGGTGGAAGCTGGCACGGTTCTCGCCCGGATTGACACTGACGAACTTGATGCCCGGAAGGCTGGCGCCGTCGCGCAGGCAAGTGCCGCAGGGGATGCAGCCAGCACCGCGGAGGCGCTGATCGCGCAGCGTGAGAGCGAATTGAAGCTGGCGGATCAGTCCCTTGCGCGTGCCAAGACTTTGCGGGAAAACGGCCATGTCTCCCAGCAGGAGTTGGACAAGCGTCAGACTGCCCGTGAAACGGCAGATGCTGCCCTCAGGGCTGCCCGGGCCCAACTCGCCAACGCCCGCAACACTGTCACGGCAGCGCAGGCCGAAGTCGCGCGTATCGAGTCCTTGATCCGCGATAGTGTTCTGACTGCGCCGATCACCGGCCGCGTGCAGTACAGGCTGGCCGAGCCAGGTGAAGTGGTGGCAGCTGGCGGCCGCGTGCTGACACTGCTGAACCTCACCGACGTCTACATGACCGTCTACCTGCCGACCACCAGCGTTGGCCGCGTTTTCATCAATGCCGAAGCGCGGATCGTGCTGGATGCGGCTCCCGACCTGGTCATTCCGGCCAGCGTCTCCTTTGTCGCCGCCGATGCCCAATTCACGCCGCGTGAGGTGGAGACCCGCTCCGAGCGGGACAAGCTGATGTTCCGCGTCAAGCTGCGCATCGATCCTGCCCTGCTCACCGAATATCTGGAGATGGTCCGCACCGGTTTGCCCGGCGAGGCCTATGTGATGATGGCGCCGCCGGTGGCATGGCCGGAGTCTCTGGCGGTGCGTCTGCCGGCACCCCGGTGAGGCGGTCATGACACAGCCCCCTTGCAGGCTCAGCCTGCTTCCATTGTGGCACGTCTGACAAGCGTGTCGCATCTTTACGGCAAGACCAGAGCTCTCGATGGGGTATCGCTCGCCCTGCCCGCCGGCGGCACGATCGGCCTCATCGGGCCGGACGGCGTTGGCAAATCCACACTGCTGGCCCTGCTCTCCGGCGCCCGCAAGATTCAGACGGGCACAGTGGAGGCGCTCGGCGGCGACATGGGCAATGCCCGCCACCGCCGCGCCGTACTGCCGCGCATCGCCTATATGCCGCAGGGGCTCGGCAAGAATCTCTACATGGACCTGACAGTTGCAGAGAACCTGGAGTTCTTTGGCCGCCTCTTCGGTCAGGACGGGCGGGAACGTCAGCGCCGCATTGCAGAACTGACCCGTGCGACCGGCCTTGATCCCTTCCTTGACCGGCCGGCAGGCAAGCTCTCCGGCGGCATGAAACAGAAACTTGGGCTGTGCTGCTCGCTCATTCATGATCCGGACCTGCTCATTCTGGATGAGCCGACCACGGGCGTTGATCCCCTGTCCCGCCGCCAGTTCTGGACGCTGATCGACACCATCCGCACATCACGCCCCGGCATGACCGTGGTGGTAGCCACCGCATACATGGACGAGGCGGAACGTTTTGGCCATCTGGTCGCCATGCATGGCGGACGGATCCTGGCGGAAGGCAGCGCGGCTGACCTGAAGGAAAAAGGACAGGCCGCAACACTAGAGGCGGCCTTCGTCAACCTGCTGCCGGAATACGCCGGGCAACCGCACCAGAGCCTCAGCGTGCCGCCTTATGAAGCCAATGACGAGGGCCCGGCCATTGTTGCGCAGGATCTGGTCCAGCGCTTTGGCAGCTTTACAGCCGTTGATCATGTCAGCTTCGAGATCCGGCGCGGCGAGATTTTCGGCTTTCTCGGGTCCAACGGCTGCGGCAAGTCCACCACTATGAAGATGCTGACCGGTCTGCTGCCGCCCAGTGAAGGCAAGGCCTGGCTGTTTGGCGAAGAAATTGACGCGCGTAACCTCAACGCCCGCAAGCGTGTTGGCTACATGTCGCAGGCCTTCTCGCTTTATGGCGAGCTGACGGTGCGCCAGAACCTGACGCTGCATGCACAGCTCTTCCACATGCCGGCAGCCGAAATCCCCGGCCGCGTTGATGAGTTGCTGCAAACGTTCCGCCTGACGGATCATGCCGATGCCCTGCCGGGCTCCCTGCCGCTTGGCGTGCGCCAGCGCCTCTCTTGCCGTCGCCATCGTTCACCGGCCCGATGTGCTCATACTCGACGAGCCGACCTCTGGCGTTGATCCGGTTGCCCGTGACGAGTTCTGGAGCCTCCTGATTAACTTGGCCCGCAAGGACCGGGTGACGATCTTTCTCAGCACTCATTTCATGAACGAGGGCGAGCGCTGCGACCGCATTTCCCTGATGCATGCGGGCAAGGTGCTGGCCTGCGGCGCGCCGGACGAGCTGGTCCGCAAGTTTGGCGCAGCCACATTGGAAGAAGCCTTCATCAGCGCGCTTGAAGGCGCATCTGCCCCTTGCAGCCGGCAAAAGAAGCGGAAGCTGTTCTGGCCGCAGCTGTTGAGCCGCCCCACAAGCCGCAGAAGCGGCGGGAGGGCTTCCTGTCGAAGCGCCGCCTCATGGCCTATTCCCTGCGTGAAGCCAAGGAGCTCCGGCGTGATCCAGTGCGCCTCGCAGTGGCGCTGGCCGGCACGATGCTGCTGATGCTGGTCTTTGGCTATGGCATCACCACGGACGTGAACGATCTGACCTATGCGGTGCTGGACCATGACCGGACACTCGAAAGCCGACAATATGCAGAAAGCATGTCGGGCTCGCGTTATTTCAAGGAACAGGCGCCGCTCTCCAGCGAGGCGGAAATCCTTTCAAGGATGCGAGCCGGCAATATTTCGCTCGCCGTCGAAATCCCGCCAGGATTCGGCAAGGCGCTGCTGCGCGGCGAAACGCCTGAGATTGCGGCCACCATCGATGGCTCCATGCCTTTCCGGGCCAATACGATTGCAGGCTATGTCACCGGACTGCATCAGTCCTATATCGCCGAGCAATACCGCCAGCGTTTTGGCGAGACCCCTGTCTTTGCCGCAGCCAGCGTCGAGCCGCGCTTTCGCTACAATCAGGACTTCAAGAGCATCAATGCCATTGCCCCTTCCGTCATGGCGCTGCTGCTGGTGTTCATTCCTGCGATCCTGACCGCCGTCTCGGTGGTGCGGGAAAAGGAGCTGGGTTCGATCACCAACCTTTATGTAACCCCCGTGACGCGGCTTGAATTCCTGATGGGCAAGCAACTGCCCTATGTGGCCATTGCCATGGTCAATTTCGCACTGATGATGCTGATGGCCACGGTAGTCTTCGGCGTGCCAGTGAAAGGCAGCCTGCTGGCGTTGTCGGCGGGTGCCCTGCTTTATGTCTGTGCCACCACCGCCATCGGGCTGCTGTTCTCCACCTTCACCTCCACGCAGGTGGCCGCCATCTTCGGCACGGCCATCGGCACGGTTCTCCCGGCGGTGCAATTCTCCGGCATGCTGCAGCCGGTCTCTTCGCTGACAGGGGCCGGTGCGGTTATCGGTTCGCTCTACCCGACCACCCATTTCATGACCATCAGCGTCGGCACCTTCACCAAGGGCCTGGGCTTTGCAGACCTCTCGGCAAATTTCTGGGCATTGGCTCCGGTCGCACCACTGGTGCTTACCGCCTGCGCCCTGCTTTTGCCAAGGCAGGAGCGCTGAGATGGACAGGCTGATCAGTATTTTCCGGCTGGGACTGAAGGAACTGCAGAGCCTGCGGCGTGATCCGGTGCTGCTGATCCTCATTCTATGGGCCTTCAGCGCCGGGGTCTATATGGCCGCCGACGGCATGCGCTCGGACCTCAACAACGTCGCCGTTGCCGTGGTCGATGAAGACCGCTCTCCCCTGTCGCGGCAGCTCATCGACACCCTTCGCCCGCCCGAATTCCGCAGGCCCGAACTGATCAGTTTCGCAGAGATAGACCGCGGCCTCGACACGCAGGCCTATTCCTTCGTGCTGGTCATTCCGGACCGTTTCGAGGCCAATGTGGTGCGCGGCAACACCCCGAAGATCCTGCTCAACATCGATGCCACAGCGATGATGCAGGCCGGCACAGGCGCCAATCACATTGCCCAGGCCTTTGCCCAGGAAATAGCCCGCTATCAACACGGCCGGGGCATTGCGGCGGCGGCCATGCCGGTTGACCTCATCATCCGCTATGCCTTCAATCCGAACCTCACCAGTTCCTGGTTCGCCGCCATCATGGAGATCATCAACAACATCACCATGCTGACCGTGGTTCTGACCGGAGCTGCGGTGATGCGCGAGCGCGAGCATGGCACGCTGGAGCATCTGCTCTCCATGCCGCTGACGCCCTTCGAGATCATGATGGCCAAGGTCTGGGCCAACGGCATGGTCATTCTCGTGGTGGCAGGACTGTCACTGAAAATCGTGATCGAGCAGCTTCTGGACGTGCCCGTTGCGGGATCTGTAGCCCTGTTCCTGAGCGGCACCGCCCTCTATCTCTTCTTTGCGTCGGCTCTGGGAATCCTGCTGGGCACCATCGCCCGCTCGATGCCGCAATTCGGGCTGCTGTTCATCCTCACCATCTTGCCGATGAACCTGCTGTCCGGCGGTGAAACCCCGATTGAAAGCCAGCCGCTGATGCTGCGCACGCTCATGAGCGCAGTGCCCTCCACCCAGTTCGTCAGCATGGCACAGGCCGTGCTCTACCGGGGGGCAGATTTCTGGATCGTCTGGCCCAAATTCGTGGCCATGACTCTCCGTTGGCCTCATCCTCTTCACGGTCGCGGCGATCCGCTTCCGTAAGTCGATTGCGGCAGCACATTAACAACAAAGGTGGTCGCCCCGGACGAAGCGAAGCGGAGATCTGGGGTCCACTCGCTCGCTGAGCGCGAGCCGTTGTCACAGGAAAACGCCGCAAGGCCTTTCGCCCGCCCACCGCTCTGGAAACGAGTAGGCCCCGGCACGCGCTACGCTTGGCCGGGGCGACGGCTGAACTTCACCCGGACGCCTGACGCATCCGGGCCTTCCTTGATATCCCTTGCCCAAACCCGTCAGCGGCTGGAACGCATCACCTGCACGTCAAGATCACGGATCTTCTTGCGCAGGGTGTTGCGGTTGACACCGAGAAGTTCTGCCGCCTTGATCTGGTTGCCCCGCGTGGCGGCAAGGGCGGCGCTGATCAGCGGATATTCCACCTCACGCAGGATCCGGTGATAGAGGCCGGGGGCGGCAGAGCATCACCGAAGTTGGCGAAATAGGTGTTGAGATAGCGCTCCACAGCCTGGCCGAGATTGATCTCGCCGGTGGGCTCCTCGATGGCGCTGGTGACAGCGGGCGTGCTCAGCTCCTGCTCGATCAGCCCCTCGCCTATCACATCCTGCGGATAGAGAGCAGCCAGACGCCGGACGAGGTTTTCAAGCTCACGCACGTTGCCTGGCCAGCGGTAGCGGCGCAGCAGGTTCATGGCGGCCTGGTCGATCTGCTTGGCCGGCAGGCCTTCCTTCTCGGCCAGTGCAAAGAAGTGGCGTACCAGATCCGGAATGTCCTCCACGCGCTCGCGCAGCGGCGGGAGGCGGATGGGCACCACGTTGAGGCGGAAGAACAGGTCCTCGCGGAACAGGCCCTGATTGATCAGCTGGCGCAGGTCCTTGTTGGTGGCAGCGACGATCCGCACATCCGTTTTGATGGGCGTGCGCCCGCCGACGGTGGTGTATTCGCCCTGCTGCAGCACGCGCAGAAGCCGGGTCTGGGCCTCCATCGGCATGTCGCCGATTTCATCCAGGAACAGCGTGCCTCCATCGGCTTGCTCGAACCGGCCGGACGAGCGGGCCTGCGCGCCGGTAAAGGCGCCCTTCTCGTGGCCGAAAAGCTCTGCCTCGATCAGGTCACGCGGGATGGCGGCCATGTTGATCGCCACAAACGGGCCATTGCGGCGCTTGCCGTAGTCATGCAGCGCCCGGGCTACCAGTTCCTTGCCGGTGCCGCTCTCGCCGTTGATCATGACCGTCAGGTCAGTCTGCATCAGGCGCGCCAGCACCCGGTAGATTTCCTGCATGGCAGGCGAACGCCCGACCAGCGGAATGGCCTCGCCCATGTCGTCCATCTCCGCCGGCCGGCGGGATTTGGGCTCTTCGAGCGCGCGGGCGATGATGCCAGTCAGCTCCTTGAGATCGAAGGGCTTGGGCAAATACTCATAAGCGCCCTTCTCCGAGGCGCGGATCGCCGTCATGAAGGTGTTCTGGGCACTCATGACGATGACCGGCAGGTCCGGCCGCAGCTTCTTGATGCGCGGCAGAACGTCGAAGATGTTCTCGTCCGGCATCACCACATCGGTGACCACAAGATCACCGTCGCCGGAACTGACCCAGCGCCACAAGGTGGCCGCGTTGGACGTCAGGCGGACGGTATAGCCGGCCCGGGACAGGGCCTGATTGAGCACGGTGCGGATGGCGGCATCGTCGTCTGCAACAAGAATGGTGCCGGTCGGCATGGTCAGGCGGTCCTGTCGCTGGAGGTGGTTTCAGGTTCGGTGAAGGCGGGCATCAGGATGCGGAATACGGTGCGCCGGGGTGCGCTGTCGCATTCGATGAAGCCGCCATGATCGCTGATCATCTTTGCCACCAATGCCAAGCCAAGGCCGGAGCCGTTGGTCTTGGTGGTGATGAAGGGCTCGAAGATATGCGGCATCAGGTCTTCCGGCACACCGGGACCGTTGTCCTTGACGCAGAACTCCAGCGGCAGGCTGACCTTGTCCGAAGTGCCGGGCACCGACAGGCGCACACCGGGACGGAAGGCAGTGGTGATGCGGATCTCGCCGTCAGGATCATCGCCGATGGCTTCGCAGGCATTCTTCACCAGATTGAGGAACACCTGAATCAACTGGTCGCGGTTCGCATAGACCGGAGGAAGCGAAGGGTCATATTCCTCGATGATGCGCTTGCCGCGTCCGAAACCGGTATCGGCCAGCCGCTTCACATGGTCCAGCACCACGTGGATGTTCACCGGTTCACGTTCGATCGGGCGCTCGTCGGAAAAGACTTCCATACGGTCCACGAGTTTCACGATCCGGTCGGTCTCATCCATGATAAGGCGCGTCAGCGCCCGGTCTTCTTCGCTGGCGGACTGTTCCAGCAGCTGCGCCGCGCCCCGGATACCGGACAGCGGATTCTTGATTTCATGCGCCAGCATGGCGGCAAGGCCGGTGACCGTCCGTGCTGCACCACGGGAGGTGAGCTGGCGGTCGATCTTCTCCGCCATGCCCCTTTCCTGGAACATCAGCACCACTGCACCGGGCCGCTCAGCCACCGGCGCTGCGTGAATGTCCACCACCCGTTCGGCGCCGATGCGCGGAGACCCGATGTCCACCTTGTATTCGTTGACCGGCGCCCCGCGCTCGCGCACCTGCTCGATCAGGGTCAGCAGCGGGCTGCCGAAGGGCACGAAGTAGTCAATCGTGTGCCGCCGCAGGAAGGATACGGATGAGCGCAGGAAGATTTCGGCCGCCATGTTGGCGGCCTCGATCACTCCATCAGGAGCGACCAGAAGTACGGGGTGTGGCAAGGAGTCCAGAATGGTCGGGCCATCGGTGGCGAGAGCCTCGGTGCGTCCTTCCACGGATTTCGCAGACGATCCTGTCATGCGGCGCTCCGTTGGGGTTGATCAGAAAACCAAGTGCGGACAAGCCGCGTGACTGTGGCAGGGCTGTCGCTGGTCAGGATTTCCTGACGCAGGGCGGCGGGAACATCGGCGGTCTGGTCCAGATACCAGCCCAGATGCTTGCGTGCGATGCGACGGCCCAGCTCCAGCCCGTATAGGGCGATGAGGGCGTCGTAATGTTCGAGAGCCAGATCACCGAGAGCATTCCCCTCAGGTGCAGGCTGCGGGTCTGCGCCATTGAGATGAGCGCCAATCTGTCCCGGCAGCCAGGGCCGCCCATAGGCGCCGCGGCCCACCATGACGCCATCGGCGCCAGACTGTTCCAGCATCTTTTCAGCCGCTTCGATGGACACACAGTCGCCATTGGCGATGACGGGAATGCTGACCGCCTCCGTTACGGCACGGATGGCCTGCCAGTCGGCCGCGCCCTTGTAAAACTGGTTGCGGGTGCGGCCATGCACGGTGACGAGCTGCACGCCCGCATCCTGCGCACGGCGCGCCAGCTCCGGCGCATTCATGCAGTCCCGGTCCCAGCCAAGGCGCATCTTCAGTGTCACCGGGACGGAAACGGCACCGACGGTCGCCTCTACCAGCGTCAGAGCATGATCAAGATCGCGCATCAAGGCAGAGCCTGAATAGCCGGTGGTAACGCGCTTGGCCGGGCAGCCCATATTGATGTCGATGATGGCAGCGCCCGCAGATCTCGGCGATACGGGCCGCTTCCGCCATCCAGTGCGGCTCGCGGCCAGCCAGCTGCACCACATGCAGATCCAGCCCCTCGCCTTCCGCCCGCGTTTGGGTTTCAGCATCACCTTCCACCAGCTGCTCGCAGGCGACCATCTCGGAGACCACAAGCCCCGCACCGAAGCGCGCGGCCAGCTTGCGGAAGGGCAGATCCGACACGCCGGACATGGGCGCAAGGAAGGCCCGGTTCGCCAAAACATGCGGACCGATCTTCAGAGAACTCTCAAAACGTGCAGCTGCAGGTGTGCTCATATCGTGTGCATATCTCGATTTGCCTACACATTAGACATTTTTTGCATTGCGGCAAGGGAGAAGTTGTAACAGCTTCTGAAATTAGGGTTGAGAACCCACCCTTAAAACCCTTAAGAGACAGGCACGAAAGGTCACCTGCCTCAAAACTGTCCACATGCGGAGGCTGGCGGTCCTGATTGCCCCGGCGCATGAGGCGGCGCCACCAGCGGAAACCCTAGATGACGCGCAAGACATCTGCCCTGATCGTCGCTGCCGGACGCGGAACGCGTCTCGCCGATCCACAGGACAGGTGCCCCAAGCAGTATCTCGCCCTCGACGACCGGCCCATGCTGGCCTGGACGCTGGAGGCCATTCTGCAAAGCCCGCATGTGGCCGATGCGCTTGTTGTGATCCATGCCGATGATGGCGGCCTCTATGAAGCATCGCTGGCGGCAGTGCAACCGGCCATGCGCGAAAGAATTCTGCCGCCCGCCATTGGCGGCGCCACACGGCAGGCATCCGTTCACGCCGGTCTTGAGGCGCTCGCCTGCAGGCCGGAAGAGCATCTTCCCGCGCATGTCCTGGTGCATGATGCTGCCCGCCCCTTCCTGATGGCCGTCACACTTGAACGCATGACAGCTGCCCTTCAGGCTGGAGAGCAGGCCGTGCTTGCCGCCCTGCCCGTGCATGACACGCTGAAACGCGCCGGGCCGGATGGCTATGCCACCGGAACCGTGGACCGCAGCGGTCTGTGGGCTGCCCAGACGCCACAAGGCTTTGCTTTCGAGCCTCTGCTTGCAGCACATAGAAGAGCCGCCGCTTTGGGACAGGACCATTTCACCGACGACACCTCACTGGCCGAATGGGCTGGCCTGCGCGTGCAATTGGTGGAGGGTGCGGCCGAGACCTTCAAGGTAACAACCCGCGCGGACCTCGACCGGGCGCGCGCCATGGCCGTGCTTTTGCGCCGGCCTTGAAATGAGTCAGGAGTCAGCATGAAGCCTTGGTCTGAATTGCCGGATATCCGCGTTGGCAACGGCTACGACGTGCATGCTTTTGAAGACGGTGACGCGGTCATTCTTGGCGGAATTGCCATTCCCTTCCACAAGCGCCTCAAGGGCCACTCTGATGCGGACGTGGCGCTGCATGCGCTGACCGATGCTATTCTCGGCGCCATCGCAGACAAGGATATCGGCGGCCATTTTCCGCCCTCCGACCCTCAATGGAAGGGAGCGTCCTCGGACAAGTTCCTGCAGCACGCCCTGTCTCTGGTGGCCGCACGTGGCGGGAGGGTTGCGCATCTGGATGTGACCATCGTGTGTGAGGCCCCCAAGATCGGCCCCGTGCGCGAAGAAATGCGCCGCAGCATCGCCGCCATCTGCTCCCTGCCGGCCGAACGGGTGTCCGTCAAAGCCACCACGTCGGAAGAGCTCGGCTTCACCGGGCGACGCGAGGGCATTGCAGCCCTTGCCACAGCAACGGTCCGCCTGCCAGACTTGGGCGACTGAAGACCGGCAACAGAGAGACCTGTCATGACTGACCTGACGCATCTGCGCCCGCAGGCGGAAGCACTTGTCCTGAAGCTGAAGGGCAAGGGGCTGATGATGACAGCGGCCGAATCCTGCACTGGCGGTCTTGTTTGCGCGCTGATTACCGAAATCCCCGGATCTTCCACCGTTCTGGACCGGGGTTTCGTCACCTATTCCAACGAAGCGAAAATGGAGATGCTGGGGGTTCCGGCGGCAGTCCTTGGCCGCGTGGGCGCGGTCAGCGAAGAGACGGCGCGGGCGATGGCGGAAGGGGCCTTGTCTCATTCACGCGCAGATGTGTCCGTCTCGATTACGGGAATCGCCGGTCCTGGTGGAGGCTCGGCGGAAAAGCCTGTCGGACTGGTTCATTTTGCTGCCGCAGGCAAAGGCAAGCAGACACGGCATCTGGCGTGCCAGTTCGGTGATCGGGGGCGCGACGGCATCCGCGCACTATCGGCAGCAACAGCACTGGAGCTTCTGTCAAATTTGATCGACTGACAGAAGGGAATATCAAGGCGGCCTCACTATAACATGGCACTTGTGCTGAGCCTGCGCCTCTGCTGGCCCGGCGCTGGCAACGGGGCAGGTTGTTATGCGCATATCGATTTTTCTTGCGGGAGCTCTTGCATCCCTTCTTCCGGCACAAGCCGAAGAAGTAGTGAAAGCGGGAGATTTCTATCTCATCTCACGGCAAGCTGATGGCACCTTTCACGGCAGCCATCAGGTTCTTGAAGAACAGGCCGACGGCTATGTTGCAGTGGCCTACTGCGGCCGCAAGGTATGGGTCCGGCCCAAATCGGTAGCCTGGAGCCTGATAGAAGTTGAAAACAAGCGCCTTGTAAGACTGGAGTACAGCAACGGACGCGGCTGGGTCGAGGTCTGTGCCAAGGCGGAGAATCACGTCTCAATGGCGGACATTGGCAGCGACGAGGACCCGCTGGTCGTCAGCAATGAAGGTTCGTCCAGCGCGCCTCCTCCAGGCAGCAAGTTGTCCAGGATCAGCGAAGCCTTTGCCAATAAGTCCGGCGGCAAGGCAAGGGGCACCTACCATCAGCAGTAACACGCACTTCCACGGCCAGATTCCTGCTTTCGCACAGCCGCCGCAAGGCTGACGCAGGATTGACTTGATATTGCCTCCTTTGCAGGCAAAACTTCTAGTCGTAAAAGTGACAGGCAGGTCGGCGCAACCTGCACGCGACCATAGGCCTGCTCAACACATGGATCTGTGCCTTGGCAACCCTTGCTGGTGTTCTTCTGGCCGTCATTATTGCCGTTAGCCTGTCGCCGGTTACGGCATTCGCCCAGGCTGCAACACAAACGGCTGGGCAGTCGCAATCAGGCGAGTTTCACATTATTTCACGAGACCATGGCCGTTTCCGAGGCAGCCACGTGGTGCTTCGCCGGGAACATCAGGGCTTTGTAGCTGTGGAATATTGCGGCTCCAAGTTCTGGGTCCGTCCAACCACCGTTGCCTGGACTCAAAAAGAGGCTGACGACGGCTTTGAACTCAATCTGGAGAGCAACGCCAACGGCCGCTGGCAGGCGGTTTGCCGCAATCCGCAAGAGCAGGTGAAGATTGAAGATTTGAACCTGCCAGCCCACGTGGAGCGGGGCTTGACGGGTGATCCGGCTCCTCCACGGGAGTTCAGGTTCCAGGAAATACGGCGCGCCTTTACCGGGCGGTAAGCTGAACCCCGGCCTTGCGGCCATAGACCTCGTCAGCCCGCTCCTCGAAAGCGGCTGCAAACTTGCGGAAAGCCATGTCGAACATGGCGCCCATCAAGGCTGCGAACGTCCGGCTCTTGAAGTCATAGGAAATGAAGAAACCGACACTGCAGCCCCCTGCTCGCGCGGCTGAAAGGTCCACCTGTTCTCCAGATGCTGGAACGGCCCATCCAGATACTCCACGAGAATCTGGTTCTTTGGCCTGTCCAGAACCACGCGGCTGGTGAAGGTTTCCTTGAACAGCTTGTAGGCGACTGTCATGTCAGCCACCAGAACCTCGCGCGTTTCGTCCAGCGGCTTGCGGCCACGGATCACGAGGCTTTGGCAAAGAGGCACAAACTGGGGATATTTCTCCACATCGGCAACAAGGTCGAACATGTCGCTGGCGCTGTGGGCCACGTCCCGGCTCGATTCAAATGACGGCATGTAAGTCTCTTCAAGCGCCCGGCAGCCCGTGTTGAGCCGCCGGCGCTGTTTCTTGTGTCAATGGCCCAGCTTTGCTGCGCGCGCGGCCCTCAAGTCGGCAAAGTCCTCACCCGCGTGATGGGAGGAGCGGGTCAGGGGCTGGCCGAAACCTTCAGGAAGCCCTTGGCATAGGCGATCTTCTCATAGGCCTTGAACTCCTCCGGCGTGACGAAGGACAGCACAGGATGGTGCTTCTTCGAAGGCTGGAGGTACTGGCCGATGGTGAGGAAATCCACGTCCGCCGTCCGCAGGTCGTCCATCAGCTGGAGCACTTCATTGCGCTCCTCGCCGAGGCCAACCATGATGCCGGACTTCGTGAACATGGTAGGGTCGAGTTCCTTCACCCGCTGCAGCAGGCGGATGGAGTGGAAGTAGCGGGCGCCAGGGCGCACCTTGAGATACTTCGACGGAACCGTTTCCAGATTGTGGTTGAACACATCCGGCTTCGCCTTCACGACGATCTCCAGCGCGCCGTCCTTGCGCAGGAAGTCGGGCGTCAGAACCTCGATCGTGGTCTTCGGCGCCTTTGCGCGGATCGCAGCGATCACATCGGCAAAATGGTTTGCACCGCCGTCATCCAGATCATCCCGGTCTACCGAGGTGATCACGACATGCTGCAACCCCATGGTCGCAACTGCCGTGGCGATGCCTTCCGGCTCGTTCTTGTCTACGGCTCCCGGCATGCCGGTGCGCACGTTACAGAAGGCGCAGGCGCGGGTGCAGGTGTCGCCGAGGATCATGAAGCTCGCATGCTTCTTTGACCAGCACTCACCGATATTCGGGCAGCCAGCCTCCTCGCACACGGTGACGAGCTTGTTCTCGCGCACCACCTGATGGGTCTCGCGGTAAACCGGCGACGTTGGCGCCTTGACGCGAATCCAGGCAGGTTTGCGGGCGACCGGATTGTCGGGCCGGTGGGCCTTTTCCGGATGCCGGGGCTTCGCATCGTCTGAGCTCTGAACGGGAGCCGGACGGTTCAGGGTGTCGAGGATCGTTACCATGGCATCCAAATGTCGTGAGCAGCGCCGAAGGTCAAGTGCCTCATTGCCGCGGTGTCATGCGTTTTAGGAAGATCCGCTCAGCGCAGCAAAGCGGGCGGCCATTTCAGGCGAAAGCGAACGGGATTTACGGGTGGCTTCATCCATCTGCACCACCACGGACACAGCCCGCGCCACACAGGCTCCATTCTGGAACAGAGCCTGCTCCAGCGTGATGGAACTGCGGCCAACCGCCTTGACCCGCGTACCGGTCACGACCGTACCAGGCCATGTGACTTCGGCCAGGAAATCCAGCTCCAGCCGGGCGATGACGAAGGCAGCACCTTCGTCCACAAGGCTTCGCTGCGATGTGCCCGCACCATAAAGCGCCTCGACACGTCCGGTCTCAAGAAATGTGGAGAAGACGGCATTGTTGACATGGCCCTGACGGTCCGTGTCGCCATAGCGCAGCTTGTCCTCGCTGTGCAGCGGAAAGTCGCTCAGACTTGGCAGTTCGCCCCGCATCATGCCCCTACCCCAGGATGTTATCGGTTCTCGAGATCAGCGCCCTCTGATCTTGCGCCATATGAAGAGGAACAGAACGGCACCAACCGTCGAAACAACCAGCTGATCGATAAAGCCGCCAGTGAGATTGAGCCGCAGAATTTCCGCGAGCTTTCCGCCGACCAGCGCGCCGATCAGTCCCACGACGAGCGAGCCGAAGAAGCCGCCGCGGCTGTCCAGTACCCTGTGGGCGATGGCGCCAGCCAGAAGCCCGATGATGATCCAGAAAATCATACGCTCTGCCTCCCGTGCTTCCGGCACTGCTGCCGGAAGCGGTCAGATCCTGTGGTCCGTGTGGCGTTCACGCCAGTATCCGGGCGACGAAAACCACAACGACCGCACCAATGGCAGCCACGGCGATCTCGTTGGCTATGGCATTGCCCAGGTTCAGCGAAAACCCGAAGTAATGCATCAGAAAGCCGCCAACGACTGCACCGGCAAGACCGGTCAGAATGTAACGGATCAGCCCGCCGCCACCTGTAATGAAGCTGGCAATCCACCCGGCTACAAGGCCAATCAGGGCCCAGATGATCACGGTCTCAAGCGTCATTTTTTGCAGTCTCCTCATTGATGTACTGCCCTAACAACACTGAAGACACCGCCGAAGTTCCGCAAGAGGTTCCGTGTGGCTGAAATGCCAAGAGGGCCGCACCTCTTTGCGAAGGGCGGCCCTGAAGGACTTTGCGTCAGGCGTTCAGAGCCCGCCCGTAGGCGTCCAGAACGCTTTCCTTCATCATCTCCGACAGCGTCGGATGCGGGAAGACCGTGTGCATCAGGTCTTCCTCGGTGGTCTCGAGGTTCATCGCCACCACGAAGCCCTGAATCAGCTCGGTCACTTCCGTGCCAACCATGTGGGCGCCCAGGAGCTCGCCGGTCTTCTTGTCGAAGATGGTCTTGATGAGACCGTTGTCCTCACCCAGAGCAATCGCCTTGCCGTTGGCGGCAAAGGAGAAGCGGCCGACGCGAATGTCGCGGCCCTGCTCCTTGGCCTTGGCTTCGGTCAGGCCAACAGAAGCGACCTGCGGGTTACAGTAGGTGCAGCCCGGGATCTTGCCCTTGTCCATGGCGTGAACGCCCGGCAGGCCTGCGATTTTTTCGATGCAGACGACGCCTTCATGCTCGGCCTTGTGGGCGAGCATCGGCGGGCCGGCCACGTCGCCAATGGCATAAAGCCCCGGAACGTTGGTCTTGCCATAGCCGTCGATGACGACGCAGCCACGGTCGGTCTTCACGCCAAGCGCCTCAAGCCCGAGGTTCTCGATGTTGCCCTGCACGCCGACTGCGGAAATCAGACGGTCAGCGGTGATCTGTGTCACCTTGCCATCCTTGGTTTCAACATGGGCGGTGATGGAATTGGCGCCCTTCTCGACCTTGGCAACCTTGGCCTCGGTCATGATCTTCATGCCGCGCTTTTCCAGCGCCTTGCGGGCGATGGCGGAGATTTCGGCATCTTCCACCGGCATGATCTGGGACATGACTTCAACAACGGTCACGTCTACGCCCATGGAGCGGTAGAAGGAGGCAAATTCGATGCCGATGGCGCCCGAGCCCATCACGACCAGCGACTTCGGCATAAAGTCCGGCTTCATCGCCTCGAAATAGGTCCAGATCAGCTTGCCATCCGGCTCGATGCCGGGCAGCGCACGCGGACGGGCGCCAGTGGCAATGATGATGTGCTTGGCCGTGTAGGTGCCTTCACCCTTCACGCCCTTGGGCGTGGGGTGCTGCGGCTCGACGGCGGGCTTGGACGACTTGCCGACCACGACTTCACCCGGCTTGGTGAGCTTGGCTTCACCCCAGATGACGTCGATCTTGTTCTTCTTCATCAGGAAGCCGACACCGCCGTTGAGGCGGGCCGAAACGCCGCGCGAACGGGCAACCACGTCCTTGATGTCGGCAGTCATCTTGCCTTCCAGCTTCAGCCCGTAGGACTTGGCATGGTTGGCGTGATCGAGAATTTCAGCGGAGCGCAGCAGCGCCTTGGTCGGAATACAGCCCCAGTTGAGGCAGATGCCGCCCAGATGCTCGCGCTCGACAATGGCAGTCTTGAAGCCGAGCTGGGCCGCACGGATCGCGGTCACATAACCGCCGGGGCCCGACCCGATGATGAGGACGTCATAGCTATCGGCCATGGAAGTTCCCTCGCCTTTGTTTCGCAAGAATGTCGCGTTCTGTTTTCAAGACAGAAAGGCCCCGGACCTGCCGGGGCCTCGCTGAGGGGCACTCAGACCAGCATGCTCATCGGGTTCTCGATGTAGCCCTTGAAGGCGCCGAGAAGTTCCGCGCCCAGAGCTCCGTCCACGCAGCGGTGGTCGGTCGAGAGCGTTACCGTCATGACAGTGGCCACTGACAGTGTGCCATTCTTGACGACGGGACGCTGCTCGCCCGCACCGACCGCCAGAATGGTGGCATGCGGCGGGTTGACCACGGCCGAGAAGCTCTTCACGCCCATCATGCCCATGTTGGACACGGCGGTGGTGCCGCCCTGGTACTCTTCCGGCTTCAGCTTGCGGTCCTTGGCTCGCTGACCCAGGTCCTTCATCTCGTTGGAGATGGTGGACAGGGCCTTCTGCTCGGCGCTGCGGATGATCGGGGTGATCAGGCCGCCCGGGATCGACACGGCAACGCCGACATCGGCGTGCTTGTGCTTGACCATGGCATCGTCCGTCCAGGAGACGTTCGCATCCGGCACATCGCGCAGGGCCAGAGCCATGGCCTTGATGACCATGTCATTGACCGAGAGCTTGTAGGCCGCCTTGCCGTCCTTGGACTTCGGCGCAGCATCGTTGAGCTGGGTGCGCAGGGCCAGAAGCGCGTCGAGTTCGCAGTCCACCGACACGTAGAAGTGCGGGATCGTCTGCTTGGACTCGGTGAGACGCTTGGCAATGGTCTTGCGCATGCCGTCGTGCGGCACCAGCTCGTAAGAGCCTTCGGCGAAGAGCTTGAGCACCTGCTCCTTGGAGGGACCTGCGGGCGCAGCAGCAGCAGCGGCCTTCGGAGCCTCGGCGGTGGCAGCAGCAGCAGCAGGAGCTGCCTTGCCTGTGCCAGCCTTCAGAGCGGCCTCAATGTCGCGCTGGACGATACGGCCATGCGGGCCAGAGCCTGCGATGGCCTTGAGGTCCAGACCGTTCTGCGACGCCAGACGGCGGGCGAGCGGCGAGGCAAAGATGCGTTCGCCAGATGCGCTGACCGGAGCCGGACCGGCAGATGCCGGTGCAGCAGCGGCCGGAGCCGGAGCAGCGGCAGCTTCGGCCTTGGCCGGAGCGGATTCCGCCTTGGCAGGCGCGGCAGCAGGCGCTGCCGAGACAGCCGAAGCGTCCTCGTCTTCCCCGGCGAGCACGGCGATCAGGCTGTTGACCTTCACGCCCTGCGTGCCAGCAGCGACGACGATCTTTGCGACCGTGCCTTCGTCCACGGCTTCCACTTCCATGGTCGCCTTGTCGGTTTCGATCTCGGCGATCACGTCGCCGGGAGAAACCTTGTCACCTTCCTTCACCAGCCACTTGGCCAGGTTGCCCTCTTCCATGGTGGGAGAGAGGGCCGGCATTGTGATGTTGATCGGCATTGCGGCCTCCCTCGCCTCAGTCCCTGTAGGTGACAGCCTTCACGGCGTCGATGACTTCCTTGACAGACGGCAGGGCCAGCTTTTCAAGGTTTGCGGCATAGGGCATCGGAACGTCCTTGCCGGTCACGCGCAGGATCGGGGCATCGAGGAAGTCGAAGGCCTTTTCCTGAACCTGATAGCCGATTTCCGAAGAAACCGAGCAGACCGGGAAGGCTTCTTCCACCGTGACGCAGCGGCCCGTCTTGCGGACGGAGGCGAGCACCGTGTCGATGTCGAGCGGACGGATGGTGCGCAGGTTCACGACTTCCGCCGAGATGCCCTGTGCTGCCAGTTCGTCCACGGCCTTCATGACGTAGGTCATGCCGATACCCCAGGAGACGATGGTCACATCCGTGCCGGCACGCTCGATCTTTGCCTTGCCGATCGGCAGGACGAAATCATCAACCTTCGGAACCTCGAAGGACTGGCCGTAGAGGATCTCGTTTTCAAGGAAGATGACCGGGTTCGGGTCGCGGATGGCCGCCTTCAGCAGGCCCTTGGCATCGGCAGCCGACCAGGGCTGGATGACCTTCAGGCCCGGAATGTGGGCATACCAGGAGGCATAGTCCTGGCTGTGCTGTGCACCCACGCGGGCCGCAGCGCCGTTCGGGCCACGGAACACGATCGGAGCGCCAAGCTGGCCGCCGGACATGTAGAGCGTCTTGGCGGCGGAGTTGATGATGTGGTCAATCGCCTGCATGGCGAAGTTGAACGTCATGAACTCGACGATGGGCTTCAGGCCCGTCATCGCCGCACCCGTGGCAAGACCGGCAAAGCCGTGCTCGGTGATCGGCGTGTCGATGACGCGCTTGGCTCCGAACTCGTCCAGAAGACCCTGCGTGATCTTGTAAGCGCCCTGGTATTCGGCAACTTCCTCACCCATGATGAAGATGTCGCCGTCGCGGCGCATTTCCTCAGCCATGGCGTCACGCAGCGCTTCGCGCACGGTCATGGACACCATTTCGGTGCCAGCCGGAGCGTCACTGTCGGCAGTGCCGGACGTGACGGGCTGGGCAGGAACCGGCGCAGCAGCAGCCGGAGCCGCTGTTTCGGCAGGTGCCGGAGCCGGTGCAGCAGCCGGAGCCTGTGCAGCAGCCGGAGCCAAAGCACTGGTATCAATCGCAGAAGCATCTTCGTCTTCGCCCAGAAGAACGGCGATCTTCGTGTTGACCTTGACGTTCTCGGTACCTTCGGCCACCAGGATCTTGCCCATGGTGCCTTCGTCCACGGCTTCCACTTCCATGGTTGCCTTGTCGGTCTCGATTTCGGCGATCACGTCGCCAGACTTCACGCTGTCGCCTTCGGCCTTGAGCCACTTGGACAGCTTGCCCTCTTCCATGGTCGGCGAGAGAGCCGGCATCAGAATATCGATCGGCATGTATTCCCCCGGCCTTAAAGCAGAATGTCGGTGTAGAGCTCGGACACATCCGGCTCCGGATCGTTCTGCGCAAACTCTGCGGCTTCGGCAACAATGGCGCGAACGTCCTTGTCGAGGCCCTTGAGGTCATCCTCGGAGGCCCAGCCGTTCTCAAGCAGACGCGAACGGACCTGCTCGATCGGGTCGTGTTCGCCACGCATCCGGTCGACTTCTTCCTTGGAGCGGTACTTCGCCGGGTCGGACATGGAGTGACCGCGGTAGCGGTAGGTCACCATTTCCAGAATGAACGGGCCATTGCCTTCACGGCACCACGCAAGCGCACGCTCTGAGGCTGCCTTCACGGCGCGCACGTCCATGCCGTCCACCTGTTCGCCCGGAATGCCGAAGGAGGCACCGCGCTGGGACAGGTCGGTGTTGGCCGAAGCGCGGTTGACGCTCGTGCCCATACCGTACTTGTTGTTCTCGATCACATACACGACCGGCAGCTTCCACAGCTGGGCCATGTTGAAGCTTTCGTAGACCTGACCCTGGTTGGATGCACCGTCACCGAAGAAGGCCATGGCGACGTTGCCGTTGCCACGGTACTTGTTGGCAAAGCCAAGGCCGGTGCCGAGCGCGACCTGCGCACCGACGATGCCGTGACCGCCATAGAAGTGCTTCTCCTTGGAGAACATGTGCATGGAACCGCCCTTGCCCTTCGACAGGCCGCCACGGCGGCCGGTCAGCTCGGCCATGACGCCCTTCGGATCAAGGTCCATGGCCAGCATGTGGCCGTGGTCGCGGTAACCGGTGATCATCTGGTCACCATCCACCTTGGCCATCTGCATGCCGACGACGACAGCTTCCTGCCCAATATAAAGGTGGCAGAACCCGCCGATGAGACCCATGCCATAAAGCTGGCCGGCCTTTTCCTCGAAGCGGCGAATCAGGAGCATTTCACGGTAGGCGTGAAGCTCTTCGTCTTTTGTGAATTTTGCGATGGCGGCAGCAGAATTGCCCGCACCACCCTGACCGGTCGCGCCCTTCGCGCGTGCACCGGCGGAAGATTGTTTTGTAGCGGCCATGTCCCTCGTCTCTGCGTGGCGTTTCCCCTAGACAGCAAGCGGAAGGTAACCGCTTGCCGTTGTCAATCCAAGAGGTTGAGTGCAGCGCGGTAATACTGACCAACCCGCTGAAATGATTTGACTTTTATCACTTAACCAGATTTCGGTTATTTTTGCGATATAAACCGATTTTCAGTTACCTGACGGCAACAGAGCTGCTGCGCATGATGATCAGCTCATCTGCCTGCACCACATTGAGGATAACGCGGGCGCGCTCATCGACCATATCCGGATCAAGGCTTTCCGGGCGCAGAAGCGCCACACGCGTGGCCAGATGCTCACGCGCAGACTTGATGTCCGCCAGCTCCGCCTCAAGCTGAGCCACCTGACGGTCCAGACGCTCGCGCCCGGCCATGCCAAATTCGCCATTCACCGCATGAAAGGCGAAATAGCCAAGCACAGCAACAGATGCGACCGGGATGACGAGACTGCCAAGAAAGGACTTCTTGCGCTGACGGGTGGTTGCGGGCACTTATCGACCTACTGGACACGTGGGGTCTGAAACTCTTCGCAGTGTGCCGGGACTCGCTTAACAGAGTCTTGCCCAAATGTGGCGGCTCTCAGGAATTCTGTTGTTGCGGCGGGGTTTGCACAACAGGCTGAAAGAAAAGCAGAAGGTTCCGGCTTGTACGGGTGAAGGCCTGGCGCTTCGTCCTGCGCCATTCCCAACTCCCCTTTTTGCAACCAGAGCCTTGCCTCTCAGGCCGCAGCCTTTCCGCCTCCGGCCAGCTTTGCAAGCTTTGACATGATGACAGCTGTGCCTTTCAAGCGGTCTTCAGCCCTCTCCCAGTCGCGTGACAGCACCACCTTCTGATCCGGGCGGATCTTGGCCAGCACGCCCTGCTCGGCGATGTAGCCGACAAGCCCCGCCGGATTGGCGAACTCGCTGTTCCTGAACGAGATGACGATCCCCTTCGGCCCCGAATCCACCTTCTCAACATTGGCCTTGCGGCAAAGGCCCTTGATGAAGACGATCTTCAGCAGGTGCTGCACTTCTTCCGGCAGCGGGCCAAAGCGGTCGATCATTTCTGCGCCGAAAGCGTCGATTTCCTGCGCTTCGGTCAGATCGGCCAGACGCCGGTAAAGCGACAGGCGCAGGTTGAGGTCCGGCACATAGTCTTCCGGGATGAGAACCGGCGTGCCCACATTGATCTGTGGCGACCACTGGTCTTCACCCAGATCATTGCCGCCATCCTTGAGCTGAGCCACCGCCTCTTCCAGCATCTGCTGATACAGCTCGTAGCCCACTTCCTTGATATGGCCTGACTGTTCCTCGCCCAGCAGATTCCCGCACCACGAATGTCGAGGTCGTGGCTGGCCAACTGGAAGCCGGCGCCAAGATTTTCCAGCGACTGCAGCACCTTGAGGCGGCGCTCCGCCGTTGCCGTCAGCTTGCCGGCCGCAGGCACGGTGAAGAGTGCATAGGCACGGGTCTTGGAGCGGCCCACGCGGCCACGGATCTGGTAAAGCTGGGCGAGGCCGAACATGTCGGCCCGGTGCACGATCAGCGTGTTGGCGGTCGGGATATCAAGGCCCGACTCCACGATGGTGGTGGACAGCAGCACATCGTACTTGCCCTCGTAGAAGGCATTCATCACGTCTTCCAGCTGCCCCGCCGCCATCTGGCCATGGGCAATCGCAACCTTCACTTCCGGCACGCTTTCGGCGAGGAACTCCGCCCGTTCCGCAAGGTCGGATACACGCGGGCAGACATAGAAGCTCTGGCCGCCGCGGTAATGCTCGCGCAGCAGCGCCTCGCGCACCACCAGCGGGTCGAGCGGCGATATGAAGGTGCGCACGGCGAGGCGATCCACCGGCGGCGTTGCGATCAGCGACAACTCGCGCAGGCCCGTCAGTGCCTGCTGCAGGGTGCGCGGAATGGGAGTGGCCGAAAGCGTCAGCACATGCACGTCAGACTTCAGCTCCTTCAGCCGCTCCTTGTGCTTCACGCCGAAATGCTGCTCTTCGTCGATGATGAGGAGCCCCAGATCACGGAATTTGACGCCCGTGCCGAGCAGCGCATGGGTGCCGACAACGATGTCGACCGAGCCATCCTCCAGACCCTTTTTCGTGGCCGAAAGCTCCTTCGGGCTAACGAGGCGCGAGGCATGGGCGACGTTGACCGGCAGGCCATGGAAGCGCGTCGAAAAGGTGCGGAAATGCTGGCGGGCAAGGAGCGTCGTCGGCACCACCACGGCAACCTGACGCCCGGACATGGCCGCAACAAAGGCCGCACGCAGGGCCACTTCTGTCTTGCCGAAGCCCACGTCGCCGCAGACCAGCCGGTCCATCGGGCGGCCCGAAGACAGGTCCTCGAACACCGCATCAATCGCGGTCAGCTGGTCTTCCGTTTCGTCATAGGGGAAGCGGGTGGCGAACTCGTCATAGACGCCTTCCGGCGTCTCGATTACGGGTGCGGTCTTCAGGGCACGGGCGGCAGCGGTCTTGATCAGGCCATCGGCAATCTCAAGGATGCGCTTCTTCATGCGCGCCTTGCGCGCCTGCCAGGCCCCGCCGCCCAGCTTGTCGAGCTGAACATCGGTTTCTTCCGAGCCGTAGCGCGTCAGAAGCTCGATGTTTTCGACCGGCAGATACAGCTTGTCGCCGCCGTGATACTGCAGTTCCAGGCAGTCATGCGGCGCACCAAGCGCCTCGATGGTCTTGAGGCCAATAAAGCGGCCGATACCGTGGTCCACGTGGACGACGAGATCGCCTTCCGACAGGCTGGTGGCCTCGGTGAGGACATTCGCCCCTTGGCCTTGCGCCGCCCCTTGCGCACCAGCCGGTCACCCAGAATGTCCTGCTCGGAGATGAAGACCAGCCGGTCCACCTCGAAGCCCGTATCAAGTCCGAGAAGGCTGAGCGCCACGGTGCGTGGCGGCAGGGCCTGCATGTTGGCGAAAGTGTCGGCGGGCGCGGCTAGCTCCAGCCCGTGATCGAACAGGATCTGCCCCAGCCGGTCCCGCGAGCCTTCACTCCAGCAGGACAGAACGACACGGCGTTCTTCGGCGACCAGCGCCCGCACATGGCGGACAAGCGCATCGAAGATGTTCACATCGCCAGCGGCGCGCTCAGCGGCAAAGTTACGGCCCTGGCGGCCAGCAAAATCCACCACCTGACGGCCCGAGCCTGGTGGCGGCGTAAACACATCCATCTGGCAGCTGGCGGCATCGGCAAGACGCGATGTCCATTCCTCCGGCGCCAGATAGAGCCCGCCGGTTTCCACCGGCATATAGGGCACGGAACCGGCCAGATGGCCGTTGTCGAGCGCGTCCTTGCGGGCGGCGTAGTGCTCGGCGACCTGATCCAGCCGCTCGCGCAGGGCATCGGGTGCGCGGGAATCGAGGACGAGCGGTACCCCCTCCACATAATCGAACAGGGTTTCCAGCGTCTCGTGGAACAGCGGCAGCCAGTGCTCCATGCCGGCATAGCGGCGGCCTTCACTGACTGACTGGTAGAGAATATCCTCGCGCCGCGCCGCGCCGAAACGGCCGATATAGTTGCGGCGGAAGCGCGAGATCGCCTCTTCCGTCAGCACCACCTCGCTCATCGGCACCAGATCCAGCCGCTTCACCGGCGCGGTGGTGCGCTGGGTCTCAGGATCAAAGGCGCGCACGGTCTCCAGCGTATCGCCAAAGAAGTCGAGACGGACGGGAGCTTCCGCGCCCGGCGCGAAGAGATCGAGAATGCCGCCACGCACTGCGTATTCGCCGGTCTCACGCACGGTCGGCGTGCGGGAAAAGCCGTTCAACTCCAGCCAGGCTGCAATGGAGGTGAGATCCGCCCTCGTGCCTGCGCTCAACGAAAAGGTCTGGCCTGCCACCCAGCGGCGCTCGGGCAGACGCTGCACGGCGGCGTTAACGGTCGTGACCAGCACCTTCCGGCCAGAACCTTCCAAGCCCCTCGCCAGCTCACCCAGCACCAGCAGGCGCCGGGCGCTGATAGCAGGGTTCGGCGACACACGGTCATAGGGCAGACAGTCCCAGGCGGGCAGCGACAGGGCTTCCACATCGGGCGCAAAGAAGCTCAGCGCCTCGATCAGCCCCTGCGCCCGCGTGGCATCACGGGCGACAAAGACGGCACAAAGCCCCTGCTTCGGCCCTTCGTCCAGAATGCGTGCAAGCGCCAGCGCCTCGGCTCCATCCGGCACGCTGGCCAGCGTGATGTTGCCCTTGTCGCGGAGAAGGCTCTCGAACACGGTTCTTATCCCTGAAATGCTGTGCCACGCGCAAAAGCGCGTCTGTGGACTGACGATCCGTCCGGATCAGGCAGTGCGGCTGGAGGTGATGTTGTGGAAGGCAAGCATGCGCCGGTAGAGCGGGCGGTCCCATTCTGCCGGAACGGGCTTGCTGCCGGTGATCCAGGCAAAGAGATCCTGATCGTTGACGTTGATCAGCTCTTCCATCTCGTCGAGTTCAGCCGCAGTTAGCTTGTCGAGCTCGGATTGGGCAAAGCCGCCGAACAGAAGGTCCATCTCCTTCATGCCCCGGTGCCAGGTGCGGAACAGGATGCGCTTCTTGCGGTGGGTCAGGGCATCATCCTGTGCTGCCGCCGTATCTGGACTTTTGCCGCTCATCATCTCTCTCCGCATCGCTTGGCTTGCGCCGTCCTGACGCCTGCAGCCGGAGCGCGGGAATTCCGCGTCCAGCGCAAACGGGACAGCACATCATCCGTGCTATATAGCGCCGCAAACCGGCTCTGTCAGGTCAAGGTTTTGGGGTGCATGTCCTGAAGGTTCAAGAGGTTTCATTGCCCTTGCCGCCAGACCATGCCAAAACGCGGCATCGGTGTTGCGGATTCCTGTGCCATGCGTCCTTCTCTTCTCGATCCCCTGTTTGCTCCGGTTTCGGTGCTGCCCGGCATCGGCCCGAAGATTGCAAAGCTGCTGGATGGGCTGACCGGCAGCACGCCGGGGCGTGAGGCCAGCGTTCTCGATCTGCTGTTTCACCTGCCGCACGGCGTGATCGACCGCCGCCGCCGGCCGGGAATCGCACACTCGGAGAATGGCGAAATCGCAACGCTGGACGTGGTGGTGGAGCGGCACTTGCCCTCGCCGCGCAACGGCAAGGCGCCCTATCGCATCATCGCCAGAGATCCGACCGGCGAAATCGCGCTTGTCTTTTTCCACGCCCACCGCGACTGGCTGGAGAAAACCTTGCCCATTGGTGGGCGGCGGATCATCTCGGGCAAGGTGGAATGGTTCAACGAGCGCCCGCAGATGGTGCATCCGGATTATGTGCTGACGCCCGAAGAGGCCGAAACCATGCCGGATGTGGAGCCGGTCTATCCAATGACCGCCGGCCTTGCCTCGCGCACCCTGCTGAAGGCCATTGCCGCAGGACTTGGCCGTCTTCCGGAAATGCCGGACTGGCTTGATCCTGAATTTGCCGCCCGTAAGGGATGGCCGGATTTCGACGAGGCGCTGGCACGTCTGCACCGGCCGGAAAAGGCGGGCGACCTTGGCCCCGAATCCCCCTTTCGCGCCCGCCTAGCTTATGACGAATATCTCGCCAACCAGCTCGCATTGGCTCTGGTTCGTGCCACCATGCGCAAACTGGATGGTGCCCCGCGCATTGCAAAGGGCGTTCTGAAGGCGAAGATCCTCGCTGCCCTGCCCTTCACCCTCACCGATGGCCAGACGCAGGCGGTTGCCGAAATCGAGGCGGATCTTGCGAGCCCGCACCGCATGCTGCGGCTGGTGCAAGGTGACGTGGGTGCGGGCAAGACCATCGTCGCCCTGCTGGCCATGGCCGCCGTGATCGAATCCGGCGCCCAGGCGGCCATGATGGCGCCAACCGAAATTCTCGCCCGCCAGCATTTCGCCTCCATGGCCCCGCTCTGCGAGGCCGCCGGCATCCGCATCGCCCTGCTGACAGGGCGCGACAGTGCCAAGACGCGGCGTGAGACGCAGGCCGGACTGCTGGAGGGCAGTATTGATCTGGTCGTTGGCACCCACGCACTGTTTCAGGGCTCCGTCGAGTTCCAGAACCTTGGCATTACGGTGGTGGACGAGCAGCACCGCTTCGGCGTGCATCAGCGCCTTGCTCTCTCATCAAAGGGCAAGGGCGTCGATGTGCTGGTGATGACGGCAACACCGATCCCGCGCACGCTGGTGCTGACCTATTTCGGCGATATGGATGTCTCCCGGCTCATCGGCAAGCCAGCAGGGCGCAAGCCCATCACCACCGTCTCCGTATCGCTGGAGCGCATGGGCGAGATGGTGGCGCGCATCAAGGCAGCGGTGGCCGAGGGACAGAAGGTCTATTGGGTCTGCCCGCTGGTGGAGGAATCCGAGAAGGTTGACCTTGCCGCCGTCGAGGACCGGCACCGGCATCTGTCGCAGGAACTGAAACTGCCCGTCGCCCTCGTCCATGGCCGCATGAGCGCCGAGGAAAAGGATGTGGCGATGACCGCCTTCAAGGAAGGCCATGCCCGCGTTCTCGTCGCCACCACAGTGATCGAAGTCGGCGTTGACGTGCCCGATGCCACGATCATGGTGATCGAGCACGCCGAACGCTTCGGCCTCGCCCAGCTGCACCAGCTGCGCGGGCGCGTCGGGCGCGGCGACAGGCCATCGTCCTGCGTGCTGCTGTACAAGGGACCGCTGGGCGAAACCTCCGCCGCCCGCCTTGCAGTGATGCGCGAGACCAACGATGGCTTCCTCATCGCCGAGGAAGACCTGCGCCTGCGCGGCGAAGGCGAAATTCTTGGCACCCGCCAGTCCGGCGCACCCGGCTTCCGCCTTGCTGGCGAAGAGGCGCGGCCAGACCTGATGGAGACCGCCCGCGACGATGCCCGCCTGATCCTTGAAACCGACCCGGAGCTGAAAGGTCCGCGCGGACAGGCCCTGCGCACCCTGCTCTACCTCTTTTCCCGCGACGAAGCGATCCGCCTGCTGCGGGCGGGCTGAGTTTCACTCAGGCTTTTAGTCCTTTGGCTGTAAGGAACCTGCCGGCAAAGCCTCTGCGATCTGCGGATGCTCAGGCGTGATAAGACCAGCCGAGATGATCAGTTTGGCCGCATCCTCCACGGTCATGGAGAGCTCGATCACATCCTTGCGCGGCAGATAGAGCAGGAATCCGGAGGTCGGATTCGGCGTGGTCGGCAGGAACACTGCGAGATAGTCTGCAGTTTCCCCGCCTGGAAGCTTCTGCGCCACCTCTCCCTTCGCAGAAGTCGCCACAAACACGATCGCATACAGGCCCGGACGCGGATATTCGATCAGCGCAGCCTTCTTGAAACTCGCCCCTTTTTCATCAAGCACTGTCTCAAAAATTTGCTTCAAGCCATTATAAAGATTGCGAACAAGTGGCATGCGAGACACAACACGTTCGCCGTAGCCGATGAGTGTCCGGCCCAGAAAGTTGGCGGCGACAAAACCGGTCAAAGACAGCACCGTAAAGGCGATGATAAGGCCGACACCGGGCACGGGGAATGGCAGATAGGTGTCGGGATTGTAGGCAGGCGGCAAAGCAGGTTTCACGAGCCCATCCACCCACTGGATGAAAGACCATGTCAGCCAGAGCGTAATGCCAACAGGCCCTGCAATCACGAGTCCCGCCAGAAAGGAGTTGCGCAGCCTTGCACCAAAGCCCTTGTGCGCCCGCGATTGCATGTCCTGCTGCGGGGATGGTGTAACGGCTGGATCTTCCATGCGCGACGGTCTCCTGACTTGCCGTGAATTCGGCCTTCCCTATTTGACCAGAGGGGCGTAAACCGGATTGCAGAACTCCGGTTTCAGCCTCTGGCCCGTATATCGTGCCGAACATCTTAGGCTAAAAACGGACGCTGGAGAGATGATTTGCGGCGTACAGCATACCGGATTGCGGGAATTTTATGTGTCATCCTCGGAGTGATCGGCGCCATCCTGCCGGTCATGCCGGGCACGATCTTCTTCATCCTCGCCGCCGCCATGTTTGCCAAATCCTCGCCGGAACTCGAGGCTCAGATCCTGGCGCACCCCTCCATCGGGCCGCAGGTGATTGCCTGGCGTGAGCATGGGGTTATCCCGCCGCGTGCGAAACTCTACGCAACTGGAGGCATGGCCTTTGGCTACGGCATGTTCTGGCTTGGCGCACACCCCGGCTGGCCGCTTGCCCTTGGCGTATTGGCCTTCATGGCAGCCTGCGCCGCCTATGTGCTGTCCCGGCCGTCCTATCCGCAAAGCTGACTAGACCAAACCGAACAAATCAGTTCAGAAAAACATCTGAACTGATTGTTTTATAATATCATTCATCGCAAATCAGACGCTTGCCAAGCTCCACAACCTCGTCAGGGCTGTAGCCGATCTGATCATAAAATCCGAGCACGGCTTCATTGCCGGTCCGCACCAGAAGATTGATCTTCGGGCACCCGCGTTCCACCAGCAGCGCTTCGCCATGTTCCATCAGCAGCCGGGCGTAGCCCTTGCCCCGATGAGCCGGATGAACGCTCAGATAATTCACAGAGCCCCGGTGCCCGTCATAGCCGAACATGGCACTGCCGATGATGGCATTGCCCAGCCGCATCACAATGAAGCCCCAGGGGCTGTCCGCGACCTTCCGGTCAATATCCTTATCTGGATCGTTCCAGGCCCTTGTCAGGCCGCACTCTCCCCACAGGGTGACCACGCGGTGGCGGTCACCCTCAGTGAAGGTATCGATGACAGGCTTGGGGCTAGTGATCATTCCACCGTAACCGACTTGGCAAGGTTACGCGGCTGATCCACATCCGTACCCATGAACACGGCCACGTGATAGGCAATCATCTGCGTCGGAATGGCGTAGATGATCGGCGCAACGATGCCGGACAGCTCGGGCATCACCACCTGCTCATTGGCCGCAAGGCCGGAAGCCGCCGCGCCCTTTTCATCGGTGATGAGCAGGATCTTGCCGCCGCGTGCCGCCACTTCCTGCATGTTGGAGACGGTCTTCTCATAGATCGCGTCATGCGGGGCAATGACGATCACCGGCATGTTTTCGTCAATCAGCGCGATAGGCCCGTGCTTCAGCTCACCAGCGGCATAGCCTTCAGCGTGGATGTAGGACAGTTCCTTGAGCTTAAGCGCCCCTTCCAGCGCCAGCGGGAAGCTGGTGCTGCGGCCGAGATACAGAACGTCAGAAGCCCGTGACAGAGCGGGAGCCAGCTTCTCGATGCGCGGTTCGAGCCCAAGCGCCTGCACAGCCAGTCCGGGGTTTCCGCCAGAGCTCCAACCAGTTCAGCCTCTTCCGCTTCGCTGATGAAGCCGCGCTGGCGGCCAGCAGTGATCGCAAGCGACGCCAGAACCGCCAGCTGACAGGTGAAGGCCTTGGTGGAAGCAACGCCGATCTCCGGACCTGCAACGGTCGGGAACACGACATCAGCTTCACGGGCAATGGTCGATTCCGGCACGTTGACGATGGCGCCGATGGTCAGGCCTTCCTGCTTGCAATAGCGCAGCGAGGCAAGCGTATCTGCCGTTTCGCCGGACTGGGAGATGAACAGCGCCATCTCGCCCTTCGACACCGGCAGTTCGCGGTAACGGAACTCTGACGCCACGTCGATTTCCACCGGCAGGCGGGCATATTTCTCGAACCAGTATTTGCCGACAAGGCCCGCGTAATAGGCCGTGCCGCAGGCAGACATGACCAGCCGGGTCAGACCGCTGAAATCCACGTTCATGCCTTCCGGCAGGCGCACCTTGCGGGCGCTCAGATCCAGATAGCGCGACAGAGTGTGGCCGATCACTTCCGGCTGTTCGTGAATTTCCTTGGCCATGAAGTGGCGGTAATTGCCCTTGTCGATCATGGCAGCGCCAACAGATGACTTGCTTTCCGCCCGCACGACAGGCGCATTCTGGCGGTCGAAAATGGCCAGGCTGTCACGGGTCAGGACGGCCCAGTCACCTTCTTCCAGATAAGTGATCCGGTCGGTAAAGGGTGCCAGCGCGATGGCGTCCGACCCCAGGAACATTTCGCCCTCACCATGACCAACGGCCAGCGGGGAGCCGCGCCTCGCGCCGATCAGAAGGTTTTCCTCGCCCTCAAACAGGAACGCGAGCGCAAAGGCTCCGCGCAGGCGTGGCAAAACCGAGGCCACCGCGTCTTTCGCTGCAAGCCCCTCATCCATGGCGGCATTGACCAGCAGCGCGACCACTTCCGTGTCCGTATCGGTCACCGGATGATAGTCCTTGGCAACCGCCTCGGCGCGCAGTTCCTGGTAGTTCTCGATGATCCCGTTATGCACGACGGCAACGCCACCGCTCTGGTGCGGATGCGCATTGGAGACGGTCGGTGCGCCATGGGTTGCCCAACGGGTGTGGCCGATGCCAATGACGCCAGGCAGCGGTGTCTTTTCCAGCACGGCTTCCAGATTGCGCAGCTTGCCTTCCGCACGGCGGCGGGTGACGATGCCGTTCTCCAGCGTGGCAATGCCGGCCGAGTCATAGCCCCGGTACTCAAGGCGCTTCAGCGCATCCACGAGACGCGGAGCAACGCCGCTCTGGCTGACGATACCGATGATGCCGCACATGAAAATGAATCCCTTTGAAACGATCTGACCCGCCTCCCATAGACGAGACGGGCCAGTTTGTTGAAATCAAACCCTGTTTCAGACGATGACAGGTTGCGTTGCGTCAGCTCTTGCTTGCAGCTTTCGCGGCAGCAAAGCGGGTGCGCAACTCTTTGGCACGGCCTTCCTTCACGGTCTGGCGGGCACGGCCAATGACCAGAGCGTCATCCGCCACCTCATCCGTAACCGTGCTGCCTGCCGCCACATAGGCACCCGAGCCGATGGTCACCGGCGCAACGAGCGTCGAATTTGAACCGATGAAGCTGCCTGCCCCGATCTGTGTCAGATGCTTGCCGAATCCGTCATAGTTGCAGGTGATGGTTCCTGCGCCAATATTGGTCTTCGCCCCCACGACGGCATCGCCGATATAGCTGAGGTGATTGACCTTTGCGCCTTCGCCGATCTTGCCGTTCTTCACCTCGACGAAGTTGCCGATATGGGTGTTGCGGGCCAGTTCGGCACCGGGCCGCAGACGGGCATAGGGACCAACGGTGGCGTCAGCTCCAACTGTCGCCCCTTCCAGATGACTGAAGGCGCGAATGCGGGCACCGGAGGCAACATTCACGCCGGGGCCGAACACCACATTGGGTTCCACCAGAACATCCGGCTCGAGCACCGTGTCATGAGAGAAGAAGACAGTTGAAGGAGCCTGCAGCGTCACACCGCGCTCCATCGCGGCACGGCGCATTCTATTTTGAAAAATCTCTTCACATTCAGCAAGTTGAACGCGATTGTTAATACCGCGCGCATCATCCTCGCTGGTGCTGGCTGCAACCACTTTCAGGCCGCGTGCGTTGGCAATCTCCACGGCGTCCGTCAGGTAGTATTCGCCCTTGGCATTGTCATTACCAATCGCAGAAAGCAGCTCTGCCGCAATGGCTCCCTGAAAGCCCATGATGCCAGAGTTAGAGAAAGTTATCTTTCTTTCTTCGGGACTTGCGTCTTTTTCCTCGCGTATTGCAAGAAGCTGGTCGCCCTGCATCAAGAGGCGGCCATAGCCAAAGGGATTGGCAGCCTCGAAGCCCAGAACCGCCACATCAGCCCCTGCCGCCAGCGCCGCCCGCACACGGGCGATGGCATCAGCGGTTACCAGAGGCGTGTCGCCAAACAGAACCAGCACATCGTCGGCTGCCGGCGCCAGCGCACTGCGGGCCGCAAGCGCCGCGTGGGCTGTTCCCAGCCGATCAGTCTGTTCGTGGCAGGTCGCACCGGGCGACAGCTTCGCGACAAGCGCTTGAAGCGCGGGCATGTCCGGCCCCACGACCACGGCAACGCGATTGCCCTCACCGCTTACAGCCTTCAGCACATGGCCGATCAGCGGCAGATTGCCGATCTCGTGCATCACCTTCGGCAAGCTGGATTGCATGCGTGTTCCAAGGCCTGCGGCCAGGATGATGGAAAGGAGGCTGCGGTTGGACATGGGATCTTTCTGCCGGTCTTGCTGATTGGCACAGGTTGCCCGCGCACCTCGCTCCGCGCATTCGCGGGCCCTGAACCCTTGCCCAGCCTTTTCCCGCCCTTTTGCAAAAGATGCAAGCCGCCGATCCACAGTTCCCTGCAGAAGCGCACCGGCAACGGCAGTAATTCCCTGTTCGTTAACCATGTTTAGGGACAAGATATCTCATGGATAGCAACAGATTCTGCCGTAGCGGGAGCAGGATAGCCCACCGTGAAGAGCCGCAAGAAGGATGCCGGTGCCGAAACGTCTGGGTCAGAGATGACCCGGGCACGGCTCGATATTGCCGCTTGGGCCCTCTTTGCGCTTTTGTTCGGCACCGTCGGATTTTCGGCTTACTGGTTTGCCCCGGCGAGCTCAGGCGGCGGCCAGGCTCATGCCGGTATCATGCTGCCACCAGCGGGTGACGTTGCAGGCCCCACCGGAAGCATCAAGCGAACAGCCCCCGTCGTGATGGACGGGGAAACCGTATCCATCGGCATTCTCCCCTCTCCCCTTGGCACAGGCGGAGCGGAATCCATGCGGCTGCTTGAGGCACGTCTGGAAACGCTTCAGCGGGAGGTGGTCTCCCTGCGCCGGCGTTTCCTCCAGATGACAGAGCTGAACGACGGCTACTCGAACCGTCTTGCGTCGCTCGAGACAGGCAGCAGCGCAGGCCTTGTCACCGGATCGACAGAGAATAACGTTCCGGCGCCCGCCCAGCCAAGGCTTGCAGACATTGCTGCAGGCACTTCAGAACCGGCAGCGCCGCTCCATGACGCAGGAGATCTGCCGAGGCGTGATCCCGAAGCGGCCAGTCACACAAAGACCGTAGTAAGCCTGCCAAGGCCCGATCCGCGCAAGACGCAGCAATCCACCGTCGAGACACTGCCAGCCCCGGAAACCCAGGCGGGGAAAAACCCTTCTGCCGGAAAGCCCCTTGCCGCTTCGGATATCAGTGCCATCATGTCGCCGGTTGGAGCCACGGCCGAGTCAGTTGGCAGTTCTTACGGGGCCGGGCTGCGCCACTGGCTTCGACGCCAGAGCCAATACGCCCGGTGCGAGATCGTCGGGTTGCCGGGCTCCAGCATGCCAGTCCCAGAGACGACCGCGTCGATTCCTCCCGAGCCCGCGCCGGAAGACACAAAGGCAGCGCAAGAAGATCCCATCGCTCTGATGATCCGGCCCGTCGATCCGGCCGGACGCACCATTGGCGGCTCTGACCGTATCAGCCGCAGCGACTTTGCCATTGAGATCGGCCGCTATGCCTCCCGCTCCGCGGCAAGCGACAGCTGGGAGAGTTTCGCGTCGGCCCATACGGACAAGATGAGCGGTCTGCGCGCCTTGACCCAACCGGCTGGAGATGATCCTGAGTCCGTGCGGCTCCTGGCCGGACCTTTCGCAAATGCGGCAGCAGCGTCAGTGGCCTGCCTGCGTCTTGAGCTCGAACAGAAAACCTGCGCGCCGACGCTCTTCTCGGGCGAGCCGCTTCTGGAGAGTTTCAGGTAGGCAGATGCCCGTTTCGTGTGGGGGCACCAACGGATCAGCCGATCACCTGAAACTGCGGGAATGTCTCAAGCAGCCAATAGGAAAAGACAGCCATCTGGCCGGTCAGGAACATGACCCCGGTGAGCACCAGAACCACGCCCATCCCCTTCTCCACCTTGCCCATGTGGCGGCGGGCCTTCTGCATGAACCGCAGGAAGGGACCTGCAAAAAGCGCTGCGATAAGAAACGGAATACCGAGGCCCATGGCGTAGGCGCTGAGAAGAATCGCTCCGCGTGCAACGGTTTCCTCGGATCCGGCAACGAACAGAATGGCAGCGAGAACTGGCCCGACGCAGGGGGTCCAGCCGAAGCCGAAGGCAAGGCCGATCACATAGGCTCCGGCAAGGCCAGCCGGCCTGCGATCCACATGTACCCGCGCTTCCCGGTAGAGCAACGGAATGCGGAAGAGCCCGAGGAAGTGCAGCCCCATGACGATGGTCAGTACACCGGCAACATAGCCGAGGACCTGAATATGCTGCGTCACAATCTGCCCAAGGAAGGAAGCGCTGGCTCCAAGCAGCACGAAGACAGTTGAGAAACCAGCCACGAAGGCAAGGGCAGCAAAGAACACGCGCCGCACGGCTTCGTCCGTCCGGTCATCGGCGGAAAGCTCTTCAAGGCTGGTTCCTGCGATGAAGCCGAGATAGGGCGGCACAAGCGGAAGCACGCAAGGGGATACGAAGGACAGCACTCCGGCGAAAACAGCGCCTGCCAGTGTTATTTCCTGAATCATTCCCGGCCACCCTTATCCGTTGATATGCGGGCCCGTGTCGGGCCGGCGCAGTACATGGACAGGTCTTACCGCATTGCAGGGGATGAAATGAAGATGGCAGAACCGCACATCCCGTATGGATTGAGCCCAGGCCGTTCACCTTACCGCGAGGCAGCGCCCTTTCAGGACGCCGTAACGCCGCCAACTTGAAGCAAAAGCAATCCACGCCCTTGCACCAAGGCCGCCCTCATCAACAAACCACACTGGCCGAGAAGGGAACGCCGCGTCTCAGTCGTCCTGAAGCCCGCCGTCAAAGACCTCGAAGCTTGGACGCATCACAATGCCAGCATCACGGCCGTCACGCAGCCCTTGCCGCCATTGATCGAGAACGAGCCGCAGGGCAAGGGTTTGCCTGTTGTGCGGCAGTTGGCCAATGACCCCTGCCAGGAACTCGTCAAGCAGATCGCGGTTCACTGCACCCTGATGGATCAGTGCATTCACAAGCGTTAGCGTTGCGGCGATGTTGGCCTTTACGAAGTCGAACTCCGGCGAGGTCATAGATTGCGAAGCGAGATTTTCCGGCATCGAGCGAGCCAATCTGCCAGACACGGATCTGGCGCTAGGTAAAAATATGACGTCAAGCCACCTGCAACCCCGAACGGATTGCAGGGCCCATGACGCACCGCACCTATTGTGATTGTATTTTATGAGTAAGCCAGTACACAATCCAGTCAATTTTTAACTGAATAGCTCTTCTAGTGGCTTGTTACCCAGTGCTTTCCGTCGATCGTCAGAACTGACAGTGAGGAATTTGCCCTGAGTCAGGCCTTGCACGAATGCATGCCAGAAAGAGCGGCGCAAACCAGTAGTCTCACGTCAATCCGGTCCACGCGTAAAAGCCGCAGGCCTTGTATTCAAGGCGCTGTGTCGAATTACTCTGCTATTAAAGGAGAGTGGTGAGCGAGCAGGGACTCGAACCCTGGACCAACTGATTAAAAGTCAGTTGCTCTACCAACTGAGCTACTCGCTCCCGCTTGGGAAGCAGATGCGCCGGAGCGCCCGTCTGCTGGCGGTGTGTTTATGACGGAAGGCGCCTGGGCGCAACCCGGAAAAAACACTTTCTGAGACTATCCACGAAGCTGTCAACATCCGGTGAAGACAGCCCGCCGCTTGACGCACCCGGCGTCAGGCTGGCTCCACCACCAGTGTCACGCCGCAAAGGCTGCCAGCCGGTATCGTGGACCGGCCAGCAACACGTGCCCCAATCACCCGAAGGGCCGCAATGCAGGGCAGCGCAGCAACTGGCAAGGCATCAGCCGCCGCATCGCCGAAAAGATGACGGTAGGCGACAGGCGACAGGATCGAAATCTTGCCGCGAGCCGTCTGGCACTCGATGCCAAGGCTGGTGGCCCTGAGCTCGCGCACGCCGGTGAAGCCTTCAAGGAAGATGTGATGGTCTGCCGGATCCCGTGCCACCAGAATCACTTCAGCCAGCGCTGTCGCGCCATTGGCGTGACTCTGGAATTCCGGCTTCCAGAAATTTTCCGGATAGAGATTGTGGCAAGTGAAGAAACCAGTCTCCGGCGCATCCGCGTCGCGGGTGAAGGTCAGGTCAAACCCGACCTTGCGTACGGAGCCGTCCGGCGCGGTGGCTTCCCTGCCGAAGGAAAAGGGATCGAACACCGGAAGTCCGGCAGCTGTAAAAGCTGCACGGTCTTCGGCCGCACTGGTGCTGTCCAGCACCAGCATGGAGGCCCCTTCCCGCTTTTCCAGGAAGTCCTGATTGAACCGGCCAAAGAGAAGGCCGTTCCCGTGGCCGGGACGATGGAGGCGCCAGCGGGGACGGTTAGCAGTTCAAGGAAAGCTCCATCCAGCTGCACCAGACGGTTTTCCGTGCCCCACGGGTGGCGGGAGCGGGGCGTCAGCGTGAAGCCGAGCCCCTCGAAGGCCGCTGCTGCTTGGTCGAGATCCCGGACCGCGATCACAACGTGATCCAGTCCACGTGCCTTTGCCGCCATGCGCCACTCTCCCTGCCCTGCCTGGCTCTGCTCGATGCGTATGACCGTCAGACCAGACGGCTGCGCTTGATGGCAGCCTCGACGAACGAGGCGAACAGCGGATGCGGCTCGAACGGGCGGGACTTCAGCTCCGGATGATACTGAACGCCGATGAACCACGGATGCCCGCTGATTTCCACCGTCTCGGGCAGAACGCCATCCGGCGAGGTGCCGGCAAAGACGAGGCCGCAGCTTTCGAGCTGCTCACGGTAACCGATGTTCACCTCATAGCGGTGACGGTGACGCTCCGAAATCAGCGTGCTGCCATAGACTTCGGCAATGCGCGAGCCCGGCTTGAGTGCAGCCTGATAGGCACCAAGACGCATGGTACCGCCGAGATCATCGCCCGCCTGGCGCTGCTCTTTTTCGTTGCCGCGCGTCCACTCGGTCATCAGGCCGACCACCGGCTCTTCGGCAGGGCCGAACTCGGTAGAGCTGGCCTTCGTGATGCCTGCAAGATTACGGGCTGCTTCCAGCACCGCCATCTGCATGCCGAAGCAGATGCCGAAGTAAGGCACGTTGCGCGTGCGGGCGAACTGGGCAGCGGCAATCTTGCCTTCCGCCCCGCGCTCGCCGAAACCACCCGGTACCAGGATGCCGGCAACGCCTTCAAGATACGGCGCCGGATCTTCCTTTTCGAAGGTCTCGGACTCGATCCACTGCAGCTTCACCTTGACGTTGTTGGCAATGCCGCCATGGACAAGCGCCTCGATCAGCGACTTGTAGGCATCCTTCAGCACGGTGTACTTGCCAACGATGGCAATCGTCACTTCGCCTTCCGGATTGGCGATGCGGCGGGAGATCTCTTCCCAGCGGTCCAGCTTGGGTGCCGGAGCGCCTGTAATGCCGAAAGCCTTGAGGACTTCCTCATCGAGGCCTTCCTTGTGATAGGCGATCGGCACGTCATAGATCGAGGCCACATCGTAGGCCGGAATGACGGCGCTTTCCCGCACATTGCAGAACTGCGACAGCTTGCGCCGCTCGTTCTCCGGAATATGACGGTCGCAGCGGATCATCAGGATATCCGGCTGGATGCCGATAGAGCGCAGCTCCTTGACCGAATGCTGCGTCGGCTTGGTCTTCATCTCGCCAGCGCTGGCGATATAAGGCATCAGCGTCAGGTGGATGTAGATCGCCTGTCCGCGCGGCAGGTCGTTGCCTAGCTGGCGAATCGCCTCGAAGAACGGAAGGCCTTCGATGTCACCCACCGTGCCGCCGATCTCGACCAGTACGAAGTCGACATCCTCGTTGCCATCCAGAACGAAGGCCTTGATGGCGTCGGTAACATGCGGAATCACCTGCACGGTGCCGCCGAGATAATCGCCGCGGCGTTCCTTGGCGATGATGTCCTGATAGATGCGTCCGGTGGTGATGTTGTCCTGCTTGGTCGCCGGGCGCCCTGTGAAGCGCTCATAGTGACCAAGATCAAGATCGGCCTCGGCGCCGTCGTCGGTGACGAACACTTCGCCGTGCTGATACGGGCTCATGGTGCCCGGATCGACGTTGAGATAGGGGTCGAGCTTGCGAAGCCGGACCTTGTAACCGCGGGACTGAAGCAGGGCGCCAAGCGCAGCCGATGCCAGACCCTTCCCGAGCGAGGAAACCACGCCGCCAGTGATGAAAACGTATCGCGCCATGGAGCAACACCATACTGTGGTCCCTGCCGGATCGGCCAGCGGGGTCCAGTGGTTAAACACAACAAAAATGCCCTGCAGCAGACGTGCGCAGGGCACTTGAGAGATTTTTCCGGTCTATGCGCCGGATATGGCCTGCGGCAGCGCTTACTGCGCTGCCGGAACCTGGGGGCCAGAAGGCTGAGCCGGAGCCGTTGCAGGCGCCTGAGGCTGTGACTGCTGCTTCAGAACATCGAGCACGCCAGTGCCCGTGGCCGGAGCCGTGCCGTCCGCCGGCTGTGCAGCACCCGGAACCACCGAAGAACCGTCCAGAATGGAAGCAGGGCTGTCGCCCATGCGGGCCATCAGGCTGAGACCCAGCGAGGTGGCAAAGAAGATGGCGGCAAGGATTGCCGTTGCGCGGGTCAGCACGTTGGCTGTGCCGCGGCTCGACATGAAGCCGCCACCGCCGCCGCCCATGCCGAGAGCCCCGCCTTCGGAGCGCTGCAAAAGGACGACAAGCACCAGGGCCAGCACGACCATCAGGTGAATGACGATAACTACCGTTTCCATTTTGGACCGATCACTCGTTTCAGTTTTGCCGCCTTCTACACCAGCCTTGCCGGAGTTTCCACCCTTGAAGGCCGTGAGATTGGCATCCCTTGTGACAAAAGCTGCCGCCCTCTTCGCAATCCGCCGGAACAACCCCGATCAGTGCTGGTATTAGAGGCAAGCCAATCTCTGCCGTAGAATATAAGCATCACGGGCCGGACAACCAGCATCCGGCCCGCTCCATATCAGGCATAAGCCGAAACAATGCCGAGGAAATCAGCTGCCTTGAGGCTGGCTCCGCCAACGAGGGCGCCGTTGACATGCGGCACAGCCATCAGTTCCGCCGCGTTGGAAGGCTTCACCGAACCGCCATAAAGCAGGCGCATCGCTGCGCCTTCCGCACCAAAGCGGGCTTCAAGCGCCTTGCGGATGGCGGCATGCACTTCGGCAACATCAGCCGCAGTCGGCGTCAGGCCAGTACCGATGGCCCAGACGGGCTCATAAGCGATCACCGTATTGGCCGCCGTTGCGCCTTCAGGAACCGAGCCGGCGAGCTGCGTGCCGACAACATCCAGCGTCTTACCGCCTTTGCGCTCTGCTTCCGTTTCGCCGACGCAGATGATGGCTGTAAGGCCTGCACGCCAGGCCGCTTCCGCCTTTGCCTTCACTACCGCATCGGTTTCGCCGTGGTCAGTGCGGCGCTCGGAATGCCCAACGATGACGGCGCTTGCACCGGCATCCTTCAGCATTTCGGCTGCAATGTCGCCGGTGTGAGCGCCTGAAGCCTTCGCGTGGCAGTCCTGTCCGCCAAGCGCCACTTTCGAGGCAGCAGCAGACTGAGCCAGACCTGCAATCAGCGTTGCGGGCGGGCAAATCATGACATCCACCTTGGCTGCGAGCGCTGCCTCAAGTCCCTGCCCCAGCGCCTCGAACTCGGCAGAAGCCGCGGCAAGGCCGTTCATCTTCCAGTTTCCGGCAACAAGCGGGCGGATTGCGTTGGCGTGGCTCATGGCGGTCTCCTCAGGGGCTGTCCGGCACACGGACTGGCGGGACAGAAGCATGGTTCATGATGGCCACTTCGCTATCCAGCAGCGGCACAAAGTGCAAGTGGCATCGTTTCTTTCCTGCTTATATGCCGCATTTCTGCGTGTCTGCGCACATCTGCCAGTTTCCGGCTATTGTCCGGCGCCCATTGAGCCGCTATTCAGAACCACCGCTCCGGGACCTTTTGCTCCGGACATGAGCCTATGGAATTACGGGAGACATCATGCTCGACGCGCTGCGCAAGGGCGCTGGCACCTGGGTTGCCAAGATTTTCATCGCCCTGCTCATCCTGAGCTTTGCCGTCTGGGGTATCGCAGACATTTTCCGCAATTTCGGCAGCAATGTCGTGGCCAAGGTGGGCGACACGGAGATTTCCGTTGTTGACTTCGACCTCGCCTACCGCCGTGAGCTGAACGCCGTAAGCCGGCAGATCGGCCGCCCGCTCTCCACCACGGAGGGGGCACAGTTCGGCGTGCCGCAGCAGGTGCTGGCCCGGATGATTGCCGAAGCAGCCATGAATGACATGGCCGCCGATATGAATCTCGGCATTTCCGACGAAGAACTGCGCCGGATGATCCAGGAAAACCCGGCCTTCCAGCGCGGCGGCGGCTATGACCGCAACAGCCTTGTCCAGCTGCTGCGCGCCAACGGCATTTCCGAAGATGACTTCGTGCGTGAGCAGCGCCTGCTTGCGGGCCGCCAGCAGATCGCAGGCGCCTTGACGGACAATATCAAGACGCCGGAGGCGATGCTGAGCGCCTTCAACATCTTCGAGAATGAAACCCGCACCGTGCGCTACATCGCTGTACCGCCGTCAGCAGCAGGTGAGATTGCCGCTCCCACGGAAGAGGAGCTTCAGAGCTTCTACGAAACCCGCAAGGAAGACTTCCGCGCACCCGAATACCGCAGTCTTTCCATCCTTCAGCTTTTGCCGCAGACGCTGGCTAAGCCCGATGATGTGACGGACGAGGAGGCCAAGCAGGCCTACGACCGCTCCGCCAACCGGTTCCGCACGGTTGAGCAGCGCCGCGTGCTGCAGATGCCCTTCCCCGATTCGGCTGCTGCCGAAGCCGCTGCTGCCGAGATTGCTTCAGGGGTGAAGACCTTTGCTCAGCTGATGGAAGAGCGCGGCCTCAAGGACAGTGACGTGGACCTTGGCATGTTGGCAAAGGACAAGTTCCTGGATCCGGCCATCGCAGAGGCCGCTTTCGCGCTGCCGCAAGGCGGCACCAGCGGCGCTGTTCAGGGACGTTTCACCACCGTCATTGTTCAGGTCGCCGAAATCCAGCCGGAAGCCGTGCGTCCCTTCGACGAGGTGAAAGCCGAACTGAAGCAGGAAATCGCTCTGGAAAAGGCTGAACAGGAAGTGCAGGACCTGCATGACGAGATCGAGGATGCCCGCGCAGGCGGAGCAACCCTTGCCGAAGTCGCGGGCCGCTTCTCGCTGACCACGACCGAAATCCCCGCTGTAGACAGCAACGGCCGGGATGAGGCAGGCCAGCCGGTGACCCTGCCTGAGGCTGATGGTCTGCTGGGCGATGCCTTCGAGAGCGATGTCGGCATCGAAAACAACCCGCTGCCGCTGGGCCAGCGCGGCTTTGTCTGGTTTGACGTGACCAAGGTGACGCCTGCCCGTGACCGGGATCTGTCCGAGGTGCGCGATGCCGTCGTTCAGGCCTGGACGGAGAAGGAGCGTGACCAGAAGCTGCTGGATATTTCCGCAGACATGGCCACCCGTGTGCGTGGCGGCGAAGCGCTGGATGCGGTTGCTGCAGCTGCAGGTCTTGAGGTCAAGACTTCGGACGCCTTCAAGCGCAACGGCCAGCCGGCCGGCCTGCCGCAGGAAGCCGTCGAAGAAGCCTTCAGCGGCCCCACAGGCACTGTTCTGGACACCATGGGCGCCGACGGCGGCCGTCTGGTGATGGTCGTTGACAGCGTGTCTGCCCCGGCCTTCTTCCGCGAGGAAGAGAGCATCAAGCAGATCGACACGCAGATCAGCGAACAGCTCTCCGCCTCGCTTCTCAATCTTGTCATCAACAAGGTGGAAGCGGAGAAGGGTGTCGAAATCAACCAGCAGGCCCTGCAGCTGGTGATTGGCGGCCCGTCACAGAACTGACCGCAGAACGGATAATTGCCCTGGCGGACTTCGCCGGGGCAGCCATAGTGGGAATGCCACCGGCCTCAGATAAGGCCGGCTGAAAACGGGAAGAGGGACAGGCATGAGCGGGCTCAAACCCTTTATCGCCAAGGTGGCCGAAGGTGCTTCGCTGAATTTTGAAGAAGCGCGCGCGGCCTTTGACGTTATCCTGTCCGGCGCGGCAACGCCGTCCCAGCTCGGCGGCTTTCTGATGGCACTGCGGATGCGCGGCGAAAGCGTCGATGAAGTCACCGGCGCCGTTGCTTCCATGCGCGCCCGAATGCTGCCCGTCGAAGTCTCCTCTGATGCCATCGACATCGTCGGCACCGGCGGCGATGCCACAGGCTCCTACAACATTTCCACCTGTTCGGCGCTGGTCGTAGCAGGCTGCGGCGTGCCCGTTGCCAAGCACGGCAACCGCTCGCTGTCCTCAAAATCCGGTTCCTCCGAGGCTTTGGCGCAGCTCGGCGTCAACATCGACATTGGCCCGGAGAAGATCGCCGCCTGCGTCGATGAAGCCGGTATCGGTTTCATGTTCGCCCCGCTGCATCATGCCGCGATGAAGCACGTCGGCCCGACCCGCATGGAACTTGGCACCCGCACCATTTTCAACCTGCTGGGGCCCCTTTCGAGCCCGGCTGGCGTCAAGCGCCAGATGACCGGTGTGTTCGATGGCCGCTGGGTTGAGCCGATTGCACAGGTGCTGAAGAACCTTGGCTCCGAAGCTGTCTGGATCGTCCATGGCAGCGACGGCATGGATGAGATCACCACCACCGGCCCGACAAAGGTTGCCGAACTGAAGAACGGCACCATCCGCAGTTTCGAGATCACTCCGGAAGACGCAGGCCTGCCCCGCGCCCGTTTCGAGGATCTGAAAGGCGGCACGCCGGAAGAGAACGCTGCTGCCCTGCGCGCTGTGCTCTCCGGCGCGAAGAACGCCTACCGGGACGTGGTGCTGTTCAACGCCGCCGCCTCGCTGATCGTTGCGGGCAAGGCGGCAGACCTCAAGGACGGCGTGGCGCAGGCCGCCCGTTCCATCGACACGGGCGATGCCCTCGACCGGCTGGAACGGCTGGTGGCAGTTTCGAACGGATAAGCCATGGCAGACATTCTCACCCGCATCGAAGCCTACAAGCGCGAGGAAATCGCCGCTGCCAAGGCTGAACGCACGCTCGCCAGCCTTCTGGACGCGGCCAAGTCCGTCGAGGCACCACGCGGTTTCGAACGCGCCATCCGCGCAAAGCACGCTGCCGGGGACTATGCCCTCATTGCGGAGATCAAGAAAGCAAGCCCGTCCAAGGGGCTGATCCGCGCCGATTTCGATCCGCCCGCCCTCGCCCGCGCTTATGAGGCAGGCGGTGCAGCCTGCCTGTCCGTGCTGACCGATACCCCGTCGTTCCAGGGCAAGCCGGAGTTTCTGACGGCCGCACGAAGCGCCGTCAGCCTGCCGGCCCTGCGCAAGGATTTTCTCTACGACACCTATCAGGTGGCCGAGGCCCGCGCCTGGGGCGCGGACTGCATCCTGATCATCCTTGCCGCCGTTGATGATGCACTGGCGAAGGACCTGGAGGACGCCGCCTTCGGCCTTGGCATGGATGTGCTGCTTGAAGTGCATGATGAAGCGGAGCTGGAGCGGGCGCTGAAGCTCACCTCACCGCTGCTCGGCATCAACAACCGCAATCTCAAGACCTTTGACGTGTCCCTGACGACGAGCGAGCGGCTTGCGCCGATGATCCCGGCGGAGCGCATCATCGTTGGCGGATCGGGCCTCTTCACCCCGGCAGATCTCGCCCGTATGGCAGCCTGCAACATCTCCACCTTCCTCATCGGCGAAAGCCTGATGCGGCAGGCCGATGTGGAAAGCGCCACCCGCGCCCTGCTGACCCGCAGCGGAGCCTGAGCCATGGCAGGCGGCGGCCCCGAGCGGGATCAGGACCACCTGACGCATCTTGATGCCTCCGGCAGCGCCTCGATGGTGGATGTGGGGGACAAGGCCATCACCCGCCGCAGCGCCACCGTCACCGGCGAAGTGAAGATGCATGCGGACACGCTGACGCTGATCCTTTCGGGCAATGCGAAGAAGGGCGATGTCATCGCCACCGCCCGCATTGCCGGCATCATGGCCGCCAAGCGCACCCACGAGCTGATCCCGCTCTGCCATCCGCTGCTTCTGTCGAAGATCAGCGTCGATATCGAGCCCAATCACGCCCTTCCCGGCCTGAAAGTCAGCGCCACCGCCATCGTCACCGGCCAGACCGGGGTGGAAATGGAAGCGATGACCGCCTGTTCCGTCGCCTGCCTCACCATCTACGACATGGCCAAGGCCGTGGACCGGGGCATGGAAATCGGCCGAATCCACCTTGCCGAAAAGCTCGGCGGCCGCTCCGGCCATTATGTTGCCGAACCGGAAAACGCACCAAAGGAGCCCTGACATGGCCTTGATGCCGGTTGACGATGCGCTGCGGCAGCTTCTCACCGGCGTTGCGCCGCTGGGCCTTGAGACCGTGCCGCTGGCCCGTGCCAATGGCCGCATTCTGGCGGCTGACCTTGCCGCCACCCGAACGCAGCCGCCCTTCCCCGCCTCCTCCATGGATGGCTATGCCCTGCGCGCTGCCGATTGCGCTGCAGCCGGAGCTGTGCTCACCGTGATCGGCGAGGCGCCTGCGGGCCATGCCTTTTCCGGCCAGGTCGGTGCGGGCGAGGCTGTGCGCATTTTCACGGGCGCACCGGTGCCGGACGGTGCGGATGCCATCCTCATTCAGGAAAACGCCACCCGCGACGGGGACCGCCTCACCGCGCTGGAGCCGGTTCGCCCCGGCCAGTTCATCCGCCCTCCCGGGCTCGACTTTGCGCAAGGCGATGTGCTGCTGAAGGCAGGGCTGAAGCTCGATTACCGCAGCCTTGCACTGGCTGCGGCCATGAACCACGCCGCCCTGCCTGTCTGGCGCCAGCCGAAGGTAGCCATCATCGCCACGGGCGATGAACTGGTGCTGCCGGGCGGGTCGCCGGGGCCGGACCAGATCATCGCCTCCAACCACTGCGGCATTGCGGCCCTCGTCGAAGATTGCGGCGGCATTCCTCTGGATCTCGGCCTTGCCAGTGATGATCCTGCCGATATCGCCGCCCGCGTGCGTGAGGGGCTGGCGGCAGAGGCTGATATTCTCGTCACCCTTGGCGGCGCCTCGGTGGGCGATCATGACCTTGTGCAGGCGGTGCTGGGCGGGGAAGGCATGAAGCTGGATTTCTGGCGCATCGCCATGCGCCCCGGCAAGCCGCTGATGGCGGGCAACCTTGGCCGCACCAAGGTTCTGGGCCTGCCCGGCAACCCGGTCTCCAGCCTCGTCTGCGCCCTCCTGTTCCTGCGCCCGCTGGTGGCCGTGATGACGGGCACAAGCCTTGAGGCAGCCATGACAGGCAAGCGCACCACCGCCACCCTCACCGGCCCGGTTCCGGCCAATGACCAGCGCCAGGACTACCTGCGCGCCAGCCTCACCACCCACCCGGACGGCACGCGCAGCGTCACCCCCTTCACCCGGCAGGACAGCTCCATGCTGTCGCTCCTCGCCGCCTCCGGCGCCCTCATCCTCCGCCCCCGCATGCGCAGGCGCTGGATGCAGGCTCGGAGGTGGATGTGCTGGTGGTGTGAGGGGCACAAGGAGTTTCAAGGCGGTGGGCAGACGGAAGCAACTGCGTATCAACATACACGGCGTCGCCCCGGCCTTCGAGCCGGGGCCTACTCGCTTGTAGAGAGCTGCTATAGTCCGCCGCAGCGAAGCATGGATGGCCTCATGCGCCCGCCGCTGCTTCCATAATCCCTATCGCGTCTCTGCAAGCGAGTAGGCCCCGGGTCTGCGCTTCGCTCCGCCCGGGGCGACGCCCGCAGTGATGGGCAAGGCAGTTCGTCCCTGCCGTCAATCGTTCTGCCGCCTCTCACCTTGTCATCCCCGCGCAGGCGGGGATCCAGTAGCCCCAGTGCCGGCCATCTCCTCCTCTGTCCACATATGGATCCCGGTCTTGCCGCTGCGCGTCAAACCGGGATGACTTGGTGAGAGCGTGTGCCGCCCAACAAAAAAGCGGCACGGTTGCCCGTACCGCCAAGTGGGATGTGTCCCGGGAGGGAGATCAGAAGAAGCCGAGCTTGTTGGGGTTGTAGCTGACGAGGATGTTTTTCGTCTGCTGATAGTGGTCGAGCATCATCTTGTGGGTTTCGCGGCCGATGCCGGACTGCTTGTAGCCGCCGAAGGCCGCGTGGGCGGGATAGGCGTGGTAGTTGTTGACCCAGACGCGGCCCGCCTCGATGGCGCGGCCGAAGCGGTAGGCGCGGGTGCCGTCGCGGGTCCACACACCGGCACCAAGGCCGTACATGGTGTCATTGGCGATATGCAGCGCCTCTTCCTCGGTCTTGAAGGTGGTGACGGAGACGACCGGGCCGAAGATTTCCTCCTGGAACACACGCATCTTGTTGTGGCCCTTGAGGATGGTCGGCTGGATGTAGAAGCCGTTGGCCAGATCCCCGCCGAGACGGGCGGCGTCACCACCGGTCAGCACTTCCGCGCCTTCCTCCACGCCGATCTGCAGGTAGGACATGATCTTGTCATGCTGCTGCTGGCTGGCCTGAGCGCCCACCATGGTGGACGGGTCACGCGGGTCACCCTGCTTGATGGCCTTCACGCGGGCGATGCAGCGGGCGATGAATTCCTCGTAGATGTCTTCCTGGATCAGCGCCCGCGACGGGCAGGTGCAGACTTCGCCCTGGTTGAAGGCAAAGAGCACGAAGCCTTCCACCGCCTTGTCGAGATAGGCGTCATCCTGCGCCATCACATCGGAGAAGAAGATGTTGGGGCTCTTGCCGCCCAGTTCCAGCGTCACCGGAATGAGGTTGACCGTCGCCGCTTCCATGATCTTGCGGCCCGTGGCGGTGGAGCCGGTGAAGGCGATCTTGGCGATGCGGCCGGACGAGGCCAGTGCGTGGCCGGCTTCAGCGCCGGTACCGTTGACGATGTTGAGCACGCCCGCGGGGAGCAGGTCGCCGATGAGCTCGGCCAGCACCAGAATGGCCGCCGGGGTCTGTTCGGCCGGTTTCATCACGATGCAGTTGCCCGCCGCCAGCGCAGGCGCCAGTTTCCACGCAGCCATCAGGATGGAGAAGTTCCACGGAATGATCTGGCCAACGACCCCCAGCGGCTCATGGAAGTGATAGGCGACCGTGTCATGGTCGATCTCGCTCATCGTGCCTTCCTGTCCGCGCAGCACACCGGCGAAATAGCGGAAGTGATCGACGGAGAGCGGGATGTCGGCAGCGGTCGTCTCGCGGATTGGCTTGCCGTTGTCCCATGTTTCGGCAGCAGCCAGAACGTCGAGATTGGCCTCCATCACATCGGCGATCTTCAGAAGGATGTTGGCGCGGTGGGCGGCAGAGGTCTTGCCCCAGGCCTCACGCGCTGCATGGGCGGCGTCCAGCGCGGCGTTGATGTCGGCGGCATCGGAACGGGCGACCTCGCAGATCTTGGCGCCGGTGATCGGGGTGATGTTGTCCATGTAGCGGCCGCTGACCGGCGGCACAAACTTGCCGCCGATGAAATTGTCATAGCGCTCGCGGAACGGTGAAACGGTGCGGAAATCCGCCTGTGCCTGAATGTTCATGCTTGTCTCCTCCAACGGGCCGCCTCCTCGCGGCCATAGGAAGAGCTTGACGCACGGCGGACGGTCTGAGGAGCCACGGCGGACAGCCCCTGCCCGCACCCTGTCGCAGTTCTGCGACAGATGATGCCGGGTTTGTGGGAGGTGTCAGCTGGAAGCACAGTCTCGCCCGATATCCGGCGTCACCCCGGGCGGAGCGAAGCGCAGACCCGGGGCCTACTCACTTGCAGAGCGGTGAGGCCAACATCACAAGGCGTGGCAGACGCACTCCCTGCCCGTATTTCACCGCCCGTGAACTGCGGCACCTCTCTACAAACGAGTGGGCCCCGGTTCGGGGGCCGGCGCGACGCTGCGGCGAGGGCCAAATCCATGCCCGCCTGACAGGCCCTGGCCTATCCCTAGTTATGGGACCGGGGTGGAGCGTGCCAAATGCCTAGGAGCGCTCGGCGCCCCTCACTCCTTCGCCAGTTTCCGGTGAAGCGTCGCACGGGAGAGGCCGAGGGCGCGGGAGGCGGCGGAGACGTTGCCCGAAGCCCGCGCCAGTGCCCGGTGCAGCACGGCGCGCTCCGCATCCTCCAGCCGCTCATGCACCGGCAGGCCGAGAAGATCGGCGAGCGGGCGAGGGTTTGCAGCAGGATCGCAAGTCAGGCCCAAAGGGCACGCGCCCCGCGCGTGGCGCCGATGACGAGATCATCTTCATCCACCGCCACCAGCGCTGCAAGACTATGCGTGCCTGCGCAGGGAACCAGCACAACACGGGCCTTGGGGAAAGCGGCGTGGAACAGGTCAGCCTCCACCTTCTGCGCCGTGTTCTGCACCGTCTGGCTGATGAGGCTGAGCACGGCGGAAGGCACATCCTGCTCAGCCGTGGAAACGTCGATTACCGCCGCCAGCTGCCCTGTCGCGTCATGCACGGGGGCGGAGGTGCAGGTGAGGCCGATGTTGCGGGCAAGGAAATGCTGGTCGCGGTGGATCGTCACCGCCCTGCCCTCGGCAAGACAGGTGCCGATACCATTGGTGCCAGCTTCCGCCTCCGACCATACGGCCCCGGTCCACAGGCCGGAATCGGCAAAGTCCCGGTCTTCGGAGGGGTTGCCGCGCCGTTCCACCGCGATGCCTTCCGCATCGGCCAGAACAACACAGGCGCCAAGGCCGCCGATGGCCTGGAACAGCCAGTCGAGATGGGGGCCGCGGCCGCCACAAGCCCGCCCATGCGCTCGCGCACGAGGGCAAGCTCCTGCGCTGTCAGGCGTGGTTCCACCCGGCGTTTCACCGGATCAAGACCATGAAGATGGGCCGAACGGGCCCAGGATGCGGCAATGGGCGAGCGCGCCGCCTGCCCGCTGGCAAGCGCCGCCTCGATGCGGCTCTGATGCTGAGACGTCACCGTGGACATGTCTGGTTCCTCCCGCAAGGCTCTGGCAGCGCGCCTCCTGCCCAAATGAACAGGAAGCAGGCAGGCCGATGGCCCTGACACGGCAGGTATTACTCCCGGCGGACCTGTTGCGGGGACGCGGATCTCTCCCTTCCGCGAACCTCAAGGCCCCCAAGCGTACCGTTGCCGCAAGGAAAGACTAACAGCTTGCACGCCCGCACGCCAACAGCTGATTATTACTCTGCTGGACGCACCCAGACCGCGCAATCATGGAAGGCGGCACCGCCATAGGGAGCAATCGGCTCGGCGCCAATCAGGGTGTTGATGCCATTGCCATTTTCAAAGGCCGTATTGGGCCAGATGCCTTCCGACACCACAGTGCCCGGTGCCAGCCCCTCCACGTGGCGCAGATGCAGCCGCACCTCGCCGCGCCGGTTTCCGAGGATGACACGGGCGCCATCCTCCAGTCCCGCTGCGGCCGCCTCGTCGGGACGCATCCAGACTTCCGGCCGCCCGCCTTCCTTCTTCGTCGAGCCCGGTGTCTCGGTGAAACTGGAGTTGAGGAAAGAGCGTGCCGGTGCCGTCACCAGCCGGAACGGATGCTCTGCATCGGCGTTCTCAACCGCATTCCAGTAATCCGGCAGGCGCGGCATGGCCGCGTGAGCACCGAAGGGCTTGCCGTCTTCCGGCCGGTTCGGTGCGGCGGTGTAGCCCCAGTCCACCTTGAAGTGATACTTGCCGTCCGCATGGCCGAAGCCATCCAGATAATGGGCGGTGCGGAAATCCGGCTGCAAATCCTTCCAGCGCCCGGCTTCCAGTTCCGCCAGCGTGCCATAGCCGGAGTTGACGAGCATCCAGTCCACATGCTCACGGGAGGACATGTGGAATCCAGGATGATCCTTTGCTCCAAGACGCTTCGCCAGTTCATTGATAACGAATATGTTTTCCCGCGCCTCCCCAGGCGCTTCCGTCAGTTTCGGGCCAAACAGCATGTACTGGTGGCCGCCGCCCCGGTAAATGTCGTCATGCTCCAGAAACTGAGTGGCGGGCAGCACGATGTCGGCATAGCGGGCCGTGTCGGTCATGAACTGCTCATGCACCACGGTGAAGAGGTCCTCGCGCGCAAAACCCTGCTTCACCAGCGTCTGCTCGGGCGCGACCGAAACCGGATTGGTGTTCTGGATCAGCAGCGCCGTCACCGGCGGTCCGCCAGCCAGCACCTCCCGGTCCCCCGTCAGCACACGGCCGATGAGGCTCTGATCGAGGAACCTGGTGCCGGTGCGCAGCGAGCTTCCTCGACCATGGACTTGTCGAGCTTGTAGATCGCCCCGTTGTTGTGGAAGGCGCCGCCCCCTTCATACTGCCAGGAGCCAGCAACGGCAGCGATGCTGGCCGCCGCATGCATGGAGACGGCGCCGTTGCGGCTGCGGGTGAAGCCGTAGCCAAGGCGGATGAAGGTGCGCTTCACCTCACCGATCATCCGGGCAAGCTGGGTGATCTCTTCAGCCGGAACGCCAGTGATCGCCTCCGCCCACTCCGGCGTGCGGCTGACAAGATGCGCCTCAAGCTCGTCCGGGCAGTCGGTGTAACGGGCAAGATAGTCCCGGTCGGCCAAACCATCACGGAACAGTACATGCATGATGGCACAGGCCAGCGCTGCATCGCTGCCGGGCTTGAGCACGATGCCAACATCTGCCTGCTTCATCGTTTCCGTGCGGTAGACGTCGATGACGATGATCTTTGCGCCGCGCGTCTTGCGGGCGGTGATGGCGTGGGTCATCACATTGACCTGGGTCGCAACCGCATTGGTGCCCCAGATGATGATTTGATCCGCCTTGACCATTTCGCGCGGGTCAGGCCCGGCCAGAAGCCCGGTTCCGGCCACATAACCAGTCCAGGCCGGATTGGTACAGATGGTGGAAAACTGCTGCGAATAGCCTTTGGCATGGCGCAGGCGGTGGATGCTGTCACGCTGCACCAGGCCCATGGTGCCGGCATAATAGTAGGGCCAGACCGTCTCAGGTCCGAATTTCGCTTCTGCTTCGAGGAACCGCGCTGCAATGAGGTCCAGTGCCTCGTCCCAGGTGATTGGCTCGAACCGCCCTTCCCCCTTCTTCCCAACGCGGCGCATCGGCGTCAGCAGCCGTTCCGGGTGATAGAGGCGCTCGGCATACCGGGCGACCTTGGCGCAGATGACACCGGCCGTATAGGGATTATCTGCCGCCCCGCGCAGACGTCCGATACGGCCCTCTGCGGTCACCTCCACATCCAGCGCGCAGGTGGACGGGCAATCATGCGGACAGGCGGAATGGGCAGTGATCGAAACAGGCTTGTTCATCTTCGGTCTTTTCGGGGTTCCGGTGGCGCCGCCCCGCGCAATGCCGTCTGAGGCAGGGCAAGGCCGTTTGCAGGGCGCAAGGACGCCGGGAGCAGTGTCGTCTTCGTTTGGCAGCTTTCGGGACACTGGCGCATGAAGTCAAGCCGGACCGGCAGGCAATTGCACGCCAGGAACCGTTCTGCGGAAAAAGCGCAGCGGCGGTATCGCAGGAGAACGCAGCCGGGCAATAAAACCATGAGCTGGCAGCGCGCGGCGGTGAGTTGCCATGGGGGCATCCAACAGGAACATCCCGCTAACCTCACCTTAAGACTTGTGGAACACAGTGAGAACAGCTAAGGTACGTTCATGATTTGTACTAGACCCTCCAACGGGGACCTCACATGCTGACGCGCAAGCAACACGAACTGCTGATGTTCATTCATGAGCGCCTGAAGGAATCCGGGGTTCCGCCGTCCTTTGACGAAATGAAGGACGCGCTGGACCTCCGGTCCAAGTCCGGTATTCACCGTCTGATCACGGCGCTCGAGGAGCGCGGCTTCATTCGCCGCTTGCCCAACAGGGCCCGCGCAATGGAGGTTGTCCGCCTGCCGGATTCGGTGACGCCTGGGCTTTCCTCACCGCGCGGCAAGGGTTTTGCCCCCTCTGTCATTGAAGGATCACTTGGAAAGGCTCAGGTCTCCGCTCCCGCAGCACCTGTGGCGGAATCTGCTCCTCATTTCACATCGATTCCGGTCATGGGCCGCATCGCGGCAGGTGTGCCGATCGAGGCGATCCAGACTCATAGCCACTCGATTTCGGTTCCACCAGAGTTGATCAGCCGGGGGAGCACTACGCTCTGGAAGTCCGGGGCGATCTCGATGATCGAGGCAGGTATTCTGGACGGCGATACGGTGCTGATCCGCAAGACCGACGCGGCCGACAGCGGCGACATCATTGTGGCGCTGGTGGATGACGAGGAAGCAACACTCAAGCGACTGCGCAAGAAAGGCGCCTCTGTGGCGCTGGAAGCTGCCAACCCGGCCTATGAAACCCGCATCTTCGGCCCCGGCCGCGTGCGCATCCAGGGCAAGCTCGTTGCTCTGTTCCGGCAGTATTGAAGCTCTGCCACCCGTTCGACAGGATGAGAAAGCGCCGGAGACAGTGTCTCCGGCGTTTGATTTGGTGGTGGCACAAGGCAGGCTTCCTGCAGGCTTGTCTCAGCGGTAACTGGCCTGACCCGTGCTGTGACAGGGATCCACAACAGCATTCCGGCAAAGGCGGACACAGGATGCGCCGGCCTGCCCTTCTTGCCCCCTGCGTCAAAACGCGTCTTGCCCCGGAGGCTTCGGCGGCGCAGTTAGCGGATAAGCAAATGTCCTGACTTACCGAAAGTCAGCCAACACAAGGAGGCCCAAATGACCATCGAGAGATCCGGCCAATGGCCAGCACAGTCGCCCGCTCATGTCGGAGTGCGTGGACGTTGCCCGCGTTGCGGTCAGGGGCATTTGTTCAAGGGCTTTCTGACCCTTGCCCCTTCGTGCGAAGTCTGCGGCCTTGACTACAGTTTCGCCGATCCGGCGGATGGCCCGGCCTTCTTCGTCATTTGCTTTGCCTGCGTTCCGAGCGTTGCCTTTGCCATGTGGCTCGAGATTGCCTACACGGCGCCCTATTGGGTCCACCTCTTCACAACGCTGCCTCTCCTGCTCCTGACCTGCATTCCGCCCCTCCGCCCCCTCAAGGGCTGGCTGGTGGCAAGCCAGTATATTTACAAGGCCGAAGAAGGCAGGCTGGTGACGGACGACAAGGACGGCAAGGGATCAAGCTAAAGATTCAAGCAGGTTGTTGCGGCCGGAGCGTTCTCAAGACGATCGTGCGCCGCGACCCGTCACAGGTGGACTGGAGAGGTGACAGGTTCCCGGTGTGAGGGTTTCATCGGGAGCATCCACCAGATGTTTGCGCGCTTTGTCCCTTAGCTTGGTCTGCCTGAAGACGAACTGCGCCCCTTGAGCATGAAGGGCAGTGCCGCAAGCACCATGAGGCTTAGCCACCACCCCTGCCAGGCGCCATGACTGACCACTGAAACCCCATATATCACCGCAAGTGTCAATGTGGCTGCGGTCAGATCCCGCGCCTTGAGCCGCCCGATCCGCAGAAGTGCCAAGGCCATGGCAATGGCAAACAAGACAGCTCCTGCAAGTCCGAGTTCGAACCACAGCTGGACTGCTGCATTGTGGCTGTGGCCAAGTGAAAGAAGTTCAACCCGCTCTGGCGGATAGCTCGCGACCTCAGGCAGCTTGTCAGCAACCTTGGACGCCTCCATGCCATATCCAAACCAGAGCCTGTTCGGCAGCAGATTGGCGTACTCCGTCCAGATCAGCCCTCGGATTGTCAGAGATCCATAGCTAACACGATCATGGATCGCCTGGGGAATCATGCTGTTCACATGGCCCACGATCAGCGGCATGAACAGAAAGGTGAGCAGCATTCCGGCCGCAACGACGCGATAGGTCAACCTGGGCCAGATGAGAGCTGGCACCAGCAGCAAGGTGATCAGCAGCACGCCCAGCTGTGCCGATGAACTTTCGGTCTGAAAGGTCGCGGCTGCGCAACCGGCCAAGAGGATGCACTTCAGCCATTTGCTTTGCGGTGCTGCAAGAGCCGCAAAGGGGATGAAAATGGCGATGGCAACTGCGGAGCGGTTGAGAATATAGTTTGCAGAATCTGCACCGATGGCCGCATTCACTGCGCCGGCGGTGTTATACTGGATAAAGATCAGGATCGCGGTAACCGGCAGCGCAAAGAGCAGCGCCGTGCCGATCCGCCGGACCATTCGCGTCAGGACCACCTCGGGCAGTGCGTCAATCGAGATACACAGGATGCCAGCGGCCACCACGCAGAACAGCGCACCAGTTGTCGAGTTCAAGCCTCGCATCTGGACAGCTTCAGGCGTCCAGTTCACGGACAGAAACATCAAGGCGAGACAGAACAGAGAAACCCACAACAGAGGCGAACGAAGCCGCTTTGAGAGCCCCTTGAACATTCTTTGCCCGCTGTATGCCCAGCCTAGTCCGAAAGCCGCCACGACGGCAACTGCCATAAACAGAGGAGGAGATATACGAGCAAAGGTCAACACCGGAGGCAGCGCTGCGAAGACTGCTACGAGCAGCAGTTCCATTGCACGCGCAAAACCACCGCCGGCAGATCCCGGTCTCTCAGGGCTATGACTCAATGAACCGTTCCTTTTTGCGACACCAGACTTCCACTGCGCGGCGGAAGCTTGATCATGTCCTCAGCTGCCCGCTACGGAAGCCTGGGAGCCTGCTTCAATCTCTGCGAGCGCGGCCTGCAGCATGCCCCGGCACTGGTCTCCCGCCCCCGTCATGGCGCAGGCTGTCAACTGGTCGATCTGCGTGATCATCCGCTCAAGCGGCACGAAATTCGCAGAAGCAATAAAGAATCCTTCAGCATCATGAGAGGCTGTGACCTCATTGGCGTCAAAAAGCTCTTCAAACAGCTTCTCGCCAGGGCGCAGACCTGTGAACTCAATCGAAATGTCTTCATCCGGACGGAGTCCGGCGAGCGAAATCATGGTTCTGGCCAAAGTTAGGATCTTTACCGGTTCACCCATGTCGAGCACGAACACACGGCCACGCGTCTCCTCGCGGCCAATCTCGGCGGAGGCGGCCTGCAAAACCAGTTCTGTCGCTTCCCGGATCGTCATGAAGTACCGGCGCATATCGGGATGCGTGACTGTAATTGGCCCGCCTGCCGCAATTTGGCGCTTGAAGAGCGGCACAACGGAACCATTCGACCCGAGCACATTCCCGAAGCGGACGGTGATAAACCGGGTCTTCACCCCACTAATATCCAGCGCCTGACAATAGGCTTCTGCCAAACGCTTGGTCGTGCCCATCATGCTGGTTGGACGGATAGCCTTGTCCGTTGAAATCTGCACCATCGCCCGGGCGCCGCAGGCAACCGCAGCGTCTGCCACATTGCGCGAACCAGCCACATTGGTGAGCACACCCTCGCAGACGTTATCCTCGACAAGGGGGACGTGTTTCAGTGCAGCCGCATGGAAGACGAGGGCCGGACGGCCAGCTTCCATGACCTCGAAGATACGGCGGCGGTCACGAACATCGCCGATCACCGCCTTGCGCGGCAGGCTAGGCACCAGCCGCGAGACTTCCAGGTCGATCTCGTAAAGAGCGTACTCGCTTGAGTCGACCAGAATGAGAGAGGCAGGCTCACATGCCGCAACCTGGCGGACGATTTCCGAACCGATACTTCCACCAGCACCTGTGATCAGGACTGTCTGCCCCTTGATGAGAGACCTTATTGCCTCAAGCTGAAGCTGGACGGGTGGGCGTCCCAGAAGATCTTCGAGGGTAATGTTGGTCAGATCCGGTTCGGAACCCGTCAAAGGACGGTCGACAACACGGCGCAGCGGCAACTTCAACCTCGCCGCACTCGCGGCAACGAGCTGCATTCCCTCCTCTCCACCGCGCGGCGTTGCGAGAAGAAGTGCGGAAAGCTGCACTCCATTGCGCGCCAGCCGTGCTGCAATCGGATCCAGTTCGTCAATTGATCCGACGACAGGAATGCCGCGCACCGCCCGGCCGCTGCGTTTACCCTCTCCAACCTCAACAATCCCTTCGACCTTGTAGAGACGGGAGGATTCGAGCTTGTAGTTCCGGATCACCCGGTCCGCATCGCTGACCTTGCCGACGATCAGCACGTGCTCCCGGCCCTCGCATTTGCCATCGCCGAAGCCAAGCCCACTCAGATGCCCATCCTTTGCCGCACGGTAGATGAGCCGTGGAGCACCGAGCAGCACGATCAGGACGAACCAGAGAATCAGGGGAGTTGACCGCGGGAACCCCTCAAGGCGGTCAATCAGAAGATGAAGAATGAGAAACACAAAGATCGCGGCAGTGCTACTCAGCACGATTCCCCGCAGGTCGCTCAGAGAGGCAAAGCGCCAAATTCCCTTTCCCAAGCCGAAAAGAGAAAACATGACGGCTGCAATGGCCGCGAATGACGCCACCCACCACGCCAGACGGCTTGCAGGCGGCAAGTACTGAAGATCGTAGCGCGCCAGCAGCGCAATTGTCATGGCAATGCCTGCCATGATCACGTCATGCAAGCGAGCGAGCAGTTGCTTCGTTGATGCCCGCGTTAACACCACGCCCGGCCACTCCTGACATTTGAAGCCATATGGTCTTCAAATGACCAAGCTTCATTAAACTGCCTCGCTTTTGCCCTGACCGGTGTCGTGACGTCAAGGCCAACCTATGGGGACGACCTAGAGAAATCAACAACGCATACGGAAAAATAACAACCTATAAGTGCATCTCCGGTCATCAGCTTCAGCATGACAGATCCGCATACGGCTCGATTTTAGCCTCTCTGCAAATGTTCAAAACATGATTAATTTGATACAGATTACGTACAATCAACATCTTGCGCAGGCAGCTGTCACTTTCAGATAAAAACTTCAACTTCACCTCCTCTCATGATTGAAACGAAAGATGTGCCACCCACTTTCTAATGATTAATATTTTGTTAAAATCCAGATCGTTGCCGAGATCGTTCGCAGAGTGAACCGGCGGCTTCCAGATTTGCACCTCATTCTAATGCGTTTGCGGGGGCCAAATGCGTATCAACCGACTTTTCACCAAAGCCGGAACGCCGGCATATTGTGGTATTCGTTTTCGCCAGCACCAAAGCGAAGTGCGCACAAAAGGCGGCAAGGTTCTGTCGCGGCAGTCGGCATCGGAAGTGCCGGAGCGCTTTTCCCAGGTTGCCGCAGATGTGCTTTGCCAGAAATATTTCCGCAAGACAGGTGTTGCCGCCCGCCTAAAGAAAGTGCCCGAAGACGGTGTTCCGGCTTGGCTGCAGCGATCGATTCCCGACGAGGAAGCACTCCGGTCCCTTCCCGAGGATACGCGCTTCGGGCCGGAGACCTCAGCGCGGCAGGTCTTTGACAGGCTTGCCGGAGCCTGGACCTACTGGGGCTGGAAGACCGGCACCTTTGACAGCGAAGACGATGCTTCTGCCTTCTTCGACGAGATGCGCATCATGATGGCGCTTCAGGCCGCCGCTCCGAACTCGCCGCAATGGTTCAACACCGGCCTCTTCTGGGCCTATGGCATAGAAGGCGCCGCGCAGGGCCACTGGCATGGCGATCCCGTCTCTGGCGAAGTCATCCCCTCCCGCACCGCCTATGAGCATCCTCAGGTCCACGGCAGCGTCATCCTCTCGGTGGAGGATGATCTGGTCAATGAGAACGGCATCATGGACCTGTGGGTCCGGGAGGCACGGCTCTTCAAATATGGCTCCGGAACCGGCTCCAATTTTTCACGCCTGCGCGGTGCCGGAGAGCCATTGGACCACGGCGGCCGTTCAGCCGGTCTCCTCTCCTTTCTCAAGGTTGGAGATGTGGCTGCCGGATCATTGAGACTTGGCAGTACGACCCGCGCCGCAGCCAAGATGGTCGTCGTGGATGCAGATCATCCGGATATTGAAGCCTTCATCGACTGGAAGGTGGCTGAGGAAGAAAAGGTTGCCGCGCTCGTCTCCGGCTCCCAGCTGGCCAGGCAGTGCCTCAATCGGATCATCTCACTGGTCAGGGCCATCAGCGGCCATCACTACACAGGCGAGCGGTTCAAGACGGAACTCGATGCAGCCATCCAGGAGGCGCGTGCCGCCCAGATCCCCGACAGTTTCATCGACAGAATCTTGCGCAGTGCCTCGCAGGGCCATGAGCTGCCTGAGCTGAAGACCTATGACATCAACTGGGATTCGGAAGCCTACCGCACCGTCTCCGGCCAGAATGCGAACAACTCGGTCCGCCTTCCGGACAGTTTCCTGCGGGCCCTGGAGACAGGCGGAGATTGGCACCTCGCTCCGCGACGTACGCAAGAAGCACAAGCCGGAGGGGGCGCATCATCAGCGCCGGAACGCTCTGGCAGCGGATTGCCCGCGCGGCCTGGACCTCGGCCGATCCTGGGCTGCAGTTCGATACCACCATAAACGGCTGGCACACGTGCCCGGCTTCGGGCCGCATCAATGGCTCGAACTCCTGTTCCGAATTCATGTTCGTGGACGACACGGCCTGCGTGCTCGCCTCCCTCAATCTCCTGGCATTCGTGCAGGAGGATGGTGAGATCTGTCTTGAACGGTTCCGCCATGCGGTGCGGCTATGGACGGTCAGCCTTGATATCTCCACGACGATGGCGCAGTACCCGTCCCGCGCCGTGGCGCATAACACACTGCGGCACCGGCCGCTGGGGCTCGGGTTTGCAAATCTGGGCGGGCTCATCATGTCCCTTGGCCTGCCCTATGACAGCCCCGGTGCGCGCAGCCTTGCAGCCGCGCTCACCGCCGTGCTGACGGGCACGGCCTATGAGACATCGGCGGAGCTTGCCAGAGATCTGGGGCCTTTCCCTGCCCTGGCAGAAAACCGGCAACCCATGGAGCGGGTGCTGCAAAACCATGCGGCCTGCGCCAAAGGTGAGAGCGATCCAGCCCGGTTTGATGGCCTGTGCCGGCCGCCCTACTCTGCCGGTTTTAATCTCTGTCCTAGCCGGGCTCTTGCCGCAGCTGCAGCCACGGCCTTTGACCGGGCGCTCGAGCTTGGCAGAAGCTTCGGCTGGCGCAATGCACAGGTTTCGCTGCTTGCCCCGACCGGAACCACAGGACTGGTGATGGACTGCAGCACGACGGGCATTGAGCCGGATTTTGCCCTGGTCAAGTTCAAGACACTGGCTGGTGGCGGCTTCTTCAAGATCATCAACGCCATGGTTCCGCTGGCTTTGCGCAGGCTCGGCTATGGCGAGGATGCCATCACCCGCATCGTGCAGCATATCGTCGGTCACGGGTCGCTCAGGAACGCGCCAGGTATCAATCTGGACAGTCTGCGCCAGCGGGGCCTGACCGAAGACTGTCTGGCCCGGATAGAGGCTGCGGTGCAGGGCGCGAGCCACATCCGCGATGCTGCCAGCCAGTGGGTGACTGGCCCGCAGGAGCTGACAAGCTGCCTCGGGATTGCGCCTGCAGAAATGGAGCAGCCGGGCTTCGACCTCCTGAACTGGCTGGGCTATCTGCCGGAGGAGATCGAAGCTGCCAACGCCTCGCGCCTGCGGCGTGCTGACCATTGAGGGCGCTGCAGATCTGCATCCACAGCATCTGCCGGTCTTTGACTGCGCGACACCGTGCGGGCCCAGGGGCGTGCGTGCTCTGAGCCTGGAGGGACACCTGACGATAATGGCTGCCGTGCAGCCCTTCCTCTCCGGCGCGATCTCCAAGACAGTCAACATGCCGCGCGACGCCTCAGTTGCCGATTGCTCAGCAGCGTTTCTCAAGGCTTGGGAGCTGGGCCTCAAGGCCATCGCAATCTACCGGGACGGCTCAAAGCTGTCACAACCGTTGTCGGCAGGGAGCCTGGAGAAGCTACCAGCCGTCAACACAGGCAGCAGCAAGGCAAAACAGGCGGAGATTCCGGAAGAAGCGAAAGGCCAGCCCGCAAAGGATCAGGCAGCCTCTGCTGCCCCCCATCTTCATCGCGCTCGCCCGTCAATGCCTGAGCGAGTTCGATATAGAGTTTGCCAGGCAGCGGCGGCGCAAAGAGATAGCCTTGTGCCGCCGTCACGCCCAATTCACGCAACCGCTCCACCTGCTCGACCTTCTCCACGCCTTCGGCGATGATGCCCATGCCGAGGTTGTCGGCAAGTTCCACCATCGAATCCACAATCGTGGTTGAGCTGTCATCCGTCCCGATGGCATCAATGAACATCTTGTCGATCTTGATGATGTCGATGCCCAGTTTTTGCAGATAGGCCATGCCGCCATGGCCTGTGCCAACGTCATCCAGTGCCACACGCACGCCAAGGGCCTGGATCTCGGCAATCAGCTTGCGGGCCAGTTCCAGATCTTCCAGCGGCATGCGCTCGGTCACTTCCACCACCAGCTGCTGATAGGCGATTGCGGAATTGCCGTAGATTTCCTTGATGTCGTCAATGATCCGCCGGTCATTGAAGTGCCCCGCAAACAGATTGATCGAGAGCTTCAGGTCCGGGTTTTCCGAATAGAGCGGCCCAACCTCCCGGACGGTCTCACGCATCAAGATGCGGGTCATCTCAAAGATGTGCCCGGTGCTTTCGGCATAAGGCATGAACTGCGCGGGCGGGATCAGGTTGCCATCCCGGTTGCGCCAGCGCATCAGCACCTCGCAGCCGCGCAGGCTTCCTGTCTCGATATCCATGACCGGCTGATAGTAGGGAATGAACTCCTTGCGCCGGATGGCGGCGGCGAACTCGTCATCCGCATCCTTGTCGGGCCGCCAGGAGAACCAGACGCCAATTGCGATGAATATGACGGCCAGCCCTGCGCAGACCACGGCCACCATCATCTTCAACCCGGCCACCAGACTGATGGCAGCAGAGCGCGGCACCGCGATGACGGATTTGAGCGGATAGCGGTCCGAGCGCACCTCAACCGACAGGATCTCGTCACTTTCCAGAAGCTCGGAGCTGAAGCCGCCGGTCGAGAACCAGGGCACATCGTTGCCAAGGCGCAGTTCTGCACGCCGGAAGGCCCGCAGATATTCTGGCCCCGGATCAATCGCAATCGCTGCCGGTGATATCTCGGCAAACAGGCGGGTGGAATTCATCAGGTCCCAGCTGACGATCGCAACATGAGTGCCCAGGAACTGGACCCCCATGACGCCGATACCCACCAGAGGTGCATCCTGCTTGGCAGCTGGAAGGATCGCCTCACCGTTGATCTGGCCATCTGGAACGACACACATGCGCACGCCGTTGCGGTCGACAAGGCCAATGCGCTGCAGGAAGCCAAGCTGCCCGACGGCCGCCAGGAGCATCTGCCGGTCCTCGCGCGAGCAGCTTGTGGCAGAGCTGCGTTCAAGGCGCTGCAGCGTCGTCACCGCGTCATTGATTGCGAATTCGCCGCGCATCACATAGCGATTGGCCATCGCCTCCAGTTCAGTGCGAGCGTTGGTAATGGCATAGTTGTCGAGGACAAAATTGGCTGCGACAAGGGGTGCCAGCGCCAGCATCAAGGCGACGCAGACAGCCCTGATAAAGATCATGTAGCGTCGTGTCATTGCGCGGCCTGATTCCCGAGGGGTTCTGACCACAATGGTACAGGCCAGTAAAAAGAACTGAACACTCCTTATGCGGCCGTATGTGCCGGGCGCATCGGATATACTGCCGGGAGGCGGACACTATGAAGGCACTTTTCATCGGGCAGGCCTATATCGACATCACGTTCCTAGCCGATCAGATCCCAACTGGAGATGAAAAAGCCATCGCACAGGACTATGCCGTCAGCTTCGGTGGCAATGCGGTCACGGCCGCCTTCTGTTGTGCAAAACTTGGAATTGCGCCCGATCTTCTGTGCTCGCTTGCCGATGACTGGCTCGCGCGGATGTTCCTCGACATGGCCGCGCGCTATGGCATCTCCGTGCATGGGCGCAAGGTGCGCGAGTCGTCCCTGTCCTTCATCATGCCGCACGACGGCAAGCGCGCCATTGTACGCTGCCGCGACAATGACTTCCTGCATCCTTTCCCGCCGCTGAACCTCAACGGTTGCAAGGCGCTGCATCTGGACGGGCACATGCCCGATGCCGCGCTCCACTATGCAAGGGCATGCCGGGAAGCAGGCATCCTCACCTCGCTCGATGGCGGTGCCGTGCGGCAGAACACCGACGAGCTTCTGCATTTCATCGACGTGCCCATCGTCTCCGAGCGGTTCTGCGAGCAGCTGAACCTCGATATTCCCGGCACCCTCGCCTACCTTCGCGCCCATGGCTGTCCCGTGGGCGGTGTCACCGCCGGGCACCGCGGACTTTACTGGTACGAGGGCGAAGGCCCGGTGCAGCACATGCCCTCCCTCGCCGTGCCGAAGGAAAAGGTTGTCGACACCAACGGTGCCGGTGACACCTTCCACGGTGCCTATGTGGCTGCCTATCTGCAGAACCCGCAAGGATGCTGGGAAGACCACTTCCGTTTCGCCCGCGCCGCCTCTGCCCACGCCATCCAGCACCTCGGCAATGAGGCAAGCATGCCAACCCGCGAAGAAGTCCTCGCCGCCATGGCCACCTGGCCGGAGCGGGCAGCGTAAAACTCGAAAACCTCTCCGGAGCACACTGCTCTATGTTTCGGAGAGGCCTATAGCCAAACCAGGTATCGAAGTTTTTTGGCAGCGGAAGGCCTCGTCTGCTTCCATTTTTCATGGCCAAGTTTTATTTTCTGCTTGCGATATTTAAATAAAAATCGCAAGGGCATTGCATTTAATGCAATATCAGCGCATATTGTTTTTGCTGATTTGATTGATATGGCTTTGCGATGCAAATGCCTTGCTGTGTTTTCTCAAATTCCGGTGTCTGGACGCGCCTTGTACGCATTCGGAAGAACCGGCTTCGGGACCGGAACATTTTTCTGCGCTGACCACGGATGTACTGGCAGACAGACGGCGTTCCGGTCTGGAATGGCACTCTCCAATCTGGCATCCGGGCCGTCCGGAAGCCCTGCCTTCAAATAAACAATCTGCTCTGTGACCCGGGCGGCTGCCGGGCCGGCTCTTGTGATCTGCACATGTGACGCACATTCCAGTGAGACAGGGTTGACGCCAGTCTTTGGGGAACTGCGCAGCTGAAAGCTCATGCGGACGCGGAGCCACGCCATGCGGCAAGCATGCAGTCAAGGCTCGAGGCTTCAACGTCTCATTCAGCTTCCGGCGAGCTTGGCTTACCGGGAAGCCTTCAAGCCCGCCGCCAATCGTCAGCCCCGAAGCGGGCGCACAGAATCGCAGTCGCCGACCCGAAGATAAAGGCACCTCCTGCCGCCGGACTTCTTGGAATAGCCGCCACTGCCGTTCCAGATCACCTGACAAAGGACCCATCGACCCATGACTTCCCCTGCCCGTCCCCGCCGCCCTGCGCCGCGTCCCGTCAGCCATGACGTACCGGCCTATCTCTACAAGGTCGGGCAGGATGTCCGGCTGAACGGCGGCTCCATGGAGCGGCTGCACGCCACTGGCGTCTACCGCATCACCGGCCGTCTGCCCATCGAGGGCGACACCCCGAAATACCGCATCCGCAGCGAGGACGAACGTCACGAGCGGGTGGCCTCACAGGACACGCTCGTTCCGGCAGGCCCGTCCTCCGGCAGCGCAGACAGCTCTCTTCTCGAAAGGACATTCCGTCATGGCTAAGGGTCAGAAACGCAGCACGCGCGAAATCAGAAAGCCGAAGCAGGACAAGACCGCCGCAAAGGCAGCCCCCGTCCCCTTCGCCAACAGCAACAAGCCCGGCACCAGCCCCTTCCCGAAACTGGGTGCCAGCAAGAACTGAGCTTGATTGGGCGGGGCAGGATCAGACGCCGTCCCGTCCAGCGGCTCCCGGCATTTCGACGGGGCCAGGCAGCTCGCAGCCAGCATGCATTTCAGGCGCTGCACGGCTTTGCACCAGGCGCGCTTACAGAAGGTCGTGCCATGGCCTGAAACTGGCCATTTTTTCACGGGAACAGCCTGATAGCGCGGTATCCCGCAACTGGAGCAGGCCTTCCGGCAGTTACTGAAGCTGCACCCCGCCAAGGATATAATCGTCAATCTTTGGCTCTAACAGGAAGATAGCGCCTGATTGCGCACGCCCCGCGTCTCACCCGGAAGCTCACACAAACTCACCGGCGCCGCGAGATACAGACCAGCGCAATCATGCCTGACGCCGATATGCCTGTGCCGGCGTTCCTTAAAGCCTGGCCCCATCCAGAACCGGACGCCCCCTTTCACTGCGCTGCATCGGCTTCAAGAAATGCTGACAGGCAACAGGCCACACCACTGGCAGCCACATTCAAAGCTTGCGGCCGCCAGTGCAGGCAGACATATCCTGCCAGAACCGCCATTCAGACAGACTTCCAGCATGCTCGAAGATGAGCCGGTTCAGAATTGCGATGCGTCGAGGATGTGAAATGGCCGTCGTGCCTGGGCATGCGTGCGGGCTGCCACATCCTGAATGCGCTCACGCATGACATCGAATGCCGCAAGGTAGCTGGCTGTCGTGTCGAGCCTCGATCTGCTGAGGCTTTCGATGACCCGGTAGGGGATGGAAAAGCGAATTTCCGTCACGCCTTCATGTCCGGAAAAAGCAATCCTGCCAGAATCCGGGTCCGCGACCCGCATGCGATTTGGAAATGACAGTGTCATGTCTGGTGTCCTCCGGTTGCCATAGGTCTGAAGATACGTCTCCCAGCTGCCTGCGGCACTCACATGGATCAGCCCTACGCAGAACAGCATGGCTTCGGCAGGACACCGTTGTCCGGATTCCGGCAGCCCAAAGAACCGGAGAATGGACGATGTTGGATTGTCACCTGCCGCCGGCTACACACGCCGGACAGAGTTACCGCTGTTGATGATCTTGATGATTAGACGAGACACGGCTTTTCCCAGCTCTTCCTCTTCAGGCGTTCCGACCGTAGCTTCATGAGCGGCTGCAGCATCCGTCAGAACGCCAATTATCTCGGATTCCGGCAGCACCTTGGCGTCATTCAGCGCCAGCAGAAGCGATTCACAGATGGCCAGAGCAGCTGTCCCGGCGACATCAGGTGGTATCAGCATGGAATATTCCCTTTCTTCGGGATCCACGGACAGTTGCCAAGCCTTGCAGAGCCCGTCTTCAGCTTGCCAGAATGGCACATAATCTCAGGGAAAAACTGACTTGAAGCAGTATTGCGCTTCTCAATTCAGTCTAGATTTCATTTCATGATCTCCCACGCAAAACGGAATGGCTCCGGGGTGCATTGCTGATGAACAGGTTTCTTTCTGCCCGGCCACCAGGAACTGGCCTGCAAAACCCTGCGGCAAAATCACCGCTGGCACGCAAGCTGGCTGCCTATGTTGTCCTGTCGGACACGGAACTTGAAATTCTGGCAGAATTCGAAAAGCGCAAACGGCGCTTTTCGCAAGGTCACGATCTTATTTACGAAGGTCAGGGCAACCAGAGCGCCTATATCCTCTCGGACGGCTGGGCCTGTTCATACAAGCTGCTGCCCAACGGAAGCCGACAGATCGTGGACTTTCAGATTCCAGGCGACTTTCTGGGACTGCGCTCGATGCTTCTGAGGACGGCAGACCATAATGTCGAACCGGTGACGGTTATCGAAGCATCCGAGATCACATCCGAAGACCTGATCGAGGCATTCTCGGCAACGCCGCGCCTTGCAACCGCCATTCTCTGGGCAACGTCGCGCGATGAGGCCATGGTGGTCGAGCATCTAGTGAATCTCGGGCGCCGGGACGCGGCGCAAAGAACAGTGCATTGCCTGCTGGAACTTGGGATGCGGTTGCGGCTTGTTGGCATTGGCACAGCATCGGGCTATGCCTGCCCTTTGTCTCAGTATCTTCTTGCTGACGCCCTTGGTCTCAGTGCTGTCCATGTCAATCGCGTCTTGCGGCAATTGCGTGAAGATGGCCTGCTGACATTCCAGAAGGGCAAGGTCGAGTTCCTGGATCTTGAACGGCTCATCGGGTTTGCGGATTTCGACCGCACCTATCTCGATCAAGAAGGCCCTATCCTTACCTGAACTGCGCCCCGGACTGCCGCGATATCCGGGACGGTTGCCTTCGTCAGGTCAGCGCCCGGCAGGCCGCATTATGCGCGTTCAATGTGCCGGTTCTGTTTCTTGTGCTCTTGCTTTTCTCGGCAACCTGAGAGCTGCCGCCCGCCGCAGGTTTTGCTGCGGCGTCAGAAAGCGGCAAATCCCATGCAGCTTTAACGGTCTTTCTCTGCGCGTCTGCAATCCGGAACTTGTTCAGGTCCATCACGTCATACTCTCCCTACGGCTTCGTCTGCAGACCTCCAAACAGCTGGCACAGACGCAGAAGCGTTCACACCATCATTCATCCGGAGGTCTGCAGAATTCCTGAGACCGAAAACCAACATGAGACCCGCTAAATTTCCTGAGTATATATTTTCGCTCCATTTAACGGGGCTTTACCGAGAAGATCATTCGGAAAATGATTCAAAATCTCATCAATAACTTTCACGAATTGCATCCTTCGCCTTACCGTAAGCCTTCTGAATTCTACCTTCCTCCTTCCTTCGCTTTCCTTTCATCTCCAGCGAGGCGTCGCCAGTCAGCTTGCCAGTGCTTTCCTTGATTGCGCCCTCTGTCTGCTTGACGGCACCCTTGATGCGGTTCTTGTCCATGATTCAATGTCCTTTTGCTTGCAGGCAATTTGCCGGCACCGCGCCGCAATGTGGGGCAGATCAAACCAGTTCAGATGCGGGCGGAAGCGCATCTTCACCCGCCGCAACTTCCTTCGCCCTAACCTGTATCAATGCTCATGACCAATCCTATCCAGAGCTGCAATCCGGAAAAATTTCGCCTTATGCAGGCGCACTGATCCAGGTAAGTGCGGCTCCACCTCAACCCGGTCATGACTTCTTTTCAGCAGTGAATTGCAGGTCTGCTAGCGGCCTTTTGACGGCCTTTGGTCCTTTTCCGGGCCTGCCCGTCAACGCATGGACCTGCGGACACAACACGGGAGAAGCTTGATGTCATTGATCAATCTGATCGTAACTCTTGTTGTCGTCGGCATCGGGCTCTGGGCGATCAACACCTATGTGCCGATGGACCGGAAGATCAAATCGATCCTGAATGTTGTGGTCGTCATTGTTGTTGTCCTGTGGCTCATGCGCGGCTTCGGACTACTGGGCGATATCGGATCCATCCGGCTTTGAAGTCGCCGCCTGGCATTGATGAACCTGTTTCAGAGCAAAACTGAAACGCTGCAAAACGCGCTGGCCCGGCCGAAGTGCGCAAGGGCATTCGTCGTGCGGGGCGGAAAAGCCGCCCGGAAAGGACCATCATGGAGTGGGATCTGATCGAACACAAATGGAAGTCAATGACACGCCTTGTAAGGCCCGACTGGCCGGGCCCTGCCTGCAGTGCATCACCTCCACCGCCGCCGGATGCTCAGGACCATTCGCTGCCCTCCGTCAACGGAAGACCAGCAGGAACGGTGGAACAGGTTGCGCGGCCTGACCTGCCGCAGTTCAAGTGACTGCCGGCCAGACAGGATTGCGGTGGTGCGCCCTGTTTGAACGGATAACCGGCACCAAGACCCCGGTCGCAACGCCCTGGCAGGACACAGCAGCCATCCGCTCGGAGCTTTTCGGCACCGAGCGGCTTGAGCACCATGCGCTCACGCTTGCGATGGCTCAGACCGTTACGGATCAGCCCGCCCAGGGCGGGCGAGAACTGGCCAGACGCGTCAGTGAAAACGCCAGTTTCCTGCTCGGAGCCTACAAGGCATGTGCGCAAAACCTGCAAGAAGGGCGCGCAATTTCGCCGGCAGCAGAATGGCTTCTGGACAATTTTCATCTCGTCGAAGAGCAATTCCGCCAGGTCGCAGACGATCTGCCTCATGACTATTACAGGCAATTGCCCAAACTGTCGGCCGGTCCCTTCGCAGGTTATCCAAGGGTGCTGGGTCTGGCATGGGCCTATGTCGCGCATACTGACAGCCTGCTGTGCAGTCCTGTCCTCGCACTGTTCGTCAAGTCCTATCAAAAGGTCAGCCCTCTGACCATCGGCGAGCTCTGGGCCGTGGCAATCACCTTGCGCATCGTCCTCATCGAGAACATGCGGCGTCTTGCGCAGGAGATCACCCGGGGCAGCGACCTGCGCAAGACGGCAGATGACATCGTCGACCGGATCTGGGCCGCAAGACGCAACGGATCACAAGCGACTGTGCGTGAGTTCCTGTCTGCAACAGCCGCACTTGAGGGCGCCCCCTTGATGAGATCATAGCCGCCCAGATCGCAAAGCGTCTCCGTGGTTTTGACCCGGCAGAAACCCCATTGCATGCGTGGCTGGAGGATAGGCTCCGTAATCAGGGATCATCCATTGAGACCGTGGTCCAAAACGCCCAGCTGCGGCAAGGAGCCACCAGCGTCACGATGCGAAATATCGTGACCAGCATGCGCCTGGCATCGGAAATGGACTGGGCCAGCTTTGTAGAGGATGTCAGCCTTATCGACGAAGGCCTGCGGGCCAGAACCGGCTTTGCCGGAATGGATTTTGCCACGCGGAACGCCTATCGCACGGCAATCGAGGTTCTGTCACGCAGATCGCCCCTGAGCGAGATCGAAGTCGCCACCGCAGCGCTTGATTTCACCGCACAGCACGGGAGCGGTGAAGCTGGCGACCCCGGCCCTGCCCTGATCGGGACAAGGCGCAGGGAATTCGAAAAGACAGTAGGCTTCAGGCCTTCTCTCCCAGTGCGGCTGGGCCGGATGCTGGCAAGGCTTGGCCTTGCCGGCTATCTGGGCTCCATTGCGCTGGCAACAGCAGGCGTTCTTGCTGCCGCACTCTGGGCCGCCGGCGCGAGCGGGCTGGCCGTCTTGGTGCTCGCGGTCACGGGCCTTGCTGCCGCCTCCGAGGCAGGAACGGCACTCGTCAATCTGGCAGTCACCCGGACCGTCCGGCCAAAGCTCTTGCCGGGCCTTGACCTGACAGCAGGCATTCCGCCGCATCTGCGCACTCTCATTGCCGTGCCAGTGCTGCTTTCTCACAAGAGCGATCTGCTGGATCAAATCGGGCGGCTGGAAGTGCATCACCTGTCTAGCCCCGGCGGAGCTCTGCATTTTGCGCTCCTGTCCGATGGTCCGGATGCGAAGACATGCACGGTTCCACAGGATGCGGAGCTGATCGCGGAAGCGGAGGCCGGAATAAAGCGGCTGAATGCACTTTACCCATCCAGCGACGGCGACCGTTTTTTCCTGCTGCACCGCCGCCGCCTCTGGAACCAGCAAGAAGGCGTCTGGATGGGATGGGAGCGCAAGCGGGGAAAGCTTGAGGAACTAAACAGACTGCTGCGAGGCGGAACCGGTACAAGCTTCCTGCCGGGCGCCTCCGTGCCGCAGGATGTCCGGTTCGTCATCACCCTCGACGCGGACACGCGCCTGTTGCGGGACACAGTGGCCAGCCTGATCGGCAAGATGGCGCATCCCATGAACCGTTCCGTCCTTGATCCTGTCCAGCGGCGGGTCACGGCGGGCTATGGCATATTGCAGCCAGGCGTCACGCCAGCCCTTCCTGCCGGTACGCACGGTTCCCTGTTCCAGCAGGTCTTTTCCAGTCCGGGCGGGATAGATCCTTATGCCAGCGCCACTTCAAACGTCTATCAGGATCTGTTCGGCGAAGGTTCCTTCACCGGAAAGGGGATCTATGATGTGGATGCCTTTACAAGCAGTCTGGCCAGACGGGTGCCTGAAAACACAATGCTCAGCCACGACCTGTTCGAGGGGATTTTTGCCCGCGCCGGACTTGCTTCGGATATCGAGCTCGTTGAAGACTTTCCGGTGCGCTACGATGCAGCAATCCGGCGTCAGCACCGGTGGGCACGCGGAGACTGGCAGCTTCTGCCCTGGCTGCTTGGGATAGGCAGGGGCAGAGACAGCACCGTACCGGCCATCGGCCGCTGGAAGATGACCGATAATCTGCGCCGGGCGGTCGTCGCTCCATTTTCGCTGGCCTCGCTGTTTGCAGGCTGGCTGCTTCCGTTGCCTGCCGCAATTGCCTGGAATGCTGCGATACTGACCATGCTGGCAGTGCCGCATCTGACAGGCCTGCCGTTTGCCATCCTGCCGGGACGCGCCGGGATCACGTCACGCAGTCACTTTGGTGCCCTGCGGCAAGATTCTCGCACCGCTGTCCTGCAGATTGCGCTGAGTACCGCGTTTCTTGCCGATGCCGCATGGCAAATGACGGATGCCTGCGGCCGTACACTCGTCCGGCTTGGACTAACCCGGAAGCACCTCCTGCAATGGGTGACAGCCGCCGCTTCCAGTGCCGGTGAGCGCCCGGGATATGCAGTGCAATACCGCAACATGGCGGGCGGGCTGGCACTTGGACTTGGCGCAAGCGGCACCGCTCTCGCCTTCAATCCACCGGCGTGGCCGGCCGTGGTCCTGTTCGCACTTGCGTGGCTGGCTGCTCCAGTACTTGCCTACCGTGTCAGCTGCCCGTTTGTTCCCCCTCCGGAAGTCCCGCCCTCCCCTGACGATGCACTTGCATTGCGCCTCATCGCGCGCAGGACGTGGCGTTATTTCGAGACATTCGTGACCCCGGCAGACAATTTTCTTCCACCCGACAATTTCCAGGAGACGCCGGAACCTACCGTCTTTCACCGCACCTCACCTACCAACATCGGGCTTTACCTTCTGTCGGTCACCGCCGCGCGCGACTTTGGCTGGATCGGTCAGACAGCAGCCATCGTCAGGCTCGAACAGACCCTGCAATCGATCAAGCGGCTTCCCCAGTTCAGAGGGCATCTTTTCAACTGGTACGAAACGCGCGAATTGCGTGTTCTCGATCCCGCTTACGTGTCTTCAGTCGACAGCGGCAATCTCGCTGGTCATCTGATCGCGGTGGCTCAAGCCTGCCGGGAATGGCGCACGGTCCCTCTCACCGCCACCAGCAGGCATGCAGGGGCTGCCGATGCTCTGACACTGGCACGGCTGGCTTTGACGGCGAAAGTGCCCGGTCTTGCGGCGCTGCTGGACCGGCTGGCCGCAGGCAACGCCGCCCGGCATCCATTCGAGGACCTGCTGCCGCTTGCCCGCGAAGCGGCAGATATGGCGCTCGCCGGTACAGGGCCGGATCACGAGCTTGTGTTCTGGTGCTGCGCGGCAAGGGACTGTATCGCCGGACACCTGGAGGATGGCAAGGAAACCGGCTCCGCAAGGCTTCATGCGCTTGAAGAGCTTTTCCGCCGCCTCGCCATGGATATGGATTTCCGTTTCCTGCTCGATCCGGAAAAGAAGCTGCTTTCCATTGGTTTTTCCGTCTCCACTAACAGTCTCGACCCCAGCTGCTATGATCTTCTTGCGTCCGAAGCGAGGCTGGCCAGCCTCTTTGCCATTGCAAAGGGGGATGTGGAAACACGGCACTGGTTCCGGCTTGGCAGGGCCGCAACGCCTGCCGGCGCAAGTTCGGCGCTGATTTCCTGGTCAGGCAGCATGTTCGAATACCTCATGCCATCACTGGTCATGCGCGCGCCTTCAGGGTCCGTGCTGGAACAGACCAGCCGCCTGATCGTGGCTCGTCAGCAAGACTATGGGCATGCAAACGCCATCCCCTGGGGTATCTCGGAATCGTCCTTCAATTCCCGCGATCTGGAAATGACGTACCAATACTCGAACTTCGGAGTGCCGGGGCTGGGATTGAAGCGGGGCTTGAGTGCAAACCGGGTAGTCGCACCTTACGCCACAGCGCTTGCCGCCATGGTCGATTCAACGGCTGCGCTGAGGAATTTCGGGCGGCTGGCGGCCATCGGCGCGCAAGGGCGCTACGGCTTCTACGAGGCGGTGGACTTCACCCCTTCACGCCTGCCCGCTGGGGCCCATCATGCCATCGTCCGCAGTTTCATGGCGCATCATCAGGGCATGACAATTACCGCCATCACCAACACGCTTCAGAATGGACGCCTGCGCACACGGTTTCACTCCGAGCCGGTCATCCAGGCGGCTGAACTGCTGTTGCAGGAGCGGATGCCGCGCGATGCAAGATCCGCTCAGCCGCGTGCCGGAGATGTGCCTGTTACGGCACAGAACACCTCAGGCGCTCCTGCCGCACGCTATTTCGATGCGCCAGGGAACGGTCCCTCCACCGGCCACATGCTGTCGAATGGCAGTTATGGAGTGATGCTGACCCCGACCGGCGGCGGCTACAGTTGCTGGCGCGGCCTTGCCATCACCCGCTGGCCGGCCGATCCGGCACAATCGACCCTTGGTTCCTTCATCTTCGCGCGGGATGTGAAGTCTGGCGGATTGTGGTCCGCAGCAATCCAGCCGACAGGCGCTGATCCGGATCGCCATTCTGCTACCTTCAGTGAGCATCAAGCATCATTTGTCCACAAGGGCCGGCGGTTGAGCACTCTTACTGAAGTGGTGGTCTCGGCCGAAGACGATGCAGAAGCCCGCTGCGTCACGCTGACAAACACCGGCCGGCACGCTCGTGAGATCGAGCTGACATCCTACAACGAGCTGGTGCTGGCACCGGCCGCAGCCGATCTGGCGCATCCCGCGTTTTCCAAGCTCTTCGTGGTGACCGGCTTCCTGCCTGAACTGGGGGTGGTCATCGCAACCCGGCGCCGGCGTGATCCCGGCGACCCCGAGGTCTGGAGCGCGCATATCGCCGTGACCGAAGGAAAGGAGACAGCCCCCTTCAGCATGAGACAGATAGGGCGCGGTTTATCGGCCGGGGCCGGAGCATCAGGGACGCGGCAATGGCGGGCGCGCCGCTGTCCGGCACCACCGGCGCCGTGCTCGACCCGATATTCTCGATCCGCCGCCGCATCACAGTGCCACCTGGCGGCATGGCGCGCGTCACCTTCTGGACACTGGCAGCCAGCACGCCGGAAGCCCTTCTGGATCTGGTTGACCGCCACCGAGACCCATCCGCCTTCGAACGTGCCGCAACCTTGTCCTGGACACAGGCGCAGGTGCAGTTGCGCCATCTGGGCGTGACACCGGCAGCCGCAGCAGATTTCCAGCGCCTCGGCGGCATGATCCTGCGGGGTGATGCAAGCCTGAGGGCAACCCGCAGCCAGATCGAGGCCGGGCTGGGGCCGCGTTCCGGGCTGTGGCCCCTCGGCATATCCGGTGATCTGCCGATCGTCCTGTTCCAGATCAGCGAAACCGAAGACGTTGCTGCCCTTCACGAAATTCTGGCCGCACATGAATACCTGCGGATGCGGCAACTGGATTTCGATCTGGTCATCATGAACGAGCATGGGCCATCCTACTATCAGGACATGCAGGCTGTTATCGATGACGCCGTCCGCTCGGCACAGGCCCGTCCCCGCAGCGGCAGGAACGATGGCCCCGCCCATGGTGCCATCCACACGTTGCGCACCACCCTGGTCTCGCCCGGCGCCCATGCCATGCTGCTGGCCGCTGCGCATGTGGTTCTTATCGCCGGCAGGGGCAGCATTGGCGCCCAGATCGATGCACTGGCACCTGGGACGGAGCGCCCCTTGCTCCGTTCATTCAAAGGCGGGGTGGCAGAAGAGGCGACCGCAGTTCCAACACCGGAACTGGAGTTCTTCAATGGCCTCGGTGGTTTTGCCGAAGACGGCCGGGAGTATGTGACGGTCCTGCGCCATGGGCAAACCACCCCTGCCCCCTGGATCAACGTGATCGCCAATCCCTCTTTCGGTTTTCAGGTCTCAGCCGAAGGCAGCGGTCATGTCTGGTCCGGCAACAGCCGGGAAAACCAGCTGACAGGATGGTCAAACGACCCGGTCTGCGACCCCTCAAGCGAAGCGCTCTACCTTTATGATCTCGATAGTGGCGCGCTCTGGACTCCAACCGCGCTGCCGGTCCGGGGCAACGGCACCTACATTGCACGGCACGGTTTCGGCTACAGCCGCTTTGAACATGCAGAGCGCGGGATTGAAGCAGACATGTTGCAGTTCGTGCCGGTGGATGACCCGGTCAAGATCACCTGGCTGACCTTGCGCAACACCGGCAAAAGCGTGCGCAGGCTCTCTGTCACTGCCTATGCAGAATGGGTACTTGGCACGTCCCGCAGCACAACGGCAGCCGGCATCGTGACCATGAAGGACCCGGAAACCGGCGCAATCCTTGCGCGCAATCCCTATACCACCGGATTTACGGACAGGGTGGCCTTTGCTGACCTGGGCAGCGGAACAGCGAGCCTGACCGCAGACCGGAATGAAGTTCTCGGCAAAGACGGGGATATGGCCGCCCCGGCCGGCATTGGAGCGGCGCCATTCTCGGGGCGCACCGGCCCGGCACTCGATCCCTGTGCCGCATTGCAGCGTCTGGTGACGCTGGAGCCGGGCGGAACAGCGACCGTAGTCTTCCTGCTTGGGCAGGCCGAAACGGAACAGGCCGCACGCAGCTTGATCCTGCGGCACCGCAGCAACGATCCGGCCCAAACCCTGAGCATCGTCCGCCAGCACTGGAGCGATCTTCTGACCTCCATTCAGGTCACATCGCCGGATCGTTCCATGGACATCCTGCTGAACGGTTGGCTGCTTTATCAAACGCTGGCCTGCCGGATCTGGGCGCGATCGGGCTTCTATCAGGCAAGCGGCGCCTATGGCTTTCGCGACCAGTTGCAGGACGGCATGTCCCTGAATGCGCTGCGCCCGGAACTTACGCGCGCCCATATTCTGCGTGCGGCAGGCCGGCAGTTTCCGGAGGGCGATGTCCAGCACTGGTGGCTGCCTCATACCGGGCAAGGCGTCCGCACGCGGATTTCGGATGACCGGGTCTGGCTGGGCTACTGCGCCGCCCAATATGCCAGCGTAACCGGTGACATTGCGATCTTTGACGAACAGATCCCCTTCCTCGAAGGCCCTCCCCTGCAGCCTGATGCGCATGACGCGTTTTTCCAGCCAGCCGTTTCCGAGTCCACCGCCAGCCTGTTCGAGCATTGCGCACGCGGCTTGGACCTGGCCATCGAGCTGACAGGCACCAATGGCATGCCCCTGATCGGCTCAGGCGACTGGAACGACGGCATGAACCGGGTTGGTGCGCAGGGCAAGGGCACCAGCGTCTGGCTGGGGTGGCTTCTGATTGCAGCCATCGACCGGATGGCACCGTTTGCCGGCGAACGCGACCCTGCCCGCGCAGCGCGCTGGCGCCACCATCGCACTGCCTTGCTACAGGCGATTGAGCGGGACGGCTGGGATGGGGCATGGTACCGGCGCGGCACATTCGACGACGGCACGCACCTGGGCTCGGCCGCGTCAGACGAGTGCCAGATCGACAGCATCGCCCAATCCTGGGCAGTCCTGTCCGGTGCCGCCAACCCGCAGCGCGCGGCCACCGCCATGGCCAGCATGACCCAACGTCTGGTCCAGCCCGGACCGGGCCTCGCCCTGCTGTTCACTCCGCCCTTCGACAGCACACCGAAGGATCCCGGCTACATCAAGGGCTATCCGCCGGGCCTGCGCGAAAATGGCGGCCAGTACAGCCATGCAGCAATGTGGGCCATCCTGGCACAATGCGGGCTGGGCAACGGAGATGCGGCAAGTGAACTTTTCGCGCTCGTCAACCCGGTCAACCATACGCTGACCCCTGAAGCGGTTGAACGCTACAAGGGCGAACCCTATGCCGTGGCCGCTGACGTCTACGCCAATCCCCAGCACACGGGCCGCGGCGGCTGGACATGGTATACCGGCTCGGCTGCGTGGATGCACCGTGCCGGCATCGAAGGTATTCTGGGGCTGACATGGTCAGGACCGGATCTGTTGCTGAACCCCTGCTTTCCCAAACAGTGGCCACAGCTGAAAGCGGTTGTCCGCCTCAGGGAAAGCTCCCTCACGATCACAATAGACAACCCCAACCAGACCGGCCACGGCATCCAGTCGGCAAGGTTGAATGGCGAAGCCCTGACGGTTGCCGGGCAGAAGCTCCGGATCCCCATGCCGAAGGGCGTGCACAGCCTGGACGTCACCATGACCTGAACTGTGAGCACAGGGAACATGGCCCCACGAGGACCCTCCCCATCAAAGGGCTGCAAGGGCCCATGCCGGTCAGGCTGCCGTGGCGTCTCAGCTTAAAAGAGCTGCCCGGGTATTGCTTTAAATCGGCCTTTTGATTTCCCCACCCCAGCTTTTTTCAATACATCACGGGCTATTGCATCGTCTCAACGGCATTGAAGAAAATGTTCAAGTCCGTCGATCCCGAGGGGGCCTTCGTGGCCTGCCTGTTCAGGGCCTTGATGGCACTTAGGATCTTGGAAGTGATCACTATGGGCGAGACCCGTTACAGGGGACGCATATGCTGGTCGCTGCCCGCAGGTAGGTATTGATACATGCCGAGGGAATTCTTTCAGCGGGTTACAGCGTGCCGGGCGTAGTTCGGATACGCCCGGATATGCAAAAGTCACTCCCGCCCGGTAATTTGAATCCCAGCCAGATTGCCGATCTGACGCGGTTTTCCTTCCTTCGGCGCCGAAGACCGGCCCACGGGCCACCAGAATCTTACGGCGTTGATTTGAAAAGGAAAATCACACGATCTTTTGTGCAGTTTCGGTATCTATTGAGGTCGATCGGTTCTCAGGCCCCATCTTCGGCGGCATGGATAAATCCCGTTACGAACAAAGAATGTACCGTCACGCTTTCGTCAGGCAGCGGTCGGCCCAGCGTGATCCGACAGCAGTTTTCGCGCAATCACCATGGCTTCGTCACGTGACGAGGCAAGCATCATTGGGTAACCCCAGAACTTCGCGAAGGTGATGCCGAACGCCTTGAACGCAAGGCGCTTGGCCGCGCTCGGCTCGACGATGATCATCGCCAGCACGAGCTTGCGCAGGCCAGCCTTGTTCTTCTTCATCCACAACGCGGTGCGCTTTCTTTCCTCCTGCGAATGCTCATGCTCTTCGCTCGGGACGGAATCCGACAGCACCACGAACGGCTCTCCCCGCTTTAGATTTTCTTCAAACGACGCGAAGTCATCATCGTGATCATGATCGGGGGCGTCTGCATAGCTCATCCAGACGAAGGGAAAATTTGAGTTGTCCATTGGCATGGGTTGCGTCCTTTGTCGGTAATTCAGGCAGATCACGCGGTCCGAAGGCGCCGCCACGACAGCGCGATCGCGAATGAGCCAGGAAGCGTGATGGCCAACAACGCCAAGAAAACGAGATGGCCACCATCGCGGATGCCGTCGAACACACCCGACAGCGTGGTCAAGACCACGAGGACCCCGCCGAAGATGAGAGATGCCCAATTGGCGGCCGGCCGGTCGAACAGCGCCAGCAGAGCTGGGATCACCCACGCACCATAGAAGGCCGAGATCACCCATACTTGCGCGGCGGTAAAATTGAGCGGAGGCATCGCCCCATGCGCCACGGCAAAGACGTTCAAGTAGGAGAAAGTCTGGATCGTGCCGTAGATTGTCACGCCAACCGCTGTGATAAGCCAAGCGAGCGGAATTCGGCTTTGTCTCTTTTCGTCCATCTCAGGTCCATCCATCCACAATCTCATTCGGGGCGGCGCCCCACGCAGGCGGAAGCCTTGCCACCGACGATAGATGGATAGATAGATCTGCGAATGGCGTCATTGCGCAATGCAGACATTATATGTTTCAATTCGGCCAAATTGAACGCCGCAGCGAGGCCCCCATGCATCTGGATCTCCGTGGAGATTGGTCTTCGTATGTCGATGAGGTCCCGCGCGATCTCGTCGCGGTCAATGGTGCCGGCAGCCTGGAGAGCATGGAGCGATCAAAGCGTCACAGTCATGAAAAGGCGCAGCTGCTCTATTCCGCCCGCGGCGTCATCAACTGCGAGGTTGACGACGGCGTCTGGATCGTGCCCCCACAGTGCGCCATCTGGATTCCTGGCAGTTTACCGCATGCCGCGTTCGGTTCGGGCGAGGTGGAGTGCATCTGCCTTTTTATTGCGCCGGATGCGGCTGCAAACCTGCCGGTCAAATGTTGCACAATCGCGGTTTCGGGTTTGCTGCGGCATCTGATGATGAGGGCGAGCGAACTTCCTGAGCGCTACGAAATCGACGGCCCGGACGGTCGTGTCGTTTCTGTCCTTCTCGATGAACTGGCCAAGGCCCCAGTCGAGGAACTCTGCCTTCCGATCCCTTCCGATCCGCGCCTGAAACATCTCGCCGGGCTCCTCGTCTCGTCGCCGGCGGATCACGCGACCGTTGCGGAGTGGGCCTGCCGCGTCGCGCTCAGCGAGCGCAGTCTCAGCCGCATGTTGATGGAGGAGATCGGCATGAGTTTCGGCCGCTGGCGTCGCCAGTTACACGTCATCCTCGCCATTCGGAGGCTGAGCGCCGGCCAGACGGTTCAGACCGTCGCACTCGACCTCGGCTACGAGAGCGCCAGCAGTTTCGTGACCATGTTTCGCAAAATGGTCGGCAAGCCGCCCAGCCGCTATCTCCTGGAACGGCAGAAGGCCGTTCCTATCCCGCGTTAAGACCCGCCGCCGAAGTCACGCTATTGCCGCCGCTAGTATCCCTCATTCCCACTCGATCGTACCGGGGGCTTGGAGGTGATGTCGTAGGTGACGCGGTTGATGCCTTCGACCTCGTTAATGATGCGGGTCGCGGTTTCGCCGAGGAATTCGTGGGTGAAGGGGTAGTAATCCGCCGTCATCCCGTCCACGGAAGTCACCGCGCGCAGGGCGCAGGCGTAGTCGTAGGTACGGCCATCGCCCATCACGCCGACGGTGCGCACCGGCAGAATGGCGACGAAGGCCTGCCAGATCTCGTCATAAAGACCGTGCTTGCGGATCTGGTCGATATAGACCGCATCCGCCTTGCGCAGGATTTCCAGCTTGGCGCGGGTGATCTCGCCGGGGCAGCGGATGGCAAGGCCGGGTCCGGGGAACGGGTGGCGGCCGATGAACTTTGCCGGAAGGCCGAGCTCGCGGCCGAGGGCGCGCACTTCGTCCTTGAAGAGCTCGCGCAGCGGCTCGACCAGCTTGAGGCCCATCTTTTCCGGCAGGCCACCCACATTGTGGTGGCTCTTGATCGTCACCGACGGGCCGCCGGAGAAGCTGACGCTTTCGATCACGTCCGGATAGAGCGTGCCCTGGGCCAGGAATTCGGCACCATCAATGCTGTTGGCGTGTTTCTGGAACACATCAATGAACAGCTTGCCGATGGTCTTGCGCTTCACTTCCGGGTCGGTGACGCCTTCCAGCGCGCCAAGGAACAGCTCCTGCTCATCTGCGTGGATAAGCGGGATGTTGTAATTGTCGCGGAACATGGTGACGACTTCTTCGGCCTCGCCCTGCCGCAGCAGGCCGTGGTCAACGAAGACGCAGGTGAGCTGGTCGCCAATCGCCTCATGAATGAGAACGGCTGCCACCGAGCTGTCAACGCCGCCGGAAAGGCCGCAAATGACCTTCTTGTCACCCACCTGTGCACGGATCTTGGCAATGGCCTCGGCGCGGTACGCACCCATGGTCCAGTCGCCCTTGAACCCGGCAAGGCTTACGAAATTCTCGTAAAGCGTCCGGCCGTTCGGCGTGTGATGCACTTCCGGATGGAACTGCACCGCATAGAAATGCCGCTCCGGATCGGCGGTGATCGCAAAAGGTGCGTTGGGCGAGGTGCCGTAGACCTGGAAACCCGGAGCAATGCGGCTGACGTGGTCGCCGTGGCTCATCCACACCTGCTCGCGTCCTTCCGCAAACCATCCAGAGATGAAGGCATCGCTCTGATCGGACGGGGTCACATAGGCGCGGCCGAATTCTGCCGTACCGCCACCACCAGAAATCTTGCCGCCATCCACCTGGCCGCCCAGATCCTGCATCATCACCTGCTGGCCATAGCAGATTCCAAGGATCGGCACACCGAGGGTGTAGACCGTTTTCGGCGGCCGGGGCGAACCCTCGCGAGTGACCGAATCCGGTCCGCCGGAGAAGATCACCGCCTTCGGCTTGAAAGCCGCCAGAAAGTCATCCGTGACGTTCTGATAGGGATGGATTTCGCAATAGACATTCAGCTCGCGCAGACGCCGGGCGATGAGCTGCGTCACCTGGGAGCCGAAGTCGATGATGAGAAGACGATCGTGCTGGGTCATGAGCAGCTTCTAGCGGGTCAGAGGGTGGATTTGAACCGGAATCTTGTGCCTTGCAAAGCTTTTGTGAAGGGCAGCCGCCGGCCCTGTCACGCCCTTTGATATGGCAGCAGCGAGAAGTCCGGCGTCAGGCGTTTTCCTTTGTCTGGAGAGCCCCCAGAAGGCTGGCAAGCCGGATGCGGTCCGGCGTGCCAAGCCCCTTCATGATCTCAGCCTCCAGCGGCACCAGACGGGCGTTTATTTCATCTGCAAGGTCACGGCCCGCCTTGGTGGGCTTCAGCACCACGAGGCGGCGGTCCTGCCGGTTTTCGCTCTTCTTCAGGAACTTGCGGTCAGTGAGGCGCATGGCAGCGCGGCTGATGGCCACCGCATCGAGCCCGGTCTTCGCACCAAGATCACGCACCGAACCTTCACCCGCCTCGATCAGCGCAGCCAGAACAAGCCATTCGGCCAGGGCCAATGCATGCTGGGTCTGCAGCGCCTTGACGAGGCGGCGTTCCACGAGACGAGCGGCAGAAATGATCTTCAGCGGCAGAAAATTGTCGAGGCCCGTCTCCGGCACCGTGTCGAAAAGACTGACCTGACCGCCAGCCTGCGCCGCCGCCGGCTTGGCTGCGGATTTGGCTCTGGGCTCTTTGCCGCCTGACTGTTTCATGTTCCATGCCCTTCCGGCGCAGGCCGCAGGTCCTTTTGAAGATCCGTCCAGCGGCCGATGGCGCAGCCACAGAAGACCCTAAAAGGCGCTTCCCAAGCTTGCAGGCCGCCCGCTTAAAACAATTTCAGTTCATCTGAAAAGGCTTTGCAGCCAGACCACCCAATCTCCTCCACAGAATTTGCGAGTACCGCATTTCACGCGGGCGGCGGCAGCCACTCGCCGGATGCACAGCCGAAAGCCGCGTCGTGGCGCGACAGCGGGCGGACAGGCAGGCCTCCAAAGTCCCAAAATGCGAAGGAAAAGGCCTGTCCTGACCCCGATCCGCCTTTTGACCGCCTCAGAGTGAGTGCTTAGACTATGCGCAGCTCATGCTCTTTGATTCTGATGCGGAACGCATGGGGGTCAGGGGCAGAAACAGGAATGGCACGCAAACAGGGGCCAAATGGCGGCAATGCCGCTCAGGGCTCCGGAAATGGTCGTCTGACATGACGGATGCGGAGGACACCCGGCTGAAGGAAGCAACAGCCACCGGCGGCGGAGCCGGCGGACGGGAACCTGTGTCTGCAAACTCATCATCCTCAAGTGCGCAAGCCGACGCAGCTGGCCTTGGCCCGATCAGCGCCAGCAGCATAGAGAGCGCTCACCGGCTGGCGCGGCGCCTGTTGCGTGAGGGCCAGTTCGAAGAAGCCGCCACTCACCTGCGCAAGATCGTATTTGCCGAACCGGCAAACACGCGGGCACGGGCGAGCTTGGGTAACTGCCAGCTGATGACCGGCGATCTCGTCAATGCCGAAGCCTCTTTCCGCACGGTACTGGAAACCGACCCGAAGGATCAGAACGCACTTTACGGCCTTGCCACGCTGCTTTTGCGGCGCGATGCCTATGACGAAGCGGCCATTCATGCGGCCAAGCTGGTCGAAGTTCTGCCGGACAGCGCGGCTGCGCTGTCACTGCTGGCCGAAACCGGCTCGCAGGATGCGCGCCCTGGTGCTGCCATCGCCAACTACCGCCATGCCCTGCGGTTTGATCCCGATTATCAGCCTGCGCTGCTTGGGCTTGCCAATCTGCTGCTGAAGCGCAACCGGTTTGATGAAGCGCGGGAACTTGCCGAGCGCGCCGCAATGGGCGGCGCAGGCCCGGTGGAAGCTCTTGTCGTTCTGGGCGACGTCATGTCTGCGCAGGGTGAGCTGGTCGGAGCAAGGCGTGCCTATGAGGCAGCCCTTGGCCGGGATGCGCAGCATCATGCCGCACGGGTCAAGCTCAGCTCTCTGGCCCGCCGTGCCGGTGACATCAAGATGGCCCTTCGGCAGGCAGATGATGCCTGGACCGACGCCCCCGATTTCCGAGAGGCAGGCAATGCCGTGGGCGCGGCCCTAGCGGCGCTGGGCGAGCGGCAGGCAGCCCGTGAGGTGCTGACCAGCGTCGCCAATGGAAGGCAGGCACCCGACTGGGTGCGCCATGTCATCGAAACCCACCGCAAGGTGGACATGCCGTCGGTCGACTGGGTGGCCAGCGAGGAAGCTCTCCACGCGGCAAAGGCCAGCAAGACAGCCGCCATGGCCGCACTGACCGCTGCCGCAGAGGCTGACAAGGCCGCCGCCATGGCCCGCGCAGCTGCCACCAAGGCGATGGCAAAAGGCGCTGTCATGGCAGCAAGCGCGGAACCTGATATTGATCCTTTGCCAGCTCACGAAAGTGATGAGCCAGAAAATAAACTTGCAGCGGAAGAGGATTTTGCCGGCAAAGATGGCACCGGAACCAACCTTGCGGTTAGCGCGGACGATACGGACGAAGCATCCGCGGTGATCCCGTCCGCCGATGACGCGGCAGCGGCGGACAATGCGACATTGGAGACCGGCAGCGGCGGGCAGGAAAGCCCGCGTTCAGATCCTGCAGCTGGGGAAGAGGCTGAACTGCCCTCCCCTGTAACTCAGGCAGGATCTTCAGCGGACTGCGAACCGGAGCTTGAACTTGAGTTCGGCCCCGAACCCCGGCCTGCGGCTGAGACGAAAGCCACGGCAGACGAAACGGACCAGATCGCGGCCGATGCAGCTCAATCCGGCAGCGGGGCGCCCGTGCTTTCGGACGGTGAGAAGCAGCCGGATGACCCGGCTGCGGAAGAGACGGCTGATAGCAGTACGGGCACATCGACGGATGCGGATGAGCCGCAGGTCTCCTCAGATGAAGGCTCCGAAGCCGAGCTGGTCTACGAGGCGGAACCGGATGACAGCTGGACCGACGGGGATGATCTCCACGACCTCAACCGTCTCGACGGCGGCAAGACCTGACATTTGATCACATTGCATTCCTGAAACGACAAGAGCCGCCTGCGGGGTCACCGCAGGCGGCTCTTGTTTTCATTCGGGCGCTTCAGATTAGTGCCAGCGAGAAGGCCGGAACGAAGGTGACGAGAAGCAGCGCCACCAGAAGCGTAGCCAGGAAGATCCAGCCGTCGCGCATGAAATCAACCAGTTTGGCGCCTGTCAGATTGCATACCATCAGCAGAACAGTTCCGACCGGCGGCGTCAGGGTGCCGATGGAGAGGTTGAGGATCATGACAATGCCGAAATGCACCGGATCAATGCCGAGCTGAAGCACGACGGGCTTGAGCAGCGGCACGAGGATGATCATCAGCGCCGTGCCCTCCACAAACATGCCGAGGATGAGCAGCAGCACGTTGACGGCAATCAGGAAGGCCCAGGGGTCCGTCGTCATGCTGGTGATGATTTCGGCCATGGCAACACCGGCCCGCTCCACGGAGAAAATCCAGGCAAGAGCAGATGATGTCATGATGACCAGCAGGATCGAGGCCGTCTGGCGGCCCGTTTCGGCAAAGGCCTGCCCCACATCCGAGAGCTTCATTTCGCGGTAGATCAGGAAGCCGATGGCGAGCGTGAAAATGGTTGCCACGGCGCCAGCTTCCGTCGGCGTGAAGATCGACAGGCGGATGCCGCCAACGATCACCAGCACGAGGAAGATGGCGGGCCAGGCTCCGATCAGGGTTGTCTTCGTCTCGGCGGCAGTGGGCCAGCTTTCGCGCGAAGGCTTCAGCCCCTTGCTGCGGGCGTTGATCCAGACGGCCATGATCAGCAAGGCGGCGCAGAGAATGCCCGGAATGATCCCGGCCGTGAACATGGAGCCAATCGAGACATCAGCCACCAGTGCATAAATGATCAGCGCGATGCCGGGCGGAATGATCGGGGTGATCAGCGAGCCGCAAGCTGTGATGGCAGCCGCAGCACCGGCACTGTAGCCCTGCTTGCGCATCTCCGGCACAAGAATGCGGCACATCATGGCGGCATCAGCAAGGTTCGAGGCTGAGATGCCGCCCATCAGCGTGGAGAGCATGACATTGGTGTGGCCGAGGCCACCAGTCAGGCGCCCGACCATCAGATCCGCCAGCTTCATCAACCGCCCGGCAATGCCGGTGGTGCCCAGAAGCGTTCCGAGCAGCACGAAGAAGGGAATTGCCAGCAGCGAGGGGTTTTGCGTCGGCGCGATGATCCGCTGCACGGAGATCTGAAGAGGCACCGTGGAGAAGAACACGAAATAGGCGACCACAGCCGCGAACATGGCGAGATAGATGCGCATGTTCAGGGCAAACAGCGCGAACATGAGAGCAATGATGATGAACCAGGTCATGGACGTCTTTCTGAACGCGAATACGTGGCCGTCAGGAAGGAATGTGAAGGCGGAAGATCAAGCCTTGTGCTCGGGCGCAGCCGGTGCGTTTGCCGCAGCATCCGGCCGGTAAAGGCGCCAGACCATGACGAGAGCAGTGCCTCCAGCGCCGATGACGATGGCCAGATCCAGCCAGAACCAGGAAACGCCGAGGATCTGCGTCTTCTTGAAAGCCGTCGCCTTGGCCAGTGCCCAGCCCTGCCAGGACATGAAGGCCAGCAGGCCCACGGAGGCCAGATTGACAACGAAAACCATCAGGCGGCGCGGCAGCCCCTTCATCGCATTTTCCAGAAGATCAATGGTCAGGTGCTGCCGGTTCGCCTCGCAGGAAATCGCGCCAACCATGACGATCCAGATCATCAGAATGCCCGAGACTTCCTCGGTCCAGGCAAAGGGCACGCCAAATATGTAGCGGGCGAGAACGGCAACAGCGGTCATCAGAACGAGGATGCCGACGCAAACCGCTCCGAAGGCGGAAGTGAGACGGAAAATGAGGGACATGACAGTCTCCGCGAAGAGGGAGGACCGGCCGCTCCGGAAAGCGGCCGGTCACGACGATCACTTGGCGAGTTCTGCCTGGATCTTCTCATAGAGGCCCGGCGTCCACTCCGGGAACTGGGTGTAGAAGGGCAAGGTCTTCTCGCGGAAGGCTGCCACGTCCGGCTGAGTAACGTTCACGCCCGCAGCCTTCATCTCGGAGAGAATGCGCTCTTCTTCCTGAGCCGCGATTTCCTGGCTGTAGAGGCCAGCCTCAAAGCCGGTCTTGTGCAGCAGTTCGAGGACCTGCGGGTCGAGGGTCGAGAAGAACTCTTCACCGCCCAGCCAAAGAGAGGTATTGGTGAGATAGCCGATCATCGAAAGTTCCTTGGCCGGCTCATAGAGCTTCTGGCCGTAGAGCACCGGCAGCGGGTTCTCAACGCCGTCGATCACGCCCTGTGTCAGCGCCGGATAGACTTCGCCCAGCGGCATCGGCGTCGGGGTCGCGCCCATCAGCTCGATGGCCTTGATCTGCATCGGGTTGTTCGGGACGCGGATCTTCAGGCCCTTCATGTCTTCCGGCTTTTCAACCTTCCTGGTCGCCAGCAGCTGGCGCGTGCCATAGAGGTAGTTCGGGATGACGATGTGAATGCCCTTGGCGCGCAGCTCCTGATCCTTCTGCTTGAACCAGTCGCTCTCGTAGATCTTCAGCAACTGCTGCGGATTGTCGGCGAGATATGGTCCGAACAGGATGCCCAGATCCGGATCGAAGTCGGTGAGGAAGCCGGCGTCGGCGATGGTCACCACGTTCACACCCAGCATGGCCTGCTCGATCACGTCCTTCTTCGCGCCCAGCTGCGAAGACGGGAACAGCTCCAGAGCCACCTTGCCGCCGGAAGCTTCCTTCACAAGGTCGGCCCAGCGATGCATCACCTTGTCGACCGGCTCACCCGGATTGTTCTCATAGGCAACCTTGACGACCACTTCCTGAGCGGCAACCGGCAGGACGGCCGCCACGCCCATGAGCGCGGCCAGCGCGAGCGATTTCAATTTCATTACAAATCCTCCACTAGGGATAAAGTCAGACGGGATCACCCGTCTGTTTTGCGAGGGCCGCGAAGACGGCACCCGAATAGTCGAAATGAGTGTTGAGACTGTCCATGAGCCCTGCGGCATCCCGGTCGCGCAGCTTGGCGATGATGGCCTGATGCTGCGCATGGGACTCGACCGTCTGTGCGGAACGGGACTTTCCCACCTCCATGTAGAAGCGCAGCGGCACCGACAGCACCCGGTACATGCGGATCAACACCGTGTTTCCGGTCGCCTCGACCATGGCCATGTGAAAGTCATAGTCGTGCCCGGCCGCTTCCGACACGGTCAAGGCCTGGCGCATGCGCTCGTTGGCCTCGGTCATCTGGTCGAGATGACTTTCGGTCACGCCAATCGCGGCCAGAGGCGCCGCCCCGGTCTCCACGATGCGGCGGAAGTTGAGGACGTCTTCCAGAGTCTTGGCGGAGTTGTCGAAATGCTGGGCGAAGACGGAAAAGATCGGATCGAAGTCCGGCTTGCGCACCTTGGCGCCGCGCCGTGTCTTCTCGATGAGGCCAAAGGCTTCGAGGTGGATCATGGTCTCGCGCACCGTGTTGCGCGCTACCCCGAAACGCTCTGCCAGATCCCGCTCGTTCGGCAGCAGATCCCCGACCTGCATGCGCTCCACGATCTCCCGCCGTAAAACCTCGCGAATGTCCTCGACTGCTGAAAGTCCTGCCATGGCCTCCCCTCCGCTGGCTTTTGGTCCTATGGTTGGACCAAACTCGGCGCTATGGATTCACCGGGGCGATCCGGTTGTCAAGCCTTGTCAGACAAGCCGGTTGCAGATTCTCGGCCAGGCCTTCACATAGTGGTGCCGTCTTCCGGCCAGATAACCGAGGCCATCAGCGTACGCCGGGCGGTAGCCAGATGGATATCAAGCGCAGTCTGCGCGCGCTCTGCATCGCCGGCCTGAACCGCTTCGATAATGGCTCGATGCTCAGAGATTGCAGCGCGGTTGCGGTGCCGTTCGTCACGCTTGTTCCAGCGGTAGTGGAAGTGCACGATGATCGAGATCGTGCGGCTGAAATCGATGATGAACCGGTTGCCGGAAGAGGCGCAAAGCAGCTGATGAAACCGCGCATCAAGCTGTGGAAAGGCATCCAGCCCCTCATCGGGCCCAGCAGCCAAAGCCTCATGAGCCAGCGCGAGCTCCTGTAATTCGCCTGCCCGCTCCCCGCCCGGTCCGCAAACTTTCATCATACCGGTCAACGCTCTGCGCTCGAACATCTCGCGCACGGTGAACATTTCTTCGGCAAAGCTGCGGGTGAAGCCCTTCAGCACCCAATGACGGTTCGGCTGCTTCTCAATCAGTCCAAAGGGCTCGAAACGGATCAGGAACTCGCGCACGGATGCCACATTCACCCCGAACCGGCGGGCGAGCCCCGCCTCACTCAGCACCGTGTTGGGGCGCGGATCGCCGCGAAGCACCCAATCCAGAAATTGGGTCTCCACATGGGCCTGATGGGAGAGGGTTTCCGATTCCTCGAACCAGTCGGCAGGTTCCGGCAGACGGCGCAGCGTCTTCTCGCGCCCGTCCCAGTCGAGAATCCCGGCTTCGGCCAGATGCGCCAGAACCGCGCGAACAGTGGTCCGGCTCACGGTGAGCACCTCTGCCAGCTCTGCCTCCGAACCAAGCCTTGCGCCGGGCGCCATCTGCTGCAAGCGCTCCAGCATGAGATTCACATGCAGTTTGAATAGGTTGCGGTTGCGCGCCATGCGAAGCCTGTTGTTTTCAACCGGGATCAACCGGATTCAGTTTGACGGAAACGGATCTTTTTCAATAAAAAACCGTACGCGATGCAAGCGCAGAGTTCAAGAAAACCGGAATCCGTCCATGTCCATGATGAAGACCCTCGTATGTGCCGAGCCAGGCAAGTTCGAACAGACCCAGCGTCCGAGGCCCGAGGCAAAGCCCGGCCACGTGCGGGTGAAGATCGGCCACATCGGCATCTGCGGCACGGATTACCACATCTACGGCGGCCATCAGCCTTTCCTCGCCTATCCGCGCGTCATGGGCCACGAGCTTTCCGGCACGGCAGAGGAAGCCTCCTCTGATGGCCGGATTGCCAAGGGCGATCTCGTCGTGGTGAACCCCTACATCACCTGCGGCAAGTGCCATGCCTGCACGATCGGCAAGCCCAACTGCTGCGAGGCCATCGCCGTGCTTGGCGTCCACACGGATGGCGGTATGTGCGAGGAAATCGTGGTTCCCGAGGGCAACCTCTACCCGGCGGAAGGGCTCTCGCCCAAGGCTGCGGCCATGGTCGAGTTTCTGGCGATCGGTGCCCATGGCGTGCGCCGGGGCAGCGTGAAGCGCGGCATGAGCGCGCTGATCGTTGGCGCAGGCCCCATCGGCCTTGGCGCTGCGATCTTTGCAGCCATTGAAGGCGCAGACGTGACCCTGCGCGACACGTCACAGTCGCGGCTGGATCTCGCCCGCAAGGCCCTGCCCTCTGCCCGCTACGAACTGGTGGGACAGGAAACGCCGGGTGCCTATGACGTGGTGTTCGATGCCACCGGCAACATCAAGGCCATGAACGCAGGGCTCTCCCATGTCGCCCATGGCGGCGCCTATGTGCTGCTGTCCGTGGTCAAGGGCGATCTGGTCTTTGCCGATCCCGAGTTCCACAAGCGCGAGACGACGCTTTTCGCCAGCCGGAACGCGCTGAAAGAAGACTTCGAGCACGTGATTGCCAAGATCCGCAGCAGCGAGGTTCCGGTGGATACCCTGGCAACCCACGAGACAAGCTTCGAGGACGCCGTGACCAACCTGCCGCTCTGGGCAGAAGACCGTGGCACGCTGATCAAGGCCATCATCACGGTCTGACTTAAATATTTCCGCGCCGGATCAGTCTTGCGATCCGGCGCGCCGCTTCCGGCACGGGCTCGATGATGGGCACGGAAAAATGCCCCGCCAAAGCACGCGCAGCAACGGCCAGCGGCCCGCCGCCAATGACAATCGCCTCGGCTGCATCTTCCGCAATGGCGAGGCGGATGGCCTCTGCCAGAGCCGCTTCCAGACGTTCCGGGTCTGCCATCACCTGATGCACATCGCCCGCCGTCAACCGCACGGAGGTGAGGCTGTCACCAAGACCATAGACCGCGGCCCGTGCCTTGATCGGGACAGCCAGATCCGGTGTCGTCGTCACCACGCAGAACCGCCGCCCGCCCTCAGCTGCTGCCAGCATGCCCGCTTCGGCGATGCCGGTGACAGGAACCGGAAGAACGGCACGCAAGGCGTCCAGCCCAGGGTCGCCGAAAGCAGCCGTGATGACGCCGGAAATCCCCTCCGGCAGATGCTCCGCCAGCGCCGCCACATGCCCTGCTGCTTCAGCCAGAGCCTTTGGCTCCGTGATCACCGGTGGCCCTTTGGCGACGGTCACTGGCAGAAATTCGACCTCCGGCACCGCCTCTGCCGCAAGCCGCACCATGGCAAGCGTCGTCGCCACAGTGGTATTTGGGTTGATCAGCGCCACGCGCGGCTTCATTTCTGCGACCTCACGCGGCTGACATGCGGCGGGCGAAATCCAGGATCATCTCCTCCCCGCCCCTTGCCGCCACCAGCGACAAACCAACGGGTGCGCCGTCCACTCTGGCACCGGGAAGCGTCAGCTCCGGCAGGCCGCTGAGGCCGGCAATGCAGGTGATGGGCATGGTGGCCCGGCGGTAAAGCTCCAGATCCGCCTGGCTGGCATCACGCAAGGGCGCTGGGCCGGGTGCAGTTGGAAGAAGCAGGATCACACCGCCGGAAAGCGCCTCATCCATGGCAGCGCGGATGGCAGAACGGTCACGGGCAACCTTGACAAACGTTTCTTCCGAAACGGCTTTGGCCGCCGCCAACCGCTCGCCGACACCGGGACCGAATTCCGGCTGCTCCTCCTCAATCCATGCCCCCAGCGCGCCCCAAGCCTCATAGGCCTGATGCAGGCGGAATGTCTCGAACCAGTCGATCTCGCCGTAAAGCGGGATGGCATGTGTAAGAGCTGGCCCCAGCAAGCTTTCAGCCCGGGAAATACCCGGCGCAAGAGCGCTGCGCATTGCAGGATCCAGCGTGGCCCAAATGGTGTCCGGCATCCATAGCCGCGCAGGGGCCGGTGTATTATCTGCCTCAATGCCGAAGACGGCGCTGATCCGTAGCATCAGATCAAGGTCACGGGCGAACCAGCCCGGCACATCAAAGCTGGGTGCAAGCGGCTTCAGCCCCGTCCCATCAACGCGGCCATGGCCGGGGCGCAGGCCGTAGAGCCCGCAGAAGGATGCGGGAATGCGCACCGAGCCGCCCGTATCGCTGCCAAGCGCGAAATCCACGAGGCCTGCGGCCACCGCAGAGGCCGATCCGGATGACGATCCGCCCGGCACCCGCAGCGGAGCGGCGCTGTTCAGCGGCGTGCCCGTGTGGGCATTGCTGCCGATCATACTGTAGGCAAGCTCATCCATCTTCGTGAAGCCTGCCAGTGCTCCCCCGCATCCAGCACCGTTTGCAGCGATGGTGCCGTCACCATGTCCGGCGCGTGGCTGGCCTTCCAGGCCGGGCTGCCATTGCCCGCAATACGGCCCGCGAAGGCGTAATTATCCTTGGCGGCAAAAGTCAGCCCGCTGAGCACGCCTTGGGCTGTTACCAGAGGAGCATCCAGAACCTCGACAAAAGCTTCGGCTGTATCATTGATCATGAAATCATCCTTCTCACGAAGTCAGGTCTATTCCGGCACGCCGCGCCGCGCCCTGAATATGAGCAGCCATGGCGCGGCAGGCGGCATCCGCGTCCAGCCGGTCCACCGCATCCATAATGGCGAGATGCTCTGCTGCCGTCTCTACCATGCTTTCCATCCGCACCATGGGCACCCACTGGCTGCTCTGGAACTCCCGTGCCATCATGCGGTGCATGGACTGGAAGATGCGGTTACCGCAGGCCTCAACGATGAGATCGTGGAACAGGGTGTCCTGCTCAGCAGCTTCGACACTGCGGCCCGTGCGGGCAGCTGCCATCAACGCCTCGACAGAGCGCCACAGCCGCCATTTCAGATCTCCGGTCAGGGCAGGCATGGCTAAACGCAGCACCTGCGGCTCCATCGCCATGCGGAATTGATAGGTTTCCTCAAGCGTGTAGCCGGTGCCGTGCGCCCAAAGATCCGCCGGCTGAAGGCCGGAAGCCGCGGCGACAAACAAACCGCGCCGCTGTTCGACACGAACCAGCCCCAGCGCTTCGAGCATGGAAATCGCCTCGCGCACCGAAGGCCGGGACGCCCCCAGAATGCCAGCCAGATCGCGCTGGGATGGCAGGGCATCGCCCTCTTCCAGCCCCTCCTCCGCAATCATCGCCTGTATCGCCCGGGCGACACGCGCCGGAACGGAGGCGGAGACGTCATCCTCCGGCAGCGCCAGCGTGCCGTCTGCGTCATGTGGTGAAAGACTGATCATATCTGCCTAAATCTTCGCCTTGCATCAAAAATGCGCTGTTCCTACGCTCATCTGGTCAGACCAGAAGGATTTGGTAACGCACGAAAACCTGACCTTCAAGTCAAAAAATGAAATGACTTTCGAACATTTCCAGAATGGCAAGTTCTTAAAAGTCATTCGACAAAAAACATATCAAACCTCTCAGAGAAGGATGACATTGATGGCGTTGAAGACATTCCGAAGCGCAGCACTTGCGGCCCTTTCGCTTGCCGCCCTTGCCGGCACGTCAATGCATGCTTTGGCAGCAGGAACGCTGCGCATCGGCATGACGGCATCCGATATTCCTCTCACCACAGGACAGGTCGATCAGGGCGGCGAAGGCATGCGCTTCATCGGCTACACGGTTTATGACTCGCTGGTCGAGTGGGACCTGTCGAGCGCAGACAAGCCGTCGGGCCTGACGCCGGGCCTTGCCACCGAATGGAGCGTTGATCCGGCCGACACCACCAAGTGGACCTTCAAGATCCGTCAGGGCGTCAAGTTCCACGATGGCTCGGACTTCACTGCCCATGACGTGGTTTGGAACCTCGACAAGCTGCTGAAGACGGATGCCGAACAGTATGACCCGCGCCAGGCCGCGCAGGGCAAGTCGCGCATTCCGGCAGTCGCCACCTATCGCGCCGTTGATGATTTCACTCTGGAAGTCGTGACCAAGGCGCCGGATGCCACGCTGCCCTACCAGCTCGCCTGGATCTTCATGAGCTCCAAGGCAAACTGGGAAGCCAAGGGCAAGAACTGGGAAGAGGTTGCCAAGGCACCGTCGGGCACCGGACCGTGGAAGCTCGCAAGCTTCGTCCCGCGTGAACGTGCAGAACTCGTTCCCAACAGCGGCTACTGGGATGAAGCGCGCATCCCGAAGCTCGACAAGATGGTCCTTCTGCCCCTGCCTGAGCCCAATGCCCGCACCGCAGCGCTGCTCTCCGGTCAGGTGGACTGGATCGAGGCTCCTGCCCCGGACACGATCCCGGCCATCAAGGCGCAGGGCATGACCATTACATCCAACGCCTATCCGCACAACTGGACCTGGCACCTCTCGCGCGTGGAAGGCTCGCCGTGGAATGACATCAATGTCCGCAAGGCAGCAAACCTTGCCATCGACCGTGAAGGCCTGTCCGAACTTCTGGGCGGGTTGATGATCCCGGCCAAGGGCTTCGTGCCGCCTTCCAACCAGTGGTTCGGCAAACCCACTTTTGACGTGAAGTATGACCCGGAAGAGGCCAAGCGCCTGCTGGCGGAAGCCGGCTACGGCCCGGACAAGCCGCTGAAGGTGAAGGCTCTGATCTCGCCATCCGGTTCCGGCCAGATGCTGCCGCTGCCCATGAATGAGTACATCCAGCAGAGCCTTGCGGAAGTGGGCATCGAGGTGGAGTTCATGGTGGTGGAATGGAACCAGATGATCAACCTGTGGCGCGCCGGTGCCAAGGACCCGAGCGTCGAGGGCTCCCAGTCGATCAACTTCACCTACTTCATTCAGGACCCGTTCACTGGCTTCCTGCGGCACCTGAGCTGCGACCTTGTGGCGCCGAACGGCACCAACTGGGGCCACTACTGCGATCCGGAGATGGAAGACCTGTTCAAGCAGATCAAGACCACCTTCGACCCGGAGAAGCAAGATGAGGTGATCCGCAAGACCCACGAGAAGTTCGTCAATGACGCGCTGTTCCTGATGGTCACGCACGATGTTGCCCCGCGCGCCATGACGGGCAAGGTGAAGGGCTTCGTGCAGCCGCAGAACTGGTACCTGAACTTCTCCTCCATCACGATGGAATAAGGCTCTCTGCCCGGCGGGGCTTTCTCCGCCGGGCAGTCCCTCCCGAGCATACCCCACGATCCCGGCCGCAAGAGCCGGGGCGCAAAAGACACCGGTTTCCAGAGAAGAGCGGCCACCGCCCATGTTCATCTATCTTCTGCGCCGTCTGATCTATGTGCTGCCGGTTGCCATCGGCGTCAGCCTGATCTGCTTCCTGCTCGTGCATATCGCCCCCGGCGATCCGCTGACGGCCATCATGCCTGTTGACGCGACACAGGAAGAACAGACAGCCATGCGCTCGGCCTACGGGCTCGACAAGCCCTTGCCCGTTCAATACGCCATCTGGGTCGGTAAGGTCGTGACCGGCGACCTCGGCAAGTCCATCGCCACGGGCCGTCCGGTGGCTGAGGAAGTATTCGGCGCGGTCCAGAACTCGTTGCTGCTCGCGCTGATGGCAAGCCTCATCGCCTTCCCGATTGGCATGACGCTTGGTTTTCTTGCTGGATACTGGCGTGGCACTGTCTTTGACCGGCTGGTGACGGGGGCCGCCATCACAGGCGTCTCCGTGCCGAACTACTGGCTCGGCATCGTGCTGGTGATCATCTTCTCGGTTCAGCTTGGCTGGCTTCCAGCCATGGGCGCAGGGCCCGGCGGCTCTGGCGAGTGGGTCTGGGACTTCGAGCACTTCAAGTATCTGATCCTGCCATCCGTCACCCTCTCTGTCGTGCCCATCGGGCTGGTGGCCCGCACGGTGCGTGCGCTGGTGGGTGACATTCTGACGATGGATTTCGTGCAAGCGCTCTACGCCAAGGGCATGCGCCACCGCGAGGTGCTGCGCCACGTACTGTGGAATGCCGCTCCCACCGCCCTGTCAGTCATGGGCCTGCAACTCGGCTATCTGCTGGGCGGCTCGATCCTGATCGAGACTGTGTTCAACTGGCCCGGCTCTGGTTTCCTCCTGTCCAACGCAATCTTCCAGCGTGATCTGCCGCTCCTGCAGGGCACGATCCTGGTGCTCGCCATGTTCTTCGTCACCATGAACCTCCTCGTCGATGTGGCACAGGCCGCCATCGACCCGCGCATCAAGAGGGCCTGAGCCATGAGCGTTACAAGCCCCGCTACGATCACCGCCCCCGTGGTGCAATCCGCCCCCGGCTACTGGTCCGGCGTCACGCGCCGTTTCCTGCGCGACCGGCTGGCCGTGATCTGCCTCATCATTCTGGCGGCGCTCGTTTTTGCTGCCATCTTTGCCCCTTATCTGGGCCTCGCCGATCCTTACAAGGCCAGCATGATCCGCCGCCTGAAACCCATAGGCTTCGACGGCCATCCACTGGGCACCGACGAACAGGGCCGCGACATGCTCGCCCGGCTTATCTACGGCGGGCGTCTTACACTCTTTGTCGGACTGATGCCGGTCGTCTTCGCCTTCTTCATCGGCTCAGCATTAGGCATCATTGCGGGCTATGCGGGCGGCTGGCTCAACACGGTGATCATGCGCACCGTCGACATCTTCTTCGCCTTTCCGTCCGTGCTTCTCGCCATCGCCATTTCCAGCGCGCTGGGCGCCGGCATCGTCAACAGTCTGGTGTCGCTCACCATCGTCTTCATCCCGCCCATCGCCCGCGTTGCCGAAAGCGCAACAGCAAGCGTGCGCTCGCTCGACTATATCGATGCGGCAAGAGCGAGTGGCGGCGGGGCGCTGACCATCATCCGCGCCCATGTGATCAGCAACGTCATCGGCCCAATCTTTGTCTATGCCACCAGTCTCACCAGCGTGTGCATGATCCTCGCCGCAGGCCTCTCCTTCCTCGGCATCGGCGTGCGCCCGCCCGAGCCGGAATGGGGCCTGATGCTCAACACGCTGCGCACGGCGATCTACGTAAACCCTTACGTCGCTGCACTGCCCGGCCTGATGATCTTCGCCACCTCCCTGTGCCTCAACCTGCTCAGCGACGGTCTGCGCAGCGCCATGAACGTCAAGGATTGAGGAGCAAGCCAATGACAGCCACCAAAGCCTTGAACGCAGACGCAGTTGCACAAACCGAAGATCGCGGCGGTCCGGCGCAGCCTCTGCTGATGGCGCAGAACCTTACCAAACACTTCCCCATCCGCTCCGGCCTTCTCAACCGGCGGACCGGCACCGTGCATGCGGTGGACGATGTTTCATTCCATGTGAAAAAGGGAGACGCTTGGCATCGTCGGTGAATCCGGCTGTGGCAAGTCCACCACAGCACGCCTCTTGATCGGCCTCATCCCGCATGATGCCGGGCAGATCATCTTCGACGGCGAGGCGCTGGGCGCGGAACTGGCGCTGAAGGACCTGCGGCGCGGCGTGCAGATGGTGTTTCAGGACAGCTACGCCTCACTCAACCCGCGCCTCACCATTCTCGACTCCATCGCCTTCGGCCCGAAGCTGCATGGCATGGACGACCCGGAGGGCCGTGCCCGCCGGCTTATGGAGAAGGTAGGCCTTGATCCAGCCCGCTTTGCTCACCGCTATCCGCACGAACTGTCCGGCGGGCAGCGCCAGCGCATCAACATCGCTCGTGCGCTCGCCATGGCACCGCGCCTCGTCATCCTGGATGAGGCTGTCTCCGCCCTCGACAAATCCGTGGAAGCGCAGGTGCTTAACCTGCTGAACGACCTCAAGGCAGAGCTTGGCCTCACCTACGTCTTCATTTCTCATGATCTGAATGTGGTGCGCTACATTTCCGACCGGGTGATGGTGATGTATCTGGGCGAGGTGGTGGAAATCGGCCCCGCTGAGAGCATCTACGAGCGGCAGGCTCACCCCTACACCGCCTCGCTCTTTGCTGCGATGCCCTCCATGGACCCGGACAACCGCACCATGGAACCGCCGCTCGCAGGCGATCCGCCCAACCCGATCAACCCGCCTACCGGCTGCCGTTTCCACACCCGCTGCCGCTTTGCCGAAAGCGTCTGCGCCTCGGCGAAACCGGCGCTTGCCACCCTTCCCGGAGCGGAAGACCACATGGCCGCCTGCCACATGCTGGAGCCCGCCTCCGGCCACAGCCTTGCCCTGAAGGAGGCCGCGGAATGACGAGCACAGCGACTGGCACAGCGAATGGCACAATGACCTCTGCCGCCCCCTGATGGAATTCGACAACCTCACCGTCCGTTTCAAGGGCGAACGCACGGTTCATGCCATCAACGGCGTCAGCCTCAGTATGCAGCAGGGCGAAACCCTAGGGCTTCTGGGGAGTCCGGCTCCGGCAAAAGTGTGACGCTGAAAACGCTGCTGCGCTTGCTGCCGCCCCGCCGCACCGAAATCGAAGGCAGCGTGCGGGTGAACGGCACCGACGTGATGAAGCTGCAGGGCCCGGCCCTCTCGGCGTTCCGGGGCAGCGAGGTGTCCATGGTGTTCCAGGAGCCGGCTCTGGCGCTCGATCCGGTCTTTACCATCGGCGACCAGATCGCCGAAACCGTGATGCGCCACAAGGGCGTGAGCAAGCTGGCAGCCATGGATGTGGCGCTGGACATGCTCACCCGTGTGCGCATCCCCTCGCCCGAGCGGCGGCTGAAGAACTATCCGCATGAGATGTCCGGCGGCATGCGCCAGCGCGCCATGATCGCGCTCGCGCTCGCCTGCCGCCCCAAGCTGCTGCTGGCCGACGAGCCGACCACCGCCCTTGATGCCACCGTGCAGATCCAGATCCTGCTGCTGCTGCGCGAATTGCAGAAGGAATTCGGCATGGGCGTCATCTTCGTCACCCACGACATTGGCGTTGCCATCGAAGTGTCGGACCGGATCGCCGTCATGTATGCAGGCAATATCGTGGAAATGGGTCCGGCGCGCGAGATCATCCGCAACCCGCAGCATCCCTACACGCGCGGCCTGCTGGCAGCCAACCTGCATGACGTGGTGAAGGGCCAGCGGCTCGACGCCATCCCCGGCTCCCCACCCGCGCTGGAAACGAAGCCCGTTTCCTGCTCCTTCGCTCCGCGCTGCGCCTTTGCAACCGATGTCTGCCGCAATCAGAAACCGGAGCTTGCCCCGGCCAGTGGCCAGCCCACCCACGTCTCCGCCTGCTTCCATCCACAAGCGGCCAACGTGGCAGCGTGAGAAGCAGCAACACCCCCAAACCGTCCCCGCCTTGTGCGGGGACCGTCAAGCGTAGCTACTGCGCATTTCCCATGATCAGATCAGTCATTTCAAAACGGATGACATCAACGAGACCGAGGTCGGAAATGCGCAGTTCCGGGATTACGACCAGCGCCAGCAGCGAGTGCTGCATGTAGGCATTGTTGAGGGTGCAGCCGCAGGCGGCCATGGCTTCCACCATCGCCGCAGCCTTGGCCGCAACATCCACGGCGGGGCTGTCGGACATGAGACCGGCAATGGGTAGTTCCACCAGCGCCAGTTCCTCGCCGTCCTTCCAGACGGTGACACCGCCACCCACTTCGCCCAGCCGGTCGGCGGCCTTCGCCATCATCTCGCGGCTGGTGCCAACGACGATCATGTGATGGCTGTCATGGGCAACGGTGGAGGCAATCGCCATCTCTCCCGTGTAGCCAAAGCCGGAGACAAAGCCGTTGACCACCTTGCCCGTGGCGCGGTGCCGCTCCACCAGCGCAATCTGGCAAACCTCCCCTTCGGCTTCCACCAGCCCGCCAGAGACGGGCAGTTCCGCCGTGAGCGCCTTGGTGGGCGCCTGATTTTCGACAACGCCGATGACGCGGGCTTTTACCGCATTGGCCCCGGCAGGCGCGGGAATGGCGAAATCCGCTGCCTCAAGCACCTTGCCAAGCCGCACTGTCTCACGGGCGCTTTGCGGCCAGTCGTAATGCGGGCAGTCCGCCAGCAGCTTCCCGCCCTGCGCGACCAGAACGCCCCGGGCATAAACATCCTCAATGGGCAGATCGGTGAGACTGGATGTGAGGATCACATCCGCGCGCCGCCCCGGCGCAATGGAGCCCAGCTCCCGCTCCAGCCCGAAGTGGGAAGCCGTGTTGATCGTTGCCATCTGCAGCGCGATCACCGGATCGCAGCCGCAGGCGATGGCATGGCGAACCACCCGGTTCATGTGGCCATCGTTCACCAGCGTGCCAGAGTGGCAATCATCGGTGCACAAGATAAAGTTGCGCGGGTCGAGCCCCTTCTGCGTCACCGCCGTAATCTGGCTTTCCACGTCATACCAGGCCGAGCCCAGCCTCATCATGGAGCGCATGCCCTGCCGCACGCGGGCGATGGCATCGGATTCCGCCGTGCCCTCGTGATCGTCCGCCGCACCACCCGCCACATAGGCATGGAAGGGAATGCCCCGGTCGGGGCTGGCATAGTGGCCGCCAACCGTCTTGCCTGCGGCCATGGTCGCGGCCATTTCGGCCAGCATCTGCGGATCGCCGTTGATGACACCGGGATAGTTCATCATCTCGCCTAGACCGATGATGCCCGGCCAGCTCATGGCCTCGGCCACATCTTCAGCGGAGATCTCGAAGCCCGTCGTCTCCAGCCCCGGCGCAGACGGCGCGCAGGAGGGCATCTGCGTGAACATGTTGATTGGCTGCAGCAGCGATTCGTCATGCATCATCTTCACGCCCGCCAGCCCCAGCACATTGGCGATCTCGTGCGGATCATGGAAGATCGTAGTGGTGCCGTGGGGAATGACAGCGGCAGCGAACTCCGCTGGTGTCAGCATGCCGCTTTCCACATGCATGTGGCCATCGAGCAGCCCCGGGATGAGAAAACGCCCTTCCGCCTCAACCACCCTCGTGCCTTCGCCGATACAGTGCGAGGCATCAGGGCCCACATAGGCAAAGCGGCCTTCACTGATCGCCACCTGCCAGCCATTCAGGATTTCGCGGCTCTGCACGTTGACGAGGCGCCCGCCCCGGATGACGAGATCCGCAGGCGCCCGCCCGGCTGCCACCGCGACGAGCTTCGGGGCAGTTTCGGCCCAGGATTTGAAGGTCGGCAGGCTCATGGCGGAAAACTCCTGAAAGAACTGACTGTTGCACCATGGTTCGGTGCGGCGCTCCGGCTGTCAAGCCACAGTCCGGAGCAAGAAACAACCGCCAATTGATCTGGAGCAAGGCCGCCGCCTCCTCATCGCTGCCATTCTCCATTGTGAACCGCCGCCTTGAAGCATCCGATCCAGTCGGCACACCGCACTTTTGCCGGAAGGAGACACCATGTCTGCGAAGATGAAGGCAGCCGTCGTAAGGGCCTTTGGCGCCCCGCTCGACATCAGCGAAGTCCTGAAGCCGGAAGCAACGGCTGGCAAGATTGTCGTCAAGATGATGGCGAGCGGCGTCTGCCATACCGACCTTCACGCCGCCGAGGGCGACTGGCCGGTGAAGCCCAATCCACCATTCATTCCGGGCCATGAAGGCGTCGGCTTCGTCTGCGAGGTCGGCTCCGGCGTCAAGGGCGTGAAGGAAGGCGACCGGGTGGGCGTGCCGTGGCTGCATTCGGCCTGCGGCCATTGCAAGCACTGCATGGGCGGCTGGGAAACCCTGTGCCACGACCAGCACAACACCGGCTACAGCGTTAACGGTGGCTTTGCCGAATATGTGCTGGCCGATCCGGACTATGTCGGCCACCTGCCCGATGGTCTCGAATTCGCTCCCGCAGCGCCCGTACTCTGCGCCGGCGTCACGGTCTACAAGGGCCTTAAGGAAACCGAGTCGAAACCTGGTGAAACCGTGGTCATCGTCGGAGTCGGCGGGCTCGGCCACATGGCTGTGCAATATGCCCGTGCCATGGGCATGAAGGTGGTTGCCGTCGATATCAGCGACGACAAGCTGAAGCTCGCCAGCAGCCTTGGCGCAGATCTGACGATCAATGCGCTGACGACCGACCCAGTGGCTGAAGTGCAGAAGCTTGGCGGCGCGGAAGGCGTGCTCGTTACCGCCGTGTCCACCAAGTCCTTTGCGCAAGGCTTCGGCATGCTGGCCCGGCGCGGCACCATGGCGCTGTGCGGCCTGCCCCTGGAGACTTCCCGCTGCCGATCTTCGACACGGTGCTCAACCGCAAGACCATTCGCGGCTCCATCGTCGGCACGCGCAATGACCTTGCCGAGTCCCTCGCCTTTGCCGCCGATGGCAAGGTGAAGGCCCACTACGCCATGGACAAGCTCGACAACATCAACGCGATCTTTGACAAGATGCGTGCCGGACAGATCGACGGCCGAATTGTCATGGACATTTCCTGAAGACCCCAACCTTCAGGAGATCCCTCCGGCCGCGGGGCCGGTGCATGAAGAACAGGCTGCGGTTGTCTCACGGCAACAAGCTGCCTATAGTTCGGTGTGCACCGGGGCCGGAGGGTTTCTTTCTTCAAACAAGGCTGCGGTGCGCCTTCACCATGATGTTCCCCGACCCGCAGTTTTCCCTTGCCCCGACTTGACCCAGACAGCGAAAAATCTGGCCCGGAAGCCTCCGGCACAGGAAACGCTCGCGCCCTGACCCCGGAACTCCTGCGCCGCATCGCCTTTGGCGCTCTGCTGGGCGCGGCAGGTGGCATCCTTTTCTGGCTGATCCGCATGCCGCTGCCGTGGATGCTGGGCTCCATGCTCTTCACCATGGTTGCTTCGATCTTCGGTGCACCGATCCTGCCGCCGAACCGCATACGCCCCGCTCTTGTCGCCGTCATCGGTGTGCTGCTCGGTTCCGGCTTTACGCCAACCCTGATAGGACAACTGGGAGACTGGGTCATTTCGCTCGGGCTTCTGGCGCTTTATCTCGCCATTTCCGGCGTTCTGGCGGTTCCCTTTTACATGAAGGTGGGCGGCTTCGACCGCATCACGGCCTTTTGTTCCGGCATGCCGGGCGGCCTGATGGAAATGGTCAGCCTCGGCAAGGACCTGGGCGGCGACGAGCGCAAGATCATTCTGGCGCATGCAGCCCGCATTGTCGTCACCATCAGCCTCATCTCCTTCTGGTTCCGCATCGTCGAGGGGCAGACCGTGGGCACGGCCATCACAAAAGGTGGCCCTCCGTCCTGGCAGGATCTCGCCATCCTTACAGCCTGCGGCGTCATCGGCGCCTTTGTGGCCATGAAATTGCGCCTGCCCGCTGCAACCCTCGTCGGCCCCATGCTGCTGAGTGCCGCCGCCCATGTGACCGGCATCACCACCAGTGCCCCGCCGCAGGGGCTGGTGATCGCCTGTCAGGTGCTGATGGGCACGATCATGGGCTGCCGGTTTCTGGGGGCCGGACGGCGCGAGGTGATCCACGCTGTCTCCCTCAGCTTCGGCGCCACCTTGATGACGTTGCTGGTAACACTTTTGTTTGCGCTGGGCTTTGGGGCTGTCATAGGCCAGACAACCTCGCAGATTGTGCTCGCCTATGCGCCTGGCGGCCTCACCGAAATGAGCCTCATTGCCCTCGCCATGAAGGCAGAGGTGGCCTATGTGGCCAGCCACCACATCGCCCGTATCGTGCTGCTGATTTCTTTCGCGCCATTGGTTCTTTCCCTCATAGAACGCCGTCCTCCCGGACGCATCAAGCCACGCGACTGACCTCCCCTGGCCTCCTGCAGCCCTTGCACGCCGCACAAAGCCGGGGCACAAGCAGTGCGGAGCTGATTTGATCCGGACACTGGGAGGAACGCGGATGATCTTGTGTTGCGGCGAAGCACTGATGGACATGCTGCCGAGGACTGTTGGTACAGAGGGCACAGCCTTTCTGCCCGTACCCGGCGGAGCCATCTTCAACACGGCCCTGGCCCTCGGCCGCCTCGGTAACCGCGCCGGTTTCCTCTGCGGCGTCTCGACAGATCTGTTCGGCGAGCAGCTTCTGGCTCATCTGGCCGCCTCAGGCGTGACTTCCGATCTGTGCATACGCTCATCACGCCCGACGACACTTGCTTTCGTGCGGCTGGTCAATGGCGATGCCACCTATACGTTCTACGATGAAAACTCGGCCGGACGCCTGATCACACCGGGAGATCTTCCAACGCTGCCGGAAGAGACACGTGCCCTGCATTTCGGCGCTATCAGCCTGATCGGTGAGCCCTGCGGAACGGCTTATGAAGCTCTTCTGACACGTGAGGCCCCCGCCCGTGTGATTTCCCTCGACCCCAACATCCGCCCCGGTTTCATCACCGATGAAGCCGCATACCGGGCGCGCCTCGCCCGCATCATTCCGCAGGCAGACATCATCAAGGTCTCTCACGAAGACCTGGACTGGCTGGCACCGGGGGCGTCCTTCGAGACACTGGCGGGAGACTGGCTTGCCAATGGTGCAAAGATCGTGATCCTCACTCTTGGCAAGGACGGCGCAAGGGCTCTGACAGGTTGTCTCGACGTGACCGTTCCGGCACGCAAGGTCGAGGTGGTGGATACAGTGGGGGCCGGCGACACTTTCAACGCTGGCTTCCTGTCTGCGCTGGACGACGCAGGACTGCTCGGCAAGGCTGCAATTGCTGCAATTTCAGATCAAGACCTTGCGGCTGCACTGGGCCGCGCGGTGGCAGTCGCCGCCATCACGGTTTCACGCGCAGGGGCCAATCCCCCTTCCGAAGCGAACTCTCTGGCATCTGAAACTGCGATTGCTGCCGCAAAAGGAGACAGTTGCCCAAAGGGCCGGCTGTCTCAACTCTTGCTGCAAAAGACGCTCCAACGAACTTAGCGCCGCCAATCACAACCCAGAGCAGTCAAGAAGGATCATTGCCACCAAAAATAACGCAAGGTTAGTATACGCTCCTCAACGTCACCAATCTGTCATCTTCACTTAAATCTTCAGTAATGACCACATTCTATCGTAGAGGCTGAATTCTTCCGCTCCGGCAGAAAAAGGACATCTCGATGGCACTCAAGCATATTCCGATCGTTCAGAAAATTCTGGCGGTCCTCATTCTCATGGGGCTTTGCGCGACCGGAATCGCAGCTGTCGCCTGGACTCAGATCAACGCCCTCAGCCAGTCATTCGCCGAAGTCGGAGCCTCGGAAGAGGCCGCGCGCGAAGCGATGGATCTGCGCATCGATATCATTGCCATCAGCCGCATGACATATCAGCTGGCGCTCACGCCGGAGAAAGCCTCTGACTTCCGCGCCGAAACAGACCGTCGTTCAAACGAAATGCTGAGCCGTCTGCCTGTTCTTGAAGCAGTGGCCGACAGCGCACAGATGCAGCAGCTTGGGGATGTGCGCAAGGCGCTGGATTCCTATTTCAAGACCATCATCGCCATGGTGGATGTAGCCGCGAAAGACTCCGCCAACGCCGAGGCCATCAATGGTGCCCTGGCAGCGGCTCTTGCGGGCCAGAAGGCCGTGACCGATGCAGTGAAGGTCTACAGCACCTACTCCAACGACATGATGAAGAATCAGCGTGAAACTGCATCCAGTTCTGCCATCGCCGCCGCAAGCACGATGGTGGTGACGGCCGTGATCGCGATCATCGCAGGTATCGGTATCGGCTTGTATGTGAGCCAGTACGGCGTTGCGCGTCCCATCTCCGCAATGGTCCAGACGCTGACGCGCCTTGCAGCCGGTGACAACTCCGTCGATGTTCAGGGCACCGACCGCCGCGATGAGATCGGCGCTGTCGCGAAGGCTGCGCTGATCTTCAAGGAAAACAGCATCCAGAAGGAACGTCTGCAGCAGGAAGCCGATGCGGAGAAGGCCAGCGCCGAAGCACGCCAGAAAGAGATGATGGCGCGCATCGCCAAGGAGTTTGAAGACGCCGTAGGCGGCATCGTTCACAACGTCATGGCCGCTGCAAACCGCCTGGAAAAGGCCGCCCAGGCCATGTCCTCCAACGCGGAACATACATCGCAGCAGTCCATCACAGTGGCTGCCGCCGCTGAGCAGGCCTCGGCCAACGTCCAGACCGTTGCTGCTGCAACTGAAGAATTGACCGCCTCCGTACGTGAAATCGCCGGTCAGGTGGATCAGTCCAACCGCATGTCGAATGTGGCCGTGACAGATGCCGATACGGCAGCCCGCAAGGTTCACAGCCTCTCGGATGCAGCCCAGAAGATTGGTGACATCGTTGAGTTGATCAACGGCATCGCCAGCCAGACCAACCTGCTCGCACTCAACGCCACCATCGAGGCGGCCCGTGCGGGAGAGGCAGGCAAGGGCTTCGCAGTGGTTGCCGCCGAGGTGAAGCAGCTCGCGGACCAGACAGCCAAGGCCACCACGGAAATCGCCTCGCAGGTGACCTCCATCCAGCTCTCTACCACTGACTCGGCTTCGGCCATTACGGCCATTGCTGAATCCATCCGCAAGATGAGCGAGATCAGCGGTGCTGTTGCGGCTTCAGTGGAAGAGCAGTCTTCCGCCACGCAGGAAATTGCCCGCAACGTGCAGCAGGCCTCCAGCGGAACGGCAGAAGTGTCTGGAGCCATCACCACGGTGACGCGTGCGGCACAGGAATCCAGTGCGGCCTCGATGGACGTGCTGCACTTCTCCGCCGATCTCGCCAAGCAGGCAGATCAGCTGAACTCGGAACTCAGCCGGTTCCTTGGAACCATCCGCGCTGCCTGACAGCCGGCCATAGCAAAATCAGAAAGGGCGGGATGATCACCATCCCGCCCGTTTCTATTTTTGTCAGCCATGGGGCTGCGTTCAAATGGTAGGATCCTGACGCTTCTCTTTGAAGATCAGCCACAAGTTCCGGCCATAGATGATAAGGCCGAGAGCCTGCCCGGCGATGAAAACCGGGTCCTGACGCTGGATCGAATAGATCAGCAGCAATGTGCCGCCTCCGATGGAGAAGAACCAGAAGGCCACCGGCACGATGGACCGCCCTACCCGCTCTGATGCAATCCACTGCACCACAAAGCGCATCGAGAACATGAACTGGGCGACAAAGCCCAGGATGATCCAAACATCCAGCTGCTCCACGAAAACCGTATGCAGCCAGTCAAGCAAAGCACTCATCTGAATTGCGGCTCCTGTGATCCGCTCCGGCGTGGTCTCAATGGGGTCCGGCGGCCGGTTCGATGGCCGAAACCTCAGGGATTGATTTGCGGCGGCGGCGAAGCCACCAAACACCGAGCAGATCAAGTGCGCCGATCAGGGCCCGGTCGAAAATGCCATATTTGGAGGTTCCGTGGCGGCGATGCCGGTCCAGAACATCCACATGCACCACACCATAGCCCTCGCGGATGACCAGCGCAGGCAGGAACCGGTGCCAGCTGTCAAAATACGGCAGCTGGAGAAAGACCTCGCGGCGCAACGCCTTGAGCCCGCAGCCGCTGTCCCGTGTGTTGTCCTTCAGCATTGCACCGCGCAGACGGTTTGCCAGCCTGGATGCAATGCGCTTGGCCCGGCTTGCCTTGCGCCCCACCCGCTGACCAGCAGCCAGCGCCACGGAAGGCCCGCCAGCTTCCAGAGCGGCCATCAGCTCCGGAATATAGGCCGGGTTGTTCTCACCATCGCCATCAATCGTGGCGACAATCCGCCCCCGCGCATGGCGAAGCCCCGTGCGCACAGCACAGGACTGACCGCCGGAACGGGCGTGGCGCAGCGGCCGCAGCCAGGGGTGCGACGCGGCATAGTCCGCCAGAACCTGGTCGGTGCCATCAGTTGAACCGTCGTCGATCACCAGCACTTCAAATGCACGCCCCTCGAGCGCAGCAGCGATTTCATCCAGCAGGATGGGAAGGTTGTCGCGCTCGTCCTTGGCAGGCACGATCACGCTCACCTCAAGTCCGGCATCTGCCATGCCCTGCTCCATACCGCTCATCGGCATCTCACTCTTCATTCTGTGCAGGCGACGGATGCGTGGCTGCAGACCGGCGCCCCAAGGCCGCATTCCAAAGGGCCCGGAAGGCTGCACGCGCAGAAACACCGCCAGCAATTGGCCTGATCCTGCCGCCGGGCACCAGCACGAAGCCGATACGGCGTTTTGCCATCCAGCGGGCGCAATAAAGCGTTGTCGCTGCGCCCAGCACCAGACCGGCCGCAACATCCGAAGGGTAATGCGCCCCGACCATTACGCGGCTGAAAGCAGCCCAGAAAGCAACGGCGGCAATCAGCCAGCGCCAAGCCGGGAAAATCAGCGCCAATGCCAGCGCAAAGGCGGCAACCGTGGTTGAGTGGCCTGAGGGAAAGCTGGTGTAGGTGCTGTGAAAGGCGAACAGATTGAAGTCGACCGGCCCTGCCACCTCATAGAGCTTCGGCCTCGCACGGCCAATGCTCCATTTCAGGATCACGACCAGAATACCACTGAGCGCAACGGCGTAGAAGACGAAAGCCGAATAGGTCCAGATCATCGCGCCAGCCATGCGCACCCGCACTGTCAGCGTCTTCGCATTCACGAAAGCCAAAGCCGCGAGACAGAAGAGGCCGGTGGACCACAGGATCCAGTTGGATTTGCCAAGATCGGTGACCCAGGAGAAAACCATGCCATATTCCGGCGGCAGTGCCCTTACCCAGGGTATGGCTGGAATATCCAGCAGCACCACTGCCAGCCCCGAGGCAAACAGAAGGATCGCCAGCAGGTCCTGCGGCCGCTGACCGGCAGCAAGAGGAACATGGACGCCCTGTGCCCGCAGACGGCGGTTTGCAATTATGGCGCGGATGGCAGCCACATTGGCAGCAAAGCGCTTGCGGATCTTGGAAAAACGACCGGATGCCATCAGGGGCTTAACCTCTTGCTCGCTCATCTTGCGGCAGCTCCTGGCAGATAAAGCCCCAGGTCAAGCTGCCGCCCCCGTTGATATTCAGGCCCTGTACCCTGCCTGCAAGCACCGGCACAAGCCCATCCTTGCTTGAGGCGGCCAGAAACGCCTGTTCCTGACGGCTTTCCACCACTGCAAGGCGGCAGGAGCCCGGCTGCTGCGCCAGAAACGCTGCCGCCTCCTCCGGGGCCCCAAGAACCGTATCCGTGCCCTGCAGGAAGACAAAACTCGGCTCGCTGAAGCCGCTTGAGGCCACTGTCACGGGGGCGCAGCCTGCGGCTTGGGAAATTGCTGCCACAAGGCGCGGACTGACCCAGATGGTGGACAGCGCAGGCCCCACAAAGCCCCAGAAACCCGTAGTCATGACAAGCGCCGCCGCGCAGGAGCGCCAGAGCGCGCCCGTCAGATCACCTCGCAGCAGACGCATGGACGCCCAGAAGCTGATCACCGCCGCAATGACACAGAAGACCACGCCCGGAGGAGACGGCCAGTCGCCAAGGAAAAGCGGCCCGGCGACAGAGGCTGCGGCAATCGCCACAGGCAGCAGCGCCAGCAGAACGGCTGCAAACCACCGCAGGACCCGGCCGGAGGCTGGCCGCTCGTCGACGATCACGAGAGCAACAGGCAGCGCCAGGGCCGGAAGCAGAGGCATTGTGTAGTGGGGCAGCTTGGTCGCCACCAGTTCAAACACAATCCAGGCCGGGAAGAACCATGCCGCACAGAACTGTACCAGCGGAAGCGAGCGCAGCGCCCAGATGCGCGGTGCTGCCAGCGCGAGAAACGCAGGCAACGGCCAGAACACGACGAGCATGGCTGCCAGATGGGTCAGCGGCGGTGCGCCGTGGCTTTCCTGACCTTCCGCAACCTTGCCCATCAGATCACGGCCGATGGCCTCTTCAAAGAACGTGCCATTGGACGCAATCCAGATCGCCACAAACCATGGCAAAACCAGCAGGAGCGTCAGAACAGTGCCCGGCAACGGCGCGGCGGCACGGAACCAGCTGATCCGGCGGCGCATCAGGGCGAGAGCGGCAACCGTCAGGCCCACGATCATTGGCGCCACGGGCCCCTTGACCAGAATGCCGAGTGCCAGCGCCACCCAGAAGACCAGTGCGAGCCCCCAGCGGCGGCGCGTCGCGTCATCCGCCAGATAGATGCGCGCCAGAGCCCCTTGCGCCAGAACGATGGAGGCGAAAAGCGTGGCATCCGTCTTGCCAAGGCGGCTTTCCACACCAAGGATCAGCGCCAGCGCCACCAGCATGCCAGCCACAAGCGCGGCCGGCGGCCCGGTAAAGGCACGAGCTGTCCAATAGACCGCCAGCACCACCGTCAGCGCCGCCAGCAGAGACGGCAGCCGGTAGACCCACAAGGGGGCGGAGGCGTCGTGGCCCGTAATCTTCACAGCAGCGGCCTGAAGCCAGTAGATGCCGATCGGCTTCTTGTAGCGCGGCTCCTCCTGCAGGCGGATGTCCATGTAGTTGCCGGTTTCGAGCATCTGCTTGGTGGCCTGGGTGAAGCGTGGCTCATCACGGTCGAGCGGCGGAACGCCCGATTGGCCTGGCACAAACATGAAAAGCGCCAGAAGAAGCAGCAATGCAGGTGCAAACAAGTCATGCCCAAGCCGCCTCAACCAGGCCGTATGCGGCTGCGGATCGCGTGCATGTGCGATGCTGCCTGCGCTGCCGTCGATGCTCTCGCCTGTTTGCTGCTCGGTTTCATGCATGTGACTGTTCCGGAACCGTTTGCACCAGCCATGTGATGCTGCACCGCTTCCTACAGGAGAGCAATCCAAAGGGGAACCTGAGACTTGCGCGAAACGCGGTTTCCACTATCGTCCTCCCGCCCTTTCCATGGAACAGTACCCGAGGCCGATGACCCTGATTGTCCAGATTACCGACCTTCACCTGCGCCCGCGCGGCCTTGCCTGTTACAGGGTAAGTGACACCAATATGCTTGCAGCCCGTGCCTTCCGCACGATTACCGCCCTGCCGCAGAAGCCCGATGCCGTGGTCATTACAGGCGATCTCACAGACGGCGCGGATGAGCGGGAATATGCCCTTCTGCGCCAGCTCTGCCGCCAGCTGCCCTGCCCGGTCTATGTGATGCCGGGCAATCATGATCTTGCGGCGGTCATGCGCAGCGAACTTGCGGACTTTCCGGGCGTCGGGGACGCCCCCACCGGGGACAAGCTGCACTATGCGGTCACAATCGGCGGAATTCGTCTCGTCGTCCTCGACAGCAGCGTTGCGGGCAAGCCCTATGGCCGGTTGGGCGGGGAGCAGATCGCCTGGCTTGACCAGACGCTTGAAGCCGATCACACGCCCACGCTCGTTGCGCTGCATCACCCGCCCAAGGTGACCGGCATCGCCCATATGGACGTGATCGGCCTTGCGGATACCGAGGCGCTTGCGGCAGTCCTTTCACGGCATCATCACGTGGAGCGGCTGATTTGCGGCCATGTACACCGGACGATCATCACGCGCTTTGCCGGTACGGTAATGACCCTGTGCCCCAGCACCGCGCATGCCTGTGTTCTGGACTTTTCCCCGGACGCCCCTGCCGAATTTGTGATGGAACCGCCTGCGTTTTTTGTGCACCGGCTGGATCCGGAGGCTGGTTTGTCCAGCCATCTTCACTATGTAGAGGCCTATCCGGGGCCCTATCCGTTCTTCGCAGACAAGGGCATCACGTGGACCGGCAGCAAATAACGAAATTATTTCAATAAATTGAGGAAAAATGCAGAGAAAAACTTCACCCGCCGCGATGCTCTGCGCCTTGCCCTGATTGGAGCGGCACTTCCGCTGGCAGCCTGCGGCGGCGGATCTGGCAGCCAATTTGATCGCAATGTCGCAATTGATCCGGTTTCCGTTGACCGGGACGAGATGCTGCAACGGCTGAATGGCTTCCGGGCCGAAAACGGCTTGCCGCCGCTGCAGGCCGACGGACGTCTGAATGAAATCTCGGCATGGATGGCCAATCACATCGCGCGCTGGGACAGCATGGACACGCGCGAGCACCGGGCGATCGCCCTCGCCCGGCGCCTGGACGGTCATGGCTATGAGCACTATGCGGCCGCGGAAAACCTCGGTGCCGGCTATGACAGCCTTGATGCCGCCATGGCCGGATGGAAGGGCTCCGCTGGCCACCGCCGTAACCTGCTCAACCCCTATGTGACGAGGGTCGGCATTTCGCGGGTGCGCCGTCCAAACGGCAAGTGGCGCCATTTCTGGGTGATGACCCTGGCCCGGCCCAAGGAAGATGGGCGTCCGGGCTGACAGCACTCAAACTCTGCAATAAAAAAGAGGCGGGCTGAAAAGCCCGCCTTTAAAGTCTGGTTTCCAGAGACCCCAAGAGGGGAACCGGCACGAAGCCGGTGAGAGCGCCGCTCCAAAAGTGGAGTATCAGTCTCATGTTTTTTCTAGGCCGTCAGACGGGGTCTGTCAAGCGCCCTGCCATCCGGAATTCCACGCATCCGGCCGCAACGGCCCGCCTGGTCAGCAAATGAGGCGGCCCCCTGCGTTTCAGAACGGATAGGGCCGTCCGGAAATTTCAGGTTCCTCCGCGGCAAAGTCCCTTAGTCCCCAGCGGACAGGTGAGGTGAAAAGCCGGGGGTTGCCAAAACGTGGCAACCAGGAGCACAGATCCGGACTGACCGCCTTTACACAGGCAAGGCCGGTCTCCTCTCTGGAACAATCCGCAAGCCAGACACGGATGTTCTGCGCCATCAGCGAGGTTTCAAACTCCTCCCAGGAAAATTCCCTTTCAAGTCCCTTGGCGGCGGAGGCCATGGGCGCTCCCAGCTTCAGATCCTGCTGCACATCCTCGCCCGCATAGGACAGCAGTGGAGATCGAACTCCGCCCACCTTGGCATGACCAGACGTGCGGGCGGCAAGCTCCAGGGCAAATTCACCTTGTACGAGTTCTCCGATTGCAGACAGAAGAACAGCTCCTGGCTCCAGCCCGCCAGCCACTCCAATCACGCCGGACTTCCCCTCTCCGCCGTGGGAAACTGCGGCTATCACATGCAGGGAAAAGTCAACCGGCAAGTAAAGAAAATGGGTGACGCGTTCCCGCTCAGACAGCCAATCAGCACATATTTTAGGCAAAAACTCCCTCACCTGAGCCCAGGGCAACGGGTTTATCCCCAGCCGGTTGTGCCACCAAATCCCGGCAGCGTCCCGTTCGGCAAGCTCCAGCATAGCCCGCCGGGCCGCGGTTTCCGTGTCTGTCCAGACTGCCGCCCCTTGGGTTGACCCTACAGGAACCTCCGGTATCCCGGCGTTGCGTCCCTCGCCTAGCAGAACCACAAGCGCCGGAACCAGTGCCGCATCACCTGAGAAAGCAGAGGTGACACGCATGCGGCGCCGGGAAAGCCGGTTCCAGCCGATCTTCTGATCCTCCCACACCGCAGCAAGCGCGGGAACCCGGGCGGCCAGCTCCTTCTCCTGAGCGGCACTGAACTGCAGGAAGGCCCCGGCAGCCAGATCCTCCTCATCCCCGCCGTTCAGCTCCAGAACGAGCGGGTCCATTGGTCCTTGCGCGATCAGGCTGAGCCTTTCCGCCAGCTCCCCGAGACAACCAAGGACGGCCCGGTGCCGCTGCAGCCCCTGCCCGCCGCAGGCAATCTGTGAAACAAGAGACTGCACAGCCTCTTGCCGCCAGCCCTCAGGCAGCGGACCTGGCATGGCCGTGCAAACGTGAAACGGACAGTCCGCCAGCGGCGCAAAGGCGATTCGGGGCGCAAAACGGTCCAGAAACCCGGCAAACAGGCGCAAGGTTTGTGGCGGCACGCCCTCCGCCATCCTCAGCCTTCCGCTGCCCTCCTCCAGAAGGCCGCAGGATGCGAGAAAGGCCAGAGCCTGCGCCATTCCGTCCCCAACGTCATGTCCCTGCAGCTCGGCTATCAGCCCCCCGTTAGCCGCCGCTTCAGCCTTTTCGGCAGCGCGCAGAAATGCCCCTTTTTGTGCCACATCCTTGTCCACAAGCCTTCACCGCTCAAGAGTTGCATTGCTGGCGAGCTCCGGCCCGCCTCTTGCCGAAGAGCCCCGTCCGGCGCAGCCTGATCGAGCAACGGCAGCCCGGCCAGACTTTCTGACGGGAACACGTGACACCAGCATCAGGCAAGGCCCTTCGCCCCTGGAACACAACAGTTTCCAGGAAGAGCTTCGCTTTACCCGGTGCCTGCAGTTCAAACACCAGAATGAAGAGGTTCGTCATGAAGCAGGAAGCCATTCTCGACAGCAAGCTCTCCCTCGGCGCACTCATCGGCAAGACCGTGAATGATGCGGCCACGTCCAGCGAAGCTGCAGCCGCTGCCGCCAAGCACCTCTCCGGCGTCACCGTCCATGCGGACAGCGCGGACACCGTGCATCTGGTTGTTCCGGCTGCGGTGGACATGGCACGCCTCGCCGCTGCCGACGAGAGCTATTTCGAAGAGCTCGGCCGCAAGGCACTGGGAGCATGTTTTTACGAGATCCTGCCGGAGTAAAACCGGGAGGACACAGGTCAGCCCGCCAGGTCCGTGGGCTGACCTGTCCATCCAACTTGCAGCAGCTCTTCAAAGGACAGTTGCCATGGCCCGCTTTCCCCTGCCAGCCTCGAAGATCCCGGTGCTTGGCCGCGTACTGGCTGAGGCGGCAGCTGATCCGGACAAGCGGGAAGCACTCTGCCGCAACCCGGCCGGTGTTCTGGCCGCAGCTGGTCTGCCATCAAGTCTGACTGCGCTGTTTGACTTCAAGATACTCGTCGAGACGGACGATACACGGCAGGTGGTGCTTCCGTTCCGGTACAACGCCGAGAAATTGGCGCGTGGTGATGCAGCCTATCTGAGGGAAATCGAGAGCGGCCTTGGCCAGAGGGCAACAGCAGGTCAGGTGCATTGATGCCGATTGGCGGTATCTCACGCTGCCCTGCTCTCTCCACCATCAGGCGTGCCGCACCAGCCCGACAGTCTCACGCAGACTGTTCATCGCCAGATCGAATGAAGCCCGCGCCTCCGGGTCCTGGAACAGGTTGACGCTGTCCAGCCATTGCCGCAGCTGCCGCGAAGTTTGCCAGCGGCTGCTCGCCCCAAGCTGGCGTTCCATGCATTGCAACAACATGGCACGCGCTGCTTCCGCGTCCTGCGTATGTCCGGCACGGTAAAGCGCAGCAAAACGGGTCGCCAGACCATGCAGATTGTCGAAGGGCCCCCGTCTCGCATAGTCCGCCGAGCGTTCATAATCACCAAGTGCAAAGAACACGTTCGCCAGATAGCCATAGACGATGCGCGGCGTGACGATCAGCCCGTCAAATCCCTTCTCCGCCGTTCTCAATGCCTGTTCCCTTTCGCCGATATAGGCCAAGGCCTCCGCAGCTGAAATTGTGTTCATTGGGTCGAGCGGATTGAGCTTCAATGCCTGGATAAAGGAGCGGCGGGCATCATCCGGCCGGCGGGAATGGATCAAAGCCCAGCCATTCACACGATGGTTGACCACCTGCCAAGGATCCAAAGCCACGGCCTTTTCGGTCAGCGACAGCACGTGTTCCCCGTCGGCCAGCGGTGTCTCGGCTGTCGGATAGAACAAGGCCTGCTTCATCAGAATGGAGGCCTGGCCCGCATAGGTCAGACTGAAAGACGGATCACTCGTCTGCAGTTCCTGCATGATGGCAAGAGCCTTGCGGTCCGCAGAGGCATTGAATTCCCAAATGAGCGACTCGACCTGGCACCAGCGGCCAAAGGGGCTGCGGCCGGGCCGCTGGCGCAGGCGGCCGATGATATGGCTATGAATGCGGCTGACCGTGCGGTAGACGGCTTCGTGCAGTTCGTGGCTGGACCTTACGAGATCCAGATCAATCAGCTCATGGAAGGCGATCTGCCCACTGGTCCGGTTCTCAAGCTGGATACCAAGCCGGTTGAGCGTCCGGTCCCGGTGAAACCGAAGCAGGAAACTGCCCAGATCCCCGCCATCCACACGCACCGGCGCAATGCTGCCATCGCCCGCCCAATAGGCGGCCTCATAGAGCTCGAACGACCGGTAGGCCGAAAGCCCCGTCACGACCTCTTCGCGCACAGCAAAAGCCGTTTCATCACCTGCAGTCTCGTCCCAGGCCATGCTGGAAATCGAAATAACCGGCAAACGCATCTCGCCGGGAAGCGCGGCATCGATGCTTCCCCGGCAGAAAACCGGCCAGTCTCGCTGCCGGCTGGAAGCGCCACGGCGGGTGGCGGTGCAGAAGCAGCCCACTTGCCCGACGGAAAGGCTATGACACTTTGCGGCCTGGTCTCTGTGATGGTGCCTGAGGCGTTTGCAAGCCCAGCCCGGTGCCCCTCGAAACCGGTAGCCTCTGGCACGTCCTCCAGCAAACGGCGGGTTTCTGCCGACGGCTCAATGTCGAGCAGAGTGCGCAACTCCCGGGCACAGTCCCTAAACTGTTGTTGCGCTCGCTCCTTCTGCCCCAGCCGGAGAAAATGCCATATCAGTTCCTGATGCCCATATTCATTCGCAGGATCAAGCAGCAGGAGAAACCGGGCGAGCCGCTCACGCTTGACACAGGCAACATGTCCTATCCCGGCCCGGCCCTCCTCCAGAACCTCGGTTATCTTCTTGCTGAGGACCGAACGCACCCGCGCCTGCTCGACGGCAAGCCATTCGCCAAAGGCCGGGTCCAGAACATCAAAGCCATGCAGGAAATCGCCAGCCCAGAGCGAGCTGATACGATCCAGTTCAGCGGGATCTGCACCGCCGACGCCCCGTGTCAGCACATCAATGTCGGTCTGGATGTTTTCACGCAGTAACGACAACGTGGAAGGCGTTGCCACCAGCAGCCGCAGCCCCGCCTCTTTCTCCGCCTGGCGGATATGACTAAGGGCCTGACGCAGGGACATGGCTGAACGGGAGCGGTCGCCGTCGCTCCACAGCAAGGCAGACAGTTCGCCGCGCGTCTCGGTTCCTCCGGGGCAGCGCACCAGATAACCAAGAATGGCCAAGGCTTTGCGGGTCTTCAGGCTCAGCACCCTTCCGCTGCTGTCCTCAAGCTGCGGTACCCCGAGCGTCCTGAAAAACAACCTCGTCATGCCGTTCGTCCCACAATCACTCCGGTCCAAAAGCAAGAAATTCTGCTGCGGGCACTAGAGCCCTCTGCCATTCCCTTGCTATTTTTCCTTATGCACTAGCATAGGTTTCTCAGAGCACCCGCACAACTTGCAACTCAAGAGTGCCGATTCTTCAGCATTACCGCAATCATAGTCAACCTATCACGTTCATTTCACGCTACAACCCGATGATCAACGTACTGGTGCCGTGGCAGGCTGGATTTCCGTGAACCGGGTTTTCAGCACCCGCCCAAGAACTGGGTATTTCACGCAAGGCCGGAGAACCGGTCAACATAAGAACGGTAGGTTGCACATGTCGAAAGCTGCAGGACTGACGAAGGCTGAATCAGCAGCAGAAGCACTCCACGGTCATGAATCCATGCAGGATATGTCTGCGGAGTCCCTTAAGCGCATGATCTACTTCACCCGCCGTGAAGCTGAAAAGGATGGCCGTACCTTCTGCGCCTATCTGCTGACCATGGCGGCCAACGCACTGGACGATGACGCTGCCGATGTGAATGAGGCGCTGCGCGCCAAGCTGTCGCCGGGCGATCTGCTGCGGGGCACAAAGGCAGGCTGAACAAGGCCAACGGCTATTCCCAGACAGGTGACTGTCTGAACATGAAACCGCGGCATCCTCGCAACGTGACAAATTTCATATATTGCCTTTTTCCCGGGGCAGGCCAGTGACAACAGGCCTGCCCCGGTCGTTTGTGACGACGGCAGGCTTCAAAAACACAGCGAGCGCCTGCGGAACAAGCTTTAAGCCGCGCCAGCGCGCCACTCGGTCATGCCTGTAGCAAAATCAATGAAATGAGCGGTTGTTTGGCGACCCCTGCAGGATTCGAACCTGCGACCATTCGCTTAGAAGGCGAGTGCTCTATCCAGCTGAGCTAAGGGGCCGGTTGCGCGGGATCAGGCCGCGCGGGGCATGCCGCAGGAGCGGCCTTGCCCGGTATTCACGTCAACCCCCGCCATGAAGGCCGGGACGGGCAGCATCAGCACCCGGCTGACTCGATCCAATCAGATGCGCCTCAGTGGGTCCAGGGCGCGTGCCGGTCGAAGCGGAAATTGTCCGAATAGCTTGCGCCGCGAATGGAGCGGTCCTTCGGCTTTTCCACGCGGTAGGCGATGCCCTTGCGCTGCGCATAGGCTTCCGCCTCTTCACAGGTCTCAAAGAAGAGACGCACCTGCTGCTTCATGTCGGAAGACGACGTGTAGCCCATCAGCGGATCAATGCTGCGCGCAACTTCGGGCTCATAATCGAGCACCCAACGCTGCGTCTTGGCCTTGCCCGACTGCATGGCCGTCTTAGCCGGCCGGTAGATCTCGCGCCACCATAGTGTCTGTCCTGTCTCGCATACCTGCTGCAAGCTGCTGGTTTGCCGGTGTTTTCCGGGCAGCAGCGCTCACGTGGCGCTGCACCAGCCATTCATGGCTGTTTTCTGCGGGAACGGCGCGAATGTCAACATCACTTGCGCACTGCGGACGTGGCACAACCGGTTTTGACACAGGCTCTGTCAGCAGAATGCGGCACCTCCGGTCAATCGCTGACGCGATTTGCCACAAATTGCAACCGCTGGGCTCACTTTCGATTGCTATGACAAGTAACCATCTGGAACTATTCTAATCAGAAATTCAGGGATTGCGCATGTGCCGTGCCAATCCGGGGCACGCCGCCATCAGCGGGGGCTGCCTCACCCGTATGGTTCAGGGAACGCGTAATGCCCCAATTCGACGTGACCAGGTTGCAGCATGAGCATATCGCTCCGGTCCGGAACCGGGCTATCCGCTTGCGCGCCGAAGCGGAACAGCAAGAGCTCGGTATCGTCTGGGACATGATCCTTGCGGTCGATTACCAGGCCGCAAGCGCCGAGGAGCTGTCCCCCGAAGCACGCGAGGATTTTTGCGATGTGATCGAAGTGCTGCTGCGCACATTGGTGCGCGACTGAGCCGCAGATCTTCATACGTACAGCCACGCATGGCTTTCAGTTCACACTTCCGTTTGAAAGGCGACTAGGGCATCCTTGGACGTAAACAGGCTTAATGGCAGGCGCCCCGGCCCAAGAGGTGCGTGCCTCAGGAAAGTTGACAGGTCCCGATGCTCGCCAGACCCCGACAGCTCTTTGCCGACCTAGGCAGCAGCGCAATCGAGCGTGGGCTTGCGGACCCCAGGCTGTCTCACTTCTATGAAGACATGCGAAGGACTGGCTCTGTCACAGGGCCGGAGCTGCAGAAGCACCTGCCCTTTCTCAGCCTCTGTGCCTTGCCGGATGCCAGCGGGACGGCTCCACCGATCGTGTATGCGGGGCGGCTTTCCTCGCAGGTCCAGCTATTCGGCAGCATCTGGAGCGAGCAGCCCGGTGAGGCGCTGGTGACGCCCGATCCCGAACTTGAGAGAGCCGCAGCAGCGGGCTACCTGAGCGCACTGGATGCCGGCTCTTACTACGGTTATGTCCGCACCGGCATCCGGCTGGGTGGACGCATGCATGACGTGGCCTATGAAAGGCTGATCATGCCTCTACGCCCGAGGCCTGATTCTCCGGTGCGGATGCTGGCCTATTTCGGCGTCATTCAGGCGTTGGAGCTGCAAGGCTCCGCGCCAGCGTGACCAGATCGCCCCGCGTCGCCCAAACGAGCCAGTCATCGGGCCTGATGTGAGAAGGGGCTGAGATCCAGTGCGTCCCGGCAGGCGCAAAGTGCCTGTAGCCGACCCGCACACCGAAGCCCTTCATCGCATTGGCTTCAGCCATCAGGCCGTAGAGATAGTCGGGTGACCATTTGAGCAGCGCCAGCAGAAAGCCGGTTTGCGTCAGCAATTCGGCAAGGCCCCTGCCCCGGATGTCCTTTCTCAGCCAGAGATTGCCGTGATAGACGATCCGTCCGCGCATCCGGAATGCTTCCGCTGCGTGGGCGGTGCCAAGCCTTGCGCCGCTATGCGGGTCTTCAAACAGGCGCCGCTGTTGCTGTTGCCAGAAGGCGGCAAGGCTCCGGTCCTTCAGGTCATCAATCTTGGCGGCCTGAACAGACACAAGCTCGCCCTGCCCGTTATAGGCCCCAACCCAGAAGGCTAGGCTTGCGTGCAGATCGACGAAGCGGATGGAAAAGTCCTCCATCAGATAGCGGTCATCGGTCCGGGATACCGCCTCTTCAAAGGCCTGAAAGTCCGTGCTTTCCTGCAAGGACACCCCTTGCTCCCGCAGGCGCCCGGTGAGGACGGCGAGAGCACCAGCGACGACGAGCGTCGGATCTTCCTGAAGTATCAAGGTCATGCGTTTCCCCATCGTTCAGATGCCGCGAAACCGCAGCACAACCATGAAGCGATGAAGGACGCAAAAAGCGAGCTTTGCCTCGCCGCAACCGGGCAGGAACCGGCAAGACGAGCAAAATCGCGGAGGCTCCAGCCGGAACATCCAAAACTTCAGAAACATGTAAACTGGAGGAAGAAAGTGGTCGGGGCAGCAAGATCTCGAACTTGCGACCCTCTGCTCCCAAAGCAGATGCGCTACCAGGCTGCGCTATACCCCGACGTCCGGTATGTTTGCGGGTGTACCGCCTTCCCCTGCACAGCGTCAAGCCCGAAGGCCAGGACAATCACACCCTCTGTGCAGTTGCGCACCGCCAGTTTCCGGGCGGACAGCGGCTGCAGAATTCAAGGCTTGATGCTGGGCGCCGAAACCTTCTGTCCCGGCGCAAACTGTAGCCTTTCCGAAGTGCCTGCGATCACTTCCAGAACATAGCGGGCACTGCCACCAGAGGAGACAATCTTCTCGGACAGAGGTTCCGTGTCTTTCGCGATGGAAACGATGCGGCCCGCCTGATCAATGAAAATCATGTCGAGGGAGATATAGGTGTTCTTCATCCAGAAGAACTTCTCGCCGCTTTCTGGAAAAACAAAGAGCATACCCGCATCAGCGGCCATTTCCTTGCGGTTCATCAGGCCCGTCGCCCGATCTGCCTCTGTGCTGGCAATTTCCACGGTGAAAGCCTGCGGGCCTGCTGCGGTTTCCACCGACAGCCTTTCAGTGGGCAGTCCGGCAGCCTTGGCAAAGGCAGCGGCTCCCAGAACAATCATGCCAACCAGAACGGCCCTGACGGCAATTCCAAAGGCTCCACGCAAGCAAGGCGCCGGAGCACCTGTGCTTCGGACGCTCAAGGCGCGCAAAGGCGCCGTGAAGTGGGCGATACGCATTACTTCCCCTCCAAACTCATACGCAACTGATACAATATCCAATCCCGCCAGGCCGCTACAAGGCCAATGCAGGAGGTCAGTCTTATCGAAAGCATCGCTTCTTCTGGCGTATGTCTTCCAGCCGGGCGTGCCTGAACTCAGCACCCCGGCCCTTTCCATTTCGCCCGGCACCCTAGGTGCAAGGTATTCCCGCCGGATTAACAGACGGATATTTCCTTTGCAGCGCGACGCAAACCGCCGTTCTGCTTCGAGCCCTCAGTGAGAGGATGGAATGTGAGCACCGCCACCGAGCGGACGGATCTCGGCTGCCATACGCCCCTTCGGGCCTTGACCAAAGCGGACCTGCACTTCCTGACCGGGGCGCAGTTCCGTGATGCCGAAGCGGCGCAGGGTCTCCATATGGATGAAGATGTCTTCGGAAGTTTCGCCCTGTGTCAGGAAGCCGAAGCCCTTGACGCGGTTGAACCACTTGACGGTCGCCCGTTCGAAACCGCTTTCCGGCACGACCTGCACATGGGTGCGTGAGGGCGGCAGCTGGGAAGGATGTACGGCGGTGGATTCGTCCATGGACAGAACACGCAGTGCCTGAAGGCCGCGCGGCTTGTCGAGAACCTCACAAACGACGCGTGCGCCTTCATAGGCGGTCTGGAAACCGTCCCGGCGCAGGCACGTCACGTGCAGCAGGATGTCCGGCAGGCCATCATTGTCCGGCACGATAAAGCCATATCCCTTGGCAATATCGAACCACTTGATCGTCCCGGCCAGCTCGATCACGTCGACGCCAGCGTCTTCCGCCATCGTCTCAATCAGCCGGGGATCCTGAGCCGTCTTAGCCCCCATGTGTCCAAGCCCCATCTCTGTGCCGCTTATGTCAGATTTGGGTGAACCATCCGACTCACCACTCTCTGATTCCTAAGAAAAGGATAACACTCACAGGGGGCTCGGCCAGTGCCTTTTGTTAACAAACCACAACCTCTCAGTCTTTGCCCACTGCAATTATGGCATGCCTGTCAACTTTTCCCGGGTAACAGGACATCAAAAGTCGCAGCTGCCGGTGTCCGGATGAGATGAGAGGCAAGTTCATCCAGAGGCCCGGGCTGCTGATTGATCAGCATCATTTGAGCCCCGGCCTCGACTGCAATTTCCGGAAGCCGTGCAGCCGGATAGACCTGCAGCGATGATCCAACCACAATAAAGACATCTGCCTTGCGCGAGGCCGCGACAGCACGCTGCCAGGGCTCCTCCGGCATCGACTGGCCGAAGCTGATTACAGCCGCCTTCAAGAGGCCGCCGCAATCCGCACAGCGTGGACTGCGGTCGCAGTCAGCCACCTTTTTCTGCGCCATGAGGTCCGCATGGGCGCCACAGGACAGGCATGAGGCATAGGTGCCATTGCCATGCAGCTCCACCAGTTTGTCCTGCTGCAGTCCTGCCCGCTGGTGCAGCCCATCGATGTTCTGCGTGATCACCAGCTGCACCCGCCCGACCTCCGCTTCCCGCGCTAGCGCACGATGGGCAGCATTCGGGTGAGCGCGGGTGAAATCCCCATGGAAGATGAAGCGCCGGCGCCAGTCTTCCAGACGCTGTGCCTTGTCTTCAATGAAATCAGCATATTGAACCGGCGCCATCCTGGACCATATCCCTCCCGGAGACCGGTAGTCAGGAATTCCTGACTCGGTTGAAATTCCGGCACCGGTCAGGACAACAATCTGCCCGCCGCCGGAGAACACCTCCCGGAGCGCAGCCTGCGCAGCGGTCAGGTCATCAATATGTCTTGGCATTGCTGTGTCTTGTCATTTTGAGGCCGGGCCGTCACGCTGGTTCCGTTCAATGAACAGAACCGAGAGTGGCGCAAGCCTGCAGCCCATGGCAAGCCCGGCCGCAAAGCCAGCACTCTCCGGAAAATCAAACAAGGGAATCAAGATGCGCTACCTGCACACCATGGTCCGCGTGACCGACGTCGAAGCCTCTCTCGACTTCTATTGCAACAAGATGGGCATGACCGAAGTCCGCCGCATCGAGAACGAGGCCGGACGCTTCACGCTGATCTTCCTGGCTTCCGCCGACGACGTGGAAAGCGGCAAGGCCCATGCAGCACCGCTGCTGGAGCTGACCTATAACTGGGATCCGGAAACCTACACCGGCGGGCGCAACTTCGGCCACCTCGCCTACGAGGTGGACGACATCTATGCACTCTGTGCCAGCCTGATGGAGAAAGGTGTCACCATCAACCGTCCGCCGCGCGACGGCCGCATGGCCTTTGTCCGTTCTCCGGATGGAATCTCGATCGAACTTCTGCAGAAGGGTGCCGCCAAGGAGCCGGCAGAACCCTGGTCATCCATGCCGAATACCGGCAGCTGGTAAGCCTTTTTCCCGGAATCCGGGGAAGGCATGGGCGCTGCCGGGCAGGAAATCATGGTCTGAAATCAAGGCTGTGGATATTTTGCCCGGCAAAAAGGCGCGGATTTCCGCGCCTGCTGCCAGCTCTCTGCCACGTCCCTTCCGGACCTGTGGAAAAACATGCAAATACCCTCTTGCAGCCTCCGAACAATCTGCCTATAAGCCTCCTCACACGACGCGGCCCACACGGGCCACACGGTCAAGCGCCCATCGTCTAGCGGTCAGGACGTCGCCCTTTCACGGCGAAAACAGGGGTTCGATTCCCCTTGGGCGTACCACTCTCTTCCTGAGAGTGATTTTGAAAAAGACGCTTAGGCGTCTTTTTCGTTTTTGCATCTCCCCTCTGCTGAGTGTTCTTGCCTGGCAATCCCGCTGCCAGAATGCAGAGCCTTGATGGTCTCTGTTTCCTATGGCCTGCAGGCGGTGCAGGCCGTGGCAAAAAACAGATACCGAACGCGGGGCGCTTGCAGGCATGCAGCCTGCCGTGGCAAAACTTTTGCAGCGAAAACCTGACAAGCTGCCGGTTTCGTTTCCCTGCGAAAGGTCCTGAAGATGCTTGCGCGCGCGCTCACCTGTCTTCTCCTGGTTCTGGCCGGTATCAGCCCGGCCTTGGCAAAGCGCGTTGCGCTGGTCATGGGCAACGGGGCCTATCTCCACACCGTCGCCCTTCCCAATCCGGCCAATGACGCGCGCGCCATGTCAGCCAAGCTGAAAAGCCTCGGTTTCGAGGTGGTCGCGGGCTATGACCTCGACTATCAGGCCATGCGGCGCACCGTTGCGGAATTCGCGAGGGAAGCGCGCGGCGCGGATGTCGCTCTGCTGTTCTATGCCGGGCACGGCATGCAGGTGGGCGGCACGAATTATCTTGTCCCCGTGGATGCGAAGTTCGACGACGAAACGGCGCTGGATTTTGAAACCATCTCCGCTGACTTTGTGCTGCGTCAGATGTCCAATGACGTAAAGGTGCGGATGGTGTTTCTCGATGCCTGCCGCGACAACCCGCTGGCGCGCACACTGGCCAGGTCGATGAATCCCTCGCGCTCGGCCGGAGTTGGTGCAGGTCTTGCCGAGCTCAAGTTGCAGGATCAGGGCGGGGAAGGTTCCGTCATTGCTTTCGCCACGAGCCCCGGTGACGTGGCTCTGGATGGTACAGGCAGCAATTCGCCCTTCACCAGCGCCTTGCTGCGCCACATCGATGCGCCGGACACACCGATTCAAACCGTGATGACCCGCGTAACCGGGGATGTGTTCAAGGAAACCGGGCAAAAACAACGCCCTTGGGTCAATGCCTCGCTGATCGGGGAAGTCTATCTCAACCGCTCCGCAGCCCCCGCAAATGTGGCAACGGAAACCACCGTTTCTCAGGATGCGGCAGCTGTCGCATCCGGTACGGTTCCCACCAGTGCAACTCTTGCGTGGGAGCGGGAGAAAGCGCTGTGGGATGCTGCGTCAGCAGGCGGCACTGTGGAAGACTACAACGTCTATCTGGCCGCCTATCCGAATGGCAGCTTTGCCGACTTTGCCCGCAACCAGATCAAGCGCGTTGAAGCGGCCAATGCTCCAGCCTCCGATGAGGCTGTCACAGAAGAGGCAACGGCAGATACGCAAGGAGACGAGGCAGCAGCAGAAGGGACCAGAACACAGAAGGCCGGCACAGCCAGCGCCTCTTCCACATCAGCAGAGACGGAAGATGAAGCGGCCTGGTCCCGGCTCAAGCGCCGGGAAGTTCAGCTTCGCCTGAATCTTGCCGGCTATGACGCGGGGACGCCGGACGGTGTTTTCGGCTCCCGCTCCCGCGCTGCCATCAAAGAATGGCAGAGCTACAACGAATATGAGCAAACCGGCAGCATGTCCGAAGAGGAATATGAACTGCTGAAGGAACAAACCCAAGCCGAATTTCGGGCCGCAATGGCGCAGCAGCAGCAGCGGCCCCAGCGCCAGTTCCAGCGCCCGCCGCAACAGGTGCAGCGCGGCACCACCGCCGATGGCTCACCCATCTACGCGGCTGAGCCAGAGCATCTGCCGCCGGGATCCGCGCCCGAGGGAGACCCTATGATCGATGCCGCCGGAGCGGCGATTCTGGGCGGTGCCATCGGCGGGATTCTGAATGGCATCCGCCGCTGAGCCGTAACGCACTCCTCAGGCCGCCTCCGTCACAAGAAGCTCGAAAGTCACGCAGACCGGATTGCAGCCCTTCTGCAGGATGCCAGTGCTGATGGCCCCGTCCAATCCAACGAGGGCAATGTCGAGGCACGTACCTTGCCCGCGCCGCCAGGAACCGGAGCGCACCAGTACTTCCGTGGCGTAGGACGAAACGGAGGTTCCGTCCTCGTAGTCCGCCCCCACCAGTGATCCGATTCCATGCACGGAGGCCGCTCCGAAGCCGGCAGCCTCGCAAGCCTCGGAAATCATGGCGCAGACGTCCACATTTGGCCGGATGGTCAGCAACAGGCCACGGGCACTGCCTGCCCTCTCCCGCTCGGCTTCGCCGGGAGCAGGCGGTGCAGGCTCTGGCGCGAACAGAGCAAAGTTGGTCTCGGCGTCGAGCCGTGTCACCAGTTGCGCCCCAGAAATGGCCAGAGCGTCGACCTCCACCGGTCCCGCCAGCTCCGCCTCGAAGGGCAGAAGATGCCCCATGGCCTCAGCCGCGCCCGCCGGAGTCCAGATGCCGTGACAATGGAGAAAAGGCGCGCCATCCCTTTGACCCAGATGCAAGCCAGCCCGTGAAATCCGGCTGCCTGGCCCGCCTTCATGCGTCGCGCTGTACCAGGCGGCGTGGCTGTCATCCGGGCTTGCGGCGGGAATCACATAGTTCATCCGCGCCATGGCCGTGTCCTGCAGGCTGACATAACCGGCCGCATAGCCCGCCTGCGCAAACCCGCGTGACAGGGTCGCAAGGATTGTCTCACCCGAAGCAGGTTCCAATGCCAGCCGCAGCGGGCGCACCCGGCAAGAAACCACGCGCAGGCGCGAAGCCTCAACCGGCCCGGGATGGAGGATGCTGCGCAGGCCGCCGCCTGCCCCTCCCTTCATACGGCAAGCCCTGCTGTGACGAACCCGCCATCAACGGCCAGCACCTGGCCGTTCACGTAGGACGCCTCATCCGAGAGGAGGAAGGCAACCGCACTGGCCACTTCCTCCGGCTGGCCATAGCGGTGCAGCGGTACCCGCTTGTGCCATTGCTCACGCACGTCTGGCGTATGCACGGCGCGTGCAAGCGGCGTGTCCACAGGCCCCGGAGCAACGGCATTGACGCGGATTCCAGACCCTCCAAGCTCATTGGCCATTACCAGGGTCATCAGGTTCAACCCGCCTTTTGAAGAGCCGTAAGCCGAGCGGCCCTTGTTACCGCACAGACCTGAAATGGAGGTGATGTTGACGATTGCGCCCGGCTGGTTTTCTCAAGCCACAGGCGCGCTGCCGAACGGCAGACAATGAAGCTGCCGGTCAAGTTGACATCAATCACCTTCCGGAAGTCCTCAACGCTGGTCTCCACAGCCGGGCGGTCGAAGCCGATACCCGCAGAGTTGACCACACCGGCAAGGCTGGTGGCGGCGGCGATGATGCGCATGGCTGCCTCGACCGACGTTTCATCCGCAACGTTACAGACGATGCCCCGCTCTGCCGGAATATCCAGTTCCGCGCAGGCAGCAGCCAGAGCCTCGGCCTTCAGGTCCAGAAGCCAGGGTTCATAGCCGAGGCTCTGAAGCTTGTGGGCAGTTGCCAGGCCAATGCCAGACGCGCCGCCGGTGATGGCTACAGCCTTCGCCTTGCCTTTATCACTCATCCCAATTCCTCCCTTGTATTCCCTGTTCAGGTTCCGGCATCCGGCGCGGGGATTTCACCCCGGCGCTGAAGTTCCTCCCGGATCATCTTCTTGGTGATCTTGCCATAGGCCGACTTGGGCATGGCCTCCCAGAACACGGTGATTTTCGGCAGCTTGTAGCGGGCGACCTTGCCGTCCAGCCAGCCGCGCAAATCAATGGCCGCAGGATCCGCGCCAGGGCGCGCCACGCAGACCGCAACGCCTGCCTCACCCCACACCGGATCGGGAATGCCCAGCACGGCTGTCTCGGTGATGTCCGGATGCAGGAGTATTTTCTCCTCGATTTCACGCGGATAGATGTTGGAACCACCGGAGATGTACATGTCCGAAGAGCGGCCAGTGATATAGACAAAGCCCTGCTCATCCATGTGGCCAAGATCGCCGGTGCGGAACCAGCCATTGCGGAAGGCCTTGGCATTGGCGTCAGGATTGTTGAAATATCCGGCAAAGACGGCAGGGCCGATGACGCAGATTTCACCTGTCGCGCCCGGCGCCACCGGCTCACCATTCTCGTCTTGAATCTCCACCTGCATGCCGGTGCGCTCGAAACCACAAGTGCCAATGCGGGCGTCCGGACCATCTTCCAGCGTATGCAGGGCGGGCGGCAGAACGGTGATGTTGCCGGTCACCTCGCCCAGGCCGAAGTACTGCACGATCACCTTGCCGAGCTTCTCCAGCGCCCGCTTCTGGTCCGCCCGGTACATGGGCGCACCGGCGTAGATGACATAGCGCAGGCTCGAATGGTCGTACTGATCCGCCGAAGGATCTTCCGCCAGCATCTTCAGGATGGTCGGCACGGTGAAGGCATTCGTCACCTTCCAGCGCTCGATCAACGCCCAGATGCCCGGCACGTCAAGCTTCTCGGATCCGGGGAGAATCGTCTTGGCGCCATGGGCCACCTGCGTCAACTGATGCACGCCCGCACCATGCGACAGCGGCGCCACGACGATGGAAGCATCATCAGGCCCCGTTCCCGGCATCAGATCACACAAGTGGTTGGTGATGACGAAAGCCATCTGGCCGTGTGTGAGAATCGCAGCCTTCGGCCGGCCCGTGGTGCCGGAGGTGAAGAAGAACCAGCACGGATCATCGCGGAACACCGGAACCGGCGCCTGCTTGCGGCCCATGTTGCGCGCGGTGATGGCGTCGTAGTCCTCTGCAAATTCCGATGCACCAATGGAGATGATGAAGCCGAGCGAGGATGCTTCCCTCCGGCAGGCGGCAGCGTAGGCGGGAAACTGCGCGCCGCAGATCATGCCCTTTGCGCCACTGGCCGCCGCCAGATAGGCCACCTCTTCCGGCGACTGGCGGAAGTTGGCCGGGACCCACACGGCCCCAGCCCGGAAGCATGCGAACATGGATTCGAACATCTGGTTGCAGTTGGCCGACTGGATCAGCACCCGGTCGCCCTTGCGGACACCAAACTCATGCACCAGCGCGTGGGCCATGGCCTCGGCGCGCGCCTCCATCTCCGCCCACGTCCAGTGCTGCTCCCCCAGACAAAGCCAATGGCATCGGGATGGCGGCGTGCCGCCTGGGTCAGGAACTGGCTGAGGTTCATCACCCGCGTAGTGGCCGGCGCCACCCCGGCCGCAAGGTCCTGCATCTGGCTTGTTCCTGTCACTTGTGATTGTCCTCCCAAACAACGAATTCCGTGCCCGCCTCTCCTCAAGCCGGGCGAAAAGGTCAGGCGCTCATGGCCCGCACCGCGGCCTTTTGCTCGCGGCTGGCGAACATGGCTGCGAGCTTTTCCTCCACCCGAGACACTTCCTCATGCAGAAGTCCGGCCAGCTCCTGCTGCCGCGGCGGCTGCATACGGCTGTCGATGGCCGCAATGCTGAGTGCGCCAATCACCTGCCCATCAGGATGGCGAATGGCAGCGCCGATCCCCCAGGAATTGGCAAAGATCAGCCCCGGATTGAGCGAAAAGCCCCGCTTGCGCGTCTCCTCGACCCGCTCAACGATCTGCTCCGGCGTCAAAGCCGGATAGCGATCGGCAAGGACAGGCGCGTTCTCGGCCAGAACCTGCGCCACCTCCTCATCAGGCAACGCGGCCAGCATGGCCAGCGACCCGGCTCCGACGCCAAGGGGATGCTCCTGTCCTGCCAGCAGCGCATGGGTGCGCACCGGATATGCCCCTTCCTCCCGGTGCAGGCACACGGAAAACAGACCGCGCCGCAGCGACACGAAACTCGTGTCCTCCGAGCGGCGGGACAGGCGCCGCAGGCTCTCAAGGCAGATCTCCGCCAGACTGAACCGGCGCGCGGCCATGATGCCCAGCACATAGGCTTCCGCTCCCGGATAGTAGCGGCGCGTCTCGAGGTCCTGCTCGACAAGTCCGGCGCAGATCAACGCCAGCAGCAGGCGGCGCACCGTCGGCTTGTTGAGGCCACTTTCCTCGACAAGCACGGACAACGGTGCACCCGCAGCCGCATAGCGCCCCACCCTCGACAAAAGCGACAGGGCGCGATCGACACTCTGTGAGCCATTCAGCATCTGCAGGCCGCTTCCAAGTGGTTCATATTATGGACCTAAAATCCACCTTTTCCGCATCAACACAAGAACAAGCTTATTTCTTCTTGCTACAGAGCCGCAAGAGGCTATTGTCTTGAAACGGATTGGATCTGCACGAGTTCCATATTATGGATCTTAGGGCGTTGCGGGAGGGAAACAGCAACGCCTTCAAGGACCGGATAGAGCTGCAGGTAGCATGACGGCACGCTCAGGGGACGCACATCCCTGAGTGGAAAAATGTGGAGGAGACACAATGAAGTTCGAGAAGCTGAACCGGCTCGCACTGACGGCCACTGTTGCCCTGGCGGCCCTGATGGGCACTGCCTCGGCGGAAACCCTGCGCCTGTCGCACAACACGGGTGATGCCACCTCGTGGCACAAGGGTGCGGAAAAGTTCAACGAGTTGCTCAGTGCAGCGACCGATGGCGCCTACGACGTCAAGGTCTTCCCGAATGCGTCCCTTTCGGGCGGCGACCAGATGAAGCAGGCCGAGATGGTCAGCCGTGGCTTCCTCGACTTTGTCGTCACCTCGGCGATCAACGTGACGCCGCTTGTGCCAGAAATGGCAGTTTTCTCGCTCCCCTATCTCTATTCGGGCTACGACGCCGTCGATGCGACCACCGACGGCGCACCGGGTGACAAGATGAAGGAAATCATGGCCACCCACGATATCATCGTGCTGGCCTGGGGTGAAAACGGCTTCCGTGAAGTCACCAACAACGTGCGGCCCATCAAGTCCCCCGAAGACATGAAGGGCCTGAAGATGCGCGTTGCAGGGCCGATGTATATCGACGTGATGAACTCGCTCGGCGCAAATCCGCAGCAGATGCAATGGACCGAGACCTTCACTGCCCTGCAGCAAGGTGTGGTCGACGGGCAGGAAAATCCCATCGGCGCCGTGATCATTCCTCAGCGCGTCTATGAAGTGCAGAAGTACCTGTCCACCTGGCACTATTCCTATGATCCGGTCTTCCTCGGCATCAGCCGTAAGCGCTGGGAAAGCTTTGACGACGCCACCAAGGCCAAGGTCCAGCAGGCCGCAAGCGAAGCCATGGCCTACCAGAAGGACATCACCCGTCAGGCGACCGCCAGCGGCATTGAGCTGCTGAAGGAAAAGGGCATGGAAATCTACGAGCCGACGGCCGAAGAACTGCAGGCCTTCCGTGACGCCACGAAGCCTGCCTTTGACAAGTGGTCTGAAAAAGTCGGCCCGGAGCTGGTGAAGACCTTCACGGACACCATCGCCGCCAAGCAGTAGGCGGGTCTTGCGGCGCGGCTGCCCGTTTGGCAGGCGCGCCGTTTGCCCTCACCTTGGGTCTGATCCCCAATCCACTGGGCCTACCCCGAAGATCCGGTCTGTCAGCCGTGGAGCCTGTCCGCATGTACTTCCTGCTGCGTGAGGCAGAAAAACTCATCTGCGCCATCATCTTCGCCGGCATGACATTGCTTGGCTTCGTCAATGTGGTGGTGCGCTATGCCACCAGCTATTCCCTCGCCTCGACGGAAGAGATCCTGACGAACGGATTCCTGCTGCTGACAGTGTTCGGCGCAGCCGTGGCGGCGCGCAAGGGCGACCATCTGGCGGTCACTTTGATCTACGAGATGGTGCCACAACCGCTGCGCAAGGCGATGCTGATCTTCGCCACGCTCATGTCCGCCGTGCTGCTGGCCCTCTCCGCCAAATACACATTCGAGCTCGTCCAGAGCCAGATGAAAAGCGGCGTACAATCTTACGCGCTGCAGATTCCGGCCTGGTACTACAGTTTCGCCCTGCCCATAGGCTTTGCCTTCATCCTGCTGCGCCACCTCCAATACAGCCTCGATTGCTGGCGTGCACTCTGCGCGGAAGGAAAAGCCAATGCTTGAGTTCTGGACGGATATGGGCGCAGGCACGCAGATGATTGTGATCTTCTTCCTGCTGCTTGCCCTGCGGCTGCCCGTCGCCTTTGCGCTGGGGCTCTCCGCCTTCTATGCCATGTGGTCCATCGGCTTCGGCCTGGAAATGGCAGGCGACCTCATCGCCACCGGCATTGCCAAGTATTCTCTGCTGGCGATCCCCTTCTTCATTCTTGCCGGCACCCTGATGGGCAGTCTCGGCATTGCGGAGCGGATGATCCGCTTCTTCCGCGTGCTCATCGGCGGATTGCCCGGTGGCATGGGCATTGTCGGCACCACCGTCTGCCTGTTCTGGGGCGCGGTCAGCGGCTCAGGGCCAGCCTCCGTTGCTGCCATCGGGCCGCTGATCATCAAGGGCATGGAGGAGGACGGTTATCCGAAGGCCTTCTCCGCCGGGCTGGTCTGCACGGGCGCTGCCCTTTCCATCGTCATCCCGCCCTCCATCGGCCTCGTGATCTATGGCGTCATCGCCGAAGCCTCGATTTCGAGCCTCTTCATCGCCGCCATTATTCCCGGCCTGTTTCTTGGACTGCTGATGCTCGCCGCCCTGCCCTTCGCGCGCAGCGGCGATCCCGCCAGGGGCGCCGAAACGCTGAAGCGCCTGCTTCCGGCCGATCCTGATACAGGCCTGCCCTATGGCCAGCGCCTGCGCCGCGCCTTCGTCTCCAGCTTCTGGGGGCTGCTGACGCCGGTGGTCATCCTCGGCGGCATCTATTCCGGTGCTTTCACGCCAACGGAAGCCGCCCTCGTCGCCACAGTCTATGCCCTGCTCGTGGGCGGCCTCATCTACCGCACGCTGACCTTGCGCGGGCTCTATCAGTCTCTGGCGGAAGCGGCTGCCTCCTCGGCGGTGGTCATGCTCGTGGTTGCCTATGCCAGCCTTTTTGGCTGGGTCGTGACCGTTGACGATCTCATCGGCAAATACTCCATGGCCTTGCTCGGCATTTCGGACAATCAGTGGGTGATCCTGCTGGTCATCATGCTCATCCTGCTGATCGCGGGCATGTTCATGGATGCGGTGACCATCATGTTCATCTGCCTGCCGATCTTCCTGCCGGTGGCTCAGCATCTGGGCTGGGACCCGGTGTGGTTCGGCGTTGTGGTGATGATCAATCTTGCCATCGGTCTCTTCACACCACCTGTTGGCATCAACCTCTATGTGGCTGCAAACATTACGAAACTACCACTGGAGCGAGTTGCCCAAGGTGTACTGCCCTTCCTCCTCACCAGCCTCATCGGCCTCGCCGTGGTCTGCGCCATCCCCGGCATGTCGCTCGTGCTGGTGGAATGGCTGAAACCCTGAGGCTGCTGCCGCGTTGTTGCCTTTGCCGGCTGCGGAAGTCATTGTCAGCCGGCAGAGCAACCAAGGGAGACCAGCATGGCCGGCAGTCAGGAAGAACGTGATTGGCTTGAAACCCTCAGGGTGAAGCCGGGCCAGAAGGTCGATCTGTCAGCTTGGCCCACCGCAGACAAGCCCAACGGGCACGACAAGGACGCGGCAGAGGCGCGTACGGCGGAAGTCACCCAATCGCTCGCACAGCTGCAGTTCATGCTCTATGCGGATGCGCGCTCCTCTCTGCTCGTCGTCCTGCAGGGTCTGGATGCGGCGGGCAAAGACGGCACGATCCGCAAGGTCATGTCGGGGCTCAACCCGCAAGGGGTGAAGGTGACATCCTTCAAGCAGCCGACGGCACAGGAACTCGCCCATGACTTCCTCTGGCGCGTACACAAGGCAGTGCCGGGCAAGGGTGAATTCGGTATCTTCAACCGGTCCCACTATGAAGATGTGCTCGTGGTGCGGGTACATGAAATGGTGGAGGAGAAAGTCTGGCGCGCCCGCTACGACCACATCAATGCCTTCGAGCAGCTTCTGACGGCCAGCGGCACACGCATTCTCAAGTTCTTCCTGCACATCAGCCCGGAAGAGCAGCTGGAACGCTTTGCCGTCCGCCTCAATGACCCGACGCGTCAGTGGAAGATCAGCGAGGCGGACTACACCGAACGCAAGCATTGGGACGCCTACACCAAGGCCTATGAAGATGCACTGGAACGCACTTCCACCAAGGACGCGCCCTGGTATGTGATCCCGGCCGACCGAAAATGGGTGCGCAATTTTGCCGTCGCACGGATCATCGAGGAAACGCTTCAGTCCATGGACCTGAAGACCCCGAAGGTGAGTGTCGATCTGGAGGACATCCGCCGCCATTATCACGCAGCCGTTGCGGCCGCCAGTGCCGAGGCCTGACGGACCTTTGCCGCATGAGGCTGCTTGTGCCCGCATGTTATGCGGGCATTTCACGCCGTGAAAATTTAGCCTCTCCCTTCCCTTAGGGCATGGCTTTTCAGCCGCATCGAAACGTCATAGCCTTCCCTTTGCGTAAACGGCATCTTGTCTGCTTGAGGAGGCAGACTGTTGCCTTGGGAGGAGACACGCAATGATGCTTTCACTTGTCCGCAACTCATCAGCCGGCCGGTTGTCTGCCAAACTTGGCGGCGGCATGCTTCTGGCTGCTTCTCTGATACTGCTGATGCCGGCCTCTTCCGCGTATGCCGCGGATGCTTCGGGCGAATGGACACGCCCCAGCGGCTCATCACGCATCAAGATCGCACCGTGCGGCGGCAATCTCTGCGGCACAATCGTCTGGCTGAAAGAACCGCGCAACGACACCAAGAACCCGGATCCGGCAAAACAGAGCAAGCCTCTGCTCGGCACCCAGATCGTTCTCGGCATGAAAGCGACCGGCAAGGACGGGCAATGGAAGGGCCAAGTCTACAATGCCGAGGACGGCAAGACCTACACCGGATTCATCCAGATGGATGGAGCCGACAAGATGACGCTGGAAGGCTGCGTGATGGGCGGCCTGATCTGCAAGGGAGAGACCTGGTCACGGGTGAAGTGATCCCAGATCCGTTCGGCATCCAAGCCTATTCAAGGCGCGGAGAGCCGGCACTGGAGGGTTTCAGCGAGTTCGGTGAGGCGGCGGCAATCATGTCAGCCGCCAGCCCCGGCAGATAGGCAGCCCTGGCTCCCCAAAGATCAGGCAAGCACGCCGAAATGCTGAAATTCGATACGGTCACGGCCACCGTTCTTGGCCTTGTAGAGCAGCAGGTCCGCAACTTCATACAGCCGGTCGTAGGCGACAGGCTCCCTGAAAGCGACGCCGCCGACGCTGACCGAAACTGCCGGAACTGGTGTCTGAAGCAGCTGTGCTGCCTCACGCACGCTGCAGCGGATCGCCTCGGCAATGCCCCGCGCATCCTCAGCAGTAATTCCCGGAAGGAAAACACAGAACTCTTCGCCGCCGACCCGTCCGACCAGATCGGCTTTGCGTAAGGGGGAACTGATGGCGCGCGCGATCACCTTGAGAACGGTGTCACCAGTCTGGTGGCCGAAAGTGTCGTTGATCGATTTGAAGTGATCGGCATCCACGATCAGCAAGGCGCCCTCTGCGGCCTGTTCCTGCAGTCGCGCATCATCGAGATAGGCGGAAACCAGCATGGTGAAGGCACCGCGGTTCAAGACAGAGGTCAGGCTGTCCCTGGTCGCCAGCACCTCCAGCTCCTTCTCGCGCAACGCGGCCTGACGCAGCCGGTTGAACACGACAAAACAAAAGGGCACCATCGTGACGATAGACATGATCAAGGCAATCGACAGGGACCAGAAGCGATGCTCCGGCTCAAGGTCGGGCAGATTGTAACTGTCCGCCACCACCGCCAGCAGCATGACACACAGCGTGATCAAGCCCGTGAGCAACCAGACACGCATCCGGCCGGTCGCAGACATATCGATCAATCTTCCTGTCACTGACTTGTTCCCATGATCTTGAAGTGGCACCAGCGTCAAACGCACACTAGCAGCAAGCCGACAAGATCCGGCAAAACACTAAAGAAGCAATGAAATCAGCTGTTAAAGACCAGCGTCGCGCACAGGATTTGCAGTCGAATTGATATTTTTATCAAGGGGCGCGCGCACCTCGTACATCTGATGATTGGCGCCCCTGCGAGGACCACGGCTGCGGAGGCCTTGCCCCCGCAGCCAGACAAGTTAGCGGGCGCGCTGACCGAACAGAACCTTCTGCGCGTCCTTGTCATCGGCAAGCGAAGCCTGACGTTCGCGTTCCTCGCGGCCAACGGCAAGCCCACGCTGGACGGCAGGGCGCTCTTCCAGCCGGGCCTTCCAGGCCTTCACATGGGGGAATTCTTCCAGGTCCATGCCCTGATTCTTCCAGCCCTGTGCCCAGCCGATGATGGCCATGTCGGCGATGGTGTATTCATCTGCCGCAACGTAGTCATGACCTTCCAGCTGCTTGTTGAGAACGCCGTAGAGCCGGTGCGTTTCATTGAGATACCGGTCCATGGCGTAGGGGATCTTTTCAGGGGCATAGATGCGGAAGTGGTGGTTCTGGCCGAGCATCGGGCCAAAGCCCCCATCTGCCACATCAGCCACTGTTCCACATCGGCGCGCTTGCGCTCGTCTACCGGATAGAACTGACCGAACTTGCGGCCAAGATATTGCAGAATGGCACCGGATTCGAACACGGAAATGGGCGCACCGCCCGGACCTTCGGGGTCAACAATCGCCGGCATGCGGTTGTTCGGAGCAATGGCCAGGAACTCGGGACGGAACTGCTCCCCCTTGCCGATATTGACGTATTTCACGTCATAGGGAACGCCGAGCTCCTCCAGAAGGATCGAGATCTTCCAGCCGTTCGGCGTCGGCCAGTAATGCAGTTCGATGGGTGCAGTCTGGGTCACGGGCATCAGGGGCTCCAGTCATGGGATCAGCGCAGGCACGCGCCTGCTCTTGCAGCCCAAGCTAGGACAGCCGCGCCCTTCGGGCAAGTCACGCCCCCGGGAGCCTCAAAGCATCTTCTTGAATCCAAGATGGCTCTGGTCATAGCCTTCGCGCAAATAGAAGCGATGGGCATCGAGGCGGATGCGATTCGAGGTGAGCTGAACGAGGGCAACACCCCTCGCCCGCGCCAAAGCCTCGGCGTGCTGCACCATTGCCTTGCCGATACCTCTGCCGCGCATGTCCGCCCGTGTATGAACGCTTTCAAGGCAAGCACGTCCACGGCCTCGGAACGCGAGACCTTTCTCGAAGATGATCTGATAGGTCGCCAGAACTTGTGAGCCGTCCGCCCCGCCGAGCACCACATAAATGTCCGTTTCAGCCGCACTGAGAATTGCGTCAAAGGCAGCGCGATAATCCTCCGGATCCTCGCTCTCCTGCCCCACCCGGGCCCCGACAGCCCCGGCATTCATGATGGCAAGAATGTCTGCCAGATGCTCCGGCCTTGCCTTTTCGATCCGAAATCCATCCATTGCCTCACCTCCACATGAAAACGCCCCGGGCCATTGGTCCGGGGCGTAAAGACATCAAGATACGAAGGGCCCGGCTTACTCGATACCGATCTTGGCCTTGAGCAGGTCGTTGACTGCCTGCGGATTGGCCTTGCCCTTGGATTCCTTCATCACCTGGCCGACGAACCAGCCGAGTAGCGTCGGCTTCTCCTTGGCCTGGGCAACCTTGTCCGGGTTGGCAGCGATGATCTGATCGACAACGGCCTCAATGGCGCCGAGGTCGGTCACCTGCTTCATGCCGCGCGCTTCCACGACAGCTGCCGGCTCGCCGCCCTCGGTCCAGATGATCTCAAACAGATCCTTGGCGATCTTGCCCGAGATGGTACCTTCCTTGATCAGATCAATGATACCGCCGAGCTGGCCTGCATTCACCGGGCTGGTCTCGATGGTCAGGCCTTCCTTGTTGAGACGGCCAAACAGCTCGTTGATCACCCAGTTTGCCGCCATCTTGGCGTCGCGGCCCTTGGCAACGGATTCAAAGAAGTCTGCGGACACCTTCTCGGCCACCAGAACGTCCGCGTCATAGGGCGTCAGGCCATAGTCCGCGACAAAGCGGGCCTTCTTGTCATCCGGCAATTCCGGCAGATGCAGTGCCAGCTCATCGACATAGGCTTGCGTGAACTCCAGAGGCAGCAGATCCGGGTCCGGGAAATAGCGGTAGTCATGCGCTTCTTCCTTGGAGCGCATGGAGCGGGTTTCGCCCTTCACCGCGTCATAGAGGCGGGTTTCCTGATCGATGGAGCCGCCGTCTTCCAGAATGGCGATCTGACGGCGGGCTTCGTACTCGATGGCCTGACCGACAAAGCGGATGGAGTTGACGTTCTTGATCTCGCAGCGCGTGCCGAAACCTTCGCCCGGGCGGCGCACGGAGACGTTCACATCGGCGCGCATGGACCCCTGATCCATGTTGCCGTCGCAGGTGCCCAGATAGCGCAGGATGATGCGCAGCTTGGTGAGATAGGCCTTTGCCTCGTCCGCCGACCGCAGATCCGGCTTGGAGACGATTTCCATCAGCGCCACGCCGGAGCGGTTCAGGTCCACGAAGGACATGGTCGGATGCTGGTCATGCAGGGACTTGCCCGCATCCTGCTCCAGATGCAAGCGCTCGACGCCCACTTCCACGCGCTCGTCCGGCATGTCGAGGATGATAACGCCCTCGCCGACGATCGGCTGCTTGAACTGGGAAATCTGGTAGCCCTGCGGCAGATCCGGATAGAAATAGTTCTTGCGGTCGAACACCGACTTCAGATTGATCTGCGCCTTCAGGCCAAGGCCCGTACGGATCGCCTGCGCCACGCATTCCTCGTTGATCACGGGCAGCATGCCGGGCATGGCCGCGTCAACGAGGCTGACATTCGCATTGGGATCATTGCCAAATTCCGTCGAAGCGCCCGAGAAGAGCTTGGCCTGGGATGTCACTTGCGCATGGACTTCCATGCCGATTACGACTTCCCAGTCACCGGTTGCTCCCTTGATGAATTTTTTCGGATCGGGCTTGCGTGCCTCGACAATCGTCATCTGATCTCTAATCCTGTTAAAATTCCGGCCGGTTGTGCGCTTGCCGCAATCGCTACGACATCCGTTTCAGAAGGTCTGGCTGCGCAGGCGCACGCACTTGTTGCCTAGACGGGATTTGCCCTGCCTGCAAGAGGGAGAGCCCGCCCGCTCGCTGGAAATTGCAGATGAAAGCCGCCTCCCCTCATCCCGGCGGATTGGGTGCCTTGCCCTTGCGCAGGATGAAACTGATCAGCACCGCCACCGCCTGATAGAGCGCCTCGGGAATTTCTTCATCCAGCTCCAGATGCGAAAGGGCCTCAGCCAGCGGCGAGTTGGCCTCAACCGGCACCCCTGCCTCACGGGCGATCTCGACAATCCGTTCGGCCACCGGCCCCATGCCCTTGGCCGAAACACGCGGTGCGCTGCGCTTGTCATAATGCAGGGCAATGGCAAGCTTGCGGGGTGCTCTGGCCGGCACTCCCTCCGGAGCAGTATCCGGCGTCCCGGGCTTCTTCATGAACTGCGGTCCAACGGCAGCGGCGCAATGGCCGGAGCGGTTTCAGGCTTTGCCTTCAGGATGCGCAGATCCTCAAGATCCAGCCCTTCATCGGCAAAGAGCGCTGCAAGCGTTTCGCGGCGGCTGAGGAACCCGGCAAGTGTCTCCTCCTCGGCAGCGCGCAGCGTGACATAGCTGCTGGTGCCACGCAGCCCAGCCGCAGCCTCCACCGGCCCGCCTTCGGGTAAATCGAGGCTGAAACGCACACGCCATTCCGGCCCCTTGGGATCGGGTGGCACATCAGGATCTTGCGGATCGCGTGAAATCCTGAGGCTGAGGACACGTGACTGCCCGTCGACCAGCACAGGCAGATCCAGCGACACATCCACCGGCCGCGCCGCTGGTGCACCGGAGGAAGCTCCGGCCGGAGCGGATCCTGCCGCCGCGCCGGACGCGGAGCGGACATGCCCCGACTGAATGTCCTGGGCGGGTCCCTTGCCTGCGGTCCGGGCCATGTCCCGGATCAGATACTCCGCAGCCATGCGCGAGACAGATTGCAGGCGCACGCGCTCGCCAACCTCGGCGCCGGTCTTTTGCGCCAGCGCCGTGGCCGTTTCCGGATCAAGGCTGGAAGGCGTGCCACCACGGCCTGCCTGCGCCGCGCCCTTGCGGCCAGAGGGCAACTGTGGCTGGGCAGCAAGCACCTCATCGGCAAGGCCCGCCAGCCGGACCAGAAGTGCCGTCAGACCGTCAGTCTTTTGCGGCACACCCGCCTGGCGTGGCAAACCTGCCGCCATGGCGCCCGCACCTGATGCCGCAAGGCCGAGAACAGCATCTACCGCCGCCTTCAGCCTTGCAGGATCGGCCAGACTGTCTGCATCCGCCTGCAAGCCCTTCAAGGCTTCGACCAGCTTCTGTCCGGCCGGCGGAAGCGCGGCCGTGTCCAGCTTGGCGGCACTGGCCATAAGCGCCGACAGCACCGTGCGTGCCTGTGCCGGTTCGGCCAGCGCTCCCTTCAGCGCCTGCGGGTCCAGCGCGCGCGCCGCTTCACCTGCGGCCGTCAATGGCCCCGGCCCGCGCGCCAGCGCCTGAAGCTCCGCATCGGCCTGCGCACCGGACAGAGAAGGACGTGAGAGCGAGGCACCTGAACCAGCCGCAGTTTGCGCGAGGGCAGACATATGCGCGTTGATGCCGGAAGCCGCGCCAGAAGAGGAAATGGAAGAGGAAGTGGGAGCCAGCGGGCCTGCGGTCTGCGGCAAAGCTGCATTCGCGGCAGCACTTGATGTCGCGGCTCCGGCATTTGGCTGACCTGACTGGCCAAGCCCCGGCGCAGCCGCAAGGCCAGATCCGGGAGCTGTGCCTGCCGGATTAGCCGCAATCATGGAAGCGCCAGAGGCTGGCTGGCTTGTGACGGACAGGACGGGAGGCTTTGCCGCGACCGGGACATCCGCCACAGCCCCAGCTATACCGGCAGCGGCAGCAGACGCTCCTGACGCGGACGGCAAGGCTGGAGCTTGCGGCTGACTGGCCGCCGGCAGGCCTGCCGCCTGTGTTTGAACTTGGGCCGGGACCAGACCAGATGCCGGGCTCGTTCCCGGACTGGCAGCTTGATTGGCCGCCTGATTGACGGCAGGCGTGGCCGGTTGGCCCATAGCCTGCCCCATGGACTGGGTTTGGGGCTGGGCTGGTGCCTGTGTCAGTGTCTGTGGCAGTACCTGTGTCTGGGCCTGCCCGGCAGTTGCTGTCGGAGCGGGTAAAGTTACCGCATCAGGCAACTGTGCTGAAGATCCGGCGGCTCCTGCTCCCACAGCCTGCCCCGATACAGCAGCGGATGGTGGGGGCGCCAAAGGCGCCGCCCCTGCAACAGATGCCGGACCAGGCACCTGACCACGCCCTGCCGTGTCCGCAGCGGCAGGTGCCGCGGGTTGCGCTCCGGTCTGAGGCTGGGGCAGCACGGAAGCCTGCCCCCTGCTGGAACAGGCGCAGCGGATTGCCCGCCCGCAGCAGAGCCGGATGTTGCGACACCGGTGACTGGAGAGTTGGAAGCTGAGGCCTGAGGCGTTGGACCGGGAGCCGCTGCCGGTGCATTCGTATCGGCCTTCAGCAGGACAAAGGTGGAAAGGTCGACATTTGCCAATACAGGCCGCGCTTGAGCCGTTCCAGTCTGGATCGCTGCTTGCGCAGGCGTGGCGCCGCCTGCCGCTTGAGCCAGCGCAGTGGCGGACTTGAGTTGCAGGGCCTGAAGACTTGCAGCTGACGCAGCCTGACCTGTCGCCGTGCTGGCGCCGCGTTGACCCGCACTCCCCTGCGGAAGGCTGCGCCCCTGAAGCGCGGTCTCGTCTGCACTCACCTTCAGCAGCATCGCAGGGGCTGGCTGCTCCACCTCGATCAGCACCGGAGTGCCTGCAGGCAGCGGCATGTCAGCCTTAACGTCAAGCCTGGCCGGGCCCACCGCGAGCCGCATCATGCCCTCCGGCGCACCGCTGACGACCTGACCGCGCAACTGCGCACCGGCGGGCAGCGCCTCAAGCGCTGGAGCCGCTGTCTGGGGAGCCGTCACCTGGCCGCTTGAAACCTGCGTCACTGCATGCGCCCTTCCGCAAATTTGCGCTCACTGACTGACACATTGTTCGGCCTGGCTTGATCGGGGTCAAGGCGCAAAGCTGTTTGCCAGAGAAATATGAGCCAAATCCGGGGCTGCCCGGCAGGAGGAAACTTCATGAGCTGGATGGACAGACTGAACGAACGAGCCGAGCTGATGGGCCGCATGATGAGCGCCATCGGTGCCGTCAACAAACAGAACTCAGGCTTCAGCGGTGCAAATGACCTGCGTGTCGCAGCCACGCGCTGCCTCAGCTGCGGTCACACCAAGGAATGCCGCGAGTGGCTGGATGCGCATCCAGAAGGTGCGGCACATGCTCCGGCAATCTGCCCGAATGCCAATCTCTTCAAGGAATGGACCCGCTAGGGCTGATCGCTACGGCATTAGGTAGCAAAAGCCACCAGAGTTGGTTCAAACCGTTGGTAATGATGACGTTTCATCGAACGAAAGATGGCGGTGGGAACGACTGCAACGGGTGGAGACCTGCCATTCGCGTGGTCGCCGGCTAACGGCAGCTACGCGGGACGAAATTGCCATTCATCCTGCCAATGACGGTATCAACGTGCGGCGCTTACCGCTTCCTCTTACCGCGGCCATCATTCCTCCTTTCCCTTTGAGGGTTCGGCCAACGCGGAACCCGGCGAGATCTCGGCACGCAACCAGTCGAAATAATCGCCAAGGGCGGCTTCGTCGCGCCGGCAGTAGGACCATTTTTGATGGCGCCTGATCGTCAGGAAGCCAGCCTGGCGAAGGAGATCGATATGCCGGCTGGCCGTCGGCTGACTGACACCAAGGGCATCGGCGATGAGCGTGACACAGACGCCGAACTCCACCGGATCGGCCGACTCCTGACCCCTGAACCGGTCTCCAGGAGACTTGAGAAGCCGGAGAATGTCGAGGCGCTGCTCGCTGGCCATCGCGCGGATTTGAGTTGACCGATCATTCATACCCATACATATATCGCAATATCGCTAATTGTAAATGGGTAGGGCACTGCTTTGGAGCTGGATCGGACATTTCTCTTCGAAGGCCAGCGCGGCGAGTGCGGTCAGAAGGCGTTTTGTCGTCAGATCGCACAAATGGATCAGCGCTACACCCACGAGATCGAGACGGCTTACGAACGCCTCGACTGTCCCGTAACGGTTCTATGGGACAGGGAAAACGGCCGGATTCCGATCGCCCAGGGCCATCGGCTCGTTGAACTTATCTCGGTTCGACCTCTCGTCATCATTCCGAACGCCGGTCATCTCGTCCAAGAGGACGCGCCCGAAGCCATCATTGCCGTCATGCTGTCGTCGTAAGGACCTCACGGCCATATCTACCTTTCTTCACCTTGGAGACCTCGTCATGCCCCGCCCCCTGCTTATCGATCCCAAAGATTGCGCCGACGAGGAATGGTCCGACCCAAACAGGGGGAGCTACCTGTATCGCCAGATACTCTCATCAAGCGTCACGGACAGCGATAGTTTCGCCGCAGGCATCATGACCTTCTCTGCCGGCGACCAATGGGCTGTTCACCGTCATCCCGAAGCTGAGATCTATTTCGGTCTGGAGGGCGAAGCCGACGTCGAAGTGGACGGTCGGCTCTATCGGCTTAAGCCGGAAACGCTGCTCTTCATCCCGGGCGGCTCGTTTCACGGGGTGCCACCGACGCCAGACCGCTTACGCTTCTTCTATGCGTTCGCGACCGATCGGCTGGAAAACATCAGCTATACGTTTCGGGACGAAGCTTAGTGGCTCGAAGCGGACATTCACGCGGAAACGCATGAACGTCTCATCTGGGTCGAAACCCGTCCGACCGGTACGGGTTTCGGCTCTCGCTTCGCAGATCAGCTCGACCGCGTGGAAAGCTGTCGTTCCTTTCACGGTGGAATAACGACAGCTATGCAGCAATGTCCGGCCGTCGGGCGCGTGCGATTGGCGAACTCGCTCCCGTCGCAGAAGGCTGCTCAGCGTCGCCGAGACGTGGCTTGCGAAACGCCGCAATCCGGGATGGTCGGCGGCAACGCCCTGACGCGTCGCAATGGCGGCGACGCATTCCGCCGTTGAGATCGGCCGTCCGGCCTCACGCAGCGTCTCGAACACCGCCTCGGTCTTGTTGAGACGCTGGAGTTCGGGCGGCAGGGGCACTGGTGCCGGACGTTTCGTCTTCGCCAAGGCTTGGATCGGCGATGCGTTCGGATCGCAATGAGCGAGGACGGCATCGTACGACGTGAGCACCACCTCGAGCGCCTTCGCCTGCGCCCGCAGTTCGCCGATCTGCGTCTCGATCGCATGTCGACGTTGTCTCAGCTCGTCCTCGAATCCCATGCCATGCGCTCCCGTATGCCATTCGGATACATACCGGGAACTTGGGATTGGATCTGGTGGCTTTTGCTACCTAATGCCGCATCGCTGCCGCCGGGCAGAAGGACAGCGTCAGGCCTTCTCCGCCTTGCGCCGGCAAACCAGATGCACGGCCAGAGCCAGAATACCGCCGCCTGCAAACCGGAAGGGAAAGGCAGCGAGTGGTCCTGCCTGCGCTGCAAACTGAGGCAAGCCAATGGAACGCAGCAGCGCGTCAGCCATCAGCGAAAAAACCGCTGCCGCAAAGGCTGCAATAACAATCTGCCGCCGCTGCGCCGCGAAATAGCCCATGACAGCACCGATCGCGAGTGCAATCGGGTTGAGAAGTCCGGCGAATTCGAAAAGATCCGCCCACATAGCCGAAACATCAATCATACGCACACTCTAGCCCGCGATCGGTCCGCTGGCGAGCCTTTGCAGGGCCTGCGCGGCGTTTTCACACAGGTGGACAGGCGGGGCGTATTCACAAACGAGAAGGCGCGGGACCTTTGCCCCGCGCCTGCATTGGCAGAATATGGCTGTCTGGATCAAACCGCCTGCGCCGCCTTGGCTGCAAGCGGCGATGCCGGAGCGTCGGCGCCTGCTTCCAGCGTGCGCTCCAGATCGGCAATCACCGGCTCCGGATCTCGTCTCGAAGGGTGTCACAAACAGGCGAAGCCGGCGGAAGGCTTGCCCTACCATCACGGAAGAGGTGAGGAAGACCAGAAGCGGCGCGAACACCAGAGGCAGGGCAATCGGCATCAACCAGAGCTGCAGATCCGGTGTGTAGTTATAGGCAAACACCAAGGCGGCAGCGCCGCCAATGGCCATCCACCAGGTTGCCTTGACGCTATCCCAAAAGGACATGGAGCCATCTGCACGATCGGCTGCAGGCCAGCCGGAATCGGCCCCGAGCAGGATCTGCAGAACGGACCGGCTTTGAAACATCATATGCACCGGCGCCAGCATGGAGGTGAAAACAAGCTCCAGAAACGCCGTCAGGGTGACGCAGATCGCACCGCCGAAATTCCTGGAATCCCGCCGAACCAGTGCCCGCACAAGCAGGATGGCTTTTGGCAGGATCAGAAGTGCCACCACGCCGAACAGCAGCGCCAGTGCCGTCGTCGTCTCCGGATGCGGGAACACCGGGAATGGCGAGGACGCATCGAAATAGACCGGCGGCGGCGCGAACAGCGGCGCTGCAAGGCTTGCGATGATGAACAGCAGCCAGATCGGTGAAGACAGATAAGCGAAAATGCCCTGAAGGATCGAGATCCGGCTCCACAGCCGGAAGCGCGGCGCGATTAGCAGCCTGGCATGCTGCAGGTTGCCCTGGCACCAGCGCCGGTCACGCTTTGCGTAAGCCACGATATTGGCGGGCGCTTCTTCGTAGGAGCCTTCCAGATCCGGATCGACACGCACGGTCCAGCCGTCACGGGCCAGCATGGCCGCTTCCACCGTATCGTGGCTGAGAATGTGCCCGCCGAACGGCGGCTTGCCGGTGAGCGCGCCCATACCGCAGCTTTCGGCAAAGGCCCGCACACGGATGAGCGCATTGTGCCCCCAGAACGGGCCCTCCGTGCCCTGCAACGCCGCCACGCCCCGGGTGAAGACCGGCGAGTAGAAGGCGGCAGAGAACTGCAGCATCCGGCCAAACAGCGTGCTGAGACCAATGACCTGCGGCAATGCCTGCAGCAATGCCAGTTTGGGCTCGGCCTCCATGCGGCGGACCATTTCAATAATGGTTTCACCGCGCATCAGGCTGTCGGCATCCAGCACCAGCATGTAGGAATAGGCGCCGCCCGACGTGCGGATGAAATCCGCGATATTGCCGGCCTTGCGCCCCACATTCGGGCTGCGGTTGCGGTAATAGAGATGACCGCCTGCCTTCAGACTGATCAGCGCCGAGCGATAGGCCTCGTTTTCGGCGGCGACACTCGCGGCCTTGGTCGAGTCCGAAAGCACATGCACATCGAAAAGATCAATGTAGCCCGCCGCCTCGATGGATCGGTACATGGCCGCGATCCGAGCGAAGACGGGGCCGGTATCTTCATTGTACACCGGCACCAGAATGGCGGTCCGCCCGGCCGGGCGGCTTTGTACGGCAGGAACCTGCGGGGGCGTGAAAAGCACGCCCAGCAGCGCCGTACAGGCACCCCAGGCCAGCCAGAATGCGGTGATGACAATCAGCGCGATGCGCAGAATGTCGACCCAGTCAAATCCATCCGACTGAACCACCGTGCCAAACATGGAAGCGGCGGCGACCGTCAGGGTCGCCGCCAGCACGAAAGCTCCAATACGCCGGATTGCCACCGCGAGGCGGCTTTCCCCCGACCCGATCATGGATATCAGCCCTCACCCACCGGCGGCTGAGCACCGAAAAGGCCGCGGAAGCCGGCAGCCGAACGCAGACGGGCCGGAAAGAAATATCCCTGCAGGTCATGCTCGGGCATCGCCAGAGCGACCTGCGGCTGCGGAAGTGCCATACAAGAGGCGACAAGACGCAGCGTGGCCGCATCCCGGTCAGCCTGCGCAAGCAGATCCTCTGCGCTCCGCTCCAATCCAAGCAGCGCGAGCGTCTCGGTCACTGCCTGCAAGAGCACGGCATCCTCGACGTCCGCCCGGCCAGTATGGGTGCGGACAAACTCCAAACCAACTGCAACCGCTGACATTTCAGCATCTGCGGCAAAGTCCGTTTCAATCGACATAGAAGCCTCCTGGTCTCCCATGACAACCCCATTCAAACCGTTTTGTTCCATTGGTACATCCAGGTCTCTGTCACTGCCTTGCCATTCAAGAACAGGGACAAGCTCATTTCGGACGGCTGGTTCGCGTCTTCCCTGTAAAGGTCGAAGATGAAACGCCAGTGTCCGGGCTGCAGTTGCTGAAGCTGCGGATTGCGCACCTCTGCATTCTGAGCCCAAAGTTTCGGTTCAAGCGCCGCGTCACCGCCAATCGACATCAGCGGGCCACCGTTGAATTCGACGACGAACTTGCGCAACGCGCTGTCGTAATCCGAGGCCGCGCTGCCGCCGTGGCCCGTGCGGGTATCCGTGATCTGCGCAAGCTCAGTGCCGGGCTCCGGTTCGCGGCCCCAGTACATGCGGTAGCGGAACCGCAGCTCGGCGCCAGCCTTCGCAGGCTCTGCCGGAACCCAGAAGGCAGCAATGTTGTCGTGAATTTCCTTCTGGGAAGGAATTTCCGCCAGCATCACATGGCCCTGCCCCCAGTCATCCAGGGGCTCGATCCACAAGGACGGACGGCGCTCATACTTGGCCTCCGTGTCCTGATAGTTCTCGAAGCTGCGGTCTCTCTGGATCAGACCAAAGCCCTGCAGTTTTTCAGCTGAGAAGAAAGACAAGGCCAGATTGCGCGGATTGACGAGCGGCCGCCACTGACGTTCGCCGGATGCTTGCAGGATGAGCAACCCGTCGCTGTCATGGACCTCGGGACGGAAGTCATCGAACCCCATCCGGTCATTCTCGCCAAAGAGATACATGGAAGTCAGCGGCGCAATGCCCAGACGGTCCACATCCCCGCGCAGGAAAATGCGCGCATCCACCTCGACTTCGGTGTTGATGCCCGGCGTCACCACGAAAGCATAGGCACCGGTCACCCGCTCGCTCTCCAGTTCGGCCCAGATCTTGAGGCTGTTCTGCCCCGGCTGCGGCCGTTCAATGAAGAAACGCGTGAAACGCGGAAACTCCTCCGGCCGGCCGGCTGCCGTATCAATGGCAAGCCCGCGTGCGGACAGGCCATAGATGGAGCCTTTACCAAGCGCACGGAAATAGCTGGAGCCAAGGAAGGCGATCAGCTCATCCTTGTACTCCGGCCGGTTCAGAGGATAGTGCAGCCGGAAGCCGGCAACACCGGGCAGATCCTGCCCCTCAAAATCAGCTGCGGTGAGCGGTTCACGGTATTCGAAATCCGCACCTGTGAAATGCAGCTCGCGCAGGTTCGGCCCATCGACCTCATAGATCTGCACAGGCTTGCTGTAGAGCCCTCCCGGAGGAAAGGCCTGCACTTCATAGTTCACACCGGCGTCACGCCAGACAGCCTTGTCCGGACGGAAACGGATGGCGCGGTACTGGTCGTAATCGAGCGTAGCAAAACGCTCCGGAAGTTCCGCGGTGCTTTCCTGGTAGGCCTCGCGCGCCTTCTGGCGCATCTGCTCCACCAGTGCATCAAACGAAAACGCCGGCGCGGGAGCCGTTGCGGGGGCAGCCGGAGCGGCAGGAGCAGGCGCAGCAGTGCCATCCTGAGCCAGCGCGGCACGCGGCAACAGCCCCACGGCACCAGAAAGGGAGCCGAGACACAGCGAACTGGTCACGAGAAACTTGCGTCGATCGATCACGTCAATTGCCCGAGGAAAGTAGGTCACCAGCGATGCAGGAGGGCTTTGGAGGTCGCACCGGACACAAAGCGTTGAGACAATAATATGAGATACTTAGGGCTCTCGTCCATTAAAATGCTGCAATGCGGCACCTTTTACCTCACGTTTTCTGAACAACCACAAAAACAGGAATACCAAACCCTTAACGCGGCCTTCCTTCGCCTCTTTGTAGAAACGAAATGCGGCAGCAATTCGCAGAACGCAAAACACTCTTCATAAACCGTTAGCAATCAAGGCAACGCGGGCACCAATCGCCAACGAGGCGGTAAGTCCGGGCGATTCGATTCCGAGCAGATTCACAAGACCGGCAATCTTGTGACTGGCTTCCGTTTCGATGAGGAAATCTGCCGCCGGCTCTTCTTCACCTGTCAGCTTTGGGCGAATACCTGCATAGTCTGGCAACAAAGCTTTGTCCTGCAGCCCCGGCCAATAGCGGCGGATTGCAGCGTAGAATCCGCCGGCCCGGGCAGGATCGACGCTGTAGTTTTCCTTTTGTACCCATTCCACATCCGGTCCGAAGCGCCCCTGCCCTGCCAGGTCGAGTGTCAGGTGCACGCCAAGACCGCCCGGCTCGGGCACCGGATAGATCAGACGCGAGAACGGCGGGCGTGAGGACAGGCGGAAGTAGCTTCCCTTGGCCATGTGGAAGGGCCGCAAGGGATAACCGTCCAGCGTCGACAGCAGCCGCATGGATCCGAGACCGGCACTGACCACGAGAAGACGGCAGGAGAGCCGGTAACCTTCCGGCCCCTCCATCAACAGATCGAAACCGCCGCCACTGCGCTGGCAGATCGCCGCAACGCAGCTGTGCAAGACCACCTGTCCGCCGTGAGAGGCGATATCTCCTTCAAGAGCCTGCATGTAGCCATGGCTGTCGAGGATGCCGGTAGAGGGTGACAGCAGCGCGGCCTCACAGGCAAGAGACGGTTCCAGCGCCTGAGCCTCAGCCTTTGTGAGGAAGGCAAGATCATGAACGCCATTGGCCGCGGCACGGGCAGCGATGGCTTCCAGTTCGGCCACCTGATCAGCGGAGGTTGCGACGATCAGCTTGCCGCAGCGCCGGTGGCCAATACCGCGAGCCGCGCAATAGGAATAGAGCCGCTCCTTGCCTTCCACGCAAAGCTCGGCCTTCAGGCTGCCCTTCGGATAGTAGATCCCGGCATGAATGACTTCGGAGTTGCGGGCGCTCGTCTCAGAGCCGATCAGCCCGTGACGCTCCAGCACCATGACTTCGCGCCCGCTTTCCGCCAGCGCGCGCGCCACAGCCAGTCCTACGGCCCCGGCACCGATGACAACGGTATCAACGTCAAACACGGCCTTCTCCCGCTGTGCCGGGATTGCTTCCGGCAAACAGGCAGGAAGAGACCGTGCTCAGACAGGCGCGTCAAGCCGAAAGGACATCCAGATTGCCACCGAAGGCGGCATCAATCTGGGACCAGGGCGAAAAGATGCCGTAGGTCCCATCACCGATGGCAGGCGTGCTCGCGGTCACATCGGTGTTGGTGCAAGTTCCGACATTAATGCCGCAAAAGGTGACATCCGTGGAGGTGCCAGCCTGCGTGTAGACCGGGCCGCCACTGTCCCCTTCTTCGGAAGCATAGGACGCCAAAACCTGGTTGGTCAGGGTCTGCGGCTCGTCATATTCGCCCACCGCGAAGGTGACGCTGACGCCGGTGGCAACCACCTGCCCCTCCTGCGCGGCCTCATTGTTCATGCCCAGCATCTTCACATCAAGGCCGGGCAGGATCACGTCATCCCCGGCAACACCCGTCACACGCAAATAGGGCCCGGCAGCTGTCCATATTTCACCTTTGGCAATGGCGGCGGCAACGGTCTTGGCCACGAAGGCGGCATCGCAGCTGCCGGTCTTCCAGTCTGCAATGACCAGCACCTTGCCGATGTTGTCCTGAGACACCTTGCTGTTCTGATAGACCGTGGTGTTTTTCTTGCTGACCACATGCCCGGAAACGAGAACGCCATGCTTGGGTGTGATGGAGCCATCATCATAGCTGCAGCCGATACAAATGGTCCCTGTGAATTCCTGATAGTTCCGGTTCACCACCATCTGAATGCCGCCCACGGCGGGCCGGATGCGGTCCTGATTGGACATGTGCCGCCGTGCCGTGAAGGGCTGAAGCCGGAGCGGCAGGCCGCAGGTGAGATAGCGCAGATGGGCAAAGGTATCTTCGGACGCACCTTGCCTGAAATCGAGCCCGGCCGTAAGAACTCCGGTCTCCCAGTCCACATAGGCCAGCGTCAGCGGCAGATGGCCACGGCCCCGGGTCTGCATGGCCGCAGTTACGGCGCCATGCGCCTGCATCAGATAATCATCCATCATAGCCGCCTCTCTCACGATACGCCCTGTCCCTGAGGATGAGACGCATCCATGGACACCAGCGTGAAAGATGGACGGCAAAATAGCCGGGACTCACCGCAAGGCTTTCGCGCAGGCCTTCTACGGCTTAGATGGGCCGGACCTTGCCCGAAGCTTGTAGGGAAACGGAGACCTAGAGAAACTAACAATCTCCGCCGTCACTCATACGCAAAAACAAACCCGCCGGGTTGCCCCGGCGGGTTGGATGTCTCAGCCTGGCAGCACCAGACTTATGTCACCACCAGCGGGCCGGGGTGAAGCGGCCTGCGGCCTTTTCAATCACGGCACCGGCCTGGAACAGGGTCTCCTCACCGAAAGGACGGCCGATCAGCTGCAGGCCGAGCGGCAGGCCGGTGGAGGAGAGGCCCGCAGGCACGGAGAGGCCCGGCAGGCCAGCCATGTTCACCGTCACCGTGAAGATGTCGTTGAGATACATGGCGACCGGATCGGAAAACTCTCCCGGAGCAAAGGCGGCATCCGGCGTTGCCGGGGTAAGGATGGCATCAACGCCCGCTTCAAAGGCCAGATCGAAGTCGCGCTTGATCAGCGTACGCACCTTCTGGGCCTTGAGGTAATAGGCGTCATAGTAGCCGGCCGACAGCACATAGGTGCCAATGAGAATGCGGCGCTGCACTTCCTTGCCGAAGCCTGCGGCGCGGGTGTTCTCATACATCTCGACAATATCCTTGCCCGGCACGCGCAGGCCGTAGCGCACGCCGTCATAGCGGGCAAGGTTCGAGGAAGCCTCTGCCGGAGCAACGATGTAATAGGCCGGAAGGGCATATTTCGTATGCGGCAGCGAGATATCAACGATCTCGGCACCGGCGTCCTTCAGCCAGGCGATGCCCTGCTGCCACAGCGCTTCCACTTCCGCAGGCATGCCTTCGACGCGGTACTCACGCGGAATGCCGATGCGCATGCCCTTCACGGACTTGCCGACTGCAGCCTCATAGTCCGGCACCGGCAGATCGACGGACGTGGTGTCCTTCGGGTCCACGGAAGCCATTGACTTCAGCAGGATGGCGCAGTCTTCCACCGTCTTGGCGATAGGGCCGGCCTGATCCAGCGACGAGGCATAGGCGATGATGCCCCAGCGCGAGCAGCGGCCATACGTCGGCTTGATGCCGACGGTGCCGGTGAGCGCGGCAGGCTGACGGATGGAGCCACCCGTGTCAGTCGCCGTCGCACCGAGGCAGAGGCTCGCAGCAACGGCTGCAGCCGAACCACCGGACGAGCCACCGGGCACCAGCGCCTGCGTGGAGCCGGTCTTGCGCCAGGGATTGACCACGTTGCCGTAATAGGAGGACTCGTTGGACGAGCCCATGGCGAACTCGTCCATGTTCAGCTTGCCCAGCATCACCGCGCCATCGGCCCACAGGTTGGACGTGACGGTCGATTCATACGTGGGCTTGAAGCCGTCCAGAACATGCGAGCAGGCCTGGGTATGCTCACCCTTGGTGGCGAACAGGTCCTTGATGCCCAACGGCAGGCCTTCCAGCGCACCGCCCTCGCCCTTCGCCAGCTTCTCATCCGATGCCTTGGCCATGGCGCGGGCCTTGTCTGCCGTCACGGCGACATAGGCGTTGATTGCCCCGTTGGAGCCCTCGATGGAGGAAAGGAAGGCATCCGTCAGCTCGGCGGAGGTGAAGTCCTTGTTGCGCAGGCCGCGGCGGGCTTCGGCAAGGGTCTGATTGGTCAGATCGGTCATGATGTGATGTCCTTGCGCGGCTTATTCGACGACTTTGGGAACCATGAAGAAGTTGTCTTCGGTGGCCGGTGCATTGGCCACAACGTCAGCAGCATAGCCGCCATCGGTCACGCCATCGGCACGCTTCTTCATCGTCTGCGCCACCACGGAGGTCAGCGGCTCGACGCCCTCGATGTTCACTTCGTCCAGCTGCTCGACGAACTGGAGAATCGAATTCAGCTCGCCAGTCATGCGCTCGGCATCCGCATCGCTCACCTTCAGGCGGGCAAGACGCGCAACGCGCTTCACCGTATTGATATCGACAGACATGGCGCTTCCTCGTGCCGGATGGTCTCATGAAACAGATTCCCCCTTATTCCGCTGCACTTGTCCAAAGGCAAGGCCGGCCAGGGCTTGAGGATGAGGGCTGCATCATTTACGGTATTAGAGGATACCGTATTTATAGATCTGCGGATGACAACCCCGGCTGAGACATATGATGTATGGCAAAGCGTCCCGCTCCCCTCTCCCCGTGGCCGCCACAAGGACGAGGCACTGACGATCCGCATTCTGGGTTCGGCACTGCAAGTGCTTGCTGACCATGGGCCGGGGGCACGGCTGGCGGAGATTGCGCGGGCGGCGGGAACAAGCCAGCAGGCGCTGCACCGGCGCTGGCCGGACAAGGCCGGGCTGATGCTGGCGGCGCTGGAGCATGGAATTGCGGGGCTTTCGGACCTGCGTGCCGGACGGGCCGGGTTTCAGAGAACCACAGCGGGGGAACTGGTGTCCTTCCTGAGCGAAGCCTGCCAGCGATTAAGCGGCACGGTTCTGGGCCGGGCACTCGCCCGCCTGCCACGCACGGCTGAAGGCTGTCCGATGGCGCAGCTTGTGGACGGCCTTGAGGATGAATGGCGGCTCGCCCTGCGGCAGATGCTGATTGCCACGCCCTTTGAAGCTGCACTTGCTGCGCGCATCGAACTGGTCACAGGGTTTCTGCGCCTTCAGACGGGAGCGCCAACCCCGCCACAGCAACGCCTGATAGAGGACACGGCGGCGCTGGTGCTCGGCCTCATTGCCCCTGCACAGCCGCAAAGCCCCGGCAACACTGACTCAGCACTGCCGGGGCTCTGACCTTCACCCTTGCGGATGCGGCACAAGATCGGGCCGGAGCACCTGCGGGGCTTCTTCCACCGGCTGGCGGGTGAAGCCCTTGACGGTCGAGAATGCTTCCGCATCGCGCTGGATCTCCACCGGGCTCAGCACATAGGCGGCCGCCAGTTCCGCCAGCGAGCGCAGGGCATGCATATGGATGCGCTCATAGCCATGGCTGGCATCGACGCCGAAGGTGGCGAGCGCCGTGCGCACATCAGCCCCCGCCTCCACAGCCGAGGCTGCATCGGAGCGGTAGTAGCGGAACACATCTTTCTGATAGCGGATGTCATGCTGGCGGCACAGCTCCACCAGCTTCCGGGTAAGATGGAAATCGAACGGCCCCGTCTGATCCGCCATGGCGATGGTCACGCCGAACTCGTCCGAGTTCTGCCCCGGCGCCGTGGTGCCATTGTCGATAGCAACCAGCGAGGCGATATCCGGCGTCAGAACGGCACCTGCCCCGTGACCGGTTTCCTCTGCGATGGTGAAGAGGAAATAGGTGTCCACCGTCGGAACCGAGCCTTCCTTCACCAGCGCCTTCAGCGCCGCCAGCATGACGGCAACGCCAGCCTTGTCATCCAGATGCCGCGAGACGATGAAACCATTGGGCAGGAACTCCGGTTGCGGGTCCACAGCCACCATGTCGCCGATTTCGATGCCGAGACGCTGAAGATCGGTGGCAGAGCGCGACAGAGCATCGACGCGAGCCTCCACATGGGTCCAGCCCGTGGGCTGGGTGTCCACCTCGGCATTGAATGTATGGCCGGACGCCTTCAGCGGCAGGATGGAAGCCCGATAGGCGCCTGCTCCGGAAAAGATGGTCACCCGCGCCCCTTCGGCAAAGCGCGCCGACCAGTGGCCGACCGGCACAAGCTCCAGCCGCCCGTTGGGCTTGAGCGCCTTTACCTGAGCGCCCAGCGTGTCGAGATGGGAGACAATGGCCCGTGCCGGGCGCGGCGCCTCCCCGGGAGACGGGCGCGGATCGCGCCGCGCCGGGTCATTTCATAGGAAATGCCAAGATTTTCCAGATAGGCACAGACCCAGCGCGCCACTTCATCGGTGAAGCCGGTGGGGCTTGGCACATTCAGCAGCGCCATCAACACCCGTTCCAGCTCTTCCACATCAATGGACGGCAAGCTCAAAGATCACCTCCCCGCGCCAGGCGGCACGGACGGGCTGAGGCATAGACAATGGAAACAGGAAATCGACAAAGCGTTCCGCAGTCGGCTGCGGCTCGTGATTGGCAAGTCCGGGCCGTTCATTCGCCTCGATAAAGTGATAATCGGGCTCACGCGGGTTCGTCACCATCAGGTCGATGCCCGTTACCGGGATCTCGATGGCCTTGGCTGCCCGCACAGCTGCGTCGATCAATGCGCCGTGGGTCTCGCCCGTCACGTCATGAATGGTACCGCCAGTGTGCAGGTTCGCCGTCCGCCGCACGCGAACGGTCACGCCCGCAGCCGGAACATCATCCAGCGCATAGCCTTCCAGCGCCAGACAGCGCTCGGTCTCGGCATCCATCGGGATACGGGACTCGCCCCCGGTAGCCGCAGCCCTGCGGCGGGATTGGGTGGCGATCAGATCGCGGATCGGCGTCACGCCGTCGCCAGTGACTTCTGCTGGCTTGCGAATGGCAGCGGCAACCACTTTGTAATCGATCACCACCAGCCGCAGATCCATGCCCTCGACACAGGCCTCCAGCAGAACATCAGTGCAGTGATGGCGGGCAACGGCGATTGCCGCCATGGTTTCTTCAAGGCCGGTCAGGCCGATGGCGATGCCCTTGCCCTGCTCGCCACGCGCCGGTTTCACCACCACCTTGCCGTGGGCCGCGAGGAAGGCCTTGACAGTCTCCTCATCTGTGGCAAGCGCCTGTGCCGGAACTGTAACCCCCGCCTGCTCCACCACCCGGCGGGTGGCGGCCTTGTCATCGCAGATCGACATGGCAACAGCGCTGGTGAACTCGGACAGCGACTCCCGGCACTTCACTTGCCGCCCGCCATAGGAAAGGCGGAAAAAGCCGCCCTCCGCATCCAGAATATGGGCATGAATGCCCCGCCGCCGCGCTTCATTGACGATGATCGCCGCATAAGGGTTGAGCGCCGCATCGACCGCAGGCCCGGCATAGAGCGCCTCGTTGATGGTGTTCTTCTTCTTCACCGTGAAGTAAGGCACGCGGGCAAAGCCCAGCTTCTCATAGAGCTTGATGGCCTGTTCGTTGTCATGCAGCACGGAGAGGTCCATGAAGGGCCGGCCGCGCCCCTTGAAGTGCTCGGCAAGACGGCGCACCAGCGCCTCGCCGACGCCCGGAAACTTGGCCTTGGGCGACACGGCAAGGCACCAGAGCGAAGCACCGCTGGCCGCGCCATCCGTCGCCCTTTCGTGATCCACACCCATGGCGGTCCCGGCGATTTCGCCGGTTTCCTCTTCCTCGGCCACCAGTACGGTGACCGTGCGTGCATCCATCTGTGACCAGAAGAAATCAATCGGCACCGGCACCATGCCGCGCTCGGCATACAGCCGGTTCACGGCTTCCGCATCCGCCCGCGAGGAAGCGCGCCGGATGGTGAAGCCGGGGCGCCGGTTGCGCGCCGTGCGGTAGGTCGCCAGATCCAGCCGGAACATATGCGAGGGATCGAGAAACAGATCCTGGGGAGCCGCGGCCAGCAGCACATGCGGGTCGCGCACATAGATGGCAATGTCCCGCCGCCCCGGCACCTCGGCCAGGAGCGCATCCACAAGAGGCTGAGGCTCGGCGAAGGTGTCTCCGAAGATCAACCGCCCCCAGCCGCAGTCGACACTTGCGTCCGGATCGCCGCCCGCCTCATCCAGCCGGATTCCCGGCTTCAGCCCATGCTCTCGCAGCCGCAGCAGCCGGTGGTCATAGGCCCGGCGCGGACGGTTCAGCTCAAGTTCGCTCATGGATCAGATTCCCTGTTCCTGCAGCCACATTTCCAGCAGGCCCACCTGCCACAAGGCAGAACCGCGCAACTTGGTCAGATGTTCCCGAGGCTCTGTCAGAAGCATGTCTGCATAGCGGGTGTTGAACAGGCCGCGCTGGCGTGCAGCCGGGCTGTGCAGCGCTTCGCGCACCATCTCCAGCGTTTCGCCTTCAAGGTATTTCAGCGCCGGAACCGGGAAGTAGCCCTTGGGCCGGTCGATCACATCCGCTGGGATGACCTTTCGTGCGGCATCTTTCAGGACGCCCTTGCCCCCTGCGCCAGCTTGTGGCGGGCCGGAATGCGGGCAGAAAGCTCTACCAGCTCATGGTCGAGGAACGGCACCCGCGCCTCCAGACCGAAGGCCATGGTGTGGTTGTCCACGCGCTTTACCGGGTCGTCCACCAGCATGATGTTGGTATCGAGCCTGAGCGCCTTGTCCACCGGATCTGCGGCACCGGGCGTCGCGAAATGCTGCTCGACAAAGGCAAGGCTCTCGTCGCGCTCCGGCAGATACTCCGGGTTCACTTGCTGGCGCAGTTCGGCATCCGTGCGATCGAAGAAGGCATCGGCATAATCGGCCACCGGCTGATTGGAACCGGCCAGCGGCGGATACCAGTGATAGCCGCCAAAGACCTCATCCGCTCCCTGCCCCGACTGCACCACGGTGATGTGCTTCGACACTTCCCGCGACAACAGATAAAAGCCGATGTTGTCATAGGAAACCATTGGCTCGGACATGGCTTTGACGGCGGCAGGCAGCTCGGCCCGCATGTCAGCCGAAGGCACAAAGATCTTCTGATGATCGGTGCCATAGTGGCGGGCGATCAGGTCGGAGTAATGGAATTCGTCGCCCTTCTCGCCATTGGCCTCCTCAAAGCCGATGGAAAAGGTCGCAAGATCCTTCTGACCTTCTTCGGCCAGAAGCCCGGTGATGAGGCTGGAATCCACCCCACCCGACAGCAGCACGCCCACCGGCACATCCGCCACCATGCGGCGGCGCACGGCGGTGCGAAGCCCCTCCAGCACCATGTCGCGCCATTCTTCGGCAGACCGGGTCTCGTCGGCACGGCTGCGCTCGAACTCAGGCTTCCAGTAGACGTGATCGGAATAGCTGCCGTTCACGTCATAGGTCCGGATGGTCGCCGCAGGCAGCTTGCGCACGCCCTTCAGCACGGTGCGCGGCGCAGGCACCACAGCATGCCAGGTCATGTAGTGATGAATGGCAACCGGATCGAGTGTCTTGTCAATCCCGCCACCGGCCAGCAGAGCCGGAAGGGTCGAAGCAAAGGCCAGACGGCCGCCACTCTCGGCCAGATACAGCGGCTTGATGCCGAAACGGTCGCGCACCAGATGCACCCGGCCCGTGTCGCGCTCATGCACGGCAATGGCGAACATGCCGTGGAAGCGCTCTACGCAATCGCGGCCCCACTGGGCCCAGGCCTTCAGGATCACTTCCGTGTCGCTGGTGGAAGCAAAACGCTGGCCGAGCTTGCTCAGTTCTGCCCGCAGCTCCGCGTGATTGTAGATGCAGCCATTGAACACCAGCGACAGACCCGCTTCCCGGTCGTGCATCGGCTGGGCGCCGCGCTCGCTGAGGTCGATGATCTTCAGCCGCCGGTGGCCGAGCGCAACACGCCCCTGCTGGGTAACGCCCATGCCATCAGGCCCGCGCGCGGCCATCGCACGTGCCATCGCGTCCACGCGCCGCACATTCGCATCACCGCTGCCAAAGACCACTTCTCCACACAAGCCGCACATATCCGGGCCGAGCCTCCATTGCTATTATCGGTGCGTGATATATAGGACTCTAATCATTAGAGTTCAAATCATCGAGGCAATTTATGCCGCAGAACACCGAAGCCACCCGTATTTTCAAGGCCTTGCGCCGCATCGTCCGCGCTATTGACCTGCGCTCGCGCGAAGTGGCGCGCACGGCGGGTCTCACCATCCCGCAGATTGTGGTGTTGCAGGCGATACGGGATCTGGGGGATGTGACGACAAAGGCACTTTCCGTTCAGGCGGACCTGAGCGCGGCCACGGTGGTCACCATTCTGGACCGGCTGGAAGAGCGCGGGCTTGTGGCACGGGAGCGCTCAGCCACAGACCGGCGCATTGTTCATGCCCGGCTTACAGAGGAAGGGCGCATATTGCTGGAGGGGCCCCCGCCCTGCTGGACGAGGAATTTGAGAGACGTTTCAGCCGCAAGGATACCCGCAACCAACAGATCCTTGCCAGCGCCATCGAGGAGATTGCCGCCCTCATGGACGCCCACCGCCTCGATGCTGCAGCCATCCTGACAACAGGTGAGATGACGGCGAAAGCGCCGGAGTAAGGCAAGATCCGGCAGGGGCCGCAGAGGAGAGAAGCTGGAGCCAGACGGCTGGCGCAGAAGCTCCTCTCCCCTGATAACGGACGCTGGGATGCAAACGCATCACACTGTGAACTGGTTTATGCCCTGATGATGTTGTGCTCCGGCCCGAAGGGGAACCCGGTGATGTTCTCAGCGCCGGTTTCGGTGACGATCAGGATGTCGTGCTCGCGGTAACCGCCGGCGCCGGGCATGCCCTCGGGGATCATGATCATCGGCTCCATGGAAACAACCATACCCGGCTCCAGCACCGTGTCCACATCCTCGCGCAGTTCCACCGCTGCCTCGCGGCCATAGTAATGCGACAGCACGCCGAAGGAATGGCCGTAACCAAAGCTGCGGTATTGCAGGAGATCGTGCTGGCGGTAGATGTCATTCAATTCAATGGCAATGTCACAGCATCGGGCGCCGGGACGGATCAGCTTCAGCCCGGCGCGGTGGACATCGCAGTTCACCTCCCACAGCCGCAAATGCGCATCGGAGGCATGCTCGCAGAAGAGCGTACGCTCAAGCGCGGTGTAGTAGCCGAAGATCATCGGAAAGCAGTTGAGGCTGAGGATGTCCCCCGCCTCGATCTTGCGGTTGGTGACCGGATTATGCGCACCATCGGTGTTGATGCCTGACTGGAACCAGACCCAGGTGTCCATCAGTTCCGCGAAGGGGAACGAAGCGGCGATTTCCCGCACCATGGCCTGCGTGCCTGCCAATGCCACCTCATGCTCACCAACACCTGCCGCAACCGCATCAGCGATGGCTGCGCCGCCCACATCGCAGATGCGCGTGCCATGACGGATCAGCAAGTGCTCCTCGGCACTCTTGATGGTGCGCATGCGCATCACCGCATCGCTCACGTCGACAAGTTCAACTCCGGGAAGCGCAGCTTCCAGCAGTGCCTTCAGGTCAAGCGAGACGTGGTCGAACTCGATACCGAGACGCTTTGGCTTCCGCCCGCCGCGGAACAGAATTTCGGACACGGCATGAAAGTAGTTGTCCTTGCGCCAGTCCGTATAGGTCAGCGCCGTTCCATGCACCCGGCGCCAGGGCTGACCGCCATCAATGCCGGGCACCACTGCCGTTGCGGCCTCATCATCGACGATGAAGCCGAAGCGCCGGCCGAAGGCGCAATAGAGAAAGCCCGAGAAATAGCAGATGTTGTGGTAGCTGGTGAAAAGGCAGGCATCCACACCGAGCGCCTCCATACGGGCGCGCAACCGGTCTTGCCGGCCTTGCATCTCACCTGCAGAAAACGGCGACCAGCTCTTCTCGCCGTTTTCGATCACCTGCAGCCGCATCATGTCGTCCGCCATATCCTTCGCTCCATCTTGGAGGTCCAGCCTCTGCCGGACCTTGAAAAATCAGCTTCTGAAACCAAAACGGGCCGGCTTCCCGAATGGGAAGCCGGCCCGCCAGGCCTGAACTCTGTGCTGGAAAAATGCCCGGAACTGGCGTACCGCCCCAGGTCTCCAACGAGCCTCAAGAAGCTCTTGGAGGAACGATCATTCCAGCGATGTCATGCCGCTCCGCTGTGCGGAACATTATCTGTACGTGCCTCAGTCTGCGTGATCCTTGCGCAAGCGATCAAGCGGAGCAACGCGCCAAACACTTGTCAAATTGCGCCAGCTTCAGGGCTGACCCGCCGCATCAGGCCGGTGTCACACCGCGCAGCCGTTCCGACCGGCGGCGCAGCAGCTCCAGCACGCTGAGGAGAAGGATCGACAGCAGCACCATGATCGAGGCGACCGCCAGGATGGTCGGCGAAATCTGCTCGCGCAGGCCCGTGAACATCTGCCAGGGCAGTGTCTTCTGAGCGGCAGAGCCGAGGAAAAGCACCACCACCACTTCGTCAAAGGAGGTGATGAAAGCAAAAAGCGCACCCGACACAACACCCGGCAGGATCAGCGGCATCTGAACCTTGAAGAAGGTGCGGATCGGCCCTGCTCCCATGCTGGCGGAAGCGCGCACGAGGCTCTGGTCAAAGCCGACCAGCGTCGCCGTCACCGTGATGATGACGAAAGGCGTGCCAAGCGCTGCGTGAGCCAGAACCACGCCCCAATACGTGCCCTGAAGGCCGATACGGGAATAGAAGAAATACATCCCCGCAGCCGAGATGATCAGCGGCACGATCATCGGCGAGATCAGGATCGCCATGATGGTGGAGCGGAAGGGCACATGGTTCTGCGACAGGCCAATGGCTGCAAGGGTCCCGAGTACGGTTGCGATCAGCGTCGCGACCGGTGCGATGATGAAGGAGTTCCTCAGCGCCTGCTGCCAGTCCGGATTGGTGAAGAAGTCCACGTAGTGCTTCGTGGAGTACCCTTCCGGATCCAGCGCCAGCATGGCTGGCGTGAAGGTGAAGAAGTTCTCCGCGTTGAACGAAAGCGGGATGATGGTGATGATCGGAAAGATCAGGAAGAAGAAGATCAGCGCGCAGATCGTGCGGAACATGTAGTGCCACAGGATCTGGCCCGTCGATGCGTAAGGAGGAAGGGATGACATGGTTTCTCTCCTTACCCGAGCTTCACATTGTCGATGCCGACGATCTTGTCATAGACATAGAACAGCACCATCACCGCAATCAGCAGCAGGGCGCCGAGTGCAGCGGCAAGGCCCCAGTTGAGTGACGTGGAGATGTGATAGGCAATGCGGTTTGAAATGAAGATGCCAGAGGTGCCGCCCACCAGTTCCGGCGTGATGTAATAACCGATGGCCAGAATGAAGACGAGCACCGCCCCTGCCCCGATACCCGGCACAGACTGAGGAAAATAGACCCGCCAGAACGCCGTCCAGTCATTGGCGCCAAGCGAGCGTGCCGCACGCATGTAAGACGGGGAGATGGTCTTCATCACCGAGTAAAGCGGCAGGATCATGAAGGGCAGCAGGATATGCGTCATGGCGATGATTGTGCCGGTGGCATTGTTCATCATCACGAGGCGCCCGTCATCGCCGATCAGTCCCACCCAAACCAGCATATCGTTGATGACGCCCTGCTGCTGCAGAAGAACCTTCCAGGCCGAGGTGCGCACCAGAAGGCTGGTCCAGAAAGGCAAAAGCACGAGGATCATCAGAAGGTTCGACGTGCGCAGCGGCAGCTGCGCCAGAAGGAAGGCAACCGGATATCCCAAAAGGACGCACATGAGGGTGATGGCAATGCTCATCATGAGCGTGCGGCCGAAGAGCATGATGTAGATCCGCTCGTTCTCCGGCAGGCGCTCATAGCCCTCGGCCCCCTTCTTGGCATCCACTGCAGCCAGGAAGTAGCCCGGTGTGTAAGCGCCGGAATAGCTTTTCAGCGTCGTCCAGATATCGAGCCGCCCCCAATCCTTTTCAGCAGCGATCATCTGTTCCTTGATGCCGGGGCTGGCAAGGTCTTCAACCATACGGCCGGACTTGCGCATCAGGCTCGACATGCCGGAGGTCTCGTAATTGAGCCTGGTTCCCAGCCGGGTGTGGGTTTTTGCCGCCACGGCCTCTTTCAGGTCCGCCGCAAGCGCGGCAAAGGCCAGTTCGCCGGGCAGTTCACCGGAGGATGGATCCCAGTCTTCCAGAGCCACGACAGTGCGCGGCAGCGTGTTGGGCACGATGCTGTTGTCGACCGAGCGCAGCAACATGTCGAATATGGGCGCAGCAAAGGTCAGCAGGATGAAGAAAAGCAGCGGCGCGATCAGGACGAAGGCGCGCATTTTTTCGCGGCGCAACGCCCTGGCAAGACTCGCCTTCAGCGGGCGGCCATCCTGGGTCAGCACGGGCCCCGAAGGAGCGGCACCGCCCGTCCGTGATCCGCTTGGGTCCGCTTCACCTGTCATGGCTGCGGATGGCGCATCGGCAATGGTCATGGGTTCCGGAAATCCAGCTTGAGTATCTGTTCGGGCCATCGGGCCGGCAGAAAGACCCCTTGCCCTTCCCCAGCGATGGCTTTCGTCTCACCACTCGCCAGTCTGCCGGACGGCGGCTTCAACCGCTCGGCAGACCAAAGGCGTGGGAGATGCCGGACAGCTGCGTCTGCTGCAGCCATCCGGCACAACACCGGGCGAGATGAGCCAGGCTTACTTTGTCAGCCAGACCTGGAATGCGGCTTCCACCTCATCCTGGTTGTCGGCCCACCACTCAATGTTGTTGACCAGATAGTTCTTCTGGTTTTCCGGGTTGGTCGGCATGTGCGGAGCCATCTCGATGCCCAGCTCTTCATGCTTGCCGACAAGCGGCTGCGAGGAGGCGCGGGCCGGGCCATAAGAGATGTACTTCGCCTGATCGGCCAGACGCTGGGTGTCGGTGGCGAACTTGATGTATTCCTTGATCAGCGGCAGCTTGTCTTCCGGCACATCAGCGGGAATGATCCAGCCGTCGAAGTCAAAGACCTGCCAGTCCCACAGCATGGCAACCGGCTGCTTCTGCTCTTCGATCACCGAGAACAGGCGGCCATTGTAAGTGGAGCCGAAGACGGCCTCTCCATCAGCCAGGCGCTGGGGCGTCTCGGCACCAGCCGACCACCAGATCACGTCCTTCTTGATGGTGTCGAGCTTGGCGAGCGCCTTCTGCAGGCCTTCCGGAGTGGACAGAACCGTGTAGAGATCCTCCTTGGCCACGCCGTCACACAGCAGCGCCCACTCAAGGTTCTTCTTCGGGCGCTTTTCAAGGCTGCGCTTGCCCGGGAAGTTCTCCGTATCGAAGATATCGCACAGGCTGGTGGGCACCTTGCCGTTCCAGGCGGCCACATCCGTGCGGTAGCCGAAGGTGGTGGAGAAGACGATCTGCGGAATGAAGCACTTGTTGATCAACGACGGGCCAAAGTCCTTGGTCGCCGGGCTGCCATCGGGCGCAGCAGCCAGCCATTCGTCAAAGTCGATTTCCATGGCCAGGCCTTCGTCGCACAGGCGCTGGCTGTCCGGACCTTCCACGTCGACCACGTCCCAGGTCACATTGCCTGCCTCGCTCATGGCGCGCAGCTTGGCGACAGCCTCGTTGGACGATTCATCATTGATGATGTTCACGTCCTTGCGCATTTCCATGAAGGGCTTGTGATAGGCGTTGTTCTGCGACGCAGAATAGGCGCCACCCCAGGAAACGATCGTCAGATCTGCGGCGCTGGCTGCGCCAGCCGACAGAACAATGGCCGAAGCCATAAGTGTGCTTGCCAGTTTCATTAGTGCTGCTCCCCTTTTTTGAGCATTGGGCCGTTCTCCGGCCGATCAGGTTCAGGCTGTTCCGCCTGCCCGTATATTACGCAACGGCATCCAGTGCCTTGCAATCCTTCTTCGCCCAACCGATCGGCACGGTGCTGCCGGTCTCAAGCTGGCGCCGGTCGGCGCGATTGCGAACCTTGACGATAAACTCGCTGTTGCCGCAGACCGTCATGCGCACGCGGATATGGTCGCCGAGGTAGATCAGTTCCTCGATCCGGCCCTGCAACATGTTGTCCATCGGCTTCTCTGGCGCGAGCTCGACGCGCTCCGGCCGCAGCGACACGGTGGTGAAATCGCCGGTGCCGCCCACGTTCACCTTGTCCGCCACAAGCCGGGTGCCGTCGGGCAGCATCACTTCGCATGAGCCATTGTCCACCGAAGCCACGGTGCCATTGAGCTTGTTGTTTTCGCCGATAAACTGCGCCACGAAGGAATTCTGCGGCTCCTCGTAAAGCATGTCCGGCGTGGAAAGCTGCTGGATGATACCGTCATTGAACACGGCCACCCGGTCGGACATGGTGAGAGCTTCGGTCTGGTCGTGGGTCACATAGACCACGGTGACACCGAGGTTCTCATGGATGTGCTTGATTTCATATTGCATCTGCTCACGCAGCTGCTTGTCGAGCGCGCCCAGAGGCTCATCCATCAGCACCAGCTCCGGATCGAAGACCAGTGCCCGCGCCACGGCCACGCGCTGCTGCTGGCCACCGGAGAGCTGGGCCGGACGGCGCGCGCCGAGCTTGCCCAGTTCCACCATCTCCAGTGCCCGCTTGACCTTCTCCTCCTGCTCCGCCCTGGAAATCCCGCGCACCTGCAGCGGAAAGGCCAGATTCTCGGCAACTGTCATATGCGGAAAGAGCGCATAGTTCTGAAACACCATACCGATGCCCCGCTTATGCGGAGGCACCTTATTGATTGGCTTGTCGTTCAGAAATATTTCACCGTGAGTTGCAGGCTCAAACCCGGCAAGCATCATGAGACATGTTGTCTTCCCGGACCCGGAGGGCCCGAGCATCGTGAGAAACTCCCCGGAGGAATGTCCAGATTTAGATTTTTGACGACGAGACTTTCACCGTCATAGCTTTTCTGGACGCTCTCGTAACGGACTGATGCCCCTCGATTTTTCGCCATCTGTTCCCCAATTGCGATGCGGGCGGCTTTTTATTTTATGCCGCTCACGCATTTGTTGCCAGAAGCATGTCCCGGCAGTCCCCGTCGTGATGACCTCTTGAACCGTCATCGTGAACGCTAGGAAAGCAAAAAAATGGAGACAACAAAAGGGGGCAATTGGAATTTTTTGAACGTTTTTTATTCAGGCCAGGCGTCAATATTTGCGCACACCCAATAATGTCGGAAAATTTTTCCCAAGGTAAGGACTTTACGGACCGAACCATTCCGGAGCCGCTGAAGTTCTGGAGGATTTCCCCTGAGGCTGCTGCCTGAGGAAAAGGCAGAGAAAATCATCTCCTAGCCTGCACATGAAAGCATCAGCCACGGGCAAACTGCTGCAAGTCTCAAAACGCCATTCACCAGCCTGAATGCGACACCGCAATCGGGCCGTTGTCCCGGTTTTCCGAGAAAGCAGCTGCCCGCCGACGCAGCGCAACGCTTGCCCGGCCGACGCGGTGCGGCTTAAATGAAGCCCTTGGGCGGAAGCTCTGAAAGGACACTGGATTCCCCGTCATGCAGCACGAACATGGCACTTCCGCCCTCCGGCAAGCGGTCATTGCTACGGCACGGGCACTTGTCACCCGCGGCCTGACGCGCGGCACCTCGGGAAACGTAAGTGCCCGCTGCGAGGGCGGCTTCCTCATCACTCCATCCGGCCGGGCCTATGACAGCCTGACACTTGAGGACATTGTCTTCATGGACATGGAGGGCTGCTATCATGGTAGCATTCTACCCTCCTCCGAGTGGCGGATGCACCTCGACATCTACACCGCCCATCCGGATGCAGGAGCCGTGGTGCACAGCCACTCCCCCGGGCAACGGCGCTGGCATGCCTGCGCCGGCCCATTCCACCGTTCCACTATATGATTGCCATTGCGGGCGGTGATCACATCGCCTGCTCGGCCTACGCCACATTCGGCACCCGCGCCTTGTCTGAAGCCATGCTTGAGGCGCTCGGCCCCCGCCGCGCCTGCCTTCTCGCCAATCACGGCCAGATCGCCTACGGCCGGGACCTGCCGAAGACGCTCGCCCTCGCTGAAGGTGTTGAGGAACTGGCCGACCAATATCTGTCTGCCCTCTCCTGCGGCGAGCCCGTGCTGCTGCCTGCCGAAGAGATTGAGCTGAATATCAGGAAGTTCAAGAACTACGGCAAGCAGCCGGAAGACCTTGACCCGGATGCGGGCGATGCCTTTGAAATGCCGCTGCAGCGCGCCTGAGGTGGCATTGCAGTGCGGAAGAATGAAGACGGGAACACTCATGCGGCTTGGAATTGACTGGGGCGGCACAAAAATGGAAATCATCGCGCTGGATGACGGCGGGGTGGAGCTTTACCGCGAACGGGTGCCAACGCCGCGTGATGACTACGCCGGCTGCATCGAGGCCGTGGCCCTGCTGGTCGCCAATGCCGAAAGGGCAACAGGCCGCACCGGCACGCTGGGCCTCGGCATTCCCGGCTCCATCTCACCGGGTACCGGCCTCGTCAAGAACGCCAATTCCACCTGGATGAACGGCATGCCGCTCGACAAGGATCTGGAGGCCCGTCTTGGCCGTCCGGTCCGTATCCAGAATGATGCGAACTGCCTCGCCGTCTCCGAGGCGACGGACGGCGCGGGCGCGGGCGCGCATTTCGTGCATGCCATCATCATCGGCACCGGCTGCGGTTCAGGGATCGCCATTGATGGCAAGGCACATCGCGGTGCCAATGGCATCGGCGGCGAATGGGGCGCCATCCCCGTGCCGTGGATGAAGAAAGAAGAATATCCCGGCCCCGAATGCTGGACTGGCCACCGCGGCACAATCGACCGCTGGTGCTCGGGCACGGGCCTTGCCCTTGACTACCGCATGGCAACGGGCCGGGACCTTAAGGGCCACGAAATCATCGCCGCCAAACGGGCCGGGGAAGCCGAGGCCACCGCGTCTTATGAACGCTATGTCAGCCGCCTCGCCCGTGCCATGGCCATGTCCGCCAATCTCCTGGACCCGGATGTCTTCGTGCTCGGCGGCGGCATGTCCAATGTGGACGAGCTTTACACCGACCTGCCCCCCGCCATGGCACCCTATATCTTCTCCGACACTTACAGCGTGCCGATCCGCAAGGCCGTTCACGGCGACAGTTCCGGCGTGCGCGGCGCGGCCTGGCTGTGGAACGATTGAAGGCTGAAAACGCCCCTGCCTGATGTCCCGGCTGATGCGAGGCGGAATTCCGGGACGGCAAGATTGGCAAGCAAGGTTGAGAGATCCTCAGGCCGCGCTCTGGGGTGCGTCAGGCACAAGCCGCACCAGACAAATAGTCCCATCACCACCCAGCAACAGCGGCGCGTCTTTTTCATCCGCAATGACAAGACAATCGCGCGGCTGAAGCGTCTCTCTGCCGCTCTTGGTCAAGGTAACGGTGACACGGCCTGACACGCAGACCAGCGCGATCGTTTCTCCTGATGCAGGGCCGGAGCATTCGAGACCTCTGCCCTCTTCTAGCATCAACCGCTCCATGGAGTGACGGAAAGCCCCGCGCCGGGTCATGACGTTGAAATCCAGCACCGGGCCATCGATGAGCCGGCCAGTCACGGGAGCCCCGCCGTCGAAGCTGGTGAAGGCGCCGGGGGTATCAAGAACGGCCTCGCCGCCTGCGCCCAAATCGAGCCTGATGCCCGCCCCGTCCACCAGCGCCAGCGTCCGGTCGATGCCGGTGAAGGCAGAGAACGGGCCATCGCTGCCGACCTCCGCCATCGAAAGCCGCCAGCCGAAATCCTCAAGCCCTGCCCCTTCCGGGAAAACGGCGAGTTCATGCGTGACGCCGCCGCCGTTCTTCCAGGGCATGGCCCGCGCTATGCCCCAGCGGATGAGCTGCACCGCCATCAGAACATCACCTTGGGCAGGAAGGTGCCGATTTGCGGCACAAACCAGATGAGCGCCATGGCGAGGATCTGCAGCAGGATGAAAGGCACGACGCCCTGATAGATCATGCCCGTGGTGACTTCCTTGGGCGCAGCGCCGCGCAGATAGAACAGGGAGAAGCCGAAGGGCGGTGTCAGGAATGAGCTTTGCAGGTTGATGGCGATCAGCACCGCCAGCCACACCGGATCATGCCCCATCAGGATCAGCGGCGGGATCAGCAGCGGCAGCAGGATGACGGCGATTTCCACGAAATCGAGGAAGAAGCCGAGCACGAAGATGAAGGCCATGGCAAAGATCAGCGCGCCCGTGGGTCCGCCCGGCATGGAGGCCAGAATATCCGCCACCCGGTGCTCGCCGCCAAGGCCGACGAAGACCAGCGAGAAGAAGGACGCCATCAGGATGGTGGCGAAGATCATTGACGTGACCACCATGGTCTGGGTCAGCGCCGGGATAAGCGTGCGGGCGGCAAAGGATTGGCGCAGCGACATGGCGACGGCGGCAAGGCCGGTCAGGGCGAGGAGCGCATAGACACCGGCAACGGCATATTCCAGCAGCCCGGCATCCGAGCGCTGCAGCCGCACAGGATAATACCCAGCAGCAAGCACCAGCAGGAACAGCGCAATGGCACCGCCGAGGATCAGCCGCTTCGGACCGCCCTGCTTGTAACCGGCCAGCAGAATGGCACCAACTGCGCCCACGGATGCAGCCTCGTTTGGTGAGGCAACGCCGAAGAGCACGGCGCCCAGCACCGCGACGATGAGGATGACGGCAGGCAGGATCGCGCCCATCACCTCGCCGCGTGTGGCCTTGCGGTCCAGCTCCTTCATGGCAGGCGCATCGCCCGGCACCAGCCAAGCGCGCAGAAGCACATAGCCGATGTAGAGCGCCACAAGCAGCAGCCCCGGCACAAGCGCGGCGGCAAAGGTCTGACCGACGGAGATGGTCTCGATGGAGAACTTGCCCTGCTTGTATTGCGCCTGCTGAAAGGCCGAGGACATGACATCGGCGAGAATGATCAAGAGCGTTGAGGGCGGGATGATCTGGCCGAGCGTGCCCGAAGCGCAGATAAGGCCCGCCGACAGGCGCGGATTGTAGCCATTGCGCAGCATCGCCGGCAGGGCAATCATGCCCATGGCGACCACCGTTGCCCCGACGATGCCGGTGGAGGCCGCCAGCAGCGCCCCGACCAGCACCACGGACACGCCAAGCCCGCCGCGCATGGTGCCGAACAGGCGGCCCATGGTCTCCAGCAGGTCTTCGGCAATCCGGCTTTTCTCCAGGATCACGCCCATCAGCACGAAGAGCGGAATGGCGGTCAGCACCGGATTGGTGAGCACCGCAAAGAAGCGCTGGCCGAGCGCACCCATCAGCGACAGGTTGAAATCACCCAGCGCGAAGCCGAGCAGCGCAAAGCCCGTGGCCACACCGGCAATAGTGAAGGCAACTGGATAGCCGAGCAGAATGAAACCGATCAGCGCGGCGAACATCAGGATATCGAGCGGCATCACGCGGCACTCCGCAGCTTGAGGCAGTCACGCAGGAAGGCCGCGCAGCCCTGAAGGAGCAGCAGGATGCAGAACACCGGAATGAGGCTCTTCAACAGGAAGGATGCAGGAATGCCGCCTACGGAAATAGGACCTTCGAGAATGGACCAGGAGCGCAAGATACCAGGCCAGGAATAGACCAGCAGCATCACAAGAGACGCCCCCAGCAGCACCACATGGCCGAACAGGTCGATCACCGCCTGTCCGCGTGCCGTCATGCGTGCGTAGTAGATGTCCACCCGCACATGGCCATTGACCATCAGCGTGTAGCCCGCTCCCAGCATGAAAACGCTGGCATGCAGATAAAGCACGCCTTCGTTGAGGAAGATCGAGCTGTAGCCGAACACATAGCGCAGCAGCACGATGACGAACTGCAGCAGCACCATTGCCAGCGCAAACCAGATCGTCACTGCGCCGACGGCCTTGCTGAACCCGTCCAGCACATTGGCAAGCCGTTCCATTCCCCTTCATCCCCTGCTGCTGCGGACGTTTGCCGCCCTGGTCATATTTGTTTTCGCTTCACAACACTGTTCAAACCCGCTCGGACTTGAGGGTTCTATCCGGGAAAGTGACCCGTCCGCCCCCTTGAGGGTGGTGTTTACAACGGATTGCCAGTCAGACTCCAACTCCTCTCCCCCTTGAGGGGGAGAGGGATGCTGCGGCACTTTGGAAACGCCCCGGCGCGGCTTTTACCCCGCGCCGGAGGAGATGGCTCAGCCGTAGTTGTAGTCGAGGCCGCGGGCGTTCATCTGACCGGCGTCCGCATAGGGCATGTATTCGACCATCAGCTTGCGGTACTCAAGGAAGCTCTCGGTGATCTTGCGCACCAGCTCGTCATCGCTTTCGCGCAGTTCCTTGACCACTTCGCCCATGGCATTACCCATGGCGATGACGATCTCGTCCGGCAGCTTGCGCACGGTGACGCCCTGGTTGGCGGTCAGCTCGCGCAAAGCCATGGCGTGCTTGGTGTTGTATTCGGTGAGCACCGGATTGTAGAGGCTTTCAGCCGCATAGGCGACCGCCTGCTTCAGGTCATCCGGCAGTGCATCCCAAGCCTTCATGTTGACGGCGCATTCTTCCGCCGAGCCCGGCTCGCCAACACCCGGCGCGTAATAGTTCTTGGCCACCTGCTGCAGGCCAAGGGCGCTGTCAGACCACGGGCCGATGAATTCGCCCGCGTCCAGCGCGCCGGACTGCAGCGCCTGGAACATGGCCGGTCCCGACATGGCTTCCACCGCCATGCCCAGCTTGGCGCAGACTTCCGAGTTGAGGCCGGTGGTGCGGTACTTCAGACCCTTGAGGTCATCCACCGTCTTGATTTCATTGCGGAACCAGCCGAACCACTGCGGACCGGAGTTGCCGCACAGGAACGGCTTCAGGCCGAAGCGGCCATACATCTCGTCATAGAGCGCCTGACCGCCGCCCTGCATCAGCCAGCCGATCTGCTCGATGGCAGTGAGGCCCAGCGGCTGGGAACCGAACAGCAGGATGCCCTTGGACTTGGAGCCCCAGTAAGCCGGAACCGCGTGGTAAATCTCCGCGGTGCCTTCAGCTACGGCGTCGAACACGCCGGGACCTGGGACAATTTCACCGGCCGCGAAAAGTTCAACCTCCAGACGCCCGCCCGAAAGGGCGGTGATGCGGTCTGCCAGCATCTGGGCAGCAACGCCCGGCCCCGGCAAGTTCTTCGGCCATGCGGTAACCATGCGCCACTTGGTGATACCCTGAGCGATGGCCGGGGTGGCAAGGGCTGCGCCCGTCGCCGTTGCCGCCGCACCGATGCCCGCTGCCTTGAGGAAATCGCGTCTTTGCATGTTCAGTTCTCCATCCTGCTGATTCCACTCGTGAATTGCCTGCTTCTGTTTATTCTCAATCTTTCAGGATAGCAGGCAGGTTAAGTCCGTTCTCGCGGGCGCAATCAAGGGCGATCTCGTAGCCCGCATCCGCGTGGCGCATGACGCCGGTTGCCGGGTCGTTCCACAGCACATTGGCGATGCGCCGGTCAGCAGCTTCCGTGCCGTCGCAGCAGATCACCATGCCGGAATGCTGCGAAAAGCCCATGCCGACGCCGCCGCCGTGATGCAGCGACACCCAGGTGGCTCCGCTCGCAGTGTTGAGCAGCGCGTTCAGAAGCGGCCAGTCGGACACTGCGTCCGAACCGTCCTTCATGGCTTCCGTCTCGCGGTTGGGCGAGGCAACGGAGCCTGAATCAAGATGATCGCGCCCGATGACGATGGGCGCCTTCAGCTCACCGTTGCGCACCATTTCATTGAAGGCAAGGCCGAGCTTATGGCGCAGGCCAAGCCCCACCCAGCAGATGCGAGCCGGCAGCCCCTGGAAGGCAATGCGCTCACGCGCCATGTCCAGCCAGTTGTGCAGGTGAGCATCGTCCGGGATCAGCTCCTTCACCTTCTGGTCGGTCTTGTAGATATCTTCCGGGTCTCCCGACAGCGCGCACCAGCGGAACGGCCCGACACCGCGGCAGAACAGCGGGCGGATGTAGGCGGGCACGAAACCGGGGAAGGCGAAGGCATTCTCCAGCCCCTCGTCCTTGGCCACCTGACGGATGTTGTTGCCATAGTCGAGGGTCGGCACACCGGCGTTCCAGAAGTCCACCATCGCCTCCACATGCACCCGCATGGAGGCACGCGCCGCCTTTTCGACGGCCTTGGGGTCGCTCTCCTGTTTGGCGCGCCATTCGGCAACGCTCCAGCCGGAAGGCAGATAGCCGTGCACCGGGTCATGCGCCGAGGTCTGGTCCGTAACGATATCCGGGCGCGGGCCGCCCGCCTTCATGCGGGCGACGAGTTCCGGGAACACATCCGCCGCATTGCCGATCAGCGCCACGGACTTCGCCTCGCCTGCCTTGGTCCAGCGGTCGATCATCGCCAGCGCCTCGTCCAGCGAATGGGTCTTTTCGTCCACATAGCGGGTACGAATGCGGAAGTCGGCGCGGGTCTCGTCGCATTCCACCGCAAGGCAGCAGGCACCGGCCATGACAGCGGCCAGCGGCTGCGCCCCGCCCATGCCGCCGAGGCCGCCGGTCAGGATCCACTTGCCCTTGAGATTGCCGCCATAGTGCTGGCGCCCGGCCTCCACGAAGGTCTCATAGGTGCCCTGCACGATGCCTTGCGTGCCGATATAGATCCAAGAGCCGGCGGTCATCTGGCCGTACATGGCCAGTCCCTTCTTGTCGAGTTCGTTGAAATGGTCCCAGGTGGCCCAGTGCGGCACAAGGTTGGAATTGGCAATCAGCACACGCGGCGCATCCGCATGGGTGCGGAACACGCCAACCGGCTTGCCAGACTGCACCAGCAGCGTCTCGTTGTCTTCCAGCGCCTTCAGCGCCGCGACGATGCGGTCAAAATCATCCCAGGTGCGCGCCGCACGGCCAATGCCACCATAGACCACCAGCGCATGCGGGTTTTCGGCCACATCCGGGTGCAGGTTGTTCATCAGCATGCGCAAGGGCGCTTCGGTCAGCCAGCTTTTGGCATTGAGCGTGGTGCCGGTGGGCGGGAAAATATCACGCTGGTTATGGCGGGGATTGGTCATGTTTCCTCTCCGGATCATGTTATTTCATTGGATTTGCAACAAACAGGAAGGTCTGCGGCTTCAGCCGCGCCAGCTGCCTGAAGCGATGGTTTCGAGAATGCTCTTCAAAATGGGCCGCAGCCGCCCTGCCCGCGCCTCGTCATAGGCGTAAGGCGGCAGTTCGGAGGCCAGATGCGTTGACTGTGCCAGCTCCATCTGGATGGCGTGGAAGCCTTCCTCCGGCCGGCCATAGTGGCGTGTCGTCCAGCCGCCCTTGAAGCGGCCATTGACCACGCTTCGGTAGCCCTCCGCCCCACGGCAGATAGAGGCCACGGCCTCTGCCATCGCAGGCGCGCAGGATGTGCCCTCCACCGTGCCGATGTTGAAGTCCGGCAGCGTGCCTTCAAATAAGAACGGAATGTTGGAGCGGATCGAGTGGCAGTCATAGAGCACGGCAAAGCCATGAATGGCGTGTACGCGGCGCAACTCTGCCTCCAGCGCTGCATGATAGGGCGCGTGGAAGGCCAACCGCCGGCGTTCGATCCCATCCGCATCGGGGGCTTCCTGCCAGATGTTCCCGCCGTCAAAGTCCGTCAGCGGTACAAGGCCGGTGGTGTTCTGCCCCGGATAGAGGCTTGCGCCATCCGGCGGGCGGTTTGCGTCGATGACATAGCGGTGAAAGGTGGCGGCAACGGTGGTTGCGCCCGGCAGAAGTCCGGCATAGAGCCGGTCCACGTGCCAGTCCGTGTCACTCAGCACAAGCCCGCGCGCATTCAGCTTTGCCCGGATGTCTGCCGGAACATAAGTGCCCGAATGCGGCAGCCCCAGAACCACCGGGCTGTCCCCGCGCTCCACCGTCACGGGCGATGCCGGAACGGCCTGATTATCCTGCGTCATCTGCGTTCAATCCTTCCCTGCGACCGTTCGATCCGTTCATCTGTTTTTCGTTTTGGCCACTGCTAACGGCACGCTCTCCACCACCCGCAGCCCCCCTAAGGCCGGAAATCCCCGATCTCTGCCGCCGCAATGAATGCGCCGCTCCGCACCAAGACGGCGGCGGCTTCGATATCCGGGGCCAGGTAGCGGTCTTCCCTCAGCGCAGGCGCATGGCCGCGCAGCATGGCAATGACGGCGTCGAGCCGCGCCGAGGTCTTCAGCGGGGCGCGGAACCCGATGCCCTGCGCTGCACACAGCGCTTCAACGCCGAGGATGACCGACAGATTTTCGTTCATCCGCAGCAGCCGTCTTGCGCCATGGGCTGCCATGGACACATGGTCTTCCTGATTGGCAGAGGTCGGCGTTGAATCCGTCGAGCACGGGGTCGCCAGATGCTTGTTTTCGCTCATCAGCGCCGCTGTCGTCACTTCGGCGATCATGTAGCCCGAGTTCAGCCCCGGCTCTGGCGTCAGGAACGGCGGCAGATCATGGCTGAGCGTCGGATCCACCATCAGCGCCACGCGCCGCTGGGCAATCGCACCAATTTCGGCTACGGCCAGCGCGATCTGGTCCGCCGCAAAGGCAACCGGCTCGGCATGGAAGTTGCCGCCCGAAACAATGCGCCCCTCCCCCAGCACCAGCGGATTGTCGGTCACCGCATTCGCTTCGGTTTCCAGCGTTCCGGCAGCAAAGCGCAGGAGATCAACTGACGCGCCCAGCACCTGCGGCTGGCAGCGGATGCAATATGGGTCCTGCACGCGCGTGTCGCCTTCCCGGTGACTTTCGCGGATGGCAGAACCTTCCATCAGCGCCCGCATGCGCTCGGCCACCTCGATCTGGCCGCGATGGCCGCGCAGAGTGTGGATTTCCGGCTGAAGCGGCGCGGTGGAGCCCATGATGGCATCGGTGGACAGGGCCGAAATGACCATGGACGAGGCCGCATTGGCCCATGCACCAAACAGGCCGATAAGCGCGAGCGCGGTGGAGAACTGGGTGCCGTTGATCAGCGCCAGCCCTTCCTTAGGCCCAAGAACCACGGGCTTCAGACCTGCCCGCTTCAGCGCCTCGCCGCCCGGCAGGCGTTCGCCCTCGTAAATGGCCTCGCCGGCACCGATCATTGCCGCCGTCATGTGAGCGAGCGGGGCCAGGTCACCGGAGGCACCGACGGAACCCTGCGACGGCACGACAGGCGTCACACCCTTGTCGAGCATGTCCTCGATGAGGGCGATCACCTCCCAGCGCACGCCCGAGGCACCGCGCCCGAGGCTGAGCAGCTTCAGCACCATCATCAGCCGTGTGGCAGCCCGGTCCAGCGGCTCGCCGACGCCGCAGCAATGGGACAAGATGAGATTGCGCTGCAGCGTTGCCGTATCCTTGGCCGCGATCTTCACTGACGCGAGCTTGCCGAAACCGGTGTTGACACCATAGACGCCCACATCCCCTGCAGCAGCGGCTGCGATGAAAGCACTGGCGGCTTCCACGGCGGGACGGGCCGATGGGGCGAGACGGGCGGGCAACTCCTCCCGCCAGAGCTGTTCCAGCTGCTCCAGCGTGGTCTTGCCGGGCGTAAGCACGAGGGTCATTCCGAGCCTCCGAAAATACGGGCATGAAGGGGATTGAAGCCAAAGCGGTAGGCGAGTTCCGCCGGGCTCTCGGCATTCCAGATGGCAAGATCGGCGCGAAGACCGGGTGCAATGCGCCCACAGTCCGAAAGCCCGAGCGCCCGCGCCGCATTGACTGTGACGCCGCGCAGCGCTTCTTCCACGGTGAGGCGGAAGAAGGTGCAGCCCATGTTCATGGTCAGCAGCAGAGAGGTCAGCGGCGAAGTGCCGGGGTTGCAATCCGTCGCCAGCGCCATCGGCACCCCATGGGCACGGAAGGCAGCAACAGGCGGCACTTGCGTTTCGCGGATGGCGTAGAAGGCACCGGGCAGCAGCACTGCCACCGTACCGGAGTGGGCAAGCGCCGCCGCATCGTCATCGGTCGCATATTCAACGTGATCGGCAGAAAGCGCGCCATAGTCCGCTGCCAGTTTCGTGCCGCCCAGATGCGACAGCTGCTCCGCATGCAGCTTCACAGGCAGGCCGAGGCGGCGGGCCTCATCAAAGACCTTGCGCATGGAGGCGACGGAAAAGGCGATGCCCTCGCAGAAGCCATCCACCGCATCCACCAGCCCCTCGGACGCCGCACGGCGCAGACCCGGAAGGCAGACCTCATCGAGATAGGCATCCTCGCGGCCCTTGTACTCGGGCGGCAAGGCATGGGCACCGAGATAGGTGGTGCGCACCCGCACCTTGCGTTCGCTCGCAAGGCGCCGTGCAGCACGAAGCATCTTCAGCTCGGTTTCGATGTCGAGGCCATAGCCGGACTTGATCTCCACCACGGCGGCGCCTTCGGCCAGCAGCGCATCAAGGCGCGGCAACGCAGAGGCCACAAGCTCCGCCTCGCTGGCGGAACGGGTGGCAGACACAGACGAGACGATGCCGCCACCGGCGCGGGCGATCTCCTCATAGCTCGCCCCCTCCAGCCGCATCTCGAATTCCCGCGCCCGGTGGCTGCCGTGGATGAGATGGGTGTGGCAGTCGATGAAAGCCGGGGTCACCAGACGCCCCTCAAGATCATGGCGCGCATGACCGGAGAAAGCTGCAGGCAGATCTCGCTTCCGCCCCCGCCCATTCGATACTGCCATCGCGGATCGCAACGGCACCGCGTTCGACAAGGCCATAGCCGCCGGTCTCCGGCAGGGTGACAAGCCTTGCGTTGGAAAGAAGGGCCGGACCGTGAAGTTCCATCTTGGTTTCCCCTGAAGTTCGGATTATTTATGTATGTACATAATACCCCTGTCAATCAGCAAAGGCGGCGAAAGAATGAGCAGCGCAAAAGCGGAGAAGCTCCGGCAAGCGGTGGAAACCCTTTCCTCGCAGCACAGGTTTTGTGGGCAGAGCAGGCACTTTTGCCTAATGGCTGGGCAAGCGGCGTGACTGTGCATATTTCCGCTGATGGCAAGGTGAGCCATGTGGCCGCAGGAACGCAACCGGAGCCGGAGGCCATGCGCCTGGGCCTGCTGCTGCCCGCACCTGCCAACCTGCATTCCCACGCATTCCAGCGCGCCATGGCGGGATTGACCGAACGGCGGGGACCTGATCCGAGGGACAGTTTCTGGACATGGCGCCAGCTCATGTACCGCTTTCTCGACCAGCTGACGCCGGAAGACGTGGAAGCGATTGCGGCCTTCGTGCAGATGGAGATGCTGGAGGCGGGTTACGCCACCAACGTGGAATTCCACTATCTGCATCACCAGCCGGGCGGAGAGCCCTATGCAGATCTTGCCGAAATGTCGGCCCGCATCGCGGCGGCGGCGGCCACGTCCGGCATCGGCCTGACGCTGCTGCCGGTTCTCTATCAGTATGGCGGCTGCGACAGGCGGGCACTGGGACCCGGACAGATCCGCTTCGGCAACGACATAGACCGCTTCGCCAAGCTGCTTGACGGCGCAGAGACGGCCTTGCGCGCCCTGCCCGCCGATGCACGCACCGGCGTTGCCCCGCACAGCCTGCGGGCGGTGTCTGCCGACGACCTTTCCCGCGCTGCCGCCTTGCGCCCGCATGCGCCGCTGCACATGCATCTGGCCGAACAGGTTGCCGAAGTGGAAGAAGTGAAGGCCCATCGCGGTGCAAGGCCGGTGGAATGGCTTCTGGCGAGATCAGCCCGTCGATGAACGCTGGTGCCTGATCCATTGCACTCAGATGGAAGAGGCCGAAACGCTGGGGCTTGCTGCAACGGGCGCCGTCGCGGGCCTTTGCCCCATCACCGAGTCCAGCCTTGGTGACGGCATCTTTGACGGCGTGCGCTTTACGGCGGCAGGAGGACGCTTTGGCATTGGATCGGACAGCAACATCCGTATTTCCCTCACAGAAGAGCTGCGCACCCTCGACTATTCCCAGCGCTTGCGCGACCGCTCGCGTGCAGCCCTCGCCACGGCGGAGCGCTCGACAGGCCGGGTATTGATCGAGGAGACAATCCGGGGCGGCGCACAGGCGGCCGGGCGCAAGACAGGGAGATTTCCCAAGGCTTTCTTGCTGATCTGCTTGCACTGGACACGGAAGATGCCAACATGCTGGGCCGCAGCGGCGACACGGCTCTCGATAGCTGGATCTTTGCCGGAGACGACCGGATTGTCAGCGACGTCTGGGCTGCGGGCCGGCATATGGTCAAGGGCGGACGTCACGTGGCGCGGGACAGTATCCGCCAAGCCTACATGCGGACCATCCGCAAGCTGAAAGACGCCTGAAAATGTCTGACGCGAAAACCGGACACGGGGAATGAGCAAGGCAGATGCGAACAGGCCGGGCGCTGGCTCCGGTCAGATCACATGGCAATCCATTCAGGCAGAGGCGCTGCGGCGCATTCATGACCGGGAATGGGCACCGGGCAGTCTGATTCCGCATGAGGAGGAGCTTGCGGCCGAGTTCGGCTGCGCGCGCGCCACTGTCAACCGGGCCCTCCGGGAACTTGCCATCCTCGGCATGCTGGAGCGCCGCCGCAAGGCCGGAACGCGGGTCCCGATCAATCCAGTGCGCCGCGCCACATTCCAGATCCCCGTCATCCGGCAGGATGTAGAGGCCAAAGGCATGGACTATGCCTATCAGCGGCTGACACTCGGCACCAAGCCCCTGCCCTCGGCCATTGCGCAAGCCCTGTCACTAGAGCCCGGAACACCTTGCCTGCATGTCACCTCGCTTCATATGGCGGACGGCAAACCCTATTGCCAGGAAGACCGCTGGATCAACCCGGCGGTCGAAGGCGCCGGTGCACAGGATTTCGTGGCCATCAGCCCAAATGAATGGCTGGTGCATAACATTCCCTTCTCGCGTGGTGGCATCGACTTCTCCGCCACCAGCGCGAGTCCGATCCTCGCCGACATGCTTCACTGCAAGCCGGGCGAGGCTCTCTTCGTCATGGAGCGCACCACCTTCTCCGGCGCCATGCCCGTCACCGCCGTGCGGCTGACCTACGCACCCGGGCACAAGGTCAGCACGGCGATCTGAGGGCAGCGCAAAGATCAGAGCGTCAGCGCGTCGCCCGCCTTCGGCGCCTTCACCGTTCCCGCCTTGGCCCCCATGGCGGCGATGAATCCGTCTGCCGACTGATCGACCATCGGGAACGAGGCATAGTGGCACGGAATGATGGTCTCAAAGTCAAAGAAGCGGCTGCAGGCGAGCGCGGCGGCCTTTGCGCCCATGGTGAAGCGGTCTCCAATCGGCACAATGCCGATTTTCGGCTGATGCAGCTCGTTGATCAGCGCCATGTCGCCGAAGATATCCGTGTCACCCATGTGATAGAGCACCTTCTCACCGGGCGCTGCGAGGACGATGCCATGCGGATTGCCCATGTATTTGAGGCCATCCCCATCCTGACTGGTCGCGGAGGAGTGGATCGCCTGTGTCAGACCGGCCTTGAACGGCCCCACATCGACCATGCCGCCGGAATTCATCGGATTGATATTGGAAATGCCCTGGCCCGACAGCCACATGCAGATCTCGAAGTTGGCCGTCACCTGCGCCCCGCTCGCCTTGGCAATCGTGACCGTGTCGCCGATGTGATCGTCATGGCCGTGGGTCAGCAGGATGTGGGTCACGCCGGCGCTGGCTTCCTCAACCGTCATTCCGGCCGGAAAGCCGGGGTTTCCGGTGAAGAACGGGTCGATGAGGATCACTGCATCCTTCACTTCGATGCGGAAGGCGGAATGTCCAAGCCAGGTCAGTTTCATTGCAATGCTCCAGACAGAAGGCGGCCCCGGACGGGACCCAGGATCGGCAGGGACGCATGGGCTGCCCTTCGCAAGCGAAAGCCAAGCCTCAACGCGTCATCAAGCCGGAATATAAGCTGCCCCGCCCGCACAGCAACCCACGCCATGACGGCGCAAGTCCCTGGAACACTGTCTCCGCCGCCTTACCGCTTGCCGAAAGCCCTTCGCTGTGCGAGCACTTGCGCCTTGCGGCGGCAGGTCCGGCCTGACTGTGTCTCCGGCAACTATCCTTGATGAAGCAGCAACGGCCCCATGACCCAGAACTTCTCACAGGACAACAGCTCACAGGGCACCAGCTCACAGGGCACCGGCCCCGCCGCCCCGGCTGCGCAGAAGCCGTTGCACAGCGCAGTCATTGCCGGTCAGCTGGAAAATGAGATCATCGCCGGTGAGCTGAAGGCCGGGAGCAAGCTGGACGAAATTGCCTTGGCCGAACGCTTCGGCGTTTCCCGCACCCCCGTGCGTGAGGCACTGCACATCCTCGCCTCCCGTCATCTGGCCGAGCGCGTGCCCTATCGCGGCGTGATTGTCGCCACGATTACCCGCGAGCGCATCGACCAGCTGTTCGAGGCCATGGGTGAGATCGAGGCGACGTGCGGGCGCCTTGCCGCCGAACGGATGACCATGAGCGAGCGGGCGGCGCTGGAGACCTTGCATCTCGATATGGTGGAAATGGCCGAAGCATCGCGCCATGAGGCCTATGAAGACGGTAACACCCGTTTCCACACGCTCATTTTCGAGGGCACCCACAATGACGAGCTGATCCAGATCGCACATAGCCTGCGGCTGAAGCTTGCTCCCTTCCGCCGCTCGCAGCTGCGGGCAGCTGCACGCATGAAGAAATCCAACCAGGAGCATGCACTGATCGTCGGTGCCATCATCGAAAGAAACGCGAAGGAAGCCGAGCGCACCCTGCGCCGCCATCTCGTCAGCGCGGCAAGGGCCGTACTGGAACATATGACCTAGCGCAGTCAGATACTTCTGACGGAGTTCTCACACCTCAAGCCAGAAAGACCGCCCGGAGCCGGCATATAGTTCCCTGTATAAATTCATTTTTTACATATAATTATGCCTGAAACTTAATGTCATCTGTCAGCAGGTTTCTCCCAGGCACGACAGGCGTCTTCCTCTGGCTTTGAGGCACGGCACCTGATACACGCCAGTTTATGGCACACGACCCCGCGCTTCCGCTTGAAGACTTCATCGCCACTGTCGCCCCCGGCAGCCGGCTGATCGGCCTCGACCTTGGCACCAAGACCATTGGGCTGGCCCTGTCGGACATTGGCCGGGGTATTGCCACTCCGCTGGAGACGATCCGGCGCGAGAAGTTCACGCTGGATGCGCAGAAGCTGCTGGGCATCTGCGAAAAGCAGGGCGTGGGCGGGCTGGTCATCGGTCTGCCGCTGAACATGGATGGCAGCGAGGGGCCGCGTGTGCAGGCAACCCGCGCCTTCGTGCGCAATCTGGCGGAAAAGACGCCCCTGCCCATAGCCTACTGGGACGAACGCCTCTCCACCGCAGCCGTTACGCGCACGCTCATCGAGGCAGACCGCAGCCGCGCCCGGCGGGCGGAACTCGTCGACAAGATGGCCGCCGCCTACATTCTGCAAGGCTTCCTTGACCGGCTGGGCCACCTTCAGATGGCGCAGGAAAAGCCCCGGCGCACCTTTACCATCATTGATGATGCAGACTGACGGCCGCCTTCCATGCTGATGACGCTGAGCGCCCTTCTGCCTGTCATTCTGGTCATTGCCTGCGGCTATGGCGTGGCACGCGCAGGCCTCATCACCGGCGATCAGTGGCGCGGCATCGAGCGGCTGGCCTATTACGTCCTGTTCCCTGCCGTGCTGTTCCGCACCATTGCGACTGTCGATTTCTCGAAGCTGCCAACCTTTGGCATGGGTTTCTCACTGGTGGGAGCCATTTTGACGCTGGCTGCGCTGCTGCTGGTGATACGCCTGCCGCTGGAGCGGGTATGGGGCATTCCCGGCCCGCGCTTCACCTCGATCTTTCAGGGTACCTTGCGCTGGAATGCGATGATCGCGCTGGCCATTGCCGGCAGCGTCGTGGGAGAAGACGGGCTGGCCATGCTGGCCATCGCCATGGTGTTCATGATCCCGCTGCTGAATGTACTCAGCATTCTTGTGCTGTCGCATTATGCCAGCGGCATTCCGCCAGGCGCGGCCAAGATTTGCAAGGATCTGGCGCTCAATCCGTTCATCGTCTCGATTGCGGCAGGCATCGCCGTCAATCTGACAGGTCTGCCCCTGCCGGACGCGGTCGAGTCCACATTGGCCATTCTCGGCAGCGCATCCCTGCCAATCGGTATCATCTGTGTCGGCGCGAGCCTTGACCTTTCCTCATTGCGCCGCCCTGGCCCAGCTCTTGCGCTCGGCACCTTCCTGCGCCCACTGCTGATGCCGCTGGCGGCCTATGGCTTCACTTTGCTCTTCGGCGTCACAGGCACCCCGCAGCTGGTGGTGATCATCGCCAGCGCAGTGCCAACGGCCAGCAACGCCTATATCCTTGCACGGCAGATGGGCGGCGACGCCAAACTGATGGCGGAAATCATCACACTTCAAACGCTGGCCGCCGCCTTCACGATTCCAGCCGCCCTGCTGATTTTAGGCTGAATGGTCAAGAATTAGCGGCGCATGTGGACAGGCGGCACAGAAGCGCCTGCAAAGCCATTCCGCGCTTGTAGACTCGCGGAACAAGCCCTATCCAGTTCATTCGATGAGCGCACAAGAAAACCATCGAGCAGGCCTTTTCCCCCATCGTCATTTGCTGGGCATGGAAGGCCTTCAACCCCAGGACATCCTCGGCCTTCTGGACCGGGCGGATCAGGCTGTTGAAGTCTCCCGCCAGGTTGAAAAGATCCGGCCGGTGCTTCGTGGACGCACCCAGATCAACCTGTTCTTCGAGGCCTCGACGCGGACGCAATCGTCCTTCGAGATCGCGGGCAAGCGCCTTGGCGCGGATGTGATGAACATGCAGGTCTCCGCTTCTTCGGTGAAGAAGGGCGAGACACTGATCGACACAGCCGCAACGCTGAACGCGATGCACCCCGATATCCTCGTCGTGCGCCACCATGCGGCAGGCGCGGTGCATCTGCTGGCACGCAAGGTGGGCTGTTCGGTGATCAACGCCGGTGATGGCCAGCACGAGCACCCGACGCAGGCGCTGCTGGATGCCCTGACCATCCGCCGCCACAAGGGCAAGATCGCCCGGCTGACGGTCGCCATCTGCGGTGACATCCTGCATTCGCGCGTGGCCCGCTCCAACATCATCCTGCTGAATGCGCTCGGCGCGCGGGTACGCGTGGTTGCCCCGTCCACCCTGCTGCCCAGCGGCATTGAACGGATGGGCGTGGAAGTGTTCCGCGACATGAAGGAAGGCCTCAAGGGCGCCGACATCGTCATGATGCTGCGCCTGCAGCGTGAGCGCATGAATGGCGCCTTCATTCCGTCCGTGCGCGAGTATTACCGCTATTACGGGCTTGATGCTGAAAAGCTGGCCTATGCCAAGGAAGATGCGCTCGTCATGCATCCCGGCCCGATGAACCGGGGCGTGGAAATCGACCCGGCCGTGGCCGACGGGCCGCAGAGCCTCATCCGCGAGCAGGTGGAAATGGGCGTGGCCGTGCGCATGGCCGTGCTGGAAGCCCTCGCCGCCCATCTGCCGAACCAGTAGGAGCCTGACCCGTGGCCCAAGACACTCCCAAGCCCCTGGTTCTCAAGAATGCCCGGGTGATTGATCCGGCACGCGGCCTTGATGCGGATGGCAGCGTGATCATCGCCGATGGCACCATTCTGGCTGCCGGCCCCGAAGCCCAGAACCAGGGCGCGCCCTATGGCGCCGAGATCATCGACTGTGACGGCGCCATCGTCGCGCCCGGCCTCATCGACATGTGCGTATCGGTGGGCGAGCCTGGCCACGAGCACCGCGAAACGCTGGCGAGCGCCAGCGAGGCGGCTGCCGCCGGCGGCGTCACCACCATCGTCACCATGCCCGAGACCGATCCGGTGATCGACGATCCGGCGCTGGTGGACTTCATCCTGCGCCGCGCCCGCGACACGGCCGTGGTTAATGTACGGCCCATGGCCGCCCTCACCAAGGGCCTTGCCGGACAGGACATGACAGAGATCGGCCTTTTGCAGGAAGCCGGTGCGGTCGCCTTCACCAACGGCCACAAGTCCGTCCGCAATGCGCAGATCATGCGCCGGATCATGACCTATGCCCGGGACTTCGGCGCGCTGGTCGTGCATCACACGGAAGACCCGGATCTTTCGGGCGGCACGATGAATGCCGGCCTCAATGCCTCGTGGAAGGGCCTGTCCGGCGTGCCGCGTGAGGCCGAAATCATCATGATCGAGCGGGATCTCAGGCTCGTCGGCATGTCCCGCGGGCGCTATCACGCCAATCTCGTTTCCACCTCCGACGGCGCTGCGGCCATCCAGACCGGCAAGGACCGGGGGCTGGACGTGACGGCGGGCGTGTCCATCAACCATCTGACGCAGAACGAGAACGACATCGGCCCCTACCGGACCTTCTTCAAGATGTCGCCGCCCTTGCGCGATGAGAATGACCGCATGGCCATGGTGCAGGCAGTGGCCGAGGGCACCATCGACATCGTCTGCTCCAATCATGACCCGCAGGACGTGGAAACCAAGCGCCACCCCTGGGCGGAAGCCGAGGACGGGGCCATCGGCCTTGAAACCCTGCTGGCAGCCGCCCTGCGGCTGTACCATGCCGGGGATATCGGCCTTCTGCCCCTGTTGCGGGCCATGACACTGAACCCGGCCAACCGGCTGGGCCTTGACGCCGGCCGCCTCACCGCAGGGGCTCCGGCGGACGTGATCGTCTTCGATCTGGACCGGCCCTGGGTGCTGGAAAAGAAGGCCATCCGCTCCCGCTCCAAGAACTCGCCGTTTGAAGATGCGCGTTTCTCGGGCCGGGTGCTCACAACCATTGTTGCAGGCCGCAAGGTCTACGATTACGCTTGACGCAACACCACCGGAGATAAACGCGTGGACACCGCGCTTTCCTTTGATCTTGCCCCGCATCTGATTTTCGCCTCCCTCGCCCTCGGCTATCTGCTGGGCTCGATCCCCTTTGGCCTTGTCATCACCCGTATGGCTGGCCTCGGCGATATTCGGCAAATCGGCTCGGGCAACATTGGCACGACGAATGTGCTTCGCACGGGCCGCAAGTCGCTGGCGGCAGCAACGCTGCTGGGCGATGCACTGAAGGGCACAGTGGCGGTGCTGATCGCGGGCCATTTCTTCGGCCCCTCCGCCGCGATGCTCGCTGGTCTTGCCGCCTTCCTCGGCCACATCTTCCCGGTCTGGCTCGGCTTCAAGGGCGGCAAGGGCGTGGCAACCTATCTGGGCATCCTGCTCGGCCTCAGCTGGCAGGCGGGCGTTGTCTTTGCGCTCAGCTGGATCCTGGCTGCCTATCTCTTCCGCTTCTCTTCGCTGTCGGCCCTGATTGCCAGCCTCATCAGCCCCATCGTGCTGGTGCTTCTGGGCGAGGTGCAGCTCGCTGGTGTCTTTGCGCTGCTCACCGTCTTTCTGTGGGCCAAGCACCACGAAAATATCCGCAGGCTTCTGAGCGGCACGGAATCGAAGATCGGTTCCAAGGCCAAGGCAGCAGCACCCGAAGGGACAGACACACCATCATGAAGACTGGCCCGCAGCCCGGCAGAACGATTGTCCTGAGCGACCGTCAACGTCTCGCCTGGCTGCGGCTGATCCGCTCGGAAAACGTTGGCCCCGCCACGTTCCGCCGCCTGGTCAACCATTGCGGTTCGGCTGAAGCGGCTCTGGAGGCACTGCCCGAACTGTCCCGCCGGGGTGGCAAGAATGCCATACGCATCTGCCCGGCAGCGGATGCAGAGGCTGAGCTTGAAGCTCACGCCCGCGCGGGGGCACGGCTCGTCGCCATGGGCGAGGCAGATTATCCGCCGCACCTGCGCCATATCGACGGCCCGCCACCGCTCATCTCCGTGCGTGGAAACGGCAGCACACTTACCAATCCCAGAGCTTTGGCGATCGTTGGTGCCCGCAACGCCTCGCTGGCAGGCCGCAAGTTTGCAGCACAACTGGCCGGGGAGCTGTCGCAGGCGGGTTTCGCCATCGTCTCCGGCCTTGCCCGCGGCATTGATGCCGCCGCGCATGAGGCCTCCATGGGTTTTGGCACCGTCGCCGTCTTTGCAGGCGGGGTGAATGTGCTCTACCCGCCCGAACATACGAGCCTGCTGGAGCGCCTGCTGGCAGCAGGCGGCAATGCCATCAGCGAAATGCCCTTCGGCTGGAGCCCGCGCGGGCGCGACTTTCCCCGCCGCAACCGCATCATTTCCGGTCTGTCGCTGGCGGTGATCGTGGTGGAAGCGGCCAAGGGGTCCGGCTCGCTGCACACCGCCCGCTTTGCGCTGGAACAGAACCGGGAAATCCTCGCCGTGCCCGGCTCGCCGCTGGACCCACGTTGCGAGGGCTGCAATCACCTGATCCGTCAGGGCGCACAGCTGATCACCTCCACCGCCGACATTCTGGAAGCCATCGGAAACCGCGCCGCCCCCGACCTGCCGCCGGAACTGGACCTTGAAGAGCCTTCCTGGGATGGCCCGGACGGCAACCTGCCGGAAGACAGCGCCCGCGCCCGCCTCATCGAGGCCCTCGGCCCGACGCCGGTGGGCATCGACGAACTCATCCGCGACACCCGCCTCTCCGCCCGCGCCGTGCATGTGATGCTGCTGGAGCTGGAACTGGCCGGCCGTCTGGAGCGCCACTCCGGCCAGAGGGTCAGCCTGACGGGGTAATCGCCTTCATCCCCCGCGTGGCCGCTCTGCCCAAAACTCCCTTGCCGGTTCAGGCAGGGTTTCAAGCATGCGTGTAAACGCCATCCGGTCAACGTGCTTCCACAGGGCGCGGGCCACGTCTTCGATGGCTGAGGGCGGAGCAAAGTTATGATGCTGGCGCAACGCCGCCACCTCACGGGCCATCTCTTCACGGCTCACAAAGGGCAGAAGCGGCGCTTTCAGATCCCAATCCTTGACAAACATCGCCCGCAGCACCGCCGGAAGCTCATTGGCAAACCTGAGCCCCTCCCCCATATCAACCCTTGTACGAAAGGCCAGCAGCACGCCCTGCACCGCCGTGTAGGTCTGATTGCGGGTCGTCAGATCCAGCTCGTTGCGCGCATCTTCAAGGAAGCGCTCGAACTGCTGGCTCGCCATCTGATACTCATTCGGCATGGGCATAAGCAGAAGATCCACCTGATTGTTTTGCCGGTCTTGCAGCCTTGCAAAGGCCTGGGCCATCATGTCACGTGTCTTGCGCCAGCAAGGCCTGGCAGTCAAACGCCGATGACCATTCAAACAGGCAGAATCACGAGCGTGGCTTGACCTTCTGTTCACAAACGGTCATTTGACAGGTGGGTTTCGATCCTTGATCGTTGCCGGGGGAACAAGAATTTGCAGCGGAAACGGCCGGACAATCTGGTCACGGCCCGCTCACCAGCTTCTGGATTGTGATGAACATCGTCATTGTGGAATCGCCGGCCAAGGCCAAGACGATCAACAAATACCTGGGATCGGACTATCACGTTCTGGCGTCCTATGGTCACGTGCGCGACTTGCCGGCGAAGGATGGCTCCGTCCGTCCCGACGAGGACTTTGCCATGATCTGGGAGGTGGACAGCAAGTCCCAGAAGCGCCTCAACGAGATCGCCGCCGCAGTGAAGGGGGCCGACCGCCTGATCCTCGCAACTGACCCGGATCGCGAAGGTGAGGCGATTTCCTGGCACGTGCTGGATGTTTTGCAGAAGAAGAAGGTGCTCAAGGACATTCCGGTCGAGCGCGTCGTCTTCAACGCCATCACCAAGCAGTCGATCCTGGAGGCGATGAAGAACCCGCGCCCGATCGACGCGCCGCTGGTGGATGCCTATCTCGCCCGCCGTGCGCTCGACTATCTCGTCGGTTTCACCCTCTCCCCCGTCCTGTGGCGCAAGCTGCCGGGTGCGCGCTCTGCCGGACGTGTGCAGTCCGTGGCGCTGCGCCTCATCTGCGACCGGGAAATGGAGATCGAAACCTTCGTCAAGGAAGAGTACTGGTCGATCCTCGCCAGCCTGAAGACGCCCAAGGGTGATGGCTTCACAGCTTCCGTCGTGGGCTTTGAGGGCAAGAAACTCGGCCGCCTCGACATCAAGACCGAAGAGCAGGCGCAGACCATCAAGCGCATGCTGGAAGGCGCCAGCTACCGGGTGGAGAGTGTCGTCTCCAAGCCCGCCAAGCGCAATCCGCAGCCGCCCTTCACCACCTCCACGCTGCAGCAGGAAGCGTCCCGCAAGCTCGGCTTCTCAGCCTCGCGCACCATGCAGGTGGCGCAGAAGCTGTATGAGGGCATCACCCTTGGCGGCGAGACGACCGGTCTCATCACCTATATGCGTACCGATGGCGTGCAGATCGCAGGCGAAGCCATTGCCGCCGCCCGCCGCGTCATTGCCAGTGACTTTGGCGACAAATACGTTCCCGAAAAGCCGCGCTTCTATTCCTCCAAAGCCAAGAACGCGCAGGAAGCGCACGAAGCCGTGCGCCCGACCGACCTTGGCCGCCGCCCGCGCGATGTCGCCCGGTTCCTCGACCCTGATCAGGCCCGCCTTTACGAGCTGATCTGGAAGCGCACCATGGCCAGCCAGATGGAGTCGGCCGTTCTGGAGCGCACCACCATCGATATTGACGCAAGCGGCTCCGGCAAGCATGCCGCCCTGCGCGCAACCGGTTCCGTTGTCCGCTTTGACGGCTTCCTCGCGCTCTATCAGGAAGGCCGTGATGACGACGAGGATGAGGATTCCCGCCGCCTGCCGGCCGTGGATGATGGCGCGCCGCTGAGCCTTGCGGCTGTTGACGGCAAGCCCGGCATCGATGCCAGCCAGCATTTCACCACGCCGCCGCCGCGCTACACGGAAGCCAGCCTCGTCAAGAAGATGGAAGAGCTGGGCATCGGCCGGCCTTCCACCTATGCCTCGACGCTGCAGACCCTGCGCGACCGCGAATATGTGGACCTCGACAAGAAGCAGCTGGTGCCGCAGGACAAGGGCCGCATCGTCACGGCCTTCCTCGAAAGCTTCTTCTCCCGCTATGTGGAGTTTGACTTCACCGCGAGCCTTGAGGAGCAGCTCGACCGGATTTCTGCCGGTGAACTGTCCTGGCGCGAGGTTCTGGCCGCCTTCTGGCGCGATTTCTCAGCCGCTGTGGCCGAAACCAAGGATCTGCGTGTTGCACAGGTGATCGACGCGCTGAACGAGCTGCTGGCGGCCCATATCTTCCCCGTGAAGGAAGAAGGCAAGGACCCGCGTGCCTGCCCGTCCTGCGCCACCGGCCAGCTATCGCTGAAGGTCAGCCGCTTTGGCGCCTTCATCGGCTGCAACAACTATCCCGAATGCAATTACACCCGCCAGCTGGCACGCGGCGCCGAGGGCGAGGACGGGGAAGCGGCTGCCGATGGCCCGAAGGTGCTGGGCACCGACCCGGAAACCGGGCTGGATGTCTCCCTGCGCACGGGCCGTTTTGGCCCTTACGTGCAGCTGGGCGAGGAAGCCAAGCCCAAGCGCGCCTCCCTGCCCCGTGGCTGGTCTGCGGCGGATATCACGCTGGACAAGGCCTTGCAGCTTCTGTCACTGCCCCGCGAAATCGGACTGCATCCGGAAGATGGCAAGATGATCTCGGCAGGCATCGGGCGCTTTGGCCCGTTCGTGCTGCATGACGGCACTTATGCGAACCTCTCCTCCGCCGATGAGGTGTTCTCCGCCGGCATCAACCGTGCCGTCGATCTTCTGGCAGAAAAGCGTGCCAAGGGCCCCCGGGGCCGGGCAACGCCTGCTGCGCTGAAGGAACTGGGCGAGCATCCCGATGGCGGCCCCATCACCGTACGCGATGGCCGCTACGGGCCTTACGTCAACTGGGGCAAGGTCAACGCAACCTTGCCCAAGGGCACCGATCCGCAGGCTGTGACGGTGGAACAGGCGCTGGAGCTGATTGCGGCCAAGGGCGGCGGCAAGAAGGCTGCGGCCAAGAAGCCTGCCGCAAAGAAGGCCACCACCAAGAAAGCTGCCCCAAAAAAGCTGAGAAGGCTGAGGACGGCGAAGCCGCGCCGAAGAAGGCTGCCGCGAAGAAGACCACGGCGGCGAAGGCGAAGGCCTCCACCGCAAAGACAGCGGCAGCGAAAGCGCCAGCCAAGAGCAGATCCAAAGCCGGCAGCACTGCCGCAGACGAGGCCAATTGACCACGAAACGCACCCACGGCGGCGGCGCCGCATCCGATCAGCGCCCCGCCCGCACCCGCAAGAGCGCACCGAAGTCCGGCGGCAGAGCCGCAAAACCGGCCAAGACGCCGGGTGCCTTTCCCTCGCGCGAGGACATCCTTGCCTTTGTCGCAGAAAATCCGGGCAAGGCAGGCAAGCGTGAAGTGGCGCGCCATTTCGGCATCGTCGGCGCCGCCCGCATCCAGCTGAAGCGCATCCTCAAGGATCTGGCCGAGGAAGGCGTCGTCGAGAAGCGTCAAAAGCGCCTGATCCGCCCCGGCGACCTGCCGCCTGTTTTCGTGGTCTATCTCAACGCCCGCGATGCCCATGGCGAGTTGCTGGGCGAGCCGGTGAACTGGGACGAAGAGGCAGGCACCCCGCCGAAAGTGCTGGTGCTGACGGGCCGCGACACGCCGCGTGGCGCAACGCCGGGCATCGGTGACCGGGCGCTGGTGCGCCTTGCTGACCTTGATCCCGGCCCGGAAGCCGCCCACGCCGCACGTGTGCTGAAACTGCTGGAACGCCAGCAGGGCGCCATCCTTGGCATCCTGCGCGAGCGCGCCGGGCACATGCCGCCCTATCTGGAGCCCATCGACCGCAAGCAGCGCGAACTCGACATTGACACCTCCGACCTGAAAGAGGCGGTGGATGGCGACCTCGTCAGCGTCGAAATCACCCGCATTGGCCGCTATGGCGCGCCGAAGGCACGGATCGTGCGCCGCTTTGGCTCGCTGAAGTCGGAAATGGCGGTCTCCGAAATCGCGCTGCAGAGCCATGGCATCCCCCACGTCTTCCCCGCCGCCGTCGAGCTGGAAGCCGAGCGCGCACAGGCGGTGACACTTGGCAAGCGCGAGGACTGGCGCAAGATCCCCTTCATCACCATCGACCCGGCAGACGCCAAGGACCACGACGACGCTGTCTATGCGGAAGCCGACGAGGACCCGGCCAACGAAGGCGGCCATGTGGTCTTTGTCGCCATTGCCGATGTCGCCTATTACGTGCGGCCCGGCACGGCGCTGGACCGGGAAGCGCATCTGCGCGGCAACTCGGTCTATTTCCCCGACCGGGTGATCCCGATGCTGCCGGAGCGTATTTCCAACGATCTGTGCTCGCTGAAGGAAGGTGTTGACCGGCCGTCCATGGCCGTGCGCATGGTCTTCGACAAGACCGGCCGCAAGATCGCGCACACGTTTCACCGGGTGCTGATCCGCTCGGCTGCAAAACTCTCCTACAGCCAAGCGCAGGCAGCCATCGACGGCCAGACGGATGACAAGACCGACCCGCTGCTGGAGCCCATCCTCAAGCCCCTGTGGGCAGCCTATGAGTGCCTGACCCGTGGCCGCGATGCCCGCGAGCCGCTGGAGCTTGACCTGCCGGAGCGCAAGATCAAGCTGAAGGCAGATGGCACGGTCGATTACGTCTTCATCCCGGAGCGGCTTGATGCGCACAAGCTGATCGAGGAATGCATGATCCAGGCCAACGTTTCGGCTGCCGAAACGCTGGAGAAGCGGAAAGTGCCCCTGCTCTACCGCATCCACGATGCATCGAGCCCGGAGAAGCTGCAGTCACTGAAGGACTTCCTGTCCACTCTTGACATGAAGCTGCCGTCCGCTGGCGGCCTTCGCCCGGCGACCTTCAACGGCATTCTGGCCAAGGTGAAGGACACGCCGCAGGCCCATCTCGTCAACGAGGTGATCCTGCGTTCGCAGGCCCAGGCCGAATATGCGCCGGACAACATCGGCCACTTCGGCCTTAACCTGCGCCGCTATGCCCATTTCACCTCGCCCATCCGCCGCTATGCCGACCTCATCGTGCACCGCGGGCTGATCCGGGCGCTGGGGTTCGGCTCCGATGGACTGCCGGAGGAAATTGACGGCAAGCTCGCCGCCATCGGTGCGGAAGTTTCCGCTGCCGAGCGCCGGGCCATGCTGGCCGAGCGGGACACCATCGACCGGCTGATTGCGCTCTGGATGAGCGAGCGCGTCGGCGCCCGCTTCACAGGCCGCATTGCGGGCGTCGTCAAGTCGGGCATGTTCATCCGCCTGGATGACACGGGCGCGGACGGCTTTATTCCAGCCTCCACCATCGGTCACGACTATTACCGCTATGACGAAGCGTCGCATGCGCTGATCGGCGAGAGAACTGGCGAAACCCACCAGCTTGGTGACAAGGTAGAGGTTGAACTGGTGGAAGCGGCGCCCTTTGCCGGGGCCCTGCGCTTTGCGCTGCTGAGCGAGGGGCGCATCACCGAGAAGGGCAGACGCCGGAAGGGTGGTTCATCAGGTCCGGGCGGACGCAGTTCACCCGCCCGCAAAGGCGGTTTCACCCCGGGACGGAGGGGGAAGAGATAGTTATGGGCTTGCAGTATCTGACGGGGAAGGCCCTGACGAACCTGTTGTCGAAAAGCCGAAGCGCAACGTGGGACAATCCATCCTGCGTGGCTTTGCGTGCCGGTGTCCGGCCTGCGGCGAGGGAAAGATCTTCACCGGCTATCTGACGGTGAACCCGGCCTGCACGGTATGCGGCGAGCAACTGCACCACCAGCGCGCCGATGATGCCCCGCCCTATTTCACCATAACCATCGTCGGACACATCATTGTACCGGCCATGATGGTGGTTGAATTTGCATGGCGTCCGGCCGTGTGGATCCACATGGCCCTGTGGCTGCCGCTGACGGTCATCCTTTCATTGGGCTTCCTGCGGCCAGTCAAAGGTGCTCTGATCGGGCTTCAATGGGCGCTCTACATGCATGGCTTCGACCCCGAATCCATCGAAGACCTGCCCGAACCTGATCCCGCTGCCAGCCACCGCAGCCCCTGAGAAGCTGAGTCTGACATGAGCGACGAAGGCCTTGCCGCCCTCCACAAGGAAGCCCAGACCCACACCGGCCACGCCTACATCCGTCCCAAGGATGCCTCGACGCTGCTGATCCTTGACCGCAGCGGTGGCCCCTTGCGCGTTCTCATGGGCAAGCGTCACCGGCGCCACACCTTCATGCCGGGCAAGTTCGTCTTCCCCGGCGGGCGGGTTGATCCGGGCGATTCCCGTGTGGCTGTCTCTTCCAGCTATCACCCGGAGGTGGAGCGCAAACTCACTGTGCTGCCGAAGGGCGGCAAGCTGACACCGTCGCGCCTTAAGGCGCTGGCAGTGGCCGCTGTGCGCGAGACATACGAAGAGGCCGGGTTGTTCATTGGCCGTCAAACCGGGCGCCAGTGGCCCGCAAAAGGCGATTTTCAGGCCTTTTCAGAGCGGGGCATCGAACTGGACCTGTCGCCCGTGCGGATGATCGCCCGCGCCATCACGCCGCCGGGCCGTTCACGCCGCTTTGACACCCGTTTTCTGGCCGTCTTCGCCGATGGAATCGCGGACCGCCTGCCGCAGGGCACCGGACCTTCGGGCGAGCTTGAGGACATTGCCTGGCTGACGCTGGACGAAACGCGCGATGCGGACCTGCCCATCATCACCCAGAAGATTCTCTCCGATCTTGCCGAAAGGCTTGCACATGACCCGGATCTGGCACCAGAAACACCGGTTCCGCTCTATTTTGCGCGTGGAAACGGCTTCGCCCGGGAGCTGATCTGAGCCATTGCCGGGGATTTTTGCGGGTAGCCCGCGCCAGAGCTTGACTTTGGCTGGCTTATGAGTAGTTTGCGCCCTGATTTCGTGACACCGCAGCGAACTCAAAGGGCGCCAGAGACTGGCCGCATTGAGCGTTTGCCGGACTAACCAGAACAGGATCGAAGGCTATGGCCAAGGCGACCACCATCAAAATCAAGCTGCTTTCCACCGCTGACACCGGTTTCTTCTACGTGACCAAGAAGAACTCCCGCACCATGACCGAGAAGATGTCCATGCGGAAGTATGACCCGGTTGCGAAGAAGCACGTCGAGTTCAAGGAAACCAAGATCAAGTAATCCGCGCTGCTCCGCCTGGCATGGCAGAGCGCAGGACATGATCTTCCTTCAAGAAACCCGCAAGGCATCGCTTTGCGGGTTTCTTGCTGTTTGCAAACTCCCTTTCACCCTCCGTCATGCCATGACTTGATCATGGCAGCCGTACCCTGCCCTCACTACGCGGCGGCGTGTTGCAGTACAATCGGCGGACTGCCTGCATGGAAAGCCCACGCAGTGGATGCCATGGCCGAGCCATGGCATGACGAAATGGGATGGCTCGATGCATTGTAAACTTGGGGCATGGCGCGATCATGCGGCACATGCCTTTGAACGTTCGCCATCTCCATCTTGACGGAACTTTCAAGGTCTATCTCTCCGGCCCCTCTCTGCTGCCGGTAATGTGGTGCCACATCAAACTGCACGGAGACAAGACCGATGGACATGATGCTGGATGCCCGCCAGACCCTGGAGGCAGCACTTCGCACAAGGGCTGATCAGGACCCCGCCTTCCGCAACATGCTCATGACGGACACGAAACCGCTGCTTGAAGAGATTTTCGGAGCGCAGGACGTTCCCGCCTTTCAGCTCCGGGTCATCGAAGAAAAACCGGGAGAAGTGGTTCTGGTTCTGCCAGCAATCACCAACGCGGATGAGCTGTCCGAGCGGGACCTCGACCAAGTCGCCGGCGGCATGCCTTCGCAGGCCGAGATCATGGCCTTCCTCAACTCGCCCGCCCGCCAGGCAGCCTTCGACACTCTGGTCAGCCATATCAACAACGCTGCCAAGGGCAACTGGAAGGTCATTGGCAACATGCGCTGATCCCCTCTTCCGGCAAGAAACAAAGGTAAGACAGACATGGCAAACACACCCATCACCAACCGTCTTGAACTTGAAGCGGCCATCCAGGAAAAGGCAGCAACAGATACGGCCTTCCGTACAGCGCTGACGGCGAACCCGGCAGCGGCTCTGGAAGCAGCGTTCGGCATCGCAGTGCAGCCGGGCATTTCCATCCGCATCATCGAGGAAAAGCCGGGCGAAGTGTCTCTGGTCCTGCCTGCCACTGCTGATGAGCTGTCGGGCAAGGAACTTGAAGACGTTGCAGGCGGCTTTGGCGCGGTTGTGAATGCGCAGGTGACCGATTCCGTCACCCAGGCCAACGTCAAACTCCCCGGCGGCGGCAACAACGCCATGGGCTGGCCCACACTTTACACAGGCTGGTTTCCTTTCCGCCGCACCTGATCTCATCCTTTGAAAGCACGGCATCATGACCAGCAAAACTCTGGAAACCCGCGTCGCCTGCGAGGCCGCTCTGCGCAGCAAGGCAGCCACTGACGCAAACTTCCGCGCCGAACTCATCCGCGATCCGGCAGCGGCGCTTGGCGCAGCCTTGCCCGATAGCATGATCTTCCGTGTACTTGAGGAAGTGCCCGGTGAGGTCTTGCTCGTGCTGCCCGCTGCTGTGGATCAGCTCTCCGACCGGCAACTGGACGCCGCCTCCGGCGGATACGGACCTGCCGCAGCTGCGCCGCCCGCAGGGTCCTTCTGGGCTTCTGTTCTGGACCGTTTCCGGACACCTGGCATGCCTGCCGTTATTGGCATGCTGAAATGAGCGGCAAGGGGAGATTGCTCAGCTCCCTTTGCCCTGCCCTTTCAACTTCATCCTTGCGGAGGACAGGAGATTGCACATGTCTGAGGAATTCCTGACCCTGCCGGCACGCCTTGCAGCTGAAGCCGTCTTGAGCGAAAAAGCAGCCACAGATCCATCCTTCCGTAAAATGCTGACCGCAGATCCGGCAGAGGCCATTTCCAGCACGTTCGGAGACGCACCGGATGCAGGAGTGAGTTTCCGCGTCATAGAGGAAGGCCCGGAAGAGATCGTCTTTGTTCTGCCCCCGCTGCCGGACGAGCTGTCCGACAAGGAGCTGGCCACCGCATCAGGCGGGCTCACGCTCAACATTTCGATCGACCCAAACGACCTCGCCACAACCACGCCAGGTGGCAGCTACAACATCACTCTGATCAAATCGAGGGCCGGGACAGCGGCGCCTGTCTGGGCGTTTGCAGATCCCTTCAAGGCCAACCAGATCAACTGGCAGGAAGGCTACACGCTTTACGGGGCCAAGTGACGGCATGTGCCTCTGGTTCCCGGTCTTGCCACTGTGTCAGACGCCGCCCCTCAGTATCTCTTCATTTTACCGGTCAAACTCTCGTAAGGACCTTATCATGAGCGAAGAAAACGTCCCTGCCCGTCTTGCCTGCGAGGCATTCCTGCGTGAGAAGGCAGCAAGTGATGCAGAGTTTCGTGCAAGGCTCGTCAGCAACCCCGCTGAAGCCGTCACCGAAATCTTCGGTCTGGCTCCCAAAGACGATCTGACCTTCCGCGTCATTGAAGAGGCCGCCGGAGAGGTGGTGCTTGTTCTGCCGCCCCTGCCGGGCGAGCTGTCCGACAAGGAACTGGCAACAGCGTCGGGCGGCTACACCCTCACGATCAACAACTCGGGCGCCGGGAACAACTTCTTCGTCTTCCAGAGGCCTCCGCAGACCGGCGGTCATTTTTCCACCGCATGGGCCGTCCTACCGACCTCGCCGGGATCAGGCTCGTCCTTTGTCTGGGACATCAATTACGGCGCATCGTGGTGGTGATACCACCCGTATGGCGCACGAGCTATCTCAGGGCGTAATGCGGGCTTTGGTTCGGCTCTCCACTGCGCGGCAGTTTCATCTGCCGCGCATGCTTCCCTGCTGATCAGGGTGCTTTCACCGCCTTGGCAAGCATGGCCATGGAAGATTCACCATGGCTGCTGGCAAGGCCTGACAACGTGTCATCACCGGAAGCTCCCGCGATGCCTGCCGCATCAAGCCTGGCGATCAGCGCAGCTTCCTCAAGGCCAAGAACCGGCGCCACAGCAGACAGGGGCGCCTTCTGAATAGCCGCAACCATGGCCATAGCCGGATTGCCGCTGCGGCCCGGCCCAGTCAAGGCTTCAGCCGCAAAGAACCCGCCTGCGGCAAGACTTCCCACCAGCGCCAGCGGCATGGCGGCACGGCGGAAGTAGCATAGCATCGGCTTCCAGTTGCGCCACAGGTGAACGGCCACAGGCGCCAGCAGCACCATGGACAGCACTTCATGCATCTCGTGGAAGAGGCCGGACTGCCAGCCGAAGAAAAGAGCCACACCGGAAATGGTGGAGACAAGAAACAACCCCGCAGTCAGAGGGGTTGCCCATTTGAAGAGAAGATCACGCATGGCAGGAAACCTTTGGCTATCGGGCACCGCCTGATCGCGGTTGCCTTTGGCTCCAGATTCCATAGCACCTGCTACTGTCCGTGCGCGTATCCAATTGTAACGATACGTAATCAACGGGATGCCGCCGCGAAGATGTTGACATCAGCGCGGCGGATCTGACCGGTTCAAGCCTTGCGGCGCAACACGGAAACGAAGAAACCATCCGTCGAGGTTGAAGCCGGGGAGAGCACCAGATGCCCTTCAGCGGTGGTGTGGGCTGGAAGAGCCTTGCCCGGCAGCGCAGCTGTAAAGGACGCAGCCGCCGAACCTTTCTCAAACCGGCTGTCACGCCCAAGGAAAGCCTCGATCTGGCCACCGTTTTCCTGCGGCAGCAGCGAACAGGTGGCATAGACCAGCCGCCCGCCCGGTTTGACGAAACGCGCCGCCGTATCCAGCACGCGGGCCTGATCTTCCATGCGCTCACCAAGAGCCTTTTCGGTCAGGCGCCACTTGGAATCAGGCCGCCGACGCCACACGCCCGTACCCGTACAAGGTGCATCGACGAAGACCAGATCCATCTGCCCTTCCAGATCCTCAAGCGAGGACGACTTGGGATCACGCACCTGCACATTGCGCGCCCCTGCACGGGCAAGACGCTCATGAATGGGCGCAAGGCGCAACCGGTCGGAATCATAGGCATAGATCTGCCCCCGGTTCTCCATGAGAGCCGCGAGCGCCAGCGTCTTGCCGCCGCCACCGGCGCACAAATCCAGTACCTGTTCGCCGGGCTTTGGAGCTGCAATGAGCGCCGCCAGCTGGCTGGCCTCGTCCTGAAGCTCGAACCAGCCCTTGCGATAGCCCTCTTCCGCCTGCACATGCGGCATGCGGGCGGCGCCGGGACGCGGGGCAATGCGCAAGCCCTGCGGCGACAGGCCGGTTTCCACCGCGCCCTCTTCGCCGAGGCGTTTCAGCACCTTTTCCCGCGTGGCCTTCAGCGTGTTGACCCGCAGATCAATCGGCGCACGGGCTGCAAGCGCCTGCCCTTCGGCGACGGCTGCCGCGCCAAAGGCATCGGTGAACATCGGCCACAGCCATTCAGGCACATCGGCCGTCACATGGTCAGGTGCGGCTTCCTCGCGGTCCGTGGAGAGGAATGAAATTTCGTCTTCAGTCAGCGCTTCGGGTGCATGGCGGTCATCGGCCAGCACCTCGATGAGGCGCGGCACGCCCTGCCCCCAGAGGCGGGCATAGGTTGCCAGCGCCAGCGCGCGCGGGCTTCCCGAACGCATCTGCCAGCCGAGGCTAAGCTGATGGCGCAGGGCATCGAACACCAGATTGCCGATGATGGTGCGGTCGCCCGACCCGGCGAACCGGTGGCCATTGCCCCAGTCCTTCAGGGCCTCCTGCACCGGGCGGCGGCGGCTCTCCACCTCACCCAGCACCTCGATCGCCGCTGCAAGGCGTCCGCCGTCCTTCATCATGCAACTCCGGTTCCGTTGTCCTGCGCAGGGCTTCATGCTCCTGCGCAGGACTGTATCATGTCAAATGTTCAGATATTCGTCGGGTAATTCGGGCTTTCGCGCGTGATCGTCACGTCATGTGCGTGGCTTTCACGCAGGCCTGCACCGGTGATGCGCACGAAGCGGGCCTTTTCCTGAAGCTCCGGGATGGTCTTTGCGCCCACGTAGCCCATGGCAGCGCGCAGGCCACCGGCCAGCTGATGCAGCACGCTGGACAGCGGACCCTTGTACGGCACCTGGCCCTCGATGCCTTCCGGCACCAGCTTCAGCGTGTCGCGCACTTCTGCCTGGAAGTAACGGTCGGCCGAACCGCGCGCCATGGCGCCTACCGAGCCCATGCCGCGGTAAGCCTTGTAGGAGCGGCCCTGATGCAGATAGACCTCGCCGGGGCTTTCCTCAGTACCGGCCAGCAGCGAACCGACCATGGCAGCCGAAGCACCGGCGGCCAGCGCCTTGGCCAGATCGCCCGAATACTTGATGCCGCCATCGGCGATGACAGGAACGCCCAGCTTGGTGGCCTCGTCGCAGGCTTCCAGAATGGCCGTCAGCTGCGGCATGCCGACGCCTGCAACGATACGGGTGGTGCAGATGGAGCCCGGCCCGATGCCGACCTTCACCGCATCCGCACCGGCGTCGATCAGCGCCTTGGTGCCGTCGCGGGTGGCAACGTTACCGGCAAGCACCTGAACGCCGTTGGACAAGGCCTTCACCTTGCTCACCATTTCCAGAACACGGGCTGAATGGCCATGGGCGGTGTCCACCACCACAAGGTCAACGCCCGCATCAATCAGGCGCTCTGCCCGCTGCATGCCTTCCTCGCCCACGCTGGTGGCAGCGGCAACACGCAGACGGCCCTGCTCGTCCTTGGTGGCATTGGGGTTGAGGTGGGCCTTTTCAATGTCCTTGACGGTGACGAGGCCGATGCAGTTATAGGCATCATCCACCACCAGCAGCTTCTCGATGCGGTGCTGGTGCAGAAGGCGCTTGGCTTCTTCCTGGCTGACCGTATCGCGCACGGTGACGAGGTTTTCCCGCGTCATCAGCTCGTAGACCTTCTGGCCGGGGTTGGTGGCGAATCGCACATCACGGTTGGTGAGCACGCCCACCAGACGGCCGGTGACCAGACCGCCGCTGCCGCCGTTTTCCACCACCGGAATGCCGGAAATGCCATAGGCCTTCATCAGGTCCAGTGCGTCCTTGAGGGTGGCGTCCGGGCCGATAACGACCGGGTTTACCACCATGCCGGATTCGAACTTCTTCACCTGGCGCACCTGCTCGGCTTGCTGGTCGAGGGTGAGGTTGCGGTGCACCACGCCGATGCCGCCGGCCTGGGCCATGGCAATGGCGAGGCGGGCTTCCGTCACCGTGTCCATGGCGGAGGACAGGATCGGCAGGTTCAGTTCAATACCGCGGGTGATGCGGGTGCGCACGTCGGTCTGGCCCGGCATGACTTCCGAATGGCCCGGCATCAGCAGGACGTCATCAAAGGTCAGCGCATCAACGCCGGTGGTCGGAACGAAAAATGAAGCCATGGCCAATTCCCCTTGAGTTGAAATGCCTGAACCCGCCAGCCCTTGGGAAGGCGGCGGCGGCAGGATGCGCTTCGGCAATGCCGGAGAAGTTGGCGCGGGTGAATAACACGCAGGTGACAGCTTGGAAAGAGCAAACAAACAAGCTGTGACAAATGGATGGCCTGAGGGAGTGGCTGACGCTGCGGCACTGTCAGACACAGCGCATCCCGGCCCAAAAACTCAGTCTTCCCCGTCTCCCTCGTCCTGCATCAGGCGCGGATCCCGTGAGGTGGCGCGATTGCCCCTGAACCCCTTGGCGACCACGTAGAGTTCCGGGCTTTCCTTGCGGCTGGCCGGCGGCTTGATGTGCGCGACAGAATCAAAGGACTTTTTCAGGTCAGTCAGCAGCTGATTCTCCGTGCCGCCCCGGAAAACCTTCGCAAGAAAAGCCCCACCCGGTGCCAGATTCTGTCAGCGCGAAATCAATCGCCACCTCAAACAGGTGGGTGGTGCGCAGATGGTCGGTCTTGCGGTGGCCCGTGGTGGGCGCCGCCATGTCCGACAGCACCAGATCCGGCTTGTGCCCGCCAAGGGCAGCAATCAGTGCGTCGGGCGCATCATCGTCAAGAAAATCCTTCTTGAGCAGCACGACGCCCGGCAGATGATCCATGTCGAGATAGTCAATGCCGACAACCAGCGGCTCTTCCGGCGTTGACTTGACCACGTCAGCCAGAACCTGACACCAGCCGCCGGGTGCCGCCCCCAGGTCCACCACCCTCAGGCCCGGCCGCAACAGGTTTAGCTTCTCGTCGATTTCCAGCAGCTTGTAGGCTGCCCGCGACCGGTAGCCGTCGATCTTGGACCGCCGGACATAAGGATCATTGAGGTGCCGCTCCAGCCAGCGCGTGGATGATTCCTTGCGCTTGGCCGCCGTCTTCACCCGCACATGCAGGCCGCGATCACCCGCTCCGCGCTTGCCGCCTGTCATGATCTTCCTTTCTGGCCCTTGTGGCCGCGTCCGCCGCGGGACCATACGCCATCCGCAGCCATCAGTTCGGTCAGAATTCCCTCACGCAAGCCCCGGTCGGCCACACGCAGGCGCGCACAGGTCCAGCGGCGGCGGATGGCTTCCAGAATGGCGCAGCCCGCCAGCACCAGGTCAGCCCTGTCGGCGCCGATGCAGGGGTTTTCCACCCGCTCCCGGTAGGACATGTCGCGCAGCTTGGCAACCATGGCCGACACATCCTCATCCGCCAGCCAGGCGCCGTCCACACGGCGCCGGTCATAGCGGCGCAGGCCGAAATGCACCCCCGCCAGCGTCGTCACCGTGCCGGAGGTGCCCAGCATGTGCATGTTGCTGGAGGCCATCGCCTCGCTAAGCCCTGCCCCCAGTGCCGAACCATCGAGGTGGCTGCTGACATCGTCAATCATCGCCTCGAAGACTTCGTGGCTCACATCCATGCCGCCATGGCGCTCAGCCAGATTGACAACGCCAACGGGCAAAGACACCCAGGCGCGGATGAAACGCGTCAGCGCATAGCCGCGCGCACCGCCCCGGTTGCGCAGATCCAGCCAGACGATTTCCGACGAGCCGCCGCCAATATCAAACAGCAGCACACCGTCCGCATCCCTGTCCACCAGCGAGGCACAGCCTGCCACCGCCAGACGGGCTTCCGTCTCCCGGTTGACAATCTCCAGCGCCAAACCCGTTTCCCGCTGGACACGGGCGATGAACTCTTCGCCGTTCTCGGCCGCACGGCAGGCTTCCGTCGCAATCAGGCGCGAGCGGCGCACGCCGCGCTCGGCCAGTTTGCGGTGGCAGCTGTCCAGCGCCTCGATGGCACGCTCCATGGCAGCATCGCTGAGGCGGCGGCTGGCGCCAACGCCCTCACCCAGCCTTACAATGCGCGAATAGGCATCGACAACGCGAAAGCCCCGCTCGTCCGGCTTGGCAATCAGCAGGCGGCAGTTGTTGGTGCCAAGGTCAAGCGCGGCATAAAGATCACCGTCCGCCTCGCCGGAACGCCCGGCTTCAAAACCGGACCGGCGCGGCTGCGGCAGATCATGGCGCGGCTGTGGGCGCAACTGTGGGCGCAGCTGAGACCGCGGCTCCATGGCGTGCCGGGTGGCTTGCTGGGCAGCACGCTCCCCGTCAGCGGCATTTCCTTCCGAAGCACCGCGCGCTGCCGGCTGGGCGGAGGGAGAATGCGCCCCGCGTGCAGCGCCACGGCCGCGGCGCCGCCGGCGGCCACGTCCACCAGCCCCCTCCGTTTCAGCACCCGGATGCACTGTCTGCCCGGCCCCGGCAGAACCTGCTCCGGCATGTGCCGGTGCAGCGTGCCCCATATGGCGCAAGGATTCATGCCCCGAGGAGGCAGAGCCTGACTGAGATTTGTGAGAAGAAGACCCCGAAGGTAGACCGGCGGACTGACCACCAGATTGCCCCCCAGACTGGCCAAACGCATGGCCAGACGCATGAGCTGGCGACTGACCTGCAGCCGCACCCCCGCCACGCCCCTTGAAACCGGGGCGCCCGCCACGGGCATGCCGCGCATGATGACCATGACCGGAACCTGCTTGACCGCCACGGCCGCTGTGACCGGATGCAGCCTGCCCACCCTGTGGGCCTGCAGTTTTTCCGCAATCCCGTCTGCAAGGGCATCCTCACCCTGCAGGCAGGCGCGCCGCTCGGCGCGGTTGGGCCGCTGATCGGCACGCGGACGGCGCCTGTGCTTCTTTTTGCCGGACGCGGCCCCGAAGACGTTTCCGCCTGCGGTCCGGGCGCAACTGGCCCGTTCTCGATTCGCTTCTGGGCGCCGCCCCTGCCCTTGGAACGGCGCTTCTTGCGCGGGCCCTTGCCGGGCCGCGCGTCCTGAACCGAAGCCGCACCAGCCTGCCGCTCCCTTGCCGGGGCAGCATCCTGACCGTGCTCTTCCACCTGAATGCCCTTCTGCGCCAGCGCCGGTCCCCGATGCCAGTCCCCATGTTTCCGGTCGCCGGAACGGGACAGCGCGCGCAACAAGATAATGTTGGCCAAAGTGTATCAGCTTGCCCGCCGTAGCGCAAAGGCGGCAAAGCGGAAGGGACAGGAAAGGCGGAAGGAAAGCGCAGAAGCCTTCAAAACAAGCTGATAAAAACCCGGACGGCGCATCCGAATGTGGCACCAAGCGGCCTCCCCCGATACAGATCAGGCAAGGCGGCGGCAGTACAAATTTTGAACACCCGGTTTTCGCCCCGGTTTCCGCCATTTTTTCAAACGCTTGAGATCATTCATCCACAGGCGCATAGCCGTTTCATTTTTTGCCTCTCCCCAGTTGATCCCCCGCCCCCAAGCCGCTATAAGCCCCCTCATCGCAGCGCCACCAAGCGCCGCCCGCCACAAGGCGTCTACTGGGGAATAGGTTAACGGTAGACCCACGGACTCTGACTCCGTTAGTCCTGGTTCGAATCCAGGTTCCCCAGCCATCAGCTCATCAAGCATTTGATATCATTGATAAAATTGCAGTATCGACACTGCGATTTATGTCATTTCATCCAACTGATGCCCCAAACTGGTCCCCGGACGTGATGCCCAAACGCACACTCCGGCTCAAGGATATTTGGGCTATGGCTCGCCGGCATGACGTTCAAAACCTCCTGCGCCGTGGAAACATCTGGTAATGGCGCTCCCGCCCCGAGATGCCTCTATCGGTCGCCGACCCAATGAGTGACTCATTAGAGCCCCTGCTCTCGTTGCTGCCCCACACCTACTCTTAGGCGGCGACCAATATATATTTTAGATTGCTCTCCCTAAAAGCCACAATCATCTTGTCCGTAGATTTATGAGTTGTTACTGATTTCATAAAAAGGAATTGCGAGCGACTCGCACCAGATAAATTGGGCAGAAGGAAGGATGCATCGTGGGCTGCAAGACCGCTGACTTCTTGATCCGCAGGCGTCGGCAAGAGGCAAAGGCACCGCCCTTCATTGGACTCATCCCTCTGGAAACAGCCGCGCAAGAGCGAGCGATCCAGCGTACACGACAGTTTTTAGACGGACGACCGGACAGGCTGGAGGCGTTGTTTCGTCAGTTTCCAAGTCTCGCAGCATGGCTCGTTACCAATTCTCTAAGCGAAGGATATGGAGACGCTGGCCATTCGGTATACCCACACATCGCCGACATTCTCCAAGTTCCGCTGGATTACCAGCCGCATCGCAAGGTGCTGTTCCGCTCATTCTGTGCGGTTTGCGACCGGTTCGGTTTGCCTACCCGAGGCTTCGATCGCGATGTCGACGTGTACCTTCTTCATGCCGGCGTAAGCCAAGCGCAGCTTCCACACCTGATCGACGCGTTTCTGAGACAGGAAGCGGCCTTTGGCCCGCCTCCTGTCGAAACGACGGTGCTGCTCAACCGCTGGGAAGACGACGCACTGTATTTTTTGCCTCCTGCGGTCAACGTCCTTCGCCGTGCGATCCTTTGGGACGAAACTGCGTGGCATGCCGCTCTGTTTACACGGATACGCCAAGAGCCAGAGGCCTTCGTCCCTGCAATCGAGTTCGAGAGGTCTTTCAAGGAAGTCTTTGACCAAAGACTGAAAGAAACACGGCCAACATCTAGCCGGGGAGGAAGCGAGGCGCGGGCACCGAGGCCGCGCTTCCATTGGCAATCTGGTGGGCTTGTGTTGAGACTGCCCCGAAGCGAGGGGCGAATTCGCCTCTGGCTCGATGGCGCGCAACGACCGCTCCGTTTGCGCGGTGGTGAGGACTGGATACTACCTCAGCCCTGGCCCCGCGAGCTCCGTTGGGAAATCTCTGGCCAGACCGGGCAACTCGAGCTCCTCACTCAAGGGGATGTGCCGCGTGCGACAGGATCACCGGTCACTATCTGCGCGAGATCCCACAAGGTTCGGTCGATATCGAACTGGACTCAACGGACATCGTTCTCCTGGCGCGGGCGCCATTCTCGATAGCAGGCGAACTCGCTCTTGAACCGGAAGCCGATAGTTTTGTCGGTTTCGCAGTACTGGGGCCGCGCCCTGTAGTGCTCAACCTCGACGGCCTGCAAACGGGTCTCAAGGCCCGTCCGAGAAGACGCCTTTCTTTGGCAAGAGACGAAATCGCAAATGGTCCAAGGGGCGCACTTCATGGGCGTTCTGCACGCCTCCGGATCGAAACTGGCTTGGGGCGCTCCGAGATACGTGCGGTACGGGTCACACTCGGTGTGCAGTCATGCCTCGTCGAGGTATCGATTTCAGATGACGGTTTTGGTGAAATCGGGATGGAAGAGGTGCTCGCAGGCTTCGCAGAGGCTGAGGCGGCAGACCCGGTGCGCCTCCGGATGGAACTGATGGCGCCAAGCGCCGATGGTACCGCCTCTCATGGGGCCGGGATCACGCTTGCTGCATGGGTATGGCCTGGCTTCGGCGGCTCGGACGGCATCGTGTTCCACAGCGAACGCCAAGTCCGCAACCTCGTCCAGGATGAATGCCTCCACGTCGGTCGTGACGACCAGGGGCGCCTATGCCTTGAACCAGGCGGTGGATACAGCGTTGCACGGGTCGTATTCGAGATCGAAGGCGTACATGTTCCCTTTGATCTGCCTTGGCCCGATGTCACCGTATCAAGGCGCCGTGCAGAAGGAGGTGTTACCCCGCTCCCGCTTGGCACGCGGCTCTCGGTTGGTGAAGAAGACCGCTTCGATACCATCAGCATCCGGTGCCCTGACCAGAAGGCACAGCTGATCATTCGTGGAAGACGCGAAGATAGGCCATTCTATGGGGGCTGACCCGCAGTCTTGCTGTTCAGGACCTTCTGGCTCCCGCCTCCGACGAACGTGTGTTGCTTCAGCGCGGAAACGGATCGGAAGTCCTGCTATTCGAACTGGTCGCAGCACTGGCGCCGCAGGCAATCAACCTCCTTCCCGCTCGCAGCGCAGTCCGACTGCAGCTGAAATTCGGAGAGCCGGTCGATGCAGTGGCTATCGAGGTCGAGGAAGAAACCGGCGCTGTTGTTTTTGCCGAAGCAGCCCTTCGGCATCGGCCGGTGGCGACGCGTCGGCCAGACTGGTTCCATGCCGAGGTGAGCGACAACGACGCGCACAGCCTCGAACTGACCATCGATACCGAATGGCTTGATGATGGCCCGCGTCTGGCCCGTCTCTTAATCCGCCCCGAAGGACGCGATGGTTGGCGACCGCTGCGCAATTCGCGAGGCGACAGTTTTGCCGTCGCCATTGCCAATCCGGCGGCAGACGGACTCGTGCAGGGCGGAGAGCTTCAGCGTCGGTTCGAAGTTCTCAGCCGCTGGCTGTCAGATTGCTACGCAGCAGAGTGCTGGCCAACGCTGGAGCGCACACTGGTGCCACGCTGGCAGGAACTCGGCCGCCGACTGCGCGAACGCCGTGGAGGCGATGGAGCCGTTATGCGAGCGGCCTGCTTGCCGCCTCCTGACCACGCGGCACCCGGCTGGGTGCCGATCCTCCACCCTCTGCAGTTCGCTCCCGATCTATACGCTGCAGCACCGCAGGCATTTGCCTCGCTGGCGGCGTCCAACGATCCCGGCGTCGCCGAGTTGGCAGCGCTGGCCACACTTGATACGGCGCGCCTTCGCGATCTGTCTCATCTTCACGCGGCGGTTTTCCCTGGATTTGAGAATTGGAGGCAAGCCAATGAGACCGGTGCGCGTCTGGAGAAGTTCGATCCGGGTCGCTACTTTCAGTTTCTGAAGGTTTTTGACACGGACCCATCGGCGGGATGGTTCTGGCGTGGTACGCCACTGCTCGGGCCCGACCATTGGCGCGCGGCACATCTCCGGCTCGTCGAGCGGCTCGACGCCGCCGGCCTCTTCGTCGACGACACCGCCGAAGAGGGCCCGAACAGCCGGCGCCAAGGATCCCTCCAACGGTTGATGCATGCCGCCTGGAGCCTGGCGCCCGAAAAGCTCCGCCCACCTGCGCCGCACCGCAGTCAAGAGTCCGAGGAGCCGGCTCAGGTCGATCTATGGGGCACGGCCCTGCTTTCTGGCTTTGCACGGAAAAGCCGCCTGAACGAGGCGCCCGAGTACTTTGATGCCCTTTCTGCGCGGGCGAGCATGCCAGTGGCGCAAGCTCTGACCAGCACCGCCTTTATGCTTCGCCTCGCACCTGAACTTTTCGCCTTCCACCTATTGCTCTGGCAAATCGCCAAGGAACGTCCATGACCGAACTCGACCCAATCCGTTTCAAGGACAACCTCGGTGCGACGCTGGCGCGGTACATCACAACCGCCGCTGCAGTGTCATCAGCGCGAGCGCCCCGTCTGTCACGCGCCGTGGCCGACGCGTGCGCACGCACGGCATTGGTGCGCGGCCCATTCGTCGAGAGCCTGCCAGACTTCGAGAAGGGCGGGAGTATTGAAGAACTGGTGGGCAATGGGGCACTGCACGGTGCTTGGTCGGCACTCTCCGAAAGCGAAGAGGGGCGATCCCTCTGGCGTAGACGGCTTCACCTACACCAGTCAGCAGCCATTGGTCGCGACGAAAACTACCTCGTCGCCACGGGTACCGGCTCGGGCAAGACTGAGTCTTTTCTCTTCCCATTGATCGACGATCTCCTACGTCAGGGAGAACTGGAGCGGCCCGGCGTTCGCGCAATTCTGGTCTATCCTCTCAACGCCCTTGCAAACGATCAGATGCACCGTATTGCCCGGCTCCTGTTCCGGGATCTTGGTGATCCTGGCATCACGCTCGGACGCTTCACCGGGCAGGTCCGCTCTGATGCGACGAGATCGGAGGAAGAAGCACGGTTGATATCCACCCCCACCTTTCAGGCCGATTTCCCCGATGTCCGCCATGCTCCGCGAAATTGGCGTCTCGCCAGGGGCGAGATGCTTGAGCACCCACCGCACATCCTCGTCACCAACTACGCCATGCTCGAGCACATCCTGCTTTTGCCGCGAAACCGAGCATTGCTTGCCGGTGCGGACGTCCGTTGGCTTGTCCTAGACGAGGTCCATACCTATACGGGGGCTCAAGCCATCGAAGTCGCCTTCCTCCTGCGAAAGCTGAAGGCGCGGCTCGGCATACCTCAAGGGCAAATCCGTTGTGTCGGGACATCCGCAAGCCTCGATCCAGCGAAGCGCGAAGAGCTCGCTCGCTTCGCAGAAGACCTGTTCGGGGAACCGTTCCCTAGCGGAGATGGCGCGGTCATTACAGCCGAACGTCGGCTGCATCCAGCTTTGACCGACGACGTGGAGCTACAAGCACTTTCCGCGTCCGACTGGGCAACGGCAGGAGGGGTGCTCTCAGAATTGCGAGAGCAAGGATGCCTCGCAGCTGACAACGCCGATCACCTGACCGAGGACTGGAACGAGGCGATGCGGGAGGTTGGCCTCTGTGCGCTACTCCTCGACACTGCACAACCATTCGGCGAAGCGCTTATTGCACGGCTAGCCGGCATCACACAGGTTCGCGACGCAGCCAGTGCGCTCAAGGAGCGAGCTTTGCCATTTGCTGATCTCGCGGCGCGGGTTTTTACGTCAGAGTCTGGAGAGACTGCACGGACAGCTCTTACGGCTCTGATCTCACTGGGCGTTCTGGCACGACCCTCCATCCCAGGCGCGTTTCCACTTCTCCCGGCACGCTTTCATCTCGCCGCCTCGGGCGTGGAGGGTGTCGCGCTGAAGCTTTCTGCAAGCGACGTCGAGAATTGGGCGGACTTCAGGCTTTCTCGCAATGGCACGCACATCGACGGTGCCCCGACCTATCCCCTTCTCGTCTGCCGCAACTGCGGCGAGCCCTACGTCGAGGGCTGGGACGATGGAACAATGCTTCACCCCCGTCCCGAGATCAGTCCCGGGGCGAAGCGCCGGGTCTTGAGGTTGATCAGGGCGGGAGAGGCCGCGACAGAGATAGACCTTGACGAACTGGACGAGGAACCCGAGGAGGAACCTCCTTTCGAATTCTTCGCCGACACTGGCGAGTTGGCCGACGGCCCTGAGGAGGGCGTCCTCTCCCTTGCCGAAGCGCCGATGCGCGACGATGCCGAGGAACGGAGAAGCTACGTCCGGAAATGCCTCTCTTGCGGAGCGACTGGCGGACGCTTCGCTGAGCCTGTTACTCCGATCCATCCTGGTGACGATGCGCTCGCGTCGGTAACGGCTCAGGCATTGCTTGAGGCCCTGCCTCCGCCGCAGGGGCGGTCATCGGAAGCACCTATGCAAGGGCGGAACCTTCTCGTCTTTGCAGACAACCGGCAGGACGCAGCGTTCTTCGCCCCATTCTTCGAGCGTACGGCTCGGGATCAAGCGCTTCGTGCTGCCATGGTCCAGGCGCTGCGTCGAGAGACCAACGAAACTTTGGACCTCATGGGGCTACGCGATGGTGTCTGGACGCAGCTCAGGCGATCCGGCTTCAAGCTATATGATCGCCGCAATCCAGAACCTCTAAGCAGCAGCGCCGCGAAAGACCGCCTGATGGCCCTGATCGCAGCTGAACTCTGTGGTGGGCCTTTGCGGCTATCGCTCGAATCCCTCGGCCTTATCACCGTGCAATATGAGGGAGATGCGAGGATTGCTCAGCGACTCACCGAAAGGGTTCCGCCTGAGTACCGAGGCCTAGTCCCGGCCCTGGTACGCTTTCTGCTCGACCTCATTCGGCAATCGCGAGCGATCAACACGCTGGAGAACATTGACCTAACAGACGAGTCCATTTGGGGCGAGGGGTTGGCGAGCGCGGACATTTCGTGGTCATTGTCGCGGACGCACCAGAGCCGCCGACTGCGAACGTTGCTCCCAGAACCGGGACGGCCCAATCGGCCACTGTGGGTGCTGACCGACAGGCTTGGAATCTCAGACGGCCAAGCGAGAGACATTCTCTCCGCTTTCTGGGAAGAGGCGACGCGGCCCCGTCACCGTCTCCTTCTACCCGGGGGACACGGTCATGTGCTGAACTTAGCGGCGATGCGTTTCGCTGCTACTACGGAAGGACAACTGCGCCGCTGTGAAAGTTGCGGGGCGTCCAGCCAGATCGATCTCGGGGGCGTATGTACCGCCTGGCGCTGTACTGGACGCACAGTTCCTTTTTCAGCTGAAGAACGGGACGAGATGCGCAGACGCAATCATTACCTCGTTCGCTATGAAGGGCAGCCGCTGAGCGGAATAGCTCGGGAGCACACTGCCGCCATATCGACGACGGAAAGATCCGAGATCGAGGAGCGTTTCCGGCAGGGTGAGATCAACTTGCTCAGCTGCACCACGACAATGGAAATGGGTGTCGATCTGGGCGAGCTGGAAGCGGTCTTCTGCCGGAACGTCCCGCCAGGCATTGCGAACTATCAGCAGCGCGCCGGCCGTGCAGGCCGCCGCGCGCAGGCCGCGCCCGTTGCTTTGATGATGGCGAGGTCCGGCCGATACGATCAAGCACAGTTCAACGATCTGCGTGGCTATCTCGAGGCACTCCCCCCACCCCATATCTGACATTGGATAACCCAAGCTTTTTCCGACGGCACCAGGTCTCATGCATGCTGGCAGGTTGGCTGGATCGTCGCTTGGCAGGCCACGAGCGAACAGGTGCTCCGCGTCTGCGTGATGTGCTGGGGGAGCGCTTGGACGAGGCTGTGGAGAAAACTCTTCTGGCAGATCTTTCCGCATGGCTCGCCTCGGAAGCGGGTGTTGCCGCACGTGCGGTTGCTGAGCGCATGGCTTCCACTCTCCCGGCAAGACTTGACCATCTAGGCCTTGTCACGGGCGAACTGACTGAGCACGCGCGCGCAGAGATAACACGCTGGATCCGGGCTACTTGCGCTCGCTGGCGCGAGCTCAATGACGCCTACGAAACGGCACGTGCCGCGCTCGATGGTCCGGATGCGAACGAGCAGGCCCGCTCCCGCGCTGCCGGTCGCATGAATGGCCGTTTGGGCGACATGCGTCGGTATCTTGATCGATTCCTGGTTGAGGCCCTGTCGCGTGCTGCCGTCATACCGACTTACAGCTTCCCGGTTCACTCGATTCACCTAGAGATTGTCACGGAACGAGGCGCTCGCACCGCTTCGGATGATCGAGCGTTGCAGCTCGATCGGGACGCAGCACTGGCGATCGCCGAATATGCGCCGGGGGCCGAAGTCGTGGCCGGTGGCCGAATTTGGACGTCCGCGGGCATCGCACGGAGAGCCACGGTAGGCACCGGCGATGCTTGGATGGAACGTGGTTTACATCGCGTTTGTCCAACGTGCCAGCATGCAGAAATACATCACGAGCGGGGTAATTTTGGTGAGAACTGCCCTCAGTGCGGCGCACGGGCCAGTGGCCCTCGCCGCGCCTTCGTTGAACCCGTCGGGTTCCTGACATCATATGCCGACCGGCAGGGTAGAGACCCCGGCGCGACCCGCCTGAGAGTGCGCCCCGTCGACGAAGCGCGCCTCCTTACTCGAGCGCGCCCTGAGGACTTCCAGGTTTCGGACCTCGCACGCATCAAGCATTTCTTCGCGCCAGCAATTGCACCGGAAGGAAGTCAGCCTGGCCGCATGCTCGTCTTGAACCGCGGGCCGCAAGGGGCGGGCTATCTTTGGTGCCCGTCCTGCGAGCACGCGAGACCGGCGCCCCAAGAGGCAATTGGCGGCGCCGAGATCCGGGCGTTACATGAGAATCCGCGGACCGGAGATCGGTGCCGGGTTGAATCCCTCCGCTGGCCCGTGGATCTCGCACATGTTTTCGAAACCGATCTTCGAGGGATCCGCATCGATCAACCTGTCCCTGACTTTTCTGATCGCCCCACGGAAACCGAACGGCGGGCCGCTCGGGATGGTTTCCTTAGAACGCTGGCTGAGGCACTGAGACTTGCGGCAGCGGACATTCTTGAAACCGACCCAAGAGACCTCCGCGCGACTGTTGAGCTTCTCGGTGCGGCCCCGCTGATCATCCTATCGGACTCTGTCCCAGGCGGTGCCGGCTACTGCCGTAGGCTGCTTGACGACTCCCGCTTTTCTGCTCGCGTTCTGCTCGGTCGAGCAATCGCGGTCCTGGATTGCCCTCGTGGCTCAGCCTGCGAGACGAGTTGTTCGCGTTGCCTGAATGACTACTCCAACCAAGTCCACTGGGATCAGTTTGACCGTCATCCTGTACTAGACTGGTTGCGTGCGCTTCTTGTGGAAGCATCGCCGCGTCCCTCTCACGCCCCCGCTGCAGCCATCCCGGTGGCGCAAACTTCAGCCGCGACTTTAAGGGTGCGGATTGAAGGAGCATCACTTGTCGCCGTCTCGTCCCCGAAGCTATGGGGGGCAGAAGATCGCATTGAAGCTTTGGCAAGTTCCGTGACACTGAAGAATTGGCTTGAGGATGCACCAAATCGGCATGCCTTTTACCTGCTTCCTCCAGGAGCAGTTGAAGTGGGTACGCCCACGGGCCTTGATCGAGAAATTGCCGATCGACTTGCCCCCTAGAGAAATCTGGTCTGCTTCGTTTCGGAACCCTGAATGCTTCAGACTTCGCGCATGCGCCCCGCTTGTGCATCCTGAAAGGGCGCGGTTCCGACGCTTCCGTGGATGCCTTTTATGCGGAGCAGGACGCGGCAGCGGCTCTTGCTGGCCCCCTTATGGGAACGAGCCATCTGTTTTCATGTTCAGTAGGCAACAGCTGGCTCGCATCTGTTCAAGATAACGTCCAACCGCTACCCGGTCCGTTGGCTGGGCTCACTGAACGCTTGCGCGTCTTCCGCTTCCAGCCGGGGACTGCCCGTGTCCTGACGGCACTATTTCAGGGCGTTGCAGGACGCCGCGTCGCACTCGAGATCGAAGATCCTTGGTGCGGCGTTCGCCCGCATAACCGCCGGCGTCTCGCAAGTTTCGTTGCAGCGGCTAGAACAGCCGACGTTGACATAGCGCGGCTCGCGGTAGTGTGGAATCCCGATCATGGTGAACCGGACACGCCGCAAGCCCAGTCCAGCGCGCTGCACGATGAGCTGCAGTCTGCCGGAATCACGGTTACGCCCGAGCTCCATCACCGCTCTGGGCGCGACCGTCATTTCCATGATCGCGTTGTGACCATCCAAACCGTCGACGACGAGGCCAGGGTCAATTTAAGATGGGACGTGACCGCAGGGATCGACAATCTCATGTCTCACTCGAAGGAGTGCAGCGTCTTCATTGAGGAGCGCTGAGTGAGCTGCTGCCGGATTTGTGTACAGCAAGTTAGGCCATTAACTGGGGGCTCAGATTGATCTGACTGTGATTCACTGCCTGTGTTTAGGAGGCAGTGAGATATCTGATTTCTTTTGGTTTTCGGATGCACAATGAACTCGGATCAAACCTCTTTTGCCCATAGGCGTTCGTAGTATGAAGCATCTTGATGACCGCCGTGTGTTGAGCGGGATCGTGCATGCGATGCGCTGGGCTGACTGGCGTGTCCTGAGACGGTAATTACCAGACAGTCGGCCCTCTCTTTGGGTGTGGCCATGTCATGCCCCCCATGCCATCACCCTCCTGCGCTCATGACCCAGCCGCGAAAGGACAGGGCGGCGTAGAAGAGGGATGGCGTCTTGAAGCCGGCGTCCCGGAAACAGTCTTCTTCTTCAGCTGGAGAGAGCAACGGCAGGCGTGCGGCCATGGCTTTGGCCGATGCTGCGGCCTTGTGAGGATCCGCAGTTGCGCCTGCGGCAAAGGCTGCAGAGCGGGCCAGCCAGGTTTCGGCTTCGCCGCCGGGGCTGGAGTGGTGGGCGGCAACGAAGATGCCGCCCGGCTTGAGGCGGCTGTGAATCTCCCGCAAGGTCTGCAGCCGTTCGTCCCTGCTGAGGAAATGCAGCGTCAGAAGGCACACGGCCCCGTCAAAAGGGCCTTGGGGGCGTCAACGGCGGTGCCCTGAATAAGATCTGCCCGCTCCGCACAGTCAGAGAGTGTTTGCCGGGCGATGTCCAGCATGGCGGGCGACGGATCGACACCCGTGAACAGCCAGTCCGGCTGCGCCTGCGCCAGGGCCCGGATTTCCAGCCCGCCGCCTGCCCCCACCACCAGAACATGTGCCGCGCGAGGCGCCTTCTCGGCAATGAGCAGCGCCGTCATCTTATGAAGGTCCGCCAGCCCAGGCACTTTTCGAGGCGTATCGCAAAGGTAGGAGGCGACGGCGGCCGGGTCCATGAAGGGATCGGGCGTGCGGGTCATGGGGTATCCTTTCATGTAGCTTCAATTGATTCATAACATGGCATTTCCTCACGTATCAACAACTGATACATGTCATGCAGCCGCATGATGGCCGGTGCAGAGGCAGGTAATGAACAAGGACACGAGGCTTTCGGATGTTCTGCATGTGCTCCTGCACATGGGACAGGTCGATGAACCATTGACCTCCGGCGTTCTGGCCAGGAGCATGGGCACCAACCCGGCCGTCTTCCGCAGGACCATGGCCGGGTTGCGCAAGGCGGGCTACGTCACCTCCGGCAAAGGCCACGGCGGGGGCTGGCAGCTGGCAAGGCCGCTGGGCGAGATCACGCTGCTTGCCGTCTATGAGGCGCTCGGCCGCCCGGCGCTATTCGCCATCGGCTCCCGCAGCGCCCATCCCGGCTGCATGATCGAAAGAAACACAAATGCGGCACTGGCCGGCAGCCTGCAAAGTGCGCAGAGCCTGCTGCTGGCCCGGTTCGCTGAGGTGACACTGGATCAGCTCATGCCGCAGCCTGAGGAAACGTTCTCAGAGGCATGCGGCAACAGGGCCTATGCTGCCAGGGGCTCGGCTCTTCCTCCCCCAAAGAGGGCCTGATCTGGCCCAGCAGATGCGGCCGGTCCACGAGACTTGAAGGAAGTATCAGATGCTGCGGGACATGAGCGATACACTGGCCTTCATTGAGGTTGCCGAGCGGGGAAGCTTTACGGCGGCGGCCGAAAGCCTGAGGACGTCCAAGGCACGGGTCAGCAAGAAGGTGCAGGATCTGGAGCAACGGCTGGGGGTCAAGCTTCTCCACCGCACCACCCGCAAGATCCGGCTGACGGAGGCCGGGACGATCTATTTCGAGCGGTGCCGGGGCCTGGCCGGGCTGATTGCGGATGCCGAGAGCGCAGTTGAACAGGTCCATGGCACGCCGTCAGGCTGGCTCAGAGTGACTGCACCGAACTGGCTGGCCATCAAAACCCTCGCCCCGCTTCTCGCAGGGTTTCGCGAGACCTATCCTCTCGTCAAGCTGCAGTTGCTGCTCGACCACGGCGTCAGGAACATCGTGGACGAGAACATCGACGTGGCCTGCCGTCTCTGGAACGGCCAGATGCCGGACTCGAACCTCGCCGCCCGGCGTCTCGCCGATATCGGCACGGGCCTTTACGCCTCGCGCCACTATCTGGAGCGGCGCGGCACGCCGGACCATCCTTCGCAATTGAAGGACCATGATTGCCTCGTGACGCAGCTGTTCTACGGCAGGCCCGAACATTCCTGGCCGCTGATGGCGCAGAACGATGTTGCCGAATATCCGATCAACCCGGCGGTCGTTGCCTCAGACCCGGAAGCCCTGCTGGAGTTTCTGGTCAGGGGGCAAGGCATTCAGCTGACAAATCCCTATCTCGTGCGCACCGCGGTGGAGACCGGCGACGTCGTCCGCATCCTTCCGGAATGGTCCGGACCTGATGCCACCTTGTATGCGGTCAGAGCAGGCGGCCGGGTTCAGCCTCTGAAGGTGAGGGCCTTCATCGACTATCTGACGGAGCACCTTGACGAAGTCCTCAAATTGCCCTGAACCACAGGAAGACACAGCCCAGGACCGCCGTCTGTCCCGCAACCATTGTAACCGGATTCTTGACAGTGAGATCCAGCATCACAGGCTAATCTCCTTCGCTGCCAGACCCTAGCTTCGCCTCGCACATGCTGCTTGGCCCCTTTTCGAAATGAGAAAGGCGGCCGGCGGCGTCATTTTCCGACGGAGCTTTTTCATGAACAGCATCACGAGACGGAGCGTCCTGAAGGGCGCTTCGGTCCTGGCCACTGCCGCAGCCCTGCCCACTCTCCCTCCTCCGCCTTCGCGGCGGCTCCCAAGCAGCAGTTCCAGGCACCTGGCTTTTACCGGATGGCGCTTGGCGATCTGGAAGTGACGGCACTTCTGGACGGCACACTGCCGCTTCCACTGCCGCAGATGTACCGGGACGTTACGGCGCAGGACGCAGCCCTGTTGCTCCGCAAGGCGTACCGGGACATTCCAACTGATACTTCCGTCAACGCGTTTCTGGTCAATGACGGCACGCGGCTCATCCTTATCGATGCGGGCACCGGACACTATCTGGGTGCAGAGGCGGGGCATCTGTTGTCCAATCTTGAAGCCTCCGGTTACACCGCTGCACAGGTCGATCATGTGATCCTGACCCATGTCCACACAGACCATACCGGCGGGCTCATCCGCGACGGCAAACCCCTGTTCGAGAATGCAACCCTTCATGTTCCAAAACGTGAGCTGGACTTCTGGCTGGAGACGCCCGCAGCTGCCCGGCCGGAGGGCCTGAACCCGCAACTTTTCCAGGAAGCGGAGGAGTGCCTGCGGCCGTATCTTCAGAAAGACCGAGTGGTGGCCTTTCAGGATGATGCGGAGGTCATTGCGGGCTTCCGCTCGATCCTGCGGCCCGGGCACACGCCAGGCCACAGTTCCATCGTCGTGGAAAGCGGGGCCCGAAAGCTGGTGTTCTGGGGCGATATCACCCATGGCGATATTGTTCAGTTCAAGGAGCCGGAGGTGACCATCGAATTTGATGTGGACGGGCCGCGTGCAGTCGCCTCGCGCAAGCGCGCATTCGCCGAAGCCGTCAGCGAAGGATACCTCGTGGCGGGCGCGCACATCGCATTTCCCGGCATCGGTAACGTTCTCCAGGACGGTCAGCACTACGGATGGCTGCCGGTGAATTACTCCGATGGCGAGGGCGGGATCGTCAAATAGCTGTCTGCCATTCCAAGGCGCCCGGAGTACGGGCGCCTTGGGGCTTGTGGTTTGGGGGTGGGCCGGATCAGGACAGGTGATGCGGCTTGGTCATGCCGTATACCGGTGTGTCGAGCCCGGCGTGACGGGCCTTCAGCTGCAGCGAGAGATACTGCGAATAGTGGCGGGACTGATGCAGGTTGCCACCATGGAACCACAGCGCCTCCTGCTGCACCGGCTTCCACATGTTGCGCTGCTCGCCTTCCCAGGGGCCGGGGTCCTTGGTGGTGTTTGAGCCAAGACCCCAGCATTTGCCGACCTTGTCGGCCACTTCGCGCGAGATGAGGTCTGCGGCCCAGCCGTTCATCGAGCCGTAGCCGGTGGCATAGACCACCAGATCGGCCGGAAGTTCCGTCCCATCTTTCAGCACCACCCCGGTTTCGCTGAGATGCGACACGTCCACACCGGACTTCAGCTTGATCGAGCCATCAATGACGAGATCACAGGCGCCCACATCAATGTAGTAACCCGAGCCGCGGCGCAGGTACTTCATGAAAAGGCCGGAACCGTCATCGCCGAAATCGAGCATGAAGCCGGCCTTTTCAAGCGCTGCATAGAAGTCGGCATCCTGCTCGCGGATCTTGTCATAGATCGGGATCTGGAACTCATGCATGATCCGGTAAGGCAGCGAGGCGAAGATGAGATCGGCCTTGCGGGTTGTCATGCCGGATTGAACGGCGCGCTCGGAGTAAAGGTCGCCCAAGCCGATTTCCATGAGAGAGTCCGACTTGACGATATGGGTGGAGGAGCGCTGCACCATGGTGACGTCAGCGCCTGCCTCCCACAGCGCGGCGCAGATATCATGCGCCGAATTGTTGGAGCCGATGACCACCACCTTTTTGCCAGCATAGGCATCCGGACCCGGATGCTGCGAGGAATGCTGCTGCTCGCCCTTGAACACATCCTGCCCGGGGAACTTCGGCACATTGGGCTTGCCGGACATGCCGGTGGCCAGCACCAGCTGCTTTGGCCGCAGCACCACTTCCTCTCCGGCTCTGTCGACGATAACGGTCCATTCGCCGGTCTTTTCGTCATATTGAGCGGACTTGGCCGTGGTGGAGCCCCAGTAATTCAGCTCCATCACCTTGGTGTACATCTCCAGCCAGTCGCCCACCTTGTCCTTGGGCGTGAAGACGGGCCAGTTCTCCGGGAACGGAATATAGGGCAGATGGTCGTACCAGACCGGATCATGCAGGCAGAGCGACTTGTAACGCTTGCGCCAGCTGTCGCCGGGCCGCTCGTTCTTCTCGATGATGATGGCCGGCACCCCAAGCTGGCGCAGGCGTGCGCCAAGGGCGATGCCGCCCTGCCCGCCGCCGATGATCACCACATAGGGCTGCACCGAGTAGCCAAGTTCGGCCGTCTCTGCCTCCCGCTTTTCCTTCCAGGTCTTGCGGTTGCGGTCATGGCCATGTTCGGCGCCCATGGGGCGGCGGAAACCCTTTGGCTCTTCATGGCCCTTCAGTTCACTCATGGTGGTGAGCAGGGTCCAGATCAGTCCGTCCTTGAGACGGATATGGCCATAGCCGCGGGCCGCGCCGGTTTCAAACTCGAACCAGCCTTCGGTGACGCCGCCCGCCTCGGACGCGGCCTCCTTGCCGTCCTGCACGAAATCCGAGGGTTTGATAGCCGCCAGCTGGCTGGTGAGCATGCTGCGGATCTCGCCGTGGCCTTCCAGCGTCTTCAGGTTCCAGGTGAAGGTCACAAGGTCACGCCAGTAGCATTCGGCCTGAAACAGGTTCACGGCGGCCTCTATGTTGCCGCTCTCCAGCGCCTTGCCGAGCTTGGCAAGTACGGTATCGATCTTTGTCGCGGGGCTGGTATCAAGCATGTCATCTCCTCCATGAGTGCTTGGGGTTTGCAAGGTGGCATGCCCCCATTGCGGGGGCACACCGGGAATGAACCCGCCTGCGCCAGCCGGGCTCCTCTCCCGGAAAGGCGCAGGCCGGTGATCATTATTTCGACAGGTCGATCAGGATCTTCAGCTGGGTACCGGCCGGATCGAGCAGCGCGTCGAAACCTTCCTTCACAGCCGTATCGAGCGTGATGCGCTTGGTGACGATCTTCGTGGCTGGCAGCAGGCCTGACGCAATCAGACGGATGACGCGCGGCCAATAGTGGGTCGGGTAGGCCCAGGAGCCCTTGATTTCCAGATCACGGAAGGTGACCTGGAACCAGTCAAGCGGGTTGTCATGCGGATGCAGGCCGGTCTGCACGACGACGCCCTGCTTGCGCACCGCATCGGCACAGGCCTTCAGCGCATGCTCATTGCCGACGCATTCAATGGCCACATCACAGCCCACCTGCCCCTCGGTCAGAGAGCGGACCACATCGCCCACCTTGTCACGCTTGGGGTTGATGGTGATGACGCCGGGCAGCACGCCCTTGGCCAGTTCCAGCCTCGCATCGTTGAGATCGGAGACGAAGAGCTGCGTGGCACCGGCAGCGCGGGCGGCAAGCAGTGTCAGCATGCCGATCGGGCCTGCGCCCGTCACAAGAACGCTGTTGCCCGCAGTCACCCCGCCCCTGTCGCAGGCATAGACGGCAACGGCCGTGGGTTCGACGAGCGCGGCCTCCTCATCCGTCATCTCGTCGGGGATTTTCTGGACGTTGTACTCGTTGACGAGCGCGGCCTCGGCCATGCCGCCGCCATCCCAGCTGAGGCCAACAAGGGCGAGCTGCGGGCTGAGGTGAAACAGCCCGCGGTCGGCAAAGTAATCGCCCGATCGGGGCATCACGAGCGGCTGGATCGACACCCGGTCACCAGGCGCGACGGTGCTGACGCCTTCCCCGACGGCTTCGACAACGCCGCCGAATTCATGGCCGAGAACCTGCGGACCATGGGCTCCGGTGAAGGGATGCGGATCGGTGGGAATGAAGATCGGGCCGTAGCTGTATTCGTGCAGATCGGTGCCGCAAATGCCGACGAACCGGTTGCGGACAAGCACCTGCCCCGGTCCCGGCTTTTTCGGCTCGGGAATATCCTCAAGCCGCAAGTCCTTGGCTGCATGAAATCTGAGCGCGCGCATGTTTCCTCCATTGGCTGCTTCTTGATGCCAGGAGGAATTGCAACGGCCGTGCCAGCGCAGACGGGGGAAACATGCACTGAAAAGACGGGGCTTTCGGAGCCTCTAGCAGCGGCAAGCGCCGCAGGTGTGGTGCAACAGGTGTGGCGCAGGCCGCAGTGCGGCGGCTGCTCACAAGGCGCTGAGAAGCAAACGGACCGGCATTCGTGATACCCCGAGCAAGCTTCCGCACCCCGCGTCAGTCTCAACGCTCTGCAAGCGAGTGGGTCCCGGATCTCCGCTCCGCTGCGTCCGGGACGACGCCGGGTGTGTGGCGCGGCTCAAGCAATGCCGCTGGTCTGGCCTTTGAAGCCAACCCCGCCGCCAAACACTGCCCCCGGTAACAGGCACTGCGTCACCCCGGCCAAGCGCAGCGCGAGCCGGGGCCTACTCACTTGCAGAGAGACGCTTGTTTCCACAGTCTTGCAGCAGGCTCCCGGCCCGAGCAAGCCTTTACGCCGCACGTCAGTCTAACCGCTCTGCAAACGAGTAGGTCCCGGATCTCCGCTCCGCTGCATCCGGGACGGCGCCCCGCGAGTGGCGCAGCTCAGGCTACGCCACAATCGCCCCATCACAGGCTCCGAACCCTCTTAATGCGGCCTGCCCACACCCAGCCGTTTCATCCTGCGGTGCAGTGTGGTGCGGTCGATGCCGAGCCGCCGTGCAGCCTCTGATACGTTGCCCTTGCAGGCGGAGAGCATGGCACGCAGTTCGTCCCCATCATTGCCCTCTGCTGCGCCGTCCGGGGAAAGGCTCAGTTGCTCTGGCAGATCGTCAACACCGATCACGCCGTCCTCGCAAAGGGCTGCGGCAAAGGCGATAGCATTGTCCAGCTCACGGACATTGCCCGGCCAGGAGTGGGCAAGCACCAGTGCTCTGGCCTCCGGCGAAAGCCGCAAGGGGCGCCCCCGGCGGCGTGCTTTTCGAGGAGACGGGCAAGCAGCCAGGGAAAGTCGTCCCGCTCAGCCAACGGAGGCAGCGACAGAACGGCAGCATTCAGCCGGTAATAGAGATCCTCGCGGAAACGGCCTGCGGCAACAAGGCTAGCCAGTGGCCGGTGAGAGGCGGAGATGACGCGGAAACTGACCTTGCGCGGGACGGAGCCCCCACCGGCAGCACTTCGCCTTCCGCCAGCACCCTGAGCAGGCGGCTCTGCGCAGCATAGGGCATGTCGCCGATTTCATCCAGGAACAGCGTACCTGCCTTGGCCTCTTCCACCAGCCCTTTGCGTCCCTTCGCCAGCGCCCCGGTGAAGGCGCCCGGCGCATAGCCGAACAGCTCGCTCTCGATCAGCTGTTCGGGAATGGCGGCGCAGTTGACGGCAACGAACCGGCCGGCAACGCCGCTGACTTCGTGGATGATGCGAGCCAGATGCTCCTTGCCGGTGCCCGTCTGCCCCTGCAGCAGTACAGGAAGGCGCGCGGGCGCCAGCTTCGTGACCTTGTGCCGCAAGTTATCTATTACCGGACAGGCACCGCCCAGCCGGCTGAGCGCAGGCAAGGCACGCGGCAGGCGGGCGGCAGGCTGGCCTGCAATGCGCTGTTGCGGCTCAATGGCATGGGCATAAAGGAACGCTCCGCCGCGCAGGGCAATCCTTCTGTCCTGCGGCAGGCTGGCCCGGGTCAGCGAAGCGAGCTCGCCAAACTCTGCTTCAAAGAAGTCTGTGACCAGTTGCCCTAGCAACAGTTCGGGCCTGCGCCAGTCGAGACCACGCGAGGCAGATAGAAGCTTTGCGCCGCCATGTGTCATGCCGGTGATGCGCCCTGCCCCGTCAACGGCAATCGCCGCTTCCGGATCCACATCGAGAAACTCCGGCGCTCCGGCAAAACGCAACACCAGATCATGGCGGCTGCTCGCCATCAGGTTGGCAAGCTCAATTCGCCGGACCGTGGACGAGACCAGATGCCGCGCCATGTTCTGACTGGCCTTGAGGATTGGCGAGCTCAAGAGCGAAATGTCGAGAACAGCTGCAAGCGCGCCCTGCGTGTCATAGATCGGCGCGGCGGTGCAAGAGAGCGGCGTGTGGGTGATATCGAAATGGTCGGTCTGGTGGATCGTCAGCGGCTCGCCAGTGGTAATGCAGGCCCCCACCGCACAAGTGCCTGCGCGCGGCTCTGACCATTCGGACCCCAGATAAAGCCCCGCCTTGCGCAGATTGTTGTTGAAGGACGGATCGCCCAGAAACTCGACGGTGACGCCCTGCCGGTCGGAAAGAAGCAGGACATAGTTCTGTTCCGCCACCTGCCTGTAGAGCCGCTCCAGTCCGGATCTTGCGATATGTACCAGATCCTCCGCTTGCTGCCGGTGTTCGCGCAGCCGCGTCTCCGATACGATCACCGCCTCCCGCGCCTTGGCTGGATCAAGCTGGTAGGTCTCCAGGCAGCGCCGCCAGGACTCGACGACCACCGCATCCCGGCCCGTGTTGCTGCCCTGCCCGACGCGCTCGATTTCCTTGACGTGATCGGAAAAGCCCATCAAATCACCGGCCCTTCCGGACCGCCTCCCGTGATCTTTGGCGCGATCATAGCCGGGATTGTCTGAACTGCCTATTCCTCGCAGCCTCGCCCTCCGGCCCGACAGGACAGGGTCCAGCTGAAAGGCAACACGATTTGGCTCTACGGATAAGGAACCGGGACCCAGCCCACGAAGGCAAGGCGCTTTTGCAGCACTCGAACACTGTGATGAGCCTCAAAAAGTAAAAAGATTTATCACTGTTTTTCCGGCTGAAATCCGGCGTATTTTTGCCAACACTCATGTTTTCTGAAAATAAAAATTGACAATAACAGCGGGGCAAAGTACATATTATTCATCGATTTCTTTTTTGCTGAGCTTTGGTTATCACGCGATCGACGTCGCGCAGAACGAACACTCCCTCTAAAGCATCGTTATCACCGCCAGCATGCCTCCGGGCTTGCGGCTTTTCTCTATGCTATGAAAGGGTTCATCATGACCACTGGCACAGTAAAATGGTTCAATTCCACCAAGGGTTTCGGCTTCATCGAGCCTGATAACGGCGGGCCGGACGCCTTCGTCCACATCTCGGCCGTCGAACGGTCCGGCATGCGCGAAATCGTGGAAGGCCAGAAGGTGTCCTACGACATGGAGCGCGACAACAAGTCGGGCAAGATGTCCGCCTGCAATCTGCAGGCCGCCTGATAGATCCGGGAACTGCTTTCCCTTGACCACGGATGTACTGGCATTGCCGAAAGCATGAGACCAAACAAGGTCAGGCAGTTTGCCTGGCCTTTTTGTTGCCCACAGTAGCGGGCAATTTCCAGAAAGAACTCCATGTCCGACAAGCACAGCAAGCCCCGCCAGCAAGCGGAAACCGCCTTTAGCCGTGAGCAATCGCAGTTTTTTGCCCGCACACGTGCCTACGAAGAACTGGATGCGATCACCGCTGCCCGCGACGAAAAGACCATGAGACTGCGGGAAGCACGGCTGGCCAAGGAACTGAGGGATACCCTCGCAGCCACAGCCAAATCTCCCGCAAAGCGGACCAGATAACAGGATCTTGTGACAGGCCCGTTGCGCCAGCGGCACTAGCCTCTGCGCGAGCAGGCCCTGCATAAACAGAAATGGCGAAACCGCCAGACGGAGTGAAGATTTGAGAGACATGACGAACAACGGCCATTCCGGCCGCCGCAGCACAGCTTCCGACGCGAAGGCAGCCCTTGTGCAGGCTTTCAACGCCGCAAGAGAAGCAGCTGGACCGGAACGTGACGCAAAACAGGCCGAGCGGATCAGAATTGCTGAAGCCCGTGAGGCACGCCGGTCTGAACGCACGCAGGCCAAGCTGGACGAGCAGAACCGGGCAGCAACCGAAGCAGCCCAAAAAGCCGCCGAAGCGGAGGCTGCAGCCAGAGCCGAAACCGACGCACGCGAACTGGCCGACAGGAACCGCGCCGCTCGCGTCCTCGAAGACGAAGCCGCCCGCAAGGCCGAACGTGACCGGCGCTATGCCAACCGGAAAGCCCGCCAGGCCTGAACGGCATCACGAGACGGCGGAATGAACCATCTGCCTCGAGTGCTGGCTTGGATTGGCAAGCGCCTTATCGCGCTTGCACGGCAAGATGAGGGCGTTCTGCGTCCCGGTCCAGGCAACAGGCGCTGGATCTGACACGGGTGGCGGTGGTGAGCGCTCCAAGGCTGAATGTCAGCGGCTTCACTTCCAGCGCAATACCTCCCCTTCCACGCGGACAGCCTCCTCGGTGTGACACGCAAGAACAAGCAGAACGACCCGCAGCCAGGCGCCAAGGTGATCTGGCAATGGATCTGCACATAGAAAGACCGGCGCCAGACAATCAGGAAAGCCTTCACACTTACGCATTATCCAGAGCTGGCAAAACGCACACGGCCACAGTCACGTCAGAGCGGCAGAACGATGAACGGCGCAGCATTCTTTCTGATGGTGAACTTTGCCGTGGCCTTGTCGTTCAGCGCCGTATTCTTCGTTGTCGCACAGCGCAGCCTGTCCCCGTTGGCAGGCAGATGGCTGGGTGCCGGTTTCGCTGTGGCCTCACTTTCAGCTCTGTGCGAACTGCTGGTCGCCTATGCGGGGCCACCACGGTTGTGGGCTTTGGGGGCCTTTGCTTCCGTTCTGTGCGGACTGGTCATGATGACGGTCGGGATCGGCGAAATGTACCGCCGCCGGGTCGATGCCAGAGGCATTGCCATCTTCCTGTCAGCGGCCCTGTTCATGGCCTATGTGATCTATGACCTGCCCCGAGGCACGCCCTTGCATGCGTTCCTCTACCAGGGCCCATTTGCCATGGCGGTTCTGGCGGGAGCTCATATCGTGATGTCAGCGCCGCAACGGACGGGGCTAGACCGGTTTCTCGGGATTCTGCTGCTTTTCACCGGGCTGCACTTTCTGGCAAAAGCGGGGGTAGCTGTCGCCGTTGGCGCCGGCAAGACCGCACAGGACTATGTTCACACGAACTATGCGCTCATTTCGCAAAGCCTGACGGCTGTCCTGATGGTGGTCGCCGGTTTGACGCTGCTTGCAAAACTTGTTCTGGAGATCATGGCTCTGCAGCGGACGGAGTCTGAGCTCGACATTCTGTCAGGCCTTGCGAACCGGCGCGGATTTGACCGCCGGGTCGATGCGCTGCTCCACGAATATCCCCTAGGCCCCCACGCTGTCATCCTGTGTGACCTGGACCATTTCAAGCAGATCAACGACACCTTCGGCCATCATACCGGTGATGCCGTGATCCGGGGGTTTGGGCAGCGGCTGCGCTCCTGCCAAACCGAAAAAGCTGTGGCGGGACGTATGGGCGGAGAGGAATTTGCCCTGTTCCTGCCTGGAACAGACATTGATGCCGCAGTGCAGATCGCGCAGCGCTTGAGGCTGGAGGTCATGTCTCTGCCGGACCTGCCGCATGACCTCAAAGTGACGGCCAGCTTTGGCGTCGCTCCGATGACCTCACAGACCAGCCTTGCGGAAGCCTGCCGCATCGCCGATCAGGCGCTTTACCGGGCCAAGAATGCCGGGCGAAACAGGGTCAAGCTGGCGGCAGGTTAGCCCAACCGCCATCTTCCATATCCGGGCCGAAACTCTTCAGTTTCCCACACGCACCCATGAGTTGACGCTGATCACGCGGCAATCGAAGGAGCCACCCAACATGGCAGCTGCCCCAGGCGGAAAGCGCATATGCTGTGTGACGACATGCTCAATTTCGGTTTTGCTCTTCACCGTCAGTTTCCAGAACATCTTCCAAAGTCCGATGCCGTCAACCGCCGCCGTCTTGGAAAGTTCGGGAAACACTTCCGCTTCCCAGAGTCAGGCCCGGCACGGCGCCACGTGATGGTGCTCAGCCCCTCGGCGGCAAGCCTTTTGGTCATCTCAAGCTGGCCGGGGTGGAACGGCACCTTGTAAGTCAACGGGCGCGGCGCCAACATTTCGGGCTTCAGCCCGGTTCCCATGGGGCCGTATTGCTGCATCATCTGCGGGCAGCCTTCGAAGTGCGGCGTGCCGAGGCGGGCCTGCCAGAGGCCCGATCGCGGTTGGATACCTGCAGCAGGTTCACCGGGAAAGAGATCTGGGATGGGCTTTCCGGGCGTCAGGTCCTCCGGCGGCGGATCATCAGGGATATCATCAAGGCTGCGCGGCATGCCGGGCGGTGCGCACCGTTCGGAGCCGGTGTAGACATAGCTGTTGATGCCATAGACGACTGCAATTTCGTCCGGAGTATGGCCGGGGCCGATCCACTGCGCCTTCGATGCGCGTTCGTCGATTACCAGAACATCCTGTGCCGAAGACGCCGGCCCCGCGTAGTTTTCCATCGCACCTCTTGTTTCCGGCCCGACATCGCTCCACCTTGCGTTTCCTTTTTCATCAATGGTGATGACAGGCGGCTCGCAGGCCATAGCGGAAGATCCCAGTAACGTGGCGATGGCAGTTATCAGCAGTCGCATGGTTCAATTTCTCCCAATCAGGTCCCGCAGAGCCTTCATCTCGCCAGGGGCAAGCGTCTTTGGCGCAGTTGCCTGCAAGGCGGGTTTGCGATCCTGAGGTGCTGGCGGAGCAATCATGTTGATGATTAGACTGCTCTCCTCCTGCGGAATGCTGGAGGTGAACTCGCAGATCTCATCGCCGGGCTGGAGTTGCTGGCAGTTCTTGCCTCCCGGCTGATTGAGACCCATCAGCTTGAAGTTGCCGCGCCGGTCCAGGTCCCAGAACCAGGTACGTACACGGCCATCCGGAAGGGTTTCACCGAGCTCTACCGACCAGCGCGCCGGCAAATGACCCGAAATCGGCGAGCCTTTGGAGCCGAATTCACAAGGCTCATCCCCGCAGCGGCGCAGAACCTGCCCGGTCGTCAAGGTGAATTGCAGGGTACGGAAAACCCTGGCAAGCTTTTCGTCTCCCCGGTCCGGGTCTGTGCACAACCGCCCGACACGGGTGATTTCGCATCCTCGCTCGCCCAACGGCCAGTCAGCGGGATTGAGCCAGATCGAATGGGCGGAACCAGCGTTTTCTGCAAATTCAACACGTGGAAAAGGCATCGCCGGGGTAACGTCGGCCACCCAGCCTTCCGGCAGATAAAAGGCAAGATTGGTGGCCGCATCGCGCATGTCGCAGTTGTCAGTGGTCTTGTCGCCGGGCAGGCAGCGATGAGGATAGCCCGTCCAGGCCTTGCCCGCCTCCTCGCCATTCTTGCAATTGTCCGGACCATGGCCTTGACCATCACCGCAACCGCCCGCCGCCGGAGCCGCATCCTGTGCTGTTGCCTGCGCGGCGCCAAGAAGCGCTCCCATAATGGCTTTCTGGTCAATTTCGCCAGTCGGCCCGGCATTCTGCGCCGCCCCCAGAAGCGCGCCCATAATAGCCTTGGTCTGGGCGTCCTGACCGGTAAGACCCTGCTGGACGCTTGCCGCAAGATCTAGTTGATCAGCTTGCGCCTTTTTTGCCGCCTGAGGCTGCTCCCATTTCAATGTCGCCTTGACGAGTTGATAGGAGGCAAGCACCTGCGGGTCGGCGCTTTCAAACATGCAGAACTGGCCAAGGGTGCCCACCTCCTCGCAAGGCCCGTTCATGGCGACCCACTGGCGCGGGCCAAGAACCAGAGTATCGTCAGTGCCATGGCGGAAGAAGTTGACGCGAGGTGGTAAGGTCTCACCCGATGCCTGAGCACCTGCCGTGTATCCCTCCGTCTCGGGCCGGTCCGTCCACCAGCCGGCAGGCAGCATGAAGGACAGGCCCGTTCTGCCGTCAGTGATGGAGCATGGCGCCGGGCCATCGCAGGAATAGGCTGTATCCCCATTTGCGCCGGAAGCAGGAGCCGGGGTTTGACCAGCGCCAGCATCGGCCTTCTTCTGCCGCGCCGCGCCTGCGCCGTCCGTAGCGTTTGAGGAGCCGACTTCAATGGAGAGGCGCGCCTTTTCTTCGCGCTCGCCGGATGCATCATAGCCCTTGTAGACAAGGTCATAAGTCCCCGGTTCGGAAGGCGCATTCAGAGGCTCACCTGCGGCAAGCTCGCTGAGCGTCCGGCCCCAGTCGATCTGCTGTTCCCCCTGCCAGATCTCAATGCCATCACTGCGCAACTGGCTGCCGGTCGTCTCGATGGCGATGGGACTACCCGGTTCGGCCACTGCCGGAGCCGTGAGGGTGACGGCGGGATCAGGCTCGGCAACGATCTCCATTTCGTCGAGAACGTCACCGCCCCAGGTTTCCAGCCGCAGTAGATATTCACCGGGTGCGGCAAGCTCGATTGCCGCGTCCTTGGCTCCTTCGGTTCCCTCAACCGTGCTGTAGGTAATCGCAGACCCTTCGGCCGCATTCCCAGCCGGATAGAGACGCAGGGCTAAGGCTGCGCCCCCGTCTCCGTTCCCTCGGCCAGGACACCCAGTTCAATCTGTGCAACGCCGACGGCATAGGGGCCCCGGTTGATCATGCCAGCCTTGCCCGGCTGAAATGCTGGCTCTTCAAGCGGCCGTACAAAAAGGATGGCATCCGGTTTGAAGCCGGAGACCCAGCCGTCTTCCGGCGGATAAACGGCCCAATCCATCTCAGCCGAGTAACTGAAGAGGCGGCAGCGTGGTTCTTCGACGAAATAGCTGCCGGGCGGCTCGAAGAGCCAGGCAGCAACCGCCGCGTCCGCTTCTGCCAGAGCACGGCAATCTTCGGACGTTCCATCACGGGGAAAGTCTGGCTGTTCAGGCATTGTGGCCTCAGGTCCGATCGACTGGCCTGTCGGCTGGATCTGAATTCCTGGCATCAGCGGGCGGCCGGGATAGTGAGTTGTGTTCCGCGGCGGCGCCATGGCAATCGCCTCACTCAATGCCTCGGTCAGCTCGCCTGCATTGTCGGCCTCGATGTAGCGCCCGCCAGTGTTTTCAGCGAGGCACGCCACCTGCGCCCCCTCCTCCTTCGTCAGGCCGAACCCAACCACATGCGCGGTGAAGTTGACGCCGGCCGCCTCCAGTTCAGATGCCAGTGCACAAGGGTCGGCCTCACAGGTTTCAAGCCCGTCGGTGACGAGAACAACGGTAGCGCTTTCTTCTCCATAGCGCAGCGCCTCTGCCGCCTGCCGGACGGCGGCCGAAAGAGGCGTTTTGCCAAGGAAACGCATGGAGTTCACGGCATTCACGACTGCCGCGCCCGTGCTCTGCCCGGGCGGGACCAGAAGCTCGATATCGCCGCAATTGCCCTTAGACCGGTGGCCATAGGCAAGCAGCCCCAGTTCCTGCTGCGCGGGGATGCCTTGCACAACCTTGGCAACAGCCTCACGGGCGATCTCCAGCTTGGCACGCCCGTCGATCTGGCCCCACATGGAACCCGAACCATCCATGACGATGATAGTGCGCGGGGCCTCTTGCGCCACAGCGGGCAGAGGCAGGCAGAACGCAGATGCCGCGAGCAGGGTTGCCGTTTTGAGTTGGATGCTCTTGATCACCGGAAATCTCCTAATGCGGATGCGGTGGTGGACCGGGAGGCGCCGGCGCGTGCTGACGCCCAGTCGCGTGCCTTGCCGCCAATTTCCCTGAACTTGCCCGATAGATCCTGCAGCCGGGCACGCCAGGCCGGATCCGGCACCTGCCCCTCGGTTGTCCTGAAAAAGACCTGCATCATGCAGGTGATGGCCAGCGGCTCCAGCAACGCCGCCTTGAAGGCCCAGGCAAAGAGAATGGCAAAGACCAGGCCACCCGCGCTGAGCGCACCGGGCATCAGGTAGACAAGCGCGGCCGCCGGGGCGAGCGCCAGCAGAAACACTACGAAAGACAGGCCGTAGATCATCACCGCCAGCCAGGCAGCATTCCGGAACATGGTCTTGTAGTTCTGCCCATAGAGCACCAGCGCTTCTTCCGCCGAAGCCCAGGGATTGACAGCGCGGGTGCGCATTGCATGGGCAAGGACAACCTCGTCCGTGAAGCCAACGGCCACGTTCAGAAAGTTGCGCAGCAGCCCTGCGGCTGCTTGAAGACCGGGCACAGGCAGAAACGAGGCAATGCCTTCAATCAGTCCGGCAATGGCGGAAATCACACCCTTGACCAGCTGGTCGATGCCGAAAAGCAGGCTTGCCTGCGCAAAGCGCTCACGCACCATGCGGCTGCCATAAGCCACCTGCCCTTCCCCTTCCGGCAGGACGCGGCCATCCAGCAGCTCTATCAGGACAGCAATATGCCCGGCCTTGACGATGTAGAGCACATATTCGCGCAGCAGATAGAGCACTGCTGCCACAAGGCCGAAGCCGGTGATGCCTCCCAGCGCCGTGCTGGAGGCCAGAAAACCCTCATCGCCCAGCTGGCCGACGCCATAGCCGATGGCTGCGCCCGTGCCCGTTGCAATGACATAGGCACAGGCCATGCCGAAATAGACGGCCATGCGGAAAAGAAGAAAGGGCGCCGTGCGCGCCATGAGTGCCAGAGCACCTGTCAGGCTGAAATCCCACATCCAGAATATCCTCGAATGACCATGCAGACCCTGCCCGCCGGCAAGGAGGCAGGCAGCTGCATCGTGAAAAAAGACTAGGATGAGAGGCCGGAACCGTCTTGGGGCCCCCGGCACTCGTTTGCGGGGACTGCGGCACAAATCTGGTCCGTTCCCCCCAATCTGACCTTAGAACCGGTGCGCCCGGACGTCCCTTGGGGTCATGCCATAGGTCTGGCGGAAGCGGGCATTGAACCAGGACAGGTCGCCAAATCCGGCGTCCATGGCAATCTGCGCAATGTTGAGATGCTGAAAAGCCGGATCCCGCAGCATGCGATGGGCCAAGGCGAGACGCCGGGCAGCGACATAGTCCCGAAAGGACGTGCCTTCGCGCTCAAACAGGGCCCGCACATATCGCGGGGAAAGACCAAGTTGTGCCGCAACCCTGTCCGCACTCAGGCCGGGGGTGACGAGGCTGCGCTCAATCTCTGCTTTCACCTGCTTCAGCCGGGCTGCCCTGAGCCCGCGTCCAGCGGCAGCCTCTGCCGCTTCCCTTGTGGCACCAAGGGCCATCAGTGCCAGATCCTGCACATGCGCTACGCATTGCGCAGCCTCTTCCGCCGCAAGGGCAGGAAGTTCTTGATGCAGCATGCGGGCATAGCCCAGAAACAGCCGCCATTGCGGCGTCAGCGGTGCCGTCCGGCGCAACACCGCATCCAGCCCTGCCGCCACAGGCCCCAGTTGAGCGCGGGGAATGGACACATAGATGCCCTCCATATGCTCCCCGCCGAAGCGAAGGGTGCCAGGCACATCACCCGGATCGGCATAGACAAGGCCCGGACGCAGTACCTCCTCGTGGCCACCGGACTGCAGGATCGTTCCGCCGCCAGCCAGCGGGATGTGGAACATCACGTCATCACTGCAATCAGCCGCGTGGCTCTGGCTGCGTACCGCAGTCGAAGCGGAATGCCGCCCATGACCGACAATAAGCCCCGGCATCACGGCAATGGAGGTTTCTGAGTGAAAGTCCTGCCGGTCATCGGGGATGAAGTCCACCTTGGTCATACTCGCGACCACGTTGCGGAACTCTTCCACACGCCTAGCGCGGCTGAAATCTTTCGACCGTATCGACAGGATCGTCATGCAGCCCCCTCCATTCAGAAACACCAGCCCGGCTTTCCCTTCGAAAGGACTATAGCAAATGCCGGAGTGCGCGGCCTGTGACGAAAGTCACGTTAGGGAAACCGTCCCCCTTGCGAAAGACGGCCTGCCACGCCCCCGCAGACCCGCAGGCCTGCAACTTCGATGCTCCTGCCGGATGCCATGATCAAAGCCCTGACCCCAGGATAATGATCGGACACCATCTCCATGCCAGCGTCACTGGCATCACACGTGGATAACTCGTGCCTGCACAGCACGGATTTGCCTTGGACGCCCCCATTGCCGTTCCTTCCGGTGTAGCGTGAATATGATTTTCTTTTTCCGCTTCCCGGCCCGGACGCGGAGAAACCGACCGAAATATGTTTGAACGTTCGTAGCCAATGGGCACGGGTGAACCGTGAGGCCGCCAGTGCCCGCAGGCGATCATGCATTTGTCCAGCTCAGAGGCGGCCCTTCGGCCCCATCAAGCCTGCAGCGCAAGGACAGTGAACCGATGCCGGAGGGGGCGATGCAGCATTCCTGGAATTTTGCAATTCACCACGCGACACGCAGCCTCCACCAGGCGCATCGCGCCTTCAAGCCGGCCTCCCGCGCCGCGCTTCTTTCTACGGTCATGCTCTGCCTCTGCCCCGGTGTGGCACTGGCACTGAACTGCCCGCGTTTCCCTTCGGAATTTCCCGGCACTCCGACGGACAACCTGCCCATGTTCGTAGAGCAAAACGAAGCAATCATTGGCGACAACACCGGCACGGCCTGCAGTCCTTCCCGCGGAGAGCTTTCCATCATTAATAATGAAGCCACTTTGACCATATCGGCAGGTGGACAGCTTTTCAGCGACCAAGTATTTGTCACCAGCAATTCAGTTGTCACGCCATCTATCAACGTCACCGGCACCGGCTCCAAGCTGGAAGCCAACGATCTTGTCGTTGGAAACTATGGGCGCGGCGCTCTGAACATCAAGGATGGCGGTCAGGTCACGGTATACGACAGCCTCTTCATCGGGCACGAACAGGGGTCGATCAGTCTGGATGGCGATAATACCTACGATTTTGGCCTCGAACCAAGCGCAGGCACTGTAGCTGTCACGGGCAAGGGCTCAGTGCTGCAAGCCAATGCAATCTATGTCGGGCGCGACCTGGTCCCAGCAGGCTATTTGGGAGTGGTGAATTCAACCGGCACGCTCACCATTTCAAATGGCGGCGGTGTTTCAGCAGCTGGTGGAAACGGCACGATCAACATCGCCCTTGCCTCTGGCAGCACAGGCACGCTGACCATTGGTGCGGCGGCAGGTCAGGCGGCGCAGGCAGCAGGCACCGTTCAGGCAGCAGAGGCCGCCTTCGGGTCCGGCACAGGCGCTGTGGTCTTCAACCACACGGACACGGATTACGTGTTTGCTCCCAAGGTCAGCGGATCCGGCACTCTGGCGTTTTACTCTGGCACCACCACGCTCACCGGCGACTACTCGGCCTTCACCGGCACGGCAGAAGTCTACAAGACCGGTGCCCTTAACCTGACCTCCGCCTATACCGGGAAGATCAGCCTCAACAGTGGCACCGTTTTCACCGTAAACGGCACTCACACTAATAATTTTCAGGTGCTCTCCGGCGCCACGCTTGGCGGCAATGGCCGTATCGGTGCTGTGACGCTCGCTGCCGGTGCCTTGCTGGCACCCGGCAACGCCAGCAACGGTCTTGTGACAAACGGCATCCGCTTCGAACCCGGCTCCACCTTTCAGGTGGGCGTCAACGGCTCCGGCTTCGCAACTGCAGTTGTATCGACCGGCAAGGTTTCCATAAGCGGCGGGGCAACACTTTCTGTCGTTGCCGCAGACGAAGCTGCCTACAAGCCTTCAACCAGCTATCCGGTCTTGACGTCGATTGACGGCCTTGAAGGCCGCTTCAGCACGGTGACTGACAACCTCGCCTTTCTGGATGCCTCGGTGGCATACACAGCCGGGCTTGACACTCACTTTGTGACGCTCACCCTCAACCGCGCCACCACGCCGGACGGTGCCTTGCTATCCTTCGCCTCCAAAGCCTCAAGGCCAAACGGAAAATCCGTGGCGGGCACAATTGACGCAACCGGCTCGGGGGCACTGCATGATGCCGTTCTGTCGATGCGCGAGGGCGAGACGGAGCAGGCCTTCCAGATGCTGTCCGGTGAGGCCCATGCGACGGTGCAGCGCACGATCATGTCCGGCAGCAGCGCCAGCCGCAGCAGCATGACCCAGCGGATCCTCACCGCCACTGGCGGAGTTGGCGGGTCTACGGGCACTCAGGTCTCGACGGCGTTCAACGGCAAGGGCGGTGTGCCGCTGGCAAAGCAGATCGGCGCCCAGGTCTGGAGCCAGGCGACCGGCGGCTGGGGCAGGACAGATGCCACTGCAAGCACGGCAGCTGCCGAAAGCTATGGCGGCGGCTTCCTCACCGGCGTTGATGCGGAAATCATTCCCGGCTGGCGCACAGGCCTGATGGCCGGCTACTCCAGAAACCAGTTCAGCTCCTCTGCAAACCGCTCCAGCGGCTCGGCCGACACCTATCAGGCCGGCATTTATGCGGGCACGCAGATGGATGCCATCGGTTTGCGTCTGGGCGCAAGCTATGCCTGGCACAATCTGGACACGCGCCGCGATGTGGCCTTCACCGGCTTTGCCGACCGTCTGGCAGCTGCCTACAGCGCTTCAACCGCTCAGGCCTTTGCCGAGATCGGCTATGCCCTGCATCTGACCCCGGCCACCGTGGAGCCCTTCGCCGGCATTGCCGTCATTAACCAGCACACGGACGGCTTCACCGAGACCGGCGGCCCCGCAGCGCTTAACAGCCGCAGCAGCAATGATGTTCTGGGCGTAACCACGCTGGGCCTGCGCGGTGAAGCGGCCATCGGCCAGATCGGCGGCTTCACCACCTCGCTCAGCGGCTCGCTCGCCTGGCGCCACGCATTCGGCGATGTCACTCCCTCGTCCACATTGCGCTTTGCCAATAGCGGAAGTGCCTTCACCATCTCCGGCACGCCGCTGGACCGGGACGCGGCGCTGTTCGAGGCGGGGCTGTCACTGAAGAACGATCAGGCCCTCGGCCTCACCCTCGCCTACCAGAGCGAACTGGGCGCCACCACCCAAACCCACGCAGGCCGCCTCAGCCTGCAATACAGGTTCTGAGGTGCGGGCTGCGAAGAGCAGAGCCAAGTGATGGACTTGAAGATCCCGGAGTTCGAGGACGGCGGAGACCTGTTCCTTGCCGGCCTGCATTTTGATGCAGTGCTGGTGACCACAGGACCGGTATGGGAGCTCTATTGCCGCTTGCGTCAAAGGTGGGGCGGCGATGTGAACTGTCAGGCCTTCGTGGACCTGTGCCACCGGGAACGGCGCATGGCCATGAAGCGCAATGACATGGAGGCAGCAAAGCTCTGGAAAGCCGTCCACGGCTTCGGCCTCTCCTGCTCCATCTCCTTCGTCAGCGCCATCGAAGTCGACGGCCGCCTCTTCCGCCAGCCCCTCGACCTCCCAGCACACCTCTTCCCCGAAGACAGCGCCCTGAAGCGGATCCTGTTTGTGCCGTGAGGCTGTGGGAGCGGGACTACACTTCCACCACAAAAAGGCCTCCCGTCAGCATGTCAGGCTCACCGGAGCCCGGTCTCATTCCTCCCCGAAGAAATCCTCATCCAGCCGCTTGAACTCGACCTTGCGGTAGTCTCTGACGCCAACACCATGCTCGATCATCAGATCGGCCAGCTCCTGCCCGTCGATGAGGATCACTCGCTGGGCTAGATGGCGCACGTAGTCGCGTGCGGGCTGGCTGAAGCTGGAGGTGGTGACGAACACGCCCTTGGTGGCGCCAAGGCCAACGAGACTGCCGACGAAACCATTCACATCCGGGCGGCCAACAGGATTGCCGGGGGCGTAGCGCTTGGCCTGCACATAGATGCGGTCAAGACCGAGCCGGTCCTCGTTGACCACACCGTCCACGCCGCCATCGCCGGAGCGGCCAAGCTGGGCGGCGGCATCCTTGTGGCTGCCGCCATAGCCCATGGCCACCAGCAGATCGACGATGAGCTGTTCGAAAAAGGCCGGGCTGTTGGCGAGGATGCGCTGCAGCAACTCATCCCGCAGCTCTGCCATCATGGCCGCATGGGCCGCGTCGATCTGCTCTTCCGGTGTGGCTGGCGAAGCGGCGGCCTCAACAGCCACCGCCCCCGGCGTGCCCGCCGCTTCTTCCCCGCTGGTGCTGCCGCGCCCGCTCTCATAAAAGGCGCGGAATTCCGGCTCCTGCATCAGCATCGCCACGGTGATCTGCTGCGGAGCGCCGGCCAGCAGCGCCCTGCCCTTGTCCGAGGCCACAAAGCGCCCCCGGCCCGGCGAGGCGATCAGGCCGGCCTTGCTCATATAGAACTTCGCCCAGTGAATGCGGTTGTGCAGCACCCGCTGACGCCCGCTCGGCAGCATCTCCTCCCGCTCCTGCGCAGAGAGGCCAAACTCATCAGCAACACGCTCCACCACATCCCCCACCCGCGTTTCACCTTCGGCAGCAAGACGCAGGACGGGCAGCATGAGGGTCTGGTAATCGGGGATCATGAATGCCTCATCTGGGGCTTAATAAACTTCCGGTCAGAAGGAATGAGAGGGCAGCTATCCGGCAACACTCTCGTTCAGACCATTGATCACCTCAATCAGCCGCCTGGTCCGTGCGAAGTCGAACACCTGCTGCGGACCTTCCGGAGCGACATCGATGAAAGGACTTTCGTAAAGGAGCCCCGGATCCATTGAGCCCTTTTCCGTCAGATGACCGATGACCATATCGATGAATTCAATCTGCTGCGCCGTGGCGGCCCCATCAGCCAGGAATTCGCTAAAGGCTTCCGCGACGGCGCCACGCTCCAGCCCGACAAGCGAGCGGATGAACGCGCCGAAACCATGTGCGAGTTCAGCCGCCTTGTCGAAATGCTCCTGCTGGCCCACCCCGGCCTCCACTAGCATCCCTTGAAGCTCCTCGATGTCTGAGCCGGTCAGCGGCTTGCCATGGCGGAGTTTGGCGATCGTGATGTGATCCTCATGCGCCCGCAGGAAATGCCGTGCCTTTTTTCTGAAGCGGGCAAAGTCAACCTCTCCAACCTGCGGCAGATCAAACTCGACGGCCACGCCAAGCTCATCGGCAAAGTCGGTGTAGAGGCTATTCCGCTTATACTTCTCGATCTGGTGCACTAGCCCGCGCAACCTGAGCCGGACTAGTTCCAGCAGCGGCACGGTGATGCCTTCCCACCAGATGTCGGAGAGAATGTCGAGCAGCAGCGCGTGCTGGGCGGCAATCGCCGGGATCGTTGTCTGCTCCTCAAGGGCAGACGCGATATCCACCAGCTGCCTCTTGTACATGTCAAAGCGGCGGGAGGCGGTCAGCAGCGCGATCTGCAGATTGAACATCAGCAGATCGAAACGCTTGGCCTCCTCTGCTTCGCTTTTCAGCCCGTGCGGCAAGGGCGCGACACGGGTGAGGAGTTCATCCCGCACATCCGCCGTCAGGTGCTGCCACGCCTCTGGCGCCTGATACTTCTCAACCAGCCTGCGCTGCCCGCGCACGATGAAGTTGTCGAGGTTCATGCTGCCCACATAGTCCTTAAGGAATTCGAGAGCCGTCTGCCGCACGGACTCCAGCGGCGGAGGCGCAGCAGGACCCGCATCATAGGGTGCCGATGGCTCCTGCATCCCGCTAGCATCCTCTGCAGCTGCCTTGCCATCCAGCGCGAGAATGAGGTCCAGCCGCGCCGCGAACAGGCGCTCACTGAGCGATTTCGGCAAGGACGTTTCGTCGGGCTTCATGTTCTGCCGGAAGAACTCCAGGTTCTGGCAATAATCAAACACCCGGAAGAATTCCTTGTCCTGACCGGGGCCAAACAGATCCTTGCATAGGCGCGTGCCGCGCCCGATGATCTGCCAGAACTTGGTTCTCGAGCGGATCAGCTTGAACAGAACCAGATTGACCACTTCCGGCACATCAATGCCTGTGTCCAGCATGTCCACCGAGATGGCAATGTGCGGGGCCTTGTCCTTGTCCGAGAAGTCGTCGATCAACGTCTGCGCATAATCGGTCTGGAAGGTGATGATGCGGGCGAAATGCCCGGCCAGATGCGGATAGGCGAGGTTGAACCGCTTCTCGATGAATTTGGCATGATCCTGGTTCTTGGCAAAGATGATGGTCTTGCCCAGCCTGTCGCCACCAGCCACCTTCAGGCCATTGGTCATGACATGGGCGAGCACCTTATCCACCGTATCGGCATTGAACAGCCACTTGTTGACGGCCTCGGCCTCCACGCTGCCGGGCGGATCACCATCCTCCTCGTCCCATTCCAGCATGTCCCACTGCTCTTTTTCTGCATCCGGCAGATCGTCATAGCGGATGCCCTCGCGCAGGAAGCGCAAGGGGACGGACACGGCGAGCGGCGGCACCAGCCATTCATCGGCAATCGCCTGATCCAGCGGATAGGCATCCGTCGGCACGCCCTCCTCCAGATCGAAAAGACCGTAGGTGTTGCGGTCGATCTCCTCGCGCGGGGTTGCCGTCAGGCCGACCAGAAGACTGTCGAAATACCGGAAGATCGCGCCATAGCGCTGATAGACGGAGCGGTGCGCCTCATCGATGACGATGAGATCGAAATGACCGGGGCCAAAACGCAGCACGCCGCCCCCGCCCGCCGCAGCTTCCCCGGCAGCCTTGCCGCCCGTCTTGCCCCCGTCTTGCCACCGGTGCGCTCATCGATCAGGTTCATCATGGTGGGATAGGTGGACAGGAAGACCCGCCCCTCGGCGGTCTTCTCCGTCACCAGATTGACGGGCGAGCTGTCCGGGAGATGTGTCTTGAAGGCTTTCACCGCCTGGTTCACCAGTGCCACGCGGTCGGCGAGAAACAGGACACGCTTCACCCAGCCTGCCCGCATCAGCATGTCCACCAGCGCAATCACCGTGCGCGTCTTGCCGGAGCCGGTGGCCATGACGAGCAGGGCCTTGCGCTGTCCCCGCCCCTCGAAGGCGTCCTTCACCCGCGCAATCGCCCGTTCCTGATAGTAGCGGTCGGCGATCTTGCGGTTCACGGCGATGCCGGCCATCGGCTTGCGGCTGTCCCGCCGCTGGATCAGGAGCTGCAGCTCGTCCTTCTTGTAGAAGCCGGAAACCTGACGCGGCGGATAGGCCAGATCATCCCAGAGCCAGTGCTCGTAGCCGTTGGAGCAGAAGATCACAGGGCGCTGGCCGAACTGGCGCTCCAGGCAATCGGCATAGAGCTTGGCCTGCTGCTGGCCCTCCATCGGGCTGCGGCGGGTGCGCTTGGCCTCCACCACGGCCAGCGGCTTGCCATCATCGCCCCACAGCACATAGTCGCAAAAGCCCTGCCCTTGCATGTTCGGCATGCCGGAAACGGGAAATTCCCGGTCGCGGGCCTCTGTCAGCGGCCAGCCGGCCTCCCGCAGATAGAGGTCGATGAAGGCATCGCGTGTCTGGGCCTCGGAATAGTCGTGCGTATCGGGCCGCTGTTCGTTTGCGCGGCGGATGCGGTCCCGCTCGGCTCGTGCGGCCTGCAATTCGGCGTCCAGATCGCCCTTGCTGCGCATCAGTTCGGCGAAGGCGGCGTCCTTCTCCTCCATCTGCGCCTGCAGGCGTGTCAGTTCGGCAAAGGCGCGCCGGACAAGATCATCCTTGCGCTGAAGCTGCCCTGCATCAAAGGCGAGCCCGTCCGGCGGCGGCACCCTGCCATAGGTGCGGGCCAGCCAGAAGCACAGATGGAACAGCTCCCGCACCGCATCGCCCGCGTCCTTGGCCGAGGTCTCGCGGGTTTCATGCACCGCCAGATTGCCAATGCGGATGATCAGCTTCGCCTTGGCAAACACGGCAGGCCCCGCCCGCCTCTGAAAGTCCGGCTCATGGATCAGCGCGGAAATGCGGCTGTCATAGGGAAGGCTCAGGCCGCTGTCATTGCGGTAGGCCCATTGCACCGCCAGTTCCACCGTGCGCCGGGCATAAAAGGCCGCCGCGCGCGGATCACTCTGCGCATAGTCTTCCGCCTTCTTCGCATTCTCGAAGATTTCGGGAAACTCGGCAGAGAGAAAGGCGAAGTTGGACATGGGGCCGTCTTCAACTGATGCAACCGGGCGGATACAGTCGCCAGATCCCGCCAGATTTGCAACCTGAATTTGCCTATCCCCTTGTGAGACAACGGCAAAACGGCCAGTTTTTCCAAAGTTCGCTGACGGAAAAGGTCATGGCGCTGAAATGCGTCTCACGCAAGGCATCCGATGCTGACGCATCACGCCTTGAAATTGCTCAAGCGCCGCACAGGCTTGACCAATGCTCGAGAAGTCAGGCTCATTGGGCATTAGTATCACGCGAGGCAGAAGAGGATACGGGGCGGATCGGGGAACAGGCCCCTGCTCAGGCTCCGGCAGGCCTGCGGCCTCGAAACCGTCCCCGGCTCTGTGCCGAAGGACTATATAAATCATTGATTTGCATAGATCCCCGGCACGAGGCCGGGGATAATGATGGAGAGGCAAAAGGTCTGTCAGCAGCCCGGGAGACCGGGAGACCGGTCCGCTTGTTTTCTTCCAACGGCTTTCCCCGCGCTGCCGGAACAGGCCTGCAAGCTGGCGGCACTGGCGGCAGCGCGGATCAGAAGTGCTTCAGAGCTGGCCGGTGAAGGCGCGGTGCTGGAGGGAGGCGAAGAGAGAGTCTGCAGCTCGTTGAGAGTTAGCTCCGTCGAGCGCGCTTACCGATATCCGCTCAATACAAGCTCCATACTCCCTTTGCAGGTCAAACGGAGGAAGGTTCACAACCAAAGGAGCAAGATCTTGCTTATTCAACTGCGGAACTGAACTTCCAGATGAAATACTTGTCAAATCCAAGAATTTAAACCACGAAAACATAAAAAAAGGATCAACAATACCATCAATTGGCGCAACCCCCATCATATTTGGGTCAAGAATCGCAGGCCTTCCAAGAATTTTTTCTTATTTGTTGCAATTGCCCCTCCCCTTTTGGGGAAAACTATAGCTCCTGCAGGAGCAGTTCCAGAACGCGATCCAGGTTCGTCTGAGAAAAGACCCGCGCACTTAATCATTTCAGCGTTTTCCGGCCTGTTAAGATCTGAAACTTTCAATAGGAGATAGCCATTTTCTTGGCCTACAAAAATCTGGCCCACAGGGAGAGAGTTTCCAGCATAAAACTTGGCAACGCGATCCAGCGAGTAGCTTTTCCATCCCCTCGGATTACTCACCGGGTCCCCAAACATCTCCAGAAAGATCGACTGGGTTAGGCTGTCGAGGAGGGTGATGGCGTGGCGGCGCTTGGCACGCAGCGCATCGGCCTTGTCCAGTATCGCCGCAATCCGCTTCTGCTCATCAAGGGGTGGCAGGGGGATCACTGACTCTTTGATTATACGATCGCTAACAGCCGGATAGCTGGCACCGGTAGCCTTTTGAACCATGTCCTTCACAAAGGATGAGCTTTTCACCCATTGAAACAAATAGTTTTCGCAAAGAATCTTTTGCCTGGGCCTAAGGACACAAAAGCCGGTTGATGCCGTCATTCCATCATGTTCAACACATGCTTTGGCAACACCGTTCAGATTCGGTCTAACAGTAGCAACGAGAACATCACCGGAGGCCACCAGTTGACGCGCGCGGCTGGGCGCCTCTGAATTTGATAGACGAGTTGGCTTTACAATGCACTTCGTATCTTGATCAATGGCGCTCAGATCAATGTAATCAAATTCGCCATCCATTTGGCTCTGGGGATTCCAGGTCGAAATCTTTTCGACGACCTCGCCAATTGGAACCATGCGCACACTCACAGCATCGCCTCCAGCTCTTTCAGCCCCGCCGCAATTTCATCCTCCAGCGCCAGCAGTTCGGCGATGATCTCCTTCGGCGGGCGGTGGTCAGCGGCTTCATGCACCACTTCCTTGTAGCGGTTGAGCGACAGGTCATAGCCGGTGGCGGCGATTTCTTCGCGACTGACGGTGAAGCTCTGGCCGGTGCGCGGGTTGCCGCGCTCGCTGCCGTTGCGCGCCTGCCAGCGGGCCACAACATCCGGCAGGTTGTTCCTGTCATGCTCCTCTGCGGAAAGGGCAACTTTCGGCATGGGGCCGAACTTGTCCTCGCTGACCAGCATCTGGCGCTTGTCATCCAGGCTCATGCCATCGGCCTGAACATCATAGAACCAGACGTGATCCGTGCCGCCGGAATTGGTCTTGGTGAAGAAGACGATGGCCGTGGACACGCCGGCATAAGGCTTGAACACGCCGGACGGCAGCTTGACGACAGCGTCCAGCTTGTGGTCCTCCACCAGCATCCTGCGGATGGCCTTGTGCGCGGTGGAGGAGCCGAACAGCACCCCGTCCGGCACGATCACGGCAGCCCGCCCGCCCGGCTTCAGCAGCTTCAGGAACAGGGCCATGAACAGAAGCTCGGTCTTCTTCGTCTTGACGATCTTCAGAAGATCCGCGCTGGTGGTCTCGAAATCCAGCGACCCGGCAAAGGGCGGGTTGGCAAGGATCAGCGAATATTTGTCCGCATCATCGCCATGGGCGGAGGCGAGCGAGTCCCGGTAGCGGATATCGGCCCCTTCCACCCCGTGCAGCTGCATGTTCATGGAGCCGATGCGCAGCATGGTGCGGTCGAAGTCGTAGCCATGGAACATGCCGGAATGGAAATGCGCCCGCGCCTCGCTGTCGCGGAACAGCGCTGCATGGTTGTCACGCAGATACTCCCCGCCCCCACCAGAAAGCCGCAGGTGCCGCTGGCCGGATCGCAGATCACGTCCTGCGGCGCCGGGGCGGTCAGTTCCACCATCAGGTTGATGATATGGCGCGGCGTGCGGAACTGGCCGTTCTGGCCGGCGCTGGCAATCTTGCCCAGCATGTATTCGTAGAGGTCGCCCTTGGTGTCGCGGTCTTCCAGCGGAATGTCCGCCAGCATGTCCACCACCTTCGCCAGGAGGCCCGGCGTTGGGATGGTGAAGCGGGCATCCTTCATGTGCTCGGCGTGGGCCGTGCCCTTCTCGCCCATCTCGCGCAGGAAGGGGAAGACATGTTCCGCAACGATGAAGAACATGCGGGCCGGATCGTCATGACGGAACCGGGACCAGCGCAACATGGCATAGGTGATTTCCTCCTTCACCGCGCCAGTCTCTTCGTCGCGCAACGTGCGATAGACGCCTTCGGGGAAAATGACCCGCTCCATGGGGCGGCCAAATGCCATCGCCTTGTTCTCTTCCCGCGTCTGCCGGTCATCCAGCCCGCGCATGAACAGGAGGTAGGTGATCTGCTCGATCACCTCCAGCGGATTGGCAATGCCCCCGGCCCAGAAGGCATTCCACACCTGATCGACCTTGCTTCGGATCTCACCGTTCAACATGCACATCTTCCACGAATCTGATCTTTGCCCGCACAGTAACCGGACAGGATCACCGGCAAAAGCCGCAGGCTCCGGTTGAGCCGCTGTTTCAACACCCGCCGTGCCCGCTGCCGGAAGCACCCTCCCTCGCCCTGCGATTGTGCACTTCCCAACCGCGTCATATTTCGTTAACGATTTGAATCGGGGTGTTTTCTTGCGTTGCAACTGGGCATAGGGGCTTTTTACAGTGAGTTGGGTGGATTTTGTTGGCGTTCCGGTCAAGAACGCGATCCTTTTTTGTGCCGGTCTGCTGAAGCTGGACGGGACGCCGGGTCTTGTTGCACTGCTGTTTTTCGTTGCCCTTGCCGCACTTGCGGCACGTTTCTGGTTCGAAAAGTGGCGGCAGGCCGAGATCCATCGAATGGATGCGCGAAATCGTTCAGGATGGCGAGGAAGGCTCCAACTTCAGCAGCCAGATTGACGAAATCGGCGGAACGATCCTGACCGAGGCCGAGGGCGACAGCTACAGGAAGCCACTGGCCACCGCCTGGGGGAATACAGGGAAACCCTTGTTTCCCATGATGAAGATGGAGTGACTGTGCTGCGCAACGCTGTGCGGCCTTCGGTCTTCCTCAACACCGATGATCTGGGTTTTGGCCCCGGCTCCTGGCGCATCGTGCCGGGCCTTTTTGTCAGCATGGGCCTGTTCTTCACGTTCCTGGGCCTGATTTCCGCTCTGGACGGAATAACGGCAGAAGCGGACATCTCGGCTCGCGCCATGCAGAACCTGCTGAAGGTTGCTTCGGCGAAGTTCATCATGTCGCTGACAGGTCTTCTGTGTTCCATCATTCTCACGGTTTTGTACCGGCGGATGCAGGGCAAGGTCGACAAGAAGCTGCATGCGCTCTGCCATGTCATCGAGTCCAAACTGACCTACATCAGCCTTGAGTATTTGGCAGCCGAGCAACTGCGCGCTACGCGGGAACAGAAAGAGCATTTCCGTCTGATCGGCACGGAACTGGTTGCAGAACTTGGCCGCCCCTTGCGGGAAGAACTGCCTTTGGCCATTTCGAATTCCATCAACACCGCCATGGCACCGCTGGTGGAGCGGGTCGGGCAGATGGGGGTCGAGGGTGTCGGCGACATGGTCACCGGCCTCTCCAGCCAGCTGACCGACAAGGTGGGCCTGGCACTGACCGAAGCCGCGCAGCGCATTTCGGACGCAGGCGACAAGATCAGCCTGCTGAGCGACCGGATGGACATGAGTTCCGGCAGGATGGGCGCGGAAATGGAGACGGCGGTCCAGCGTGTAGCTCTGGCTGTGGAGGAGTTGCGCTCAGCCATGGCCAGCTCTGCCGAGACGGCCGGCAGCGCGCTGTCCGAGGGCACCGAAAAGCTTCTGCGGGTGATGAACCAGACGCTGGAAGGCATCCGCGAAAACACCGGAGAAGGTGCCCGCGCCATGTCGGCAGCAGCTGAGGACATGCGCAAATCCGCAACGGCCTTCCGTGATGAAATCGAAGCCGCCGCAAAGAGCGGCAGCGAGGCAGCACAGGCCCGGATGCAGGCCGCAAGCAGCGAGGCCAGTGCCTTCATTGGCTCTGCAGGCCAGGGCGTGGCAGATGCTTTCTCCCGCACCAGCAGCGAAATTGCCCGGGTGGCCGCCGAAGTTTCGGCAAAGGCCGCAGATGATATCCTGGGCCCGATTACTGCCATCGCGGGTCACCTCTCCGATGTCACTGGCAAGCTGCAGCAAGGCTCGGCCGACCTGCGCCGCTTTGCTGAAGGCGTGCGCGATGGTGCGGAGGCCTCCACGGCCGCGGCAACCGGGTTCCGTTCAGCGGCAAATGACCTTACGGCAGCAGCAGCTCCGGTACAGGCCATTTCGGAGCGGATGGAAGCGTCCATCCGCCAGCTCAACGACAGCACCCAGCGGGCTGCCGGAACGATTGCAAAATCGGCAGAAACAACAACCCAGTCCGCAGCCTCAACCATGGCGGCGATCAATGACATCGTGCAGGCACAGGCCTCGGCCATCGACGCAAAGCTGGCCGCAATCAACATAGCCCTCGACAATCTGCGCAAGCAGGGTGACCGGCTGGACAGCATGGACGAAAGCCTTGGCAAGGCCTTTGACATCTACGCTTCGCAGGTGCAGGCGGCGGTTGACGGCATGTTCGGCCATGTCAAGGAGCTCCAGGAACGTCTCAATCCTGCGCTGGATACGATGAGCAACATCGTTGCCCAGATGGAAGAGTTCTCGCCGCAGTCGCGGAGGGTCTGATGCGCGCCTCGTCCCGCCGCACTCACCAGGAAGAGGAAGAGGAAAGCGCCTTTGTGTCCATGACGGACATGACGGTGAGCTTTCTCTTCATCGTCATCCTGCTGCTCGCCTTCTTTGCCAGCCAGTACAGCGACACGGATCAGGTGCCGCGCTCCGAGCTTGTCGCGGAGCGGAGCTTCGGCAGGCTGCAGAACGCACGGCTGAAGATCTTCGTCAGCAGATTGAGCAAAAAGACGCAAGGATCCGCGAACTTGAAGAGACTGTAGAAGCCCAGACGCAGGAAATCGCAGAGTTGAAAGCGGAACTGGAGCGCCTGCGAAAGCACCTGGAAGTCAAGAACCCGCTTGAAGCCTATCTGGCCGACGCTGCCCTTGAGAGACGCCGGATTCTCGAGCGCCTGCGCGAACAGGTGAAGATCGACTTCCCCGACCTGAAGGTCGAGGTCAGCGAGCAATCGGATGCACTCCGGTTTCAGGGTGACGGCCTCTTCGACACGAATTCCTCTGAGCTCCGTGCCGACCGGCGCCCAATCGTCACCAGCGTTGCGCGGCGCCTTGGCGAGCTTCTGCCGTGTTACACCCTCGGCCCAAGCACCCGCTGGACCAGCACCTGTAATCCGGGCGGTGTTGTCATAGAGGCTCTTCAGATCGAAGGGCACACGGACAGCACGGGCAATTCCAACAGCAACCTGACGCTTTCAACGAACCGGGCAAACTCGACCTTCACCGTCATGACGGATAGCGTTTCGGGCCTGATGGATTTCCAGAACCTGCGCGGGCAACCGGTGCTATCTGTTGCCGGCTATGGCCAGATGCGCCCCGTGGCTGACAATGCCAGCAAGGCTGGCCGTGATACGAACCGCCGTGTCGATCTTCGCATCATCATGTACACGCCAAGCCGTTCCGAGGAGATCGGCCGGATACGCAAGTCTCTTGAAGCGGGCAACCGCAACGGAGGCAACCCATGAGCCTCGAACAAAAGCTCTCCCGGCCCCTGCGTCTGGCAACCGCGGCGCTGCCTGCCCTGAACAGACTGGTTTCCACGACGAGCCGCATCATCGAAAGATGGCCTGATGGAGCTGGAGACCCGCCGGAGAAGGACAGGGAACAGCTGGTGCAGGAGATGCGGGCCCGCGTGGAGACCGGCAACTGGGAGGGAACGAAGCTCTTTCTGGTAACCTCTGCAGCCCGAGCGCTTTTCGATATGGAGCGCAGGAGCCGTCCGGATCTGGAGCTGCTGCGGAACTTCTATTTCGACGAAATCAAAGCCTCGACACGGCCAGGTTTCCTGAACGCCATGTTCTCGGTCTACATGACGAGTTATGAGCCAGGAGCGGCTCATACACGCAGCCTTGCTGAAGCACTCACGTCAGCCGGAGGCAGGATCGGAGCCCGCTGGTACAAGCTGCTGATGACGGAACCTCGTGTGCTCGACCCAATTAACGCGCACGAACACATCAGCACTCTGATGCGCCCGATGACGAGCCCCTGGAATGGCCTCAAGGAACTGGGATTTCACAAGCCGCATGACACCGGGCTGATGGCGCATGCACATCTTGCCTATGTGAAGAAGATCAGGTCCGAGCTCAAGACCCGCAACGGTATGGAACGCATGATCGGCTGGCTGAAGCCCGACCGGCAGGAAGCAAAGATATTGGGCGCAAGCGAAGCCATAACAGCCCTGCTTGAACCTTGGACAGACGCCAGCCCGGCAGAAGATGACCGGAGCTATCTGATTCAAAGTCTGGTTCTCCTTTACGGGGACCCTCGCCTCAACAAGGGCGGAGCATGGAGTGGAGTTCCGGACAATCTCATGGCAGTCCTTTTCCGTTGGTTGACCGGCGAGAACATCCGCTTCTTCCTGGACGTGGTTTCAGCCGTTGAAGATAGCCATATGTGGGAGCCACGACGGAAATTCTGGCTTGGCCTCTATCGCGCCGGTCAGATTGATGCCGCCTGGGTCGCCTTCAGCGAAAAAGGTGCTGAGGAAGCACGCAGGCGCATTGCACGCAATCGCGTGGAAGGGATCCGGGATATGGCCGTCAAGTAGCCGGTGGCGGGCGCAACAACACGTCTCTGCTGATTCTTCAGATTGGCCGCAGGATCGTGGTGGAAGGGTCGCACAGTTACAAGGTTCACATCTTCCAGAATTCGGATGCTCGCAGCCCCAAGCTCTATCAGCCAAGTTACGATTGCGAAGAAATCCGTCTTACGCCGGGAGCAAATGCAAAATCTCACCACAGCGGCTGGGAAGACTGGGTGCTCCGCAACATCTGAGGGAAGGTCCGTGAAGTTCAAATACTCGTTTGATGACCGCGAAGTCGTGGTGAGTGCCGAACCCGAAGCAGCCGGCCTCCTGGCGCGGTTGCGCGGCAAAGGCAACACTCCAGACCTGCAGGCGCTGAAGCCGGAAGAGCTGGATCTGGCTTTTGCGCTTGCCGACTTCAGGGCGCTAGCCGCCACGCTCCGGCTTGAACTTTCTGTTTCAAGCAGCGAAATCCGCTTGCCGCACCGGCTTGTTGCCAGCCTGGACAGTTCGACGGCTGCAGTCCTCGGCCTTCCCCGCCTCACGGATCTGCTTCTGCGGACCGACGCGGAAGGACTTCTCGGTTCGTCTGGGTTCAAGCTTCGGTACGAATGGTTTCGCCAGGGACAGCGCGTCTTTCCAAAGCGATCCGGCTCGATCCTGTCCATGGGCGGGCAACACTACCGTATCCCGCTCTGGATGATGGAAGCGCTGGATGTGGCAGATGGCTTTCGACCGGGTCAGGGCGATGCGCACGACTGGGAAGCGCTGGCCAGATTCCGGCAGGCACTGGAGCCAGGCGTCTCCATGGCCCATGGCGAGGTATCCGCACGATCGTCAATGACGGACTTTCTGTCGGGGCTTGAAGTACGGCTGGCAGACAGTTTTTCCATCTCAACTTCCGGAACTGAAGACTTTGAAGTGGTTCCGTTCTCCAGACAACGGATCCGGGGAGACGATGGCGAACTTGAAGCGGGATCTGTCAGCGAGGATCAGAGCGAACTCGCAGGTCAGGAACTCCAGCGCTTCCAATCCCAGGTTCGCAGCCGGGGAGCACTTGCAGCCTACCGTCTTTCTCCGGGCAACTATCTTGTCATCGACAGGGCGGCAGCACCTGCACTCGACGTGATGGCGCGCATGCAGAAGGCCCCCTTTCGGAAAGACGTGCTTTCATCCAGAACCCCCAACGTCTGATCAGCGAGGCAATTGAGCGTCAATTGCGTGAAAGCGGCAAACTGGATGGTTTATCGGATTCAGGCCAGCAAGAGGCCATTGAGGCTGCGGCTGGCCCGCTCTTCATCGAGACAGCAGAGTTCTCGGAACGTGTCACAGGGATCATTGCATATCAGAAGCCGGATCAGGAAATTACCGGTAGCGGCACGGCCTGGCTGCCGGAGGAGTTCGCGCAGATCCTCAAGGAGGCCCTCGCCCCACTTGGGCACAGGGAACTGACTAGCCTGCGGGATCAAGTCATCGACGGGATTGCCGCAGGTGAGAAACATGTAAACTTTGATGCTATCGAGTTGCCCGCCCGTCCGGAAACAGTTGCGCTGCTGAATGGCAAGATTGCTGAAAAGGAAATCGAGGGCAGTGACGATCCGGAGCAACTACCGCCGTCGCCGGGTGCTCCGCTGGTGCTTGACACCAAGGACAATTTCGAGGACCTGAAATGGCAAGCTGGCTTGAGGCCAAGGCAATCCGTCATACCCATCGCGGTGCCTCCAGCAATCCTGACCCCGTTGAAGGAACATCAGAGAGCGAGCTTCGAATGGCAAGCTGACGCATGGCGCGCAGGATTGCCTGGGATCCTCAACGCTGATGAACAGGGCCTCGGTAAGACCCTTCAAACCATCACTTTCCTCGCTTGGTTAAAGGACAACATGGCACAATCCCAGGCCATGCCCAGAGGACCGGTACTGATCGTGGCGCCAACCTCTCTGCTTGAAAACTGGCAGATGGAGGTTCGCAATCACATGCAGGAGCCTGGTCTTGGTAATGTCATCCGGCTTTTCGGCAGCGGAATTTCCAGCCAGAAGAAGGCTGGCTATGCGGGAAAAGATACGGATGACGGCATTGCGAAGCTGGACCTGAGTGCCTTGCACGAAGCCATTCAGGATAACCGCGCACACCGGTACTGGGTGCTGACAACCTATACAACCCTGACCAATTTCCAGCACTCATTGGGACGCATCAGATTTGCAGCAACGGTGTTTGACGAGATCCAGGCTTTGAAAAACCCGTTCAGCCTGCGGGCAAAGGCTGCGCGCTCCGTAAATACCGATTTCTGTATTGGCTTGACGGGTACCCCCATCGAAAACACCACAGTCGACCTGTGGGCCATCATGGACAGAATTGCTCCCGGAGCATTGGGAACTCTCAAGGAATTCAGGGAACAGTATGCTGACCCTACTCCAGAAAGCATGCGGGAACTCTATCAGAGAACCTTCGAACCTTCAGGAAGAAAGCCCGCACTTGCGATTCGGCGCATCAAGGACATGGTGGCGAGAGATCTTCCGGAGAAGACCAGACGCCTTCACCCCCGTCTCATGCCAACCGTTCAGGCAACCGCATATGATGATGCCAAACTAAAACTCGCAAGCGGTGGATTGGGAGCGCAACTGAGGATGCTGCACCATATCCGGAGTGTATCAGTTCACCCCGGGATGGGGGCAACAGCTGACAATGCAGCCTTTATCAAGGAATCCGCACGCCTGACCGCTGCGATGAGCATCTTGCGTTCCATTTCGGAGAAGAGCGAAAGAGCGCTCGTCTTTATTGAGCATCGTCAGATGCAGTACAGGTTTATCGAACTTGTGAAGGCTGAATTCGGTCTAAAGCAGATTGACCTTATAAATGGTGACACGCCAATCCAGAAACGGCAGGCCATCGTCAATCGGTTCCAGCGTCACCTCGAGGTAGACGGAGGCTTCGATCTTCTTGTCCTTGGCCCAAAGGCAGCAGGTACCGGCCTGACGCTAACTGCAGCAACCCATGTTATTCATCTGTCAAGATGGTGGAATCCAGCGGTTGAGGAACAGTGCAACGATCGCGTACACCGTCTCGGACAGACACGGCCGGTGTCAGTTCATCTTCCAATGGCCATTCATCCGGAATACCGGGAACAGACATTCGACTGCCTTCTCCAAAGCCTCATGAACCGGAAACGCCGCCTGGCAGCCGCAGCGCTGTGGCCGATGGGTGATACGCAATCCGATATCAGCGAGCTTCAGCATCTGCTGAGCGATAGCCCAACCAGGCAGGACGGCGATGCCATAGCTGGCTCAATGCACGCAATGTTTGAACGCGATGGACTGCCACCTCCAGAAATGCAGCCCGATGGATCCATCCGGCTGCCATAGCCCCCTCACGGCCCCTCGCACCGCGCTGCGCGGCTGGTTGCCACTTGCGACGTCTCGGCGGTGTAGGCGCGCAGGCCGTGGGCGTCGAGGAGGAGGATGCGGTAGGTGGGGTTGCCGCCGGTCCACCAGGGGCATGGGTCGGCGAGGTCGGTGATGAAGCGGTGGCCGGTTGCCTGACCGGAACTGTAGGCGATGCCGTTGGCCGCCGTGCCTGCCATGGGGATGTGGATGTGGCCGAAAACGATGTGGCGCACGCCGCCCGGATGGGCGCCAAGGCGCTGCATCAGCGCGCCGTCATCATGCAGGCCGATGTTCTCGAAATGGCCGATGCCACAATCGAAGGGCGGGTGATGGATGAAGACGGTGACGGGCACATCCCCTGCCCCGGCCAGCGCTTCATCGAGAAAGGCCATGCGGTCCGCACCATAGAGCCCGCCGATCATGCCCGCTTCATGGGTGTCCAGAAACAGCAGCCGGCCATGGTCCGTATCCTTGAAGGACTGGACGAAGCCCTGCCCGTCCACCGGACGCTCCGGGAAGGCGTCGCGGAACTCCGGGCGGCGGTCGTGGTTGCCGATCAGAAGGCGCACTTCGAAGGGCACGGGCGCCAGGATCTCGCGCAGCAGCGCATAGGCTTCCGGATCACCGTGATTGCACAGGTCACCTGTGATGACCATCAAATCCGCATCCCCATGACGGGCAAGAATGTCCTCAACGGCAAGGCGGAGCTGGCGCTCCGGATCAACACCATTCACCACTGCGCCAGGGGGCATCAGGTGGGTGTCGGTGAGCTGGATGATTTTCATGGAATGTGTCCTGAGGGCTACGCAAGGGCGGCATGAAAAGGCTGCGGGAACCAGACCCCCGCAGCCTCAACGGTCAAATGTCTGTGCCCGGCTGCCGCAAGATGCAGGCAGCCGGGAAAAGCATCACTTCATCAGGGCGTTGGTCTGCTCGACCACCTGCTTCAGGCCGTCTTCCGGCGTCAGTTCGCCGCGCATGACGGCACCGATGATGTCGCGCTGGGTGCGCCAGATGCGCACGGAATCGCCGCCCGGATAGCCGGCCCAGGGCATGGAGCGGTCAGCCTGCAGGGAAGCGGTCTTCACGTTCGGCTTCTCGGCATAGAAGGGTGCGAGGAAGTCCGGACCGGTGGCCAGTTTGTTGGTCGGCAGATAGCCGGTGATGCGCACGATGGTGTCCTGCGCCTGCGGACCGGTGATCCACTTCAGATACTTCCAGGCCGCGTCCTGCTTGGACTTGTCCTGCGTCAGGATCACAGCAGAGTTGCCGCCGGTCGGCACGCCGCCGGTATCCTTGTTGTCCAGCGGGAAGGTGGCGGTCTTCAGCGTGAAGCGGTCACCCACCAGGCCTTCGATGGTCTGCACGTGGGCCGGCGTGGAGAAGATGAAGCCGGTGAGGCCTGCGCCGAACTGCTGGCGCGACTGGTCCCAGTCCAGAAGGTTCTGGCCGCCTTCGGTGACGAAACGGCGGGTCAGCTTCATGGCATTGAGGCCAATTTCGTTGTCGAAGGCAACGGTCTTCGTTTCCGCATCGACCAGACGGCCGCCCTGCTGGAAAATCAGCGCCTGCCACAGCCAGTCATCCGGCCAGCCGTTGATGTCATAGCCCATGCCGGCAATCTTCGGGTCAAGGGCATGGATCTTCGCGGCCAGCTCGATGAGGCCCTCGAAGGTGGTGGGCATCTTGTCCGGGTCGCCGCCCGCCTTCTTCACCAGATCGGCGTTGATATACATGATCGGCGAGGAAGCGTTGACCGGCAGGCCATACTGCTTGCCGTCGATCTGGCCGAGAGCGGCCATCTTCGGGCTGTAGTTGGCATCCAGGAACGCCTGGCCGCCTTCGGCTTCGATGAAGGGCGTCAGATCGGTGATCTGGTTGCGCGGGGCCAGCGTGTGGACGAGTTCCGCCGTCAGGTTATAGCCGGAGAAATAGACATCCGGCAGGTTGCCCGTCACGGCGGCGCGCAGCACCTGCTGCTGGCCTTCGTTGTAGCCGGCGGCAGGGGCAAGGAAGTTGATCTTGATGTCCGGGTTGTTCTTCATGAACTCATCGGCCAGCGGCTGATGAAACTTGGTGAAGCCCGGCAGGTTGTAGAGCACGTCCAGCGTGATCTGATCGGCGAAGGCAGGCTTGCCAAGCCCGGCCATGGCAAGGCCGAGAGCAAGACCGCCGATGGCGGTGCGGCGAGTGATCTTCATGACAGTCTCCGGATGCGGTTGGGAGGAGGAGAAAGGCCGGGTCATTTGACACCGGTCATGGTGATGCCCGCGATGAAATGACGGCGGGCAAGGAGGAAGCACAGCACCATGGGTGCGGTGATGAGAGTGGCACCGGCCATCAGCGCGCCATAGTTAGCGCCCGTCTCCGCATCGGCGAAGAACAGCATGCCGAGCGGCGGCGGGGCGAGGTTGACGTCGGTGACGACGATCATCGGCCAGTAAAGGTCATTCCAGTGGGCCACCACGGAGAAGACCGAGAAGGCCGCGAGCGAGGGCAGCGAGCCGCGCAGCACCAGACCCCAGCAGATTTCCATCTCCGAAAAGCCATCCATGCGGGCGGCCTCGATGATTTCGTCCGGATAACTGCGGAAGGACTGATGGAACAGGAAGATGGCGAAGACCGACAGGAAGAACGGCAGCATCATCGCCACATAGGTGTTGAGCATCTTGGTCCAGGCGAGCCCGACAAACAGCGGCAGGGCCAGTGCCTGCATGGGCACGCAGAGCGCCGCGATGACGAGACCGAGCAGCAGGCGGCGGCCGGGGAAGCGGAGCTTGGCCAAGGCATAGGCCGCAGGCACGGCCGTCAGGATCTGCACGATCAGAATACCGCCGCAGACGATGGCGCCATTCAGCATGAAGCGCGCCATGGGCACCTGGCTGGCGGCGCGGGAATAGTTCTCCGCCCCGTCGAACTGGTCCGGGAATGGCCAGAGCGAGACGTTGAAGATCTCCGCAGGCGGGCGGATGGAGGTCAGCAGCATCCAGTAGAACGGCAGCAGCATGAAGGCTGCGCCAAGGGCCAGAACCAGATGAGGGGCAAGGCGGCGAAGGACGGCCATCAGTAATGCACCTTCCGGTCCATGTGCACCGTCTGCCCGATGGACAGCACCAGCACGATTGCAAGGAAGATCAGCGTCAGCGCGGCGGCATAGCCGGTGTTGGAATATTCAAAGCCTTCGAGATAGAGCGCGAAGAGCAGCGTCTCGGAGCCGAAGCGCCCCTTGGTCAGAACGGCCACCGTCTCGAAAACCTTGAAGGCGGAGATGGAGGTGGTGACCACGACGAAAAGCGTGGTTGGCCCCAGCATCGGCCAGGTGACCGTCAGGAACCGGTCCAGCGGCGAGCGGGCACCATCCAGCCTTGCGGCTTCATAAAGGTCCTGCGGAATGGCGGTAAGTCCGGCCAGAAACAGCACCATGTTGAAACCCAGCACCTGCCAGATGCCGATGATCGCCATGGAAGGGATCAAGAGCGCCGGATCGGAGAGGAAGGAAACAGGCTCGAAGCCCAGCCACTTGATGGCGGCATTCACCGGGCCGATGGAGGGATGCAGCAGGAACTGCCAGACGGTGGCCATGGCGACGAGCGTTGCCGTGACGGGCAGGAAGTAAGCCACTTCCCAGAAGCCGCGGCTGCGCTTGCGGGCATTGACCAGCAGTGCCACCCCAAGTCCCAGACCCACGCCAAAGGGAATGACCAGGGCCGCATAGAGCGCGGTGTTGCGCAGCGCCCGCATGAACACCGGGTCGGAGAAGGCCTGCGCAAAATTATCAAGACCAATGAAACGGAAGGACAATGCGCCAAGCTGATAGTCGGTGACGGAAAACCCGGCAAGGATGATGACGGGCAGAATGTAGATACCGAGCAGAACCAGGCTGGCAGGGGCGGCGAACATCAGCCCCCGCGCCATCATGCGCCGCTCCATGCGTGAGCGGCAGCGCGGCAGGGGCGCGGCCTCTCCGGTCTCAAGGCCGAGGCTGGTCACACTCATGCTGCCGCCCTCCCCGTTTTCGCGGTTTCGCGGCGCAGGCTATCGGCACCGAAGACATGCAGCCGCTCCGGCGCAAAAGACAGGTGCAGCGTGCCTTCCGGCGAGATGGCGAGAGGCTCGGCAGCGGACTGGCGGAAGGTCAGGACGAGATCATCCCGGCCAACAAGCGCGCAGCTGACATAGCGGTCGGCACCGTGCATTTCGGCGCGCAGAACGCGCACGGCAAGCCCATCTGATGCAGGGACCAAATCTTCCGGGCGCAAGCCGATGGTGGCGGTTTCGGTCCCTTGTGCGGCCACCTGCACTCCCAGATCCTGCCCCAAAGCCTGGACGCGGCCTTCAGCGCTGATCTCGGCTGGCAAAAGGTTGATCGCCGGCATGCCAATGAAGCGGGCCACCGTCAGCGTCGCCGGGCGGCGGTAGAGCTCATCCGGTGTGCCCAGCTGCTCGATCCGCCCTTCCGACATCAGCGCGATGCGGTCCGACATGGTCATGGCTTCGATCTGGTCGTGCGTGACATAGATGAAGGTTGCGCCCAGGCGCCGGTGCAGAGCCGCCAGCTCCTCGCGCATGTGGGCGCGCAGCTTGGCATCAAGGTTCGACAATGGCTCATCCATCAGGAAAGCAGCCGGAGAGCGCACCAGCGCCCGGGCCAGTGCCACGCGCTGGCGCTGGCCACCGGAAAGCTGGGCGGGCTTGCGGTCCAGAAGATGGCCGATCTGAAGGGTTTCGGCGGCGTCCTCGACGGCGGCTGAAATTTCGGCAAGGCGTGCCTTTGGCGCCATCAGGCCACCAACCAGCGGCAGGCGGGCGGAGACGGGCAGACGGCGCATGCGCAAGGGGTGGCGATGTTCTGGCGGACGCTCATGTGCGGGTAAAGCGCGTAGGACTGGAACACCATGGCAAGGTTCCGGTCGCTCGGGTCCATGCCGGTCACATCTGAGCCGCCGATGCTAACCTTGCCCTGCCCCGGGCCCTGATCCGGCATCTCAAGCCCGGCGATAACCCGCAACAGCGTGGATTTGCCACAGCCGGAGGAACCGACCAGTGAGAGAAATTCACCCGGACGGATGGACAGATCGATGCCCTTGAGCACGCTTTCGCTGCCAAAGGTCTTGCGGATTCCGGAAAGTTCGACTGCTTGCGGCGACATCCTGCGCTCCCTGTTCAGGGGCGCATATGCAAGTCTCCATATGACAGATTGACGAAGCTTCAGAGACCCTTTGATGACTTAAGCAGATTTAATCAGGAGTTTCATCATTACATAACCAGAAAATATCATTAGGATAAGCGCATCTTATAGGTCTACATATCGAAAATTGCTTTCTTAGACGGCACAAAAACCTTCAGTAAATCCCATCCTCTGACACATCAAAGACCGCATGAGCGTGACAGGCGACACAGCGGGAAAGACCATAGGCCTTAAGATACCTTGCCGCAGGTTGCCTTTGCCGGCTCCGGCGGATTATCCAGAGCGGCAGATACACGGGATACCAATCCGGATGCTGGCACGGGCAAGGACAGGGCATGAGACAGGCTGACAGTTCAAGGCAGAGGACCATGGATGGCACGTGCGGGCAGTTGGGTGCCTGGGCGGTGGCTATACTCCTCTGCCTCATGCTGCTGGGTGCGGTGGCTCAGGCACGCGCTGAAAGCGCGGCCAGCCGCCTTGCGCTGGTCATCGGCAATGCCACCTATGACAGCCCTTCCCTGCCCGCGTTGAAGAACCCGGCCAATGATGCGGCACTGATCTCGGGTAGCCTCAAGGCTGCCGGCTTTGAGGTGACACTGGTGATGGATGCGGATCTGCGGAGCCTGAAAGCTGCCGTGCGCGACTTCACGGCCAAGCTCAAGGCAGCCCCTCCGGCACGCTGGCTGCGGTTTATTATTCCGGCCACGGATTTGCTGCAGGCGGGCGCAATTACCTTGCCCCGCTTGGCGCGGATCTGCGCGAGGAAGTGGATGCGGAGTTCGAGGCGCTGCCGGTGGACTGGGTGCTGGCAGCCGTGGAAGAGGCCCATGACGGGCCGAACATCATCATTCTCGATGCCTGCCGCAACACGGCTCTGAGCCGCTCCGCAGGCGGCAGCGCGGGTGGGCTGACACTGCTCACAGGCACGCCGCGCGGAAGTTTCATTTCCTTTGCAACGGCCCCCGGCAGCACGGCGGCCGATGGCGAGGGCCTCAACAGCCCCTATTCCGCAGCCATCGCCCGGGAACTTCTGGTGCCCGGTGCCAGCATCGAAACCGTGTTCAAGCGCGTGCGGCAGGATGTGGTGACGGCGACGGATGGGGCGCAGGTGCCCTGGGATCACTCTTCGCTCACGACCGATATCATCCTGATGCCCAGCGCAGACAGCACGGGTGTTGCGGGCTCCGGCCCTGCGCCTGCGGCCACTGCCGAGGCGCTGCAGCAGGAACTGGTGTTCTGGAACGGGGTCAAGGACAGCCGCACCGCTGCCGACTATGAGGCCTATCTGGAGCGCTTCCCGGCTGGCGCCTTTACCGAACTGGCCCGCATGCGCCTTGCCAGCCTGCCTGCGGCAGACACCGGACAGATCGAGCAGCTTTTCGCTGCCCTGCAAAGCCGCTCGCTTCTGGTGGAAAATCCGCAGCGCCCGCATGAGTTCTATGCCAACGCCCGCCTGCGTGAGCTGAAGGGCGACTATCCGGGGGCGCGTGCGGACTACCTGAAGTTCTTTGCTTTCGGCGAGCCGCAGATTGATCCGCACCTGCGCTTTCAGGCAGTGCTGAAGGTGCAGGAGGGCCGTGCCGGTGCGCGGGAGGTCTACCGTTCGCTCTCTGCCGGGCGCCGCGATCCGGCAACGCTGTTTGCAGCGATCCTGCTGGAAGAACGGGACGAGCGCGTGCGCAGGCTGAACAGCTTCATCGAGGCCTATCCGGATTTCGGCCCGGCGCTCTACGAACTCAGCCTTGATTATTCGCAGAGCCGCCTCGGTCAGCAATCGCTTGCCGACAAGACGAGGAAAAGGAGCTTCTGACCCGCTTCGTTGAGGCGGCGGATCAAGGCAAGGTGCTGCGCTATTTCATCGACCAGCAGATGGCCGCTAGCTGGCTGGAGGATGCCCGCAGCCGCCTTGCCGCGCTTTCAGCCATGAGCGATGCGGCCATGGCCAACCCGCTGCAGCTGTCCGCCACCCGCAGCAATCAGGGCTGGCTGATGACGCTCTCCATCGCCGACAAGGCACGGGAGATCTTCGTGCGCCTGCCGGGCGGGGAGTTCCGCTCCACCGGCGTCATGAGCGGCGCGATGGACCCGGCAACCGGCCAGCCCCTGCCCTATCCCGGCTTCGAGCTGCCGGGTTCAGCCGCAGCCATGGACATCGAGGTGCAATACACCAACCTGCGCGGCGAGACGCAGGGGCCCTATACGCTGCATTTTGATCCGGACACGGCGCTAATTGCGGGGCAGAAGGACATTCTCGAGCGGTTCTGGAACAGTTGGGTCTCCTTCGGCGGCAGCGGGGACAGGCTCGCTTATTTCACCCATCTGATCAGCTACCGCTGCGCGTTATCCGGCGTGCGCTACGGCATCAACAAGGACGAGCCGGACACGGCCTTCGAGACTGGCCCCTGCGATCCGGACAATCCTCATGCCGTGCCGTCGTCAGGGCCGGGATCGGAGCTTTACCTGCGGGTGCCGCGCAATACGTCTTTCCTCACCGTGCAGCTGACCTACAAGGACGGTACCCGCTCGGACGTGCGCCGCTTCGAAGCCCCCAGATGACCATGGGCCGCACCAGCACGCCCGCGCTTGCGGGCCCCTTGCAGCGCAGGCTGGCCCCGGTGCTGGCCGCCTGCCTTGCGCTGCTGCTGGTGTTGCCCGTTGCTACGAGGCTGGAGCCGCGCCTTGGCGATGTGATCCTGTTTGCGGGCGGAGGAACGGTGGCGGATCGGCGTGAGGATATCGTCATCCTCACCATCACCGAGGAAACGCTGGCCGCCTTTCCCTATCGCTCGCCCATTGACCGGGGCTTTCTCGCCGCCTTGATCCGCCGCATCAGCGCCACCGGCCCAAAAGCCATCGGTATCGACATTCTCTTTGATGGCCCGAGCGACCCGGTGAAGGATGCCGATCTGCTGGCGGCGATCGATGAAGCATCGAGTCCCGTGATCCTGGCTGTTGCCAGCGACCTCAACGACCTGACGCCACAGCAGAGGCTTTATCTAGGGCATTCCGTCAGCGGGCGCGGTCATGGTTCCATCGTGCTGCAACGGGATGATGCAGATGGCATCGTGCGGCACTTACCCTTCCCGCAAGACCGGGACGGCGCACCCATCACCACCTTCACGGCGGCGCTGGCCTCAGGCGCCGCGAAGGCGCCGCCACCTCAGGGGCGCATTCTCTATCAGGCGCCGCAAGGTCCCGGCCTCACCGCCTTTCCGCAGTATCCCGCCCACACCGCTGCTCTGCTGCCGGATGAGTGGCTTGCCGGAAAATACGTGCTGATCGGCACCGACCTGCCGCATCTCGATCAGCACCCGGCACCGATGGTCTCCTTTGCCGGTACCGAAGGCGGCACCGTGCCGGGCATCGCCATCCACGCGCATATTCTGGCACAGGTGCTGGAAGGGCGCAGCCTGCCTGCTCTGCCGCTCTGGGCAGACCTCTTGCTGGCTGCCCTCGTGGCAGTTGCCACCGTCACCGGATTCACCTTGACGCAGAAGCCGGGCCGCTTCTTCCTCGTGCTCGGGCTTGCCGCATTTGCCTGTCTTGCCACGTCTGCGCTGCTGCTGCGCCTGCAGATTATCCAGCTGCCCGTACTCACCCCGCCCGCCGCAGCCATAGCCGCCGCGCTGCTGCTCGCCCTGTTCCGCTGGCGCATCGACCGGTCGGAGCGGGCGTTTCTCAACACGGCCTTCTCCCGCTATGTCAGCCCGCAGGTGGTGCAGCGTCTGACATCCGGCCGGCTCAGTCTCGCCCTTGGCGGAGAAAAGCGCACGGTCACCTATGTGTTCACGGATCTGGAGGGCTTCACCACCCTGTCGGAGCAACTGACCGCGGATCAAGTAGCGACGATCCTCAACCGCTATCTCGACCGCATGTGCGACCTCTTCGTCAGCCACGGCGCCACCATCGACAAGCTGATCGGCGATGCGGTGGTCGGCTTCTTCGGCGCACCGGAGGAAGATCCGGAGCAAAGCCTCAAGGCCGTGAAGCTGGCGCTGGCGGTGGATGCCTTCTGCGAGGGCTTTCGCAAGGAAATGGCGGCGGAAGGCATTCCGCTCGGCGTCACCCGCATCGGCCTGCATCGTGGCGAAGCTGTTGTAGGTAATTTTGGCGGTAGCCGCTTTTTCGATTATACAAGCATCGGCGACACGGTGAACACCGCCGCCCGGCTGGAAGGGGCCAACAAGTACCTTGGCACGCGCATCTGCGTCAGTGCAGCCGCTGCAGCCCAGGCGCCGGGCCTCAACTACAGGCCCATAGGCGATCTGGTGGTGAAGGGCCGCGCGGAACCCCTGCCCTGCGTCGAGCCTTTGAGCGAGGCAGAGGCGGGAGCGGAGTGGATGGCGGCCTATGCCACCGCTTTCGCCTTGCTACAGCAGGGCGACGGAGAGGCGGCACGGCAGGGATTTGAAACGGTGCTGCGCCTGCGCGGTGATGACGGCCCCTCGCGCCTGCATCTGGCGCGCCTCGGGCAAGGTGAAACAGGTACACAGATCGTTCTGGGCGGCAAATAATAGCTGCCCGGTTGGTATGAAAGCAGGATGAGGTTCGGCATGTTCCGGCAGATGATGATCGCGGCCCTGTTGAGCGGGGCAACCGCAGCGCCAGCGCTGGCGGACATGATTGTGGTTGCCGCCAGCGGCCCGGCCAGCCTGCAGCCGGGCGACCGCATTGCCGAAGGCTCCAGCCTGAAATTGCCCGATGGTGCAAAGATCACCATTCTTTTCCAATCCGGTGAAATGAAACGCATCGACGGCCCCTTTGACGGCAAGCTGGACGCCGCTCCTCCGGTGGAGCGCCCCTTCAGCGGATGGGATGCGGTGCGCAAGTTCCTCGGCGCTGGCGGCCAGACATCGGAAGTGCTTGGTGCGTCGCGCAAGACGGACAGCAGCCTGCCGGAACAGCCTGGCATCTGGCTGGTCAGCATCGACAGCTCCGGCGAGCGCTGCACCCGAAAGGACGAATTGACCTTCTGGCGCCGCGATGCCGATGCCCCATTGACGCTGACCCTGCGCAATGAAGCAGGCAAGGCGTCAGACCTCAACTGGCCGGCCGGCAGCCACACCTTCACGGTCCCTGCCACATTCCCCGTAACCGAAGGCGCTCTGGCGCTTTCGGCAGGCTCCAGCTTGCGCAAGTTCGGCCTCAAGGTCCTGCCGCAGGATCTGGAAGATGCCTATCCCGGCGCCGTGCTCGGCTGGCTGCTCGACAGCGGCTGCACCCGGCAGGCCTCGGCATTCATCTCCCGCGTTCATGCGGGAGAACCGCTGGAATGAGGCAAGGGCTTTTGGCCCTCGCCTTCCCAAGCTTCAGCTGAGCCGCAGGAACAGGCCGGCGCAGAGCTTGGCGCGCTCGGCCAGGCTGTCGATCAGGATATGCTCGTTGAGCGTATGCAGCCCGGCACCACGCACACCGATGGAGTCCAGCGTCGGAATGCCCAGGGCGCCGGTGAAGTTGCCATCCGAGCCGCCGCCCGCACTGGCATGGCTCATCTCAAAGCCCACTTCTGCGGCCAGTTCCTTCCCGATTTCATAAAGCGCCAGCGTGCCGGCATCCGGCTCCCATACGGGACGGGTCACACCGCGTTTCACCTCGATGATCACCTCGCCGCCATCATCATTGAGTGCCAGCATCCGCTCCACGCCTGCATCAAGGTCCGCCTGCCGCTTGGCCATGGACAGCACCTGCCCCTCGCACAGGGACGAGACGCAGTTGACCCACTCCCCGCCACGGACGATGCCAACGCTGAAGGTGCAATCCTCACCGGTCATGGCCTCGATTTCCAGCACCTTGCGGGCCATGGCGGCAATCGCCGAACGTCCGTCCTTCAGCGCCCAGCCCGCATGGCTGGGGCGGCCGATGGTGCGCAGGTTGAAGCGGGCAATGGCGTAGCGGCCCGTGACGCAGCCGCCATCCTCCCGCGCTGGTTCCGGCACCAGCACATAGCGGTTGCGCAGGGCTTCCATCTCGATGAGATCACGCGTCGAAGGCGTGCCTACCTCTTCGTCGGGAGTGAAGAGCACCGTCACCGGCAGCGGCGTGGTAAGCCCGGCGCGGATGATCTGGCGCAGCGCTTCCACGGCAACATAATTGCCGCCCTTCATGTCCTGAATGCCCGGCCCGTAAGCAAGATTGCCCTCGATGCGGAACGGCAGTTTTTCCAACGTGCCAACGGGGTGCACCGTATCCATATGGCCGCTGACGAGAATACCCGGATTGCCCTTGTCCGGATGTGGCAGGCGGGCGCGCAGCGACCCGCCAAAGCCCATCCGCCCCGGGATACGCTCGATATCCGCGCCAAGCGCTGCCAGCTCATAGGCCGCAAGATCCATCATCCGGTTGAGGGCCGCCGCATCATGGGTAGGGCTTTCGCACTCCACCCACGGGCGCAAGCCCTTGATCATTTCATTGCTGTCGAAAGGTAATTCCGTGAAACGCATGGCCTGCTCCCGGCGGTTCTGCGTGAAGGGATGAAGCTTGAAATCAAACAGTCAGCTCAGGCTGCAAGCCGCCGTTCGGCAATGCGGGCATAGATGCTGGCCCCAACGGGCAGGATGGCGTCATCCAGCACGAAGCCCGGATTATGCACCGGCACGCCGCCGCTATGGCCGACGGTGCAGTATGCCCCCGGCACGGCCAGCAGCATGTCGGCGAAGTCCTCGCTGGCGGGCACCAGATCCACCTGATCGGTGACGAGATCGCCGCCGACAATTTCGGCTGCCGCTTCCAGATAGGCCGCACTCAGGGATGGGTCGTTGCGCAGAACCGAGAACACGGGCCGCAGTTCCGGCGTGATGGTGACGCCGAAGCTTGTGGCATAGCCGGCGCAGAAGGCCTCGATCCGCTCATGGATCAAATCCCGCACGCCATCGTCGAAGTAGCGGATCGTGCCGGAGATGACGGCCTGATCGGGGATGACGTTATAGGCCGTGCCGGAGTGGATCTGCGTCACGGACAGAACCGCCGGCTGCACCGGCTCCACATTGCGGCTGACGATGCTTTGCAGGTTCTGCACCAGCGAGGTTGCAACGATGATCGGGTCCTTGGCGTGATGCGGTGCCGCACCATGACTGCCGCGCCCCTGAATGGTGATGTCGAAGAAGGTTGACCCGGCCATGGCCACACCGGGACGGACCGCCACCCGGTTCGGTTCGGCAAGCGGATTGTTGTGCATGCCGTAGACTTCATCGCAGGGGAACCGGTCAAACAGCCCGTCCGCCAGCATGGCCCGCGCACCGCCCAGCCCTTCCTCGGCAGGCTGGAAGATGAAGACCACGGTTCCGGCAAAATCCCGCGCCTCGGAGAGATAGCGCGCCGCGCCCAGCAGCATGGTTGTGTGACCGTCATGACCGCAGCCGTGGAACTTGCCCGGATGCGTGGAGCGGAACGGGAGATTGGTGTGCTCATCCATGGGCAGGGCGTCCATGTCGGCGCGCAGGCCAATGGTCCGCCCTTCGCCTTTTGCCCCTTTCAACACGCCGACGACGCCGGTCTGACCGATGCCACGATGCACCTCAAGGCCCCATTCCTCCAAAAGGCTCGCCACGATGCCGGAAGTGCGCTGCTCCTCGAAGCCGATTTCCGGATGGGCGTGGAAGTCATGGCGCAGGGCCGTCAGCTCCTTGGCATAGCTGGCAATTTTCTCGATGACAGGCATGGGGCAGTCCTCTGACAGATGAAATGAAACGAAGACGAGGAGGAAGCGGCCGGGGCGGCTGCAAGTGCCCCGGCCGCGAGAAACGCAAAGCCTCAGGAGGCCAGCGTCAGCTCGCGGAAGTTGGCAAAGTCCCAGTTCCGGCCGGGCGCCGCCTCGATCAGCGAGCGGGTGTAGGCATGTTTCGGATGGGCGAGCACCTCGCCCGCAGGCCCATGCTCCACCACCCTGCCCTTCTGCATCACCAGCACGTCGTCACAGATCTGCGCCGCCACGCGCAGGTCATGGGTGATGAACAGAATGGCGATGCCGAGCTTCGCCTGGAGATCCTGCAAGAGCTTGAGCACCTGATCCTGCACCGACACATCCAGCGCCGAAACGGCCTCGTCAGCCACCAGAACGTCCGGCTCCATGGCGATGGCCCGGGCGATGGCGATGCGCTGGCGCTGGCCGCCAGAGAACTGATGCGGATAACGGTCCACAGCATCCGCAGGAAGGCCGACGAGCGCCATCAACTCACGGGCGCGGGTCATGGCTGCCTCCTTGTCCTGACCAAGGTTCAGCAGGCCCTCAATTAGCGAACGCCCCACCGTCCAGCGCGGATTGAGCGAGCGGAACGGGTCTTGAAACACGATCTGGATATGCTTGCGATGCGGACGCAGCTTGGCGCGCGGCAGGCTGGCGATATCAAGCCCGGCCACCTTGATGCCGCCGCCGGTGGGATCAATGAGCCGCATGACGCAGCGCGCCACAGTGGATTTGCCCGAGCCGCTTTCGCCGACGATGCCGAGGGTACGGCCCGGCGCGATAGCAAAGGCCACATCCTGCGCCGCACGTGTCGGTTCACGGTTGAGCAGCCAGCCGGAAGTGCCATAGACCTTGGCAAGGTTCGAGACTTCAAGAACCGGCGGCTTGTCCTCCACCGCAGCACGCGGCGGGCGCGGTGTCAGGCTGGGCACGGCCTTCAGCAGGCGGCGGGTGTAGTCATTCTGCGGGTTGCGCAGAAGCTCCGCGACGGGGGCATTCTCCACCATCTCCCCATGCTTCATCACCTGCACCGTATCGGCGATCTCCGCAACCACGCCCATGTCATGAGTAATGAAGAGAACGGCCGTGCCGTGCTTTTCCTGCAGTTCCGCGATCAGCGACAGGATCTGCTTCTGGGTGGTCACATCCAGCGCGGTGGTCGGCTCGTCGGCGATCAGCAGCTGCGGCTCCAGGATCAGCGCCATGGCAATCATGATGCGCTGGCGCTGGCCGCCGGAGAGCTGGTGCGGATAGGACCGGTAGATCCGCTCCACGTCCGGCAGATGCACCTGCTCCATGATGGCAAGCACGCGCTTGCGTTTTTCACCGGCCGGCAGCTTCGTGTGCGTGTCGAGCACTTCCTCAATCTGCTGCCCCACCCGCATCACCGGATTGAGCGCAGTCATCGGCTCCTGAAACACCATGGAGAGATTGCGGGCGCGCATGTCACGCATCTGCTGGGCCGAGAGCTTCAGAAGATCGGTCTCACCGAGCAAAATACGCCCGCCCGTCACCTCCAGTGCGTTTTTCGGCAAAAGCCCCATGGTGGCAAGCGACGTGACGGATTTGCCCGAGCCGCTTTCGCCCACAAGGCAGACCGTTTCCCCTGCACGGATCGTCAGGGACACACGGTCAAGGATGGGACGGAACTCCGGTGCAGCGGTGGGAATGCGGACAGTGAGATTGTCGATGGTGAGAACCGCCGGAGCGCCCTCGAAGGATCTGGACTTGAAGATCACAGGCTCAGCCCTCCCTCTTGCGCAGGCGCGGATCGAGCAGATCGCGGGCCGTATCGCCAAGCAGGTTGATGGACAGGATGCACAGGGACAGCATCAGCCCCGGCCAGAAGATCAGCGAGGGCTTGAGCTGGAAGTGCATCCGCCCCTCGGCCATGATGTTGCCCCAGGTGGGAATTTCCGTGCTGACGCCCGCGCCAAGGAAAGAGAGGATCGCTTCCGTCAGGATGGCCGATGCGCAGATATAGGTGGCCTGCACAGTCAGCGGCGCCAGCGTGTTGGGCATCAGGTGCTGCCACAGGATCTTCGGCATGGAAGACCCCAGCGCCACCGCTGCCTCCACATAGGGCTCCTCGCGCACCGACAGCACCACAGAGCGTACCAGCCGCACCACACGGGGAATTTCCGGCAAGGTGATGGCCGCAATCACGGACCACAGGCTCGGGCCGTTGAGAGCGACAAGCGCAATAGCCAGCAGGATCGAGGGGATCGCCATAAGGCTGTCCATGATCCGCATGATGATGGCATCCGCCAGCCGGAAGAAGCCTGAGACCAGACCAATGGCTAGGCCGATGAGAACGCTTGTCACCGCAGCGCCAACACCGATGAACAGCGAGACGCGCCCGCCCATCATGACGCGGGAGAACAGGTCGCGTCCATAGGCATCGGTGCCCAGAAAGTTGCTTTCCGAAGGACCCTTTAGCCGGTTGAGCGCATTGAGCGCGAGCGGGTCGTGAGGGATGTAAAGCGGCGCCAGCAGTACCGCGATGGCGATGACGGCCAGCACGATGGCCGCCACCATCGGCCCGCCGCCGAGCTTGCGGACCTTCACCGGCAGGGACAGGAGGCGCAGGACCGGCTGCAGCCGGGATACGGGATCTGAATGAACTGACATCAATACCGGATCCTCGGGTCAAGAACACTGTAGGCCACGTCAATCATCAGGTTGATGAAGACGTAGATGGCACTCGTCAGCAGGATCATCGCCTGAATGACAGGGTAGTCACGGGCAAGGATCGCATCCACGGTGAGCCGGCCGATGCCGGGGATGTTGAAGACGCTTTCCGTCACAACCACGCCGGAAATCAGCAAGGCAAAGCCGGTGCCGATAATGGTCAGGATCGGTACGGAGGCGTTGCGCAGGGCATGGCGGAACAGCACCGCCTTTTCCTTCAGGCCCTTGGCCCGAGCGGTGCGGATGAAGTCCTCGCCCAGCACTTCCAGCATGCTGGCGCGCGTCATTCGGGCAATCAGCGCGATGTAGATTGTCGCCAGCGTCAGACAGGGCAGGATGGCACGGGTGAGGAACTTGCCGAAGTCCTGCGAGGGCGCGGTATAGCCCTGCACCGGCAGCCAGCGCAGCTGCAGGGAAAAGACCTGGATGAAGATATAGCCAATGACGAATACCGGAATGGAGAAACCCAGGACCGAGAAAGCCATGACCGCATAATCCGTCCATGTGCGGTGGCGCCATGCTGCCAGAACCCCCATCGGCACGGCAATGAACACCGCAAGGCAGATGGTCATGACGGCGATGTTGATCGTCGGCCAGATACGCTGGCCGATCAGCTCGGTAACCGGAACATTGGAAATGAGTGAAATGCCGAGATCGCCATCAACAAGGCGTCCGGCCCAGGTGATGAACTGGGTCAGCAGCGGTTCATTGAGGCCCAGAGAGGTACGGATCTTCTCCAGCTGCTCGGGCGTTGCCGCATCACCGGCAAGAATGGCTGCCGGATCACCCGGTGTCAGGCGCAGCAATAGAAAAACAAAGATGGCGACACATAGTACGACCGGAATGACGGCCAGGATGCGCCGGAGGATATAACCGATCATCGGCGGGTGCTCCCTTCCCTTCAGGCGGTGTGAGCGGCAGGTGACTTGCCCTTTTCAAGACAACCCCTCCGCTCCCGATGGGCCGGGGCCGCTATGCGCAGCCCCGGCAGCCGTTCAGACGGCGGGAGGATCAGTCTTCCTTCTTCATGTTCCAGAAGACCGGCACCGGCGAGGGGATCATGTCCACCAGCTTGACGGTGCGCCCTTGCGGGGTGAGATACTGGCCCAGCGGGATATAGTTCACGACATCCATGGCATGAGCCTGGATCTTCTTCGCCACTTCAACCTGCTCTTCCGGGGAACCGGCCGCGATGAAGTCCTTGCGCAGGGCTTCGAGCTCTTCATCCGTTGGCCAGCCAAACCAGGCCTTGTTGCCGCGTCCGTTGAGCATCGGATTGATCAGCGGCGAGGCGATTTCCGGCACGGCCCAGTTGGTGAAGAACAGGTTCCAGCCACCTTCAGACGGCTTGGACTGGCTGGCCCGGCGGGTCACCAGCGTCTGCCAGTCCATCGGCTGCAGATCAACGGTGAAGCCCGCATCGCGCAGCGCCTGCGCCGCCACAACCGGCTGGGCGGAAATGGCCGGCACGTCGGTCGGCTGCATCAGCACCACGGGTGTGCCGTCATAGCCGGACTCGGCCAGAAGCTTCTTCGCTTCCTCAATGTTCCCGCCGCTGATGAGGCTTTCCGCTCCTGTTTCATCAGCCAGCGGGGTTCCACAGCCAAACAATGCACCGCAGATCTTGTAATATTCCGGATTGCCGATCAGCGTCGCGAGCACCTGCTCCTGACTGATCGCCATCATCGCAGCCTTGCGCACCTTCACATTGTCGAAGGGCGGATAGAGGAAGTTCATGCGGCCCATCGTCTGGTAACCGAGCGGATCGCGCAACTCGGACACAACATCCTCGTTGCCCTCCAGAAGGGGCAGAAGATCAACCGGCACCTGCTCCATGTAGTCGATCTCACCGGACGACAGTGCATTCACCGCGGTCTGGGCATCGGGCATGGTGACCCACTTCACCTTGTCCACGTAGACATGCTTGCCGCCGGCCATCCAGCTGGACGGCTCATCACGCGGCACATAATCGGCGAACTTCTCGTAGGTGACGCTGACGCCGGGCTGGAACTCGGATTCCACAAAACGGAACGGGCCGGAGCCGATGAAGCTCTTGATGGATTCCGACGCCGGAGTGGCCGCAACACTGGCCGGCATGATGAAGGGCGGCAGGGCCGACATTTTGGCCAGCGTCTCGATCAAGGGCGCATAAGGCTCCTTGAGCTTCCAGACGATTGTTTTCGCGTCACCCGCTGTCAGGCTGTCGGTCACATCGAAGATGAGCTGGCCACCGGAATCCTTCTGGCCCCAGCGCTTCAGCGAGGCAACTGCGTCTTCCGCCGTCACTGGCGCGCCATCGTGGAACTTCAGGCCATCGCGCAGGGTGAAGGTGTAGGTCAGCTTGTCATCTGAAATCGTCCAGTCCGCCATCTGCGGCTTGGGTGTGAAGTTCTCGTCCACGGCGATGAGCACATCGTAGATCATGTAGGCATGATTGCGCACGATGTGGGCAGTGGTGATGACCGGATCAGTGACACGCAGGCCGGAGTGCATCACGGCGGTGATCACCTTTTCCTCGGCCATGGCGCTGCTCGCAAGCAGCGTGCCCGCAACAAGCCCGGCGGCAATCCGGCCCAGCCCTGTCAGGCGGCGCGGACTGGTCTCAGTCCTCTGTCTGCTTACGATCCCGTTTGCAACACTCAGCATGTTCGTGAACCCCGTCTGGTTGGTTGTGATGATGCTTCGTTCTTGCTCCAGCCTGTTTGTTTCCGGCCGGTTGTGATCTGGTCAGCTTTTCTCCTGTCTGCTCTTGCAACCTGCACGGCAGCGTTGCTTCTTTCTTAGGTTGTTGAAGCTGATCCAGTCTTTTCATTCGCAATGAAGGCAGTTCCGCAAGGCATCAGCCGGATGCCCGGCTTCAGATTGCGAAAGGGCAGATCGCTGGCATAAAGCGCCATCGGCCCCGGCGAGCGAGCGACGAGAATGGTCTCTGCCACTGACTCAAAATCGGCACGGAAGTGCACCGAACTCTTGTTGACGAGAATAGCTTGGCTTGTTGGTTCAATGCCAACGAAACGGTACATGGCAAGGTCCGCCATCTGGACCTTGCGGCTTGCCAGAACCACGCTCACGCCGCCGATGGACACACAGGCCGAAAGCCCCAGATCCATATGCGTGTTGCCGAAGAACGGCCCGCCGGCCATGAAGTTGCCGTCCGACAGGCGCTCCACTTTGAAGATACCAGTGAAAGGCTCGTCCCCCGCAACGCCGGAGCGCCCGCCGAGGGTGAGCGTCACTTCCGCCCCTCACCTGCGGCATGCGCAGCTTTGGCTGCATCCGGGTCAACCATAAGGCCAAGCGCCGCACTTGAAACGCCTGCCCGCACCAGCGCTGCAAGCATTCCGGCGGTGTTGGAATCCCCGCCCGCACCGGGATTGTCCTGTGTGTCAGCGATGACGACGGGCCGGGACGCCGAAGCTGCAATCCGCAGCGCTTCGGCCACGGCCTCATCCGGCTCATACGCCTTGCCCTTGAAGGCAGGCTCCGCCGCCAGAATATCCGCCACCAGCGCATCCGCCGCCGCATCGGCGGCCTGCTGATCGTCCGCATAGGTGATGACGGAGGGAGCGCAATCCTCGAAATCGGCTGCGGGGAACCCGGTCAGAAAGGATGTGCTTGCGACAGCCCCGCCTTCCAGATCGGCAACACGGGCATAAAGGCTTCTGGCCGGTTCCAGCCCGGTGCATTGCCACGGAATTGGGATGAGAAAAGGCAGCTGGTGGAAGGCCTTCGCAAGGGGCTTGCCCGATTGCATCAGCCGGTCGAGCTGCACCGCCGTGCGGCGGCCGGTCTCAGCCATGTCAACATGCGGATAGGTGCGGTAGGCGACGAGTACGTCACTCTCCTCCACCATGCGGGCGGTGACATTGCCGTGCAGGTCGAGACTGGCAGCAATCGGCAGATCCGGCCCGGCCACCTTGCGCAGGCGGGCAAGGATTTCCCCTCCCCGTCATCCAGATGCTCGCAGACCATGGCGCCATGCAGGTCAATGTAGAGCCCGTCGAGCGGCCCGGCGGCGGCAAGCCGCTCGCACAACTCACCGAGGATTGCCTCGAACGCCGCCTTTTCGACATGAGCAGACGGAATGGCCACGGTCCACAGCAGCGGTACCAGCTCCCACCCGGCCTCACGGGCGTAGTCGACGGCACCGGCGACGCCGATATTGATGCCGGGGCACCGGTCGAGGATTTCCTGCCCTCGTGAAATCGGCATGTGTCCACCGCCTTCAGCGAAATGCTCCAGCGTCGCGCGGGAGGGGGCAAAGGTGTTGGTCTCGTGCAGGAAACCGGCAACTGCCACTCGCCTTGTCATCCAACGTCTCTCCTCACATGCGTTTCAGGAAAACTAACGGGGCATGATTCAACTATCGCAGAGCGATACATTTGTATTGAATATGCTGTGCCAATTACGTATTGGGGTCAATGTTAAAACACGTGCAATCCGGTGCTTCATGAGCCCAAAATTTTTGCGTTCGATATTTGGCGCGCCCGTCCGCCAGGACGAGACCTGGGAAGATCCGCTGTTTATTCAGTCGGTCGGACGGGCCATGCAGGTGCTGTCCGCCTTCCACCAAACCGAAAAACCAATGACGCTGCAGGATCTGGCGGACAGAACAGGCCTCACCCGCAGCGCCGTGCAACGGCTGGTCTTCACGCTGAAGCACCTGGGCTACATCGCCCGCGACCCGGACGACACCGGCTATGTACCGGGCCTGCGCATCCTCGACCATTCGCTCGACTTCCTGCGGCTCAACCCGTTGGTGGTCAAGGCAACACCTGTGCTGCTGGAACTGAGGCGGCAGGTGCGCGAACGCGTCGATCTCAGCCTGTGGGACGGCTTGCGCCTCGTCTATGCCAGCCGCCTGCAGAGCAAGCGGGAAATCCTGTCCTCGACCATGGTCGGCCACAGCGTGCCGCTGTTCTGCACCTCCGGCGGCTGGGCCATTCTTGCCCGCCTGCCGGAAGACGAATGCGCGGAACTGATCGCCGCATCGAACCGCGTAGCCGTGACGCCGCAGACGATCACGGACGCGGACACGCTGCTGGAGCGGATCGCGGAAACCCGGCAGAACGGCTACGCCCTTGCGCTGGAACAGATCCTGACCGGTGAAATTGCCATCGGCGCGGCCATTCTCGGCGCTTCGGGACGGCCTGTGGCAGCCATCCACGTTGCGGGCTCTCTCGCGGAATGGGAACCGGAGGCCTTTGCCCGTCAGGTTTCGCCGCTGGTGATCCAGGCAGCGCAAACCATCAGCCGGGGCTGAGCAGAACGCCATCGCAGCCCTCAAGGCTTCGGCCAGCTGGAAATGCCGCCGGTCCAGCCTTCAAAGGCCTTCGCAACGGACAGGACTTTCAGGTCGGCAAATCGTGGGCCGATGATCTGCAGGCCGATGGGCATGCCGGAGACTGAAAAGCCGCAGTTGATCGAACAGGCCGGATTGTCCCCCATGTTCCAGGGCACGGTGAAGGCGATATGCTCGAACGGAAGCGAAGGATCGTTAGTCGGCCCCGCCCACTCCGCCGGGAAGCTGACAACCGGATTGACCGGCGAGAGGACGAGATCCAGCCCCTGAAACACCTGTGCCGCCGCCTGCCGGATTGCCAGCATTTGGTCAAAGCCGGAAGCCGCCCGTGTTGCAGGCAGGTCCTTGGCGCCTGCGGCCCAGTCCAGAATGAAGGGCAGGATCTTCGCCCGCCGCTCTGACGTATAGGTTTCCATCTGTGCCCAGAAACGCGCGCGCCAGAAGTCATCCAGCCCGTCCAGCATCTGCCGCGTGAGAATGCCATCCACCGGGATGATCTCTGCGCCTGCATCTTCAAACCGGCGCGCAGCGGCGAGCACCGCAGTGCGAATTTCACCGTCGACCGGCAGGCCGCAACCGGCATCCAGCATCAGGCCGATTTTCATGCCACGCACGGATGCAGGCGGCACGTTCCAGTCCAGATCCTGTGGCGGCAGCGAAGTGGCATCGCGCCAGTCCGGACGGCTGATCGTTTCCATCAGCAGCAGGGCATCATCAATCGTTGGCGTCAACGGTCCCGCACAGCGCCCCGGATAATAGGGATAGACCGGCACCCGGCCCTGCGATGGCTTGTAGCCGATGAGCCCGGTCCATCCGGCCGGGAGGCGGATGGAGCCGCCAATGTCCGTGCCGATATGCAGCGGGCCATAGCCTGCCGCCCCCGCAGCCGCAGCCCCCGCACTGGAGCCGCCGGGGTTCTGCGTAAGATCCCAGGGATTGCGCGAAAGATGGTGAAGACTGGAGAGGCCGGAACTCAGCATGCCGAAATCAGGGCATGTGGTCTTGGCATAGAAGATCGCGCCGTCCTCGCGCAGCCGCGCGGTCAGCGGCGCGTCTTCTGCGGCGGGCGTCATGTCAGCGGCGGCGGTGCCCGTGGTCACCGGATCGCCCTTCATGGCGATATTGTCCTTGATGCTGACGGGCATGCCATCCAGCGGACCGATGGGTGCCCCTTTGACCAGCGGGCTTCGGATTCCCGCGCTGCCTTCATCGCTTCATCAGGGCGGAAATCATAAAGCGCACAAACCCTTGGTTCACGATCTTCAATTCTTGCGATAAGTGCCGCCATATAATCGGCAGGCGAAAGAGTGCCCGCCTTGAAGGCCGAGAGCACGCTGCGGGCCGGGAGGGACAAAACTTCGTCTTCCGGGCGCACCCGCTCGTCCGCATCCACCATCGCCATGCCTGCCTCCTGTGCCTGCACATGCCGTCATCCGCATGTCATGGCCTCAGGCTGCACGAGTTTGCAGTGCACACTCAACGAAGATCTTGAGTGCTCCGTGTTGCGTAAACCGTTGCACTGGAGGCCGGAGAAGAACCGAACCTTGCGCGCAGCAGCCGTTCCAGCGACGCGGCAAAGCGGCTGGCGGCAAAACTGAGCTGGCGTTCCGGGGAAAGACTGAGCTGAAGCGCCGTGTCGATGGCAGCATCTGCGGCCAGCGGGCGGGCAATCAGGCTGCCAAGCGCCAGATCGCGGGCAACCGCAATCTCCGGCAGAATCAGGATCGCAGCCCCCAGCCGCGCGAGTTCCTTCTGTACGGTCAGTGAAGCGGTGGTGAAGCTGACGGCCAGTGGATCATGGCCACCTGCCCGCAGCCGCGCCTCAAGCGCGGCACGCAGACTGTAGGACGTATCCGGCACGGCCAGCGCATGACTGGTGAGTGCAGCAAGACCGATGCTCTTCAACGCCGCTGCCGGGTGCTCCGGGGAAAGGATGGCCGCATGGCGCACCGGCACGCGGACACGCGCCGCGACACGCGGATCTTCCGGCGAGAACAGGGTCAGCGCCATGTCCGTATCGCCGCGCACGATGGCACTCATGGCTTCACGCGCCGAGGTTTCCTGCACGGTAACGCGGATCGCCGGAAATTCCTGCGAGAAGGCCGCGAGCGCTGACGCCAGAATGGAGCCGCCAGTAGCGCCATTCACGTGCACGCTCACCTCTCCCCGGCGCAAGCCCCGCAGGTCATCGATCGCCTGATTGGCCTGATCAAAGGCGCGGATCGCCGTCTTGAGCCGGGCCGCCACCACCTCGCCCGCCGCCGTAAGCTCGATGCCGCGCGCGCCGCGCTCCACCAGCTGAACGCCGAAGTGATATTCGAGATTGTCGAGCTGGCGGCTGATCGCCGTTGGCGTCACGCCCAGGTTCTGGGCGGCCTGCCGGATGGACCGGCAGCGCACCAGTTCGTTGAAATAGGTGATCGCCTGAAGCTGCATTGCGCCCTGCCTTCACTTGCTGCCGAAACAGTCCTCAGGATTGCATGACGGGCAACGCGATGGCCAGCGTCACATCAGCGAGGCGTTGGGAATGTCGGTCACCAGCATGTGGCCGGGTGCATGGGTGATGCAGAACTCCGGCTTCACACGGGCAATCGCCGCCTGCGGCGTCACTCCGCAGGCCCAGAACACCGGAACCTCGCCCGACCGCACGCTCACCGCATCGCCGTAGTCAGGCCGCGAAAGATCAGCAATGCCGATCTGTGCCGGATCGCCTATGTGGATCGGCGAGCCATGGGCTGCCGGCAGGCGGGAGGTGATTTCAACCGCCCGCACGGCATCCTTCGGGCTCATGGGCCGCATGGAGACAACCACCGGGCCAGAGAAGCGCCCGGCGGGAACCGTCTCGATGCTGGTGCGGAACATGGGCACGTTGCAGCCTTCCTCGATATGCCGGATGCCAATGCCTGCTGCCAGCAGCGCCTCTTCAAAGGAGAAGGAGCAGCCGATCAGGAAGGACACCAGATCATCGCGCCACCAGTCTTCAACGCTCTGCGGCTCGGCCACCAGCTCGCCCTTCTGCCACACGCGGTAACGCGGCAGGTCAGTGCGGATGTCGAGGTTGCGGCCAAGCGCCGGGATCATCGGATCGCCGGTTTCCGACACACCCACCAGCGGGCAAGGCTTGGGATTGCGCTGGCAGAACAGCAGGAAGTCATAGGCCAGATCCTGCGGCAGGATGGCGAGATTGGCCTGAATGAACCCCGGAGCCAGATTGGCAGTCGGACCACACAGGGCGCCAGCGCGGGCGGCCTGACGCACATCGAAGGGGCTGGTGAGAAGGCTGGTTGCGTTCATGCCGGTATCAATCGTTCATGCGGTGATGGCGGCAAGGGCCGCCTCGATGGAAAGGCCGAGGGCCAGGATCTTGCGGTCCTGCATCTGCGTGCCGGCAATCATCAGCCCCACCGGGGCCTCACCGGCCGCATGGCACGGCACCGACAGGGCACAGCCATCAAGGAAGTTGATCATCGTCGGGTTGCGCAGGATCAGGCCGTTGGCCGCAAAGAAAGCCGCGTCATCGGCCTCAAGCGGCGCAATCTCCGGGGCGATCACCGGCACGCTGGGCAGGATCATGGCATCAAAGGGGGCGACGCGAGCCTCAACGGCGGCCTGCCATGCCTTGCGGCTGGCGAGCGTATCAAGATAATCCGCCGAGGAAATATCCCGTCCGCGCAGGATGCGCTGACGCACCCGCTGATCATAGCTGTCACCGGCCTTTTCGATCAGCGACCGATGCCAGTGCCAGGCCTCGGCAGCAACAAGCCCACCCTTGGCGTTGATCGTGGCAAGCTGTGCAAATTCCGGGATCTCGATCTCCGTGATCAGCGCCCCTGCGGCTTCCAGCACCTTGCGGGCGCGGGCGAAGGCGGCGCTGACGGTTTCGTCCATGTCCGACAGCACGACGGTTGTGGGAACGGCAAGCCGCAGCCCCGCAAGCGGCAGGGCTTCGGGCACCCCTCGCCGCTTCCGGACAGCACCGCATCGATGACGGCACAGCAGGCAACGCTGCGGGCAATCGGGCCGATGGAGTCGAGCGAAGTGGACAGCGGCACCACACCTTCGGCAGGCACGCGGCGGGCGGTCGGCTTGAAGCCGGTCAGCCCGCAAAGCGCCGCCGGAATGCGGATGGAGCCGCCCGTGTCCGTACCGATGGCAGCCAGCGCCATGCCATCGGTGACTGACACCGCAGCGCCGGAGGACGAGCCGCCTGGGATGCGCCCCGTGGCGCGGTCATAGGCATTGCGCGGTGTGCCGTAGTGCGGGTTGATGCCGAGGCCGGAGAAGGCAAACTCGCTCATGTTGGTGGTGCCAGTGATGACAGCACCTGCCGCCACCAGCCGCGCCACCACGGGGCAGTCTGCAGTCTCAGCTTCGGCGTCTTTGAGCGCGATACTGCCTGCGAGGGATACCTCTCCGGCAACGCCGAAGAGGTCCTTCACCGAAATGGGCAGCCCTTCGAGGGGCGAGCGCACATGCCCGGCAGCGCGCACGGCATCCGAGGCCTCCGCCAGCTTCCGGGCGCGGGTATCATTGCGCCGCACGAAGGCACGCGCCCCCTCGCCTGCCGGATCATTGATGCGCGCCAGCGCCGCATCCGTCAGGCTGGTGGAGGTCACGGTTCCCTTCGCCAGAGCCTCAGCTGCGGCGGCAAGGGTCAGGCGGGAGGTCTCGGAGTTTGTCATCAGGCGATTTCCGGCAAGGTTTCGATGGAGTAGCTATGCGCAATGGTCCGGTTCAGAACCGGATCATGCAACTCCATTCTGAAGGTTTTTGACGGGCGGATGCCGCCGATGGCGCCAACCGTGCCGCAAACCATGCCAGTGCCTGTCTCCAGCATGTCATTGCCGCCGGAGTAACCGGCAATCAGGTCCTGCGGGCTGCGCAAGGAAGCAAGCGTGCCTTCCTGATAAAGCACTTCCGCACCGTTCTCCTCGATGAAGGACCGGATGATCAGCTGGTCCCAATGCGGCGCAACTTCTGCGAAAGGCCAGGCGCGGGCGGCCACCGGCTTGGCACAGATCTGCTTGGAAAGCGCAACGCTGTGGGACTCCAGCTTGCGGTCGGTGTGGTCCGAAGCGATGGAGACGAACAGCTCATCGCCTGCGCGGAACACGAAGGTTTCCACTTCGCCCGAAGTTTCCTCGCCCACCACCTGGATGGTGTCCGCCTGCACCAGCGAATTGTCGGAGCAGCGGTAATAGAGCGGCACGGTGCTGGGACGCGGCACGCCAATGGCGGCCAGTTCCTCGATATGATGCTCGATGGCGTGAATGTCGCGCCCGGCCCAGCCGGCCACGATGAGGTTAGAAATGCTCACCTCGAGGCTCGAAGGGGCCTTGAGGGTTTCAACGGTGAAGGACAGTTTCATGTGTCTTGTATCCGGATGAGAAATTCACATTACCGGGGGGCGTCAGCCAGCCAGCCCCGGCAGGTAAAGGGCGATTGCAGGGAAGAGTGCGAGCAGGACGATCAGCACACCCATGGAGACGACGAACGGCAGGCTGCCGATGATCACCGGGCCCATGGAGCCGCTCTTGCGCAGGCTGTGCACCACGAAGAGGTTGAGCCCCACCGGCGGCGTGATCAGGGCGGCTTCCACCAGCACGATGATCAGGATGCCCACCCACAGCGGATCAAAGCCGAGAGCAAAGAGGATCGGCGTCACGATCGGGATGGTGGTGATCATGATCGACAGGGATTCCATGAAGCAGCCGAGGATCAGGTAGAAGATCACGACGACCGCAATCATCTGCATCGGCGACAGGCCAAGCCCCTTGATCGAGCTGGTGATGGCATCGGTGATACCAGCCGCCGACATGATGAAATTGAGGAAGCCTGAAGCGATGATGATCAGAAGGATCATGGCCGAGGACTTCATCGTGCCTTCGATTGCGGTGGCCAGCATGGAGAGCGTCAGGCGCCGGAAGCAGGCGGCAAGGATCAGCGCACCCAGCACGCCCAGCGCGGCAGCTTCCGTCGGGGTGGCGATGCCGGCATAGATGGAGCCGACAACCAGAACGAAGATGCCCAGCGGCGGCGCCAGATGCACGAGGCTGGCAAAGCGAGCGCCCCAGGCGCCCTTCACCCGCTCCCCGCCCCAGCGCGGGACCAGAATGCAGCCGACGATAATCGTCAGCATAAACAAGGCCGTGAGAAGGAGGCCAGGCAGAATGCCCGCCAGATAGAGTTTGGGCACGGACGTGTTCGTCAAAACACCATAGAGCACCATGTTGATCGATGGCGGAATGAGAATGCCCAGCGTGCCACCAGCGGCAATGCTGCCGAGGAACAGCGGCTCATTGTAGCCATAACGGCGGATCTGCGGGATGGCGACGGTGCCGACCGTGGCAGCCGTGGCAACGCTGGAACCGGAGGTCGCCGCGAACAGCGCCGAAGCGCCGATATTGGCATGCATCAGGCCGCCGGGCAGCCAGGAGAGCCACAGGCTCATGGCGCTGTACATGCGCTCGGCAAAACCGGCGCGCAGCAGGATTTCACCCAAAAGGATGAACAGCGGAATGGCGACGAGCAGAAACTCGTTGTTGGTGCTCCAGGCCATTTCGCCCATGGCCCGCGTCAGCGGCAGCATGGAATAGAGCGGGTCCAGAATGAGCCCCAGCACGCCCAGCGCCGCAGCGACGGGAACGGACAGGCCGATGAGAACCAGAAGAATGATGAGCGTTGTGGCGATCACTTGCGCTCTCCCTGAATGAGGCGTTCGCCCTGGGCGGCTTCTTCCTCGGCCTCCTCCTTGGTGGATCGCATGCCGGCCACCAGCTTCACCGTCTCGATGTCACCGGTGACGAGTGCGACGGAGGAGCGGATCAGCATCAGCGCAAGGATGAGGCACATGAAGACAAGGCCGCCAAACCACAGCCCCTGCGGCAGAGCCAGAGGCGTTCCAAGCGGCGTGTTGGCGCGCGAACCGTAGATCCACGACTGGGCCACCACGTCATAGGCATAGAAGGTGAGATACCCGATGAAGACGCCCATGCAGACCAGTGACAACCAGTCGAGCAGCGCCGAAACGCGCACCGGCAGATACTGGTAGAGCACGTCCACCCGTACATTCGCCCGCTGCAGCACACCATAGGCAAGCGACCACGAGGTGCTGATGGCGAAGGCATAACTGGACAGTTCGTCCGAACCGCCGATGGTGATGCCGAACAGCTTGCGGACGATCACGTCATAGGAGATCAGCAGAACACTGGCGATGGTCAGCGCTCCACTTGCCAGAACGGCATAGCGCGCCGCAGTGTTGGCAAAGCGGTAGGCACCCGCAAGGACGGGGAAAGATCCGGACATACCCATGTCTCACGGCTCCAATCAAAAAGGGACAGGGCGAAGCCTCGGGAAAATGTGAGGCCCCGCCCTGTCAGTCTGCCATTACTTGGCTGCAGTCAGATTCATTTCCTTGCCAATGGTGGCATTGAAATCAGCAACGCAATCATCCGAGCAGCGGGCTGCCCACTTCGGCAGGATCTTGGTCTTCAGCGTCTCGGACAGAAGTGCCTTGTCCTCATCGGACGGGACAACAAGCTTCATCTTGCCCTTGACCTCGAGGGTGCAGGATGCTGCGCCGGTGTTGCAGTCGAAGCCCTGCTGGGTCTGTTCATCGGCAGCGGCCCAGATGTCATCCATCAGGGTGTCCATGTTCTCCTGGATGAAGGCCTGCACCTTCGGGTCCAGCTTGTCCCAGGCCGCCTGATTGACGGCATGGATCTGCTGGTTCCAGTTGATCGGCAGGGCCAGAAGATGGGTAGAGACTTCATACCACTTGGCCGAATAGCCGGAGAGCGAGCCGGTGATGGCGCAGTCCACCACCTTGTTCTGCAGGGCGGGAACCACTTCGCCGAAGGCCATGGTCACGCTGGCACCACCAAAGGCTTCCACGAACTCGGCCTGCGTGCGGCTTGAGGTGCGCACCTTCTTGCCGGCCAGATCCTTGAGGCCGTTGATCTCCGCGTTGCAGAACAGCACCTGCGCCGGATAGGTGGAGATTCCCAGCAGCTTCACGCGGGACCCTTCACCGTAGAACTTTTCGTAAACCGGCTGGAAAGCGGCGGTCACCTTGCGGGCCGTCTGCACGTCCGGAGCCAGACCCGGCAGGTCGATGGCTTCGTTGATCGGGTTGTCAGAGGCAAAGTAGGACAGGGTCGCGGTGCCAAACTCGATGGCTCCCTGAGACATCAGGCGCATCAACTCGGGGCCCTTCACGCCCATTTCGTTGAAGCCCTTGATGGTGGCCGTTACCTGGCCGCCGGACTTCTCCGGGATCGTCTTTTCCCAGAAGGGCTGCTCGAACTGCTGGTAAGCCGTCAGGTTGCTGAGGCCACCCACAACCTTAAGCTCGGTCTTCGGCAGATCCTGCGCGAGGGCGGAGAGTGAGGTAGTTGCGGCGAGGATTGCGGTCGTGAGGGTGAGAAGTTTCATGCTGCGGTCCCTTCTGCTGCTGGATTCCGTCACAGCGTCACATGCAGGGGAAGACCGGCCTTCCAGAAGATTCAACAACAGGGCACACCTGTTCAGCTCTGCTGGCAGCTTTATAAATTCAGCCTGTTCCCTTGCATGCAGCTTATATCGCTGTCTTGAGCACCATAGAACAATGACAGAAACCCGGCTGTCCAATCGTATGTTTGGAATACAGGTATAAATTAAATTTATACCTAAGCCTCAATTCCGGGCACTTGCACAGTTTCAAGGCATGGCTCGCCGCCAGCCACCTGTTGCGCCATGCGCGCGATCACCCGCGCCGCATAGCTGTCAGGTCCATCGATCCACGTTGCTGTAAAATTCAGGTCTTGCAGCGGGTCCGCGATCACGTCGAGAATCTCAAGTTCTCCCCGCTCAAGCTCTGCCCCCAGGAAGATGGGTGTAATCACCGCCGTGCCGATGCCGTCCTGCACCATGCGCACGATCATCGACAGGGAAGCACAGCCATACATGCGCGGAGACGGCACCCCTTCCCGCCGCAGCATGTCCCGCACCTGCCGGTAGGGTGCGCTGTTGGAAGCGTAGGTGATGACTGGCAGCCGGGTGATCTGCTCAAGCGTCAAAGGCCGCGCTCCGAGATCGAGCCCGGCCTTGGCAACCCAGGACAAGGGATAGGTGCAGAGCGGCCGGTTTTCCATCCGCGCTTCCAGCACAGGGCCCATCATGAAGGCGAGGTTGAGCCGCCGGCTCATCAGATGCGCCTTCAGCATCTCGCTGCTATCCACCTCGATTTCCAGCGTAAGTGCCGGATAGGCGCTGTGGACCTCGGCAATGAGGCGCGGCAGCCAGGTCTGCACGATGGTCTCCGCCACGCCGATATGAAAGCTGCCGCTCATGGTGGTCTGGTCGCGGGCAGCCTGGATGATGTCATTGCGTGCCTGCATCATCCGCTCGGCATGGGCGAGCAGCTCATGCCCCTTGGCAGTGAGGCGCACACCGCGCGCCGCGCGCTCGAACAACCGCACACCCAGCGCGCCCTCGAGCGAAGCAATGCGCTGGGAGACGGCTGGCTGCGTGGTGCCCAGCTTCTCTGACGCGGCCCGCAGGCTGCCAAGAGCCGCAGCCCAGAAGAAGGTTTCAATGTTGCGCAGATCAATCACGGCATGGCCCTGCGAGGAGAGGAGTATGGCATGATACTCCCTGTGCCTGTGCGATCCTACTGCGGATTGGGCAATTCCACCGTATGCATCTGCCCCCTGCCTTTCAACTGGCCTTCAGGCCTTATGCTTGAACCTCATGAAAAAACCGCATCGCAGGGGGCGATGCGGTTCTCCAGTTTGCGGGACACGCTGCGAAATTGCGTTTCCCTTTGCTGCGGGTTACTTCGTCAACTTGTCGGTGATCTGCTTGAACAGAGCCAGATTGGGCTCATCATGACCCACTGGATCGGGCGAAGCCGTCGCCTTCATGATGACGAGATTGTTGGTGGGATCGACGTAGATATACTGGTGGAACAGGCCCAATGCCGAATAGGCGTCGCTCTCCGGGAAGGTCCACCACTGGTACTGATAGCCAAGCTTTTCTTCCGGCCCGGCGGGTTCGTTGCCCTCGGACGGCACGGTGGCTTCCTTCACCCAGTCTGCCGAAACAACCTGCTTGCCGTTGGACTTGCCCTGATTGAGGAACATCAGGCCAAAGCGGGCATGATCGCGGGCGGTGGCAGCAAGGCCTGCACCGAAGAACTCGCGGCCAACGGAGGGCGGGCCGTCCATGATCCAGTAGGCATCATTCGCCATGCCAGCCGGCTGCCAGAGCTTTTCGGACATGTATTCCGCACCGGTCTTGCCGACAGCCTTTTCGAGAATGCAGCCGAGCACGCTGGTGTCGAGCGTGGCGTAGTTGAAGGGCCTGTCCGCCGCATTGGCGCCCGGCTTGGATTCCTTGGCGGCATAGTCGCACCAGCGGTACTTGTAGCCAACGAGAGAATTGTCATGGACGGTGGTCAGCTGAGTGTCGCTGCCGAATTCATAGACCTCCAGCCAGTCCACACCGGAGCGCATCTGCAGCAGGTCGCGGATGGTTGGCCCGTCATAGCCGCTGCCCTTCATCTCCGGCAGATAGTCTGTCACCTTGTCGTCGAGGCTCTTGATATGGCCATCCGCCAGCGCCAGGCCGATCAGAGTCGAGACATAGGACTTGGCAACCGAGAAGGTCAGAAAGCGGGTGTTCTCGTCGCTGCCATTCCGGTAGGTCTCGTAAACGAGGTTGCCATCCTTCAGCACGACGAGGGCATTGGTGTGAGTTGCCTCAAGCGCGCCTTCCAGATCCAGCGTGGTGCCGCCAATCGTGTACTCTCCCTCCAGCGACATGGGTTTGGACGGCAGCGGCTGCACTTGCGGGCCTGCGGCAACGGTCCGGGTCGCAAACATCTGATCCATATGCTGGAACGTCAGGTAGTTCAGCGCCGGGTTCAGCATGTTGGCGCGGGCATTGACCATGGTCGGTGACAACCATTTCGCATCATTCTGGTCACTGGCCGATGCAGCCGCCGGAAGGCTCATCAAGGCCATGGCCAATATTGCCGGTATTTTTTGAATTCAGTTCGCGACACAAGCTTCCTCCCCTAATCTGCCGCCTCCAGAGCAGAAACGGCCCGAACCCGCGCGTCTTTGCGCCTGCGGTGTTCGTTTTTTCATTCAGGCATATTGGCAAAAATCAAAACAGACACATAATGTTGCCACCTGACAACCAAGAGAGTTCACCCCACCCGTGAAGACACAGCAGCTCAAGGCGCTTGTCGCCCTTGCCGACAAAGGCTCCATCCGCGGAGCTGCCCGGGAGATGGGGCTGTCGCAAAGTGCGCTGACCAAGATGCTGCGTGAACTGGAAGCGCAGACCGGAGCGGCACTGCTGCTGCGCGCCTCTCACGGCACGCAATTCACTCCTGCCGGCAAGGCGCTGATGACCCACGCACGGCTGATCGTGGCGACCATGCGCCGTGCGGAAGAGGAAGTTCGGCGCATCTCCGGGCAGACGGTTGCCACTGCCCGTATCGCGGTAACACCTGTCGTGGCGACGACGAAGCTCGGCAACATTCTGCATGAGTTTCAGCGCCGCCACCCGGAGGGCCAGCTGGAGGTGGAGTCCGGTACGTTAGGCAACATCGTGCCCCGGCTGCAGGACGGGCAGCTGGATCTGGCGCTCGGCATTGCAGTACCAAGTGCCCTGCCTGCGGATCTTGCCTTCTATTCCTTTGCCGAGGTTCAGATAGCGCCCGTCACCGGCTCTGCCCGGTTTGCAGGGCGGCAGGTGTCCTGGGAGGAACTCGCAAAGGAACGCTGGCTGCTCAATCCGGCACCCGGCAGTGCCGACCGGGCGGCTCTGGACTGGCTGGCGGCAAAGGACATCACCCTTGCCCATCCACCAACCCTGTGCCGCTCTCCCTTCCTTCTCGCCGCCCTGAACAGGTCGACGGACCTGATTGCCTTCTGCCCCTTGCGCATTCTTGATCATGCCTTCTGGGGACAGGACTTGCATGAAGTCAGCGTGCCAGACCTGCCGCCGCCGATGCAGCTCGGCGTGCTGACCCGCAAGCACACGCCAGCCTCGCTGGTCTCCCGCGATATCATCGACATTTCAACCCGCCTGCTCCAGTCACTCTGACCTGCCAGAGGGTTGCATGGCTCAAAACGTCTGCAATCTGTGGACCATGGCAGGAGTTTGCGTGCACTTTTTGCAGCAGATGGCACTCTGACTAGCAGAATTACTGACCGGTCCATGGCGGCATGCCCGCCTCGCAAGGACCCCGCGTCTCACCGCATAATACCGCCGCTTCAGGCGGGCAGCTTCCGGCGATAAGGACTTGTATCATGACTTCCACGAGCACGGCTGTTCATCGCCTTGGCGGTATTGCAGGACCTGCGATCATGCTGCTCGGCATGTTCCTGTTTGCGCTCAACGACGCAATGGGCAAATGGCTCGTTGCCAGCTACAGCGTGGGCCAGGTGGTGCTGATCCGCAGCATCGCCGCCCTGATCATTCTGGCGCCATTTCTCTTGGCTTCCGGCCTTAGGCCACTGCTGAAGCCTGAACGGCCGGGCATGCAAGCGGCCCGCGTGGCCTTTTCCACCTTCGAGCTCTTCTGCTTCTACTATGCCGTCACCTATCTGCCGCTCGCGGACGTGATGACCTATTGGCTGGCAGCGCCGATCTATGTGGCCGCCCTCTCGCCCTTCCTTCTGGGCGAGAAGGTGGGCTGGCGGCGCTGGAGCGCCATTGCGGTTGGTTTCATCGGCGTCATCATCGCGCTCAATCCGTCGAGCGCCATGTTCACCCCGCCCGCCATTCTCTCCATCGCTGGCGCGGCTGCCTTTGCCTTCATGATGCTGTCAGGCCGCAGCCTGCGCGGCACGCCGGACAAGACGCTGGTCTTCTTCCAGACGGCAGGCGCAGGGCTTGCCGGGCTCGCCATGGCACCGTTCGACTGGCGGCCCATAGCCTCAATGGAAGATGCGCTTCTGCTCTCCCTGCTCGGCATTGTCGCCATGAGCGCGCATATCATGGTCAACCGCGCCCTGAAGATCTCGGACGCCGCCACCGTGGCGCCACTGCAATATACATTGCTGCTGTGGGCTGTCGTCTTTGGCTGGTATTTCTTCGGCGATCTGCCCAAGCCAAGCATGATCCTTGGTGCGGCCCTCATCACCGGTGCCGGGCTCTTCATCTTCTTCCGCGAACAGCAGCTCAAGAAGCGCGATCAGGTGCTTCCGGCCATTCCGGAGTAACTGCCAAGGCAAACGGAAAAGACCCGCAACGTTGCCGTTGCGGGTCTCTGCGCTGGACTGCGGCAGATGGGGCACCGCAGTCCGGGGATGAGTGAGGAGAGGCAGGGCCTCTCCTTGAGGATCAGCCGCGGATCTTGGCCAGTTCCTGCTGAACCCGCTCGATCACATCGGCACCGATGGTGTCCTTGTGCTTCTCGTAGACCACCTGCGACTTTTCGAGCATGCGCTTCTGCTCTTCCGGGCTCAGGGTGTTGAACTTGATGCCTTCGGCCTGGATCTTCTCCAGAGACTTCTGGTTCAGTTCCCGGATCACCTTGCGCTCCTCATCACGGCCAACGATGGCACACTCCCTCAAGGCTGCCTGTTCATCAGCGGTATAGCTGTCGAAGATCGGCTTGGAGAAGAGGAACAGGAACGGCGTATAGGCGTGGCGCGTCTCGCTGACGTATTCCTGCACCTCATAGAACTTCGAGGTGTCGATCGTGACGTAGGGGTTTTCCTGCGCGTCGATGGTCTTGGTTTCAAGCGCGGAGAACACCTCACCAAAGGCCATGGGCGTGGCATTGGCACCGAAGTTCTGGAAGGTGTCGAGGAACACGTTGTTCTGCATCACGCGCACCTTCATGCCCTCCAGATCCTCCCACTTGGTCACGGGACGGCTGGAGTTGGACAGGTTGCGGAAGCCGTTTTCCCAATAAGCGAGATTGACGAGACCGGCTTCGGCCAGCTTGCCATTGAGGAACTCGCCGAACTCGCCGTCCATCACGGCATCGGCCTCTTCGTTGCTGGCAAAGAGGAACGGCAGATCAAACACGCCAAGCGCCGGAACGATACCGGCAAGCGGCGAGGACGAGGTGACGACGGCTTCCTGGACGCCGGCACGCAGGGCCTGCGTTGCCTGAAGGTCACCGCCAAGCGCGCCGCCCCAGAAGGCAGTCAGCTTCAGCTTGCCGCCGGACTTTTCATCAAGGCAGGCTTGCATGGCATTGATGCCGTTGCCGACCGGGTGATCCGCATTGATGCCGTTGGAAACGCGCATGTTCCTGTCGTTGAACTCGGCAAAAGCCGGTGCGGACGCGGAGACGGCAAATACCACGGCTGTGGTTGCGAGCAGTAGTTTCTTCATTGTCTTCCTCCCTTTTGATCAAGTTTTCCAGGCAGATGGCCACTCCTCTGACCGCCTGCCGGGGGTTCGTATGCGCCTAGTGCAGCCAGGACAGAGGCACCAGCACCAGTTCCGGGAACAGGATCAGCAGCAGCAGAACTGCGATCTGTGACAGCAGGAAAGGCATGACACCCGTCACCACCTTGCCCAGCGGCACCTTGGACACGCCGCTGACCACGTTGAGCACAACGCCGACAGGCGGCGTGATGAGGCCGATACACGTGTTCATGACGAAGAGAACGCCAAAATAGACCGGATCAATGCCTGCCTGTTTGACGATGGGCATGAGCACCGGCGACAGGATCAGAATGGTAGGTGCCAGATCCAGCGCCGTACCGACAACCAGCACCAGCAGCATCATCGCCAGCATCAGCAGCTTGGGCTGCTCGATCAGCGGGGCAATATAGCGGGTGATCTCGGCCGGAATGTTGGCCGCCGTGATCAGCCACGCCGATACCAGTGCCGCAGCGACAAGGAACATCACGATCGAAGTCGTTTTTGCCGCCCGCAGGATGACGAAATAGAGATCCGCGACCTTAAGTTCCCGGTAGACAAAGAGCCCGACCATCAGCGCATAGAAGGCAGCAATCACTGCCGCTTCCGTTGGCGTGACAACACCCATGCGGATGCCGCCGAGGATGATCACCGGCATGCCCAGGGCCCAGGCGGCACGGCCCGTTGCTAGAAGGCGGACGGACATGGGCTGGCGCGGCAGTGTCTCGACCTTGGACTTGCGGACGAGGAGCGTCCAGGTCAGTGCCAGTGCCACGCCCATCATGATGCCCGGCACAATGCCGCCCATAAAGAGCTTCGTGATCGATACATTGGCGGCCACGCCGAAGATGATAAAGGCAAGAGACGGCGGAATGACCGGAGCGATGATGCCGCCTGCCGCCATGAGACCGGCCGAGCGCGGCACATCATAACCCGCGCGGGCCATCATCGGCACCAGGATCGCGGCCAGAGCCGCGGTATCGGCCGCAGCCGAACCGGACAGGCTGGCCATGATGATCGCCGCCACGATGGCCACGAAGCCGAGGCCGCCCCGGATATGTCCGGCCCATGCCAGCGCAAAGTCGATGATGCGGCGGGACAGGCCGCCGGAGTTCATCAGTTCACCAGCCAGAATGAAGAAGGGAATGGCCAGCAGCGTGAAGGTGTCTGCGCCTGAGATCATGTTCTGCGACACGATCTGCGTGTTGAACATGCCCATGTAGGACATGAGGATGACGCCGCAGAACATGAGCGCGAAAGCGACCGGCACGCCGATGGCCATGGAGCCAAGCAGGGAGCCGATGAAGACGAGAAGCGTCATGTCAGTGCTCCATCAGCTTGGCAGGATCCACGTGCTCACCAGCGAACATGGCGATTTCCCTGTCCGTGGTGCGGCCCAGCAGAATGCGGATGAAGCGCTCCAGCGAGATCAGGAACATGCCACCGCCCGTAAAGAAGCCGATGCCATAGACCCAGATCATTGGCATGCCGGTGACGGGAGCGGCCATGGAGGCATTGATGGGAAACTGCTTCCATGTGCCCCAGAAGAAGATGGCCGAGCAGGTCATGATGATGATGTTGACCAGCGCCATGCAGATGAGACGTCCGCGCCGGGAGAAATGCACCACCAGCGTCTCGATGCCGAGATGGGAGTTTTCCCGGAACGTCACGACCGCACCGATGAAGGTGAGCCAGACGAAGAAATATCTGGCCAGCTCCTCCGAGACGACGAGGCCGGAGTTCATGCCATAGCGCAGGACCACATTGACGAAGACCATGATGGCCATGGAGGCCAGCAGGAACACGAGCACCGCTTCCAGCGCGCGGTAGAAGAGGCGGGTGAGGGTCGCGATCATGATGCCCTCACACCTTGTCCGCCAGCCCGCGCCGGGCAAGGTTGCGGAAGAGCTCACGCAGGCCGAAGGTCCATTCCGGGCAGGCGTCGCTGCGGTCGATCCAGTTGATCAGCCGCCCCAGCTTCGGCGTGTGGATCTCCACCCGGTCGCCAATTTCGTGAGTGAAGCCCTGCCCTGCCCCGCGCCGGTCCTTCACGGGGGCAAACATTGTGCCGAGGAACAGCACTGCACCATCGGGATACTGATGATTGCGGTTGCGGAGCTGGCTGACCAGCTCTTCCGGCGAGCGGCTGATGGCTTCCATCGGGCTTTCGCCCGTCATCACGAAGCCGTCCTCGCCCTCCACCAGCAGCGACACCCGCACCTTCCGCAGGTCATCGATGGTGAAGCTCTCATCGAACAGGCGGATGAAGGGGCCAATGGCGCAGGAGGCGTTGTTGTCCTTGGCCTTGCCCAGCAGCAGCGCTGAGCGCCCCTCCACATCACGCAGGTTCACGTCATTGCCAAGGGTAGCGCCGAGGATCACGCCATCCGAGCGAACCGCCAGAACCACTTCCGGCTCAGGATTGTTCCACTCGGATATGGGATGGATGCCAGCCTTTGCACCGCAGCCGACCGATGACATGGGCTGAGCCTTGGTGAAGATCTCCGCATCCGGGCCAATGCCCACTTCCAGGTATTGGGACCAGAGGCCCATGTCCTGCAGCAGCGCCTTGACCTTGCTGGCCTCTTCGGACCCGGCCTTGACGCCGCGCAGGCTGCCGCCGAGCACCGGGGCCAGCCGCTCGCGGATATCCAGCGCGCGGGAGCTGTCACCCTTGGCCTGCTCCTCGATCACCCGCTCCAGCATGCTGTCGGCAAAGGTAACACCGGCCGCCTTGACGGATTGCAGGTCGACGGGTGCTAGCAACTGGCCGGCGGAGCCATCCAGAAACGCATCCAGCGGCCCCATGTCCGGCAAGCCTGATGCCTGCTTCAGCTTTGCCGCAATGTCCGGCATTTCGAGCAGTGAAGAGACCGTCGCGGCAATGCCAGTCAGGTTGAGCACCCGCCCGTCACGGATCAGCACGGGGCAAGGCCCGTCTTCCGCCTTCGACCAGACGCGGCCAACAAGCACGGCCTCCTGCGCATCGACAGGCAGAATCGCAGATACAGTAACAGCTTGACCGGCCACCAGTGCCCTCCTCCCAAAGTCCCCGTCCGGCAAAGCGGCGCCTCCACGCGCCGGAGCCTCGCGGACTCTTGCCGGATTGTCTGGATGTCAGACAATCACATTTATGTTTCTTAGCAACATGATGCCGGGCTTGTCCAGCCTGTGGTACCGCCTGTGTGCAACTACAGCTAAGATGCACAAAGAACCTGCAGGCCTGCGCAGGTAGCGCCTCAATAAATCTCGAGGTTGAGTGCGATACGGCTTGCAGCACCCGTCAGATGGTGGCGCATGGCAGCACGCGCCGCCAAGGCATCCCGGCTGGCAATGGCATCACGCACGGCCACATGCTCGGCGATGGTGACTTCGACGATTTCTTCCAGCACCGCACTGGCCCGTGCGGCATTGATGGCGAGGCTGATACGCTCGGCGATAAAGCCGATGAACATGCCGAAATAGGCATTGCCCGTGGCATCGGCGACGGCCCGGTGAAAAGCAAGATCGGCTACGATCCCCTGCTCCGTCCACTTCTCCGCCCCGGTCATCTGTGCCAGCGCCTCGTCCAGCCGGGCAAGATCCTCAGCCGTATGATGGAGCGCGGCAAGACCGGCTGCCTCGATTTCCAGCGGCAGGCGCAACTGGAACAGGTCGCGGAAGCTCTCCCGGTCGTCAAGATCATTCTGGGCAATGCGGATGGGCCGCGCCTGCGGCTCCGTCACGAAGGCGCCAACGCCCTGCCGGGTCTCCACAAGCCCCTCGTTGCGCAACTGGGCAATGGCCTCGCGCACCACAGTGCGGCTGACACCAAGTGTCTTGGCAAGGGCATGTTCCGTCGGCAGGCGGTCACCGGGCTTCATGCGTCCTTCGCTGATGTCACGGGCGATCTGGGCCGCAATACGTGCCGGAAGATGTTCGCTGCGCCGGATCTGTTCCATGCCGATTGCCATTCCTTACCCCACATTCTGACGGATCAGCGCCTTTACCCCGAAACTCCGGCCAAGTTCAATTGGCAGCCGGGATTCATGATGCCCTGCGGATCGATTGCCGCCTTGATGGAAGTCAGAAGCTGACGGCGCTCAGGCTGGAGGCGCGCCTCGAAATCGGGCTTCTTCAGCCGGCCGATCCCGTGTTCGGCGCTGATCGAGCCGCCAAAGCCATCCAGAACGGCGTTGAGCACGCTCTTGGCTTGATAGATCCGTGTATCCGCCTCTTCCCTTGAGAGCCCGGTTGGCGGCAGCACGTTGAGATGCACGTTGCCATCCCCCACGTGTCCATAGGAAACGCAGGTGCAATCGGGCAGCGCCGCATGGATGGCGGCTTCCGCCTCGCGCACGAAATCCGGCACGTGTGATAGGGGCACGGACACATCCGTGCGCAGATGCCGCCCGCGCTTCGCCTGCCCCTCGTTCATGCCCTCGCGGAAAAGCCAGAGATTGCGGGCCTGCGCCTGCGAAGCGGCAACCACCCCGTCCACCACAAGCCCATCTCCCATAACCCCTTCAAGAAAGCGGCTCATCAGATCGTCCACATCGACAAGGCCCGACCCGGAAATTTCCATGAGCACATAGGCCGGATAGTCAGCCGCCATGGGCATGGGCAGGTCCGGGATGGCCTCCTGCGCCAGGGTGAAAGCCAGCGGAGGCATGAACTCAAAGGCCGACATCAGGTCACAGCAGTCACGCCTTGCGCGGCGGTAGAGGCGGATGGCATCGTCAAGCGCATTCAACCCCAGCAAAGCGGTGGCCACCTGCTCCGGCTGCGGCAAGAGCTTCACCGCCACGGCGGTGACAATGCCGAGCGTGCCTTCTGCCCCGATGAAAAGCTGTTTCAGGTCGATGCCCCGGTTGTCCTTGCGAAGGGCGGAGAGGCCGTCGAAAATGCTCCCGCCCGGCAGCACCACCTCTAGCCCCAGAACCAGTTCCCGCATCATTCCATAACGCAGCACGTTGATACCGCCGGCATTGGTGGCAACATTTCCGCCAATGCGGCAGGAGCCCTGCGCCCCCAGCGCCAGCGGGAAGAACAGTCCCGCTTCCGCCACCTTGTCCTTGAACTCCGACAGCACCGCTCCAGCCTCGACCACGGCAGAAAAATCATCCGCATCGAGACGGCGGATGGCGGTCATCCGCTCAAGGCTCAGCACCACCTGACCAGCAGGATCATCCGGCGTTGCCCCAAGCACCAGTCCGGTGTTCCCGCCTTGAGGCACGATGGAAAGCCCAAGCGCTGCAGCAGCCTTGACCGCCTGCGCCACCTCCTGCGTGGAGCGTGGCCGCAGCACGGCAACGGCACCGGTTTCCACATCTCCGTGCCAGTCCCGGCAGTAGCGGGCCACATCAGCACCTGTCAGCACCATGTCTGCGCCAAGCGCCGCCGCCAGCTTCGCCGCAACGCCTGTATGCCCTGCCTCAGGCTGATCTGTTCCCTCGGGAAGATCCATCACATCCATCATTCTTCCGGTCCCGTATGCAGCACAAGCCGTTGTGCAGGCCTCCGCCACTGGCGCCCTGTGCGGACAATCACTCTGGCTGTTTTCAAATCCATCATATAAGGTTATCAGACAACCTTACAAATGGTTTCCGCACCCTGCCGAGCACCGGTCCGGCAGCATTGCGGATGGAGGAAAGGCAGCGCCAAAAGGGGCTGCAGTGGAGAATCTGGAGGAGAGAGCACATGCATGTTCTGATCATTGGTGCAGCTGGAATGGTGGGCCGCAAGCTGGCCGAACGTCTGGCAAAGGATGGCCAGCTGGGCGGCAAGACTGTGAACCGGATGACGCTGGCCGATGTTGTCGAGCCCTCCACTCCCGCCGGCTTTTCCGGTCAAGCAACGCTGGAGACGGCAGACCTCTCCGTGCCCGGCACCTCGGAGCGGCTGATTGCGGGCCGCCCGGACGTGATTTTCCATCTTGCCGCGATCGTCTCGGGGGAAGCCGAGCTTGATTTCGACAAGGGCTACCGCATCAACCTTGACGGCACGCGCTATCTCTTCGACGCCGTCCGCCTCGCCCACGGGGTAGACGGATACTTCCCGCGCATGGTCTTCACCTCGTCAGTCGCCGTCTTTGGTGCGCCCCTGCCCTATCCCATCTCCGACGACTTCCACACCACGCCGCTGACAAGCTACGGCACGCAAAAGGCCATCTGCGAGCTGCTGCTGTCGGACTATTCCCGCCGCGGCTTCTTCGATGGTGTAGGCATCCGCCTGCCGACGATCTGCATCCGCCCCGGCAAGCCGAACAAGGCCGCCTCCGGCTTCTTCTCCAACATCCTGCGTGAGCCGCTCATCGGCCTGGAAGCCGTGCTGCCCGTGCCGGAGGACATCCGCCACTGGCACGCCTCGCCCCGCTCTGCCGTTGGCTTCCTGCTGCATGGCGCCACCATCGACACCGGCCTCGTCGGCCCGCGCCGCAATCTGTCCATGCCCGGCGTCAGCGCCACGGTGGGCGAGCAGATCGAGGCTCTAAACCGCATTGCCGGTGAGAAGGCCGTTAAGCTGATCCGCCGCGAACCGGATGAAATGATCATCCGCATGGTCTCCGGCTGGGCACCCGGCTTCGAGGCGACCCGAGCCACGGCACTTGGCTTCACCGCCGAGACGTCCTTCGACGAAATCATCCGCGTCCACATCGAGGATGAGCTGGGAGGCAGCATCGCATGAGCGGTGACAGCAAGCCCGCCCGACGGCTGCGCTCGCAGGACTGGTTCGACAACCCGGACCACCTCGACCTGACAGCACTCTATCTGGAGCGTTTCATGAATTATGGAACGACGCCGGAAGAGCTGCGCTCGGGCAAGCCCATCATCGGCATTGCCCAGTCCGGCAGCGACCTCAACCCCTGCAACCGCCATCACATGGAGCTGGCCAAGCGCGTTCGCGATGGTATCCGGGATGCTGGCGGCATTCCCATCGAGTTTCCGACCCATCCGCTGTTCGAGAACTGCAAGCGCCCGACTGCGGCACTGGACCGGAACCTTGCCTATCTGGGGCTGGTGGAAATCCTCTACGGCTATCCCCTGGACGGGGTGGTGTTGACCACCGGTTGCGACAAGACCACGCCCTCAGCGCTGATGGCCGCATCCACCGTGGATATTCCAGCCATTGTCCTGTCCGGCGGGCCGATGCTGGATGGCTGGCATGACGGGGAGCTGGTGGGCTCAGGCACCGTCATCTGGCGCTCCCGGCGCAAATATGGCGCGGGCGAAATCACCCGCGAGCAGTTTCTGGAGGCGGCGCTGAGCAGCGCCCCTTCCATTGGCCATTGCAACACAATGGGCACGGCGCTGACCATGAATTCCATGGCCGAAGCGCTTGGCATGTCGCTGACCGGCTGCGCCGCCATTCCCGCCGCTTACCGGGAGCGCGGCCAGATGGCCTACCGCACCGGACGCCGGGCTGTGGAACTGGTTCTGGAGGATATGCGCCCCTCCAAGATCCTGACACGTGAAGCCTTCCTCAATGCCGTGCGGGTGAACTCCGCCCTCGGCGGCTCCACCAACGCCCAGCCGCACCTGATGGCCATGGCCAAGCATGCAGGCGTTGATCTCAGGCCCGAAGACTGGCAGCTGCATGGCTATGACATTCCGCTTCTGGCCAATGTTCAGCCCGCCGGCGCCTATCTCGGCGAGCGTTTCCACCGGGCGGGCGGCGTTCCGGCCATCATGTGGGAACTGATGCAGGCAGGCAAACTCGACACCGGCTGCCTCACCGTTACGGGCCGCAGCATGGGCGAGAACCTTGAAGGCTGCGAGGCCACCGACCGCGAGGTCATCCACCCCTACAGCGCACCGATGAAGGAGCGCGCCGGGTTCCTCGTGCTCAAGGGCAATCTCTTCGACTTCGCCATCATGAAGATGAGCGTCGTCTCGGAGGACTTCCGCAAGCGCTATCTCAGCGAGCCCGGCCGCGAAGGCATCTATGAAGGCAAGGCCGTGGTCTTTGACGGTTCGGAGGATTACCACGCGCGCATCAACGATCCCACGCTCGGCATCGACGAGCGCACCATCCTGGCAATCCGGGGCGCAGGTCCGCTGGGCTGGCCGGGGTCGGCGGAAGTGGTCAACATGCAGCCGCCCGATCATCTGCTGAAGCGCGGCATCACCAGCCTGCCGACCATTGGCGATGGCCGCCAGTCCGGCACCGCCGACAGCCCGTCGATCCTCAACGCTTCGCCCGAAAGCGCCGCGGGCGGTGGTCTCGCCTTTCTGCGCAGCGGCGATACGATCCGCATCGACTTCAACACCGGCCGCTGTGACATGCTGGTGGACGAAGCGGAAATCGAGCGCCGTAAGGCTGAAGGCATCCCGCCGGTACCGCCTTCAGCCACGCCCTGGCAAAAGATCTACCGCGAAACGGTCACCCAGCTCGCCGATGGCGCCACCATCCGCGACGCCGAAACTTTCCGGGGCCTCGCCGCCACACCGCCGCGTCACAACCACTGACGCGGCAGGCTGCGGGCCACATCAGTCCGCATCAGTCCCGCTGCACCGGGGACGATCTGTGCCCGGTGCAGCGAAGTCTGTGATCGGAATATCCGGACGGAAGCCAACAGGTACCTGGCCTTGAAACCGGCTTTCGCGCCAATCAGCAAATCGGGGCGCAAAACTGACGTCATGCCAATCACTTAAACCGGCACATCATCCTGTTTCACCGGAATTTCAAGACCTCTCTCCAAGAGATTCCGGACGCTACGTCAGATTGAAAAACCCGGCAGGAAAACGTCCTTACCGCGGACCCGGCAGCGGAATATCATCCAGCGTGAGGCCCGACTGGCGCAGCCAGACGAAAGCGGCAAAGACGATGGTCGTTACCACGGTGTTCCACATGACCACCCGCCACATGCGGTGGCGCGCCGGGGCGCTTTCCACGGTACCGGGAACAACCTCCCCTCCTCCGCCTGCGTGCGCACCCCGAACGGCAGCGCGGCGAAGAGGAGGATCCACCACATCATGAAATAGACAGCAAGGCCGTAGGTAATCGACATCACAGGTCCTTCAGGCTTGTTCGAGTTCGGTCAGGGTGCCGAGAAAATCCTTCGGGTGGAGAAACAGCACCGGCTTGCCATGGGCACCAATCTTCGGCTCGCCATCGCCCAGTACGCGGGCGCCCTTGGCCAGGAGCTGATCGCGCGCGGCCAGAATGTCATCCACCTCATAGCAGACATGATGAATGCCGCCGGACGGGTTCTTTTCGAGAAACTTCAGGATGGGAGAGTTTTCGCCGAGCGGCTCCAGCAGCTCGATCTTGGTGTTGGGCAGATTGATGAAGACTGTCGACACGCCATGATCCGGCTGCGGCACTTTGGCCGAGACATCCGCCCCCAGCGTGTCGCGGTAGACTGCAGTGGCAGCGTCAATGTCACTGACGGCAATGGCCACGTGGTTCAAGCGTCCGATCATCTTTCCTCCTTCGCCCGGCGGGCATGTTCTCTCACAGCCCGCCACACGCCAGCGTGTATCAGCGGGCCCTCTCCCAAGGGCCCGCATCCGCTATCATACGCGGGAGACAAGCACCTTGCAGAGCGTCTTCTTGCCCCAGACGTCGTTGACGCTGGAACGCACGGAGCGGCGCACTGCTTCACTCACCAGATCAGGGTCCTTGCGGCGGGCCTTCGGAATGCTGCCGAAGGCGCCATGCACGGCCTTGATGACGATCTCCTCCATCTCGTCGCCTTCATCATCCATTTCGGGAATGCCGAAGAGCGCGACGGCGGGATCATCCAGAAGATCGCCGGTCTTGTTGATCACCAGCGACACCACAAGAGCTCCGGCAAAGGCCAGCTTGCGCCGCTCCTTCACGCCCGTCTCCTCCGGGTCCCCCATGATCCTGCCATCCACCACCGTGATGCCGAACGGCGCTTCATCGATGACTTCGGCACGCCCCGGCGCCAGGCGGATGATGTCGCCGTTTCCGGCCACCACAACCGACTTGATCTTCTGCGAGCGGGCAAACTCGCCATGGGCTGCAAGATGGAACGGTTCGCCGTGAACGGGAACCACCACCTTTGGCTGAAGCAGCTTGTAAAGCTCCGCCAATTCTCCCTGCCGGGGATGGCCGGAGACGTGCACAAGCCCATCCCTGTCTGTGACGATCTCAACCCCGGACTTCGCCAGATTGTTGACGATGGCGCCAACTTCCTTCTCGTTGCCCGGAATGGTGCGGGCGGAGAAGATCACCACATCGCCCTTCGACAGGGCAATATTGCGGTGCTCTCCCGCCGCAATGCGGGCAAGAGCGGCACGAACCTCGCCCTGCGAACCGGTGCAAAGCAGCACCGTCTTCTCGCGTGGCAGGAAGCCGTAGCTGTCCTCATCAAGGAATGGTGGCAGGTGGTCCAGATAGCCAAGCTCGCCAGCCACCTCGATCACCCGGCGCATGGAGCGGCCGACGACGACAAGGTTGCGCTCTGCGGCGGCAGCCGCTTCGGCAATGGCACGGATGCGGGCAACGTTGGACGAGAAAGTGGTCACGGCGACGCGATGCTTCGCCCGCTTCATGATCTTGGTCAGTTCGCCGGCGACATCACCTTCAGAGGGGCTGAAGCCTTCCCTGTAAGCGTTGGTGCTGTCGCACACGAGGGCTGTAACCCCTTCCCGGCCAAGTTCGGCCAGACGGTCGAGATCAATCGGCTTGCCGATGCCCGGTGTCCGGTCGATCTTCCAGTCACCGGTATGCACCACCATGCCTTCCGGGAAGCGCAGCGCAAGCGCGCAAGGCTCGGGGATGGAGTGGGACATGGCGACGAGCTCGACGTCGAAGGCACCTATCTTCAGCCTGTCGCCCTGCTTGACGACAGTGACCGGCACTTCTTCCGCACCCGGCTCGCTCTCGATCTTGGCTTCCAGCAAACCTGCAGTAAATGCAGTGGCATAGACCGGAACCCTCAGATAGGGCCACAGGTGCATGATGCCGCCGTAGTGATCTTCATGCGCATGGGTGATCACCATTCCGGCGATCCGGTTCCGTTCGCTCTCCAGGAAGCGGATGTCCGGCAGAACCAGATCGATGCCCGGCAGGTCAGGGCCTGCAAAAGTGACGCCGCAATCCACGATCAGCCACGTGCGGTCGCCGTCCGGGCCGTAGCCATAAAGGCCCAGGTTCATTCCGATTTCGCCAACGCCGCCAAGCGGCAGGAAGACGACTTCGTTGGCATCCGCCATACGGTGTGCTCCTTGCATATTCACGTCCGCCCGGTTTTGCGGTGCGGTCAACCATTGGTTCCGAAGAAAACATCTCCGGCCGAAATTGTCTTTTTGCTGCCGTTGTCAAGCACCAGCACCATCTGGCCGCGCTCGTCGATTTCGGCAAAGCGTCCTTCTATCAGCTCTTCGCCCATTCGAACGGCAATCTTCTCGCCCAGCCGCAACGCCCGTTTCATCCAGGCCTCACGCACAGGCTCGAAGCCATCGCGCTGCCAGTGACCGAGCCAGAGGGCAAACTGTTCCGCCAGCCGCTCGAACATCAGTTCCGCAGATACACGGAAGCCGAGAGCTGTCAGGTCCGTCGTGGCATAGGCTTCAATCGCCGGATGCGCCGCGACATTGACCCCAAAACCGCAGACGACCCCGGTACGGCCGCCGCTCAACGGTTGGGCTTCCAGCAGGATGCCTGAGAGCTTGCCTCCATCCACCAGAAGGTCGTTTGGCCATTTGAGCCTTGCAAGACCTATGGAGCCAACCGCCCGGTCCACCGCCTCTGCAAGGGCAACCGCAGCCACCATCGGCAGCTCACCCAGCCGGTCGCGCGGACCCGGATCAATCAGAAGCACCGTGGCAAAGAGATTGCCCTTCGGCGACATCCAGGCACGCCCGCGGCGCCCGCGTCCGCCAGTCTGAACATCAGCCAGCACCCAAAGACCACCAGCTTCCCCTGCCCGCCCCAGTTCCATGGCGCGGGTATTGGTGGACTCCAGCGCAGAGTGCCTTTCAAAACGGAAGCCCGGTGCGCAAGGCACCGGGCCAAAATCTTGCAATGTCTCGCTCATGCGGCTCAGAACAGGCTCTTGGCCGCAGCCGTAGCCACCGGCACAAAGCTGGAAGCTCCGGCGAAGAAGAACAGCACGCCAATGCTGGACAGGCCCAGCACGACCCGCAGTTCCACCGGCATCGGCTCGAACTTCTCTGCAGGCTCATCAAAGAACATCACCTTGATGACACGCAGATAATAGTAGGCACCAACGACCGAAGCGACCACACCGATGATCGCCAGCGGATAGAGCCCCGCCTCGACGGCTGCGGAGAACACATACCACTTGGCGAAGAAGCCGATGAACGGCGGCAGACCGGCCAGCGACCACATGATGCAGGCCAGCAGGATTGCCATCGGCAGGTTGGACTTCCACAGGCCGGACAGTTCGCTGATCTCTTCGACCATGCCCGACTTGCGGCGCATGGAGAGGATGCAGGCGAAGGCGCCGAGGGTCATCACCAGATAGGCTGTCATGTAGACGATGACGCCCATCACGCCCTCTTCCGTGCCGGAGGCAAGACCAACCAGCGCATAGCCCATGTGGCCAATGGAGGAATAGGCCATCAGGCGCTTGATGTTGGTCTGGCCAATCGCGGCAAAGGCACCCAGCACCATGGAGGCGATGGAGACAAAGACCACGATCTGCTGCCAGTCATGCGCAACCGGCTGGAACACGTCGATGACGACACGAACCAGAAGGCCCATGGCTGCCACCTTCGGAGCAGCTGCAAAGAAGGCGGTGACCGGCGTCGGCGCGCCCTCATAGACATCCGGCGTCCACATGTGGAACGGCACGGCGGAAATCTTGAAGGCAAGGCCCGCGAGCATGAACACGAGACCAAACACCAGACCGGCGGAAGCCCCTCCTTCGTCAGCACCGCTGCGATCTCGGGGAAGCCGACCTGGCCGGTGAAGCCGTAGACCAGCGAGATGCCATAGAGCAGCATGCCCGAGGACAGGGCACCCAGCACGAAGTACTTGAGGCCTGCCTCCGTGGAGCGCACGGAATCACGGTTGATCGCAGCGACCACGTAGAGCGCAAGGCTCTGCAGTTCGAGGCCGAGGTAGAGGGCGATCATATCATTAGCCGAGAGCATCAGCATCATGCCGACAGTGGCCAGCAGGATCAGCACCGGATACTCGAACCGGTCGAACGACTGGCTCTTGGCATAGGCCCAGGACATGGCGATGGCGAAGAACGAGCCGATCAGCACCAGCTGCTTCATGTAGAAGGCAAAGCCATCCAGAATGAAAGCGCCGTTGAAGGTCGTCCCGAGCTGGGCGCCGTAGGGCAGCACAAAGAGCGCTGCCGCTGCGACAAGACCCATTGCCATGCCGTTGACGAGGAAGCTGATCTTCTTGCCGCCAAAGGCGCCAATCATCAGCAGCACGAGAGCACCCGCAGAGAGGAAGATCTCCGGCAGTACGGGCAGAAGGTCGGGCAATTGAGTGGTTTCAGACATTGCGCGCGTCTTTCGTCCAGTCGGGATCAGTGGCTGGCGGCGGCAGCAGCGGGAACATGTTCCACCAGCGCCGGGCCAGCCGCCTCAATGGCAGCATTATAATTGGTGATCAGGGCTTCGACCGAGGCCGTCGTGACATCAATGATCGGCGACGGATAGAAGCCGAAGAAGATGGTCAGAACGACGAGCGGCACAAGAAGCACCTTCTCGCGGAGGTCCAGATCCAGGATCGACTTCAGGCTCTCCTTGTCCAGCGCGCCAAAGACGACGCGGCGGTAGAGATAGAGCGCATAAGTCGCCGAGAGGATCACGCCGGTGGCTGCGAAGAAGGCAACCCAGGTGTTCGCCTCAAAGGCACCCATCAGTGTCAGGATTTCACCGACGAAGCCACTGGTACCCGGCAGGCCCACATTGGCCATGGTCAGGATCAGGAAGATTACCGCATAGACCGGCATCCGGTTGACAAGGCCGCCATAGGCCGAAATCTCGCGGGTGTGCATACGGTCATAGATCACGCCGACGCAGAGGAAGAGCGCGCCGGAGACAATACCATGCGACAGCATCTGGAAGATCGCGCCCTGGAGGCCCTGCATGTTCATCGCGAAGATGCCCATGGTGACGTAGCCCATGTGAGCGACGGACGAATAGGCGATGAGCTTTTTGATGTCTTCCTGCGCCAGAGCCACCAGCGAGGTGTAGATGATGGCAACGACGGAGAGAGTGAACACCATCGGCGCAAACATTTCGCTCGCCAGCGGGAACATCGGCAGCGAGAAGCGCAGGAAGCCGTAGCCACCCATCTTCAGCAGCACGCCGGCCAGGATCACCGAACCGGCGGTCGGCGCTTCCACGTGGGCGTCCGGCAGCCAGGTGTGCACCGGCCACATCGGCATCTTCACCGCGAAGCTGGCGAAGAAGGCAAGCCATAGCCACGTCTGCGCATTCTCCGCAAAGGGATGGCGCATCAGAGCGGCAATGTCGGTGGTGCCAGCCGTCCAGTACATGGACATGATGGCCACCAGCATCAGGACGGAGCCGAGCAGCGTGTAGAGGAAGAACTTGTAGCTGGCATAGACGCGGCGCTTGCCGCCCCACACGCCGATGATGAGGAACATCGGCAGCAGGCTCGCCTCGAAGAAGACGTAGAAGAGCACCAGATCCAGCGCGCAGAACACGCCGATCATCATCGTTTCCAGAATGAGGAAAGCGATCATGTACTCCTTCACACGCTTCTGCACGCTCTCCCAGGAGGCTAGGATGCAGAAGGGCATGAGGAACGTCGTCAGGATGACGAAGAGCATCGAGATGCCATCGACGCCCATGCGGTAGCCGATGTTGCCGCCCAGCCATTCCTTGCTCTCGACAAGCTGGAAGCCCGGGTTGGCGTAGTCGAAGGCGCCCCAGATGAACAGCGACAGGATGAAGGTGAAGATGGTGGTGACCAGCGCAACCATACGGATGTTACGCTTTGCCCCGTCATCATCTCCCGGCACCAGGAGAATGGCCAGCACACCTGCCAGCGGCAGGAATGTGGTCAGTGTCAGGATCGGCCAATCGATCATCAGTGCGCTCCCCGCCGGTCGAAACGCCGGTGAACATCGACCAGGTGACGAGCGCCGCCACACCGATCAGCATCGCAAAAGCATAGTGGTAGAGATACCCGGTCTGCAGGCGCACGACCCAGGATGTGACATTCTGGACGCGGGCTGCAACGCCATCGGGGCCGTAGCCATCGATGATCTTGCCATCACCCTTCTTCCAGAGCTGGCGGCCGATCCACATGGCCGGACGCACGAAGATGAAGTTGTAGAGCTCGTCGAAGTACCACTTGTTGAGCAGGAACTTGTAGAGCCCCTCATGCTCGGCAGCCAGGCGCTTGGGCGTCTCGGGCGAGCGGATGTAGAAGTACCAGGCGGTCGTAAGGCCAAGCACCATCATGACGAAGGGCGAAACCTTGACCCACTTCGGCACCTCATGGATGGCGTGCAGGATGTGGTTCTCGGCACCGGTGAACAGCGCGCCCTTCCAGAAGGCGTCGTAGGCTTCGCCAGCAAACTGGCTGAAGAACACCATGCCCGCCAGGACCGCACCGATCGACAGAATGAAGAGCGGAGCCAGCATCACCATCGGCGACTCGTGGACATGCTTCATGACATCCACAGGCGCACGCGGCTTGCCGTGGAAAGTCATGAACGTCAGACGCCAGGAGTAGAAGGACGTCAGGCCTGCGGCCGCAACGGTCATCCAGAAGCCATAGAGCGCGAACGCATTGGCATGCTCACCGGACGAAGCGGCATAAGCGGCCTCAATCACCAGATCCTTGGACAGGAAGCCGGCCAGACCAATGTGCGTGAGTGGAATGCCGACACCCGTGAGGGCGAGCGTGCCGATGAACATGGTCCAGTAGGTGAACGGGATATGCTTGCGCAGGCCGCCCATCTTGCGCATGTCCTGCTCGTCCGACACGGCATGGATGACCGAACCGGCGCAGAGGAACAGAAGCGCCTTGAAGAAGGCGTGCGTAAACAGGTGGAACACCGCAATCGAGTAGGCCCCGACGCCGAGCGCCACGAACATGTAGCCAAGCTGCGAACAGGTCGAATAGGCGATCACGCGCTTGATGTCGTTCTGCACGAGGCCGACCGTCGCGGCAAAGAAGGCGGTCGTGGCACCGAAGAAGGTGACAACCGTCAGCGCCGTATGGGACAGCTCGAACAGGGGCGACAGACGGGCGACCATGAAGACACCGGCGGTCACCATCGTGGCCGCGTGAATGAGCGCCGACACCGGGGTCGGGCCTTCCATCGCGTCCGGCAGCCAGGTGTGCAGCAGGAACTGCGCCGACTTGCCCATGGCGCCCATGAACAGCAGCAGGCAGACAACCGTCATTGCCGTATGCGCATCCAGCGGGTGCCCGAGGAAGTTCAGGACCGCCGCTCCGTGCTCAGCGCCCTCTGCCCCGTGGCCGCCAACGACGGACTGGGCATTGGCGAAGATTTCCGGCAGGTTGATGGTGCCGAACATCATGAAGATGCCGAAGATACCGAGCGCAAAGCCGAAGTCACCCACGCGGTTGACGACGAAGGCCTTCATGGCAGCTGCGTTGGCCGACGGCTTCTTGTACCAGAAACCGATGAGCAGGTACGAGGCCACGCCCACGCCTTCCCAGCCGAAGAACATCTGAAGCAGGTTATTCGACGTCACCAGCGACAGCATGGCGAAGGTGAAGAGCGACAGATAGGCAAAGAACCGCGAGCGGTGCGGATCGTGGTGCATGTAGCCGATGGAATAGACATGCACGAGAGCCGAAACCGTGTTCACCACCACCAGCATCACCACGGTGAGCGTGTCGATGCGCAGCGACCAGGCGACATTGAGCGCGCCAGAGGAGATCCAGCGCAGGACCTCGATCTCGACAAGCGCCGTTTCGCCGTAGCCGATGGTGAAGAAGGCAATCCAGGACAACACGGCAGAGGTGATCACCAGACCGCTGGTGATATACTCGCTTGCAGTATGCCCGATCACACGCCCGAAGAGACCGGCAATCAGGAAGCCGATCAGGGGCAGGAAGACGATCGCTGAATACAACATCCGTCCGTTACCCCTTCATCGCATTGATGTCTTCCACGGCAATGGAGCCGCGGTTGCGGTGGAACACGACCAGAATGGCGAGGCCGATGGCAGCCTCGGCGGCCGCCACGGTTAGAACCAGCATGGTGAAAATCTGGCCCATGAGATCGCCCAGGTGCGTGGAGAAGGCGACAAAGTTGATGTTGACGGCGAGGAGCAGAAGCTCCACCGACATCAGGATGACAATCACGTTTTTCCTGTTCAGAAAGATCCCGAAGATCCCGATCGTGAACAGGATGGCCGCGACCGACAGATAGTGCGACAGACCGATTTCCATGGGCGCCTCGCAGTGCTCCCTCGTTTACCCCGATCCGGGCAGAAGAGCATCAGATGCCCCTGCCCGGGTTTAAAACCGCGGTTTCCCGCGTCAAATGCCCTTGCCCGGCTCGACCTTGCGGATCTCGATGGCCGAGGCCTTGTTGCGCGCAACCTGAGCCGGAACGCTCTGGCGCTTGATGCCCTCACGGTGGCGCAGCGTCAGGACGATGGCCCCGATCATCGCAACCAGCAGCACAAGCCCGGCAACCTGGAAGAAGAAGATGTACTTGGTGTAGAGCACCTGGCCGATGGCCTCGATGTTGGACACCTGATCCAGCGCCGGGATCGGCTGTGACCCATGGCCCAGCAGCTCAGGCGCGATCACCCAGGCGCCAACGCCCATCAGCAGCTCGACCAGCAGGATCAAACCGACCAGTGCGCCCACCGGCATATACTGGAGGAAGCCCTGCCGCAGCTCGACGAAGTCAACGTCCAGCATCATCACCACGAAGAGGAACAGCACCGCCACCGCGCCGACGTACACGACGATCAGCAGCATGGCGAGATACTCGGCCCCCAGAAGGATGAACAGACCAGCCGAATTGACGAAGGCCAGAATGAGGAACAGCACCGAGTGCACCGGATTGCGCGACGAGATGACCATGAAGGCAGATGCCACGGTCACTCCGGCAAACAGATAGAAGAAGAGGGCTTTCAGGATCATGTCAGGACCTGCATGTCTCGGGCTCTTGCCTTTGGCTCAATAGCGCAACCCCGCCGGTTGGCCGGGTCACCTGCCCTGCCCGCCTCAGGCGGCGGCCAGGCATCTTGTTTCATTGCCTGCCGCCTCAGCGGTAGGGCGCATCCATTGCGATGTTGCGAGCGATTTCCCGCTCCCACCGGTCGCCATTCGCGAGCAGCTTTTCCTTGGAGTAGTAAAGCTCTTCGCGCGTCTCGGTGGCGAACTCGAAGTTCGGGCCCTCGACGATTGCATCCACCGGGCAGGCTTCCTGGCAGAAGCCGCAGTAGATGCACTTGACCATGTCAATGTCATAACGGGTGGTGCGGCGGGTACCATCGTTGCGGCGCGGGCCAGCTTCGATGGTGATTGCCTGCGCCGGGCAGATGGCTTCACACAGCTTGCAGGCGATGCAGCGCTCTTCCCCGTTGGGATAGCGCCGCAGGGCATGCTCGCCGCGGAAACGCGGGCTCACCGGCCCCTTCTCGAAGGGGTAGTTCACAGTCGGCTTCGGCTTGAAGAAGTAGCGCATGGCGAGAAAGAACGCCGATACGAACTCCTTCAAGAACAGCGACTTTATGGCCTGATCAAGTCCCATCGCCAGAGCCTCTTAACCTTCCTGCCGCTCAGCCCACGAGCTGAAATGCGGCCAGATACCCGATCACCGGAAAGAGGGTGACCGGAAGGATGAAAACCAGTTTGCGCAGGGCTGGCTCGAACCGTACGGCCCATCCGCCGCCCTTGCGCTTGTTCTTTTCGACCATCGCCGACAGCAACCCGTTCAGGATGCCGTAGTCGAGCCAGCCGATGTACAACCCGATGGCTGCCCCAATCAACCCGGCGACAGAAATCTCCATGGCCTTACGGGGCCCAGCCCATCACCTGCAGAACGCCGGCGACAACCACAACCATGATCAGCGACAGCGGCAGGAAGATCTTCCAGCCCAGACGCATCAGCTGGTCATAGCGGTAGCGCGGCACCATTGCCTTCACCATGGCGAACATGAAGAAGACAAGGAGCGACTTCAGCAGGAACCAGACAACGCCCGGCACCCAGGTGAAGGGAGCCACGTCCACCGGCGGCAGCCAGCCACCCATGAACAGGATGGTCATCATCGCGCACATCAGCGCAATCGACACATACTCGCCGAGCATGAACATCATGTACGGGGTGGAGCCGTATTCCACCATGAAGCCGGCCACGAGTTCCGACTCTGCTTCCGCCAGATCGAACGGAGGGCGGTTCGTTTCAGCCAGAGCCGAAATGAAGAACACCACGAACATCGGCAGCAGCGGCAGCCAGTACCAGTTCAGGATCGACAGCCAGGGAAGGCCAACGGCCGTCGCCAGGCCCGTCTTCTGGGAGTTGACGATCTCGGACAGGTTCAGCGAGCCGGCACAGAGCAGCACTGTGACAATCACGAGGCCGATGGACACTTCATAGGACACCATCTGAGCCGCAGAACGCAGGGCCGACAGGAAGGGATACTTCGAGTTGGACGCCCAGCCACCGATGATGATGCCGTACACGCCAAGCGAGGAGATGGCGAAAATGTAGAGAATGCCCACATTGATGTCGGCAACCACCCAGCCATCAGCAACCGGAACAACGGCCCAGGCGCTCAGCGCCAGAAGCACGGTGATCAGCGGCGCCAGCAGGAAAAGGCCCTTGTTCGAACCCGACGGAATGACCGGCTCCTTCAGCACGAACTTCAGAAGGTCGGCAAAGGACTGGAAAAGCCCCCAGGGGCCAACCACGTTCGGGCCACGGCGGATCTGCACGGCAGCCCAGATCTTGCGGTCGGCATAGAGGATGTAGGCGATGATCACGAGGAGCACCACCATCAGCAGCACGCTCTGGAACGCCATCCAGAGGAACGGCCAGCCGTAGGTCGTCATAAACTCCGACATCGTTGTCCCCTGCCCCTTATTCCGCAGCCGCCGCCAGGCGCGACTTGGCCAGCGCGGAGCATTCCGCCATGACCTTCGACGCACGTGCGATCGGGTTCGTCAGATAGAAGTCGCTGATCACATTGGTGAAGGCGACGGAGTTGGTCTTGCCGCCAAGGCCTGCCAGCGCTTCAACGTCAGCCGGGCTACTGGCCGCGATGGTGTCGATGGCCGCCATATGCGGGAATGCCTCGAAGAGCTTGGCGCGCAGCTGCGCCAGGCTGTCGAACGGCAGAGCCTTGCCGAGAACCGCAGACAGGGCACGCAGAACCGCCCAGTCTTCGCGTGCTTCGCCCGGGGGAAGCCTGCGCGGTCGCCCATCTGGACGCGGCCTTCGAGATTCACATAAAGGCCCGACTTCTCGGTATAGGCAGCACCCGGCAGGATGACGTCGGCGCGGTGGGCGCCCTTGTCACCATGAGTGCCCTGATAGACCACGAAGGCGCCAGCCGGGATCTCGATTTCGTCCACGCCGAGCAGGAACAGAACGTCGAGGCTGTTCTCCGCCAGGATCTGACCGGTCGACAGACCGCCCTCGCCCGGCACAAAGCCGATGTCGAGCGCGCCAACCTGAGCAGCTTCCGTGTGCAGGACACTGAAACCGTTCCAGTCTTCCCGGACTGCGCCGCGCGACTGGGCAAGCTTGGCCGCCAGCGACAGAACCGCAGCCCCGTCCGGACGGTTGATCGCGCCCTGACCGACGATGATCAGCGGCTTCTTCGCACCGGCGAGGAAGGACGCATCGTCAATGAGCGAAGCCAGAGTTTCGGGACCAGCGCCCTTGTAGGTGACCGGATAGGTGAGATCAGCGTTCTGGCCAATCACTGAAATCTGGACATTGCCCTTGACCCAGCGCTTGCGCAGCCGGGCGTTGAGCACCGGAGCTTCAAGGCGCGGGTTGGTGCCGATCAGAACGATGGCATCGGCCTCGTCGATCCCGGCAACCGTGGCGTTGAACAGATAGCTGGCACGGCCATGCTTGGGATGCAGCGGCGAGCCGGGGAAGCGGCTGTCGATGTTCTTCACACCGAGGCTGTCCATCAGGCTCTTCAGCGCAAACAGCTCTTCCACGCTGGACAGCTGACCGGCGAGCGCGCCGATCTTGTCAGCGGTGGTGGCCTTCACCTTGTCTGCGATGATCTGGAAGGCTTCGCTCCAGCTCACCGGAACCAGCTTGCCATCCTTGCGAGCGTAGGGCCGGTCGAGGCGCTGGGTCTTCAGGCCGTCCCAGATATAGCGGGACTTGTCCGAGAGCCACTCCTCGTTCACCTCGTCATTGAGGCGCGGCATGATGCGCATCACTTCGCGGCCACGGGTGTCAACGCGGATGGCAGAGCCGAGCGCGTCCATGACGTCGACGCTTTCCGTCTTCACCAGTTCCCAGGGACGGGCGTTGAATTCGTAGGGCTTGTGCGTCAGCGCACCGACCGGGCACAAGTCAGCAACGTTGCCCTGCATTTCTGAGGACAGAGCGGCTTCCAGATAGGTGGTGATCTCCGCATCTTCGCCACGGCCGATCAGGCCCATGTCGGCAACGCCACAGACTTCCGTGGTGAAACGGACGCAGCGCGTGCAGTGGATGCAGCGGGTCATGATGGTCTTGACCAGCGGACCGAGGTGCTTGTTCTCGACAGCGCGCTTGTTCTCAGCAAAACGCGAGCTGTCCACACCATAGGCCATAGCCTGGTCCTGAAGGTCGCACTCGCCGCCCTGGTCACAGATCGGGCAATCCAGCGGATGGTTGATGAGCAGGAACTCCATCACACCTTCGCGGGCCTTCTTGACCATCGGGCTCTTGGTCAGCACCACCGGCGGCTCGCCGTTCGGGCCGGGCCGCAGATCACGCACGCCCATGGCGCAGGAGGCCGTCGGCTTCGGGGGCCCGCCCTTCACTTCCACAAGGCACATGCGGCAGTTGCCGGCAATCGAAAGCCGGTCATGGTAGCAGAAACGCGGCACTTCCGCCCCTGCTTCCTCGCAGGCCTGCAACAGCGTGTAATCCGCCGGGACGTCAACTTCCTTGCCGTCGATGATCAGCTTTGTCATCACTTCGCCTCTTGTGCTGCGGTGTAGGCAGCCAGCAGTTCTGTGACCTCGATGCCGTTGATGGTCATTCCATCGAGACGGCAATCGTTGATAGAGGCCCCCGCCAGATTGGCGTTGGTTATACGAAACCCGGCCATATTCACGTCGTCATACCGTCCGCCGGACAGGTTTGCGTCGCTGTATGTACAGCCAGACAGATTGATGTTGCGGTAAGATCCACCAGACAGATTGACGTTCACGAACGCGCTTCCAGAAAGATTGACATCATCAAAGGACGACCCGGAAAGGTCGCTGCCTTTGACATCCATGCAATGCTTTTCATGGTGGATCTTCATCGCATCACTCCGCCGCAGCCAAGGCCTTGGGAGCCTTGGTCTTGGCCACGTAGTCGTCAATGCGGGCCTCGATCACGGGCCTGAAGTTCTTGATCAAGCCCTGGATCGGCCATGCAGCCGCATCGCCAAGGGCGCAGATCGTGTGACCTTCCACCTGCTTGGTGACGTTGAACAGCATGTCGATTTCCTCGCGAGAGGACTGGCCCTTGACCATGCGCTCCATGACACGCCACATCCAGCCGGTGCCTTCGCGGCACGGCGTGCACTGGCCGCAGCTCTCGTGCTTGTAGAAGTAGCTCAGGCGCGCAATCGCCTTGATGATATCGGTGGACTTGTCCATGACGATCACCGCCGCCGTGCCAAGGCCGGAGCCGAGGCCGCGCAGGGTATCGAAGTCCATGGCCGTGTCCTTGATCTGCTCGCCTGTGAGGCACGGAACGGACGAGCCGCCCGGGATCACTGCCAGCAGATTGTCCCAGCCACCGCGAATGCCGCCGCAGTGCTTTTCGATGAGTTCACTGAACGGAATGCCCAGCTCCTCCTCGACCGTGCAGGGACGGTTGACGTGGCCGGACACGCAGAACAGCTTCGTGCCTGCATTGTTCGGCTTGCCGAGACCGGAGAACCAGGAAGCGCCGCGGCGCAGGATCGTCGGAGAAACGGCGATCGACTCAACGTTGTTCACGGTGGTCGGGCAGCCATAGAGGCCGACGTTGGCCGGGAACGGCGGCTTCAGGCGCGGCTGGCCCTTCTTGCCTTCAAGGCTTTCGAGCAGCGCGGTCTCTTCACCGCAGATATAGGCACCTGCGCCGTGGTGGACGTAGATGTCGAAATCGTAGCCGTTCTTGTTGTTCTTGCCGATCAGGCCAGCGTCATAAGCCTGATCAATGGCTGCCTGCAGGCGCTCGCGCTCGCGGATGAACTCGCCGCGTACGTAGATGTAGGCAGCAATGGCACCCATGGCGAAGCCGGCGACGAGGCAGCCCTCGACCAGCGTGTGCGGGTCGTGGCGCAGGATCTCGCGGTCCTTGCAGGTGCCCGGCTCGGATTCGTCCGCATTGACCACCAGATAGGACGGGCGGCCGTCACTGGCCTTGGGCATGAAAGACCACTTGAGACCGGTCGGGAAGCCGGCGCCACCGCGCCCGCGCAGGCCCGAACTCTTCATCTCTTCGATGATCCAGTCACGGCCCTTCTCGATCAGCCCCTTGGTGTTGTCCCAATGGCCACGCTTGCGGGCGCCTTCAAGACCCCAATCGTGCAAGCCGTAGATATTGGTGAAGATCCGATCCTGATCCTTCAGCATCTTGCCTCTCTCACCCCTCGTTCTTGGCTGCAGCTTCTGCAGCCTTGCGGGCGGCCACTTCGGCCTTCACACGTGCAACTGACACTTCAGCCGAATCCGGTACACCGTTGAAATCCTTGCCACCGCCGTTGATCGACGGACCGGCAAAGGCGTGCGAAGCCTTCTCGGAGCCATCCACCACATGCGGTACGGGCAGAACACCTTGCGTGTCGTCGGCAATTTCGGTCAGCGACGTCGGGCCGCCTTCCGGAGCGCCGAAACGCCGGTTGATCTGCGGACCGGGCGTCACTTCACGGCCTGCGGAAATGTCGTCGATGAGCTTTTCAAGGCTCTCCGGCGTCAGATCCTCGTAGGTGTCCTTGAAGATCTGAACCATGGGCGCGTTGACGCAGGCACCAAGGCACTCGACCTCTTCCCAGGAGAAATTGCCGTCGGCCGACAGGTCATGCGCATGAGCCGCGATCTTCGACTTGCAAACGCGGATCAGGTCTTCCGCACCGCGCAGCTGGCAGGGCGTTGTTCCGCACACCTGGATGTGCGCCTTCTTGCCCACCGGCTGCAGCTGGAACATGGTGTAGAACGTCGCCACTTCCAGCACGCGGATGTGCGGCATGCCCAGCATTTCCGCGATGTAGCGGATTGCCGGCTCACTCACCCAGCCTTCGTTCTGTTCCTGCGCGCGCCACAAAAGCGGGATCACGGCCGAGGCCTGACGGCCAGCCGGGTAACGGTCGATCACCTTCTTCGCCCAAGCGAGATTTTCCGCTGTGAAAGCAAAGCTTTCAGGTTGTTCAGCGGCAAGTCTGCGAACCGCCATGGTCCTTTTCCCCGTTCCATGCCCTATGGGCCGCTGCCTCTCCGGTCCTGCCCGCGCCCCTACCCTCTTGCGAAGGTTTCGAGGCGGTCGAGCCAGAAGCGGCTGCGTGTGGCGAAGAAGTCGTAACCTCTGCGCCGGTTGGTCTTGATACGGTCCAACTCACCGAGCGGGCCGAGTTCAAAAATTCGCGTCCGGCATGGCCGAACAACCGCATTCCGCATTCCTCGCGCAAGTAGCGCGAAACGGCATGGCTGCGGTCGCTGCCATGCTCCTCGTAGATCACGAGCACATCGCGCATCAGAAGCGCCACGCCTCCGCGCAGTGCCTCGATCTCGACGCCTTCCACATCCAGCTTCAGGACCAGAGGCCCTTCCTGCGGAATGTGTCCATCATCCACGAGACGGTCGAGCGTAACCGAAAGAACCTCGCCCTTCGGCTCCACACCGGCCTGAGGCACGACGGACCGTGCCTCATGCTTGGCCCCGTAGAAACGGAGCACATCGTCATCCCGTCCGGCCACAGCCCTGTTAAGGCAGGTGACCTTGCCGCCGTTCGCCGCAACATTCGCCTCAAGGAGCGCGAACGTGGCAGGATCCAGCTCGATTGCAGCCGCCCTGTGCCGGCCAAACTGCTCACTGGTCACCTTGAGCGACCAATATCCATAATTGGCACCACAATCGATGAAGGCATAGTCACAGTCCTTCACCGCCAGCAGAACCGCTTCCACCTCCTCCTCGTAGGTATCACGAGGATCCAGCAGAAGTCCCCAATAGCCGTCGCCATAAGGGAAGCAGAACGTCATGTCCTGCGTGAACCTGACGGCCACCTTCCGGTGGCTTGGCAGCAGGCAGCGGATCAGCCGCGCCGCATGCGAAAACCCCAGATCATCCAGCGGACGCAGCATCTTGGCTGCCATCCGCGTCAGAACCAACCCTGCGTGTTCCACCAGCGTCGCGTCCGAGATGGCGCCGCTTGCCTTGTCCACGCTGATCGGGGCTCCGGTCAGGTCCATGCCCTAGCGGTCGACCTCCCCGAACACGATATCGAGCGAGCCGAGCACTGCGGAAATGTCGGCCAGCTGATGCCCGCGGCAGAGGAAATCCATCGCCTGGAGATGGCTATAACCTGGCGCCTTGATCTTGCAACGGTACGGCTTGTTGGTGCCATCCGCCACGATGTAGACGCCGAACTCGCCCTTAGGCGCTTCAACGGCGGCGTAAACTTCGCCAGCCGGCACGTGGTAGCCTTCTGTGTAGAGCTTGAAGTGGTGAATGAGCGCTTCCATCGACCGCTTCATCTCGCCCCGCTTCGGCGGCACGATCTTGCCATCCATGGACGAGACCGGACCGGTCTCCTTGGTCAGGCGCTCAAGGCACTGCTTCATGATTCGGATAGACTGGCGCATCTCTTCCATGCGGATGAGATAACGATCGTAGCAGTCGCCGTTCTTGCCGATCGGAATGTCGAAATCGAGATCGCCGTAGCACTCGTAGGGCTGAGACTTGCGCAGATCCCAGGCTGCCCCCGAGCCACGCACCATGACGCCCGAGAAGCCCCAGGCCCATGCATCTTCCAGAGATACGACACCGATATCGACGTTGCGCTGCTTGAAGATGCGGTTGTCGGTCAGAAGACCGTCGATATCATCAAGCGTCTGCAGGAACGGATCGCAGAAATCCCAGATATCATCGAGCAGCTGGCGCGGCAGATCCTGGTGGATGCCGCCCGGACGAACGAAGGCAGCATGCATGCGCGCGCCGCAGGCCCGCTCATAGAACACCATGAGCTCTTCACGCGGCTCAAAGCCCCACAGCGGCGGCGTCAGTGCGCCTACGTCCATGGCCTGCGTCGTCACGTTGAGCAGATGCGACAGGATGCGGCCGATCTCCGAGTAAAGAACACGGATCAGCTGCCCGCGCATCGGCACGGTGATTCCCAGCATGCGCTCCACGGCCAGGGCAAAGGCATGCTCCTGGTTCATCGGCGCCACGTAGTCGAGGCGGTCGAAATAGGGAACTGCCTGCAGATAGGTCTTCTGCTCGATCAGCTTCTCGGTGCCGCGGTGCAGCAGACCGATATGCGGATCAACGCGCGTCACCACTTCGCCGTCCAGTTCCAGCACAAGGCGCAGCACGCCGTGCGCCGCCGGATGCTGCGGGCCGAAGTTGATGTTGAAATTGCGAACCTGAGCCTCAGCCATGCCGCCCGCCCTTAATTCGTCGTTGCCTTCTCATCGCCGGGAAGCACGTAGTCGGTGCCTTCCCAGGGCGAGAGAAAGTCGAAGTTGCGGAATTCCTGTGTGAGCCGGACCGGCTCATAGACAACGCGCTTCTTGTCGTCGTCATAGCGCACTTCCACATAACCGGTTACAGGGAAGTCCTTGCGCAGCGGATGGCCGTCGAAACCGTAATCGGTCAGAATACGGCGCAGATCCGGATGGCCGGAGAAGAGAATACCATACATGTCGTAGGCTTCGCGCTCGAACCACTCGGCACCGGGGAAGACAGGCGTCAGCGACGGCACGGGCGTGTCTTCGTCTGTTGCCACCTTCACACGGATGCGCTGGTTCTGAACCGGCGAAAGGAAGTGGTAGACAACGTCAAAGCGCTTGTCGCGGAAGGGATAATCCACACCGCAAATATCCGTCAGATTGACGAACTTGCAGCTCGCGTCATCGCGCAGGAAACGCACCACATCGATGATATCCTGGGCCGGAACGGTCAGCGTCAGCTCGCCATAGGCAACCTGCCACGACAACAACCGGTCTTTCAGCGCCAGCCCGATATGCTCGCCGAGTTCCTTCAGCGTCTCGTCCATCGTTTTGTTCCCGACCCTTCCGGACCTGTCGGCGCGGATCCCTCAACCCGCACCCTTGCATTCTACACGATGCTGCCCGGGCCTTGCGCCCGGACGGCCTTAGCGTTCGATCGTGCCTGTGCGGCGGATCTTCTTCTGCAGCATCATCACGCCGTAAAGCAGCGCTTCTGCCGTCGGCGGGCAGCCAGGGACATAGATGTCCACCGGCACGATACGGTCACAACCGCGCACCACCGAATAGGAATAGTGATAATAGCCGCCACCATTGGCACAGGAGCCCATGGAGATGACATAGCGCGGCTCCGGCATCTGGTCATAGACCTTGCGAAGCGCAGGCGCCATCTTGTTGGTCAGCGTGCCGGCGACAATCATCACGTCAGACTGGCGCGGGCTGGCACGCGGCGCAAAGCCGAACCGCTCCGCGTCATAGCGCGGCATCGACATCTGCATCATTTCCACAGCACAGCAGGCCAGGCCGAACGTCATCCACATCAGCGAGCCGGTACGGGCCCACTGAATGAGGCTTTCGGTCGAGGTGACCAGAAAGCCCTTGTCGGCCAGCTCGTCATTGACCTGCATGAAGAAGGCATCGGAAGCCCCGACGGGCTTGCCGGTGGCCGGATCGATCACACCCTTGGGAGCGGGTGCGACCAGAGTGCCCGAAGACGTGGTCAGTCCCATTCCAGAGCCCCCTTCTTCCACTCATAAATAAAGCCGATGGTCAGCACACCGAGGAAAGTCATCATCGACCAGAAGCCGAGCCAGCCCAGATCCCCGAACACAACCGCCCAGGGGAAGAGGAAGGCCACTTCCAGATCAAAGATGATGAACAGGATCGACACCAGATAGAAGCGCACATCAAACTTCATGCGCGCATCGTCAAAGGCGTTGAAGCCACACTCATAGGCCGACAGTTTTTCCGGATCCGGATTGGAATAAGCCAGCAAAAACGGCGACACCAACAGCGCCAGGCCAATGACCAGCGCAATGCCGATGAAGACGGCAATCGGGAGATAGTCCCGCAACAGATCTTCCATGTCTTTCGCGTCCTTGCACTTGGCGGGCCGGATCGGGAGGAGATCCGGTGCTTCCGGCACGTGTCCACTCATAGGAGCACGACTCGAGCCTGTCAAACGCCCCGATTTTACCAACATGCGAGCGCACGCTTAGCTCACACGCATGGGCAACGCAAGAGCCGAAAGCAGTGCGCGCAATGACTTGCGGGAACCGGCCACCGGAAACGACACCGGAAAGCCCCACCTTCCCTACGGCAACAATGCGGGCTGCATCTCCTGTCGAAGGGCACTTAGCGCAGAAACCCCACAAGAAAAGAACCTGCCGGCACATAACTGCGCGGCGAACCGCCACACCGGCAGCCATCATCCAGTCCGCCGGATGAGCTTTTGATAAACGTGGAAAGTTTTACAAGACATGAAAAAAGCCCCATAGAGGGGCTTCATCAAGTTTCGTAAGTGGCGCGAGTGACGGGGCTCGAACCCGCGACCTCCGGCGTGACAGGCCGGCACTCTAACCAACTGAGCTACACCCGCACACTTTACGAAACGGTTGCCAAACCCTCACAAAGGGAATGGCGCGAGTGACGGGGCTCGAACCCGCGACCTCCGGCGTGACAGGCCGGCACTCTAACCAACTGAGCTACACCCGCTTCGTTTCCCCCGCAGCAGCCTTCCGGCGCCGCGAAGTGGTGCCGATGTACGGCGCCCCCAGATGGAAGTCAAGCACCCCTGAACCGGCAAATGACCATTTTTTCCAAACCGGCCAAAAACCGGGTTTTTGGCCGGGCACCACTGTGGATAAAACCAAGGCAGCGCAGCGGGCGGCAATCTGCACAAACTTACGTAGAAAAATACAACCAGAAGAAATCATTTTCACTTATCTCTATAAGTTTAAACCCTCGAGTTGAATGGCATATTTGTTAACGACCTTGCGGCACTTTAGCAGCACGCTCTCTATTTTTACCGGAGTTCATAATGAAGATCCTGCCATCCTCGGTCTCGGGGAAGCTATATGGACTGGTCGCGTTCTTTGCGGCTTGTTTCATTCTTGTCATTTCGTACCAGCTTTGGAACTTGCGGACGAATTTGATGCAGTTCAAGAGCTCCGAAGTTCGCAGTCTTGTAGATGCTGCGATTGGTATCGCAGATACATACAACCAGCTCGCCAAGAAAGGTGAGATGTCCATCGAAGATGCGCAGGCTGAAGCAAAGACAGCCATTCGCGGCATCAAGTTTGACGGTGACAACTATATCTTCGTCTACGATGAGAAAGGTGTCCGCCTGATACACGCTCAAAAGCCGGACACGGAAGGAACCAACCGGTGGGACACGAAAGACTCTCAGGGTAAATATCACATTCGCGAATTTATCGACGTAGCGACGAAAAGCGGTGGCGGCTATGTTGATTATTATTACGAAGCGCCCACAGGCGGACATTTCCCAAAAACAAGCTATGTTGGATACTACAAAGATTGGGGATGGGTGTTCGGGTCCGGCATTCTATTTGACAACGTCAACGCACTTTATTGGGATCAGGTCATCAAAAGCGTCAGCTTGACCTTTATTCTTCTTGCCGCAGCACTCACGCTTAGCCTCTTCCTTGCGAAGTCGATTGCGAACCCGCTGAAGCGCCTTAGTGCACAGATGCTTCGCATCGCGGACAATCATCTGGACGAGCCGGTTGAAGGGACGGACCGGTCTGACGAAGTCGGAAGCATGAGCCGCGCCGTTGAGGTGTTCCGCGAAAACGGTCTCACCCGCCAGAAGCTGGAAAACCAGACGGAAGCAGACCGGCTGCGGGAACATGAGCGCCAGGAGGCCATTGCGCGCCTCATCGAGAATTTCCAGATCGAGATCGCAGCAGGCTCTTGGCGTGGTTGCCGAGAACACGGGCCGCCTGAATGAGGCTGCCGTTGCTCTCAAGCAGATTGCCACGCGCACAGAGGAAAGCTCTGGCAGCGCCGCAGCCGCCTCCGAACAGGCAACCGCCAACGTGCAGACCGTCGCGTCCGCCGCTGAAGAGCTTTCCGCCTCCATCGGCGAGATCAACCGCCAGGTCACTCAGAGCAGCGTGATCGTCGGCAAGGCGACCACCAGCGCTGCCCAGTCGAATCAGAAGGTTGCCAGCCTCGACGCGGCGGCCCAGAAGATCGGCGAGGTTGTCAGCCTCATTCAGGCCATTGCCGAGCAGACAAACCTTCTGGCCCTCAATGCCACTATCGAGGCCGCGCGCGCAGGCGAGGCCGGCAAGGGATCTCGCCGTCGTCGCTGCCGAAGTGAAGGAACTGGCAAACCAGACCTCAAAGGCGACGGAAGAAATCTCCTCGCAGATCTCCGCGATCCAGGCCTCGACCCGCGAAACCGTTGCCGTGATCGAAGAGATCACCGACATCATGCAAGAGGTGAATGGTTACACAGGCGCCATTGCAGGGGCCGTTGACGAGCAGGGCAAGGCGACGCAGGAAATCTCTTCCAACGTGCAGGAAGCCGCTCAGGGCACACGCATGGCGACGGAAAACATGCATCATGTGGCCGACGGCGCGACGCGCACAGCGCAGACGGCGGAAGACGTGCTGCAGAACTCCACCCAGACAGCCCGAAGCACGGAAGACCTGCGCAACCGCATCGAAACCTTCCTGCGGGCCGTAGCGGCAGCCTGATCAGCGCTCTGGCGGGATTCCCCTGCCCTCCACAGTCAAAAACCGGCGGATCGCTCCGCCGGTTTTTTATTTGGGGATTCGCCTGCCGGATTCGGGCTGCCTCCAAGCTCCGCAAGCAGAAAAGAAGGCTCCTCCGGTGACACAGCCCCCATCAAGCGCAGGCCAAAGCCTTTCGATGCCGTAACACTGCACAGCTTATCAACAGCTGGACCACAGGGTTCCAACGGGCTTTTCAAGAGCCTTGCCAACAGCAGGACAGACCGAACCGTACTTCAGGCTCGCATATCGATTTGTATGGGAAGAAAGAATGGTGGGCGGTGAGAGACTCGAACTCCCGACATCCTCGGTGTAAACGAGGCGCTCTACCAACTGAGCTAACCGCCCGGCACTGATGGCCAGCCGGATCAAGGCGATCCGGAAGCCCGTCTTTTAGGGGCATTGGTCTGGCTTGGCAAGAGCCTAAACGCCCCGATTTGTTTTTACCGCAGGCTCTGGATAACCTGTTGATGGAAGGGCTTCAAACACCTTGAAGATGGCTGGAAACCGGCCTTCTGCCGCACCCGGCAGATCAGGAAAGGCGTCCTGCCCTTCCCTTCTTTCTTCCCTGTTTATACCCCGGTGCCAGCGAAACAGAAAAACCCGCGCATGGCATCCATACGCGGGTTTTCGGATAAGCCTTGCCGGGTCCGCGCAAGCGGGCCGGCAACAGCTCCGGAACTGCCTCAGCCGTTCACAGCGTCCTTGAGGCCCTTACCGGCCTTGAACTTCGGCGTCTTGGAAGCCGGGATCTTGATCGTTTCGCCAGTGCGCGGGTTACGGCCCTCGGTGGCAGCACGCTCGGAAACCGAGAAGTTGCCAAAGCCGATGATGCGGACTTCGTCACCGCCCTTGAGCGCCTGGGTCACGGCGTCGAACGTGGCGTCGACGGCTTCACCGGCCTGAGCCTTGGTCAGGCCAGTCTTCTCAGCCACGGCCGCGATCAGATCGTTCTTGTTCATAGCAGTCCCTTTCTACAAAACGGCGGAAAGCAGGCGATTCTCGCCAAAGCCGCTGGCCGGAAATTCGTGCGAAACAGACGGCAAAGCAAGCCATTTTTTCGCAGAAAACCGCCATTTTCACCCGATTCTACAAGAAAAAGCCCCGGCACAGGCCGGGGCTTCAATTATTTCATGCGTTCACGATTCAATGTGCAATCAAACCGGACGCATCATCATCGCTATTGCGCTGATCAGAGGTTGCAGCAGCCTGGGCCGCTTCATCCCATTCGATCGCCTCCGGCATGCGCAGAAGGGCCGTCTTCAGGACCTGCTCCATGCTGGAGACCGGGATGATTTCCAGCCCGTTCTTCACGCTGTCCGGAATATCCGCCAGATCCTTGGCGTTGTCCTCCGGGATCATCACGGTCTTGATACCGCCACGCAGCGCAGCCAGCAGCTTCTCCTTCAGCCCGCCAATCGGCAGGATGCGGCCGCGCAGGGTGATCTCACCCGTCATCGCCACGTCCCGGCGGACCGGAATTCCGGTCATGACCGAGATGACAGCAGTGGCCATGGCAATGCCGGCCGACGGGCCATCCTTCGGCGTTGCGCCTTCCGGCACGTGCACGTGGATGTCACGCTTGTCGAACAGCGGCGGCTGGATGCCGAAATCAACCGCACGCGAACGCACGTAGGATGCAGCCGCAGAGATCGATTCCTTCATCACCTCACGCAGATTGCCCGTGACCGTCATCTTGCCCTTGCCGGGCATCATGACGCCTTCAATGGTCAGCAGTTCGCCGCCCACTTCCGTCCAAGCAAGTCCGGTGACGACACCGACCTGATCCTCAAGTTCGGCCTGACCATAGCGGTAGCGCGGAACGCCGAGATACTTCTCGACAAGCGCCTCGTCCACATGAACCGTCTTCACGCCGGTCATGAGGATGTCCTTCACTGCCTTACGGGCCAGCGTTGCCAGTTCGCGCTCAAGATTACGCACCCCGCTTCGCGGGTGTAGCGACGAATCACGAAACGCAGTGCCTCTTCGCTGACAGAGAACTCACCGTCCTTCAGGCCATGGTCCCTTTCGGACTTCGGCAGCAGATGGCGGCGGGAGATCTCCAGCTTCTCATCTTCCGTGTAACCGGCGATGCGGATGATCTCCATACGATCCATCAGCGGACCGGGGATGTTCAGCGTGTTGGCTGTCGTCACGAACATCACGTCCGAAAGGTCATACTCGACCTCCAGATAGTGGTCCATGAAGGTGCTGTTCTGCTCCGGATCCAGCACTTCAAGCAGTGCCGAAGACGGATCGCCGCGGAAATCCATACCCATCTTGTCGATTTCATCGAGCAGGAAGAGCGGATTGGACCGCTTGGCCTTCTTCATCGACTGGATGACCTTGCCGGGCATCGAGCCGATGTAGGTGCGCCGGTGGCCGCGAATCTCGGCTTCATCCCGCACGCCGCCCAGCGAGATGCGTACGAATTCGCGTCCCGTTGCCTTGGCGATGGACTTGCCGAGCGAGGTCTTGCCAACGCCCGGAGGGCCGACGAGGCAGAGGATCGGCCCCTTCAGCTTGTTGGCGCGAGCCTGCACAGCCAGATACTCGACGATGCGCTCCTTGACCTTGTCGAGGCCGAAGTGATCGGTATCCAGCACCTTTTCCGCCAGCGACAGATCGTGCTTGACCTTGCTCCTCTTGCCCCAGGGAATGCCCAGCAGCCAGTCCAGATAGTTGCGCACCACCGTGGCTTCCGCCGACATGGGGCTCATCTGCTTCAGCTTCTTGACTTCGGCCTGGGCACGCTCGCGCGCTTCCTTGCTGAGCTTGGTCTTCTTGATGCGCTCTTCCAGTTCGGCCAGCTCGTCGCGGCCATCCTCGCCGTCGCCAAGCTCCTTCTGGATCGCCTTCATCTGCTCGTTGAGATAGTACTCTCGCTGGGTCTTCTCCATCTGGCGCTTGACGCGCGAGCGGATGCGCTTTTCCACCTGCAGGACGGAGATTTCACTTTCCATCAGCCCCAGCACGCGCTCCAGACGCTCGGCCACCGAAACGATGGCCAGAATGTCCTGCTTCTCCGGGATCTTGATGGCAAGGTGCGAGGCAATGGTGTCAGCCAGCTTCGAGTAATCCTCGATCTGGTTGATCGTACCCAGCACCTCCGGCGAAACCTTCTTGTTCAGCTTCACGTAGTTCTCGAACTCGGCGACGACGGAACGCGCCAGCGCCTCGATCTCGATGTTCTCGCCATCCTTCTCGGGCAGCACAACGGCTTCAGCCTCGTAGAAATCCTCGCGGCCGGTGTAGTTGGTGATCTTCGCGCGCGCGCCGCCCTCAACCAGCACCTTGACGGTGTTGTCGGGAAGCTTCAGCAGCTGCAGCACGGTCGCCAGTGTACCGACTTCGTAGATCTGATCCGTCGCCGGATCATCGTCCGCCGCGTTGATCTGAGTGGCCAGAAGAATGTGCTTGTCGGACGTCATGACCTCTTCGAGGGCGCGGATCGATTTTTCTCGGCCGACAAACAGGGGCACGATCATGTGCGGAAACACGACAATGTCGCGCAGCGGCAGCACCGGATAAACCGTCTTGTCCGCCTCGTTGAGGGAGCGCGTTTCAGATTCGCTCATGTCCATTCCTTTCTTGCCGCACCGCCGCGTCCTGGGAGGGGGACCGCGTACGGCGCTTTGGGATGGCCCTCCGGTCCCGGGGTGGTCCGGATGAGGGCCGGCTGATCCCGCCTCACATGAGCACGAATGTCAGCCGCCAAACCATCGTCATGGTCTATTAGGTGGACACCCGCACCATGGGTGTCAAGGCAAGGCAGCAATATCCCTTCAGCTTGCCTGTTGACGACCGGGCCGCAGCCTGAGCTTACCCGCCAGACGCGTGTGAAAACCGCGATTCTGCGCCCCGGAGGAAACAGAAATGCCGCCCGGAGGCGGCATTTCAGAACTGTGTGAACACAAGGCCGGAAGGCTCAGGCACTCGTTGCCGTGGTTTCGGCGCGGTCCTCGTAGATGTAGAGCGGGCGGGCCTTGCCATCCACCACTTCGGGGGAGATGACAACTTCCTTGACGCCTTTGAGGCCGGGCAGCTCGTACATGGTGTCGAGCAGGATCGCCTCAAGAATGGAGCGCAGCCCGCGGGCACCCGTCTTGCGCTCGATGGCGCGGCGGGCAATCGCCTTGAGGGCTTCATCGTGGAAGGTCAGTTCCACGTTCTCCATCTCGAACAGGCGCTGGTACTGCTTGACCAGAGCATTCTTCGGCTCGGTCAGGATCGTCACCAGCGCTTCCTCATCGAGGTCTTCCAGCGTCGCAATGACCGGCAGACGGCCGACAAACTCCGGAATCAGGCCGAACTTCAGCAGATCCTCGGGCTCCAGCTCGGAGAACAGCTCGCCGATCCGGCGGTCTTCCGGGCCCACCACATTGGCCTTGAAGCCAATGGTGGACTTGCGGCCGCGGTCGGAGATGATCTTGTCGAGACCGGCAAAGGCGCCGCCGCAGATGAACAGGATGTTCGTCGTATCCACCTGCAGAAACTCCTGCTGGGGATGCTTGCGGCCACCTTGCGGCGGGACGGAAGCCACGGTGCCTTCCATGATCTTCAGCAGAGCCTGCTGCACGCCTTCACCCGACACGTCACGTGTGATGGACGGGTTGTCGGCCTTGCGGCTGATCTTGTCCACTTCGTCGATGTAGACGATGCCGCGCTGCGCCCGCTCGACATTGTAGTCGGCAGCCTGAAGCAGCTTGAGGATGATGTTCTCAACGTCCTCACCCACATAGCCGGCTTCCGTCAGCGTTGTGGCATCGGCCATGGTGAAAGGCACATCCAGGATACGCGCGAGCGTCTGGGCAAGCAGCGTCTTGCCGCAGCCCGTGGGGCCGCAAAGCAGGATGTTGGACTTGGCCAGTTCGACGTCGTTGTTCTTGCTGGCGTGATTCAGACGCTTGTAGTGGTTGTGAACAGCCACGGACAGCACCTTCTTGGCGCTGTTCTGTCCGATCACGTAATCATCGAGGACACGGCGAATCTCTTGCGGCGTCGGAATCCCGTCGCGCGATTTCACCAGCGAGGACTTGTTCTCCTCGCGTATGATGTCCATGCACAGCTCGACACATTCATCGCAGATGAAAACAGTCGGACCGGCGATCAGCTTGCGAACTTCATGCTGGCTCTTGCCGCAGAACGAGCAGTAGAGCGTATTCTTGGAGTCGCTGCCGCTGGCCTTCGTCATCTATTCAACCCCGCAGGTTCCGGAAGGGGCACGCCCCTCCCTTTCTGTCTCCCGAAGCAGGCCCGTCCAGCCGCTCCGGTTCCGGTCCGAGACCGCATTTCCGGCCTTTACGAACAAACATGCTCCATGCTTCGCCCGTAAAGATCAACATTCGTTTAAGCCGGTCATCCAAACAATGACCTGTTGAAGGAAGAGGAGCCGGCAAAGCTCCCCTGCCCTCAATTGCCTCAGGCGCTTTCGCCGCCAGCGAGGCTGTTACGGTCCGCAATCACATTGTCGATGATGCCGAATTCCTTTGCAGTATCGGCTGTCATGAAGTTATCGCGCTCCAGAGCCTCTTCCACCTGGTCGAGGGTCTGGCCCGTGTGCTTCACGTAAATTTCATTGAGGCGGCGCTTCAGGCTCAGGATTTCCTTCGCATGCAGCATGATGTCGGACGCCTGGCCACGGAACCCGCCAGACGGCTGATGCACCATGACGCGTGCGTTCGGCAGCGCAAAGCGGGACCCCTTGTGGCCGGCTGCCAGCAGCAGCGAGCCCATGGATGCAGCCTGACCGATGCAAAGCGTCGACACTTCCGGCCGGATGAACTGCATCGTGTCGTAGATCGCAAGGCCAGCCGTCACGAGGCCGCCGGGCGAATTGATGTAGATTGAAATTTCCTTCGTCGGGTTTTCCGACTCAAGGAACAGCAGCTGCGCGCAGATCAGCGTCGCCATATGATCCTCGACCGGGCCGGTGAGGAAAATGATGCGTTCCTTCAGGAGGCGCGAGTAGATGTCGAAGGCCCGTTCGCCGCGGCTGGTCTGCTCGACGACCATCGGCACGAGCGTGTTCGTGTAGAATTCGACAGGATCCTGCATACCTCATCCATCTTCTGGCTTTGCCGCCCGCAGGCCACCGGGGCGCGGACAGACAGCGTTGAAACGCATCTTCGTCAGTCAGGCACCGCACCGTTGCACGGCCCTTTGAGTCGAAAAAGCGACACCCATACATAGGGGATGCCGCCAGCAACTCAAGACTGTTGCAGATGCGGCGTGAAGGCAAGGTTAAAGCCCTCACGCCGCATCGCCAAGTCCCTATGGGATCAGTTCGAGGCAGCCTCGTCCTCGTCTTCGGCGACGAGCTTCTCCAGCTCTTCCTTGGTGACGGTCTTGTCGGTCACCTTGGCGAGGGAGAGGATGAAGTCGACGACCTTTTCCTCATAGATCGGAGCGCGCAGCGAGGCGAGAGCCTGCGGATTGCTCTTGTAGAACTCGAACACCTGACGCTCCTGGCCGGGGAACTGGCGCACGCGGTCATAGAGCGCGCGCTGGACTTCCTCGTCCGTCACTTCGATCTTGTTCTTCTCGCCGATCTCGGAGAGCACCAGACCCAGGCGCACGCGGCGCTCGGCAATCTTGCGGTAGTCGGCCTTGGCAGCCTCTTCCGTGGTGCCTTCCTCTTCGAAGGTCTTGCCGTTGCGCTTCATGTCGGCCTCGACCTGGTTCCAGATGTTCTGGAATTCGGTCTCCAGCAGCTTGGACGGCAGTTCGAACGAGTAGGACTCGTCCATCTTGTCCAGCAGCTGGCGCTTGATGCGCTGGCGGGTCATGGCGCCGAACTGGCTTTCGATCTGGCCGCGGATGATGCCCTTCAGGCTGTCCAGCGACTCAAGGCCGAGGCTCTTGGCGAAGTCTTCGTCGATCTTCACGTCACCGGGGGCGGCAACGTCCTTCAGGACGATGTCGAAGGTGACTTCCTTGCCGGCGAGCTGAGCGGCCGGATAGTCTTCCGGGAAGGTCACGGAGATGACCTTTTCCTCACCCTGCTTCATGCCGAGGACGCCGTCCTCGAAGCCGGGGATGAACTGGCCGGAGCCGAGCACCAGCTGGCCATTCTCGTCAGCGCCGCCATCGAAGGGAACGCCGTCGAGCTTGCCCAGGTAGGACATGGTGACGCGGTCGCCGTTTTCAGCAACGGCGCCTTCGCCCTTGCTCTCGAACGGACGGTTGCTCTCTGCGATCGCAGAGACCTGCTCCATCACGCCTTCTTCGGAAATCTCGACAACCGGACGCTCGATCTCGATGCCGGAGAAGTCGATGATGTCGAACTGCGGCAGCAGGTCGTAGCTCATCTTGAAGGCGAGGTCGGCATTGCCTTCCAGGATCGCCTCTGCCTCATTATCCGGCAGGTCGATCTCGGGCTGCAGGGCCGGGCGCTCATTGCGCTCTTCAATGGCCTTCTGGCTGGTTTCCTGAATCGTGTTGCTCAGGATCTCTGCCATGGCCTGACGGCCGTACATGCGCTTCAGATGCGCGGCCGGGACCTTGCCCGGACGGAAGCCGTTGATGCGCACCTTGGACTTCAGTTCGTCGAGGTACGTTTCAAGCTTGGCCGCCAGTTCGGTCGCCGGAATAACGACTTTCAGTTCGCGCTTGAGGCCCTCGGAAAGGGTTTCGGTCACCTGCATGGTAGTATGCTTCGTCCTCGGTATGGAACCAGCGTTCCATCTTCGTGTTTTCGATCAGCCCATGACGGGCCTCTTTAAAAGGGGGCCGCTACGTTCTGGACCAGTTCATCTCTGGACCGGTGCCCAGATCGGCTGCCTGCGGCCGGCACTCCTCAAGACCCATGACTTGGTGCGGGCGGAGGGACTTGAACCCCCACGGCTTACGCCACCAGAACCTAAATCTGGCGTGTCTACCAGTTCCACCACGCCCGCGACGCCCCTGAACATGATGCAGTCAGGCCTTGCGAGCCGGAACGGCAGGATCATGCACGGGGCATTGAGTCTGGAACGTTTTCCGCACAGCAGGCCGTTACCTGCCGCAAAAAACGCTCAACAGCGCCCGTAGCCAAGGCGGGGCCTCTATAGCACCCGTCCCTGCCGCATCAAAGCAAAAATGGCGGCTGCTGCCATTTCTACGCGGAAAGCTCCCGCACCACATCCTTGAGAGCCGGCAAAAGGTCATCCGCGATCAGTCCGGCCCCTGCAATCTCTGCCGCACGGCCATGCATCCACACCCCCATGGCCGCAGCCTCAAAGGCAGGTACGCCCTGCGCCAGCAGCCCGGTGACGATTCCGGCCAGAACATCGCCAGAGCCGGCCGTTGCCAGCCAGGCTGTGCCATTGGCGTTGATGACCGCACGCCCGTCCGGAGCGGCAATCACAGTGTCGGGGCCTTTGTATATGACGACTGAGGAACTGCGCTGTGCTGCGGCACGGGCGGCATCCAGCTTGCCGAGCCCCGAGACCGGAGGCGGCAAGTCCGGGAAAAGACGGGCGAACTCGCCGGCATGCGGCGTCAGCACCGGCGGCTGAGCGCCGCCATACAGCCTCTTTTCAACAGTAACGAAAAGGGACGTCTCAGATCCTGCAAAACTCGAAAGCGCGTCGGCATCCAGCACAAGCGCCTTGCCGGACGCGGCAAGATCGAGCACCGCAGCCTGGGTATCCGCCCCCAGCCCGGCACCTGGCCCATAGACAAGCGCCGTAATGCGGCTGTCGGACAGAAGCTCCGCCAGCGCGCCTTCCCCACGCAAGGGATGCAGCATGACGGTGGTCAGATGGTTCGCCAGGATCATGGTGGCCGAAGGTTCGCAGGCGACCGTCACAAGCCCTGCCCCGCAACGCAAGGCCGCCATGGCTGATAGGCGTATGGCACCAGTTGCGTGAGCCGGACCAGAGACGGCCACCGCATGGCCACGGGAGAACTTGTGCCCATCCACCCGCGGCCGCGGCACAAGAGCACCCCAGACCTGCGGCCCGTTCTGCCAGCACCCTGGCCCGCCAGCCTTCAAAACCGTTTCATTGGCAATGCCGATATCGCAAACCTCAACATGACCGCATAAAACACGCCCCGGCAACAGCAGGTGGCCTGGCTTCAGCCGGCAGAAGGTGACAGTGCGTACAGCCTTGACCGCAACGCCCCTCACCTCCCCCGTCGCGCCATCAAGTCCGCTCGGCACATCGACGCTCAGCACCGGGAAGCCTGAGGCATTGAGACCATTGACCAGTTCCAGTTCATATCCACCGACAGGACGGGAGAGGCCTGCACCAAAAAGGGCATCAATCACCAGCGGAGCATCTGCCCCTGGGCTGTCGCGAAAGGGATTGGCGCCAGCCTCCAGAAACCGGATGCCATCGGCGGCCTCTTCCCCCATGCGCCGCCAGGCACTCCAGGCATCACCAGAAAGCTGTTCTGGTGGCCCGCAAAGAAGCAGCATCACCGGCACACCCTCAAGCGCCAGCAGCCGGGCAGCAACGAAACCATCACCGCCGTTGTTTCCGGGCCCGCAGAGCACCAGCACTCCCTGCCCCGGCACCAGCATGGCCCGCGCCGCATCGGCTACACCGCGACCAGCGCGCTCCATCAGCTCGAGACCCGGCGTACCCGCCTCGATCGTCAACGCATCTGCGCGGCGCATTTCCTGCGGAGTGAGCAATTCGACACCCGGCACCATGACATATCCCCAAACACCTTCTGAAACGGGCGTCAGAGTTGCTAATAGAAGCCGCACACGCAAGCCCCTTTGACACCAGCCGATCCGCGCTTTCCAGACCGGCATCAGCATGAAAAGCAGACAGATGCACAATTAGGCATCACATTGGACAAAAAACAGGCAGTAAATCAGCTTGGCGGAACCGCCGGGATCGGCCACAGTGTCCGCAATGCCCCTTTTTTGGCGCTTTCGGGTGATGAGAAAAGTTGGCACGCATCGTGCAATGATGGAGGCAACAACGGGCCTCCCCGATCGCGCGATCCGGACCCCGCCGCAGAAACGTGCCAGACAATGGCCACCGAAACGGAGAGAGACGCAAGACGATGAAAAAGATCGAGGCGATCATCAAACCCTTCAAGCTCGACGAGGTGAAGGAAGCGCTGCAGGAAGTGGGTCTTCAGGGTATCACCGTGACCGAAGCCAAGGGCTTCGGCCGGCAGAAGGGACACACCGAACTGTATCGCGGCGCAGAATATGTCGTCGATTTCCTGCCGAAGGTAAAGGTGGAGATCGTCCTCGCCGACGAGATGGTGGAGAAAGCCGTCGACGCGATTCGCAATGCTGCCCAAACCGGGCGCATCGGCGATGGCAAGATCTTCGTCTCCAATATCGAGGAAGCAGTCCGCATCCGTACCGGCGAGTCCGGCGTGGACGCCATCTGAAGCCTTTCAATCCGTTTCGCGGGAATTTCCCGCTCCCAAGTTTCGCATCCGCAAGGCCGCTGCGCCACAGGCGCAGGCACTCAGGCTGCGAGAAAAGCCCACGTGAAAACAGAACACATAGGGAAGTGAATAATGACCACCGCTGCTGATATCCTTAAGGAAATCAAGGACAAGGACATCAAGTTCGTCGACCTGCGCTTCACCGACCCGCGCGGCAAGCTGCAGCACGTCACCATGGACGTTGGCCTCGTTGACGAAGACATGTTTGCCGAAGGCGTTGCCTTCGACGGCTCCTCCATCGCCGGCTGGAAGGCAATCGACGCCTCCGACATGACGCTGGTCCTGGATCCGTCCTCGGCCCACATCGACCCGTTCTTTGCACAGCCGACCCTCGTCATCCTGTGTGACATCGTCGACCCGCGCACCGGCGAGACCTACAACCGCGATCCGCGCTCCATCGCCAAGAAGGCAGAAGCCTACGTCAAGACCGGCGGCTTCGGCGACACCATCTTCTTTGGCCCGGAAGCTGAATTCTTCATCTTCGACGACGTGCGTTTCGCTTCCGAGCCGTACAACACGGGCTTCAAGCTGGACAGCAACGAGCTGCCGAGCAACCTCGACACCGAGTACGAAGCCGGCAACCTCGGCCACCGTCCGCGCGTCAAGGGCGGCTACTTCCCGGTCCCGCCGATCGACAGCTGCCAGGACATGCGTTCCGAGATGCTGACCGTTATGGCCGAGATGGGCGTGTCCGTTGAAAAGCACCACCACGAAGTGGCTGCCGCACAGCACGAGCTGGGCGTGAAGTTCAACACCATGACCGTTTGCGCCGACCACATGCAGATCTACAAGTATGTGGTTCACCAGGTCGCAAACGCCTATGGCAAGACCGCAACCTTCATGCCGAAGCCGATCTTCGGTGACAACGGTTCGGGCATGCACTGCCACCAGTCCATCTGGCGCGATGGCAAGCCGCTGTTCGCTGGCAACCTCTATGCTGACCTCAGCGAGATGTGCCTGTACTACATCGGCGGCATCCTGAAGCACGCCAAGGCCCTGAACGCCTTCACCAACCCGTCGACCAACTCCTACAAGCGTCTGGTCCCGGGCTATGAAGCTCCGGTTCTGCTCGCCTACTCCTCGGGCAACCGTTCGGCATCCTGCCGCATCCCGTACACCTCTTCGCCGAAGGCAAAGCGCATCGAAGTCCGCTTCCCGGACCCGACCGCGAACCCCTACCTCGCCTTCGCTGCGCAGCTGATGGCCGGTCTCGATGGCATCAAGAACAAGATCCATCCGGGCGACGCCATGGACAAGAACCTGTACGACCTGCCGCCGGAAGAGCTGGCCGAGATCCCGACCGTCTGTGCCTCGCTGCGCGAAGCCCTGCAGTCGCTGGACGCCGACCGCGAGTTCCTCAAGGCTGGCGGCGTGTTCGACGACGACTTCATCGACAGCTACATCGAGCTGAAGATGGAAGAGAACATGCGCTACGAAATGACCCCGCATCCGGTCGAGTTCGACATGTACTACTCTGCATAAGCCTTTCAGGCAGCAGATACGGAAAGCCGGGCCTTGCGCCCGGCTTTCTTGTTTCAGGCTTCCAGTGCCAGTCACGCAGCACCCGGCACGCCCACCTGCCCGATCGAGTTGATGCCGAAGCATCCGATCGGGATCTGGGCAAGCCAGGCAATCCGGTTTGCCGGGATACCAAGGCCCGTCATCACGTTGATGGCGTCCGTATAGCCCTGATCCCAGGGCTGCGTGACCGCATAGACGACCATTAGGTCGCCCCAGGCCGGCAGGTGGTTGGGATTTTGCGTGATGGCCAGGCGCATCTGATTCAGGTCCGCTGCCGAGACAACGCCTGCATTGGCGTGAAAAACAGAAGCGACCGGCGGATCATTCGGGTTGGCCGAGACCATCACCACCGAAGCGCAGGTAATCAGCCCAATGGCGGCCGTAGACGACGGATTTTGCGTTGCGTCGATCGTCTGACGGCCGAACTGATTGACCCAAAGATAATTCGGATTGGGGTTCGGATTGATGACAGGTGTCGGCCCGGCATTGCCTGAATTGGCTTGCTGGATCACCTGGCTGATCGACATGCTGGCTGTGCCAAGAGCGGCATTGATCTGATAGAGGGGCATCTCTTGTCCTTGGAATGAGGGAACGGAACAAGAAGAAAGACGCCCGGCGCTCAAATCTGTGACGCCCCATGTGCGCGCAGCTCACCCCTGCCGATTTACAACGGCTTGCTGCCGGTATAGAGCCAGACACACCAATTTGCCTCCCGAACATCCAGCGCGTGGAAACGTTACATGAGCGAGTACAAGTCCGGTTTTCTGAAGGTCCTCAACGAGCGCGGCTTCATTCACCAGATGTCCGACGCCGAGGGCCTCGACAAGCTGCTCTCGACCGAGACCGTGACCGCCTATATCGGCTTTGACTGCACGGCACCGAGCCTCCATGCCGGGTCGCTCGTGACCATCATGATGCTCTACTGGCTGCAGCAGACCGGCCACCGCCCGATCGCACTGATGGGGTCTGGCACCACCCGCGTCGGAGATCCCACCGGCAAGGACGAAAGCCGCAAGATCCTTTCCGATGAGGATATCGAGACGAACAAGGCCGGCATCCGCAAGATCTTCGACCGCCTCCTCACCTTCGGGGACGGCCCGAAGGACGCCATCATGCTGGACAATGCGGACTGGCTGATGAAGCTGAACTATGTGGAGTTCCTGCGCGACATTGGCCGCCATTTCTCGGTCAACCAGATGATCCAGCGTGACAGCGTGCGCCTGCGGCTTGAGCGTGAGCAGCACCTGTCCTTCCTGGAATTCAACTACATGCTGCTGCAGGGCTACGACTATCTGGAAATCTATCAGCAGACCGGCTGCCGCCTGCAGATGGGCGGCTCCGACCAGTGGTCCAACATTCTCTCCGGCGTTGATCTGGTGCGCCGCAAGGCAGGCGTGGAGGCCTTCGCCCTCACCGCACCGCTGCTGACCACCGCCTCTGGTGCAAAGATGGGCAAGACAGCCGCAGGCGCCGTGTGGCTCAACGCAGAGCAGCTGTCGCCCTATGACTACTGGCAGTACTGGCGCAACACCGAAGACGCGGATGTGGAACGCTTCCTGAAGCTCTTCACCGTGCTGCCGCTGGATGAAATCGCCCGCCTTGCAGCCCTGCAGGGCGCCGAAATCAACGAAGCCAAGAAGATCCTCGCCACCGAGGCCACTGCCATGATCCATGGCCGCGAGGCTGCAGAGGCGGCTGCCGAAACCGCCCGCCGCGCCTTCGAGGAAGGCCAGACAGCCGAGGGCTTGCCCACCGTGGAACTGCCGCGGACCGAGCTGGAGGCAGGCCTCGGCGTCCTTGCCGCCTTCGTGCGTGCAGGCCTGTGCGCCTCCAACGGCGAAGCCCGCCGCAACATCACCGGCGGCGCGTTGAAGGTGAATGACGAGAGCGTCACCGACGACAAGCGCAGCCTGACCATGGCTGACATCACCGGTGAAGGCGTGATCAAGCTCTCCATGGGCAAGAAGAAGCACGTACTGCTGCGCCCGGCCTGATCCGCCCGCCAGAACGATCCAGCAAGGCCCGGCCCGAAAGGTCCGGGCCTTTTGTTTGTGCGCTGACTATGTGCCGGGATACGTCAGGGGCCCTGCACTCACCGGAACTCGAACATCTTGCGGAAGATGCCCGGCGCGATGGCCGAGACCGGATTGACAGACAGCTCCGGCGCACTGATCGGGCCGGCCAGACGGTAGGTCACCCCAAAAGCCCTTCGTCCGAACCGCCACCGAGAGCAAAACCGAGCAGAGGAATCTTGCTGAAAAGGTTGTTGAGTGCAAAGACCGGCACATAGGTTCCCGTCAGTGCAAGGGTCCGCTGGCTGAGATCGACCTCGCCCGTCACCGTGCCGCCGACGACAGCGCCCTGCATCAGACCTTCCTCGACCTTGATGATCTCGCCATTGCGGGAGAACCGCAGATCCAGGCGGTCAAACGAAGCTTCGCCCGCCCGCACCGACTGGTTGACCACCACAGCACCTGTCTCATTCCGCGCTGACACGGGCAATTCGGCCAGTTTCCGTATGGCCGGATCCTCCGTGATCGACAGATTGCGGACGCCGAACGTGCCAAACCACTGGGTCTCCTCCGGCATGGAAATCAGCAAAGTGCCGGTTCCCCGCGCATGCGCGGATAGACATCAAGGAAACGCAGGACAGCACCCGTGTCGGCAAAATCGCCGCTGGCGGCACGCGTGTCGCCCTTGCCGCTGATCTCGAAGCGGAATGCACCACGGTTGTTGGTGGCCCCCTTCAGCGCCAGATTGCCAATGCCGCCCGGCCCGCCAGTCACCTTGCCGTCCACATCTGTCGCCACAACGCCATTGAAACCCTGCAACCGGCCTGCCTTGATGGCTATGTCGTAAACGGTCTTGTCCTTGGCGTCAGATCCACCCTTCTTGTCAATCAGAGCCTTTATCAGTCCGCGCGCGTCAAACTGGGCGCCGTTGAAAACCACCTTGTAGTGGTTGCGGCGCTGCTGGGTGATCTTGAGCGAGGCAGAATCACCGGGCCTGATCTGGAAGCCGGCGAAATCGGCCTCCCGGAAGCCACCGTCCTTGCCAAGAACCACTTCGCCGCCGATAGCCACACCATCGGAGGTCAGCTGAAAGTCCTTGAGCCGCCGGGTTTCGCCATTCTCACTCAAGATGAACTGAGCCTTCGCCGGAACGCCTGGTCCCTTTTCCCAGCCAATCTGCTCCAGCTTGACTGCCGCATCCGTCAGGTCAATGTCGAAAGACTGCCCGCCCGGTGTGTCGGCCAGATTGAGCACCATCTGCCCGCTGACCAGAGAACCAAGATCAATGCCGCGTTTGCCGAGTTCTTCTGCGGAAACCCTCAGCTCCACATCCTGACGCCGTTCACCCTGGCCTTCCTCGACCGGAACCAGCAGGTCAATATTGGCTTCCAACCCGTCAATACGGCCCTTGCCCTTGACCGCGACCTCCCTTGGATCTCGCTTCAATGGCGACATCCGCACCGGAAATCTTATGCCCGCGCACTGGCTGGGTGGACGAAAACTGGGTTAGCCGTGCCACAGCCGACCAGTCTACATCGGCAACCACAATGGACAGCCGCAATGGAAACCGCGCCGTCACATCGAGTTCTCCGGTACCGCCAAAGGTTCCTCCGCCCATCTGCGCCTTGTCGAGCGCGCGGAATGGGGGCGGTTGATCAGGGTGCCCAGATCCTGCGCCTCACCTGCAAACTTCAGCGAAATATCCGCCGGCTTGATGCTGCGCAGCGCCAGCTGACGAATCGTGAAGGTTCCTTCCGGCACAGCAACCGGCTTGGTGACCCCTCGACAATCCTTCCGTTCCGGCCGGAAACAGTCAGGACCTCGTTCTCGATCGTGATCTTCCCATCAAGACCGGAAATGGGCGGCAGGGTATCGAGCGGCGCCACGTCCACGTCATCGAACGTCAGGTCCAGCCGGACATCGTCTCCCCCAACCCGGGTCCGGATGGTGCTCGTCAAAGGCAGGGGGACGAATCGATACATCGATGCTGGCCTTGCTGATAAGGCCCGACAGCATGTGCTTGCTGATCCAGGCCCGCGCCGGCGGCGTCAGGGTGATCGGCCAGATCTGCTTCAGCAGAGCCACCGGCATGGCGTTGACCTCGACCGCCAGCGCCAGATAGGGACCGTCATCTTTCAGGTCGACAGTACCAACCGCACTGAGGCTTGCAGGCCCTGACTGGACCTGCGCCCTGTCGATATAGAGGCTGCGTGCGACCGGATCATAATGCGCCTTCAGGTGCACCCGTTCGGCCATGATCGGGTCCTCCTGCACATCGGCAGACCCAAAGACCGGATTGTCTGCACCAATCAGGATCTGCCAGTCAGGCCGCCCGGCGGCAGGTGGCGTCACCGTACCGTCAAAGCTGATGCGCGTGTTGCCCCGCACCACATGGGACGGCATGATCCGGATGCGCGGATCCTCACCCTCCCAGGCAAAGCCTACCGCCACCTCGTCATAGCGGATCGTCGTGGTGCCGATCTGGAACCATCCGTCCACCGCGCGGCCAACAAGAGTTGCCCGGTCAAAGACCCCGTCCTTGTCCAGCCTCGCCCCGAATTGAAGCTCCAGGGGCAGCCCAAGCCCGCGGCCGGAGCGCACCTGTTCGTTCAGCGGCAAGAGTTCGGCCAGCGACACATCCTTGACGTAGAGCCCGAGCTCACGGGCACCGGTCTCAGCATCCGTGCCGCGCCGCAAGGCCAGCTGCCAGGCGCCCATGCGCCCCTCGACCGTGCTCTCGGCATAGATGGCACCCGTTGCGTCCCGTCCAAGCGAAGCGTCGATATTGTCAATGAGGCGCGGGGTCGGCCCGGCAATCTCAAGACGCCCATCACTGACGCGGATCACATCAAGGCTGCGGCGGCTCAATTCTTCGTCCACCAGAAGCGCAATCCGGTCAACAGCTTCCATCAGGCTGTTCATTTCCGGCATCAGCGCGGGCCCATCCCCGCCTTCCAGTGTGATACGCGGACGCTCGATGTCGAGACTGCGGAATTTCACCTCGCCAGTCAGAAGCGGCGCGAACTGAAGAACGGCCTCGGTGCGCGGCAGGAGGATACGGCTTTCGACCTCCCCCTGATCGTGACACCGGCATCGTCAATGACAACCTGCGGACCGTTGGCCGCAAACAGATCCAGCCGTACCGAGCCGACAGACACATCGGCATTGACCACGCGGGCGCGGGCCTCCACCAGTTCCCGGGCGAAAGGAATGGTAACGGGCCCCCAGTAGAGCCGCCCAAGCAGCCCCAAAGTGCCAGCCAGCGCCAAAACACAGAGGAACCCGCAGGCACGGATCAGCTTCCGGCCTAATCCAGACCGGCGCTCATTCCGTATGACAGAAGCGTTCTGCGGTTCGTGCGGCGGAGACAGCGTTTAGAGCCTTTTCGTTTCTTTCCCGGTACAGCGAATCCTCCGATCCGCTGTAATACTTCATTATGCAACAAAGCCAGCCGCGAGGCGCGCGCCAAGCACCGACAACTGAATACCGTTCCGGATAAATCCACCGACTATGACATGAGGAAGGCAGCATGACCGATTTGACAGTTTCAGCCCCTGCGCCAGACGTGGACCTGCTGCTCGGCGATGACGAAAAGGTAAAGCTCTCCAGCCTGCAAGGCAGCCCCGTGGTGATCTATTTTTACCCCAAAGCCGACACGCCCGCCTGCACCGAAGAATGCATTGCCTTCAGCCAGGCCAAGGCGCAGTTCGAAGCCCTTGGTGCAAAGGTCATCGGCATTTCGCCGGACCCGGTTGCCAAGAACGCGAAGTTCAAGGGCAAGCATGGCCTGACCGTCGACATCGCCTCCGATCCCGACACCGCCGTCTGCCAGGCCTTCGGCGTCTGGGTGGAAAAGTCCATGTATGGCAAGACCTACATGGGTGTGGAGCGCAGCACCTTCCTTGTTGCAGCCGACGGCAAGATCGCCCAGATCTGGCGCAAGGTGAAGGTGAAGGGCCATGTCGACGCCGTGCTTGAGGCTGTGCGCGGGCTCTGAACGCAGGTTTGCGGGGGTGCACAGATCCAGCGTCCCCGCCCCTTGCGGAAACTGAAAGGCGTTGCGGGCATGAGCGGCTTATTTCCATCCTCGGCGCAGGACACTCTGGCCGGGCGTGCCAATGCCATTGTGCGCACGCCAGACCTCTCCGAAAAAGTCCGCCTTGCCTATGAGACCGCCAAGCTCTGGTATGCCCGCAGCCTCGCCCTGGGCTCACCATCTGCTTCCGCCCAGATGCCGGACCGGCCCGGCCGCCCGGAGCGTCCTGTGCTTCTGGCCCCGCGTGACATGCCCAAACGCAGCATCGGCGGCGAAGCGGGCAGAATAGCCCTGCTTCATTCGCTGGCTCATATCGAACTCAATGCAGTGGACCTGACCTGGGACATCATCGGCCGCTTCGTGCATGTGCCAATGCCGCGCTCCTACTATGACGACTGGGTGCGCGTCGGGCTTGAGGAGGCCAAGCACTTCAGCATGCTGGAAGAGCGCCTGCAGGAACTCGGCGCGGCCTATGGCGATCTGCCTGCCCATGACGGGCTTTGGCAGGCCGCACAGGCCACCGGGCATGACCTGACCGCACGTCTTGCGGTGATCCCGCTGGTGCTGGAGGCACGCGGCCTCGACATTACCCCGCCGATGATCGAAAAGGCGGCCGCACTTGGCGATCATGCAACCGCACGCATCCTGGGCATCATCTACCGGGACGAGAAGAACCACGTTGCCTTTGGGGCCAAGTGGTTCCGATTCCTGTGCGACCGCCACGGTGAGCGGCCTGAGCCACGCTTCCATGAGCTGGTGCGCACCCATTTCAGAGGCCCGCTGAAACCGCCCTTCAACGACCGGGCGCGCTCAGAAGCTGGCCTGACGCCAGGCTTTTACCGCCCCCTCGTCAAGCTTGCCCCTTGAGGAAAACTGACCTGAAGGCGAAGTATGAACGTCAGGAAAGGTGTTTGTTAACCTTAACCGTTTCTAATGATTCCGGACCAGGGCAGAATCCGCCCCTTCCGGATGCATGGACAACGGCATGTCAGACTTTCCTTCAAGAGCCCGTCAGGGGTTCGGCAAGCGCAAGGCACTGCATCAGGTCACCATCACGACCGGTGAACGTACCCGGACTTTCACCATCCGCCCCTGGCTCGCCGCAGGAACCTGCCTGACCCTTGGGCTTTTCATCACTGGCTATATGGCGGCCGCCGCCTATTTCGTGATGCGCGACGACCTGATTGAAAGCCGCCTGACGCAGCGCACGCAGGAAGCTGCCGTCTACGAAAATCGCATCGCCTACCTTCGTGCCGAAATAGACCGCCTGACCAGCAGCCAGATGTATGAGCGCCGCTCCGTCGAAGGCATGATCGACACTTTGCTGCAGCGGCAGAACGAGCTTCTCGACCAGCATGGCAAGGTTGCTGCCATTCTCGACAAGGCGACACGCAGCGGGCTTGACGTCGTGTCCGGCCCCGCCATTCCGGCCGCCAAACCGGAGCAGTTTTCCGATGCAGGCGCTGCCAGCAGTCTTCTGGCCATTGGCGGGCCGGAAGCCCCGCTGGAAAATCCCTTCGCGGCGCTCGGTCTGCGTGGCAGCAGCGAAAACGGTCTGATGGACACTCCCCTTTCCGCCTTTGCGCCCTTGCCGGCAGCACAGGACAGCCTGACGGCAAAGCCACTGCCGGAAGCGGAGGCCCCGCGTGACGATCTTCTGGGCATCGGCGCAGCACTGGACCGGATCAACGAGGAAAGCAACGCCGCGCTGGATGCCATCACGCTTGCAGCCGAGCATGAAACCAGTCAGCTAACCGCTGCGGTCCGCCCTCTGGGCTACCGCATCAGCGACCTTGCGGGCAATACGGAAGCGACCGGTGGCCCCTATGTGCCGCTCGCTGCAGCAACCCTGGACGAGAAGATCATGCGTGCCGAAGCCGCTCTTGATCTGCGCGAAAAAGTCCGCAAATCCATAGGCACCATTCCTCTTGCGCGCCCCATCCCGGCAGCACAGATCACCAGTGATTTCGGCCCGCGCATTGATCCGTTCCTAGGCGGTCTGGCCATGCATACGGGCATCGATTTCCGCGCTCCTTATGGCACGCCCGTGCGCGCCACGGCTCCGGGCACGGTCATCACCGCCTCCTATCAGGGGGCTATGGCCGGTTGGTGGAAGTTGAGCATCCTGACGGGCACCTGACCCGCTATGCCCACATGAGCGCTATCACGGTTGCCGTGGGGGATGAGGTGAAGGCCGGCGATCAAGTTGGCCGCCTCGGCAACACCGGCCGCTCGACCGGTCCACATCTTCATTACGAAGTCCGGCAGAACGATGAGGCGCTTGACCCCATGACCTTCGTCCGCACTGGAGATGATGTCTCAAGACTGATGAAGCGCTAGTTTTCGCCCTTCTGCCGCATCAGAAAAACCCCGCCGGATCACTCCGGCGGGGTTTTTCAGTCTTACGGTTTTTGCGGTTCCGCTCAGTCGATGTCCGAAACCTCGGCATCCTTGCCGCCAAAGACGCGCTGCGCGAGAGCCGCTTCGATGAAGTCATCGATCTTGCCGTCGAGCACATCCTGCGGCGAGGAACTTTCCACGCCCGTGCGCAGATCCTTCACCATCTGGTAGGGCTGAAGCACGTAGGAGCGGATCTGGTGTCCCCAGCCAATGGAGGTCTTGGACGATGCTTCCGCATTGGCCGCCTCTTCGCGCTTTTGCAGTTCCGCCTCATAGAGGCGTGCCTTCAGCATGGACCAGGCGGTTGCGCGGTTCTTGTGCTGCGAACGGTCGTTCTGGCACTGGACGACGATACCCGTCGGAATATGCGTGATACGCACAGCCGAGTCGGTGGTGTTGACGTGCTGGCCACCGGCACCAGAGGCGCGGTAGGTGTCGATGCGGCAGTCGCTTTCGTTGACCTCGATATCGATCGAGTCATCGATCACCGGATAGACCCAGGCACTGGCAAAGCTGGTGTGGCGGCGGGCCTGGCTGTCATAGGGCGAGATACGCACCAGACGGTGCACGCCCGATTCGGTCTTCAGCTTGCCATAGGCATTCTCGCCCTTGATGAGCAGCGTCGCCGACTTGATGCCCGCTTCTTCGCCATCATGGTACTCGAGAAGCTCGACCTTGAAGCCCCCGCGCTCCGCCCAGCGGCGGTACATGCGCAGCAGCATGCTGGCCCAGTCCTGGCTTTCCGTGCCGCCCGCGCCCGAGTTGATTTCCATGTAGGTGTCATTGCCATCCGCTTCACCGGAAAGCAGAGACGCCATCTGCAGCTTCATCACCTCGGCCTTGAGGCCGCGCATCGCCGTTTCGGCTTCCTCGACCACATCCTTGTCGCCATCAGCGGTGCCAAGCTCGATCAGCTCGATATTGTCGGCGAGTTCCGATTCAAGGCGGCGCACGCCGGTAATGCCATCTTCAAGCTGCTGACGCTCACGCATGAGCTTCTGCGCCTTGGACGGGTCATTCCACAACGTGGGGTCTTCAGACAGGGCGTTCAGTTCATCCAGACGGACCAGAGCGTGATCCCAGTCAAAGATGCCTCCTCAGCAGGCTTATGGCCTGCTTGATTTCGTCGACGATGCCTTCCATCTCGGCGCGCATCGGATACCTCTCAAAGCTAGTTCAGGAATGTCGCGGCCACCGCCTCGTTGCCGGGGCAGTGGCCGCAAATCGTGGCGGAGACTAACGGCGCAGGCTGGCCATGTAAACAGCTAGCCGCGCAGGCAGATCTCCGGAAGGATCAATAAAGTCCGCCTGTGCCGGTCATCACGGCCGCACCAGCTTCCGGCGAAACGGTGCGCGGCACGCCCATTTCATCCTCGAAACCAATGACCGAGTAAGTGTCCGGCGGAGCGGTGCCCGGCTTGAAGGATTCCAGAATGGTGCCTTCAGCCCCGGCAACCGCACGCATGCCGGTATGCCGGTTGATCGGAATCAGCTGCAGCCCCTTCGGGACACGGAACTCGACCGGCGGGCTGCCCGCCAGGGCTTCCTTCATGAACTCGGTGAAGATCGGCGCAGCGACAAGGCCACCCGTCGCACCGCGTCCCATCGGGCGCGGCTGGTCATAGCCGACGAAGACGCCAACAGCGAGATCCGGCGTATAGCCAACGAACCAGGCGTCCTTCTCCTCGTTGGTGGTGCCGGTCTTGCCGGCAACCGGACGGCCGACAGCACGCACGCTGGTGGCCGTACCGCGCTGGATCACGCCTTCCATCATCGACGTGATCTGATAGGCGGTCATCGGGTCAAGCACCTGCTCACGCTCGTCGATCAGCTCAGGCTCGGCCTGGCCGGTCCAGTCATTGGCATCACAGGTTTCACAGATACGGCTGTCATGCTTGTAGATCGTCCGGCCATAGCGGTCCTGAATACGGTCGATCAGCGTGGGCGTCACCTTCCGCCCGCCATTTGCAAGGATCGAATAGGCGGTGACCATACGCAACACGGTCGTCTCACCTGCACCCAGCGACATGGAGAGCACCGGCATCATGTTGTCATAGACACCAAAGCGCTTGGCATATTCCGCAACCAGCGGCATGCCCATGTCCTGTGCAAGACGGATGGTCATGAGGTTACGCGACAGCTCGATACCCGTGCGCAAAGTCGAGGGGCCATAGAACTTGCCGCCATAATTCTGCGGACGCCAGGTCGCCTGCCCTGCCTGCTCCAGTTCGATAGGCGCGTCCAGCACCACACTCGACGGCGTATAGCCATTGTCCAGTGCCGCAGCATAGACGAAAGGCTTGAAGGCCGAGCCCGGCTGGCGCCAGGCCTGGGTTGCCCGGTTGAACTCGCTCTGCGCGAAACTGAAGCCGCCGACCAGCGCCTGGACACGGCCCGTGAACGGATCCATCGCAACAAGCGCACCGGAAACCTTCGGGATCTGGCGCAACAGATAGCGGCCACCCTCCTTCGGGATTTCGACGTAGACCACATCACCCTGCTTCAGCACATCGCTGACAGCAGCAGGAGCCCGCCCGCCGACCCGTGCCCACTTCATGTCGTCAAGCTGCAAGGTCGTCTTTTCACGCTCAGGATCAAGCGCACCGCTGACGAGCCTGCGCGGCTGCAGTCCAACCTCCGCAGTTCCCTGCCCGGCCTCAAGAACAACAGCAAGGCGCCACTCGGGAAGATCAGAGAAGGCCTCGACCTTGCCAAGCTCGACACCCCAGTCGCCTGCGACCGGAATCGTCGTCACTGGCCCGCGCCAGCCGCCACCCCGCTTCTGATCAAACTCAAGAAGGCCATTCATGAGCGTCTTGCGGGCAATTGCCTGCATCTTCGGGTCCAGCGAGGAGCGGACGGAAAGACCGCCTTCGTAGAGGCTATTCTCACCGTAGATCGACGCAACCTGGCGTCTGACTTCTTCCGTGAAATATTCAGCGGCAAACAGCTGGGTGCCGGTTTCACGCGGCTTCACCGTCAACGGCTTGGCCTTGGCCGCTTCGGCATCGGCCGCGCTCACATAGCCATTCTCGACCATGCGGTCGATGACCCAGTTGCGGCGCTCAATGGCGCGTTCCCGGCCACGGAAGGGATGATAATTGTTCGGCGCCTTGGGTAGCGCCGCCAGATAGGCCGCTTCCTCAAGCGTCAGTTCATGCACCGACTTGTCGAAATAGACGAGCGAAGCTGCCGCCACACCGTATGCGCCGAGGCCGAGGTAAATCTCGTTGAGATAGAGCTCGAGGATCTCGTCTTTGGTATAGGCCTGCTCGATGCGCAGAGACAGGATCGCTTCCTTGATCTTGCGGTCAACCGACAGTTCGTTTGTCAGCAGAAAGTTCTTGGCGACCTGCTGCGTGATCGTCGAAGCGCCCTCAGGACGGCGGCCGGAACCGAAGTTCTGGACAAAGCGCACCACGGCACGGGCAATGCCCTCCGGGTCAATGCCAACGTGCTCGTAGAAGTTCTTGTCTTCAGCAGAAATATAGGCCTGCTTCAGAATATCCGGCATGGCCTGAATCGGCAAAAACAGACGCTTCTGCTTGGCGTATTCAGCCATAAGACTACCGTCAGCGGCATGCACACGGGTCATGACCGGCGGCTCGTAGTTCTTCAGCGCCGTATAGTCCGGCAGATCTTCGCCCAGCTTCTCCAGATAGATCCAGACACCGGCTGCGGCCACCAGTCCCAGCACCGCGCCGATGCCGAACAGATAACCGAAGAACTTGATCAGAAATTTCATGCCTTGGGCTCGCTTCTTCCCGGCCAGAGTGCTGCTGCCGGTCCCCTACCATATTCCGGTCGGGCTGGACACAGATGCAGACGGAAATCCGGGTTTACCTCGGGACCTTAGTCGTCGAGCAATATGGCGATGCTGAGGCATCGGCAAGCACTGGCGGGCGCTGCACGGCAATTACTTTGTCGTTGTCCCCGCCGTTGTCGCCTCAGCCGCCCCCTTGTCCATTGCAAAGCGCGGCTGGAAGAAGGCTTCGATGGCATCCGCAACAGCCGTTGCCGTACGCTCACGCCATTCCGGGGAAATCAGCAGCTTCTCATCCTGTTCGTTGGAGAGATAGCCAAGCTCCACCAGTACGGAAGGCACATCATGGGCCTTCAGCACCATAAAGCCGGCCGAGCGCTGAGGATTGTTGATCAGCTTTACCGCGCTTCTCAGTTCCTCCACGAGAATTCTGGAGAAGTGGTTTGAAAAGATTTTGGTTTCCCGTCTCGCAAGGTCAACCAGAATATCTGCAACCTCGGCAGGCTCTTCGCTCAGCTCCACGCCCGCGAGCACGTCAGAGAAGTTTTCCGAGGCAGCAATCTGGGCTGCCAGCGCATCCGATGCCCTCTCTGACAGAGTGTAGACTGTGGCACCGCGCACCTCTTCCTTATAATCGCGCACCGAGTCCGCGTGGATCGACACCAGAAGGTCGGCATTGTAGCTGCGGGCAATCTGCACACGCTTGCGAAGCGGAATGAAGGTGTCATCTTCCCGCGTCATGAAGACCGTGTAGTGGCCTGTCTCTTCCAGCTTCTTCTTCAGAGCCAGCGTGAAATTCAGAACCACAGCCTTTTCCAGCGTGCCATGCACGCCGATGGCGCCGGTATCAATGCCGCCGTGGCCGGGATCCAGGACAACGACAGGCTTGGTCTTGCCAGCCGAAGATGTCAGCCTGTTTGCCTTGGGCGCAGCCTGCTGCCCATCTGCAACCATAGCACTGAGCGGCTGATGGGTGCGCTCCGCCTCCGCAAGAAACTCCTCACGGCTGGTTTTCACAAGATCAAGCACAAGCCGGGCCGGCTGGTCTTCAACAGCTTCCAGAACGAAGCTCTTGTCCACCTTGGCAGGCTCGGTGAGGTCCAGCACAATCCGTGTCTTGCCCTTGGCGAAGACACCGTAGCGCCAGCTCCGGATCAGACCGCGTCCATCCGTGCCAGAGCCTTCCGGCAGCTTGAACTCCATGGAGGGCAGATCAATGATCACCCGGTAGGGATCTGCGAGATTTGAAACGATGAAAGGCACCTGCCCCTGCAGATCCAGAACGAGATCGGGTCCGCACTTCGTCCCCGGCAATCCGTGCATCCGTGGCAGCAGAAGATACATCCGTGGCGGCTGGCAATGCCTCTGCCTGAATCGGCGCACTGCAGATGACGCCAGGCACCGCCAGAGCGGCAGCAAGCATCACTCTTGCCGCGGCACGGCGCAGCGCGGGCAGGACAAGATCGCAAAAGCCTCTACGGGTCATGGGTTCATACCGTTCGCGGCCTGACAGAAAGACAGGCAAACTCTGCTGCAATCTGACGAGCAATCCTCTACTCCGGTCCTGTTTTCGGGCTCGGATGCGGCACCTGCCGCGCTCTTTAAACCCTCCGGTGGCGTGCCGTCAAAGGACGGATCCTGATGCAATGACCCTGCCCGTGGATGGTTAACCCCGTGCTAACGGGCCTTGCCGCCGCTTGCAAGCTGGCAGAGATGATTTCCATTGCTTGCCAAGGCGCTTGCTGACCCGTAAAAGAAGAATACGGATTTCGGTTTGCAGCCGATACTGCCTCAGATGATGGAAAGAACAGTCTTTCCACATGTCTTGGCGGCTTTGCCGGACGCGCGGAGCGGAGTGGAGGCCTTTGCCCCGGCCGCGGCGTCCGGTGTTAAGAGACGGCGAAGCATTGGGCGGTATTAGGTGTGACGGGTGCGGGCTGTCCATGGACAGTCTGGAATTGGCCGGACCAGAAGGCAGTGAGCAGGCTTCAAGCCTGCGCGCTCCGCCGGAAGGGTGACCAGAGTGACCTGTCATGGCGTCGGGCCAAAAGGCCGGGCTGCATGCCCCATCCGTGAAAAACAGAAGCGCCTCGCATGCGGCCATCGGGTCTCTTGCGGCAGCTCTTCGCGGTGACAACAGTTTAATCAAGGGCAGGCGTTGCCTTGAAGCACAGCGCGATGCAGGCGGAAATGACACAAACGGTGTCCCCGGTTTTGAGGGACAGCCGGTCCGCAGGCATAGACGCGCGCGCGCCAGTCCTTTCGTCTTTCCATCCAAGTGACAAGAAAACGGTCTGCCGGACCTTCAGCCACGGAGCGCGTCAGCCGCGCCCCGGGCGTCCGGCTGCCGTGGAGACCTTCATCAATGGCAAACAAGATGCTGATCGACGCGGCGCATCCGGAGGAAACCCGGGTCGTCGTGGTGCGCGGCAATCGAGTTGAAGAATTCGACTTCGAGGCAGCTAACCGGAAGCAACTGCGCGGCAATATCTATCTGGCGAAGGTGACGCGGGTCGAACCCTCTCTCCAGGCCGCATTCGTGGAGTACGGCGGAAACCGCCATGGTTTCCTCGCTTTCAGCGAAATCCATCCTGACTATTACCAGATCCCCGCCGCTGACAGGCTGGCACTGATCGAAGACGAGCGTCACGAGGAAGAGCGGCGCGAAGCGGCCGAAAACGCCCGCCATGCGGCACGTGAGGCTGCGGCCTCCGACGCGGAAAAGGACGCAGACGACAGCGACGACGACGACGATCACGAGGATTCGGGCAAGACGTCTTCCGAAGGCGACGATGATGCCGACCATGTTGAGTCGGTTGGCGCCGAAGACGCCATGGAAGAGGTGCCGGAGCGCCGCACCCGCCAGCGCAAGCAGTACAAGATCCAGGAAGTCATCAAGCGCCGTCAGGTGCTGCTGGTTCAGGTCGTCAAGGAAGAGCGCGGCAACAAGGGCGCTGCCCTGACAACCTATCTGTCGCTCGCCGGCCGTTACTCGGTTCTGATGCCGAACACGGGCCGTGGCGGTGGCATTTCCCGCAAGATCACCCAGCCTGCCGACCGCAAGCGCCTGAAGAAGATCGCCTCCGAGCTGGAGGTGCCGGAGGGCATGGGCGTCATCCTGCGCACGGCCGGCGCCAGCCGCACCAAGGCCGAGATCAAGCGCGACTTCGAATATCTGATGCGCCTTTGGGAAAACGTGCGCGACCTGACGCTGAAGTCCAGCGCGCCCTGCCTCGTCTACGAGGAAGGCAGCCTGATCAAGCGCTCGATCCGCGACCTTTACAACAAGGACATCGACGAGGTTCTCGTTGCCGGCGAAGAGGGCTACCGCGAGGCCAAGGACTTCATGCGCATGCTCATGCCGAGCCATGCCAAGAACGTTCAGCCCTACCGTGAGGCCTCGCCGATCTTCACCCGCTTCGGAGTGGAGCCGCAGCTCGATGCCATGTTCTCCCCGCAGGTCACCCTGCGTTCGGGTGGCTACATCGTCATCAACCAGACGGAAGCTCTGGTCTCCATCGACGTGAACTCGGGCAAGTCCACCCGCGAGCACAATATCGAGGACACCGCCCTCCAGACGAACCTTGAAGCCGCCGAAGAAGTTTCGCGCCAGTTGCGCCTGCGCGATCTGGCCGGTCTCATCGTCATCGACTTCATCGACATGGAGGAGAACAAGAACAACCGGACGGTGGAGCGCAAGCTCAAGGACTGCCTGAAAAACGATCGTGCGCGCATCCAGGTTGGCCGGATTTCCCATTTCGGCCTCATGGAAATGTCGCGCCAGCGCATCCGCACCGGCGTCCTGGAAAGCTCCACCACGCCTTGCCCGCATTGCCATGGCTCGGGCATGATCCGTTCGGTTGAGTCCGTTGCCCTGCATGTGCTGCGCTCGCTGGAAGACTTCCTGCTGAAGGGCGTCACCCACAATCTGATCGTGCGCACCAACACCTCCGTGGCGCTCTACATCCTCAACCAGAAGCGCCGCAACCTGGGTGACCTTGAGGCCCGCTTCGGCCTTGAGATTGCCGTGGTGGCGGATGAGGTGGGCCATGGCCAGCATTACGTGCTGGAGCGCTCGTCTCTGATCGATCGCGACAAGATCCCCTTCCTGCCCCGCCGCAGATCCAGCCGCATATGGTCGAGATCGAAGAGATCGACGACATCGTCGAGCCGGAGGAAGAGGACGAGGATGAAGCCGAGGAGGAACTGGAAGCAGCCTCGGCACGTCCCTCTGCCCGCGAGCAATCCGAAGACAGCGATCGCCGCAAGCGCCGCCGCCGCAAGCGCCGCCGCAGCCCGGAATCAGGCGGTGACCGTCAGGGCGGCCCGCGTCAGAACGAAGATGGTTCGGACGCAGACGCTGGCGATGACGCTGAAGGCAGCGAAGGTGAAGACGGTGAATCCTCTCAGGGCGAAGGCGCTCAGGGCGATGGTTCCGACGAGCCCAAGCGCAAGCGCCGCCGTGGCCGCCGTGGTGGCCGCCGTGGCCGCCGCAATGGCGAACGTGAGGACGGTGAAGAGGGCAGCGACGGCGAAGAGGATGCCTCCGGTGAGGATGCAGACGCAGCCGCAGCTTCGGAAGATCTGACCAGTGCCGCTAAAGGAGGCGAAGCCGCAAACGGCGGTTCCTTTCCCGAAGCAGCCGAAGCCCCCGCTGCTGCAGAGGCTGACGCAGACGCTCCTGCCCGGGTGGAAGCTGCTCCGGCAGTGGCCCAAACGGCCTCGGAAGCCGTAACGGCAGCTCCCGAGGCACCGCAGGAAGCCCCGGTGGCAGAAGCTCCGGCCGCCGAAGCTCCGGTTCTGGAACCCGTTGCTGCTGAAGCTCCAATTGAAGCCGCCGCAGAGGTTGCACCGGCAGCAGAAGCCGAAGCGCCCGCAGAACCGGCCGCACCGGCTCGCCCGAAGGCACCGGCCACACCTGTTGTCACCAGCGAAACCGCCGGTGATGGCGAAGGTCCGGATGACGAAGGCAAGCCCAAGCGCTCCGGCTGGTGGCAGCGCCGCTCCTTCTTCTGATCACTGGATCAGAGGCTAAAAGAACCCCTCCGGAAGGCTTCTTCCGGAGGGGTTTTGTTTTTCCTGCCGCTGCCAGGACAGCCGGTTTCCCGTGGCCTCAGCGGCCTTTCAGCCATCCATCCAGGCGCCGCACCGCCTCTGCAATGTCTTCACCGGCCCCTGCAAAGGAAAAGCGGGTGTAGCTAGCGCCGTGAACAGGATCGAAATCCGCTCCGGGCGTCGCCGCAACACCGGCTTCGTTCAGCATGGCTCGGGTAAAGTCGAGCGAACTGCCAGCAAAGCGGCTGGTATCGGCATAGACATAGAATGCACCATCCACCGGCAGAAGCCGGTCGAAACCGATCTTCGGCAGGGCGTCCAGCAGCAGCGCCCGGTTGGCGGCATATCCTGCCTTGATCACCTCAAGCTCTTCTGTGGCATCAAAGGCGGCAGCGGCGGCAATCTGTGACAGTTCGGGCGCGGAAATATAGAGGCTCTGGGCAATGCGCTCGGCCGGACGCACAAGGCTTTCCGGGAGCACCATCCAGCCGATGCGCCAGCCCGTCATGCAGTAATATTTGGAGAAGCTGTTGATGATGATCGCGTTTTGCGACGTCTCCAGCGCGCAGGCCTGCTGCCCGTCGTAGACGAGCCCGTGATAGATCTCGTCCGAAATGAACCAGATTCCGGCGTCATCACAAAAGCGGGCAAGATCCGCGAGGGCTGCGGGCGTCATCATCGTGCCGGTCGGGTTGGCGGGGCTCGCCACCAGCACGCCTTTGACCGGGCCATCCCTGAGCGCCGCTGCGATGTGCTCCGGCGTCAGGCTCCAGCGGGTTTCCGGGCCCACTTCGATTTCCACCGGCACCAGCCCCAGCGCCTTGATGATGTTGCGGTAGGCCGGATAGCCGGGTGCTGTCAGCACGATACGGTCGCCCGGATCGAAAGCGGCCAGGAAGGACAGGTTGAAGCCGGCGGAAGAGCCGGTCGTCACCAGAACCCGGCTTTCCGGCACCTCGACGCCATAGGTGTCACGGTAGTGGCGGGCGATCCGCTGGCGCAAGGGTGCGATACCGCGCGCCTCCGTATAGCCAAGGCGTCCGCCCTCCAGCGCCTGCCGGGCGGCGGCAAGAACGGTGGACGGTGCCGGAGCTCCGGGCTGCCCCACTTCCATATGGACGAGGTGCCGTCCTTCTGCCTCCAGCGCACGCGCCGCCGACAGAACATCCATGGCAAGGAACGGATCCACGGCACTGCGGGCGGAAGGGATGGTCTTCTGGCTGGTCACGGCGCAAATCCTCACGATGGCTGTTGCCACGCGGTTTACCCCGCCTTAGGCACTTATGCCAGCCGCCGCTTTGGCGGGGCAGAAAAGGGCAGCACACCAGAGCGTGACCCGTTGCGGCGGCCCGGCCTGTTGACCTGCCCCGGATGCCTCCCCTACTTTCTTCGCCAACACGCGGAAGAGGAAACATCTGTGCGACACATTTCCACCGTTCAAGAACCCGGCAGTGGCGGGATGGCCGCTCCTGTCCTTGGCCGGGTTCTGCGCAAGGCCGGTACCCTGTTCATGGCAGCTGCGATTGCACTGCCATCATTGACCGCCCCTCGGCGGCCCAGGGTCGAAAGATCCCGGTCGTGCGCGATGCAGAGACCGAAGAGCTGCTGCGCGATTATGCAGCTCCGATCTTCAAGGCAGCCGGACTGCCAAAAGGACAGGTTGAGATTATTCTCGTCAACGAGAACAGCTTCAACGCCTTCGTTCCCGATGCGCGCCGCATGTTCATCAATGTGGGCGTGCTGATCGAAGCCGAAACTCCGGGAGAGGTCATCGGCGTGATTGCCCATGAGGCCGGCCATATCGCAGGCCGCCATCTGGTGCGCCTGCGCACCGCCCTTGCCAATGCGCAGATCATGACCGTGGTCGGTATGGTGCTGGGCGCCGGGGCCATGGCTGCCGGTGTCTCCAGCAATTCCAATGGAGCAGCTGGGGGCGGTGCAGCCATTGCCATGGGGGCGCCGGGCATCGGCCAGCGCTCGCTGCTGGCCTATCAGCGCGGCGAAGAGGCGGCTGCCGACAAGGCCGCTTTGCGCTATCTGGAAATGACCGGCCAGAGTGCCAAGGGAATGCTGCGCACCTTCGAGCGCTTCGCTGACCAGCAGCTTTTCTCCGCCAAATACACAGACCCTTACGCCCAGAGCCACCCGATGGCGCGCGAGCGTTACAACTCGCTTGAAGAACAGGCCCGCAAGAGCAAGTATTTCGACAAGCCTGCCCCACCTGCCCTTCAGGCGCGACATGACATGGTGCGGGCCAAGCTGACCGCCTTCACCAATCACCCCAATGCGGTCGCCCGGCTCTATCCACGCTCGGACACAAGTCTGCCAGCGCAATACGCGCGCGCGGTTGCGGCCATGCGCAGCAGCGGCAAGGCAGCAGTGAAGGACATTGATGCGCTGATCGCCAAGCAGCCGGACAACCCGCATTTCTATGAGCTGAAGGGCCAGGCTCTGCTGGAATCGGGCAACCCAAAGGCGGCCATCCCCTCTTTCCAGCGCGCCGTGCAGCTGCGGCCGAACGAGGGCCAGTTCCTGATCTGGCTTGGCTATGCCATGGTCGGCGCCAATGATCCCTCGCTCCTGGCAGAGGCGGAACGCATCCTGAAAAATGGCATCCAGCGCGATCCGAACTCCGGCATCGCCTTTAGCCAGCTGGCCATCGCGCAAGGACGCCAGGGCAAGCAGGCAGAGGCGGATGTTTCCACAGCCCAGGGCATGATGATGGCGGGTGACTTCCAGGCGGCGAAACGATATGCCGCACGTGCTCAAAAGAATTTGAAGCCAGGAACGCCCGCATGGATCCTGGCAGATGATATCCTGACCTACAAGCCGCCAGCCCTGAATCGCTGAGCTGAGGCAATCCGTTTCCGCACCACGCGCTGCATGCGCGCGCAGGAGTTTTGTATGAATCGCTTTCTTCGCTGTCTCGCTGCGCCCGTGCTGGCGCTTGCCCTTGGCACCACGGCTCCCGTAACAGCCTCGGCCCAGTCCCCCGCCCTCGACAAGGCGCAGGTCGAGCAGATCGTGAAGGACTATCTGCTGCAGAATCCGGAAGTCATCCGCGACGCTCTTGTCGAACTGGACCGCCGTGACAAGGAAGCAGAGGCCACCCGCGTCAGCGCCATGGTGTCCGACAAGGACGGAATTCTGCTCAACTCACGCCATCAGGTCGTTCTTGGCAACCCCAAGGGTGATGTCACCATGGTCGAGTTCTTCGACTACAACTGCGGCTACTGCAAGCGTGCCATGGCCGACATGGAACGCCTGCTGGATGAAGACCCGAACCTGCGCGTCGTGCTGAAGGAATATCCGGTACTGGGTCAGGGCTCCTTTGAGGCCGCACAGATTGCCATTGCCGTGAATGCCCTGGCACCGGACAGGTACCGGGAATTCCACGTCGCCATGCTGAGCATGCGCGGCAAGGCCGATCAGGCCAGCACGCTGAAGGTTGCAGAGGCGATGGGACTTACCCGTGACGACCTCGCCCGTGCTGTCACCAAGGACGATGTGCGCGCCAATGTGGAAGAGGTCTATGAACTGGCAGACCAGCTCGGTATCTCCGGCACGCCGTCCTACGTGATCGGCGACGCCGTGATCAAGGGCGCCTATGGCTATGACACGCTGAAGGCCGCCATTGAATCCGTGCGCAAATGCGGCAAGTCGAGCTGCTGACCGGATTGGTCAGACCACCGGCATTTCCGTAAATTTCACAAAGACCCTGGGGGCGGCCATGGCGCTGCCCCAATCAGGGCTTTTCCTCCCGCACGCAAATCCCTATAAGGATGCGGAAATCGCGGCGACGGAGAAGGAATGCCCGCCACCTTTTTCATTTTGAACGGCCCCAATCTCAACCGGCTCGGCAAGCGCGAGCCAGAGACCTATGGCCGCACGACCCTCGCCGATATCGAGGCCCAGGCACGCGCAACTGCCGCGCGGCTCGGCTACGACATCGTCTTCCGCCAGACCAACAGCGAAGGAACGCTGGTGGACTGGATTCATGAAGCTGCCGACACCGGCGCTGTGGGGATCATCATCAATCCTGCCGCCTACACGCACACATCCGTCGCTCTTCACGACGCGATCCGTGCCGTGGCGCTCCCTACGGTGGAAGTCCATCTCTCTAACGTCCATGCACGTGAGGCCTTCCGCCACCACTCCTATGTCTCACCGGTTGCGGCCGGCGTGATCTGCGGCTTCGGCGCCAAGGGCTATGACCTGGCGATCGAGGCCCTGGCCCACAAGCTCGGCGCCTGAACGACTACAGAAAGCACTTTGAGATGACCAAAGAAAACAACGGTTTCGACAAAAACCTGATCCGTGAGCTGGCGCTCCTGCTCGACGAAACCAATCTGTCCGAGATCGAGCTGGAGCAGAAAGACTTCCGCATCCGCGTTGCCCGCGAGCTGACGATCCAGGCTTCCGTTGCCTCTCACTATGCTCCGGCTCCTGCCGCTGCCCCGGCCGCAGCTGCGGCCCCGGCCCCTGCGGCAGCTCCGGCAGAGCCTGCAAAGCACCCGGGCATGGTGCCTTCGCCGATGGTCGGCACTGCCTATCTTTCGCCCGAGCCGGGTGCCCGTCCGTTCGTGGAAGTTGGCGCCGCCGTGAAGGAAGGCCAGACGGTTCTGATCGTCGAGGCCATGAAGACCATGAACCAGATCCCGCTCCGCGCAGCGGCGTGCTGAAGCAGGTGCTGGTCACCGACGCGCAGCCGGTGGAATACGGCGAACCGCTCTTCATCATCGAATAAGGGGCGGCCCATGTTCACCAAGATCCTGATCGCAAACCGCGGCGAAATTGCCCTCCGGGTGCTGCGGGCCTGCAAGGAGCTCGGCATTTCCACCGTGGCGGTGCACTCCACCGCCGACGCGGATGCCATGCACGTGCGCCTCGCCGATGAAAGCGTCTGCATCGGCCCGGCTCCGGCCCGTGACAGCTACCTCAACATCCCTGCCCTTATGGCCGCCTGTGAAATCACCGGCGCCGATGCAGTGCATCCGGGCTACGGCTTCCTGTCCGAGAACGCCCGCTTTGCGGAAATTCTCGAGGCTCACAACATCACCTTCATTGGCCCCACGTCGGAACATATCCGCATCATGGGGGACAAGATCGAGGCCAAGCAGACCGCCAAGCGCCTCGGCATTCCGGTGGTACCGGGCTCTGATGGTGCCGTGACGCCGAAGGACGATGCCCACGCGATCGCCCGCGAGATCGGCTATCCGGTTCTCGTCAAGGCAGCAGCTGGCGGCGGCGGGCGCGGCATGAAGGTGGCAATGACCGAGGCCGACCTCGACAACGCCCTTTCCACTGCACGCTCCGAAGCCAAGGCAGCCTTCGGCGATGATGCTCTCTACATGGAGAAGTATCTGGCCAAGCCGCGCCACATCGAAATCCAGGTTCTGGGTGACGGTCAGGGCAACGCCATTCATCTGGGCGAGCGTGACTGCTCGCTGCAGCGCCGTCACCAGAAGGTGCTGGAAGAGGCTCCCTCCCCGGCGCTCAACGCCAGCCAGCGTGCTGAAATCGGCGAGATCGTTGCCGATGCCATGCGCAAGCTGAAGTACCGGGGCGTCGGCACGGTTGAGTTCCTCTACGAAGATGGCCAGTTCTACTTCATCGAGATGAACACCCGTCTGCAGGTGGAGCATCCGGTAACGGAAATGGTCACCGGCATCGATCTCGTGAACGAGCAGATCCGCATTGCTGCGGGCGGCACACTCGGCCTCAGGCAGGAAGACGTGCTGTTCGAGGGCCATGCCATCGAATGCCGCATCAACGCGGAAAACCCGCGCACCTTCGCGCCCTCGCCCGGCACGATCACCTACTACCACCCGCCCGGCGGCCTCGGTGTGCGCGTCGATTCTGGCGTCTATCAGGGCTACAAGATCCCGCCGCACTACGACAGCCTCATCGGCAAGCTCATCGTCCATGGCCGCAACCGCGTGGAATGCATGATGCGCCTGCGCCGCTGCCTGGATGAATTCGTCGTCGACGGCATCCAGTCCACCATTCCGCTGTTCCGCGATCTGGTGGATAATCAGGACATTGCCAACGGCCAGTATGACATTCACTGGCTGGAAAAGTATCTGGCTGCCAAGGAGCAGTAAGATACCGCAGAAAAGTTCTCCGCCCGCATGGCCGGGCGGAGACTGCATCTGATCAGATCCGGCGCAAGACCGGACGGTACAGGCCTCGGGATGGCACGCAAGAACAACGACGACGCCGTTCTGGAAATCACGCCGCAGCTTCTGCTGAAGGCCTATGCCTGTGGCATCTTTCCAATGTCGGAATCAGCGGATGACCCGCATCTGTTCTGGATCGAACCAGAGCAACGCGGAATCCTGCCTCTCGACGGCTTCCACCTGCCCCGCCGCCTTGCCCGCACCGTGCGCTCGGACCATTTCGAAATCCGCGTGGACAGCGATTTTGAAGGCGTCATCAGCGGTTGCGCAGAACCGGCACCGGGCCGCGACAACACCTGGATCAATTCCGAAATCCGCCGCCTCTATGGCGAGCTCTTCGAGCTTGGCCACTGCCACACGGTGGAGGCCTGGCGCGAGGGCAAGCTGGTGGGCGGTCTCTATGGGGTGAGCATCGGCGGCGCCTTCTTCGGCGAAAGCATGTTCGCCCGCGAGCGCGACGCCTCCAAAGTATGCCTCACCCATCTGGTAGCCCGGCTGATTGCCGGCGGTTACCGCCTGCTCGACACCCAGTTCACCACCACCCATCTGGAGCGCTTCGGCACCATCGAAGTGCCCAAGGCGGACTACAGCCTGCTTCTCGAAGACGCCATGCGCTGTGACGCGAGCTACTTCACCCTCCCCCGATGCCTCCGGCGAAATGGCGCTGGCCGTACTTGAAGGGCCGAAAGGGTCAGAGATGCAGAAGGCGTGAGCCATCAAGTTTGCGGGCACTGGGGCGCAAAGATTGCGAAAGACTATCCATCTTCGTCATGGCATGACGGAAATTGGATGTTTTCGTAAAAATAATCAGCCCCACAATGGTCACGCAATTTCATGAAATAAGAAGCCGGAAACTGCTCTCCAGTTCCCGGCTTCTTATTTTCAACGCTCCTGTCCCCTCAGCCGCGCAGAGCGCGGTCGAGGTGGGTGTAGCCACCGTCGGGGAAGACCCACTGGCCGGTCGTGTGGGACGAGCGGGACGACAGCAGGAAGACGACTGTGTCCGCCAGCTCCCGCGGTGTCGTCATGCGGGCGCCGAAGGGAATACGGCCTTCGATCTCCGCAAGCCGCTCCTCCGGGTCCGGGAAGGACTTCAGCCAGTTCTCATAGAGCGGTGTCATCACCTCGGCCGGCAGCACGGCATTGACCCGCACCCCGTCCTTGGCAAGCTCCGCCGCCCATTCCCGCGTCAGACCCAGCTGCGCCGCCTTGGCGGCCACATAGGCTGAAGTGTTCCCCTGCCCCGTCACCGCCGTCTTGGACGAGACATTGACCACGGCCCCTTTCGAGGCCTTGAGGTCGGCCAGAGCGTGGTGCATCAGCGTGTAGTAATGCACCAGATTGCGGTCGAGCGAAGCGCGGAAGGCTTCCGGCCCGGCATCAAGGCCGACGCTGTCATTGGCACCGGCATTGTTGACCAGCCCGTCGATTCGGCCATAGCGCACCCGGCAGGTTGAGATCACCGCCGCGCAATCCTCATCGCGCGACAGCTCCGCCTGAATGAAAGACGCCTGAGGCGACAGGGCGGTTATCCGCGCCATGAACGCCGCCTCCGGTTCCCGCCGCGTGGCGATGACCGGAACGGCCCCTCCTCGGCGAGAATTTCGGTCACGGCTGCCCCGATGCCCGAAGCCCCGCCCGTGACGATGATGACCTTGTCCTTGAGCCCCAGATCCATCAGTTTGCTCCGAACCGGTAGGCCGCGATGGAGGCCGGTTTCATTTCGATGGAGAAGCCCGGCATCTGCGGCGGCATGTAGGCTGCATCACGAATGAGGCAGGGCTCGACGAAATGCTCGTGCAGGTGATCCACATATTCGATCACCCGGCCCTCATAGGTGCCTGCAATACACAGATAGTCGATCATCGACAGATGCTGCACATATTCGCAGAGCCCCACGCCGCCCGCATGCGGACAAACCTTGAGGCCGTGCTTGGCCGCCATCAACATCACCGCGAGGATCTCGTTGACGCCGCCCAGGCGGCAGCTGTCGATCTGCACCACGTCGATGGCGCCGCGCATGATCAGCTGCTTGAAGATGATGCGGTTCTGGCACATCTCGCCGGTGGCCACTTGCATCGGGGCAACGGCTTCGCGGATCTTGCGGTGGCCTTCAATGTCATCAGGGCTGGTCGGCTCCTCGATGAACCACGGGCGGGCAAAGGCAAGCTGCTTCACCCAATCGATCGCCTGATCGACTTCCCACACCTGGTTGGCATCGATCATCAGGTTGATGTCCGGGCCGACCGTTTCGCGGGCAATCGTCAGACGGCGGATGTCGTCGGCCAGGTCGCGGCCCACCTTCATCTTGATGTGGCGGAAGCCGGCATCGACCGCCTCACGGCACAGGCGCCGCAGCTTGTCGTCGTCATAGCCGAGCCATCCGGCCGAGGTGGTGTAGCAGGGATAGCCGGTGGCTTCGAGCTTGGCCCGCCGCTCCGCCTTGCCTTCCGCCTGCTTCGTCAGGAACTCAAGTGCCCATTCCGGCGTGATGCAATCCGTGAGGTAGCGGAAGTCGATGCAGCGCACCAGCTCTTCCGGGCTCATGTCTGCCACCAGCGCCCAGACCGGCTTGCCCTCGATCTTGGCCCACAGGTCCCAGACCGCGTTGACGACGGCACCAGTTGCCAGATGGATCGCGCCCTTGTCGGGACCGATCCAGCGCAGCTGGCTGTCGGAAGTGATGTGCCGCCAGAAGCGGCCCATGTCTTCGGCAACCCAGGCCATATCGAGCCCTACGACCAGCGGACGCAGTGCCTCAATGGCGGCAACGCAGATCTCGTTGCCGCGCCCGATGGTGAAGGTCAGACCGTGGCCCTCGTGGGGGCCATCGGTCTCCAGCACCACATAGGCTGCCGAGTAGTCCGGATCCGGGTTCATCGCATCCGAGCCGTCGAGATGCTGGCTCGTGGGGAAACGCAGGTCCGCTGTGCGCAGCCCGGTGATCCTTGTCATGCCCGCACCACCTTCTGGGTCTGCTCGCCGAGGCCCGCGATGCCGAGGCGGATGGTTTCGCCGCCCTTGAGGAACACCGGCGGCTTCTGGCCAAGGCCAACGCCGGGAGGCGTGCCGGTGGAGATGACATCACCCGGCTGCAGCGACATAAAGCGGCTGAGGTAGGAAACGATATGGGCGACGCCGAAGATCATCGTTGCGGTAGAGCCGTCCTGATAGCGCTTGCCATCGACCTCCAGCCACATGTGCAGGTTGCCCGTATCGGCGACTTCGTCGCGGGTTACCAGCCAGGGACCGATAGGACCAAACGTATCGCAGCCCTTGCCCTTGTCCCAGGTGCCGCCGCGCTCGATCTGGAATTCGCGTTCGGACACATCGTTGACAACGCAATAGCCGGCCACATGGTCCAGCGCGTCTTTTTCCTCGATGTACTTGCCGCCCTTGCCGATAACGATGCCAAGTTCGACTTCCCAGTCGGTCTTCTGCGAGCCGCGCGGGATTTCGATGGCATCATCCGGGCCGGAGATGGCCGAGGTCCACTTGTTGAAGACCACCGGCTCTTTCGGGATGTCGGCCCCGGTTTCCGCCGCATGATCGGCATAATTGAGACCGATGCAGATGAACTTGCCGACGCGGCCAACACAGGCGCCAAGGCGCAGGTCCTGCTGCGGGGTGCCCGGCACAACCGGCAGCGAAGCCGGATCAATGGCGGCAAGACGCGCAAGGCCTTCCGGCGTCAGGTGGCTGCCGGCAACGTCATCAATGACGCCGGACAGATCACGCACCTTGCCATCCTTGTCGAGAAGGCCCGGCTTTTCCTGGCCATTCGGGCCGTAACGCAGCAACTTCATTTCAGTCTCCGTGGTTAAGAATGGGACCGGGCAGTCTGCCCGGCCCCGGATGTCAAAGCTGGATCTCCTCAAGCCCGTGCGGCGCCTGAGCCTTCCAAGGCGTGATGCGCAAGCATCTCAGCGCCTTGAAATCAATCGTAGAGAACGGCAGCAATCTCCGGCGCGTCGATGTTCGACTTGTCGTAGTAGTAGAAGCCGGTGTCGATGTTCGGCACCACCGGTTCGCCCTTGGCCGCAGCAACAGCGGCCTTGACGGTCTCATAGCCGATGCCGACGGGGTTCTGGGTGATCGCGCCAGCCATCAGGCCGTCGCGGACCGCCTGCTTCTGGGCAGCGCCCGAGTCATAGCCGATGATGACCACCTTCTTGCCCATTTCGCGCGCGCCATTGACGACGCCAATGGCCGAGCCTTCATTGGCACCGAAGATGCCCTTCAGGTTCGGGTTCGCCTGCAAAATGGCCTTTGTGATTTCGGTGGACTTGAGCTGGTCACCGCCGCCGTACTCGATGGCAACGATCTGGATCTTCGGCTTGTTCATGGCCATCCACTCGACAAAGCCGTCGCGGCGGTCGATGCCGGTGCGGCTGGTCTGGTCATGCACCACCAGCGCAACCTCGCCCTCGTCACCGATCAGCGCAGCCATCTTCTCGGCCGCAAGGGCGGCCGCTGCCTTGTTGTCGGTGGCAGCCGTTGCGACCGGAATGGAGCTGTCTACGCCGCTGTCGAAGGCAATGACCGGGATCTTGGCAGCTTCCGCCTGCCGCAGCAGCGGGATGGCCGCCTGGCTGTCCAGCGCGGCAAAGCCGATGGCAGAGGGCTTCTTGGCAAGGGCGGCGGACAGCATGTCGATCTGCCGGTCGACCATGGTCTCGTTGTCCGGACCTTCAAAAGTCACTTCCACGTTGAACTCGGCGGCTGCCTTGTCGGCGCCAGCCTTCACGGCCTGCCAGAACTGATGCTGGAAGCCCTTGGAAATCAGCGGGATATACATCTTCTCCTGTGCCATCGGCATGGATGCCGAGGCGACGAGGACGGCGGCACTGAGCGTGCCCAGCAGCATACGGCGTGTAATCATTTCCATTCCTCCACTTTCAGGGTTTCAAAGATACGGGGTGTTCCCACCCTCTTCTTTCCTGACCTCAGCTGCGCTCCCTCCGCAGTTGATCGGCATAGACGGCAAGGATGATGATCCCGCCGGTCACAACGGTCTGCCACTCGGGCGCGACCGAAAGAATGCGCAAGCCATTGGTGAGCACGGCCATGATCAGCGCGCCAATCAGCGTGCCAAGCACAGTGCCCCTGCCTCCGGCCAGCGACGTGCCACCAATGACGACGGCGGCGATGGCATCCAGCTCATAGCCAAGGCCGAGAGCCGGCTGCGCCGAGTTGAGACGCGAGGAGATAAGAATGCCTGCAATGCCGCAGATGCCTCCTGCCAGCGCATAAACAGCCATTTTCCAGGCGCGGGTGTTGACGCCGGACAGGCGCACCGCCTCCTCGTTTGAGCCGAGCGCATAGGTGTAGCGGCCAAGCACCGTACGCGACAACACCCAGGCCATGCCGCCCGCCACCACAAAAAGCACAAGTACGCCGTTGGGGATCGGCAATGCAGGGATCACCACGCCAAACAGAGAGCCCTGCGAGATATCCGTGTAGCCCGGCGTGTCGTTGAAATAGATCGGGCGAGCGCCGGTGATGATCAGCGACAGGCCCTTCAGCATCAGCATCATGCCCAGGGTGGCAATGAAGGGCGGGATCTTCATCTGCGCCACGAATGTGCCCGAAGCCAGACCACAAAGCGCGCCCGTGCCGATGGCCGCGAGAATGCCCAGAGGCAGCGGCATGCCTGCCCAGGTCAGCACCACGCCGGTGACAACGGCACAGAAGGTCATAAGAGTGCCGATGGACAAATCGATTCCACCCGTCAGGATGATGACCGTTGCTGCGACAGCCAGCACGCCGTTGACAGACGTAGCCTGCAGAATGGCCATGATGTTGCTCACCTGAAAGAAATTCGGCGAGGCAAGACTGAAGCCGATGACGAGAATGATCAGGCTGGCAAATGCCAGAAGCTTCTGCTGGGCGGATGCGGATTGCTGCACGAAGCTAGCCCCCGCTGCGGCCTTGGACTTGTCTTGTGCTGTCACGCGGGTTCCTCCTGACGCGTGGCTTGCCGGGCAGTGGCAAGGTGCATGATGTCTTCCTGGGTTGTGCCAGCCCCGCCGGGCAGCGTGCCGGTCAGCCGGCCTTCGCACATCACGGCAATGCGGTGTGACACACGCAGGATCTCCGGCAGTTCCGAGCTGATGACGATGATCGCCTTGCCCTCCGCAGCAAGGTCCGCCAGCAGCTTGTAGATCTCCGACTTGGCGCCGATATCAATGCCGCGTGTCGGCTCATCGAAAATCAGGATATCGCAGTTGCGCAACAGCCATTTGGCGATGACGACCTTTTGCTGGTTGCCGCCGGACAGAAGCCGCACCTCCTGCCGCTCGGACGGGGTGCGGATACCAAGGCTCTTGATGAATTCCCGCGCCGTCTTGCGCATGGCTTCGTCATTGAGCTGCCCGGCTCCACCGGTAAAGCGGTGCATGCTGGCCAGCGCCACGTTGTCGGCGACGTCCATGCCAAGGGCGAGGCCGAAATGCTTGCGGTCTTCGGACAGATAGCCAATCCCGGCGCGCACCGCGTCCACCGGCGAGCGGATCTCCACCTTGCGGCCATGCACAGTGATCTCGCCGCTGTCACGCGGATCTGCACCAAAAATGGCGCGGGCAACTTCCGTGCGCCCGGCTCCCATGAGACCGGCGAAGCCCAGCACCTCGCCCTTTTTCAACGAGAAACTGACATCGCGGATCTCGCGGCCCCGGTTCAGTCCCTTCACATCGAGAGCCACCTCAGCTCCGGACAGATCGGGGATAGAGACCGCTTCTTCTGTCAGCGTGCGCCCGACCATCATGGAGATGATCTGCGAGATTGGCGTTTCCTTTGCACCCACCGTGCCCACATACTCGCCGTCACGCATCACCGTTACACGGTCGGAGATGCGGCGGATCTCGTCCATCTTGTGGCTGATATAGACGACGCCCACGCCATCGGCCTTCAGCCGGGCAATCATCGCGAAAAGCTCGTTGATCTCGCCATCGGTGAGCGCCGCCGTCGGCTCGTCCATGATCAGCACGCGGGAACGCGCAGACAGGGCCTTGGCGATCTCCACCATCTGCTGGCGGGCGATGGACAGACCCTCAACCTTGCGGCGCGGATCAATGGTGATGTTGAGCGTGCGAAACAGCGCCTCCGCATCGCGGATCATCTTCGCGTCATCGACCCGGCCAAAGGACAGGCGCGGCTCGCGGCCAATGAAGATGTTCTGCGCAACCGTCAGATCCTTCATCAGGGCGAGTTCTTGATGGATGATGCCAATGCCCTGATCCTGCGCAGCGCGGGGGCTGGGCAGGGTCACTTCCCGGCCCTCAACCAGAATGCGGCCCGAATCCGGATGATAGACGCCGGAAAGGATCTTCATGAGTGTCGATTTGCCAGCGCCGTTCTCGCCCATCAGCGCGTGAACCTCGCCCTCCTGAAGGTCGAAGCTCACGCTTTTCAGGGCATGGACGCCAGGAAACCGCTTTTCGATGCGCTGCATTTCCACGAGGATCTTCATGCGCGCCCCTCCCCGAGCCCGTAGAACCGGGTGGCGGTGCCGCCGAGCAGGGCAGCACGCTCATCAGCCGAAAGGCCGCCCGTCAGCCGCTCCGTTACCTCTTCCCAGAAGCCGTGCGAGCCAGCCAGCGTCACCACCGGCCAGTCAGAGCCCCACATCAGCCGCTGCGGACCAAACCACTCCAGCAAGTGATCCATCACAGGCTTCAACAGGGCAGCAGCGGCATCCACATCCTGCGGGCAGGACGGGCGGACTTCGGTCAGGAGCCCGGACAGCTTGCAGACGATGCGCGTGTCCGCCGCCAGCCCCTTCATGTGCTTCTTCCAATGGCTGCTCAGTCCCTCCGCCACCGTTGGCTTGGCAGCATGATCGATGACCAGCGGAAGACCAGGATGAGCAGCAGCGAAACGAGTGATGGCGGCAAGCTGCGGTTCCATCACCAGTGCATCGAAGCGCAGGCCAAGGCGAACCATTGCCTCGATCACCGATGTCTCGGGCGCGGTCAGGATCCAGTCCGGATCGGCAATGTCCTGAAGCATCGGGCGGATGCCCTTGAGGCGTTTGTCCGCTGCCATACGTGCCAGCCGGTCTTCCGCCAGCGGATCGGTCAGATCCACCCAGCCGACGACGCCGGCAATCTGCGGCGCGTCCTTTGCAAGATCCAGCAGGAACAGGGTTTCCGCTTCGGAGGGCGCAGCCTGCACCACGACAACGCGGCGGCCACCGTTCAGCGCTGCAAGATCAGCAGGCAGAAAGTCACGGCGCAGCGGCGCAAGGGCAGGACCGCCCTCCTCCAGCCAGCCATAGTCTCCCCGTGCCGGGCGCCAGAAATGGCAGTGAGCATCAATTCGTTCCATCCGGCGGCCTCCCGTCCGCGTGTGATGGCTGCGGGCCTCAAACTGGCCCGCGAGACTCAGATCGTAACGCCGCCGTCCACCAGCACGGCCTGGCCAGTCATGAAACGGCTTTCGTCACTCAGAAGATAGAGCACCAGCGGCGTGATATCGTCCACCGCAGCAAGACGCCCCATGGGCTGGCGGGCGATGAAGTCCTTTTCAGCCTGCACAGGATCGGCAGCAGAGGCGATACGGCCACGCAGCGAAGGCGTGTCCACCGTGCCGGGACACAGGGCATTGCAGCGGATGCCCTGCTTCACATAATCGGCTGCCACAGCCTTGGTCAGACCAATCACCGCCGCCTTGGTGGTGCCATAGGCGGTACGGTTGACAAATCCCTTGATGGAAGAGGCCATCGAAGCCATGTTGAGAATGGATGCTGATCCGGTTTCGCCCGCTCGTTCCAGCATCCCCGGCAGGAAAGCCCGGATCATGCGCATCATGGAGGTTACATTGACCGCCAGTGCCTGTTCCCAGTCCTCGTCCGTAATGTCGAGCACTGCGCCGTTGTGCACCATGCCCGCGCAGTTGAAGAGCCCATCCAGCGGACCAACTTCCCGCGCCAGCGCATCAATGGCGGTCCGGTCCGTCACGTCCAGCTTCATCGTTTCAAGGCCGGAGAGGCCCGTCAGCAGCGAGGCGTCACGGTCCGTGGCAATCACACGGGCGCCTTCTGCGGCCAAAGCTACAGCCGACGCTCGGCCCATGCCCTGACCGGCTGCCGTCACGAGAATAGTCTTGCCTGCAAGGCGCATCGCAGTCCTCCCGGATACCGGTTCCACCCCAGGGCCACCGGCCTTTCCTCCACCAGCCGCTCTTGCTGGCGGCTGTTCATATACGAACACCCTATTCACAAATAAACTGATATGCAACACTACAGATCAAAGGAACGAAGCACCCCGCCTGAAACTTGGGCGGGGACCGGGAGGACAGAACCATGAGCGATTCAGAGAGCGGCACAGAGCGCTATCGCGCTCCCGCACTGGACAAAGGGCTCGATATTCTCGAACTTCTGTCGGAACAATCGGCCGGCATGACCCGGGCCGAGATCGTCAAGGCCATGGGCCGCAGCCCCTCGGAAATTTACCGCATGCTGGAGCGGCTGGTGGCACGCGACTATGTGGTGCGTTCCTTTGGCGGCGACCGCTACGCCCTGTCGATGAAGCTGTTTGTGCTGGCCAACCGCCACCCGCCTGTGCGCCGCCTCGTGGCGCAGGCAACGCCGAAGCTGGACGTGTTTGCCCGCGACAGCCGCCAGTCCTGCCATCTCGCCGTTCCGGAGCGCGCCGCTGCCGTTGTCGTGGCGCAGGCAAGTCCCATGGACAGCTGGGAGTTCCGCGTGCGCACCGGCGCAAGGCTTGATCTTCTGGAAACGGGCTCAGGCCTCGTCCTGCTGGCCTTCCAGAACCCGGAGCGGCGGGCCGAAACGCTGGCCACCTGGGGCAGCAGCGCCCAGACAGCACGCCTGCATGAAGTGGAAGAGGAACTCGAACAGGTGCGGGCGGCCGGTTACCGTATCGCCGAAAGCGGCCAGCTTCTGGGCGTGCAGGACATTTCCGTGCCCGTCCTGGCTCCGGACGGCGACGCCATCGCCGTCCTGACCTGCCCCTATCTCGGCCGCCCCGCCAACGCGCCTTGCGCCAGCATCAGCGAGGTTCTGGACAGGTTGAAGGGGCTTGCGGGGGAACTCTCCCTCGCCTGACCCGGACTTGATTTCACCCGAAGATCACGCCCTTGCGGATAATGAAATTGCCATAGGCGCGCAGTTCGGTCGTCAGAACCACCGCGTAACAGCTCTTGGCGCGGGCGTAGAAGTCGTAGCGCTCCAGCGAGGCCATGGATGCCTTTTCCGCATCGAACAGGGGCTTTGCCTCGGCCACGACGGGCGGAATGGCCGCGGCATCGCCCACCACCTGCATAGTGAAGACCGGATCGCCGTCGAATGTATCCACTGGCAGAAGGGTGAGAATGGCTTCCACCGCCGTCACCGCCGGACAATCCATGCGCAGCGGCACCCCATGCACTGTGTGGCGGGCGGTCGATTCAGCCGGAAAATTGGCATCGACGATCGCAATCTCGTCCCCATGCCCCATGGCGGCCAGAACCATCAGTAGTTCCGGGCTGATGAGCGGATGAATGCCCTTGAGCATGACGGAAATCCTCCCTGCCCGCAGAATTGGAATCTCTAAACAGCTGCGCGGGCGGGCGGCAGATTAGCGGGCTGAGGGATGAGGTCAACGGGGGAGCGGATTGGATGGCGCCGATGGGGCAGAGCGCTGCCCCACTCACAGCCGTCACCCCGGGCGAAGCGCAGCGCAGCCCCGGGGTCCACTCACGTGCAGAGAGAGGTTGCTGTCCGGAGCGGCGCGGCAAAGTCTGGGCGGCATGTCTCACCGCTGTGCATCAGCCTTACCACTCTGCGAACGAATAGGCCCCGGCGGATTCCATGGATTGGGGGCCAGGGCGACCGCCGGGAAAGCCGCAAGGCCCAACGTCCCTGGCAGGTCCCCGCACAAGGCGGGGACGGCGCGGTGTAAGTGTCTTCCTGCCGGGCAGCGCTGCATCATCTCTGCATTCCAGAAACAATGCATCGCGCCTCCTCTCACCCCGGCGTGTATGCCAGGCTTGCGATGTCCACGGCCTTGCCGGTCATGGCGGATTGCTGGGCGGCGAGGCCCATGGCGACCGCCCACCAGCCATCATTCAGCGCCACTTCAACCGGCGCACCGGCGGTGACCGCCTTCTGGAAGCGCTGGTGCTGGTAGAAGGTGGAACCATTGTGGTCACCGGCATCCAGCAGTTGCGGATCGACCGGCACTTCAAGCACCACAGGCCCTTGCGGCTGGCGCGGCGAAACGATGACCTGCGGCACCGGCGGTTCGCCCAGATGCTCCGGCCAGAAGCGGCCCGGCCCCGGAACGAGGCATTCGATCTTGCCCTTCGGCCCGACGGCGGAAATCTCCTCCTGATAGCGCGAGCCTTCCGCAAACATGCAAAGCTCCAGCATGGCGCGGGCGCCGGAGGCGAAATCCACGATCACATAGGCATGGTCCCAGATGTCGGATCGCTCGCCTGCATAAACCTCGTTCAGATGGTTCACCGCCTGCCCGCCGGAGGCCATCACCCGCACCGGATCGGACTTGAGGATGTGGCGCATCAGATCGAAGAAGTGGCAGCATTTTTCCACCAGCGTGCCACCGGTGTTGCGGTTGAAGCGGTTCCAGTCGCCGACCTTCTCCAGGAACGGAAAGCGGTGCTCGCGGATGGTCAGCATGCGGATGCCGCCGGTCACCCTGTCCGCTTCCTCGATCATCTTTGCGACCGGCGGCATGTAGCGGTATTCCATCGCCACCCAAATCGGCGCGGGATAGGCAGCCCGCAGCGCAGCAAGGCGCGGGGCATCTTCCGGGGCAGTGAACAGCGGCTTTTCCACGATCACCGGCAGCGGCCGGACGGATGCGATTTCCTCAAGCTGGCTGAGATGCAGGAAGTTGGGGCTTGCGATCAGCAGGCAGTTGATCTCCGGCACATCCAGAAGATCCGCAACGGACGCCACCATTCGGGCACCGGGCACAGCTGCGGCAGCGCGGGCACGCATGTCTGCATCGGGCTCGTAGATTGCTGCGACAGACGCCCCCTCCAGCAGGGCAATGTTGCGCAGGTGCTCCTGCCCCATCATGCCGCAGCCGATGATTCCATACGTCAGATCCAAGATGCTTCCCCTATTTGAGACGCGCCACGTAGCGCGCCACGTTATGATCGAACCAGGTGCGGGAAACCTCCGCCCGCTGCCCGTCCTGTCCATGACTGATGCGAAGGATGTGCGGCACCGGTGCACCCGGCGCGAGGCCGAAATTGGCAGGCGCCCAGTCCGGCACATGGTCCAGCCCCACCTGATCCTCGGCCTTGACAATCCACAGGCCGAGCCGGGTGCGGTAGAAGAGATAGAGCGACTCTGACAGCTCTTGCGCCGTCACATGCTGCACGTAGGAGCCGTCGAGCCAGATCTCCTCCACAGCTGCAATCTGCCCCGAAAGACGCCGCAGGCGGCGGATGCGATGCCCCTCTTCGCCCTGTCCGAAAGGCGGCAGGTAATCCGGCTTTGCCAGCCGGTCCACGGACAGCACCTCCGCCGTCGGCAAGCCCCCCTTGATCAGCTCCAGCCGGAACATGGCATAGAGACTCTTCGGATCACTCACCGCGCGGACGTAATTTCCAGAGCCCTGAACGCGTTCCAGAAGCCCGCGATTCTGCAATTCCGCCAAGGCCTTGCGCAGGGTGCCGACAGCGATCCCCATCTCCGCCGCCATGTCCCGTTCGGGCGGCAGGCGCATGCCGTCGATCAGCCGTCCGGCGGCTATGTCGCGCACCAGCAATTCAGCAATCTGCATGTAGATCGGAAGGCTGCCCTTGCTCTGTGTCATCGCGTTCCGGCCATGGGATGAGGCACCCGGGGAGTGGATCGAAGAAAATTGATACACTATTGATTTACATCAATGCAGGTGATACGCAAGTGGAAACTGCGGCTCAAAAGGGGAGTATGATGACCGTTGTTCCCGTGACCTCCGCCGATCTCGACGCGTCCGAAGTGTCCTGGTTTGCGGCTCTTTGTTCCGACGATTACGCCTATCTCGGCGTGCCGGACGGCAGCCTGCGCTCCAGCTGGGAGCACTGCTCCTCGATCGTTCAGAAGGCGGAAAGCCTTGGCTTCCGCAACATCCTGTGCCCCTCCTCCTATCAGGTTGGGCAGGACACGCTGAGCTTCGTGGCCGGCTGCGCGCCCATTACGGAGCGCATCAACATGCTGGCGGCCATCCGCTGCGGCGAAATGCAGCCGATCATGCTGGCACGCACGGTGGCGACGCTCGATCACATGCTCAAGGGCCGCCTGACGCTCAACGTCATCAGCTCGGACTTCCCGGGTGAAGTTGCTGACAGCGCCTTCCGCTACAAGCGAAGCCACGAGGTGGTTCAGATCCTGCGCCAGGCCTGGACACGCGAGACTATCGACCATGAGGGCGAGGTCTATCAGTTCAAGGGCGTATCGACGGAACCGGCTCGGCCCTATCAGCAGAACGGCGGCCCCCTGCTCTATTTCGGCGGCTATTCACCGGACGCGCTGGAGCTGTGCGGTGCCCAGTGTGACGTCTATCTGATGTGGCCCGAGACCAAGGACCAGCTGGCAGAGCGGATGAAGGCCGTGCATGAGCGCGCCGCCGCCCATGGCCGCACACTCGACTATGGCCTGCGCGTTCACATGATTGTCCGCGACACGGAAGCCGAAGCCCGCGAATATGCCGAACATCTCGTCTCTAAGCTCGATGATGAATACGGCAAACTGATCCGCGACCGGGCACACGACTCGATCTCGCTGGGCGTTGCCCATCAGGCCCGCGCGCGGGAACTGGCGGACAAGTTCGGCTATATCGAGCCGCATCTGTGGACAGGCATTGGGCGTGCGCGCTCGGGCTGCGGTGCGGCGCTCGTCGGCTCCACCGATCAGGTTTTGTCGGAGATTGAATCCTACCGGAAGATGGGCATCCGTGCCTTCATCTTCTCCGGCTATCCGCATCTGGAGGAAGCCGGTCACTTCGGAACCAAGGTCCTGCCCGAGCTCAAGACCTGTTCCTTGCCCCATGAATATGGCCGAGTGCCAAGCGAGACGCCCGCCACTCCGCTGGGCGTGGGAGAACGCCGCTAATGAACCGCATTGATCTCACCAAAGACCTGAGCCTCAGCCGCATCGTCTACGGCATGTGGCGCATCGGTGACGACAGCAACACCAGCCCGGCGCATGTTCAGGCCAAGATCGAAAGCTGTCTGGCGCAGGGCATCACCACGCTGGATCAGGCCGACATTTACGGCGGCTACACCGCCGAAGCGATCCTTGGCGGCGCGCTGAAGGCATCGCCGCAGCTGCGCGACAAGGTGGAACTCGTCACCAAATGCGGCATCGTCGCCCCGGTCGGCCGCTATGCAGACCGCCGGGTGAAGTACTACGACACCACTGCCGGTCACATTACCGCGTCGGTCGAGGCCTCCTTGCGCGACATGGGCACGGACCGGATCGATCTGCTGCTGATCCACCGGCCCGACCCGCTGATCGACCACGAAGAAACCGGCAAGGCGCTGGATGGTCTTGTGGCCTCCGGCAAGGTGCGCAGCGTTGGAGTATCCAATTTCCGCCCCTGGGACTTCTCACTGTTGCAGTCGGCGATGAGCAGCAAGCTCGTCACCAACCAGATCGAGATAAGCCTTGTGGCAACCGAATGTTTCATCAACGGCGATCTGGCCTATCTTCAGGAACGCGCGATTGCCCCCATGGCCTGGTCGCCGCTTGGCGGCGGCTCACTCTTCGGCGAGGACAACCGCCAGCTTCTGGCGGCACTGGAGCGGATTGGCTCGGCACAGGGCATTGATGCAACCGCCGTCGCCGTTGCCTGGCTGCTGCGCCATCCGGCACGGATCATTCCAGTGATGGGCACCAACAACATCGAGCGGATCAGCAAGATCAGCGATGCAGCCAAGGTGGAGATGGACCGGCAGACCTGGTTCGAGCTCTACACCCTCGCCATCGGCAAGGATGTTCCGTAATGATGGCGGCGAACGGGCACTTTTCCGGACGGGATGAGCGGCTGTTCGTGCCAGGCGCGGACACATCGCGCGAGTTCCGCAACGCGCTGGGCACCTTTGCCACGGGCGTAACGGTGGTGACGGCAATGGGTGATCAAGGCCCGATGGGCATGACGGCCAACAGCTTCACCTCGCTGTCGCTGGACCCGCCGCTGGTGCTGTGGTCGCCGGCCAAAAGCTCATCCAAGCACGGCGGCTTCACCACCGCCGGGCATTTCACCATCCATGTGCTGAGCGAGGAGCAGGACAACCTCAGCACCTGTTTTACCCGTGGCGGTACTGGCTTTGACGGGCTGGATTGGGCGTTCAATGCGGAAGGCACGCCGGTCATTCCTGGCACGCTCGCCCGCTTCGAGTGCGCCCTGCACGCCGTTCACGACGGTGGGGACCATTCCATTGTCATCGGACGGGTGCTACGCGTAGCACAGCGCGATGGCGCACCGCTTTGCTTCTCGCAGGGCACTTTCGGACGGTTTGCCCGAATGACCTGACAAATCAGGCCATTCGAGTGTGGCAGCCGCGCCGGGAGACCGCGGCTGGTGGGAGGAAGATGATGGCTTTCATTCTGGCACTTGCCAGATACCTGGGCCTTGTCAACGGCGCGGCGCTGGCCGCAGGCCGCTGGATCGGGGCAGGCTGCGTCGGGCTGATGGTTACCATCATCCTGATACAGGTATTTTTCCGTTACGTGCTCAACGACGCCCCCGCCTGGACGGAAGAGGCGTCACGTTTCCTTATGCTCTGGATGACCGGCTTGATGGTACCCACGGCCTTTCGCCGGGGTGGTTTCGTTGGCATCGACATGCTGGTGATTCTGCTGCCGCGCTTCGTGGCCGGCGTGCTCAATCTCGTTCTGCTCATGTTGATTGCCGGCCTCCTGTTCTACGCAATGAAGCTGGGCTGGAAGGAAGTCACAGGCATTGGCGGGCGTTTTGCGATGGCGGCAATTTCCGTGCCTGCATCGCTGGACCTTTCCGTCTGGATGAAGGTTCCCCGCGCCTGGATGATGGCCTCGCTCGCAGTCGGCTGTACGGCAATGTTCTCCGTCTGCATCGAGCTGATCCTGCGCAGCCTCATTTCACTGGCGGGCGCTGAACGCCAGCTTACACCGATTGCCGAAACTCAGTCTCTGGGAGCGGAGTGATGCTCAGTCTTTTCCTGCCGCTCTTTCTGCTGCTGCTATTCCTCGGTCTGCCCGTCGTCTTCGGCCTGATCATGGCACCAGCCGCTCTGCTTGCAATCAACGGGCAAGAGCGTGAAATTGCCCTGCTCTACCGCAATGTCTACAACGGCATGGACAGTTTCCCGCTGATGGCGATCCCCTTCTTCATGCTCGCAGGCGAGCTGATGAACCGGGCGGGCATCACCATGCGCCTCGTGGAATTTGCGCAGGCCATGATTGGCCATCTGCGCGGAGGCCTGGCGCATGTAAACATCATGTCCTCCATGCTCTTTGCCGGATTGTCCGGCTCGGCGGTGGCTGATGTTTCGGCGCTCGGCTCCATGCTCATTCCCGCCATGGAGAAGCAGGGCTACACCCGCCGTTTTGCTGCCGCCGTCACTGCGGCCTCGTCCATCATCGGCCCGATCATCCCGCCTTCCGGCATCATGATCATCTATGCCTATGTGATGAACCAGAGCGTTGCTGCCCTGTTCCTTGCAGGCATCGTGCCGGGCATCCTCATTGGCCTCAGTCTGATGGTCATCGTCTGGCTGCAGGCCGACCGGGAGAACCTGCCTGCCGCAACAACGCGTGCCTCGTGGGCTGACAGACGCAAGGCAAGCCTCTCGGCCTTCTGGCCGCTGCTGACGCCGGTGATCATTCTCGGCGGCATCCTGGGCGGTGTCTTCACACCGACGGAAGCCTCGGCCATTGCCGTGGGCTATGCCTTCTTCATCGGCCTCTTCGTCATGCGCACGCTGAAGCTGAGCGAGATCCCGGACGTGCTGACGCGCGCCGGCATGACCTCCGCCGTGGTGCTGCTGCTGGTGGGCGCAGCCATGGCCTTCAAGACCGTCGCCAGCCTTGCCCACACGCCGGAACTTCTGGCCGAGATCATCCTTGGCCTCAGCAACAATCCGCTGGTGCTGCTGTTCCTGATCAACATCCTGCTGTTCATCGTCGGCATGTTCCTGGATGCAGGGCCTGCCATCATCATCCTGGGCCCCATCCTTGGTCCGATCTTCACCTCCATGGGCGTGGATCCGATCCATTTTGCCATCATCATGGCGGTGAACCTGACCGTTGGCCTGCTCACCCCGCCCATGGGCCTCGTGCTCTTCGTCACCTCATCCGTATCCGGCCTGAGGGTGGAGACCATTGCCCGGGCAACACTGCCGTTCCTGGCGGCGGAAGTGGCCGTGATCTTCCTGATCACCTACTTCCCTGCCATCTGCCTCACCGTCCCCCGCCTTCTGGGGTTCGTGAACTGACTTGAGTAAAAGGGAGGAACTGGAATGCTCAAGGCACTTCTGAAAACCGTGCTGCTGGCCAGCACACTGTCCATGGCCACTATGGCGCAGGCCGCAGACATCACCCTGCGCGCCACCGCCAACTCCAACGAGAATGACGAGGATTATGACGGCCTCGTCGTCTTCAAGAATTACGTCGAGAATGCCTCAAACGGCGCGATTGCCGTGGAGCTGTTCATCGGCACCCAGCTCTGCGCCACGGGCGAGGAATGCCTTCAGGGCGTCGCGGACGGCAACATCGACATCTACATCTCCACCTCCGGCGGTGCAGCGGGCCTCTTCCCCTATATTCAGGTGCTGGACCTGCCGTATCTCATGAGCGACGACCGGGTGGCAGAGGCCGTGCTGACCGGCCCCTTCACCCGCGAACTGCGCGCCAAGGCGCTCGCCGACAGCGACAACAAGATCCGCCTGATGACCATCGGCAACACCGGCGGCTGGCGCAACTATGCCAACACCAAGGGCACAGTGAAGACCCCGGCAGACCTCAAGGGCCTGAAGATGCGCACCGTCCCGGCCGACCTGCCGCAGCAGGTGGCCACCGCCGTCGGCGCCTCCCCCACCCCCGTTCCGTGGCCGGAACTCTTCACCGCCCTGCAGACCGGCGTTGTTGAAGGCACGGCCAACGGCATCACCGACATCATGAACATGAAGTTCACCGATGCGGGCGTGAAGTACATCACCCTCGATGGCCACTCCTACATGGGCGCCTTCTGGTGGATGTCGAACGACCGCTTCCTGTCGCTGTCGCCGGAGCAGCGCAAAGTGGTGGCCGATGGCTTCGCCGCGCTGCAGCAGGCCACCTTCGCCAGCCCGAAGCGCAAGGAAATCGCCGCCTATCAGGACTTCCTGAAAGCCGGTGGCGAGATCTACGTGCCGACCGCCGAGGAAAAGGCCGCCTTCAAGGAGGCCGTTGCCCCGGTGTTCGACTGGTTCAAGACCAAGGTTACGGGGGGATGAAGTCTTCGCCATGTTCACCACGGCCGTGGCTGAAGCCGAGGAAATCGTTAACGCAGAGCGCGCCGCAGAAACGGCCGACTGACATTGATCCAGCAGGACGGGGCGCGCTCCGTCCTGCTTTTTGGGAACCTCGGATATGACCGGAGTAGCCTCTCCTCCCTCGTGGGGCAATGTTTACAACGGACGCATGGCGCGGGAACGCACCGTCCTTTGGCCGCAGCCCCCTCTCCCCCTTGAGGGGAGATGTCTGCGTCAGCAGACAGAGGGAGGTGGCAGCGCCTCAGTACGGCAGGATCTCTCTTATAGACGGACAGTCCGTTACCCCCTCTGCCCCCTACCGGGGGCATCTCCTCCTCAAGGGGGAGAGGAATTGGTGCCTGACTGGCTGTCCGTTGTAAACGTTGCGCCACGAGGGGGCGCGGGCTGAAAGGCCTTGCCGTAGATTCCAGCCACAAACACCAACCGCAAACAGGCCCAGACCAGATATCCTTTCATCTGTCCTGAAACAAAAATTCCTGCCCCGCGAAAACAGCGGCTCTCAAGACAGGCACCGGAGTATCCGGTGCGTCTCTTTGCGCCCAATCCTGAAGGTTCACATCATGGCCACTCCAGATCAGGCCTTTCCTCCTGCTCAGAGCGGAGAGACTTCGCTTGCGGCGCGCATGCGCCTGCGTTTCCCCGGCCTTTCCATCGCCGTGCTGATTGCGCTCGCCTCCGCCTTCCTGTCGGAGCATTACGGCGCGCCGGCCATGCTGCTGGCGATCCTCATCGGCCTCGCGCTGCATTTCCTCTCAGATGATCCGCGCATGCTGCCGGGGCTGGAGTTTGCGGCCAAGAGCCTCCTGCGCGCCGGGATCACGCTGCTCGGCCTCAGGATCAGCCTCGGCATGTTTGCAGATCTCGGGCTGCCGATGCTTCTGGTGCTGGCAAGCGCCGTTGCCCTGACCATCGGCTTTGGCATGGCCGTCTCGCGCCTCTTCGGGCAGGAGAGCCGCTTCGGCCTGCTCACGGGCGGCGCCGTCGCCATTTGCGGGGCGTCCGCCGCCATGGCCATCGCCGCCGTACTACCGCGCAAATCGGCCCATGAGGCCGAGCGGGACATGGTGTTTGCCGTCTTTGGCGTCACGATGATGTCGACACTCGCCATGATCGGCTACCCGATCCTCGCCGCCGCTCTGGGCATGAGCGATCAGGTAACCGGCGTTTTCCTCGGCGCAACGATCCACGATGTGGCGCAGGTGGTGGGCGCCGGCTTCTCCGTCTCCGAAACAACCGGCGACATGGCCGTGCTGGTGAAGCTGATCCGCGTTACCATGCTGGCGCCCGTGGTGCTGCTGATCGCCCTCGCCTTCCGCCGATCCGTGCCCTCCGATGCCAAGCGTCCGCCGCTGGTGCCGCTGTTTGTCCTCGGCTTTCTGGCGCTGGCCATTCTCAATTCCATCATCGAAATCCCGGCCTTCGTTGCAGAAGGCGCCAATGCGGCCTCCCGCTGGGCGCTGCTGGCGGCCATCGGCGCGGTCGGCGTCAAGACCTCCCTGCCCAACATCATGAGCGTTGGCCGCCGCGCCATTGCGCTGCTGGTTGCCGAAACCGTGTTCCTCGCAGGCTTCATCCTGATCTGCGTCGAGTTCCTGCCGCTCGACCGGCTGCATTAAAGTTCTCCACCCTTGCCCTTCCCTGCCAGTTTTGCGAGGGTCACAGTCTGCCGCTCGCAAGGTGCAGACAAGACACCGCAAGCAGGCAGCGTGGGAGGGGAACATGAACACCAGCACGGCACTGGCCAGCGCTGCGCCGAAGACAGGCTTTGATCAGGCGCTGGGCGAAGCCTCGATCCTCGTCATCGATGACGAGCCAGGCATGCGCAACTTCCTTGACCGGACGCTGCGCCCGCGCTGCCGCCATCTGGATCTGGCCGCCAGCGTCGAAGAGGCCGCAGGCCTGCTGGATGCAGCGCATTTCGATATCGTCATCCTCGACAATATCATGAGCGGCAAGCGCGGCGTCGACTGGCTGGCCGAGCAGCGCGACACCGGCTTTCTGCCTGCCGCCATCCTGATCACCGCCTATGCCGACCTCGAGACGGCCATTCAAGCGCTGCAGGCGGGCGCGGCGGATTTCGTGCTGAAGCCTTTCCGCTCCAACCAGATCCTCAATGCCGTGGCCCGCTGCCTCGACCGGATGCAGTTGCAGCGGGAGAACACGGTGCTGCGTCATGAACTGAAGGCAAGCTCTGACCTTATCCTCTTGCGTGACAAGCTGATCGGCGCCTCCCCCGCCATCGAGGACATCAGAGCCACCATCGCCCGCGTTGCCCCGCTCCCCTCCTCCGTGCTACTGACCGGCCAATCAGGCACCGGCAAGGAAGTGGCCGCGCGCATGATCCATGAGCTGTCCGACCGGGCGGCCAAGCCCTTCGTGCCGGTCAACTGCGCTGCCATGCCGTCCGACATGGTGGAGAGCGAGCTTTTCGGCCATGTGAAAGGCGCCTTCACCGGTGCGCAGAATGGCCGTGAGGGGCTGTTCCTGCATGCCCGCGGCGGCACGCTGTTTCTGGACGAGATCGGCGATCTGCCCCTTCAGACCCAGGGCAAGCTGCTGCGCGTTCTGGAAGACCGCAAGGTGCGCCCCGTTGGTGCGGAACGGGAGCTGCCGGTCGATCTGCGCTTTGTCTTTGCCACCAATGTGGATCTGGAAAAGGCGGTGGCTGAGGGTCGCTTCCGGGCGGATCTCTTCTTCCGCATCAACATCGTCAGCCTGCACATGCCGCCACTGAAGGAGCGCGGGTGTGATGGGCTCGATCTGGCGGAACTGTTCATGCAGAAGCTGTCGCAGCAGCTCGGCACCCCGCCGCTGCCGCTCACCGAAGAGGTGCGCCGGGCGATTGCCGCCTATGACTGGCCGGGCAATGTGCGCGAGCTGCGCAATTTCATCGAGCGCAGCCTGATCCTTGGCCGCTTTCCGCCGGACTTCCTGCGCACCGCGCAAACGCCCGTTACCGGCGGGCACGCCAGTGCGGCACCGCAGGCCGATGGCACGCCGACGCTGGCCGATATGGAGCGCAGCCATATTCTGGGCACGCTGGAGCGCTGCGGCGGCGACCGGGATGCAGCCGCAAGCCTTCTCGGCATTTCCCGAAAGACCATCGACCGGCGGCTCAGGGACTGGAATGTCTGACCCTGCCGCGCCTCTGGAGAGCGTCCGCCCATCCCGCTCCGTCCGCTTCCGCCTGCTGGCGATTGCGCTTCTGCCCATGCTGGTCATCGTGCCGCTGGTGGCCGGCGGCATCATACTGCGCTGGAATGCCAAGTTCAGCGAAGTCTTGATCAACAAGGTGAGCGCCGATCTCACCATCGCCCGGCAATATCTCGCCCGGCTGATGGAAACCAACGGCGAGCGGCTGACCGCCATCGCCCAGTCCGCCCGCTTCCAGAGCGCCGCCTCCGGCCCGGCACTGGCGGATCTGCTGGCGCAGGAAAAGACCGTCCTCGGCCTCGACTATCTCTATCTGAGCGACGCCTCAGGCGCGCTGATTGCCGCCAGCAGCCCGGACCTGCGGCTGCCGGAGCAATCCTCCCCGGTCATCGCCAGCGCGCTGGAAGGCAGCGCCCGCACCGGCATCACCATTCTCTCCGGCCCGGATCTTGAACGGCTGTCGCCGGAGCTTGCGGCGCGTGCCAGGCTCGACATCGTGCCCACCGCCAACGCCGCCCCCAGCCCGCGCAAGACCGAAGACCGTGGCATGGTCATTCTGGCAGCTACCCCGGTCACGCTTGCCGATGGACGCAAGGCTGCGCTCACCGGTGGCTTGCTTCTCAACCAGAACCTCGTCTTCATCGACACGATCAATGATCTCGTTTACCGGCAGGGCAGCCTGCCGGAGGGCAGCGAGGGCACGGCGACGCTGTTTCTGGATGACGTGCGCATCAGCACCAATGTGCGCCTGTTCGAGGGCAAGCGGGCGCTGGGCACGCGGGTGTCGGATGCCGTGCGCAAGACCGTGCTGGATGACGGCATCACCTGGCGGGCGAGCGCCTTTGTCGTCAACGACTGGTACATCTCCGCCTATGAGCCGATCCTCGACAGCGAGGGCCAGCGCGTCGGCATGCTTTATGTCGGCTTTCTGGAAACGCCCTTCACGCAGGCGCGGCAGCAGACGGTGCTGCTGGTCGTCCTTGCGCTTCTGGCCATCGGCACCATCACCGTTCCCATTTTCCTGCGCTGGGCGCGGGCGATCTTCCGTCCGCTGGAGAAGATGGCCGGCACCATTTCCCGTGTTGAGGCAGGCGACATGGGCGCCCGCACCCACGCCCCCGCCGCAGGGCGGCGGGGCCGGTCAGGACGAAATCACCCGCGTGGCGCATCTGCTCGACCACCTGCTGGATCTCGTGCAGGAGCGGGACGCCGCCCTGCGCCAGTGGAACGAACAGCTCAACGCCCGCGTTGCCGAGCGCACCCGTGAGCTGGAACAATCCAACCTGCAGCTGGAAGCCGCCACCCGCCAGCTCATCGTCTCGGAAAAACTCGCCGCCATCGGGGAGATCACCGCAGGCGTTGCCCATGAGATCAACAATCCGGTCGCCGTCATCCAGGGCAATCTCGATGTGCTGCGCCAGGTGATGGGCGACCGTGCGGTGGAAGCGGCCACCGAGTTCCGCCTGCTGGACGAGCAGGTCCACCGCATCCACCTCATCGTCACCCGCCTCCTGCAGTTTGCACGGCCGGAGGAATTCGCCGGCTGGACCGAGCGCACCGACCCCGCCGAAGCCCTCGAAGGCTGCCTGCCGCTGGTGCAGCATCTTCTGAAAAAGGCCGATGTCAGCGTCACGCTGGAGCCCTTCTCCACCCGGCAGGTGCTGATCAACCGCACCGAGCTTCAGCAGGTGCTGATCAACCTCATCGTCAATGCCGTCCACGCCATGCCCGGTGGCGGACGGCTGCGCCTCGCCTGCGAGGACGCGGAAGAAACCGGCCATTCCGGCGTGCGCTTCACGGTGGCAGACACCGGCACCGGCATGAGCGCCGAGGTGCAGGCCCGCATCTTCGAACCCTTCTTCACCACCCGCCCTGCCCCCGGCAGCAGCTCTGGCACCGGGTCAAGCGCCACCGGCTCCGGCCTTGGCCTGTCCATCTGCCAGAAACTCGTCGAACGCCAGAACGGCCGCATCACCGTCCAGAGCACCCCCGGCGAAGGAACTACGTTCATGATCTTCTTGCCGGAGGCGGTGTGAGGGGGCAAAGATAGGAATGCGCCCTCCTTTTGCCGCAGCATTCCTCTCCCCCTTGAGGGGGAGATGTCTGCGCCAGCAGACAGAGGGGGTAGCAGCGCTTCAACACAGCACCACCTCTCTTACAAACGGGCAGTCCGTTACCCCCTCTGCCCCCTGTCGGGGGCATCTCCCCCTCAAGGGGGAGAGGAGTTGGCGCCTGCCTGGCGGCCCATTGTAAACACTGCCCTAAAAGCGAAAAGGGCACTAGGGCCACCGGAAGAACCGTCCTGTTTTCTGCCCCCCAAGACCCTCTGTCCGGACAAGCTGTCCCTGAGCCTCCCAAGTTGTCCGGCATGAAGGGCGAATGCTGCGGGTGGAGGTCCGGCAGGGGCTGGAGAGCAAGGTGCGCGGCCCTCGTGCCGGCACATTCTGACAGATCGCCCCACAGCATCACCGGGCCCAATTAGTCATATTTTTTCAGATAGTTAACTAGAATATCACGCATTCCGCCATCTCAACAAAACCTGATGCAAACCACGCCTGCCCTTCAATTCACTCCCTTCCCCGGCAACTGGCACGCTTCTGGCTAAGTAACTTGCCGGGGAGAGGCGGCCTTCGGGAGGAACGGGGGCTGGGGTCCGGAGAATGGCTTGCAAAAGCCGCCGGTCCGTCATGCGAAGGCGCCCTCCAAGGTCCCCCTGTGAAAGGGGCTCTCGGGAGGAGACAGGAATGACCACAACCACCGGCGTCGAGGGCGGGTACTCCGAAGGAGGACTGCTCGACCGGGAACGCATCATTGCAAAACCCGGATTCAACCGCTGGCTCGTGCCGCCAGCAGCGCTTGCCATCCATCTTTGCATCGGCATGGCCTATGGCTTCAGCGTGTTCTGGCTGCCGCTGTCGCGTGCCATCGGCATCCAGCAATCCGTCACCTGCGAGGGCATGACGCTGGTTGGCGCCCTGTTCACCGCCTCGTGTGATTGGCGCGTGGCGGATCTTGGCTGGATCTACACCCTCTTCTTCGTCTTCCTTGGCTGTTCGGCGGCCATCTGGGGCGGCTGGCTGGAAAAGGCCGGGCCGCGCAAGGCGGGCGTCGTTTCCGCCTTCTGCTGGTGCGGCGGCATTGCCGTGGCGGCCGTGGGCGTGATCACCCATCAGCTCTGGCTCATGTGGCTGGGCGCTGGCGTCATCGGCGGCATCGGCCTTGGGCTTGGCTATATCTCGCCCGTCTCCACCCTGATCAAATGGTTCCCGGACCGGCGCGGCATGGCGACCGGCATGGCCATCATGGGCTTTGGCGGCGGTGCCATGATCGGCGCACCGCTGGCAGACCGGCTGATGAGCTACTTCGCAACGGCCACCAGCGTCGGCGTCTGGGAGACCTTCCTCGTCATGGCGGCGATCTACTTCGTCTTCATGCTGGGCGGCGCCTTCGGCTACCGTCTGCCGCCGGCTGGCTGGCGTCCGGAAGGCTGGACCCCGCCGCAGTCGAAGGCCACCACCATGATCACCCAGCATCATGTGCACCTGAACAACGCGCACAAGACGCCGCAGTTCTGGATGATCTGGATCGTGCTGTGCATGAACGTCTCTGCCGGCATCGGCGTGATCGGCATGGCCTCTCCCATGCTGCAGGAAATATTCTCCGGCAAGCTGATCGGCCTGCCCGAACTCACCTTCACAGATCTGTCGGGCGAACAGAAGGCCGCCATCGCGGCAATTGCAGCAGGCTTCACCGGGCTCCTGTCCCTGTTCAACATCGCGGGCCGCTTCTTCTGGGCCTCGCTGTCGGACCGGATCGGGCGGAAGAACACCTATTTCACCTTCTTCCTGCTCGGCATTGTGCTCTATGCCCTGGCCCCGACGGCGGCACAGCTTGGCAACCAGCTGCTGTTCGTCGCCATCTTCGCGGTGATCCTGTCCATGTATGGCGGCGGATTTGCCACGGTACCGGCCTACCTTGCCGACATCTTCGGCACTCAGTTCGTCGGCGCCATCCATGGCCGCCTGCTGACAGCCTGGGCAACGGCCGGCATCCTCGGCCCCGTGGTGGTGAACTACATCCGTGAAGCACAGATCAACGCCGGCATCCCCCGGGCTCAGGTCTATGACTTCACCATGTATATCCTCTGCGGCATGCTGCTGATCGGGCTCATTGCCAACGCGTTGGTCCGGCCGCTGGACAAGAAATGGTACATGTCTGACGAGGAAGTCGCAGCCCTGCAGGCCAAGGCCCGCACGGCGGATGCCAACGTCGCCCATGGCTCCTTCGGCATCGGCAAGGGCGGGCTGGACGCCAAGGCCGCACTTGCCTGGGCCGTGATGGTCATCCCGATCCTCTGGGGTGTCTGGATCACGCTGGAAAAGACCGCCGCCCTCTTCGGCTGATACTTTTTCCTGCTAGAACAGGCTGGCCGGGCGCTTTCTGCCCGGCCGGTTCCACCAGACTGGAACTGCTGTGCCCCTGCCGGTAGCGGACCCATGATCGACAAGCTGGAAATGTTCATCGCCCTTGCCAACGAGCAGCACTTTGGCCGCGCCGCCGAAGTGATCGGCGTGACACAGCCAACCCTTTCATCTGCCATGAAGCAGCTGGAAGATCAGCTGGGCGTTCAGCTTATCCATCGTGGCTCACGGTATCAGGGGCTGACGCCGGAGGGCGAAAAGGCGCTGGAATGGGCGCTGCGCATCGTCGCCGATGCAAGGGCGCTGAAGGCCGACATGCGGCAAGCGCGATCGGCACTGTCGGGCAATCTGCGCATTGGCGTCATCCCTACGGCCCTGCCGATGGTGACAGACCTTTCGGTGCCCTTCACCGAACGCCACCCAAATGTGCGCGTCTCCATCCTGTCGCGCACCTCTGCCGAAATCCTCGAACAGCTGGAGCGGCTGGAGCTGGATGCCGGCATCACCTATCTCGACCCGCCGCCCGCCCGCCGCCTGACAGTGACGCCGCTTTACCGGGAGACTTACCGGCTGCTGTGCCGCGCCAACTCAGAGGTTGCGCGCAGGGGCTCGCTGACCTGGGCGGAAGTCGGCCCCCTGCCCCTCTGCCTTCTGTCAGGCGACATGCAGAACCGGCGCATCGTGGACCGTTACCTGCAGGAGGCAGGCATCAGCTCCATGCCGATGGTGGAATCGAACTCCATCATCGTGCTTGCATCACATGTCATGACCGGGCGCTGGGTCTCGGTGGTGCCGGAAAAGCTCGCCGTGCATTTTCTGGACCGCAAGGATCTGGCTGCCGTGCCCATCACCGGGGACCTGCCGGAGGACAAGATGCCGGGACAGGATGTCGGCCTCGTCATCGCGCACCGCGAGCCGCTGACGCCGATGCTGACCGCATTGCTCGACCTTGCCCGCAAGTTCAACGCCGCCCTGGAGGAGGGCCGCAACGATAGAAGGTTTCAATCAGCTGACGAATAGCCGGAATTGAAGTGGGAGAAATTCCGCCTAACATGCGGAATTGAGAGGAAAAACACATGACGGCACATCTGTCTGCCGCCACGATCTGCTCCCTGACGCAGGAGATCGTGACGGCCCATTCGGCTCTGGAAGGGCCGCTTTTGCCCATTCTTCATGCTGTACAGGAGGCCTTCGGCTACGTGCCGCAGGACGCCCTGCCCGTGATCGCGGACGGTCTCAACCTGTCGCGTGCGGAAGTCCACGGCGTGATGAGCTTCTACCACGATTTCCGCCCGGAGCCTGCGGGCCGCCACGTGCTGAAGGTCTGCCGGGCTGAAGCCTGCCAGTCCATGGGTACGGATGCGCTGGCTGAAAGGCTGAAAGCAAGGCTCGGAATCGACTGGCACGGCACCACGAAGGACGGCGGCGTGACGCTGGAACCGGTCTATTGCCTCGGCCTTTGCGCCCAGAGCCCGTCCGCCATGCTGGATGGCGAGCTTTACGCCCGGCTGGATGATGATGGCATCGACGAAATGCTGGGAGGGATCGGCAAATGACTGTGACCGTTTTCGTCCCCCGCGATGCAGCCGCACTGGCTGTCGGCGCAGACAAGGTGGCCGCCGCCATTGAACGGGAAGCCGCCGCCCGAAATCTTGATGTAAAGATCATCCGCAACGGCTCACGCGGCATGCTTTGGCTGGAGGTGCTGGTCGAGGTGCGGACCCCGCAAGGCCGCGTTGCCTATGGCCCGGTGAAGGCCTCGGATGTGCCATCCCTGTTCGATGCCGGGTTCCTGACCGGCGGCGCGCACCGGCTCGCCCATGGTCTCACCGCGGAAATCCCCTTCCTCAAGGGCCAGACACGCCTCACCTTCGCCCGTTGCGGCGTCACCGATCCGCTATCGCTGGCGGACTACCGCCACTACAAGGGCCTGCGCGGCCTTGAAGCAGCGGTTGCCATGGCACCTGCCGATATCGTGAAGCAGGTCACCGACAGCGGCCTGCGTGGTCGTGGCGGCGCAGGCTTCCCCACCGGCATCAAGTGGAAGACCGTTGCGGACGCCAAGGCAGACCAGAAATACATCGTCTGCAACGCCGATGAAGGCGACAGCGGCACCTTTGCCGACCGGATGATCATGGAGGGTGATCCCTTCGTGCTGATCGAGGGCATGGCCATTGCCGCCATCGCCGTGGGCGCGACGAAGGGCTACATCTACACCCGCTCAGAATATCCGCACGCAATCGCGGTGATGCAGGAGGCCATTGAGATTGCCCGGCGCGAGGGCATTCTTGGCGCATCCGTGCTGGGCTCACCGCATGCCTTCGACATGGAAGTGCGCGTTGGCGCAGGCGCTTATGTTTGCGGCGAGGAAACCTCGCTTCTGAACAGCCTGGAAGGCAAGCGCGGCATCGTGCGCGCCAAGCCGCCCCTTCCCGCGCTGGAAGGCCTGTTCGGCAAGCCGACGGTCGTCAACAACGTCATGTCACTGGCCTCCATCCCGGTCATCATGGACCGCGGTGCCCAGTTCTACCGCGACTTCGGCGTAGGCCGCTCCCATGGCACCATCCCGATCCAGCTGGCCGGGAACCTGAAGCATGGCGGCCTTTACGAGACCGCCTTCGGCCTGACGCTGGGCGAACTGGTGAATGATATCGGCGGCGGCACGATCACCGGCCGTCCTGTGAAGGCGGTGCAGGTGGGCGGACCGCTCGGCGCCTATTTCCCGCAGGACCTTTTCGACACCATCTTCGACTACGAGGCATTTACGGCCGCAGGCGGGCTCATTGGCCATGCGGGCATCGTCGTCTTCGATGACACCGTGGACATGCTGGTGCAGGCGCGCTTTGCCATGGAATTCTGCGCCATCGAATCCTGCGGCAAGTGCACCCCTGCCGCATCGGCGCGGTGCGCGGCGTGGAGACGGTGGACCGGATCGCCAGAGGCGATGCCGCCGCCATTCCGCTGCTCGAAAGCCTGTGCAGCACCATGAAGGCCGGATCGCTCTGCGCCCTCGGCGGCTTCACGCCCTACCCCGTCATGAGCGCCCTGACCCATTTCCCCGCAGATTTTGACAGGATGAAGGAGGCCGCGGAATGAAGGACTCCCGTTTGCTCGACCGTGACTTCGGCACCCCCGCCGCCCGGTCCGAAAAGATGATCACCCTGACCGTCGATGGCTTCGAGGTCAGCGTGCCGGAAGGCACCTCCGTCATGCGGGCAGCGTCTGAAGCCGGCATTTCCGTGCCCAAGCTCTGCGCCACCGACATGCTGGATGCCTTTGGCTCCTGCCGCCTGTGCCTTGTGGAGATCGAGGGCCGCGCCGGAACGCCAGCCTCCTGCACCACACCAGTGGCGCCGGGTATGGTGGTCCACACCCAGACCGGCAAGTTGAAGGACCTGCGCAAGGGGGTGATGGAGCTTTACATCTCCGACCATCCGCTCGACTGCCTGACGTGTGCTGCCAATGGCGATTGCGAGTTGCAGGACATGGCCGGTGCCGTGGGCCTGCGCGATGTGCGTTACGAGGCCGTTGACACCCACTTCCGCGCCCGCAATGCCGGGGGCGATGTCAATCCGCAATGGCTGGCAAAGGACGAGAGTAACCCCTATTTCACCTATGATCCGTCCAAGTGCATCGTCTGCTCCCGCTGCGTACGCGCCTGTGAGGAAGTTCAGGGAACCTTCGCGCTGACCATTGAGGGCCGTGGCTTTGACAGCCGCGTCTCGGCGGGCATGATGAGCGACACGTTCCTCTCCTCCGACTGCGTGTCCTGCGGCGCCTGCGTGCAGGCCTGCCCGACGGCGACGCTGCAGGAAAAGAGCGTGATCGAAATCGGCACACCCGAGCGGGCCGTGGTCACCACCTGCGCCTATTGCGGCGTCGGCTGTTCCTTCAAGGCGGAAATGCGCGGCGACGAGCTGGTGCGCATGGTGCCCTACAAGGACGGCAAGGCCAACCGTGGGCACAGCTGCGTCAAGGGCCGCTTTGCCTGGGGCTACGCCCAGCATCAGGACCGCATCCTGAAGCCGATGATCCGCGAGGCGATCACCGATCCCTGGCGGGAAGTCTCCTGGGACGAGGCACTTGGCTTTGCCGCCTCCCGTATGAAGGCCATTCAGGAAAAGCATGGCCGCCAGTCGGTCGGCGTCATCACCTCCTCCCGCTGCACCAATGAGGAAACCTACCTGGTGCAGAAGCTGACGCGTGCCGTCTTCCTCAACAACAACACGGACACCTGCGCTCGCGTCTGCCACTCGCCCACGGGCTATGGCCTCGGCCAGACCTTCGGCACCTCGGCAGGCACACAGGACTTCGACAGTGTCGAGGACACCGATGTCGTCATCGTTATGGGTGCCAACCCGACGGACGGGCACCCGGTCTTCGGCAGCCGCCTGAAGAAGCGCCTGCGCAAGGGCGCCAAGCTGATCGTCATTGATCCGCGCCGCATCGATCTGGTGAAGTCGCCGCATATCAAGGCCGCGCATCACCTGCAGCTGAAGCCCGGCACGAACGTGGCCGTGGTTTCCGCTCTTGCTCACACCATTGTCACCGAAGGCCTGTTCGATGAGGCCTTCATCCGCGAGCGCTGCGACTGGGACGAGTTCCAGGACTATGCCGAGTTCATCTCCGATCCGCGCCACAGCCCCGAGGCGACGGAGGCCCTGACCGGTGTTGCGGCGGAAGAGCTGCGCGGTGCCGCAAGGCTTTATGCCCGCGGCGGCAACGGTGCGATTTACTACGGCCTCGGCGTCACCGAACATTCGCAGGGCTCCACCACGGTCATCGGCATCGCCAACCTTGCGATGATGACCGGCAACATCGGACGCAAGGGCGTGGGCGTGAACCCGCTGCGCGGGCAGAACAATGTGCAGGGCTCCTGTGACATGGGCTCCTTCCCGCATGAGCTGCCCGGCTACCGCCATGTGAAGAACGACCACGTGCGGGAGATCTTCGAGAGCCTGTGGGGCGTGGAACTGGACAAAGAGCCGGGCTTGCGCATTCCCAACATGCTGGACGCCGCCGTCGATGGCACCTTCAAGGGCCTTTACTGCCAGGGCGAGGACATTCTCCAGTCCGACCCGGACACCAAGCATGTGGCTGCCGGCCTTGCCGCAATGGACTGCGTCATCGTGCATGACCTGTTCCTCAACGAGACAGCCAATTATGCCCATGTGTTCCTGCCGGGATCGACCTTCCTGGAGAAGGATGGCACCTTCACCAATGCCGAGCGCCGCATCAACCGCGTGCGCAAGGTGATGGCCCCGAAGAATGGCTATGCCGACTGGGAAATCACCCAGATGCTGGCCAATGCCATGGGCGCCAACTGGACCTACACCCATCCCTCGCAGATCATGGCGGAAATCTCGCTGACAACGCCATCCTTTGCAGGTGTCAGCTACGAGAAGCTGGAGGAGCTGGGCTCGGTGCAGTGGCCCTGCAACGAGAACGCACCAGAAGGCACGCCGCTGATGCATATCGACGGCTTCGTGCGCGGCAAGGGCAAGTTCATCCGCACCGAATATGTCGCAACGGACGAGCGCACCGGCCCGCGCTTCCCGCTGCTGCTGACCACGGGCCGCATTCTCAGCCAGTATAACGTGGGTGCCCAGACCCGGCGCACCGCCAACACGGTCTGGCACGCGGAGGATCTCTTGGAGATCCACCCGCATGATGCGGAAAACCGGGGTCTCAAGGATGGCGACTGGGTGCGACTTGCCAGCCGCTCGGGCGAAACGACCCTGCGCGCCAAGGTGACGGACCGGGTGTCCCCGGGCGTGGTCTACACTACATTCCACCATCCGGACACGCAGGCCAACGTCATCACCACCGACTTCTCGGACTGGGCCACCAACTGCCCGGAATACAAGGTGACGGCGGTGCAGATCAGCCCGTCCAACGGCCCCTCCACCTGGCAGGAGGACTATGCCGCACAGGCTGCCCAGTCCCGCCGCATTCTTCCGGCGGCCGAATGAGCAAGACCAGCGCCAGCATCCCGCGGCTGCGCATTTCGCGCGGCCGCAGCGGCAAAGGTGAGCGCAGCCTGCCGGCCGAAGTGCCGGTGGCCCTGTCCTACAATGGCTCCACCCACGCCGTGATGATGGCCACCCCCGCGGATCTGGAAGACTTCGCCTATGGCTTTTCGCTGACTGAAGGCATCGCGGAGCCGGACGAAATCCGCGAGCTTGAAGTTGCGGAAACAGAGGACGGCATCGACCTGCGCATCTGGCTGAGCGAGAGCGCAGGCAACCGCCACAATGACCGGCGGCGCACGGTTACAGGGCCGGTGGGATGCGGGCTCTGCGGGCTCGACAGCCTGAAGGCTGCCCGCCGCCCCCTGCCCCCGGTGCCGGATACGGGTTTTGCCATGAGCGAAGCGGAGGTGCTTTCCGCCGCCGCCAGCCTCACTGCCCATCAGCCGCTGCAGGACGAAACCCGCGCCGTCCACGCAGCCGCTTTCTGGCGGGGCGGACGCATCGTGACAGCACGTGAGGATGTTGGCCGCCACAATGCGCTGGACAAACTGACCGGCGCGCTGCTGCGGCAGGACGCAGGCCAGAGCCGCGCCGGAGCCTTCATCATCACCTCGCGCATCTCCATCGACATGGTGCAGAAATGTGCAAGCTTTGGCGCGCCCGTGCTCATTGCCGTCTCCGCCCCGACGCTGGCCGCCGTGGACCTGGCGGAAAGCTGCGGCATCACGCTGGCGGCGCTGGTACGGACAGACAGTTTCGAGATATTCACCCACCCCGACCGGATCAAGCTGCAAGAGGACGCCCATGTCGCCTGACAAGCTCGTCTACATGGCCAACCAGATCGCCAAGTTCATGGAAACCAAGCCCCACGCGGAAGGCGTCGAGGGCGTTGCGTCCCATATCAACGATTTCTGGGAACCACGCATGCGCCGCCAGTTTTTCGAGATCATCGACACCGGCGGCGAAGGACTGCGCCCGCTTGTGCTGGAAGCTTCAGAAAAGATCAGAAGGCCGCAGTAAAGGGGAACGCCGCTCACCGTGCGCGGGGGCGGTTCCAGTCCATTCCCGCAAGGCGGGGATCTGCCGCGAAGTCCGTGGCTGAAAACTCAAGACCAAGCCTCGGGAACTCACGAAGCGCCTGCCCGCCATTGGGCCCGATGCGAATGCGCCAGGTCTGGCGGTCGGAGGGCTGCGGCTGCGCAAAGGCACTGCACGTCAGCACCGCAAGATTGGCCCGTCCTTCCGGATCGCGGACAGAGGCGTAGCGGATGATCTCGGCGCCAATTGCCCGCGCCTCATCGGCCAGTTCCTGACATGGGGCATAGTTCACCGGATGCGTCCAGACCGCATGGTCTGCTGCTAGAGCCCCTTGCATCAGGTCGATCGCCACAGGTGTTCCGACCTTGACGGAGAAGCAGGTATATTCGGACGCGTCATCGGGAAACGGCGTCTCCGGACTCTCGGCGTAGAAACAGAAGCGGTAGAAGACGACTTCTGCCGCAGCCGTCTCAGGCGCCTCCGCCCCATACCAGACGCCCTCTGTCAGACCAGCGCGGCGGAAGCGGGACCCGTTCGGATAGGGACGGTAACGAAATGGCGTTGTCAGAAGATAATCAAGGCCCCGGCAGCTTTCCGGCACCAGCGGCTTGCTGAGTTCGAGAATCTCCTCAAGCGCGGCCTGCTCCGCCAGATTATCAACGAGCTTCAACGTCGAAACACGATGCTGAGCTTCAACGAACCGCCACGCGAGCCCTTCATAGGGGCGAGCCTCAGAGCGGAGCGCGTCTTGCGTCCAGATAGGCGGTGACATCGACAAGACCCTGTATCTGCATCATGCGGTCAACCGGCTTTGCAGCCAGTGCCGTATTGTGGGCAGTCAGCCAGCGCCTTGCCACAGCCTCATCACCACCGGTAATCGCATCCAGCGAACGGAAGGCACGAACAAGAAGCACGGCAAGCTCGAAAGGCTTCGTACCCGGCTCCAGCAGGCTTTCGCCTCGCCTCCAACGCGACACGGTTGCCTCGGACACGCCGACGATATCGGCCAGCTGACGGCCAAGAAGACCAAGCCTTTCAGCCGCACGCAGCGCAGCTTTGGTCAACACGGCACCAGCCTCGGGCTTTTGCATGATCTGATGAATAAGCGCCATGAGCAGCTCCTTTCTACAGAAAGGATAACATCAAATTCTTTCATGTAAAAGGGCTGTATGTCACCTCACCCGTGACGACACATCAATCTCACGCTGCCATTCGCGCCACATGGCGACTAGCAGGGCCATCAGCACCGGGCCGACGAAGAGGCCGACGATGCCCATGGTTTTCACGCCGCCGATGAGGCCGAAGAAGGTTGGCAGGAACGGCAGTTTCACCGGGCCGCCGACGAGCAGCGGGCGGATGGTCTTGTCAACGATGAAGAGCTCCGTCGTGCCCCAAAGAAACAGGGCGACACCTGCAACCGTGGAGCCGCTGGCCACCAGATAGACCGACACAAGCGAGAAGGACAGCGGCGCACCGCCGGGAATGAGTGCCATGAAGCCAGTGATGACGCCGAGTGTGACCGGAGACGGCACACCCGCAATGGCATAGGCGATGCCAAGGACAATGCCCTCGCCGATGGCGATCAGCGTCATGCCGGTGACGGTGGAGCTGATGGTGGCCGGCACAACGCGGGAAAGCCTGTCCCAGCGCTCGGGCAGGATACGCTGGCCCACGCGGTCGATCTGCGCAGCGATCTTCTCCCCATCCCGGTAGAGGATGAAGAGAGCAATCAGCATGAAGATGAGCGTCAGCGCGAGATGGAAGACCAGAGTGCTTGCCGTGAGAATGCCGCGATAGATGGTGCCAATATTGGCACCGCTGACAAGCTGGATGAGTTCACCTATGGCACCTGGATGGCCGATATACTTGTCCCACTGGATGGTCAGCCAGGGCCCGACCTGCGGCAGATTGGCAATCCAGCCCGGCACCGTCTCGCCATTCTGGTTCACCGCTATCGCCCAGCTGATCCATGACTGGGATTCGCCCACCGCATAGATCATGGCATAGGTGACCGGTGCCACGATGAAGCCGATGATCATCAGCAGCATAAGGCTTGCCGCAAGTATGCGCCCGCAGGCAAGGCGCCGCTCGATCAGCCGCAGCAGCGGCCAGCTGGCAAAGGCAATCACGGTCGCCGCCAGCACCGGCACGATGAAGCCGTGGAAGAACCAGATGGAGGCCGCAAGAACGAACAGCAGCAGCCACCGCGCGGCAGCCATGTCTGTAATCAATGGGCGGCGGGTACGCACAGACACATCCTGTGTGGCTGGAACGTTTTCCTTCACTGAATGATCCATGACGGAATCGGGTCCGATCTCTTCCTGCTCAGGCACACCGGCTGCCCATTCCCGGACTTGCCGCACGCCGTTTACTCCAGCCGCGCCATCTGCTGCTGCTTCTAGCCTGAAACATGGCAAATCACGCTGCCGATTGCCACCGCCATTGGCCGGTCGAGCCCAAAAAACCATCCAGTGCAAATGATTGGTCAACTTGGCGCAAGCCGCACTGCCAGCCCCTTGCGCCAACCCGTATCCCCACTGGGCAGCCTGCCGTCTTTTTGCGCTGACCACGCCTGCGAATGAGGCGCCGGGGGCTCGCCAGTCCCCGGCTTTCCGGGCTAAGGTAACACGAAAGGTCTTCAAGGGACCTGCACACCTTCGAGAGAATTCATGTCCGCTTACCATGTGCCCCAGGGCGGTCTTCCGCCCCAGACTGCCCTCCACACAGGCCGCGCCCTTTTCACGCCCGCCTATGCCGTCATTCCCAAAGGCGTGTTTTCCGACATCGTGACGTCCTGCCTCCCCGGCTGGACGGGACTGCGCTGCTGGATCATTGCCCGGCCCATGAGCGGCTTTTCCGAGACCTTCAGCCAGTATGTGATGGAACTGCAGCCGGGCGGCGGCTCTGCCGCGCCGGAGCCTGACCGGCAGGCACAGGGTGTGCTGTTCGTCACCGAAGGCACACTCAGCCTCACAGTCAATGGCACCACACACATCATGGAGCCGGGCGGCTTTGCCTATCTGCCGCCGGAAAGCGGCTGGACGCTGACCAACCCCGGCAGTACGGCCGCCCATTTCCACTGGGTGCGCAAGGCCTATGAGGACGCCCCCGGCATCGCCCGGCCCAAGGCATTCGTCACCAACGAAAAGCTCATCGAGCCCGTGGCTATGCCCGGCACCAACGGCGCCTGGGCAACCACCCGCTTTGTCGATCCGTCTGACCTTTCCCACGACATGCATGTCAATGTGGTCACCTTCCAGCCTGGCGGGCTGATTCCTTTGAAGAAACCCATGTGATGGAACACGGGCTTTATGTGCTGGAGGGCAAGGCCGTCTACAAGCTCAACCAGGACTGGGTGGAAGTGGAAGCGGGAGACTTCATGTGGCTGCGCGCCTTCTGCCCGCAGGCCTGCTATGCGGGCGGTCCCGGCCGCTTCCGCTACCTGCTCTACAAGGACGTGAACCGTCACGCGAAACTCTCCGGAGTGCTTGGCCGATGACAAGGGCCGCCCAAACGGCATCCGGGGCTGCCCTGCCCCGGATCGTTACTGAGCCATTGACCGCAGAAGCCTTCCGTCCGTTCGGCGATGTGCTGGATGCGGAGGGCGCTCCGGACCGGCTGATCAATCAGGGCCTGTGCGGGCGCTTTCACGACCGGGCACGGCTGGACTTCGGGCCGGACGGGCGGGCGGGACTTTCCATTTTCAAGGCCGAGCCACGCGCCCTGCCCTACCGGCTGGAAATGCTCGAGCGGCATCCGGATGGCAGTCAGGCCTTTGTGCCGATGAGCCTTACGTCCTTCCTGGTCATCACAGCAGAGGACGAGAATGGCCGCCCCGGCACGCCCCGCGCCTTCCTCACTCAGCCGGGTCAGGCCATCAACCTTTTGCGCGGCACATGGCATGGGGTGCTGACGCCGCTGGAGGCGCCGGGCCTCTTCGCCGTCATTGACCGCATTGGCACCAGCGCCAATCTGGAAGAGCACTGGCTCGATACAGCTTTCGAGGTCACGCTCGGCTGACCGGATACCTTCCGCCACCAAATCTGCGCGTAGCGTTTTCCAGTCTTTTCATGTCTTCCCCAGCCGCCTTCTTCCACCGTGGTGAATAAATCGTCACCACGGCTCGGAGAAGTGTAAGCAACGGGGGCTGATTCCAAACTGCTTTCAGCCGAATCCTGCTTAAGCAGATGTAAATTTTACATCTGGTTAGAGTCTTGTTTGAATTGCATTAAGTTAAAGTTTTAACGGCCCTTTCAGCCCGCCCGGGCAGTATTTCCTTCAAGGACGCAGGCAATCTCCGCAAAGACGGAGCCGCTTCCAGACCAAGGCACACAGAAGCCTCAAAGAGCGCCGGGCCGAAGTCATCAACAGGGACGACGACAAAACACTGCAAGGGCAGGACCACCGCAAAGCGGGGTTTGAAGACAGGAACCGCAAATGGCACGTTTTGAAATGCATCAGGCCGACATGGCCATCATGGGCGGCACCGCCCCTGGAACTTCGGCCAGCATCCTCTTCCAGATGGGTCTTGACTGCGCAGCCGGCCGCAGCGGCACTGCCGATCTCGTCAGCGCCCACAAGTGGTTCAACCTTGCCGCCATGAAGGGCAACGCGGAGGCTGCGAGCTACCGCAAGGAAATCTCCAGCGAAATGTCCGCCGCAGACATCGCGACGGCACAGCGCCTCGCCCGCGAATGGCTGCGCCTGCAGTGAAACGCGCAACCGGACAGCGCCTTCCGGCCAAAGCGACCGGCGCACCGGCAAAGCATGATCACTCAGGTTCAAGGTGACGGGCTGACCGCCAGATCAGCGTCAGCCCGCCCTTTTCCGCCTTTCTTGCCGACGCAAGACACGAGTTTTCCCCAACCCGCTGAACTGCCTTCCAGAATCCACAGCCCCTTGCGCAAATCACTTGCATTCAGCGCAAGATCCTTTATCAGGGTCTCCACCGGAGAGGTGGCCGAGTGGTCGAAGGCGCTCCCCTGCTAAGGGAGTAGGCGTCAAAAGCGTCTCGTGGGTTCGAATCCCATCCTCTCCGCCACCCCCTTCTTTAGCGCATCGTCAGACAAAGCTCTTCAACACAGACATGAGATATCGAGCTCATGCTGCTGATGACAATTGTCTTTTAGGCCTGTAGCCTGACCTCATGGCTGGCGTAGACTGGACAGATGACGAGAACAGGCTGATCGTCGCGGACTATTTCGCGATGCTGGCCGACGATTGCGCCGGGCACCCCTATAGCAAGACGGAACACCGGCGTGCGCTGCTGCCATATCTGCATGGGCGCACCGAAGGCTCTATCGAATTCAAGCACCAGAACATCAGCGCCGTCCTGAAGGGTTTCGGCGAAACCTGGATTTCAGGCTACAAGCCAGCCTTCAACTTTCAAACATCGCTCGAAGACGCAGTGGCGGAATGGCTCGCCCGCAATCCTGCCTGGACGGAGCGCAGGCAAGACCGCACTTCCGAAAACGGCGGCCTGCATGAACCAGGCTCCCTTTGGATCGGCCCTGCCCCAACCCGAACCAATCAGCCGCCCCCGCAGGAGCTGGAACAGATGCTGCGCATCGCCCGCAAGTTTGACGTGGCGGGACGGGACGAACGGAATCGTGCACTCGGCAAGGCAGGGGAAGAATTCGTTCTGGACTATGAACGCTTCACACTGCGCGCCGCCGGACGTAACGATCTGGCGCGAAAAGTGCGCTGGACCTCTCAGGAGGATGGCGACGGCGCAGGCTATGATATCGGCAGCTTCCAGCCGGATGGCCGCCTGCGGCTGGTCGAGGTAAAGACCACCAACGGCTGGGAACGTACACCTTTCCATATCTCCCGCAACGAACTGGATGTTGCCAATGAGCGGCGGGACGAGTGGTGCCTGATGCGGCTGTGGAATTTCTCTCGCGAGCCGAAAGCCTTTGAACTCCATCCCCCCTTGAGGCCCACGTGTCTCTAACGGCAACCGCTTTTCAGGCGAGCTTCCAGTAGAAGGCCGTCTTGGCATACTGCTTTGAGAGTTGGACCCCACTCAAACTTGCTGGCAGACGAGAACGCGGGGCAGCTTGGCGGCAGTATCCAAAACACGGCGAGTCATGATACCGGGATTTCCGGGCACAGCGCTTCAGAAACTTCCGAACACCGTGCCGATGGCCACCAGCACCACAAGGGCAAGCACGGGGATGGCGACGGCGACCATGAAAATGTCCCGGTAGGCTTCCCTGTGCGTCAGCCCGCAGATGGTCAGCAGGGAGATGACAGCGCCGTTGTGCGGCAGTGCATCCAGTCCGCCTGTCGCCACCGCCGTCACCCGGTGCAAGAGCTCGGGAGACACCCCTGCCGCCTGCCCCATGGCCAGATAGGTCCCGCCCAGTGTCGAGAGAGCAATCGACATCCCGCCAGAGGCTGATCCCGTAATTCCAGCCAGAAGGCTTGTGCCGGCCGCCAGCGAGACCAGCGGGTTGTCCCCGCCCAAGGTGATCACCCAGTCGCGGATCAGCCCGAAAGCTGGAAGGGAAGCAATCACGGCGCCAAAACCGACGAGGCTTGCCGTGTTGAAGATCGGCATGAGTGCATCCTTGGCGCCTTCATCCAGCGTCCCGGACAGACCAGCCACAAGACGGCGCCAGTTCATGGCCACCAGCGCCAGAGAAGCAAGCGTCAGCGCCGATATGATCGACCAGACCCCGCGCAGCGCGCCCACATCGGTTCCGCCAAACTCGGGCTGCGCCAGATAGCCGGTGTCCATCGCCGGGATCACCAGAAAGGTGAAGCCAAGATTCAGCGACAGCACGAGCACCAGCGGTGCGGCTGCCACCAGCAGTCCGGGCGCGGCTCCTGCATCAGGTCCACCCGCATCACTATCCGGCTCTCCGTAACCAGAGCCAAGGGCGCGTGCACGGTACTCCAGCCAGGCCCAGCCAAGCCCCAGCATAAGCCCAGCGCAGATCAGCCCCAGTCCGGGTGCTGCAAAAGGCGTCGTGCCGAAGTAAGGCATCGGGATCGCATTCTGGATGGCAGGCGTGCCGGGCAGCGCTGTCATGGTGAAGGTGAAGGCCCCGAGAGCAATGGTCGCAGGAATCAGCACCTTGGGCAGATCAGCCTCGCGGAACAGCGCGGATGCTATGGGCCAGACGGCAAAGGCCACGACAAACAGCGATACCCCACCATAGGTCATCGCGGCACAGGAGAGGATCACTGCCAGAATGGCCCGGCTTGGCCCCAGCCCGCGAATAATGCCATCTGCCAGAACCCGCGCGGAGCCTGATGCCTCCATCAGCTTGCCGAACACCGCCCCCAGCAAAAACAGCGGAAAATATTGAATGATGAAGCTGCCGGTGGCCTGCATGAACACCTGCGTATAGCTGGCCAGCAGCGGGCCTCCCTCGGCGAACAACACAGCCAGCATCGCCATGGCCGGGGCCAGAAGCAGCAGGCTCACTCCCAGATAGGCCAGATAAATCAGGGCAGCGAGGGTCAACAGGATGACGAGGATACCTGTCACTGCCTAAATCCCCTGCCGGTCTTGCGGAAATTTTCCTGAAGCCAGATCCCGGCCAAGCTGCGGCCTTGTGCCTTGAAGCGCCGGGTTGATCTTCATGCAAGTGCTTGCGTTGCCCATGTCACCCTCATGCTGCATCGCGGCAACATACCGGCACGAGCGGACCCCGGCAACCACACCATAGATGCGGCGCATGGCTTGTAAATGGATGCAGGATATCAGATTGTGAAACAGCAAGCCCATTCGCCAGCTTTCCCAGACCAATCAAGACAGCCAGATCGTCAGCGCCTGACCGGAAACAGACCGGCGCTAACGCCAGGGGATAGGTGCATGAGCCTGATCGAGCCACATCGTTTCACCCCACATGAAAACGGGCGCGCAGCCTGCGTCACCTTGCCGGGCCTGCATCGCGACACCCATGTGGATGTCTTGCGAATAGGCCGCGGGCTTGTTTTGGCTCACAGCCATTTCTCTCCAGCAGAGCGGCACGAAGATGAGATCCGCCGGCCGGAGGACCAATTGATCCTCGCCTTCAATCTCAGCGGACGCATGGTGCTCACCAATCCTCGGGGGCACGGCATGAGATCAGCGGCGGCGAGGCCTGGATCATCCGGTCGGGCGGCCGCCGCCTGCGCAGGATCGTGGAGAAGGGGGATGGCTGCTCGAACCTCGTGATTTCACAGTCCGTCCAGTTGCTCTCCCCGGCACTGTCGCATCTGCTGGAGCAGGCATTGCCGCCAAGCGCGCCGTTCCGCCGCCTGCGCCTGCCGGTACCGGGAGGAACCGCGCTCGAACAGCTTCTGGATGGGCGTACAACTCCGGCGGCGATGCTGCGCAAGGAAGGGCAGTGCCTTGCCTTGATCGGCCACGCTATCGAGGAGCTGTCCGCGTGCCCGCGGCCAGACTGCGTGACAGACGATACAGCGCTACTGGTGCAACGCCTGACCGCCCTTCTTGCAGAACGGCTGGCAGAAACCATCTCCATGGCGGACATCGAACGCGAGGCCGGGTTGAGCCATGTCACGCTCAACCAGATCTTCCGCAAGGCAACGGGAGCGACCGTTTTCGAACGGCTGCGCACCTTGCGCCTTGAGGCTGCAGAACGCATGGTCCGTCTCACTGACCGCAGCCTGACCGAAATAGCAGGCGACTGCGGCTTTTCTGATGCAAGTCATTTGTCCAATGCCTTCCGCAAGCGCTTCGGCTCAACGGCAAGTGCCTGGCGGAAAAATATGAGGCAAAAACTCTGAAAATTTCGCCCGATGCAAGTTCTTTTTCGTCAGCTACAAGCCTTGATGCTGACCGCATGACAGGTTCCCTCCGAAAAGGAGGCCAGCCATGTCCCTTGATACCCGCTTTCGTTCCCAGCTGCGTCCAGTTGCCGTCTTAACATTGACAACCGCTCTGGCCAGCATCCTGCTGCCGGCCAGCCTGAGAGCCGAAGAAGCTGCCACTGACCTGAAGGCCATAACGATTTTTGCCAACTTCTGGGAAGAGATGGCGTCAAAATCGGCAACCACAGCCACAGTCCTGACAGACAGAGACCTCGACCAACCGGTTACCCCAGATCTTGATGCGGTCGTGGCGCGGTCGGCGAACACGGTTTTCCAGCGAGCCAACTCGCAGGAGCGGCTGGTCGTGCGGGGCATATCGGCCTTTGACAACGCCCTCTCAGACCCGGTCGGATATCTTGTGAATGGCGTGCCTCTCCCCATGGGTACGATCCAGCTGCCGCACTTCTTCGGTGCCGAAACCGTAACTCTGCTCAAGGGCCCACAGGGAACGGCGTTCGGACGCAATTCGGAAGCCGGGCTTCTTTCGTTCGACACGATACGACCGGGCACACGGGAAGGTGTCACAGTGCGTCTGGGAGCTGAGGGTTCGGATGCCGGAGCGGCGCCTGTCGGCGGCAATGGATCAGCTATCTGGTCAGGCCGCATAGAGGACGGCCCGGGACTGACCTTCGGTCTGGAAGCAGCACATGATCCGGGCGTAATGAGCAACCCCGTAACCGGCAGCAAGAATGGAGGGAAATCCCGCCGTGCCACCGGTTTCGGCGGGCTTGAGTGGGAGCTGAATGACGGCGGCCATCTGCGCCTCACAACCGTGGCCGAAGACCATAAGTTCAACAAGGAGCAGTTCCGCTATATTGCCGGACCTCTGGCGACAGAGCGGTTTCAAAGCGTCTATTCTGACCCTTCGTCCGAGAACAGGCGCAGCACCGTTTCGGCCTTCGAATATCAGGGCGTCTTCGACACTTTTGATCTGACCGCAATAACCGGCCTTGCCACGTTCGACCGGGACTTCGAGCTCGACTTCGACGGCTCGCCTCTGCGGCTGGGTGTTACCAGCATGGACCTGAGCGACAGAACTGTGTCGCAGGAAATCCGCCTCACCTCGGCGAACGGGGAAGCCTTGAAGTGGACCGTCGGCGTAAGCGGCTTCCGCCAATGGACCAAGGCCGACTTCGATCTCGGCTCCATGAGCACATACAGACACACAGAGATCGACCAGACAGGTGCCGCCCTGTTCGGATTTGCTGAATATGCGCTCAGTGACCGGTTCCGCCTGGGCTCAGGACTGAGGATTGATCATGTATCCTCCAACGCCTGGCAGCGTTTCACTTCGCCCCGCTCCAGATTGCGTTACAGCGGCAGCGACAACACGACTGAGGTCCTGCCGAAGTTCACCGCTGCGTATGATCTGACCGGGGCAACGACGGTGCACGCCAGTCTGGCGCGCGGATATATGCCGGCCGGATACAATTATGGCTTCGCCAACAGCTCGGGGAGCTTTGGCTATGATGCAGAACACAGCTGGGCGACCGAGGCAGGTATCAAGCACGAGCTCGACGGCGGCGGCTCGCTGGCACTTACGGCCTTCCATACCACTGTGAAAGACAAGCAGATCACCGAGACGATCCCCGGTGCGGCACAGTTCATTTCAAATGCCGGCGAAGCCAGAATCTACGGCATCGAGGCAGAAGCCGTTGCCCCGCTTGGCCACGGTTTTGAACTGATTGCGAATGCCGGCTGGCAGCGGGCTCGCGCAACATCGCTCGAAACCACATCGGTTGATGTTGCCACCGGTATGCTGATGCCAGTCAACTGGTCGGGCAACGCCCTGCCCCTGGCCCCGGATGTGACCTGGGGCCTCGCCCTCTCCCATCGGGGCGAAGTCTGGAGTGGCCGCATCAGCCTGAGCGGATCAACCGGTTACTGGTTCGACCCTGGCAATACCGTCAAGCAGAAGGGTTACATGACCGTTGATGCGGAGATTTCCCGCAAGATCGGCAACGGCGAACTGACTCTCTGGGCAAAGAACCTGTTCGATGAGGCTTATTACAGCGCCGCCGCAAGCACAACGCGGGGTGTAGTTGCCGAAGATGGCAGCCCGCGCAAGATCGGTCTCAACTGGCGGATGACATGGTGAACCTGCAACGGGAAACAGGCGCAGGCCGCCTGCTGGCCACCCTCGAGGGGCCAATCCGGTACGCACTCCTCACGTGGGCGCTCGACAAGGACCTCTTCAACTGCTGCCGCAACCCGGTGAGAGTAGAAGAGCTCAGCCGGTCGATGAGCCTGCCGGAGCAGCAGTTGGGCCTCGTCCTGCGGTCACTGGTAGCGGCTGGGTTTCTGGAGCAATCGGCGGAAGGATTTTGCACCGCAGGTGACATTTTGCCTTTCGTTAGCAGCGATAGCAGCCGCAACATGGTCGAGACTTTGCGGTCCATGGCCAAAACCCGGCTCACCGGCCTGGATCAGTTCGACGCGCTTGTCGCAGGCCGCGGCTCAAGTGGTCAGAAGCGCCTGTTCGACGACGCGCATTGGGATGCAAGCCATCGGGCACTCAGCGCCTTCCATCAGGCGCTGGCCGCCGAAGTCATGGCAACATGTCTGACCGGGCTTCCCGAATGGGCTGCCGCGTCTGATCTTCTCGAAGTCGGGCCAGGCTCTGCGGTTCTATCCCGGCTTTTGCTGGAGAAGCGGCCAGAACTCAGCATCACGCTCTTCGATCTGCCACCGGTGGCGCAACGGATCGAGGCGGAGGCAGACGGCCTGCCGGTTCGGGTGTGGCCAGGCAGTTACACGCAGACACTGCCAGAGGGCGCTTTCGACATCATCTGGTGTTCGATGTCGCTCTATTTCCACGATCAAGGCCTTCCCGATCTGATTGTCAGGCTCTCACAGCGCCTGAAGCCTGGCGGCGTGCTCGTCAGCTTTCACGAGGCACTTACAGATGAGCGCACCGGCCCGCCAGAGCATGTAATCGGGCGCTTGCTCCCTGCCCTGCGGCAAGGGGACGTATCCTTTGCCGAAGGCGAGATCGCCGGGGCGATGGCTGCGGCAGGCCTTGTCCGCCCCAGCAACACCACACACGACACGCCGTTCGGCCGGTTCCGGCTGGATGCAGCACGCAAGGACGGCACTCATGCCTAACCGCCTCTCAGTCCTCACAGGCTGTCTGCTTGCCCTCGCTCTCCTGGCGCCGCTGAAATCCGGCGCAGAAGAGATCATTCTGTCAGGCCCCCCATATGGGAAAGTGCGCCGCTCGTGGTCCTCTCCGAGACACAACCTGTTGCTGGCGTGACCTTCACCTTCCGCCCGTGGACTAGCCCGGAAGGCCTCCGCAAGCTGATGCAGGGCGATGCGCCAGCCATGGCGGTGATGCCAGCACCAACTGCGGCGCTGTTTGAGGCCAATGGCATTCACCTCACGCTGTTGTCAGCCACCGTAACGGAGGGCAGCTTGTCGATCGTCGGCCGGGGCGCTCCAGTCAGTACGCTTGCAGAGCTCAAGGGAGCCAAACTGGCATTGCCGTTCAAAGGCTTTCTTCCGGATCTTCTGATGCGGAGAATCGAGGCACCCGGACCGGACCACTGGCAGCCCTATTACACAGGCAGCCTGGTTGCAGGGATGCAGCTGTTGCTCGCAGGTCAGGTGGAAACCGCACTGCTTGCCGAGCCGATGGCGTCCCTTGCCGTGGCCAGGGACACAAGCCTCGTTCGTCTGGCAAGTATTTGCCGCCTGTGGAGGAGCGCAACCGCGTTGCCGGAATGCCCTCCCGCAGGTGTAGTCGCCATGAACCCGGCACTGATCAAACGGCCAGAGCTCAAACGCGCCTATCAGGACGCTTTCAGACGTGTGGCAGATAACCCAGGTTCAGCAGCAGCGTGGCTGAGCCGTTTTTCCCCGAACTTGCGCAGGCACAGGAGGGTTACAGCCGCATCATCGCGCGGGACCTGTCCATGCCGGAACATGCGCCAGAGCTTGCGGCATTCTACGCCGAGATAATGGCCGTTGAACCTGCCGCCATTGGCGCTGCGCTGCCAAGACCGGACTTCTACGGCCAATGACACGTCACTTGTGCTTTATGGCAGGACTGGCGGCACTGGTGCTGCTCTGGTCGCTTGCGGCGCGCGAAACCCTGCCTGCGGTTCTACCTGGGCCATTGGCCGTTCTTCAGGCGCTCGTTGACCTCTTTGCCGACAAGGGCTTTTGGCGGGACGCCTTTTTGCCCAGTCTCGCCCGCGCTGCATCCGGGCTTGCACTGGCTCTGGCAGCTGGGGCGCCACTTGGTCTTCTTGCCTGGCGCTGGGGGCTTGTCTCCGCATTCCTTGCGCCTTTGCGCCTGCTGACGATGAGTATTCCGGCGCCAATCCTCGCTATTCTCCTTATCCTTTGGTTCGATGGAGGGACGGTCACCGTCACCCTGACCGTCGCCATCCTGCTTCTTCCGGTGTTCCAGATCGCAGTTGCGGAGGGAATGTCTGCCATTGACCCGGAACTGGCTGAAATGGCGCGCATTTTCCAGGTTCCACTCCTGCCCCGGCTGCGGCGGATCGTACTGCCAGCCGTATGGACAGCCTTCGGTCCCGCGCTTCGGGTTGCAACCGCCAACGCACTGCGCGTGACTTTGCTGACAGAACTCCTTTCCGGCGCGGAAGGGCTCGGCGCGGCTGTGCAGCGGGCACAAAGCTGGCTGCAGACCGACCGCCTGTTTGCACTGGTTGCAGTGATCCTCCTGCTGATAGGGCTCGCCGAAACACTGCTCTCCCTGATCGTCAACAAACGGCAGCTGCCATGAGCCTCTTTGCCTGCGACAAGATCGGACTGCACTTTCCCGGCCGCCCTGAGCCAGCCTTCAGCTGCGTTTCATTTGCGGTTGAGACTGGCAGCTGCCTGCGTATCACCGGCCCAAGCGGTGCACGCAAGACAAGCCTTATGCGGGTCATTGCCGGGCTCACCAAACCGACGTCCGGCCGCATCACGGTCAGGCCGAAGCGCATTGGCATGGTGTTCGCAGAGCCTCGGCTCATCGGTCACTTGAGTGTGCTTGAAAATCTGCGCTTTGTTGCCCCGCGCGCCACCTCAGAAGCTGAAACCCTGCTGGCCGCGCTCGATATTGCGGCCTTTGCCAATACTCTGGCCGGCAGCCTGTCCAAAGGCCAGGCTCAACGGGTTGCCTTGGCCAGGGCGCTACTGGTCCATCCCGAAGTGCTGCTCCTTGACGAGGCATTGAGTGGTCTTGACCAGTCCGCCTGGGGACTGGCACGCGATCAGATTGAGGCACAGCACCTGCGGGAGAACATGGCTATCGTCGAGATCACTCACGACGTCTCCCGAGCTGTGTCCCGCAGCGGAAAGACCCTGCAGCTTGCGTGAGACACAGATCATGCCCGAACGCCGCCCCCGGCACTCCACGGCGGCACTTCGTTCTGTTCAGTCTTCGCGTTGCGCCGCATCACCGCATTGATCAACTCAGCGCAGGGATAACGCACGGACCGGCTGCGTGACAGGGGACGGAATCCGCGACCTAACTCAGGTCCGGCCACACGAAGACATGCACCATCCAGCCCCTCTCCGGACTGCCAGACATCGAAGAATGCGGCCTTGGCTGGCGGGTTGGATTGGCAGGAGAGGAACTTGCTGACATGCAGCCGTTCGTCTTCAGTGAACTTGGCCAGGATCGCATCCGGCAAAGACAAAACCCGTGCTTCTATCCTGAATGCACCGCCGCGACCGATGATTGACGTGGCAGAAAATTCAACTATTGCAAATTCACATATATAATACGCATAATATCGAAATGCGTTTTACGCTCAGAAAGCTCACATTCGGATATAATAAATATAAAATACGAATGATGATACAAAACAATAACAGTCTGATTTTAGAGTGCGAAGTTAAGCCCCTAAGTCAGGGCAGAATATTGAGAGCCGGTCACTTGGCGCCGAAAGGGCCCTGGCCGGAGCAAGCCAGAGGACAGCTCATTTGTCCTGATTTCTGAGGAGGGAATATCATGTGTCAGGATTGTTCAGGTTTCTCCATTGCTCGCCGCAGCCTTCTCAAGGGAGGGTTGGCGCTTGGACTTGCTGCACCATTCATGTCTTCTGCCTATGCCAGCGGCAGTGCAGATGCGGCGTCCCCCGGCCGCAAACAGCCAGCGAAGCACTGCAGGCACTTGCTGACGGCAACGCCCGGTACGTTGCCAACGCGGCCATCAACACGGACCATTCGGCGGGCCGCACAGCGCGGTCTGAAGGGCAGCAGCCCTTCGCGGCAGTCGTGACCTGCGCAGATTCCGCGTCGTTCCCGAACTGATCTTCGACCAGGGTCCGGGAGATCTGTTCGTCGTCCGCGTTGCCGGGAATTTCATCAATGAGGACGGTCTTGCCAGTCTTGAATATGCCGCGGCAGTTCTCGGCATCAAGGCGATCCTCGTGCTGGGGCACACATCCTGTGGCGCAGTAGACGCCACGATCAAGTCGATCCACGACAACACCTTGCCGCCCGGCCACCTTCCCAGCCTTGTCAACGCCATCCGCCCGGCGGTCTACGATGTCATGCCGGAAAATCCGGCAGACCTGCTTGCCGCTGCAACTGCCCAAAATGCCCGGCTCAACGCCCAGAAAGCAGAGACGACCGGACCGATCTTGTCGGACTTCCACTCCTCCGGCAAAATCAAGTCCGTCGCCGGCATCTACGAGATCGCAACCGGCAAGGTCTCCATCCTCTGACAAGCTGCACAGACCGGGCGTGGAGCGACACATTGCCCCGCGCCCGGAGTGCCTGGGGCGTTTTGTTTCTCCGCCCCCGCGCACATGCTGCCACGGCAGGATCAGCCGTCAGGAGAGCTCTCTGCAACGAAACTGTCTGGCCAACGGCGCACGCCGGCAAAGTCTCAAGACTGCGACCCCCTTTAAACAGGCCGGCGGTCAAGCAAGTCGTGGATCAACTGAGCGGTGATCAGATCGAGGTGAGCACCGCCGCCGTTCTTGTAGAGGGTGATTTCAGAGTCACTTCGCCGTCCCGCGCGCCCCGCAACGAGGTCGAACAGATCGCCCGCAACATCACCAGCGGTGATGAGCCCGCTTCGGATCGGGATCATCAGCTCACCGATCTCGGCCACAGTGGTATCACGGCAATCGACAAAGAGGCGTGAGCGCTGAAGTGCCGTATCATCCGCTTCGCGCATATCCGGACGGTAGGCGCCGACAAGGTCAAGGTGGCAACCTTCCGGCAGCGCATCGCCAGGAATGAACGGCGTCTGCGCCATCGTGGCACTGCTGATCACATCCGCCTGAGCCATGGCTGCGCGCAGATCCTCGCAAACACACACCTCTGCCGGCAGATCGCCGAGCCTGCCGGCAAGCGCTGCCGCCCCTTCCGGACTGCGGTTCCAAAGCAGAACGGTGCTGTAAGGCCGCACGGCCAGGTGCGCCCGTATCAAAGGCTCAGCCATGGCACCAGCGCCGATCATCAGCAAAACCCTTGCATCCTGACGGGCAAGAAGATCGGCCCCAAGAGCCGAATCTGCGGCAGTCTTCCAAGCGGTAATGGCCGCACCATCGATGACGGCAACCGGCGCGCCGCTGCCGCCATCAAACAGGATAAAGCTGCCCTGCACGGCCGGGCGCGGCGGCGTTTCGCGCGGATTGTCCGCAAACACCGTGACCGCCTTGACGCCAAGCATCCTGCCCGGGAACCAGGCGGAGCGAACCAGAAGATTGCCACTGCCGGACGCCAGATGCATGTCCTTGACCGTTGGTTCGGCCAACCGGTGCGCAGCGCGCATGGCCTCCACAAGAGCAGGCCAGGTGAGCACCTTGTTGACGTCGTCTGCCCCAATCAGCTTCATTTGCGCCTCCCGGCCCTTTCATCTCCCAGACCCTTCATCGTCAGGTTCTGGCTTCAAACTGTGTGCCAGCCGGTGCCAGCCTGTCCATGTCACGTCATGTTGCAGATGACTGGTTGACCCGCTTCATCAATGCTTCGGCACTTTCCCTGCGCTCGGAATAACGGTCAACCAGATAGTCCGAGCGCCCCCGGGTCAGGAGCGTAAACTTCACCAGTTCCTCCATCACATCGACGATCCGGTCAAAGAAGGGAGACGGGCGCATCCGCCCCTCGTCGTCGAATTCCTGGAAGGCTTTCGGAATGGAGGACTGGTTTGGGATGGTCAGCATTCTCATCCAGCGGCCAAGGATGCGCATCTGATTGACCGCGTTGAAGCTCTGCGATCCACCCGAGACCTGCATCAGGGCGAGGGTCTTGCCCTGCGTCGGCCGCACGGCACCATCTGACAGCGGGATCCAGTCAATCTGCGTCTTCATCAGGCCGGTCATGGCTCCGTGGCGCTCGGGGCTCGACCACACCATGCCCTCCGACCAGGCCACCAGATCGCGCAGTTCGCGCACCTTCGGATGGCTGGCATCAACACCATCATCCACCAGTGGCAAGCCCGAAGGGTTGAAGAACCGCACTTCAGCGCCAAACCGCGTCAGGATACGCCCCGCCTCTTCCGCAGACAGCCGGCTGAAGGAACGCGGCCTGAGTGACCCATAGAGGATCAGGATCCGCGCCGGATGAGTGCTGACGGGCGCAGAAAACAGCCGGTCTTCGTCGATGGCTGCAAAACACGTCTCGTCGATCTGTGGAGTGGAATGAGGGGAAGAAAAGTCAGACACTCAGGTTTCCTTATCGCATCGATGATCGTTCGTGGCCGATGCCAGGGTCTGATACGGCAGGTCCTCGGGCGCCGGATGGATCTTGAGGTGCTATTCATAGCGCGTTGTCGTGTGGCGGGAAGCCCTTATCGAGCGGTGTCTCGTGAAGCGGCAACCGGAAAACCTGAGCCACAGGCCACCGGCATCTACAGCTTTAAACGTGACCGGATAGAAGCTAGCTTCTGGATGCGGCAAGAGCGGCGCTGCCGGCGGAGAACCTATCTTGGGACCGATCACAGACAAGGCACCAACAGACCGTTTCAAGGCGCTGCTTCTGGCAATCGCCGTCACTGCCCTTGCAGCCGGACTGGCGCTGCACTTCAGCTCGTATCAGGACGCCGCCCGGATCGTGTGGACCGCCGGAGTATTGCCGGTGCTTGCTGCATTGCTGGCTGAGATCTTGCGCAGCCTCATGCGCCGCGAGACCGGCCTCGATGTGGTGGCCGCCCTGTCCATGACGGCCGCCCTTGCCTTTGGGGAAACGCTGGCCGCAGCCGTGGTTGCGGTGATGTATTCCGGCGGCACTTTTCTGGAGAGCTTCGCCGAAGGCCGCGCAAGGCGGGAAATGCGGGACCTGTTGTCACGCGTGCCGCGCACGGCAACACGATACAGAAATGGCGGTCTCGAAACGGTGGCGCTTGACGCCGTTGCACCGGGCGACCGTCTGCTCATCCGGCAGGGCGAAGCCGTGCCGGTGGATGGATGCATTGCGTCAGCCTTGGCTTTTCTGGACACATCCGCCCTGACCGGGGAATCCTTGCCCGTGCGGCTGGCGCAAGGTGCGGAAGCACTGAGCGGATCAACAAATGCTGGCGATGCCTTCGACCTGCTGGCAACGCACGAGGCCAGCACCAGCACCTATGCGGGGATCGTCCGGCTCGTCGAAGAGGCGCAACGCTCCAGGGCTCCCATGTCCCGGCTGGCGGACCAATGGTCGCTTGGCTTCCTTGCAGTGACCCTTGCCATGGCGGCAGCAGCATGGTGGCTCGCGGGAGATCCGGTGCGCGCTGTCGCGGTGCTGGTCGTGGCAACGCCCTGCCCGCTGATCCTTGCGGTTCCCGTTGCGCTTGCCAGCGGACTGTCCCGGGCAGCCCATTTCGGCGTGCTAATCAAAGGCGCCAGGGCCCTTGAGGCCATGGCACGGGTCCACACGCTCATCCTCGACAAGACAGGCACGCTGACGGCCGGGCACCCGCAGATCATAGACATCCACAGTGCCGGAGGCATGCCCGGCGATGAAATACTGCGGCTTGCTGCGGCTCTGGATCAGGCATCGAGCCATCCTGTGGCGCAGGCCGTCGTGGCGGAGGCCAGAACGCGCGGCTTGCATCTGCCGCCCCCGGAGGATGCAACAGAGATACCCGGCGAAGGTGTCAGCGGTTCGGCTGGCGGGCATCAGGTGATCGTTGGAGGCGCCGGATTTGTTGCCCGGCGTCTGGGGCTGTCTGCCGGAATGAAACCGGCACTGGAAGCCGGCGCCCTTACCGTTGCCGTTGCTGTTGACGGCAAGATGGCCGGGCATCTCGTGATGGCCGATCCCCTGCGCGAGGGCACGGATCTCATGCTGGCCTCTCTGCGCCGGCAAGGCGTCGCACGCATCCTTCTTGCCACAGGTGACCGTGAGGCGGTCGCCAGACGTGTAACCCGCGGACTTGGGCTTGATGGCATCCGTGCCGATCTGACACCGGATCAAAAGGTGCTGCTTGTCTTGAGCGAACGCAAGAACGGCCCTGTGATGATGATCGGCGACGGCGTGAACGATGCCCCGGCGCTGGCAGCGGCAGATATTGGCGTGGCGATGGGGGCCAGAGGGGCCGCAGCCAGTGCCGAGGCCGCCGACGCCATTCTTCTGGTTGACCGCCTCGACCGGATTGCCCCCGGTATCGGCGTTGCACGCGGAGCCCGGCGGATTGCACTGGAAAGCGTTGCAGCAGGGACCGGTCTTTCGGTTCTGGGCATGGCCGCTGCCGCCCTCGGCTATCTGACGCCCCTGCAAGGCGCTTTGATCCAGGAAGCCATAGACGTGGCAGTCATTCTCAATGCCCTGCGCGCCCTCCGGATCACGCCCTGAAACGATCAGCGCGCCTCATGCCAGCAAAAGCCAGGCTCCAGCTGCCGCACAAACTGCAGCGCCTGCGAGCAGAACGGGAAGATGGGGAAGCACCGCCAGCCGGGCCGGGCGGTCGAGATCTTCGGTCGCGGACAGACGGGCGAGAGCCTCAGCCCGGAAAAGACCGCTTCCCTTCGGTTGAAGGGTGGCAGCACCGGAAGGCTGTCCGACTGTCTCGCTGCCATCAGCAGCGGTGTTTCCCGGCCCATTCTCACCCGGCATTGATGCCTCCACCTGCCCTGCTGCACCGTCTGCCCTGCGCAAGACTTGCGCAGGCGGATCAAGTCATACATCACATGCCGGTGGACTTCATGTCCCTGCGCCGGACCATGCTTCAACATGCGGTGCACTGTCCTGCCCGACACCTCGCACACCCTGCATCAAATGCCAAAGAGCGCCCACTGAACCCATGCTGCCACTTTTGCGCAAGCCTCAAGCACAGCAGGACAAGCAAAGGCCAACACCGGATATCCGGCAGGGCGAGACAGCAGAATGCGGTCTGGCCGCGCTGGCCATACTGCTGGCGCATCATGGCAGCGCGGTAACCCTTGAGGATCTGCGCAGGCAGGCAGGCTCCACGCGCCTTGGGCTTTCCGCCCGGCAGATCATTGCGCTGGCACGGCAGAACGGCTTTCATGCCGCAGCCTACCGCCGCACGCTGGACGAGCTGCAACGTCAGGCTCTGCCAGTCATCGCCCACAGCCGCTTCATCCATTTCGTGGTGGTGGAGTCAGTGACGGACAGTCACGTGATGGTCAATGATCCAGGTTGCGGACCAGTTCTGACCAGCCGTCATGACTTCGCGCAGGACTACACCGGGATCATCATCACCGTGCAGCCGCTCAGGCGGAGCGGGCCCGATCCTGCCTTGGGGTGGCAGACAGCTCTTTCCGGTCTTCTGCGGCCAATGACCGCCAGACTGGCCATTGCGATGGCGGCGGGCATGATGCTGCAGGGGCTGGTGCTGATTGCTGCAATCACGCTGGATCAAAAGGGCCAGACTCTCAGCCAGCCCCCTCCTCTTCCTCTTGCTGCTTCTGGCCCTAGCGGGCGCAGGGGCAGCTTTTCTGAGGCACCTTGCCAGACAGTCAGCCGCGAATGCGCTGGCAAGGACGGTGGAGCAACAGGCGAGTGCCTTTCTGACAACGCAGGACCTCGACTGGTTTTCGCGCCGTGTGCCGGATCAGGCGGCCGATCTGATGCTCCTGGCGCCCGGCGCAAGGGCCGCCGGTCTCAGCTTTGCCCGCACAGCAGATATGCCCGGCCTTTTGTTGCTGGCGGCTGGAGCCTCGTGCTTTGGCATGGCAGGGCTTGCCGTTGCTTTCACCGGCCTTGCCGCTGCTCTTTTGACATGGCTTGCCACAAGCCGCCGGGGCAGCCAGCTTTCACGCATGGAAGCAACGCTGGACCGGATTGCCTCTTCTGCCCCGGCTATTCCCGGCAGCAGCATGCTGGCCCTGATTGAGACATGGCTCTGCGGCGGGCGCAGTGAAGAACTGGCGCTGCGGCTGGCCGGGTCCCATGCGGTCAGCATGGGCGTGGCGCAACGGGCTGGCCTCAAGATGGCCGGGCTTCAGGCCTTGCAGGGGCTTCTGCACTTCTCCGGCATGGCGGCGGTTGCCCTGCACGGACTTGGTGGCGCGAAGGCGGACGGTGCACAGGCTGGCGGCATATTGGGTCTGGCCCTGCTCTGCGCCGCGCTCCACCGGCAAGCGGGGCAGATTGCTTGCCTTGCTCCTGCGCTTTCGGCCCTTCGCACCATTGCGGCAAGGCTGGAGGACATCCGCAATGGCGCAAAGCCATGCGAACCCGGTTCAGGGCCTCCTCCTGCAGAGTGCCGGCTTGCATTGCAGCATCAGAACCAGACCATCACGCTCAGCCCCGGCGAAACGCTGGCCGTCACCGGCCCTTCCGGCTGCGGTAAATCACGTCTTCTGCGCGCGATTGCCGGGCTTGAGCCTTTGTCCGGCGTACACATTCTGCTGAACGGCAAGCCCGCCAGCGAGGCTTTGGCGCAGTGGCCGGGACTGGTGCTGTATGAGGCACGCCCGCTGCCACCCTTCAAAGGCACGGTGGCGGAGAACCTGCGGCTGGGACAGGATGAATTGTCAGATGACGTCCTGATCAGCGCGCTGGAAAAGGTGGAGCTTTGGCAAACCCTTGCCCCGCGCGGCGGGCTTACCCTGCCTCTGACACCTGCCCGGCCCAGCCTAAGCGGCGGGCAATTGCGGCGGCTGATGCTGGCCCGCAGCCTGCTGCGGCAGCCCCGGTTTCTGGTGGTGGATGAGGCTTTCGACGCGCTGGAGAGCGAGCTGGAAATACGCCTGCGGCAGCGGCTGACCGCGGCAGGCATCGGCCTCGTCCTGTGCGGCGCAAGAGCCATGACGGCAGGCCAAGTCACCCATGAAATCAGGCTGGGGAGCGATCATGAAGGATGATGCAGGGCTTCGGCTTGCCCGCCTCGCCCGGATGGCGTCCCCGCATAAGGAGGAAGCCCTGCGCGCTGCTGCAATGGCCGAAGGGCTTCTCCTGCGCCGCATCCGCCTGCCTGCGCCCGGCAGCGGCGCACCGGACTGGCGGAACGAAGACCTGGGGCTTCTGATCGTTTTTCTCAAAGGCGAAGAAAATGCTGCCGTGCTCGATACGCGCGGCGGGCACACCGCCTTGCTTCATGCCGATGGCAGAAGAAGTGCAGCACCCGAAGCAACGGATGTACTGCCGGAGGCACTGGCCCTCGTTGCCCCCAAAGCCCGCACCATGCCCGGATGGCAGGAGGCAATCCCGGCGATCCTGACAGGTCTTGCAATCAATGCCCCGGCAGCAGCCCTGATCACACAGCCCTCACCGGGAAAGGCAACTGCCGGTCTTGCGGTGCTTGCAGGCAGCGGAGCTTTGGCCCTACTGATCCGGCAGACGGCAGCGCTTCGGCGCATCGGCCTTGCGGGCCTTGCAAGCTCATCGGCAATCTGGCTGCGGCTGGCACATGCAGCCCCAGCGCAGCTCAACCGGCCTTCGCCTGCCGGGATGGCAGAGCGGCTGGGGGCACTGGTGACGCAAGCCATTGAGGACAGCCTGCGAAAAAGCGGAAGGATCAGCGCCCTTGGGCTTGCAGTGCCCGCGCTGGGGCTTCTGGCTGCGGCAAGTCCGGCAGCCCTTTCTGCCGCAGGTCTGCTTCTCCTGCCCGCCCTTGCACTCAGAGCTTCACTGACGCGGCGGATTTTCCGGCAGCAGGAGGAATGCCAGCGCCGGAGCAACGCCCTGCAAGAGATCGCAGCCGAAACCGCCGCCGCCCTGCCCCGGCTGCGGTTGCTGGGACGGGGAGACTGGCTGATGCGCCGTGTGGCGGACGCGCAAGGCGCATGGCAGACAGTCAGCCGGTGGCAGTCGCGGCTAGAAGACCTGCGTTCAGCGCTGGACCGGCTTCTGATCTGCGCAGTGCCGCTCGCATCCTGTATTGCGGCAGAACAGTCCGCCCTCACGGACAATTCACAACCGCTTGTCCTTGCGGGCATCGCGCTGGCGGCAGCCTGCTTGACGCAAGCAGGCCTGATGGCCGGCCGTGTAGCACCTGAAAGACGCATTGAACAGCCAGAGTGGCTCACAAACGGCGAAGGCGGGCACAGTGGCAGCCTCACGCCCGGCAGCATCCGACAGATTGCTTGCGAAGGCTTGAGCTTTCACTATCCGGACGCACCCGGACCTGTGCTTCAAAACGCGAACCTCACTTTGCGGCGCGGTGAAGTTCTGGGGCTCACCGGCCCTTCGGGCTGCGGCAAGTCAACGTTGATCCAGCTGCTGCTGGGTTTCCAGAAGCCGGAAAGCGGGAGCATTCGGGTGGATGGCGAGTTGCTGGAAAGGCTCGATCCGGCGAGCTACAGGCGCCGCATTGGCTGCGTCTTTCAGGATGAAAGCATCAGCCTCGACACGATCCGCGCCGTCGTTCTGGGCATGGCACCGCTCCGGGACGAGGCCATCGCCCGCGCCCTGCGCATCACCGGACTGGACGAGGAAGTGGCAACGCTGCCGATGGGCGTGCAGACGCTTGTGGCAGAAGGAATGGTTTCGCAGAACCTTGTGCAACGTCTGCTGATTGCACGGGCCGTGGCGCGCGAACCTGATTTCCTGATCCTGGACGAGACAGTCACTGGCCTCGATCAGGACCAGATTTCACGGCTTCTGGCATCCTTGCGCAAAGACGGGACCGGGATGCTGATCGTCACCCACAATCCCGCCATTCTGGCTCAGACCGACGCCGTCGTGCAGCTCGGGATTTCAGACATGCCTGCGGTCACCGTCTGATTTGAGGCCTGGATTCAGGAAATGCTGACTTGATCCGCCAGCGACAAGATCCAGCTCGCTGTCGTCCAGGGCATCACCATGCGGAACCTCGACCGTCCAGCCGTCTACCCCTTCGGCGAGAGCCAGCGGCAGGGGCAACTGAACGCCATAGTGTGCCATCACTGCAGCATTCAGATCAGCGCGAGCTTCCGCCAGAAACGCGCTATCGGAGTTGAGACGCCGGATTACATCCTCGACAGCATCGGCGCCAAAGAGTGCCTTAAGGTCAATTGTCATGTCTCATCGCCCAATCAAAGTTGCCGGCAGCACGCAAAACCCGCTGTAGCAGAACAGATAGGTGCGGCATTTGGGGTGCTTTAATGACTAAAAGCGAATTGTAATGCTGTTTTCCGGAGTGTGTTTGGGAGTCGAAGATTTGTAACTCGGAATCAGCATACCGCCCGCGACCAGATCCAGTTCGCTATCAGCCAGAGCATCATCGGCGAGGATGCAGGCAGTCCAGCCGCCGGCGCTTTCGACAACGCCCATCGGCACAGGCAGATCAATACCGTAATGCGCCTTTACAGCGGCATTCAGATCCACCTTGGCCTCAGCAAGAAAGGCGGCGTCCTCATTGAGCCGCAGGCGCACCTTCTCAACCGTATCAACGCCAAAAAGCGCGTTCAGATCAATATTTTCCATTTCATCTTCTCCGTTTGAAGGCGACACGGCCCCACTCGCGGGCCGCTTGCCAAGCTTCATGTTAAAGAACCTGCTCCGTGCGCCAATGCTCGTCCACCTGCAGCGCAATCGGCCCGAACCGGCGCCGGACCATGGCCGCCATGCGCGGAATACTCGTGTGAAACGCGGCAATCGATTCCGGCCCGTGGGTGTTGACCTGTGCTTCAAAAGCCGCACGGTACGCACCGACCATCAGCCCCGTGTGCCAAAGCGGTTGCGTCAGATAGGCTGAGCGGTAGTACACACCCTTCCGGCCCCGGTAGGCCTCCAGCGTGATCACCGGTAGCGCCTCGGCCACAACCCACCCAATCAGCTGCCCGTCCCGGCGCACCGCAATTGAGCAGGCTGGATCAAAGGACTGCGGATCAGCCTCCGGCGCCATGCCTGGCACGAAGCCGGGCTCCCGTGAGAGTGCCTCGACCGCCTCCAGATCCGCCGCGTCCAGAGGGCGCCATGGCTCGAAACTGGCGCTATCCGGATTTCGCAGACGCCGCATCATGCTGGGCCACTGATTGACCGCCTCCAGCATCGCCCCTGCTTCGCCCGTGGTGGCCAGCGTCAGAAGTTCCGGTTCAGAAAATCCGGCGGCGGCCAGACAGCGGGCCAATGCACCGCGATGCGCGATCCGGGAGGAAAAGTCTGCTTGTACCGATGCTGCGCCACGTCCTGCCGCGCCTGCAGCAAAGGCCTGCGCCAACTGGCGCCCGTAGCCCCGCCCGCGCAAGGGAGCGGCGACCATCAAGGACAGCAGCCACGCCTTCTGGCCCTGCACCATGCCAAGGGCAAGCCCGGCAGGCAGCCCGGCGACCCGGAGCCCCACTGCAAGCCAGAGGCCCTGGACGGGCGAAAGATGCCGTGCAAGCCGCGGGAACCCATAGGCAGCAAAAACGCCTGCATCCCCTTCCAGCAATTCGATAGCAATCTGGGAAGCGGCAGAAATCTCCGTCGTGGCTGCGTCCAGATTTACGGTTGCATTCAAGCCGGTGCCTCCCTGCGAGAACCCTTCATTCACCTTCACCATCATCTAGAACCGGACAGACAAATGGAGCAACGGCACATTTGGGGTGGATCGGAAATAGCCTCGTCTGTCCGCGCAAGAGCTTGCCATAAAGAGAAATCCCCCGGCAGAATGGTCTGCCGGGGGATTTTGCTCTATCGGGAAGGGAGAACATGCACCTCAGCGGCTCTCTGCACTGCTCGTCTTCCAGAGGGAAAAACAGTCCCGGCGCCCAGGATCGCAAAGGTGATGCCAAGCGACCATTCTGGCGGAAACTTCTCCCAGCCCATCATCTCCGCAATGAAGATCTTGGAACCGATGAAGACCAGCAGCAGCGACAGCGCATATTTGAGATAGGCGAACCGGTGCAGGATCGCCGCTAAAGCGAAATAGAGCGCGCGCAGGCCCAGGATGGCGAAGATGTTGGAGGTGTAGACCACGTAAGGATCGGTGGTGATGGTGAAGACGGCCGGGACCGAATCCACCGCAAACACCACATCGGCGATCTCGATGACGATCAGCGCCAGCAGAAGCGGTGTGACAAAGCGCTTCAGACGTCCCGTTGCCGGGTCCTTCTGCTTCACGATGAAGCTGTGGCCGTGGATCTCATCCGTCACCGGCAGCCGCCGCTTCAGGAAGCGGATCAGCGCGTTCTCCTCGATCTTGTGCTCCTCATCACCGGCAAACAGCATCTTGATGCCAGTGAAGATCAGGAAGGCAGCAAAGAGATAGAGTACCCAGTGATATTGCTCGACGATCGTGGCCCCAAGGCCGATCATGATGCCGCGCAGCAGGATCACCCCAAGAATGCCCCAGAAGAGCACCCGGTGCTGATACTGGCGCGGAATGGCGAAGAAGCTGAAGATGAGCGCGATGACAAAGATGTTGTCCATCGCCAGCGTCTTTTCCACCACGAAGGCGGTCAGATACTGCGCGGTCGCCTCCCCGCCCATCTGCCAGAAAATGAAGCCGGAGAAAGAAAGACCCAGAATGATGTACATGGCCGAAAGCTTCAAGCTCTCGGCAATCCCGATCTCATGGTCGTCCTTGTGCAGGACGCCAAGGTCAAACACCAGCAGGGCAATGACCAGAGACAGGAAGACAAACCACATCCACAGCGGCTTATCGAGAAACAGCAGAAACAGGATATCCAAGATGTGCCTCACTCGCGTGACGGCGCCGTGTCATGACAGGTGATTGTCCGCGAGGCGGCAGTCCGGGCATGGCATCAAGCGCACTTGATGCGGTCCGACATCACGAGGCGCCTGCTCTTGGAGTTCAGTGCGCATCGCCAGAGGGGCCCGGCCCGCTGCGCGATAGATAACAGGGAATTGACGAAATGCAAGCTGCCTCAGCCAGATTGGAGGCCCCCTTCTTGGCCGCCTCAGATGGCTGCACTGCGAATGCCGGCATCAGGCAGTTCCGGATCTTCATCGCTCAGAAGCAGGCGCGGGCCGCTCTCCTCCATGAAGAGCGCCGCATTATCAAGGGTCAGCACTTCCGTCTCGACAGAAAGGCCGCGCAAGGTTCCCTTCCACAGCGGCAGCAGGACTGGGGATTGCAGGCCTTCCGCAACAGAACTGCTGAAGGCAAGGCGCACGGCGGCTTCCTTGGCGATGGTCTCGATGCGGCTGGCAGTGTTGACGGTTGTGCCCATCACTGTGAAGGAGCGGCGTGTCTCACCGCCGATATCGCCCACAAGCGCAGGGCCAGCATTGATCGCAATGCGCAGATCGAGCCCAGGCTGACCAGTGCGGCGGCGCAGTTCGGGCAGCATGGCAATCACGGCGAGGGCACAGCCGACAGCTTGCTGCTCGGGCGCCTCAACATCGTTCGGCGCGTTCCAGATCGCCATCACCGCGTCGCCGATATACTTGTCGATGTAGCCCTCAAAACGTGTGATTTCACCACCGATCGCCTCGAAACAGGTGTTCACCACCTTCACCACCTCACGGTCCGGAAGCTGCTCCGACATACGGGTGAAGCCAACGATGTCGATGAAGGCAACAACGACGCGGCGGGTCTCGCCGCCGAGATCCGAAAGGCGCTCCTGCTCCGCCATCGTCTTGATCACCTGCGGTGAAAGATAATGGCCAAAGAGGCGCACCAGCTCGCGCTCACGCCGCTTCAGCACCGCCACCTGCGCCACACCGGCCACCATCAGCGCAATAAACCCGGCGAAGGGCGCCGCGCCTGCGGGCAGAACGGTGCCGCCCATCAGAGCCGCAAAGGCGATGGCGAGTCCGCCGCCGATGAGCCCGGTTGCCACAAAAGGCAGGCTGGGCAAAGGCAGATTCAACCCTGCAAGCGCACCGGCAAGTGCAAAGGCAATGATAAGCCCCGCAACCGCTGCGAAGGGTGCATCCTTAGCAAAGCGGCCAGTCAGCGGGGCTCCGATCAGGTCGGCCAGGATGAAGACACCGGACGTTGCAGTTCGCACCGGCGGCCGCCCCATGGCACCCTCAATCGCGCCAGGAACGCTTTCCCGCGGCAGATAACGGTCGAGGTAGAGATGCTCGTCCTCATTCGGCAAGGTGCTGCCAAAGAGAATGGCCCGGCCGTCTGCAAACTCATGCAGCTTCGCCCTGCCCTCCTCGGTATCCATCATGTCGAGCACATCAACCAGCGACAGATAAGGAACGGTCGAGGCAAGCCGGGCACCGGGAAGCGGCATGTAAGGCTCGGCAATATTTGAGCCCATCAAGGAGAGCATGGCATCCACGAAAGCAGGCGAGTTTTCCATTGGAACGGAAGGCCTGTGGCGGCGAACGACTCCGTCGTTGCTCGTAAAAATCTCGGTGGAGCGCACCCCTCATTGCCCGCAGTCGCGGAAATGGACCGGTGCGGAACTCCGGTCGACGTGCGCGCGACAACGACACGGCCCCGGTTCTGATACAGGAACTGCAGGAATTGACGGTCATAGCCGCGCAACCGCGCCTCACCAGTCTGCGGGTCGGCAAAGGAGTCGGCGCTGAAGGCAAAAACGAAATCGAGGCCGATGGCCTTTGCCCCCGCCTCGAACAACCCGCTGCCCGCTTCGGCAAAGGCCTGGGACATGAAAACACGGGGGATAGCCTCAAGACGCCTGGAGGTCAGCGACGCCTGATCCAGGCCAACGACCGCCACCGGGAACCGGTCCTGCGGCAGGGGTTCGACGGCCGCGCGCATTTGCAGCAGCCTGTCCGTCATCCAGCCTTCCCAGATCGCATGGATCGAGGCAAATCCGGACGCAATACCAAGCGCGGCCGCGATGAGCACCATCGCGGCCTTCAGCCTGATACGTTCTGTTGCGGCGGTCTGCGCCCGCCCGGACCCGGTCATTTAACGAGGTTCATCCGGCTCAGTTCACTTCACCACGACAACAGCAGTATCGCGGCCAACGCCCGAGGGGTCGAGCGTAAACTGACGCACTTCTGCATCCCCTGCGCCTTCCTTCGGCTTGAACATCAGCTCAACCGGCACGGAGTTGCGGACCGTACCGCCAGCCATGGCAGCAGCCGCATCTTCCGCCGTTGTCAGCGGCATTTCAGACAGGGCAGTGTCATCGAGCTTGTATTCCTTCGGCTCACCACCATCGACGGAGATCATCACGCTGTCGTAACGCTCCTTGAGGTCATCGCCAAAGCGCAGCATCAGCGATGCAGCCACCTTGTTTTCCGGACGCACGCTGCGCAGGGTCGTCGCAAGGCCCTTGCTGTTCTCTGGGCCTGCGTTGGTGGTCTGCTGCTGAAGGCAGTTGCCCGGACGCAGTTCCGTCTCCTGACCTTCCACCACTTCAAGCCCCGTGCTGACAGCCGTGACAGTACCGCCCGTTACCCGCACCTCGCGGCAGGCGGTATAGTCGAGCAGATCAACATAGCCTTCACTGCCCAGCGCGACGGCATCTCCGGGGAAAAGTTCGGTGAAGGCCGAAGCCTCGACACCTTCCGAGCGGTCCAGCACCATGGCGACGGGATCTGCCGCGAAAGCAGAAACACTGCCGAGAAGAGACAGCCCCAGACCCAGCACCAGCCCTCGCGCCGCGCTGTGCGGCGCAAGCGAGCGGCTGTTTGAGGGGGCCTTTGTCTTGGTAGCCATTCAAATGCTCCTTTTTCATCCTGCTCTCAGAGCCTGCAAAAGGCACCAGCAGCAGGGATGACAGAATCTCTGTTTGCAGATACAAGGTTTAAAGAAGAATGCGTCCGGAACTGTGGCAGAAATCACAGGATCTGTGGTTTCTTTAAGATGTTTTGGAGCACCCGTTGCCACATCTGTTGCCAGCGGAGCCCTGCGGGCCCGCCTGGTTTCACAGCCTTGCCTCGCAGCAAAAGACCCGCGGCGCATATGAGCCGCGAGCCATGCACAGTTCACTTAAATTTGGAGCCGCCCAAAGATCCTTACCAGGACCGCTCCCAATGGTAACTCCGCCTGCGCTCATAATCCCTGTAGCGGTCGCGGTGATGGTAAGGGGGCGGTAGACCGGCGGAGGGCCCGGCCGGTAATAGGGTGGCGGTGCCGGGCGATAGTAGGGAGGCGGCACCACGACCACCGGCGGCGGGGGTGCGGGCTGATAGTAACCGCCAGCCGGCGCCAGATAGCGGGCGCTCACAAACCCCCGGTAACCTGCGAAAAACACCTGGCACCAGCTGCTGCAGGCGCCTGCCTCAACCACTGCACCGCGCGGAATGACCAGAAGCGGCGCATAGCCGGTACCTGGTCCTGAGCGCATGTTCAGGTCTGCCGTTGCCTGAGCCGTCCAGGCGTTGGCAGCGCCAGCACCAAGCAGCCCAACAGCAAGGGCGAGAGAAAAAGCAATCTTACGCATCCCTGTAACCTCTCGAACCCCGAATGGCCCACATCAGATCCTACTACACAAGGCTTGAGCAGAACATGCCAATCCCGGCGGCAAGATGGCAGCCACCGGCGGTATGAACAACACTGATGCCTGCAGCATAGGAATGAATTGGAACCGGAGATGGTTCCGTCCTATGGAAGAGACCCAACAAGACAAGGTCAGGCCCATGGCGATGGATACGCCCCCAGTTCCCCAGCAGACCGGCGACACCCCCAAAGGCTTCGCATACGCCCTCACCGCTTATGGCCTGTGGGGCCTGCTGCCGATCTATCTAAAAGCGCTCGGGCATATCTCGCCGTTTGAAGTGCTGGCCCATCGGGCGGCATGGTCCGTACCTTGTGCTGCCCTGATCCTGCTGGCGACGCGCCGGATCGGAGATCTGAAGGCAGCCATACGGTCTCCCCGCACCATGGGCATGGCAGCACTGACCGCCAGCCTCATTACCATCAACTGGTGCACCTATGTCTATGCGGTCGGCTCGGGACAGGCGATCGAGGGCGCCCTCGGCTATTTCATCAACCCGCTTTTCAGCATCTTACTGGGTGCCATCGTCCTCAAGGAAAAGCTGTCGCGCACGCAGATCGCGGCCATCGCACTCGTCGCCGTGGCTGTCGGTATCCTGACCTGGGATGCGGGGCGGCTGCCTTGGATTTCGCTGACGCTGACCGTCAGCTGGGGCTTCTACGCCTTCCTGCGCAAGACTCTGCCGGTGGGGCCCAATCAGGGCTTCTTCCTGGAGGTGGCACTGCTGAGCATTCCCGCCGTACCCTTCATCCTCTGGCTGGAGTTCTCCAGCACCGGCCACTTCACCCATGGCACCCAGCTGGACACCTGGCTCCTCGCCTCGGCCGGGTTGGCCACGGCCATTCCGCTGATGATCTACGCAAACGCCGCCAAGCTGCTGCGGCTTTCAACCATCGCTGTGATGCAATACATCACACCGACGATCATCTTCCTGATCGCCGTTTTCGTATTCCGCGAGCCGATGAACCCGGTGAAACTCTCAGCCTTCGTACTGATCTGGTCGGCGCTGGCACTCTACAGCTTTTCGATGCTGCGTGCTTACCGGGCGCGCTGACACGCCCATAGCAACAAGGACTGCACCATGCAGATGAGCGATATCCCCTTCGGCACCACGGACTGGGACACTGTGGAGCGGACCGAGCACAAGGGCGAAACCGGCGCCGCCTTCTGGCGCACGCGCCACTTCGGTGGCATCCGGGTGCGCATGGTGGAATACACGCCCGGTTACCTCGCTGACCACTGGTGCACGAAGGGTCATATTCTCCTGTGCCTAGAGGGCGAGCTGTTAACGGAGCTGGACGACGGCCGCACCTTCCTGCTGAAGCCGGGCATGAGCTATCAGGTGGCCGACAATGCCGAGCCGCACCGCTCCTCCACCAGCACCGGCGCAAAGCTCTTCATCGTCGACTGATTAAGCCACCTGCACCAGATGGCCTTTCGAAACCTCCCGGTACTCCCGCACCGGCGGCTGATAGCCATTGGCGCGCACCGGGCTCCGCAGCTCATCTGTGGCAATGCCGCGGCGCATACCCCGGCGGGCCGGATCGGGCACCGGCACGGCAGCCATCAGCTTCTTCGTGTAGGGATGCTGCGGGTTTTCAAAGACGGCGGCACGCGGACCGATCTCGACGATCTCGCCGAGATACATCACCGCCACCCGGTGGCTGACCCGTTCCACAACAGCCATGTCATGGCTGATGAAGAGGAAGGCCAGATCCAGGCTTTCCTGCAGGTCCATGAGCAGGTTGCAGACCTGCGCCTTGATCGACACATCGAGAGCAGACACGCTTTCGTCTGCAACGATCACTTTCGGGTCTAGCGACAACGCCCGTGCAATGGCGATGCGTTGGCGCTGGCCGCCCGAGAACTCATGCGGATAACGGTTCTTCATGGATGCCGAGAGCCCTACCCGCTCCAGCAGATAGTCCGTCTTTTCAGCAGCCTCACGGACGCCGCCAAGCTTGTGCTTCAAGAAGGGCTCCGCAACAGCCTGGCCAACCGTCATACGAGGGTTGAGGCTGGAGAACGGATCCTGAAAGATCATCTGCACGCTCTTGCGCATCCGCTGGAGTTCCACGGCCCCCAGTTTCCGGACGTCGAAGCCATCGAGATGGATATCTCCGGACGAAGGTTCGATCAAGCGCATGACCGAACGGCCTGTGGTGGACTTGCCGCAACCCGATTCACCAACGAGTGCGAGCGTTTCCCCTGCAGCAGATCAAAGGAAATATTCTCCACCGCATGTACGGCACCGGTCTGCCGGTTGAAGAGACCGGAGCGCACCGGAAAGCGGGTGACGAGATTTCTGACCTGAAGAACGGGCTGGCTGTGCCCGGGAAGAGCTGCTGGAGCGGGCGGAGCAGTTATGACGCCGGTCGCCGTGTCCACGACAGGAAAACGCAAAGGCGCCGCCTCACCCGCCATGGAACCAAGCCTTGGCACGGCAGACAGAAGCGCACGGGTATAGGGATGCTGGCCCCGATGAAAAATATCCCCGGTCAGACCGGTCTCCACCGCATCGCCCCGGAACATCACCACAGTGCGGTCGGCAATCTCGGCAACGACGCCCATATCATGGGTGATGAAAAGAACAGCCATGCCCTCTTCGTCCTGCAGTTCCTTGATCAAATCGAGGATCTGCCCCTGGATCGTCACGTCGAGCGCGGTCGTCGGCTCATCGGCAATCAGCAGCTTCGGGCGGGAAGCAAGCGCCATGGCAATCATCACCCGCTGGCGCATGCCACCGGAAAACTGGTGCGGGTATTCGTCAAATCGGGCGGCGGCATTGGGAATACGCACGCGCTCCAGCATGCGGATTGTCTCGGCACGGGCGGCGGACTTCGTCATGCCCTTGTGCCGCGTCAGCACCTCGGAAATCTGGCGCCCGATGGTGAAGATCGGATTGAGCGAGGTCATCGGCTCCTGGAAGATCATCGAGACCTCATTGCCACGAACGTGCCGCATCGCCTTTTCGGACAGGTCAAGAAGGTTGCGGCCATTCAGCACCACCTCCCCTCGATCCGGCTGGACTTCGGCGCCAGCAGGCGCATGACTGACAGCGAGGTCACGCTCTTGCCCGATCCGCTCTCCCCTACGATGGCCAGCGTCTCCCCGGCGCAGACATCAAAGGACACATTGCGCACCACCGGCCTCCAGCCACCATCTGCCTTGAAGGCGGTGGTCAGGTTGCGGACGGAGAGAACGGGCTGGCTGGTCAGGTCAGGATTGGTCATGACTGTGTCCACGGCGTCGCGAAGGAGGAAGATGCACGACCGGCAGCCTGCCGTTCGGCTTCGAGGCTGGCGATTTTCCGGTCGATTTCGGTACGGTCGGTAAGGCCATGCGGGTTTTCCCGCGTCGGCATGGTTTCAACCACATGCAGGTAACGCTCCTGCGCCACCCGGTAGAGCCGCCAAAGTTCCGGCAGCGGATCGGCGTGGTCATCAGCCCGGATGTTGAGCCATGCGTAATCCTGATCCCGGTAGATGACGAGGGCGGCAGACTGCTTGCCGCGCTTGTCGCCGCCCGCCGCTTCTCCTGCATCCATCGCACCCAGCAGCCGCTCGGCAAAGGGAGCCGCGGACAGATCCTTGTAAGCGGCAAGGGTCCGCTCCAGCACCTGCGGACCTGCGAGCATGTTTCCAGCCACGGAAACATTGTCCTCGATGAGATGCCCGGCCCATTCGACGCATTTCTTGCCGGTGAAGACAGCGTTGCGCCCCTGAGCGTCGATCAGATGCATCTGCCGCTGTTCGGCGCCGTCATCGCGCCCCGTCAGGAAGTCAATGATCTCCTGCGGGCTTTTGCCTTCGCCAAGCATCGCAAGGCCATCGGTCCCGTAAAGAGGGCTGACGAAGGCCTGGGTAGCAACGGCTCCCACACCGCCGCGCATGTAGGGCACGGCGGAGCCAACCGCAAAGAAGCGGCTGGCAACGGCAATGCCGAGGTGGCCGGTCTCTGGATCACGGGCGGCGATGGACCAGGTCATGGCTCAGCGCCCCACCGCATAGGCCTGCATCAGGCGCGGCGTTGCCGCTGCCCGCAACAGGCCATCGGCATCGCGGCGCGCAGCCGTCAGGCGCCCGACGCTCCAGCTGTCGGCAACCGTCACCTGATGCCCGCGGCGGCGCAGTTCTGCAATTGCCGCCTCGCCGAAGCTCTCCTCCACCATGATGTGCCCAGGCTCCGACGTGCGCGGATAGAAGGAGCCCGGGAAATGGGTGGAGTGGAACAGCGGCGCATCAATGGCCGCCTGCAGGTTCTTCGTGTGGTGGGCATAGCGCAAGAAGAACGGCAGCTGCCACTGATCCTGCTGGTCGCCGCCGGGCGTTCCAAAGGCCAGTGTTGGACGCCCCTGGTACATTGCCAGCGAAGGCGTCAGTGTTGTGCGCGGGCGCTTGCCGGGAGCAAGGGAGGTGGGCAGTCCCTCTTTCAGCCAGAACATCTGTGCGCGCGAGTTCAGCGCAAAGCCAAGCCCGGGCACAACCGGCGAAGACTGCAGCCACCCGCCGGAGGGCGTCGTTGCCACCATGTTGCCCCAGCGGTCGATCACATCGATGTGGACCGTATCGCCCTTCTTCTCGGTCAGATGCGCCATGGTCGGCTCATAGACCGCGCCGTGGCCGGAGAACTCGGCCAGCATGGCCATGGTCGCATCGCGCTGCTGTTCGTAGCCGGGCACGGTTCCGGGGCGCAGGTCGAACGAGGCCTCAGCCCCGATCAGCTTGCGCCGCTCACTGTTGTAGCCTTCCGACAACAGGTGCTCGGTCGGGATTTCCCCGAACTTCGGATCGCCGTAATAGACCTCACGGTCAGCATAGGCGAGCTTCATCGCCTCGACCACATGATGGACGAAGTCGGGACCGGCAGGGTCCATCGCGCCAATGTCAAAGCCCTTGAGCAGTGCCAGAGACTGCAGCAAAACCGGCCCCTGCCCCCAGGCCTGCGTCTTGGCCAGGGTCCAGTCGTGATAGTCGAAGGTCTGCGGTGCCTCGATGGTGGCGCTCCAGTTCGCCATGTCATCGGCCGTCAGCACGCCCTTGTGCTTCTGACCGCTCGCATCCATGACTTCGGCCGTCTTCAGGTAGTTGCCGATGGCCTCGGCAACAAAGCCCCGATAGAAGGCATCGCGCGCGGCCTCAATCTGCTCCTCGCGGCCGGTCTTTGCTTCCGCTTCGGCAATGATGCGCTTCCATGTTTCCGCCAGAACCGGATTGCGGAAATTGGCATGCGGCTCGGGTGCCGCGCCGCCGGGCAGCCAGGTCTCGTAAGAGGTCGGCCATTCCTTCTCGAAGAAGTCACCGAGCCCCTTGATCGTTGCCGATACCCGCGGCAGCATCGGATGACCATGCTCCGCGTAATAGATGGCAGGCTCCAGCACCTCACGCAGGGACAAAGTGCCATAGTCGCGCAGCATCAGCATCCAGCCATCAAAGGCACCGGGAATGACGGTGGACAGCAGCCCGTCGCCGGGGATCAGCTTCAGCCCTTCGCTGGTGTAGTGCTCGATGGTTGCGCCTGCCGGGGCCGGACCTTGCGCACAGATCACTTCCACCTTGTCCGTCTTCTTTGAATAAAAGACCGCCGGCATGTCGCCACCGGGTCCGCACAGATGCGGCTCGACGATCTGCAGGACGAAGCCTGCGGCAACCGCCGCATCAAAGGCATTGCCGCCCTTTTCCAGAATGCTCATGCCGACCGCAGAGGCGATCCAGTGGGTCGAAGTGACAACACCGAAGGTGCCGAGGATTTCCGGCCGTGTGGTGAACTCAGTCAATGTCTCTGCCTTTTTCTGCAAATCAGTGTTCGCGCGGGTCCAGCGCATCGCGCAGGCCGTCGCCAAGGAGGTTGAAGCCGATCACCACAAGGAAGATCGCGGCGCCCGGCCACATGGCCATCCAGGGCGCCTGTGAAAGGAAGTTCTTCGCCACGTTCAGCATGGAACCCCAGCTGGCCGCCGGAGGCTGCTGCCCGAGACCGAGGAACGAGAGGCTCGCCTCGGCAATGATGGCGGTGGCAACTGTCAGCGTCGCCTGAACGATAATCGGCGCGGTGACATTGGGCAGGATGTAGCGGAGCATGATGTCCATGTGGCCAAGGCCCACAGAGCGGGCGCCTTCCACATAGTCTTCCTGCTTCACCGCCAGCACCTGCCCCCGTGTCAGGCGGACGAAAATGGGCATGGCCGACAGACCAATCGCAATCATCGCATTGGTGAGGCTCGGGCTGAGGAAGGCCGCAAGTGCAATGGCCATGATCAGAAACGGCAGGGCCAGAAGCGCTTCGGTGACGCGCGAAATGACCAGATCCACCCAGCCGCCGAAATAGCCGGCCAGAATGCCGAGCGGGACCCCGATGCCGACGGCAATCATGACCGAGAAGACGCCAGCCATCAGCGAAGCCCTTGCCCCCCAGATCATGCGCGAGAGGATATCCCGGCCCAGATCATCCGTACCAAGCCAATGGGCTGCCGAAGGAGCCTTGCGGATCGCCGACCAGCTGGTGGCCACCGGATCTGCGATGGGCAGCAGCGGCGCGAGGATGGCCAGCGCGGAAAAGAAGGAGATGATGATGAGCCCGGCAAGCGCACTGCGGCTTGAGCGCAGCTTCTTCCAGGAGCGGCTGCCTTCGGAGCCCGCCGCCACGGACGATTGTTCGATCGCGGTCATAGGCTTGCCCTCAGCCGTGGATTGAGAAGGACATAGAGAATGTCCGCAACAAGGTTCATGAGAATGAAGCCAACTGCCGTGCACATGACGACGCCCTGCACCACCGCATAGTCACGGTTGAAAACGGCATCGACGATCAGCTTGCCGAAGCCCGGAATGGTGAAGATCTGCTCCGTCAGAACGGCTCCGGCCAGCAACTCGCCGAACAGCAGCGCGCTGAGCGTGACGACGGGCAGCAGCGCATTGCGGAAAGAATGCGACAACACGACTTCACGCGGTGAAAGCCCCTTGGCCCGCGCCGTGCGGATGTAGTCCTGAGACAGAACACCCAGCATGGCCGAGCGGGTGTGGCGCATCAGCGTCGCGGCAAGAGCGGTCCCCAGCACGAAGGAGGGCATGATCATTGTCTGCAGGGAGCGGACAGGATCATTGAAAATCGACTCGAAACCGGAAGCCGGCAACCATCCGAGCTTCACGGACACCAGCAGGATCAACATGATTCCGAGCCAAAAATTGGGCACCGACAAGCCCGAAAGAGCAATGATGCTGGCGATATAGTCGATGACCGTGTTCTTTCTCACCGCAGCCAGAATGCCCGCAGGCACACCGATCAGAAAGGCAAAGATCATCGACATGACTGCAAGCTGGATTGTTACCGGCAGCTTCTGGGCGATGAGTTCGGTTACTGGCTGGTTGGTACGCAAGGAAATGCCGAGATCGCCGGTCACTGCATTGCCGAGCCAGGTCAGGTATTGCACCGGCAACGGATCGTTCAGACGGTACTTCTCCCGCAGCATTTCCAGAACCGCAGGATCACGCTCCTCCCCGGCCATCACGAGGACGGGATCGCCCGGCAGAAGCTTCTGCAGAGAAAAGACAAAGATGGAGATGATCAGCAGGGTCGGAATGGCGACCAGCAGACGTTTCGCGATGTAGACAGGCATGGACGCCATCCTTCACGGCGGGGGCGGGATGGAGAGCGCTGCGGAAGGGACTCCGCAGCGCCGTTGCAAGATCATGAGGTCCGGTTCCGAGACCAGAGCACCGCGCCTGGACAGAGGCCCAGACGCTTTACAGTCTGACAAGCCCCCGGCGGGAAGAACCCGCCGGGAAGCAATGTCAGTCTTCCTTCTTCAGGCCGGTAAGACGGATCATGCCGTCCGGCGATGCAACAAAGCCGGTGATGTCCTTCTTCATCGCCCAGATCCACGACTGGTGACCGAGATAGATCATCGGCATGTCGTCGTTGAGGATGGCGGTTGCCGCGTCATACTTTTCCTTGCGCACGGCATCGTCAGTCGAAGCGCGGGCTTCGTTCAGAAGCTTGTCCACTTCCGGGTTGCAGTACTTGGTGTCGTTGAGACCAGCGTTGCAGGTGACAAACTGGTGAATGTTGCCATCCGGATCGACGCGGCCGGACCAGTCCGAACGGGACATCTGATAATTGCCGCGGGTCTGTTCATCGAGCAGCGTGGCAAACTCGGTGGACTTCAGCGTCACATCGATGCCCGCCTCGGCCACCATCGACTGCACCACCTGCATCATCTGCTGGGCAACCGGGTTGTTGGAAACCTGAAGCTCGACAGGAACACGGTCAAACCCGGCCTCCTTCACGAGTTGCTTCGCCTTCTCCACATCGCGGGCAGGAACCGGAATCGACTTGTTGAACCAGGGGCTGTTCGGCGGGAAAGGCTGGTTGCCGCCCACTGCTGTGCCTTCATAGACGATCTGGACAAGTGCATCACGGTCGAGCGCCATGGAGAACGCCTGACGAAGACGCTTGTCCTTGCCAAAGGGGTTGTCCGCACGCGAACCATTGCCGACGTTCACATAGACCGACATGTACCCGATGTTGACGACATCGGCGTAGGTCAGGTTGGGATCGGCCTTCACCGCAGCGGCATCCGTGGGGGCAAGGCGCTCGATCATGTCGAGATCACCCGACTGAAGGTTGGCGAGCCGCACGGTTGAATCCGGGATCGGCAGGTAGGTGACCTTGTCGATGAAGATATTGTCCTTGTTCCAGTAGTCCTGGAACTTCTCCAGAACGATCCGGTCCTGCTGGATGCGCTCCACGAACTTGAACGGCCCTGCGCAAACCGGGCTGGAACCAAAGTTGGCGCCAAGCTTTTCAGCCGCGGCAGGAGAAACAATCATGCCGGCACGGTCCGAAAGCTGAGCCAGCAGCGTAACGTCAGGCTTTTTCAGCGTGAAGCGGACCTCGAGCGGGCCTACTGCCTCGACCTTCTCGACCGAAGACAGCTCGCTCTTGCGGCGGGACTCGGGCAGCGTCATGTTCCGCTCGATGGTGGCGACGACCGCAGCCGCATCCATGTCCGTGCCGTCATGGAACTTCACACCCTCGCGCAGCTTCATCGTCAGGGTCATGCCGTCTTCCGACCAGGCCCATTCCGTGGCGAGCTGCGGCACAATCTTGAGATCGGGCGAAACATCAACGAGCTTGTCGCACATCGCCGTGTAGACGATACGGCCGACAAAAGAACGGGACTGTGCCGGATCCAGCACATCCGCATCATCCTGCAGAGCGATCTTCAGTTCCGATGCCGCTGCAGGCAGGGCGGATAATGCACCAAGTGCAAGAGCGGTCGTCAGACGCAAAATTCGGTTCATGCCATTTACCTCCGGTCTGTTGGTTCTTTTCACTTTCAAGGGACCAGCCTGCCCCTTGAACCGGGCAGCTTCGCCCCGGCAATCTCTGTTCCGGGCGGCAGCCGCCCGGCGGAATTTCAGGAGGCCTCCGCCTCGTCCACCGCGACTGGCACAGGCAGGTCATGATCCAGCGATGTTGCGCGGATGAGGCGCTCCTGCAGCATCAGGAGATGCTGGCGCATCGCCTCCCCTGCCTGCGCCGGATCACGCGCGGCAATCGCAGCAATGATGTCCTCATGTTGTGCATAGGCCATGCTGATGCCCGTGCCCGTGCGGGCCCGCTCGCGGATGTTCTGCCAGGCTTCGCCCTGCCGCACCTGATTGATGACGTCGAAAATCGTCAGAAACAGATCGTTGCGGGCGCTCTGTGCAATCTGTCTGTGCAGGGCACCGTCCCACAGTTCGCGGGCATCTGCGTCGTCGCTTTCCTTGATGCGCCGGGCAAGATCCCGCATGCGTGCCAGCTCCGCAGGCTTTGCGCGCAGCGCTGCCAGCTGCGCAAGCTGCGGCTCGATACGCAGGCGGACCTCCATGATCTCCATGAAGTCGGCTCCCGCCACAATCGCATCAACCTCTTGCCCAAGGCTGCCAGGCCGCTGTCCGGCAAAAGTGCCCGCCCCTTGCCTGCGCCAGATTTCCCCTTCTGCCTCCAGCACTTCGAGTGCACGGCGGATCGCACGGCGCCCAAGGCCAAGCTTTGCCGAAAGCGCCCGCTCGGTCGGAAGCTTGCCATCCGCACCGAAGTCACCTTCGCGGAGCATATCGCGCAGCTTTTCCAGCGCGTAACTGGCATTGTCAGGGTGTGGTGAAGTCTGGACCATTAGGCGAACCATTTACAAGATTGGTTCATCCTGTTTGACAAAGCGGCAGTCTGTCAAGCGGCAAAAGCTGAGCAAACGGCACGCCCAAAGATTGTGCAAGTGCACACTATTCTTGCGAAAAGTCTGGCGGTGATTTTGCTGAAAGGCGCGAGACAGCTCTTCTCACAGAAAGGTAGCCAAGGGCAATGGCAGCTTCCACAAGCATATGGACGCCTGAACCAATGTGATAACTGGTTCAGCGCCTCAGATCTGCATGCAAGCAGCCTGATGCAGCCAGCGGCCGAGGGTGAGAATGTCGAAGACGGGCAGGCAGAAGCGCTGGCGCAGGGCAGACGAGAACGGCGGCAGGTTGGTGCATTCCAGCAAGAGCGCGCCGGTGGAAGGATGCTCCACAATCAGCCGCTCCGCCACCGCCTCCAGTTCCGCCTGAAGCGCTGGCGCATTATAGGCCGCACCGCCCTCGATCAACCCCCGGAAAGCCCCGCCCTGCGGGAGGCCGGCCACCGGCGTCGCCGGATCTGCGCCCACACCCAAGAAGTGCGCCGGACCGAGAGAGGCTGCGTCATAGGTGATCACCCCCACCGTGCGCCCCTTGGGCAGGAGGCTTGCAATCACCGGGATCTGCAACAGGCTGGAGGTGGCCAGCGGCAGGGACAGACGGGAGGCAAGCACCGGCTGGCGGGCAGCCAGAAAGCCGCAGGAGGTGATGAGTGCCACGGCACCCTGCCCTTGCAAGACCTCTCCGGCGGCGACGAAGGCATCCATCAGATCCCCATCATCTCCGCCCACGACCTTGCGCGCCGTTGCGCCGCTGACCGTCCGGTACAGTACCGGAAACGGCCAGCTAGACGCATTGCCCACATCGCCCGGCGGGCGCTCGAAGGCTGTATCCAGCATGATGATGCCCAGCGGTGGCACCGTCCCGGCGGCGGCATGGTCCATGATCTGCAACGGCTTTCCCCGCATTGAAAAATTGCGCCCCGCCGCGTCAAAACACTGGCAGGCCGGGACGGATCCAGATTAGCTCTACCGCAGCAAAGGCATCAGGGACACCGGCACGATGAGCATCATCACCAGCATTGACGATCTGGAAAAACTCTATGGCACTGCGGGCCCCGCTTCCACAGTGAAGGAAAGCCCGCGCATCACGCCCGAATACCGCCGCCTGATCGAGGCCGCGCCCTTCTGCGCACTGGCCACCAGCGGCCCGGAGGGGCTGGACTGTTCGCCACGTGGCGACAAGGGCTGCTGCGTCATCATCGAGAATGATACCACCCTGCTGATGCCAGACCGGCGCGGCAACAACCGGATCGATTCCTTGCGCAATGTGGTGCGCGATCCCCGCGTGGCGCTGATGTTCCTCATTCCCGGCCATGGCAACGCCCTGCGCGTCAATGGCCGCGCTGTTGTCAGCATCGATGAGGAGCTGCTGTCCCGGCTGGAAATGGAGGGAAAGCGCCCGCGATCCGTTCTCGTCATTTCCATCGAAACAATCTACTTCCAGTGCGCCCGCGCCATCATGCGCGCCGGATTGTGGGACGCCTCCGCCCACGTGGATTCCCGCACCCTGCCAACGCCGGGCCAGATCCTCGCCAGCCTTTCGGACGGCACCGTAGGCGGCACGGCCTATGACAAGGAATGGCCGGAACGCGCCCGCACAAGCATGTGGTGAGGCGCCCCCGCACCACCCACGTTTGGCATCTGGAAACTCTTGCCCCATATGAAGGCAGAACGCCTGCCGCAAACCATTGGAAAATCTCATGTCCGAAAACCCGCTCCTCACCGCCTGGTCCACGCCCTTTGGCCTGCCGCCCTTTGCTGACATCACCGCAGCGCATTTCCGCGAGGCCTTTGAAACGGCCATGCAGAGCGCACGCGAGGAGATCAACGCCATCGCAGATCAGGCAGAGGCACCAAGCTTTTCCAATACGATCATTGCCCTTGAAACGGCTGGCGAGGACCTGTCCCGCGTTGCCCGCACCTTCTTCAACCTGACCGGCGCACACACCAATGCCGAACTTCAGGACATCGAGCGCGACATGGCGCCGAAGCTCGCCAAGCACGGTTCCGACACCATGCTGAACCCGAAGCTGGCCGCCCGCGTGTTTGACCTTTGGGAGCGGCGCCACAGTCTGGGCCTGACCGGCGAGCAACTGCGGGTGCTGGAGCGCTACAAGCTGGGCTTCACCCGCTCGGGCGCGGGGCTGGACGAGACCGGCAAGGCCCGCATGGCAGAAATCGGCCAGGAGCTGGCGACCCTCGGCACCCGCTTTGCCCAGAACGTGCTGAAGGATGAGTCCAGCTATCAGCTCGTGCTGGAGACGGAGGAAGACCGCGCCGGCCTGCCGGACTTCCTGCTTGCCGCTGCCGCTGCCGCCGCCCGTGACCGGGGGCTTGAGGGCAAGCACGTCATCACCCTTTCACGCTCCTCCATCGAGCCGTTCCTGCAATTCTCCACCAACCGCGAAAAGCGCGAGGAAGCCTTCAAGGCCTGGGCCGCACGCGGCGAGACTGGCGGGGAGACGGACAACCGCGAAACCGTGGCCCGCACGCTGGCCCTGCGCGCCGAAAAGGCGCAGCTGCTCGGCTATCCGCATTATGCCGCCTACAAGCTGGACGACTGCATGGCCAAGACGCCGGAGGCCGTGCGCGCCCTCCTGACCCGCGTGTGGGCGCCTGCCGTGGCGCAGGCCCGCACCGAGCGCGACAAGCTGGCGGAAGCCGCCCGTGCGGAGGGCAACAACGCCCCCATCGCCCCGTGGGACTGGCGCTATTATTCCGAGAAGGTGCGCAAGCGCGACCATGACCTCGATGAGGCGGAGCTGAAGCCCTACCTGCAGCTCGACAAGATGATCGAAGCCGCCTTCGACACCGCCACCCGCCTGTTCGGCCTCACCTTCGAGGAGAAGAAGGGCCTGCCGGTCTATCACCCGGATGTGCGCGTCTTCGAGGTGCGGGGCCGCGACGGCAAGCATGTGGGCCTCTTCCTCGGCGATTATTTCGCCCGCCCCTCCAAGCGCTCCGGCGCCTGGATGAGCGCCTTCCGCCCGCAGCACCGGGCAAAGGGCGAGGTCACACCTGTCATTGTCAATGTCATGAACTTCTCGAAGGGCGCCGATGGCGAGGCTGCCCTGCTGACCTTTGACGATGCCCGCACCCTCTTCCACGAATTCGGCCACGGGCTGCATGGCCTGCTGTCCAATGTCACCTACCCGTCCATTTCCGGCACGTCCGTGGCGCGGGACTTCGTGGAACTGCCCTCGCAGCTTTATGAGCACTGGCTGAGCCAGCCGGAGGTGCTGTCCCGCTTTGCCGTGCATTACAAGACCGGCGAGCCCATGCCCAAGGCGCTGCTCGACAAGGTGCTGGGCGCACGCAACTTCAATCAGGGCTTTGCCACGGTGGAATACACCGCCTGCGCCCTCCTCGACCTCAACCTCCACGAGATCGCGGACCCGGCGGGCATTGATGTCACGGCCTATGAAAAGACGGCGCTGGCGGAAATCGGCATGCCGGACGAAATCATCATGCGCCACCGCATCCCGCATTTCTCCCACGCCTTTTCCGGCGAAGGCTATTCCTCCGGCTACTACAGCTACATGTGGTCGGAAGTGATGGACGCGGATGCCTTCGGCGCCTTCGAGGAAACCGGCAACATCTTCGACCCCTCCACCGCCACCCGCCTCCACGACTTCATCTACTCCGCCGGCGGCCGCCAAGACCCCGAAGAAGCCTACAAATCCTTCCGCGGCCGCAGCCCGGACATTGAAGCGCTGCTGGAAAAGCGCGGACTGAAGGCGGCGTGAGGGAGTGAGAGTTTAGAGGGAAGTGATGCCCCGGCCCGGGAGACTGGGCTGGGGGATATTTTGCACTGCGCATCTCTTAAATCGACGAGCCAGAGACAAAGACTGCCCCGCCTGCCAAACTTCAAACGACTGCTTTTTTGCTTAAAACAGCAAAGGAGCAGGAGTATGATAAAAAAGCAATCAACACTCTTCAGAAAGCACCGCAATGAGTAACGAGAACAATGAAAAACTGGAAACATATATTGAAAACGGGTGGAAAATCAGCGGATATTCAACAGTTATGATGGCAGCAGGCGCAATGGTTCATTCTATTTTGCTGCAGAATGACAGCAATGTAATAGCCCTGAATATAGTAAAGACGGGTGCAAAAGAAGTCGGAAGGACAGTTGATATCCTCAGCCCAGTTCCCGAGCAAGCGACCAAAAAGACTGGATGGTTCTAAACCCGATTAAATGGAGGAAATTTTGGAGCTCAAACACTTTATAGCAGAAACCCTTTCTCAGATAATCGAGGGCATAAAACTCGCGCAAGAAAAGCCTGATGGTGAAAATGTTAACGCCCTCATGAAGGATGCACAATTCGGAGGACATTTAATCAACGTAGGCCAGTATGGTATCGCCACCCGAGTGGACTTTGATGTGTCCGTTACAACGGAAACGGAAGGCGGAGCAGGAGCAAAGGTTAAAGTCTTCGGTATCGGCGTCGAAGGCGGCGGAAAACATACCGCCGGATCAGCGAATAAAATTAGCTTCAGTGTTCCCATTCGACTTCCTGAGGGCGACAAAGACCGCATGCAAAAAGTTGATGAAAAAAGAAAGTTTCCAACATTCCTATGGGCGCCACCTCAGCCAATTTTCTTTAACCTAACCCAATTAAAAAACCATCACAAAACTACAAATGTCGAAATGAAACTAATAAACAATGCCCAATTGACCGAATAAAAGCATTTTATATTTTCAATCTAGCATTGACTGTTTATTTATTATTTTAATAATCAAATCTTTTTTTGCAGGCTCCGGAGCAAAACTTTGGCAGCATCAGAGGTTGAAGACCGCTCAGAAACTGACAAGCCTCACCACATATGGCATGATATCGGGATAGCGGTGATGCTGATGGCGGCCATGACTGTATCCTTGCCTGATCCCGGGAAGGAATGGGTGGAGGAGCAGGCCCGCACCGGCCCTTATGCGAATGCGAGCGGCTATGTGCTTGATCTGATCCGCAAGGATCAGGAGCGCAGCAACAAGATTGCGGCCATGAAGCGCCATGTGGACGAAGGTCTGCAGAGCGGCTTGGGCAGCCGCTCAAAAGAAGAGCTGTTCGAGGCAGCTCCGACACGGCCAGTAGCTCCGCACGGCGGCTAGTTGTGGCGTCTAGATGACAAATTTGTGCCTCCACCTTGAAGCGCGAGAGAGTGTTTTTCGGCACCTCTTACAAGCGGAAGCCCCCCTCTGTCCCTCAGGAGCTATTGTCTAAAACGGACTGCCAGTCAGGCTCCAACTCCTCTCCCCCTTGAGGGGGAGATGCCCCCGGCAGGGGGCAGAGGGGGTAACGGACTACCCAGTCATACGAGAGATCCTGCCGTATCGAGGCGCTGATACCCCCTCTGTCTGCTGACGCAGACATCTCCCCCTCAAGGGGGAGAGGGGCGTTGCGGCAAGACGAAGGCGCGGTCCTTCTCCGTGCGTTCAATGTAAACACCGCCCTTTGGGAGAGACTTGGAACCTTGTGGCAAGCCGCGAAACATCCCTGACCAGCTCCCCTCCCCCTGCGTCCCTTTGCCATTCCCCCGCACATCGACACTAGCTCCTCCCGCCGGTAGATTTGCCGGGACAGATACTCCCCGAGGGCGCCGTGGGGTGCCGGGTTTGGCTGATGGTGGTGCAGGATGCAGGTTTCTTCTCAAGGTTCTCCCTCTGAAAATGCGGCGTCACAGGCCGCACATCCGCTGTTCCGGGCGGGGATGGTGGCGGCTGGGCTTTGCGGGGCGGCAGGCGTCGCGCTGGCGGCGCTTGGCACGCATATGGATGCAACCGGGTTGATGAGCGTGGCATCCGGCATGCTGCTGTTCCACGCCCCGGCGTTTCTGGGCCTTGGCGCGCTGGCGCAGCTGCGGCGGGTGCCGCTGCTGCCTGTGGCCTTCGTGCTGCTGCTGGCAGGCGTTGCGCTGTTCAGCGGCGATCTGGTCAGCCGGGCGCTCACGGCTGAACGGCTGTTTGCCATGTCCGCGCCCACGGGTGGAACGCTGATGATCTGCGGCTGGCTCGCCGTGCTGCTCAGCGCGGCCTTCGTGCGGCCGCGCTGAAGACTGACCTCCCGGTGCGTTTGGCACACCGGGAGCTTGCCTCAGGTTTTTGAGATGGAATTGCCGCCATCGGCGGTCAGTGCCGTGCCGGTGACGAAGGAGGCATCGTCACTGAGGAGGAAGGCTGCTGCGGCGGCGATCTCTTCCGGCCGGGCAAGGCGCTTCAGGGCATGCAGCCCGGCCACCCAGTCCAGCGAGGCCTGATCCTGCGGCGCCATGTCCGTGCGGGTGCCGCCCGGCAGCAGGGCGTTGACCCGGAGCCCCGCTGCCCCATGTTCGGCGGCCAGAACCTGCGTCAGGCCAATGAGCCCCGCCTTTGCCGCCGCATAAGCCGCCATGCCCGGCAGGCCCGCCGCATGGCCGACGAAGGTGGAGGTGAAGACGATGGCGCCCTGCCCGCCATCCGCCAGCATGGCCGGGATCTGCGCCCGTGCCAGATGGAAGGCGCTGGTGAGATTCACCTCCAGCACCCGGTGCCAGTTGGCCGGGCTCATCTGCGGCAGCGGCACCATGTCCCCCACCATGCCGGCATTGTTGAAGGCCCCGTCGAGGCGGCCGAACTGGCCGAGCGCGGCATCCACCAGCGCCTGCGCATGTTCCGCCTCAGCCACATCCCCTGAGACAGGGACAGCTGCGCCGCCGCCCGCGCTGATCTCAGCTGCCAGCGCTTCCAGCCTGTCCTTGCGTCTGGCGCCAATGACCAGCCTTGCGCCGCGTGCTGCAAACATCCGCGCTGCCGCTTCGCCGATGCCGCTGCTGGCGCCGGTGATGATGATGACCTTGTCTTTCAGTTGCATGGAACTGCTCTCCGGTTGAAAACACCGGCAAGCTAGGCGGCAGGAGAAGCCGGGACGACCCGAAACCAGACCGGCAAGCCCTTGTCCGGACAGGAATATTTTTGCATTCCGCTCGCTTTCCGGGTTGCGGCGGATGGGGGAGCGGGGGGCACCAACGGCAAAGGGCGGAGCCGTGCCCGGCCCCGCCCCTTGCTCATCGCATAAAGTCCTGCAGCGTTACTTCAGCCGTGCTGCATGCCATTCCACGTGATCGCGGCCGAAGGTGGCGACGAAGTTGTAGGAATGGTCATAGCCCGCCTGCAGGCGCACGGTGGAGGGCGTGCGGGTGCGGCCCAGCGCTTCCGCGAGGGCTTCGGGCTTCAGCAGGTCGAGGAACTGGTCGGACAGGCCCTGATCGACCAGAAGGTCCGAAGACCAGCCCTTGTCCGCCAGCAGATGCACCGCATCATGACCGCGCCACAGGCTTTCGTCCGCGCCGAGATATGCCCCCAGCTGCTTACGGCCCCAGTCCGAGGCGGACGGGTGGGCAATCGGGGCGAAGGCCGAGAGCGAGGCATAGTGGCCGGGGTGGCGCATGGCGAGCGTCAGCGCGCCATGACCGCCCATGGAATGGCCGGTGATGCCGTGGCTGTCCGTCACGGGGAAGGACGCAGCCACGAGATCGCGCAGCTCGCGCACCACATAGTCTTCCATGCGGAAATGCGGTGCCCAAGGGTCCTGCGTGGCGTTGACATAAAAGCCAGCGCCCTGCCCCAGATCATAGGCCTCGTCATTGGCAACACCCTCGCCGCGCGGGCTGGTGTCGGGGAAGACGATGGCCAGACCGAACTCGGCCGCATGGGCCTGCAGCCCGGCCTTGGTCATGGCGTTTTCATGGGTGCAGGTCAGGCCCGACAGATACCACAGGCAGGGCACGCGCCCCGCCTTGGCCTGCGGCGGCAGGTAGACGGCGAAGGTCATCGGCACGCCGCAGACATCGCTGTCATGGGTGTAGACGCCCTGCACGCCGCCATACATGCGGCTTTCGGAAACGGTCTTCATCGCCCGCCCCTCAATAGACCACGACGGAGCGGATCGACTCGCCCGAGTGCATCATGTCGAAGCCCTTGTTGATGTCTTCCAGCGGCAGCAGATGGGTGATCATCGGGTCGATCTCGATCTTGCCGTCCATGTACCAGTCAACGATCTTCGGCACGTCCGTGCGCCCGCGCGCGCCGCCGAAGGCGGTGCCCATCCAGGTGCGGCCCGTGACGAGCTGGAACGGGCGGGTGGAGATTTCCTGCCCGGCGCCGGCGACGCCAATGACCACCGACTTGCCCCAGCCGCGGTGCGAGCATTCCAGCGCCTGCCGCATCACCTTGGTGTTGCCCGTGCAGTCGAAGGTGTAATCCGCACCGCCGATGGTGTCGGCACCGCGCTTCGTCAGGTTGACGATATAGGGAACGATGTCCTCGCCGATTTCCAGCGGGTTGACGAAATGGGTCATGCCGAAGCGCTCGCCCCATTCCTTCTTGGAGTTGTTGATGTCCACACCGATGATCATGTCCGCACCGGCAAGGCGCAGACCCTGAATGACGTTGAGGCCGATGCCGCCGAGCCCGAAGACAACCGCCGTGGCGCCGATCTCCACCTTGGCCGTGTGGATCACCGCGCCGATGCCGGTGGTGACACCGCAGCCGATGTAGCAGATCTTGTCGAAGGGCGCGTCCGGGTTGACCTTGGCGAGCGCGATCTCCGGCAGAACCGTGTAATTGGCGAAGGTGGAGCAGCCCATGTAGTGATGGATCTTGTCCTTGCCGATGGAGAAGCGCGAGGTGCCGTCCGGCATCAGGCCCTGGCCCTGCGTGGAGCGGATCGCGGTGCACAGGTTGGTCTTGCGCGACAGGCAGGACGGGCACTCGCGGCACTCAGGCGTATAGAGCGGAATCACATGGTCGCCCGGCTTCAGGCTGGTGACGCCCTTGCCCACTTCCACCACGACACCGGCGCCCTCATGGCCCAGGATCGCCGGGAAAATGCCTTCCGGGTCGGCACCCGACAGGGTGAAATCATCGGTGTGGCAGATGCCGGTGGCCTTGATTTCCACCAGAACCTCGAAGGCACGCGGGCCTTCCAGATTGACGGTCATGACTTCCAGCGGCTTGCCCGCCTGAACGGCGACTGCGGCGCGAACTTCCATGGGATCTCCCTCCTTCGATGGACAAGTCATCAATGATGATGGCCGTGTTATAAGCAGTGGCGTTCATCTGAGCCACCCCCGGTAACAGATCGAGCGGCAGAGCGTGTCACGAAACGCGACACAAATTGTTCAGGCTGTCACACAGAGCCCCCTGTTCCATCGGAATTTTCCAGTCTGAACGGCCGCCGCGGCGGGCATGTCGGATTCTGACCATTGCGGGACTGTCTGAGGTTAGGATGCAGCGCTGCCTCTGGCAAAAATGGATAACCTGTTCTGACGGGAGCCCCCTTGTGCCCGGCCGCCCGTGTCAGTCACACTGAAACATCAAGCCCTGCCCGGCGGCGGCGCAGCGGCACACCATGACAAGGAGCCTGCCGGCGGCCATGACGCGCTATTCCCTTCTCGAACTGGCGAAAAACGCCTTCAGCGCGCACAAGAACTGGGGCCACCAGTGGCGCTCCCCGGAGCCCAAGGCCGCCTATGACGTCATCATCATCGGCGCGGGCGGCCACGGGCTGGCCACCGCCTATTACCTGGCCAAGGTGCATGGCATCACCAATGTAGCGGTGCTGGACAAGGGCTGGCTGGGCGGCGGCAACACGGGCCGCAACACCACCATCGTGCGTTCCAACTATCTGTGGGAGGAAAGCGCCGCCCTCTACCAGCATGCGCTGAACCTGTGGGACGGCCTGTCGCAGGACCTCAATTACAACGTCATGTATTCCAAGCGCGGCGTGATGATGCTGGCTCATACGGTGCATGACGTGCAGGTGTTCAAGCGCCACATCCACGCCAACCGGCTGGCCGGGGTCGAGAACGAGTGGATGACGCCGGAAGAGGCGAAGGAATTCTGCCCGCCGCTCAACATCGAAAAGAACATCCGCTATCCGGTGATGGGCGCGGCGCTGCAGCGGGTGGGCGGCACGGCCCGGCACGATGCGGTGGCCTGGGGCTATGCACGCGCGGCCAGCGCCATGGGTGTCGACATCATCCAGAACTGCGCCGTCACCGGCATCCGCCGTGCGCCCACGGGCGAGATCACGGGCGTTGAGACCTCACGCGGCTTCATCGGCGCCAAAAAGATCGGCTGCGTTGCGGCTGGCAACACCTCCGTCGTCATGGCCATGGCCGGGCTGAAGCTGCCGCTGGAATCCAATCCGCTGCAGGCGCTGGTGTCCGAGCCGGTGAAACCCGCCTTCCCTTGCGTGGTCATGTCCAACACCATTCACGCCTATATCTCCCAGTCCGACAAGGGCGAGCTGGTGATCGGCGCGGGCACCGACCAGTTCGTCTCCTATTCGCAGGCAGGCGGGCTGCACATCACCACCCACACGCTCGATGCCATCTGCGAGCTGTTCCCCATGTTCCGGCGCATGCGCATGCTGCGCAACTGGGGCGGCATCGTTGACAACACGCCAGACCGCTCGCCGATCATCGGGCTGACGCCGGTGCCGGGGCTCTATGTCAACTGCGGCTGGGGTACGGGCGGCTTCAAGGCGACGCCGGGCTCGGGCCATGTGTTTGCCCACACCATTGCGACCGGCGCGCCGCACCCCATCAACGCCCCCTTCTCCCTGGACAGGTTCCGCACCGGACGCCTGATCGACGAGGCGGCCGCTGCCGCCGTGGCTCACTGAGGCTTTCTCCATGCTGCTGATTTTCTGCCCCTGTTGCGGCGTCGAACGGCCCGAGACCGAATTCCGCTACGGCGGCGAGGCGCATATCGCCCGTCCGGCCGATCCTTCCGCCCTCAATGACGAGGAATGGGCCCAGTTCCTCTACATGCGCTCCAACACGCGCGGGCTTTATGCCGAACGCTGGCGCCACGCCCATGGCTGCGGGCGCTTCTTCAATGCCGTGCGCGACACGGTGAGCGACAAGTTCGTCTGTACCTACAAGGCTGGGGAACTGAAGCCTGATCTTGAAGCCCTTGCCCGGGAGGCCGCGAAATGACCAGCCACAGCACACGCGGCGGCAACATGCGCACCGGCAATGGCGGACGGGTGGACCGGTCCCACCCTATCAATTTCACTTTCGATGGAAAGGAAATGACCGGCCTTGCCGGTGACACGCTGGCCTCAGCCCTCATTGCCAATGGGGTGCATCTGACCGGCCGCTCCTTCAAGTATCACCGCCCGCGCGGCATCGTGACGGCAGGTTCCGAGGAGCCGAATGCGCTGGTGGGCGTCTACCGCCACGGTGACCAGACGCCGAACCTGCGCGCCCCGCAGGTGGAGCTTTACGAGGGCCTCACGGCCATCAGCCAGAACCGCTTCCCTTCGCTGGAATTTGACGTGGGCGCGGTCAATAATCTGCTGTCACCGCTGTTCCCGGCAGGCTTCTACTACAAGACCTTCATGTGGCCGAAGGCATTCTGGGACCGGGTGTATGAGCCGGTGATCCGCGCTGCCGCAGGTCTCGGCAAGCCGCCGAAGCTGGCGGACCCGGACCGCTACGCCAACACCTATGCCCATTGCGACGTGCTGGTGATTGGCGCGGGCCCCGCAGGCCTTGCCGCGGCCCTTGCCGCCAGCGAAAGTGGCGCACAGGTGATCCTGTGCGACGAGCAGGCGGAAATGGGCGGCTCGCTTCTGGCAGAAGCTGGTGCGACCATTGAAGGCCATGCGGCAGCGGACTGGGCAGCGGCAACGCTGGCAACCCTCGCCGCACGCGGCAACGTCACCCTTCTGCCGCGCACCACGGCATTCGGCTACTTCGTCCAGAACTTCGTCGCCCTCGCAGAGCGGGTGACGGACCATCTTGCCGCCCCCGATCCGGCGCTGCCGCGTGAGCGGATGTGGCAGGTCCGGGCGAAAGAGGTCGTCATTGCGGCTGGCGCGCATGAGCGTCCGCTCGTCTTCCCGGAAAACGACCGGCCCGGCATCATGCTGGCAGGCGCAGGGCGGACCTATCTCAACCGCTATGGGGCCAAGGTTGGCCGCAACGTGCTGATGGCTGCTGCCTGTGACAGCGCCTGGACGGCAGCCTTCGATCTTGCCGCATCCGGCGTGGAGATTGCCGCCATCGCAGACCTGCGCCGCACACCGCCGGAGCATCTGGTGACTGAGGCAGCAAGACTTGGCATTCGGGTTGAGACGGGCTGCACCGTCACTGGCACCTCCGGGCATCTGCGCGTCAGCAAGGCGCTGCTGGGCCGGTTGCGCGAGGATGGCAGCGTGGCGGCCGCCGGTGAAATCAACTGCGACGCCATTCTCATGTCCGGCGGATGGACGCCTGCGGTCAGCCTCTATTCCCAGTCCCGCGGCAAGGTGGTCTGGAATAACGAGATGCAGGCCTTCCTGCCCGGCGCAAGCGTCCAGAACGAGCGGTCGGCCGGCAGCTGCCGGGGCGTGAACGGCCTTGCTGCCGTGCTCAACGATGGCTATGCCGCCGGTGAGCAGGCGGCAAACAAGGCCGTGGGCGCTCCGCTGAAGGTACGCAGCATCCGCGCCGATGGGGCAGAAGCTGCCACCGGAGGCTTCCTCGGCGCCCTGCCGCATGACCGGGACGCTTCCCGCGTGAAGGCCTTCGTCGATTTCCAGAACGACGTGACCGCCAAGGACGTGGAGCTGGCCGTGCGCGAGGGCATGCACTCCATCGAACACATCAAGCGCTACACCACCACCGGCATGGCGACGGATCAGGGCCGCCTGTCCAACCTCAACGCGCTGGCGATTGCCTCCGGCGCGCTCGGCACAGCCCTGCCCCAGGTGGGTCTCACCACGTTCCGCCTGCCCTACACGCCGACGAGTTTCGGCACCTTCGCCGGGTCTTCACGTGGAGATGCCTTCGACCCCGTCCGCCGCACGCCTTCGCACGATTGGGTGGTGAAGCAGGGCGGCGTCTTCGAGGACGTGGGCCAGTGGAAACGCACCTGGTACTTCCCCAAGGCGGGCGAGGACATGCACGCCGCCGTTGCCCGCGAGTGCCGCACGGCACGCACGGCAGCTGGCCAGTTCGATGCCTCGACCCTCGGCAAGATCGAGGTGGTAGGCAAGGACGCGGCGGAGTTTCTGGAGCGGTTCTACACCAACCCATGGAAGGGCCTGAAGCCGGGCCGCTGCCGCTATGCAGTGCTGCTCAACGAGGCCGGATACATCATTGATGACGGTGTTGTCGGGCGGCTGGCGGAGGACAGGTTCCACGTCACCACCACCACCGGCGGCGCGGCACGGGTCTTTGCCATGATGGAGGACTATCTCCAGACAGAGTGGCCAGATCTCGACGTGTGGATCACCTCTACCACCGAACAGTTCGCCGTTATCGCTGTGCAGGGGCCGAAGGCACGGGAGATCATTGCGCCCTTTGTCGAGGGGTTGGATCTTTCGGCTGAAGCCTTCCCGCACATGAGCGTTGCCACCTGCCGCTTCGCGGGCCTGCCCTGCCGCCTGTTCCGCGTCAGCTTCACGGGCGAGCTGGGCTTTGAAGTGAATGTCCCTGCCCGCCATGGGGCAAAGGTCTGGGAGATGATCTGGGCCGAGACGGAAAAGCACGGCGGTTGCGTCTATGGCACAGAAACCATGCACGTGCTGCGCGCCGAAAAGGGCTACATCATCGTTGGCCAGGAAACCGACGGCACCGTAACGCCTGCCGATGCGGGTCTTGAGTGGGCCATTGGCAAGAAGAAGTTCGACTTCGTCGGCAAACGCTCGCTCGCACGGCCCGATCTGGTGGCCTCCGGGCGCAAGCAGGTCGTCGGCCTGCAGCCGGTCGATCCCAAGCGCATGCTCGAAGAAGGGGCGCAGATCACCGCTGAGGCCAATCCGGCCAAGGGCACGCCTGCCCTCGGCCATGTGACATCCGCCTACTGGAGCGAGGCCCTGGGCCGCACCATCGGCCTTGCCATCGTCAAGGATGGCCGCAGCCGGATGGGTGAGGTCCTGCAAGTGCCGATGCCCTCCGGCGCGATTGCCGTGAAGATCGTTGATCCCATGATGTATGACCCGGAAGGAACCCGTCTCGATGGCTGAGATCTACACCCCTGCCGCAGGCGAAACCCCAGTTCTGCGTCACGAAGGCCTGACCGTATCACGCTGCGCACCGCTGGCCCGGCTCTCCTTCCGGGGCCGCGCCCCGGCGCAGGAGGCCATCGCCTCAGTGCTTGGCACAGCCCTGCCACAGAAGCCACTGACGGCAGCCGTATCCGGCAGCAAGGCCGCTCTGTGGCTTGGTCCCGATGAATGGCTGATGCTGGCCCCTGAAACGGATCTGGACGCCTTTCAGGCGGCCGCTGAAAGCGCGGTCTCCGGGCTCGCCGCATCTGTAACAGATATCTCGCACCGGCAAGACGCGGTGCTAGTCACCGGCAGCAAGGCAGTCTGGCTGCTCAACACCGGTGTCTTCCTCGATTTCAGCCTTGCCGCCTTCCCTGTAGGCATGGTCACCCGCACACTCTTCCATAAGGCGGAAGTGGTGCTATGGCGGATCTCGGAAGATTGTTTCGTGCTCGAATCCTGGCGCAGCTTCTTGCCCTATGTGCTGGAGCACATGGAAGATGCCGCACTGGAGCTGGGGGCAAAGGCGCCTGTGTGACGGGGTGGTTGATGCCACCTCCCGAAAGCAAAAAGCCCGGAAGCACTTGCGCTTCCGGGCTTTTGTCATGATGCAAGAAGCTGCCTTCAACCCAGCAGGAAAGACAGAACCACAAGAACGCTGGCGCCAAGCAAGGCAGCTGCGGGAACCGTGACCACCCAGGCGGCAAGGATCGTCATCACGTGAGCACGGCGGACCAGGAAGCGGCGCTTCTGTTCCTCGCGGTTCTTGATCGGACGCAGACGCTTTCCCTTGCCTGCACCGTCCGCCATGACGTTAAGACGCGATCCGACGCGCTGGGTTTCCCACTCACGGAAGAAGCCAACGCCGAAGACACCTCCAACAGCCACATGTGTGGTGCTGACGGGCAGGCCCAAAGCGGAGGCGAGGATCACGGTCACGGCAGTTGCCAGCGCCACGCAATAAGCGCGGATCGGATTGAGCTTGGTGATCTGCTGGCCGACAAGATGGATCAGACGCGGTCCGAACAGCACCAGTCCCAGGGAAATGCCGACCGCGCCGATGATCATCACCCAGAACGGAATCTGAACTTCGCTGACCGTATGCCCCGAGCTGATGACCCCGGCGATGGCCGCAACCGGCCCAACCGCATTGGCAACATCGTTGGCGCCATGTGCAAAGGACATGAGCGCGGCGGCACAGACGAGCGGCAGAGAGAAAAGACGGCGGACAGACTGATTGCGGTTCTCCATGCCCCGCGCCTGACGGCGGACATAGGGCCGGGCCAGCAGCCATGACACCACGGCAACGCCGAGGCCTGCCACCAGCCCGCCCGTCAGTTTTAGACCAGCAAAGGGAAGAGCCTTCATGACGATATAAGTGGTGAAGACACCGGCCATGACCGCGATCAGGATCGGCACCCAGAAGCGGGACGCCGCAATCTTGTCGGGCTGGTAGACCGTGACATTGCGAACGAACGCGAGAAAGACAGCGGCCAGAATACCGCCGAGGAACGGAGACGTAACCCAACTGATGGCGATACCACCCAGTGTCGTCCAGTTGATGGCAGCAATACCGGCTGCCGCCGCACCGGCGCCGGCCACAGCGCCCACGATGGCCTGTGTCGTCGAAACTGGCGCGCCAATCCAGGTGGCAAGGTTGACCCACACGCCGGCGGCAACCAGCGCAGAGAGCATGACCAGCATGAACTCGTTCGGGCTCGCCAGATCTTGCGGATGAATGATGCCACTGGAGATGGTGCTGACCACCTCGCGCCCTGCCAGAAGCGCGCCCAGCGTTTCACAGACAGCTGCAATGGCAAGGGCCGAAACCAGCGACAGGGCCCGTGCACCGACGGCGGGGCCCATGTTGTTGGCCACATCATTGGCGCCAATATTCAGCGCCATGTAGGCGCCAAGCGCGGCAGCCGCGATCAGCATCGACCCGGAAACGCCACCGCCGACAAACTGCCATGCGGCAAGCGCGCAAACCATGATGAAGACAAAAGAAAGACCGGGCGCAACGAGACGGCGCGCAGCCGTTCCGGCTGCGTCCTCGATATAGCCAATCCGGTCCAGATCCTTGTCGAGGGCAGATTGAGTCTCGGGTTTTTTCAACGTGCAGCGCCTTGCGGCGTCCCTCAGTGACAGCCCTCTGCGGACGCAAAGGAGCAACCCGCCTCAGGTTTTGTTTGATTTGGCGCCGTTATCGCAGATTTTCAGACACCTGCAACCAGATCACGCTGAAGCCGCTTGAGGATATCCACGAGCCCCGGCTCACTGGCGAGCTTTATCGCCTCCTGCACGGGCAGCCAGCGATACTCCCGCTCTCCCGCCTCAGGGTATTCCTTCGCCTGGGCTTCAGCCTCAATCAGGAAAACAAGCACATCGGTATCGACCCGCAGACCACTATCAAGACCCTTGGTCGACCGGAAGGTCCCGTAAGGATCACGTGCAACCTTGCCCGTGACACCCGCTTCCTCAAAGGCCTCGATCATGGCCGTACGGTGCGAGCGGTGGTCCAGTTCCGGCCAGCCTTTCGGCAGGATCCAGCGTTTGGTGCCACGCGAAGCAACGAGAAGCACTTCCAGCTGCCCGTTGTGGACACGGTGGCACAGGGCCGCAATCTGCAGCCGTGCCGGGCGCAGAAAGAGGCCGCGCAAAAAACCCCAGAAACGCTGTGTCGTAGACTGGGACGTCACTGCCGGGTCCAGATATGAGGTCGTACTGTCCACCATCGGACGTCCTTTCCCTCAACCGTGTGAAAGCGGAGGCCTGACAGGGACGAAACACCACCCTCAAAGGCTCAAATGAAAACTCTTGCCTTAATGAAATGTTCATTCGAACCGGCAAGTCAAGGCACACTCAGACAGAATGACGCCAATAATGCGACATTCCGTAAAGTCATCTTCAAAAATTCGAAAAATTTGCCGGCTAAGCGGCGAAATCCCCCATTGCAGCAGGCCCGAAGCTCAGATTTCTGCGCTTCCGGCGCGCTTCCGTCAGGCGTTCAGGTCCTCACGTTCCACGGTGATTCCCTCCGCGCTCCAGCTTCCCGGCCAGACCTCCGCCCCGCCTGCACGCAGCTGGCGCACCGCATCCAGCGGCGGATGAACGATGAGGAAGGGCTCTTCTCCGGCCAGTCCGCCCGTAGGCTCAAGCCGGGCTGCGACCCCCGTAAAGCCAAGCTCGGCCTCACAGGGGGTAAACAGCGTCGCGCCGGAGATATTGGTATCGTTCTGCGTCGTACCGGTGGAAGCGCCCGTCACACCGCATACGGCAACGCAGGTCATCAGTTCCACCGCCCGCGCCTTCGCACAGTCAAACACGCGATGATAGCCGGACAGCTGCGATGTCATGGAGGGCACCAGCAACAGGTCGATCTTTTCCGGCGCCAGTAGACAGGAGAGCGCAGGCATTTCCACATCCAGGCAGATGAGAATCGCCATACGCACGCCTTCAAGCTCGAACACTTTCAGCCGCATTCCGGGCTTGAGCATCCAGCTTTCAGGATCTTTCTCGAACGGCGTCAGAGCCAGCTTGTCGTGGCAATGCGCCTCCCCTCCGGGGTGTAAAGCCATGCCCGGTTGGTAAAGCCACCATCCTCCGCAGGCCAGGGCGTTGAACCGGCCAGAAGCGATAGACCATATTTTCGCGGCAGATCTGCGAGCTGCGGCGCGATTTCCTGCGCAACGCCCGCCATGAAGGCCAGCTCGGACGTCGGGACAAGTCCCTCCGGCTTGAATGACAGGCAAGCCTCAATCGCATATTCCGGCAACATCAGGAGCCGGGCGCCCCCTTCCTTCGCACGCTGCATGCGGGCTTCAACAGCAGCGACATAATCCTCCGGCGAAGCCGGTGCGAAGCCGAGATTGAAGGCGCAGAGGGCAATCGGAAAGTCAGTCATGGCCGGTCCATATGCTGTTGCGGGGCAAACTTACCCCTTCTGCATGACCGATTTAAGAGCGCTGGTAAAGAGACGGAAAAGTGATCAGCGGACGCTCAGCCCGGGATGCCAAGCTTGAACAGGCTGAGCAAGGCAGCGACAGCAAGGCATTCCTGCAGGGGCACGGGAATGAAGGTGACAGGCAGCGGAGCAGGATCGGCATCCACGCCAGCGCGGACCTTGGCAAGGCCAGCGAGCGCCCGATCGGCAGAACGGTCAAGTTCCGCAAACACCGCTCTGAGTTCGTCCTGGCTCTTCATCAGATCCCCGCGCTGTATCCTTCAGCCAGATCACTCTACCGCGTGCCTCTTACGGCATGGTTAATGCACTGCAAATGGGGCGGAAAAACGCAAGGCCTACCCGTTTGCCGCCTGCCTTGCCCGGCTTGCCCGGCTTGCCCGTCACAGCCGGTTCACCTGTGGGTCCGCTACGTCCAGAATACGCAGCTGCACCGCTGCGCGCCCTGCCAGGTATCGATGGAAAGGCTGCCCGCCACATGCAGCATCTTGCCCCGCCCGGCGAGCAGCGCTTCGCCAAACGGCTTCTCGGCAGCCTTGAAGGCAATGCCCTTCAGTGTCTGACCATCGGCACCAGCCAGCGTTGCCCGCACATGGCCGTTGCCGACCACATCCGCATAGGAAATGCGGTGGGACGGGAAGGCAAAAACCGGCTCCGGATGGCCTGCGCCGAAGGGCCCGGCCAATTCCAGCTTGTTCAGAAGCTCGATCGTGGCACCACCCGCCGTCAGCGCTGCATCCACCTTCAGCTCGCGGCTGGCGCTGGCAATTTCAACGTCCTCGCGCAGCATTTCATTGAAGAAGGCTGTCAGCTCCCTTCCCGCTCGCGCCGGACGGTGAGGCCGGCAGCCATCGCGTGTCCGCCGCCCTTTTCCAGCAGCCCTTCCTCCACCGCCTTGCGAACCGCTCTGCCAAGATCGACACCGGGGATAGAGCGGCCCGAGCCTGTACCCTTGCCGCTGGCATCATAGGCGATGGCAAAGGCCGGGCGGCGGTGGCTCTCCTTGAGGCGGGATGCGATCAGCCCGACAATACCCGGATGCCAGCCATCGGAACCCGTCAGCAGCACCGCAGGGTCTTCCGACTGGATGCGGATGACGGCCTGTGCATCGCCCTCCTCCAGCATCACCGCTTCCATCGCCTGCCGCTCCGCATTGAGCCGGTCCAGTTGCTCGGCAATGGCACGGGCCTGCGCGCTGTCACGCGTGGTCAGAAGCCGCGCCCCGAGGGCGGCATCGCCAATGCGCCCGCCCGCGTTGATGCGCGGCCCCAGCAGAAATCCCAGATGATAGGAGGACGGCTTGCCGCCCACACGCGCCACATCAGCCAGCGCCGCAAGGCCGGGGTTGGAACGGGCATGCATGGAAATGAGGCCCTTGGTGACATAGGCCCTGTTCAGCCCCTTGAGCGGCACCACATCGCAGACCGTTCCAAGTGCAACGAGATCGAGCAGCGCCAGCAGGTCCGGCTCCCGGCGTCCTGCAAAGGCACCACGCCGCCGCAGTTCACGATTGAGGCCGACGAGAAACAGGAACGTGACGCCAACGGCCGCCAGATGCCCCTGCCCCGACAGGTCATCCTGCCGGTTCGGGTTCACGAGCGCGCGCACCTGCGGCAGCTCCACGCCGCACTGGTGATGGTCGATCACCACCACGTCCAGTCCCAGCCGGGCCGCCGTTTCGAAAGCCTCGAAGGAGGTGCTGCCGCAATCAACAGTCACCAGCAGCCGTGCACCATCGTGGTGCAGCGCCTCGATGGCCGGGCCATTGGGGCCGTAGCCCTCGATGATGCGGTCAGGAATATGAATCACCGCTTCCTGCCCCACCTCGGCCAGATAGCGGGAGAGCAGCGCGGAAGACGTGGCACCATCCACGTCGTAATCGCCGAAGATCGCAATCCGGGTGCCGGCCTGGACAGCATCGGCCACCCGCGCCACCGCCTGATCCATGTGGACGAGGCTGGAAGGATCCGGCATCAGGCCCTTGAGCGTCGGGTCGAGAAAGGCTTCCGCCTCCTCCAGCGCCACATCGCGGGCCGCCATGACGCGGGCAATCACATCGGCAAGGCCGAAACGCTGCGACATGGCAAGGGCGGTGAGCGACTGCGCCTGTGTCAGTCGCTCACGCCAGATCTGTCCGTTTGCAGAACGTGTCACGCCCAGCACGGTGCGCCCGGTTTCGGAAGCGGCACCTGCAATAGGTCCGGCACCTGTCACGCCCTGCCCTCCAGATCAGTCCAGGTGAAACTTTTCAACCTGGGTGTGCTGGGCCTTGATGTAACGCACGGTGCCCGTCGAAGAGCGCATGACCACCGTGTGGGTGGTGATGCGCTCACGGCCGAAGCGCACGCCCTGCAGGAAGTTGCCATCGGTCACGCCGGTGGCTGCGAACAGCACGTCGCCGCAGGCCATTTCCTCAAGCTGATACTTGCGCTTGATGTCGGAAATGCCCATCCGGTGGGCGCGTTCCACCTGCTCGTCACGGGTGATGACGAGGCGGCCCTGCATCTGGCCACCGATGCAGCGCAGGGCAGCAGCAGCCAGCACGCCTTCCGGCGCACCGCCGATACCTGCATAGATGTCGATGCCGGTCTCTTCCGGGTCGGTGGTGTGAATCACACCGGCCACGTCGCCGTCGCCGATCAGGCGGATGGCGGCACCGGTCGCGCGGATGTCCTCGATCAGGCGGGCATGACGCGGACGGTCAAGCACACAGGCGGTGATTTCGGAGATCTTCACGCCCTTAGCCTTTGCCACATTGGCAAGGTTCTCGGCAATCGGGGCATCAAGGTCGATGATGCCGGCCGGATAGCCGGGCCCGATGGCCAGCTTTTCCATGTAGCTGTCCGGTGCGTTCAGCAGGCCGCCAGCAGGGGCCAGCGCGATCACGGCCAGCGAATTCGGCAGGTTCTTGGCGCAGATGGTGGTGCCTTCCAGCGGGTCGAGGGCGATATCCACCTTCGGGCCCTGCTTGGTGCCGACTTCCTCGCCGATGTAGAGCATCGGTGCTTCGTCGCGCTCACCCTCGCCGATCACCACCGTGCCGTCGATCGGCAGGTTGTTCAGCTCGCGGCGCATGGCGTCCACGGCGGCCTGGTCGGCAGCCATTTCGTCGCCGTGGCCACGCAGGCGGGCGGCGGCAACGGCAGCACGCTCGGTCACGCGCGCCAGCTCCAGCGTCAGAATACGGTCAAGCGAGCTTGAGGCTGCGGTTTCTTTCTTCGGCATTGCAATCCCCTGAACACATGAATGGGACCATCCGCACGGGATGGGCTTAAGACAGTTTCTCGATACGGATCATCTGCGGCCGGTCCGCGACGACACCCTTGGCCTCGATGGCCTCCAGCGCCTGACGGACAGCCGTCTCGGAGGTCTCATACGTGATCAATATGACAGGCTGAGCCTCATGCACCCCGGTTTCGGCACCGTCAAGGCCACTGCCCGGCGCACGGCGGCGGCGCTGAACGATGGACTCCAGCGAAATCTCGGCGTCGGCCATGCAACGCGCTATCGTGGCAAAGGCGCCCGGACGGTCGAAGACTGACAGCCGGATGTAGTACCCGCCTTCGTGCTTGCGCATGCCGGCACGCTGGTAGTCGGTCAGCACATCGCTCGGCGCGCCAAGCGCCGGAGCAATGTCGCCGCGGGCGATGTCGGCGATATCCGAGGCAACAGAGGATGCCGTGGCATTGCCACCAGCACCGGGACCAACCAGCACCACGCCGCCGACAAAATCGCCGTCAACCGCAACGGCATTCAGCACGCCGTCGATGCGGGCGATGGCAGAGGTCTTCGGCACCATGGTGGGGTGGACACGCTGCTCGATGCCGCTTTCGGTCACCTGAGCCACGCCCAGAAGCTTGATGCGGTAGCCCAGCTCGTCAGCTGCCTTGATGTCGGCAGTGGTGATGGAGCTGATGCCTTCCAGATAGATGTCGTCGGCGCTGATCTTGCAGCCGAAGGCAAGGCTCGTCAGCAGCGCCAGCTTGTGCGCCGTGTCGTTGCCTTCAATGTCGAAGGTGGGGTCAGCTTCCGCATAACCAAGGCGCTGCGCATCGGCCAGGCACTCGGCAAAGGACAGGCCCTCGCGCTCCATCCGGGTCAGGATGTAGTTGCAGGTGCCGTTGAGAATGCCATAGACGCGGGTGACGGAGTTGCCTGCCATTGCCTCGCGCAGCGTTTTGACGATGGGAATACCGCCAGCAACCGCCGCTTCGTAGTTGAGCGAAACCCCAGCCTTCTCGGCGATCTCGGCCAGTTCCACGCCATGGGCTGCCAGCAGCGCCTTGTTGGCGGTGATCACATGCTTGCCGGAGGTGAGTGCTGCACGGACGCAGGCTTCGGCAGCACCGGACGCGCCGCCGATCAGTTCTACCACCACATCCACATCAGCAGAGCGCGCCATCTCGGCAGCATCATCAAACCAGGTGACGCCAGTGAGATCGAGGCCGCGGTCACGAGTCTTGTCCCTTGCGGTCACCGCAGTCAGGACAACGGGACGCCCGCACTTGCGGGCCAATGCATCCCCATTCTTGGACAGGAGACGGATGAGCGAAGCTCCGACCGTTCCCAATCCCGCGACACCAAGTCTCAAAGCTGAAGCCATTGACGATATGTTCCGGTTGATGATGGCCAGCGCCCGCCTCGGGGCGCCAGCCGGTTTAGTCCGGGTGCCGGGAGCTCCCGGCCAGTGAGAAGGTCAGCGCGCAGCGCTGACCGGCACGACGTTGTGCAACGTTTCATCTGCCGTTTCAAGGAAGCGGCGGAGGTTGCGCGCAGCCTGACGCAGGCGCTTCTCGTTTTCGACAAGGCCGATGCGCACATACTCGTCACCGTACTCACCAAAGCCGATGCCCGGCGCGACGGCGATCTCCGCCTTTTCCAGCAGCAGTTTGGAGAACTCCAGGCTGCCCAGCGACCGGAACTTCTCCGGGATCGGAGCCCAGGCAAACATGCTGGCCTCGGGAGCCGGAATATTCCAGCCGGCGCGGCCAAAGCTTTCCACCAGCACGTCGCGGCGGCGCTTGTAGGTGTTGCGCATTTCGACAATGCAGTCTTCCGGCCCGTTGAGCGCAGCGGTTGCCGCCACCTGAATCGGCGTGAAGGCGCCATAGTCGAGGTAGGACTTGACGCGGGCAAGCGCCGCCAGAAGCCGTTCGTTGCCGACAGCGAAGCCGACGCGCCAGCCCGGCATCGAGAAGGTCTTGGACAGAGAGGTAAACTCCGCCGTCACCTCAATGGCGCCTGGCACCTGAAGCATGGAAGGCGGCGGTGTGTCACCAAAATAGATCTCGGAATAAGCCAGATCCGACAGGATGAAGATGTCGTGCTTGCGCGCGAAGGCCACCACATCCTTGTAGAACTCCAGATCCGCCACATAGGCGGTCGGGTTCGCCGGATAGCACATGATCACCGCAATCGGCTTGGGCACCGAGTGAATGACCGCACGCTCCAGCGCGTGGAAGACTTCCGGTCCCGGTTCGGCGGGAATCGCGCGGATCGCGGCACCGGCCATCAGGAAGCCGAAAGTGTGGATAGGGTAGCTGGGATTGGGGCTCAGCACCACATCGCCGGGCGCGGTGATCGCCTGCGCCATGTTGGCAAAGCCTTCCTTGGAGCCGAGCGTCGCCACCACCTGGGTGTTGGGGTTCAGCTTCACGCCGAATCGGCGCTCGTAATAAGCCGCCTGAGCCTTGCGCAGGCCGGTGATACCCTTGGAGGCGGAATAACGGTGGGTGCGCGGGTCCTGCACCACTTCGGTCAGCTTCTCGACGATATGCGGGGGCGTCGGCAGATCCGGGTTGCCCATGCCAAGGTCGATGATGTCCGCGCCCTGCGCTCGTGCCGCCGCCTTGAGCTTGTTGACCTGCTCGAAGACATAAGGGGGCAGTCTGCGGGTCTTGTGAAACTCTTCCATGGCGCGGGCCTCGCGTTCCTTTTGCTGCTAGCCGAACACATCCGGCGGCCATTTTCCGCCGGATTCGCTGACCACCTGGTCAGGCGCAGAAGGGGGACAGATGTCACCGTTTTCTGTGTGGCGCTCTTCTTATCAGCACCATTTCAGTTGCGCACGCACCTTCAAGGGCCTGCACCGTGTTTTTTGATGGCTCATAACACTTCGTCAGCCACCAATCTTCAGCCGGAGTCATCGCCAGCCGGTCAGCCCTGCCGGGCGCCTCAACCTTTAAAAGGCGTGATGCACCAGCACACCTGAACTTTCCTGTTTACTGCCCTTCGATTTCCTGAAGCGCCGCCTTGCCATGCGCGTCGCGCAGCCGCGCGAGTTCTTCTGCAGAAGCAGAAGCGCCGCCAGCGCCCTGCGCCGCCGCCCTAGCCTCGGTCAATGTCTTCAGACGTTCCAGATCTCGCCTCGCGTGCCTGATCATCCAGCACGCCGGAAACCTCTTCGCCATCCTGCGCAATGGTGGGGGCAGCGGCGGCAGGGAGGTCTGCGGGCGCTTTCCCGTGATGGGGGCACTTACCATGCTGAAGACAGACGTATCCGGCTCGCTCGCGCAGCCGCCCAACAGCATCACCACACCCAAAGCCGCAATCGCTCTCACCGTCTCAAACCTCCGCAAAGCGCGGGACACCAGGACCAGCGCGCAAAACATCTGGCCGCTTATAACCTTGTGAACGGCCTCCGGTCACTCGCCAATCCGGTGTTTTTCGGATTTCCCGCCAGCATCAGTTGATTATGCTTGAAATCGGCATTCGCCCTTGGTCCATTCCATGTCATAAATCGGAACGGCAAGATTGATAATCAACGCGCTTGGCAGTGCAGAAAGCCAAGGCGCGCAAAGTGCGCCAGAAAAAGCAGTCCGAGAGGGAGGGGAACCCTGACATGGCAGATGACCGCCGGAACGCAGACGAACAGAACAATCCGGTCATGCAGTACATCGTCAATAATCCGGAAGCCTTTGCGCATAATCTGGCGAAGATGATGGAAAACGGCGGCAAGGCACTCGCCGCCTATCTGGAACCCCGCGAAAAGGGGAAGCCTCCTCCCAGGCACCGGATGAGCTGACGTCTGTCGTCAAGACGCTGGCGCAGGTCGGCGAGTATTGGATGTCCGACCCCCAGCGCGCCATCGACGCCCAGTCCCGCCTGTGGGGCGGATACATCAATCTCTGGAACTCCTCCCTAAAGCGCATGATGGGTGAGCCCTCCCAGCCTGCCGCAACGCCCCCTCCACGCGACAAGCGCTTTGAGGACCCGGACTGGAACGAGAACCAATTCTTCGATTTCCTCAAGCAACTCTATCTGATCACCAGCAACTGGGCTCAGTCCATGGTGAATGAGGCCGAGGGGCTGGATGAACACACGAAGCACAAGGCAGACTTCTACGTTCAGCAGCTGTCCAACGCGCTGTCGCCGTCCAATTTTGTGCTGACAAACCCGGCACTGCTGAAGGAAACACTGGCCTCCAACGGCGAGAACCTTGCACGCGGGATGGAGTTTCTGGCCGAAGACATCAAGGCGGGGCACGGCGACATCAAGATCCGCCAGACGGATGCCAGCAAGTTCGCCCTCGGCAAGAACCTGGCCCTCACGCCGGGCAAGGTCATCGCCCGCAATGATGTGTGCGAGGTGATCCAGTACGATCCGGCCACGGAAACCGTGCTGAAGCGCCCGCTGCTGATCGTGCCGCCCTGGATCAACAAGTTCTACATTCTCGACCTGACGCCGGAGAAATCCTACATCAAGTGGGCTGTGGACCAGGGGCACACGGTCTTTGTCATCTCGTGGATCAACCCGGATGAGCATCAGGCGCAGAAGAGCTTCGAGCATTACATGCGCGAAGGCATTTTGAGCACGCTCGATGTGATCGCAAAAACCACGAAGGAAACCAAGGTCAATGCCATTGGCTATTGCGTCGGCGGAACACTTCTGGCTGTGACGCTGGCCTATATGGCCGCCACCGGTGATGACCGGATCGCCTCGGCCACCTTCTTCACCACGCAGGTGGACTTCACCTATGCCGGTGATCTGAAGGTTTTCGTGGACGAGGAACAGATCGCCATTCTGGAAAAGCGGATGGCTGAACGCGGCTATCTGGACGGCTCCAAAATGGCCTCCGCCTTCAACATGCTGCGCTCCAATGATCTGATCTGGCCCTATGTGGTCAACAACTACCTGCGCGGCAAGGAGCCCTTCCCCTTCGACCTTTTGTTCTGGAACTCCGATTCCACCCGCATGCCAGCGGCGAACCACTCCTTCTACCTGCGCAACTGCTATCTGGAGAACAACCTCTCCAAGGGCAAGATGGAGATCGGCGGCCAGAAGCTGGACCTTAAGAAGGTCAAGATCCCGATCTACAACCTTGCCACCAAGGAAGATCACATCGCCCCGCCGCATTCGGTGTTCAAGGGCTCGTCCTGCTTCGGTGGGCCGGTGGACTATATCCTCTCCGGCTCGGGCCATATCGCAGGCGTCGTCAACCCGCCCGCCCGCGGCAAGTACCAGTACTGGACAGGCGGCAAGCCGGAAGGGTCTTACGAGGACTGGCTGAAGACGGCGGTGGAACATCCCGGCTCCTGGTGGCCGCATTGGGATGCCTGGCTGCGCCAGCAGGACGCCAGCACGGTGAAGGCCCGCAAGCCGGGCGCCAACCGCGTGAAAATCCTGGGTGACGCACCCGGAACTTACGTTAAGATAAAAGCCTGATCCGGAGAACCGGATTGCTGCCGTGCAATGGGTGCGGCAGCGGCAAGGGAGCGGTTTCGGGGCACGCCGTCAAGACGATGGAAAACGCAAGGCAATTGAGGCCCCAAACCGGGCACGCACGCATCCGTCCCGCCGTCATGCCGGCCGGGCAGATCCGCTGGCTTGGCATGAATGCGAAGGTCTGGCAGCGCCACGCCAGCGGCTGGAGTGTGTGGACCCGCTTTGCCACCCTGCCACTGCTGCTGCTCGCCGTATGGAGCCACAGCATCATTGGCCTGCCCGGCGCCCTGGCTGCCACAGGGCTCGTGCTCATCTGGCTTTGGCTCAACCCGCGCCTGTTTCCCCCGCCCCGCCGGAAGGACCGCTGGCACGTGCGTGCCACGTTTGGCGAGCGGATCTGGCTGAACCGCATGTTTGTGCCGATCCCGCCGGAAATCTCCCGCACCGCCCTTGCCCTGTCCCTTGCTGCGGGAGTGGGCTTCGTCATGGCCATTTGGGGAGCTGCCGAGAACATGCTGGCGCCAACACTTGGCGGCGGCGCCCTCACCTATGCCGGGAAAATGGCCTTCCTGCATCAGATGACGAAGCTTTACGAGCGGATGAAAGACCACCACCCGCTGTACAAGGCCTGGTCCATGACCCCGCAGAACGACAACAGCAGCCCCTCCGGCCTGTTCAACCGCAAGCACGGCTGAGAGCTGCGCGATCAGGGGCTTTCGCCACGGTGCTCCCCCGCACCGCAGCGTCGCCCCGGCCTTTTCAGCCGGGGCCCACTCGCTCGCAGAGAAATGCTGACGCATCACGGCATGAAATTGCTCACGCGCCGCACAGGCTTGACCAACTCTCGATAAGTCAAACTCATCGAGAGTTGGTACTAGTAGACCTCAAGTGCCCGTGGTGCCTTCTGCGGTTCACGTCACTACTCTGCAAACGAGGGTCCCCGGGTCTGCGCTTCGCTACGCCCGGGGTGACGCCGGATATGCGGCACCCTGGCGCCTCCATCTGCGCAAGTACATTCTCCGCCCCGCCCCAGCCTTAAACGCACAAGCGCAGGGCAACAGCATCACCTCACCCCTGCCGCTTCTTTTCGGCAAGCAGCCCGAGATAATGCTGGGCCACGCTGGCGCCTGCGATGGATGTGATGTCGGCGTGGTCATAGGCAGGCGCCACTTCCACCACGTCACCGCCGACGAAATTCAGCGGCCCGAGGCGGCGCAGGATCATCAGCGCCTCGCGGGAGGTGAGCCCGCCCGCCACCGGCGTGCCCGTGCCGGGCGCAAAGGCGGGGTCCAGACAGTCGATATCAAAGGTCATGTAGGCCTTTGCATCGCCCACGCGGTCCCGGATCATCTCCACCACACCATTGACGCCGAGAAGCTCGACCTCCTCTCCATACAGGATCTCAAGGCCGCAAGTTTCCGGCGCATGAGTGCGGATGCCGATCTGGATCGACTTTTCGGGGTCAATCAGCCCCTCGCGCACGGCGCGGCCCGTAATGGTGCCGTGATCTATGCGCCCGCCATCATCCGGCCAGGTGTCCTGATGGGCGTCGAACTGCACCAGCGCCAGAGGCCCATGCTTGGCCACATGGGCCCGAAGCAGCGGCAGCGTGACGAAGTGGTCGCCGCCAATGGAGAAGAGATGCACGTCCTGATCCAGAATCTCGCGCGCCTGTGCCTCGATACAGGCCGGGATTTCGGCGTTGCGGCCATAATCGAACGACACGTCGCCGTAGTCCACCACGGCCAGCCCCTCGAACGGGTCGGCGTGGAACGGATACTGCGGATCGCCATCAAATATCGCCGAAGCACGGCGCACGCCCTGCGGGCCAAAGCGGGCGCCGGGACGATTGGACACCGAAGCATCAAAGGGAATGCCTAGAACCGCGGCATCCACGCCCGCAAGATCGCGGCTATAACGCCGGCGCATGAAGGACAGCACACCGCCATAAGTGGGCTCATGCGAGCCGCCGGTCACGCTCTTGCCGAACACCGCATTATCGGTAGGACGGGGACGCTTGAAAGACATGGGAACTCCGGGAAAGTCAGAAACACCAAGCCTCTTTACCTGAATACCCGCCAGTTACAAATAGGATGAAACTGTTTCCCTGATTTGTGAAGATAGGGAGTATATCTGAGACAAACTCGAGATCTCGTGCTTTGTCTCATTCTTATCTTTATCAAACAACCCTATGTAACGAACGCTCTTTGCATTGAACCAGAAACGGCAGACAGGCTTCCTGTTGTTATCATCGAATATAACGCTACAATAGCTTTTTGCATCACGCATAAATACACGATCAACATCAGCAATTTGCGCACAGATCGCCCTAACAATCATGAAGGCTTGAATTTCCTCTTCAGTTGTGACGATGTCCGCTTCAGTCGTATTATCAGGCGACTGAACTGACACTGGCGCTTCAACTCTTGGGGCGGATTGAAATGCAACGCCAAGCTTTTCAGAGATTTCGCTTCTGACAATACTCTCAAGTGCAGCACGGATCGAAGGTTTAAGCTGCTCGACAACACTTTTTGTCAAACTACCCTCGTAAATTTCCTTACCGATAAATCTCACAAAGTTTTCATCAGGCTCATGAAGCTGGTTCCGAAGATATCTCACTGCAAGATCAGAATATCTCAGCACGGAAGCCGTCGACAAAACGGCATCAAGATCAAAAGAACTTCTATGAAATTTCTGCAAGCTCTCCAATTGAAACTTATCATAGTTACCAAAATTGAACTTAAAAAATGGATTCTTATCCATTTTGTTCTTCTCGTCGATATCTGAGAAGAACCAAGCTTCACGTCCATTGGTCAGGATCGCCAACCTTGCATCCGTGACTGCAAAGTAACGATACAACTGACTGTACTGAGCATTTCCTAGATTCACGGAAAGTGGCTTAGCTTCAACAAGGACCGTCACCTTTCCATCAATCTTCAAGGCAAAATCGACTTTTTCACCCTTCTTGATGCCAACATCAGCTGAAAACTCCGGAACAACTTGAGAAAGATCAAAAACATCATAGCCGAGCGCCCGAATAAAAGGAACGATAACGGCCATTTTTGTTGCCTCTTCCGTTTCGGCAACTTCAACGCTTTGAAGCGACCTGCGGGCAACGTCCTTGATAGCGTCTTCAAAAGTCATGTATCCCCCCATTATTTGTCAAATAAAAATGTACAAACGCATCAATTGCCATGTCAACAACAACCATCAGAGATTGCGAGGCTTTTGCTTGTTCATCTTAGCTCTCTGACAATCTGCCCCGCCCTTGTGCCGCCCCCTGCCCCTCATTAGAAAGGAAGGGTTTGGCGGCTGGTTGCCTAATCCGTTCTTGCTGCCCGCTCACATGGAGATCAGACCCTTGCCTCAGTCCCTCACAAAGCTGCTGCGCGGCCGTACCGTATCGTTTCTGCGCCGGCCCATGGGTGCGGGCGATGAGGGGGCGCTGGCGGTGCATGAGGATGGCGGGCTGCTAATTGAGAACGGGCTGATCACCGCTGCGGGCGACTACGCCGATATTGCGGCAAAAGCGCCGGAGGGAACGCCCGTCACCGACCACCGCCCGCACCTGATCCTGCCGGGCTTCATCGACACGCATCTGCATTTCCCGCAGGCGCAGGTGATCGCCTCCTGGGCGGACCAACTGCTGGACTGGCTGAACGACTACACGTTCCCCGCCGAACAGCGCTTTGCCGACAAGGCCCATGGCGCGCGCATCGCCAGCACCTTCTACGACACGCTCATCGCCCACGGCACCACCACGGCGGTCGCCTATTGCTCCAGCCACCCCAATTCGGTCGAGGCCTATTTCGAGGAGGCGGAGCGGCGCGGCATGCGCATGCTGGGCGGCAAGACGATGATGGACCGCAACGCCCCTGCCGCCCTGTGCGACACGGCCCAGAGCGCCTATGACGACAGCCGCGCCCTTTTAGAAAAATGGCACGGGCGGGGCCGCGCGCTTTACGTCATCACCCCGCGCTTTGCCATCACCTCCACGCCGGAGCAGCTGGAGGCGGCCGGCACGCTCCTGCGCGAATTTCCGGACTGCCACCTGCAGACCCACATCAACGAAAACCTCAACGAAATCAGCTACACGCTGGAGCTCTACCCGCAGGATGCGGATTATCTCGCCATCTACGAGCGCTACGGCCTTCTGAGCCAGAAAACCCTGCTCGGCCACTGCATCCACATGAATGACCGGGAGCTGGCCGTGATGCGGGAGACGGGCTCGGTCGCCGTGTTCTGCCCCACGTCAAACCTCTTCCTCGGCAGCGGGCTGTTCGACAAGGCCCGCATGGACAGCGCAGGCGTGCGCACCGCCATCGCCACGGATATCGGCGGCGGCACGTCCTATTCCATGCTGCGCACACTGGACGAGGGCTACAAGGTGCTGCAACTCCAGCGCCAGCGCCTCCACCCTTTCGAGACCTTCTACTGGGCCACCCGCGGCAACGCCGAAAGCCTGTCCCTCGCAGACAGGATTGGCACGCTGGAACCCGGCACGGAAGCCGACATCATCATCCTCAACCCCGCCGCCACCCCCGAAATGGCCCTGCGCGCCGAAACCGCTCGCTCCCTGGCGGATGAACTCTTCATCCTGCAGACCCTGGGCGATGACCGGGCCGTGGTGGAGACCTATGTGGCGGGGGTGGGGATGAAGGGGGCGCCACTACCACTTAACCCGCAAAGCTTCAAAACGCCACTGAGCCGACTCGGTCAGCTAAAGGATAAGTGTAAGTCGGCTCTTTCAAGATCTGTGGCGGAAGGCGGAAAGTCCGCAGCACTACCTTTCCATCCTGAGCAAAACTCTCTGTATGGGCTGTTATAAAACGCTCGCAGAATAAAATTAATAAAACGGAATGGCGTCATCGCAGTCAAAACAGGGATCCGACAGTTTTTATATTGCCCAATTGTAAAATGAGATTTCGGATGAATAACCTCTTGAAACGCACTCTCGTCAAAGTCGAATCTGATTGGAGTAGTTACAACATCCTTGTGAATAACGTCAGCATATAATATTTCTGCTTCATAGAGCTCCGGATCATTTTGATACTCAAGAAGATCGGGTGATGGATAAAATGCTAGAACATGCTTGATAAGATTAAAGTCATCAAATCGGTACCTCATTTGAATTAAAGCACCATCAATTAACCTCATATTGTAGGCGCGACTCTCCTTAAGAACTGCGTAGGTCTCAGCGTAAGGGCGTCTTTTTAACGCTACAGATATCTCATCTGCCCTTGGAACCGTAAGCTCCTTTATCCCGCCGTTCTCCCCGGCAAATATTTTCTCTGAAGGGAAATTTTGATCGATACTTAATCCGACCTCAATCATCGCACCGGTCAGGTAGATTATCTCTCTTCTAATCTCATCAAGTGTCGCCATGTTCAGTTGCCACCTAGCAACTTACGAAGGTTCTCAATGACATCCTCCGGCAGATCTTCAATTTGAACCGCCCCCTCGGTTAACTCACGAACAAGCGTAGTGACAGTTTTTTGCGCATTCTGGACACGTTTTTGCTCCTCAGCCGACATATCTCGATTCACAACACGCAAACGCTTCCTAAGAGCCTCGTCAGGATATATAAATTTTAACTTAAAATCATTATTCTTCACCCTATTAAACTCCTCCTCAAGCGCAACCATATCAGGGCCGTGCCCCACCACTCGAACCCACGCCTTGCTTCGAGTGATAGCGGTAAAGAGTCTATTTCGCACCCTACCAATTTCACCCAAAGATTGGTAACAATCCTGAGCATTCATTACGTAGACCATCCCAGCCTCGTTGCCTTTCGCTCGAAATATACCCGTGAAGGCAACTGACCCCTCTTCTGCTTTGAAAAACACGTCTGATGAAGTATCTACTCCGGCCAAATGCGATAGTATTCCACGATCGAACAATATCTTCCGAATAATCCCAACCTGTTTCTGAGTAGATTTCGGATCAGGATTGATAACTATGATATCCTCCGGCCGAAGCTCATCATCCTTGAGATTTGTCTCGATACTTGATGCAATCCAATTCGCCTGCTCAAGCGAGTCGCTAAATGTTTTAAACTGGATCAACTCAGCAACCTTACCAGGATCCTCCAAGAAGGAGGGACTAGAAGTCTGCGTACGGGACAGTGTCACAAGCTGATTATCAGCAAGAGCTCCTTCAACCACCTTGTATCCTACTTCACCCCATAGATCAGATCTATCAAACATTTGCGTAAGGCCAGTCCCCAACTTGGGATCTGGATTTCGATATATACCAAACCCTAAGGCATGCGCAGTAGCCAACAACGGTCGAGAATTTCTATAGCACTTCTCGAGAATAATGTCTTGACTTGGATCCTCGCCACTAAAGCTAACATAGTGATTGCCGTTCGCATCTGTACCGAAGAGTTCTTCCGGAGGTGGAAGACTAGAATCGGTCAGAGATTGCAGCTCATCATAAGCGTAAACAAGGCGCTTATCCTCATTTAACGAGTGATAACACAAGCGTAAGAACGCTGGATCAAAGTCTTGAGCCTCATCAATAAGGATGGCATCAAATAAAACTTTAGGTTGACTAACTGCCGCTAGCGCTAATTCGGTCACCCCTTTAAATGCGTTGTCGTACCCAAACTTGGATCGAGCATCCTGAAAGTCCCAATACTCTACACCGTTAGCCAAACAAAACTGATGATATACACCGGTTCTATTTTCACCACCTGGAGCCCCCAAGCATTTAACACTTTTATATTTTCATTCGGCCGTTCGCCAGTTTGCTCAACAACAAACGTCTCGATCAATCGATTAAACTGATCCTTCAGAGAGCGCGTGTTAAATGTAACAGCAATCTTCCATTCAGGGTTCTGAGAGTGAAGATAGGCAGCCTTTAATGCAAGAATGATGGTCTTACCAGAACCTGCAAGCCCCCTAATACGCTGCACACCTCTCACAGTCTCAATGACCGCTTTACTTTGACGCTGATCAAGATTTGCGATAGATTCTTCTAAGGACTGCAAAGCAGCACCATGAGACTCACTACGAGATAGCGATCTACGGCGACGATTTCTTCGGATGCTGGAAATTGACTGTATCACAGATAGAACCGCGGCGTACAGTTCTGGATTATTCCATTTGATCTGTCTTACATCATCAGCAAAAGTCGCCTCATTTGAAATGAGATATCCCTCATTGTTCTTATGAGCACTCAGCAACGGCGCAAAAGATAGAGTTGAAATCTGCACAAGTAGATTTCTTGCTTTTCTTAGGTTTTTATTCAGTAGGAACTTCGACTCTAACAGGTTCGCAATCTCATCCTGCACTTCTACGTAGTTACCTGCATCACGACCTTCAATAAGCTGAATGGCAACAACACCATGCTCTGGAGAAATCATCAGTGCATCCACTGATACTGCTTCATCAATCGTTGAGAGGATCGGGTAGCCGATATATAATGTACCTTCGGCGTTCTGGAACTTTTCCTCCACCAAATGAATAAGGCGTTCCGCAGAAACAGGTTTTTTCGCTGATCCTCGAATAATTTCCATGCTATGGTTTTCCGATTTCATTTTATCAAAAATCTGTACCAGATGCTGCCCGCTCGGAGAAGAGCTAGAGTCAAGCCTTTGAAGGCCGTCCACGATCCCTGCGCTTAGACAACCTTGGCGCAATTAGATCAGCGTGGGCCGTTCGTTGCTCTTCATATATATTCTGATCCGTTTGCAACATATATTCCAGCAGCCCCCCCAAAAAAACAAAAAACCCGCCGGTTCGCACCAGCGGGTTCTTTGTTGCTCTTGCAAGCGGCTGAAGGATCAGCGCTTGGAGAACTGGAAGGAACGGCGGGCCTTGGCGCGGCCGTACTTCTTGCGCTCGACCACGCGGCTGTCGCGGGTGATGAAGCCTTCCTTCTTGAGGATGCCGCGCAGTTCCGGCTCGTAATGGGTCAGGGCCTTGGAGATGCCATGACGCAGAGCGCCGGCCTGGCCGGACAGGCCGCCACCGGTGACGGTGGCAACGATGTCATACTGGCCATCGCGGTTGGTCAGCAGGATCGGCTGACGCAGGATCATCTGCAGGACCGGACGGGCGAAGTATGCCGTGTAGTCCTTGCCGTTGACGGTGATCTTGCCGGTGCCCGGCTTGACCCAGACGCGGGCAATCGCGTCCTTGCGCTTGCCGGTGGCATAGGCGCGGCCATGGGCGTCCAGCTTCTGGACATGAACCGGAGCTTCGACGGCTGCCGAGACGGCGCCCTTCAGCTGGTCCAGGGATTGCAGCTCAGCCATGCTCAAGCCCTCTTCGCGTTCTTTTCGTTGAGGCTCTTGACGTCGACGGTGACCGGCGTCTGAGCTTCATGCGGGTGGGTCGGGCCAGCGTAAACCTTGAGGTTCTTGAGCTGGCGGCGGGAGAGCGGGCCGCCCGGCATCATGCGCTCGACAGCCTTCTCGAGCACGCGCTCGGGGAAACGGCCTTCGATGATGGCGCGTGCAGTACGCTCCTTGATGCCGCCCGGGTGGCCGGTGTGCCAGTAGTACTTCTTGTTCTCGTACTTACGGCCCGTCAGCACCACCTTGTCAGCGTTGACGACAATGATGTTGTCGCCACAGTCAACGTGCGGAGTAAAGGTCGGCAGATGCTTGCCACGCAGATGGCTGGCGATGTAGGCAGCCAGACGGCCTACGACCATGCCTTCAGCGTCGATCAAGATCCACTTTTTCTCGACCTCAGCCGGCTTGGCAGAGAAGGTCTTCATGTGTCTGATCCGTGAATCGTCGGTGAAACCAGAACAGCGGCATGGCAGGCAAGAAGCCAAGCACAGCACCGCCGTGTGTCCGGCAGGGTGATACGCGTTCGCCAGCAAAGCGTCAAGGCGAAACATTCGAACCGCACCATCAAATGACCATTGAAATCAAAGACTTATAAAAACGGTAACTGATTACCGTATAATTTTCGCTGTTTCCGGGCCGTCAGCGCGGCGGAATCGAGTAGGTGGCGGTGGCGTGAGCGGCCATTTCGCCCTCCCCTTCGCCGCAAATGGCGCAATCGAGCACCGCCAGCCGCTTGCCGAGCTTGAGAATCCGGCAGGTGGCGATGAGATCGCCCGGCGCGGGCTTCCTCAGGAAGTTGATGTTGAGATTCGTTGTCACCGCCAGCGCCACCGGGCCGATATGGGCGAGGATCACCACATAGGCGGCAAGATCGGCCAGCGCCATCATCGAAGGGCCTGACACTGTGCCGCCGGGCCGCAGGTGCCGCTCGCTGGCAGTGAAGCGCAGGGCAGCAAGCCCCGGCTCGATCTCCTCCACCCGGTAGAGCGGCCCGTCCAGATAGATCTGCGGAAATTCGGCCCGCAGAAACGCCTCCACCTCGGCCACAGTCATCACCGGCTGCATGGCTTCCCCTTCTCCTTGCAAGGCCACTCTTGCCGGAAACTCAGCCCTTGCCAACCAGGAGGCGCATCAGCCAAATGACTGAGGCCCGCGCCTGCCGCTGCGGGCAAGGCACGGGAGCTATCATGAAAGACATTCTCTTCCTGCTGAAGCCGGGCTTTACGGACCCGGCCTATCCGGGTGACGTGTTCTATTGCTGGCACTGCGCCCTGATGGAAGGCATCCTCGCCTCCTTCCCGGATCTGGCCCAGAAGCTGGATGTGCGCCGCATCGCCTGGCCGCGCCCGCGGGCAGAAGTGGTGGCGTTGATCGGCCCTGAAAACCAGAGCCTGCCGGTGCTGGTGCTGACATCCGAGCCGGTGGCCCCAAGCGGCGCGCCGCAATTCATCAATGACAAGGACGAAATCCTGAAAGCCCTCAGCGCCCGCTACGGCTTCCCCCTGCCCCATCCCTGATAGATCGCCAACTGGCTGCCCCTTTTGCCTGCTTCCCTGCTGGCCCGGCTGCTGTATGCTCCGGCCAAACCGTGACCATGCCGGGAAAGCAGAATGCAAAAGACTGATAGTGCCGCCGCCGCCGAACCCCGCCCGCTGATCGGAAAGCTGCTGCACAATGGCGTGCTGCGCCTTGTGCTGCAGCAGCCCGAAAAGATGAATGCCCTGTCGCGGGCGATGATGGGCGCGCTTTCCGCCGAGCTGGAGCTGGCGGCAAATGATCCTGCGGTACGGGTCATCCTGCTGGGTGCTGAAGGCAAGGTGTTCTGCGCCGGCCATGACCTGAAAGAGCTGACGGCAGCCCGCGCCGAGGCAGACCGCGGCCGGGCCACATATGAAGCCATCATGCGCCAGTGTTCGGACCTGATGCAGCAGATCGTCCGCCTGCCAAAGCCGGTGATTGCGGTGGTGACGGGCGTTGCAACGGCGGCCGGCTGCCAGCTTGTCGCCTCTTGCGATCTGGCAATGGCCACGGACACGGCCACTTTCTGCACGCCGGGCGTTAACATCGGCCTGTTCTGCTCCACGCCCATGGTGGCAGTAAGCCGCAACGCGAGCCCCAAGCAGGCCATGGAGATGCTCCTGACGGGGGAAAGCATCGACGCCTCCACCGCCAAGTCCTTCGGCCTCATTAATCGCATAGTTCCCGGCGACTATCTGGAACAGGTCGTGCAGAAATATGCCGAGGTCATCGCCTCCAAATCGCCGCTGACGCTGAAGATCGGCAAGGAGGCCTTCTACCGCCAGCTCGAAATGCCGCTGGGCGAGGCCTATGACTATGCGGCATCGGTCATGGTGGAGAACATGATGGCCCGCGACGCGGAGGAAGGCATCAATGCCTTCCTGCAAAAGCGCAAACCCGAATGGACCGGAGAGTAACCATGACACCAGCTTATCCCGACAGCCTGATCCGGCAGATCCTGGACGAGACGAAGACCATCGCCATCATCGGCGCCAGCGCCAATGCGGACCGGCCCGTGCACCACGTGATGGAATTCCTGATTGATCAGGGTTACGAGGTCTATCCGGTCAATCCGGGGCTCGCGGGCAAGGAACTGCTGGGCCGTACGGTTTATGCCAGCCTGACGGACATTCCCGTGCCGGTGGACATGGTGGACATTTTCCGTGCTTCTGATGCTGTGCCCGCCATCGTGGACGAGGCGCTCGCGCTGGCTGTCCGCCCGAAAGTGATCTGGATGCAGCTTGGCATCGAGCATGCGCAAGCGGCGGCCGAGGCCGAAGCTGCCGGGCTGACGGTGATCATGAACCGTTGCCCCAAGATCGAACATCCGCGCCTCTTCCCTGCCTGAGGCAAGAGAGCGGACCGTTACAGCAGCCCCGGCAGTCCTGCCGGGGCCACGCAAAGCTGTTACGCCATGGCGATATAGTTGCGCATCTGTTCGGCTTCTTCTTCCACCTGCGCGATCCGGTGTTTGACCACATCGCCGATGGAGATGAGACCTGTCAGCTTGCCGCCGGACACGACAGGCATGTGGCGGAAACGGCCCGCACTCATTCGCGCCATGACGCTGTTGACGGTATCGCCTTCCGAAGCGCTGATGACGGTGCGGGTCATGATGGCCGTCACCGGTTTGCTCAGCGCGTCCGGCCCTTCCAGACCGAGAACACGTACGATATCACGCTCTGAAACGATGCCTTCGATGTGCCGCTTCGCATCAGTGATCACCACCGCGCCAATCCGCTTTTCCGCAAGAAGCTTGCAGATATCTCCGGCCGTGGCCGACGAACTCGCCGTGATCACGTCACGGCCTTTGGTCTTGAGAATCGAAGCTACTGTCATGCCGCTCTCCCGATAGCTGACGTGGCACCGGTTACCTCCCAGTTCCTCCCGGCGGTAACCTGATGTTCATCATGCCCTCAAAAGCTCAGCGGATGCAAACCCTGCATTGGGCGGAGTGCTTCACCTACGTCACATTATTGTATCCGCCGCACGGGATCGAAAAAGGGGAACAGCAGGAACCCGGCAAGAAAGCCGCCCGCATGCGCTTCCCAGGCAATATCCCCGGAGGCACCGAGAAGCTCCCCCTGCCACGCCGAACAGCAGGTTGATGCCAAACCACAGGATCAACAGATTGCGGACGCGGCCATTCAGGAGGACATCTCGCAAAGGCGCAACGGGCAGCTCATAGGAGCGCGGATCATTGCGGTTGCCGCCGGCCATCGGCCCGCCCGGCTGAAAGGCGAAACGGAACACCGCCGCCATCTGCCCGGACACGGCGGCAGAGGCACCGATCACCGGCACCGCCTCGCCGAAATGCAGCGCCAGATGCACCAGCACGCCGGCGATCGCCGCGACTGCGCTCAAGGCAAGGAAACGGACTGTGCCAAGGCGGACCGCCAAAGGCGGCGCAAAGGCGATCATCCAGGCCATGTTCATGCCCACATGCGCCCAGCTGCCATGGAGGAACGCATAGGTCAGGAACGACCAGACGTCCGCCGCATATCCACCCGGCACGAGCCCCGCGCCGAGAAGCTCCGGGCTGTAACGGGCAGGCCAGAAACCAAACAGCACCAGAATCTCGTAGTTGGCATCCGCACTCAGAAACTCCGTGCGGATCAGGTGGACCGCCAGCATGAACCCGGCCAGAACGGCCACCACGGCAGGAATGTTAAAGGCCTTCTGCCTCGGCGGAAGCGGGCCTTGCGGCGGCAGGCCACTGGAGGGGCCAATCGGCTGGGGCTGGTTCATTTTGACCGGTTCTATCCTGACATCTGTTTCACTTGCGGACATTGAGGATGCCCGGATCATTTTCAGACACTTAAGGATCTGCCCAGGAAAGACAAGGCAAAGACAAGGCGCCCGCCGCCTTGCCGGCAACGGGCGCCTCATAACCTGTTCCGGACCCCGCACCTGCCGCAAGGCCCGGATAAATGCGCCGCACAGTCTCCGGTCTGGAACGCCGGTCTTGTCTCACATGCGGATTTCAGCCTGTTCCAAAGCAAATTCCCGGGCAAGCGCAAGCTTGGAGTAACCTTAAAAATCCGTTCAAACTTTAGGAAAGGCAGCGATTTTTTCGCCCGCAGACGCGTTTGGCATAGTAAATGCTCTGTAACCGGCAGAACCAGCGCAGGCGCGGAGAACTGTCCCAGATAAGGACACGCATGCCGCAGCAGCGCAAAAGTGGCAGAAGGACCGGTCAAAATGAAGCATGGCGTCAACCGTACCCTTTATCAGTATTGGGACGAACTGCGCGGCACCCGCACCGCCCCGAACCGGTCGGAGATCGACCCGGGCCGGATCTCGCGGTTTGCTTGGCGACACCTTCATCCTGGAAGCCGTCGATCAGGATACCTACCGCTACCGCCTCGCAGGAACTCGTCTTTGCTCCACCCATTGCCGCGAGCTGAAAGGCCGCAATTTCCTGCGCGGCTGGGGAAATGAGGACCGCGAAGCCCTCGCCTCCGTCATGGCTGCCATCACAGAGGACGCAGCGGCAGCGGTCATCGGCGTGGATGGACACACAGAGCGCAATCAGGTTCTGAAGATGGAGATGCTTCTTCTTCCCCTGCACATGCCGGGCGAGGGCCGCAGCCGCATTCTTGGCGCCAGCGCCAGCTTCGAGCGCCCCTACTGGCTGGGATTGCATCCCATTTTGAACCAGTCCATTTCCAGCCTGCGGCTGATCTGGCCTGATGAGCGCCCATCCTTCCTGTCAGCCCCCTGCCCCGCGCCGCACGGCAGTTCCGCAGATCATCAATGGCGGACAGGCCCATCTCGCAGCCCCTTCCATGGAAGGGACAAGACGTGTAGGGCATTTGACAGTCTATGACGGCGGCAAGATCTGAAAGGTCTAAGGCCAATCTTACGCAATGTTAATAGTCCACGCCTATCGTGCAGGTGGAGAACAAGATTCATCCCGCACAAGATAGGGAAACAATATCCATGACAGCAGCAGAGGCTGCCAGGCCCGTCCACGGTCTGCCCGCCAAGGGCACGGACAGGCGCCGTCACCAGCGCGTGAAGGTGAATGTCCTTGGCCGCTTCATGCTGGAGAACCGGCAGGAATATCCCTGTCAGGTCGTCAACATGTCGCCTGGCGGCATGGCACTCATTACGCCCGTGGCAGGACGTATTGGCGAAAAGGTGGTTGCCTATCTGGACCATGTTGGCCGGGTGGAGGGAACCATTGCTCGCGAGATCGACGGCGGCTTTGCCGTGGCGCTTGCCAACACACCGCGCAAGCGCGACAAGATTGCAAATGTGCTGACCTGGCTGGCCAACCGTAACGAGTTGAACCTGCCGGAAGACCGTCGCCACGAGCGTTTCGTGCCGAAGAACCCGATCACCCGGATCATTCTGCCTGATGGCAGCGCCTATACCTGCCGCATCATTGACGTGTCTCTCTCCGGCGTGGCTCTTTCCTGCCCGGCACGCCCGCCCATCGGCACAGAAATCACCCTCGGGAAAATGCGGGCGCGCGTTGTCCGCCATCTGGAAGGCGGCATCGCCCTGGAATTCGCCGTGATTCAGAATCAGGCCTTGCTCGAGCAGCATATGGTGCCGGACGATCCGGAGGATGGCAGCACGCCTCCGGCATAATGTCAGTACGCGGCACATCCGGTCCACTCACCGGAGACCGGCGGCGCCTTCAGAATGACACCGCAACCAGATCCCGGCCCAAGGCCGGGATTTTTTGGCAGGACCATTCTCCTCCAAGCCACGCTCAAGGCTCACGCTCCCGGCCTGCCGCAGAGTTAAGCTGCACCTGGGGCAAGGCGGAGAGAAGAGCGAATACGCCCGGCTGGGCAGAAAATCCACGTATGGTTTCAGCTTTCTTTCCTTGCCCGCGCGAGGTGGAAACGGCCTGCGAGCTGCCTCCCGGAGAGACATTTACCCTCCTTCCAACGCTCAGAATTTTCAAAATCCAATTTTAAATCAACAACTTGAGAATGTTCTATAAAATTTTATTCAAATCAATGTAATATTCAAATCAAATCCAAATAAAATTAAGAAAAAACTCTCGTAAAACTCACCTAAACATCATGGAAAAAGCAACGACCTGACTTAGACGCAAATAAAAATGCAGATGCAATGGTGTCGTCAGCCTTGGGGAGGGCGACGACATGAAGACAAAGATCTGGAAACCATTCATCGCATGTGCTGCATTGGCAGCAGCCATGTTTGCCACAGAAGCAAGCGCCAATCCGGGCCGCTATATGGCCATGGCTGCTGCTGCGGCAGCTCCGCAGGGACATCTGGTCTTCTGCAAGGAAAACCCGGCAGCCTGCTCTGCCCGGACCAGCAAGCCAGTTGTCGTGAAGCTCTCGGAAGAGCGTTTCGAGGATCTGCTGGCGGTCAATGCGGCCGTGAACCGTGAAATCCGTCCCGTGACGGACATGGAGCAGTTCGGCGTACCCGAGTACTGGACCTTTCCGGACAAGGGCGTTGGCGACTGCGAGGAATATGTGATCGAGAAGCAGCGCCGGCTGCTCAAGGCCGGCTGGCCCGCAAGCGCGCTGCTGATCACGGTGGTGAAGGACATCAACAACGAAGGTCATGCGGTCCTCACGGTCCGCACGGATCAGGGCGACCTGATCCTCGACAACCAGATCGAGGCCGTTCTGCCCTGGTATTCGACGCCATACCGCTACGTGAAGCGGCAGGCAACGACTTCGGCAGCCGCCTGGACCAGCATTTCCGATACCCGTGTCACCACCGTGGCCAGCATCGGAAACTGAGACACGCATACGGATGTGTTCCGGGATAACCCGGAGCCCGACAGAACCCCCGGCCGCGTCCCCACCCTCCCCATCCCAACCACGGCCGGGTTCAGGGAGCCGGTCCGCCCCCGCGAGACCGGCTCCCGCCTTTTAAGGGGAACGCAGCAAGCAGCAGCAATCACCGGACCGGGCAGATTTCAGAGAGGCGCCAGTCCGGCCTTGAACCTCTGCCAGTTGCGCACGTAGCCCGCTGCTGATTTGCGCAGACCGTCTTCGGCAGCCGCATCCAAAGTCCGCGCCACCCGGCCCGGCATGCCCACCACCAGCGAATTGTCCGGAATTTCCTTGCCTTCGGGAATCAGCGCATTGGCTCCCACGATGCAATTGCGGCCGATCTTCGCGCCGTTCAGCACCGTTGCGCCCATGCCGATGAGAGAATTGCTGCCGATGGTGCAGCCATGCAGAATGGCCTTGTGGCCGATGGTGCAGCCCTCGCCGATGGTCAGGGGATAGCCCATGTCCGTGTGCAGCACACAGCCGTCCTGAACATTGCTGTTCTTGCCCACGAGGATCAGTTCATTATCACCGCGCAGCACTGCACCGAACCAGACGCTTGCCCCCTCCTCCAGCCGCACCGACCCGATCAGGACCGCCGTTGGCGCCACCCAGCAGGCTCCGTCAGCAGCAAGTTCAGGCGTACGGTCTTCAAGGCGGTAGAGCGTCATGTTTTCCTCCCGGTCTGTCACGCCGGGATCACCACCACGAGTTGGCAAGCCCCAGCGCAAAATGCATTACGAGGACACCAGAGCACAGGCTCCACATGCCTGCAATGGTGGAAGACGCCACCAGCCAGCCCACCGGACGCCCTTCCAGCCGCCGTCCACGGATCGCATTGCGCATGATGATGAAAGGCCCGGCAAAGACGCAAACCAGAACAACCCCCAGAATTCCTGCAACACTTTGTGCCGGGATCTGGAAACTGGGTGGCGAGTCGGTAACAAGTTGATAAGCGCTTCCAACCAGGCCCGCTGCAACGAAGCCGGCGCAGCCCATGTAAACGGCGAGCAGCAGTTCAAGAAGCACGGCATTAACCTCTTGTTAACCATCGGGACGTGAGTCTGTTCTCACGGAGACAGGAAGGGAAATGCAAACCGCATGCCGGTTTCCGGCGGTCACGAACGGAACAGAAACCAAGCGAATGCAGCAACCATCGAGGGTCTGCCTATACCGTTCTGGAACATCTGTCCTGCTTTGGCACGGAAAGGCTGACGGCTGCTTTGGGCATAGACCCTGCTGGTGGTGGCCATGATGCCGGTCACCCTTCCCAAGGCAACAGGTTACCGGCCGTTCCATTCCGCCCTGTTTCTGACGCTGCTGGTGCTGCTGACCCTTGCCTATTTCGCGAAGATGTTTGGCGGCTGGATTGAACACGCCTCCAGGCAGGCGGAGCTGCGTACGGCCGAGGCACGCCTTGTCACGCTCTGGCTTGGCGACCGCAGGGTGACAGTTCCCATGAACATGCTGCCCAAACCGGAGCAGCGCAAGGAAGGATCGTTCCACGAGCGGCTGACCCTGGAAGTCAACTGGCCGTCCATGACTGGCTATGCAGGCAGCGGCGGCAACAAGAGCAACCGGCCTGCCACAGAAATGCCAATCAGTGTGGAACTGATGGCCTCCCGGAAGGTCGAGACCGTCATGGAGCGGATGGACACCACTCTGCGCCGCCTTGCCGCGGGAAAGCCGCAGACCGGACAGGCGGGCCTCTACATGCTCGACATGTCCGGAAAGGCGGGCGCCAGTGAAGATGTGCTGTTCTATGAGGATGACGGCACGGGGCTTGAAACCGGTTTTGCCGCCCGCTGCAGAATGCCGAAAGATGCTCCTGCAACCTGCCTGCGCGACATGCGTCTCGCTCCGGATCTCGTGGCCAGCTACCGCTTCGACATGAAGCTGCTCAGCAGCTGGGGCCGGCTGGACCGGCAGATGGGCGCACTGTTCGAGACTTTTCTTCCGCACTGATTCCCGGGCTGCCCCAAAGGTAGGGCTCAGGCTGAAAACAGAAGGGACGCGCCTTGCAGCCTTGCGCAGGGCACGTCCCTTTCAGATCAGCTTCAGCAACCGCCGCTTGCCTGCGGCTCCAGCAGCGGTCTGCCGGATCAATCCTCGTCGTCTTCCTCGAGGTCCATCTCAAGGATGGCCATCTGGAAGCTCCAGCTCAGGTCCTCGTCCTCGTCATCACGGAAGACAACGCCGATGAACTCGTCGCCGATGTAAACCTCAGCGGAATCGTCCTTCTTCGGACGGGCCTTCACCTTGATGGACGCCAGGTTGAACTTGCGCTGCAGATAGGCTTCCAGCTTCTTGATTTCGTCGGCTTTCACGTCTTTCGCTCCTTTCGGGTCCCCGTAACTCACGGGTGCGGAACCTACACGAACAGAGCCGTGAGCCAACCGCTGGCACCGTCTTTCCCCGGAATCCTGGGCTTTCCCACAGGGGTATTATGCGTTGGGCTGTTTATCCGCCAGCAGCTGGTCCATCGACCGGGCGGGTTCTGCGCATCCCGCCTGCCCGACGACCCGTGCCGGAACCCCCGCGACGGTGGTGTTGCAAGGCACGTCCTGAAGGACAACCGAGCCAGCGGCAATACGCGAGCAGCGGCCAATCTCAAGATTGCCGAGGATCTTGGCACCAGCACCGATGAGCACACCCTTGCGGATCTTCGGATGCCGGTCGCCCTGCTCCTTGCCCGTGCCGCCCAGCGTCACGCCCTGCAGGATCGAGACATCATCCTCAATCACGGCGGTGGAGCCGACAACAAGCCCCGTGGCGTGATCCATGAAGATACCCCGGCCGACCGGAACTGCCGGATGGATATCAACCTGGAAAATCTCGGAGGACCGGCTCTGCAGATAGAGCGCAAAATCAGTGCGCCCGCGCCGCCACAGCCAGTTGGCAAGGCGATGGGTCTGCAAGGCATGGAAGCCCTTGAAATAGAGCAGCGGTTCCAGCAGCCGTTCGCAGGCCGGATCGCGGTCGAACACGGCCATCATGTCGACGCGGAAAATTTCGGCCAGTTCCGGCTCATCGCTGAGGGCCTCGGAGTAGGTCTGGCGGATCAGGGAGGCGGACACCACGTCCCGGCCCAGCCTGTCACCAAGCCGGTGAATCACTGCATCCTCAAGACGCCCGTGATTGAGAATTGTCTCATAGACGAAGGACGACAGGGCCGGCTCGCCGATGACCATCTTTTCGGCCTCTTCCCGAAGCTGATGCCATACGGGATCATGCAAGCTCACGGTTGGCTTGGCCGTCTTGAGAGTGGTGTTCACCATGGCGCATCTCCTGTCGCAGGCCTTGCGCGCAACCGCTGCCGCGCCGGACCTGTCATGCCGTCCTCATATAGGCCAGAGCGAGCCATAACAAAGCCCGGCCAAAAGGAAAAGAACTCATCACCGGACGCCCTTCCTTCACGGCGCCAGACAGGAAAGATATCACGTGACAGAACAATCGCACACTCCCCTGCCGGAACTTAAGATCCAGATTGAGGGGAACACCGGCTGGCTGGTGATCGCCAATGAAAAGCGCCGCAACGCCATGACGCTGGAAATGTGGCGTGCCCTGCCTGCTGCCGTGTCGGCGCTTGAAGCAGAGCGCGGCGTGCGCGCTATCGTCCTGCGCGGTGCGGGCAGCGAAACCTTCTGCGCCGGGGCGGACATTTCCGAGTTCGAGGAAACCCGCAAAGACGCCCAGGCCGCCCGAGCCTACGAGGATGTCAACCTCGCCGCCTTCGAGGCGCTGAAAGCTTGCCGCAAGCCGGTGATTGCGATGATCCGGGGTCATTGCCTCGGCGGCGGCTTTGGCCTTGCCGCCAGTTGCGACCTGCGCCTTGCCAGCCATGGCAGCAGCTTCGGCATCCCGGCTGCCCGGCTCGGCATCGCCTATCCTCCCGCAGCGCTGATGGATGTGGCTGCGCTCATTGGCCCGGCTCGGACAAGAGAACTGATCTTCACAGCCCGGCGCATCGAAGCCGATGAAGCCATGCACTGGGGCTTTCTCAACCAGCTTCTGGAGGACAGTACACTGGAGGCCGAGGCACGGAGACTGGCAGCCACGATTGCGCAAAACGCACCGCTGACCCATGCGGCCACCAAGACCGCGCTGACCATTCCTGCCGGACATTCCACGCCCGATCATGAAAAGGCGGAAGCGGCGGCCATTGCCTGTTTTGACAGCGCCGATTTCGTAGAAGGAAGAACCGCCTTCCTCGAAAAGCGGAATCCAGTCTTCAGGGGTGCATAAGGAACATATCAACCGCCCGCGCCAGAGACTTGAAGTGACTCTGCTTTTTGCCCGCATTGAATCAGAATCAGAACTTGAGCCAAGCGACTCAAACACCTGATCCGACTCAAGCTTTTGCACTCTCCGTCAGGTCCTGCAGAAATTCCAGCAGCGCACCGGTAAAGACGTCATTGCGGTCTCCTGCGACCATATGGCCGGCTCCCGCAACATCGGCCAGCCGGGCATGGGGCACGAGCTGACGAAACTCGTCGAGGTGCTCCTTGCTGACCAGTTCTGACTGACCGCCGCGCACAAGCAGCACTGGCAGCGTCAGCCGGGCGGCAGCGGCAACGAGCTCAGCCTCCACCTTTGCCCGCAACTCATCCTCCCCTGCATGGCGTGCGGCGATAAAGGCCGGGTCCCAGTGCCAGCGGTAGCGGCCATCGGCATGCAGGCGCAGGTTCTTGGCCAGCCCGTCCAGCGAACGCGGACGCGGGCGGTGCGGCAGATAGGCGGCGATTGCGTCCGCCGCGTCCTCCACAGTGGCAAATCCCTCGTCAACCTTCTCAGCCATGAAGTCGAGAATGCGGGAAACACCGCCTGCATCAACGCGCGGTGTAATGTCGACCAGAACCATGGCCTCCAGCCGGCCTGGCGTCAGAGCGCCCTCGGACAGCAGCCCGGCAAGCCCGCCGAGCGATGCACCAACCAGCACAGGACGGCGGCCATGGCTGTCCGCCAGCTGCGCCGCCACAACGGACAGGTCCCGCCCGAAGTCAGCGAAATCATAGGCGCCGGAGGCCACCCACTCGCTGTCACCATGGCCACGCTGGTCCATGGCGTAGGCCGTAAAGCCAGCCTTGGCGAGGCGGCTGCCCGCCCCTGCCCAGGCGTGACGCGTCTGCCCACCCCCATGCAGCAAGAGCACAGGCTGGCCGGATCCGTTGCCGAAACGGTCAGCTGCAAGCCGGTTTCCTTCAGCACCGGTAAAGCTGGTGGCGGCAGGGGCGCTCATGCTGTCTGCGCCAGAAAATCGAGAACACCCTGCTTGTAGACCTTGTCGCCCACGGCGATCATGTGGTCGCGGTTGGGGATCTCCAGCACCCTTGCGCCCGGAATGAGATCCGCCAGCGCCTGCGGCGATCCGGCAATGTCATCCTTGGTGCCGACGGCCACCAGAACGGGGCGGGTGATGCGGGCGACATCCTCTTCGGAGATCTTCTGCCGCGAGGAGCGGATGCAGGCCGCCAGCGCCCGCTTGTCGGCGCCGGTCTGTTCGGCAAAGGCGCGGAACGCCCGGCCCGTACGATCGGGAATCTCCTGCAGGCTTTCGGCTTCCAGCGCCCGTGCAATCGGCTCGCCATCACCGATGCCCGTGATCATGCCGTAACCCATCCCGCCGAAGATCGCCCGGCGCACCCTGTCTGGATGATTGAGCGCGAGAAAGGCAGTGATGCGGGCGCCCATGGAATAGCCCATTACATCAACGCTGGAGAGACCGAGATGATCCAGCAGCCGCCGGGCATCCTCGGCCATAATCGGGGCACTGTAATCCGCCGGATCATAGAACTTGCCGCTTTCGCCGTGCCCCCTGTTGTCGAGAGCGATCACACGGCGGCCATCCTTGACCAGAAGATCTACCCAGCCAGGATTGACCCAGTTGACGGCCTTGTTTGAGGCAAAGCCGTGGATCAGCAGGATCGGCTCACCCTGCCCTTCATCAATGTAGGCAATGTCGGCGATATCGGATTTGAAAACGGGCATGCAGGACCTGACGTTTACGTTAAAGGCAGAGACATTTTGCCCGATACCTTAGGCGCAAGATCCGCAGCTTGGAAGTCCCCCGGAATGGCTGATATGCCTTATGAAGGGACCGGGAACTTGCGCACTTGCGCTGCTCACTGGAAATCCGCCAAGCCCCCTACACTTTCCGGCGCGGTGGCGGTATGTTCGCGCATCTTTTGACCCGGACAGCAATCTTGGACAGGTGCCATGGCGGATCACGTAGTCCCGCATTTCCAGAACAGCAGCGGCCACGAAAGCGTGGAAGTTGGTGCCCATGAATTCATGTGCATCGGCGCAAATCCTCCGTTCGATCACCCGCATGTGTTCCTCGACATGGGCGATGAAGACCAGATCGTCTGCCCCTATTGCTCGACGCTCTACAAGTTCAACCCGGCCCTGAAACCGGCTGAAGCAAACCCTGCGGATTGCGTCTGGGTTCCGGCGGCTGCCTGATTCCCGGCCAGCTGACGTATCTTTCTGCGGCGCCCGCCGGGCGCCGCAGATCCGGCATTCCCTTTCGGGTCAGGAGCGGCCATGACGCATCCCGTCATCATAGCCGGAGCGGGCATCGGGGGGCTGACCGCTGCTGTTGCTCTGGCGCAAAAAGGTTTTCCCGTCATCCTGGCCGAAAAGGCCGCCTGGCTTGAGGAAGTGGGGGCAGGCATCCAGCTCTCCCCCAATGCCACGCATGTTCTGGCTGCCCTTGGCGTGCTGGATACGGTACGCAGCCATGCCTTTGAACCGCAGGAATTGACGATCCGCAGCGCAAGGCACGGCGGCAAGCTGGCCCATGTGCCGCTTGGCGCTGCTGCCGCAGACCGGTATGGCGCCCCTTATCTGCTGGTGCACAGGGCCGACATTCAGCGCGCCCTGCTGGACGCTGTCCATGCATTACCGGCGGTTTCCCTGCGTCTCGGCACCCGCGTTTCATCCGTCGCCGATGAGGGCGGCAAGCTTCTGGTCACACTGGCACAAGGAGCCACTGCGCCCGAGACCCTTGAGGCTCACGCGCTGATCGGTGCCGATGGCGTGCGTTCCGCAATACGCCAGACGATCCTCAACGGCCCTTCTCCCGTCTTCTCCGGCCGCACGGCCTACAGAGCAACCGTACCGGCCAGCCTGATCCCGCCGCAGTTTCTCGCCGGATCCGGCATCTGGTTCGGCAAGCAGGCCCATCTTGTTCACTATCCGCTGCGGCAAGGACGTGAGTTCAATCTTGTCGCGCTGCTGGAAGAGGATTGGGATGCGCCGGGCTGGTCGGAACCCGCTAGCAAGGAAAACCTGCTCCAGCGCTTTGCCGGTTGGCCCGAACAGGCCCGGAACCTGCTGCGCCTGCCGGACGGATGGCTCCGCTGGGCCTTGCGGGCTGTTGATGCGGGCGGCGTCTGGCAGAAGGGCCGCATCGCCCTGCTGGGAGACGCCTGCCACGCCATGCTCCCCTTCGCGGCACAGGGCGCGGCCATGGCTATCGAGGATGGTATCGTTCTCGCCCAGCGTCTGGCGGCCCAGCCGGACAATCCAGCTGCAGCACTTCAGGCCTATGTGCGTGAGCGCCAGCCCCGCTCGGCCAAGGTGCAGCAGACCGCGGCCACCAACTCCACCATCTATCACTTTGGCCTGCCTGCCGCGCTGGCCCGCGATACGGTGCTGCGCCTGTCCTCGCCGCAATCGCTGCTGGAGCGAATGGATTGGATCTATGGCTGGCGCCCGCCTGCACATGCTTGAGCGCGCCGTAAACCTGAGATAAAGCGTTTTTCCCGGCATGGATGCTGCCAGCAGCCGGGTAATCCCGGAAAGGCAACAGGCCATGCAGAGCGACAGCCCCAACGACATCGTGACCGCCGCTTTTCTCGTCATTGGCGACGAAATCCTCTCCGGACGGACCAAGGACAAGAACATCGGCCATGTGGCAGATGTGTTGACCATGACCGGCATCGATCTGCGCGAAGTGCGCGTCGTCCCGGACGAGGAAGAGCGTATCGTCGAAGCGGTGAATGCCCTGCGCAGCCGCTATGATTACGTCTTCACCTCCGGCGGCATCGGCCCCACGCACGATGACATCACGGCCGATTCCATTGCCAAGGCCTTCGGCGTCAGTATTGACTATGATCCGCGCGCCATGGCCATTCTCGAAGCCCATTATGCTCCGGGCCAGTTCACAGATGCCCGCAAGCGTATGGCTCGTATTCCGGCCGGCGCTGACCTTATCGAAAACCCGGTTTCCAAGGCACCCGGCTTCTGCATTGGCAATGTGTATGTGATGGCTGGCGTGCCGAATATCATGCAGGCCATGCTGGACGCAGTGGTGCCCACCCTGCGCACTGGCCGCAAGATCCTGTCGCGCAGTGTCGATGCAGCCCTGCCCGAGAGCCGCATCGCCGACGCCCTGCGCCAGATCCAGAAGGACCATCCCGAGACGGTGATCGGTTCCTACCCCCGCAATCAGGACGGCCGCTACTCGACGCAACTCGTGATCCGCGCCCGTGATGAAGCCCCTTGAACCTTGCAACCGAAGCGGTGGAAGCAGCCGTCGCTGCGGCTCTCAGCAACGCCTGAACAGGAAAAGACCTCCATGGAAAACCCGGACCAGCCGAAAGCCTTCCCCGTCTCATGGGACCAGTTCCACCGTGACGCACGCGCCCTTGCCTGGCGCCTGTCCGGTCAGGGGGAATGGAAGGCCATTGTCTGCATCACCCGTGGCGGGCTCGTGCCGGCCGCCATCGTTGCCCGCGAACTCGGCATCCGCACCATCGAGACGGTATGCGTCGCCAGCTATCATGACTATGAGAATCAGGGCTCGCTGCAGGTGATCAAGCCGATTGATCCGCGCGTCATCGGACTTGATGAAGGCGAAGGCAGTGGCGTTCTGGTGATCGACGATCTGGTCGACACCGGCAAGACCGCCCGGGTTGTGCGTGAAATGCTCCCGAAAGCGCATTTTGCAACCGTCTATGCCAAGCCGATGGGACGCCCGCTGGTCGACACCTTTGTGACCGAAGTCTCGCAGGACACCTGGATCTATTTCCCCTGGGACATGGGCTGGCAGTTCCAGCCGCCGCTCGCCAAGACGACCGCAGGCTGATTGACTGCACGCAGTAAAGACCGGAGGGCGCAGGCACATGTCTGCGCCCAAAGTCTATCTGCGCCCTTTTTGCCACAGTGATGCTGCTGTGCTGCGCCTCCACCGCCGGTCACAGTGATTTGGCTACACCCGCCCCCTCGCTGCCACATTCCCCCGTAATGAGGGGACCATGATGACGGCCTTGAGAGGAAATCTGGCGATTCTGGCGCTTGCTCCGGCTCTTTTGATGCTGGTGCTTGCACTTGCCGTGATGCGCCCTGCCCAAGCCCATTCCGCCTTTCTGAGAGCGGGATTGATCAGTCTCGAGGTTCTTCAGCCTGCCTCCGGCAAGGTCATCGCCAGTATAGCGCCCCAAACGACTATACCGGACGAAGAAGCGCCAGTGCTGCCAGGTCAGGGCGCTCCCTGCAAGATCATGCTGTGCACCGGCATCATCGGCTTTCCTGTGCAAGAGCAGCCGCAGCGGGTGAGCGTACCAGCCGGGCCCCTGCTCTTCGGCCCGCCAGAACATTATGGCGATGTTCCCGCACGCCAGGACGACCCTCCCCGAAATTCCGCCAATCAAATCTTTCGTGACAATGGAACGGATTAAGCCCCCGGCAAGTTAAATCGGGGAGTTTGTCGCCAGGAGCCGCGCCGTGCAGCATATTGCCGCCGGCTTCAGATCAGAGTTGAGGTTCTAGATGCTTTTATCCCGCCGCCGGTTTCTTGTTGCCGCCTCGGCAACTCTTCTTGCCGGCTGTAACAGCCGCTATGTCCAGCCGGTCCCTTCTCCGGGCATGGCCCGTGACGGCTACGAGGGCGCAGCTCCCTCCTACAGCCAGATCCCGGCCGAATATCTGCAGATGTACGGACCGATGCCGAACGAGCAGTTCCCGATTCCTGCTGCGGATCTGCGCCGCGTCAAGCCGCAGTTCTTCCGTCAGATCGTGCCCTATCAGAGCCCGGAACCGACTGGAACCATCATTGTCGACACGCCCAACCGCTACCTCTATCTCACCATGGAAGGCGGACAGGCCATGCGGTACGGCGTCGGCATCGGCCGCGCCGGTTTCACCTGGGGTGGCGCTGCCCGCATCGCCTACAAGCGCGAGTGGCCGAAATGGACGCCGCCGTCCGAGATGATTGCCCGTCAGCCCGAGTTGGAGCAGTACCGGAACGGTATGGAGCCCGGTCTCGCCAATCCGCTTGGCGCCCGTGCGCTCTACATCTTTGAAGGCGGCCGCGACACGCTCTACCGCATTCACGGCACGGCAGAATACTGGACGATCGGCACTGCGGTATCTTCGGGCTGCGTGCGCATGATCAACCAGGACGTGATCGACCTGTATAACCGCGTGCCCAACGGCACGAAGATCGTGGTGATTCAGGCTCCGGAGAGCGCCCCGGTTGCCGGTGGTGCGCAACAGGGCTTCGCCCTGCCGAGCTGAGGCAAAATGCCGGGGCCTGCGTCCTCAGGCGCGGATCGTAACCTTGCGGGTGGCGCGGATGAACTCCGGCGTCACCTCGCAGCCGATGGCATGGGCTTCCACGCCAGCTGCCATGGCCTGCCTTAGGGCCGCCGCATAGGCCGGATCAATGTCGGCGGCAAAATCCAGTTCGCTGCAATCGGGACGCTGCACCAGATAGACCATCACGGCCCGGTGCCCCGCGCGCACCATATCCTCCAGTTCCACCAGATGCTTGGCCCCGCGTGCCGTCACTGAATCAGGAAATTCCGCAAGTCCGGCCTGACGCATCAGATGGACGTTCTTCACCTCCACATAGGTGAGCCCGCCGCCTGCGTCTTCCAGCAGAATGTCAATCCGCGAGTTCTTGCCGTATTTGACTTCCCGCCGCAGGTGGGCAAAGCCAGAAAGCTCCGGGATGAGCCCGGCCAGCAACGCCTCTTCCACAAGCTTGTTGGGATGGGCTGTACTGATGCCGACCAGCGCTCCGTCTGCCTCGATGATCTCCCAGGAATAGGCCAGCTTCCGGGCGGGATTGTCCGAGCGGGACAGGTACACCAGCGAACCCGGTGCATTGAGGCCCAGCATGGAGCCGGGATTGGCGCAATGGGCAGTGACTTCCTCGCCGCTGTCCAGCACCACATCCGCCAGAAACCGCTTGTAGCGCTTGACCAGCCGCCCACGGATGAGAGGTTTGCCGAAATCCATCGTCGAGCCTTTCAGTTTGCCCAGAAATCGCGGTCGAGCAGCACCAGCACGGTGAGAAGCTCCAGACGCCCTAGCAGCATGGCAACGCTCAGCACCCATTTGGCTCCGTCCGGTACGGCCGCATAGCTGCCGCCGGGCCCGACGACCGGGCCAAGCCCCGGACCAATATTGGCAATCGCACTGGCCGCCGCGGAGAATGAGGTCATGGCCCCCAGATCAAACACGGACAGCGCCAGGGTGACCGCGCCGACCGCGCCAATATAGACGATGAGATAGGACAGAACCGAGAAGGAGAGCTCCGGTGTCAGCCGGGTGCGGCCGAAGTATTCCGGCGTCACCCGGTTGGGCCGCACCATCTTGCGCAAATGCGAGCGCACGGTGCCGAAGAACACCTGATAGCGGAAGATCTTGATACTGCCGCATGTCGAGCCCGTACAGCCGCCGACAAAGAACAGCATCAGCACGAGACCGGCCACCGCACTGCCCCAGGCCTGATAATCGGTCAGCACAAAGCCTGTGGTGGAGGTGATGGAGACGACCGTGAAGGCCGCTTCTCTGAAGGCTTCGTGGAAAACAAGCCCCTGCGTGCCACCCAGATGCACGGTCAGGCCCAGCGTCACCACGGCCATGAACAACAGGAAGGCACGCACCTGCGGATCGGTCCAGAGCTGCAACGGCCGCCCGCGCAGCGCCTGGACAACCAGTACGAAAGGCAATGCGCCAAGAATCATGAAGAAGATCGAGATCCAGACCACTGCCGGCATGTCCGCAAAGGCCGCAAAGGAGGCATCATGCGTCGAGAAGCCGCCCGTCGCCACCGTGGTCATGGCATGGTTCACCGCATCGAAGGTGTCCATGCCGGCCACGATATAGGCAAGCACACAACCAAATGTGAGCAGCAGATAGCAGCCGGCGATCAGCCGGATATGCTGCACGGAACGTGCGACGATCTTTTCCGTGCGGTCGGCCGCTTCGGTCTGGAACAGCTGCATGCCCCCAACCCTGAGAAACGGCAGCAGCACCACCGCCATGATGGCAATCCCGGCGCCGCCCATCCATTGCAGCATGGAGCGCCAGACGAGAAGCCCCGGCGGCAGGGAATCAAGCCCCTCCAGCACTGTTGCCCCTGTGGTGGTAAAGCCGGAGACAGCCTCGAACATGGCATCCGCATAGCCGATGCCGAGCCACAGGAACGGCAGCGACCCGAAGGCAGGCAGCGTCACCCAGGCCACAACCGTCAGCACAAAGGTCTGGCGCATGTTCAGCCCGCGGCGCAGTGTGCCGCGCATGGCAAGGGCCAGCAGGGTGCCCGCAAGGCTGGTGAGAAAAGCAGAGAAGACGAAGGCCTGCCAGTCGGCATTCTTGCTCGCAACATCCACCATGGCCGGCACCAGCATGGCCGTCGCAAGAGCGGCGTAGAGAAAGCCGAGAACACTCAGGATAGGGCGCAGAGCAATCAAGTCAGGACTTTCCGCCGGAAAACGTCACCACCGCCGCATCAGGCATCACCCCGCCGGCACATGCGCCAGACATTGCCGCGCCACACCCGCCCTGTCGAGCCCGGAATACGCCCCATCCCCTGTTGAGGGCGCAGTTTGGCGGGGGGAATAGGTTGAAGGAAAGCCGTAAGACATGTCTTCCACTCTTGCGGCAGGATTCCTGAGTGGCGAACGGCAACTTCATATCGTTCTGAAAATTTTTTCCCCGTATTTTCCGTTTCAGGCCAAGCCGATCCGGGATTGAGGCGATATAGATGACCCGATCCCTCGCACCGGCGATCCGGCTCTGGGATATTACATCCTCTGTCCTGCCGGGGCGGCTTTCCCGAGAGCCGTGTTTCCGGCCCTTCCCCCAACAGGTTCCTTGCCCCGTGAACATGCAATCCACTCCGCCCGATCAGCAAAGCCTTGCGTCCGCCGAGCCGGATAGCAATCCGGCGCCATTGGTGCAGATCAAGGGTGTGGCAAAGATTTATCCGGCCCGCAGCGGCCATGCTGCCGTCGAAGCACTGAAGGACATTGACCTGTCCGTCGCGCGCGGGCGCATTCTGGGCGTCATCGGGCGTTCGGGCGCCGGCAAATCCACGCTGATCCGCCTCGTCAACGGGCTGGAGCGGCCCAGCCGGGGCGCGGTGATTGTGGACGGCACCGATCTGACGCAGCTGAGCGAAGCCGCCCTGCGCGCCGAGCGCCGCTCCATCGGCATGATCTTCCAGCATTTCAACCTGCTGGCCCGGCGCACTGTGTTCGACAACGTCGCCCTGCCGCTGGAAATCATCGGTGCCAGCCGGTCCGAAATCGAACGGCGGGTGCGCCCGCTGCTGGATCTGGTCGGCCTTGATGGCAAGGCAGACCGCTATCCGGGGAGCTTTCCGGCGGGCAGAAGCAGCGCGTCGGCATCGCCCGGGCTCTGGCCACTGACCCGAAGGTGCTGCTGTCCGACGAGGCAACATCGGCACTGGACCCGGAGACAACGGAGCAGATCCTCGATCTGCTGCGTCAAGTAAACCGGGAACTCGGCCTCACCATCCTGCTCATCACCCACGAGATGAGTGTCATCAACGCCATCACCGACGAGGTGGCGGTGATCGACGGCGGCAAGATCGTAGAGCATGGCCGCACCTTTGATGTCTTCACCGAGCCGCAGCACGCCACCACCCGCAGCTTCGTCTCTGCCGTGACCGGCGCGATTCTGCCGGAGCACCTGCGCGCCAGGCTGCAAACTGCGCCTCAGCCCGGCGGGCAGGCGCTGGTACGCCTCGTATTCAAGGGCGAAGGCAGCCAGAGCCCCTTCATCAGCCACTTCTCCCGCACGCTGGGGCTGGACCTTTCCATCGTGCAGGGCAAGATCGACCAGATAGCAGGCCAGACCTATGGCCAGCTTGTGGTCAGCGTCGATGCTGCGCCTGAAACCCTTGCCGCCGTTGAGGCGGGTGCCCGCTCCCACGGCCTGACCAGCGAGGTGCTTGGCTATGTTGCCTGATTTCCTGCCGCCGCACATTCTCAAGCTGATCTTCGACAGCCTGCTGCAAACCCTTCACATGGTTGCCGTTTCCGGCCTTCTGGCAACGGCCATCGGCCTGCCGCTGGGCGTGTTTCTGGCCACCAGCCGCAAGGGCGAACTGTTTGCCGCCCCTGCCCTCAACTCTGTGCTGGGCCTCATCGTCAATGCGGCACGCTCTACCCCTTCATCATTCTGGTGGTGGCCATCGTGCCGCTGACCCGGCTGATTGCCGGAACTTCAATCGGCACCACGGCAGCCATCGTGCCACTGACGATTGGTGCAACGCCCTTCGTTGCCCGCGTCATCGAAGGCGCCATCCGGGGCGTGGATCAGGGTCTGATCGAGGCTGCCCGTGCCATGGGGGCAACGCCGCTGCAGATCGTGCGCAAGGTGCTGCTGCCGGAAGCTCTGCCTGCCATCACCCATGCCCTCACCTTCACCGCCGTCAGCCTCATCGGCTATTCGGCCATGGTCGGCGCCGTTGGCGGCGGCGGCCTGGGTGATCTCGGCATCCGCTTCGGCTACCAGCGCTTCATGCCCGACGTGATGCTGGCCGTCGTGCTGGTGCTCATTCTTCTCGTGCAAGGCGTGCAAAGCCTTGGCGACAGCCTTGCCCGGCGCTTCGACAAGCGCGCCCGGCATTGAACGTTCCGCTTGTCATTTCCCAGAACCGGAGTGCTCACATGCTCTTCAAGTCCATTGCCGCGTCCCTGACCGGCGCCGTTGCTGCCCTCACTCTCTTTGCTGCCGCGCCGGCCTCCGCCGAGACGATCAAGGTCGGCGTCACCCCAGGCCCCCATGCCCAGATCATGGAAGAAGTGAAGCGCCTTGCCGCGCCGAAGGGCCTCGATATCGAAATCCTCGAATTCTCCGACTATGTGGTGCCGAACGAGGCGCTGAACGCCGGTGATCTGCAGGCTAACTCCTTCCAGCACAAGCCTTATCTCGACAACCAGATCGCCGACCGTGGCTACGGGCTGACGGATGTGGCCTTCACGGTCAACTTCCCCATCGGCGTCTATTCGCAGAAGTACAAGGCCATCACCGACCTGCCGGAAGGCGCGACGGTTGCCATCCCGAACGATCCGACCAACGGCGGCCGCGTGCTGCTGCTGCTGGACGACGCGGGCGTGCTGAAGCTGCGTGAGGACGCAGGCGTCAAGGCCTCGATCGCCGACATCGTCGAGAACCCGAAGAACCTGAAGATCGTTGAGATCGACGCCGCCCAGCTGCCGCGCTCGCTGCCGGATGTGGATGCCGCAGGCATCAACACCAACTACGCCAAGGAAGCCGGCCTTGATCCCGTCAAGGATCCGATCCTGCGCGAAAGCCCGAAGGGCCCGTATGTGAATATCATCGCCGTGCGCACGCAGGACAAGGACGCCGCCTGGGTGAAGACCCTTGTGGAAACCTACAATTCCGATGAAGTGCGCAAGTTCGTGGATGACACGTTCAAGGGCGCGGTTCTCGCCAGCTGGTAATCAGCCCGGCACATTGACTGACGTAACCGGCAGCGCCCCTTTCCAGCAATTGATTGGGGCGCTGTTGTTTTTGGGAGAGGCGGCGGATGGGGATATCTAGCCCCCTCAGCCCCTGCCCAATCCCGCAGCCCAGCGGGAGACATCCGCCGCAGCCCGTTTGCCGGTGATGGCGTCGGCCACCCCTAGGCCCATGAGCGGGCCCAGCTTGAAGCCGTGGCCGGAGCAGGCACTGAGCAGCCAGCCGGATTTGCCCAGAGGCTCGCTGACGAAACGCTCATCCGCCGCGACGGTGTAGTAGCAGATCTTCTCCTCGATGATCCGGTAGTGGTCCGAGCCGCGCAGCGTGCCGGTCAAGGCTTCGCGCACGGGGGCGATGTCGGCAGCCGTTGGCGTGCGGTCATCACTGCCGTGGCCGATGCGGGTGAAGCGGTGGTCGCCGATCTTCAGCCGCGTGCCGTTGCATGGCGGCAGGACGTAGGCGCCATAGCTGCCGCTGCCCATGTCGATGATGATGGGCGCCTGCGCCCATGCGGAAGCCATATCCTGCGGCGGCTCCAGATAGAGCACCAGCTGGCGCGACGGCACGAGGCGTTGAGCGGTCTGAGGCACCAGATCACTCACCCAGGCACCGGCGGCCACGATGACAGCATCGAAGCTCTCGCGGCGGCCGTCCACCGTCACCGTGGCGCTGTCCGGGTTCACATCCGTCACGTGGGAGTGAGATCTGAGATCGGCGCCGTTTTCTGCCAGCCACGCGGCGAGCGCCGTAATCGTGCGGGCGGCGAAGAGCACACCGGTTCCGCCCACTTCGAAAGCCTCGCGGATGCCGGATGTTTCCAGCACCGGGATCATGGCCTCAAGCCCGTCCAGCGGCAGGGGGCGGATGGGGATGCCCAGCGCCTTCATTTCCGCTTCGGCGGAAGGGAAATAGCTCACCTCCCCGCGCGAGACATGCACCATCGGGCGCGGCTCGAAATGGCACTGGCCCAGATCCAGCCAGAGCGCGTCATAGGCACGGAAGGCTTCCGGCATCAGCTGGCCGTAGCCATCGAGCCCCGGATAGATGTGGCGGGTGATGCGATGCTCGTCGTGAGAGGTCGCCAAAGGATTGGGGATCGGCCCTTGATCGAAAACAGTCACGTCCAAACCGGCCTTGCGCAGAGCCCATGCAGCCGACAACCCGCCAATACCAGCGCCAACAATCGCAACTTTCACCGGTCATTCTCCCGCTTTCATGCGGCCCTACCTTAGCTCCCTCAGCCAGCCGGCAACAGCGGCACACGGCCTTGCCCACAGGCAGAAGGCAAAACTCAGCAAAGAGGCGTCCAATTTTCCAGTCTGGTGCGGACGACGGGACTCGAACCCGTAAGCCGTTTGAGGGCGGCGGATTTTAAGTCCGCTGTGGCTACCAGTTTCACCACGTCCGCAGGTCTGGGCCGGAGCCGAGGCGCGCCCTTAGGGCGGGTCTTGTCCGGGGGCTGCAAGCCCCTCTGAGGAGCATGAGCAGGATGCCGGGGGAGGCTTCTTCCGGCGCGGGGTATGAGGTAGCGGCAGCGGCGCCGGTCTGCAAGTGCAAATTGGGGCAGGCCGACAGGCGGCAGCAGGGCTGGTGGCCGGCGGGGTCATGCCTGGTTCCGGGCTCATCCCGAACTGGTCCAACGGCCTTTCGCCCCTTTTTCCCCTGCCTCCCCAAGCCAGCGGCAGGAAAATTCTTCTGCGGGGGCTGACACATCTTTCCTTGCAAGCCGGGGCCGCTCATATTAGGCGACAGAACAGACAGGCGAGCCCCATGACAACAGGCAGCATGCAGCCCCGGTCAGGTGCCGCGCGCCAGAGCACCACCGCCTTGCGCGCCAGGGCACCAAAGTCCCATGCGCAGCGGGTTCTGGACCTTCGGCACAGGGCGGAGACGAATCGGATCAGAACGGAACCCATGGTCACTTACATCGACGCAGCCACCGCCCCGCTCAAGAACACCGGCCAGGTACGGCTCTATTCGCCGGAGGATTTCAAGGCCATGCACAAGGCCGGTCAGGTGACGGCCGAGTGCCTTGATGGCCTTGCGGACATTGTGAAGCCCGGCGTAACCACGCAGGAGCTGGATGATTTCGTCTACCGCTTCGGCCGCGACAAAGGCGTGCTGCCGGCAACGCTCTATTACCGGGGTTATACCAAGGCGAGCTGCACCTCGATCAACCATGTGGTCTGCCACGGCATCCCCAATGACAAGCCGCTGCGTGAAGGCGATATCGTCAACATCGACGTGACCTTCGTGGTCGATGGCTGGTATGGCGACAGCAGCCGCATGTATCCTGTCGGCGAACTGAAGCGCTCGGCTGAACGGCTGATCGAGGTGACCTACGAGTCGCTTCTGCTGGGCATCGAGGCCGCCCGTCCCGGCAACACCACGGGCGACATCGGCTATGCCATCCAGACCTTCGTGGAAAAGGAGCGCTGCTCCGTGGTGCGCGATTTCTGCGGGCATGGTGTCGGCCGTCTCTTCCACGACACGCCCAACATCCTGCACTACGGCCGCAAGGGCGAAGGCATCGAGCTGAAACCGGGCATGATCTTCACCATCGAGCCGATGGTGAACCTCGGCAAGCCGCAGGTGAAGGTGCTGAGCGACGGCTGGACAGCCGTTACCCGTGACCGCTCGCTCTCGGCTCAGTTCGAACATGCTGTCGGCATCACTGACACGGGCTGCGAGATCTTCACGCTTTCGCCGAAGGGCCTGCACCGGCCCGGCTTCGATAAGGTCGCCTGAGCAGGACAGACTGATCTCCCGCATACCCCTCTTCAGCTCTTCAGACCACGGAACGCGGCATGCCGAAGGACGACACGGGCGACAGGACGGATGAGGCACGGGGCGGCTTTTCGGAGCGCGCGCCCGAGCCGCATTACACCGAGCATCGCAAACGGGTCCGTGAAAAGTTCCGCAAGCTGGGTGGTGACGGCTTTGCCGATTACGAGCTGCTGGAGCTCGTGCTGTTTCACGCGCTGTCCAGAAGGGATACCAAGCCTCTGGCCAAGGCGCTTCTGCAGCGCTTCGGCACCTTCACCAACGTGCTTGCCGCATCTCCCGAGCGGATCATGGAAGTGCCAGAAGCCGGTGAAGCTGTTGCAGGTCTGCTGAAACTGCTGCAGGCCTGCGCCACCCGCTATGCGAGAGGCGAAATCGTGGACCGGGAACCGTTGTCCTCCTGGTCCAAGGTCGTCACCTATGTGCGCGCCGCCAGCGGCCATGCCGACCGGGAAGAGTTCCGCATCCTGTTCCTCGACAAGAAGAATGGCCTCATCGCCGATGAAGTGCAGCAGCGCGGCACGGTGGACCATACGCCGGTCTATCCGCGTGAGGTGATCCGCCGGGCGCTGGAGCTTTCGGCCACCGCCATCATTCTGGTCCACAATCACCCAAGCGGCGACCCGACGCCGTCACGTGCCGACATCCAGATGACGAAGCAGATCATCGACATTGCCAAGCCTCTTGGTATCGAGGTGCATGACCACATTATCGTGGCGCGCGGCTCGGAAATCAGCTTCCGCGGTCTGCAATTGATCTGAGGCCGGTCACAGGCGCGGCCCCGCCGCGAAGCAGAGCATCAAAAGCATACGGCTAGCCCGCGCATCACGCCCGGTCAGCGGTTACCTCACGCGCATGCGCCCGTTGCGCGGCTTCGCAAAGCCAGCCCCAGAACATCAGATACCAGTCCCGCACGCCAGTCAGGAAGGCGGGGGTCAGCTGCAGTTCACCTTGATCGCGGCGCTGCACCAGCCATCCGGACGCCTCCGCCTTGTTGATGACATTGCGCACGTGGGAATGAGAGATGCCAAGCTGAGCAGCGGCTTGCCTTGCGGAGAAGGGCAGCCAGGGCGTTTGCCCCTGCGCACCGTAATGGGCCTTCAGCAGAAGCAGCGCCAGCCGGTCACCACAGTCGAACCGGTCGAACCACGGCCAGGCCCCCTCGCCCGCCAGTGCTTCCCGGGTCTGGCGCACCATGTCGTGAGTCTCGGCGACAAAGCGCAGGCCGTAGGCGGGATCATCACGCAGACGCAGATGGAGGTCCGGCTCCGGCAATGGCAACCCGGCCACTCCGGCGCAGGCCAGATGATGCGACAGCCAGGTCTTGAGACCGTTCAACATCAGCTCCGTTGGTTCCAGCCGCTTTTCGCGCCGGTTGCCGGAGGCCTCAACTGCCCTAACGTAACCAGCAAGCTTCAGCAGGCCAATAAAGCTTGCCAGCGTGCGGCTGCGGCCCATCTGCTGCTGAAGGACGGACAGCGTGGCCTGCTCCCCTCACCAAGCTGCGCCCGGCAATGAAGAATGGCGAGCAAGCCAGCCGCGTGAGATTGCAGGCTCTTGCCGAAGATCTTGTTGATCAGCCGCTCGCCCATGTGCATGGGCAGGATGTTGTCTGCGCAGCGCAAGATTGCCGCCGCATAGGCACTCTCATCCATCTGCTGCGGCCAGCTTCTCTTCATTTGTGCAAGCTGATCCATGCGGCCTCCCGTTTCAGCAGCACGATAATATCAAATCCATGCCGCTCCCGAGCATTCCCAGGGTATGCTGCTTCAGCATCAAGTGCTTTGGTATAACAGCTCGGGCTCTCGGGAAAAGATCCCTGGCGCTGCGGTCCTGCACCTATCTGCGGCAATGCAGGTTTGTCTGTGAACGTCTGGATCTGCAGATGCTTGAGGAAAGCAAATACGCGGCGTCAAAACTGCTTGCCAGCGATACAGAAAAACAACCGGCAGGATGTCAGGCGGCTCCATTCTTCCATGCAGCGTTACAAATTCGCTCTTTGTGAACTGGCCTTAACCAAATCCATCCGCCATTCCTTAAGTCTTTTCCCGGAGAGTAATTGTCAGAAGCCGGGGGCGGGTTGCATGAATCAAGGCATAGGGACACAGGGAGGAAAAATAGCAAACACGATCATCATTCCGGTGATTGGTGTGATGCTGCTTGCTGTCCTGTTTGTCTTCGCAATTCTCATCTGGTCGTCGTCCTTGACAGATTCTGCCGCAGAAGACAGCGAGCGCAGTCTGATTGAGGGATCTCTGGCGATGCAACTGGACCAGCTGAGCAGTCAGCAGGAGGCTGCAGCCGTATGGGATGATGCCTATTTCCGGGCAAAACGTGGTTCGGAAGAGGCCGCGTGGCTGCTGCACCAGGTCGCCATTTCCCTTTCAACAGTGCACGGCCATACCAAGACGGTTATCTTGAACCGTAATCTGGAAGCCATCGTCACCTACGACGATGATGGCGCCGTCAACTGGTTTGACGACAAACTGCTCAATGCACTGCGCAGACCGGTGGCCGACGTCCGGGCCAGCTACATCTCAAGCTTCCGGAAAACGGCCGCAGGCACCTTCCGGTTTCAACCGGACTACCGTGCCAATCACAGGACCATTTTCGAAAATGGCGTTGTCATGGCGGGTGGGCGTCCGCATTACTTCAGCGTGACGGCAATCTCGCCACAGACACACAACGCGAGCGCAGAGCGTGAAGATCCCGCCGTTCTGGTGAGCCTTGTCGCCATGACGCCTTCAGTTCTGGGGCGTCTGTCCGGAATGGCAGGGATTTCCGGGATCGAAGCCGGCCCGGTTCAACAGAGCCGGAGAGACTTGGCCTCTGTCCTCGTATTTGACCCTTCAGGCCAGCCAGTAACGCGCCTCAACTGGCGCTCATCCCGTCCGGGATCGCTGATGCTCATGCGCATTTTGCCGGTGCTTGTTCTGCTCGTGCTAGCCATCGCCGCCATGACGGCTCTCCTGCTGAACTACGCAAGGCAATCGACACGCAAGCTCGCCAACAGCGAGGCCCGCGCCATCTATGCAGCCCAACATGACAGCCTGTCCGGCTTGCCGAACCGCGACTACTTCAGCCGTATGCTGGTGGAAGCACTGGCGAATGCACACGATGAACGCAATGGCAAAGATCTGACGGCCGTCATCTACATCGACCTCGATCATTTCAAGGACATCAACGACACGCTAGGCCATGCAGCCGGCGATGAAGTCATCAAGGCAGTGACAGCGCGCCTTCGGACCATCGTGCCGCCGACGGGCATGCTGGCGCGCATTTCAGGCGATGAATTTGCCATGATCCTGTCGGGCTGCCGCTCGCGCTCTCTCATCGAATATCAACTCAGCCATATTCAGGATGAGCTGAGCCGTCCACTGCGGGTTGCCGGAAATGAGCTCTATGTCAGTCTGTCCATGGGGGCAGCCATTGCCCCGCAGGATGGCACGACCGCAGGTGAGCTGCTCCGCAAGGCGGATATCGCGCTCTACGATGCCAAGGCCAATGGCCGCCGCCGCTGGTCCTTCTTCGATCCGTCCATGGAAGAGCATGTTCACACCCGCGACAAGATCGCCCGCGATCTGCGCCGCGCCATCGACAATGACCTGCTTTCGGTCGCTTACCAGCCACAGCTGGACAGCCGAACCGGCAGGGTCGCCGCAGTGGAAACACTCGTGCGCTGGACTCATCCGGAACATGGACATGTCAGCCCGGCCATTTTCGTGCCCATTGCCGAAGAAACGGGCCTGATCAACGACCTGGGCCTCTGGGTGCTGCGCCGGGCATGTCAGGACGCGCATCATTGGCCGGACATCACTGTTTCGGTCAACATCTCGCCAACTCAGTTCCGCCATCCGCGCTTCATCGACCAGGTCATCGAGACCCTCTCCGCCTATGACATGGCCCCCTCACGCCTGGAAATCGAGGTCACCGAGTCGGTCTTCGCTGGCAAGGACGATACCGTTCTGACGGCCATGAAGCGGCTCAAGGAACTGGGTCTCAAGATTGCGCTGGATGACTTCGGCTCAGGCTATTCCAGCCTCAGCTACCTGCGCCGTTTCCCGTTCGACATTCTGAAGATTGACCGGGACTTCATCTTGCCGGTCGACGAAAGCCCGCAGGCCCAGGCAATTGTGCGCACCATCATTGATCTGGGCGCAGCCCTTGGCATGACCGTGGTGGCCGAAGGCATTGAAACGGCGCCGCAGGTGCAGTTCCTCACCAGCGCAGGCTGCGAGCGCATGCAGGGCTACTACATCGGCCGCCCTGCCCCCGTTGAAACGGTCTCCGCTCTCATCCAGACCATCAGCCTTGATCCGATGATCCTGCGTCCCGCGAGCCGTCTCGCCGGATGACGGCACACGCGCCTCAATCAGTGTCCTGACAGCCCTTCGATGATGGCGCAGTCGGGGCAGCTGTCTCCACGGCAGGCCTCGACCATCGCGGTGAGATCGTCGCGCAGATCCATGAGCTGCCGGATTTTGGTTTCAAGCTCCGCCAGATGCGCCTCCGCGACAGCCTTCACGCGGGCGCTGCTCCTGTGCGGGTTCTGGCGCAGCTCCAGCAGGCTCCGGCAATCCTCGATGGAAAAGCCAAGGCTGCGGGCACGCTTGAGAAACTGCAGCCGCTCCACGTCGGCAGGCGAATAGGCACGGTAGCCGTTGTCCTGCCGCAGCGGACGCACCAGCCCGATATCCTCGTAATAGCGCAGCGTCTTGGGCGGAAATCCGGTCAGTTCCGAGACTTCGCCAATGCTGCTGCCGGTCTCTGTCATGTCAGGTCTCCGTTACAGGCTCTTACGGCACCACCTTGACCACCAGACGGCGGTCCGCCAGCCTCATCGCCGCGAAGGGGCCGCCAGCATCGCGGATCAGTACGGCAGGGCTGAGTAGATGGCTTCCAGCCTGACCATAGCGGGTCTTCAGATAGTCTGCCACCCAGGCCTCCTGACGCAGGGTAAAGCGCTGAGCCGCCAGCCTGCCCGCCTCGAGAAACGCCCGGTGCCCAACAATTGCCTCGTGCAATGCCTCAAGGCCGCTGCCATCCTGCGCACTCACCGGCAGCACCGGCACCTGCCAGCCATCGCGCTCCCGGTCGCTCAAGGACAGGGCCCCTTTCACATCCGCAACGGCTCTGGCTGCATAGGCGCCCATGTCGGCCTTGGTCACGACAATGATGTCAGGCAGTTCCATCACGCCTGCCTTCATGAACTGCAGGCTATCGCCGGAGCCCGGCTGGATACACAGAACCAGCGTATCGACCGCAATCGCCACATCTGCTTCCGACTGGCCGATGCCGACGGATTCCACGATCACCGCATCGCGCGCCGCCCGCATTACCGCGATGGCCGCCAGCGCATGATCCGAAAGCCCGCCCAGCCGGTCGCGCGCCGCCATGGAACGGATGAAGATGCCCGCATCCTCCGGGTCCGCCGTCAACCGGGTACGGTCTCCCAGCAAAGCCCCGCCCGAGCGGCGGGAAGAGGGATCGACGGCGAGAACCCCGGTGGTTTTCCCTTCGCGCCGCAGTGCCTTGAGCAGGCTGTTGGTCAGTGTTGATTTGCCCGCGCCAGGCGGTCCGGTAAGACCCAGAACATGGCCCGAGCCCTCCCGGCAGGCCGCGTCCAGGAAGGCATCCACCTCTTCTTGCCCGTGACCGGTCTCGATGCGCGTCAGCGCCCGGGCAAGAGCGAGTTTCCCCCTGCCCTGAGCGCTGCGATGGCCTCACTGCCTGCCATGCCTCATGTCCGGCGCAGATAGGATTGCGCCGCCGCGAGCCGGGCAATGGGCACACGGAAGGGAGAGCAGGACACATAGTCGAGACCGACGCTTTCACAGAAGGCGATCGACGCCGGATCACCGCCATGCTCGCCGCAAATGCCGAGCTTGATGTCAGGGCGCACCGCCCTGCCCCGCTCAGCGGCAATGGAAATCAGTTCACCGACACCATCCCTGTCAATGGAAACGAATGGATCCTGTTCAATGATGCCTTTGAGCTGATACGTGCCGAGGAACGACGCCGCGTCATCACGGGAAATGCCAAAGGTGGTCTGCGTCAGGTCATTGGTGCCGAAGGAAAAGAATTCCGCTGTTGCAGCAATGTCGCCAGCACGCAGGGCGGCTCGCGGCAGCTCCACCATGGTGCCAACCTGATAAGACACGGCAATGCCGGTTTCCTTCGCCACGGCCTCCGCCATGGCATCGATGCGCCCGCGCACCAGATCCAGCTCCGCCTTCAGGCCGACCAGCGGCACCATGATCTCTGGCACAACAGGCGCACCGGTGCGCTTGCCGGCCTCGACAGCGGCCTCGAAGATGGCGCGGGCCTGCATCTCTGCAATCTCAGGATAGGAGACCAGCAGGCGGCAGCCGCGATGGCCGAGCATCGGGTTGAACTCTTCGAGATCCAGCGCCCTCTCGCGCAGCTTCTCAGCGTCAATGCCCATGGCCGCGGCGACTTCCGCAATCTCCTCATCCGACTTCGGCAGGAACTCGTGCAGCGGCGGATCCAGCAGACGGATCGTAACCGGCAATCCGTGCATGATCTCGAACAGCTGTACGAAGTCATCCCGCTGCATCGGCAGCAGCTTGCCCAGCGCCGCCCTGCGGCCGTCTTCCGTCGAGGCAAGGATCATCTCGCGCACGGCAATGATCCGGTCCCCATCGAAGAACATATGCTCGGTACGGCAAAGGCCGATGCCTTCCGCTCCAAACTGCCGTGCCGCCCGCGCGTCTGCCGGCGTTTCGGCATTGGTGCGCACCTTCATGCGCCGCACTTCGTCGGCCCAGCCCATCAGGGTAGCGAAATCACCGGAAAGCGCCGGCTGCTGCATCGCCACTTCGCCCACCAGAACCTGCCCGGAAGCACCGTCGATGGTGATCACATCGCCCTTGGCCAGCGACCGGCCACCTGCCGACAAGGTGCCATTGCGGTAATCAATGCGCAGAGCTCCGGCGCCAGAGACACAGGGCTTGCCCATGCCACGCGCCACCACGGCGGCGTGGCTCGTCATGCCGCCACGGCTGGTCAGAATGCCTTCCGCTGCGTGCATGCCGTGGATGTCCTCCGGGCTTGTTTCGACACGCACCAGAATGACCTTGCGCCCTGCAGCCTTGGCTTCTTCTGCCTCTTCGGAGGTGAAGACAATGGCCCCGCAAGCAGCTCCTGGTGAAGCCGGGAGGCCAGTCACCAGAATATCGCGCTTTGCTGCCGGATCGATGGCCGGATGCAGAAGCTGATCCAGCGCCTGCGGCTCGACGCGCAACACCGCTTCCTCGCGGCTCAGAAGGCCTTCGTCCGCCATGTCTACGGCAATCTTCAGCGCCGCCTTCGCGGTGCGCTTGCCCGAGCGGGTTTGCAGCATCCACAGCTTGCCGCGCTCGATGGTGAATTCCAGATCCTGCATGTCGCGGTAATGGGCTTCCAGCCGGTCGCAGATGGTCTGGAACTCGGCAAAGGCCTCCGGCATCAGCACCTCGAGAGAAGGCCGTTCGGAACCGGCCTCAAGCCTCGCCTTCTCGGTGATGTCCTGCGGCGTGCGGATGCCCGCCACCACGTCCTCCCCTGCGCATTGACAAGGAACTCTCCGTAAAGCGCCTTCTCGCCCGTGGACGGGTTGCGGGTGAAGGCAACGCCCGTTGCGGAGGTCTCGCCCATATTGCCAAAGACCATGGCCTGCACATTCACCGCCGTGCCCCAGTCGGCCGGAATGTCATGCAGGCGCCGGTAGGTCTGGGCCCGGGCCGTCATCCAGGAGTCAAACACCGCTCCGATTGCGCCCCACAACTGGTCCATCGGATCCTGCGGGAAGGGGCGCCCCAGTTCCTCTTCCACCAGGGCCTTGTAACGCTCGACGATGCCAATCAGCTCTTCGGTGGACAGGTCCGTATCCAGCGAGTACCCGGCCTCATCCTTCACCTCATCAAGGATTTCCTCGAAGGCTTGGTGATCAAGGCCCATCACCACATCGCCATACATCTGGATGAAGCGGCGGTAGCTGTCATAGGCAAAACGGCGGTCACCTGCGGCCCGTCCGATGGCTTCAACTGTCATGTCGTTGAGGCCGAGGTTCAACACCGTATCCATCATGCCTGGCATGGACACCCTTGCACCGGAGCGGACGGACACCAGAAGCGGGTTCTGTGCATCGCCAAAACGGCGGCCGGTCAGTCCTCCGGCTGCGGCAAGAGCCTGCTCAACCTGCTGCGCAAGATCGTCCGGATAGGCTTTGCCCTTGTCGTAATACCAGGTGCAAACCTCAGTGGTGATGGTGAAGCCAGGCGGCACCGGCAAACCCAGATTGCTCATTTCGGCAAGGTTTGCCCCCTTGCCGCCGAGCAGGGTCTTCAGGCCAGCGTTTCCCTCCGCAGTTCCGTTGCCAAACCCATACACCCACTTGGCCATTCTCTATCTCCCAAATTGCGTCCCGCCACCGGGCTGCCTCCTCCTGCGGAAAGCTGAACGCTGACCTTGCGCCCTTTATTCCTGCAATGCCGGACTGGGGCACACAAGGTTTTTTGCACCGCAACGCAAAGCACCCGTTCAATGCCTTCTGGCAATTGGCCGAAGGTCGAATGCGGCAAGACGCGCGCCGATCAACACGGCTGCATCCCGGATGCTATGTGATAAATGTGATCAGGTGACTCAACCAAAGGCGGGGCTCCGGCTTGCCCCGGCGCCACAAAGCCGCCATCGTATCATGAAGATGTGGGTTCACATGGAATCACGATGGCCCGCCCATCGTTCCTGAGAGGTAAGATGACGACGTTGACCGACGTTCCGGCGCAGAAGCGCAAGGTTTCCGCCAGCCGTATGAGCCGGCTGCTGCTTGGCGCAGCGCTTCTGATGGTTCCGGTGCAGGCAATTGCCTCATCAGGCGAACCTGCGGCAGATCAGCAATATGGCACCCCTCAGGATCTTCCCGTCACGCAGGCAGGCAGCTATCTGGCCGCCCGTCTTGCCGCCCGATTGAATGATTTTCCCTCGGCTGCCGCTTTCTATGAAGAGACGCTGGGCACCGACCCCGAGAACGGTGTCCTGCTGGAACGTTCTTTCATGCTGCGCATGGCCAGCGGCGAATTCGAGGACGCACGTATTCTTGCTCAGGACATGCAGGCCCTGAAGCTCCGCAACTTCCTCGCCAGCCTTCTGCAGAGCCTTGACCTCGCCCGTGACGGCAGCTTCCGCGAAGCATCCCGGACGCTCGAAAACGATGGTGGCGGTCCGCTGGCGGATCTGACTGTTGCCATCTCCCGCGCCTGGTTCGACCTTGGTGCAGGTGACCTCAAGAAGGCGCTGGCAGATATCGATGCCCTCAAGGGCCCTGAATGGTTTGACGTGTTCAAGGCCAACCACGCTGCGCTGATGGCACAGCAGGCCGGACGCATGGACATCGCCCTGACGCGGGCCAAGCAAGCCTATGACGCGGACCGCGGAGCGCTGAAGGTCGTCGATACCTATGCAATTCTGCTCGCGTCAGCCGGCAAGAAGAAAGAAGCGCTTGCCGTTCTGGACCAGTACGATCAACTGATCCCCAGTCATCCCATCCTCTCGCGCACACGTGCCAGGATCGAGAAGGGGGAAAAGTTTGGCCCGGTTGTCGCAGATCCGCTGACGGGAATTGCTGAGCTTCTGAGCGGTCTCGGCTCAGCCATTGGCAATGACGGCGCAGAAGAGCTGGGAGCCGCCCTGCTCAATCTGTCCCTGGATCTCAACGGAGATGCCGATTTTGCAGCTCTCGCTCTTGGCGGACTGTACAACAGGTTGAATGCGCCCGAGCAGGCCATTGCTGCTCTGGAGCAGGTACCGGAGAGTTCGCCGCTGAAGCGGGATGCGGAGATTCAGATCGGCCTCAACTTCAACGCCCTCGACAAGGTGGATGAGGCGCGCCAGCATCTGCAGGCTCTCATTGACAAGGATCCGTCTGACCTTGAGGCGATCATTGCACTCGGCAATGTTCTGCGCTCCCGCGAGATGTTTGCAGAGGCAGAGGTGGTTTACACCAAGGGCATCGACACGGTGGACAAGCCGCAGCCGGAGCATTGGGGCCTTTACTACAACCGTGGCATTTGCCGCGAACGGTTGAAGAAGTGGAACGAGGCTGAAGTAGACCTTCGCACCGCGCTGGAGCTTTATCCCGATCAGCCGCAGGTGCTGAATTATCTGGGCTATTCGCTCGTTGATCAGGGCATGAAGCTCGATGAGGCGCTGCAGATGATCCAGTCGGCTGTCCGTCTGCGCCCGAGCGACGGTTATATCGTCGACAGTCTGGGCTGGGCCTATTACAGGCTCGGCCGCTATGAGGAAGCAACGCGCGAGTTGGAGCGTGCAGTCCAGCTGCGCCCGGCTGACCCGGTAATCAACGACCATCTGGGCGATGCCTACTGGAAAGTGGGACGCCGTCTTGAGGCCCGGTTCCAGTGGAACCATGCCCGCGACCTCAACCCGACGCCGGAAGATCTTGCGAAAATTCTCGACAAGATCGAGAACGGCATGCCCGATACGCCCGCAGCCGTCGAAGCCAGCGCGCCGTCGAAGAACGGCGGCTGATCCGGCCATGAGGGAGAACGGAACATCATCCGGCGCGGACACCGCGCCGGTTTTTCCTGCCTTGCCAGAGCCAAGATCAATCTTGCCCTGCACATCACCGGGCGGCGGGAAGACGGCTATCACCTGCTGGACAGCTTCACCATCTTCGCCGAGACGGGCGACAGATTGCGCCTGCAGGCTGCGGAAAGCTCTTCCTTCACGGTTTCCGGCCCCTTTGGGCCCGCACTTGCAGGCGGCGGCCCGGCGGACAGCAATCTCGTATTGCGTGCCATCGCAGCACTGCACAAGGCGTCCGGCAAGTCCTTGCGCCCCTTTGCCGTTCACCTTGAAAAGAACCTGCCGGTCGCCTCTGGGATCGGTGGGGGATCGGCGGATGCAGCAGCGGCGCTGAGATTGGCTCTGGAGGCCAGCGGCATCGACCTGTCTCCCTCGATGCTGCATTCCATCGCAATGGAACTGGGGGCGGACGTGCCTGTCTGTCTTGCTGGACGGCCGGCCCGCATGTCCGGTATTGGCGAAATCCTTGCCCCGCTGCCGCCCCTGCCCCGCATTGGGCTGGTGCTGGTCAATCCGGGTGTGGCAGTGAGCACCCCGGCCGTGTTCCGCGCACTTGAAGTCCGAGACAACCCGCCTCTGCCCGCCCTGCCCGAAGCGTTCTCCAGACGCGAAGACCTCATCTGCTGGCTGGAAGGCACGCGCAATGACATGCAGCCCGCCGCCATTGCCCTGTCACCAGTTGTTGCTGATGTGCTGGCAGCACTTGAAGCTCACCCGGCGGCGGAGTTCTCCCGCATGTCCGGCTCCGGCGCCACGTGCTTTGCCCTCTGTGCGCCAAAGGCTGCACAGGAACTGGCACAAGACCTGCGTGCGCGGCATCCCGGCTGGTGGGTTGAGGCTAGTGAAGTGAGCGGCGGGTGAGCCTCAGCTCACCCGGGCAATGCAGAATTCAACGGCTTCGCGCAGGGCATCGGTAAGCGGGCCCTGCGGCAGCTCGTCAAGCGCAGCCATGGCGCTGGCACCATATTGACGGGCGCGGACAATGGTCTCTTCGATGGCACCATGACGGCGCATCAGGGCAATGGCCTCCTCAAGGTCGCCGTCGCGGATATCGCCCTCTTCAAGGCAGCGCTTCCAGAAAGCGCGTTCGCTGTCCGTGCCGCGCTCCAGGGATACGACGACCGGAAGGGTGATCTTGCCCTCGCGGAAATCATCGCCCACCTGCTTGCCCAGATCCGCGCTCGATCCGCCGTAATCGAGCGCATCGTCCACGAGCTGGAAAGCAAGGCCGAGATCCATGCCATAGCGGCGGGCAGCTTCACGCTGCGCGCCTTCGATGCCGGCGATCACCGGACCAACTTCGGCAGCGGCAGCAAACAGCGCTGCGGTCTTCGCCTCGATCACCTTGAGATACTGCGCCTCATTGGTGGAGATGTCCTTGGCTGCGCCCAGCTGCATCACCTCGCCCTCGGCGATGACGGCGGAGGCTTCCGCGAGAATGCGCAGGGCTTCGAGCGAGCCGACATCCACCATCATCTTGAAGGACTGGCCGAGCAGATAGTCGCCCACGAGCACGCTGGCCTGGTTGCCCCACAGCTTGCGTGCTGCCAGCTTGCCCCGGCGCATGTCGCTTTCGTCAACCACATCGTCATGGAGCAGCGTTGCGGTATGCATGAACTCAACGCTGGCAGCGAGAATGACATGGCCCGTGCCGCGATAGCCGAACATGTCCGCCATGGCGAGGGTCAGCATCGGCCGCAGGCGCTTGCCGCCCGAGTCGATCAGATGCTTGGCAATCTCGGGGATAAGCTCGACATTCGATCCCGCCTTGGACAGGATCAGATCGTTGACCTGCCCCATGCCGCCTGCTGTCAGATCGACGAGCGGCTGGATTGCGGGCTTGGCTTTTTCAATTCGGGTGCGGAAGCGGCGACGGCTGCCAAAACACTCTCCCAAGGCTGGTTTTGGCGGACAATAGGTCGCCAAGCGCCCCCGCAAGGGATCAATCGTTTGACAAGGCAGTGAACAGTGTTGTTCACCACCAGAAAAGACGCATAAACCATGCCTCTGCGTTTGGCTCTATTCGGAAACGGAAAGCGGGATCATGGAAGAACTGCTCAAGACCAATGATCTGGTGCTCATCTCCGTTGTTGCATCCATGTTTGACGAGGCCGGAATCGCGCATTTTGTCGCGGATGCCAACATGAGCATTCTGGAAGGCTCGCTCGCCATGATTCCCCGCCGGATCCTTGTACCATCTGACCAGATCGCCGCAGCCCGCCGCCTGATGCGCGAGGCTGGGCTTGGCCATGAACTGACACCGGAAGAAGGACGCTGATGTGAGCAGCCCGATCGCACCTGCCCTTGGCCAGCCTGCTCTTGACCTGCCAGAAGGCGTTACCACCACACGCGATGCCTTTCTGGGCAGGCTTGTCACCGTTGAGCAACCTGCAAAGGGCTTCCACCGCGCCGGTCTTGATGCGGTCTATCTGGCTGCCGCCCTGCCCGATGTCACGAAGGGGCATGTGGTGGATTTGGGTGCAGGCGTTGGCACGGCGGGCTTCTGCGCGGCAGCACGCCTGCCGGATATTTGCGTCACGCTGGTTGAGATCGATCCGCTGGCGGCCCTGCTCGCACGGCGCGGTCTGGCAGATCCGCTCAACGCGGCATTTGCGTCCCGTGTGAGCGTGCTGGAAGCAGACATCACCGCCAAGGGCTCACTGCGCCATGCAGCGGGACTAACCCCTTGCATGGCTGATCACGTGATCATGAACCCGCCCTACTACCAGCCCGGCCAGTTCCGCGCCTCCCCGTCCGGCGAACGGGCCAGCGCCCATGTGCTGGACGAGCGGGGGCTGGAGCCCTGGGCGAAGACGGCAACGGACATCCTGCGCGAGGGCGGTACGCTCACCGTCATCTTCCGTGCCGATGGCCTGCAGGAACTGCTGGACGTGTTTCAGGGCCGGTTCGGCGCCATCGACATCATCCCCCTGCGCCCGCGCGCCGATGCCGCCGCCACCCGCATCCTGCTGCGCGCCATCCGCGCCAGCAAGGCGCCCTTGCGGCTGATGCCTGGCTTTGTATTGCATGAGGGCGAAGGCTCGGATTTCCGGCCGGAAGCCCGGGCCGTCATGCGCGACGGCAAGGGGCTCGGGATACAGCCAAGGCCCTGAAACGTCCTGAATGGCAGATTTGGGGTCAAGTTCTCTCCAGATCAGAATCTCCAGTTAGAACCAGAAGCAAGGAGACAGCCTCTCACCTCTTTCCCAGAAGAGGTGAAGTCAGGCCGTTTAACTGAAGAGGTTTTGAGGAGAATAGTAATGTCCGCCAATGACCCTATCGCCGAGGCCCGTCAGCACATTGAAAAGGCTCTCATCGAAAAGGCCATGTCTGATAGTGCCTTCCGTGAGGAACTGAAGGCTGATCCTCATGCCGCACTCAAGTCCATGCTGGGCACCAACCCAATCCCCTCACTGAAGATCACCGTGGTCGAAGAGAACGCTGGCGAAGTGGTCCTCGTCCTGCCGCGCTCGATCGCTCAGGACGAGCTTCCGGACGAGCTCCTCGACATGGCCTCGGGCGGCGTCAGCTTCTCGTCCTTTGTCATCCCGAAAGGCAGCATGACATTTGCAAGGCTGTGTCCTGCCAACAAATAACATCTGCCTTTTCCTGTCTGCGGCCGGTAGCACCTTCCTCTGAACCTCAGGAGTTTTTCTGTGATGTCTGAAGTTGACCCGCTTACTCAGGCCCGCCAGCACATCGAGAAGCACCTGCTTCTGAGGGCCTCGTCAGATGCCGCCTTCCGCGAGCTGCTGAAAAGCAATCCGCATGCGGCCATCAAGGAGCTGATCGGCAATGACCCGATCCCCTCTCTCAAGATCACCGTGATTGAAGAAAACGCCGGTGAGGTTGTCCTCGTCCTGCCACGCTCAATCACTCAGGATGAGCTTCCCGATGAGCTCCTCGACATAGCCTCAGGTGGCGGCAGTTACACAACCTTCCCGTACCTGGAAGGCAGCATGGGCCTAAGGTCATGGGGCCTGAGGTCATGCCTCCCCAAAAGTAAACCCGCCTTCTTCCCATCTGCGGCAGGCAGTACCTGTCTCTGGACCCTAGGAGTCCTTCCATCATGTCTGAACTTGATCCGCTTACCCAGGCACGACAGCACATCGAGAAGCACCTGCTTCTGAGGGCTTCGTCTGATGCTGAATTCCGCGAGCTGCTGAAGAGCAACCCGCATGCAGCCATCAAGGAGCTGATCGGCAATGACCCGATCCCGTCCTACAAGATCACCGTGGTTGAAGAGGCCCCGGGCGAAGTGGTTCTCGTGCTGCCACGCTCCATCGGGCAGGACGAACTGCCTGACGATCTGCTGGACTTTGCTTCTGGCGGCGTCAGCTTCTCGGCCTTCATCCTCTATGGGCCCCCGTATCCGGATGGCGGCGGCTGCGGCAAGAAGAAGAAGTGACGGCTGACCCCGGCTGGCCAGCTTTTCCACGGCAGGCGTGTCCTGCCGTGGACTTCCAGCATGAATGATACCCTAGTGAATCACAAACTCCCCTTGGCGTAACGCACGTCACGCGGGCCGATCAGATCCTGATGCGCCAGACGCACCGAGTGGATGAAGGCGTGAATTTCCCGCTCCCAGAACGCCAGAAACCGGCGCAGTTCCGGAAAATTCGGAGCCTTGTCTTCTGTTTGCCAGAGGAAACTTTGCAGAAGGGCGGGATGATCAGGCATCCTGTAGAGGATTTCAGCCGTCAGCAGCCCGTAGCCTGCCATCTGCTTGCGGAAGTCTTCGCTTGTGCCCATTGAACACCTCATGCCTTGACGAAACCACGGCAAAAGTGTCGCGCCAGCGAAGTTAATGCGCAATTAAAAAATGCATCTTCTCCATATTTTTCAATATGTTAGCAGCAAGCATCAGCGAGTGCTGCCAGTATTCTGAATGCTTTTCAGATACGCGATGAAGGACGAAACATCCTGCGCTTCAAGCGCCACTTCCGGCATGTCCGGATGACCGGTGACGATGCCTTCTGCGAGGCTTTCTGCCAGATCTTCAACCGGATACCGCTGTCCGAGATCCCGGAAGGCGGGCGCGTCCGCATTGGGTGAGGCGTCATCGCGGCCAATGGCATGGCAGATTGCGCAGGCCTCTTTGGCGATCATCTTGCCACGCTCCACCTGCGCCGCCTCTGCGAGTGTTCCCTGCGCCTGCACCGCACAAACGCCCGGCGCAGCAAACAGAATCGCTGCCCCGGCCGCAGCACGCAGCCCTCGCGTAAAAAGCGTTGTCATGTCCCTCTCCCTCAAGGTCTCCGCGGGTCCGCAGCCGCATCCCCGCATCTCGTCCACCCTCAGCCTTCCTTTTGCGTGCCAGCCTCCCATCGGCTTCGCAAGTCCGTCAAAACCCTCAGCCTCCGGTGCCGATGGCCCGCCATGACACGTCAGCACGGAAATACGGCAAAAGGGGCTGTCGCTTGGCTTCGGCGCCTATATGTTAGGGACAAAGACAAGATCTCCGGCCTGTAAGCCGGGCCGCACGTTCCGGGAGCCCTTCTGCATGACCACCGCCCGCACTCCCCTTCCTGAAAGTATCGACGGCACGCTGGCGCTGCTGGATCAGGGCGGCTATGTCGCCGGCCGTGATCTGGCAACCGTGCTGCATCTGGCGCTGCGCATGAAGCGGCCGCTGTTTCTGGAAGGCGAGGCAGGCGTCGGCAAGACGGAAATCGCCAAGGTTCTGGCCTCCACGCTGGGCCGCAACCTCATCCGCCTGCAATGCTACGAAGGCCTGGACATCGCCTCAGCCGTCTATGAATGGAACTACGCGGCACAGATGGTGGAGATCCGCATTGCGGAAGCCGCTGGAGACACGGATCATGCAGACCTCTCCCGCTCCATCTTCAGCGAACGCTTCCTGATCAAGCGCCCGGTGCTGCAGGCGCTGGAGCCCTCGCTCTCCGGCCCGCCGGTGTTTCTGATCGATGAGCTGGACCGTGCCGACGAGGCCTTCGAGGCCTTCCTGCTGGAGGTGCTGGCCGACAATCAGGTGACCGTGCCGGAACTGGGCACCATCCGGGCGGAGGAGCCGCCCGTAGTGATCATCACCACCAACCGCACCCGCGAGATCCACGACGCCCTCAAGCGCCGCTGCCTCTACCACTGGGTCGATTACCCGGATGCAGAGCGGGAGCTGGCGATCGTGCGGCGCAAGGTGCCGGGCGCGCCGGAGCGGTTGACGGCTGAAATCGTCGCTTTCGTCCAGCGCCTGCGCGCCACGGAAGATCTGTTCAAGCAGCCCGGCGTTGCCGAAACGCTCGACTGGGCAACGGCCCTGACCGAACTGAACGAACTGGCATTGGACCCGGACATGGCCAGTGACACGCTGGGCGTCCTGCTGAAGTATCAGGATGACATCGAGCGGGTGCGCGGCTCGAAGCTGCGTCAGATGGTGGAGGAAATCCGCAGCACTCTGCCATCCACCACAGCCGCCATGCCGAACGTCTGAGCCCCGTGCGATGACCACACCCGCCGCCCCGCAAGCAGAACAGGCGTCCAGCCTTGATGGCCGCATGGTGGCGAATATCGTGCATTTCGCCCGTACCTTGCGCAAGGCGGGCCTTCCGGCTGGCCCGGCTTCGATTATTGACGCAGTGCGGGCGGTGGAGGTGAGCGGCATTGCCAGCCGCGAGGACTTCTACTGGACGCTTCACGCCGTCTTCGTTCACAAGCGTGAGCAGCGGGTGCTGTTTGACGAGGCTTTCCGCATCTACTGGCAGAGCCGCGGGCTCATTGAGAAGATGCTGGCCATCCTCTCCCCCGTAGCCCCGCCGCGCGGCACACCGGAAAAGCCCAAGGCTGGACAGACCCGCGTCTCCCAGGCCTTCAAGGCCGCCCGCGAGCGTGAACCGCGTGAGGAACAGCCCGAGGTGGAGGTGGATGCCCGCTTCACCGTCTCCGGCCGTGAGCTGCTGCAATCGCGGGACTTTGCTCAGATGACCGCTGACGAGATCGAAACGGCCAAGGCAGCACTCCGCGCCATGGCCATGCCGAAGGACACGATCCGCCGCCGCCGTCTCGCCCCTGCCCCGCGAGGCCGCATCGACCCGCGCCGCACGCTGGGCGCCACATTGCGCACAGGCGGCGCCATCATCGATCTGAAGCACCGCAAGCCGCAGGAAAAGCGCCCGCCGCTCATCGCCCTGTGCGATATCTCCGGCTCCATGAGCCAGTACTCCCGCCTGCTCCTGCATTTCATGCATGCGCTGACGGAAACGCGGCCCGCCGTGCACACGTTCCTGTTCGGCACACGGCTCACCAACGTCACCCGGCAGCTGCGGATGAAAGATCCGGACGAGGCGCTGGCGGCCTGTTCCTCCGGAGTGGCCGACTGGTCCGGCGGCACGCGCATTGCCACCGCCCTGCACGAGTTCAACCGCCTCTGGTCCCGCCGCGTGCTTTCGGGCGGGCCCACGGTTCTGCTGATCACCGACGGGCTGGAACGAGATACGGACGAGGATTTGGCACGGGAGATATCCCGCCTGCACCGCTCCTGCCGGCGGCTGATCTGGCTCAATCCGTTGCTGCGCTTCGACGGCTTTGAAGCCAAGGCCAAGGGCATCCGGGCCATGCTGCCGCATGTGGACGAGTTCCGCGCCGCGCATTCGCTGGATGCGGTCGCCGATCTGGTGCGTACGCTGTCAGGCGAAAGTGCCGGACCATCTGCCCCCTCCACCGATCCGCGCCACTGGCTGCGCAAGACGAGCGGCTGATGCGCGCCAACCGTTATCATCATCTCGGCTGGCTACAGGGCATTGAACTTTACGAAGCCGATTTCAGTACCCAGACCTTCAGCCGTCACGCCCATGAAGGCTTTGCCATCGGCGCCATTGCCGAGGGAGTGGGCGGTTATCTCTGCCGGGGCGAGCAGATGCTTCTGCCTGCCGGTTCCCTTTCGTTGATGAACCCGGAAGAGCCCCACACCGGCCACGCGGCAGCCGGCAGCGTCCGCTACAACATGGTCTATGCCAGCGAAGCTGCTGTGCGTGCCCTGCTGGACCTCAAGGACCTGCGCGGCTTCGCCACCGTCGCCCCAAGGGACGAAGGCCTGCAGCTAACGCAGGCGCTGAGCAGCCTCGCCCAGCGCCTCAATGCACCGGCGGCCCCCGGCTGGCGGCTTGCCGTGGAAGAGGCCATGCAAGCCGTGCTCGGCCTTGCCTTCACCCGCCACGGCCGCGCGGCCCTCAAGCCTGCCGGTGAGGAGCCGGCGGCAGTCAGACTTGTGCGGGAACGGATTGCGGAAGGCGTTGCCTCAGGGGATGATCTTTCCCTTGAGGGTCTTGCTGCCTTGGCTGGGCTCACCCCTTCCTATCTAATCCGCAGCTTCTCCCGCGCCACTGGCCTGACACCCCATGCTCTTGTCCTGCGCATGCGGACCCGACAGGCTCAAGCGCTGATCCTCGGCGGAATGGCACCGGCAGATGCTGCGCTTGCAGCAGGCTTCTGCGACCAGAGCCACATGATCCGCCAGTTCCGACGGCAGCTTGGAATCACACCGGGCAGTCTCATCCGTCACTGATCCTTGCTCTTCACAGGCAGGCGGAAAGGTCAATTTCGTCCAAGACCACGGCTCTGCGCGCATGGCATGGCAGCCCCGAAAGGAGCCCTGTCATGACATTGAAGCCCGTCGTCATCCTGTCCACCGGCCTGCCCAAAGGGTTGCAGGCCAACTTTGCCGCCATTCTGGGCATGAGCCTCGGACGGCTCCACCCCGAGCTGATTGGCCCTGCCACACCAGACAACGATGGTCACATGCTGGAAGGCATCACTCAGGTGGCCGTGCCCGTTCTCGGGGCTCCCGCAGAGGAACTTCGCAGCCTCTTTGCTGCCGCAGAGAACATGCCCGTCCGGCTTGCCTATATGCGTGCCGCCTTCGAGGCGCGGAACTACGCGGATTATACGGCGCGCATCGCCGCCGCCCCTCTGAAGGATCACGAGCCGCAGGCAATCCTCGTTGCCGGACCGCGCAAGGCCGTGGACCGCCTGTGCGGCGCACTTCCCCTGCTGAAATGAGCCAGCCTCACGGCAGGGCGATCACCGGTGTTCTTTCGCTGACCCGCTGAATCAGATCGGCGATATCCTCGTTGTGCATGCGGATGCAGCCATAGGACACCGGACGGCCGATGCTGCCGGGGCGGTTGGTGCCGTGGATGGCGAACTCACCGCCTGCCAGCGTCATGGCGGCAACGCCCATGGGATTGTTGGGCGCGCCGCCCTCAATCCTGTCCGGCAACTCCGGGAAATCACGTTTGACCACAGCAGGAGCAATCCAGGCCGGGCGGAGATAGCGGCCGGTGACATAGGTACGGCCCGTCCAGGCCTTGCCCTTCTTGCCGACTGCTACCGGATAGGCCAGCGCCTGCCCCTGCCCCAGCACCAGATAAAGCCGCCGCTCGCTGTTGCGGATGACGATGGTGCCCGGTGAAAGGCCCTGCGTTGCAAAGGCAACCCTTGCCCCACCAGCATGAGCCGGAGAGGCGAGGTTGAAAGCCGCCAGAGCAAGAACGGCTGACAGTGCGGCCAGAGACCGCATCAACAGAACACGACGGCGCATGAAGTCCCCGTACACACAGACAAAACGGGAGCCGGAACGGTCCGGCTACCGGCCAAATCTAGCGCAAGACGCGCCTCTTCGGCATCGCCGGGGACATCATTCTTAAAAGAGCGTTAACGCACCATATCCGAAGGCTGGAACCGGCCGTCCTGCAAGCGGTACCAGGACAGGCCAGATCCCTGCCTGTCCCCTCCGGTGTGAAAGCGACGGTACCGCTCACCGTCTCGAAGTTGCCGGACTGGAGTGCTGCGGCCACTGGCGCAAAGTCGAAGCTGCCGGATGCATCCGCCGCAGCAGCAAAAAGCTGGACGGCTGCATAGGCGTCAATGGCGTAGGGTGACGGCACGGCTCCGGCTTCCCGTAACCGCTGCGCGGCTTTGCCCGCTGGACTTTCAGAAATGGCGGCAGGGTCAGTCATGAAGGCCACCTCGACACGGCTTGCCGCGTCACCAGCGGCGGCTCCCAATTCCATCCCCATGGCCGCGTCACCCGCAAACACGGGCACTTGCATTTCCAAAGCACTGAAGGCGGCAGAAAGATGCCCCGCCTCTGCAGCATAGGCACCCAGAACCACCACATCCAGCCGCTCCCCTTTGAGCGTCGAGGCGAGCGGCTTTAGGTCCCTCGTGCCAGCATCAAACTCCTGCTCCAACGCGAGAGAAAGACCCTTCGCCTGCATCGCGGCCTTAACCCGGGTGGCAAAGTCCTTGCCATAGGCACTGCGGTCGGTGACGAGGCCGATGCGTTTGTCCGCAAACTCCTGGGCGAGACGCTCCGCAATGAAAGGCGCCGTGGCGTCCTCACGCGGGCCAAGCCGGAAAAAACCTGGCCCCGGACGAGCCTCTGTCAATTGGGGCAGCGCAGAAGCTACCGTGATCTGGACGCGTCCCGCCTCGGCGTAGACGGGCGCAGCCGCCAGCGTGGCGCTGGAGCAAAGATGCCCGATGACCAGTTGAACTCCCTTGCCGGTGAGCTGATTGGCCTGCGCCACAGCGCGCTCCGGATCGCAGCGGTCATCGGCTTCCTCCAGCACCAGCTTTTCCCCGCGCAGACCACCGCTGGCATTGATGTCTTCAACGGCCAGCCGTGCTCCTGCCAGCATCTGATCCCCCAATGGCGCAAACTGGCCGGAAAAGGCTGACGCAACAGCAATCCGGATCTCGGCATGTACCGGCGCGGCAGCAGCCCCTGCTATCAGCAGCCCTGCAAAAAATGCCGCCAAGGTATTGAACTGCCGCATAAATCCGTGCCTCGCCTAAATATCCAGCCTGATTACCGGCCTGCATCCTAGCCAAGGCTGCCGCCGGACGCCACCGGGAACCGCAGACCCGCCATGCCCCCTTTTCAACCGGGTGAAAAGCCCTCTAGGATACCCGAGGTGGGGGAAACGGGCCTGTTCCAGACAGCAGCCCAATCTTGAAAGCGGAACAACATGAAAATCTGGGGCCGGATCAATTCCACCAATGTCCGCAAAGTCTTGTGGTGTGCGGAAGAACTCGGGATCACCTATGACAGGGTCGATGCCGGCGGGGCCTTTGGGCTCAACACGGAACCGGCTTATCTGGCGATGAACCCCAACGGACTGGTTCCATGTCTGGAGGATGACGGGCTGGTGCTGTGGGAGTCGAATGCCATCGTGCGCTATCTGGCCCGCACTCATGGCAGGACGCCTTTTGTCCCCGCGATCGGAACGCGTGAAGGCGAGATGGCCTTTGCAGCAGCCGACAAGTGGCTGGACTGGACATCAACCACACTGGCCGCCCCTTCCGGGGCGGCTTCATCAATCTCGTGCGCCGCAAGCCAGAGGAACGGGTTCAGGCGGAAATTGACCAGAGCCTTGCCACTTGCGCTGAATTGCTGAAAGTCCCGGACGCAGCCCTTGCGAAAGCGCCGTATCTGTCTGGTGACAATCTCGGATTTGGCGACATGGCGCTCGGCTGCATCGCCTACGCCTGGTTCACCATGCCGTTTGACCGCCCGGATCTGCCTCATCTCGACGCTTGGTACCAGCGCCTCACCGCACGCCCAGCATACCAAAAGGCGGTCATGACCCCGCTGACATAACAGGAAAGGCCTCAGCTTGCGCAATCTCATCACGGATGTTCCGGGCCTCAGCGTTGGATCGGCAGAGGACTGGACGCTCAAGTCGGGCGTGACGGTGCTGCTGCCGGACGAACCGGCGGTGGCCTCTGTTGCCATTCATGGCGGCGCACCGGGCACCCGTGATACCGCGCTGCTGGAGCCTGAGCAGACAGTAGAGAAGGTCGATGCGCTGGTGCTCTCCGGTGGATCGGCCTTCGGGCTTGATGCGGGCGCCGGTGTGCAGGCAGGACTTGCCGCCATGGGCCGGGGCTTTCAGGTCGGCCCGGTGCGCGTTCCCATCGTCCCCGGCGCCATTCTGTTTGACCTGATGAATGGCGGAGACAAGAACTGGGGAGACTACGCCCCGTACCGGGAGCTCGGCCGTGCCGCACTTGAGGCAGCGAGCCTGGACTTTGCGCTCGGCAGCCATGGCGCTGGATGCGGCGCCACAACGGCCAACCTCAAGGGCGGCCTTGGTTCCGCCTCCCTGCGCCTGTCTTGCGGCGCCACCGTCGGGGCGCTGGTTGCTGTCAACGCGCTTGGCCGTGCCACCATGGGCGATGGTCCGCATTTCTGGGCTGCGCCCTTCGAGCAAGGCGATGAATTCGGCGGCCTCGGCCTGCCCCTCCCCTCCCAGCGGACACAGCCGTGCCGCGCACCAAGCATGATGCCCTGCGCGCTGGCACCAATACCACGATTGCCATCGTCGCCACTGACGCCATCCTGACCAAGGCAGAGGCAAAGCGCCTTGCGGTGATGGCGCATGATGGCCTCGCCCGCGCGCTCTGGCCGGCGCATACGCCGATGGATGGCGATCTTGTCTTTGCACTCTCGACCGGCCGTCACAGGCTGCAAGACCCAATGGCAGGCATGATCGATCTGGGAGCTGCAGCCGCCTCCACCCTCGCCCGCGCCATCGCCCGCGGAATCTACCATGCCACCCCGGCAAAGGGTGACACGTTGCCCACTTGGCAGGAGCGTTACGGCAAGGGAAAATGACACCCGCGAGACTGGCCGGGATCAGGCAACCTCCAGCCCGCATATGGCGCCGGAGGTTTCATCAGCTGGTGCCGGGCGGTGCCAGAGATACCCCTGACCAAAGCGGCAGTTCATGGATGCGAGCTTGCGGGCTACGTCCTCGGTCTCGATGCCTTCCGCCGTCGTTTCCAGACCAAGACCATGGGCCATAGCCAGAATGGTCCGAACCAGAATTTCCTGCTGCGGATCACTGCAGATGCCGCTCATGAAGGAGCGGTCGATCTTGAGGGCCGTAATCGGGAAGCGGTGCAAATAGCTGAGTGCTGAATAGCCCGTGCCGAAATCATCGATGGCAATGCCGATGCCCATGGCCGCTATCTGCTCCAGCGTCTCCTGCACACCGCCGCCCTCGCCCAGCAGCAGGCTCTCGGTGATCTCAAGTTCCAGCCATTCCGGTTGGCAGCCAGTGCCCGCAAGGCAGTCACGCAAGCGGATCAGAAAGTCGCCATTCATCAGCTGACGCGGCGATACGTTGACCGCGATGACCAGCACCCGCTCAGACGCATGATTGACCTTGACCGCAAACTTGCAAGCTTCATGCAGCATCATATTGCCGATGGCGATGATCTGGCCAGTCTCCTCGGCCACCGGTATGAACTCGGCAGGGCTGATACTGCCAAGGCGCGGATGAACCCACCGGCACAGCGCCTCTGCTCCGGCAGGATGGCCAGTGGCCATATCCATCTTCAGCTGGAAGGCGGCCTTGAACTCACCCCGCTTGAGCCCGCCATTCATCATCGTCTCAAGCTTGAACCGCTTCTCTATGGTTTCGCCCATCTGCGTCCTGTAAGCGCGCACGCAATTGCCGCCGGCCTGTTTCGCATCGTAAAGGGCAAGATCGGCAAAGCGGAACAGCGCCGATGCACTGGCACTGTCGCCAGGGCCTGCTGCCACACCTGCGCTGACAGACACCTGAAGCACCGCATCCTCGACCATGAAGGGATGGCGCATGGCCTCAACCAGCTGATTTGCCTGAGCCATTGCAGCATCAACATCCGGCAGGTCGGGCAGAACCACGAAGAACTCGTCGCCCGCGAGCCGCCCGACAAAGGCGCATGCCCCAAATGCCTCCTCAATGCGCCGCGCGGTCTGGATGAGAACCGCATCTCCCGCCGCATGCCCCATGGTGTCGTTGATCGCCTTGAACCGGTCAAGATCAACCACGATCAGCGCACAATGGGTGCCATCCGCCGCTGCCCGGTCCAGCTCGCACTGCAACCGGTCCTGAAAGGAGGCACGGTTGGCAAGGCCGGTCAAACTGTCGGAGAAGGCCAGCTCCTGCAGCTTTCCGTGCAGCGCGTGGCGCTCCCGCTCGTAGGATACGAAGGTGCGCATCGCCGCCGCCATCTGGCCGATCTCATCGGCGCGTCCGGTATCCTCGACGGTCACATGCGGGTCACCATCCGCCAGCTGCTTCATGTTGGCCGTCAATCGCAGAACCGGTCCGGTGATACTGCCGACGATGGCATTGACCCAGAGCAGCAGGAGCCCCCGGCCGCCCCGAAGATCAAGGCGAAGCGCGTCAGGTGGTTCCAGAAGGAGGTGTTCACGTCATCCAGGTAGACCGCAGAGGAAATTACCCATCCCCACGGGGCAAAATGCTCCGACCAGGCGACCTTGGGCCTGCCGCGGGTCGTAACCCCATCAAGTGTCCTTGCGCCCTTGTAATAGGTAACGCCGCCCCCGTTCAGGCCGTTACGGATCATTTCCTGGGTTTGGCGGGAGCCCCAGGCATTGGTGCCTTCCTCGGCCACTGTATTGCTGACCACCCGGTTTCCAGCCAAATCAAAGACGAAGACGCGCGCACCGTCATTGAAGATCATCGCCCGGATGGCATCGCGTGCCTTTTCCTTGGCAGCAGCTTCGCTCAACGTCCCATTCTGCGCCAGGCGGTAGCTTTCCTCCGCAATGGAGCGGGCCGATTCGACGAGCGCGCGCACCTTTTCCACGTGGCCGCGCTCCAATTCGCCCCGCAGGATGGCCAGATTGGTGGTCACAACGAGAACGATGAAGGCAGCCATGATCCAGACAGGCAAAAGAACCTTGTTCCTGACACTCCACTGTCCGAGGTTCATTTATCAACCCTACGAAATTCTTTGGAGGCACACTGAATCAAAGGAATTAAACTCGAATTAATACAGAAAAAACTAAGTATGGATCCTACAAAGCAATATCAACTCCGAAGATCCATAAGAACCAAACGCAAGGTCACCCAAAAGACATAAATCAGAAGCTGCGAGTGCAAATACGCCGCTAATCTACAGAATCCCTTACAGCCTTCTGAACGCCATCCTGTTTCAAACTCAGAAGCCAGCGGTCCAGGCGCCGGTGCGCCTTCCAGGAAGCCCGGACGCAGCGTCGCATTTGTTGAATCCGCAAGAGACTGCGTTCGATCGTATCGACATGTTCACCAGCCAGGCTTGCGCGGGACAGGAGAGAAGCTTTCGTCAACTGGTAAAGTGTCTCGGTTTCAGTCATCGCATCTTCAAGCACTTCAGGCGGGACCACGCTCTCCCGGGAAGGTTGCCCTGCGGTCAGCGCTTTCAGGGCAGACTGGCGCATGCGTTCCACGTCCTGACGGTTCTCCCCTTCCGGCTCATATGCGGCAGCGGAGAGGGCCGCAGCCGAGAATTGCGCAACTTCTTCCAGATGCTGCACCCCGCGGATGACATCGGGAATAGCCTCGGACACAGCCTGCGGCAGCGCGTCCTTGTTCATGTGTTCGATGAAGCTGCGGATGGCCCGGCCGAGCGAAAGACTGCCGCTCAGGCGCGCTTCAAGCTCGCCAGTGGCCACACGCGGTTCAGCCAGACAGTCGCATGCAAAGACATGCGTGATGCCCGACAGCCGCTCTGTCTCCAGCAGCAGGCCGCGCAAGGCCAGCTGGGGCACCAGGAGCAACGTCGGGTCCAGAAACTCCGGACGGCCAATTTTCTCCTGTGCGTTGACGAACCGCAGCTCCAGCCAGTTCACCAGTTTGCCGGTCAGGGGCCAGATCAGGACTAGGCCCATGCAATTGAACAGGGTGTGAAAGACAGCCAGCATCAAGGCCACATCGGCAGGGCCTGAATCATTTCCTGATACTTCTGCTGCAAGCCATTGAGAAAATTGCAATAGCGGAGACAGAAGCGCAAGCGCAGCGCAAGCTGTCAGGCCATTGAAAGCAATGTGAGCGGCAGCCACCCGGCGCGCAGGCGGCGTTGCCGACAGAGCGGCAAATCCGGCAGTGGATGTGGTGCCGATGTTGGTGCCGATGACCGCAGCTGCACCAAGAAACAACGGCAATCCAGACCCCGCACTTGATGTGAGCACAAGCGCCATGGCCGCGCTGGAGGACTGGGTGACAAGCGTGAGGCCAATGCCCACGGCCACGAAAACCGGAATTCCGAGCAGCGGCGACTGGGCAAGACTGGAGAGAGCAGCAGGCACGGTTACGTCACCAAAAGCCTGCTGCAGGAAACCGATGCCGAGGAAAAAAGCACCGAACCCGGCCACCGCCTGCCCCAGCCCCGACAGCCTGCCACGAGAGCCCGCCGCAACACGGATGATCATCCCTGCCCCCAGCAGTGGCAGGGCAAGGCTGACGATATCCAGCTTGAAGCCGAGCGTTGCGACCAGCCAGCCGGTCATCGTGGTGCCGATGTTGGTGCCGAAGATGACCCAGACCGACTGGGCCAGCGACAGAAGACCGGCGTTGACGAAGCCGATGGTGGCCACAGTAACCGCACTTGAGGACTGCACAACCGCCGTGACGGCGATGCCAGCAAGAACGCCGCGCCAGGGCGCCCCGGTGGCGCTGCGCAATAGCCCTTCAAGCGCCTTTCCGGCCGCCAGCTTCAGACCGTCGGTCATCATCCACATACCGGCGAGAAACAAGCCGGTTCCGCCAAGCAGCAGCGCGATCATGACCGGCGTCCGGCCGCAGGGAAAGACGTTTGACTACGAATGATGGCAACCCTCATGGTTCTACAATGGCACGACATTGCCATATCCGGAAAGGAAGCGCACGTGCAGCCGCAAAGACACCTATTTCGCTGCATGACAGGTGTAAGGACCACGCTGCCAGGACCGGTGGAACTCAGGATGGTTTTTGAGGATCACTGACCGGCTTGCGGCTTTGTCCAGCATCGGCAGCGTCATCACCGAACAGAATGGATGCGATGATGGAACCATCCATACGCCCGACAGTGCAAAGGCTCACCGGCTCCGTGTCCTGCCCCGAACACAGACGGATGCTCAAGGTTTCTCCTTGCTCGATGTTGCCCGTGAACAGCACCGTATGCGGCCGCTCAAGGCGCAAAGCCGCAGCCTCTGCCCCCTCCCACTGCCAGAAGGCCCGGCCGGTCACTGCCAGAAACTCGGCGAAATAGAAGAGCCCTGCACCGTTGAACTCCTCCAGGGGGCATGGCTGAAACAGGGTCTCATTCCGGCAGTGCAGTGCGGCAGCGTCGAGTGTCCGCAACAAACCGACTGCACCGGCAAGGCGGCTGGACCTGACAGGGCCGCTGACATGCGCGTTGCGGATCAGAGACCGCCGCACCGAGCGGTTTGTCCCGGAGGAGCGCGCAACGAATGCCGACTGCAGAACCACGGCTCCTGCAGCCACACCGTCCACATACAGAGTGAAGAGGCTTTCACATCTGGCATGAGAGACCGGATAGAGGCTTGCTTCGATCGACAGGACCGAGTTGGCCCTTGCCTGCGAAAACCGGACATTGCAGCTCAGGGCCGAAATAGCCGCATAGGCCTCCTGCCCGTCCGGCGTCCGGAAATCAGCATTGTCCATACCAAGATGACGCCCAAGCATCAGCCAGTGGCGATGCGCCAGCTCCTTCAAAAGCCATGTGCGCGAAAGACCGAAGGGCGTGAGATGCGGCATGCCCAGGAGGATCTCCGGACACAGCCCCCTGTCCAGCAATGAAGGTTGGGACAGGCCGGAAGCAATGCTGCTCCCGGCCATTCCGCCAGCCATGCTATCAGCCTCACCTGGCAGCGCAGCCCGGACCGTCTGCAAGGAAAAGACTGTCAAAGACCCCGGCCTCCAGCCTGTGCAGCACGTGGCGCAGCTTCGTGAAGCCCCTCGTCATCAGGAACCTCGTGAGCTGGCCTGCCACGTAATCGGCATCCTGCGCGATGCTGAGGAAACGGCCTGATCCCCAAGTCCAAAGCCAGGGCAATCCAAGCACGTAAACCCCGGGCACTCCGGTGACACCGCGCCGCTGGACCGGATAGCCGGTCCCGTCAAAGATGGGGACTGCGGCATAGGACCAGTCCGGCGTAAAGCCCGTGGCCCAGATGATGCTGGTAATGCCTGCAGCATCCAGATCAAGCTCCGTCACCTCCTGATCCGGTTCCCACAACGGAACATAGACACTGGCTGGCGGGGCGGTGATGTTGTTGCGGGCAATGTGCTGATCGATCAGAGCGTTGATGCCATTATAGACCCTGTCTGCCTCGTCGAGGTTCTGGCGCAGGTTCTGCCGGAACTGCATCTTTGCCCCTTTCGCCGTTTCGAAGCGGCCATAGAGCTTCATGCCTTCCAGGGCAAATTTCCGCAGATCGATATCGCGCCCGCCGTCCCGGCCGGTCAGATAGTGGTTCGTGTCATGCTTCTTCTTCGTCATCCCATCATGTTCGACGCTAATCTCGTATTGTCCGATGTCTGTCAGCCAATCGACCACATCGCGTCCCCGGTAGAACCGGGCACAACGGGGCGCATTGCCCGTCACCAAATGCACCTGACGGCCGGCCAGATGCAGGTCTTCTGCGATCTGGCAACCCGACTGGCCTGAGCCAACCACCATCACACCGCCTTCAGGCAGACTCTCCGGATTGCGGTAATCAGCCGTATGAATCTGAAGGATGTGATCCGGCAGGCGTTCCGCCGCGCGCGGGATGAAGCGGTCAGCATAGAGGCTGGTCGCGAGGATCACCGCGTCGGCGGTGACCACACCCTTGCTCGTCTCGATGCGGAAGCCGGAAGGTGTCTGCTCGACGAGAGATACGCCGGTATGCTCGAAGATCGGGGCATTCACCTTGGCCTTGAAGCGTTCCAGATAGTCGAGGATCTCTTCCTTGACCATGAAGCCTCCCGGATTTGGCCCGTCGTAGGGATGGTCCGGCAGCAGGCACTGATAGTTGGGGGTCACCAGACAGAAGGCATCCCAGCGCTCGTCCTGCCACTTGTGGGCAGCCGTTTTACGCTCAAAGACGGCATGATCGACACCGGCGCGGGACAGGTAATAACTGGCGGACAGGCCAGCCTGCCCGCCTCCGACGATCACGGCATTGTAGTGGCTTTGCAGGGATGGGTTGCTCATGACTGGACCTCTCAAAAAATGAAATGCTTGACCGCAACATGTGCGGCCGGGACGTTGAAGAGAGCGGCTCGTTGTTCGATACGGGCGATCTGCCCCAGCGCCAGCGAGCAGGGAAACCCGTAGCGGAGCCTGACCCTGTCGCTGGCAAGGGTCAGCGCCTCACGGCTGCGGGACAGAAACTCACTGAGCGGATAGGTCTGCCCCTCCTCGAAGAAATCGCGGATGACGAGAGAGGGCGAATAACACTCCTCCTTAGAACCATCCGGCCAAACGACGACGAAGCGCATTTCAGGCATTTGCGGGCTCCCTGTCTTTGAGTGATGCCAGATAGACCGGCACATGGGCGGCAGCAGCCCTGTGCCAGTCATGTGCAGCGGCAACGGTGAAGCCAGCAGCGGTACAATGCGCGGCCACTTCCGGGCGAAGGGCGGTGAGCATGGCCCCGGCAATGGAGGACGGGTTGGACGGATCGCACCAGAGTGCGGCCACTTCCGGCACGTATTCTGTGAAAGGCGAAATGGAAGACAGGACCACGGGGAGCCCGCTGGCCATTGCTTCCAGGACGGTAAGGCCGAAGCCCTCTTTGACCGAGGCAAAAACCAGAGCATCTGCAATCCGGTAAAGCTGCGGCATGTCCTCGTCTGCAACGGCGCCGATCATGTGGACTGAACCTGAAAGCTCCGGTCGGGCTGCCAGTGCCGCTTTGAAGGCAGATTGATAATCATGATGGTCGAGCAGGGAAACGCCGCCGGCAATTACCAGCCGGGCCGATGGCAGAACGGCCCGCGCTTCGGCAAAGGCCAGAAGGATGTTGAGCGTGTTCTTGCGCGCTTCCACGCCACCGATAGCAAGAAAGACCGGTCCGCCCCCGGACAGCCCGAGCCTGGCAGCAAGCTCGACACCCTCATCAGCCGCCTTCCCCGGTCTGAACCGCTGGCAATCGACACCATTGCCGGTGCAGGTGGCACGGAGCCCCCGGCGGTCCAGATCGTCCGTCCAATGCTGGCTGACGGTAAAAAGCGCATCTGCCGCCTCGATGGACCGGGACTGCAGCGACATCAGCCTTGGATCGGCGAAGTCGTCAAGATGATGCACAGTGCGCAGAAACCCGGCTATCTGGCCGCAGGCGGTCATATCTGCCAGAGCATTGCCGGAAATTCCGTCATGGGCATGAAACAGGTCAAAGCCGCCCGTGCCGCGCTGCCGGAAGAAGGCGGTATAGTCGCGGATGCGCTGTTGCACCATATCCGTCATCCCCGCAGGTGCCTGCGGCACCGCAAAGGCCTCTGCGCGAACTTTCGACTGGCGGAAGAAGCCTTTTCCAGAAGCATCGGGGGCAAACAGCGTGACATGATGCCCAAGAGCAGCAAGAGCCTCAGACACATGCATGGCATGAACCACACCGCCGCGCGGGTTGGTTGAATGAGTGAGCATGGCAATGCGCAGGCTGCGGCTCATAGGGCGGCCTCCTCTTGCCTGAACTGCATCAACGGTTCTGCGGCATAATCGCGGATGACTGCCGAGCCAGCTGCCGCATGAATGCTGACGTCCGCGCCATGCCTGACCTCACCGATCGCCGCCGCCACCAGGCCGCGCTCGCCAAACAGGCCGAGTACGTCCGTCACATGCTGGCCGGGAACGGAGAGCAGAAAACCAAAACTCGGGAATGTGGCGAGCCAGCGCTCGAGCGTAACGCCTGGAGGAACCGGAATGGCATCAAGGTCAAGGCTGATGCCAACGCCGGAACATTCCGCCAGCATGATGGCCGTGCCGACGATACCGCCCTGGCTGATATCCTTGGCAGCCCTCGACCAGCCTGCCTCGGCGATCTGCGGTAACAGTTCAAGATCGGCCCGCAACCGCTGACCTGGGGCAAGGGTTGCAGCCTCCCAGTTGTTGAAAGGTTCCCGGTAGCGGCCACGATGGTCCACAACGGCCACCAGATGCTCTCCCGGCCTTGCATCAAAACTGGTGAGCAGACTGCTGGCGCGGCCGAGGACGGCTGCCGCGAGCTGCCCGCGGTCTGCCATCAGATTGGTATGCCCGCCAACAACCGGCACGCCATAGACCTCCGACGCAGCCTTCATGCCCGCCAGAACCTGACTGGCACCGGCCTCATTCGAAGCCCAGAGTGCATCCACCACAGCAACCGGCCGGCCACCCATGGCAGCAATGTCAGACAGGTTCACCATGATGCTGCACCAGCCCGCAAACCAGGGGTCTCCGGCGACGAACTCGTTCATGAAGCCTTCGATGGCAAAAAGCAGATAGCCGCCGGCATCGGCGAGTGCTGCACAGTCATCGCCAACAGCCACGGGACCGCCAGCAAGATTCAACTGCTGCGCCGCAACGGCGATGTCCCGTTTGGCGGCAATTCCGCGGCTGGAATGCAAGGACTTGACGATCTGGCTGAACTCGTCTGGCGTCAGTTGGGCCTTCATCCTCACGCTGCCTTTCTCGGCAGAGCCGTAAAGCCGGACTGAGGCGTGTAGCAGGGCGGATAATGCGCGAGGTCCGCCTGCATGCGCAGGTGAACCTTGCCGTGAAGCTCCACCTCCTCCAGCACCTTCCAGCGCATCCGGCGGAAAAGCAGCCCGTTCTGCTCCTGCACATGGGCAAGAAACGTATGCGCGCCCATGGCATGGGCGGAGGAGACGGCGAGCCGGATCAGGGCAGCTCCCAGCGCGCCAACCTTGCGGTAATCCGGATGGACCGCTAGCCGGGACCCCCACCACACGCCAGGCCGCTCCTCATGGATACGCACTGTCCCTGCAACGGCATCAGCCACCACGCCCAGCATCGCCAGTGCAACGATGGGAATTGCGGTTTCATCAATCGCATCACGATCACTGCCGCGAAAGATCCGCTGCTCTTCGCAGAACACAGCCTGACGCAATGCTTGGGCCTGTTCCCGCTCCCACGAGCAAGTGGCGAACTTCACCTGATATTCAGCGGCCCTGAAGGCCTGAACCGGCTCGATTATCATGCGGTCAGCCTCCGTTCATAAGTCGACAGCGCCGAACAGGCCCCGCATTTGCCGCAACCAGCCTTGATGTCCACTGACTTCAGCCCGCTCGTCACCAGCATGTCCGCCAGGGGCTGGAGAATTGAATGCATGAACGCTGCAGATGGCGCCGGGTGGCTTTCGAGCGGGGTACCCGAGATCGGCACGAAGGGGACAACGAAGGGATAGACACCCAGCGCAGTCAGTTTCCCGCAAATGTCCAGAATGGACTCCACGCTGTCGCCGAGGCCGGCGAGGATGTAGGTCGAGACCTGCCCACGCCCGAACACCTTCACGGCCGCCTCGAAAGATCTCATGTATTTGGAGACCGGGACCTGCGCCTTGCCCGGCATGATGCGGGCCCGCACCTCGGGTGTGACCGCCTCCAGATGCATGCCGAGCGTATCGATGCCGGCCTCGCGCATGCGCTCGAACCAGACATCATCCTCAGGTGGCTCGCACTGGCACTGCAGCGGCAGATTGACAGCCGCCTTGATGGCTCTTGCACTTTCAGCCAGAACCGCAGCGCCCCGGTCACTTCCCTTCGGCGTGCCCGTCGTCATCACCATATGCTTGACACCGTCCAGCTCGACGGCGGCTTTGGCGACTTCCGCCAGTTGCTGCGGTGTCTTGTGGGCAATGGTCCGCCCGGCGGCCAAAGACTGACCGATGGAACAGAACTGGCAGGTCTTCGTGCGGCTCTGATAACGGATGCAGGTCTGCAGCACGGTGGTTGCCAGAACGTCACGGCCATGCAGAACGGCGATCTTGGAATAGGGTATGCCATCCGCCGTGCTCAGCTCATAAAAGCGTGGCCGCAGCGGAAAGCTGACATCCGCCAGAACTTCGCCGTCACGGCTGATGCGGCTGCGGCCCTGTTCATCCGGCTTTTCCACCATGTAGGGGCTTTCAAAAGCACCCGCCGTGTGCACCGGCACCATCACCGTCATGCCATCAATCGTCATGGCCTTGTGGTCGGAAGGACCGGCTCCACCCCGGCGGCTTTCGTGCCCGGCCTTCGGGTCAACCAGCCTCACTCCGCAGGACTGCAATTCGTTGATCAGGGTTTCTGTCGCTTGCGGGCGTTGCAGCATGTCCATCGTTGGTGCTCCCTGTATCGGCGGCTGCCGGTTCGGTGGAAATTCGGGAAAAGGCGGGTTGGGTGACCGTCAGAGGGGCTGACGGGCGGTTGTCGAGCGAGAGCGACAGCAGTTCGGGCCGCGCGTAATGGCCAATCGAATCCATCATCCGTTTGCGTTTGAGGATGAGGCTCATGTCGAGGTCGGCGATGACCAGCCCCTCGCCCTCGGTCAACGGAGTGGCAAGATGCTTGCCCTCCGGCGAGATGATTGCGGTCATGCAGCCACCGCGAAGCGCCTTCTGCAGCTGCTCATCAGGGGTAATCGAGCGGACTTGCTCATCCGTCAGCCAGCCAGTGGCATTGACAACGAAACAACCGCTTTCCAGCGCGTGGTGGCGGATTGTCACTTCCATCTGGTCGGCGAAGATCGGCCCCACCATGGAGCCCGGGAACTGGGCTACATGGATTTCCTCATGCTGGGCCATCAGGGCGTAACGGGCGAGCGGGTTGTAATGCTCCCAGCAGGCAAGCGCACCGACACGGCCCGCCGCAGTGTCAACCACCGTCAGACCAGCCCCGTCGCCCTGCCCCCAGATCATCCTTTCATGAAAGGTCGGAGTGATCTTGCGGCGTTTCAGAACAAGGCTGCCATCCGCATCAAAGATCAGCTGCGCATTGTAGAGCGAGCCATGGTCACGCTCATTGACACCCAGCACCACAACCATGCCGGCCTCACGGGCGGCGGCCGCAACGGCCTCGGTCGCACCGGAGGGAACCGTGACGGCCTCCTCATAGAGGCGCAGATGCTCCTGACCCGATAGGACGGGCGGCAGAACGAAAGAGAAATAAGGATACCAGGGGACGAATGTTTCTGGAAAAACAATCAGCTCGACGCCTTTCCCAGCGGCCTCGCGGATCGTCTCCAGCACCCGGGAGAGTGTCTTTTCGCGTGAGGTCAGATCGGGCGCTATCTGGGCGGCAGCCACCTTGACTGATTTCTTGGCCACAGCGAACTCCTTGGCTTCTTGGTTGGATTTGCGGCGGAATGCGGAGCCTTTCAGCGGGCTGCCGGCCGGCCGCAGACCGGGGTGCAGGCTGGCCCGCACCCCGCAACAGGCTCAGAGCGTCCAGGTGTCGAGGATGAATGCACCGTCACGGCGATGGATGAGGATCAGGTCCAGCACATCCAGCGGATTGATCGGCTTGATGCCCGGGATCAGCGAAGGCTCCCCGTGGCCATAAAGCGCCTGAAGGGCAAAGCGGCACGCATAGACCTTGCCACCCTCCTCCATGAAACCATTGATCTGATTATTGAAATTGAGATGACCGGGGAAAGCTTCATCACCCAGCTTGGGGAAACCGCGCTGCACACCAAGCGTGACGCCGGGCCCATACAGCAGAACGGAGGTCTCGAACCCCTTGCGCTTCAGACGCTTGGCCTGGAGAAGGTTGACGAGGCCGATCGACCCCTCAAAGGCCACCGTGTGGAAGGTGATCAGGGCTTTCTCACCCTCCTTCGCTTGAACGTCCTCAAAGACCTTCTCTTCATAGTCGACAAAAAAATCACCGGCTTCGTGGGCGGGTTTGGTAACTGCAGGCATCCAAGGCTCCTGTGACTGAATATCTGCCCTCCTCTTCGGGGCAGCAGTCATTTTGCAAGCTGCATGCCAAATTGAATCAGCTCATAAAGCATTCATTTTCACATCATATGCATTCAATTATGCATACAATTTTCTGCAGATCGTAACCCGAAGCCCAGAATACAAACATTTCCCTGCTCGCCATTCCGGCAGAATGGCGTTTTTTTGATCCATTCAATATGCAGTCTTTCGCACTTCTACCGCCGCAGCCGGACTCTTTGCAGCTTTTGGGGTAGAAACCGATGCCAGCTATCGCAGCTAATTGTTGACTCCGCACCTGCGGCAACTTGCGTCATCCAAGAAGCCCCGAAACAGGAGTGACAGGAATTGATTGCATGAATATACAGTCATTCCGCAAATTGAAGGGATCACCATGAAGGAATGGACGCCGGATCTGCGGCGCAGCAGCAGCCCGCGCTACATGGCAATTGCAGACCTGATCGAAATGGACCTGCGCAGCGGCATCCTCGTGGTGGGGGACCGGCTGCCCGCACAGCGGGAGCTGGCAAAACGGCTTGGCGTGGATTTCACCACCGTGGCCCGTGGCTACGTGGAAGCCAAGAAGCGCGGCCTGATCGGCACCCATGTGGGACGCGGCACCTTTGTGACGGGCGGTCAAGACCGGGAACGCCGAGGATTTGCCCTGGACGCGGCACCGGACGCCAGGCGGCTGTCTGCGGCCGACTATTCGATGAACATGCCGCCCGACCCGGATGATCCAGAACTGGTCGAGCGCATGCGTGAAGGGCTTTGCGCCGTCGCGTCATCCATGGTGCCGCTGCTGCGCTATCAGAGCTTTGGCGGCTCGGAGATTGACAAGGACGCTGCAGCCGCCTGGCTGGGACGGCGGGCTCTGGTGCCTTCGCAGGAGCGCATCTTCGTAACCCCCGGCGCCCATCCCGCCCTGCTGACCATCCTGACCCTGCTGGCCAAACCCGGTCAGGTTATCCTGTCGGAGAATATCACCTACCCTGGCATCCGCTCGATCGCAGCCCAGCTGCGGCTGAGCATATGCGGCCTGCCGATGGATGAGCACGGCATCCTGCCGGACGCTCTGGCCCATGCCTGCGCCACCCGCTCGCCCAAGGCCCTCTATCTGAACCCTACGCTGCACAATCCGACAACGCTGACCATTCCCGTACAGCGCCGGGAGGAAATCTGCGCGGTTGCCCGCAAGTTCCGTCTTCCCATTATTGAAGACGATGCCTATGGCTTCATTCCACTGCATGCGCCGCCGCCACTGGCCTCGATGGCCCCTGACCTGACATGGCACATCGGGGGATTGGCAAAATGTATCGGCGCAGGCCTGCGCCTTGCCTTCGTCGCCGCCCCAGACACCAAATCAGCCTGGCCCTTTGCCGCTGCCATGCGCGCCAACTCGGTCATGGCCTCACCGCTGAACATGGCGCTGGCGACCCGCTGGATCGAGGACGGCACAGCAGACATGATCCTGCGCTTCATCCGCAGCGAAACCAGTGCGCGTCAGAGAATTGTCGCAGAGCATCTGCCGCCCGGCAGCTACAGCGCCGATCCGATCAGCTTCAACATCTGGCTGCCGCTGACCGAAGGATGGACCCGGTCCGGTTTTGCCGCCCATATGCGCAATTCCGGTCTCGGCATTGTCGCAAGTGATGCCTTCACCGTGGACAGCCAGGCCAGCGAAACTGTGCGTGTGTGCATCTGTGGCCCCATCACCCGTGAAAAACTACGCCACAGCGTCGAGTTCATGGCCCATGCACTGGAGGGCACGCCTGAAATGGCCGGTTCCTTCTTCTAGAATCTGGCAGGAGAACCGGAGACAGGGAAAACCAGCATGTGTCAGGTTCGGAGCGAACCTGACACATGCTGGCGTAGTGCAACCGGATAATGCTGTGCCTAGCAAAGCGGGTGGCCCGCCAGGAACTGATGCTACTCAGCCGCCGCCACAAACTCCGGAGTGTCTCCCTTGAGCCGGTCGAGAAGCTGTTCGCGCTTGGCTTCTGCCTTCTTCAGGTTCTCTTCCTTCACCGGGCCATAGCCGCGCACCAGATCCGGAACACGGGCCAGCTCAACCAGCAGGCCATAGCTGGCCTTGGGCAGCGCCGCGATGATGGTCTGGAGGTCAGCTGAATAGCTTGCCACAAGCGCCCGTTCTGCACGGCGTTCAGCCGTGCGGCCGAAGAGATCAAAGGCTGTGCCGCGCAGGCCCTTCATCCTCGACATCAGGCGGAAGGCGGAGAACACCCAGGGACCGAATGCCATCTTGGCCGGGCGCCCAGTCTTCGGGTCCTTGCCCCGGGACAGCAACGGCGGGGCGAGCATCACCTTTACCTTTTTCGGATCCTCGAACTGGGCCTTGAGCTTTGCGGCAAAGGCCGGATCGGCATAAAGCCGCGCCACTTCATACTCGTCCTTGTAGGCCATGACCTTGTAGAGCATGTCCGCCGCCGTCTCTGTGAGCCGGAAGGTGCCGGGGCCATGGGCGGCATCGGCTGCCCGCACGGCATCAATCAACTTGCGGAACCGGGCGGCATAGGCCGCATCCTGATAGAGAACCAGCTCGCGCTCCTGACGGGCAATGCGCACGTCCAGGGTCTCGGGCTCCAGCTTTTCCGGCTGCGGCAGGGCAGCCAGGATCTTTTCGGGAGCCGCCGCCAGTACCCGCCCGGCGCGGAAGGCCTTCACATTGGCCTTCACCTGCGCGCCGTTGAGATGCAGCGCCGTTTCAATGGCTTCCGCACTCACCGGCAGGGCGCCGCTCTGGAAGGCCATGCCCACCAGAATCATGTTGGCGTAGATGGAATCACCCAGAAGCTGCTCCGCGATCGTTGCCGCATCCGCTGCCTTGCACAGGATGGAAGCAGCCTCCAGCGACTTCAGCATCCGTGCCTCGTCGAAGGAAAGCGTCTGCTTCAGCACGAATTCCGCCGTCGGCGCCACGCGGGTGTTGGCAAAGACGCGGGTGGCGGAGCGGTTCGTCATGGCCAGCTGCTCGGCATTGGTGGCCACCACCATGTCGGAGGCAATCAGCACATCAAGGCTGGCGGTGGGCACGCGCGGACCCTCGATAGAGCGGGCCAGCGAGGCAAAGCGCACATGCGAGGTCACCGGCCCGCCCTTCTGGGCAAGACCTGTCATGTCCAGCGTTGAAGCCTGCTTGCCATCCAGATGCGCAGCCATGGCCAGCACGGCCGAGATCGTCGTCACTCCCATGCCGCCGATCCCCGCGATGAGCAGGTTCAGCGTCCGCTCCAGACCAGGCAGTTCCACCGGTGGCAAGCCGGCCAGAAGGCTGTCCACGTCCACGCCGTGGGTCTCAGCCTTGCGCAATGCCGCGCCCTCAATTTCCACGAAGGAGGGGCAGAAGCCCTTCACACAGGAAAAGTCCTTGTTGCAGCTGGACTGGTTGATCTGGCGCTTTTCGCCGTAGCGGGTCTTAACCGGCTCCACCGACAGGCAGTTGGACTGGACCGAGCAATCACCACAGCCTTCGCACACCCGGTCGTTGATGAAGAGCCGCAGATCCGGGTCCGGATAGGCGCCCTTCTTGCGGCGGCGGCGCTTTTCGGCGGCGCAGGTCTGGTCGTAGATAATGATGGTGACGCCATCAACCTTCTGAAACTCGCGCTGCACGTCCATCAGATGATCACGGTGCAGCACCTCCACCAGAGGTGCCAGATCCTTGCGGCCGGTATAGTTTTCCGGCCGCTCGCTGACGATCGCGATGCGCGCCACGCCTTCGGCCTCCAGCTGACGCGACATCTGCGGCACGGTGAGCGGACCGTCATGCGGCTGGCCACCGGTCATCGCCACCGCGTCGTTGTAGAGGATCTTGTAGGTAATTGGCACCTTCGAGGACACCGCCTGACGGATCGCCAGAATTCCGGAGTGGAAATAGGTGCCGTCGCCGAGATTGGCGAAGACGTGGGTGTCGCAGGCAAAGTCCTTCTGCCCCACCCACAGCACGCCCTCGCCGCCCATGGCAATCTGCCCGTCGGTGGTACGCCCGGCCTGTTCGGTCATCGCGTGGCAGCCGATGCCTGGCAGCGCGCGGGCACCCTCCGGGACGATTGTGGAAGAGGAATGCGGGCATCCGGAGCAAAAATAAGGAATGCGCACTGCACGCTCTGCATGCCCCTGCGCCCACATCACCTGATTGTTCATGCGAGTACTGACCGCCCGCATGTCCTCGGTGACCACATCCTCCGGCAGATAGCCGAGCAGCGCCCGGATGATTTCGGCAACCGACAGTTCCAGCACATCGGAGAGCATCGGCTCACCCTCAGGCGTCCGCTTGCCCCAGATGCGCGGACGGGCTTCCGCCGGCCAGTGATAGGAGATTTCCTTGATCTGCGGCTCCAGGAAGGCGCGCTTGTGCTCCACCACCATCAGCTTGTTGAGACCACGCGCAAACTCGGCCAGCCCCGACGGCTCCAGCGGCCAGGCGAGCGCTACCTTGTAGACCGCAAGGCCGATCTCCTTCGCCCGCTGTTCGTTGATGCCCAGAAGATCCAGCGCCTGCAGCAGGTCACGGTAGGCCTTGCCGGTCGCAACAAGGCCAAGGCGCGGGCGGCTGGCACCGAAGGCCACCCGGTCCAGCCGGTTTGCCCGCACATAGGCCTGAGCTGCCGGGATGCGCACATCGCGCAGCAGGCGCTCCGTCTCAAGCCGGTTGCCCAGCAGCAGCACACGGTTGAGATCATGCAGCAGCCAGGGGTCCTGCTCGGGGCGGACGAAATGGAGCCGGTCCGCATTGACCGAAATGGTCGCCGAAGCATCCATTGTATCGGCAAGGCAGATCAGCGCCGACCAGAGGCCGGCAAAGCGCGACATCTCAAAGCCATGAAGGCCGAAGTCGAGCACATCCTGAATATCGGAGGGATTGAGCACCGGGATTTCGGCATGCTCGAAAAAGAATTCACTCTGCGCGGGGAGGATCGAGGACTTTGCCAGATGGTCGTCGCCTGCAAGTGCAAGCACACCGCCGTTGCGGTCCACGCCCGAGGCATTGGCCTGCTTCAGCACATCCCCTGCACGGTCCACGCCCGGCGCCTTGCCGTACCAGATGCCGAAAACACCATCGAAATCGGAGCCCTTGCCCTGCAAGCGCAGCTTCTGCGATCCCCAGACCGCCGTTGCGCCCAGCTCCTCGTTCACGCCGGGCTTGAACACCACGTCATGGGCTGCAATATGCTTGCGAGCGCGGGTCAGTTCCGTGTCGTAGCCCGCCAGCGGAGAACCGCGGTAACCCGAGATGAAACCGCCGGTCCTCAGGCCAGCCATTCGATCCAGCCGCTGCCGGTCGAGTGCGAGGCGCACCAGCGCCTGAATGCCGGTCAGATAGATCCGGCCGCCTGTTGCGGTATATTTGTCGTCCAGCGACACCACGGGCGCGTAAGCGTTCATCGGTTCCCTCCTCGGCCGCCTGACGCCCGCCTTCTACTCCCGGGTGCCAGAGCGGTTTCTCGAAGACCAATATCCTCCTTTTCGCGGGTGATTTCTGTGCTATTGTGCCTCCAGCCAAGCCCTTGGCCGTGATTTTCTTCCCCGACAGGCCCATGACAGAGAATTTTCTTCTTGATCCTTCCGATATCCGCGTTTTGCGGGTCCTGCAAAGAGATGCGTCCCAGTCCATCGCAGAAATCGCCCGCGCTGCGGGCATGAGCCAAACGCCTTGCTGGCGGCGGATCAAGAAGCTGAAGGAGATGGGCGTCATCCGGCAAGTGGCCGCCATTGTCGACCGCGAAGCCGTCGGTCTCGGCTTCGTTGCCTATGCCTTCGTCAAGCTGACCGTACCCAGCCGTGAGAACATGGAGACCTTCGACAAGCTGGTGCATCACTGGCAGGAAGTCGTTACCTGCGAACGGATCACCGGTGCCGTGGACTATCTGATCAAGGTGGTCACCGAAGACATCAAGGCCTACGACAACTTCCTGAGGCTGAAACTTCTCGACAACACGCTGGTCTCCGACGTGCAGTCCCGCATTGTCGTCAACACGGTCAAAGACACTGTCGCTCTGCCCTTGCGCGAACGGTAAAACCGCCCCCGACACGCCAGGCACTTCAGGATCAGATCAAGCCCTTGCGGCTATTGAGTATCTTCAGGACGCGATACGTCAGTATCGGACGATTGGGCATTTTATCCGCATCCAGTGATCCTTGCTCAGGGCGGGCTGGCGACAGCCGTCCGGCACATAGTCATGCCTTGCCCGGAATGCAGTGCGCGCCCATTTCCCTCATCTTCGCCCAGCTGAACATCCTGCAAACGAGCAGAACGCAGGCCGTCTTCGGCCGCACACACTCAACCTGAACACGTAAAAAAACAAAATAAAACACAAAAAAACACAAGACAAAATACACTAATCACCAGCAGAAACCCAATAAAAATAGAGTTAAACATATAATAATATTATATATAAAAGAAAATACAGCAATGGAACTTCACAGTCGTTCCACTCATCCGTCCTCATCAATGGGCGGCCTGGCACACACGCAAACCGTGCACACCCGGCCGCATGAAATTGAATTGGAGATCAGGATGAGAAAGCAGCTCAAACCCGCCCACATCTTCGGCCACGGACTGTCCACCCTGGGTGCCCTCGCCATGCTGGGTGCAGGCAGCACCGCCCTCGTGATCGGCAGCTCAGCTCCGGCACAGGCTTGCAACATGGAATCCTATATCGGAAGTGTCTGCGCCTTTGCCTTCAACTGGTGCCCGCGGAACTGGCTGCCCGCCGACGGGCGGCAGATTGCGATCAACGGCAATCAGGCGCTCTACAGCCTGATCGGGACCCAATATGGCGGCTCCGCCCAGAGCGGACAGTTCGCACTGCCGGACCTGCGCGGCCGGGCGATTCTCAATTATGGCACAGGACCAGGGATGCTCCCCCAGCCTTTTGCCGCCCAATCCGGCACGCAGACAACAACCCTCACAATAGCCAACCTGCCTCCGCACAATCACTCGGCGACATTTGTCGGCACCGGCGGCGGCACGCAGACAGTCAACGTCCCTGCCTCAGCAGGTACCCTGGGCGTCACCGCAAAACTTAATGCAAAAGATGCATTTGGCAGCGCAACTCTTGCTGCCAACTCCTATTTCGGCAAGGGCGCCGCATCAGGCGGCGGCGCAGCAAACATCTATGTTGCTTCCCCCAGCACAGCGCCAGACGTGGAACTGAGCGGCCTTGACGTGCAATTGACGGGTGCCGCCGGCAATGGCCCCATCAGTTTCACCTACCAGTCAGGCATCACCGGCGGCGTCGTAGCAATTGGCAATACTGGTGGTGCCACAGCCTTCGTGAACCAGTCTCCTTCGCTTGCCATGAGCTACTGCATTATGATCAACGGCCTTTACCCTGACAGACCGTAACGGAAACTCCCCATAAATTGTATGGGCAACGTTGCAAAAGCGTTGCCCATACACGCGAAGCATGGCAAGAAACTTTCAGTAGCAGCATCTAGAAATTGCATAGTTTGCCGCGAACTATGACCGCACACAGGATGCCTTTTGCAGGCGGTACCCGTTCTTGCAGGACTGGCATCATCGGCAGACAGCCGGAAACCAGCGCGTCGTAGCAGAGAGTTTTCCGGGGCTTAAATTGCCCCGGCCATGGGGGAATGGGCGCATGCACTTGGTGACGGGCAGCAAGCTGGCAGGAAATGGATTGCCGCGTCTGGAATGGGCTGGGCCACAAAGGGCAGAATTCCGGCCGGGCACGCAAGTTGAGAACATCATAACCACCGTGGGCCGTTTCTCACCCCTATCAATCTTGTCCCGTCTTTGCCTGTTCCTCTGCCTTGCTCTGACGGCCCTTCTCGTCACCGCCACCCGCTCGGAAGCTGCGCTCTCTGCGGCGTGTCAGGCGGTGAATGATGAATGGAGAAGCGGGAAGACGATAACGATCGGAGACATCCCGTCTGGTGGAAGCTTTCAGTTCGTCTCAGAACACGACACGTTCAACAATGGCGAGTCGCTGTCCTGGTTCGCGACTGGCACATCTGATCCGTCCGGAAACACAAGCGCCAAATATGAAGTCGGCTCCTTTGATGACACGAGCTGGATAGGAACCGCCAATACGACAGACAACGGTTCATTCACCTCAAGCGGCACGCGCACACTTGCCTCTTCAGACACGGTTTACATTCAGATCGATGTTCAGAGAAACAACACGAACCTGACAACAGGCGCCTCGACAACGCTTCGCGTATCCTGCACCGAAGGCCCTCCAGTAACGCTTTCCCCTGGTTCGGGAGCACTGCCGGCCGGCCAGGAAAGCGTAAGCTATAGTCAAAGCGTCACCGCGTCCGGCGGTGCGGGTGGATATTCTTACGCTGTCTCCGGCGGCAGTCTCCCCGCAGGCCTCAGCCTCAACACCGGCACCGGTGAAATCAGCGGCACGCCTTCAACCGCAGGTACTGCGAACTTCACCATCACGGCCACCGATGCCGGCAGCTCGTTCGGCAGCGCCTCCTACTCCCTGCAGATCAATGCAGCCCCGGTCACCATCACCCTGTCGCCAGCGGCAGGCGCCCTCACCGCCGGGCAGGTCGGCACCGCCTACAGCCAGTCCGTCTCCGCATCCGGTGGCACCGGGCCTTACACCTATGCCCTCACAGGCTCTCTGCCCGCAGGCCTCAGCCTCAACACCAGCACCGGTGAGATCAGCGGCACGCCCACAACCGTCGAAAACCCGAACTTCACCATCACCGCAACGGACGCCAACAACGCTACGGGCAATGCGGCCTATTCCCTGCAGATCAATGCAGCCCCGGTCACCATCACCCTGTCACCAGCGGCAGGCGCTCTCACAGCCGGTCAGGTCGGCACCGCCTACAGCCAGTCCGTCTCCGCATCCGGCGGCACCGGGCCTTACACCTATGCCCTCACAGGCTCGCTGCCCGCAGGCCTCAGCCTCAACACCAGCACCGGTGAGATCAGCGGTACGCCCACAACGGTCGAGAACCCGAACTTCACCATCACCGCAACCGACGCAAACAACGCTACGGGCGATGCGGCCTACTCCCTGCAGATCAATGCAGCCCCGGTCACCATCACCCTGGCCCCTGCAGCAGGCGCCCTCACCGCTGGTCAGGTCGGCACCGCCTACAGCCAGTCCGTCTCCGCATCCGGCGGCACCGGGCCTTACACCTATGCCCTCACAGGCTCGCTGCCCGCAGGCCTCAGCCTCAACACCAGCACCGGTGAGATCAGCGGCACGCCCACAACCGTCGAAAACCCGAACTTCACCATCACCGCAACGGACGCCAACAACGCTACGGGCAATGCGGCCTATTCCCTGCAGATCAATGCAGCCCCGGTCACCATCACCCTGTCACCAGCGGCAGGCGCTCTCACAGCCGGTCAGGTCGGCACCGCCTACAGCCAGTCCGTCTCCGCATCCGGCGGCACCGGGCCTTACACCTATGCCCTCACAGGCTCGCTGCCCGCAGGCCTCAGCCTCAACACCAGCACCGGTGAGATCAGCGGTACGCCCACAACGGTCGAGAACCCGAACTTCACCATCACCGCAACCGACGCAAACAACGCTACGGGCGATGCGGCCTACTCCCTGCAGATCAATGCAGCCCCGGTCACCATCACCCTGGCCCCTGCAGCAGGCGCCCTCACCGCTGGTCAGGTCGGCACCGCCTACAGCCAGTCCGTCTCCGCATCCGGCGGCACCGGGCCTTACACCTATGCCCTCACAGGCTCGCTGCCCGCAGGCCTCAGCCTCAACACCAGCACCGGTGAGATCAGCGGTACGCCGACAACGGTCGAGAACCCGAACTTCACCATCACCGCAACCGACGCAAACAACGCTACGGGCGATGCGGCCTACTCCCTGCAGATCAATGCAGCCCCGGTCACCATCACCCTGGCCCCTGCAGCAGGCGCTCTCACCGCCGGTCAGGTCGGCACCGCCTACAGCCAGTCCGTCTCCGCATCCGGCGGCACCGGGCCTTATACCTATGCCCTCACAGGCTCGCTGCCCGCAGGCCTCAGCCTCAACACCAGCACCGGTGAGATCAGCGGTACGCCGACAACGGTCGAGAACCCGAACTTCACCATCACCGCAACCGACGCAAACAACGCTACGGGCAACGCGGCCTATTCCCTGCAGATCAATGCAGCCCCGGTCACCATCACCCTGGCCCCTGCAGCAGGCGCTCTCACCGCCGGTCAGGTCGGCACCGCCTACAGCCAGTCCGTCTCCGCATCCGGCGGCACCGGGCCTTATACCTATGCCCTCACAGGCTCGCTGCCCGCAGGCCTCAGCCTCAACACCAGCACCGGTGAGATCAGCGGTACGCCCACAACGGTCGAGAACCCGAACTTCACCATCACCGCAACCGACGCAAACAACGCTACGGGCGATGCGGCCTACTCCCTGCAGATCAATGCAGCCCCGGTCACCATCACCCTGTCACCAGCGGCAGGCGCTCTCACAGCCGGTCAGGTCGGCACCGCCTACAGCCAGTCCGTCTCCGCATCCGGTGGCACCGGGCCTTACACCTATGCCCTCACAGGCTCCCTGCCCGCAGGCCTCAGCCTCAACACCAGCACCGGTGAGATCAGCGGTACGCCGACAACGGTCGAGAACCCGAACTTCACCATCACCGCAACGGACGCCAACAACGCTACGGGCAACGCGGCCTATTCCCTGCAGATCAATGCCGCCCCGGTCACCATCACCCTGTCGCCAGCGGCAGGCGCCCTCACGGCCGGTCAGGTCGGTACCGCCTACAGCCAGTCCGTCTCCGCATCCGGCGGCACCGGGCCATACACCTATGCCCTCACAGGCTCGCTGCCCGCAGGCCTCAGCCTCAACACCAGCACCGGTGAGATCAGCGGTACGCCGACAACGGTCGAGAACCCGAACTTCACTATCACCGCAACGGACGCCAACAACGCTACGGGCAACGCGGCCTATTCCCTGCAGATCAATGCAGCCCCGGTCACCATCACCCTGTCGCCCGCGGCAGGCGCCCTCACCGCCGGGCAGGTCGGCACCGCCTACAGCCAGTCCGTCTCCGCATCCGGTGGCACGGGGCCTTATACCTATGCCGTCACAGGCTCGCTGCCCGCAGGCCTCAGCCTCAACACCAACACCGGTGAGATCAGCGGCACGCCCACAACCGCAGGCACTGCGACTTTCACCGTCACAGCGACGGATGCCAACACCAATACTGGAGACGCAGCATATAGCCTCAACGTGAACGCTGCTCCTGCATCAATCAGCTTTGAGCCCGCAGGCGGTGCCCTGCCCGAGGCGATGGCAGGCGAAGAATACACCACCACCATTGCTGTCAGCGGTGGTTCCGGCCCCTATCTCTTCAGCATCAGTGCGGGGGCATTGCCTCCCGGCATGGTCCTGAACGTGTCGACTGGCGCGCTGAACGGGCCGCTCAATACGGGCACGGAAGGCAGCTACAGTTTCACCATTCAGGTGAGCGACGCCAACAACGCAGTTGCTTCTGCTGCCTATACGCTTGAAGTCAAGAAGCGCGCCGTGACCGTGACAGACAAGGTGGTGACCGTTCCTGCCGGATCAACGCCCACCAACGTCAATCTCGCCACAGGCGCGACCGGCGGTCCGTTCATTGACGCAAACATTGTGTCTGTTGAACCCGCAAATGCAGGGACGGCACGCATTGTAAACAGCCAGTTTGCCCAGGCTGGCGGCGTTAGCGGCTCAGCAGGCTACTATCTGAAGTTCACGCCGGACCCGGCCTATTCCGGACAGGTTACCATTCGCTTCTCACTAACGAGCGAGCTCAGGATCTCGAACACCGGCAGCGTGATCTACAACCTCGGATACAATCCACAAAAGGTCGCTGCGGAGATCGACAGCCTTGTCCGGGGCTTCGTGCGGACGCGGCAGGGCCTTATCGCAAACTCCGTCAAGGTGCCCGGACTGCGTGACAGGCGGCGGATGCAGACGGCGAACGAAATCGTCAGCATGCGCTTCACCCCTCGCAGCGTGGTGTATCCCTTGGATTTGCCACAAGCCTTGAACAGATGCGCGCAGCCAGCAACGCACTGACACCGGATCTCAAAGCCGAACCGCTGGCATTCAACGTCTGGATCCGGGGTTCAGCCTCCGCCCATACGCGCAAGCAGAATGATGGCCGCTGGGGCAGCTTTGCCATGCTCTCCGCAGGTGCCGACTATCTTCTGGCCGACTGGGCCCTGCTTGGTGTGTCTTTCCACTATGACCGCATGAGTGACCCCACCCCTGGCGGGGCACGGCTGAGCGGCAATGGCTGGCTGGCCGGTCCCTATGCCTCCATCGAGGTCTACCGGAACGTCTTCTGGGATACGCGGCTGTTTCTTGGCGGGTCTTCCAACGACATTGACACGGAGTTCTGGGACGGCACCTTCGACACCACACGCTGGATGGCAGATACAGCTCTGTCCGGTGAGTGGAATCTGGACGCAGCCACGACGCTCTCCCCCACCCTGCGGGCCGTCTATCTGTCAGAGAAGGTCAAGGACTATGGAGTCCGGAACGGTGCCGGTGACCAGATCCTTATGGATGGTTTCATCGAGGAACAGTTCCGTGTGAGCGGTGCACTTGAACTGGCGCGGCTCTTCATCCTGGACAATGGCCTGCTGCTGACCCCCGCCCTTGAACTCACGGGCGGCTATGCGGGGCTTGGTGGCAAGGGAGCCTTTGGCGCAGCCGAGGGCAGCCTGATGCTGACCGATGGCTCCAGCTGGCGGCTGAACGCAGGTGTGAAAGTCAATGTGGAGGGCGACGGCAGCACGTCCCTCACCGCAAGGGCTGGCGCAGGCATCCGCTTCTGACATCAGGTCTTGCGACACGGAAGCCCCACACCAGACAGCCTCTCTGCCCCAGACAACCTCTCTGCCAATGAGCAAGGCTCATTGGCAGAGAGCGTGAGGCGTCAGCGCAATTGCTGCGCCGGCAGCAATGGACCGCCGTGCTGCAATCTGAATGCCTGAACCCGAATGTCAGGGAAAGAGCGGCCGCTCACAGGAAGCGGAGGGGGACAGCGGCGCAGGGTCGATGACCGGCGGCACTCCGGTGATAAGATCAGCCAGAATATGCCCGGTGACCGGCCCCAGCGTGAAACCGCAATGGCCGTGGCCGAAATTGAGCCAGAGGCCGTTTTCGCCGGGAGCTGCGCCCAACACCGGAAGGCTGTCCGGCAAACAGGGGCGGGAGCCCATCCAGGCACCAGGTTCGGCAGGAACCGTCAGCGGAAAAATCTCGCGGGCCTTGCGGAAGGCGCGCTCCACCTGCACAGGCGTCGGCGCGGCATCGCGTTCGGAAAGCTCGATGCCCGTCGTCAGTCGGACACCCTTTTCCATTGGCGCCAGCACATAGCCCATTTCGGCATCCACCACCGGCCGCGACAATCCCGCTCCGGCTCTGGCCTTGTAGTGCTGATGGTAACCACGCTTGACCGCAAGCGGGAATTGGTAGCCGAAGCCCTTCAGGATATCCATGGACCATGGCCCCAGACACAGGGCAACGGCGCGCCCTCGCACCGGCCCCTTGTCCGTGGCGATAGCCCATCCCCCTTGAGAGCGCGTCAGACGCCTTGCATCTCCGGTCAGGATCTCCCCGCCCTTCTGCGCCAGTGACCGGGCAAAGGCCTTGGTGACTGCGCCGGGATTGGACACCGATCTCGCTCTCGGGCCAGAAGATGCCCCTGCAGCCTTCGGCCGTGAGATACGGCTCCAGTTCATTGAGGTCGAGATCATCCAGCTCGTGGTAATCTACACCAAAGATGCGCGCATAATGACGTTCGGCCCCGGTTGCCTCAAAACCTGCCTCAGTGCGGTAGAGATAAACGGTGCCCGTCTGCCTGTAATATTTCAGCGCCTCAGCAGCTTCCGCAAGCACCCTGTGCTCGCCAATGGCATAGGCCTCCAGCGCATTCATCGCATGGGCAAAACGCTGCACGCCCGTGCGGCTGCCATGGCGCCGGAAAGCCATCAGCCAGGGCAGCAGACGCAGCAGCGCGCCAAGGCTGTAATTGGCACCGGGCCAGCGCCCCAGCGCGATGGTGAGCAGAAATCCCGCATCACTGGGAAAACCGGGCGGCAGGAATCCGTTGCGCTCTATGATCCCGGCATTACCATGGGACGTCTCTTCGCCAGGCTGGCGCCGGTCGACAAGGGCAACGTCAAGCCCCCGTCGCTGCAACTGCAGGGCGGTCGAGGTTCCGACCATGCCGGCGCCAAGCACGATGACGTCAACTGTGCGCACCTGCCACCCTTCCAGCCCTGCCTGCACCCGCCCGAGTTGCTTAATATTCTGACGCTTATAGCCTCTTTCGCCAACACCTAAAGGAGAGAATTACCGTATGGCACTTTCCCTCACAGGCACGCTCGGCTGGCTGGGCCGCCGGGGCACGGGCGCGGTGGCCCTGAGTGCCTTCGCCGGCATGGTGCTGCCCGGCCTCTCCGCACTGGCGCGGCCCTTTGTCTCCGAAGCCATTTTCGCGCTTCTGGTCCTCGCCTTCCTGAAAGTGGATCAGACCGCCGTTCTGGCCCGCCTCCGCCGTCCTGGTCTGGTGCTCGCGGCCAGCCTCTGGATGATGCTGCTGCTGCCAGCAGGCGCCGCCCTTCTGGCCTCGGCCGCGGGTTTGCGGGAGGCAGCGCCCGATCTTGCCATGGCGCTCTTCATCGTCACGGCAGCACCTGCCATCATGTCATCGCCCGCCTTCATGTATTTTCTGAAGCTGGATGGTGCGCTCAGTCTTACTGTACTGACCCTGTCGATGCTGCTGGTGCCGCTTACGGCCCCCTTCACCGCCTATCTCATTCTGGGAGAGACGCTGCCGCTCGACAGCCTGACACTGGGCCTCAAGCTATTTGCGTTGCTTGCCGGATCCATGGCCGTGGCGGCGCTGCTCCGGCGTCTGGCAGGTGAGGCGCGGATCGCTGCTGCGCAGGATGTAATCAGTGGTGGCAACGTGCTTTTGCTGTTCTTCTTTGCGGTCGCCGTGATGGACGGTGTTGCAGCGAGCTTTGCCAGCCGTCCGCTGGCATCACTCGGCATCGTTCTGCTCACCTATACGGTGACGCTGACGCAGGCAGGATTGACACTGCTGGTCTTTGCCCCGGCCCTGCGTAGCGACGCCTTCGTCATCGCCTATTCTGCGGGAAACCGGAACATGGGGCTGATGGTGGCAGCCCTTGGCGGCACCCTGCCGGACCTTGCCTGGCTCTATTTCGGCCTGGGCCAGTTGCCAATCTACACCCTGCCCTATCTCGTCCGCCCGCTGGCCCGGCGCCTGACGGCAGCAACGGATGCAAAACAGGCATAGCAACGCCTATCCCTGCATTGAGATAAGCGCCGGTCTCTGATAGACCCCAGCCAGTTTTCCCAGAATGAGGACCCGCGATGATCCCGCGCTATTCCCGCCCCGACATGGTTGCCATCTGGTCTCCCGAGACGAAGTTCCGCATCTGGTTCGAGATCGAGGCCCATGCCTGCGACGCGCTGGCAGATCTTGGCGTCATCCCGCAGGAAGCGGCACAGACCATCTGGGAAAAGGGTGGCGCAGCCACCTTTGACATCGAGCGCATCGACGAGATCGAGCGTGAGACGAAGCATGACGTCATCGCCTTCCTCACCCATCTGGCCGAGATCGTCGGCCCGGATGCGCGTTTCGTCCATCAGGGCATGACCTCCTCGGACGTGCTGGACACCTGCTTCAACGTGCAGCTGGTGCGCGCCACCGACCTTCTGCTGAAGGACATGGACGCGCTGCTGACGGCCATCAAGCGCCGCGCCTTCGAGCACAAGGACACGGTTTGCATCGGCCGCTCACATGGCATCCATGCCGAGCCCGTCACCTTCGGCCTGAAAATGGCAGAGGCCTATGCCGAGTTCGACCGCTGCCGCAAGCGCCTGATGAATGCGCGTGAGGAAATCGCCACCTGTGCCATTTCCGGCGCCGTCGGCACCTTCGCCAACATCGACCCGCGTGTGGAAGAACATGTGGCCCAGGCCATGGGCCTGAAGGCTGAGCCGGTGTCCACGCAGGTCATCCCGCGCGACCGTCACGCCATGTATTTCGCCACCCTCGGTGTCATCGCCTCGTCCATCGAGCGTGTAGCCACTGAAATCCGCCATCTGCAGCGTACGGAAGTCCTGGAAGCGGAGGAGTATTTCTCCCCGGCCAGAAGGGTTCTTCCGCCATGCCGCACAAGCGCAACCCTGTGCTGACCGAGAACCTGACGGGCCTTGCCCGCCTCGTACGCGGCTTCTCAATCCCGGCTATGGAGAACGTCGCCCTCTGGCATGAGCGGGATATCTCCCACTCCTCTGTCGAGCGCATGATCGGCCCGGATGCAACCGTCACCCTCGACTTCGCCCTGGCCCGCCTCACCAGCGTCATCGACAAGCTGCTGGTCTATCCGGAGCGCATGATGGGCAACATGGACCGTCTGGGCGGCCTCGTGCATTCCCAGCGCATCCTGCTTGCCCTGACCCAGGCAGGCTCCTCGCGTGAGGATGCCTACCGTCTGGTACAGCGCAACGCCATGAAGGTCTGGGAAAGCTATCAGGTCTCCGGCGCCGCCGGTGTGGACTTCCTGAGCGAGCTGCTGAACGATGCAGACGTGCGCCAGTACCTGTCCGAAGACCAGATCCGCGACCGGTTCGACCTTGGCTATCACACCAAGAACGTGGACGTGATCTTCAAGCGCGTCTTCGGGGAAAGCTGACACCATGAAGATCGCCGACGCCGACATCCTGCTCATCCCCGGCTACGCCAACAGTGACCCCGGTCACTGGATGCGCCGATGGGAAGAGAAGATGGCCAATGCGCGGGTGGTGGAGCAGGATAACTGGTTCACGCCCTCGAAGAAGGTCTGGATGGAGACGCTCCTTGCCGCCATCGAGGCGGCGGAGCGCCCGGTGGTGCTGGTCGCCCATTCCCTTGGCTGCATACTGGTTGCCCATGGCGCCCATGTGCTGCCGAAGGAGAAGATCAAGGGCGCCTTCCTCGTCGCTCCGTCCGACTGGGACCGGCCCGGCCTCGTGCCGGCCTTTGACGGCGGCGACTTCGTGCCAGTGCCGCGCATGCCCCTGCCCTTCCGCACCCATGTGGTGGCAAGCCAGAACGATCAGTACTGCGATTTTGAGGTGGCCAAGGGCTTCGCCCACAGCTGGGGCGCTACGTTCCAGGATGCAGGCCATGTCGGCCACATCAACCTTGAAAGCGGCCACGGCCCCTGGCCGGAAGGTATGATGTCCTTCGCCCATTTCATGGCGCGGATGTAATTATCCCCCTCAACGAGACCTCTCGTTGAGGGGGATCAGTCTCTTCCAGCGCCGGGAAGACATCTCAGTCTTCTCGGGCCAGCCTTCCAGTCTCTTTCACACAACCCGGTTGCGGGGCTGGATCATGTCGCGGATGTGCTTGCCAGCCAGGATGCTGGCTGGAATGGCCAGGAGCAGGCCGCAAGCCGCCGCCCCTGCCAGCATCAGCGGATTAAAGTGGTCAAGACCATAGACCGATAACGGCACCAGAGCGCCGATGCCGGCCATTGTCGGTCCGATAATGATGAAGAGAATCGCGGCAAGCTTCCACATGAGACAGGCTCCGGTTACGAATGCACGGCGCGCAGGAGCACGCCGCACCATCCCAATCACCGAGCCTGCCGTCCGGGCCCCACTGCCCCATGCCGGTGATCTTCCCTGCCAAGGTGCGCTGACCGAAGCCGTTGGTCCTTGATCCCGATCAAGCAAGCCGCGCCAGAACGTCGCGGAAGGCGCCCTGAATGACTGGCAGATCCATACCATGGGCCAGCAGACGGTAGCCCATGGCCTCAGCCGCCTTCACATCCTCCGGCGTCATGCAGAAGTAGCCTGCAAAACGTCCGGCGGCGCGGGTCTTGCTGATGATCAATTCAGCGGCCTCCCGCACTGCCTCGCTGTGGGGATTGAGCGCGGCGCCATTGGACAGCGTCAGCGACAGATCGCCCGGCCCGACAAAGACCCCGTCAATGCCCGGCACAGCCAGGATCTCATCCAGCACCGCCACCGCTTCCGGTGTTTCGATCATGGCAAAGGCCAGAACCTCGCTGTTGGCGCAGGCGAGATACTCCGGCATCGTCTGACCGGCCAGCATGGAGGCACGCACCGGGCCCCAGCTGCGGCCGCCTAGCGGCGGGTATTTAATTGCCGCGGCAAAGGCTCTGGCGTCTTCCACAGAGTTGATCATCGGCGCAATCACTGCCTCGGCACCCGCATCAGCGGCACGGCTGGCCATGGCATTGCCCCCCACGGGAATACGGACGATCCGGTGCGCCCCGCCCAGCGCTACAGCAGACAGACAGTCGCGGATGCTGCCCGCATCATGAATGCCATGCTGCATGTCCAGCGTCACCGCGCCGAAGCCCGCCCGGGCCATGGCTTCGGCCACCACCGGTGCCGGCAGCACGGACCAGGCCGTAACCACCGTTTCATCTGCCTTGAACCGCGCTGCGAGTGTCTTCCTGTCTGCCATCCGGGCCTCCCTTTTCTGATCGCCATCAGACAGGATGTCAGACAACCCGGCAAGACAGAATCGGGCTGCATCCGTTCGCCGTCCCCATACGCAGCAAAAACCTCCGCGCCGCTGGCACGGAGGTTTCATTCATGCGTCCAACAAGATGGCGCTTCAGATGCCCTTCTGGATCTGATCGATCGCAGTGTGCATCAGCTCGTCCATGGTGCGGCGAGATCTGATGATCCGACTGGTCCACGTGCCCCTTGTCAAAGTCGGCGCGGATCTTGCGGAAAACGTCCTCATCGCCAGCTTCCTCGAAGTCAGCGCGCACCACTTCCTTTGCATAGTCATCTGCTGCTGCAGCAGAAAGCCCGAGCTTTTCCGCAGCCCACAGGCCCAGAAGCTTGTTGCGCCGGGCGTTTGCCTTGAAGCGCAGTTCCTCGTCATGAGCGAACTTGTTTTCGAAACTCTCCCCACGACCGTCAAACGTGCTCATGAAATGCCTCCTCTTGTGCAGACAGCAAACCTTCAACCACCTGCGTGGCCCCACTCATATGGTATCTGTTCCGCGCTCTGCATATCCCCCGCAATGATGCAAATCAACGCACTAGAGCAGAGACTGCTGTGGCGGAAGCAGCTTCCTCAAATGATTACCCCGGCTCCATTGTACTTTTGCAAAGGATCGTTTAAGTTCCGCGCCGCTGATGCGGGGCTGATTGTCGACGTTGAATGAAATGGCCAGCACTTGCGCCACTTCAGAATCGCACGCACAGGAGCTTCCCGCATCGATGGATTTTCTCAAGCAAACACGGTACGTGCCCATGAATCGCCGCCGGCGTATCTATGAAGGCAAGGGCAAGATCCTCTATGAGGGCCCTGAGCCTGGAACCTTGATCCAGCATTTCAAGGACGATGCAACCGCCTTCAACGCCAAAAAGCACGAGATCGTGGACGGCAAGGGTGTGCTTAACAACCGCATCTCCGAATACATCTTCAATCAGCTGAATGGCATGGGCATCCCGACCCATTTCATCCGCCGGATGAACATGCGCGAGCAGCTGATCCGCGAAGTCGAGATCATCCCGCTCGAAGTCGTCGTGCGCAATGTTGCCGCCGGTTCGCTCGCCACCCGCCTCGGTATCGAGGAAGGTGTGCAGCTGCCGCGCTCCATCATCGAGTTCTATTACAAGAACGATGCCCTCAACGACCCGATGGTCGCTGAGGAGCACATCACCGCCTTTGGCTGGGCCACCCCGCAGGAACTCGACGACATCATGGCACTCGCCATCCGCGTCAACGACTTCCTGTCCGGCTTGTTCCTCGGCGTCGGTATCCGCCTTGTCGATTTCAAGATCGAATGCGGCCGTCTGTTCGAAGGTGACATGATGCGCATCGTGGTTGCCGACGAAATCTCGCCGGACAGCTGCCGTCTGTGGGACATCGCCACCAACGACAAGATGGACAAGGACCGCTTCCGCCGTGACATGGGCGGGATGCTGGAAGCCTATCAGGAAGTCGCGCGCCGTCTCGGCATCCTGAACGACAACGAGCGTCCGAACGGCTCCGGCCCGACCCTCGTCCAGTAAGGTTCAAATCGCTCAAGGCCCCGTCCGGCAGCTGCCAGACGGGGCCTTTTGTGTTTACAGGCCTACGGCAGGACCTCCATCTCCTGCTTGCGCCAAGCCCCTCTTGCACAAATGCATCGCGTGTGGTTGCCGCAAGCATGCGTTCCAGCTCTGCCCTTTTCAGCCGCCTGCAGTAAACCGGCCGGGCGCGCTCAAAACGCCAGCCTTCACTGAGCGGTCCGGCATCCACCACATCGAAACCAAACTCTTCATAAAGATGGGCCACGAGTGCCTTCGCGTCCGCATCATCCCCGGCGATCGGAAGCGCGCGCCGGTCAGCGGCACCAGACGGGCGCCCGCCATCTACAAGCTCGGCCATCACAATAGCGTTGAACGCCTTGACCACACGCGACTGCGGCAAATGTGCCGCCAGCAATTCGCTCGTCGTCGTTTCCTGCCGGTCCAGCTCTTCAATCATGCCATCCCGTTCCCGATAATAGTTGTTTGTATCGATCACGATCTTGCCTGCGAGCGGCAGAACAGGGATTGACCTCCAGGCCTTCAGCGGCACGGCAACAACGGCGAGATCACCAAATGCAGCCGCTTCTTCCGCCGTTCCAGCAGCGCAGCCGAGAGCAGACCGCACGCTGAACAGGGTGTCCGGCCCGCGAGAATTGCTGATCATCACCTCATGGCCATTGGCTGTGGCAAGCTTGGCAATGGCCTGACCAACAAATCCTGCACCGATAATTCCTATCTTCATGACTCATTCCCTTTTCAGGTGTTGCAGCCATGATCTAAATTCACAACCAAAGCAGAATAAACTTCCCATATGACCCAACACTAACAACATATAGTAGGCAATTGATGGACAGGCTCACCAGCATGGCTGTTTTCGTAAAGGCTGCGGATCTTGGCTCCTTTGCCAAGGCAGCAGCTGCGCTGAACCTGTCGCCGCAAATGGTCGCCAAGCATGTGCTCTCCCTCGAAGACCGGCTTGGCACGACCTTGCTCAACCGGACGACACGGCGGCAGAGCCTGACCGATATCGGCCGGGCCTATTACGACCGCTGCAAGCTCGTGCTGGCGGAAGCAGAAGCGGCGGATGGTCTTGCCAATGAAATGCGCAAGACCCCGCGTGGCATCCTGCGGATCGGCGCGGGCAAAACATTTGGAGCCTTCGCACTGGCTCCTTTCCTCAAAAACTGGTTGTCGGAGCATCCCGGCGTAGAGGCCGACCTGGTCCTTGAAGACCGTCACACCGACCCGATTGAGGAAGGCCTTGATGTCATTATCCGCATTGGAGAGCTGGCGGACACAAATCTCATTGCTCATCCGCTGGCGCCCTACAGCCTGATCGCCTGCGCTTCGCCTGCCTATCTTGCCGAGCACGGCACGCCCGTTCATCCCTCGGACCTCGAGCACCATCAATGCCTGGGCTTTGCCAGCTGGTCACGCACCTTCGGCTGCGAATGGAAATTTGCAAAGGAAGGCAGGACTCACACTATCAACGTGCAGGGGCGGCTGCGCAGCAATGACTGGGCAGCGCTGCTGAATGCAGCCGTAGCAGGAATGGGAATTACACTCGGCCCGGAGATTGTCCTGTCGGCGGAATTGACGTCAGGGCGGCTTGTCCGGGTGTTGGCGGATTACGATGGACCGGCCAAGCCGGTGCATCTTCTTTATCCCGCTTCCCGCCGTCCGGCTGCAGCCTTGCGCTCCTTCATCGAGGCAGCCGTGAGAGAATTCGGCCCTCCCCAATCGACAGGGCAAAAACCAACACTCAGCGGCGCCTGATCCGCCGCGACCGGAAGGAAACAGCCCTGTCTGCGTCAGCCCCATCAATATGCCCTTAAGTTTGTGCCGATGGGGCGAAGCCCCTTCCGTCGCGGGGCTGGTTGGTGTAAGCAGCGCGGCAGAAAAGGGCCGCATTGGCCATGGCGATTAACGGAAAGACGAGAGCGATGAAGGCACGTGTCACCGTCACCCTGAAGAACGGCGTTCTGGACCCCCAGGGCAAGGCCATCGAAGGGGCGCTCGGCGCTCTCGGTTTTGACGGCATCAATGGCGTGCGCCAGGGCAAGGTCTTCGATGTGGAACTGAGCGACCGCGACGCGGCCAAGGCCCGCGAAGAGCTGACCGCCATGTGCGAGAAGCTGCTCGCCAACACCGTCATCGAGAATTACGCTATCGAAATCCTCTGAGGCAGAATGAGGCTGCGGCCATGGATCAGGATGCAAAAAGAGCAATCCGCTTTCTCCTGATCAAGGCCGCCATCTTCTTCCTGCTGCCGGCAGCGCTCAGTCTTCTGGCTGTGCTCTTCCTGCTCAAGAGCTGAATTTCAAGCTGAACTGCCGGGCCGCACGGCCCATCCGATCCGCCGCAGTCCGCCAGGACGACACACGGGAAGCCTGCCATGAAGTCCGCCGTCATCCTCTGCCCCGGCCTCAACCGCGACCGTGACATGCTCTATGCACTGGAGCAGATCACCGGCCAGAAGCCTGTCACGGTCTGGCACACGGACACGGATATTCCGGATGTAGACCTGATCGTCATCCCCGGCGGCTTCTCCTATGGCGACTATCTGCGCGCCGGTGCCATTGCCGCCCGCTCGCCGGTGCTGCAGGAAGTGATCGCCCGTGCCGCCAAGGGCGTGCATGTGCTGGGCGTTTGCAACGGTTTCCAGATCCTCACCGAAGCAGGCCTGCTGCCCGGTGCCCTGATGCGTAATGCCGGGCTGAAGTTCATCTGCAAGGAAATCGAACTGGAAACGGTCAACGCCAAGACGGCTTTCTCCAACGCTTTCCGGCAGGGTGAAGTCTGGCGCTGCCCGATCGCCCATCACGACGGCAACTACTTCGCTGATGCTGAAACGCTGAAAGCCATCGAGGACAACGGCCAGGTGGTGTTCCGCTATGCCAACGGCTGCAACCCGAATGGCTCGATCAACGATATCGCAGGCGTGATGAACAAGGCCGGCAACGTGCTCGGCATGATGCCGCACCCGGAAAACCTGATCGAAGACCTGCAGGGCGGCTCGGATGGCCGCAAGATCTTCGAAAGCCTGGTCGGCCAGCTGGTAGCCTGAGACATCCGGGGCAAGGGAAGATATCCATGAAGAAGCTGGAACTTCCCCGCGACCTTCAGACCCGGATTGCCAGCCGTCTTTCGGATTTCTGCCGCGACGAGCTGGACGTGGATCTGGGCAACATGGACGCACTGCGGCTGCTGGACTTTCTGGCTGAGGAAGCCGGCACCGCCTTCTACACCCTTGGTGTCCGTGATGCCGCCGCACAGGCGGCAAAGCGCTTCGAAGACCTCTCGGACGATCTGGCTGGCCTTGAGCGTCAGGACTGGCGCTGAAATCCTCTTGTCCTTCCCTGCCCCCGCCGGGCATGCTGGGAAAAACGGGCAAGGGGCACAGCATGGACGACACCTTCTTTCAGCCGGTATCCGGGTTCGAGCTGCCGCGTTTCGCTGGCATTCCCACCTTCATGCGCCTGCCGCATGTGAACATTGCCTCGCCGGAGGCTGAGCGCGTCGACATCGGCCTGATCGGCGTGCCCTGGGATGGCGGCACCACCAACCGGGCAGGCGCCCGCCACGGGCCGCGTCAGCTGCGCGATCTCTCCACCATGATCCGGCAGGTGCATCCCCACACAAGGGTCAATCCCTTCGGTCTGGCCAATTGTGCCGATCTGGGCGATGCACCGGTCAATCCGGCCGATGTACAGGATGCGCTGGCGCGGATCACCGGCTTCTATGACCAGATCGTCGACCTCGGGATCATGCCGCTCACCGCAGGCGGAGATCACCTTGTCTCTCTGCCGGTCCTCAGGGCGCTGGCCCGAAGCGGACCGCTGGGCATGATACATTTCGATGCCCACACCGACCTGTTTGACAGCTATTTCGGCGGCTTCCGCTACACCCACGGCACACCCTTCCGCCGCGCCATCGAGGAAGAGCTCCTGGACCCGGAGCGGGTGGTTCAGATCGGCATTCGCGGCACAATGTATGATGGGGAGGATATCGAGTGGGGCGAGGCGCAGGGCGTGCGCATCATCATGATCGAAGAACTGATGGAGCGCGGGATCGATCACGTGATGGCTGAGGCCCGTGAGCGGGTGGGGAGAACACCGGCCTACATCAGCTTCGATATCGACGTGATCGACCCCGCATTCGCCCCCGGCACCGGCACACCGGAAATCGGGGGCATAACGTCATTTCAGGCACAACGGCTGATCCGCCGTCTGGCGGGCGTCAATGTTGTGGGCGCTGATCTGGTGGAGGTGTCGCCACCGTTTGATCCCTCAGGAGGCACCGCATGGCTCGGTGCCTCACTCATGTTCGAGCTGCTGTGCATCCTGGCCACGGCCAAGGCGCGAGAGGATTGACCACCAGCACCACACGAGAAAGGCATCAATCGCGCGGCCGCTCCCGGTAGATCCAGAAAGGCCGCGCAGCCTCCTTCGTAGCCTGCTCCCGGGTGATACCGATATCGGCCAGTTCATCATCCGTCAGATCAGACAGCTGCGCCCGTGTCCTGCCAATAGTCAGCCACATGCTCAGGGTGGAGATCACAGCCCCGAGCAGACCGGAGAAGCGGCGTACCGGGCGCGCTTCACTCAAGACAATTTCTGGCTCTTCGCACTGATGAACGTGGGACATGTCACTCTCCAAGAGATACAATTGATACAATTTCGTTTCATTGACCCCATGACTGCTGTATGAATTGACTCACTTTCCGGTGCAAGATATAGAATTGTCACCATGACAAATTGGCTCCCTGAACTCCCGCAAGGGAAAGGTCCGCTCTATGTGCGTCTTGCGCAGCGCATTGCGGATGACATCGTCTCTGGTGCATTGCCTGCCGGCGCGAAGCTGCCGCCGCAGCGCGACCTTGCCTATGATCTGGGCGTCACCGTCGGCACGGTGGGACGGGCCTATGGCATCGTGCGCGAGCGCGGGCTGGTCAGTGGCGAGGTTGGCCGGGGCACCTATGTGCTGGGCAGCAGCGCTGCGCCGGGTGTAGCCGCACCGGTGAATGGGATCGCCCCCTGCAGTGCTTCGCCCGCTCGAAGAAAAGCCGGTAGCCACGCCCGTCAGCACCCCCGCCTGGACACATCTGGCGATGGCCAATCCGGATCCTGGCTTCGGCGGCACGCGGACATCTGTCGCCCCAACCGGCGCCTTGCGGCTGGACAGCACCTCCGCGCCGGAGGTCGGGCAGGCACAGGCGATCGAAAAGGTCATTTCCGGAATAGCCCGCGAGATGCCGCATGAGATCGCCAGCTACACCCGGCTGGTGCCGGACAGCTGGCGCCTGGCTGGCCAGCAATGGCTCGCCCGCTGCGGCTGGACGCCTGCCTCAGAGACAATTGTTCCCACCACGGGCGCACGTGGCGGGCTTATGGCCATTATCAGCACCACCACAATGCCGGGCGACCGGGTGGTCTTTGAGGAACTGACCTACAGCTCCATTGCAAGAGGCGTCACTCTGACCGGCCGCCAGCCGGTGGCCGTGGCGCGCGATGACGAAGGCCCAATTCCGGAAGAACTGGCCCGCCTCTGCGCCCAGCAGCATCCACGCGCCATCTTCCTGATGCCAACAGTGCATAATCCGACGCTGGGCCAGATGGGCAAGACGCGCCAGACCGAGATCATCGCCATCGCCCGCGAGCACAATCTCTGGATCATCGAGGATGAGGTCTACGGCTCCCTGCACGCGGGCGGCATCTCGCCCTTTGCCGCGCTTGCTCCGGAGCGGACCTTCCATGTGGGTTCGCTGTCCAAGTCCGTCTCGGCAGGCATTCGCGGCGGCTGGATCGCATCTCCGCCAAGCCACGCACAGCGGCTGTTTACAGCCCACAACATGCTCACCGGAGGCCTGTGCTTCCTGATGGCAGAACTCGCAGCCCGCCTCGTTCTGTCCGGCACTGCTGAAGAATTGCGGCGTAGGATTTTGGAGGAACTGGCGGCCCGGCATGAGATCACGCAAGGCCTGCTCTCCGGCCAGACCTTCAACGCTTCACCACAGACCCCCTTCATCTGGCTGAAGCTGCCGGAGCCCTGGATGTCCGGAACCTTCAAGACCGCCGCCGCTGCTCAAGGGGTGCTCGTGGATGACGAAGACGAGTTCAAGACCGGCCGCAGCGCCCGCGTCTACCACCGGGTACGGCTTGGCACCAGCAACACCCACACACGGGAAGAGCTGATCAAGGGCCTCGGCATTATCCGCGACCTGTTACGCAATGCCAGCACTGGTTACGACAGCTTCGAATAGAATGAAGGCCCTCCCCTGAACGGGAGGGCCTCCACAAAAGATCAGAGCAAGATCAACGCGTGGCCCGTAGCAGGGCATCGATGCGGGACAGGACTTCGTCGGACGCCCGTTCCATGGCAGCGATCTCCGCCTCCGCGCCGTTCACATCCCCCGCCGCATGCAGATCCGCAGCCTTCTTGCCATGGGCATGGACAGCCTCATGCACCGGCAGAAGGGCGGTAAAAGCAGGATTGGAGCGAAGCGCCTTGTCAGAGACCGCATCATACCATTTGCCCAGACGGCACTGGTGATGATCCGAGAGCTCCGCGCTCTTCAGGCTGTTGAGACCGACGAGCATTTCAGACAGACGTTTCTTCCACAGCAGATGATCAGACTTTGCCCGGTGCAGCACGTAATTGCGCACATTGCGCCCTTCGAGGCTGGCGAACTGGGTGTTGATCACAGCCTCGGAACTGCCGACCGCCTTGATGACGTCATCAGCATAACGGCTTGCCGCCTGCGAATGGCTGGCAACGGCATGAATGCCTTCGGCAATCTCCCGCACAGCTTCGCTCTGCGCCTGCAACAGGCCGGAAATAGCGTTCATCCGGGAGTTATTGGAGCCAACATGCCCCAGGACCGAACCGATCTTCTCGGCAGCTTCTTCGGCCTGCTCCACGCTGGAAGCCACGAGATCCTGCACCACCGAAACAGTATCCAGAACCTCAGAGACATGTACCTGCAGCCGCTCGATGCGGGCGCGGATATCATCCGTTGCCTTCTGGGTCTGCCCGGAAAGCTGCTTCACTTCGCTGGCCACCACGGCAAAACCCTTGCCGGCTTCACCAGCCCGCGCGGCTTCAATGGTCGCATTCAGCGCCAGAAGATTCGTCTGCTGGGCAAGTCCATCAATGGTCGACACAAACATGCCGATCTGCTCGGCAGCGGCCGCAAGCTGGTGCGCACCCTCGCTCATACGGTCAAAGGAATCGCCGATGCGGCGGGATGAAACCGCTGCGCTGCGGGTGGCCGCAGCCCCTCCATCCAGAACGGAATGAGCCTCTTCCATCGATGAAGCTGCTTCACTGGCAGTCGCTGCGATCTGCTCGATGGAGGCCGTCAGTTCGTCAACCCCACCGGAAATTGCCCGGGCGCGATTGTCCGTCTCCCGGATTTCACCGGTGATCCTTGCCGTGGCGGCCATGGCGCGGCTTGCCTGCAAGGAATAGTCCACCGTCTGCTGCAACTGCGTCTCGTTTTCCCGATCGACAGCCGTCTTCAGCGAAATGAGCGCCGAGACGACTTCAGCCGGCAAGCTGCCGGTTCCCTGAAGCTCCAGATGCCCTTCAACGGCACGCAGTGCGCCGACAAGTGCTGCTACATCAAATTCTGGCTGCTTCACCGCGATGGCGGGCGCTGCAGACTTCAAGCCAAACATCATGACCTCCCGAGGATATCGCCCTGAGAAATATTGGTAAATCCGTGAACCAACCCTTAAATCCGGCTGTAACTTGGGTGCGTACAAACCCTGAAGGCCAAGCCCGGCGCAGGTGCAGCGCCGGGCAATGAAACCTATGCCGGCAGACGCATTCTGGTTCGCTGTGCGGGCGTCAGCCGCCAGCCTGTGAACGGGAAAAATATCCGGCTTCACACTTCTGCCAAAATAGCCGCCCGAAACCGCGCAATGGTCTCCCATTCGCGCCGATGATCTGTTAAACCGGCCCCGAACATCATCCCCGGCACGACCCTGCCAGACGACTGCGGACGCCCATGATCCCCAACGACATCAAAATCACGCCAGATCTCGTCGCGGCCCACGGCCTGAAGCCCGACGAATACCAGCGCATTCTGGATCTGATCGGCCGCGAGCCGACCTTCACCGAACTCGGCATCTTCTCGGCCATGTGGAACGAGCACTGCTCCTACAAGTCCTCGAAGAAGTGGTTGAAGACCTTGCCCGTTACTGGCGAGCGCGTGGTGCAGGGCCCGGGCGAAAATGCCGGCGTCGTGGACATTGGCGATGACGACGTGATCGTCTTCAAGATGGAGAGCCATAACCACCCGTCCTACATCGAGCCCTACCAGGGCGCAGCTACGGGCGTGGGTGGCATCCTGCGAGACGTCTTCACCATGGGCGCACGCCCGGTGGCTGCCATGAACGCGCTGCGCTTCGGCGCCCCGGACCATCCGCGCACCCGCCACCTTGTCTCCGGCGTCGTCGCCGGTGTGGGCGGCTATGGCAACTCCTTCGGCGTGCCGACGGTGGGCGGCGAGGTGGAGTTCCACCCGCGCTACAACGGCAACTGCCTCGTCAACGCCTTTGCTGCAGGCCTTGCCAAGAAGGACGGCATTTTCCTGTCCAAGGCGGAAGGCGTCGGCCTGCCCGTCGTCTATCTGGGTGCCAAGACCGGCCGCGATGGCGTGGGCGGTGCGACCATGGCTTCGGCCGAGTTCGACGACACCATCGAGGAAAAGCGCCCGACCGTACAGGTGGGTGACCCCTTCACTGAAAAGTGCCTGCTGGAAGCCTGCCTCGAGCTCATGGCCACCGGCGCCGTGATTGCCATTCAGGACATGGGCGCTGCCGGCCTCACCTGCTCTGCCGTTGAGATGGGTGCCAAGGGCGACCTGGGCATTGAGCTGGATCTTGACAAGGTGCCAGTGCGCGAAGAGCGCATGACCGCCTACGAAATGATGCTGTCGGAAAGCCAGGAGCGGATGCTCATGGTGCTGCGCCCCGAGAAGGAGCAGGAAGCGGCCGCCATCTTCCGCAAGTGGGGTCTGGACTTTGCCATCGTCGGCAAGACCACCAACACGCTGCGCTTCATTGTCAAGCACCAGGGCGAGGTCGTGGCCGACCTGCCGATCAAGGAACTGGGCGACGAAGCCCCCGAATATGACCGTCCGTGGGTGGAGCCGGTGAAGCGTCCCGTGCTGGATGCAGCCGCCGTCCCGGCCCCTGCCGACTATGCCGCAGCCCTGCTGCAGCTGGTGGGCGGCGCCAATGGCTCGTCCCGCCGCTGGGTCTACGAGCAGTATGACACGCTGATTCAGGGCAACACCGCAGCCCGTCCGGGCGGTGATGCCGGTGTGATCCGCGTCAATGCTGCCGGCAAGGGCCTTGCCTTCTCCGCCGACGTGACGCCGCGCTACTGCGAGGCCGATCCCTTCGAGGGCGGCAAGCAGGCGGTGGCCGAAGTCTGGCGCAACCTGACCGCCACCGGCGCAGAGCCGCTGGCCGTGACCGACAACCTGAACTTCGGCAACCCCGAGAAGCCGGAAATCATGGGCCAGTTCGTCTTCTGCATCAAAGGCATTGGCGAGGCCTGCCGCGCGCTGGACTTCCCGATCGTCTCGGGCAACGTCTCGCTCTACAACGAGACCCATGGCCAGGCGATCCTGCCGACCCCGGCGATTGCGGGCGTTGGTCTGCTGCCGGATGTGAACGTGCGTGCCTCTGCCGCCTTTGCAGAGGATGGCGACGTGATCTTCCTCATCGGCGGCAATGGCACGCATCTTGGGGCCTCGCAGTATCTCTACGAGGTGCTGGGCCGCGAGGAAGGCGCGCCGCCGCCGGTGGATCTGGCCGCAGAGCGCCGCAACGGCGATCTGGTGCGTGGCTGGATCCGTGAAACCCGCGTCAGCGCCGTGCACGACATCTCCTCCGGCGGCCTTGCCGTGGCGCTGGCTGAGATGGCTATGTCCAGCAATCGGGGTGCAACGGTGAAGGTGAATGGCCCGGCGCACGCCGCCCTCTTTGGCGAGGACCAGGCCCGCTATGTCGTCACCGTCAAGGCAGACGAGGCCGATGGTCTCGAAGAAGACGCGCTGGACGCAGGTATTTCCGTAGAGCGCCTCGGCATGGTGGGCGGCAGTGAATTGACTGTCGAGGGTATCCTCACCATATCCGTTGCAAAGCTCAAGGAAGCACACGAGAATTGGTTCCCGAACTTCATGGCAGCCGGCTAACGGCTGCCATACCCCGCGCCAAGCGGACGGAACTTCAGAGGGAAGAGGACTGACTAGATGCCGATGGACGCAAACGAGATCATCACCCTGATCAAGGCTGCCCTGCCCGACGCAACTGTCGAGGTGCGCGATCTGGCGGGCGACGGCGACCACTACGCCGCCAACGTGGTCTCGGAATCCTTTCGCGGGAAGAGCCGCGTCCAGCAGCATCAGATGGTCTATCAGGCCCTGAAGGGCAATATGGGCGGCACGCTGCATGCCCTCGCCCTGCAGACCAGCGCTCCCGATTGAGTAATGGACTGAGACTGAACCGGAGCGGGTCAGCCTTCGCCGCAAGACGCAGACCCGCAGCCGATGTGTAAAACGGACAGGCCGGCCCGCGCCCGGCCCATCAGGGACAAGACTCCCGGAAGGACATGGCAATGAGCATCCAGGACTGGATCAAGAACGAAGTCGAGACGAACGATGTCGTGCTGTTCATGAAGGGCACGCCGAACTTCCCGCAGTGCGGTTTCTCCGGCCAGGTCGTGCAGATCCTCGACTACATCGGAGTGCCCTACAAGGGCATCAACGTGCTGGAAGACGCGGACCTGCGCCAGGGCATCAAGGACTTCACCAACTGGCCGACGATCCCGCAGCTTTACGTCAAGGGCGAGTTCCTCGGTGGCTGCGACATCGTGCGCGAGATGTTCCAGAACCAGGAACTCCAGGCCGTCTTCACGGAAAAAGGCATCCCCACGACTGCCGCCTGAGGCAGTTAACGTGAGAGATTGAAAAAGGCCGGAGCGCTGGACGCTCCGGCCTTTTTGTTTTTAACGCGCCCCTGTGAGGGGGCGACGCGGCGCAGCGCTCGGCACCATCGTGCTGCGGCCTGTTTCGATCCGCGCCCCTGTGAGGGGGCGACCTGCGGGCTTTCATAGAGCGCATCGAGCGGCTGGAGGTTTCGATCCGCGCCCCTGTGAGGGGGCGACTAGGCGTTGCGCGCCGGCCGCCCCGCCCGGTCATGTTTCGATCCGCGCCCCTGTGAGGGGGCGACAGGTTCCATTCATAGACCATGGATGCCGCTTCAGCGTTTCGATCCGCGCCCCTGTGAGGGGGCGACTCCCTGAAACCGCCGTACCAGACCGGAGCGTACGGTTTCGATCCGCGCCCCTGTGAGGGGGCGACGCGTCATGGCCTGCGATGAGTTCGGCGGTGACGCTGTTTCGATCCGCGCCCCTGTGAGGGGGCGACCGCCAAAAAGTTGCCGTTGAGCATGGCTGGTAGTTTCGATCCGCGCCCCTGTGAGGGGCGACGCCGCGAGGAATGGATAGCTGGAGGCGGAAGGGGTTTCGATCCGCGCCCCTGTGAGGGGGCGACTGCCTGAGGATCAGATTGTCGAGGTTTTTGTAGATGTTTCGATCCGCGCCCCTGTGAGGGGGCGACACGTCGAACCACTGGCAAGACGTCAGGTCCACAATGTTTCGATCCGCGCCCCTGTGAGGGGCGACGCCGGGCTCGCGTTGATTTTTGGCCGCCCGCGCAGGTTTCGATCCGCGCCCCTGTGAGGGGGCGACTTGTCCAGGCATGAAAGCCGTCCGTCTTGACGCGTTTCGATCCGCGCCCCTGTGAGGGGCGACCCAGCGCGTTCTTCAGATCGGCCTTGCTGGCGCTGTTTCGATCCGCGCCCCTGTGAGGGGGCGACCTGCAGGAACTTCGGACGCGTTGATAGCTTCAACGTTTCGATCCGCGCCCCTGTGAGGGGGCGACATACTGGCGGTGGCGGCACAGGCGGGACGGCCGGGTTTCGATCCGCGCCCCTGTGAGGGGGCGACACCTCCGGCCCGCGTTGAGGACTCGGTAACCCGGTTTCGATCCGCGCCCCTGTGAGGGGGCGACTGTAGGAGAATGGATTAGCCATGTACTCATTCAGGTTTCGATCCGCGCCCCTGTGAGGGGGCGACCGCAGGCTCGATCCGGACATTGTCCCCGATGGGCCGTTTCGATCCGCGCCCCTGTGAGGGGCGACAAAAGGCGCTAAAGATTTTAACTCCATTTTAATTGTTTCGATCCGCGCCCCTGTGAGGGGGCGACTCTGCCTGTTAATCAAAACCTTCGTACTAGAGCCGTTTCGATCCGCGCCCCTGTGAGGGGCGACTTCACGGCTCGCGTCTCCTCACTTCAAGATGAAATGTTTCGATCCGCGCCCCTGTGAGGGGGCGACCAGACGGATCATCGGACAGGTGGGTTGCACCGGGGTTTCGATCCGCGCCCCTGTGAGGGGGCGACGCGGCGGTGGGCATTACGCCGGGGTGCTTTGCCGGTTTCGATCCGCGCCCCTGTGAGGGGGCGACGTTCGCCGGGGCGGTGGATGCGCGGCGGCTGGCGCTGTTTCGATCCGCGCCCCTGTGAGGGGGCGACCGCGCACAGCTCGGGCGATTCCCAACTCCTCTTTGTTTCGATCCGCGCCCCTGTGAGGGGGCGACTCGTCATCGGTCGGCCAGTAGTCGCGCAGCACGCGGTTTCGATCCGCGCCCCTGTGAGGGGCGACGCCATGACGCGGTTGGGGTGGATCATCACCTTGCCGTTTCGATCCGCGCCCCTGTGAGGGGGCGACCGTCATCGGTCGGCCAGTAGTCGCGCAGCACGCGGTTTCGATCCGCGCCCCTGTGAGGGGGCGACTGGGAGCTAGGCGGTTCAATTTGGCTCAATGGCGAGTTTCGATCCGCGCCCCTGTGAGGGGGCGACCCCGTCATTTTTGACGTGCACCAGCGCCTGGGGCGTTTCGATCCGCGCCCCTGTGAGGGGGCGACAGCCTGCGTTATCCTCATCTTTCTCACAGGCTACGTTTCGATCCGCGCCCCTGTGAGGGGGCGACGGCCTATTTTGAGCGGCCCACGGCAGACATTTTCCTGTTTCGATCCGCGCCCCTGTGAGGGGCGACGCAGCTCAACCGGGCGTTCAATGAGTTCAAGGCCGTTTCGATCCGCGCCCCTGTGAGGGGGCGACTCGATCGCGGCTTTAAAACAGCGCGAGCGCGAAGTTTCGATCCGCGCCCCTGTGAGGGGGCGACAATGAGAGCCGCGCTTGAGGCGGCACTGGCCGTGTTTCGATCCGCGCCCCTGTGAGGGGGCGACTGGGACGGATGGGGCACGGCCCTGAAACCGTCATGGGTTTCGATCCGCGCCCCTGTGAGGGGGCGACCGATTTTCGAGCGCCCCGCCGTCTCTTTTTCGATGTTTCGATCCGCGCCCCTGTGAGGGGGCGACGATCGAGGGCCGTGGCTATGACCGGGGCCGGGCTGTTTCGATCCGCGCCCCTGTGAGGGGGCGACTTTCCGTGATGACGTCGAATGATCCGGTTGACTGTTTCGATCCGCGCCCCTGTGAGGGGGCGACATACATCGGCAAAATCACCCGTCACCGGGTTGCCGTTTCGATCCGCGCCCCTGTGAGGGGGCGACCGCCATGGCCGCCGCACGCGACAATGTTGCAGCCGTTTCGATCCGCGCCCCTGTGAGGGGGCGACCAGCTGTGCCTCATCAGAACCGTTGACGATGTACAAGTTTCGATCCGCGCCCCTGTGAGGGGGCGACCGCTTCAGTCGTAACAGCTTGTCCCCAAAATGCAATTCCGCCCCGCAGCGCGATCCTGCGGGAAAAGGGTGGACAAGGATCGAAGGCGAAGGCAGCGCGGCACAGAGCGCGGCAGAAAAGACAGCAATGTCAAAGAGCGGGGCGGAGCGCGAACCTGCCGGGGAAAAGGGTCACACTTCAGGTTCGCGCCCGGCACAAAAGCCCGCTGCGCCGCACCGGGCCACGTGCGCAGGTGCAAAGAACTGCCCTAGATGATCAGCGGGCTGTTGAGGTCAGCGGCGGGCTTGGCGCCCACGTGTTCCACCCGGCGCTGCCAGTTCGCCCCCAGATAGTAATAGCGCAGGCTGTCTGTTTCCAGATCGACGATGCCTTCCAGCCTGGCTTTCAGCATGGTCCATTGTGCCGGGTCCACCTCGATCTCGAAAACCGAATATTGCACCCGCTGGCCATAGTCGCGGCAGGACTTGGCAACGCGGCGCAGGCGCCCTGCCCCGCCGGGACCGGACGTGTTCACATCATAGGTGACGAGCACGAGCATGAGGCCGCCTCACTTCCAGAACCAAGGGGGATAGGCGTCGAGATCCCCGCGCAAATGGCGGGAGAGAAGCTGCGCCTGAAGATAGGGCACGAGGCCGAGGGGCGCCTTTTCCTCCAGAAATGGATGCTGGCGCTCCTCGCGCTTGCGCTCCTGCCAGGCGGTGAGCACAAGCTTGCGCGCCTCATCGCCCAGAAAGACGGCGCCGCCATCGCGCAGCTCGAAATCTTTCGCCCGGAGCTGACGGCGGTTGAAGAGGGACAGCGCCAGCCGGTCGGCCAGCACGGGCCGCAGTTCCTCCATGAGATCCAGAGCAAGGCTGGGCCGTCCCGGCCTGTCCCGGTGGAGGAAGCCGACCGCCGGATCAAGGCCGACGCTTTCCGCCGCGCTGCGGCAGTCATGGGTCAGAAGCGTGTAGAGGAAGGACAGCAGCGCATTGACCGGGTCCAGTGGTGGACGGCGGGAGCGCCCCCGGAAGCGGATTTCTGCATCCGGGGAGCGGATCAGATGGTTGAAGACGCCGAAGTAAAGCTGTGCCGCCTCCCCTTCTGCGCCGCGCAGCAGGTCCAGCCCCTGCAGCACATCCAGCTTTTGCAGAAGGCGGGCCATGCGGCCCGTGGCATGGTCCAGCGCCTGCCGGGCCTCCTCCGGCGTGTCAGCGCCATGGTCGCGCAGATGGCGCAGGAGCACGCTGCGCTGATTGGCGATCTTGCCCATGATGAAGCCGCGCACGATGCTGTCCGGGTCTTCCGAAGCGGTGTACTGCGCTCGGCGCAGAAGCACATTGCCGCTGACCGGCCCATCCACGCGGGCCTGAAACCGGCCATTGCGGTCCAGCAGAACGATGGTGATGCCACCGGCGGCACAGGCCCCCATCAGGGCCGGAGACAGAAGAATGGGGCCGAAGGCAACAAGGCCGCCCAGCATGTGCAGCGGCACGCGGGCGCGCTCCACGCCTTCCACCTCGACCACGAGGTTTTCGCCGTCCTTGCGCAGGGCAGCCCCCTCGGTGGTGACATAGACCGTGTTCAGAAGCTTCTTCATGCGCCGTCCTCAGATTCCAGCAGATCCCGGATCTGCCGCGCCCGCCAGGCAAGGACGGGCCGTGCCACCTGCTTCGGGCGGCAAAGCTCTGCCAGAGAACACGCCCGGCAGCGGTCAGCGCGGTAGACGGGTGGCGGTGTGCGCCGGGTGGCAAAGATGGCCGCAAGCTCTGCAATGGTGGCCAGCGTCAGCGCCCGCAGCTCCGCATCGAATGGCACCTCCAGCCGCCGTTTTGGCTCGGCATAGTAAAGCGCGCCTGCGGGCACGGGCTGCCCCGTCATTTCCTCAAGGCACAGCGCCTGCGCACAGAGCTGCACCTCGTCGGCCCGGTGCAGCTTGGCCTTACCGCGCTTGAATTCCACCGGATAGGGCACCTCCCCGCCAGCCCCCTCACCAGACGGAGCCTTGTGGAACTCCACCAGATCAGCCACGCCTGCGATGTTGAGGCTGCGGCTGGCGAGCGGCAGGGCTGAAACCCGCCGCACGCCGCGCCCGTGCCGGGTGCCCGGCTTGTCCGCCACCGCATGCAGCACATGGCCCTCGGCGGTGAAGCGGTTGTCCGCCCACAGCCGTTCCAGATGAATGAGGGCGGCCTGCCGCAGGCAGTAGACGGCGTGCTGAAGCGCGGAGAGAGGTATTGCCCCCCTCGTCCAGCCCCGGTTCTGCGCTGCCGGTCAGGTCCGCCCCTCGCCCATGGCTTACAGCCGCTCGATGATCTCCACCCCGGCCGGCAGGTTTTCCCGGTCGATGGTGACGATGTAGTCGGAGAACTTGCGGGCCGGCGGCAGGTTGCCAAGGCCCCGGTCCTCGATGGCGCGGAACTCGCCATCCACATTGCGGCCCACCTGCACCCGGTCGAAAAGGGCATGGGCAGGCGCCTTGCCGAGGGCGCAGTCATGCCGGAACACGATCAGCTTGCGGCTGGCCATCTCGCCGCGCGCGGCGGAACGGTCATGCTCGAACATGCTTTCCAGCGCTTCAAACAGCAGATCCTTGTCCGCTTCCGAAAAGCCGGTTCGCTCCGCCAGCTTCGCCGAGATGAAGCCATGGGCGCGGTAAAGGCCATAAGGCACGATGTGCTTGCGGCCCATGGTGCGGTTTTCGGTGCGCTCGTTGCCATCCGATCCGGCCTGCTGAGCGGATTTCTCCTTCTCGCTGGTGGCCGCCATGCGGGTGATGGAAACTTCCAGCGGCTGGATCGGCTCGACCGAATGAGAGAAGGTCACCTGCACCGGGCCCCGCACCTGCCCGCAATTGATGCCCGTGCTCATGACGGCGCCAAAGGTGCGCACATCGAAGAAGTTGCGGCACATGAAATCGCGCAGCTTCAGCGCCTCCTCGTCATTGGCGGGGTTGAGCGACTTCTCCTTTGCCACCTTTTCCGCCTCCGGGCGCAGGGCCTTGTAGGCTTCCCGGTGCTTCTCGTTGAGGATGGCACCTTCCTGCACATAGATGCCGAAGCCAGGCTCGCCGCTTCGGGCAAACTCCATGTAGTTGCGCACCTTGCGCTTCAGGCTCACGTCGGTGACGAGGCCATGGTTCGTCTCCGGGTCCATGCGCGGCAGGTTGCCTGCATCCGGATCGCCGTTCGGATTGCCGTTGGTCACTTCAAACAGCAGGACGAATTCGTAACGGTTGGCGAGCGTGGTCATTCTGCAGTTTCCTCCTGCGGAGCGGCATCTTTGGCCGGTTTGAAGAATTCATTGCGCTGATGGTAGTAGCCGAGGCCGAAGAGCGCCTGTTCCTGCGGAGCCAGGGCCGCGGGGAACGGATCGCCGTCCGGCGACATCTTCTCCATGATGGAGAAGACCAGCTTCTCCAGGTTGACCTTCTGGCCCGGCCGCGTCTTGCCCAGCTTGGACAGGTGCGGGGCCGAGCCCCTGTCGAGCATGGCAAAAACCTTCTGCGGCTGCGCCGGGGCCGAGCCATAGAACTTGTCCTTGATGCTGGCGTTGACGCCGCCCAGCGCGGCAGACTGGATCTGCTCGTAGACGGCAAACAGCCGCCCCAGCAGATAGCCCTTGTTCTCGTTGTCCGGGTCAAAAGCCACGGGAGCCTCCTTCTCAGGGTGAAGTTTGAAATTGCGGATCAGGACAGCGCGCAGCATCGCCACGCGCAGGGCATTGACATCGCCATCCGCCCGCAGGCGCATCAGCACCGAGGACAGCAGCGTCAGCGGATAGTCACTGCCGGTCAGGATCGCGCGCAGCCACTCCCCGGCAAGGTTCGGCGGCACGTTCTCGCTCTTGCCCAGAACGGCAGTCTCGCGAAGGTAGCGCCACAGGGGCGGATTGCCGGAGCGGGGTGGCGGCGCAATCGCCATGTCGGCGGAGAAGCGGCGGTAGTTCTCCGCCAGCACGCCGAAATCATCCTGCCAGTAAAACCGGACAGACAGGCGCGCCGCATTGGGGGCAAGGCCCAGCACGTGAAAGCGCACGCCTTCCGCCAGCTCCGGCTTCAGGCTTTCCAGTCTTTCGCCCGCCCTTATGCGCAAGAGAATGGCCTGCACCTGCTGCGCCTGTGCGCCCATGTCCACCGGCGGCGGCTCGTCAAAGAAGCCGATGGCAACCGATTCAGCCAGCTCCAGCAGCCCGGCATCAAGCCCATCCTCCTTGGGTTCGGCCCAGAAGATGGTCGAGGCATCTCCTAGTTGCAGAAAATGGCCGCTGCCACGCTTGAGGCATTCGTTCAGCGCACCGGTGTAACGCGCTGCGACTGCTGCGGAAACGGGCGCATTGTCGCCCTGCTCATGGCCATAGGAGGTGAAGGCATCCAGATTGAAAGAGACAAGCGAGGCACCGGAAGACTGAGCCCCCAGACGCCCTTGACCGCCGGATGCAGCCGGGCGACAGGTGCGGCCTCACCCGTGACAAGACAGACCGCAAGCCCGGATGCGCCTTCGGCATTGAGGCGCTCCCACAGCGCCCGCGCGGCCGGCCGCTCGTGCAGGAAACGTTTGCGGTGATCTGCCGCCAGTTCGAAGACGACATTCTGGTCCCGCATCTCCTCCGGCCAGAGCGGCGGCGTGAAATTCTCCGGGTTCCAGGACTGGAGAAACAGGCGCAGCGCCTTCAGCCCCGCATCCTCGCTGCCGTCCAGCTCTTTCAGGTGACGCTCCACGAAGGCGGCATGCTCCTCCGCCAGCCGCTTGCCCTCGCCCGCCGTCACACCCAGCACATAGGCCGTCTTGTCCCAGAGGAAATTCGGCGCCACACCGGATGTGCGCTTCACCGGCTGGGGAACAGCCATCTGCTTCGGCGGCAGTTTCTTGCTGGTCACGTCGCGCAGGTCGATGACTTCGGCACAGGTGCCGTCTTCCCGCAGCGATATGGCGAAGCTGATCTTTTCGGTCGAGAAGCCCAGCGGGGAAGCCTGCCTTCGGCCTCCATCCGCTCGCCCAGCCGGTTCAGGGCCTGAAGTATCGTCATTTGCGGATCTCCGGTGAGCCGGGCTGCGGCACGTGCAGGACGCCGTCCACCAGTTCCGCCCGGAAGAACATGGACGGACGGTCCGGCCGCGTGTGGTCGATGTCCCACAGCATGAAGCCGAGGTCACGGTTGCCGGCTTCGGAGGCAGGGATGGGCTCGCCTTCGCCGATCAGGCGGAAGTCAGCGGCAAATTCCCGCGTGCCGAGGCAGGGCTGGTGGAAGCACTGGCCGCGCGCGGCCCGGCGGTTGAAGATGTCGAGGTGCTTGCCCTCGTTGTCGGAGGCATCGGCCCTGGCCGTCAGGTCGAAATGCGCCTCGATGACATAGGCCACATCGACAAGCACAGTGGAGGCCCGCTGCTGCCGGTCCTCATCCACCAGAAGCGCCAGCCCCTCAAGGCTCTCCCGGTTCATCGCCGTGCGGATTTTCCCGGCCGGGGCCTTGTGGCCCACTTCGTTGCGCCGGATGGACTGGAACCGGATGGGCTTCAGCACGTGGATACGGTCGATCACCCAGCGGATCGCCGGCTTCCAATGAATAGCCTCCAGAATGCCCCGGGCGGCAGAAGGTGTCATCACGTCATAGGAGACGCGCTCAACCTTCATTTCAGGTCTGGTGAAACAGGCATAAGGGCCTGAGACTTTTAGTTTAACTCCAAACGGCATAAGCGGCTCGCTCCCGACTTATCTCAATTAAAGCCCTTAGATTCTCGGAGCTTGTTTCAATCCGCGCCTCTACAGATGCAGGGCGACAGGGAGCGAGCCTCATGGACCAATAGCCCACATCAGCAACCTGACCAACCCCTCAGGAGCAGGTAAGCAACATCACTCCAGACCCCATCATCTCGCTTCGGCAATCTCATGAGAGCCTCCATCATCATCCTACAATGAAGATAGGGACGCTTCATTAAATCTTCAAGCTTCGAGAATCTAAAATATCATCTCCTCTACTCGCAGAAATCCGGCATCATCCCAGAGCAGCCCCAGATCCGGCTTGTACAGGCCGCTCGCCTTGCCCAGCACGGCGAACTGGTCAGCGCGCAGATGCGGGGCGTGAAAGGAGACGTGACCGGCGCCAATGAGCAGATCCCGCGCCGGTTTGGGCACCTGCACCACATGGCGCTGCAGCTTGCGGGCAAGGGAGCCGGAGGAGATGGTTTCGAATGGCAGCTTATCGATCCACTCCTGCGCCTCATCGTCATAGGGGATGATCACCGGCACCATGGCGGTCTCGATCATGCGGAACCGCTCCGCGATGCTGCGGTAGGACATCTGCGTGCCCGTCACGTCCCAGCGGACGAGATCAAGGATGTTTTCCCGGTCAAGGCCTGCGCCACGCCGCCAGTACAGCTCCTGGAAATAGGCCTTCACCGCATCGGGTGAGAACAGGTCGCCGTGCTTGCTGGAGATGCTGCGGAACACCTCTGCAAGCTGGCGCATTTCCCGTGGCGGGGCGTGGTCTGCCGGGGTGAAGACCGTCACCACGCTTTCCTCCGGCCCTTTGCGCCCCTCGCGGTTGCAGCGGCCAGCCGCCTGCAGAACCTGATCCAGCCCGGCCTCCGCCCGCCAGACGCGGGGAAATCCACATCAACGCCTGCCTCGATCAGCGAGGTGGCAATAACGCGGCAAGGGCTGCCGCCTTTCAGGCGCTGACGCACATCGTCCAGAATGAGCTTACGGTGTGCGGCGCACTGGCGGGTGGTGAGATGCACCAGCCCCTCCAGCCCTTCGGCCTGCGCCGCCCTGTAGAGATCCAGCGCATGCTTGCGGCTGTTGACGATGACGAGCGCCTGCGGCGTATCCGCCAGAGCCCTGACGAGATCATCATCGGCCAGAGCGCCCCCGTGCCGGATGGTGGCACGCCTGAGCTGCCGTGCAAGGCCCGCCGGGTCCGGCGCCAGTTCCCTGCCCTCCAGCGCCAGCCCGAGCAGCGGGTCATCCGCATAGTCCCTGCGGTCCAGTGCCGGCTGGGTGGCCGTACACAGCAGGATCGTGCAGCCATAGTTGCGCGCCAGTTCGTCCAGCGCCATCACCGCCGGCTTCAGCAGATGCAGCGGCAAGGTCTGCGCCTCGTCCAGAATGATGACGCTGCCGGCAATATTGTGCAGCTTGCGGCAGCGACCGGGCCGGTTGGCGAAGAGGCTTTCGAAGAGCTGGACGTTAGTGGTGACGATAACGGGCGCCGCCCAGTCCTCCATCGCCAGCTTCAGCTTGTCGCGCTGGCCACGCTCTTCAATCTTATCCTCCTCAATGGCCGAGTGATGCTCCAGCACCATTCCGCTGCCCAGCACTTCCTGAAAGATCTGCGCCGTCTGGTCGATGATGGAGGTGAAGGGGCAGGCATAGATGATGCGCCGGTGGCCGTGAACCGCCGCGTGATCCAGCGCAAAGCCGAGAGAAGCCAGCGTCTTGCCGCCGCCGGTCGGAACGTTGAGCGAGAAGAGGCCCGGAGCGTCGCCTGCACGGGCGCGGACATGGGACAGGATCCTGCCCCGCAAGCTGTTGAGCGGGCCCGCCTTCGCCGCCTGCGCCTTGGCGGTCATGTAGGCATCGAAACCCGCCCTCAGGCGCTCCAGCTCGCTGCGCAGATCCGGCCACTCGCGGTCCGGCGTCTCCTGCGCAATCCGGCTGTAGAAGGCCTCCGTATCCTTGAAGTCCGCATCCACAAGGCAGGAGAAAACCATCCGCCCCAGAAACGCCAGCTGAAACGCTCTTGCGGTATCCGGCGACCTGCCGCGCGTACGCCCGTCAACCCGGAACACCGGCGGGAAAAGCGGCCCCGCCACTCCGGTCAGGATCGCCTCAAGCTCCTGCCCCAGCTCTTCCTCCCAGCCGGTATCAAGCGTTGCTTCGTCAAAGGCTTCCAGCCGCTGTGCAAGACTGCGCCCGGTTGCGTCCGGCAGCAGCAATCTGTCCGGCATGCCGCCGTGATGACCGGCAATGGCATGAGCCAGTAGTTCCAGCACAACCTTGAGCCAGGGAACGGCAGCCGCCGCTCTCTGCATGAGAATTGCCGCCCCAGCGGTGGCATGATCCACGGACGAGCTCTTGCCGGCGATGTAGCGCTGAAAGGCCGGATTGTACTTGCCCAGGTCATGCAAAAGACCGGCAAGCCGGGCCATTGCAGCCGCGCCGAACGGCCCGGCAAAGCTGGCCGCCAAGCTGCTAACCTCGCCCAGATGCTCCTTCAGCCCCTGCCACGCCTCAAGCGGCGCGCCCTCGACCGAATGCGCGAAAAATCTCTCCACCCTGCCCCCAAGCCATTGCGATGGTTAATGGCGGCAACATCAGAAAGGTGCGGAAAGAAAATTGCAAGCTGAAGATGTATTTAATGCCTATAGCAAAAATATCGATCAGATATTTTAATCGTCCGGACGGCTGCGGCGCCCCTTACTCCGCTGCAAAAAGGTTGCGGGTCATGGCAAGACCGGCGCCACAGGGCTCTTCGGCATCACGCGCTTCACCGCCGTTGTTTTCGCCGGGGCGCAGGGACGCAAAGTCGAAGAGAGTGCGGTCGAGAAGGTGGGAAGGGCGCGTGTGGGCGAGTGCACGCGCCATGACGCCGAGGCGGCCCGGAGAGGCGCGCTCCCAGTCCATCAGCATGCGCTTCACTTCCTCGCGCTGGAGGCCATCCTGCGAACCGCAGAGGTTGCAGGGGATGATCGGGAACTGCATGCCCGCGGCAAACTTTGCCACATCGCTTTCGGCGCAATAGGCAAGCGGGCGCAGCACCATCAGGTCGCCCTCGTCATTGACCAGCTTCGGCGGCATGGAGGCAAGGCGCCCGCCGTGGAAGAGGTTCATGAAGAAGGTTTCCAGAATGTCCTCGCGGTGGTGGCCCAGCACGATGGCCTCGCAGCCCTGCTCCCGCGCGATACGGTAGAGAATGCCGCGGCGCAGGCGCGAGCACAGCGAGCAATAGGTCTTGTGCGCCGGGATCTTCGACGTGACGATGGAGAACGTATCCTCGCGCACGATGATGTTCTCGATGCCGTTCTTTTCAAAGAAGGCCGGAAGGATCTCCGGCGGGAAGCCTGGCTGAGCCTGATCGAGATTGCAGGCCAGAAGATCCACCGGCAGCAGCCCGCGCCACTTCAGATCCATCAGCACGGCCAGCAGCGTGTAGCTATCCTTGCCGCCGGACAGGCACACCAGCCACTTCGGCCGCTTCACTGCGGCATCCGCAGGCACCATGCCGTAGTCATCAATGGCCTGCCGCACCTCACGCAAGAGGCGCTTGCGCAGCTTCTTGAACTCCACCGTCGAAGGCGCATTGCGCAGCATCACCGGGCAGCCGCTGTCATCCTCCGGCAGGTCCATCAGGGCTGCGGGCGCGGCAGCATCGGCGGTGAGGCCCGCCTCGGGGCCGCTGGTCAGGTCGGTGGCACTCATCGTGGTGGTCCGGATTGCGAAAACTGGGCGAAAGCTGGCGGGCCCTTGCGCATGCGGAATGGCGCCGCGCGCCCGGCCCTTCCCCTTAGACGCGCTGATGGCTGCTTGTAAAGGCCTGCAAGGCCACAGTGCCGCGAAACCCGTCCAGAAGCCCCATTTGGGCATGGACGGCAAATGGGTTAGACAGGAGAACAACCAACACTCGCATGAGTCGGCTCCGCATGACCTATTGCCTCGGCATCCTGCTTCGCAACGGCCTGATCCTAGCGTCAGACTCCCGCACCAATGCAGGCGTGGACCAGATCGCTACCGTTTCCAAGATGACCACCTTTGAAACGCACGGCGAGCGCATCATCACCGTTCTGTCCGCTGGCAATCTGGCCACCACGCAGGCCGTGATCTCGCAACTGAAGCAGAGCTATGGCAGCGGTGACTATCACCGGGACCTTGCCCAGTCGCTGACGCTGTTCGATGCCACGCAGAAAGTGGGTGACACCCTGCGCGACGTGCTGAACCGGGATGCCTCCTTCGTGCAGCCCTATGGTGATCCGGCAGCCTCCTTCCTCGTCGGAGGACAGATCCGTGACGAGGAGCCGCGCCTGTTCCAGGTCTATTCTGCCGGCAACTTCATGGAAGCCTCCGAGCGCACGCCCTTCCTGCAGATCGGCGAGACCAAATACGGCAAGCCGATCCTCGACCGGCTGCTGACGCTGGAGACAGGGCTTGCCGAAGCGGCCAAGCTGGCGCTGCTTTCCTTTGACGCCACAATCCGCTCCAATCTGTCCGTCGGCCCGCCCATCGACCTGATGGTCTATGGCAGGGACAGCCTGACATCCGAACACCTGCATACCTTTGGCGAGGACGACACCTACCTCCTCACCCTGCGCCAGGCCTACGCCCAGGGCCTGCGCGACCTCGTGCGCGGGTTGCCCGTGCCGGAGGTGTGAGGGCGGGTGAGCTCGACATCCAGGACGGTTGCGCCGGAAGGCAGGAGCGCAGGACGTTAGGCACAGTGTCACCCCGGACGGAGCTAAGCGGAGATCCGGGGCGACCCGGAATGTCGCGGCAGGCCTCAGCGAAACGCCAGCGTAGTGAGCGGCGATCCCCCCAAATGCAAAAAGGCCGCCCCGGAGGGCGGCCTTTTCTCCAGCTGGGCTGGAAACCTTAGCGCGAATAGAATTCGACGATGAGGTTCGGTTCCATCTGCACCGGGTACGGCACTTCCGAGAAGGACGGCACGCGGGTGAAGGTGACGGTCATCTTGCTGTGGTCAGCAGCCAGGTATTCCGGCACGTCACGCTCGCTCGACTGGGAAGCCTCGAGAACCAGAGCGAGCTGCTTGGAGCGGTCGCGGACCTCGATGACGTCGCCCGGGCGGCAACGGTAGCTGGCGATGGTGACGCGCTTGCCGTTGACCTTGACGTGGCCGTGGTTGACGAACTGACGGGCAGCGAACACGGTCGGGACGAACTTGGCGCGGTAGACGATGGCGTCCAGGCGGCGCTCCAGCAGGCCGATCAGGTTCTCGGAGCTGTCGCCCTTCATGCGCGAAGCTTCGGTGTAAACCTTCTGGAACTGCTTTTCGGAGATGTTGCCGTAGTAGCCCTTGAGCTTCTGCTTGGCGCGCAGCTGCACGCCGAAGTCGGAGAGCTTGCCCTTGCGGCGCTGGCCGTGCTGGCCGGGGCCGTATTCACGCTTGTTCACCGGGCTCTTGGAGCGGCCCCAGATGTTCTCGCCCATGCGGCGATCAATCTTGTACTTTACGCTGTGGCGCTTCGACATCGCTGTTTCCTTGTGTCGGTTGGCTCATTTTATAAGGAAACGCGCCCTCCTTTACCCCGTTCGCAAGGAACAGGATCGACAGGGGTCCAGCTGAACGGCGCCGGCTGGAAAACCCCACGGGTGCGTGGACCGGCGAGACAAAGCCCCGCACGGATCGCGGGTGCATAGACGAGGCAGGGGCGAATGTCAAATGCAGGCCGGTCTTTGAGCCGCTTTTGCGCGCAATCCAGCCAGTTTTTCCTAAACCAGCAAAGACAGACCGAAGCCCTGCATCAGGCGGCAAGTGGCAAAATCCGGCGAGTCTGACGTGAAAACCACGCGGTCAGGCCGGGAATCGGCACGCAGCACGTCCATCACCGGCACAATGCGCCGCGCCTGCCGGGCAATCGCCTCTGCCGGATCGATCCAGTCCACCGGCCAGGGAGCAAGACGGCGGAAGACATTGGCAAGGAAAGGATAATGCGTGCAGGCCAGCACGACGATATCGGTGCGCGCACCTTCTTTTTCATAGAAGCAATCGCGGATCTCGGCTGTCAGCGCCTCGTCATCAACGCCCTCGCCGCGAATATAGGCCTCTGCCATGCTGGCGAGATTGACCGAGCCGACCAGCCGCACATGGCATTGGCTGGCGAACGATTGGATGAGATCGCGCGTGTAGGCGCGCTTCACCGTGCCGGGGGTAGCCAAAACCGAGACGAGGCCCGAGCGGGTGCGCTCCGCCGCCGGCTTGATGGCCGGCACCGTGCCGACGAATTTCATGTGCGGGAAGGCGGCTCGCAGGTCTGCCCCGGCAAGGGTGAAGGCCGTGTTGCAGGCCACCACCGCCACTTCCGGGTCAAACCGGTGCAGAAGATCGCGGAACAGGGAGATGAGCCGCGCCTTCAGCGCTTCTTCTTCCCAGCCGCCATAAGGAAAGCCTGCGTCATCGGCCACATAGACAAAGCTGCGCTCGGGCATCAGCACCCGCGCCTCGCGCAGCACCGTGAGCCCGCCTATGCCAGAGTCAAAGACGAGCACCGGTTTTGTCATTCGTGGTCATCCTCTCGCGCAGCCTCTTCTCCCGCGCCGTCCTCATCGGCACGGCGGGCGCCATCCGGCTGGTCCTTGCGCGGCCGTGTGGGCCGGCCTTCCAGTGCCGCGATGATGCCGCGAAGCGTCTTCACTTCCTGGTCGGTCAGCGTGGCTTTCTGGAAGATATTGCGAATATTGCGGACAATGTGTGGCCGCCGCTCGACGGGACGGAAAAAGGATACCCGGTCCAGCGCACCTTCCAGATGCTCGAACAGGCGCAGGATGTCGTCCTTGGCCGCTGGCGGGTTGGATTCCACATCAAGACCGAAGGGCAGCGCACCGGCAGTCGCCGTCTTGCGCCACTCATAGGCGCAGACAAGCACCGCCTGGGCGATGTTGAGCGAGGCAAAATTGGGATCAACCGGCAGCGTCAGGATTTCGTCTGCCAGCGCCACTTCCTCGTTGTTGAGGCCCCAGCGCTCGCGCCCGAAGAGATAGCCCGTGGCCATGCCCTTGACGCCCAACGGCACAACCTTGGCCGCCGCTTCATCCGGTCCGCGAACGGGCTTGGCGACCTCACGGGGCCGCGCGGTGGTTGCATAGACGAGAGTGAGATCGGCAATCGCCGCCTCGACACTGTCGAACACCTGCACCTTGTCGATGACATGGTCAGCGCGTGAGGCAGCGGCACGGGCCTTTTCGCTCGGCCACCCGTCACGCGGGTTGACGATGCGCAGGTCGGTCAGGCCGAAGTTGGCCATGGCACGGGCAGCCGTGCCGATGTTCTCGCCAAGCTGCGGTTCGCACAGGATGACGGCCGGCGGGAGCACGTCCACGCTCAGGGCTTCGTCGCGGATATTTGCGTTTCTGGTCATGGGCCGGGGATTTAGCGGAAAGCGGCGGCAAATTCCAGCGCCAGCAGCAGCTCCAGGTGCCCTTGCGGCCAAATTGTCCAACTGATTGCGGCGGATCGTCCATTCATGCCGCAGGCCAGCGCAGCCATCATGGCCACAAGAGGACGGGCAAGGCCGTTTCCCTCACAGGGAAGCGCGGGAGATCCCGTCCGCATGAGGTAATGAGGAGGAACTCCATGCGCACTCAGGTCGTCATCATTGGCGCGGGCCCATCCGGCCTGCTGCTTTCCCAGCTTCTGCATCTTGCGGGCGTCGATTGCGTCGTGCTGGAGCGCAAGAGCCCGGATTACGTGCTCTCGCGCATTCGCGCCGGCGTGCTGGAACAAGGCATGGTCCAGATGCTGGAAAAGGCAGGCGTGGCGGAGCGCATGCACAAGGAAGGCCTTCCGCATGATGGCTTCACTCTCTCGGTCGGAGACACGCGCCTGCGCATGGATCTCAAGGGCCTGACCGGCACGCCGGTGATGGTCTATGGCCAGACGGAAGTGACCCGCGACCTGATGGAGGCGCACACCGCCCGGGGCGCTCAGGTGATCTATGACGCCGAAGACGTGACGCCGCTGGATTTCGATACCGATCACCCCCGCGTCACCTGGAAGAAGGACGGGGTGACTCACGAGATCGCCTGCGACTTCATCTGCGGCTGCGACGGCTATCATGGCGTGGCACGCGCGAGCGTTCCGGAAAAAGCCATCACAACATATGAAAAGATCTATCCCTTTGGCTGGCTTGGCATTCTCTCGCATGTACCGCCCTGCGACCATGAGCTGATCTATTCCAACCACCCCCGCGGCTTCGCCCTTGCCTCCATGCGCTCGCACACGCTCAGCCGCTACTATGTGCAGGTGCCGTTGGACACGCCGCTGGAAGAATGGCCGGACGAGCGCATCTGGGACGAACTGAAGCTGCGCCTCGGCGAGGAAGCCGCTGCCAACATGAAGACCGGCCCCTCCATCGAGAAGAGCATCGCACCGCTGCGCAGTTTCGTTGCCGAGCCGCTGCGCTTTGGCCGGCTGTTCCTGGCGGGCGATGCCGGACACATCGTGCCGCCGACCGGCGCCAAGGGGCTGAACCTTGCCGCCTCGGACATCCATTACCTATCGTCCGGCCTCATCGAATATTACGGCGAGAAGTCGAGCGCAGGCATCAACGCCTATTCGGCCAAGGCTCTGGCACGCATCTGGAAGGCGGAACGTTTCTCCTGGTGGATGACCACCCTGCTGCACCAGTTCCCTGAACTGGGTACCTTCAACGCCCGCATCCAGCAGGCCGACATGGATTATCTGGCCAGCTCCAAAGCAGCCCAGACCAGCCTTGCCGAAAACTACGTGGGACTGCCTTACTGAGGCGGATCTTGCCGGGCAGCATCGGAAAGGGTGCTGTCCGGCGCAGCGCCACCCATGTGGCGGGCGCGGAAGTCAGCAGGAGCCTCGCCGGTTTCCTTGCGGAAGACGCGGGAGAAATACGCCGGGTCTTCGAAACCGAGGTCATAGGCTACCTGCGAGACGGAAAGCCCCGAGAAGGCCAGAAGGCGCTTCGCTTCCAGAATAAGCCGGTCGCGCACATTCTGCGCCACGGTGCGCCCCGTAAACAGGCGGCAATAACGGTTGAGCCGCTGCACCGTCAGGCCCATTTCCGCCGCATAGGCTTCCGCCCCCTGCCCGCTGCGGAACATGTCTTCCACCAACTGGCGGAAGCGGAACAGGGAGAAGCCGGGTGCACGGTCTGCAGATCCCGCCACCTCGCCGGGAAAGACGATCAGCAGGCTGAGTGCGACCAATGGCCGGAAGAACGCCCGGCGCCGCGCGCCCTCGTCAAACTCCCGAGCCATCTCTCCGAAGTAAAACGATAGCCGTGCCTCATGCCCTTGCGGATGCAGGAGCGTGTTTCCAGCCGAGGTCAGCGCCGCGCGCTCCGCGTCACTGCGGCTCTCGCCGCCTGCCACCAGATAGTCGGGCGTGAAGGAAACCACGTAACCTTCCGTTTCAGGTGAAAAGCTCCAGCCATGCAGGACGCCCGGCGGCGTGAAGGCAATGCCGCCCGCCCGTATCTCCCGCTCTCCGTCCGCCTCAATCAGGCGCCCGCCACCCTTCGAGATATGAAGGATCTGCGCCAGATGCTGATGGGCATGCAGCTCCAGCTGCCAGCCCAGCGCCAAAGACCGCGCCCGGATCGTTTCAATGTGAAAGAAATCAAATTCGGAAGCGCCTTCCGTCTCACCATACAGGTGATAGCGCGGCAGGGACGCAGCGGCGCTCATGGGACGGAACCTGCGCTGCAAATGACCGCAGCGCTCCCCTTCCCCTTGAGGGAGAGAAGTTTGCGCGCCGCCATATGAAGAACCTGTTCCCCATCACCCCTCCCCAGCGGCCATTCAGCCGGCCGCGTGGTGGGCGTGCCAGTGCCAGGCGATGTCAATGCGCCGGGCGAGCCAGACCTTTTCATGTGAAGCGACATAATCAAGGAAGCGCGCCAGAGCCGCAGCCCGGCCTGGCCGGCCAACGAGACGGCAGTGCAGACCGATGTTCATCATCTTCGGACTGCCAGCCTCCCCTTCGGCATAGAGCGTGTCGAAGCTGTCCTTCAGATAGGCAAAGAACTGATCGCCCGAGTTGAAGCCCTGAGGCGTGGCAAAGCGCATGTCGTTGGCGTCCAGTGTATAGGGGATCACCAGATGCGGGCCGGAGGGACCTTCCACCCAATAGGGCAGATCGTCGGCGTAGCTGTCACTGTCATAAAGGAAACCACCCTCCTCCATCACCAGCTTGCGCGTGTTCATGGAGCAGCGGCCAGTGTACCAGCCGAGCGGACGCGAGCCAGTGACCTCTTCATGCAGGCGGATGGCCTCCTGCATGTGTGCCCGCTCTTCTTCCTCGGCCATGTTGGCATATTCGATCCACTTGAGCCCGTGGGAAGCGATTTCCCAGTCAGCCTCCTTCATGGCCGCTACCACATCCGGATTGCGGGCAAGCGCAGTGGCAACGCCATAGACGGTGACGGGAATGTTGCGGCTGGTGAACATGCGCCACAGGCGCCAGAATCCAGCGCGCGAGCCGTACTCGTAGATGGATTCCATGTTCCAGTGGCGCTGGCCGGGCCAGGCCTGCGCACCGACGATCTCAGAGAGGAAGGCTTCGGAGGCGGCATCCCCGTGAAGGATGTTGTTCTCCCCGCCTTCCTCGTAGTTGATCACGAACTGAACCGCCACATTGGCCCCACCGGGCCACTGCGGATCGGGAATCTCACGGCCATAGCCGACAAGATCACGCGGGTAGGATGCGTCCATGCGCCTTCAAATCCTTTTGCAAATCAAATCGCAAACAGGATCCATGGAAGCCGGAACAGACAGCTTTGGCAAGCCATGTTCTGACGGCAGGTACCATAAAGGAAGTGATCAGCCGCGCCGCACCGTCCGCTGCGGGGTGGAGCGCACGGGGATCGGGATCAGCACCGGCTCACCCGGAAGGCTCCGGTAGACCTGATCGCGGCGGCCACGTCCCCGGCCTTCCCCGCCATCGCGCGGCAGCATCATGACCGCCGTTCCCATGGCAGCAGAGCCGAGCGTAATGATGAAGCCGAAAGCGAGCAGGATGACCGGCACTGCCGGCTCACTTGCATTGGCGACCAGATCATAGAGCCCGCCCGCATTGAAGGCAAAAAGACCAGCCACGACCACAAGCGCCACGGCAGAACCGGACAGAACGTTGATCACCAGAAGCCGCAACAGCGGGTTTTCAGGCAGAATTCTGGCCGGGCGGATGCTCAGGAGCAGACGGGACAAAACGGGCATGAACGGAGCCTCCTCATGCGGCGAAGCACTTTCGCCATACTGAAACAATGCCCCTCCCCGCCCCGGCAATCAATCCTCCAAAAGGCGGCAAAACGTCTCTTTGAATTTTACCTTTCCACGCTCTTAAAGTTCGTTTCCTAAACTCTATATACTCAACCGATATATATCGGTATGATATATGGAAAGCTCGCATTCCGGGCTCTTTGCCGGAGAACCATCCAGATGAGTGTACGCCGCCTCTGCCTTGCCATGCTTTCGGCAGGCGATGCCACCGGGTACGAAATCCGCAAGGAATCGACCTCCGGCTGTTTCAGTTACTTCGAGGATGCGAGTTACGGGTCGATCTATCCGGCCCTGGCGAAGCTGGAAGCGGACGGTCTTGTCACCATGCGGGAAGAAAAGCTGCCCGGCAAACCCGCCCGCAAGGTGTACAGCATCACGCAGGCCGGGCGTGCCGCGTTGCTGGAAATGCTGCAGGAAGAGCTGCCGCCCGACATTTTCCGCTCGCCGTTCCTTCTGGTGGCCATGTGCGCGCAGCAAGCTGGCGGACCCGCCATACGCAGGGCATTGGACCAGCAGATCGAGCAGACACGCTTCAAGCTCAATCAACTGAGCGAGCTGAAGTCGCGGGTGCCGGACACAGCCGCAAACAAAGGCATGCTCTGGAGCATTGGCTATGGCATCGACTGCATGACACGGAAGATCGAATTTCTGGAGGCTAACCGCATGGAGCTGGAGGCCATCGCTGATGGCGAAGCCGTGCAGGAAACAAGCCCTCCAGTCATCCAGACACCGCTGGCTGCCGAATAAGCAGACCCTGATCATTGGAGCGAGTTCCATGCGTGTTAATTTCTCTGTTCTGCTGGCCGCAGGTATTGCCGGTGGCGTTGGCCTGTGGATGTGGAGCGGCACTCTTGTGGTTGGGGGACTGGGGGACGAGGCCCATGCCGCCCCTCCGATTGCCGAACGGCAGAACGCAGCGGATGTGAAACCCTTCCGTGTCCAGGTGGCCCGGCTGGTGGCCGAGCCGCGCTCGGCTATGCTGGAGGTGCGCGGCAGCACCGAAGCATTCGCCAAGGTTTCCGTGCGCGCCGAAACAGCGGGGCGGATTGTTGAACGCCCGGCCCGGGAAGGCGGCACGGTGAGTGCAGGCGATGTGCTTTGCGTGATCGACAAGGGCACCCGTGAGGCCCGCGTGCTGGAAGCGAAGGCCGCCCTTGCACAGGCCCGCGTCGACTACGAAGCCGCAACGCAGCTCAGCTCGAAAGGCTTTGCCACGGAAAACCGCGTGGCTGCGCTGAAAGCATCCCTTGATGCTGCTGATGCCCGCTTGCAGGAAGCCGAACTGGAGCTGGACCGCACCATCATCCGCTCGCCCATCGCAGGTGTCGTGGAAAGCCCGATGGCCCGGGTTGGTGATCATCTCTCGGTGGGGGCCGCCTGCGGCACGGTGGTGAAGTCAGACCCGATGATCGCCATCGGCCAGGTGTCGGAACTGAATATATCCGGCCTCAGCCTCAACATGCCCGCAACCGTCGAACTGGTGGGCGGAACGACGATGGAAGGCCATGTGCGCTATATCGCCCCGGCCGCCAATCCCGACACCCGCACCTTCCGCGTGGAAGTGGAACTGCCGAACCCGGACGGCCTTGCCCGTGATGGCGTCACAGCCGTCACACGGCTGGAGCTGTCGAAAGGTCAGGCCCACCGCGTCAGCCCGGCAATCCTGACGCTGGATGATGACGGGCGCGTCGGTGTGCGCAGCGTCGACGCAGACAACAGGGTGCGGTTCCTGCCCGTCACAATTGCGGGCGGCGAGAGTGATGGCATCTGGATTACCGGACTTCCGGACACGGTTGACGTCATCACTGTCGGACAGGATTTCGTCGGTGAGGGCCAGCTGGTCGAACCGGTGATGAGCACGGGGGCAAACGGATGATCAGCGCCCTCGAAGCCATCCTGCGCCGCCCAAAGACGGTGCTCATGCTGATGCTGGCGCTCGTCCTCGGCGGCACGCTCAGCTACATAAACATCCCCAAGGAAGAGAACCCGGATATCGACGTTCCGGTCTTCTACGTCTCCATTGCCCAGCAGGGCATTTCGCCGGAGGACGCCGAGCGCCTGCTCGTGCGTCCGATGGAAACAGAGCTGCGCGGCCTGGACGGGCTGAAGGAACTGACGGCCATCGCCGCGGAAGGCCATGCAGGTATCGTGCTGGAATTCGACATCTCGTTCAACAAGGACGAGGCCATGTCGGATGTGCGCGACAAGGTGGATCAGGCGAAGTCGAAGCTGCCTGCAGATGCGGAAGAGCCGACAATCTCGGAAACGAATTTTGCACTTGCTCCGACACTGACCGTAGCCCTTTCCGGCAACGTCCCCGAGCGCACGCTTTACACCTATGCCCGCCGTCTGAAGGATCAGATCGAAGCCGTGGACACCGTCCGCTCCGCCGATCTGGCCGGACACCGCGAAGAACTGCTGGAAGTGCTGATTAACAGCCGCAAGCTGGAATCCTATGCGATCACCCAGCAGGAGCTGATCACCTCCCTGACGCAGAACAACCAGCTGGTTCCTGCTGGCTTCCTCGACAGCGGTTCAGGCCGCTTCAATGTCAAGGTTCCCGGCCTTCTGGAAACGGCGGAAGATGTCTATTCCCTGCCGCTGAAACAGGCGGGCGAAGGCGTCGTCACGCTGGGCGATGTGGCCGAAATCCGCCGCACCTTCAAGGATGCAACCTCGTTCATCCGCGTCAACGGCGAGCCTGCCATTGCACTGAATGTGACGAAGCGCATCGGCACTAACGTCATCGAGAACAACGCCGCCGTCCGCGCCGTGATTGCCGAAGCTTCGAAAGACTGGCCGCAGACCATCCGCGTCAGCGTCATGCTGGACATGTCGGAGAACATTTTCGAGGTTCTGGGGTCGCTTCAATCCTCGATCCTCACCGCCATCTTCCTCGTCATGGTGCTGATCGTTGGCTCGCTGGGCCTGCGCTCAGCGCTTCTGGTCGGCCTTGCGATCCCGACCTCCTTCATGGTCGGCTTCCTCATTCTCACAGGCCTTGGCTACACCGTGAACATTATGGTCATGTTCGGCCTTGTGCTGACCGTGGGCATGCTGGTGGATGGCGCCATCGTGATGGTGGAATATGCCGACCGCAAGATCGCCGAGGGCATGGAGGACCGGGAGGCCTATATCCGCGCCGCCAAGCTTATGTTCTGGCCGATCTTCTCCTCCACCGCGACGACCCTTGCCGCCTTCCTGCCCATGCTGATGTGGCCGGGCGTGGCAGGCGAATTCATGAGCTATCTGCCCATCATGGTGATCATCGTGCTGGCGGCATCGCTGCTGACGGCTACGGTCTTCATCCCTGTCACCGGCGGACTGTTTGCGGTCATCTCCCATTGGGTGGCACGGCATGCCGCAGTGCTGCTGGCACTCGTGTTTTCTGCCCTGTCCGCCTCCGCAGTGCTCAGCGCTCCAGCTCTCAAGGCACTGCCCGCACTCGCCGTCACCGGCCTTGCCATTGCAGCCTTCATCCTTGCCGGCTTTATCAGCCACCGGCTGCTCGTCCCCGCCGTCACCGTCCTGAAACGCCGGGCAGCTCTGCGTTCTGAAGAAGCCCGCGTGGAGGCCGAAATGCTCTCGGGCAGCCATGCTTTCGACGTGCGTGAAGTCAGTGGCCTGACCGGTCTTTACGTGCGCGGGCTCAAGCTGCTCGCCGGAAGCCCCATCGGCAATCTGGCTGCCCTTGCCGCGATGGCCGGGCTCTGCGCCTTCATCACCATCGGCTTCATGACGCACAGCACGGGCGTTGAGTTCTTCGTCGATGAAGAGCCGAAGCAGGCGGTCGTGCTGGTCTCGGCCCGCGGCAACCTGTCTGCTGCCGAGGCCCGCGACATCGTCATGGGTGTCGAGCAGGAAGTGCTGCAGACGGCAGGCGTCATGAACGTGGTTGCCTCTGCCTTCCCCCCGGAGGCAGCAGCGGCGGCGGCGGCATGGACGGCGTACGCGACAAGCCTGCGGATGTGATCGGCGAATTGCAGCTGGAGTTCGAGGATTATTGCTGCCGCCGCAAGGCCGTGGAGATCTTCCAGGAAATCCGCGAGCGCACAGCCCCTCTGCCCGGCATCAAGGTGGAGACCCGCAAGATCGAGGGCGGCCCGCCCACCGGCAAGGACCTCCAGCTTGAGGTGAAGTCCACAGACTACAAGACGCTGGTGGAAACGGTGGCTCGCGTCCGCGCTCATGTGGACAGCATGAAGGATCTGATCGATCAGGAGGATGACCGGCCTCTACCCGGCATCGAATGGCAGATCTCCATCGACCGGGCCCATGCCGGGCGCTATCAGGCCAGTATCGTGCCGGTTGGCAGCATGGTTCAGCTGGTCACAAACGGCGTGCTGATTGGCAAGTACCGTCCTGGTGACAGCGAGGACGAGGTGGACATCCGCGTGCGCCTGCCGCGCGAGGAGCGAACGCTCGACCGGTTTGACGAGTTGCGTCTTCAGACGCCCTTGGGACTGGTGCCGCTTGCCAACTTCATCAAGCGGGATGCCGCGCCCAAGGTTTCCTCCATCACCCGCCGTGACGGCCTTTATTCGATGATGGTGAAGGCCACCGTTGATCCTGCTTCCGGCTTCACTCCGGACGACAAGGTGAAGGAACTGGACACATGGCTGAAGACACAGAGCTGGCCTTCCAACGTGTTCCTGAAGTTCCGTGGCGCGGATGAGGACCAGAAGGAGTCCGGCGAGTTCCTGATGAAGGCGATGGTCGCCTCACTCTTTCTGATGTTCCTGATCCTGCTGACACAGTACAACTCGTTCTACCAGACCTTCCTCACCCTCACGACCGTGATCCTGTCTGTCTTCGGCGTGCTGCTGGGCATGTGGGTGACGGGGCAGAAGTTCTCCATCATCATGACCGGCACCGGCATTGTCGCACTGGCGGGCATCGTGGTGAACAACGCCATCATCCTGCTGGACACGTTCAACCGGTTCCGGGAAGACGGCATGGAAACCCTTGATGCCATTCTGAAAACCTCTGCCCAGCGCCTCAGGCCGATCATGCTGACCACGATCACCACGATTGCGGGGCTGATCCCGATGGCCACGCAGATCAATCTGGACTTCCTCAACCGGGAGATCGCCCTCGGCGGCGTCACCTCCGGCTGGTGGGTGCAGCTGTCCACCTCGGTCATCTTCGGCCTCGGCTTCTCCACACTGCTCACGCTGGTGCTGATCCCGGTGATGATAGCCATGCCCGGCGTCTGGGCCGGCTTTGCGGTGAAACTCTGGCAGCGGATGACAGGCAGAAAACCGGGGTCCGGACCGGGCGCAGACGAAGGCAAGCAAGCTGCCAACAGTCCCGGCACGCCCTTGACCAGTGCAGCCGAGTAAACCGCCGCCCTGACACGCAAAAGCCCCCGTCCGGTGGACGGGGGCTTTGTTTATGGGCCCGGGCAGAGGGGCATCAAGGCGTATCGTTGCTGCCCTTCTCTCCCAGATGATCCAGATCCGTCTCGCTTTCATCCCCATCATCATCACCTGCTGCCAGCACCGCATCAGAGCGGGCAAAGCCGCGATAACTGCGCAAAGCAAAGGGGATAGAAGAGAGATAGGCCAGTGTCGCCAGCGTCAGCATTTCAAACGGATAGCTGACGGTGAGCGCCACAACCAGCACCGCAAGCACGAAGAGCGGCAGCACCAGATCGCGCCGCACCCTCATCCCCACCTTCTTGCCGGAGAATGTCGGCAGACGGCTGATCATCAGGAAACCGATAGCGATCGTGTAAAGCGCAACGAGCGGAGCAAATTCGGGCCAATGCGGCAACAGGCCCAGAAACTCCAGATAGATGGGCAAAAGCACAGTCAGCGCCCCCGCGGGAGCAGGCACCCCTGTGAAGAAATTCACCGACCAGGCAGGCTTGTCCGGATCATCCAGCGCTGCATTGAACCGCGCCAGGCGCAGAGCCGCACAGATGGCAAAGGCGAGCGCGGCAATCCAGCCCAGAGATTTCACCTCCTGAAGCAGCCAGATGTAGAGCATCAGCGCAGGCGTAACACCGAAGTTGACGAAATCCGCCAGCGAATCCAGCTCCGCCCCAAACCGCGACGTGCCCTTGAGCATCCGTGCCAGACGGCCATCCAGAGCGTCCAGAACGGCAGCAATCAGCACCGCACCCACCGCAAAATCCCACCGGCCCTCGAGGGCCATGCGGATGCCGGTCAGGCCGGAACAGAGTGCCAGAAGCGTGACAAGATTAGGCAGGATAAGACGAAGAGGCACCTGCCGGAAACGCCCTGACCGGCGCGGCTTGCCGTCTTCATGACCAGGTTCATAGCTTGCGAAAGGCGTCTCCAAAGAGCTTCTCCTCAGCTGACGCGGGTGATGTGCTGGGCGGTTTCCGGACCAGCCCGCAGATCAGCCAGCACGGTTTCCCCTGCAATCATCGTCTGGCCCATGGCCACTTTCGGCACAGTCGCCGCAGGCATGTAGATATCAAGGCGCGAACCGAAGCGGATCAGACCGAAGCGCTCACCGGCGCCGATGCTCTCGCCTTCGCGCACGAAGCAGACGATGCGGCGGGCCACAAGTCCGGCGATCTGAACGACACCGATCTTCGTGCCGCCGTTCTCGATAACAAGGCCGTTGCGCTCGTTGAACTCGCTCGCCTTGTCCAGCTCCGCATTGAGGAACTTGCCCGGCTTGTAGGCCACACGTGCAATGCGGCCACCAACGGGAGCGCGGTTCACATGGCAGTTGAACACGTTCATGAACACGGAAATCCGCATCATCGGCTCGGTGCCAAGCTCCGCCGCCAGTTCGGCAGGCGGCACGCAAAGGCCAAGCTGATTGACGACGCCGTCAGCGGGCGAAATCACCAGCCCGTCAGTTACCGGCGTAACGCGGGCCGGATCGCGGAAGAAGTAGCAGACCCAGCCCGTCAGGAAGAGCCCGATATAGAACAGCGGGGTGAAGAACCAACCCAGGATCAGCGTTGCCACGAAGGCGATGGCAATGAAGGGCCAGCCCTCACGATGGATCGGAACAAAGGCCTTGGTGATGGTATCGGCAAGCGACATGGGTTTTCCCGTTGATCTTGGGTCCGGAGCCGGAGATTGAAGTGGTCTGCCTCTCTCTTAGTGCCTTTGCCGCCGCAACTGAACCCCGAAAGTGCCTGTGCCCACCAATGCTCAGGCCTGCCGGTAGTCAGTCTCCCAGTAGGCAGGATTGCCATATTTCCCAATCAGGAAGTCAGCCAGCACACGGGCTTTTGGCATCATCGCCCGACCCGGCGGTGCAACGGCCCAGATGGCTCCTGTTCTCGTCACCGGGAAATCAGTCATGACCGCCACCAGCCGGCCATCGCGCAGATCCTCCCACACATGGGCAAGCGATTTCACCGCCAGCCCCAGCCCCAGCAGGGCAGCGTCATAGGCAAAGTCACCATTGTCGCCGCTGATCGCGGCGTCGATGGGACAGGCGATCTCTCCCTGCGGCCCCTCGAAATACCAGACCGGCATGGACCGGAAGCTGAGGCAGTCATGCCGGGCAAGGTCAGCAGGCGTCTCCGGCATGCCCTTGCGGGCCAGATAGGCAGGCGAGGCACAGAGCACGCGGGGATTTCCGGCAAGCCGGCGTGCCCGCAGCGTGGAATCTGCGAGCGGCGCACCCCGGATGGCAAGATCATAGCCCTCCGCCAGCAGGTCAACGATACGGTCCGAGAAATCCAGCTGGAGCCGGAGCTCTGGGTATAGGTCACGGAACTCGGCCAGATACGGCAGCACATGCTTGCGGCCAAAGAACATGTTGAGAGACACACGCAGCGTCCCGCGCGGCCTCGCTGCCTCGTCCTCCAATTCGCGCAAGGTGCCGTCGAGCAGATCCAGCGCCTCGCCAGCCCGGCGCAGGAGCAGTTCCCCCGCGTCGGTCAGCTGAAGACGGCGCGTTGTTCGGCTGATCAGCTGCACCCCGGCATCGCGCTCCAACGAAGCCAACCGGGAGCTGGCGGCCGATGGCGACAGACCGGTCTCGCGCCCTGCGGCGGAGAGATTACCGAGCGCTGCAGCCCGGACAAAAAACGGAGATCCTCCAGCCGCATTATCCGATTCCTTGGGAAAGTTTATGCGATGGCGGCCAGATTATCAGAAATCAACGAAGATGCGAAGGTAGCCGCAGATCACTCCAGCGGAGAAACAGCCATGATGCACATGGGCGGCTATTACGAACACCGGGCCAGACAGGAACGCGCCTTGGCCTTGCGGCAAGCGTGGCAGGGGATGCGGCATTTGGTGAGCAGGCTCATCCATCGCCGCCAACAGGGCACCGGGCGCCCAGTCAGCGTTGAATGCGCGTTGACAGGATGATGGACGAAAGCGTGCGGTCAACGCCGTCAAGTTCGCCGATCCGGTCGATCAGATGGTCCAGCTCCGAGACGGAAGCGGCCTCGACGATGGCGATGAGATCATGACTGCCGCTGACCGAATGCAGCTGGCGCACCTCGCGGATGCCGGCCAGCTCCGCACTCACCCGCGCCAGCGCCTTCGGCACCAGCGTGATCAGCACATGCGCCTTCACCTGCGCCGCCTCATAGGCCTGCGACAGACGCAGGCCATAGCCGGTGATCACCCCTTCCCGCTCCAGCCGCTCAATCCGGGCCTGAACCGTAGTCCGCGACAGGCCAAGGCGGCGCGCCAGTTCGGCAACCGGCATGCGGGCGTTCTCGGACAGGAGGCCAATCAGGGCCCGGTCAGCCTCAGTGATGGACAGAGTGTTCATTACTCTCGTCATTCTGATCAATTTCCAGCTTCATAATGCCATATCCGCAGCTGTGAATCGACACGTCTTTCGCTCATGCTGGACTTCACAACGCCCGGAAAGGGCCAGAGGGGTTCGAGATATGAAGACGATTGCCATCATTGGCGCCGGCAAGATCGGCGCAACCATTGCCCGGCTGCTCACCGGCTCCGGCGACTACCGGGTCACTGTCATTGACCGCTCGCCCGCTGAGCTCACAGCTCTTTCCGGTGAACCTGCCATCGAAACGCTGGCGCTGGACATCAGCGACGGCGCAGCACTGACAGCAGCCCTCACCGGCAAGTTCGCCGTCTTGAGCGCCGCGCCCTTCCACCTGACGATCACCATCGCGGAAGCGGCAGCGAAAGCTGGCGTGCATTATCTCGACCTGACAGAAGATGTGGCGGCCACCCGGCGGGTGAAAGAGATCGCCGCCACAGCGGCCACCGCCTTCATCCCTCAGTGCGGCCTGGCGCCGGGCTTCATCTCCATCGTGGCCAATGATCTGGCGCGCCGTTTCGACAGTCTCGACACTTTGCGCATGCGCGTCGGCGCGCTGCCGCAGTACCCGTCCAACGCGCTCAACTACAATCTGACCTGGAGCACGGACGGGGTGATCAACGAATATATCGAGCCCTGCGAGGCCATTGTGGATGGCCATATGGCCGAAGTGCCAGCTCTGGAAGAGCGCGAGGAATTCGCACTCGATGGCGTCACCTACGAAGCCTTCAACACCTCCGGCGGGCTTGGCACCCTGTGCGAAACGCTGAAGGGCAAGGTGCGGACGCTCAACTACAAGACCATCCGCTATCCCGGCCACGCAGCCATCATGAAAGCGCTGCTGAACGACCTTGGCCTGCGCCACCGGCGCGAGGTGCTGAAGGACATTCTGGAAAACGCACTGCCTGCCACCCTGCAGGACGTGGTGATCATCTTTGTCACCGCCAGCGGACGGCAAAACGGCCGCCTTCTGCAGGAGACCTACGCCAGCAAGGTCTATAGCGGCGTCATCGGTGGACGGCTCTACAGTGCCATCCAGATCACCACAGCCAGCGGCATCGCCGCCGTGCTGGACATGCTCGCCACCGGCCAGCTGCCGCAGCAAGGCTTCCTCCGTCAGGAAGACATCCCCCTCCCCGCCTTCCTCGCCAACCGCTTCGGCCACGCCTATGCCCAGGACGCAGGGCACCGCATGGCGGGATGAACCGCGGTTTCTCACGCAAGCTCACCGCAGACACCGGCCCGCGCTTATGCAAAGCTGCGGGCCGTTTCATATGCTGCTGCTCGCGAAGAGTGCTTGTATCGGCGCCTTGAGTTCCCAAGCGGTTGGGTTTATCTTTGGGGGAAACTCGATTGCCAACGGTGCTGAATTTTTATGGCCTGCGAGTGGTGATCTATCCGAACGATCACAGGCCCGCCCATGTGCATGTGATCGGCCGGGGTAAGGAAGCAGTGCTCCTGTTGAACTGTCCAGATGGCCCGGCTGATGTTCGGGAGAATTTTGGTTTCTCCCGCCGGGAGATGCAGCATATCGTGACAGGACTTGGCGCCAGCGTTGCCGCCCTCTGTCAGAAGTGGAGTGAAGTCCATGGATCTTACTGAGAAGGCCCTTGAAGAGGCCAACAGCCGGGGCGGAGAGGCGCGCAGCGGGGGTATGCCGTGAGTGCCAGCTATGATGCGGCACAGAGCCGTCTTGTAGTCGAACTCGACAGCGGTGTGATCTTACTGGTCCCGGTACACTTGGTGGAAGGGATCGCCGGGGCAAGTCCGGAAACTCTGCGGGATATTGAAGTCAGCCCCTCCGGCCTTGGCCTGCACTGGCCGGAGCTGGACGCCGATGTCTATGTGCCCGCACTTCTGCAAGGCATCTTCGGCACAAGGCGCTGGATGGCCGCACAGCTTGGCGCCTCGGGAGGCAAGGCTTCCAGCCCTGCAAAAGCCTCCGCCGCCCGCAGCAACGGCGCCAAAGGCGGCCGGCCTCGCAAGCAGGCTTAATTGGAGTAAAGCAAATACGACCCTGACAGATCCCGGCACGGAGGCCGGGACCTGTGAGGAAGACAACGTCCAGTCAGGCAAGCTTGCGCCCGCTCACTCACCCGCCTTATGGCCACGCACAACGACGCCGAGTTCGTCCGCTTCCCTTGCAGCACGCAGGCGCTCTTCGGCTTCGTCGGCCTCGCGCTGGCGGCTCCACATGGAGGCATAAAGACCGCCCTTGGCGAGCAGCTCCGAATGGGTGCCGCGCTCGGCGATGACACCGGCCTGCAGCACGAGGATCTGGTCCGCATTGACTACAGTGGACAGGCGGTGGGCGATGACCACTGTGGTGCGGTTGCGGGAAACCTGATCCAGCGCGGACTGAATCTCCCGCTCCGTATGGGTGTCGAGGGCCGAAGTCGCCTCGTCCAGAATGAGGATGGGCGGAGCCTTCAGGATGGTACGGGCGATGGCAACGCGCTGCTTCTCGCCGCCAGAGAGCTTCAGTCCACGCTCGCCCACCTCACTGGCATAGCCCTTGGGCAGCGCCTCGATGAAGCTGTCGATCTGCGCCATCCGGGCAGCGGCACGCACGTCTTCATCCGCGGCATCCGGACGGCCATAACGGATGTTGTAGGCGATGGTATCGTTGAACAGCACCGTATCCTGCGGCACCATGCCGATGGCCTGACGCAGGCTTTCCTGCGTCACATCGCGCACATCCTGCCCGTCAATGGTCACCCGTCCGCCGGTGACATCATAGAAGCGGAACAGCAGCCGGGAGATGGTGGACTTGCCCGCCCCCGAAGGCCCGACGATGGCGACCGTGTTTCCAGCCGGAACCTCGAAGCTGATGCCCTTGAGGATCGGACGGTCCGGATCATAGTGGAACACCACATCTTCAAAGCGGATGGCACCGGAGCCGATGGCAAGCGCCGGAGCGCCCGGCTTGTCCTCGATCTCCGCCGGGACGGCGAGAACGGCGAACATCGCCTCGATATCGGCAAGCCCCTGACGGATCTCACGGTAGATGAAGCCAACGAAATTGAGCGGAATGGCGATCTGCAACAGCAGCGCGTTGATCAGCACGAAATCGCCGATGGTCTGCTCTCCAGCCATCACCGAACGGGCGGAGAGGATCATGCAGGCTGCCGTGCCGATGCCCAGAATGAAGGACTGACCGAAGTTGAGCCAGGCAAGCGAAGTCCAGGTGCGGGTCGCGGCGCGCTCGTAGACTGCCATGGAGGCGTCAAAGCGGGCTGCCTCCATTTTCTCGTTGCCGAAATACTTCACCGTCTCGAAGTTGAGCAGGCTGTCGATGGCCTTGGAATTGGCTTCCGTATCGCTCTCGTTCATTTCGCGGCGGATGGAAATGCGCCAGTTGGACGTCTGCACAGTGAACCAGACATAGGCGGCGATCATCAGCGCTACGATGACAACATAGGCAAAGCCGAACTGGTACCAGATGATGCCCGCCATGATGGCGAATTCAAGCAGTGTGGGAACGCCGTTGAGGATGGTGAAGCGGACAATCGCCTCGATGCCCTTTACTCCGCGCTCGATCACCCGGCTGAGGCCGCCCGTGCGGCGGGACAGGTGAAAGCGCAGCGACAGGCGGTGCAGATGCGAGAAGGTGATGAAGGCCAGCTGGCGTACTGCATGCTGGCCGACACGCGCAAACAGCGCATCGCGGAACTGGTTGAAGGCGACAGCCAGAACGCGGGCGGCATTATAGGCAATAACCAGCATCATTGGCGCCACCAGAAAACCCGGCAGCCCCATGGTTTCGCCTGTCAGAGCATCAGAGGCCCAGGCGAAGAAATAGGGCGAAGCGACCGTCACGAGCTTGGCCACCACCAGAGCCATAACCGCCCAGATCACGCGCAGCTTCAGATCTGCCCGCCCCTCTGGCCAGATATAAGGCCACAGGTTGGCGAGTGTGGTCATGGTCGAGCCATCATCCGCACTCACCTTTGCCGGACCAGAACCGGGGCCATGGGGATTTGCACGTCTTGTCATTCTTGTTTCTCCCGCGCCTGCGAGCTGGCCTGTGCGGCGGTCATGATTTGTGAAAAAAGCCGGAAGCTTCAGCCAGCAGGTGCGCACCCGCAGCGCCCTCGCCTGTCAGAAAGTCCTCGTTGATCCGGTAGGAACAGCTGCGCCCGCGGATCTCGCAGGTCAGAAGCCCCGCCTCCTTCAGCACCAGCAGGTGCTGGGACACTGTGGACTGGGCCAGCGGCAGGCGAGCCGACAATCTCGCCGCAGCTTGCTTCCTGGCGCTGAATGATTTCCTTCAGAATGCCAATGCGCACCGGATGGCCAAGAGCCCGGAACAGATCTGCCAGTGCCGCGGCTTCAGGATTCCGGCAGAGGTTCTCCTTCGGAGCACAGCACGCTTCCCCGCCGCGGCCGCCACCCGGCAGCTCAGCCTCATGACTGGACATGATCTCTCCCTCTGCCTGCCAGCGTCATCACTGCCAGCAGGCCAATTCATCGCCTAGATACGATGAATACGCTTCCGCGCCAACCCCGGAACGGAAATTCATGCGGAAGAGGCGTCCTGCTGCACGTACCTGTCTGCCCAGTCTCCCGCATCATGCAAAGACAAGCTGGCCTGCGGGTTTTCGCTTGATTGCCTTTTCCCCCGTGTTTGTTAGAACTCGTTGCGGATTTCCGGCCGGGGCAGGCGCCCGGAAATTGCGCACAACTGTATACGTGTCTATGGTGGCACTCCCCGGAGCTGCCCCGGCACCTCCGCCTGACCGTTTCAAACTGTGGGAATGATTGAACATGGCCGACACCGGACGTCCCGACATCATCTACACCAAGGTCGACGAAGCGCCTGAACTGGCGAGCGCGTCGTTCCTGCCGATCATCAAGGCTTTTGCCAAACCGGCAGGGATCTCCATCGGCACCAAGGACATTTCGCTGGCAGGCCGCATCCTCGCCGCCTTCCCGCAGTATCTGACGGACGCGCAGAAGCAGTCTGATGATCTCGCCGAGCTTGGCCGTCTGGTGGTCGAGCCGGATGCCAATGTCATCAAGCTGCCGAACATCTCCGCCTCGCAGCCGCAGCTCAATGCCGCGATCAAGGAACTGCAGTCACAGGGCTATGCCATTCCCTCCTACCCGGACAATCCGGCGACGGACGAGGAAAAGGCGGTGAAGGCCGCTTATGAAGCGATCAAGGGCTCGGCCGTGAACCCGGTTCTGCGCGAAGGTAACTCCGACCGCCGCGCTCCGAATGCGGTGAAGGAATTCGCCAAGAAGAACCCGCATTCGATGGGCGCATGGCTGCCCACCTCCAAGACCCATGTCTCCACCATGGGCAAGGATGACTTTGCCGCCAACGAAAAGTCCGTCACGATTGCCGCTGCCTCTGCAGGCACCGCACGCATCGAATTCGTGGCCAAGGATGGCGCTGTCACCGTTCTGAAGAACAACCTGAAGCTCACCGAAGGCGATGTGCTGGACGCAACCTTCATGAGCGCCAAGGCCCTGACCGCTTTCCTCGAAAAGGAAATTCAGGACGCCAAGGACAAGGGCGTGCTCTTCTCCGTGCACCTCAAGGCGACGATGATGAAGGTCTCCGACCCGATCATCTTCGGCCATGTGGTCAAGACCTTCCTGAAGGACCTCTTCGCGAAGCACGCAGCCACCTTCGCTGAGATTGGCGTCAACCCGGATCTCGGCATCGGCGATCTGGAAGCCAAGATTGCCACGCTGCCTGCTGACAAGGCCGCAGAAATCAAGGCCGATCTCAAGGCTGCGCTCGACAATGGCCCGGCCATGTACATGGTGAACTCGGCCAAGGGCATCACCAACCTGCATGTCTCGTCCGACGTCATCATCGACGCTTCGATGCCTGCCCTCATCCGCGCTGGCGGCAAGGGCTGGGGCCCGGATGGCAAGGAAAATGATGCCAAGTGCGTGATTCCGGACTCGTCCTATGCCGGCGTCTATGACGCAGTGATCGAGTTCTGCAAGAAGAACGGCGCGCTTGACCCGTCCAAGATGGGCACCGTGCCGAATGTCGGTCTGATGGCCCAGAAGGCCGAGGAATACGGCTCGCATCCGCAGACCTTCAAGGCTCAGGCCGATGGCTCCATCCGCATCGTTGATGCCGCTGGCACCACGCTGCTGGAGCATGCGGTTGAAGGCGGCGACATCTGGCGCGCCTGCCTCACCAAGGACGCCCCGATCCGCGACTGGGTGAAGCTCGGCGTCAGCCGTGCCCGCCTCTCCGGCATGCCGGGCGTGTTCTGGCTGGACAAGAACCGCGCCCATGATGCCGAACTGATCAAGAAGGTGGAAGCCTATCTGCCGGAGCATGACACGTCGGGTCTCGACCTGCAGATCATGTCGCCGAGCGATGCAGCCCGCTACTCGACGGAGAGGATTGCCAAGGGCCTCGACACCATCTCCATCACCGGCAACGTGCTGCGCGACTATCTGACGGACCTCTATCCGATCCTGGAAGTCGGCACCTCGGCCAAGATGCTGTCCATCGTGCCGCTGATGAACGGCGGTGGCCTGTTTGAAACGGGCGCCGGCGGCTCTGCCCCGAAGCACGTGCAGCAGCTGGTGGAAGAGAACTACCTGCGCTGGGACTCGCTCGGCGAATTCTGCGCCCTCGGCGCCTCGCTGGAGCATCTGGCCCAGGTCAAGTCCAACGCCAAGGCCCAGGTTCTGGCCGACGCACTGGACAAGGCCATCGAGAAGCTGCTGGACAACGACAAGTCCCCGCAGCGTAAGGTCGGCCAGCTCGACAACCGCGGCAGCCACTTCTACATCGCGCTCTACTGGGCACAGGGCCTTGCCGCACAGGACAAGGACGCCGAGCTGAAGGCGTATTTCGCCCCGGTCGCAGAGGCCCTGACTGCCAATGAGGCGAAGATCGTGGCGGAACTCAACGGTGTGCAGGGCAAGGCGGCTGACCTCGACGGCTACTACCACGCCCCGGCCGAAAAGGTCGCAGCAGTCATGCGCCCGAGCGCCACGCTGAACGCCATCATCGGCTAAGGCTGATCAGCGCATTGAATGCAGAAGGGCGGCCCACCGGGCCGCCCTTTTTCGTTTGTTGGACAGTTCCTTCCGGGTCATCCTTGGTGTAATTCCTGGAGACTTGGGGCCTGCTCATTTGCAGAAAGGTGCCGCAAACCACTGCAGATAAGGCACGTAGGGTCTCATACGCCTGCCTCTCGGCTTTCCACTCCTCATAAACGCTCTGCAAGCGAGTGGTCCCCGGGTCTGCGCTTCGCTCCGCCCGGGGTGACGCTGAGTATGAGGCCCGCCAGAGCTTATCCCTCCGCTTCAGCCGCGCGGGCACAGCTCTGTACACATGGCACGGTGTCACCCCGGCCAAGCGCAGCGCGAGCCGGGGCCTACTCGCTCGCAGAGGGGTGCCGTTGTCTCAAGCCGCGCCGTGGCAGGGATTTACGAAAACCTCTGCCACCTACGCCACTCTGACAGCTCTGAAAACGAATTCCCCCAGAATCTCCGCTTTGCTTCATCCCGGGCGCCGCCGCCCCTTCATCCGCTCAAAGCCGCTTTTCGAAGAAGAAATCCGGATAGGGATCATCGTTGAAGCGGTCGATTTCGGTCCAACCTTCCTTGCGGTAGAAGTTGACCGCCTCGGGCAAAGCCTTGTTCGTATCGAGGCGCAGCAGGCCTATGCCGAGTTCGCGGGCAGCCGCTTCGGTCTTCGCCATCAGCTTGCGGGCAAGGCCGAGGCCACGGGCGGCAGGCGAGACCCACAGGCGCTTGATCTCCGCATAGCCTTTGTCGGTACCCTTGAGTCCGGCACAGCCTAAAGGCATGCCGTCCGAGAGGGTGACAAAGAACGCGCCCTTCGGCCGCATCATGCTTTGCGCATCCGGATCTGCGGACAGCGATACCTGAAAGCCGCCCTCGAACCGCCGGTCCAGCTCGGCGTAATATTGCTCAAGGCAGTAGCGTGCGGTTTCAGAGCGCGGATCCACTTCCTCGAAGCTCCAGCGCTCGCGCCCCAGAGCCGAGGCAATCAGATCCATGGCATCCAGCAAGGCTTGAGGATGGGCATGGCTTTGCAGCAGCCGCTCTGCCCGCTCATCGGACAGATTTTCATAGATCTCGAACTCCGCCTGCCCTGCGGCGGTCAGCTGCGCCCGGCGCTTGCGGGCATCATCCGGATCTGGGGTCATCTCGATCATGCCCTCCTCCTCCAGAGACCGGAGAAGACGGCTCATAAGCCCGGAGTCGAGCCCGAGATAGGAGCGGATGGCCGCCACATCCGTGCGGCCATGCCCGATGGCGTTGAGAACACGGGCCGCACCCAGCGGACGGCCACGGCCAAGAAACGACGTATCCAGCGCACCCACCTCGGAAGTGACGGCACGGCTGAAACGGCGGAAACGGGAGATATCGTTCAACATGATTTATCTGACTTAAGTCAGGTAAATCATGTTGTCAAAGGATTTGGCTGACGATATGCCCGGCCGGGGAATAGCTCTGGCGTTTTTATTTCGCCACGGTGAGCCACGTCCGCGCCACTCAATCGTCCAGTTTCAATAATGATAGCGCAGCTGCGCGATCTCGAGGCTCTGCGCCCCGGCTTTGCCGGACACACGGTAGACAAAGCGATGGTCATCGGCGATCCGGCGGGACCACCATCCTGTCAGATCGCCCTTCAGCGGTTCGGGCTTGCCTGTTCCACCAAAGGGCTGCCGTCTGGCTTCCTTGATCAGTGAATTGACGCGCTCAAGCCCCTTCTCCCGGCCCGGCTGCTGCCACCAGAGATAATCCTCCCAGGCCTGATCCGAGAAGACGAGCTTCACAGATCAACCTCACGCTCCTTGCCTTCGCCTGCCGTCAGCTGCGCAATCGCGGCCTGCAGCCGCCGGGCATTTTCCGGGCTCTTCTGCAAATGCAGCGTCTCCTGAATGGAATTGAATTCGTCCAACGACATGATCACGACGGCTTCCCGCTTCTTACGGGTCACGATCACCTCCACCCGGTCATGGATCACCCGGTCCATAACGTCTTTGAGGGACGAACGCGCATCGGTATAAGTCATCACGTCCATGGAACCGCTCCTTGCTTACGCCGTACATATGCACAGAATCTTGTACAATTCAATGAGCATCATTTCCGAACCGTCACCTGCTCCCGCACCCACTCCAGATACGCCGCGCTGCCCTTCACCACCTCGAAGGCATAGATTGCGGGCAGGTCGTAGGAATGGAGGCGCTGGATGAGGGCCTCGAGAGCGGGATAGGCATCAGCCTCCGTTTTCATCGTCAGGCGCACCTCGCAGCCCTCGTTCACCTTGCCCTGCCACATATAGATGCTGGTGATGTCCTCCATATGCACGCAGGCTGCCAGCCCGGCCTCCACGGCGGCACGCGCGATTGTCCGCGCTTCCTCTTTCGTCTCCGTCGTCGTGCAAACGGCAAGAAGCATCTGTCTCAAGGCCTCCGGTGGACGGGATGGCAATCAGAAATCCCTGTCATGTTCGCCCAGCATGTCAGGCAGCAGTCTCCTCTGCCAGAATTTTTCAAGATTTTGCCGCATTCTGCGGAACCATCCCCAGCCCCACAAGTTCAGTTAACATCAACGCCGCCCCCCAAAAGCGGCGTATTGTGGGCCTGCATCTGATGTTCCGGCCCTCTCATCCGAAAACAGGCAACTCCGGCAGGACCGGAAACAACTGTCCAAGGACCCAATAATGGCACGAATTTTCACTTTCGGACTATTGCTGATAGTCGGGCTGATACTCATTGCCGGCGGCGGTTGGCTGGCAATTCTTGATGGCAGCCCGTACTACGTACTCACCGGCCTTGCCTTTCTGGCAACGGCATATCTGGTATTGCGAAGACAGTCCTCCGCGCTTTGGCTTTACGCAGCAATAGTGGCATCGACCCTGGGCTGGGCCATGTGGGAGGTCGGGCTCGACTGGTGGGCGCTGGCACCTCGCGGTGGCGTCATCATGATCATCGGCCTCTGGATGCTTTCTCCTGGGTGCGCCGCAGCCTCAAGGGAGCCAAAACAGACACCCCGGCCTCACGCGGGCATGCAGCACCGGCATTTGGACTGGCAGCTGTCATGCTGGCCGCATTTGCAGTGGCCGGGATTTCCATGGCCAACGATCCCCACGACCTTCAGGGCGAGCTGCCGATGCAGACCGTCACGGCCGATCCTGCGACCGGCAACGGCATGCCTGACGGAGATTGGCACCAGTATGGCCGCAGCAACTACGGCCAGCGCTATTCTCCGCTCGCTCAGATTACCCCTGAAAACGTCCAGAACCTTGAAACGGCATGGACGTTCCAGACAGGTGACACCAAACAGCCGGGCGACACGAAGGAAACGACCTATCAGGTCACCCCTCTCAAGATCGGCGACACGCTTTACCTTTGCACCCCGCACAACTGGGCCATTGCGCTTGATGCCGTCTCGGGCCAGCAAAAGTGGAAGTATGACCCGGGCATTGGCCCAAACACCAGCCGCCAGCACCAGACCTGCCGGGGCGTGACCTACTGGTCAGACACCCAGATGGCAGATGGCGAGCGTTGCAAGGAGCGGATCTATCTCCCGACGTCTGACGCCCGGCTGATTGCGCTGAACAAGGAAGACGGCACAGTCTGTGAGAGCTTCGCCCAGAATGGCTCGCTGGATCTGAGCCAGCACATGAAGTACAACCCGGAAGGCTACTACTACTCGACGTCGCCGCCACTCGCCGTTGATGGCAAGATCATTATTGGTGGCGCAGTGAATGACAATTTCTCGCTCTATGAGCAGTCCGGCGTCATCCGCGCATTTGATGCCCGCACCGGCGATCTCGTCTGGAACTGGGATTCCGGCAACCCGGATGTCACTGCGCCGCTGACTGGAGACGAGACCTACACCACCAACTCACCCAATAGCTGGTCTGTCGCAAGTGCCGATGCGGAGCTCGGACTTGTCTATATCCCGATGGGCAACCAGGTGCCCGATCAGCTCGGCATGAACCGCAGCGAAGCCGTCGAGAAATACTCCTCCTCCCTCACTGCGCTGGACATCAACACCGGGCAAGTGCGCTGGGTGCGCCAGTTCGTCCACCACGACCTCTGGGATATGGATGTCCCCGCCCAGCCGGTGCTGATTGACCTGAAACAGCAGGATGGTTCCGTCGTCCCTGCCGTTGTGCAACCCACCAAGCAGGGCGACATCTATGTCCTGAACCGGGCAACGGGCGAACCCATCATACCTGTCGAGGAAGTGAAGACCGGTAGCACCAGGACCATCCCCGAAGACCATGCTTCCCCGGTTCAGCCGCAGTCGGCACTGTCCTTCAATCCGCCGCCGCTCACCGGCAAGGATATGTGGGGCGTCACGATGTTCGACCAGCTGGCTTGCCGCCTGAAGTTCCATTCCCTGAACTATGCCGGCCGCTACACGCCGCCCTCGCTTGAAGGCAGCATCATCTACCCCGGCAACTTTGGCACCTTCAACTGGGGCTCTGTCGCGGTTGACCCGGAACGGCAGGTGATGTTTGCGATGCCTGTCTATCTGGCCTTCACGTCGCAGCTTGTTCCGAAATCCGAAATCCCGCCGAAAGGCGCGGATGAGAAAGCCAGCGAACAGGGGCTGAACCGGAACGAGGGCGCGGATTACGGCGTGTTCATGGGCCCGCTTTACAGCCCTCTCTCCCTGCCCTGCCAGCAGCCTCCCTGGGGCTATGTTGCAGGTGTCGATCTGAGCACCGGCAAGATTGCCTACAAGCACAAGAATGGCACAGTGCAGGATCTCGCTCCGGTGCCTGTCCCCATCAAGATGGGCGTCCCCGGCATTGGCGGTCCGATGATCACCAAGGGCGGCGTGGTTTTCATGGGGGCTGCCGTGGACAACTATCTGCGCGCCTATGACCTAACCACCGGCAAGGAGCTCTGGAAGGGCCGTCTGCCTGCGGGCGGCCAGGCAACGCCGATGAGCTACGAAGTCAACGGCACCCAATATGTGCTGATCGTTGCGGGCGGACACGGCTCCATCGGCACCACACCGGGCGATTATGTCATCGCCTACAAACTGCCCTGACGGAGGTTGCCCCATTCCATAAGGGGCAAGCTCAAACGAACTGAGCATGACGGCGGCCTTCAGCAGAAGGCTGCCGTTTTTGCGTCATGGCCCAAAATGCTATGTTCTCAGGGAGGCTGGAACAGGCAAAGCCTTGATGAATGACTCCAGCCTATTGCCTTCGCACGTGCAAAATCGTATACACGCGAACACAATCCAGTTTCCGCAACCCAGACAAGGCCCAGAACCCATGGCAAAGATCAAGGTAGCGAACCCGGTCGTCGATATCGACGGCGATGAGATGACCCGCATCATCTGGCAGTTCATCAAAGACAAGCTCATCTTCCCCTATCTGGATATCGACCTCGATTATTACGATCTGTCGATCCAGAAGCGCGATGAAACCGGTGACCAGATCACCATTGATGCGGCCAATGCCATCAAGAAACATGGTGTTGGTGTCAAATGCGCGACAATCACGCCCGATGAGGCCCGCGTCGAGGAATTCAGCCTCAAGAAAATGTGGAAGTCGCCGAACGGCACCATCCGCAACATTCTCGGCGGCGTCATCTTCCGCGAGCCGATCATCATCCGCAACGTACCGCGCCTCGTGCCGGGCTGGACGCAGCCGATCATCGTTGGCCGCCATGCCTTCGGCGACCAGTACCGCGCCACCGACTTCCGCTTCCCCGGCAAGGGCAAGCTGACAATCACCTTCACCGGTGAAGACGGCAGCGTCATCGAACACGAGGTCTATGACGCACCGTCCGCCGGTGTCGCCATGGCCATGTACAATCTCGATGACTCGATCATCGACTTCGCCCGCGCTTCCTTCAACTACGCCCTGCAGCGCGGCGTGCCCTGCTATCTCTCCACCAAGAACACGATCCTGAAAGCCTATGACGGCCGCTTCAAGGATCTGTTCCAGGAGGTTTTCGACAAGGAGTTCAAGGACGCCTTTGCCGAAAAGAAGATCTGGTACGAGCACCGCCTGATCGACGACATGGTGGCTTCGGCGCTGAAGTGGTCCGGCGGCTATGTCTGGGCCTGCAAGAACTATGACGGTGACGTGCAGTCCGACATCGTGGCGCAGGGCTTCGGCTCGCTCGGCCTGATGACTTCCGTGCTGATGACGCCGGATGGCAAGACGGTGGAAGCGGAAGCCGCCCACGGCACCGTCACCCGCCACTACCGCCAGCACCAGCGCGGCGAGCAGACCTCCACCAACCCGATCGCCTCGATCTTCGCCTGGACCCGTGGCCTCGCCCACCGCGCCAAGCTGGACGGCAATACGGATCTGGCCAAGTTTGCCCAGACGCTCGAGAAGGTCTGCATTGAAACGGTGGAAGCCGGCTTCATGACCAAGGACCTCGCGCTGCTTGTCGGCCCGGACCAGAACTGGCTGACCACGACCGGCTTCCTCGACAAGATCGAGAGCAACCTGCAGAAGGCCATGGCGGGCTGAGGCTTTCCGGTTTCAGGACAAGATAATGAATGGCCCGGGCCTCCCCGGGCCGTTTGCGTTTCTGCCGCCACCTTACAGGTATGAACGCAGCAGGGGGGACGCAGGAAGACTGGAAATTTCCATGCCGATCGGGCACGGATAACTACGGCTCAGCCAGAGTGGCGGGGTCATGCACTCCGTTTGCAGAAAGTTCGTTTCAATGCGGTCCTTTCAGAGCCCCGGCGCAAGGCTGCGGCACCTTCTGGCAGTCACCCTGTTTCAGGCTGCCCTTCCCCTTTCCCTCGCAACCGGCGCTATCCTTCCCACAGTGATGACGGCTCCCGCGATGGCGGAGAAGGCCTATGAGCCCGAGCGCGGCAGTGATGAGCGCACTGCCATTCTCGACTCGGCCCGCCCAATCATGGAAGTGCGCGTCGGCGCGCCGGTCGAGTTCTCCGTCCGCCACATGCGCGTTGCCGATGTCTGGGCCTTCGCCATCCTCGATCCTCAGCGCCCTGGCGGGAAGGAGATCGACCTCAGCAAGACGCTGATTGCCGAGGAAATGGAATACCGCGATGGACCCGGGCTTTTCGTGCTGCTGCGGGAAGTAGACGGCTACTGGTACGTGGTCGACTTCGCCATCGGGCCGACGGATGTCTACTGGCTGGGTCAGCCACTCTATGACCAGCTGCCCAAGGGCCTGCTGCCGGTCATCAACTGATCAACGTGCGGTGAAATCCAGGGGCATCGCCAGCATGCCATGACCTGGCCCGGCCTTTCCCTAACATCAAGTCTGTTCATCAGGCGGCAGATCGAGTGCTTCCGCCTGATGAAGTTCCTCCTCGGAGATGTCACTGGATGGTCCTTTACCGGCTACCCGGCGGCGGCGGGCCTCGTCAACAATCCGGCTGGCAATCTGAGAGTTGCGCGCCATCAGATGCCGTAGCGCGGTCCGCTCGAGCACAAGCAACTGGGTGCGGACCTGAGCACGCACAGTCGCGGCCCGGCGGCGGCCGGACAGAAGCGCCATTTCCCCGAAGAACGCTCCCTCCCCGAGCAGCACCCTGTCATGCGGCAGCATGATCTCGACTTCCCCGCTGGCGACGAAGTACATGCAATCGGCAACATCACCGCGCTCTGCGATGACTTCCCCGGCAAGAACCGTGTGCGAGCGCAATAGCTTCGCCACTTCCGCCACTTCAGAAGCCTTCAGGTCCTCAAACAGTGGCACGCGCGAAACCATGGACCACGTGACGACAAAATCGCGGCTATGGACCTCCCTCGCGAATGCCGACGCGATAATACCGACCGGCAGGGCAAGAAGGGCGTAGCCCGTCAGCATCACCAGGCCGCCGATCACCTTGCCCAAGGGCGTAATGGGCACCACGTCGCCATAGCCAACCGTGGTGGCAGTGGTGACAGCCCACCACATGGCGGCAGGAATGCTGCCAAAGCTCTCCGGCTGATCATCATGCTCAACCATGTACATCAGCGTTGCTGCGACAAGGATCACCCCGACGATAATTATCAAGGATCCGGCAAGCGCCCGGCGCTCCCCGCTATCGCCGACGAGAGCGACCGGAGCGCGGGCGAGTATCGCGCCAGCTTCAGAAAACGCAGAAGTCTGAGAATTGAAAGCGCCGGCAGCGCCGAAACTGGCACGACAAACACCAGAACAAGCGGCAGCACCGCCAGAAAATCGATCACGGCCATCGGGGACAAGGCATAACGCAGCCTCGCTACAGCCGCTCCGTGCCCGCGAAAGGAAGGATGAAGATCCGCCACATAAATCCGGAGGGCATATTCAATGGCAAAAACAAACCCTGCGAAGAACTGAAAATCCGCCAGGAGAGCCCCGTGACGTTCGAAGATCTCGGGAACAGTCTCGAGAATTGAAACGCCTACTGTTGCGATAATAAAACCGACAAGCAATGCACTGGCGAAGGCAGAGACCCGGTCTCCGTCCCGCCCCTCTTCAAGAATCCGATAAATGATCTTCTTGTATGTCATACCAATGACCCACTCATACCCCACGGCCGCGGGGCATCCCACACATTTATTCCTATAAGTATAAATAGACATAAATACTTACTGGCCATTTTTACCACTTTCATGAAATAGATAATCATGGCTTTAACGAAACATTTCCAGAATTACATGCACAGTCAAACGGTTCCCGATCACGGTGGTGTGAGCATCACATATGACCGTCATGGATTTCGATTTAGACAAGGTGGATTTCCGTAAGGCTTTGCAAGCACTGCCATATGGTGCCTGGATACTCGACGCTGACGGATACTATGTCTTTCAGAACAGCATTGACATTTCCACCTATGGAGACCTGACCGGAAGGCGGGCACAGGAAAGCTGGCTGCCGGAAGACCAGGCTGCAGATTGGCAGCAGTATCACGAGCGTGTTCTGAAGGGCGAGCAGATCCGCTACAGCCGTCATGTCACCACGCGGGAAGGCCTCCAATACATCGAGACAACACTCGTGCCCTTGATGCGCAAGGGGAAGGTAGCGGGTGCGCTTGGTATTGCGGTCAACAACACCCCGTGGATGACGGCACAGAATGAGGCCGATCAGGCCCGCGCTCTTCTGGATGACGTGCTGGAAACCATCCCGGATGCACTGGCAGCCTATAACAGCGAAGACCGGCTCATCCTCTTCAATGCAGCTTACAAGGATCTCTACAGCTACTCGGCTCCCGCCATCCGGCTCGGTGAGAAATTTGAGACCATCCTGCGCTACGGGCTGGAGACCGGACAATATCTGGACGCCGGCACGACGCCAGAGGAGAAGGAAAAATGGCTGCGGACACGCCTTGCCAACCACCGCAATCCGCCCGGCAAGGCCCTGATCCAGAAGCTGCCAAACGGACGCTGGCTGCATGTGCGCGAGCGCAAGTCTGCCTCCGGCAACATCGTCGGCGTGAGGACCGATGTGACCGCGCTGAAAGCCGCAGAAGTAGCTGTACGGCAGACGGCAGAAACGGATTCCTTAACCGGCATTGCCAACCGCAGCGTCCTCATTACCGCGCTTCAGCGCACTCTCAAGGGCTTTCGCTCATCCGACCGTATGGGCGCTCTCATTCTGCTAGATGTAGATCACTTCAAGTCCATCAACGACACGCTTGGCCATGATGCGGGAGACCAGGTGCTCAAGACGGTGGCCAAACGCCTGCGGCAGACCTTGCGCGGCGAGGATACCGTTGCCCGGCTCGGCGGAGATGAATTCGCGGTGCTTGTCACCGGCTTCGAAAGGGAAGAAGCCAGCGAGGTGGTCGCCAATGCGCTGCATAAGGCCCTGACGAAGGAGATGACGGCCGGAAGCCGGCAACTTCGGCCCGGCATCTCGATGGGCATTGCCCTCTTCCCCAGAGATGGCAACACGGTGGATGAACTGTTCAAGAATGCAGACAGCGCCCTCTACAAGACGAAGGAAAACGGCCGCAACGGCTGGACACTGTTCGATGAGCAACTTGGGCGTAGATTGCACCGGGCGGCCGAGATCAAGACCGCCCTTACAGAGGCTCTGCTAGCGGGAGACATCGCCGTCGCCCTGCAACCCATTATCAATATTTCGACCGGACGGCACCACGGCTTTGAAAGCCTTGCCCGCTGGAACAGGCACGGCGAAGACATGCCACCCTCCGAGTTTGTCGCCATAGCAGAAGACGCCGGAATGGGGCTGGCGCTCGGCCAGGAGCTTTTCGAGAAGAGCTGCCAGAGCTTTGCAGCCCTAGAGAGCGCAGGGCTTTGCGCGGGCTCTCTGTCGGTCAACCTGGGTCTCGCCCAGCTGAAATGTGACAGCCTGCCTGCCATATTGCACGAGAGCCTTGTCCGCCACGGCCTGACGCCGGACAGGCTGGTCCTCGAGATTACAGAGACCGTGCTGCTCGACCGCTCCGCCTTTCAGATCGGCAGAACCCTTGAACACCTGCATGACATGGGTTTTCAGCTGTCGCTTGATGATTTCGGCACCGGCTTTGCCTCCCTGACGCATCTGCGTCAGTTCCCGGTCTCCGGCGTCAAGATAGACCGGTCTTTCACCACATGTGTCACCACCTCCCGTCAGGACGCCGTGATTGTGGAAACTATGATCCATCTGGCAAAGGGCCTGGGGATCAGCATTGTCGCCGAAGGGGTGGAGGATGAGAGGCAGCTGACATTCCTGAGAGACGCGGGCTGCACCTATGCTCAGGGCTACTTCCTGGCACCGCCTTTGCGGGATGCCGCCAGCCAGCATGCCTGGCTGGGAGACAGATCAGCGAAAATGAAAGCTGTACAGAGTTGACCAGCGTTCCGGTCTGAACGTTGCAGCCCAGTTCAGGCAAGCTGGCGCTCACCATCTCCCTTTTTCCACTCTGCTCCGCTGCAGCCTCATGCACCAAACGAGATCTGTGGCAGCCGGCGGAAGCAGTTCCTACCCGAGCGTTTGGCGAGATAAAGCGCGCGGTCGGCTTCGGCAAACAGCTGTTCGTAAGAGGAGTTGGAGCCAGAAGTGTCGGCCACACCCGTGCTGATCGTGATCGGAACAGCCTTGCCGGCATGTTCCATCTGCAACACGGCTGCAGCGCGGCAAAGCTGCGCAGCCAGCATGTCCAGATGCGGTCCCGTCAAGCCGGGCAAGAAAATGCCGAACTCCTCCCCGCCGATCCGCGCCGCAAACAACCGGTCACCGGCGAGCTGTTCAAGCATCGCCGCAAAATTCTGCAGCACAGCATCACCGCACTGGTGGCCATGGCGGTCATTGATCTGTTTGAAATGGTCAACATCAGCGATCAGCAGCGTGCCGCCCCCGCCCGTTGCCAGAGACTGCTCGACCTGTCGCAAAAAGGCGCGCCGGTTTGGCAATCCTGTCAGTTCATCCGTGTCCGCCAGATGACGCATAGCCTCGGCCATGCGCTCGTTCGACAGCACAATTCCCAGAAACACCGCCGCAACGGTGTGCATCAGCGACAGGAAGAGCAGCCCGAAGAACCAGTCAGAGCTGGGAATGAGTCCGTCGAACCGGACGGGGAAGAGGAAGGGCAGCGGCAGGGCAGCAAGATGCACAATAGCAAAGCTGGTATAGACAGCGGCGGCCGCCCGCGCCGAAGGCAAGCCCTCTTCACGGATGCTGCGCCGCAGCTCAGACGCTGTCAGCAGAAAGAAGAGCCCAGCGATTGCAAGCGCGTAGACCATACGCCAGAGCGCTGCAATATCCTGACTTTCATCAAGGGCACGGCTAAGTGGCACAATACCAATTGCAGCTAAAACGGACAGCAGATAAGGCACATGCCGGCCGAAAAAGGACCGCATGCCGAGCCAGACGAATCCCAGAGCAGTGACGAAGAGGCCAAAGCCCACGTTGTCGCTGACGGCAAGTGGCACCGTACCCCGCAATGCCATGCACGTACTGCCAGCCGATGCCAGCAGGAAAACAGCCAACCAGAGGCGCAGATATGTGGAGCCTGGATAGCGCACGACAGCTGCCACCAGCGTCAGCATAAACACTGCATAGACGCCAGAAAGACCAAGCAGCATCGCTGGCACAGAAAAAGAAGCTCCAACGGCACCTCCAGAAACGCAACCCTGCACTTGCAACGCGCAATGAACACGGCCGAGAGCACATTCATCAAGTCCGCGTGGCACCTGAGTAATCTCAGGCCGTGATACGCAAGGCAGCGAGGGCCTTGGTGCAAGAAGCCAGCCAAGGCTATAGGCAAAAAATCAATTATTTCAAAACAAACAACCGGCAGTGCGGCAGAGGCCTCTCAGAAGGCACTTTGCCGCACTGCCGGGTTTCAATTCACTCCAGCGGACTTAAAAGGCCGCTCAGCCTGCGATGGCAGCCTCAATGGCTGCCAGAGCATCCGCAGCCTTGCTGCCATCCGGACCACCGGCCTGCGCCATGTCCGGACGGCCACCGCCGCCCTTGCCGCCAAGGGCCTCAGAGGCGACGCGCACCAGATCCACCGCGCTGAAACGGGAAGTCAGGTCTTCGCTGACACCAACCACGGCACTGCCCTTGCCATCTTCGGAGACCGAAATCAGCACAACGATACCGGAGCCGAGGGCGGTGCGGCTTTCGTCCACCATGCCCTTCAGGTCCTTGGCCGGGATGCCGTCCAGCGCACGGCCAAGGAACTTGACGCCGTTGATCTCACGCGGCTGGTCTGCGCCACCGGAAGCTCCACCGCCCATGGCGAGCTTCTTGCGCGCTTCGGAGAGTTCCTTTTCCATGCGCTTGCGCTCATCCAGCAGCTGGGCAACGCGGGCGGTTATCTCGCCTGCCCCAACCTTCAGAATGGATGCAATCTCACGGACGCGATTGTCCTGCTCGTCGAGATAGGCACGGGCGGCTTCGCCGGTCAGCGCTTCCAGACGGCGCACACCGGCGGCGACAGCGCCTTCGGAGACAAGGCGCACGAGCCCGATATCACCGGTGCGCTTCACATGGGTGCCGCCGCAAAGCTCGACCGAATAGGTCTTGCCTGCCTTTGGACCATGCAGTGCCGTGCCCATGGACACCACACGCACTTCCTCGCCGTATTTCTCGCCGAAGAGTGCCATGGCACCACTTTCGATAGCCTCATCCACCGCCATAAGGCGGGTGTCGACAGGCGCATTCTGCAGGATGATTTCGTTGGCGATGGCCTCGACCTGCTTCAGCTCTGCATCGTCAATCGGCTTGGGGTGGGAGAAGTCGAAGCGCAGGCGGTCCGGCGTGACCAGCGATCCCTTCTGCGCCACATGCGAGCCAAGCACTTCGCGCAGGGCCTCATGCAGCAGATGGGTGGCAGAGTGGTTGGAGCGGATGTGGCTGCGGCGGGAATGGTCCACCATCAGCTCGACACCAAGACCAACCGTCACCGTGCCTTCTTCCACCGTCACCGCATGAATGAAGAGGCCGTCGGCCTTTTCTGGGTCTCGGTGACCTTGAGACGCACACCAGCGGCCTTCATGACGCCAGTGTCGCCAACCTGACCACCGGACTCACCATAGAACGGCGTCTGGTTGAGGATAACGAAGCCCGTCTGTCCAGCCGTCAGCTTGTCCGTTTCCTTGCCATCGGCAACCAGCGCCAGAACGGCGCCTTCCGCATGCTCGGTCTCGTAGCCAAGGAACTCGGTCGCACCGCACTTCTCCTTGAGCGCGAACCAGACCGTATCCGTGGCGCTTTCACCGGAACCGGCCCAGGCTGCACGGGCTTCTGCCTTCTGGCGCTCCATCGCGGATGAAAACCCATCCGTATCCACGGTGATACCGCGGGCGCGCAGGGCGTCCTGCGTCAGATCCAGCGGGAAGCCATAGGTGTCGTAGAGCTTGAAGGCCGTCTCGCCATCCAGTTCGCCGCCCTTGGTGAGGTCAGCGGTCGCCGTGTCGAGGAGGCCAAGGCCGCGCTCCAGCGTCTTGCGGAAACGGGTTTCTTCCAGGCGCAGTGTTTCTGTAATCAGAGCCTCGGCACGCACCAGCTCCGGATAGGCACGGCCCATTTCGCGGATGAGCGCAGGCACCAGCTTCCACATCAGCGGCTCGCGCGCGCCCAGCAGGTGCGCATGGCGCATGCCACGGCGCATGATGCGGCGCAGAACATACCCGCGCCCCTCATTCGACGGCAGCACGCCATCGGCAATCAGGAAGCAGGAGGAACGCAGGTGGTCGGCGATGACGCGGTGGCTGGAACGGGCAGCGCCATCAGCCTCAACGCCAGTCGCATTGACGGAAGCCGAAATCAGGGCGCGGAACAGGTCAATGTCGTAGTTGTCATGCACGCCCTGCAGCACGGCAGCCACACGCTCCAGCCCCATACCGGTGTCGATTGACGGGCGCGGCAGGTTGAAGCGGCCTTCCGGCGTCTGCTCATACTGCATGAACACGAGATTCCAGATCTCGATGAAGCGGTCGCCGTCCTCCTCGGCAGACCCCGGAGGGCCGCCCCAGATATGGTCGCCGTGATCATAGAAGATCTCCGAACAGGGACCACAGGGGCCGGTGTCGCCCATGGTCCAGAAGTTGTCGGATGTCGGGATGCGGATGATCTTGCTGTCGGAAAGACCGGCGACTTTCTTCCAAAGCGCGTGCGCTTCGTCGTCTTCCGAATAGACGGTGACGATCAGGCGCTCTTTCGGCAGGCCGTATTCCTTGGTGATCAGGTTCCAGGCCAGTTCGATGGCCCGTTCCTTGAAATAATCACCGAAGGAGAAGTTGCCCAGCATCTCGAAGAAAGTGTGATGGCGTGCGGTGTAGCCCACATTGTCGAGATCGTTGTGCTTGCCGCCGGCACGCACCACCTTCTGCGCGGTGACGGCGCGGTCGTAGTCGCGTTTCTCCAGGCCGGTGAACACGTTCTTGAACTGGTTCATGCCCGCATTGGTGAACATGAGCGTCGGGTCATTACGCGGCACCAGGGGCTCGACTCCACGACCTGATGGCCATTCTTGGCAAAGTATTCCAGAAACGCTGATCTGATCTCGTTTACGCCGCTCATCTAGGTCTCGCTCTCGATCCATCGGCAGCGCGGGATATTTCCGGCGGGCGCACTCTCCTGCCCCCTGCTCCGGCCTCTCCCGCGCAAGCAGTTCAAAGCCTTTTATCTTTCACCCTTCGGCCTGTCCAGAAGCGAGGCAGCTGCAGCATCTGCATTTGACGCTTGCCTTGAAGGGCGGAAGACAACGCCGGGCAGAAATATTGCTCCAGACAGCAGAAGACCCGCAAAACGCGGGTCCTCAAAACCGTCTGATAAAAGCCGGCAGACATTAAAAGACATTTCACCGGCAGCCAGTGGCCGGCAAAGGATATCAATCCTCAGCGTCTTCGCTATCGCTTTCACCTGTGGTGATGGCTTCGGCCAGGAGACCGGCATTCTGGCGGATCGCCAGCTCGATCTCGTCCGCAATCGCCGGATTGTCACGCAGGAACTGCTTGGCGTTCTCGCGGCCCTGACCAAGGCGCTGGCTGTTATAGGAGAACCAGGCACCGGACTTCTCGACGATATTCGCCTTGACGCCGAGATCAACCAGCTCACCGGACTTGGAAACACCCTCGCCGTAAATGATGTCGAACTCGACCTGACGGAAGGGAGGTGCCAGCTTGTTCTTGACCACCTTCACACGGGTCTGGTTGCCAACAACCTCTTCCCTGTCCTTGATGGAGCCGATGCGGCGAATATCAAGACGCACAGAGGCATAGAACTTCAGCGCATTGCCACCCGTCGTGGTCTCGGGCGAGCCAAACATGACGCCGATCTTCATACGAATCTGGTTGATGAAGATCACCATGCAGTTCGACTTGGAGATGGAGGCCGTGAGCTTGCGCAGCGCCTGGCTCATCAAACGGGCCTGCATGCCAGGCAGGCTGTCGCCCATCTCGCCTTCCAGCTCCGCCTTTGGCGTCAGTGCGGCAACCGAATCCACCACCAGAATGTCAATGGCACCGGAGCGCACCAGCGTGTCGGCGATTTCAAGCGCCTGCTCACCGGCATCCGGCTGGGAAATCAGCAGGTCATCCAGGTTGACGCCGAGCTTGCGGGCATAGATTGGATCGAGCGCATGTTCTGCATCCACAAAGGCGCAAATGCCGCCGGATTTCTGCGCTTCGGCAATCGTGTGCAGGGCAAGCGTCGTCTTGCCCGATGATTCCGGGCCATAAATTTCGACGATACGGCCTTTTGGCAGACCGCCGATGCCCAGCGCAATATCAAGGCCGAGGGAGCCGGTAGAGACCGTCTGGACCTCAACCACCTGCCCCTGCCCCATGCGCATGATGGAGCCTTTACCGAAGGCCCGTTCGATTTGTGAGAGCGCTGCATCCAGCGCTTTGGTCTTGTCCATCTGGCTGTTCTCTACAAGGCGAAGTGAACTCTGAGACATGTGCGAGGCTCCTTATTCCACGATGGACCCGCCGTTTCAAACTGAGCTTTTGTACCCTCTTTGTTCCAATTTGCCAAGATCTTTTACAAGATTGTTTTTTATCGTTTTTCGCCAATGAGTTCCACGTATGTTCACGATTTCACACGCATCCGGAAACCCGTTCTTTTCACGTCGCTTTGCAAGCAGGCTGGCGGGTTTGGCAGAATCGCTGGCATATGGTTTGGGCCCTGCAGAGCTGCAGCGGCGGCCCCAAGGAGACGCACTTCTCCCTTCTTTTGAGCGAGACAGGCCTTGCAAGGAAACGTGGCAATGAACGGAACAGTCCAGACGGCAGCCCCGGCGGCCTGCTTCGGCGCCATTCATCTTGACCTGATCGCCCATGCGAAAGAGCCCATTCAACGCGAAACATCGACCCCGTCTACCATGCGGGGCATGCCCGGCGGCGTAGCGACCAACGTGGCGCGCGGGCTGGCAAAGCTCGGCGTGCCGGTGGCCCTGAGCGGCGCCCTCGGAGATGACGGTGACGGCGCGGCGCTGCGCAGCATTCTGGGGCGTGAGCAGCTGAACCTCTATGGCGTGCGCACCCTGCCCCTGCCAACGGGCCGCTATGTGGCCTTGCATGACCCGGATGGCTCGCTTGCAGCCGCCGTCGTCGATACGGATATCACCGAGAGCCTTGATGCTTCGCTCGCACGTGATCTATCGCCTGCAGCACGCGCAGCTGGCCTCTGGTTCATTGAGGCAAACCTGCCCCAAACTGTGCTTCAGGCGCTGGCAGGAGTTACCGGGGACAGGCTGCTGGTGGCCGATGCTGTGTCGAATGCCAAGGCAGAGCGCCTGCTCCCCATCCTGCAGCGGCTCGATATTCTCTTCGTCAACCGGGGCGAGGCTGCCCGCCTTACCGGGCTAACCCCTGATGCCCCGCAGGACAAGCTTGGGTCTGCCCTGCGTGCCCTTGGCCCCAAGGCCGTGGTGATCAGCGCAGGTGCAGAACCGCTCTTCTGGTCAAAAGAAGAAGAGAGCGGACAGCTACTCCCGCCCCCTGCCATGGTTCATGACGTGACGGGTGCGGGCGATGCCCTGATGGCCGGAACGCTGGCGGGTATAGCCCGGAATCTGCCCTTCGCTGACAGCCTCGAGAAGGGCCTTGCAGCCGCAGCCTTGACGCTTGCCGTCACCGGCGCGGTTGCGGCGGGTCTGAGCTGGGCAGCGCTTGAAGCACTGCCTTCGGCCTCTGCCCCACGTTGAACCTCCGGCTTCCGCAGGTCTATAAGGACATCAAACGGGCACGATGCCCGGCCGGGCTGCTTCCGCCTGTCTCCCCTTCAAAGCCGTGCCGCCCTTCATTCAACTGGCACCGGCTGCAAGCCTTGAGGAAAGAACCATGTCCACCTCCGACCCGCTGCCCGCAAGCCTTGCGGATCTTCTCGTCTATTCCGCTGAGGTGCAGGCTGCCCTCGCCGCCGGAAAGCCCATTGTGGCGCTGGAATCGACCATCATCACCCATGGCATGCCTTTCCCGCAGAATGTGGAAACTGCCCGTCAGGTGGAGGCCGACATCCGTGAAGCTGGCGCCGTACCTGCCACCATCGCTGTGCTCGACGGACGCATCCGCATCGGACTTGACGCAGCTGACCTTGACCGGCTGGGGCAGGAAAAGAACGTGATGAAGTGCTCGCGCGCCGATCTTGCCATTGCGGTGACGACGGGACGTCCGGGCTCCACCACGGTGGCGGCCACAATGATGGCCGCTGATGCTGCCGGGATCAGCGTTTTCGCCACGGGCGGCATCGGCGGCGTGCACAAGGGGCTGAAACCAGCTTCGATATCTCCGCCGATCTGGACGAACTTTCCCGCACGCCGGTCTGCGTTGTCTGCGCCGGGGCCAAGGCCCTGCTCGACATTCCGAAGACGCTGGAAGTGCTGGAAACGCGCGGCGTGCCGGTTGTCGCTTATGGCACGGACGAAGTACCTGCCTTCTGGTCGCGTGAGAGCGGACTGCCTGCCCCTTACCGGATGGACAGCGCTGAGGAAATCGCCCGCCTGATCGAGGCGCGCAAGCTGTTCGGCGGCCACGGCGGCGTTCTGATCACCAATCCGGTTCCGGCAGAAAGCGAAATCAGCCGCGGGGAGATGGGCCAGTACATTGACGCAGCCATTGCAGAGGCAGCCCGGCGCGATATCCGCGGTAAGGCCGTCACCCCCTTCGTGCTGGGGCATATCTTTGAGCTGACGAAGGGGCGTAGCCTTGTCACCAACATCGCGCTGGTGCGCAACAACGCCCGCCTAGCTGCCGCAATTGCCGTGGCTGTGGCAGCGGCGAAGTAACGATACGTCACATGAACCCGCCCGCCCTGTCGCCTTCATGTGACAGGGCGGATGGATTATCATGCACCTGCAAGTCTTTGCGTTGACTTGCTGTCATCAGCCTGACCTATTTGACTGCAAAATGCGGAAGCCCTGCCAGATCCTCCGGCAGGGCGCAGATGCAGGAGGAAGACGATGACCGAGACACAGAGCAAAAGCCCGCTGCAGTATCTCGACCGGGCCGTCGGCGCTCTCAGGGACCTGGGCCTTATGCCCGAGACGCAGGCCGATGCACCGATCAACGCGCTTCTGGAGCAGATTTCCGATCTTTCTCCTGACAAGATAGCCGTCATCACCCGCACGCTGGGTCAGGCATCGACTTTCAACGAGATCGTCCGCACCCAGATCGCGGCCATGACCATTGGCGAGCGCTACGAGGCGATCACGGACGCCTTCAACTCGATCCGCGACGACGCCAAGGCCATGGTCGACCAGCTGGCCGATGGCAAGATCTCCATGATGGAAGGCCTTGCGAACAAGTGGCGGGACATGCGGCGCGGCACGATCTCCGACCGCTTCGACGATATCCGCAAGACCTATCTCGAGGTCGCGAAGGACACGAAAGAGCAGATCCAGCGCGAGCAGACCATCCTCAATGCCTACCGTGACTATCGCGGCGCGCTGAAGCAGGCCGAAGTTCTGGCGCTGGAAGTGCTCAACACTGCCACCGCAAAGCTGAACACTGCAAAGGCATCGCTGGAAGCCGCCTCGGAGGAAGTCGCGGCTTTCACCGGCGAGGATCTCGCGGCGAAGGCAAGGCTGGAACTCGCCCGCGACGAGCGCATGCGCGAGATGCAGGACGAGGAAAAGCGCTATCAGGTCGCCAAGGATCTCTCCGACAATCTGACGATTGGCTACAATACGTCCGAAGTGATCATGGCACGCCTGATGCAGACGACCAACGCCAAGGAGCGGGTCTATGCCCAGTCGGTCAGCTTCTTCTCCACCAATGAGTCAGTTCTGACGGCCCTCAACGCCTCCTTCACCGGCTTGCAGGGACTGCATGAATCGACCGCGACGCTGAATGCCATGAAGGACGGCGTCAATAAGAGCCTCGAGACGCTGGCCGAGATCGGCGACGCCGTACAGGAAGCTGCACTGAAGGCTGGCTATGGCCCCACCGTACAGGCGGCATCGGTGAAGAAGCTGGTGGACAGCGTGGTCAACTTCCAGATCAATTCGCGCAATATCATCAATGAGATGCGTGAGATGTCGACGAAAAACTCCGAAGAAATCCGCCTTGCTGTCGAAGACGGCAAGCGCCGTCTGGCAAAGCTTGCAGCCGATGAGGCCCTGATCAAGGGCTGAGCTCATCCGGCCGGCTTGACACGCCGGCCGGCGCACACGACTTGATGAACCAGCCCAAGCGGGCCGGAGGATTGGAATGGCCGCAACACAGAAGGCCGCAGGACAGCCGCTCGACGAGCTGATGATGGCGATGGATGTGGTCGACACATTGCGCCATGACGACGCCCTTGTTCAGCGTGAGCTGAGCGGAACTGACCGTGATGCGCAGCTGATCACCCGCTTGCGGGATATCTATGCCTCACAGGGCATTGACGTACCCGATCACATCCTGCAGCAAGGGGTTGCCAGCCTCAAGGAAGACCGTTTCGTCTATGCCCCGCCGAAGGCCGGGCTGCAAAGGTTCCTCGCCCTGCTTTACATCCGGCGCATGAGCTATGCCCGCATGGCAGCGATCGCCTTTGCAGCACTCGTGATCTCCTTGTCCGCATGGCATTTTCTCGTTACGGCACCGCGTGAAAGGGCCGCGGAGGCCCTCCAGGCCGAGTTGAGTGAGACTTTGCCTCAAGACATTGTGCGGCTGACCGCAGCCATCAATGCCGCCGCGCTTGACGACGCAGTCAAGGTGCAGGCCGCAGGGCTTGCGGCTGACGGCGAACGGGCCCTGGCGCGTGGTGATGCCGCCGATGCGCGGCGGGTGCGTGACCAGCTGGCCGCACTCGACAGCGAACTGGCAACCACCTTCACGGTTCGCATTGTCTCGCGCCCGGATGTGCCCACGGGGGTGACGCGCATTCCCGATGTGAACCAGTCGGCCGAGAACACCTATCTCGTGGTCGAGGCAATCGGCGCCGATGGGAAGCCTATGCCACGGCGGATCGTCTCGGAGGAGGATGGCAAGGAAAGAACGGTAACCATTTGGGCGCAGCGTGTTCCTGTCAGCGTTTTCAACTCGGTACGAGACGACAAGGCAAAAGACGGCATCGTGCAAGATTCAGAACTTGGCGTGAAGCTGCGCGGCAAACTCGGCATCGACTGGAGCAAGCCGGTGGAACAGGGAGCCATTACGGAATGGTGACACCGGAACAAGGGCTTAAGCCATGCTGAGCGGACGCCAGACACTCTCTGCCATCGAACAGGCCCTTGCGGATCTGCGCCGCGAGGAGACTGAGCTTGCTCACCGTATCGAACGGGCAACACGGTCCATTTCGTCGCTTTCGGAGAAGATGAGCGAGGGCTTCAAGGATCTTGCAAAGTTCCGGATGGAGACCGAACAAGCCGACAATCTTGGCGCTGATCTGGAAGGCGCGGCGCGCACAGCACGCCAGCTTCTGGAGCGGCGCAATGCCGATCTGACGCGCCTTGCCGAAGAGGTCCGCATCAAGGAAAGCCAACGGGCAGAGCAGATGCGCGAGCGGGACAAGATCTCCGCCGCCCGGGCCGCCATTCTTGAGAAGATCGATGCTCTGGAAGGTGCCCTTGTCCAGGCTCTTGCCGCAGACGAGGCCCACAAGGAACTGAAAGCTGAGGCAGAACAGGCCGCCCGCACCGCCACCGCCGCTTCGGACAAAGCCCTTCAGGCAGAGGCTGACCGGGAGGAAAAGGGCAAGGCATACGAAAACGACCCGCTGTTCATGTATCTCTGGCAGCGCGGCTTTGGGACCACGGGCTACAATCATTCAGGTCTGGTGCGTTCGCTCGACCGTTGGGTCGCCAGCCTGATCCGTTTTGAGACTGCCCGTCCGAACTACGCCATGCTGACCGAAATCCCTGTGCGCCTGACGGCCCATGCGGCCCGCTACAGCGAACTGGCCAATCAAGCAGCGGATGCCGTTGCCGCTTCGGAACGCCAGACACTGGCACGGCTCGCCGGGCGGGACCTTGAGGGAGAGGCCATAGAACTGCAGGACGCCCTCCTGCAGCTGGACAGCCGGATTGAGGCAGATGAGGCGGAGCTGGCGCCCCTGCAGGCCCGGCTGCAGACCTTTACCGACGGTGAAGACGAAGGCTATCAGGCCGCAGCCGCAGAACTTGCCAAGGCCTTGCAGCGGGAGGATCTGCACACGCTGCTGCGCAAGGCCATCGACACGCCCTCGCGCGAAGACGATTCCATCGTGCGCGCATTGCAGAATGTTGAGGCGCAAATCGAGGATCTGAACCGCGAGATCCGCCAGGACAAGGAATTGCAGCGCGACATTTCCCGGCGCCGCGACGAACTGACCAAGGTAAGCCGGCAATTCCGGCAGAACGGCTATGACGACTACGGTTCCTCGTTCAAGGACGATAGCCTCACCACAATATTGCTCGGAGAGCTCGTGAAAGGGGCCATCAGTGGCGCGGACTACTGGACCCGGGCCCGCAAGGCGCATGTGCAACAGAACACCGGCAGTCGCAGTTCCGGGCGCAGCTCGTTTGGCGGCGGCTTTTCGGGTCAGGGGCTTGGCGGCGGCAGCTCACGTGGAAGCGGTGGCTTCAGAACTGGGTCTTCCGGAAGCGTCATGAGCCAGGGCGGCGGATTCCGCACCGGGAAAACTTTTTGATTCCTGAGCATTCAAGATGCAAAGGCATCGCGTCCCGAAAGGCTCTTCCTCTCCAAGGCTTGAACGGTTTGCGGAGCATGAGGCTGGTAAAACTTGTCTGAGACAAAAAGACATCAACCGGCAAATTTCCGCGTGGATTGTGACGTAGCCAGCTTTCAAGGCCTCCATTCCGATCTATGAGTGACGGAACCAAATGTGTTCTAACTTTGTTAATCGGACTGGTGGCCTGTTTGGGGCTTGCCGGAGCCTGAACATGATTACCTTGAGGATCGCAGCCATGCGCCAGATGATCATCGTCCCTGCCCTCGCCGCAGCACTTGCTGCCTGTCAGTCGAGCGGCCAGCAGCCTATCCAGTCCAGTCTGCCACCGCAGCCGCAGCTTACTGTGCCCCAGGGCGCGCAGTCGCTCTCTATCGCCGGAAGCCCGGAGCAGGTGCGCATGGCACTGATCGCCAGTGCCACCGAACGCGGTACCCCCGTTGTGCAAGATGAAGCCAACATGGTGGTGATCGAACGCAAGATGACGGAAGCCAACCCGGCGCTCGACGCCGAATTCGGCCCCTCTGACAACGGCGACCGTCTGATCCGCGTGCGCGTACGCTTCACCGGCGAGGCCTGCCGGACGCTGGCCGTTCAGGACGTCGCCATCGTCAACAATGCCCGGACCGCTCTTGCCCAGAGTTTCGTGCTGCCGGGCAACCCGAACACCATGCAGAGCCTGCAAGGGCTGAAGACCCGTGTTGAACGGACTTCGGGCTGCCCTGCCCTGCCGGTCAGCTAAAGGCGGACGTCCGCCGTCCTTTGGTCTGCTGAGCGATGAACGCAAAAAGCGCGATGCTTCCGCACCGCGCTTTTTTCATGCCTACCAGTCATACAGGACCATGATTCACGGTAGCGGCCGCCCCATGGTTCCCACCGCCTCAGCTCGACAGCACATCCTTCACGGTCGTTGCCAGCTGCTTGAGGGTGAAGGGCTTGGGCAGGAAGAAGAAGGTCTCGCCCTCAGGCAGATTCTCCTCGAAGGCATCTTCCGCATAGCCCGAAACGAAGATGATCTTCAGGTCCGGGCGGGTCTTGCGCAATTCGCGCAGGAGCGAGGGGCCATCCATTTCCGGCATGACCACATCCGACACCACCAGATCGATGCTGCCGCCGGTTTCCTCCATCACCTCCAGCGCTTCCGTGCCGGAGCCAGCTTCGTGGACGGTATAACCGCGTGAGGCAAGCGCACGGGCTGCAAAGGCGCGCACGGCTTCCTCGTCTTCCACCAGTAGGATCGAAGCCGACCCGGTGAGGTCCTTCACCTTGTCGCTGTCCTCGATAATCTTCTTCTCGATGACCGGCTGTTCCTTGGGGATGTGCCGCGGGAAGAAGATGCGGAAGACCGTTCCGACACCCACCTCGGACGAACAGAAGATATAACCGCCAGTCTGCTTGACGATGCCATACACGGTGGAGAGGCCGAGGCCAGTTCCCTTGCCCACTTCCTTGGTCGAGAAGAACGGCTCGAAGATCTTTTCCATGATCTCCGGCGTCATGCCGTGTCCGGTGTCTTCCACCTCGATCAGCGTATATTCGCCGGGAGGCATACCGCGTGTGTTGTCGAAGCGTGTGGACTCTTGCTCGCCCACATTGGAGGTGCGGATGGTCAGGCGGCCGCCATCGGACATGGCATCTCCCGCATTGACCGCCAGATTGACGATCACCTGCTCCAGCTGGTTCACGTCTGCCATCACCGGCCAAAGGTCGCGGCCATGCACGACCTTCAGCTCCACCTTTTCGCCAAGCAGCCGGTCCAGCAGATTGGCAAGATCGGCAAGAACATCATTCAGCGCCAGTTGCTGCGGGCGCAAGGTCTGACGGCGTGAGAAGGCCAGCAGCTGGCGGACGAGGCCCGCCGCGCGGTTGGCATTCTGCTTGATGTTCATGATGTCCTGGAAGGACGGATCGGTCGGCCTGTGGCTCGCCAGCAGAAGATCTGAGAAGCCGATGATAGCGGTAAGCACATTGTTGAAGTCATGCGCCACACCGCCTGCCAGCTGGCCGATGGCCTGCATCTTCTGGCTCTGGGCGAACTGGGCTTCCAGCGCCCGCTGCTGTGTCGTCTCCAACGCGTAGACGATGGCCATCTCGCCATCCCCCTCCCCGTCCTGCACGGCGGAGACATAGAAGGTGGCGGAGCGCCCGTCAGAGGCATTGGCGAGCGGCAGGTCAACCGGCGCGATTTCACCGATGCCCTTCGCGGCAGCGGAGAGCGCCCGTGACAGCTCTTCCCGGCCATGCTCGCCAACGAAGTCCTGCATTCGGGTACCGGCACCAGAAATATCAACCGGACCAAAGAGCCGCAGGAAGGGCGCGTTGGTGCGCAGAACCCGGCCCTCAGCGTCCAGCGAGGCGATGGCAATCGGCGTGTTGTTGAAGAAGCGTGCGAAACGCACTTCGGCAGCGCGCAGCGCCTCGGCCACCTCTTCCCCACGCGAGCGGTTGAGAACCAGCGTGCGGCTGTCGCCCGGCATGCCCTCGGCGCCGAACGGCACGCGGTGCAGCAGGCGCACCGGCAGCCCCCGGCCGTTGCGGGTGACGAGGTCAAGGTCGAAGGTTTCGCTCTTCACCTCACCGGCGGAACCGCGCACCGAACGCACGAGCTCCGCACCATCACCGCGGATGATATCCGCAAGCAGCACTTCGCCAGCCTGGAACTGGGCCAGGTCATAGCCCAGCCAGTCGGCGAGCGTGGCGTTGAGATAGACGATCCGTCCGCGCGCATCGCAGGAGAAGAAGCCGGCAGGTGCATGATCAAGGAAGTTGATGACACGCTGCAGCTCCTGGAAGGAGCTTTCCTGATCACTGCGGTCGCGGGTGATATCGGCAAGTTGCCAGACCATCAGTGGCCGGCCGGAGCCACCTTCCTTGCGCGGGATCTGCAGGGGCCGCACAGACACCCTGTACCAGCGGGCCCCGCTGTCGTCGCCGTCCAGCGCCGTGGGAAGGCGCACCTCTTCCTGCGCCTTGCGCCCGTCACGCATGGCCTGGGAGAGGCGGAACATCACATCAGCCGCATCAGGATCGCTGGAGAAGACCCTCTCGATGGTGCGCACCTCTGCGGGGGTCTCTGCCCCCGTCAGCACGGCATAGGCCTGGTTCGCGTAGATCAGACGGCCTTCAACATCGGTGACAACCGCACCTTCCTCCAGCGTATCAAGAAAGGCCCCGCCCAATGGGCTGGCGCGGCCGCGTGTGGAAAAGCGTAACAGGCCGATGGCTGCAGCAAACAGCGAAAATACCCCGACCACAGCCAGAATGCCAAGCAGGGCAAGGACATAGGGCTCTGCAGCCTCGCGGCCCATGACCGCAAAAGCTGTGGCCGCGCCCAGAAGGGCCAAGGCCAGAAGCAGCAGCGCGGCAATACTTCCCGACCGCTCAGCGCGGTCGACAACCGGCTCTGCCATGTGTGAGTCCCTGTCGCTCATTACTACTCTTCTCCCTCCCGCCCTGCGGGATTCGGTCTTTCATGCAGCATTCTGCCCCGCGCAGCTAAATTCAACCGATCTGGTGTCAATTATCACGCCAGCTCCGGGTTTTCCGCATTCTGTACACGAAGCCGATGACCTCAGCCGCTGCCTTGAAGTGTTCCTCGGGGATGAACTGATCGATTTCGGTCGCTGCATAGAGGGCGCGGGCAAGCGGCGGGTTCTCGACGATGGGCACCTTGTTCTCTTTCGCAATTTCCCGAATACGCAGGGCGACCGCGTCAACACCTTTGGCCACCACTTGAGGTGCCCCCATGCCATCCTCATACTTGAGTGCAACAGAGTAGTGCGTCGGGTTGGTGACAATCACTGTTGCCTGCGGCACTGCGCTCATCATGCGGCGGCGGCTGCGTTCCATGCGCAGCTGACGGATCTTACCCTTGACCGCAGGATCACCTTCCGTCTGCTTGTATTCTTCCTTGATCTCCCGCAGGCTCATCTTCTGCTTTTTGAACCATTTGGTCTTCTGCCAGAGGAAGTCGCCTGCAGCGACGATGGTCATCACGGCCAGAATGGCGCCTATGAGTTTGAGGGAGAGAATCCGGGTCTCTTCCATCACCGCAAGTTCGTCCATGAACATGACGGCTTCCGCCATGTCCCGCTCCGGCCAGAGCACAGCCACCATCAGCACCGAGACGATGGTGATCTTGATCAGCCCCTTGACGAAGTTCATCAGGCTATCGGACGAAAACAGCCGCTTGAAGCCGGACACCGGCGAGACCTTGGAGAATTTCGGCTTGAGGGACTCTGCCGAGAAGACAAGCTGATGCTGAACCATATTACCGATGACTGCCATGAGCAGCAGTGCCAGCATCGGCAGCGCAACGGCGGCGGCCACTGCATAGCCAGTGCTGGTCCAGAGATCGACAAGCCCTCCACGGTCTGCCGGGATGGCGTCAGCGTGCTCCACATACCATTTCAATTTTCCGCCGAGATCGCGGACAATTCCGGGAGACAGAAATGCAATGACCATCGCGGTTCCGGCAAGCGTGAACCACGTGCTGACTTCCTGAGATTTTGCGACATCCCCTCGCTCCAACGCTTCTCTCAAGCGTTTTTGCGTGGGGTCCTCGGTTTTCTCCGAATCGTCGGTCTCGTCAGACATTGTTTCCCCTGCAGCCTCCGCCCCCAGAAACAGGAACGGGATGCCCGGACGTGTTGAATATGATCAGCCCGCAGGCAGAAGCCCCCACCAGCGGCGGCCGCGGCCAGACAGGCCTACCCCCTGTGAACTTGCCGATCGCCTCGATGAAATGCTCCAGATACTTGTTCATGATGGCGATCAGAAGCGCGTAAAGAAGCAGGATGCCAATGGCAATGCCAACCGGCGCCGAGATGAAGAAGATCTGCATCTGCGGCATCAGTTTGTTGAGAAGCCCCAGGCCGAAATAGAAGACAAGCCCCACCACGATGAAAGGAGCGCTCATCCGCATGGCGATGGAAAAGACCCCGGACACCGTCTCCTGAGCCATCCGGGCAAAGTCTCCCACCGGCAGCACAACGCCCGGCGGAAACAGGTTGAAGCTGTCATGCAGAGCCGCAATCACCAGATAATGGGTATCGGTGGTGAAGATCAGCGTGACGGCGAGAATGGACAGATAGTTGCCGATCAGCGCGCCTTGCTGGCCGGAATTGGTCACGTCCGAACCAAGCGCGAAGGACAGGCCCGTCTGGTTGGCAATGATGACGCCCGCGGTCGTCAGGGCCGAAGTGATCATTCGGCCGCACAGGCCAACCGCAAAGCCAATGATGAACTCCCCGAAAAGCATCACCCCGAAACGGCTGATGTTGTCCGTCAGGCCCGCCGGATAGAGCCGGGACGCCATGGGGTACAGCAGCAGTGTGAGGGACAGGGCCAGCGTCAGGCGCAAGCGCATCGGAATCGAACGTTCGCTGAAAGACGGCAGCAACATCATCAGCGTGCCGAGCCGGGCAAACATGAGCATGAAGATTGCCGCCATCTCAGGCAGAAAAGAGAGCTGGATGGTCACATCCCCTCCCGTCTAGCCTGGACCGGTCATCAGGATCATTTCGGAAATTCGCGTCATGAAGGCGTTCAGCGTACTGCCCATGAAAGGAAAGGCGACGATCATCGTCACGAAAATCGCGAGGATCTTCGGAACGAATACCAACGTCATTTCCTGGATCTGGGTCAGCGCCTGGAACAGCGCCACAACGACGCCAACGAGAAGGCCAACGATCATCACCGGAGCTGCTACCAGCACCAGAGTCCAGATGCCCTCCCGGGCAATATCCATGACCTCAGGTCCGGTCATCTGGCTGTCAGCCCCTTGTCCCGCCGCGATCTGATATCAGATCGACATGCGCATGATTTCCTCGTAGGCCGCAATCACACGGTCACGCACGGAAACCATCGTCTCCAACGCGACTTCCGTTTCCGCAATGGCCGTCACCACATCAACCACATCTGCCTTGCCCTGGACAAGGCCAAGGGCCATGCCTTCGGACTTCTGCCCGGCGTCGGAGACAGAACTGACAGCGTCGCGGACCATGCCGCCGAAATCCGGAGTTTGGGTAAGGGCCCCGGCAGCGTCTTCGCTGCCGCCAAGCCCTGCCCCTGCTGTCCGAGGCGGGCCATCGTCTGATAGGCATTCGCGGCAACGGATGGAATAGCCATGATGGATTATCCTCTGGGTTCAGGTTCGAATGCGTTGGCTGAAGGATCAGCCACGCAGGATGTCGATGGTCCGCTGCAGCATGCTGCGGGTCGTCTCGATGACATTGAGGTTCGCTTCGTAGGAGCGCTGCGCCTCGCGCATGTCGACGCTTTCCACCAGTGAATTCACGTTGGGCATGCGCACGTTGCCTTCCGCATCGGCAGCCGGATGGCCGGGCTCGTAGCGGGTGGGAAACTGCGACTGATCTTCCTGGATCCGGCCCAGAGCCACGACTTCCGCATCCAGCGCCTTCTCGAAGCGGTTCGTGAACGTCGGGATCTTGCGGCGGTAAGGGTCTTCCTGCGGCATACGTCCCAGTGGAATCCGCATTGGCAATGTTCTCAGCGATCACACGGATGCGGCCCGTCTGCGCCTTGAGCCCGGAGGCCGATACGAACAGTGTCTTTGTCAGATCCATGGCACTCTCCTTTGCAAGTGTTCAAAGCCCGCCTCAGGCAGACTTGCCAATGGCCGTCTTGAGAAGCTTCATGCTCCGGCTGTAGAGCGACGCCGCAGCCTGGAAATCCATCTGGTTCTGCGTGACTTTCATCATCTGCTCTTCGAGAACCACATTGTTGCCATCCGGCGTCGTCTCGAAGGTACTGGGTGAAATCTGCCCACCACCCGAGGAGGCACGCATGACACCTGACAGATGACCTGCCTGTGTTCGCGTCGTCTCCAGCCCCGGCTTGGCGAGCTTCAGATCCTCGTCCACCTTGAAGGTCTTGAGATCCCGCGCCCGGTATCCCGGCGTATCTGCATTGGCGACATTCTCCGCCAGCACGCCCTGCCGGGCCTGATGCCACTGCATCTTGGACTTGATTGCGCGAAACATCGGCAGGTCGGTCAGAGACATGCGAGTCACCATTTGTTAACACTTCGGCAAACACTGCCGCTCAAAGGGTTAACGGAAAGTTAATGGCACGTTAATGATTTTCGCAAGAATGGCGCGGTTTTCCGTGGAAACTCGTAAACAGCCCAATCAAACGCAGTCGCAAATCACGAAATCACCCGGCACTTTTTGCCTGCCCCTGTTAATATTCAGAGGGCATCGCCGATCTCGACAGGCCGGAATTACAAGCTGACTGAGTTTGTCCAGTCAGAATCATGCAGGGAGAGACAGGGCAGCGCAAGCTTCCTCACTACAAGTTCCCGGCTTTGGATGGCGAAGCGGGAATGACGGCGCAGTGAAGGAGCAGTGGCACAGGCATCTGGTCAGCCTCCAGGCTGAGGTGGAGGAAGAGCCGGTGCAGGCAGAGCGCTGCGGGGCCCGCAAGTCTGGTGAAGCGCAAGTGAAGCGCTGTAACGGGCTCGCGTGTAACTGGGATGTATACCTAAGCGCCTGCAGATGCTATTTGCAGCATTGATCTATCACGCAGGCGGGGCAAAAGTGAGCTCCGCAGCTTGAATGCAAGGGAGATCTGGCGCCTGCCCCGGCAAGGAGACGGCCGCCAGTCCGGCGCAGAGTAATGAGGTTGGTATGTACGAGTGGATCGCGGATACTTTCGGCGTCGGAGACGGCATTGCGCGGGCAATGTCTTTCATCATTGCGCTGGCCATTGTCTTCGCATTGATCGGCCTGATGGTCCATTTCCTGCGGCAGTTCACCGGAAACCGCATCAACGCGGGCCGCAACCGCCAGCCGCGTATCGCAGTGATGGATGCAATGAGCATTGACGCCCGCCGCCGCCTGCTGCTCGTGCGCCGCGATAATGTGGAACATCTTATCCTCGTCGGTGGCCCGACCGATGTAGTGGTCGAGCAGGCAATCATTCGCGGCACCCCGGTCACCACAAACTACCAGCGCCAGATGGCAGGCTATGGTGCGGCGGACTATGACGCAGCCGAACCCGCCATGCCGGTCCCGGCCGCAGCCCCTGCTCCCGCCATGACGGCATCGCCCGCCGCCTCGCCCGTATCAGCTCCTGGCGCTCCTCAACTGCGTTCCAACCCAGCTGCCCCGCCTTCCGCTGAAAAGACGCAGGCTGCTCCCTCAGGCCCTCAGCGCCTTGCTGCAAATCTTGCGGCCCGCGCAGCGGCGGCGGCAGGCAGCCTCGCCGCGAGCGCCCGTGCACGGGGACAAAACGAGCCTCAGCGCGACACTGGCCCAGCTGCACCGCAGGCCTCTGCTTCAGCAGCTGTACGCCCGCACGCACCCGCGCCGGCCCCTGAAGCGCCCCAGGTCAAGAGCCAGGCTTCCACGCCTCACGCAGCACCGGCGCCCTCTGTCCAGCCGGCAATCAGCGCAGGTGCAGAGCTAAAGGCTGTGACCTCACCGCTTGACACGATCAAGACACTGCGTGCCCGTGCCGCCGAAGCCATGTCGGCCGGAACATCCGCATCCCCGGCCACCGGGGCTCCTGCCGTCCAGGCACCCGCCGCTCCGGCGAGCCCTGTGCTTCGGGCGCCCGAGCCGTCCCAGCGTACGCAGGACCTTTCAGCCCCGGCAGTCAGAGTGTCCGCCCAGGCGCCAGTGCAGCCTGTGGGTCACCCCGCTCCGCAGGCGCCTGCCACAGCAGATACGGCACAGACGGCAGCCTCAGCCCTCACCCAGAAAGCTGGCGCCTCGGTGGCAGCTGCCGGTGCTGCGGTTGCAGGTCTCGCACGTACCTTCTCCCGTCCGGCATCAACAGATGTCCAGGCGCCCGAACCTGAACCGCGCCGTCAGGTTACTCCCCCATCTTCGGGTCCTGCAGCCCGCGCACGCACCGCCTTCCAGAACCCGCTTGCTTCCAGCCAGACGACTGCCCCCGGCGAAGTCACTGCGGCAGATGCCGTTCGCACGCAGCCGGCCGCTCAAAATGCAGCCGCATCGGCTGGCACGTCCCCTGCCGCACCGGCAGCAACAGAGCGCAGCGGCGAGGGCTTCGGTTCGCTCGCCTCCAACCCCTATCTGAGGCTGGATCCGGCCCGTGCAGCCAGCTACCGCGGCAACGCAGGAGCGCAAGGCAGCGCGCAGGCGGGTACACCCGCAAGCGCCGCAGAGACGGACACTGCGGCCTCAGCTCCTTCGACAGGCGCGGCAGCCTCTGATGAAACAAACAGTGAAGCTGCATCGGCAGCTCCGCAGGCTCCGGCAAAGACCGTGAGCCCCTCAGCCGCACCGGAAAACAAGGCGCAAGCGCCCCAGCAGGCCGAAAGTTCCGCAAGCGCCGCCCAGCAGACAGACGACCAGAACGGCGGTTCCCAGGATGCTGCGGCAGACGAAGAGGACCTGTTCGCCCCGATCGCATCAGCGGATCAACCTGAAGAACCGGCAAACAAGGTGCAGGCCGATATGGCGGACGACCTGCTGTCCGATGCGCTGGCTGATGTTCTCGACAATCATCTGCAGAGCAGTTCCTCCACGCCCGCAGCCGCAACTGCAGCAGTTGTCCCGGCGGCAGAGGCCACGCCCCCAGCGCCACGTCTCCGGAGCCGGTCGCGTCACAGGACAGTGAGGCAGACCAGCCGGGCGCTGCGCCAGAGGTGAAGGTTCAGGCTGTACGCGAGAATCCCGGCGTGACAGCCATTGAAGAAGAGATGGCCCGCCTCCTCTCCGAAATCGGCACGCAAGAACGCAAATGAGCGGTCGAGCGGTCGCAATCAGATCCGCAAGATACCTGCGCCTGGCGGCAATTGCCTTTGCCGGAGTAGCGGCGGTGCTGCTTGCCGCCCCGGCATGGGCGCAGGACATTTCGATCGGCTTTGGCGAGGGCACGGGCGTCACCCAGCGCGCCCTGCAGCTTGTCGCCCTGCTTACAATTCTCAGCCTGGCACCGTCGATCCTCGTCATGGTGACGAGCTTCACCCGTATTGTCGTGGTCCTGTCGCTGCTCCGTTCGGCCATTGGCCTGCAGACCGCACCACCCAATACGGTGATGGTGTCGCTTGCACTCTTTCTCACGGCCTTCATCATGGCTCCCGTCTTGCAGACGGCCTATAGCGAAGGCATCCAGCCGCTGGTGGAAGGAACCATCGAGTTCGACCAGGCATTTGAGCGGGCTTCGGAGCCTTTTCACGGGTTCATGCTGACCCAGGTGCGAGAGAAGGACCTCGCCCTGTTTCAAGAGCTCTCGGGTCAAGCCCCGCCAGAGACCCCGCAGGAGCTGAGCTTTCAGGTTCTGATCCCGGCCTTCATGATCAGCGAACTCCGCCGCGCTTTCGAGATCGGCTTTCTGCTCTATCTGCCGTTCCTGATCATCGATCTGGTGATTGCATCCATCCTCATGTCCATGGGCATGATGATGCTTCCACCAGTAGTCATCTCGCTGCCCTTCAAGCTGATCTTCTTCGTGCTTGTGGACGGCTGGTACCTGGTAGCCGGAAGCTTGGTGAGAAGTTTCGGCGCAGCCGGATAGAAGCTCAAAAGATATATAAATCAGAGATTTAGGCGAGCTTCCGGAATCAAAGACAACAGCTCTTGAATCAATCTCTTCAAGAGCTGAATCTGTTTCTCCGGAAGTTTCAGCAGAGGTTCAGGCCGCAGAAGTTCAAGCCATTGCTGCCAGCATCTGGCTGGGCACGCCGCTCCAAATGCCGGAGATGGTGTCAGCCATTTGCAGGCATTGGATTGGCCAGTGAGCTGCTGCCACTGTCTGCGGAAGGCGACATGTACTGGCGCCGGTATTCCTGCAGGAACGTGTCGAGCGTGTCTGTCGCGGCAATGCCCTTGACCACATCGAGAAACTCGACGCCCTGCGCTGCAACGGGGCGGGTCACCACCTCAAATGAAGCAGCCTGCGGGCTGTCGGCCATCTTCTTCGCATACTTGGTCCGCAAACGGTCGAGGCTGAGCTGATCGCCGGCCAAGGAGTAGCCGATTGCGGCTTTCAGAATGTCATCGCGCTCGATCTGTTCCAGCGGAATATTGTCTGACCAGCGTGAGCCATACATGGCCTCCAGCTGCTCACCAGCCTCACGCCAGCTCTGTGCCTTCCAGAACGTATCGGCGCGCAAACGGTCCACATCTGCGCCGCGCATGTTGCGCACCAGTTCCAGCGCCAGATCCGGACGCCCGCTCTCGGTCATGGCACGCGCTTCAATGATGTTGCGCTGCCGCTCAAGGGAGGAAGGCAGGTTTGCCTGACGGGTACGGTTGAGCACAGCCAGCGCCCGCTCCGGCTTGCGGTCCATCAGATAGATTGCTCCAAGATCAGCCGCAATCTGCGCACGGGCAGCCCCCTTGAGACGGTTGTCGACCTGATGCTGCAACAGACCGGCAGCCTGATCCAGAAGGTCCACCTCGACCAGCCGCTTGGCGAGCTTGCGCACCATCTCGTCGCCCTGACGCCCCACCGGCATCAGCTCGCGGAAATCGTAGAACAGCGCAAGAGACTTCACCGCCGGCATGTCGTCCGCCTTGCCATGCAGGAAGAGGCTGGAGAACAGTGCGGACATCTCCTCCTGCAGCAGGCGGGTGGTCTCCGCGTCCGGCTGCGCCTGAAGCGCAGACTTCATCGCCTCGAACGCCTCGCGGTAATTGCCCTTTTCCGCCTGAAGCTGGGCGAGCAGCCGCAGCGTTTTCAGTTCCGTCTCGTCACCGCGCCAGGAAGCAGCAAGTCCGCCAAGCTCGTTGATTGCATTGTCTATTCCGATCTCCCCGTCCCGGTAACGGATACGCAGGGCACGGTACTGCGCCTCGGCCGCACGCGGCCGGTCAAAACTGCGGGCAACGAGATCAAAGGCGGTGAGCGCCTCTAGCGAGCGGCCAGAAGCATCGGCCACCCGGCCCCGCAAAAGGTCATAGCGGGTGGCCTGCTGCGGGGAAATGAGCGCAGGCTCAATCTCGGCAAGAATGGTGTTGGCCATGCCGAAATCGTTCAGTTCCACCATGGCCTGCGCGGCGGCAAGATTGAACTCGGCCTGAATGTTGACCGGATAGTTGCCGATGACAGAACGGCCACGCCCCAGTGCGGCGCGGGCCGGTGCCCACTGACCAAGGGCAACTTCAACAATAGTCTGCCAGACAGCCGCATCCGGATTGTTCTCAAGATCATGGCGGCTGAGATAAGGCATAGCCTCCCTGGGCCGCCCGGCGAGCGTTTGCGCCGCACCCATCATCAGATTGAACATCGGGTCCTGCGCCAGCGCCGGCTCCTCCTCCAGCGCCAGCTCCATCAGCCCCAGAGATTCATGAGGGAAGACATGCGCCAGATAAAACCGGGCCAGATCAAGTCTGGGTCCTTGCCGCTGCCCTTCAGGAGCTGCTGCCATTGCCGCTTCAAGCTCAGTGCGGCGTCGGATGAATTCCTCCGGTGCGGAAGTCGTCAGGTTTGAAAACTCAATGGACGCGACATTGTCAGCAGCGACGATGGAGTTGAAGGAGCCAGATCCTTGCCGCAGATGGCTGTTCGACAGGATCAGGCCGTCAGTCTTCTCGAGGATGACATCATCCCCCACCAACTGGACCCGGACGCCGTCCGACTTTGGCACGACTGCGACACCATGTGCGGAGGACAAGGCATCCAGATCGACAAACCCCTGCGGCTTGAGCAAGCCACGCGCAGGGCCATAGCCGGTCACGGCGTGGATTTCGTCTCCCACGTCGGGATCGGTGAACTTGCGGACATAACGCGGGTTCTGGAACGACACACGAAGCACCGATCCGCCGTCTATGCGTACGGTACGCTCCAGCAGCAGCGGGCGGGAAGGCTCGACAATCATGTCGCCGATGACAAGATTCCAGGCATTGCCATCAGCACCCAGGGTCGCCAGTGTGGCAGAGCTGACGTTTACCCGAAGCACCGAGAAATCACCATAGCTCTGGATATCGACCTCGCTGGCGATATCGCCAAGGGCGGAACGCATGCCGCGCACGTCAATTGCAGAGCTGGTGTCAAACACCATCCAGACACTGTTGTTGCGCCGGAACAGGGCGGTCGAAACCTGCTCCCGAAAGGGAAATACGACACGCACGGAATTGCCGATGCGCCGGGCTTCGGCAGCAACGAAATTTAGGGTCGCTTCAGCCGCATCAGCCGGAAGGCTCTCGGGAGAACGGGCGGGCCCGCCGAAGATGCTGGGCGGCACGGCCTGCGCCTGTTCAGCCGCCGCATCACTGCCGCCAGTGGCACGCCAGGGCTCATTGACCTGCGGCCGCGCCTCCCCGTCAGATCGATGACTGCCGGCAAGTCAGAGGGGACAGTTCCCTGAGAACCAGGCGCCGCTGTACGGCTGGCAGGCTCAGGCATAGGATCCAGCGGTACAACATCAATCAGGCGGTCGCCAACATCCGGCCCTGCCGCAACAGGAACCGTTTGCGGAACATCACCTGTGGGGCCGGCGGAGGCCGGGTCCGTTTCCTGGGCAGGCGGAACAAATGCGACAGATGCCACCGTATCCGGCTCTCCGGCCAATGGCGGAATGACGATCGGCTGGGTGCTCTGCGCAACCCCTGCCACTGGCCCGTTCAGTGCCAGCTCCGTTGCGGGAGCAGGCTTTGCCCTGGGAAGCGGAAAAGACGGCTCTGCGCCAGCGGGTTCCGCAAGAGCCACGTCGGCCTGCGTCTCGCCAGGTTCAACGGTAACTGCCGGATCGCTCTGCGCAACTGGCGTTTCAGGCACAACACGCGGGCCGATCGCTCCGGGCCGCGGACGGCTCACACCGCCACCCTCGACACCATCGAACACAGGATCCTGGCCCGGCTGCCCAGAACTGGGGGCGGGAGCTCCCTCGGGTTGGCGGGGGTATAATCCCGGCTCCCCGGCGCGACGATCATGCCCGATGCCCCGGAAGGCGCATCGGCCCCCATGGCACCGTTTATGGCAGCATTGGTAGGATCGGCTGGCACCTTTGCTTCCGGCGGACTGATGTCGATCACATAGGTCTGCTCTTCACGGAAGGCCCGGATATCGACGCCCGGCTCAAGGCGCATCAAAAACTTCAGCTTGCCCTCATCAATGAAGGCCGTCGCATCGACAACACCACGCGGCAGACGGGCGCGCAAGTCACCCACGTCGAGCTGGGCAGGATGATTGAAGGTGACGCGAACGATATCGTCCTCGCGCACGAAAGCGGTATCAAACTGGATGGACCAGTCGAAGACCAGGCGCGTGAACGTCGGATGATCCCCGATGTGGAGCGTGACCTTCGGCCCCTCCTGCGCCTTGAGACGCGCCTGCTCCAGTGCGCGCACCTGGCGCATGGCCTCTTCTGCGCGCTGCGCAAGTTCGCGCACCACCTCATCCGGAAGACCGGGAGGCAGGCCTTGCCAGTTGGCCGGCAAAATATCAATGAACAGCTTCTCGCCCGCCTCAAGCGTGTTGATGCGGAACTTGTCCTTCAAGGCAAAACGGATTGCACTTCCGTCCGGATCACGGCGGGCGATGGCCACGTAGTCGCTGAGTTGCAGAGGAACATCGTCGACACTGATCTGGATCGGCGCCTCAAAGGCGACGCGCAGCACATTGCTGGTCACAGCAGCATCATAGTGCGGCAGAAGAGTCCTGTCCTTGAAGGTCAGGATCATCCGGCCATAGCCCTCTTCTGCCCGCGCCTCAATATCCACGGCTTCGGCAGTCTGGGCATGAGCCTGGGTCGAAGGCATCAGCGGCAAGGACACAGCGAGCACAACGGCAAGCCTGCGGCACAATACAACCGCCCCCGGAATATACCGGGACGCTGCGTGGACCCTGGCTGAGGCCCACTGGCGTGCATGCCTCACAACATTCAACAAGGTCAGGGTTATCCTCTGGAACAAGCTCCGGTCTGACTCTGGGGAGCGGCCTTAACACCCTATTACGCCACATCCTGAAACTTGCCGCTTTCCGTCAGTTTGAGCCAATCTTTGGAAGCGCAGCAGGAGCCTGAACTGATGCACCCTGCGGCTGGTTCGCATCCCCGCCGGCGATGGCCACCGTCAGCTTCTCAGCCGCCTCAGGAGACATGCGCGCAAGAATGTCAGCCATTTTTCTCGGCTTCATCTGGCGCACAACCTTGAGCAGCACATCGAGGTCGAGACGATCGAAGATGCGTGCCGCATCCTTGGGTTTCATGTTCTCATACATGACCACAAGTGCGGCGATCTCACCCTCTTCCTGCTTCTTCTTTTCCTCAACGCCTTGCTGGATCTGCTGCTCAAGCGACTTCAATTCGTCGACACGCTTCTGCAAGCGCTCCTCGGTCGCCTGCAGCAATTTCTCCCGCAAATCAAGCTGACCTTCCTGATCCTGCAAGGCCTTGCGCCGCTCTCCAAGGCTTTCAAGCACGGCACGCTCGGCGCTCGACCCGCCGATTTCCAGCGCATCGGGAACGGGCGGCACCGCATCCGCAGCTCCTTCGGCAGGAGCTTGCGTTCCTTCTGCGGCCGGGGCTTCGCCAGGAGCAGGAGCTCCGGCCCCGCCGGCCGGCGGGGCAGCGGGTTCGCCCGCCGCCGGTTGCTGGGCCTGAGCGCGCGCTTCCATGACCGGCCCCACAGCCGTGTGCCCACCGAGCACAAGGCCGAGCAGCTTCAGCGCCAAAGGGCGCTGGCAGCAATGCCGACAACTGGAAGCAGGCGAAGGTTCAAGCAGCAGCCTCCCTGACTTCTTGCGGAAGCGCTCAAGCCGTGCCGTGGCTTCGGCTGCGGCAGCGCGGATATCACGGGCACTCACCGAAGGAGCGGCGGCGGGAGCTGCCGGAGCAGGTGCATAGGACGGAGCTTGCTGCCGGTAGGGCGCAGCGTAGGAAGAAGGAGCAGCCTGGCGCGGCGCAGCTTGGGGCGCAACATACCCCTGCGGCGCAGGTTGATAGGCCGGAGCTGCGGCCTGCTGTGCAGCAGCCATGCGGCGGGCTTCCGCCTCGGCCTGAGCCTGAGCCTGAGCCTGGGCGCGATGGCGGGCTTCTTCCTCGGAGGCGCGGCGGGCATCCTCGGCCGCATGAGCCGTGCGGGCTGCTTCGGCAATCTGACTGATACGCGTCAGAACCGCTTCGCCTTCACCCAGCTGTCCGGCCAGAAGCTTGGACAGATGCTCTGCCTGTGTCAGCCGGGTTCCAAGCGTCTTGTCCGCATCATTCGCGGTGGCTTTCAGGCCGAGAATGGCACGCTCGGCGATCTCGGTGGCCGTGATCAGTTCGGAGATCGTCGCACGCAGGGTCTCTTCATCGGCGCGCAGACGCTGCAGCCGGCGGTTCAGTATCCAGCAATAGCCGATGGTGACCAGGAGAAGGACAGCCACCAGAGCCTCGATCAACATTCCAAGCGGCAGGGACGTCATGACGTTTCCATTTCCTTCTGCATGGCACGCTCAAATGCGGCCAAGGTCATCTTCGGCTTGCGCAATCCGCGGGTGACACGAATCGCGATCGAGATCCTCGACCTTGCCGAGTGTACCCTCACTAAGCTCCACGTTGCCGCACTTGATTGTCACCGGATCATCAGGTTCCACGTCAAAAATCAGCGTCTGCCCCACATCAAGGCTCAAAACACGGCTGAGAGGCAGGAAAGTCTCGTAGAGAACCGCATCCACCTCCACCATGGCGGCATGAATCTCGCTCGCAAGATGCCCTTCCCAGATCGGGTCACGGCCGAACTTCTCACCCATGAACATCTGCAGCAGCAGGTCACGGATGGGCTCCAGCGTGGCATAGGGCATCATGATCTCGATGGTGCCGCCACGGTCTTCCATGTCGATCCGCAGTTCGACAAGGATGGCCGCATTGGCCGGGCGCGAGATCGCCGCAAAACGCGGGTTCGTTTCCATGCGCTCCAGGCTGAAATGCACCGGAGACAGCGGCGCAAAGGCTTGCTCCGCATCCGCAAGGATGATTTCCAGCATGCGCCGGACGAGATTGGTCTCGATGGTGGTGTAGGGCCGCCCTTCGACGCGGATACCTGTCGTGCCGCGGCCACCGCCCAGCAGCACGTCGATGATCGAATAGATCAGGCTCGATTCCACCGTGACCAGTCCGAACCCGTCCCATTCCTCGGCCTTGAACACGCCAAGGATAGCAGGCAGGGGAATGGAGTTCAGATAGTCACCGAAACGCACGGAACTGATTGAATCCAGAGAGACTTCCACGTTGTCAGACGTGAAATTGCGCAAAGATGTCGTGGTCAGGCGGACAAGCCGGTCGAACACGATTTCCAGCATCGGCAGGCGTTCGTAGGACACCATTGCCGAGTTGATCAGCGCGCGGATGCCGCTCTGATCGCGCGAAATCGTATCCTCGATATTGAAACCGAGGAGGTTGTCGATTTCTTCCTGGTTCAGAACGCGGTCTGCGCCGCGCGAGGCATTTTCAAGCTCCGGCTCACTGTCATCGATCATCGCAGCCCATTGGGCCGCCATGTCATCTGCGCTGCCGACGCCCTGCTCTTCCAGCGCCGCACCCCAGGCAGCGGCCAGATCGTCGTCGTCGTCGCCAGCTCCCTGCTCGGCGAGCGCGGCACCCCAGGCATCAGCCAGGTCGGCATCACTCAGATCGTCATCGTCAGCCATGTATCACCGTCACTGAATCAGGATTTCCTTGAACAGCACTCCATCAACCTTCGCCGGATGAACAGCCAGATTGATGCGCCGGAGCAGCTCTTCCTTGAGCCTGAACAAACCGGCCGACCCTTCGAGGTCAGCGGGACGCAACTCACGCAGGTAGATCTGGAACGCATCCAGAATACGCGGCAGATAGGGACTGATCCGGTCCACCATGGCCTGGTCGGACACCTCAAGCGCAATTCGCACCCTGAGGTAGGTTGCCCGCCCTTCGGTGGACAGGTTCACAGTCATCTCCGGCAGGTCATAAAAGACCACCGGCTTCTGCTCAACGACCGGCGGCGCAGCCGGGTCTACCGGTTCTTCGCCCCCTGAGAGGAAAAGAAACCAGACCGCCCCGCCAATGGCCAGCAGCGCAACAAGCCCGGCTGCCCCGAAGATGATCAGCTTCTTTTTGCCGCCCTTCTTCGCACCGCCTTCTTCGCCGTTCTCGGCGTCGGTATCCGTATCGGCCATTGCCGCCCCGCCAGCTTGCCGCACATGCCATGCGCGTGAATAGTTTCTAAAGGGTTAATCGTTAACGAGTGGTTACCAACTCCTTAACCCATCACCCGGCAACTGTTGCCCACTGGTTCGTTTTTTCCTCACCTATTTCTACCCTGCGCCGCGATGAAATGAAAAATACCCAATGATTTCAACAAAATGAAAACTGGCACACTCCCTGCTTGAGGGGTGACGGCACGCTGACCTGGGGAGGCTGGCGTGCCCTCGGGGAGCAAAAAGGAATCGTTAACATGGAGAATGCGCAGCTCATTAACCTGTCCCGGCAGGTTGCCTTGCGCAGGCAGCTGGATGTGACCGCCAACAACCTGGCGAACATGACCACGTCTGGCTACAAGGCCAAGCATATGAAATTTGAGGAATATCTGATGCCAGTGGCGCAGGCGACGGCCTTCAACCGCGGCGACAGAACCCTCTCCTACGTACAGGACGCCAGGACCTTCACGGACTTTCAGGCCGGTGGAATCATCATGACAGGCAATCCGCTTGATCTGGCCGTCGATGGCGACGGCTGGTTCGCGGTGCAGATGGAAGATGGCAGCGAAGCCTACACGCGCAACGGCTCGTTCCATCTCGACAGTACAGGTCAGCTGGTCACGCCGGATGGCCGCCCGGTCCTGACAGAAGGCGGTCCGATCACCTTCACAACGCAGGACGGCCACATCGATATTTCGGCTGACGGGACGATTTCCTCCGAGCTCGGTGTGCGCGGGCGCGTACGTCTTGTGGCCTTCCAAGAACCGCGTAACGCGGTTTCCATCGGCAACAACCTGATGACCTACACCAATCCGCAGCCTGTCACGCGCACGCGGGTGGTTCAGGGCGCCGTCGAACAATCGAACGTCCATGGCATCACGGCAGTTACCGAACTGATCGAGATCACCCGCAAGTACGAAAGCGTCACCAAGCTGATGAAGGACACCTATGACCTGTCCCGTTCGGCAGTTGAACGCCTTGGCAAGTCGCAGGCCTGAGACGGACAGGAGAGACCAGCATGAAAGCACTCCATATCGCCGCCACAGGCATGAAGGCGCAGGAACTCAACGTTGAAGTCATTTCGAACAACGTTGCCAACATGCGCACCACCGGTTTCAAGCGCCAGCGGGCCGATTTTCAGGATCTGCTCTACCAAAACCTGCGCCGCATGGGCACGGACACCTCGAATGCCGGTACAGTCGTACCGACAGGCGTTCAGATCGGTTCGGGCGTGAAGACAGCTTCCACGACACGGATCATGAGCCAGGGCAATATTGAGCAAACCAATAAGGAAACGGACGTTGCCATCCGTGGCGAAGGGTTCTTCCAGATCCAGATGCCTGATGGCACGATAGCCTACTCGCGTGACGGCTCCTTCGAGCGCGACCCCAACGGCACACTCGTGACCGTGGACGGCTATACGGTCGCGCCCGGGATCGTAATTCCTGAAAATGCCCGAGATCTGACCATCGCAACGGACGGCACGGTGCAGGTCATTGTCGCAGGCGCTGCCGTGAACCTTGGCCAGATCCAGATTGCCCGCTTCATCAACAAGGCAGGTCTGGAAGCGGTTGGCGACAACCTGTTCCTGCAGACAGATGCAAGCGGTGCGGCACAGGTTGGCAACCCAGGCGAAGACGGGTTCGGCAATCTGCAGCAGAACTTTCTCGAAATGTCGAATGTCGACGCAGTGACAGAGATCGCGGATCTCATCTCGGCGCAGCGCGCCTACGAGATGAACTCCCGCATCATCAAGGCCGCAGATGACATGTACTCGACCACGACCAACCTGCGATAAAAGGAGGCTGGCGATGAGACCCCTGTTTCTTGCGCTTCTTGGCGCAGCCCTCGCGGGCTTGATACACGGCAGCACTGCAAGCCTTGCGGCCGGCAGCGGCACGCCTGTCTGGCAGCGCGGCAACGAAGCCCCTATTCTGCGGCCGGAGGTCGTGACCTCGTCGGACATCGTCACCGTTGGCGATTTCTACCTCAACGCGGGAGCTGCCGGTTTCGAGCCGCTGTTCCGGTCGCCTGATCTGGGCACGTCCGGCAGAGTGAGTGCGGCACTTGTTGCCGAGCGCGCCCGTGCGGCGGGCCTGAAGTCTGCGGGCACGGATGGGCTCGCAGAAGTCACCGTCCGCCGTGACTCCATTTCCTTCGATGCCCAGCGCCTGTCGAGCATGATTGCCGAACGGCTGGCACGGCAAGAAGGTCAGATCTCCGCGGATGATCTCGAGATCGTCTTCGCCCGCACACCACAGGTCATTCATGCCGATCCCCGCTCTGCAGATCCTCTGCGGATCGAGCAGGCCATCTGGTCACGTGCGGATGGCAGGTTCGATGTCGTCATGTCCTACGCAGGGGAAAACGGTTACCGCAGGGTCAGCGTCACCGGCGTCGCACGGGAGATGCTGGCCGTCGTCGCGCTGGCAACCCCGCTGGACAAGGGTGGGATTGTTCGAGAGCAGGATCTCATAACCATGCGTCTGCCGCGCGAGCGTGTGCAGGGCCGGGCCGTGACAGATCCCCAGGAGATCCTCGGATTGGCCGCACGAATCCAGCAACGGCCGGGCCGCCAGCTCAGCAAGGCAGACTTCGAGCGCCCGATGCTGATCCAGCGCGGCGACAAGGTCACGCTCATCTATGAGATTTCGGGAATGAAACTGACCACGCAGGGCCAGGCTGCAACTTCGGGCGCAGATGGCGACATGATCGACGTGATCAATCTGCAGTCCCGCCGCACCGTCAGGGGCACTGTAAGCGGACGCGGCGAAGTCCGGCTCGGCGCCACCCCACGCACAGTTGCAGCCAACACCAGCCTGCCCGCCCAGGAGAGCGCACAATGATCCGTCCGATTCACAAGGCTGTTGTCCTGACCCTTCTGGCACTCCCGATGGCTGCCTGCGGTTCTGCGGACCGCCTGGCGCAGGTTGGCAAGGCCCCGGCACTCAATGCCATTCAGGACCCGACCACCATGCCCGGTTACCGCCCGGTGCAGATGCCGATGCCGACGCCCCAGCCTGCGCATTATAATGCCAACTCGCTGTGGAAGTCCGGCAACCGCGCCTTCTTCGAGGACCAGCGCGCCAAACAGGTCGGCGATCTGATGACCATTCTGGTGACGATCTCCGACCGCGCACAGTTCGACAACGAAACTGAACGCTCACGCACCGGGTCTGACAAGTCAGGCGTAAGCGGTGCACTGGGCACAGCCATCGACAAATATGTGCTGCCGGGCAACGCCAGCGCCGATGCCCTTGCAACCGTCACCGCCAACTCAGCCTTCAAGGGCAAGGGGTCGGTGGACCGGAAGGAAACGCTGCGCACCTCCGTCGCGGCAGTCGTGACCCAGGTTCTGCCAAACGGAAATCTGGTGATCGAGGGCCGCCAGGAAGTGCGGGTGAACTTCGAAGTCCGCGAACTTATCATCGGCGGCATTGTGCGGCCGCAAGATATCCGGTCGGACAACACCATCCTGAGCGAGAAGATCGCAGAAGCCCGCATCGGCTACGGCGGGCGCGGCCAGATCACCGATGTGCAGCAACCGCGCTACGGCCAGCAGGTGCTGGATATCGTTCTGCCCTTCTGACCTGACAGAGGAAGACCGGCTGCCTTCCCCAGCAGACGGTCTTCTCCTCATTCCTTGCCCCCTCCAGGTCTTCCTTTTCGCAAACCCGACAGATCCCCCTGCCAGCCCGGCGCTCCCCATACCGGGCTGGCTGACAGACGGGCACGGCGTCTCGCTCCCCGAGCGGCGTGCCCGTCCTCCCCTTCCAGTCCCTCCCCCACGGACAGCTCGCAAAAACAAAAGCCCCCGGCAGCACAGCTGACGGGGCTGAAATTTTTACGAGGAACCGGGATCTCAGTCGTCCCTGTACACCTTTTCGCGGCGCTCATGCGCTTCCTGAGCCTCGATGGACAGTGTCGCAATCGGACGGGCTTCCAGGCGCTTGACGGAGATCGGCTCGCCGGTCTCTTCGCAATAGCCGTAGCTGCCGTCTTCAATTCGCTCCAGCGCCGCATCGATCTTTGAGATCAGCTTGCGCTGCCGGTCACGTGCACGCAGCTCGATGGAACGGTCCGTTTCCGAAGAAGCTCTGTCAGCGAAGTCAGGGTGATTGGTGCTTTCTTCCTGCAGGTTTGCCAGCGTCTCGCGGCTTTCACGCAGGATGTCCTCTTTCCAGGCGAGCAGCTTGTTGCGGAAGTACTCGCGCTGCCGTTCATTCATGAACGGCTCGTCCTCGGAAGGTCGATAGTCAGACTCAAGTTCAACCGTCATCGGAAACTCCGGTTACCGTTAGGACGGGGCGAATATATAGTCACTGGAGGTCAGCTACAACGGGCAAGCCGGAAAAAAATGTTAAGCTTTACTCCTTATTTTTCAATATCTTACCCACAGCGCCTGAAGTTTGCGCAGCTCTGAAGCCGGCAAGCAGGCATCAACTAGTAAACCGGCCCTGCTTAGCCAGCTCAACCTTCACGCGCAGTTCAATCTCGTCGATGACTGATTCCAGTCCCGGATCGCTGCTGACAGGACGGTCTGCAAGAGCTGTCATCATCTCCTCCAGCCGGGAGGGCTCAAGCACACCGGCCAGCAGGTCTGCCTTCAGCGCATCGAGCAAATCCAGCATGGAATGCCCACGCGCGGTGGCAGCATCGCGATCATCTGGCTGGACCTGCATCTCCTGCAGAGACAGCAGGGCGTCGATCCCTGAGAGTGAGGATGACGAGGAGGTCGAGACCGCAGCATGCGCTTCGCCATCACCCCCGATCAGGAAACCGCCGCCGCCACCGGTCTTCTTCTTGCTGCCCTTACCCTGAACAGAGGAAACGGGCGTGTTGTTGGTGATACGCATTGTGGCCTCGCTTCCCGCGTTTCATGAGCCAGCCTGTACCAGGATGGCCGGTCTGACCTTGCCGGGCTCAGGATCAGATTCTTTCAGTACCAAAGGTAGGGAAAACCAACCTCCCCGGCAAGAATTGCCCGGCAGACTTCCAACGGAACGCAATCAAAACATAGAGCGCAAGGTATCGATTGGAGTTATTTCTTTTGTTTCCAGATACTTATAACAAATTCAGGAGACGTGGATAATCTGGCATGGACTTCGCATTAGCAGGTGCAAACCACTCATGCGCCGGGTCCCACCCATGCCATTTATACCTCTGCTCCGTTCTTGCCTTCTCCTCGCGGCCATGGCCGTTGCGCTGACGGCTCTTGCTCCGGCGGCAATGTCTGCCTCACGGGTCAAGGATATCTCGGACTTTGAAGGCATTCGTGAAAACCAGCTGGTCGGCTATGGCCTCGTGGTTGGCCTTCAGGGAACAGGCGACGGACTGCGCAACTCGCCCTTCACCCGGCAAAGTCTGCAGGCCATGCTGGAGCGGCTGGGCGTCAACACCGCTGCTGCGGACCTCAACACGAACAACGTGGCCGCTGTGATGGTGACTGCGAACTTGCCCCCTTCGCAACACAGGGCACGCGTATCGACGTCTCCGTCAGCGCACTGGGCAATGCTGACAGCCTGCAGGGCGGAACCTTGCTGGTAACTCCGCTGATGGGCGCCGATGGCGAGACCTATGCCATTGCACAAGGCGCTGTAGCCATTGCCGGTTTTGCGGCGCAGGGTGATGCCGCTTCGGTCGTTCGGGGCGTTCCGACTTCCGGCCGCATCGCCAATGGCGCGCTGGTTGAAAGGGAAGTCGGCTTCAAACTGGCCAGCATGACCACCGTGCGCATCGCCTTGCGCAATCCGGATCTGACCACCTCGCGCCGCGTTGCTTTGGCCATCAACGAACTGATCGGATTCCCGACGGCCGAGCCCCTCGATCCCGGGACTGTGCAGCTCACCGTACCGCGCGACTACAACGGCAACGTCGTGGACCTGCTCACAGACATCGAACAGCTGATCATCGAGCCGGACCAGCCTGCACGCGTTGTCATTGACGAAAGCGCCGGCATCATCGTGATGGGCCAGAACGTCAAGGTTTCGACCGTGGCCGTCGCCCAAGGCAATCTGACCGTCACCATCGCGGAAAATCCGCAGGTGAACCAGCCCCTCCCATTTGCAAACGGTCAAACTGCAGTCACGCCACAAACCGATGTGGCGGTGAGCGAAAGCGGCAGCAAGCTGGCGATCGTCAGCGAGAGCGTGACCTTGCAACAGCTGGTCGACGGGCTGAACACGCTCGGCATCGGCCCGCGTGACATGATTTCCATCCTTCAGGCCATCAAGGCAGCCGGTGCGCTGCAGGCTGAAATCGAGGCCCTGTAAGCCATGACGCCGTCAGATCTCAATCTCACCAGCTCTGCCCCCTGCCCCTCAAAGGCGGCAGCCGCATCATTGCTCCGGATTCGATCCGCAAGCAGGCCGAGACCTTCGAGGCGGTCTTCCTCAACACCATGATGCAGTCGATGTTCACCGGCCTTGAGGAAGGCGGGACCTGGGGTGGCGGACAAGGGTCCGACACCTGGCAGAAAATGCTGATCGACGAAATGTCCAAAACCATCGCTTCGGCCGGAGGAATCGGCCTGGCCAACACGATCGAGCGCGAATTGCTCGCCCTTCAGGAGGCAAACCAGTGAACGCCCACACTCCGGAAACAGCGGCCCTGCCCTTTTCCACCGCAAGGCCAACCAGCAGGTCTGAAGCAGAGAGCTTTTGCCTTGCGGTCTGTCACACCATGGAGAAGCTTCTCGAACTGATCGAGAAAGAGACCGACATGGTGCGGGAAGGTCAGCTTCGTGCGGCCGGCGAATTGCAGCCCGAGAAAGCCGTGCTGGTACACCACTACACACAAGGCGTTCTCTTCGCCAAAGAGCACTCTGTGGCTCTAGGCAATCTGGCTCCGGCTGCGGTACAATCCCTGCGGCGGCAGCATGCGGAGTTCCAGCCAGTCCTGCGCATCAATCTGGCGGTGCTGTCCACCGCAAGGGAAGTGGCGTCGACCGTGGTGACAACCGTCGCCCAGGCCGTTGGCGCACGGCAGCGGACGACGACCTATGGCCCTGGCGGAGCCTCACCGCAGGCAGCCCGGATCGCAGAAGGGATCGCTGTCAACAGATCGCTTTAACGCAACGGCGCGAATCACTTGCCAGCACCCGCGAAAAGTCTAACCTTTTCGTTAACGGAGGATTCATATCCCCGTTGTATTTTGTGGGTGATACCATCGGGTCAAGGAGTGTTACCCGAAGGAGGCAGGCATGGATACAGGAGCAATCCGGCCGTCACTGACCGCCTATGCGGCAGTAACCCCGGCTACGCGGGCTCCGGAACAGAACGAGCCCGCGGCTAAAACAGAATTGCCAGGTTCCCAGACCGTCAAGCCGTCAGGGAGTTCTGAAGAGCAGCGCCAGCTTGCCGAAAACGGTAATCAGCAAAGCGCAGCAAACCAGTCTGGGCAACGGGAGATCGTGCGTAAGAATACGCTCGATCCCGAGAGCCAGTCGTACATCTATGTCGCCATGGACCAGGAGACCGGAGAGGTCATCCAGCAAGTTCCAAGCGAGACATTACGCAAGCTTCGCGCCTATGCGAAGGCAGGCGACGAGCCAGGACCCCTCCAGAGTTCAGGCTCAGTTCAACGCACCGCCTGACCTCAGTCCAAATTCAAAGTTCTACGCAAAGCCCCAGGCCTCAGGCCGTGGGGCTTTTTTCGTTTGCCCTCACCCATGCACCTCACAGCCTCTTCCAGGCACCTGACGCGACGCACATTGCAAGCCCTTGATATGAAATTAAAATCAAATTAACCATAAAGTAAAGTTCACGATGCATTAAGGTTAAATTCCGATAACCATAAAGCTTAACTTGTCATTACAGTTTAAAGCTGACTTTGTTGCTTGCGGGATCCAGAACGGATCCATGTATTGTGTTTTCCCAGGAAGGAAAAACCGTAATGGCAAGCAATATCAGCCTGTCGAGCGCCGTGCGCTCGAACCTCAATGCCCTTCAGTCAACTGCTCAGATGATGAGCGGCGTGCAGGAGAAACTCTCCACCGGCAAGAAGGTCAACTCGGCTCTCGACAATCCGAACTCCTTCTTCACCGCAAAGGGCCTCGAGAACCGCGCTGGCGATCTTGGCTCCCTGCTCGATGACATGGGCCAGTCGGTCCAGACGCTGAAGGCCGCGGACAAGGGCATCAACTCCATCTCCGGTCTGGTTGACGCTGCAAAGGCAAAGGCCAACCAGGCTTCGCAGACCTCCAACCAGGTCGAACGTGCGAAGTATGCGAAGGAGTTCAATGAACTTCTCACGCAGATCGAAGACGTTGCCAAGGACTCCGGCTACAAGGGCAAGAACCTGCTCGCCGGTGACGGCAACGACCTGAAGGTGACCTTCAACGAAAGCGGCAAGTCGTCCCTGTCGATCTCGGCCGTGGATTACACGGATGCCTCCAGCTCTACAGGCCTCAATCTGTCGGACATCAAGTCGGGCACGAGCGGCACTGCAACCGTCTCGTTCCAGAATGGAACACCTGGCGCAGCAGCGCTTACGGCTGGCGGCTTGGTAGCAGCGGACAGCAACTTCAACGTTGGCGACGTCATTACTCTGACCGACACCAACGGCTCGGAACTGGGCAAGCTGGAGATCAAGGCGGACACCACCGTCAAGGATTTCGAGAACTTCATTGGCGAAACCGAAGGCGTCTCGACCAGCCTTTCAGGCGGCACGATCACCATCACTTCGGACTTCAAGCTGAGCGTCAAGTCCAAGTCTAGTGAAGTCGGCGCCTACGCCGGGACAACCACGAACAACACTGCAGAAGGCGGGTTCGCCAAGGACAGCGACATCGACGCCACGATGAGCAAGCTGAAGAAGGCCCAGGACTCCTTGCGCTCCCAGGCCTCCACCTTCGGTACCAATCTGTCTATCGTGCAGAACCGTCAGGACTTCACGAATGCGATGGTGAACACGCTTCAGGAAGGCGCCGGCAAGCTGACCCTCGCCGACACCAACCAGGAAGGCGCAAACCTTCTGGCTCTGCAGACTCAGCAGTCCCTCGCCTCCACTGCCCTGTCGCTGGCAGCCCAGGCGGACCAGAACGTGCTGCGTCTGTTCTAAGACAAGACATACCCCCGCGAAACAAGGCGGCAGACTCCGGTCTGCCGCCTTTTTTATTTTCGTTAACTATTCAGGCCACCAGCTTGAGATCAATTTAGAAGTAATAAAGTATTAACTCTATTTCAGAAAGCAATTAACTATGTATTAGGGTTACCAAATCATGATGAAGCCATCCCGCTCAGGACGAGCGGAAACTAATGCTGGACCCAGGAAAGGGATACTAGATGGCTGATATCACCCTGTCCGCCGCCGTACGGCAGAACCTGCTCACCCTTCAGCAGACTGCCGATTTCATGTCGGGCGTGCAGAACAAGCTCGCGACCGGCAAGAAGGTCAACTCGGCACTCGACAATCCGAACTCCTTCTTCACCGCTTCCGGCCTCAACAACCGCGCCAAGGACCTTGGCACCCTGCTCGATGACATGGGCCAGGTTGTTCAGACGATGAAGGCTGCCGATCAGGGCATCACCAACATCACCAAGCTGGCTGAAAGTGCAAAGGCCAAGGCCAACCAGGCCCTGCAGACCCAGAGCCAGTACGAGCGCGCCCAGTACGCCAAGCAGTACAACGACCTGCTCAAGCAGATCGAAGACATGGCAAAGGACAGCTCCTACAAGGGCAAGAACCTTCTGGCCGGCGATGGCAACGACCTGACTGCCATCTTCAACGAGGACAACACCTCGAAGCTGACTGTAAAGGCTGTCGACTACACCGACACGACCCTGTCCACGGGCCTGAACCTGCAGGATCTGGCACAGGCCAAGGGTGGCGCAGCTTCGTTGCAGCTGGAAGGCGGCAAGTCCTCCGCGACGTTCGTGAATGCCAGCGGCGATGCTTTGTCCTCCGGCTCGCTCCTGTCCGACGCAACCAATCTTGCCGTTGGTGACGTTCTGCAGCTGCGCACGGCTTCGAGTGGCGGCGGCGCCGGTGTGACCGGCTTCACCAACATCACCATCGGCGCCAATACGACGATGCAGAACCTGGTCGACCAGATCAACGGTGTCGCCGGTGTACGTGCCGAGTTCGATGAAAAGACAGGCTCCCTGTCGATCATCTCAAACGACAACGTTTATCTGCACAATACGGATGCTGGTGCTGCTACGGCAGTTCCCACGGACATCATCGGCGTTTCCGCCGCGAACTTCACGTCAGGGTCGCAGCTGCTGAAGAACTCGGGCTCGTTCAACGTTGAGGACATCCTGACGCTGACCGACGGCAACGGCTATGAGCTGGGCTCGCTGGAAGTGACGGACAAGACCTCGGTCAAGGACCTGACCGATTTCGTCAAGCGCTTCAACGGCGTCAATGCCTCGTTCAACACCGGCACTGGCAAGCTCACCATCGAAAGTGACGTTACGCTCAACCTGAAGAGCACGAACACTGACTTCGGCGCGACAACCTTCACCGCTGACTCGGATGGTGTCAACGTCGCGGCCGCCGTCGAATCCGGCTTTGCGACGGACGAGAACATCAATCAGACCATCGAGCGGCTGAACAATGCGCTCTCCACCCTGCGGTCGCAGGCCTCGGAGTTCGGCACCAACCTGTCGACCGTGCAGATCCGTCAGGACTACACCAAGTCCATGATCAACGCCCTGCAGGAAGGCGCCGGCAAGCTGACCCTCGCCGATACCAACGAGGAAGGTGCAAACCTTCTCGCCCTGCAGACCCGCCAGCAGCTTGCGTCGACATCCTTGTCCTTCGCTTCGCAGGCGGACCAGACCGTGCTGCGTCTGTTCTAAGAAGCAGCTCACGCACGACTCACAACCTGACAACCAGAAAAGGCCGGGCCAATCGCCCGGCCTTTTTCATGTCACCCGCGAGCAAGGGAAACTTGACGCTACGGCCTGCTGGCATTTCTGACCGGCACGCAAACATTAACGGGCATCCTGCAATTTTTAACCATCTGTTAAGGTTACCAAATCATGATGAGGCCATCCCGCTCAGGACGAGCGGATGAAATTGATGGACCCAGGAAAGGGACACATAGATGGCTGATATTACTCTGTCCGCCGCCGTACGGCAGAACCTGCTCACCCTTCAGCAGACTGCCGATTTCATGTCGGGCGTGCAGAACAAGCTCGCGACCGGCAAGAAGGTCAACTCGGCACTCGATAATCCGAACTCCTTCTTCACCGCTTCCGGCCTCAACAACCGCGCCAAGGACCTTGGCACCCTGCTCGATGACATGGGCCAGGTTGTTCAGACGATGAAGGCTGCCGATCAGGGCATCACCAACATCACCAAGCTGGCTGAAACGGCAAAGGCCAAGGCCAACCAGGCCCTGCAGACCCAGAGCCAGTACGAGCGTGCCCAGTACGCCAAGCAGTACAACGACCTGCTCAAGCAGATCGAAGACATGGCAAAGGACAGCTCCTACAAGGGCAAGAACCTTCTGGCCGGCGATGGCAACGACCTGACCGCAATCTTCAACGAGGACAACACCTCGAAGCTGACTGTAAAGGCTGTCGACTACACCGACACGACCCTGTCCACGGGCCTGAACCTGCAGGATCTGGCACAGGCCAAGGGTGGTGCAGCTTCGTTGCAGCTGGAAGGCGGCAAGTCCTCCGCGACGTTCGTGAATGCCAGCGGCGATGCTTTGTCCTCCGGCTCGCTCCTGTCCGACGCAACCAATCTTGCCGTTGGTGACGTTCTGCAGCTGCGCACGGCTTCGAGTGGCGGCGGTGCCGGTGTGACCGGCTTCACCAACATCACCATCGGCGCCAATACGACGATGCAGAACCTGGTCGACCAGATCAACGGTGTCGCCGGTGTACGTGCCGAGTTCGATGAAAAGACAGGCTCCCTGTCAATCACCTCGAACGACAACGTTTATCTGCACAACACGGATGCTGGTGCTGCCACGGCAGTTCCCACGGACATCATCGGCGTTTCCGCCGCGAACTTCACGTCAGGGTCGCAGCTGCTGAAGAACTCGGGCTCGTTCAACGTTGAGGACATCCTGACGCTGACCGACGGCAACGGCTATGAGCTGGGCTCGCTGGAAGTGACGGACAAGACCTCGGTCAAGGACCTGACCGATTTCGTCAAGCGCTTCAACGGCGTCAATGCCTCGTTCAACACCGGCACTGGCAAGCTCACCATCGAAAGTGACGTTACGCTCAACCTGAAGAGCACGAACACTGACTTTGGCGCGACAACCTTCACCGCCGATACGGATGGCGTCAACGTCACGGCCGCCATCGAATCCGGCTTTGCGACAGATGAGGCGATCAACCAGACGATTGACCGCCTTAACAACACCCTCTCCGTGCTGCGGTCGCAGGCCTCGGAGTTCGGCACCAACCTGTCGACCGTGCAGATCCGTCAGGACTACACCAAGACCATGATCAATACCCTGCAGGAAGGCGCCGGCAAGCTGACCCTCGCCGACACCAACGAGGAAGGTGCAAACCTTCTCGCCCTGCAGACCCGCCAGCAGCTTGCGTCGACATCCTTGTCCTTCGCTTCGCAGGCGGACCAGACTGTGCTGTCCCTGTTCTAAGAATCAGCTCACGCACGACTCACAACCTGACAACCAGAAAAGGCCGGGCCAATCGCCCGGCCTTTTTGCCATTTCATGACCCGGCGCCATTCAGACACACCGTTTTTCCCTTTGGATTCAACTCCTTAAAAGAAATCATTTGGTAACCTTCATGACTGAAACCTTAACAGGTGCAAATTGGATTTACTTTTCGTTAATGATTAATGTCAGAACATTGAGAGCGGGTGTTCACTCGCACCCCATGTAGAGACCGGTGAGCCAACCATGAGCGACATTGTCCTTTCCAGCGCCGTCAGGGAAAACCTGCTTTCGCTCAAGAATACCGCAGGCCTCATGTCCACGACCCAGAATCGTCTGGCGACAGGACTGAAGGTGAACTCCGCGCTCGACAATCCGAATTCTTTCTTCACTGCGGCAGGTCTTAATGACCGGGCAAAGGACCTGAACAACCTGCTCGACAACATGGGGCAGGCAGTCCAGACCCTCAAGGCGGCGGACAACGGCATTACTTCGATCACCAAGCTGGTGGAGTCGGCCAAGGCAATTGCCAACCAGGCCCTGCAGACTCAGAGCGAGTACGAACGCAAGATCTATGCCGAGCGTTACAACGCCGTCCTTGAACAGATCGAGGAAATGGCAAAGGATTCGAGCTACAAGGGCAAAAATCTGCTGGCTGGTGCAGGCAATGAACTCTCCATCCTGTTCAACGAAGACAGCACCTCGAACCTGAAGGTTCTGCCGGTCGACTTTACGGACACGCAACTTGAAGATGGCTTGGCGCTGAAGGATCTTGCGACAGGGGCAGGAGCAACATCTTCATTTGCCCTTGCAAGCGGCACTGGTTCTCTCGATTTGACAGGCCTTCAGGCATCGTCGCAGCTGACCGACCTGGCCTCGTGGAGCGCAGGCGACGTCGTGTCCGTGTCGGATGGTGTAACGACGCGAACCTTCACAGTTGGTACGGGTGCTGGACAGATCAACACGGTGCAAGACTACGTCAACGCCCTGAACAGCCTTGGCGGCGTGAAGGCAGCCTTCGACGAAGGAACAGACAAGATCACCCTCACCTCAGGTCTCGGATCAGCCCTGAGCATCAGCAAGAACGCGGCAGGCGGTGGCACAGCGACCAACGGTGGCACGTCCGCAGGCACAACGACCCTTGCAACGACGCCGATGACGGCATCTTCGAAGCTGATCGATTCCGGCACTTATGCTGTGGGTGATGTTCTGAAGATCGTGGACGGAAACGGCTACGAAGCGGCTTCGCTGGAAGTTTCCTCCAGCACGACTGTTGATGACCTCGTAAAGCTGATCAACAGCGTCAAGGGACTGGATGCAGGCTTCTCCGGCGGCACCATCAGCCTCGTCGGTGATATTTCCTTCGACATCAAGAGCACAAACAAAGACTTCAACGTTGGTGCACTGGCGACAACTGATGGCACAGTTAAGCTAACCGCCACCGACTCCGACTTCAAGGATGATACGGACATCGAGCGTACGCTGCAGGCCATCAATGGTGCGCTAGCCACCTTGCGCTCTACAGCCTCCTCCTTTGGCACGACACTCTCCACCGTTGAAGTCCGGCAGAAGTTCACGACCCAGCTGGTAAACACCCTTGAAGTAGGGGCCGGCGCCCTTACAATCGCTGACATGAACCAGGAAGGTGCGAACATGCTGGCCCTTCAGACCCGTCAGCAGCTCTCCTCCACGGCTCTGTCGCTGGCGAACCAGGCCGATCAGAGCGTCCTCAGCCTTTTCGGATAAGACTGAAACGGGTTAAGACTTTGTCAGCAATCGTTAACTCTTTGGTGAGTGATTCTGGGCGATGCTGTTTTCTGGAGGTTACGCATGGCTCTCAAGGTTGAGTTGAAGCCGGGTGAACGGATAATCGTTGGCGACAGCATCATCACCAATGACAATCAGCGCACACGCCTCTTCATTGAAGGCCAGGCCCCGATCCTCCGGGAAAAGGACATACTCACACCAGCTACCGCAGATCTCGCCGGCAAAGCGGATCTACCTTGCTGTGCAGCTTATGTACCTTTCAAAAGATATCGAGAAGATCGAGGACAACTACTTCAGCTTGGTGAATGACATAGTGCAGGCAGCACCAAGCACGATACCTTATGTTACCAAGATCAGTAATTCGATATTGGCTGGTGCCTTCTACAAGGCTCTGAAAGAAGCAAAAAAGCTTATCGAGTACGAGAGGACGCTTATCGGTCATGTACAAGCAGGCAGCACAAGCGTACCAGAAGACAAGCCAGGTAGCGGTTTCCCCGAGGGAGCTTGAGGCAACGCTGCTGATGAAGGCAGCTGCACGGCTTCAACTGATCAAGGATGAGTGGGATAATTCATCCCTCGCCGAGATCGATGACGCGCTGACCTACAACCGCAAGCTCTGGACCATTCTGGTCACCTCGGTGACAAATCCTGAAAACCCCTGCCCGACCAGATCAAGAACAACATCGCTTCGCTTGGTGTATTCATCTTCAAGCACACGATGGGCCTGATTGCTGATCCACATCCGGACAAGCTGAACACGCTGATCTCCATCAACAGGAGCATCGCGGAAGGGCTCCGCGCTCGACCCGAGTGATATCCGCCAAACAATGGCTGCGCCCATTCAAAGCCGCCCTAGAGGCGGCTTTTGCATTTTCGCACAAACAAAAAGATGGCGTTGCGGGTGGTAATGCACCTGGCTTTGCAGCCACATGCGAGACAAACGGCAATGGCAAAGCCGCTGCGGATGTCTCCGTCAGCGGCTTTGTCAGGCTTATAAGAAAACGTCAGATGTAATCTGCCAGCGAAAGCTTCATGACGATGGACGAGGCCCTGTAGGAAGCCTCAATATTCGTCTGCATCTGCAAAATTTCAGCTGCAAGCAACTCCTTGTCGACACCCTCGATCTCGTCCACGGTCGTGTTGTAACCGGACTTGCGGATCTGGTGCCGGTCAGCCGTGTTCTCGATGGATTTATAGGCGACAGCGACCTCAGTGGTGATGTCTACGATTCCAGACCGGTCTGTGTTGGCAGGCTGCAGAATGGCCTTCATGCCATCTGCAAGCGCACCATAGTACTTTTTGTCCGTCGCGGAGTTGGACGAAAAGTCTGCAGCAACAAACGTCGCAAGAGTCTTCACCACATCGGCAAGGCCCTGCTCGTTGGCACGAACGCCATAACCAAGACTGAGATTATCGTCCACTGCAGCGACCTTGTCCTGACGCGGATCAAGTGTGGGCAGGTTCTCCCCGACGTACCAAGACGTTGTCGTAGCGGCCCCAGAGACGACACCGGTGGCCGTATCGAAGGGTGGTCCATCAACACGGTTCGGAACCTGTCCGTTGAATGTGTTGAAGAATTCGTTGGCTGCCCACTCATCCGAGGCTGCACGCAGGCTGATCCCGGCCTCTTGCTGAATCTTGCTCTGAATGGCAGTCCTCAGGTTCGCCGCCGTTTCAGCCAGATCCGCGCCAATCAGGAATTCTCCCTCACTCGCACCTCCAACTGCTGCCGTCAGCTCGATCTTGGTGGTCTTGCTGCCATCAGGCGGCAGGCCCAGCTCGATCGTGATCTTCTCCCCAGGCAGCGGCTGCCCCGTGAACTCGACACCAAAACTGTCAGGATCCGCCCTCGCCGGAGGCGTGAGATTCATGTTGCTGAGGCTGGAGGTCACGGCACTGATGTCGAAGCCGAAGTTATGGGCGCCATCTTCCGTGATCGAAAAATCAGAACTGACCGGCACGCCAGCTGCCAGAACGGTGTTGAGCGGCGAAACCGTGAGCCGTCCTTCACTACCTGCCGGGCCCTTGTTCGCCTGCCAGTACTCATCCATCACCTGCTTGAGCCCCGCCTTGCCATCAACGCCATCCAGGATCTGGGACATCTCCAGAACCGGGTTGGTATTCGAATCGCTGCCGCCAAAAAGATAATGGCCGCCGACCTCCGCATTCAGAAGGCTGATGGCTTCCGTCAGCAGAATTTCAGCTGTCGCCTGGGTGCTCGTCTGACCATCTGCCTGGAGCTGAAAGTTGTTCAGATCCATGGTCGACTTGCTCTCGATCCGCAGTGCCTCAAGACGCTGCAAATTGAGGTTGAGCGTCTTGATGTGCAATCGGCTCATGGTGATCGTTTCCTCATAGGACTCGATCCGCTCAACCTTCTGCTTCAGTTCCATGCTGAGCAGGCGCTGATTGCCAATCCCGCCATAGGTTGTCGAAACCTTGCCGGTTGCCATCTGCGCTGTCTTCTCAGACAGCGTCGAGCTCAGCTTGTTGAGCTGCTGGGTCAGATAGCCCCGTGACGTGGTGATCGAACTGATACCCATTGCCAGCTCCTTACATCGAGTTCAGCAGCGTTTCGAACATCTCACGGGCCGCCTGCATGACGCGGGCGTTGGACGTGTAGGCGTTCTGAAGCTGAATGAGAAAACCAAGCTCGGCATCCACATCGACAGAATATTCCTGCTCATGGCGAATGGCGAGGTTCTGCGTTAACGCAGTATAGGACGCGGCCGCCTCTTTGTCGGTCTGGGCCTGTTCCCCCTGATAGGCCACCACCTGATTGACGAAATCCATGACAGATCCACGGAATGGATCCCCCTCAGTTCCCAAGCCAGTGGATGCAGAGAAAGAGAAGTTCGTCTTGCTCATGGCATTCACGAGGAACTGCGGCCGGCTGCTATCCTTGTCCGAGTTTGACACAGGCGTCGTCTGATAGATCACCAGCTTGGAGCTGTCTTTCGGCAAGGTGGAATTCAGCATAATCGAGCGCGCGTAGCCCGACTTTTGCCCGCCTGCCTCCAGAGCACCCGTGTAAAGCGCCTCACCCGCCCGGCCATCTGTAAAGAGGGCAAGACCCAGCCCCTGATCGGAACTGCCGGTGACCGTAACATTTGCTTTCAGTGACGTGACGGAGGTGTTGGTTGCCGTGTCGCCCAGAATGCGCAGCTGGTCAGAGCCATTGTTGGCAACATCCAGATCCGTGGCACCGAGCGCCGCAATCATCTGGGTGATGTAATTGGCAGGATTACCGCTCGAAATGTCGATGCCAAAAACCGCATCGGATGGATCGGCAGTGACATTGGCATCCAACGGCAGAAGCGCCGGATCCTGGACGGCAACGAAGGTCACGTTGCGCTGAACGCCGCCAGAGTCCTTGTAGCTGAGTGAGACAGTGTTCCCTGACTGAAGGGACGAGACATCCAGCGTAAAGCCGCTTTCCGCTCCAACAGTGGTTGCAGTGCTAGCAACGTCCACATTGGAGAACGCCAGGGAAAGTTGCGAGGCAATTTCGTCCAGCTGAGCCTGTGCTTCGACGAGAGTTTCATCCCGCAGATCGACAAGGGCCATCAGTGAACCGGAACTGGATGTTCTGCCCAGGTCCTGGGTCAGGCCTCCCGGCGTTGTCAACGTCACCTGATTGCCGTTCTGGCCAGGCAGAAGCGTACTTGCAGGTGTGAAACTGAGAGAGGAGGCCTTTCCGTCACTGAAAAGGCTCTCACCGTTGTTTGTGGTGATGTTGACGGTATTGTTGTCGCCGCGTGTGATCCGGACATCCAGATAGCCGGTCAACTGCTCCAGATAACGGTCGCGTTCATCCAGAAGGTCAGATTCGGAAACGCCGGCCGTCTGGGCCTTGTAGATCTTGGACTCAACCGCTTCGATCTGCTTTAGCAGCTGATTGACCTCACCAACCTGAGTTCCAATCGTCCGGTCCGCTTCCTTGCGCAGATCTTCGAAGGCGCGGTATGTGGAATTCAGTTCATTCGCCACCAGATTGGCGGTGCTCAGCACATCCTGACGGGCCGCATAGCTATCCGGAGAGCTGACAAGTGTCGCGAGGGACGTATTGAGCCTGGACATGAGCGAGGGCAGCGAGGAAGAATCCTGCAGCGTGCCCAGCGTGGCGTCCATCTGCTGCGTGTAACTGGCCTTGGTCGTGGAATAGGCCGTGGCTGCACGGCTTTCCCAATAGGCCATCTGGATGGATTCATTGACCTGACGCTTGATGTCACTCGACAGAATGCCGGAGACATTGCCATCCTTGTCGAAATAGACCTTGGCCTCAATCCGCTTGGCCGTATAGCCTTCGGTCTTGGCATTGGCGACGTTGGCCGCAGTCAGATCGATCTGCTTCTGATTATAAGACAGACCGAACAATGCCGTATTGAGTGCCGATGTCAGACCCATTTTGTGCCCCCGAAATCCTTTGGAAGCGGCGGCGCACCTTCCTGGGCGCCGCCTGTAAGATCAGCCAGCCAGATCAGCGGATCATGTTGAGAGCATCACTCAGCATCTGGTCAGACGAGGTAATGACCTTGGAGTTGGCCGAATAGGCCTGCTGAGTGATGATCAGCTTGGAAAATTCGGTCGCGATATCCGAGTTCGAAGATTCCAGGTTGTTGGCGAGAACCGCCCCGCCTTCACCAAACTCAGGCTCACCGGAACTTGGCGTCGCAGCAAAGGCAGCACCATCCACACGGCGCAGGTTCTGCTCCGCCTTGAACGTGGCGATCGGAATTTCGTAGACCGCGCGCTGCTGATTGTTCGAGTAAGACGCCGTGACGCGGCCCGCCTCGTCAATGGAAAGGCTCACCACCTGACCTGCAGGATAGCCATTCTGCTGGATATCAAGGCTGCTGACGATGCCGGCATCATCGTTGAACTGGGTCAGCGAACCATTGTCGAAGGACAGTTCCACGTTGCCAGCATTCACACCACCAACCGTCAGGCTATCGATCGTGAAGCTGGTGGCGGAGGCCGTGTTCGGCGCATCAGGTGTCAAGGTGTTCATGACACCCGACGCGGTGAAGTCCACCTCGCCGACGCGGCTCCAGGAAACAGCGGTCGCAGGGGTAGTCGCGCCAGTGTTGTAGTAAAGGTTCCAGGTGTTTGCCGAGGTCTGCGCCCAGCGCAGCGAAACGCTCACCGGAGCGCCATTCGCATCATAGACGGTCTTTGATCCGCCGGAGATGGACGAGTCCACAAAGGCCTGATCATCGGCAACGGTGATATCGGATGTGGTAGTGATCGACGTGGAGCCGCCCGTCTGCAGGAACTGGCTGCCCGGAGCATTTTGTGCGGCAACGGCACGGTTGGTCTTCGGAACGGTCGGAAGGTTGGCCTGATAGGTCATCTCCGTCGTTGCCTTCGACGGCATCGGCTTGTCATCAATCTGAATCACACCGGGAGCATCGCCAATGGCATTGCCGGTGAGCGGATCAAGCGGGAAGCCCTTCAGATAGTAGCCCGCGCTGTTGACAAGATAGCCGCTCTCATCGCGCTCAAAGTCGCCGGCGCGGGAATAGAATTGCGTATCCGCGAAAGTGGTCTTGCCGTCCACCACATCTGCCGCCTGCGTCACGACGAAATAGCCCGGGCCGTTGATCGCCATGTAGGTATCAACCTGAGACTGGATAATCGGCCCGGCTACGGTGTTGGTGGCGCGCGAGGTCGCAGCGGTAGTACCGCTCTGCTGGCTGGCCTGAGTGCCGCCGCCACCGCCAGCCACCATTTCCGAGAACGTGGTGTCGAGGCGCTTGAAGCCCACGGTCTGAGAGTTGGCAACGTTACCGGAGATGTTTTCCAGCGCCCTGGACTGCGCGGTCAGGCCGGAGATTGCAGCGTTGATAGCCCCGTAAATACCCATTTTGATTCCTCGTGAGCACAAGAACCCGAAGGTTTTTCCTGCCCACTCATCGCAAAGGGTGTGCCACATTGCGGCCAAACAGCTATCTGATTGATTTATTTGATTTTTGAGAAGAGTCTCAACTCAGTATGGCAGAAGCTGGACGGGACTTTCCTGCCGGAAAGGGAAGAAACTGCCGGGCGCAACCGGCAATTCCGTCCCTGCCCGGCAAAGCTTGCATGGGAACGGGCACACCCCTACTCTGCCCGCAACAGTCAGTTTGCGAGGCACGCATGCGCTTTGAGGGAACACGGGACTACATCGCCACGGACGACCTGCGGGTCGCGGTCAATGCAGCGGTTGCGCTGGAGCGGCCGCTCCTTGTCAAGGGAGAGCCGGGCACGGGCAAGACCGTTCTCGCCCATGAAGTGGCCAGGGCCCTCGGGGCCCCGCTGCTGGAATGGCACGTCAAGTCCACCACCAAAGCGCAGCAGGGTCTTTACGAATATGACGCCGTCTCCCGCCTGCGCGACAGCCAGCTGGGCGACGAGCGGGTGCGCGACATCCGCAACTATATCCGCAAGGGCAAATTGTGGGAGGCCTTTGAAAGCCCGGTGAAGCCGGTGCTGCTCATCGACGAGATCGACAAGGCCGACATCGAGTTCCCCAATGATCTCCTGCAGGAAATCGACCGGATGGAGTTCTTCGTCTACGAGACAGGCGAAGTGGTCAAGGCTCGCCAGCGGCCAGTGGTGATCATCACATCGAACAACGAAAAAGACCTGCCGGATGCCTTCCTGCGCCGATGCTTCTTCCACTACATCCGCTTTCCGGACCGGGAGACCATGGCGGAGATCGTTGCCGTGCATTTCCCCGGCCTCAAGGACAAGCTGCTGCGTGAGGCGCTGAGCCTCTTTTATGATATCCGCGACGTGGCGGGCCTGAAGAAGAAGCCTTCAACCTCGGAATTGATTGACTGGATCAAGCTGCTGCTCAACGAGGATATCGATGCAGATGCGCTGCGCGAGCGAGACCCGCGCAAGCTGGTGCCGCCACTGCATGGCGCCCTGCTCAAGAACGAGCAGGACGTGCATCTGTTCGAGCGGCTGGCCTTCATGACCCGGCGGGAGCAGCGCTGACATGTCCATCAGGGCGGCTCTTACGAAGTGGCTCCACGCCGCGGCAATTTCTGCCGCGCTGGGTTTTGCCTGTGCCGCCCAGCCTGCGTCTGCTCAAACTCCAGCCCCCTCAGTTCAAAATGAGTACGAGGCAGGCTGGATCAACGATGCAAAGGGCATGCGCCATTTCACCGGTTTCCGCTGCCCCAACGAGGTGGGCGGACTAACCCGTTCCAAGGTGATGCCAACCGTCAACAGCCGCATCGCCAGCTGCATCTATTTGGATGAAACAGCTGGCATACAGGTGGTGATCAGCGCCTTTCAGCAGGGCATGGCGCGGCGTGAGGCAGGCAAGTTCAAGACCGGGTATCAGGCGGCGGGATACAAGGAGCTTGCCCTCTCCGGCATTGCCGCCAGCGGCATAACATTCACCACTGGCGGCAACCAGAGCCGGATGCTGTGCGAGACCCTGTGGCCCATGTCGGGCAAGAACGCGGACTACACCGTCTGGATCCATTACTCGCTGCCCGTCCACGAACAGGCCGTCGAGCCGGCATTCAAGGCAGTGGTCGAGATGCTGAAGCAACAGAACTGATTCCCTACGTGGAACCACAGGGTTGCCTTGCCAGAGGGCGCAACACGCCTCAGGATGGCTGCGACAAACGCCAACCGGAGACACGCCCTTGCCGCGACTTTTGCTTCTACGCCATGCCAAGTCCGACTGGAGCACGCCGGGCCTTTCCGATCATGACAGACCGCTGAATGCCCGCGGCGAGGACGCCGCACGGCGGATGGCCCGCTGGATAGAGAAGGAAGGCCTCAGGCCTGATCTGATCCTCTGCTCCACAGCCTTACGCACCCGCATGACACTTGCAGCGCTGCTGCCTGTACTGGGCCATGAATCAGAAATCCGCCTCTCCCGGCGGATCTATGACGACAGCGATCTCGATTACATCAGTTTCCTGCGCGAGGAAGGTGGAGATGCCAAGACGCTCATGCTGATCGCACATAATCCGGCCACCCATGATACGGCCTGCGAACTGGCCATTCCCGGCTCAGGCATTGGCTGGGCGGCTCTGGAGACAAAGTTCCCGACCGGAGCCCTGGCGGTGCTGGACAGCCCTGCCGCCGCCTGGCCGGGCCTTCTGCCCCTGAGCTGCACCTTGCAGAATTTCATTCAACCTCGCCTTCTGCCGGAGTGATCCGCTCTCTGGTGCATTTGCGCAAGGTCTCCGGCCTTCCCATATGAAGGGCCGGAGACACAGGACCGACATGAAACTCTCTTCCCTTGCCGATGAGGCGCTGCTGGCGCTTGAGAACCTTGCCGAGAGCGCATCCGGCCTTGGTGTTCCCACCTTGCGGCTGGGCGTCACCGGCCTTGCGAGAGCCGGCAAGACCGTGTTCATCACCGCGCTCGTTCACAATCTGCTCCATGGCGGGCGCCTGCCGCTGTTCGATGCCGCAGCAGGGCGGCGCATCACCCGCGTATCCCTGCAACCACAGCCGGACGATGCCGTGCCACGCTTCGATTATGAGGCGCATGTGGATGCACTGGTAAAGGAGCGTATCTGGCCCCAGTCCACCCGGCAGGTCTCCGAACTGCGCCTGACCATCGAATATGAATCGGCCTCCTTCCTCGCCCGCAAGCTCGGGCGCGGCAAGCTGCATCTCGACATCATCGATTATCCCGGCGAGTGGCTTCTGGATCTGCCGCTGCTGGTCAAGGACTACCGTCAGTTCAGCGCCGAAGCGCTGGCGCTGGCACACTCTCCTGCCCGTGCGTCCGTAGCCTCCCCTTATCTTTCGGAGCTGGCACGGCACGATCCAGCTGCACCTGAAAGCGAAAGCGATGCACGGGCGCTGGCCAAGGCCTTCACCGCCTACCTGGCAGGCTGCCGGGCAGAAGAGCACGCTCTCTCCATGCTGCCGCCAGGCAGGTTCCTCATGCCGGGCGATCTCGATGGCTCGCCCGCCCTCACCTTTGCTCCGCTCGCTCTCCCGCAGAGCGGGCAGGCACCAGTAGGCTCGCTCTGGGCCATGATGGAGCGGCGCTACGAGGCCTACCGCAAGCATGTCGTCCGGCCCTTTTTCCGCGAGCACTTCGCCCGCCTCGACCGGCAGATCGTGCTGGTGGACGCGCTGCAGGCGCTGAACGCCGGACCTGAGGCACTGCGCGATCTGGAGACGGCGCTGGGACAGGTGCTCACCTCCTTCCGCCCGGGCAAAGCAAGCTGGCTGGCCTCGATCCTGACCCGCCGGATCGACCGCATCCTCTTTGCCGCCACCAAGGCCGACCACCTGCACCGGGATGACCATGACAGGCTGGAAGCCATCCTGAAACGGCTGGTAACGCGGGGCATCGAACATGCCGAGTTCAGCGGTGCCGAGGTGGATGTGCTGGCGCTCGCAGCCGTCAGAGCGACCCGTGAAGCCTCCGTACGCCATGCAGGCGAAGAGCTTCCCGCCATTCTTGGCACTCCTCTGCCGGGTGAGCGCGTCAACGGCGAGAGCTTCGACGGCAGGACCGAAATAGCTATGTTTCCCGGTGACTTACCAGAAGATCCGGAATCACTTTTCCAATCACTTGAATCAAAGTCTGCAAGGGTTCAGAGCCTTGAATCTGAATCAGAACATGAACCACGTGCATGCCTTGATTCATCACATGAAGAGGGTTTGCGCTTCGTGCGCTTCCGCCCGCCGCATCTGGAGCGAACTGCCGAAGGGCTGACGCTGTCCCTGCCCCACATCCGGCTGGACCGGGCGCTCAACTTCCTGATCGGAGACCGCATCGCATGAGCGAGGAGATCCGCAAGCCCCGCCGCCCCACGGCCTTCCGCCTTGATGACGAGCGGGTGCGCTTTGACGACGGTTCGCTCGGCGCGCCCCTGCGCAACGAGGCCCGCATCGTGCCCAGCGGCGAGCCTGAGGAAGATGCACTGCTTCCTGCAGAGCCTCGCTCCGCCCCTTGCGCTTTGGCCGCTGGCTGGCGGGCGGCCTTCTTGGCCTCGCCATGCTCGCCCTCGGCCTGTCGGTGGATGCGCTGATCCGCGATCTGTTTGCGCGCACGGACTGGCTCGGCTGGATGGGCCTCGCCCTCACCGGCCTTGCGGTCCTTGGTTTTCTTGGGCTGGCCGTGCGGGAAGTCATCGGCCTGATGCGCCTGTCCCGCATCACGCACCTGCGGCAGGCACTTGCAGACGCGGCAGAGGCCGATGACGCCAAGACCGCCCGTGCCGCGCTGACAGACCTGATCGAGCTCTATAAGGACCGGCCCGAGACAGCCCGTGGCCGCACCGCGCTGAAGGCACATATGGCCGAGGTCATCGACGGGCGCGACCTGGTGGTACTGGCTGAACGCGAGATCCTGGCACCGCTGGACGCCACTGCCCGGCGCATCGTCAGCGACAGCGCCAAGCGCGTCTCCGTCATCACCGCAGTCAGCCCGCGTGCTGCACTCGATCTGGTGGTCGTGCTCTCGGAGAACATCCGCATCATCCGCCGCCTTTCGGCGCTCTATGGCGGGCGGCCGGGGACGGCGGGCTTCCTGCGTCTTGCCAGGCAGGTGGGCACACATCTCGCCGTCACCGGCGGCATGGCCGCAGGCGACAGCCTCGTCTCGCAGGTGCTGGGACACGGCCTTGCGGCCAAGCTTTCGGCGCGGCTGGGCGAAGGCGTCATCAACGGTCTGCTGACCGCCCGCATCGGCGTTGCGGCAACAGACGTCTGCCGCCCCGCCCCCTTTATCGGCCAGCGCGGCCCGCGCATTTCGGATTTCCTGTCCGAATTGACACGCAGCAGCAGCGGAGAGATCAAGGATGGCAAGGCCGAGTGACCAATCGGGCAAGAACCTCCGGCGCCGCCTCGCGCTCTCCCCTTGATCCCGGTCAAGGCATCACAGGAAGCTTCTGTTAGCCTGCTTCGGTTGAAATGGCTGAGGAGGCAAGCCCATGGACGATCGCACTGTAACCCGCAAGCCGCGTGGCACTCGCACGGCACCTGCCGCCGATGCAGTTCTCCCAGTCACGGCGGACAGTGCTGAGGCAACCCCTTCCGCCGTTGCAGATACACCATCGGAGGCCGTAGCCGCACCCCAGCCGGGGACAGAACCTGTGACAGCACAGGAAGCAGCCCCTGAGCTAACCTCTGCCCCGATTGCCGCCAGACCGCGCAAGACGCTGGCCGAACTGCGTCATGACCCGGCAGCAATCCACGAGCTGTTTGAAAGCGGCAAGTATCCCTATGCCAGCCCCATGCGCCGGGCGCCCTATGAGCAGCGCAAGGCCAAGCTTCAGGCCGAGTTGCTGAAGGCACAGCGCTGGATCAAGGAAACCGGACAGCGCGTGGTCATCCTGTTTGAAGGCCGCGACGCAGCCGGTAAGGGCGGTACGATCAAGCGCTTCATGGAACACCTGAACCCACGCGGCGCCACGGTCGTCGCCCTGCAGAAGCCGACCGAGCAGGAGGTCACGCAGTGGTATTTCCAGCGCTACATCAATCACCTGCCCTCAGGCGGGGAAATGGTGCTGTTTGACCGGTCCTGGTACAACAGGGCAGGTGTCGAACGCGTCATGGGCTTTTGCAGCGCCAGCCAGTATCTGGAATTCATGCGGCAATGCCCGGAAATCGAGCGCATGATGGTGCGCGATGGCATCCACCTGTTCAAATACTGGTTCTCCGTGAGCCGTGATGAGCAGCGCCGCCGCTTCATGGAGCGCCAGACTGACCCGTTGAAGCAGTGGAAGCTGTCGCCCATCGATATTGCCTCTCTCGACAAGTGGGACGACTACACCGAGGCCAAGGAGGCGATGTTCTTCTACACCGACACCGCTGACGCGCCCTGGACCATCATCAAGTCCGACGACAAGAAACGCGCCCGGCTGAACTGCATGGAGCATTTCCTCCACTCCCTGCCCTATCCGGACAAGGACACCCATCTCGTCGGCGAACCGGACCCGTTGATCGTGGGGGCGGCACACCATGTCATCCGCCACGACAGCCATGTGCTTGGCAAGACACTGCATCCGGAAATGAAATCCGGCGAATAATGCCAAGGCTTTCGATGCTGACGCATCACGCCTTGAAATTGCTCAAGCGCCGCACGGGCTAAGGCAAAAGCAATCTCGACAGGCGTGATGGACGGGCCTAACCTCTGGCCATGTTCATCACGTTCTTCTCTGAGCTGAAAAGCGCCGGTGTGCCGGTTTCCTTGCGGGAATATCTCGACCTGATGCGCGCGCTGGAGCTTGATCTGGCTGGGCGCAGGGTCGAGGATTTCTACTATCTTGCCCGGTCTGCGCTGGTGAAAGACGAGAGCAATCTCGACCGCTTCGACCGCATCTTCTCGCAGGTCTTCAAGGGCCTTGATCTCCTTTCAGATGCGCCGCAGGCGGACATTCCCGAGGAATGGCTGCGCAAGCTCGCTGAAAAGCATCTCACCGAAGAGGAAAAGGCGCTGATCGAAAGCCTTGGCGGCTTCGACAAGCTGATGGAGACGCTGAAGCAGCGGCTCGAAGAGCAGAAGGAGCGCCATCAGGGTGGCAACAAGTGGATCGGCACGGCTGGCACCTCCCCTTTCGGCGCCTATGGCTACAATCCGGAAGGCATCCGTATCGGCCAGGCCGAAAGCCGCCACCGGCGCGCTGTCAAGGTGTGGGACAAGCGCGAGTTCAAGGATCTTGACGATACGGTTGAACTGGGCACCCGCAACATCAAGGTGGCACTGAAACGCCTGCGCCGTTTCGCGCGCACGGGCGCCGCCGACGAACTGGATCTTGACGGTACCATCCGCGCGACTGCCCACAAGGGCCTGCTCGACGTGAAGATGCGGCCAGAGCGGCGCAACGCGGTGAAGGTGCTGCTGTTCTTCGACATCGGCGGCTCAATGGACGACCACATCAGCATCTGCGAGGAGCTGTTTTCCGCTGCCCGGTCAGAATTCAAGGTGATGGAGCATTTCTACTTCCACAATTGCCTCTACGAGCATGTGTGGAAGGAAAACCGCCGCCGCCATTCCGAGCGCATGTCCACGATGGACGTGCTGCACAAGTACCCGGCAGACTACAAGGTGATCTTCGTCGGAGACGCCTCGATGAGCCCCTATGAAATCGCCTATCCCGGCGGATCAGTCGAGCACTGGAACGAGGAAGCAGGCGCCGTCTGGATGCAGCGGATCACCGGCCTCTACAGCCGTGCGGCATGGCTCAATCCGGTGCCCGAAGCCCATTGGGACTACACCCATTCCATCCGCATGATGCGTGAACTGATGGGCGGGCGCATGTATCCCATGACCCTTGAAGGCCTGACGGACGCCATGCGCGATCTGGCAAGGTAAGGGCGCTTTCCGGCAAATGCGGAAAACGCCCGTTCACGGCCTGAACTTTACTTCTCAGGGCGCAGCACCAGCACCGAGCAGGGAGCGTGGCGGACAACGTGGGCGGCGTTGGAGCCGATGAGATAGGTGGCAAGGCCCGGGTGATGGGACTCCATCACGATGAGGCCAGCCTTGATGAAACGCGCTTCCTCGATGATCTCATGATAGACACTGCCGCTACGCACCACGCCCGATACACGCCCGTCTGCCAGCCCCATGCCCTTGGCCAGATCCTCAAGCATCGCACGGGTTTCAGCCATGGCCTTGCTCTCGAAATCTTCCGGCAGATAGCTGGCAATGAAGCCTTGCGTCTGCGCCAGAACCGCAACGAGCCGGACCTTGCTGCCATAGTCATTGGCAAAGCGTGCGGCCGCCTCAAGGGCCGGAGCGGAAAACTTCGGTTCAGCCGGGTCAATCGGGACCAGAATGGTATCGAACATGGCACATCTCCTCTTTGTTTCTCATTGAGCCAGGAGAAGCTTGCCTGCCGGCTCAGCTTTTGGCGTTGAGAAAGATCAAGAGCTTTCAAAGCTTTTCGATGAAATGCCACCTTGCGGCACCTGACAGGGACAAGCAGGCTTGTTGCGCCGAATACATGGTTCCTGCCTTTGCTGACCTTGCGCACCGCCCCCGGATCTGTGCCTTGTGAAAACACCAGCTCCGCTGCTGCACGCGGGAGCGCGATGTCCCTTTCTTACTGGCATGGCCGATCATGAGCTTCTTTACGAAAACCGCAGATCCGATGACCGCTTCCACCGGCTGGCGCTCGCCGCTGATGCTGCTGATGCTCATGGCCGGGGCGATGCAGCTGTCCTTTGCCGGATGGTGGAACCTCGTCAACAATTTCGCCGTGCACGAACTGGCGTTCAGCGGACGCGAAATCGGCATTCAACAGTCGATCCGCGAGATCCCGGGCTTTCTGGCCTTCACCGCGGTCTACCTGCTGCTGGTCATGCGCGAGCAGACGCTGGCCTATGTCTCCCTCGCCTTTCTCGGGCTCGGCGTCGCGGCGACCGGCTATTTCCCGTCAGCCATGGGCTTCTACCTGACGACCTTCATCATGTCGGTGGGCTTTCATTATTATGAGACGATGGCCCAGTCGCTGTCGTTACAATGGCTGCCCAAAGCGACGGCTGCGGCCGGCATGGGCAAGATCCTGGCGGTAGGCGCCTTTGCCCAGCTCATTGCCTATTCTCTGATCCTCGTGGGCTGGAAGGCTTTTGAGCTCAGCTTCACCACGGTCTTTCTGATCTCCGGCCTCACCACCTTCGTCGCTCTTGCCGCACTTCTCATTATCTTCCCGCGTTTCCGGGAGGGCGTGCCGCAGCACAAGAAGCTAGTGCTTCGCAAGCGCTACTGGCTCTACTACGCCCTCACCTTCATGGCCGGTGCACGGCGGCAGATCTTCACCGTCTTCGCCGGTTTCCTGATGGTGGAGCGCTTCGGCTATGACGTGCATGAGGTGGCAGGCCTTTTCCTGATCAACGGCCTGATCAACATGCTGATCGCACCGAAGATCGGCGCCATGATCGTGCGCATTGGCGAGCGCCGGTCGCTGGCGATCGAATATTCCGGCCTCTTCTGTGTCTTTGTGGGCTATGCCTTCGTCAGCAATCCCCATGTGGCGGCGGGCCTTTATGTGATCGACCACATGTTCTTCGCCATCGCCATTGCCATGCGCACCTACTTCCAGAAAATCGCGGACCCGGCCGACATCGCCCCCACTGCGGGCGTTGCCTTCACGATCAACCACATCGCTGCGGTTTTCATTCCCGTGGTTTTCGGGCTGTTGTGGCTACTCTCTCCGGCAGCGGTTTTCCTGGCAGGGGCCACAATGGCACTGATCAGCCTGGCCCTGTCCCGCCTCATCCCGCTCGCCCCGGATGCCGGCAACGAAGTGGACTTCCCCTGGCGGCGTACACTGCGCCCGGCGGAGTGAGAGCTATTTGAGGCTGCAGGTCAATCAGGCGGCAAAATTGCGAAAACCCCTCAATCGTCATCGCGGACTCAGCGAAGCGAAGAGCCGGGACCGGTGAGCCGGGGCGCGTCCGGGATGACGATGGCAGGGCCGAAGGACATAAACAAAACGGCAGGCCTCAGGCCTGCCGCAGCATTCCCGTTTCCGGGCAGGCCTCAGGCCTGCCGCAGCGTTCCCGTTTCCGGGCAGGCCTCAGGCCTGCCGCAGCGTTCCCGTTTCCGGGCAGGCCTCAGGCCTGCCGCTCCGGGACATGCACCACGATGCCATCGAGGTCATCGGTCATCTTGATCTGACAGGACAGGCGTGAGTTGTGCTTCACGTCATAGGCGAAGTCCAGCATGTCTTCTTCCATCGGGTCCGGGAGCCGGCACGGCCGGACCACTCCTCGTCCACGTAGACATGGCACGTCGCACAGGCGCAGGCGCCGCCGCATTCGGCCTCGATGCCGGGGACCATGTGCTTGATGGCGCTCTCCATGACAGTGGCACCATTTGCGGCCTCCACATCATGACGGGCACCGTCAGCGGTGATGAATGTGATTTTCGGCATGATGATAGCGTCCATCCTGCGGGGAGAAAATTGACCTACCCGACATAAAGGTTCGGACGCAAAGGTCAAGAACCGCGCACGCGGCAAAAGAGCTTCAGCCCTCAATCAGTTCGCGGATGAAATCGTTCGTCTCGCCCACGAGACTGACAAGCGTCAGGAAGGCAGGCGAACTGCCTTCGCGCAGCTCCTCCTCCACCGTATCGCAGACATCAGCCAGCCGCAGAGCACCGATGCCGCGTGCCGAGCCCTTGAGGCTGTGCACCAGATCGGCCTGATGCTGGCGGTCATCGGCGTCGGAGAGCTCGCTGATCAGCGTCTTTGAGCGGGCAAGGAAAAGCTTGAGAACCTCCTGCTGGAGTTCCCGGTTTCCAAGGGTATTCGTTGCAAGCTGCGCAAGATCGATCGGAGCATGCCCCCCATGACGGACAAAGCGGTCCGTGCTGCCCTTGCTGGCCATATTCGCCATTCCAGCTACCCCGTTTACTCATGCACTTGCCGGGGCGCGGCCCGGCTTCATCAGGTTTGTTACCCGAATGAATGCCAGCCTGTCCGCAAAGGTGAGGTTAAGATCCCCAGTTCAAACCGTTGCCAATCCGCCTCTCTCCTCAACAAAGTGAATCTTTGGTTAACAAGGATAAACGAATTTTAGGGGATAGCGCAGGCAAGCCTTCATCATAGCCGCTTCCACAATGTGAAACAGCGCTCCGGAACAGGCATGGAAGGCTGGCTGAGGTTATTTTCCGGAAGCTGACAGAACGGCCTTGCGCCCTGCATCCGTCAGCCGGCAGACGAGCCAATCGGGCTTGATTGGGTTGGAAAACCAAGGTTCTGCCCAGCCTGCCGCCATACACGCACGGATCGTTGCGGCAGGAACAGAGCGGCCCTCATCGTCAAAAAGTGGAAGTTTTCCACCGGCCTGCGCCAAGCCTCTGGCAAGCCACTTGAGCTGTGCCGCAGTGGGCTTTTTCGCACCGGCTGCCTTGGATCCGTCGTGGTCTGAAGGGCCGGAGGACGACGATCTTACGTTGCGTTGGCTCATGGCTTCACCACCTCCGGCAGGCTGACTCACAATGGCGTTTCTTGTTCCTTAACGTAGATTGTGCCATTACGTTGTCTGATGCGGCAAGATGGGGAAAAGGCCGCCTGACTCAGCGTCAGGCAGCCGATGCGGCGGCACCCTGTTCTGCCACGTCCAAGCGGCGGACGGTTTCTGCTTCAGAATCGAGGCGGAGGCGGACCCGGAACGGCGCGGGAAAAAGTGCTCGGTGGCTCAGGCCTCCGATTTGTAATGAGTTCGGATGTGAGGCGATCCAGATGGCAAATCCCCCGAAGGTGAAAGACCCGGCGGAAGCGGCACTGTCGGCAGTTGAAGAGGCGCTGAAGCTTGACTTCGGTGGCCCTGCAACGGCAGCGGGCAGCGAAGACGGGGCCCGTGCGGCCCTTGGCGAAGCGGCACGCGCCGAAAGACCGGGCAGCGGATCTGCCGATGCAGCAGACAACACTGCGTCCGGCGAAGGACGCCGTGGCCGGGGACGCGGCGGACGGCCGCCTGCGGCCAATGACGACCGCCGCACCATCGGCAACCTGATCTTCGCCCTGCAGCGCCGCCCTTCGGCAGCCCCTTCTGGGTTGCGCTGGTGCTGAGCGTTCTGTGGGGCGCCATCGGATCACTCCTCACCATCTCCAGCTTCGGTGCGCAGATTGAAGCCCTGTCCAACGGCGCGGGCCTTTCCGCCGCCCCCGGACTGGTGCTTGCAGGCGTCGCCATCGCTGTGCCGATCCTGTTCTTCTGGGTCATGGCCATGATGATCTGGCGTGCGCAGGAAATGCGCATCGTCGCCCGTGGCATGACGGAAGTTGCCCTGCGCCTCGCAGAGCCGGAAGACATGGCCAAGGAATCGGTTCTGTCCGTCGGCCAGGCCATCCGCCGCGAAGTTGCGGCAATGGGCGACGGCATCGAGCGTGCCATTGCCCGCGCCAGCGAACTGGAAGTCCTCGTCCATAACGAAGTTTCCTCGCTCGAGCGCTCCTACAACGACAATGAGCTGAAGATCCGCGCCCTCATCGAGGAACTGGTCAGCCAGCGCGAGGCCATTCTCGCCAATGCCGACCGGGTGCGCGATTCCATTTCCGGCGCCCACGAGAGCTTTGCCGGCCAGCTGTCCGCCACCTCCGAGGAAATCGCACGCACCGTCGAGACGGCCACCTCCCGTCTTGTTGGCGCCGTGGAAGACCGCATCAATGAGCTGACCAGCTCTGTCGACAGCCGCATCGACGCACTCAGCTCCTCGCTCAACGCCTCTGGTTCCGAACTGGTCGACGCTCTCACCGACCGCGCCGGCGACTACGTGGCCCGCCTCACCTCTTCCGGCAGCGAGCTGGTCGACAACCTGTCGCGCACCGGCAACGATATGTGGGAGACGCTGACCACCCGCGGCAAGGAGGTCAACGACCGCTTTGCCGAGACGGCCAGCAACTTCGTCGAGACGCTGGACGTGCGCGGCGGCGAAATCACCACCACCCTCACCCAGCGCACCCAGGAATTCACCGAGGCGCTGGAGCGTACCGGCAACACCGTTGGCGAGACCATTGCCCTGCGTGGTGAAGAGATCAATGCAACCCTGTCCCTCACCTCGGGCCGCCTGATCGACACCATCTCTGCCCGCACCGACGAGCTCATCACCACCGTCGACACCCGCGTGTCGCAGCTGGATGCTTCGCTCAGCGACACCGGCGAGCGTGTGGTCAGCAGCATCACCGAACGTGGCCAGGCCGTCACCGACGCCATCTCCATCAAGGGCGCCGAAATCGTCGAGACCCTCGCCGAGCGCAGCTCCGAGGTCGCCGAGATCCTGCGTGGCACGGGTGAATCCATCGTCGTGGACCTGTCGCTGCGCGGCGGCGAAATCGCCTCCAAGCTCGATGCCACGTCTTCCAGCCTTGCCGAGACCATTACCGGCCGAGGCGGCGATCTGGCGGACCGCCTTGGTTCCATCAGCGAGCGTATCGAGACGGCCATCACCGTGCATGGTGCCGAACTCGACACCCGCCTTGGCGCACGTGGCACGGAAATGGCCCTGCTCATCGAGAGCCAGACCATCGGCTTCCGCGAGACACTGCAGGCAGCCTCTTCCGAAATCTCCAGCTCTCTCGGCCAGCGCACAACGGAACTCGCCCAGAAGCTGGCCGAGACCGGCACCGAACTCGCCCGCCTCATCGGCACCCGCGGCGAGCGCGTCAGCGCCGATATCGGCTCTGTCGGCGACCGCATTGCCGAAACCATGGAACTGCGCGGTCAGGCTCTGCAGGAAGGTCTTGCGACCCACCTCACCGAGCTGGAAAAGATCGTCACCGAGCGCGGCTCGCAGCTCGTCGAGAGCTTCGACAGCCGTTCCACCGTACTGGCGCAGACCCTCGACAGCCGTCTGGAAACTCTCGATCAGACCTTCGAGCACCGCGTCGGCGGCCTCGATCTGGCCCTCGACAGCCGCATCAGCCGTATCGACCAGACCTTCGAGGCACGCATTGGCGGGCTGGAGGCAACCCTCAGCGACAACATCAATCGCTTCGACCAGACCTTCGAGGCACGGGCCAGCAGCCTTGACGCTGCTCTTGACAGCCGTCTCGGCCGTCTGGACACGACCTTCGACAGCCGTATCACCACGCTGGACACGGCACTGGGTGACAGCATCAACCGTCTTGACCAGACGTTTGAAATCCGCGCCAGCGGCCTGGATGCCTCGCTCGACAGCCGCATCAACAGCCTGGATCTGACGCTGGAACAGCGTACGGCCGCCTTTGAAGCTGCGCTGGAAACCCGCACGGTCATGTTGTCCGATGCGATCAACTCGCGCACGGAACTGCTCAGCGAAACGCTGGAACAGAAGTCGCGCACCATTGCCGATGTTCTGGCCGACCGCTCCGACGCGATCACCTTCGAGCTTGCACGCCGTGTGGAAACCGCCGGCGAGTCGCTTGCTGACAAGGCTGACAATGTGGGCCGCCTCATCGGCGAGCGCGTGGACCAGGCTGCCGAAGCCATCTCTGAAAAGGCCGAGCATCTGGCCCAGAGCATGATTGCCGGCACCGAACGGATCGACCAGACGCTCGACAACCGTGCCCGCCAGATCAGCGAAACCCTGATTGCCCGCACCCGCGAGATCGCGAAGGCCTTCGTCGATGGCCAGACCGAGATGGCGCAGGCCCTCGACAGCCGTCTGGACGAGGCAGGCTCCGTTCTCGCCCGCCAAAGTGCGGAACTGACCGAGTCCCTCTCCGAGCGGATCGCGGAAATCAACGTGTCGCTTGGCGCCAAGGTGTTCGAAGTGGCCGAGACCCTCGACACCCGCGCCAGCCAGCTGGAAACGGTTCTGACTGACCGTCTGTCCTCCATCTCCGGCACCCTGTCGTCGGAGACCGAGCGCGCCCGTCTGGTGCTGACCGAAGCCATGCAGGATGCCACCTCGACGCTGAGCGGCGAAAGCACCCGTGTTCGCGAGATGGTGCTCGATGCCGTCACGCAGGCCGCTTCCGCCCTCTCCGAAGAGCGCAGCCGCACCGTCGAGACGGTCAGCACGACCTTCTCCGACGTCACCGGCAAGCTGACTGGTGAAGGCGACCGCCTGCGCCAGCTGGTGCTAGGCGCCGTGGGCGAGGCCCGTGGCGTGCTTGTTGGCGAAAGCCAGCGGGCTGCCGAAACAGTCACCAGCGCCATGGCTCTGGCCACAGGTTCGCTCTCCGGCGAAGGCGAGCGCATCCGCGATATGGTGCTCAGCGCCGTTGGTGAAGTCCGCGGCGTGCTGGAAGGCGAAAGCCAGAAGGCAGCCGAGAGCGTTACCGGCGCGATGACCGTTGCCACCGGCTCTCTCTCCGGCGAAGGCGAGCGTATCCGCAACATGGTGCTCAGCGCCGTTGCCGAAGCTGCCCGCTCCATGGCCGTGGAAAGCGAAAAGGCCCGCACGCTCTACGTCAGCACGCTGGCCGAATTCTCCGGTTCGCTGACCGGCGAAAGTGACAAGGTGCGCGGCGACCTCGCCCGCACGATTGCGGAAATCTCCGGCAACCTCAACGCCGAGAGCGAGCACGCCCGCGTCACCCTCACCCGCACCGTGGAAGAGATGCGCAATCTCATCTCCGGCGAGGCGGATTCGGTGCGCAGCCGCGTCAGCGGTGCCGTGCAGCAGGCTGCTGAGCTGCTGTCGCAGCGCGGCCACGCCGTTGCACAGGAAATGCTCGAAAAGGCCGCTGCCCTCAACGAGGCCTTCTCCTCGCAGAGCGCCGAGTTCACCAAGCTGGTGGGCGAAGACGGTAACCAGCTGGTTGCCGCCATTGAGACCCGCGCCAATGAACTCACCGGCCGTGTGTCCGAGATCCACCGCGCCATCCTTGACGCCATCTCCGTCAAGGGCCGCGACGTCACCGAGAGCTTTGCTCAGCGTGGCCTTGAGGCGACCCGTTCGCTGGTGGAAGCGGGCGACCGCATCATCAACGGCCTCGACGAGCGCAGCAACCGTGCTGTCAACGTGCTGGAAGAGACCAAGCTGCGTCTGGAAGCCGACGTTTCGGCCATCCTGGACCGTCTCGACACCTCGAACAGCACACTGCACCAGGTGATGACCGATGCCGGTCAGAACCTTTCGGACGTGGAAACGAACCTTGCCCGCCGTGCGAGCGAGTTCCGTTCCGCCGTGGACCGTGCCGTCGCAGAGACCAGCTCCTCCACCGGCCTCATCGATGGTCAGGTTGGCGCGCTGCGGGATATCTCGACCACGGTTCTGGCCGATATCAAGGCCCTGTCGACCCGCTTCGACCAGCAGAGCCAGGATCTCATCAGTGCGGCCCGTCACCTTGAGGAGACGAACCGTCTGGTGGAGGGCCGTGTAGCCGAGCGCAAGACCGCCATTGAACAGGTGGCCGACACGCTGCTGGCAAAGACCGAAACGGTCGACACGCTGATGCGCACCTTCACCAGCACGCTGACGGAAACGCTGGACTCGGCAGATGACCGGGCCCGCGAAGCCGCCACCATGCTCTCGGCCGCTGCCGAAGCTGCCTCGCGTCAAGTTGCTGAGCAGTTCGAATCCATGCGCCTCACCGCAGGCATGGAAGGCCAGCGCGCCCGCGATGCGATCCGCGCCGTGCAGGACGAGATCATGACGGAAATGAGCCGCACCGTGACGGAAGCACAGGAGCGGTTCGGCGAAGCAGCAACCCGCATGCGGGACGTTGCCCGCGAGGTGCACCGCGAGCTGGAGGCAACCCGTCAGGAGCTGAAGCAGGGCGTTCTCAACCTGCCGGAAGAGGCAGAAGAGTCGTCTGCAGCCCTGCGCAAGGTCGTCAACGAGCAGATCCGTGCGCTCAGCGAGCTGTCGGACATCGTGGCCCGCCAGTCCAACGCGCTGGATATCTCACGCCCGCAAGAGCGCGCCGTTGCAGCCAGCGCTGCCCCGGCTGCCAGCTACAGCGCCCCGAGCCGTCCGGCCGCCCCTGCCCCGCGCAGTGAGCCGGAACCGCGCCCTGCAGCACCCCGCCGCCCCGCAACCGCCCCTGCCCCCGAGCAGGCACCGGAAGCTGGAAGCGGCAAGGGCTGGGTAAGCGATCTGCTGCGCCGTGCCTCGCGTGATGAAGACACCGGTGGCAAGGCGCCGCGCAGCCCGCTGCACATGGTCGAAAGCCTGAACTCGCTGTCCATGGACATCGCCCGGGCCATCGATCATGAGACCTTCATCGACCTGTGGGACCGCTATAAGCGAGGCGAGCGGCATGTGTTCACGCGCCGTCTCTACACCCTGCAGGGCCAGCAGACCTTCGACGAGATCCGCCAGAAATACGGCCGTGATCCGGAATTCCGCACAGCGGTTGACCGGTACATCGCCGATTTCGAGCAGCTTCTCACGCAGGTCTCGCGCAATGACCGTGACAACATGCTGGGTCAGACCTACCTGACCTCGGACACGGGCAAGGTCTACACCATGCTGGCCCATGCCAGCGGCCGCCTCGACTGAGGCAGGCTGACCTGAAACAAAAAGCCCGCCGGAGCGATCCTGCGGGTTTTTTTCGTTTGCAGCGGCGGGTTCCTGCCTTCCGCCATCCGGTGCCTAAAGACGTTTGTCACCCGCCTGTTGTTTCGGAATGCCGACTCGATGGCATCCGGAATGCAGCCAGAATCGCAAGGATGGCGGCCGGACCAACAGGCAGCAAATGCCTTACAGATCCCGGCGCAAGGCCGGGACGGCGCGGTGGGGATGTTCAGGGAGTGCGCGGTGATTTCAGGCAGAGTGCGTGGAGTCTTCTTCGATAGGAGCCAAACTCTCTCCGCCGTCCCGGCCTTGTGCCGGGACCTGTGAGGAGGGCACGGTTTCCTGCTCTCACCAGCCCCTGCCCCAACCTTTGAACCAGATGCGCTCGTTCGCAGAGCAGCATGATGGCGGCAGGACGCAAAGGCTTGCTGCGGCCGGGAGCCTGCCGTACGGCAACGGACAGCCGTCTCTCTCTGAAAACGAGCGGCCCCCAGCCCGCACTGCCCTAGCCCGGGGTGTCTCAGTGCGGTTTACCCGCGCCCTGCTACAGACGTGGCTCGGCTCAGACCTTGGAAATGACCCAGGCCGCCAGTTCGGCAAAGACTTGCCCTGCGGCTGTGTTCATGGCGCGTACGGCCTGATCGGCAGACTGGCCGCCAGAGGCCACTTCTGCACGGAAGACCATGCTGTCCACCGTCCGGCCGTTGCGGTCGTTCACAAGCCGCGCGGCAATTTCCACGACGCCGCGCGCACTGCCGGCGACGTTCAGTTCAAAGGAACGGATTTCGGTCTGGAGCTGGTAATCGATCAGCAGACCATCCCCTGGCATGCCGACGCCGCGCAGGCGGCGGGTGTTCTCCAGCGTCCGCACCAGCCCGGTCTGCACCACATTGCCAAGCTGGTCGGCCCAGGCGACCTGCGGCAAATAGCTGTAGACCGGCCCCTGCTGCACCACGGCGATGTTGCTGCTGTCGAGCGCTTGCAGCGCCTTCGGCGCAGCCACTAGCACCTGCACGGGCTTGCGTGCCCCTTCCGCGGCAGAAGCAGCCGCCGGGGCCTCAATGCCATAGAGCGCATTGGGAGCAGTGGAGGCACAGGCAGACAGGCCTGCCGCCAGGGTTCCAAGACCCAGAAGCGTCAATGCACGGCGGCGGTTGATCAGCGTTACAGCGTCGGTCATGCCCTTAGTCTTCCCGGCCTGTGCCATTCCTTGCCAAGCCGCAGCGCCGCAACGCCGTGACTCCATTTCGTAAGTGCGTCATCCGTCAATCTGCCCGGCAGTATCCGGCAGATGCCGCGTCATGCCGCCCGCAGCGGTCTCAGCGCCGCTGCCCGCCATTGAAGCGTGGCACATCGTCCCCGCCGAAAATCACCCGGTTCGGCGCACGGTCAAAATTCTCGATTGCCCTCTGCAGGGTGATGAAAGTGCGGTTGACCTGCCCCAGCGTCGCCGCGAGATCAGCCGAGCCCTGCGAAGCAAATTTCGACAGCCCGTCAGCAATGCTGCCTGCACGGCTTTCAAAGGTCTCTGCCACCTTGCGGATCGCCGTCATCGCCTTTGTCGCCTCGGTGATCAGGCCTTCGCCATCAGCGTCCACCATGCTGTTCACCTTGTCCATCAGGCCATTCAGCTTTTCGGACGAGGTGTTGAGGTTAGAGGCGACCGTCTTGGCGTCGGTAATAATCTGATTCACGTCATCCGAGCGGGCGGACAGATCAGCCGACATGCGCTCGACATTGGTGGCGGCATTGCGCGCCGAGGCAATCGTCTCAGCGATGGCGTTGCCCTGCCCTGCAATGGCGCTGACCGTCCGGTCCACCGCGTCTACAATTGAGGACACCCGCGCCGGATCGATCGCGGCGACCACCTCACCGGTGTCATCCACGGTCTTGATCAGGCTGGCGAGCAGCTTCTGGGCATCGCCGATCAGCGTAACAATGTCTTCCTCACGGCTGCGGATCGTCTGCGCCACCTGATCCACATGCGCCATCGTGCTGGTCGTGCTGCGGATCAGCTCGTCGATGTCAGCAGAGCGGTTGGACAGCACATCGCCAAGGCTTGCGGCGCCTGCCACGACACGCTGCACTTCTTCCGGATTCACGGCATTGACCACCGCTTCGACCTGCGCCAGTGAGGTGTTCATCCGCTCGGTGAACTGCTGCACGTTGGCCACAGCGGAGCTGGCATCGCCCATAATCTGGCGGATTTCTGGCCCTGCGGCCTTCAGTGAATCCGAGAACTCGGTGATGTTGGCCACCAGTTCCTCAACCTTGTCATCCGGCACGGCGGCAAGTATCCGCTCGCCCTGCATCACCAGACCTTCCAGCTTGCCAGACAGAGAGCTGAAAGCCGTCGTTGCCTCGCCTACGGAGGCCATGAAGTCCTTCACGCCATCGGAATTCTGGGCCAGCGCCGCAGAAAATGTCTCCACATTCCGGATGGTGGAGGCAATCGCCGGCTGGTTTTCGCGCAGCACATCGTTGATGGACTCAAGCGTAATGTCCGCCTTCCGCAAGACATCACGGCCGTTCTCGAGCACATCATCAAAGAAGGAACGGTCGGCGTAGATCACCGGTTCCTTGCCATCGTTCAGCGCACCAAGAAGAAGTCCTGTCTCGGTGGAGCCCCCTTCAGGTCGACATAGGCTACGCCGGTCAGCCCCTGGAAGCCCAAGGTCGCCCGCACGTCCTTGCGCAAAGGAGCGTTGGGAGAGACACGGATTGTGGCAATCACGATGCGCGGATCACGCGGGTCAAAGTCGAGCGCCGAGACATCGCCCACCTTGATGCCATTGAACAGCACCTGGCCGCCAACGGGCAAGCCGGTTACCGGGCCGGGAAAGACCACCTTGACGTTGACGCTCTTGCCGGAATCGGCAGCCGCAGCCAGCCAGTAGATGAACAGGAACGCAGCTACGAGCGTGCCAAGAACAAAGCCGCCGATCATGACGTAGTTTGCACGGGTTTCCATCAGCTGCCTTTCAAACCCTGCGCAGGGCACGCTTGCCCCGGAAGTAGGATTTCACCCAAGGGTGCTCACTCTTCATCATGTCATCCACTGTACCGGCCAGCAGAACTTTCTTCTCGCCCAAGACCGCTATACGGTCGCAAATCGAATGCAGGCTATCAAGGTCGTGTGTCACCATATAAACGGTCAGACCCAAGGTTTCACGCAACTTTGCAATCAAACCGTCAAAGGCCGCAGCACCAATCGGATCAAGCCCGGAAGTCGGCTCGTCAAGAAACACCAGATCTGGATCCAGAGACAAAGCACGGGCGAGGCTTGCGCGCTTGACCATACCGCCGGACAGTTCCGAAGGATACTTGTCCGCCGCATCCCGGGGCAAGCCAACCAATTCCAGCTTCAGAAACGCAAATTCATCCATCAGCCGCTGGGAAAGCCCAAGGTATTCGCGCATCGGCACCTGAATGTTCTGCTTCACGGTCAGTGAGGAGAACAAGGCCCCCTGCTGGAACAGCACGCCCCAGCGGCGCTCGATCCAGTTGCGCTCTTCGGGCGTGGCGCTGTCGAGATCCTGGCCAAAAACGGAAATCTGCCCGCTCCGGCGCGGGGTGAGCCCAAGGATGGCGCGCATCAGCACTGACTTGCCCGTGCCTGAGCCACCCACGAAGCCGAGAACTTCGCCGCGGTAGACATCAAGGTCGAGCCCCTCGAGGATCACCTTGCTGCCAAAGCCGACGGTGACGCCGCGCGCGGACAGAATCACCTCGCGCTCCCGCGCAGGGTCCGGTGTCCGGGAAAGGGCTTCAGCGGCGCTCATCATCACCCTTATACGTTGATGGCTGCAAAGAAGATGGCGAAAAGACCATCAACGACGATCACAAGGAAGATGGCCTTCACCACGGACATGGTGGTGTGGCGGCCAAGGAGTCCGCAGAACCGCCAACTTTCAGGCCTTCCACGCAGGCGATCAGGCCGATGATCAGCGCCATGAAAGGCGCCTTCACCATGCCGACGACGAAGGTCTGGACGTTCACCGCCTCTTCCAGGCGGCTGAGATAGGCAGCAGGCGGAATTTCGAGGTACCACCAGGTGACGAGCCCGGAACCGCTCAGAGCCGCCAGATCGGCCACAAAGGTCAACACCGGCATAGCGGCCATCAGCGCCAGAAGACGCGGCAGAATAAGGACTTCCGTCACGCTCAGGCCAATAACCTGCAGCGCGTCGATTTCCTCCTGCATCTTCATTGACCCTAGTTCGGCTGTGAAGGCCGAGCCAGAGCGGCCGGCGACCATGATGGCCGTGAGCAGAACGCCAATCTCGCGCAGAACCAGCACACCGGCCAGGTCAACGACGAAAAGATCCGCGCCAAATTGCCTCAGGTAAAAGCCGCCTTGTTGCGCAATGATAGCCCCGATCAGGAAGCTCATCAGCGCAACAATCGGCACAGCCCCGATGCAGGACTTGTCGAACTGAACGGCGATGGCAATTCCGCGCAGGCGCTTGGGCTGGAAAAGCACCGTGAACACGACAGCGCTGAGCGAACCGAGGATGTGCAGCATGGCAATGAAGTCATGCCAGGCCTCGACCACGGCTTTTCCGGTGGTCTCCATCAGACTGATCAGCATGCCCTGACGCGGCTCGTGGCCTGGCGGAGGCGGATGGTGGGCATCCACTTCATTCAGCAGGACAGCCTGTTCAGGGCGCAACCCCTCGATACGAACGCGTGTGCCGGAAAATTCGATACGTCCGCGCAACTTGTGGATCAACCAGGCGCCAGCGGTATCGAGCGCACGCAGACTGGACAGGTCCAGGACAAGTTCGACCTGCCCCTGTTCGTCCGACAGGCCCTCGACAATCGCCTCTGCTTCCATGGCCGTCCGGATCACCCAGTCTCCGGACAGGGCAAAGGTCACGGTCTCCCCGTCATGGGTGGCCGAGCATCCGGGGGCGAGCAGTTGAACCTGTAATGACATGCGCTCTGACGCAACCCCTTGCCGCTTCGAAGGACTACCCCTATACCTGAGAGAAAGGCAGGCCGTCCAGACGCACGGCCGTCAACAACCAGAAGAGGCGGATCACACAATGGATATTGCAAACCCCTATCTGATGTTCCTGGGCGACGTTCCGGACGCTCTGGCGGCCAAGACTGCGCTTGGCGTGGTCGACTGGCGCCGCGAATGGTGCATTGGCCAGAATCGGCTGCCGGGCTGTCAGGCAGATGCCGGGCTGACCGACATGACGATTCCCGCAGCAGCAAAGGCTGGCGCAAAGACCATGATCGTCGGCGCCGTGAATGCAGGCGGACGCCTGCCGGATCACTGGGTTGCGTCCATTGTAGAGGCGCTAGACGCAGGCATGGATGTGGCCAGCGGGCTGCACGTGCGCCTCGGCTCCATCCCGGCCATCAAGGAAGCCGCAGAGCGCAATGGCCGCCAGCTGTTCGACGTGCGCCATTCCGACATGGCCTTCGCCACCGGCAAGGGCAGCAAGCGCACTGGCAAGCGCATTCTCACCGTCGGCACCGATTGCTCGGTCGGCAAGAAGTACACCGCACTCGCCATGGAGCGGGAGATGCGCGCCCGTGGCTATGACTGCGACTTCCGCGCAACCGGCCAGACAGGCGTGTTCATTTCCGGGCGCGGCGTCGCAATCGATGCCGTGGTGGCCGACTTCATCTCCGGCGCCGTCGAGTGGATTTCCCCGGCTGCGGACGAAAGCCACTGGGATGTGATCGAGGGCCAGGGCTCCCTGTTCCATCCGTCCTTCTCGGGCGTAACGCTCGGCCTGCTGCACGGCGCCCAGCCCGACGCCTTCATCGTCTGCCATGAGCCGACCCGCCGCACCATGCGCGGCGTACAGACGCCCCTGCCCTCCATTCAGGACGTCATCGACCTGACGATCCAATGCGGCAAGCTGACCAATCCGGACATCCGCTGCATCGGCATTGCGGTGAATACGGCTGCCCTTGGTGATGCAGAAGCTCAAGCCTATCTGGCCGAGCTTTCCGCCAAGTACGGCCTGCCCGCAACCGACCCCGTGCGCTATGGCATGGCCAAGGTGGTGGACAAGGTGGTTGAAATCTACGGCGCGGCCTGAGCCATGGCGTCGCCCCTGTCCATTACGGCAGCGCATGAGCGCTTTGCCATCGAAGGCGGCTTCGCGATCTCGCGGGGCAGCCGGACACATGCAGATGTGGTCACCGTCAGCGTTGCCCGTGATGGTGTCACGGGCCGCGGTGAATGCGTGCCCTACGCCCGTTACGGCGAAAGTATCGCCAGCGTGATGCAACAGATCGAGGAGTCGGCTGCACGCTTCGGTCAGGACATCAGCCGCAAGCTACTGCAGGAGCAGATGGAGGCAGGCGCAGCGCGTAATGCACTCGACTGCGCCCTGTGGGACCTGGAGGCCAAGGCAGCCGGAACCAGCGCTGCCGCTCTCGCAGGCCTTGCTGGCATGAAACCGCTCGTTACCGCCTATACGCTGAGCGTCGGAACGGCGGACAGCATGGGAGCGGCGGCCGCAAAGGCAGCGTCCCGCCCACTGCTGAAGGTGAAGCTGGCCGGACCGGGGGATGATGCGCGTATCGCCGCCGTCCGGGCCGCTGCGCCGGACGCACGGCTGATCGTGGATGCGAACGAGGCCTGGGACGAAAGCTGCTTTGCCGTCAACATGGCGGCTTGTGTGGCCGCAGGGGTCGAACTGATCGAACAGCCCCTGCCAGCCGGCAATGACGGGCTGCTTGCCACGGCAGAGCGGCCAATCACGGTCTGTGCAGATGAAAGCCTGCATACGCGGCATGAACTGGCAGGCCTGCGCCAGCTCTATGACGCCGTGAACATCAAGCTGGACAAGGCGGGTGGCCTAACCGAGGCACTGGCACTGGCAGCCGATGCGAGAGCCCTTGGCTACAGGATCATGACCGGTTGCATGCTGGGCACGTCTCTTGCCATGGCTCCGGCGCTTATCGTGGCACAGACAGCTGATTATGTTGACCTTGACGGTCCCCTTCTGCTCACCGCAGACCGGGAGGGCGGACTGACCTATGAGGGCAGCCTCGTCTATCCGCCGCAGTCCAGTCTCTGGGGCTGACCCTGCCGGGCACCAGACATGTTCAGCCTGCCGTCCCGGCCTTGAAACCGGGATGGCGGGCAAGCAGCAGAAGACACACGAAGGCCAGAGCGGCCATCGCTGACATGGCATAAAAGGCGTAGGCGGGCTTTGCCGCATAGAGCGGCCCGCTGAACCACGTGGCCGTTGCCGTCAGAAAGCCGGTGGACGTCGCCATCAGGCTCTGCCCTGTCGCCGACCAGCGCATCGGCACAGCCTGCGCAATCAAGGCCACGCCCCCAGATGCACGGCACCAAAGGAAAGCGCGTGCAGGGTCTGCATCGGCACAATGAAGACCGGGTCCTGGACATGGGTGAAAAGCGCCCAGCGAAGCACCGAACCGGCCGTTCCGATGATGATCAGACGCATCGGCGTCAGCCAGGCCGGAAGCCTTGCCGCAAACAGGAAGAGCAGGATCTCTGCCGTCACGCCGACGGACCAGAGGGGCCCCATCCAGTGTTCGGGAACGCCTGCTTTCGTCCAGTAAATCGTTGAAAACGCATAATACGCCGAATGCGCCGCCTGGGAGAGGCCAATGAGCGTGACCAATGCCAGAAACCAGTGTTCACGGAAGACGGCAGGTTTCTTGTCAGGCACCTGGAAAGCAGCAGAAGCCTCCATGGCTTCCCTCTCGGGATTGCGCATGGGGGGCAGTGTCCCCGCCACCAGCACAGTCGCAACCATCGACCCGAGGATGCCGGCCAGATAGGGCATCTCCGTATGCGGCGTCATCAGCCATCCGGCAAGGACAGTGCCTGCCACAAAAGCAGCAGAGCCCCAAAGGCGCATGCGCCCATAGGCGGCGCCTGTCTGGCGCACGACATCCAGCGCATAGCCATCAGCCAGCGGCACAATCGGTGCCCAGCAGACCATCAGCCCCATTACGGCGGCGACCGCCAGAACATAACTTGACGTAAAGGCAAATAGCGCAAGAAAAGCCATGCCCATCAAGGAGTAAAAGCAGATTGAAAGACGACGGAGACCAGTCTTGTCAGAGAACCCCGTCAGAAATGGAGAAGCTACTATCTTTGCATAGGTGCCAATTGCGAGAGCAAACGAGACTTCTGTAACCGAGTACGATCTGTTGGCAAGAATGATCGGGAAAAACGGGAGAAATAATCCCGTACCGACAAAATTGACACCATAGAGAGCACTCACCCGAGGGGCGAGCCCAACTTGGAACATCTTCATGGAGGATCGAACCTTGACGGCCTAAAGGGATGTTAACTTCTTGGGCCTACTATACCGCATGAGTTGGAGGAACATTCGAATCGAATGTCCTCTGCAGCGAATAGGACGCCGAGACGATACGATGGCAGAAACCGAACCGCCAGTCCTGATACCGGAGCACGAGTATCACACACTGGAGCAGACCCTTTCGGAATCGGATCGCGGCCGCCGCTTTCTGTCCGAATATCTGCGCCGCCACCGCAGCTCCGAAACAAACTCCATTCTTGATGCCATTGCCCGGCTTGAGAAGATGATGCGCCGGGAACGCAGCGTTCCCGATCTCAACCGCATCCGTCTCGACATTGCCGATATGCATGAGGCGATCGAGCGCACCAAGCGCGAGATTTCCAACATCAAGAAGGAAGACGAGGAAAGCAACCGTTTCACGGATGCCTCGCACGAGCTGGATGCGATCATCACGCAGACGGAAGGCGCAACGCAGGACATCCTGAACGCTGCAGAAAAAATCCAGGAATATGCCTGGACCCTGCGCGAGAACGGCGCCGACGAAGCGGTCTGCGACGATATCGACGCCAAGGCCACCGAAATCTTCATGGCCTGCTCCTTCCAGGATCTCACCGGCCAGCGTACCCAGAAGGTCGTGCATGTTCTGCGCTACCTCGAAAGCCGCATCAACCTGATGATTGGCATCTGGGGTATCGAAGATGTGGAAGCCGAGGATACCGCCGGCCCGGTCGACACCCGTCCGGATGCACATCTCCTCAATGGCCCCCAGCTTGCCGGCAAGGGCGTCAGCCAGTCGTTCGTTGATGACATGATGGGCAATGCCGACGCGGCCCAGAACAGTAGCTTCTTCAGCGTTGAGTTTGGCGGCGAAGCAACTGCTCCGGCGCCGCAGCCCGCAGCAAAGCCCGCTGCGGCTCCTGCCAAGGCAGCTGCCCCTGCACCGGTCAAGGCCAGTGAAGAGCAGGACATTGATCAGCTGGACGCAGCCACCATCGATGCCATTTTCGAGCAGACGGATGAGACGTTTGCCGGAGAAGCGGGCTTTGATGATCCGGAACAGGAGATGGGCGAGGACGATATCGCCAAGCTGTTCGACATGGGTGGAGGCGATGAAGCTCCGGCAGAAGAAACTCAGGCAGACGCCGAGTGGGAAGCCGCCGAGGAGTTCTCCGAAGATGAAGATCCGCTGGCGATGCTGACCGAAAGCGAGCGTCAGGCCCTGTTCAGCTAACCGCTGCTCACGCCATCATGATCTGCCACGCGAGCCCCCGGCCAACAGCCGGGGGCTCTTTCGTTTTCAGCCCCTCCGCACAAATGCTTAATTGATCCGTATCAAGGCCCGCTACGCCTGTATTCCCTTAGCTTTTCTCAAGCGCAACATTCAGGCAGAAAAATGCGGCATGTTCCTGCCAAATAGGAAGCAAGCAGGATTTATGAAATAGCGTTCACAAAACCAGAAAAGAACATCAGAACCCGAAAGCTGCCTCCAGACGATAAGTGCGCCTCAGCAACTCGCGACCATATTTTCTTCATGGAGAAACAGCATGGCCTACAAAACGCAAAATCCTTACACGGGCGAAGTGTTGCAGACATTTCCCGAGGCAACGGATGCAGAGGTGTCGGCTGCCATCAGCAAGGCGCATGAGGCCTTTCTTGGCTGGCGCGTGCTCTCCTTCACCGAGCGTGGCAAGATCCTTCAAAAAGCAGCCGACCTTCTGCGCGCCAGCGTTGACGACTATGCCCGGCTGCTGACGCTTGAAATGGGTAAGCTCTTTGCCGAGGCCAAGGCAGAGGTGGAGCTTTCGGCGAAGATCTTCGAATATTACGTGCAGAATGCCGAACGCCTGCTGCAGCCCGAAAAGCTGGAGGTCGCCGATCCGGCAGAGGGCGAGGCGATGCTCGTCTGCGAGCCCCTTGGCGTGCTGCTGGCAATCGAGCCCTGGAACTTCCCCTATTACCAGATTGCCCGCATCATCGCGCCGCAGCTGTCTGCCGGAAACACCATCCTGCTGAAACATGCGTCCAACGTGCCCCAAAGCGCAGCTGCCTTTGAACGCCTGATGCGTGAAGCAGGCCTTCCGGACGGGGCCTTCACCAACCTCTATGCCACCCGCTCGCAGGTCGAGATGATCATCAACGACCCGCGCGTCCATGGCGTCGCGCTGACAGGCTCGGAAGGGGCCGGCGCGGTTGTCGCCGCACAGGCAGGCAAGGCGCTGAAGAAGTCCACCATGGAGCTGGGCGGCGCGGATGCCTTCGTCGTGCTGGCCGATGCTGACCTTGAAAAGACCGTCCGCTGGGCCGTCTTTGGCCGCCACTGGAACGGCGGTCAGGTCTGCGTGTCATCCAAACGCATGATCGTCGTGGACGAGATCTACGACGAATTTCTGTCCCGCTACCGCGAAGGCGTTGCCGCTCTGAAGGCGGGTGATCCGTTCGACGCGCAGACGACGCTTGCCCCCTTGTCCTCGCAAGGCGCCGCAGACGAAATCAAGGAGAAGGTCAAGGAGGCCATCGCACACGGTGCCAAGGCAGAAGAGGTCGGCCAGCCGGTTCCCAATCAGGGCGCCTTCGTGCAGCCGGTAATCCTGACGGACCTCAGCGAAGACAACCCGGCACGCTATTGGGAGTTCTTTGGCCCCGTGTCCATGATCTTCCGCGCAAGAGACGAGGCTGATGCCATCCGCATTGCCAACGACTCGCCCTTCGGTCTCGGCGGCTCGGTCTTCACCCGCGATACCGCCCATGGCGTGGAGGTGGCCCGGCAGATTGCCACTGGCATGGTCTACATCAACCATCCGACCAAGGTGGAGGCAGACCTGCCCTTCGGCGGCATCGGCCGCTCCGGCTATGGCCGCGAGCTTCTCGGCCTCGGACTCAAGGAGTTCGTGAACCACAAGCTGATCGGCGTCGTGGACATCGACGCCCGCTTCTGAGGCACCGAAGCAAAGAGCTCCGGCAGATGCGGCTGCCGGGGCTCTTCTTTTCATCAGGCAGACCCTGAGTTCAGACCGCTAGCGCCCTCGCGAGCGTTTCCGGATCAATGTTGCCGCCGGAGAGGATCGCCACCACAGGGCCGTTTCCGGCTGGCACCTTGCGGAAGAGCACCGAGGCAAGCGCCACCGCACCGCCCGGCTCCACCACCAGCTTCAGTTCGCGGAAGGCAAAGGCAACAGCGGCCAGTGCCTCGTCATCACTTACCACAAGGCCACGTGCCTTGCGGCGGGTCAGCACCTCGAAGGAGAGCTCGCCGGGGCTTTCGGTGAGAATGGCATCACAGACCGAGCCGGAACCGCTTGCATTCACCTCTCGCCGGCCGCTGGCGAGCGAACGGGCATAGTCGTCAAAGCCTGCCGGTTCGCAGGTGCAGACCACAGCATCCGGCAGCCCTTCTTCCAGCCCCAGCGCCACGCCACTCGTCAGCCCGCCGCCGCCGGTGCAGGCTGCGACCGCCTCGATATCGAGGCCGAGGGCTGCGGATTGGCGGACGATCTCAAGGCCAATTGTCCCCTGCCCTGCAATGACCCCCGGTCATCGTAGGGATGCACGAAGGTGGCGCCGTTCTCCTCGCAGATCGCTTTGGCAATGGCGATCCGGTCCTCAATACCCCGCTTGTAGGTCACGACCCGAGCGCCCATCTCCGCCGTGCGCTTCAGCTTGATGGCAGGCGCATCCTCCGGCATGACGATGACGGCAGGCATGCCGAGAATGCGCGCAGCCTCCGCTACGCCTTGCGCGTGATTGCCTGAAGAGCAAGCCACAACGCCTGCCGTCCGCTCGCCTTCCGGGATCTGCGACAGGCGGTTGAAGGCACCGCGGAACTTGAAGGAACCCGTACGCTGGAGGTTTTCCGGCTTCAGCCAAACCTTGCGGCCAGCTGCATCATCCAGCACCTTGAAGGAGAGAAGCGGAGTTTCAAAAGCGTGCCCTTGCAGCCGTGCGGCTGCGGCTTTCACATCATCAAGCGAGAGGGTGCCATTCATGGCCAGTCTCCGGAATATTGGCTTTCCGAAGACCTACCAACGCCTTGCGTGCCCGGCAACGAAAGGCTTGTCACCGTGGCAATTCAGGCACCAGATCAGGCGGCCTGCGGCTGCGGCTCTCCGGGAAGCCCATAGGCGGCGATGGCATTGTCCAGGAACTGGCGGGAGCTGGCCTCCCAGCTGAAGCCGAGCGCCATCTGGCGGCAATAGCTGCGGGGAATGTCAAGTGCGGCCAGCGCCGCAGCTCTCAGATCCTCATCCAGCACCCCTGCCCCGCTATCGCCAATCACGTCGAGCGGCCCCATCACCGGATAGGCGGCCACAGGAACCCCGCAGGCCAGCGCCTCCAGCAGCACGTTGCCGAATGTATCGGTCAGCGAGGGAAACACGAACACGTCCGCAGAAGCATAGGTTCGGGCCAGATCCTCGCCCGTCTTCGGCCCCGTGAAAAGTACATCAGGGTATGCCTTACGCATGGTCTCCAGCTGCGGTCCACCGCCGACGACGACCTTGCTGCCGGGCAGGTCCAGCTCCAGAAAAGCTTCGATGTTCTTCTCCACCGCCACCCGGCCAACGTTCATGAAAATGGGGCGCGGGAGATCCGGCGGCAGGACAGACCCCTCATAGGGGCGGAAGAGCTCGGCATCCACGCCACGCGACCAGCGCATCAGGTGCGTGAAGCCACGCCCGGCCAGATCCTTCTCCAGACTGCCGGTAGCCACCATGCAGCCCTGCCCCGCATTGTGGAAGCGCCGCAACCATCTATAGGTGACAGACACCGGCACCGGCAGGCGTGCGGCCAGATACTCCGGAAAGCGGGTGTGATAGCTCGTCGTGAAGACCTTGCCCTGCTTCAGCGCAACGGAGCGGGCCATCAGCCCCAGCGGGCCCTCAGTGGCGATGTGCAGATGGTCACAGTCAAACCGGTCCATGATCGCCGCCACACGCGTCCGCGTTGTCAGGGACAGACGGATCTCCGGATAGGTCGGGCATGGCAGGGTACGGAAGAGCTGGGGCGTCAGAAACTCAACTCTCAAGCCCATGCGCACCAGCTGGTTTGCGGTCAGCTCCAGCGAGCGCACCACACCGTTGATCTGCGGATGCCAGGCGTCTGTGACGATGAGAATGGAGGTCATGCCGCGACGGAGCGCTCCCCAATCCCCTGTTCCGCCTGCAGTTCGGCCGGACGCTGCACCCATCTGATAACCTCGAACGTTCCGTCGTGATGCTCGGCAACCGCCGTGCAGCTTTCGACCCAGTCACCGGTGTTGATGTAGTGGATGCCGTCGATATCATGGCTGGCGGCATGGTGGATGTGGCCGCAGATGACCCCGTGAACGCCCTTGCGGCGGGCCTCATCGGACAGGGCATCCTCAAAGCGGCCAATGAAGTTGACGGCGTTTTTGACCTTCAACTTGGCCCAGGCAGAAAGCGACCAATACGTCAGCCCCAGGCGGCGGCGCATGAGGTTGAAGCCGGTGTTGAGCGCCAGCGCCGTGACATAGGCCTTGTCGCCGAAGAAGGCGAGCCACTTGGCATGGCGGATGACCACATCGAACTGGTCGCCGTGGATGACCAGATACTCGCGCCCGTCTGCTGCCGTATGGACAACACTATCCGCCACTTCCACACCGCCGAAATGTGTCCCCAGGAAGTCACGCAGGAATTCGTCATGGTTGCCGGGGATGTAGAAGATGCGCGCCCCTTGCGGGCCTTGCGCAGGATCTTCTGGATCACGTCATTATGTGCCTGCGGCCAGTACCAGCTGCGCTTCAGACGCCAGCCATCGACAATATCGCCGACAAGGTAGACCGTCTCGGCGTCATTGTACTTCAGGAAGTCGAGCAGAAGATCTGCCTGACAACCGCGCGTGCCAAGATGAACATCCGAAATGAACAAGGCCCGGTAATGCTTGCCTTCCTGCAGAGCTGTCATGTCTGGCGCTCCTGATTTCCTTTGCACCCGTTAGACGCGATTCAGGTATCAGGATTATGACAGCAAAGTTTCCAGTAATAAAAACGCCTGATTTACGGCCATTTTTCTTGTGTCACATGAGGCGCTTACGCCTAAATACGACAGTTTGGTGAACAGGCCGGACAGCCGTTTGTGTCAGAAACGAAAACGGCCGGCACCCAACGAGGCACCGGCCGCAAGTCTCACAGTTCCTTGATCGATCAGAACCGGTAGCGCATCGCTGCACTCACGATGTTGACCGAGGCATCAACATTACCGGACAGGACAAGACCGGCATAGTCCTGATGGCCCGGAACAATCGCAAGCTTGGTGTCGCGGCCAATGATGTGAGTGTAGCCGAGGTCGAAGGCCAGATTGTCCAGAACCTTGTAGCTCGCGCCAGCGCTCAGCCAGATGCGATCGTTGTCCGGCAGACGGGCAGAACGGATCTTGTCGTCGATCGGCGACCATTCGTAGGCCGCACCGGCGCGGACGGTCAGGCTCTCGTTGATGTCATACTCGGCGCCGAGAGCCGCGTACCAGCCGTCGTTGTAGTTGAAGTGCAGCGTCTGAACCAAAGCCCCATTCGGCTGCAGGGTTGCCTTCGGCTCCTTCAGACGGCTCCAGTTGGTCCACTCGACCGTACCGAGTACGCGGAACGCATCCGTCACGCGCTGCTTGGCGGAGAGGGTAACAGTATCCGGCGTGACGAGAGAGGCGTAGATCGGCAGAACAGCACCAGCTGTCAGCGTTCCATCCAGCCGGTGTGCAACACCAGAGCGGTAGCCAAGGCCCAGTTCGGTTCCGGCCATCGGCTTGTAGATCACACCAGCCGTGACACCCACACCGATATTGTCGCCTTCAAGAGTGGCGACGCGGGGTGATCTGGAGGCGTCCAGCGCGCTGCGAAGGCGCACGCTGAAATACTGCACCTGTACACCGGCGCCGAAAGCGAGCTGGTCGTTGATCTTGTAGCCAACCATCGGAGTGGCGTTGATCGAGAACACCTTGGAACCGGCATTGTAAACCTGGCCAGCCCAAGGCACGCCACCATCAGGCTTCGTGGACAGACCGAACGGCGCATTCACGGCAAGGCCGAAATACACCTGATCATTCACATTGTAGGCGGTGTAGCTGGAGCCGATCCACGCGTCAGATGCGATGTCACCGCCGTTCCCGTAGGCACGCAGGGTCGTCGAGGAGTCCAGATTGATCTCGGCCTTCGGCGCGATCAAAGCATGATGGGACTCGCTGGTGAGGCCCTTGCCTGCACCTGTGATGGCTGCCGGGTTCCAGAACATCGACGAAATGGACGGGCCAGTCGTCGCGTTACCGGCGAAAGACATACCCTGATAATAGGCGCTCTGCTCACGCAGCGCAAAGCCGCCCGCATAAGCCTGACCAGCAACAGAAATCATCCCGATGGCGGTGGTGCACAGAGCCAGCGTCTTGCTGATACGAATCATGTTGCTCAAACCCTCCCAAGCATTTCCCAAAGCCCTGCCAAGCTTTGTTCCTCAAGCACCACGGTCAGACAAATTCGAAGGCAGATCAATTGTAAAAGAGAGCATGGCTAATTGCCTTGCGGGCATGCTGCACCGCACCAAGCCCAAATGCGGACCTGCATTCCCCTAGGGAAGCTCCCTCAAGAATCATGGAAACAAGTCAATTCAGCAGGATTATGCGCTTCGGATCCCGCAAACACTCAATCTGCATAATTTTTAGGCAAAGGCATCATGATTTCACGCCGTTTCTTTTTCCAACACCGTGTTGCAATATAACAACAATTCAACCGGGCAGTTTCCACATTTCCGGCCTTGCTGCGGTGTCCTCAAGGCAGGAAGAGGCCAGCAGAGATTCTGCGTCACAGGCAAAGCACTTAATCGCATGCAAGCTGCCTGGGCAGTGGCTGGCCGGCGGCCTCCTCAGGCCTTGTCAGCGTCGCGGGCCGCTAGAAAGCGCTGCACGGAAACACGGCTCCAGGGTGAAAGCCGCGCCAGAGCCTTGTTATAGCTCGCATGGATGCGGCCGCTAAGATCATCCTTGGCAGCAAGTTCCCCCAACACCACCTCTGTTTCGCGGCGCAGCGCCTCCAGCACGTCTTCGGGATAGAAGCGCAGCAGCACCCCATCGTCCTTCTGCAGGCTCTCGAGGCTGCCCGCATTCATCCACTCGCTTTCGGCCAGCGACCGGCCATTCTCGGCCTTGCAGGCCTCCAGAACGATGGTTCTGAGGTCTTCCGGCAGCCCTTCCAGCGCAGTCCTGTTGAACAGGGCTTCGCCAGTGCCGTTCGGCTCGTGGAAGCCGGGGGCATAATAGAACTTGGCAACTTTCTGGAAGCCCATGGCCTGATCACTCCACGGCCCCAGAAACTCGGTTGCGTCGATGAGGCCGGATTGCAGCGCCGGGAAAATTTCCCCGGCGGCAGTGCCACCGGCGTTGCGCCCAGACGGCGCATGACTTCCCCGCCAAGCCCCGGCATGCGGATCTTCAGACCTGCCAGATCATCGAGCGTGTTGATTTCCTTGCGGAACCAGCCGCCCATCTGCACGCCGGTGTTGCCTGCCATCACCGGCTTGATGCCGAACGGGGCGTAAAGCTCATCCCACAGCGCCTGCCCGCCGCCCTGCTCGATCCAGGTGATGTGTTCCAGCGGCAGAAGACCAAAAGGAATGGCCGTGAACCAGACGGCGGCAGGCATCTTGCCCTGCCAAAAAGGACGCCGTGTGAGCCACCTGCGCCGTACCGGCCGAGACGGCATCGAACACGCCAAGCGGCGGCACCAGTTCGCCGGCCGCAAAGAGCCGCACGCGCATGCGCCCGCCCGACATTTTCTCAATCCGGTCACAGATTGTCTGCGCAGTCGTGCCCGGCCCCGGCAGGTTCTTCTGCCAGGAAGTCACCATTTTCCACTCGATAACGGCATCGCCAGTGTTGGCAATCGCGGGTGATGCCAGCAAGGATGCCGCGCTCGCGGCCCCCAGTTTGAGGGCCTGACGGCGCGAGGCGGAGGGCTTGAACTCAGCTGACATGACTTGTCTCCCAGAGCGCATGGAAATGATGCACGGGCCCATGCCCCTCTCCAACATGCAGGCTGTCGGCAGCGCGGATGGCATGGGTCACATAAAGCTTTGCCCCGGCAACAGCGTCAGGCAGGGAAGCCCCTTGGCGAGGCCAGCTCCAATGGCGGACGACAGTGTGCACCCCGTGCCGTGACTGTTGCGGGTGGCATGGCGGGGCGCGGTGAACCATTGCTCACGCCCATCGCGGGACAGCAGCAGATCCTCGCTCTCCGGCCCCTCCCCGTGGCCGCCTTTCAGCAGCACCGCGTTGGCACCCAGATCGAGCAGCGCCTGTGCCTGTATGCGCATGGCCTCACGACCCTGTGCGATTTCCGTATTCAGCATGCGGGCAGCTTCCGGCAGGTTCGGCGTGATCAGCCTTGCACGCGGCAGCAACTCCGCAATCAGCACAGACACCGCTTCCGGCACAAGAAGCGGGTCGCCGGAGGCAGCGACCATCACCGGATCGAGCACCACATTGGACACTTCATGCGCATCCAGTCCTTCCGCAACGGTACGGATCACGTCGGGACGCGACAGCATGCCGATCTTGATGGCATTGACCTTGAGATCGGACAGCACCGCATCCATCTGCGCACGCACAAAAGCGGGAGGAATGTCGTGAATGGCAGTGACGCCAAGGGTGTTCTGCGCCGTCAGTGCGCTCAGCACACTGGCGCCATAGACGCCCAGTGCCGAGAAGGTCTTCAGATCGGCCTGGATGCCGGCTCCGCCGCCGGAATCCGAGCCTGCGATGGTCAGGGCAATGGCAGTCATGGTTCCTCCTGAAATTGGTCCGCCAAGCCGGTTTGGCCGGGCCGGAAGGCAGCTCAGGCGAGCCGCAGGTGCGCGCCAATCTGCGGCGCATCAAGCCCGTAAAGGGCGTCAAGGAATGCGGGCACGAAACTGCCCGGCCCGGCGGCAGCAACAGCAGCGATCTCTCCGGCAATCGCCATGATGGACAGCGCGGCAGCCGCAGACACCAAAGGGTCCGGCTCCACGGCAAGCGCCGCAGCCGCCACCGCCCCGGCAGCACATCCGGTCGCCGTCACCTTGCCCATCAGCGGATGGCCATTGGCAAGGTGCAGGCTCTGCGTGCCATTGCTGATGTCATCCACGGCACCGGTCATTGCAACGGGAAGCCCCAGCTGGCGGGAAAGTTCCAGAACGGACGCCCCGCCGCCAAGAGCTGCGAGCTCCCCGGCATTGATCTTCAGTAGCGTGGGCCGAAGCGCCAGCAGGCGGCGCGCTTCCGTCAGACGTGGCGGCGAACGGTCGGCAAAGACCGGATCCAGCACCCAGGGCTTGCCTTCGCCTGCGGCAATGCTGATGGCGCGGTTTGCTGCTTCCTTGCGCGCTTCGTCCAGCGTTCCGAGGTTGACCAGCAGCGCCTGCGCAGAAGCCGTGAAGAAGGGCACTTCTTCCGGTGAAATCGTCATGGACGGAATTGCGCCCAGTGCCAGCAGCACGTTGGCGGTAAAGGCCTGCGCCACGGCATTGGTGAGGCAATGCACACGAGGGGCGGATTTGCGGATCTTGTCCAGAACTTCCGCTGTGCGCAAAGCCAGCTCATCTGCCGTGATGTGAGAACTGACAGCAGCATCCGCTGCGCCGCGTGCCATTTGACCGCTCATCATCCCAAATCCCTCCGCCGGTACAAGCCGGATCAGGTTCAAGGAGTTGGCACCATCGCCTCTCAGCCCGGCGCATCCGGCGGGCACCCCCATGAGACGGCAAACAGCTACCAAGCCCTTTCCGGCTTGGCAAGCTTGCTCTGCTGCCAGCAAGACAGCGCGGCGATTGACTGGCGGCGGCGGATCGGCCATGTCCTGTCACAGGACAGCCCTCAGGAGCACGCCATGAAGCCCTTCTTCATCATGATCAAATGCCACCTCGGCGAGACCTACAAGGTCGCCAATGCCATTGCCGATGCCGAGATCGCTTCGGAAATCTACTCCACGAGCGGCGACTATGACCTGCTGGTGAAGGTCTATATCGAAGATGGCGAGGACATCGGCCACTTCGTCAATGAGAAGCTGCACTGCCTGGAAGGCATCCGCGACACCCGCACCATCATCACCTTCAAGGCATTCTGAGACACTACGCAGCCTGCGCCCGGGCTTATCAGCGGGGCGCAGGCTGAGGGTCAGGGCCGCAGCGGCGAGGAGGCCTTGCGCGCCCGGGTATCATCCTTGCCCAGCGCCCGCTCGCGGTAGATGACGAAGAGGCCCGCCGCCACCACGATCAGTGCGCCTGCGACAACCTGCCAGACAGGAATATCACCAAAGATCGCCCAGCTGAGCAGAACCGCCCACAGCAGGTTGGCATAGTCGAAGGGCGCAATGGTCGAGGCATCCGCATAACGGTAGCTCTCGGTCATGACGATCTGGCCAACGCCGCCTGCAAGACCGACGAAGACAAGCAGCCCTGCCGTTTTCGCATCCGGAATGACCCAGGCATAGTCGGGGAAGATCCAGCCGAACGGAATGGTTGCCAGCGAAATCAGCGAGGCACAGCCGGAGAACCAGATGACGATGGTACTGGTCCGCTCTGTCTCGCAGAGCTTGCGCACGAAGATCATTGCCATGGCAGTACAGAAAGCGCCCGCAGCGGCCGCAGCTGCCCCAAACCAGGCATCCCCGCTCATCTCCGTCCCGCTCATATGCGGTGACAGGATGACGACGATACCGCAAAACCCGATGATGACGGCAGTCCACCGGTAGATCCGCACCGTCTCTCCAAGGAAGAAAAAGGCGAGAACCACCGTAAACAGCGGTGCGGCAAAGCCGATGGCAGTCGAGTCTGCGATCGGCAGATACTTCAGCGAGGTAAAGGCAAACAGCATGGCCGCGATGCCAGCCATGGCACGGCCCACATGCCCCAGAGGCTGGCGAGTGTGCAAGGAACTCGTCAGCTCGCCACGCAATGCCACCAGCAGCAGCACCGGGAACATGCCAAAGAAATTGCGGGCGAAGACGATCTCGCCAATTGGCACGCTCTCTGTGGTGATCTTCAGGGCGACGGCCATGCAGGCGAAAGTGAATGTGGAGCACAGCTTCAGAGCGATGCCCAACACGGGCTTCTGCGACGTGAGAACTACGGCTTGCGGCGGGACTGATGCCCCCTTCCCGGAAGCCAATACATGCGTCTCCGCCTCATCCTCGTCAGGGGCGTTCGACTCCCTCATGGCCATGTGATCGTCCAAAGGTCCGGCGCAGGGGCGGGCATGAAGAAGCTGGGCGCCGGGCCTGGCCTCAACTCAAATCTGCTGATAGCGCGGCAACTTCGCCGTGCGCATCATGCATGCTTATGTATACAAGGGTAGCAAACCGCTCTCAAAATTCCAGACCATATTGCCGCAGCATACAGAATTTTACGCTGCCGGGCAGAAGAAGCGGCCAGCATGGTCTCAATGAGGGGACGGCGCGCTTATCTGCGCTGTCCCCTCATTGTGTTCTCAGGCGCGCGCGGTCTGGATGGCCTGCCATACGCGGTGTGGCGTGGCAGGCATATCGATATGCTCCACCCCTGCCCCATCGCGCAGCGCCATCTGCAGGGCATTCATTACGGCTGCGCAGCCGCCAATGGTGCCGGCCTCGCCAGCGCCCTTGATGCCCAGCGCGTTGGTGGTGGACGGCACGTTCTTTGTCTCGAAGTGGATGTCCGGCAGGTCCGATGCGCGGATCAGGCGGTAGTCGAGCAGCGATGCGGTCAGAAGCTGGCCATCGGCATCGAAGACCGTCTCCTCACACAGGGCCTGACTGATCGCCTGCACCGTGCCGCCAATGACCTGTCCTGCGAGCAGAACCGGGTTCACCGTGACGCCGAAGTCATCGACGATCGTGTAGTTCAGCAGCTCCACATCACCCGTCTCCGGGTCCACCTCCAGCTCGCAGACATGCGTACCATTGGGATAGGTCGCTTCTGCCTGCTTCACCTCTTCCTGCCCGGCGAGCTTTTCACCGGCGGCAGAGGCAACGGCGGCCAGCGAGACGGAACGGTCCGTGCCAACGACGCGGACCTCACCATCTACCAGCTCCAGATCATCAATGCCGGTTTCCAGCTGATCGGCGGCCTTCTCCTTGATCTTGCGGACAAGGCTCTTCGAGGCTTCGAGCACTGAGGGAAGACCGAGCGGAATGGAGCGGGAGCCGCCCGTGCCGCCGCCCTTGCGCACCCGGTCCGTATCACCCTGGATCACCTCGATCTGCCCGATATCAAGCCCGAGCTGTTCCGCAATCACCTGCGAATAGGCCGTGGCGTGACCCTGACCGTTGGTCTGGGTGCCAATCAGCAGCGTCACCGTGCCATTGCCGTTCAGCTCCACCGTTGCCTCTTCTCCGCCGGGAAAGGCGCAGGCCTCGATGTAGCTGCAAAGGCCGATGCCACGGTACTTGCCACGCGCTGCGCTCTCTGCCTGACGGGCCGCAAAGCCGTTCCAGTCAGCCACTTCCAGCGCCTTGTCCATATGCCCGGCGAAATCACCGGTGTCATACATGCGGCCCGTTGCCGTGGTGTAAGGCAGAGCGCTGGAGGGCACAAAGTTGCGGCGGCGGATTTCTGCCGTGCCAAGGCCGGTCTCAAGCCCTGCCTTCTCGATCAGCCGCTCGATCAGATAGGCCGCCTCCGGACGCCCCGCACCGCGATAGGCATCGGTCGGCACCGTGTGGGTGTAGACGCCGGTGGCCGTGACGAAAAGCGCAGGAACATCGTACAGCCCCGTGGACATGGAGGTGCCGACGAAGGGGATGAAGGGGCCATACTGGTGCAGATAGGCACCCATGGCAGCCAGAACATTGATGCGCAGGCCAAGGATGCGGCCATCGGCATCCAGTGCCAGATCTGCGGTGGTGATGTTGTCGCGGCCATGCGCGTCGGTAACGAAGTGGTCCATGCGGTCGCCGGTCCACTTCACCGGACGGCGCAGCTTCTCCGCCGCGAAGAGGCATAGCGGATATTCCCGGTAGACGAACATCTTGGTGCCGAAACCGCCGCCCACTTCCGGAGTGATGATGCGCAGCCGTGCCGGATCAATGCCGAGGATATCCTTGGCGATGATGTCCCGCTGGCCGTGACCACCCTGCGTCCCCGCTGTCAGCGTGTAGCGGCCTGTATCTGCATCATATTCGGCAAGGCAGGCACGCGGCTCCATGTAATTGGCCACGAGCCGGTTGTTGACGAGGCGGATGGAGGTGACATGCGAAGCCTTGCGGAAGGCCTCTTCCGTCTTCGCCTCATCACCATGACCAAGACGGAAGGCCTTGTTGGTGCCATGCTCCGGCCAGACCAGCGTTGCCCCGTCCTGAGCTGCTTCCTCGATATCGATGATCACGTCGAGCGGCTCGTAATCCACCTCGATCAATTCCGCCGCAGACTTGGCCGCATTGACACTGTCTGCGACAACGAAGGCGATGGCATCGCCTACGTGGCGGACGGTATCCGTGCAAAGCACCGGCCGCACGGGACACCAGTGCATGGTGCCGTCCAGCTGCTTCATCACCGCCTTCACCGGCATGGACTTCATGCCGTCGAGGTCAGATCCACTCAGCACCAGCGCCACGCCCGGATGAGCGCGAGCCTCATCAAGACCGGAGACGGAAATCCGGGCATGCGCCATGGCCGAGCGCAGAACATAGGCATGCAAGGTGCCCTCGGGGGCGAAATCGTCCGTGTAACGGCCGTTGCCGGTGATCAGGGCAGGATCTTCCTTGCGGCGGACCGGGGCACCGATCCCGAATTTCTTCGGCGTCATCTGGTTCATCTGGAAACGGCCTCGATTGTTATGGGCTGATGCAGCCATGCGGCACATGGGGATTGGCCATTAGGGGCTGCGGCGCTTGTCTTGTCAGACAAGAATGTTGTGCCGGACCGTGAAACGTCAACCCCGAATTAGAGCCAAGACGCCCGTTCCTCATATCCGCAAGAATGACGAGGGCCTGCCGGCGGCATCCGGCAGGCCCCTGAGTTTTCAGGTGAAGGCTTCAGGCGGCAGGTTTGCTTGCCGCTGCAGCCGCGCGCTTGGCCGCTTCTTCTTCGACCAGTTCCTTCTTGGACAACTTGCCAACCATGGTCTTGGGCAGCGCATCGCGGAACTCGATCTCGCGCGGCAGCTCAATGGCCGAGAGATGATCCTTGAGGAAGGCGCGCATTTCCTCCTGCGTCACCGTGGCTCCGGCCCGCAGCTTTACGAAAGCCTTCGGCGCCTGGCCGCGGTATTCGTCCGGTACCGCAATGACGATCGCCTCTTCAACGCCGGCATGCTGATACAGGGCTTCCTCGATCACACGCGGATACACGTTGTAGCCCGAGCACAGGATGAGATCCTTGATCCGGTCCACCAGATAGATGAACCCATCCTTGTCCACGTAGCCCACATCGCCCGTGTGGAGGAAACCATTCTCGATGGTCCGCGCTGTCTCTTCGGGCCGCTTCCAGTAGCCCTTCATCACCTGCGGCCCCTTGATCACCAGTTCGCCTTTTTCACCCTGCGGCACAGTGCGGCTGGGGTCATCCAGAGCGCGGAACTCAGCCATGGTGCCGGGCGCGAGCTGGCCAATGGAGCCAGCGCGGCGGCGCTCGTCCAGCGGATTAACCGAAGCAACCGGCGAAGTCTCCGTCAGGCCATATCCCTCCACGAGGATACAGCCGGTGATCGTCTCGAACTTCTCCTTCACCTCCACCGGCAGCGGCGCGCCGCCGGAGATGCACAGCTTCACGCTGGTCAGGTCATAGGAAGGCGTAAGTGGCGAGTTGTTGATGGCCGTGTAGATGGTCGGAACGCCTGGGAACAGCGTCGGGCGCGTGCGTTTGATGGTGTCCAGCAGCATCTTCATGTCGAAGCGCGGCATAAGGACCATCTGCGCGGCAAGCACGACAGCAAGGTTCTGCGCAACCGTCATGGCGAAGACGTGGAAGAAGGGAATGACGCAGAGCATCCGCTCCTTGCCCTTCTCCGCCGCGTGGAAAATATCCTTCATCTGCTCGATGTTGGCGGAGAGGTTCGCATGCGTCAGCATCGCGCCCTTCGGCACGCCCGTGGTGCCGCCGGTGTATTGCAGAACCGCCACGTCCTCGGCAGGATCAATGGCAACCGGCACCGGACTGGCACCGCGGTTCAGCAGCGCCGCATAAGGCACATGGCCGCCGTCTGCTTTCCACGAGGCCCGGTCCTTACCCTTGAACAGGGTGAACAGCGCCCTCTTTACCGCAGGCAGGATATCGGCCATCGGACAAACGATGATCTTGTCCAGAATGCCATCCTTCCTTACGGCCTCAACCTTGTCGTAGATGACCTTGAGGTCGAGCGTGACCATGATGCGCACTTCCGCATCCCGCGCCTGGAATGCGATCTCGCGCTCCACATACAGCGGATTGAAATTGACGACCGTTGCCCCGGCCTTCATCAGCGCAAAGTAGAAGATTGTGTAGTAGGGCGTATTCGGAAGGCAGAGGCCAACCTTTGTCCCCTTGGTTACACCCAGAGCCTGCAAACCTGCGGTGACACGGTTCACCAATGCGCCAAGTTCACCATAGGTCCAGGTCTTGCCGAGGAAATCGGCAGCCACGGTCTTGCCGTAGCTTGCAACGGTCTCCTCCAGATATTCATGCAGCGGGCGGGGCCTGAAAGCCGCGACCCATTCCTCCACTTTCGCCATGGCGGTCTCCAATCGAGATTCTGCGCCACCTGGACGGCCTTGGCCCGGGAGCTTCACTCCCGGCTTGCGCTCCTCAGCGCAACCTCCCTGCCTGCAGCATTCCAGGTTGATACCCCTGCCTGGGGCGTCTTCCTACAGATTTGTCGTTCCTTCCGTTTACGTCAACCGGCGACGTAACGGCACCTGCGACTTTTTCTCCAATATCGCAGAGACAGAGGTTTAGGAGGTCAACTGCCCGGTGATTTCAGAATTCCGGTGGCACTTACGCAAATGGGGCAAAATTGTTCAACCACATTACCCATAGTTGAAATTGCCATCTCCTCAAAACAAGCAAGGGAATCTAATATGCCAGCTTCTGGAATTTGACGCAGTGCAACATCGAAAATGGTTGACTGCATGGCACAAGCATCAAATAATTAAATCAAGAAAAATTATTCGGTGCTGGCGGCAGTTTCATATCAGCCACCAGGGAGGACGCTGAATGGCAGGAAACGTCACAAGCGGGAGAGGCAGCAATTCGGCGCAATTGCGCCGTTACAACGAGCGTATCGTGCTGCAGATCCTCCGCCGCGCCGGGGAAGCGTCCAAGGCGGAGCTTGCCCGGGCAGCAAACCTGACCAACGCGGCGATCGGCGCCATTATCCAGGAACTGGCGCAAGACGGCCTGATCGAGGAAGTGGGCAAGCGCCATGACGGCGGACGCGGCCAGCCCGCGACGATCCTGCGCCTTGCCACGCGCGGTGCCTTCGGATTTGGCGTGCGTCTCGGCCGTGCGGGCATCGAGACCGTGCTCGTTGATTTCGGCGGGCGCATCATCGGCCGAAGCTATCACGATATGATCCTGCCACTGCCCTCCGTGGCTGTGGACATGATCCGGCAGGACATCGAAAAGCTGCAGGAGTTGCTGTCTCCGGCAGAGCGCCGCCGCCTGACCGGCATCGGTCTGGCGCAGCCCTTCAATCTGGGCGCCTGGCTTCAGCAGCTCGGGCTTCCGGCCGAAAACTTCAAGCCGTGGGACGAGGTCGACTTCGCCGCCAGTCTTGAGGAGGCCACCGGCCTTCCGGTCTTTGCCGAAAACGATGGAACAGCCGCAGCCGTCGCCGAGCTGTTCTATGGGCTGGGCCGGTTGGAAGACAATTTCCTCTATCTGTTCATCGGACCTGCCATCGGCGGCGGGCTGATCATGAACGGCGACGTGGTGCGTGGTGTTACCGGAAATGCTGCGGATGTGGCCGTCATGCCCGTTCCGGCAAGTACCCTGGCCAGCGCTCCGCGCCCAAAGGGCAAGTGGGACATCCTGCTGACGCGGGCTTCACTCGGCGCACTCGCACGGCATTTGACACAAGGTTCTGGCCTGCGCCCCTCCCGGGCTGAGCTGGAACAGGCTGTCATCGCAAAGCGGCCCGAAGTGGATGAATGGCTTGAGGACTGCGTGGACGCGCTGCTGCCAGCCGTCAGCGCCAGTCACGCCCTGCTCGACATCCCGCTGGTCGTGATCGATTGCGACATCGACAGCGGCATGCTGAGCCAACTGATCGGAAAGCTGCACCGGGCCCTTGTCGAGGAGGCCCCGGAAGCCCGCGACGCACCACGCGTGGAGCACGGCAGCTTCGGACAGGATGCAGGCGCCCTTGGTGCGGCCAGCCTGCCCATGTTCTTCAATTTCTCGCCCCGGGCAGAAATCCTGACCGGTGGCCTCAAGGGATCGGCGGGGGTGGGAGCCCTCCGTCTGGAAGCCCCTCGACAGCTTGAGGGGCAGCCGTTCTGGCCCGAACCGGCCGGGGTCAGAACGGGAGGAGAGAAAACGGTCAGGGAGGATGATGACAATGATCCGCAAGATGCTTCTCGCAGGTTCCGTATTCGCAGCCATGGGCGCCCTTGCCCCGGCACAGGCAGATACGGTCAATGCCTGCCTCATCACCAAGACGGACACCAACCCGTTCTTCGTGAAGATGCGCGAGGGCGCCACCGCCAAGGCCAAGGAACTGGGCATCGAACTGAATGCCTATGCCGGCAAGGTGGATGGCGACAACGACACCCAGGTGGCGGCCATCGAAACCTGCATCGCCAATGGCGCCAAGGGCATCCTCCTGACGGCCTCTGATACCTCGGCCATCGTTCCTGCGGTGAAGCAGGCTCGTGACGCGGGCATTCTCGTCATCGCCCTCGACACCCCCTAAATCCTCTGGATTCGGCGGATATGACCTTCGCCACAGACAATTTCCTTGCTGGTGAGCTGATTGGCCAGTGGGCCGTCAAGACCTTGGGCGACAAGGCCGCTGACGCAAAGATCGCCATGCTCGACCTTGATGTGTCCCAGCCGACCGTTGACGTGCTGCGCAACCAGGGCTTCCTCAAGGGCTTCGGCATCGAGCTGGGCGACCCGAACAAGTGGGGCGATGAAACCGATCCGCGCATCGTCGGAAACGACATAACCCAGGGCAATGAGGAAGGCGGCCGCAAGGCCATGGAAAGCCTGCTCGCCAAGGACCCTTCGGTCAATGTGGTGTACACCATCAACGAACCGGCAGCCGCAGGCGCCTATGAGGCCCTGAAAGCCATTGGCCGCGAGAAGGACGTACTGATCGTGTCTGTTGATGGCGGCTGCCCGGGCGTCGCCAATGTGGAAGCCGGCGTCATCGGCGCCACTTCCCAGCAGTACCCGCTGCTGATGGCCTCAAAGGGCATCGAGGCGATTGCCGCCTGGGCCAAGGACGGCACCAAGCCGCAGGCTTCCGACGGCAAGGACTTCTTCGACACGGGCGTATCGCTCGTCACCGGCAAACCGGTGGATGGCGTGAAGTCCATTTCCGTCGAAGAAGGCAAGAAGCTCTGCTGGGGCTGAGCCCCTGTGCATGCGGATCAGGCGGCAAACCCGCCTGATCCCTGACGTCGCAAGAACCAGAAAAAACATGCCGGAGAAGCTCCGGGCGCCCTGCCGCGCCCGGTGTCTCTCTCACAGCGGGAGGAGGCTTGGCCGTGAGCAACACCGACAACTTCGAGGACGCGGTAAAAACGCGCCGGGAAGAAAACTTCGCCGAGTTCCAGGATCCGAAGAAAGGCGTCCTGCAGCAGTTCCACCATGCGCTGCACACCAACACTGCGCTCGTGCCGCTGCTCGTTCTCATTGCGGCCATCCTGCTTTTCGGCGCTTATCTGGGAGAGAAGTTCTTTTCGCCCTTCGCCATGACGCTGATCCTGCAGCAGGTGCAGATCGTCGGCGTGCTGGCGGCGGCGCAAAGCCTGATCATCCTGACTGCGGGCATCGACCTCAGTGTTGGCGCCATAGCGGTGCTGACGTCCGTCATCATGGGCCAGTTCACCTTCCGCTATGGCATTCCGCCCTCTGTCTCTGTGATGATCGGTCTTGCCTGCGGCACGCTGATCGGCGCCGTCAACGGCTGGCTCGTGTCCCGCGTCAAGCTGCCGCCCTTCATCGTCACGCTCGGCATGTGGCAGATCGTGCTGGCAGCCAATTATCTTTACTCTGCCAATGAAACCATCCGCGCACAGGACATCGAGACGCAGGCGCCCTTCCTGCAGTTCCTTGGCACCACCCTGAAGGTTGGCGGCGCGAGCCTTACCTACGGCGTCATCCTGATGATCCTTGTGGTGGCAGTGCTCGCCTATGCCCTGCGCAGCACGGCCTGGGGACGCCATGTCTATGCGGTTGGCGACGATCCGGAAGCGGCAAAGCTTGCAGGCGTCAACGTGCATCGCACGCTCATGTCGGTCTACATGCTCGTCGGCTTCATCTGCGGCCTTGCTGCCTGGGTCATGATCGGACGCTTCGGCTCCGTCTCCCCTCGGCTACCACGGGTGTCATCGGCAACATTCAGGCCATCACCGCCGTTGTGATCGGCGGCATCTCGCTCTTCGGCGGGCGCGGCTCCATTGTTGGTGCCTTCTTCGGCGCGCTGATTGTCGGCGTATTCGAACTGGGCCTGCGCATGGCCGGCGCCGATCCGCAGTGGACCTATCTTCTCATCGGCGTGCTGATCATCGCCGCCGTCACCATCGACCAGTGGATCAGAAAGGTAACGGCATGACCGAAGCAATTCTGAAGGCCCGTGGCCTCGTCAAGCGCTATGGCCGCGTCACCGCCATGGATCATTGCGACTTCGACCTGATGCCGGGCGAGATTCTCGCCGTCATCGGCGACAATGGCGCGGGCAAGTCCACCCTCATCAAGGCACTGTCGGGCGCGGTAACGCCGGACAGCGGCAGCATCTATCTGGATGGGGAGGAAATCCGCTTCACCTCTCCGAATGATGCGCGAATGGCGGGAATCGAGACCGTCTACCAGACCCTCGCCATGTCCCCTGCCCTGTCGATCACCGACAACATGTTCATGGGCCGCGAGATCCGCAAACCAGGCTTCATGGGCAAGGTGTTCCGCACTCTGGACCGCAAGGCCATGGAAGACTTTGCCCGCGAGAAGCTGGCAGAACTCGGCCTGATGACCATCCAGAACATCAATCAGGCGGTCGAGACGCTTTCGGGCGGCCAGCGCCAGGGTGTTGCGGTGGCCCGCGCTGCGGCCTTCGGCTCCAAGGTGATCATCATGGATGAGCCGACGGCCGCCCTCGGCGTCAAGGAAAGCCGCCGGGTATTGGAACTCATCAAGGACGTGAATTCGCGTGGGCTGCCGATCATCCTGATCAGCCACAACATGCCGCATGTGTTTGAAGTGGCAGACCGGATTCACATCCACAGGCTTGGCAAACGCGCCGCCATCATCAAGCCATCGGATTTTTCCATGTCGGATGCTGTGGCAATCATGACCGGCGCCATGGAGCCTCCGGTGGGTCTAGCCGCTTGATTCTGTTGAACTTCGTTCTCCGCCTCTGAAAAACCAAATCGGGGCGGAGACGTTCAGGCGAATGCGTGTTAGCATTGCGGCCCAAGCCGATTTCCTTTATTTAACTCATCGAAATAAATCAGACGGCCGTTGCGGCCGCACTCCAAAAGGGAGACGAGGAGCATGGCCGTTCGCGTGATCGCAGTGGATGATTTCGATCTGGTCGTATTCGGCGGCACCGGTGACCTCGCGCACCGCAAGCTGCTCCCGGCCCTCTATTTCCGCGATCTCGACGGACAGATTCCCGAAGCGGCCCGCATCATCGTCACTTCCCGCCGAGAATACTCCTCTGATGAGTACCGGGCATGGGCAGAAGCGGCGCTGCGGGAACATGTGAAGGAACTGGACGATGAGGCCCTCGCCCGGTTCCTCGGCCGCCTCACCTATGTCGCCATCGATGTCGCCGCAGATGCAGGCTGGGCGGAGCTGGGCAAGATCCTGAACGAACGCCCCGACGTGGTCCGCGCCTTTTACCTCGCCGTCTCGCCGGACATTTTCGGCACCATCTGCGCTGGAATTGGCAAGGCAGGCCTTGTCAATGACCACACCCGCGTTGTCATCGAAAAGCCGATCGGAAAGGACGGAGAGTCCGCCAAGGCCCTGAACGAGACCATCGGCAAGGTGTTCCAGGAACATCAGATCTTCCGTATCGACCACTATCTCGGCAAGGAAACGGTGCAGAACCTGATGGCACTGCGCTTTGCCAACGCCCTGTTCGAGCCGCTGTGGAATGCCGCCCACATCGACCATGTGCAGATCACCGTCGCTGAATCGCTCGGCGTCGGCGGACGTGCCGGTTACTACGACACGGCAGGCGCCCTGCGCGACATGGTTCAGAACCATATTCTCCAGCTGCTGTGCCTCGTCGCCATGGAGCCGCCCGCCTCGATGGATGCGGACAGCGTGCGCGATGAAAAGCTGAAAGTGCTCAAGGCGCTGGCGCCCTTTACCCCTGAGCTCGTGGAAAAGCACATTGTGCGCGGCCAGTACAAGGCAGGCGCATCCTCCGGCGGTGCTGTGCCGGGCTATCTGGAAGAACTGGGCCGGGACGACAGCCTCACCGAAACCTTTGTCGCCATCAAGGCGCAGATCGCCAACTGGCGCTGGTCCGGCGTACCCTTCTACCTGCGCACGGGCAAGCGCCTTGCCACCCGCGTTTCGGAGATCGTCGTACAGTTCCGCCCGATTCCCACTCCATCTTCGGCGCAGAAGCCGGTGTCATCACCGACAATCGCCTCGTTATCCGCCTTCAGCCGGATGAGGGCGTGAAGATGGAGATCATGATCAAGGACCCGGGCCCCGGCGGCATGCGCCTGCGCAAGGTGCCGCTGGACATGAGCTTTGCCGACGCCTTCAAGGTGCGTAACCCGGATGCCTATGAACGCCTGATCATGGACGTGATCCGCGGCAACCAGACCCTGTTCATGCGCCGCGACGAGGTGGATGCAGCCTGGGAGTGGATCGATCCGATCCTCGAAGCCTGGTCAACTACCAAGGATCAGCCCAAGGGCTACACCGCCGGCACTTGGGGGCCCTCCGCCTCGATCGCCCTGATCGAGCGTGACAGCCGCACTTGGTCGGAAGAAAACGCCTGATCCTGCCCGAACCTGGGCAACCGTGCCGCCGGCCCTCCGCTGGCGGCACGTTGACACGGATCGAAAATGACATGCCGGAAGCGGTTGCCGCTTCGGCTTAAATCGATTAAATCCGCAGGGCGGCGGGATTGTGATCTTCTATGGACGCGCCTCATGCGCCCCTCCCGCCCCGGAACTGAGGGAGAGAAAGTTCCATGACCGTGCATGCCCGCATCGCAGAGGTGACCGAGCGCATCGTCAAGCGCAGCCACGACAACCGTTCCCGCTATCTGGACCGTATCCGGGCCGATGGTGAGAAGGGGCCGCGCCGCTCCACTCTGGCCTGCGGCAACCTTGCTCACGGCTTTGCTGCCTGCACCGTCTCCGACAAGGCCGCGCTCGCTGGCGATGTAGTGCCGAACCTTGGCATCATCACAGCCTACAACGACATGCTGTCCGCCCATCAGCCTTACGAAACCTTTCCCGAGCTGATCCGCCAGGCTGCGCGGGAGGCCGGCGGCGTTGCCCAGGTAGCTGGCGGTGTCCCGGCTATGTGTGATGGCGTGACGCAGGGCCAGTCGGGCATGGAACTGTCACTCTTCTCACGCGACATCATTGCCATGTCCACGGCCATCGGCCTGTCACACGCCATGTTCGATGCTGCCGTTTATCTCGGCATCTGCGACAAGATCGTTCCGGGCCTCGTTATTGGCGCCCTCTCCTTCGGCCATCTGCCTGCGATCTTCATTCCCGCCGGGCCGATGACTTCGGGCATCACCAATGACGAGAAGGCCAAGACACGCCAGCTCTATGCCGAAGGCAAGGTGGGCCGGGCGGAACTGCTGGAGTCGGAATCGAAGTCCTATCACGGCCCCGGCACCTGCACCTTTTACGGCACGGCCAATTCCAACCAGATGCTGATGGAGATCATGGGCCTGCACATGCCGGGCGCGTCCTTCATCAATCCGGGCACGCCGCTGCGTGAGGCACTGACCCGCGAAGCTGCCAAGCGCGCATTGGCGATCACTGCCCTTGGCAATGAATACACCCCCATCGGCGAAGTGCTGGACGAGCGCGCCATCGTCAATGGTGTCGTCGGTCTGCACGCCACGGGTGGCTCCACCAATCACACCATGCACCTTGTCGCCATGGCCAATGCGGCCGGTATCAAGCTGACCTGGGATGACATTTCCGAGCTGTCGGACGTGGTGCCGCTGCTGGCTCGCGTCTATCCGAACGGCAAAGCGGACGTGAACCATTTCCAGGCCGCCGGCGGCATGGGCTTCCTCATCCGCGAACTGCTGTCTGCCGGGCTGCTGCACAAGGACGTGCGCACCGTCAACGGCACCGGCCTTGACGGCTACACCGTCGAAGCCAAGCTGAGCGATGAGGGCACCGTCCGCCGCGATGCAGCTCCCGCCGTCTCGGGCGACGAAAAGGTTCTTGCGCCGATGCCGAAGGCATTCCAGGCAAATGGCGGACTGAAGGTGCTGGACGGCAACATGGGCCGCGCCGTCATCAAGATTTCTGCCGTCGCCGCGGAACGCCACATCATCGAAGCCCCTGCCCGCGTCTTCAATTCACAGGACGACCTGCAGGCCGCCTTCAAGCGCGGCGAGCTGACCAGCGACGTCGTGGCTGTGGTGCGCTTCCAGGGCCCCAAGGCCTGCGGCATGCCCGAATTGCACAAGCTGACGCCTGCCCTCGGCATCCTTCAGGACAAGGGCCTGAAGGTGGCGCTGGTCACCGATGGCCGCATGTCGGGCGCCTCCGGCAAGGTGCCTGCCGCCATTCACGTGACACCAGAGGCTTGCGACGGTGGTCCCATCGCCCGTATTCAGGACGGCGACGTGATCCGCGTCGATGCCGTCAAGGGTACGCTGGAGGTGCTGGTGGATGCGGCGGAGCTCAACGCCCGCCCGCTTGCCACCTATGACCTATCGGCCAACCAGACCGGGACAGGCCGTGATCTCTTTGCCCCCTTCCGTGCCCTCGTCGGCACGGCTGACACGGGCGCGCATGTTTTCGGCAGCTGATGCTGCCTCTACCGGAAGGACCAAGGAATGCCGCAGGATACCGCCCGCATTGAAGCTGTCATGACCGCCGCGCCGGTCATCCCCGTTCTCATCGTCGAGGACCCTGCGGCAGCCGTTCCCATGGCTCAGGCTCTGGTGCGCGGCGGCCTCCCGGCCATCGAAATCACGCTGCGCACCCCGCGTGCACTGGAAGCCATCAAGGCGGTTGCCGACAACGTGGAAGGCGCCATTCCCGGTGCAGGCACCGTTCTGGATGCCGCTCAGTATGAAGCTGCCGTCAAGGCTGGCGCCAAGTTCATCGTCTCTCCGGGCGTGACGCCGAAGCTGCTGGATGCGGCAGAGAACTTCGACGTGCCGCTGTTGCCGGGCGCAGCCACCTCCTCGGAAGTGATGGCCCTGATCGAGCGCGGCTATCTGCGCCTCAAGTTCTTCCCAGCAGAACAGGCAGGCGGCGCTTCCTATCTGAAGTCCCTGTCCTCGCCGCTGGCACAGGTGAAGTTCTGCCCGACCGGCGGGATCACGCTGGAAAAGGCTCCGGCCTACCTTTCCCTGCCGAACGTGTTGTGCGTCGGCGGCTCGTGGATTGCCGATGCCAAGGCCATTGCCTCGGGCGACTGGGCCGGGATTGAGGCCCGTGCCCGCGAAGCGGCCGCCATCAAAGGCTGATACGCACAAATATTCTGTATTTTACGGACGTAATGAACCGGCGGGCTTGAAAAAACCGCCGGTTCTTCTTAAGTGCGCCGGGATTTCCGGGACTGTTTTCCAGACAGTTGTGACTTTGGTTCCGCTCTTCTCTTGCGGCAGAGCGAACATGGCCGGCCGATCCGGCACCTGACAGAAGGAAGTGGTTTTATGGCATTGGATCTGACGTTTCTGGCAGCCGGTCTCATCCTTCTGTTTCTGGGCGGCGAAGGCTTGGTTCGAGGCGCAGTCTCGATCGCAGCGCGATTTGGCATGCCGCCGCTGATCATCGGCCTGACAATTGTCGGCTTCGGCACCTCCATGCCGGAACTGCTTGTCTCGCTGAAGGCGGCCTTTGACGGTGCACCCGACATTGCCGTCGGCAACGTGGTCGGCTCCAACACTGCCAATATTCTGCTCATCCTTGGCGTTGCTGCCGTAATCTGCCCAATCCCAACGGCCATTGCCGGCATCCGCCGGGATCTGGCCATGGTCACCCTGGTCGCCGCCTTCACGCTGTTTCTGGGCTATCTCGGCCATGTCTCACGCCCGATGGGCGCGGCGATGTTCATCACTCTCTGTGCTTATCTCTTCTATGCGGCCGTCTATGGCAAGAAGGAAGAAGCGGAGGAAGATGACGAGCATAAGCCTGTGCCGATGCCGCTCTGGATGCAGCTTGCCTATATCGCCGGTGGTCTTGCAGGTCTTGTCATCGGCGCAGATCTGCTTGTGCGCGGCGCAACGTCCATCGCCCGCGGCTACGGGATTTCCGAAGCCGTCATCGGCCTCACAATTGTTGCCGTCGGCACCAGTCTGCCGGAATTGGCAACCTCCGCAATCGCCGCCTTCCGCCGCCACTCGGAAATTGCCATCGGCAATGTGCTGGGCTCCAACCTCTTCAACATCATCGGCATTCTGGGTGCGACAGCGGTCTTCCACCCGGTCACGATTGCACCCAGCATCGCCAGCTTCGACATTCCGCTGATGCTTGGCATCACCGTTCTGCTGGCACTGATGCTGCTGGGGCTGAAGTCAATCAACCGGCTGGCAGGTGCAGCCTTCCTGCTGCTCTACGTGGGCTACTGCGGATATCTCTTCACCCAGATGCCCAGCGCCTGACGTCGAAACGGGCGCGCCGGGTCAGGCGCGCCGCACCATCTGCTCGATCGCACCGCCAGCCGCCACCCAGGCCGCGAAGCCTCCATCGAGATGCACGACAGGTTCGAGCCCCATCTCGGTTGCCGTCCGCGCAGCAAGCGCCGAGCGCCATCCGGCCGCGCAGAAAAACACATATGTCGCGTCGCTGGCGAAGACCGGCTTGTGGTAAGGGCTCGCCGGATCGATCCAGAACTCCAGCATGCCGCGTGGACAGGAGAAGGCGCCGGGAATGGCACCCTCCTTCTGTACTTCCCGCACATCGCGCAAGTCCACGAAGACATAACCTTCACGGCCAAGCAGCAGCTTCGCCTCTTCGGCGGAGATCGCGCTGACCAGCTCTGCAGCCTCTGCCAGAAGCACGTTGATACCGCGCGAGATTCTCTGAGCCATGCAAAAGCCTCCTGAGAAACGGGAAGGCTGATCATGCCACTGTCCGGCGAAGAAGGCGACCCATCAATGACACAAGAAGATTTCACGCCAGTCGGCTCGCTGCCATTCTACCGCCCGGAAACTGGGGCATGGCACTGTCATGCCCGCATGCTATACCATTGCCATGTTTTGCAGTATGCCTGCATTCACAGGCTTTTAAATCGATTGAGGAGCTTTCATGTTCACCCCGGACCACTGGCAGTCGCTGAAGTCTCATGCCGCAGACCTGAAGGCCACCAACCTGCGCAATCTCTTCGCGGCAGACCCGAAACGGTTCGAAAAGCTGAGCGTGCGTGACGGTGATTTGCTGATCGATTTCTCCAAATCGCAGCTGACGTCCGAAACCATCTCGCTGCTGTGCCGCTTTGCCCGCGAGGCCGGACTTGAGACGCACCGCGCTGCCATGTTCGCGGGCGAAAAGATCAACGGCACCGAAAAGCGCGCCGTTCTGCACACCGCCCTGCGCAACCAGTCGGACGAACCGGTGCTGGTGGACGGCGTGGACGTGATGCCCGATGTGCGCGAAGTCCTCGCTGACATGGGCGACTTCGCCGAGGGTATCCGCTCAGGCGATATCGCCAGCGCATCCGGCGCGCCTTTCACCGATGTGATCAACATCGGCATCGGCGGCTCGGACCTTGGCCCGGTGATGACGACGCTGGCGCTTGCCCCCTATCACGACGGCCCGCGCCTGCACTACGTGTCCAACGTGGATGGCGCCCATATCGCCGACACGCTGAAGGATCTGGACCCGGCCACGACGCTGGTGGTCGTTGCCTCCAAGACCTTCACCACCATCGAGACCATGACCAACGCCCGCACCGCCCGCGCCTGGATTGCCGATGCGCTGGGAGAGGCTGCCGTTGGCGCGCATTTCTGTGCCGTCTCCACTGCGCTGGACAAGGTCGCCGCCTTTGGCATCGCCGAAGACCGCGTGTTCGGTTTCTGGGATTGGGTTGGCGGGCGCTATTCTGTCTGGTCCGCCATCGGCCTGCCGCTGATGATCGCCATCGGCCCGGATGCCTTTGCAGAGTTCCTCGAAGGCGCTCATGCCATGGACGAGCATTTCCGCACCGCCCCGCTGGAGCAGAACCTGCCGGTGCTGATGGGTCTCACCGGTGTGTGGAACCGCAATGCAATGGGGTACTCCGCCCGCGCCGTTCTGCCTTACGACCAGCGCCTGTCGCGCCTGCCCGCCTATCTGCAGCAGCTCGACATGGAATCAAACGGCAAGCGCGTGACTCTGGATGGCACCACGGTGGAGACCGAAACAGGCCCGCTGGTTTGGGGTGAGCCCGGCACCAACGGACAGCACGCCTTCTACCAGCTGCTGCATCAGGGCACGACAGTGATCCCGTGCGAGTTCATCGTCGCCGCGCAGGGGCATGAACCGGAGCTGGCCCATCATCACGAGATGCTGGTTGCCAACTGCCTTGCCCAGTCGGAAGCCCTGATGCTGGGGCGCACGCTGGATGAGGCGAAAGCACAGCTGGCCGCGAGCGGGATGGCCGCAGACGAAGTGGCGCGGCTGGCCCCGCATAAGGTGTTCCCCGGCAACCGCCCGTCTATCACCATCGTGCATGACCAGCTGACGCCCTTTGCACTGGGCCGTCTGATTGCGCTCTACGAGCACCGCGTCTTCGTGGAAGGTGTCATCTGGGGCATCAACTCCTTTGACCAGTGGGGTGTGGAGCTTGGCAAGGAGCTGGCGACGGCACTCCTGCCCATGGTCAAGGGCGAGGTTTCCGCAGAAGGCAAGGATGCGTCCACACGCGGTTTGCTGGCTGCATTACGTAGCGCTTGACGGAACTTGGCTGCGAAGTCACCTTGATAGGTGGACGGGTGCGATTTATTGGAACCAAATCAGCGCCAGCGGGTTAAAAAAGTGACATGGATCACCGCAATCTCGTCACTTTAGACTAATAACGGTGCCGGTCTTGGTTGCGGAATCATATCCGCAATTTCGGGAGAAATCAGATGAAGAGATCTCGTTGTTCTTGCTGCGGCCGGTCTGCTGCTCGCAGCCTGCCAGTCCGACAGCCAGCGTGACCGCGCCCTGGTCGGCGGTGGTCTTGGCGCCGCAACCGGCGCTGTGATTGGTGCTGCGGCGACGGGCGACGTCGGCGGAGCCCTGGTTGGCGGCGTCATCGGCGGTGCCGGTGGTGCGATCGTCGGTTCTGCTACCACGCCGAAGAACTGCGTGGCCTATGACCGTTACGGCCGTCCGTACCGGGTCGTCTGCCCGTAAGCTTCAGGCTTGACTTGACAGGCAAGGCCTTCCCCATCCATCGGTGGGGGAGGCCTTCTTGCTTTGTGAGAGATACGTGTCCCTTTCGCCGCTTCCACTTACTGCCATTCTGCTCGGCGCAGCACTTGCCCTGTCCGGATGCAATTCGGCCAGCAAGACGGAACGTGCCGTAGCCGGCGCAGCCGTTGGCGGGGCGGCGGGCACCGGCGCAGGCTGGCTGCTGGGAGGCAATCCGGGCGCGGCCGTCGCCGGGGGCGTGGTGGGGGCAGCAGGCGGCGGGCTGATTGGCGCCCTCACTCCTGGAAAGTGCGTCAAGCGCGGCCCGGACGGCATCTATTACCGCATACCCTGCCCCGAATGACAAAACCCCGGCGCCTTGCGGCACCGGGGCTGAGCGCTTTCAGCAATTCGATAGTTCAGGCCTGCAGTGCAGCTTCCGGCGCGGCATAGTCGTAGCCCAGCGCCTCGGCAACGGCCTGACAGGTCACCTTGCCCTTGTAGACGTTGAGACCCGGCAGGAACGCCGGATTGGCGAGCAGAGCCGCCTTGGCGCCCTGGTCTGCCAGCGCCAGCGTGTAAGGCAGCGTCACGTTGTTAAGGGCAAAAGTCGAGGTGCGCGGCACCGCACCCGGCATGTTGGCAACGCAATAGTGCACCACACCGTCAACGATATAGGTCGGCTCGGCATGAGTGGTTGCACGGGAAGTCTCGAAGCAGCCGCCCTGGTCAATGGCAACGTCCACCACCACGGAGCCGTTCTTCATGCGGCGGATCATGTCAGCCGTCACCAGCTTCGGCGCGGCAGCGCCAGCCACCAGCACAGCACCCACAACGATGTCGGCATCCAGCACATACTGCTCAAGCGCAGCCTTGGTGGAATAAACGGTGCGCAGGCCCGAACCGAAGGTGCGCGACAGCCCGGCCAGCACGTCGACGTTCCGGTCCAGCACGGTCACATCGGCGCCAAGGCCCAGCGCCATCGTAATGGCATGGGCACCAACGACGCCGCCGCCGATGACAACGACCTTGGCAGGCGCCACACCCGGAACGCCGCCGACGAGGATGCCGGAACCGCCAGCCGCCTTCTGCAGGGCATTGGCGCCAGCGGTGATCGACAGACGCCCGGCAACCTGTGACATCGGCGCCAGGAGCGGCAAGCCGCCACGGCCATCAGTCACGGTTTCATAGGCGATGCAGGTCGCGCCCGACTTTACGAGGTCAGCGGTCTGCTCCGGATCCGGAGCCAGGTGCAGGTAGGTGAAAAGGGTGTGATCGGGGCGCAGCATGGCACGTTCAACGGCCTGCGGCTCCTTCACCTTGACGATCATTTCCGAAACGTCGAAGATTTCCTTCGCAGTCGCACAGATCTTGGCACCAGCCGCAACGTAGGCGGCATCTTCAGCACCAATACCGGCGCCTGCATTCGTTTCGACATAGACTTCGTGACCATGAGCCACAACTTCCATAACGCTATCCGGCGTCAGACCAACACGGTATTCATGGTTTTTATTTCTTTTGGCACACCAATGCGCATCGTTTATTCCTCTCTGGTAAGGATTTATGCGATGACACTAGAGGAGATGTGATCGAATAGGCTTGCGTTCTTTGCAGCGTGAGCGGCATTTTTGCATTACAATTCGAATTTGGGCGGTATATTCCGCATATTCTGCGAGGCGCGATGAAATTAGACCGGATCGACAAGCGTATTCTCACCCTGCTTCAGCAGGACGGGAGGATGCCAAATGCCGATCTGGCGCAAAAAATCGGCCTCTCACAATCGGCATGCCTGCGCCGCGTGCGGGCGCTTGAGGATTGCGGCATCATCAGCCGCTATGCCGCCCTGCTTGATCAGCGCAAGCTCGGGCGGCGCATGGATGTCTTCGTCGAAATCTCCCTCACTGGCCAATCCAACGAGGTGCTTCTGGCCTTTGAGCAGGCGGTCAGTCAATCGCCCGAGATCATGGAATGCTATCTCATGGCGGGCGATGCAGATTACCTGCTCCGGCTCGCGGCGGAGGACCCCAACGACTTCGAGCGGTTGCACCGCGAGACGCTGGCACGGCTGCCCGGCGTCTCGCGGATGAAATCCTCCTTCGCAATCCGGCCGATAGTTCGCAAGACCGCCTTTCCACTGGACAGTACCCACAGAAGCACCGACTGACCACTGCAAGGTCGACGCCAACAGCTCCTTCCGCCTATAGTGCGCGCAAACGACGCATCCATGGATCCGGAGCCTTTCTTGACTGCCGAAATCACCTGTCTGCTCGATGGCCGCTTCGCGCTGGCCGAATGCCCCACCTGGGATGAGCGCCGCCAGAAGCTTTTCTTCACCGATATCAAGGGCAAGGCCATTCACGCTCTCGACTGGAAGAGCCGTGAACTGGAAACCTGGACCTTCGCCAAGGAAGTTGGCTCTTTTGCGCTGTGTGAGGATGGGCGGCTGATCGTGGCCGTCTGGGATCAGGTGGTCCTGTTCGATCCGCAATCCGGCGCGCAACAAGCCATCGCCAGCATCGAGGCGGACAATCCGCATACCCGCCTCAACGACGGCAAGGCAGGGCCGGACGGAGCCTTCTGGGTCGGCACCATGGACAACCGTTCGCCGCGCCAGCCGGTTGCGGGGCTCTACAGAGTGGCACCCGATGGCAAGGTGACGCAGATCCTGGACGGCCTGCATGTCTCGAACGGCCTCGCATGGTCGCCGGACGGCACGGCCATGTATCACGCCGACAGCTCCCCGGCTGGGTGGACCGCTGGACCTTTGACCCGGCAAGCGGCGCAGTTTCGGGACGCACCCGCTTTGCCCAGCTTACAAACGAGACGGGCCGGCCGGATGGCGCCACGGTCGATTCTTCGGGAAATTACTGGAGCGCAGGCGTTTCGGCTGGCGTACTGAACTGCTTCTCGCCAGCAGGCGCGCTTCTGGCAAAGTTCACCCTGCCTGTGCCGCGCCCGACGATGCCCTGCTTTTGCGGGCCGGAGCTGGCCGACCTCGTCATCACCAGCCTGCGCCCGGATGATGCTGCCAGCATTGAGGCTGCCCCCAGTCCGGCAGCCTGTTCCATCTGCGTCCCGGCCTGACGGGCCTGCCTGCCTACCGGTTCGGAGCAAAGGGCTGAAACTCAGCCCTTTGCAGAGGTGTCCTCTAGATCCGGCTTGCGGACAAAGTCTTTGGCCTCCTCGGGGATATTGCGTCCCCAGGTGGCCTTGAGGTTGTGGTCTACGGCGATGCGCTCGTCAAAGACGAAGCATTCGCCGGACCACAGGCTCTTCTCTTCCGGCATCTTTTCCAGATAGTTCAGGATGCCGCCATCAAGGTGGAAGACGTCCTCGAAGCCCATGTCCAGCAGCAGTGAGGTGGCCTTCTCGCAGCGGATGCCACCGGTACAGAACATTGCGACCTTCGGCTTGCCCTCCAGCGCCTGCTGAGCTTTCAGCCACTGCGGAAACTCGCGGAAGGAGCGGGTCTTCGGGTTGATCGCGCCCTCAAACGTGCCGAAGGCAAATTCGTAGTCGTTGCGGGTGTCGATCACCAGCACGTCCGGGCTGGAAATGAGGCCGTTCCAGTCCTCCGGCGCCACATAGGAGCCGACGCGCTTGCGCGGATCGACGGTCTCGACGCCCAGCGTGACGATCTCCTTCTTCAGCCGCACCTTCATGCGCTGGAAGGGTTTGCGCTCGGCCCAGGACTCCTTGTGGTTGAGATCGGCCAGGCGCGGGTCCTGACGGATGACGCCAAGCACATGACGCAGGTTCTCTTCCGTGCCCGCGATTGTTCCGTTTATGCCTTCGGCTGCAAGCAGCAGGCTGCCGCAGATTTCATGCGTCTGGCACAGGTCCAGCAGCTGTCCGCGCAGATCGCGGAAATCTTCCAAAGGGACGAACTTGTAAAGGGCGGCAACGAGGTACATGCGGCAAACCTGAGTGATGCGGCGCGCAAATGCCGCCGTTCTGTCTTCTGACGCGCCTTATAAACCCGCCCGGCACCAAAACGCAAAGGGAGCGCAGCCCTTCCCGCAAGAGAAGGACAGCGCTCCAGTGATCCCGGCTCCTCAGGTCCGGGAAAGAGATCAGCGGCCGCCGCTGAAAGCGTTCAGAACGGTCAGCAGGCTGGTCAGGTTGTCGGAAACGCCGGTCTGGGCCACCTTCTCGGTCGCACCGGCCGCTGCCGTCGTGTCCAGCGTGTAGATCTGCATGATGCCCTGGTTCGCGGCAGCCTGCGCCAGAGAGTTCTGCTGCTGTTGGGCGGCAACGGCGTTCTCGAACAGGATGCCGGTCGAATGCACCATCGACTGATAGAGGGTGCTGATGGCGACAGCCGGAGCTTCGCCGACGACCTTCACGTTCGACTGCGTGACGGCATCGGTGATCATCGGATTCACGGTGGTAGGATCAGCCATGTATTTCACTCCTTCAAGCAGGCCTTGAAGCTTCAGGCCCGTTACACCCCTTAGGACGCCAACCCGCCGCTGGCGTGAGGTAGAGCGCGCATCTTTCAATCACTGACTGTGGACGGCGTGAGCAATTTCTCCTCGCCACCTCCTCAAAACTGGCTTTTGAATGCGTTCAGTGCCGTAAGCAGGCTGTGCAGGGACGCTGGATGCTCGGGCTGAGCGGAACTGCCGGCGTCCTTGGCCGGAATATCCGGCCAGCCAGTTTCATCTACATGCATCCCGCACGCCTCCTGCCGAACACTCGAAAGGTGATTGCCGTTTAAAGTATCCCCGCTCCGGTACGCTTCAAGCGACGGCTGCGTGTGGTGCGGATGCAAAACGGGGCTGGCGTCATGCCAGCCCCCTTGCAGAATGCCTCCGGTCAAGCGGGTTGCCCGCCGGTCACCGCCCCCGCTGAAAGCGTTGAGCACAGTCAGCAGGCTGGTGAGATTGTCGGAGACACCCGTCTGCGCCACCTTCTCCGTAGCGCCAGCAGCGGCGGTGGTGTTCACCGAGTAGATCTGCATGATGCCCTGATTTGCAGCTGCCTGAGACAGGCTGTACTGCTGCTGCTGCGCGGCAACCGCATTTTCGAACAGGATGCCGAGCGAGTGGGCTTGTGACTGATACAGCGTGCTGAGTGCGACAGCCGGCGCATCGCCGACAACCTGCACATTGGACTGGGTCACCGCATCAGTGACCATCGGGCTCACGGTGGTGGGATCGGCCATTTTTTTACTCCTTCAGGCGGGCCAGCACCGCATGCGGCCCTCTACACCTCATAGGACGTCAATCCCAGGCACCTGTGAGGGAGCTTCCCCTCATTTAGCCGACCCTCACGTGACAAAAGGGCCGGCATGAAGCCGGCCCCGATCTGGTCTGGTCTGATCTGTGCGTCCCCGGCGGTCTGCGGTCAGCTGAAGGACTGCAGCACCGTCAGCAGGCTGGACAGATTGTCGGACACGCCCGTCTGGGCGACCTTCTCGCTCGCACCGGCAGCCGCCGTCGTGTCGACGGAGTAGATCTGCATGATGCCCTGGTTGGTCGCAGCCTGGGCCAGCGAGTTCTGCTGCTGCTGAGCGGCAACAGCGTTCTGGAACATGATGCCGGTCGAGTGGGACATGGACTGATAGAGCGTGCTCAGCGCAATTGCCGGCGACTCGGCAACAACCTTCACGTTGGACTGGGTCACGGCATCAGTGATCATCGGGCTCACGGTAGTGGGTGCGGCCATATTCATCTCCTTGATCTGCGGCGTGGCCGGGTTCAGCCAACCGCCTGCAAAATAAAAGACGCCACCCACCACTCCACGTGACAAATCACTGAAAAATTAAATCTGTAAACGACAATAAAAATCAAGACGCCCCCGCAATTTAATCGCGGAGGCGCAAGCCTTTCATGATGCTCCCACTTGTTCAGCGCGAAGCTCCTGCCAAATGCTGCTTCATCTGCTCAATCTGATACTGGAGCCCCTGCTTTACAGTTGGGTTTGACAAGCCAGCTTTCTGGGTCGCCAGATTGTGGCCAATCTGCTCCATGACGCTCAGAGCTTTCACTGCATCCGGCGGCAGTTTCACCAGCTCTTCGTTGTTGGAGAGCAGCTTGGCCAGCGTCTCCTGCTCGCCCTGAATAGAGCTTGAGAGGTTCTTCGCGGCATCACGGGCGCTTGTCAGAACCTTCACGGCAACCGCCAACCCCTCTTCATAGGCCTGATCCGCAGCCTTCTTGCGCTGTCCGGCCTCAATTCCGGCCGCCAGCACCTTCGGCAAGGCCTGCGTCACCTGGGCATAGCCCGATTGCAGGGCGGCAACCTTCAGATGCTCGATGAGCAGCTGGCGCAGCAACTGCGCCCCAGTGGCGCCCCCGGAGCCAGTGCCCTTGCCATCTCCGCTGCTGCCAGCCAGATCACGGACGAACTCACCGGTGGCTGCTCCTTCCGGCTGGCCGGAGGATCCGCTTGCAGCCGCCTCTTCGCCGCCACGCCCAGCGCCGCGCCCGTCACCGCGCCCGCCATCACGCCCTTCTCCGCGGGCATTGCCCGCATCAGCCCCGGAGGGCGGGCTGGAAGGCGGGGTCATCACAGGCACTTTGACCTCCGGAACGTTTACCTCAGGCGCGGTGACCTTGGGCAGGTCCACCTGCGGTGCAGGCACTGCCGGTATCTGCCCTGCACTCTCGGTGCCGGACTGGACAGCGGACTGCCCGGAAGGCTGTACGCCTGCTTGAATGCCAGACTGGCTGTCAGGCTGTGGGGACGCCGTTTCAGCCTTGGGCTCAACTCCGGCACCGGTCTCTACGTCCGTCATTTTCGCTCTCCTTACGTGTCTTGGCCGAACGGCTGGTGCTGCGCATGGACTGGCTGATGAAGGCAAGAGCGTCACGCATCAGGCTCTCGGAGTTGCAGGACGCCTCCCTGGCGCCGCGCTCGGTGACGGCCGCCTCTCCGGCTTCAAACACGGCCGCCATCTCGCAAGTGGTGACCGCCGTCACCTCGCCCCTACTGGCAAGGTTCATCAACTGTCCTGCCTGTCCCAGCGCTGTACGCGCCCAGGAGAGCTGCGTGATGACCTGAGGATAGACGTTGAAGAGGGTTTCCTCTCCAGGCAAATCGCAGGCCTGGCCGATCTCTTCGGCCCAGTTTTCGAGGAAGCACTGGATCAGCACCTCCAGATCCTGGCACAAGCCATCCGTACTCAGTTCCATGACACACCTTCCCAATGGCCGAAGCTGATCCGGCCTCTGCGGCACGCTTGCCGTGCCTGTTCTTCAGGATTTCAGCGGCCCACCGGCTCTCAGGACACGGCCGTCTTCAGGTCACCAATCACCGTGGAAGCCGAGGTTCCTGCGGTGGTGCTGACGCTGCCGTAGACGGCAACAGCGGCCTGTACCATGGCCTGGATTTCCGCCATCAGCGGAACGGCAATCAGTTCGCCCGCAGGCCCTTGTGCCGCCTTCTTGATTGCGACCGCCTGCCCGGCCACAGCAATCTGCATGATGGCGTTCATGTAGCTTTCTGCATCCTGCACGGCGATGGCGGTCGTCTGGCCGACGCTCATCTCCGGCGGCGTGATGACCATGGCGGGCGCATTGGCCAGATTCTGATAATTGGTGAAGCTCACCGCCTGCACGATCTGCTTGTTCAGCGCCGAAGTGTCAGGCGGTGTCGCCCCACCGGGGCATTCGGATCTCCAGGCATTTGTTTCTCCTTTGACAGGTCTTTCTCAAGCTGCGGAGCAAAGGCCGCTTCAAGGTTCACCGGCTTGCCGTTGACCGGGCGGCCGTTGGCCGTCCGCACAGTCTGGGGCGCCCCAATCATCCGCCCGCCGAGGCTCATGTTAACGTTAACGGAACGTCCCGAACCTTCATCGGCATTCCCTCCCCCTTACCCCCGCAAGGACAGGCCGCGAGAGAGCAGCAGCCCCAGGATCAGGCGCCTTGGCGGACAGGCGGGACGCCGGCCGTGCCGAAGCAGAAGCTGCTGCAGGCGCGGCTCGCTGTTCAGCCGCCCGAGACTTCGGCTCCGCCTGCGCATCCTGCTTGTCAGGCCCGCCTGGCACCGGCTTTCCACCATGGATCCAGTCGGACAGCCAGCCATCCAGCCAGGCTCGCTGCTTGCCTGCTCCATCCACCCCGCTCACCACGGCGGAGGCGGACTGGCGCAGGCGGTCCAGAAACTTTTCGTGGCCATGGCACAGCTCCTCATCGCACCCCGGCCAGACCGGAGCGTCTCTGAGCACGTCAGGACGGAATGGAAAAACCCGTAGACCTGATGTTACTGGCCCACTTCCATGATCAGCTGCACCGCCTTGGAGACGACCGCCGTCATGACCTGGTTCAATGCCTGCTGGCTGTGAACCGCATTCTGGATCGACAGGCCCGTCGCATGGCTGCTAACCTGATAAAGGCTCGCGATTGCCTGGGAAGGCGCTTCGGCAACCACCTTCACGTTGGTCTGGGTGACCGCATCGGTGATCTGTGAATTTACAAGCTGATCGGCCATTTCCTGTTCCTGTTCGGTTTGCGATGACCCGACATAAATCTGGACGCGTCAGGCTTTCGTCCGTGAGGGCCGCGAAGGAGCGGTTTTTGTGGTCCGCTCCTGCGGCTGGTTCCATGGGTCCTGCCCGGTTTCGCCCAAGGCTGCTCTCAGCGTCTGGCGCAGGGTCTGCACCCGCTTGCGCGCCAGCGCCTCCGAAATGCCCAGCACATCCGCGATGTCCCGGTAGCTCTGCTCTTCGCAGAAACGCAGTTCGAAGATCCGCCGGTGCTCCGCAGACAGGGAGTTCATGACCGCCATCACCCGCCGCAGGATTTCCTGCTGCCACAGGAGATGCTCCTGTGACGGACGCACGTCGGCATAGCCCGTGTCGTTGTCCTCGTAGATGTCAGCGGAAAAATCCCGCACCTGGCGCTCGGAGTTCTTCCGGCGCAACCTGCTGATGTACTCGTTCTTGAGCGCAAAAAGCAGGAAAGCACGTGGCTCACGGATATGGGTTTCTGCACGCTCAACGTGTGAGATCGCCTTGATCAGTGTGGAGGAAAGCAGATCCTCTGCCTCCTCCCTGTCCCCTTTCGTCAGGCGCAGCGCCCGGCGCCGAAGCACAGGGGCGTCATCGATCCAACTGGTCCACAATCCGTTTGCAGGCAGAATACTCGTCATTGTGCGATTCCCGGTTTCAACCATGAAAGTCTTCGACGCAGACCCTCTCACCCTATGGGCTTGTCTGGATAGACGCAGAAGAAATTCCTTCGTGACAACCTTAGCGGGATTTTTTACAGCGACAAATTAATAAATTAATACTTTATTAAGCATGATATTGCTGCGTATTAGCGCTTTAACCTTGAATTCAGACAAACACCTTCTGGCAAATAGGAAAACGGAATCAGCCTCAACGTATTGCACGCATAAGATGAAGAAAGGGCGTACACCGCGTATACAACCTTGAATACGCAAACCTGCGGAGGGCTCGGCTACCTGCCGCACGCGCCAGATCTTTGCAACCAGATACAACCGAGGATTTAATTCACAGCTGCGGCAAAAATTACGCCCGGACAGGCAAACCTGACCGGGCGCAAGAATGTCGTTGATCGGAAATCGGGCCTACCAGCGGCTCTCGCACACGCAGGAGGGCACGTCGTCATGGCGCACGGTGATCTTCACACCCTCCATATACGACAGCAGGGCCTCAAGGGTCACGGGCTGCAGAGCGGCCAGAGGCGCGAAATCCAGCGTCGAAATCCCCTTCGCCGAACTGACATTCACATACATCAGACCGGCAGGATGCGGAACGGATGCGATGATGGCGGTCAATGCCTTGCGGCTTTCCTGATCCATCAGCTGATCGGGCAGCCCGTCAACCTGCTTGGTCAGCATTTGCTTTGCAGCCTCGACGGCACCCTCGGGCGTATCGCCATAGGCCGGATAAAGGAACGCGATCCAGACCGCCGACATGGATTCAAAGAAACCACCGTTCTCGACCTTGACGTCCAGTTCGTGAAGGCGGACCTGCGCGGCCTTGTCCATCTGCGCCGGCACCGCCAGCAATCCGGGAAGGTCAAACTCCTCAAGCCGGGCCGCCGTTCGCATCCGGGCGCCCCCGCCCATGTCGATTTCAAACCGGTTCAGTGTCAGCTGCTTGCGCTCCGGGTCCAGCTCATAGTCGAGATGAACGCTGCCGCGGTTCCTCTCCCCAATCAACCGCATCTGATAGATCGACTCGGGCATGCCCTCGAACATCGGGATGTTGCGTGCGCCGGTCATTTCCAGCACGAGCTTCTGCGGCGCGATCTCGCGGCCGCCCTCTCCCCATTGCGCGGTCCAGGCAACCTCATCCGCCTCGATCGTGTAGCTGACCATTCCCTCCGTCAACGGCAGGGAAACATCCCGCAGAATGCAGCGGCCATTCTCTTCCACCGGCGTCATCGCCGCGAGCGCGGCACCGGCGCGCTCAGTCGCAGCCTGTCTCAAAACAGAAGCGGCGAAAGCCACATCGGCAGCACAGTCAGTTTCCGCCGCCTGCGAACTGCCGGCAGCAGAAACGCAGCCCGCAAGGATCAGGGCGCCAGTGGCGAATAGCGATTTCATGGGAACTCCACATGCATGTCATCAGAATCGAATGCCAGAGAGGCTCTGGCCTGCCCGGACAATGCACAACCCTGCCCTGCGGATCCGTGATCTGCATCGCATTTTTACGGATGGAAAGATCAAAACAGAACAAAGCCGCAGAAACGCATCCGCTGCTTCAAGCTTCTAAATTTTCAAGGGAAGGAGATGGTGGGTGCACAAGGATTCTGAACCTTGGACCGTCTGATTAAGAGTCAGATGCTCTACCAACTGAGCTATACACCCATCTCGTCGCGGCGGCGTCAGCGCCTGTCCGCTTCGGATGAGCGGTGTATACCCACCACTTTCCGGACTTGCAAGAGGGTTCGATGAAGTTTTTGTGGCACCTGTGCAAAACTTTTCGGAGGCCGCAAAAACCGGCAGAAATCCGCCATTCCGGAAGCCAACTCCACCACCTCCGCAACTTTCGGCAACTGAAACGGGCTTTTGCGAAATAATCAGAATTTCCGCTTGACCAACCCTCAGCACCAATACTAGTGTGCAGCGCAACTGCAGCAGCTGCCGAAGGTGGCCTGCGGAACTGAAACTTGTCATGACCGGCCTTTACAGCAAGACCGGCAGTCAGGAAGCGGGACGCCCCATGGCGAAGCAGATTTTCGCAGCTTCACAGCTGCTTCTGGTAGTAGGAACGCGCGCGGCCTGAACGGTATACCCGTTCGGAACAGGCTGGCGCGCAGCAAGGGCTCCTCGGGAGCCCTTTTTCGTTCCAGCCTTCCGGACACACTTCAAACACGGCAAGATCAAGAGATTTCGGATCAAGAAGCCAAGGCAAGGAAGCAGACGATGACACGGGAGATGACCGGAGCCGGCATGGTGCTCCAGGCGCTTAAAGACCAGGGTGTGAAACATATCTTCGGCTATCCCGGCGGCGCGGTACTGCCGATCTATGACGAGATCATCCAGCAGGATGACATCGAGCATATCCTTGTGCGCCACGAGCAGGGCGCTGGCCATGCGGCGGAAGGTTATGCCCGCTCCACCGGCCGCCCCGGCGTTGTTCTGGTCACCTCCGGCCCGGGCGCGACCAACATGGTCACGGCGCTGACGGATGCGATGCTCGATTCCATTCCGCTGGTCTGCATCACCGGCCAGGTTCCGACCCATCTCATCGGCACGGACGCTTTCCAAGAATGCGACACCGTCGGTATCACCCGCAATTGCACCAAGCACAACTGGCTGGTCCGCGATGTCAACGACCTGCCGCGCATCATCCATGAGGCCTTCTATGTCGCCACCTCCGGCCGCCCCGGCCCGGTCGTGATCGACATTCCGAAGGATGTCCAGTTCGCAACCGGCACCTATCAGGGCCCGACGGCCAACCCGGCGGCGGCGCACAAGAGCTACCGCCCGCAGATAAAGGGCGACCTCAATGCCGTGCGTCAGGCCATCGAGCTGATGGCCAGCGCGAAGAAGCCGGTCTTCTATACCGGTGGCGGCGTCATCAACTCCGGTCCGCACGCCAGCCAGCTTCTGCGCGAGCTGGTCCAGCTCACCGGCTTCCCGATCACCTCGACGCTCATGGGCCTTGGCGCCTATCCGGCGTCCGGCGCAAACTGGCTCGGCATGCTGGGCATGCACGGCACCTACGAAGCCAACATGACGATGCATGACTGCGACGTCATGGTCTGCATCGGCGCGCGCTTCGATGACCGCATCACCGGCCGTATCGATGCCTTCGCCCCCAACGCCCGCAAGATCCACATCGACATTGACCCCTCCTCGATAAACAAGGTGGTCAAGGTGGATGTTCCGGTTATCGGCGATGTCGGCCACGTGCTGGAAGACATGGTCCGCCTGTGGCGCTCGTCCGGGGCCAAGGCAGATCCGGCCGCGCTCAAGGCCTGGTGGGCTCAGATTGATCAGTGGCGCGCCCGCAACTGCCTTGCCTACACGCCCAACAACGACATCATCATGCCGCAGTATGCACTGCAGCGCCTTGCCGAGCTGACGAAGGGCCGCGAGACCTATGTCTCCACCGAAGTCGGCCAGCACCAGATGTGGGCGGCGCAGTACATCGGCTTTGAATCGCCCAACCACTGGCTCACCTCCGGCGGCCTCGGCACGATGGGCTATGGCCTTCCCGCCTGCATCGGCGCACAGGTTGCCCACCGCGATGCGCTCAGCATCTGCGTGGCAGGCGATGCCTCCGTGCTGATGAACATGCAGGAAATGTCGACGGCGGTGCAGTTCAACCTGCCGGTCAAGATCTTCATCCTCAACAACCAGTACATGGGCATGGTGCGCCAGTGGCAGCAGCTGCTGCATGGCAACCGCATGTCGCATTCCTACATGGAGAGCATGCCGGACTTCGTGAAGCTAGCCGAGGCCTATGGCGGCGTTGGCTTCCGCGTCGAAAAGCCGGGTGAGCTGGATGATGCCATCCGCGAGATGATCGCCGTTGACAAGCCGGTGCTGTTCGACTGCCGCGTGGCCAACCTCGCCAACTGCTTCCCGATGATTCCCTCGGGCAAGGCCCACAACGAAATGCTGCTTCCCGATGAAGCCAATGACGAGGCGGTGGCCAATGCCATCGGTTCGGCAGGCAAGGCACTGGTCTGAGGCAAGGAACCGTCATGAACGCACAGAACGTCAACGCCCCTTCCGCCTATTTCATGGCCGAAGTCAGCGACAAGATCGAATCCCACACCCTATCCATCCTGGTGGACAACGAGCCGGGTGTGCTGGCCCGCGTCATCGGCCTGTTCTCGGGCCGTGGCTACAACATCGACAGCCTCACCGTTTCGGAAACCGAACATGAGGCGCATCTGTCGCGCATCACCATCGTCACCACCGGCACGCCGATGGTGATCGAGCAGATCCGCCACCAGCTGGACCGGCTGGTGCCGGTGCACCGGGTGACCGACCTTACCGTGCAGGCGCGCCTTGGCACCAATGACAAGCCGCTGGAGCGGGAACTGGCACTGGTGAAAGTGGCTGGCCATGGCGAAAAGCGTCTGGAGGCCCTGCGCCTTGCCGATGCCTTCCGCGCCACGGTGATCGACGCAACGACGGATCATTTCGTCTTCGAGATCACGGGCCGCACGTCCAAGATCGAGCAGTTCATCACCATCATGAAGCCGCTCGGCCTCGTCGAAGTCTCCCGCACCGGCGTCGCCGCCGTCCAGCGCGGCGCCGAAGGGCTGTAAGCTTCTCCGCGAAAGGCCCTGTCAGACACTGCAAGGCCATAGACGCACGCGCCGCAACGCAATATACGGTCACCGGCTCAGGCCGGTGACCGTTTTCCGTTCCGGCCCGCCCCTCTCGGATTGCTGACCGCAAGGTCCTACAAGGAAGGCTTAGAAGCCCATGAGCAACGGTTTGTCCCGGCCGAAGAATCAGATCCGCTGGCTGCTGCTGGAGGGCATTTCCCCCACGGCGAAGGCTGTGCTGGACGCCAGCGGCTATCACAATGTCGAAATGCTGCCGAAGGCGCTCGACAAGGAGGCGCTGATCGAGGCGCTCAAGGGTGTGCATGTGGTGGGCATCCGCTCGCGCACGCAGCTGACCCGTGAAGTCATCGAGGCGGCCGGAACGCTGGTCGCCATCGGCTGCTTCTCGGTGGGCACCAACCAGGTGGATCTGGCCGCTGCCCGCGAGCGCGGCATCCCGGTGTTCAACGCCCCTTCTCCAACACCCGCTCCGTCGCCGAGCTGACGATTGCCGAAATCGTCATGCTGATGCGCGGCGTCTTCGAGAAGTCCACTGCCGCCCACGCCGGGCGCTGGATGAAGACGGCCACCGGCTCGCGCGAAGTGCGCGGCAAGACGCTGGGCATCGTTGGCTACGGCAACATCGGCACGCAGCTGGCCATGCTGGCGGAGGCCATGGGCCTCACCGTCATCTATTATGACAAGGTGGACAAGCTGCGCCACGGCAACGTGATGCCGGTGGACACGCTGGATGAGCTGCTGTCGCGCTCCGACATCGTTTCGCTGCATGTGCCGGACACGGCCGAGACGCGGAACATGATCCGCGCCGAAGAGCTGGCGAAGATGAAGCCCGGCAGCTTCCTCATCAACAATGCCCGCGGCAAGGTGGTGGATATCGACGCCCTCGCCGCAGCACTGAAGAGCGGCCATATCGCGGGTGCAGCCATCGACGTGTTCCCCTCCGAGCCCAAGTCGAACAACGACGAGTTCCTAAGCCCGCTGCGCGGCTTCCCCAACGTGATCATGACCCCGCATGTGGGCGGCTCCACGGAAGAAGCGCAGGAGCGCATCGGCGAGGAAGTCTCCCGCCGCCTCGTCGAATATTCGGACGTTGGCTCCACCGTGGGCGCGGTCAACTTCCCGCAGGTGCAGCTGCCGCGCGGCACGGATGCCACCCGCTTCATCCAGGTGCACCGCAACGTGCCGGGCGCCATGCGTGCTCTGAACGACCTGTTCGCCCGCAACAACCTCAATATCCACGCCCAGTACATGCAGACGGTGCAGGAAACCGGCTATGTGGTGCTGGATGTGGACGGCAAGGTTGAGAACGCGGTCGATATCCTTGAGGAAATCCGCACCCTCCCCGGCACCATCCGCGCCCGCCTGCTGAACCGGGTGTGATGGTTCAAGCCTGATGAGACATGAACGGCGCGGGGCATGGCCTCGCGCCGTTTGTTTTTAGGGGTTCTGCCCCAACGGCAGGTCCAATAAATTCTTGTCACCGCAGCAATATCCGGTTTGACAGGGACGCCGTTCCGGCCGATTTTCGGCACTCTGCGGCACGAGCCGCCTCATTCTATTGCCGGACGCCTGCCATGACTGCCTCCCGCCTTTCCGTGAATGTCAACGCCATCGCCATGCTGCGCAACCGGCGCGATCTGCCCTGGCCGAGCGTCACCGGCATGGCGGCGATTGCGATGGAGGCAGGCGCAAAGGGCATCACCGTGCACCCGCGCCCGGACGAACGGCACATCCGCAAGAGCGACGTGTTCGATCTGGCAGAGCTGATCGAGGACCGGTTCCCCAACAAGGAACTGTGCCTTGAGGGCTATCCGACGCCGGACTTCCTTGATCTGGTGGAAAAGGCGCGGCCCGACCAGGTGCTGTTCGTGCCCGACGCACCGGAACAGACCACGTCTGACCACGGCTGGCAGTTCGGCGCGGACAAGGCGCTGCTGAAGGAAGCCATTACGGCAGCGCGGGAATGGGCTGTCACCGTCTCCCTGTTCCTTGATCCAAACCCGGCACTGGCGGCGGAGGCTGCCGCAATCGGGGCGGAGCGGATCGAGATCTACACAGGCCCTTATGGCGCCTGCTATGACAGCCCGGAGCGGGCACAGGTGGAGCTGGACAAGGTGGCGGCAACTGCGGAAGCTGCCCGCGCTGCAGGCCTCGGCGTCAATGCCGGGCATGACCTGACGGTGGAGAACATCCCGGCGCTGATCAAGCGCGCCCCCTTCATCCGCGAAATGTCCATCGGCCACGGCTTCACCGCCGACGCCCTGATCCACGGCTTCGCCGGCAGCGTTCAGCGCTTCCGCAAGGCGATGGGCGAAATATAGGCCTGCACGGACCATGTAAACATGCAGGCATAACTTGTGACCACACCTGAAACGCCCTAGCCTTTATCAAAATATTTCCGGGCGATTCTGATGATGTCAAATCCTTACAGCAGTTTGCCGCAGTCCAGTTTTTGGAAAACCGGCGTCACTGAGGATAGAAGTTCAGTGGTCTGCAAGGACCTCTGGCTGCCCCGGTTTCCCATCCCGCGGGACACGCGCATTCTGACTGCGGGCTCCTGCTTTGCCCAGCACATCAGCCGCTGGCTGACGGCCAATGGCTACAACTGGGTTGATACGGAGCCTGCGTCTGAAGAGTTGACGGATGACGAGCGCCGCGACGGGCAATATGGCGTCTTTTCGTTCAGAACCGGCAACATCTATACCGCAGCCCTGCTGCGCCAGTGGGTCGAGATTGCATTGGGCGTCCGCCCGCCCGTTCTCGACACTGCTGAAGAGGATGGCCGCCACTTCGATCTGCTGCGGCCGGCCGTTCCAGCCTGCGGATACGAAAGCAGGAAAGCCGCCCAGGAAGCACTCGACCGGACACTCGGCGCAATCCGCAAAGGGCTGAAGGAGGCTGACCTTTTCATCTTTACCCTGGGATTGACGGAGGCTTGGGCCCACCGGGACGGCCATGTCTATCCCATGTGCCCGGGCACCCTGCGCGGGACATTTGATCCCGGAACGGTTCATTTCGTCAATCAGGCTTATGAAGACGTGCGGCGGGACATGGCCGAGGCCATCCGTCTGGCCCGCACTGTGAACCCGGATCTGAAGTTCCTGCTCACGGTTTCGCCAGTCCCGCTCACGGCAACTGCCAGCGGCGATCACGTGCTCAGCGCCACGATCTACTCGAAATCGGTACTGCGTGCTGTGGCAGGAGACCTTTGCCGGGAACTGTCAGGCGTAGACTACTTCCCTTCCTATGAACTGATCTCCGCCTTCCCGGCGCGCGGGCGCTTTTATGAGGCGAACCTGCGCAATGTAACGGCGGAAGGGGTTGCCCATGTCATGTCGCATTTCAGCGAAGGCATTGGCGCAACACTGCCATCAAGCGGGAGTGGCGCTCCACTGCAGCCAGCAGCGGCCCAAAGCGGCAAGGCTGCCGAAGAAATTCTGTGCGATGAAGTGGGCCTCGAGTCCTGGGCACCGGGCGCGGCAGATGCGGCGGAGACATCCATCTGCCTCATCGGGGACAGCCACATGGGCCACCTGTCGCTTGCCTTCAGGCGTCTCGGGCTGCCACACGCGGGCGGCATGATCATGAATGGCAAGGCCTGGACTTCAAATGAACTCGCGCTTGATGACGAAGAGCTTTGGGTACCGCTTGAGAATGCTCTTGCCCGCCGGCGCTGGCAGGAAACACTGCCGTTTCTACGCTCAGCTGCCAAAGGGCCGGACGGCCAGAAGATCATCTTCACGAACATTGGCCAGCAGACACACCGCAGTGTGGCTTTCCTGTCCGCCTGGCTTAAGGCTGAGCACGGCAACAAGCTGACAAACCCGGTATTCTTCCAATATTTCGGCAAGGAAAATCACGACAAGCTGATCCTTATCAAGCGTATCGTCAATCTCGGCTTCAAAGTGGCTGTCATCAGCGACCCGCCGACGCAACATCTAGCAGGCTATCACGAACCTCAACTCTGGAAGATATATGAAAACTTGTCGGAACAGGTCTATTCCGAGCTTGGCTGCGAGTTCTTCAATGCCCGGAAATACATAGACACCATTGGCTTTCAGGACCGGTTCATCTCGGAAAAGTTCAAGCAAGGCGTGGAGTATGATTGGCTGCATGGCAGTGCAGCCTATTACGAAGAGATCGCTGAAGAGCTGATCCGGCGCTACGCCTTGAAGTAGAGCCACCTGTACCAGACTTCCCTCAGCACGTGACCTCTCTCGATCTGGCTGGCGCTGAACCCCGCCCAAACCGGCAAACAGCCGGTCCAGGCGGGGATCACCGGATCATTTTTCGAGAATGAACCGGCGGCCGATTTCCTGCAGCGGACGGGCGTTGGCAGCGTAGATGGCCTCAAACTCCTTGATGGAGGCCTCGGACACCTTGATCGGCTCCTTCATCACCGTCCAGACCACGGTTTCCGAGCAGGGCGGCGTGGTCAGTGAGCCTTCGTAGCGGAAGAAGTGCCGGGTGTCGGGCAGCATCTTTGCCGCATCCGCTTCGCCAACTTTCACCTCTTCACCGGCCTTGTGCGGCGCCTTGTCCATGACGGCCTTGAACAGGTCATTCTCACCACCTGGTTCGATCAACGCGCCGACGACGGCAAGTGAGCCGTCTTCGGCCTGATGCACGAAGTGGGCTTCCATCGGAGCCTTCTTGCCGTCGATGGCGTGCTCGGACGGCGTGTGGAAGTGGAACTGGCGCAGCACATAGGACTTGCCGTCCAGATCAATGGTGCCGCCATCATCGGTGTTTGCCTGAATGGTGTGCCCATTGTTGACGACGTTCCAATGAGCATCCTTGTTCCAGTGGAAGACGATGTCCGCAGGCTCGGCCTTGACCGCATGGGTCAGGTCGACGGGAGACTGCTCATGCCCGGTCTCGCAGGCCTCGAAGTTCTTGGCCAGATCCGCCCAATGGGCCGGTCCTTCGGCACCCTCGTAAGTCCAATGCGGCGAGCTTGCGGCAAATGCAGATGTTGAAATGAGGGATGCAGCAGCAACTGCAATCAGAAAACGGCTTTTCATCCTGGTCTCCTTGACCACCTCTCAGTCAGCGCTGAGGTGACACTGGAGTAAACACGAAGAAGAGCCGCGCAAAGTTACAGATCGGTCATGACAAAGATGTAATAGACTGCCAATCAGAATATGTAAGAAACGAAAATGCACCCCACAGACCCGACCAACTCTTGATGACTCAGGCCCATCGAAGGTTGGTATCATTCCACCTTTGGCAGGGTTTTGTCTTTCTCGCATTGAGCCAGTTTGAGCTGACGGAAAGAATAGACGGCGGTGATGAACTGCGTTCCGTCTTCCTTTTCGGTTTCCACCTTCATGCAGCCGCAGGCATAGCCGTAATTGCCGTTCACGGCGCGGTAGTCACCGGCGGAGATATCGCCGATATTTTCCATGCCAAGCGCCTCGCGGTCCGAGCCTTGCGTGGCCAGAATCCAGTCGCCGTCCCGGTCGGTCAGCCACCAGTTGCCCGGCGTTGGATTGACCACCCAGCCGCAGCGGTTCTCAGGCTCCGCAAAGGCACGAGTTGCCGGAACCAGACACGTTGCAACAGCACAGACGAGTGCAAGAACAGAGGGGATGCGCATTCCTTATCTCCTGAACCGGGATCAGTTGTTGATCGAGACAATCGCCCAGTAACTCTTTGTGCAGGCATTGTCCTCGCACACCGGGCTGAGCCAAACCGCCCCATCGCCAATGGCGACCCCCTCGTCCGTTACGAGAAGATCCTCGTAGGCGGCTTCCGCGACGATGTTCTTTGTCCCCTCGCTGACCAGCCGGGGATAGGCGGCGATGAATTCCTCTGCCGTTTCAACGGAATGGAACGTGCCACTGTTGTTGACCGGCAGCGGAAATGCAGCAAGGGCGGCAACCTCTTCCGCCGTTCCGTTCACCAGAGCCTGACGCACGTCTTCCAGAAACGGATCCAGCCCCTTGGCGTCGCCGAGGATGGTCTCGACCTGCTGATAGACATCTTCCGCACTCGCCGCAGCGGCAGGCAAGGCGGGCAGAAAGGCAAGAAACAGGGCAAGGACAGGCGTCTTCATCAGCAACTCCAGAGAATAACCGGGATGGAGAATACCCGCTTCCTGATCTGTGCGCCTGACAAACTTTGGGCTAAATAATGGCAGCGGCCGGAACTCGAAGCGCCTCGCTGCGTTTCCTGTTCGGCAAATTTCGCTGTGCCTCTCATCCTGACGGCACACACCAGCCGCTGGCGGACACAACAGCAGGGGCAGTGTCAGCAATGACCCCAAGCGATGGCCCTCTGGAGGGCGAAGCACATTCTCCTCATGATCATCTCCCAAAATCCAGCCACGGCATGCTCATGCTGGGCGCGGCCGGGGTGGTTTATGGCGACATCGGCACAAGTCCGATATATGCCCTGCGCGAGACACTGAGGGCAGCAACAAGTGGTGGCACGGTTCCACCCACAAGCACCGAGATCATCGGCTCACTGTCGATCATCGTCTGGGCCCTCACGGTCATCGTCACGCTCAAATATGCGCTCATCGTGCTGCGTGCAGATAACAAGGGCGAAGGCGGAACCTTGTCGCTGGCCATTCTTGCCCAGTCCGCCGCTGGGCGGATGCGCCTTGCCGTGGTCTCCCTCGGCGTCATCGGCGCGGCGCTCTTCTTCGGCGACGCAGTGATCACGCCCGCCATCTCGGTTCTGTCCGCCGTCGAGGGCTTTGAACTCACGCTTCCTGCGGTCGAGGACTACATTATCCCGATTACCGCCGGTATTCTCATCGCACTCTTCGCTGTCCAGCGTTATGGCACCGGGCGGGTATCGTCCGTCTTTGGCCCGGTCATGCTGCTCTGGTTCGCCTGTCTCGCCGCCGCTGGCGCGGGTCATATCATGGATGATCCAGCCGTCCTGCGCGCCCTCAACCCGCTGGAAGCCATCGCCTTTGCGCAGGCACACACAGGCGTTGCCCTGGCGGTGGCGGGTGCGGCCTTTCTCGCCGTGACCGGGGCCGAGGCGCTTTATGTCGATCTGGGGCACTTTGGCCGCAAGCCGATCATTCATACCTGGTTCGCACTGGTGTTCCCCGCCCTCGTCATCAACTATCTCGGCCAAGGTGCCTATCTGCTGAAAACCGGCGGCTCCATCAGTCAGCCGCTGTTCGAGATGATGCCAGCCTGGGGCCAGACGCCGCTTGTGGTGCTGGCGACCGTCGCAACGGTCATCGCCAGCCAGGCCGTGATCTCCGGCGCCTTCTCCATGGCACGGCAGGCAGCGCAACTGCATCTGCTGCCGCGTCTGACGGTGATCCACACTTCGGAAACCCAATCGGGCCAGATCTACCTGCCGCAAGTCAACTGGCTGCTGCTGGCCGGCGTTCTTGCGCTGGTGCTGGGCTTCGGCTCGTCGGATGCTATCGCTGCCGCCTACGGTATCTCCATCTCTGGCCAGATGCTGGTCACCACCCTGCTTCTGGCCCTCGTCATGCGCGGTGTCTGGCGCTGGCCTCTGCCGACGGTGCTGCTGGTCACGCTGATCTTTGCCGCCATCGATGCCACATTCCTCACGGCCAACATGCTGAAATTCATGGACGGCGGCTGGGTGTCGATCTTCATGGCCATGATGCTGCTGGTCGTAATGACCATCTGGACACGCGGCAGCAGGAAGCTCTTTGAAAAGACACGGAGAATGGAGATCCCGCTGGCAGACCTTGCCGCCTCGCTGGAGAAGAGCCCGCCGCACCGGGTGCCGGGAACAGCCATCTTTATGACCGGTGACCAGGAAAGCGCACCGACATCGCTGCTGCATAGCCTCAAGCACTACAAGGTGCTGCACCAGCAGAACCTGATCATGACGGTGAAGACCTTGCCTGTACCGCATGTCGAGGAAGACGACCGGGTGGAAATCACACCGCTGAACGGCGACTTCACGCTGCTGACCGTCAACTTCGGCTATATGGAAGACCCCAACATTCCCGGCGCGCTCAAGGCCTGCCGGAAGCAGGGCATCAAGTTCGACATCATGTCGACGTCCTTCTTCCTGTCACGGCGCACGCTCATTCCCGCCGCGGCACCGCCCCTCACCAGCCTGACGAAGCGGATCTTCATTCAGCTGGCCCGCAACGCCGCCGACACCACCAACTTTTTCCGCCTGCCCACAGGCCGTGTGGTGGAAATCGGCACGCAGGTGGTAATCTGACCCTGAGAACGGGGCGGGCGGGGAGCGGTCCGCCTACTTTCCAATCCCCTCCCCGTCTTCCCCTCTTGACGGCACATGCAGCCTCGCCTAGAACCATGAACCGTACGGTACGGTACAGAAATTCCGGAGTGGTTCCTTGGCCAGTGCAGACCTTCACGACAGCTTGCCGGATGAGGCAACCGCCTTTTCCCCGCGCCAGCAGGCCGTGCTGGAGTGCGCGCTGAAGCTGCTGGTCGAAGGCGGCGAAAAGGCCCTGACGACCGCGGGCCTTGCACGCAGCGCCAATTGCTCCAAGGAAAGCCTCTACAAGTGGTTCGGCGACCGGGATGGGCTGCTTGCGGCTGTCGTCGCCTATCAGGCCAGCAAGGTTCACTTTGCCTCAGAGGCGGCCGCCACCGATGCCACCACGTTCAAGGCCCATCTCACCGGTTTCGTGCGCGAGTTGCTGGAGGTTCTCTCCGGCGAGACGTCGCTGGCGCTGAACCGCCTGGCCATCGGCCAGTCCAACCGGGACGATTCCCGTTTGGGACGCCTGTTGCTTCTCAAGGGCAAATACACCATTTCGGCCCGCGCCCGCAGCCTGCTTGAGGCAGGCCGGTTCAGGGGCTTTGTCAAGTTCGATGACGCCGAAGAGGCCTACCAGGTGCTCTACGGCCTTGCGCTGCGCGACCAGCATATCCGCCAGATGCTGGGCGATACGCTGCGGCCGCGCGAAAAAGACATCGAGGCACAGGCCGCTTTGGCCGTGGACAGGTTCTACCGGCTGTTCAGCGCCTGAAGCTGCCAGCTGGAGAAAGCAAAGCGCCGCAGCGGATTACCGCCTGCGGCAGAGATAAACGGGAGAAAGGAAGACCCATGCGTGTTTATTACGATCGCGATGCCGATCTGAACCTGATCAAGTCCAAGAAGGTCGCCATCATCGGTTACGGCTCGCAGGGCCGCGCCCATGCGCTGAACCTGAAGGACAGCGGCTGCAAGGACATCGTCGTTGCCCTGCGCCCCGGCTCCACCACCGCCAAGAAGGTTGAGGCTGACGGCCTCAAGGTCATGAGCGTGGCAGAAGCTGCCGCCTGGGCCGACCTGATGATGATGGCAACGCCGGACGAGCTGCAGGCCGACATCTACAAGGACCACATCGAAGCCAACATCCGTGACGGCGCGGCAATTGCCTTCGCTCATGGCCTCAATGTCCACTTCGGCCTGATCGAGCCGAAGTCCACCGTTGACGTGCTCATGGTCGCTCCGAAGGGCCCCGGCCACACCGTGCGCGGCGAATACGAGAAGGGCGGCGGCGTGCCGTGCCTCGTGGCCGTTCACCAGAACGCTTCGGGCAACGCCCTTGACCTCGGCCTGTCCTACGCCTGTGGCGTTGGCGGCGGCCGCTCGGGCATCATCGAAACCACCTTCAAGGAAGAGTGCGAAACCGACCTGTTCGGCGAGCAGGCTGTTCTGTGCGGCGGCCTCGTCGAGCTGATCCGCGCCGGTTTCGAGACCCTTGTGGAAGCTGGCTACGCTCCGGAAATGGCCTATTTCGAGTGCCTGCACGAAGTGAAGCTCATCGTCGACCTCATCTATGAGGGCGGCATTGCCAACATGAACTACTCCATCTCGAACACCGCCGAGTGGGGCGAGTACGTCACCGGCCCGCGCATCATCACGCCGGAAACGAAGGCCGAGATGAAGCGCGTCCTCTCCGACATCCAGACCGGCAAGTTCACGTCCGACTGGATGCAGGAGTACCGTGCAGGCGCCGCCAAGTTCAAGGCAACCCGCCGCCTGAACGACGCTCACCCGATTGAGGAAGTTGGCACCAAGCTGCGCGGCATGATGCCGTGGATCGGCAAGAACAAGCTGGTCGACAAGACCCGCAACTGATCCCGGCTTACCGATCCACGTTTGAAAACTGGTGCGGGCATAGCCCGCGCCGGTGATCGGCAAGAACAAGCTGGTCGACAAGACCCGCAACTGATCCTGAATTCAGGCTTTAACAAACAAAATAATGGGCCCGTCATTGACGGGCCCATTTGCTTTGCATGCGTCAAGACAGCCAGCAGAGATCAGTTCATCAGGCTGGCAGTGTCAGATGCAAAGTACCGCTCGAACAGAGCAGTCACTTCCCTGTCCCGGGCCGATTCTGTTGCACCGCCGATGACGACAACCATCAGCTGGCGGCCGTTGCGGCTGCCGGTGGCGACCAGATTATAGCCCGACATATCGATGTGGCCGGTCTTCAGGCCATCAACGCCGGGCACCTTGCCAAGCAGGTTGTTGGTTGCCTCGATCGTACGGCCGCGGAACTGGAACGACGGCTCGCTGAAGTAATGCATGTGCTGCGGGAAGCGCCGGCGCAGTGCCTGGCCTAGCGTTGCCATATCGCGTGCCGTGGTCACCTGCCGGGTGTCCGGCAAGCCGGAGGCATTGACGAAGCGGGTTCGGGTCATGCCAAGCTGCAGTGCCTTGCGGGTCATCTCTGCGGCAAAGGCATCCTCGCTGCCTGCAAGCTGTTCGGCGACCGCCACTGCCATGTCATTGGCCGAGCGGATCGCCAGCGCCTGAACCGCCTCTTCCACCCGCAGCGAGCCGCCAGCGCCAACGCCCAGCTTTGCGGGCGGGCGGGATGCAGCACGGGCGGACACGGGAAGCTGACTGTCCAGAGAGATTTCACCCCGGTCGATCGCCTCGAAAAGCAGGTACAGCGTCATCATCTTGGTCAGCGAAGCCGGATAGCGCGGCGCATCGGCATTGAAGCTGTCCAGCTCCTGACCCGTTGCCATATCCACCACCAGCACCGACTTGCCACGGACTTCCGCCTTCGCCGGGGCGGAGATACGGCCAGTGGAGCAGGAGCCGCCGCAGCCTGAACCGCAGGCACAGCAGCAACAGCTGCCATGGCTGGCGGGCGCGAGGCCTGCTGGGCACTCTGGCACGCAGCCAGCGTAAGGATAGCAAGGCCAGCCAGCCCGGCGCGCAAAACGCGCAAGGCCGCCGTCGAATGGGAAAAGGATGCAGTCACGCCAGGCACTCTCTCAACTGGTCAGCCGGATCATGACTTGAGGCGATAGCCGGTCCTGAAGATCCACGCAATCACCCCAAGGCAAAGCACGAGGAACAAAAGCGTCATCACCAGTGACAGTTCCACCCCCACGTCCGCCTGTCCGTAGAAACTCCAGCGGAAGCCGGAGATAAGATAGACGACCGGATTGAACATGGTCACTGTCTGCCAGAATTCGGGCAGCATGCGGATCGAGTAGAAGCTGCCACCGAGGAACGCGAGCGGTGTGACGATCAGCAAAGGCACGAACTGCAACTGCTCGAAATTGCGCGCCCAGATGCCGATGATGAAGCCGAGCAGCGCGAATGTGACAGACGTCAGCACAAAGAACAGCGCCATCCAGAACGGATGCTGGATGTGCATGTCGACGAAAAGGCTGGCCGTGATGAGGATGATTGCCCCCACCAGCATGGCCTTGGTTGCCGCCGCCCCCACATAACCGATGACAATCTCCAGATAGGAAACGGGTGCCGACAGGACCTCGAACACCGTACCGGTGAAGCGCGGGAAGAAGATGCCGAAAGAGGCGTTGGAAATGCTCTGCGTCAGCAGCGACAGCATCGTCAGCCCCGGCACGATGAAGGCACCGTAGCTGATGCCGTCCACCTCCTGAATGCGCGACCCGATGGCGGCGCCGAAGACAACGAAATAGAGCGACGTTGAGATCACCGGCGAGACGATGCTCTGGAAGAGAGTCCGCAGGGTGCGGGCCATCTCGAACACGTAGATCGCCTGAATAGCACGAAGGTTCATTGGGACTGCCTCACCAGATTGACGAAGATCTTTTCAAGCAGAATCCTGCCGGGTCTGCAGGTCACGGAAGGTAATGCCGGCCTCACGCAGGTCATTCATCAGGCTGGTGATGCCGGTCCGTTCACCCTGGGTGTCGTAGGTGTAGACCAGTTCCCTGCCCTCCTCCTCCAGCGCCAGATCATGGGCGGAGAGGCTTTCCGGGATGGCTGCCAGCGGCTCGTTCAGCTGCAAACGCAACTGCTTCTTGCCGAGTTTGCTCATCAGGGCGTTTTTCTCTTCCACGAGAATGATCTCGCCCTTGCTGATCACCCCCACCCGGTCGGCCATCTCCTCGGCTTCCTCGATGTAGTGGGTCGTGAGGATGATGGTGACGCCGGACTCCTTCAGCCGCCGCACCACCTGCCACATGTCGCGGCGCAGTTCCACGTCAACGCCTGCGGTCGGCTCATCGAGGAAAAGCACTTGCGGCTCATGCGCCAGCGCCTTGGCAATGAGCACACGCCGCTTCATGCCGCCCGAAAGCGTCATGATGCGGGAATCCTTCTTGTCCCACAGCGAAAGATCCTTCAGCACCTTCTCGATATGGGCCGGGTTCTTCGGCAGGCCAAAAAGTCCGCGGCTGAAGCTGACCGTCGCCCAGACCGTTTCGAAGGACTCGGTCGTCAGTTCCTGCGGCACCAGCCCGATCAGGCGGCGGGCAGCGCGGTAGTCGCTGACCGTATCGTGCCCGTTGACCAGCACACGGCCAGAAGAGGCGCGCACGAGGCCGCAGATGATGGAGATCAGCGTGGTTTTGCCTGCGCCATTGGGCCCAAGCAGCGCAAAGAGTTCTCCCCTTCCGATGGACAGATCGACTGACTTCAGCGCCTGAAAGCCGCTGTCATAGACCTTGGAAAGGGCTTCGATGGAAATGGCCGGTTGCATGGCGGGGTCCGTGCAGGAGGGAATGGCTGTGGCGGGATGACGCAGGATATGAGTGCTTTGCGCTCATCTTTAAACCCCTTTGCCGCAATTTGCAGCACTTCACCGTTCACAGCGCCGTTCACCCAGGCTGAACACTGTGTATGGATACGCGCCCTTGGCCCCTGCCCCGGGGAGGCCTATCTTCAAGGCAACTTCACAAGATACCCGGAGGCTGCCATGTCCATCCGTCCCGTCCGCCAGATCTCTGGCACCACCCCCGCGCTGGAAGGCGCTGGCGTTCATCTGCACCGCGTTTTCGGCTTTCAGGATCCGGAACTCACCGATCCGTTCCTGATGATGGACGACTTCCGCAATGAAAACCCGCGTGATTATCTCGCTGGCTTCCCCTGGCATCCGCATCGCGGCATCGAGACCATCACCTACGTTCTGGCCGGTACCGTCGACCATGGCGACAGCCTCGGCAACACCGGCACGCTGGGCGCTGGCGACGTGCAGTGGATGACCGCCGGACGCGGCATCATGCATCAGGAAATGCCGAAAGGTGACGCCAAGGGCCGCATGCACGGCTTTCAGCTCTGGGCAAATCTGCCCTCAAACCTGAAGATGACGGCGCCGCGCTATCAGGACGTTGAATCCAAGGACATCCCGGTCATTCAGGATGACGACGGCACCATCGTGCGTGTCGTCTGCGGCGAGTTCTGGGGCAAGCGGGGACCGGTGGACGGCATTGCTGCCGATCCGCAGTATCTCGACATCACCATTCCGCCGGGCCGCGCCAAACGCCTGCCGGTCGACACCCGCCGTCAGGCCTTCGCCTACATCTTTGAAGGTGCAGGCCGCTTCGCCGATGCCTCCAAGCCCTTCGGCGTGCTGACGGAGAAGGAACTCGACAACGAGGAAATCTACATCCGCGACGAGACCGGCAACCGCACGCTGGTGGTCTTTGGCGCTGGCGACGAGGTGGTGGTGCAGGCAGGCGAGGAAGGCATGCGCTTCCTGCTCGTCTCCGGTGCGCCGATCCGCGAGCCAATCGCCTGGCACGGCCCAATCGTCATGAACACCCGCGAGGAACTGATTCAGGCGGTGACGGAACTGCGCAACGGCACATTCATCAAGCCGTAACGGCAGGCTCAGTCCATAATCCCGGGCTGATGCTCAGGGATGAAACAAAGCCAGCACTTGCAGGGCATAGAAGGGCACGCTAGCCATAGTGTGCCCTTTTGTTGTTTTCATCCGTGGATTTCTCCAATGTTTCCAAGCCTCAGCCTGCGCCGCGCCCGATTGTCCGACGCTCCGGAGATGACGCAGATCCTGCACCGGGCCAAGGCCTCCTGGGGCTATCCAGCGGCGGTGATGGATGCCTTCCGCGCCGAACAGCGCATATCTCCGGCAACGATCACTTCTCAGCTTCTCGTCGTCGCGGAGCGCGAGGGACGCATGGCCGCCTTTGCGGGCGGGGAAACGCGGCAGGACCACTTCTATCTCGGCTTCCTGTTCGTTGCGCCGGAGCATCAGGGACAAGGCCTTGGCCGCCTGCTTCTATCGGCCATCGAGGATCTGTGCCGCGATCAGGAAATCTACCGTATCCTGCTGGAAAGCGACCCGCACGCTGCCCCCTTCTACCGTCATCTTGGCTACAGGACCTTGAGCGAGCGCGCCTCCGCCATGGCCCCGGATCACCCCATTCCAATGATGGAGCGCACCTTCGAGCCGGAGTTTCTGCCGCTCGAAGGCATCTCCATGCATCTGTCGCGCTCTCAAGGCTGGACATTCGAGACACGCGAAGCCAAAGCCATCGCCGCGCACTGGCAGGATCTCAACAGCGCAAATCCGAGCCTGTGGAACGGGCGCAAGCTGCACACGCTGCATGTGCAGCACGAACGGGGCCATCTCACCGCCCGCTGCGCGGAGGTGAATTACGCCTCCTTCCTGGCCTGGCGTGACTGGGGTGCGCCGGACCGGGCGGCCTACAACCTCTTCGGTTCAGCCATCGTGCGCAGCAGCGACGGCGCGCTTCTCTACGGGGTCATGGGACCGAAGACCGCCAATCACGGCGCCTGCTATCCACCGGCCGGCAATCTCGACTTAAGCGACCTCAGGTCTGACGGCACCGTCGATGTGGAAGGCTCCATCGCCCGGGAACTGTTCGAGGAAGCGGGGCTGGACATAAACACGGCACAGAAAGGCACGCTCTTCGCCCTGTTCGACGGCCAGCGCATATGCATCGGCCAGGAGCTTACCTTTGACGCAACGGCCGAAGAACTGCGCGAACGGATGCTTGCCCATGCGGCTACGGACCCCGAGGAAGAACTCGAGGACGTCGTCATTCTGCGCCACGCGGACGACTTGAAAGCACATCCCTCGCCGGGCTACGCAAGGGCGATTGCCCGCAGCCTTTTGCCCGAATAGTGAATCAGGCGTTCACCAAAGATGAAAAAGCCGGGCTGGCGAAGCCATGGAAACCATGCAAAAGTCCGGCCTCATCTTGAACCAGCCCGAAGCGCTGGGAGAACTTGCAGGAGACATTGCTGATGGGACGCCGTTACGCTGTGCTTGATGTGTTCACGAACAAGGCGCTGGCCGGAAATCCGCTGGCCGTGGTTCTGGACTCCGAAGGCCTCGAAACCGCGCAGATGCAGGTGATTGCCCGCGAGTTCAATCTGTCCGAAACCGTCTTCGTCTTCCCGCCGGAAAATCCGGGCCAGTCCGCTTCCATCCGCATCTTCACGCCCGAATCCGAACTGCCCTTTGCCGGGCACCCGACTGTCGGAACCGCTGTCCTTCTGGCGATCGAGCGCTTCGGCGAAGTGAAGGGCGAGCAGGATGCGGTGGTCGTGCTGAAGGAAAAGATCGGGCCCGTGCGCTGCGCCGTCATCCTGCGCGAGAATGCGGCCGCCTTTGCCGAATTCGACGTGCCGAAACTGCCGGAACCAGCCGGCCCGACGGTCAACCCGGAACTGATCGCAGCCGCCCTGTCGCTGGACGTGTCCGAGATCGGCTTTGAGAATCACACCCCCAGCCGCTTCAAGGTTGGCCCTGCCTATACGTATGTGCCGGTGCGCGATCTGGACGCCCTCGCCCGCGCCAAGCCAGACCAGAGCCGCTGGACCGCCGCCTTTGGTCATGACGACCACAACAATGCCTATGTCTACTGCCGGGAAACGCGTTCCAACGAAAGCGCCTTCCACGCCCGCATGTTTGCGCCTGGCATGGGCGTGCCGGAAGATCCGGCAACAGGCTCGGCAGCGGCTGCCTTCGCCGGTGTCGTGCAGTTCTATGACGCCCTTCCGAACGGCACCCATTTCATCCGCATCGAGCAGGGCTTCTTCATGGGCCGCCCGTCGCTGATTGATCTGGAGATCGACATTGCCGCACGCAAGCTGCATGCCGTGCGCATCGGCGGGCAAGCCGTTCTGGTTGCAAGGGGCGAGCTTTTCGTTTGAGGGGAACTCCCTCTTGCGCGCAGCTCACCCATCCGCTACACAATTTCGCAATTAACGCATGTCCGGCGCCCTGCCGGCACGGGAAAGGCCCTGAATTTCATGATCGCCATTTGCGACATGACTGGCTCCAAGACCACCGCGCTTCTGCGTGGCGGCCTTTCCGCGCGCGCCCTTCTGCTTGGCAAGCTGCTTCTGCTTAGATGCCCCTGAGCGTCGGCTGCCCCATGCGCGGGCGGGCTCTCAGGGGATAGCGAACTCACCCGATTACGTCTGATCGCTCCCGTCCGAGACCCCGCTACCAAGGGTATGACATCAGGGCTGGCGGGAGACACCAAGGGAAGGAACACCCATGACCACCACCGGCTCCAAGGACCAGGTCCTCATCTTCGATACCACCTTGCGCGATGGCGAACAGTCGCCCGGCGCGTCCATGACGCTGGAAGAAAAGCTCCAGGTGGCCGAACTGCTCGACGACATGGGCGTCGACATTATCGAAGCCGGTTTCCCGATTGCCTCCAACGGTGACTTCGAGTCCGTGCGCGAGATCGCCAAGCGCTCCAAGCGCTCCGTCATCGCCGGTCTTGCCCGCGCCATCCACGCCGACATCGACCGCTGCGGTGAGGCGGTGCGCTTTGCCGAGCGCGGCCGTATCCACACCTTCGTCTCCACCTCGCCGATCCATCTGAAATACCAGATGAACAAGACCGAGGACGAAGTGCTGGCCATCATCACCGACACGGTGACCCGCGCCCGCAACCTCATCGACGACGTGGAATGGTCGGCCATGGATGCCACCCGCACGCCGATCGAATATCTCTGCCGCACGGTGGAAGCCGCCATCAAGGCCGGTGCCACCACGATCAACCTGCCCGATACGGTTGGCTATTCGACGCCGGACGAATACCGCGACATGTTCGCCCAGATCCGCAATCGCGTGCCGAACGCGGACAAGGCCATCTTCTCGGTGCATTGCCACAATGACCTTGGCCTCGCTGTTGCAAACTCGCTGGCCGGTGTGGCTGGCGGTGCCCGCCAGATCGAGTGCACCATCAACGGCCTCGGCGAGCGCGCAGGCAATGCGGCGCTGGAAGAAATCGTCATGGCGATCCGCACCCGCTCCGACATCTATCCCTATGGCTGCAACGTCGAACCGAAGTTCCTCACCCGCGCTTCCAAGCTGGTGTCGGCCGTTTCGAACTTCCCCGTGCAGTACAACAAGGCCATCGTCGGCAAGAACGCCTTCGCACATGAGAGCGGCATCCATCAGGATGGCATGCTCAAGAATGCCGAGACCTACGAGATCATGCGCCCCGAGGATGTTGGCGTGAAGGCCACCTCGCTCGTCATGGGCAAGCATTCCGGCCGCCATGCCTTCAAGGACAAGCTGAAGGAACTCGGCTACGAGCTTGGCGACAACGCCCTGCAGGAGGCTTTCCGCCGCTTCAAGGATCTCGCCGACCGCAAGAAGAACGTCTACGACGAGGATATCGAGGCCTTGGTCGAGGATGAAATCTCCACCTCCGGCGAAGGCGCCAAGGTGATTGCGCTGACCGTGATTGCCGGAACCGGCGGTCCGCAGAAGGCAATTCTCACCATGGACATCGATGGCCGCCATGAAACGAAGGAAGCCACGGGCGACGGTCCGGTGGACGCGACCTTCAAGGCCATCCGCGCCATCTGCCCGCACAACGCCACCCTGTCGCTCTATCAGGTGCATGCGGTGACCGAGGGCACGGATGCGCAGGCGGAAGTCTCCGTCCGCCTCGAAGCCAATGGCCGCATCGCCACCGGCAAGGGTGCTGACACCGACACGCTGGTGGCCTCTGCCCGCGCCTATGTGGCGGCGATGAACCGCCTGAACCTGCGCCAGCAGTCCACCAATCCGGGCGCGCTCAAGGCCAGCTGATCCAGCGCAAGCCTGACTTTCTGAAAACCCGGTGCTGCACCAGCGGCGCCGGGTTTTCCATTTGATGCTCTGCAACAGGGAAAAACTGCTGTGCCTGCTGGCGGCCTTGATCCAGAAGCAAAGCGTGCCATGCTGCGGCTCAAATCTGCCAGCCCGGAGGAGCCAGCCATGATTGCCGTGATCTTTGAAGTCGAACCGCATGCGGAGCATGTCTCCGCCTACTTCGATCTTGCAGGCTCTCTGAAAAGCGAACTGTCAAAGATCGACGGCTTCATCTCGGTGGAGCGCTTTGAAAGCGTCACCACGCCGGGCAAGTTCGTTTCCCTGTCCTTCTGGCGTGATGAGGAAGCCCTTGCCGAATGGCGCAGTCTTGCCCGGCACCGAGCAGCGCAGACGGCGGGACGGACCCGCATGTTCGCGGGATACCGCCTGCGCGTTGCCGCCGTCATCCGCGATTACGGCCTTGAGGAGCGGTCCGAGGCCCCGGAAGACAGCCGCGCCCTGCACGGCTGATGCTTCATCCGGTCGCCACCAGCCGCCGCAGAGATGGATTGAGGATCTGGTAGGCATCGCAGGGCCGCCCTGAGGACCAGCGGGTCTCCCGCCAGCCGAGGCCAGCCCGGTGCAGCACCTTGCGTGCAGCCGCATTGCCGCGAGCAACGAGGCAGATCAGATGGCTGTAGTAGGTGTTGAGAAAGAACCAGTTCACCAGCGCCGGAGCAAGTTCACTGGCGAGCCCCTGCCCCCAGTGAGCTCGGCCGATGACAATCTCCATGCTGATTTCGGAGGTCGGTTCATGTGGCTCGAACCCGGCCCTGCCAATGAAGGTGCCGTCCTTGGCCAGAACCTTCCACATGCCGAATCCCTGCAACGCATGGCTGGTGACGTAATCAACCAGCCGGCTCGCCAGCCAGATATCGTCCGGCACACGCTCTGCAAAGCGCCGGCTTATGTCGAGATGAGCGTTCACTTCCGGATCTGCATGAAGCGTCTTCAGCTCATCCAGATCGTCCGGCATGAAGGGTACGAGGCGTAAACGGCTGGTCGCCAGTACGGTATCCTGCATCGCGCATTCTCCCTTCGTCCTCATCGTTATTTTTGACGGGACGAGGAGATAGAGAGCGAATGTGCACTTTAAAGGGCTGTTTGACGACAATCCGGCGACAGTTTGCAATCTTCTTTATAACCATCAGAAATCATTAATAATTTCCCGCAGCAGCATATCCACCCCCTGCCCTTGAGGGTCGCGCCGTGGCCAATTGGCGAGTTGTCCGCGGAAAAAGGTCTCCTGCCGCTTCGCATATTGGCGGGTGGCCACGGTCAGGGCGAAATGGGCCTCGTCCCGGCTGCATTCCCCGCGCAGCAGCGCACCAATCTCGGCAATGCCGATGGCCCGCATGGCTGGCAGCGTGTCCGGCAGCCCCAGCGCCAGCAAGGCCTCTACCTCGGCGAGGCCTTCCGGTGCCAGCATAAGTTCGGCCCGCAGCGCAATGCGTGCATGCAGCCAGGGACGCGGCGGAGCGAGAACCACTTTCACCAGCCCTTCTGGCCCCAGCAGCGGCGCACCGTGCGCTTCGGCCTGCCAGTCTGCCAGCGTCCGGCCGGTGCCCAGCGCCACCTCCAGCGCTCTCGTCAGGCGCTGCAGATCCATCAATCGCTCAGCCGCTTCGGCATCCAGAGGTGCAAGCTCTGCCCGCACAGCAGCAATGCCCCCATCAGCCGCCAAAACCCGGCAATGCTCCCGAATGGGCGCGGGAATCGATGGCACCTCGGCAAACCCCTGCGTCAGCGCCCGGAAATAAAGCCCCGTGCCGCCCACCAGCACCGGCAGCTTGCCGTCTGCCCGGACAGCCTCGATCGCTCCGCGCACCAGTTCGAGATAGGCCCCGGTCGAAAAGGCTTCGCTCGCAGGAAGGCAACCGTAAAGCCGGTGCGGCACCAGTGCCTCTTCTTCGCTGGAAGGCCGGGCCGTCACCAGCCTCAGCTCGCGGTAAAGCTGCATGGAATCGGCATTGATCACCACACCATTTGCGGCACGTGCCAGTTCAATGGCCAATGCCGACTTGCCGCTGGCCGTCGGCCCGGCTATCAGGATCGCAGTTTTCGCTGTTCCGGCCATGTTGCTCCGGTCTTCTGCCCTTTCAAGAGGTTCACCGATGCCGTCTCTGGTTGCCACGCTCGTTTCCAATCCGGCTTCCCCGGCCCTTGATGATACATTTCTGGCCGAAGCCGCCCGCCTGCTGAACAGCGCCGTCGCTCCCGCTCTTCTTGCTCCCGGCGTTGCCGCAGATCTCTCCGTAGGGCTTGATTTGCCTGCCCGCGAGATTGATGCCAAGCTGCGTGCGCTTGTTGGCACACGCCCGGTTGACGTCTTTGTGCAGCCTGTCGAAGGCCGGCGCAAGCGGCTGCTGATCGCGGATATGGATTCCACCATGATCGGGCAGGAGTGCATCGACGAGCTAGCGGCGGAACTGGGCCTTAAGGACCATATTGCCGCCATCACCGAGCGCGCCATGCGCGGCGAAATCGAGTTTGAGCCCGCCCTGCGCGAGCGCGTCGGCCTGCTCAAGGGCCTGCCGGTCTCAGCAGTTGCAGATGTGCTCGACAAGCGCATCACGCTGATGCCTGGAGCCATCTCTCTGGTGCGCACGATGAAGGCCAATGACGCCTATTGCGCGCTGGTCTCAGGTGGTTTCACGCTGTTCACCGGCCCGGTGGCGGAACGCATCGGCTTTGACGAGAACCGCGCCAACATTCTGGAGCATGCGGACGGCAAGCTGTCCGGCACCGTGCGCGAGCCGATCCTTGGCCGCGAAGCCAAGCGCGAGCGTCTGGAACAACTGGTGGCGGAGAAGGGCATTCCCTTCGACGAGTCCATGGCCGTGGGTGACGGTGCCAATGACCTGGCCATGATCGCCCGCGCTGGTGTGGGCGTTGCCTATCATGCCAAACCCAAGGTGGCCGCCGAAGCCGACATGCGCGTTGATCACGGTGACCTGACGGCGCTCCTGTTTCTTCAGGGTTACCGGCTGCAGGACTTCGCCGCCTGAGATGTCTGCTTCCCAGCCGCGCCCTGCTCAGGCAGGGATACGCACCGGCATGCCGCTCGTATCGAGAAGTTGCTGAACATCAGCCGCTGGCATGGGACGTCCAATGAAGAAGCCCTGTGCCTGCGAACAGCCTTCCCGGCGCAAGGCGTCGAGCTGTGCGGCCGTTTCAACGCCTTCTGCAGTGGTTTCAATCCCGAGACTGGCGCAAAGGCTGGTCACGGCACGCACCACCGCCCGCTTGTCCTCGCCCTCATGAATGTCTTGCACAAAGGCCTTGTCTATCTTCACCTTGTCAAAGCGGAACTTCTGAAGGTAGCTCAGACTTGAATAGCCGGTGCCAAAGTCATCCATGACAATGCGCACCCCAAGGCTTCGCAGTTCTTCGAGGATCGTGAGCGTGGCTTCCGTATCCTGCAGCAGCACGCCTTCCGTAATCTCGATCTCCAGACGGCTCGCCGGAAGGCCTGATGTGCCAAGAGCGGCCAGAACATCCAGAACCAGCGTACGCGTGCGGAACTGGACCGGAGATATGTTGACGGCCACCCGCACGTCTGACGGCCAGCTGGAAGCTTCACGGCAGGCCTGTTTCAAGACCCAGGCGCCGATTGTGCTGATCAGCCCGGTTTCCTCTGCAACGGGAATGAACTCACCAGGAGGAATGTTGCCGCGCTCAGGATGCGTCCAGCGGATCAGGGCTTCGAAACACGCCACCTGACCATGGCTGAGACCATAGAGCGGTTGATAATGCAGCTGGAACTGCCCAGCCGCCAGAGCCGAGCGCAAGTCCAGCTCAAGTTCCCTGCGCTGCTGGATCTGCGCATCCATTGCCACCTCGAAGAAGCGGTGAATGTTGCGCCCGTCCTGCTTGGCGCGGTACAGCGCCATGTCCGCATGCATGAGAAGCGTGTCCGCGTCTTCTCCATCCTGCGGGGAAATGGCAATGCCGATGGAAACCCCGACGAAGATGCACTGCCCGCCGATATCAAACGGCTGGCCAATGGCGTCGATGATCCGATCCGCGATCTCCGCAGCCTGCGCGGGGCTGCGGCGGCCATGTAGCACGATGGCGAACTCGTCACCGCCCAGCCGCGCGATCAGGTCTTCTTCGCCAATCGCCTGCCGCAACCGCGCAGCAACTTCAACAAGCAGCTTGTCTCCAACAGGATGGCCAAGCGTATCGTTGACCGTCTTGAACTGATCCAGATCGAGATAAAGCAGGGCCGTCGGCTGGCCCGTCGCAAGGCTTCGGGCGACATATTCCTCGGCCTTTTCCCGGAAAAGGATACGATTGGCAAGGCCGGTCAAGGCGTCATGAAGGGCAAGGTGCGCAATCCGCTGCTCCTGCCGCTGGCGCTCCGTCACATCTTCATAGACGGCAACTGATCCGCCTTCTTCCGTCCTGGCGATAGTCACCACGATAGTGCGTTCGTCCCGCACCTGTACGATACGTTTGCGAGTCACCTGCAGCCCGGCAGCAAGCCTCTGATCCTGCGGGCCTTCATCGGCAATCACCTGTGCCCCCTGCCCAATGCAAGCCGCAACGACCCCGGCACGCTCTGTGCCCGGCAGGACCGCCTCTTCCGGCAGATCAAACAGAGCACGGAAGTTGCCATTGGCGAGGATCACCCTGTCATCCGGCCCGCACATCAGGATTCCTTGCGGAATGCTCTCCACCGCAGAAGACAGCCGGTCAAACTGCTGTTTTACCTCTTGGCGCGAGGAAGCCAGAAGATCCTGCCGCGCGGCCTCCAGAGACTGGATCAGCCCATCAAATGCGGCCCCCAACTCTCCGATCTCATCCGGGCGCCGGATGAGATCCTCCGGAACAGGATGAATGGCATTTCCCGATTCCTTGAGGGCCCTGGCGTGGCTCGTCAGGCGTTCCACCGGCCTTGCCACCGCAACACCAAAGGCAAACACGGCGCCGATACAGGCAAAACAGGCAAAGGCAGCCACGGCAAGAATGGTGAACATCCCGGCTTCAATACGCCGGCTGATCATTGCCGAAGTTTCCTCGTTCTGCTCCCTTGCCCAAACGGCGAGCCGTTGCACAGCCTTCGTCAACCGGTACTCAGAAAGGCGCAGCAGGCGCATGACATCAGTGCGGGCCCGGTCGATCGTCATGGCCTGCTGCAACACTGCCTCAAGCGGACCGCCAGCATTCATCTCATTTGAGACAGCGTGAAGGGCATCACGCAACGGGCGCGTCCGGGGAAGAGAAGACTGTGCCTCCAGCCATGGCATCAGTTGACGGGAGACTGCTCCGATCCTCTGAGCCGCAAGATTCTGGTTCTGAAGCGCCTCACCAAGATTGCGCGTGCCTGCCGCGTACCAATCCCCCAGCAGGCTGTCGTCGAAACGCTCCACTTCCTTGCGCAAGTCATAAGCAAGGCGGATGACTGGCCAATTCTCCACCATGGCGGAACCGAGTTGCGCACGCGCAGCCTCAAGCCCACCAGCTTTGCCGATCATCTCGCGCATGCTGCGCTCATCAAGCGCGACAGCACCGTCGATCTGCTCCAGCAGCCTGTCCAGCGTTGCGTTCATGCGCTTGAAACTGAAGTGGATACGCTCCTCAACCCGCCTGAGCTCTCGAGAGTTCAGAATATGCTGATCGCAGACAGCGAGGACCTCTCCCTGGATCTTCTTGAAATCATCGCGCGCCCGGATTGCGTCCTGTCCAAGAGACTCGAGATTCCGCTGGCGGATCGACACTTCAAGCGCATCAAACTCTGAATAATCGACTGAGCGCAGATTGAAGGCCGCAAGTGCGGGGTCTCCGCCCGTGCGGAAAAAACACTCATCAATCAAGGTCCGCGAAAGGCCGGCAATCTGCTGGACGCTGGCCGTTGCACGAAGGGCATCCACGTAGAGCGGGCCAGTTGCCTGGCTCATCAGGTTCATCCCGCCGGAGACCGCCTGCATCTGACGGATGCTGACCAAACCAAGGCTTAGGATGAGGAGAACAAGGACACCGCCAAAACCAGCGACAGCAATACGCAGGCGCTGAAACCGCAGGAGGACAGGTATTGAAAACCAAAAGCGCATCCAAAACCCACCCCAACTGGATTTCCTGCCTCAGACAATGCCACTCCAAACATCACCAGCGCCAATCCAGTCTGGCGCAGCCGGTAAAGCCAACCCTCGACAAAGGGAACACTCGTATAAATTGCTATACGTTTGGTAAAAGACATACGGAAAACACAAAATAACGCAGCGTCAATAATGACAATCCCGCAGGGCGGCGACACTCATCGGTTGCGCAACAAAAACAAGGGGTGCGGAACAGGTCCGCACCCCTTGCCGGCAAAGATACCAGGAGCTTGAATCTACTTCTGTTCGTCAATCCTCACCGGAATGAAGCGCAGCTCCCCATTCGGGTTGGCCAGCAGCAAAAGCGCCGACTTCCGGCCATCTTTTTCAGCTTCTCGACCTGAGTGGCGACTTCCTCGGGCGTCTTGACCGGTTCCTGGGCAACTTCCTTGATGGTGTCACCGGCCTGAATGCGCTTTTCCTCAGCGGAACTACCGGCGACGACCTCCGTCACCACAACTCCCTGAACTTCGGCATTGATCTGATACTTCTCCCGCAGAGCGTCATCGAGGGTAGCCAGCTTCATGCCCAGCACTTCGCTGGTCTTCTGCTCTTCCTCCGCCGGCTTCTTGTCGTCCTCAGCTGCACCCGAAGCATCCGCCTCCTCCAGGCGGCCGAGCGTCACCTTCAGGGTCACACGCTCGCCCTTGCGCAGCACTACAATGTCCACTTCTTTGCCGATGGCCGTGTCGGCCACCATGCGCGGCAGGTCACGCATCGCCGGAACGGGCTTCCCGTCGAACTCGACGACCACATCGCCAGGCTGGATCTTGGCTGCGGCAGCCGGACCATCATCAGACACACCAGCAACCAGCGCGCCCATGGCCTTTTCCATGCCCAGGCTCTCCGCGATCTCGTCCGTCACTTCCTGAATGCGCACGCCAAGCCAGCCGCGACGGGTCTCGCCGAACTCACGCAGCTGCGCAATCACGGCAGTGGCCGTGTTCGAGGGAATGGCAAAGCCGATACCAATCGAGCCGCCCGACGGGGAGATGATGGCCGTGTTGATGCCGATGACCTTGCCATTCATGTCGAACAGCGGGCCACCCGAATTGCCCCGGTTAATGGCCGCGTCCGTCTGGATGAAGTTGTCATAGGGACCGGCATTGATATCGCGCTTGCGGGCAGAAACAATGCCAACCGTTACGGTACCGCCAAGGCCGAAGGGATTGCCGATGGCCATCACCCAGTCGCCAACGCGGATCACCTCGCTGTCGCCAAACTCGACCGCCTTCAGCGGCTTGGCGGGCGTCACCTTGAGAACAGCCAGGTCGGTCTTTTCATCCACTCCGATGACTTCAGCTTTCAGCTTGGAGCCATCATTGAAGTTGGCCGTGATTTCGTCCGCATCCTCAATCACGTGATTGTTCGTGATGATGATGCCCTCGGCGCCATCAATGACGAAACCGGACCCGAGCGACTGGACGCGGCGCGGCGAACCGCCGCCCTCGCCTCCCTCTCCGCCTTCATCGTTATTCTGGCGGTTGAAGAATTCGTCAAAGAACTCCTGGAAGGAGAGCCTTCCGGCAATTTCGGGATTGGGATTGAGCGCCGGGCCTGCACGGTCTGCTCGGTGGAGATGTTCACCACAGCATCGGCAAGGCCTTCCGCCAGATCGGCAACGGAGGCTGGCCCCTGTGCGAGAGCAACATGCGCGGGCGACACAACAACAAAGGCCGTCAGCATCGCTGCGGCTGCCATGCGGGCTCCGCGAGAGAAATGTTGAGCTTTGAAAATACGGGCCATCGGCCGCTTTCCTCCATACCATCGGGCGGGCAAATGCCCGGATCATGAAATCACTCTAACGATATAAGCAAACATGGCGCCAGTTCGACAGCAATCGGACTGGCGCCATGACATTTCCGAGAGGTGGACAGCCCTTCAACCGCGAACCAGCCAGATGACAAATACACCGGCAGCCAATGCGGCAAGGCCAACTCCGCGCAACACGCTGTCATCCAGATCAAGCATGCTGCGCAGCATCGCTTTCATGCGCCCTGGCGCCAGCGCGTAGAGGGTTCCCTCCAGCGCCAACGCCAGGGCAATGGCTGTTACCAGATCGCTCATTGCCCCGCAGGTGCAGCACCTGCAGCTGGCACCGCCGCAGCTGCCGGAACTCCGGCCGGATCATTGAAGTACCGGAAGAAGCTGGAGTCGGGCGAAAGGACAAGACTTGTCTGCCCCGCCTTAAGTCCCGCTTCATAGGCTTGCATGGAACGGTAGAAGGCAAAGAAGGACGGATCCTGGCTGAAAGCTTCGGCGAAGATGCGTCCGCGTTCTGCATCACCGTCACCACGCAGAATTTCCGCATCACGGCGGGCCTCTGCGATCAGAACCGTTGCATCACGGTCAGCACGCGACCGGATACGGCGGCCCTGCTCTTCACCCTGGGCGCGGATTTCGGTCGCTTCACGCTCACGCTCGGTCTGCATGCGCGAGAACACGGCCTGACTGTTGGCTTCCGGCAGGTCTGCACGGCGGATCTTCACATCCACGACTTCAAGCCCAAGATCGGCAGTCGCAGTCGTTACCAGGGTGCGGATCTGCGTCATGATCTGGGAGCGGTTGTCACGCACCACGGCCGTAAAGGTCGAACGGCCCAGCTCGTCACGCAGCGCGCCCTGAAGCAGCGTCGAAAGGCGCTGGTTGGCGGCATTGATGTTGTTGACGCGCTGATAGAACTTCACCGGATCGGAGATCCGGTAACGGGCGAAGGCATCCACCACCAGACGCTTCTTGTCCGAGGCAATGGCTTCCAGCGGCGGCATGTTGAAGTCCAGAATGCGGCGGTCGATATAGACCACGTTCTGGACCAGCGGGATCTTGAAGTGCAGACCGGGCTGCTGGGTGGCAGAGATCACCTTGCCGAACTGCAGCACAAGCGCCTGCTGCGCCGGGTTGACGATGTAGATTGACAGGTACAGAGCCGTCAGCGCCAGGGCGACAATGACCCCGAGAAAACCGAGAACACCGTTCTTCATTACTGCTGTCCCCCGCCGTTACGCACTGCCGGCTGCTGCGGCTGGCTGGTTCCCCGGCCCAAGAGATCATTAAGCGGCAAGTAAGGCACCATGCCCTCACCAGCCTTCTGGTCGATGACGATCTTGGCATTGCTGCCAAGCACCCGCTCCATCGTTTCCAGATAGAGACGTTCGCGGGTCACGTCCGGGGCCTTGCGGTACTCTTCATAGATCTTGGTGAAGCGCTGCGCCTGACCGGTCGCCTCTGCAATCACCTGATCGCGATAGGCGTTTGCAGCTTCGATGACACGGGCCGATTCACCGCGTGCTTCGGGCACAATGCGGTTGGCATAGGTCTGTGCCTCGTTCTGGATACGCTCCTGGTCAGCACGGGCGGCCTGCACGTCGCGGAAGGCATCAATCACCTGCTGCGGCGGATCAACCTTCTGCATCTGCACGCTGACGATATCGATACCCGCCTGATACTGGTCGAGCGTCGTCTGCATCAGGTTCTGCACGGCAACCTGAATCGGTGCGCGGTTCTCCGTCAGGATCGCATCGATGTCCGAGCCGCCAACGACTTCACGCATGGCGCTCTCGGCCACGGCCTTCACCGTGCCTTCCGGATCCTGAATGTTGAACAGATAATTGGCCACGCCCTCGGTCGTGGTCTTGATGCGCCACTGAACCTTGAAGTCCGCATCAACGATGTTTTCGTCGCCCGTGAGCATCAGGCTTTCTTCAGGCACATCGACGGAGCGCACGGTACCGCCAGAGACACGCTCCTGCATGCCCACCGTCATTTCCTGAAGGCGCAGGACTTCCGGCTTGTACACTTCACCGATCGGATAGGGCCAGTTGTAGTTCAGGCCCGGCTGGGTCTGGCCGGTAACCTCACCCAGCACCAGTTCCACGCCCACCTGATCCGGCGCCACGCTGTAGAAGCCGGTCAGCATCCAGCCGCCCACCAGCACGACGCCAGCCAGCAGGATGCCCTTGACGCCGAAGTTGCCGCCGCCACCCGGCAGAACCGTCTTCATACGGTCCTGCGTCCGGCGCAGCAGATCCTCGAGATCAGGGGATTTCCGCCACCATTGCGATTGGGGCCGGAACCCCACGGTCCGCCATTATTGCCGCCACCGCCGCCGCCCCAGGGACCGCCGTTTCCGCCGCCCCCTTCCAGCCGCCACCGCCACCGCTCTGGTTGCTCCAAGGCATCAAGACATCCTTTTTCGGGGGCAGATTTGACTGTCCCCTGGTTGAACTTGCTGTATCTGACCTGCTGTGGGTTATAGGAAGGTTAGCGGCCGCTGACAACGCGCAGCCTCCGGAGCCTCCCCAACTCAGCCGGATTCAGGTTTATCACCCGGGACATGGGTGCCAAGACCCGGATTTTCAAGGCTTTGCGACGCCTAAGGTTACGCTGTGGCCGCGGCAGGGCGACGCATATCCACGTGCGGAATTCCATCCTCCAGATAGATTTCTCCGGCCGGCTCAAAACCATGGCTGCCATAGAAGCGCTGGAGGTGGGCCTGTGCAGAAAGCTCAACCGGCACATGCCGATGTTCTGACGCCGCCCAGGCGAGTCCTGCCGTCATAAGGTGATCCCCCAGCCGAAGCCCGCGCGCGTGCGGCGCGACAACAATACGGCCCAGGCGCACGAAGGGCTCTTCCGCAGAAGGCGCAAAGGCACGCAGATAGGCGGCAAGACGCCCCTCAGCATCCGTCAAAAGATAGTGAAGCGCCTCGGGATCGCGGCCGTCGATTTCCGGATAGGGGCAGTTTTGCTCCACGACGAACACGTCAACGCGCAGCCTCAGGACCTCATAGAGCACCGCAAGAGGAAGTTCATCGAAACAGAACCAGCGGCAGGACCAGCCGTCGGGCAACTCCCGCACCATCATGGTCATACTGCGGTCCTCCGGCGGTATGTTTGGAAGGTCACATCCGCGCTGTCCTTTTCACTGCGCTCTCCAGCCTGCTCTGCCGCAAGCTGCCAGACATCGCGATCGACCGCAGGAAACACGGTATCCCCTTCGGGAGAAGCATGAACGCGGGTCAGCTCCAGCCGGTCCGCATGGGCCATGGCCTGTGCATAGATCTGACCGCCTCCGATGATCATAACTTCTGCCGCACCGCTTTCTGCCGCCAATTTGCCGGCAAGTTCCAGCGCAGCGTCGAGGCTGTCCACCAGATGCACTCCTTCCGGCAGATCAATCGCCTGCCGGGAGATCACCACATGCGGACGGCCCGGCAACGGCTTGCCGAGGCTCTCAAAGGTCTTGCGGCCCATCACCACCGGCTTGCCCAGCGTCAGCGCCTTGAAATGCTTCAGATCAGACGGCAGCCTCCAGGGCATGGCATTGTCCGCACCAATCACCCCGTTAGCCGCCACCGCCGAGACAATCACCGTTTCCAGCATTTTTCCGCCTGCGCTGATCATGGTTTCACCGCCCCAACGCCTTCAGGCCGAGATCCGGCTGATCGGTGAAAAAGCCATCCGCCCCGGCTTCGAGCACTGTCAGGCGCACCAGCTCGTCATAGCTGGGCGCAAAGGACGGCAGGCGGTCGGCGCGCAGCGTATAGGGGTGAACGGCAAGGCCAAAGGCCTTGGCATCGCGCACCAGCGGCGTCACTTCGGCCACGCCGTCCTTGTTTTCATCCGTCAGAACCTGCGTCAGCGACGGCCCCAGCCCATTCGCAACTTCTGCAATGGCAGCCAGCCCTTCCGGCGTCTTCAGCCAGTCGTAGTTCGTGCCTGGCGCCATGTTCCAGCTGTTTTCCCCCAACAGCTGCACCAGCTTGCCCTTGTAGCCCAGTTCCTGCCGGACGCGGCGGATCTCGTTGAAATCAAAGGACTGGAGATAGACCTTGGCATCAGCTCCGGCGAGGTCATGAGCCTCAAGCACAGCAATCACCGCCTTGGCCAAATCCTGCCCCTCGTCCCGGTGGAAGGCAGGAGACTTCAGTTCCGGGTAATAGCCAAACGTCCGGCCGCTCGTCTGCGAAAGCCCCTTTAGGAAGACTATTTCCTCTTCCAGAGTTGGCACGGTCAGTCCCGTTTTCACCCGGGGAAAGCGGCCTGGAAACGCAGGCTCCCTTTTGCGGTTCACCCGCTCCATCACCTGAAGCCGGCGGATTTCCTCTAAGGTGAAGTCGATGGCGTAATGCAGACCGTCCGCCCGCGCCCGGCCCGGAAACACGTCCGCCACATCCGTGGTCGCATCCAGCGTGATGTCATGCAGAATGATGGGAACACCATCCTTCGTCAGCACCACATCCTGCTCGATGTAATCCGCCCCCATGCCCACAGCCAGTGCCTTGGCAGCCAGCGTGTGTTCCGGCAGATAGCCGGAGGCACCGCGATGGGCGATAACAAGGGGTTCTGCCATTGCAGAGCCCGCCATCAGGACGAGGCCGAGCAGAGTGGCAGGCAGAAACTGGTAAGGACGGCGCATGGCGTCTCCTTTTATGTGTCAGGCAGAACGTGGGCGAACCGCCATCCGGTCAGACGGCAATCGGCGCCTTGATTGCCGGATGCGGATCATAGCCCGACAGCTGGAAATCCTCATAGCTGAAGGCGAAAAGATCGGTCACGTCCGGGTTGAGCGTCATCACCGGCAGAGGGCGCAGCTCACGGCGCAGCTGCTCGCGCGCCTGATCGAAATGATTGGCATAGAGATGCGCATCCCCCAGCGTATGGACGAAATCGCCCGGCTTCAGCCCACACACCTGCGCCACCATCATGGTCAGCAGCGCATAGGAGGCGATGTTGAAGGGTACGCCCAGGAACACATCCGCCGAACGCTGGTAAAGCTGGCAGGACAGACGCCCTTCCGCCACATAGAACTGGAACATGGTGTGGCACGGCGGCAGCGCCATTTCGTCCACCAGCGCCGGGTTCCAGGCGGAGACGATCAGGCGGCGCGATTCAGGATTCTTGCGGATCATTGCCAGCACATTGGCAATCTGGTCGATGGTCCGGCCATCGGGTGCTGGCCAGGAGCGCCACTGCGCCCCATAGACAGGGCCCAAATCGCCGTTCTCATCAGCCCACTCGTCCCAGATGCTGACGCCATTGGCTTTCAGATAGCTGATGTTGGTGTCACCGGCGAGGAACCACAGAAGCTCGTGGATGATCGATTTGAGATGCAGCTTCTTCGTCGTGACGACCGGGAAGCCCTCCTCCAGATTGAAACGCATCTGGTGGCCGAAGACCGAGCGCGTTCCGGTGCCCGTCCGGTCGCCCCGGTCGATGCCTTCATCCAGAATGCGCTGCATCAGATCGTGATATTGCTGCACGTGAATGCCCGCCCGCTGTCCAGTTGCGCGTCTGTGCCTGTTCTGGCCCGCCCCGGTCTGAGGCGCAAGGATTCATTACGCCAGAAAGGCCCCGGCAAGACCAGCCATCCACAGGCGCCCTGCCCTCTTTCAATCCGGAGGGGAAATGCCTATATTCCACCTGCCGGTTCACCGGCTATGGCGATAAATTGACTGTGTAATAAGCCTATCGGACCCGGGGGCGGTACCCGGCGCCTCCACCCAAGCCCACCCGAGCGGTGGGTTTCGGCGGGGGCGAAATAGGATCGACGAGGGTGTAAAGACTGCTCTTTCGCTCGGCATGGTACCACCGATATCGGACCAAATCTGTAGTTGCAAATGACAACTATGCTCAGGACGTCGCTCTCGCCGCGTAATGCGGTGCGGGTTGTCCACCTAAAGCCCTGACGGGTAGCACTGTCAGGCGGGGTTCGGAGGCACCTGGCAACAGAAGCCTCCACTTAATCTCCCTAAGCAATCCATAGATTTCCGCCGTTTTTCAGCACGGCCAAGGCATTGCCCATGCGTCATGCTCTTGCCACGGCGTAGCCGCATGCCCATTATTTCCCGCATGCGCCCTTTCCGGCATCCGGAGCGGAAGCGGGTGTGGAGGACAGGTCAGCGAAAAGCCGGGATTACAGGCCTTTCAACAAGGCAATATGTGACGCTGGGGGCTTTTCTTTTGACCGGCAAAGGGTCAAGGTGCCCAAAATTGATTTGATTCCGGCGGATAATAAAGAATGGCAGAAGACCTGCTCCGTTATGACATCATCGTGCAGGACGCCCTGCGGGCGGCGGTGAAGAAGATCCTTGCCGAAGTTGCCCGGACGGGCCTTCCCGGCGAGCATCATTTCTACATCGCATTCGACACCAACGCCCCCGGCGTGCGGATTTCCTCGCGCCTGAAGGAGCGGTATCCGACCGAGATGACCATCGTTCTCCAGCACCAGTTCTGGGATCTGGCCATCGGCGAACATGCCTTTGAAGTTGGCCTGTCCTTTGGCGGCATCCCTGAGAAGCTGCTGATCCCGTTCAGTGCCATCAAGGGCTTCTTCGATCCGTCTGTCCAGTTTGCGCTGGAGTTCGAGCCGGGCAAAACCGCAGAACCCATTCCGGACGATCTTGTGGAAGCTGTTGGCGAGCTCGCCAATCTGGAAGCCGCCGCTGCCAAGTCCCTCGAGGACAAGAACGTCAAGCCGGCCACCCGCAAGACGGCAGCAAGTGCCAGCAAAGCCGAAAAGGCTGAAAAGGCCGCCAAGGCAGATGCAGCGGACGAGGGTTCCAAGGACGAGAAGCCGGCTGAAGGCGGAGAAGTCGTCTCACTGGATGCCTTCCGCAAGAAGCCGTAAGCTGCTGTCATACCGGGCGCCAGGCCTCAAGGGCCGGGCTGCCCTGTTGGGGTAGGGCACTTTGGCGAGGCTGAGCATGAGCGCCGATATCATCAACCTGCGGCAGGCGCGAAAGGCCCGTGACCGGAAGGCGCGGGAGAGCGAGGCCGAAACCAACCGCCGCCTGCACGGCCGCACCAAGGCGGAACGCAAGCTCAAGGACGCGCTCGACAGCAAGGCGCAGCAGATGCTGGATGCCCATCAGCTGGAGCGCAGGGCATCTGATGATGACGAGGGTCCGGACCAGGACCATCAGGCGTGACTTTCCTCAAGCGCTCGCTCAGCCTAAAGGGCCATCGCACCAGTCTCGCACTTGAACCAGATTTCTGGACAGAACTGGACCGGATCGCCGAAGACCGGTCTCTTTCCTTGCCGCGCTCATCGGCATGATCGACGCCGAACGCGCTCCTGATCAGCCGCTGTCTTCTGCGGCAAGAGTCTTCGTACTGCGGACACTCAAGGCTGTGCCGGAAAACGGGTGACGGATTCCACCCGTCGAATTCACCTCAAATACAGGAACCGTCCTTGCTGGCGAACGGCTCCAACCCTCCGCCATTCCTCCGTCATGGCATGACGAAACGGTTGAGGTCTCTCGAGATGCGCCGCTCTTGCCCAGAGGTATCAGTTGGCAGGTGCCGGATAGGTGACCACGACGCCGCTCGGCATGGTGACCTGCACCGGCTGTGCCGGTCTGGCCTGAGCGCGCGCGGCAGGCTTGCCTGCACCAGCATCAGAGCGTTGCCCCTGCACACGCGGCGCTGAGGGAATTTCCTTCGCCGGTTCCAGCGGCGGCAAAGGTGCTACGCTTCCGGTCGCCTCCGGATCGCTGGCTCCCGCACCATTGCCCCCGGCGTTTCCAATGGCGGACTGAATCTTTTCCTCGAAGGTGAGCAGATCTCCGATCGCATCCCCATTCGCAGACCGCGCCCCTGTTTGGGCACTCTCACTCCTGGATGGCCCTGAAGTCTGAGCACTTCCACGCTGATCGGGTGCAGGAGCTGTGTCAGGTACCGGTGCAGGTTCCGGCTCACGGACTGGCGCATTCCCGGCTGCGGCTTTTTCAGCAGCCGCCTTCTCCGCGGCCGCCTTCTCCGCAGCGGCTTTTTCGGCTGCCTTATGCTGCTCCTCCGCCTCGCGGAAGTACTTCATCTCGCGGGCCAGACGGTCACGGTCGAGAATATCGGCCTGGAGACGCTCCACCCGCTCCACTTCCTTCTCGAAGGCGCGCAGAGTGAGGAAGGCCATCAACGGGCCAGTGTCGATCCGCCGTTCCGGATTACCCAGAGGGCCGGAGAAGATGACCCCTGCCTGCGGTTCGGCTCCTGCGACTGCGTCTTCGCCTGCATCGGCCTTCAGCGAGAGGTCCGCCTGCACCGTCCAATCATTCAGATTGATCTGGCCGGAGCCAAGCAGCGCTGCCGCTGTCCCCTCAGCACTGAGATTGCGCAGGCTAACCCGGCCAGCTGCGATCGACAAAGAGCCCTCGATGGAAGTGAAAGGCAGCGTGCCAGCATCCAGCTGGCTGGCAAACAGGCTGCGGATCTTGTCTTCTTCCAGCTGCAGACCGGAATCGGCGGCGCGGATGATGAGGCCGAAGGCTTCGGGGTTCAGCGCCCGCAGTTCACCGTCCTTAAGAGCCACGGTACCACCGCCGCTGAGCCCCGCGGCCATGGCTGCGATGGACCGGCCACCCGTCTCGAACTGCGCATTCACATCCAGCGTGCCGGTGGCTACGGCCCGGCCAGAGCGCTGCCAGACCAGATTTTCAGCCTGCGCACCGGTCAGTTGCAGCGTTCCGGAGAGACCTGCCTCGCCGGCATTGCGGGTCAGTGCCACCTGTCCGCTCAAGCTGCCGCCACCATAGCGGGCCTCAAGACCTTCCAGGCGCAAGCTGTCCGGCACAAGCCGCAGCTTCGCGGAGACGGTCTCGATGGCCGTAAGGTCATCCAACCACAGTTTCCCCGCCTTCAGGTCAAGCCCCAAATCCATGTGCCCGGCAAAGGGAGCACCAAGCGCCTGCCCCGGCCAGACGCCATTGCCTTCGGCAAGCGCCCATTGATCCGCGCCGAGCATGACTTCTGACAACAGGCGGGCGTCGAGGGCCGACAGGTCCAGTGCGCCGGAGATCCGGTAGAGGCCGTTTTCTTCGCCAGGCGTCAGATCCCCTGTCAGCCGTCCGGCCACGGTGACACCGGCCATAGTCCCCTTGATATCACTCAAGGTGAGCTTTCCGCCCTCCCCGAGGAGATCAAAGCGCATGTCAGCCGTCAAATCCCCTGCCAGTGCAGGCAGAACCTGACCGGTCATCAGGACAGCAGGAGCAAGGTCCTGCGACTTCAGCGTCACCCCGGCGGTGTAGCGCAGCGGCAGGCCATCGCGCGGAAGCTCCACGTCACCTACGGCTTCCAGACGGCTTGATCCCGTCTTCGCATCGAGGCTTAGGGCAAGGCTGTCACCCGGCTGCCCATTCAGCTTCATTGCCATTTCTGCCGCGCCAAGTCCTTCTTCCGACGCAACGTCAAAGCCGAGCTGGCGCAGCAGAAGTGCGCCTTCCGGCCCGGACATGTTCAGCGTCAGGGCAGCATCTCCCTCGCGCCAGGTATCGATCCGCCCAGCAAAGCGGCCATCAATGCCAATCTTGTTGCCGTTGACCTCGCCTGACAGCACCAGCCGCATTTCACTGCCATTCTCACCGGACGGCTTGGCCTCGATACGCCCGTCCAGCTTGGCCGGCACCAAATAGTCGCCGCCGATCTGCAGCCGCCGGGTCAACTCGCTGTCCGGCGCCACATTCTCGATCAGGGCATAAAGCCCCGCGAGTGAACTTGCCTCCAGTGTTGCGTTGAGAGAGCCAGAGGGAACGGTCGCAAGATCGCGGATTGTGCCGATAGCGTCGATACGTGCACCGGCCAAATCGTTGGCGGAAAGCTTCGAGATATTCAGCTGCTCGCCGTCATATCCGGCTTCCACCGTCAGCGCTTTGCCCTTGATGCCCCGGATCGACACCTCGCGGGCGTGGAGCTTCACGTCAATCTCAGCGCCGGCAAGCATACCGCCAAGCGCATCGGTACCCAATGCCGGAGCCAGACCGGATACAAGATCCAGATCCAGTTTCTCCGCCTCAAGGCCGAGCGCGAACACCGGTTTGCCATTGTGCTCATGGGTATAGGCAATAGAGCCGGACGCCTTCGCGCCATCGATATCAAGGCGCGACACGGCAAAGCTCATCCCGCTTCGGCCTGCATCCAGCTTGCCTTCAAGTGCGACCGGCAGGCCGGTAAAAACCAGCCCGTTGTGTCCCTGAAGCCAGCCCATCAGCACGCCCGGCTGCGCAGAATTAAGTACAAGCGTTCCGCTGTAGAATGGCTCGCCTTGCAGGGAGAGGTCCCCTTGGGAAGTTACCTGCGTGCGGCCCGGCAGGCGGCTTGCAAGCCGCAGCACTTTCCAGCCGCCCGTAGCCGTTTCAAGGTCCAGCCTTGTCCCCTGAATGATCTCGCCGCCTGCCACAATGGCAGGAAGATCAAGAGACACCTCGCCCTTCAGTGTGTTGGGGGCAAGAGCTGCAAGAGTGGACAGAAGGCTCTGCCCTGCCGAGCGGATGGTCACTGGCTGCTGCGGGCCCTGCCCCAGCATCCGGTCCAGATCCAGTTGCCGCGCACCTGCCTTGACGAGGAACCGGCGCGAACCGGCCAGATCCAGATTTCCCTCGCCCGTCAGCGTGACATGCCGTTCTTCAGACCCATAGCGAAGCTCAAAAGATGGTGCAGTGATCGCCGCCGGCCCGGCCTTCAGGTCTCCCTGCACCCGCCACTCCTGATCGGCCGGATCATCGGAAGGCACGGAGGCGAGCGTGAAACGGCCCTCAAGCTCCGGCGCACCGGCCTTGTCGCTCAACAGCGCATCAACACTCACCTGAGCAGGTGTCAGTGCTGGGGTCAGGTCTGCCTTGACGCGGATGCCACCGCCGGGCTGGCGTTCGCCGGTGGCAAGACGCAGGGACATGGGCTCGCCATCGCTGGAGAGGCTGCCATCCACCTTGAACGGCCCGTCGAGCGAGCGGGCGCTCACCACCACGTTCACATTCTCAATCTTGCGCGAGCTGCCGTCGCGTGCATCGGACAGCGTCACGCTGCCGTTGTTCACCTCGATCTGGTCGAAGGCAACGTTTTTGGGATCGACCCGCGCAAGGCCAGAGTCACTGCGCTCCATCAGCCAGTCGAGGCGGCCATCCTCGTCGAGCGCTAGATTCACCTGCGGCCGGTCAAGCCGCATTTCCACAACGCGGATCTCGCCTTTCAGCAGAGACGGCAGTTCGACGCGCATCTGGAAACGGGAGACGGAAAGCAGCGGATTTTCCGCATCCCCCACACGCACATCCGTAAAGGTCAGAGCCGGAGCGGGCAAAAGACTCATGTCGGCCTTGCCCAGCACCGTCACCTTGTGGCCCAGCGCCTCGCCTGCATAGCGCTCGAAGGTCGAACGGTACGCTGTCCAGTCAACAAACAGAGGCCCGACCAGCGCCGCCAGCAGCGCCAGGATGATGGCCACACCCGCCGTGATATAGACCGAATTCAGCGTCATTCTCCTGTCGCTCGAGGCAGCCTTCCGTTACACGAGCACGATCTTGCCCGGATTCATGATGTTATCCGGATCAAGGGCAATTTTAAGGGTACGCATCACATCCAGCGCCTCCCCGTGCTCTTTTTCAGATATTTCATCTTGCCCTGCCCCACGCCGTGCTCGCCGGTACAGGTGCCGCCCATCTCGATTGCGCGCCAGTTCATCTGCTCGATGAATGCCTCGCTCTCAGCCATTTCCTTCGGGTTGTTGACATCCACCAGCACCAGCGTGTGGAAGTTGCCATCACCGACATGGCCGACGATGGGAGCCAGCAACCCGCGCCGCTCGATATCAGCCACAGTTTCGGCCACGCATTCGGCAAGGCGGGAGATGGGCACGCACACATCCGTAGAGACGGCCTTGGAGCCTGGGCGCAGCCCCTGCGCTGCGAAATAGGCGTTGTGGCGGGCGGTCCAGAGCTTTGTCCGCTCCTCCGCCTGCGCAGACCAGCGGAATGTGCCGCCGCCGCAATCAGCCGCAATGGCTTCAAACAGCTCCGCCTGCTCCTTCACGCCCGAAGCCGTGCCGTGGAATTCGAGGAACAGCGTCGGCGTCTCTTCAAGGTCCAGCTTGGAATAGGCGTTGCAGGCCCGCACCTGCATCTTGTCCAGAAGCTCAATCCGTGCCACCGGAATGCCAGACTGGATGGTCATGATCACCGCGTTGCAGGCCGATTCCACATCCGGGAAGGGGCAGACACCGCCGGAAATGGCTTCCGGCTGACCGAAGAGCCGCAAGGTGATTTCGGTGATCACGCCCAGCGTGCCTTCCGAGCCAACGAAAAGCCGGGTCAGATCATAGCCCGCGGAAGATTTGCGTGCCCGGCCGCCCGTGTGAATGATGCGGCCATCCGCCGTCACCACGGTCAGGCCCAGCACCACATCCTTCATGGTGCCATAACGCACCGCATTCGTGCCCGAAGCACGGGTTGCCGTCATGCCGCCAATGCTGGCATCGGCGCCCGGATCAATCGGGAAGAACAGGCCTGTGTCACGGATATAAGCGTTGAGCTGCGTCCGCGTCACGCCCGCCTGCACCACGCAGTCAAGGTCTTCGCTGTTCACTTCCAGAATGCTGTTCATGCGGCTGAGATCAATGGAGACGCCGCCGCCGGGTGCGTTGACATGGCCTTCCAGAGAAGAACCGGTGCCAAAGGGGATGACAGGGACCTTGTGCTGGGCGCAGAGGCGGACAGCTTCCGCCACCTCTTCTGTCGTCTGCGCAAACACAACAACGTCGGGTGCCTGATTCGGGAGCCATGTGGTGGTGTGGCCGTGCTGCTCACAAACGGCTGCGGAAGTGAGGCACCGCTCACCGAAACGGGAAGAAAGCGCCGCTTTCACCGCGGCAATGCCGTCCTCATTGCGTTTTACCTGAACCTGCATGGCCGCCAGCGACATGGCGCATCTCCTCATCCTGTCGTGAGAACCTTGTTTTCCGGCCCTCTTGTGCTGGCGCACACTATCAAAGATGCCCCGCTACCCAAAGCTGTCTTGTGGGCAAGTCCCGGATCTGTTGCCGCCCTCCCGGCCCCGGCAGACGGAAAGGGGCCGCACAGCTGATTCTGTACGGCCCTGATCATTCAACACGCTTGCGGCAGTTCAACCATAGTGGTTGGCAATCACCGCCTCTGCGATCTCCGGCGCATCGACCACACCGACCACATCATCCGGGCGGGGAATGCGCCCGTCGCCTGCAACAATCAGTGCATAGCTGCGCTTGCGCGCATTCATCCGGGAGATCACCGAATTGAGGATGTTGTCTTCGGGCGCGACGACGAAGTCGCTCGACAGAAGATTGCGCAGCGTCTGCCCTGCCATCCGGTCCGCCTGATAGGGAAGGTGCCAACGCGCACGACACCGGCAATCCGCCCCTCTTCCGAGACGATGATATGCGCGCCGTTGCGGGCATGAAGCGCCTCCAGCGCATCCTGGACCGGTGTATCCACCGGCAGAATGATGAAATTGCGCGCCATCACCTCATGCACCGGACGCACGAGATACATGTTCGTGTGCCGGTTGGTCGGAATGGCCCGGCCGCGATGGCGCAGTTTGATGGTGTAGATATTGTCCTGAATGAGCGCCCGGCGGATGCCCACCGCGATAGCCACGGCCAGAACCAGCGGCACGATGACGTTATAGTCGCGTGTCATTTCGAAGATCATCACGATCGCCGTCATGGACGCGCCCGTCGCACCGCCAACGAGGGCCCCCATGCCAACGAGGGCAAACTCGACCGCCGTGAAGCCATGGCCGGGGAACATGTAGTTGCAGGCCGTACCGACAAGACCGCCCAGCGTCGCGCCAATAAAGAGCGACGGTGAGAAGACACCACCCGACGCCCCTGCCCCGAGACTGACCGAGGTGGCGATGATCTTGGCGATGAACAGGACCGCCAGGAGAGCCATCGTGTAGGGCGTTGCATTCAGAATGTCCTGAATGGTCGCATAGCCCACACCAGCGGTATGAAGCTGTCCCGTCGTCAGGAACAGCGCATAGGCCAGGACGCCGATGAACAGCATGCCGATAATGTTCTGAACGTAGTCATTGCCCGGCAGCTTCGGGAACAGATCCTCACACCAGGCAAGGGTGCGGATGAAAGCCCAGGACGCACAACCTGCCAGAATGCCAAGGCCCGCGTAGGCCAGAAGCTGGAGCGGGTCCGCAGGTGTCAGCATCTCCTGCCGCGCCAGAGGCACGATGAAAGCCGGATCCAGCCCGAAGGCGATGCGCCCGGCGTAGGTGGCCGTTGCGGTGGCGACGACAACAGGCAGGAAAGTGCGGTTGCTGACTTCAGGCAGCAGCATCTCGACCGCAAAAAGCACACCGCCCAGTGGTGTGTTGAATGTGGCGGCAATGCCTGCGCCCGCACCGGCCGAAAGAAGCGTAATCTTCTGCCAGCGCACAACCCGAAATGCCCGGGCAATCGTGGAACCGAAAGACGCACCGATCTGGATGATCGGTCCCTCGCGGCCAACGGATGCGCCAGTTCCGATCGAAATGGCCGAAGCAAGAGACTTCACCACCGCCACGATGCCACGGACGTTTCCGTCCTTGTGGTAGATCGCAAACATCACCTCGGGCACACCGTGTCCCTTGGCTTCCGGCGCGAATGTCTTGACCAGAAAGACAACAACAAGACCACCAATGACAGGGATCAGGATGACAAACGCACCAAAGGGGCTGGGGTCACCAAACTGATTGGCATCATAAACGCCGGAGAATGTGCCGTAGTAGAACAGATTATGGATGAAGGAGATAAGATAACGGAAGACTACGGCACCAGTTGCGGCAACGATGCCAATGGCGACGGAGATAAGGCACAGAACAGGAACAGAAAAAACCGCTCCTGATTACCTTCACCCTCAGGCAAAGCAGTTGCCTGAGAATTATCAGGAAGATCAAGGGAAGACATGGCAGACCAACTGTTATGGACAGGACTGGATCGCTTGTACCTGCCCTAGCCCAAAAGGGGTACAGACTCAGATTGTCAGATTGAAGAACTTGTCTGAACGGCAGGCCTTTACGTCCTGAACCTCTCCGGAATGAAAATCAAGAAAAAATCCTGATATTTTTTTGAGCAAGAGACTGCCCTTCCCTGATCACCGCACGCATAATCGGATGCAATGGCCGCTCTTCCAGAATGCGGACAAACTGCCCATCGGGGCAAGAAACTGGCACAGGAACACGTCTTGCCACTTCGATTGCATCACGCCTTCAGGTCAGGGCTTGCGACCATTTCAGCTTCGTTGCGGATCAACTTGCGCACATTTCGCGCGCAGAAGAGCCCTTTTGTCTGGTGCCTGGCGCTTGCCATCGGCACCATCGTTTCCTGGGCCGCAATCATTTTCCGCGAAGCCATTGGCCTCGTGCAACTGTTCTGGCTCGGCACTTCGTCCGAAGCCGTTGCCTCTGCCGCGGCCGCACTGCCTTGGTATGTCATTCTGCTGGCTCCAGCCTGCGGTGGCCTCGTGGTCGGACTGATCCTGCAAACCGTACACCCCATGCAGCGGCCTTACAGCGTTGCAGATGCCATCGAAGCTCGGGTGGCAGGCGGGAGGGGTCTGCGTTTCTGGCCCGGCATGTCCTCTGCCATCATCGCCGCTATATCACTTGGGTCCGGCGCAAGCGCGGGCCGCGAGGGCCCCATGGTGCATCTGGGAGCGACCATCGGCACAAGCATCTGCCGCGTCTTCAGCCTGCCGGATTCGTCCCGCCGCATCCTGCTTGCCTGCGGCGTCGCCAGCGCCGTCTCTGCTTCGTTCAATGCACCGATTGCAGGCGTTCTCTTTGCTCATGAGGTCATTCTGGGTCACTACGCCCTTTCGGCGCTTCCGCCCATCGCCATCGCAGCTGTCACAGGCACAGTGTTCTCCCGGCTCTGGTTTGGCGATGTGGCAGCCTTTGTCATTCCCGGCCACCAGATAACCTCCTACTGGGAATTTCCGGCCTTTGCCCTGCTGGGGCTGGTCTGCGCGCTGGTATCCATCCTGTTCCAGTTCGCTCTGACGGGCACTGACTGGGTGGCACGGAACATCTCCATGCCCGTCTGGCTGCGCCCCGTCACGGGAGGCCTTGCCGTGGGCGCCATCGCTCTTGTGTTTCCTCACGTGCTCGGCGTCGGCTATGAGGCAACAGATGCAGCGCTGAAAGATCAACTGCCTCTCTGGCTCATGCTGGCGCTGCTCGTGGCCAAGACGGCAGCAACCGCAATCACCCTTGCCTCGCGCTTTGGCGGCGGAGTTTTCTCCCCTGCCCTCTATCTGGGAGCCATGGCTGGCGGGGCCTTCGGCATCATGGCTGCTGGTGTCTTCCCGCAGATGGCCTCAAGCGAGGGGCTGTATTCCATTCTGGGCATGGGCGCCGTTGCCGCCTCCATGCTGGGCGCACCCGTATCCACCACAATGATCGTGTTCGAGCTGACCGGAGGCTATGCCCTTTCCATGGCTTTGCTGCTCTGCGTCTCCATCGCCACGGGCATCACTCAGGCCGTGCACGGGCGCTCCTTCTTCCAGTGGCAGCTGGAAATGCGCGGTGTGCCACTCAAGGACGGCCTGCACCGGATGCTGGTGCGGGAGGTACGGGTAGACGACTTCATGACGCCGCTGGCAACGGTAGACAGCTCAGACACGGCCCTCCTGACACCGGAGGCGCCCGTGCTTTTCACAGACGAAACGCTGGACAGGGCCTTGAGACGTTTTGATGAGACCGGTCAGATGAGGCTTCCGGTCGTGCGCCGCTCAGCCCCGCTAGTGCCTGTTGCCACGGCCTTCCACGTGCATGCGCTGGCGCATTACAACGCAGTGCTGATTAAAGCGGCGGAAGAAGAACACCGGTAAGGGCTATATTTTTCAGCGAGTTAACTGGAGAACCGAAATCAAGCCGCTAGGCAGGACCAGCACTGTCTCAGCGGCTTGACTCAATGTGTGAGGAACAGCCTCAATCCGCAGGCCCTGCCCCTCTGGCGCCATCCCGGGCGCGGTGAAGCGAAGACCCGGGATGACGAAGGAGGGGCAGCAGGCCCGTGAAAAGACCCCAGAGCAGGGTCAAACCGGCTCCGTTGCCTGCTCCAGCCAAATGCGCGTCTTGCCATCGAGATGCGGGCCAACTTCATGCCGCACACGGGCATGGTAGGCGTTGAGCCAATTGCGCTCGGCCACCGTCAACAGATCCACATCCACCAGCCGGCGGTCGATGGGGGCAAGCGTCAGCGGCTCGAAGCCCAGCATGGGCCGCTCCCCGCCGGGAATGTCCCGCGCCTCCGTCACCAGTTCCAGATTCTCGATGCGGATGCCGTATTCCCCCGCAGGGTAATAGCCCGGCTCGTTGGAAAGGATCATGCCCGGCTTCAGCGGCTGGGTGCCTGTCTTGGCAATGCGCTGCGGCCCTTCATGGACGGAGAGATACGCCCCCACGCCATGGCCGGTGCCATGGTCATAATCAAGCCCGGCCTGCCACAGCGCGATGCGCGCCAGCGTGTCAAGCTGAGCACCTGTCGTGCCTTCCGGGAAGCGGGCCGTGGCGATGGCGATATGCCCCTTCAGCACGAGCGTGAAGTGACGCTTCATCTCCGCCGTCATCTCGCCCACCGCGATGGTGCGGGTGATATCGGTGGTGCCGTCCTCATACTGGCCGCCAGAGTCGATCAGGAACGGGCGGTTCAGCGGGATCGGCAGATTGCTCTCCCGGTTCACACGGTAATGGCAGATCGCCCCGTTCGGCCCGGCACCGGAAATTGTGTCGAAGGAGATGTCCTTCAGCACGCCCGTTGCAGCGCGGAAGGCTTCCAGCTTCTCCGCTGCGCCGATCTCATCCAGCGTGCCCTTGGGTGCCTCTTCATCCAGCCAGCACAGGAAACGGCAAAAGGCGGCCGCATCACGCAGATGCGCCGCCTTGGCCCCGGCAATCTCAGCCGCATTCTTGATGGCCTTGGGCAGCAGCACGGGATCTGCGGCTTCCACCAGCTTGCCGCCGGCGTCTGTGATACGCGCCGCGATGGCCTCTCCGGCAAGATCAGGATCCACCATCACCGTGAGCCCCTCCTTGCCGAGGCTTTCCAGCGCAGGCAGGAACTGATGCGGCTCGGCAATATCGGCATGGGCCGAAAGTTCGCTGCGGACCTCGTTAGAGAGCTTACGCCCGTCGATGAACAGCACCGGCGGTTTCGCTGCGTTGAGCACCGCAAAGGACAGCGGCAGCGGCGTGTGAGATACGTCAGACCCGCGAATGTTGAAGAGCCAGGCAATCGAGATCGGGCTGGGTGATCACTACCGCATCGGCACCGCGCTCCACGACAGAGGCCATCACGCGGCCAATCTTGTCCGCAACGGCCTCACCTGCAAACTTGAGCGGATAGAGCGAAACTGCGCCCAGCGGCGCCTCGGGCCGGTCTTCCCAGACGGCATCAACCGGGTTCGTCTCGACAGCCACCAATTCCGCGCCCGCCTTGGCACACACTTCGCGCAGGCGGCGGGTGGCATTAAGCGTGTGCAGCATCGGGTCAAAGCCCAGCTTCATGCCCTTGGAAAGATTCGCCTCGATCCACTTCAGCGGCGGTTCGTTGATCAGATGCAGCGGCGTGAAGAGCGTACAATCCACCTGCTCTCGCACCTGCAGCGTATAGCGGCCATCCACGAAGATCGCCGCTTTGCCGCCCAGCACAGCGGCCACGCCTGCCGAGCCGCCAAAGCCGGTCAGCCATTGCAGGCGGCAATCGCAGGGCGGAACATACTCGCCCTGATGCGCATCGGCGCGGGGGATGAGGAAACCGTCAAGGCCACGGCGGGCAAGCTCTGCCTGAAGGGCCTGAAGCCGGGGACGGCCAACGGAAGGATCGGTGGGGGTGTCAAAAGTCTGGAACATGGTGCGGAGCCTAAACCCGCAGGCGCGGCCAGACAATCTCAAAGGCGGCACCCGTCCACATGCAGCAAGGTTAAAAAGCCGTTTCCCTTCGCACTGCGGTATAGTCTTTTCGCACATGCAATAAATGCAAGGCAGTCATGCGGTTCCATGTCTTTTCGGAATGGCCGGATAAGGACATATTCAACCCGTGACGAGGGAGGAACCTAGCCACACTGAATTGATGGAGAAATCCAAATGGCACTTTCGACTGTTACCTCCACGATGATCGCCGCTGATCGCCGTTCGTCCCGCAGCATCATCCGCCGCGCTTTCGACCACATGGTCGCTGCGCGTGAAAAGCAGGCCCTGCGTTATGTCAACGGCTACCTGCTCTCGCTGGACGATGCCACGCTGGCAGCATACGGCTATGATCGCGAAGAACTGCGCCGCCAGGGCTCGCTGACCAGCGCGATCTGAGACGGAAACCATATCGCAGCCGCGGCGGAGTGATCCGCCGCCCGGACTGCGGAATGACAAGGCTCCTCCGGGGGCCTTTTTCCGTTTTGGGGCAATGGCTTGTGGTGCTTGGCGGAATCAGGCAGGCAGCAGATTGAGTCAGACTGTTGGCGAATGGCACTGAAGGCACGGAATTGCCCTTCCCGACATCCTCCGCCGTCGTCTTCCCTGACGAGAGCGAAGCCGAGATCCGTGACCGGTGAGCCAAGGTCTCCCGGCTATCGCTTTTAAGGGCAAACCAATTTGCACCCCGGCTCACCGGTCCCGGCTCGCGCTGCGTTTGGCCGGGATGACGACCGAGAGTATCTTCTGTTTTACAAACAGTTAGGCGGGCACATTGGCCCGCCTTATGCTCGTCTGATCTACGCTCAACCGCGCCCGCGCGTAAGCGTCAGGGTGATCCAGCCATTCTTCTCAAAGCGCCGCACCAGACGGAACCCCTGCGTGCCATAGGCAAAGAGGATGCGCGGGCCGTCCTCGATCTCGCAGACCCGAGAGAACCAGCGTTGCATCGCCAGTCATGCGGGCGGAAATGCTTTTCGCCATCTGCATCAGCGGGCGGGCCAGAATGTTGGCGATCACCAGATCAAAAGGTCCGTATTCGGCAAAGCGGCGGTCCTCCACGCCTGCGGCGGTGAATGTGCGCACAAAATTGCCCACGCCGTTCAGCACGGCGTTTTCTGCAGCCGTCTGCGTCGCCACCGGATCGATGTCACTGGCGATCACCTGCTGATGGGACAGCTTTGCCGCAGCGATCGCCAGAACGCCGGTGCCGGTGCCGATATCCAGTATCCTATCGAAGCGCCAATGGGTCAGAAGACGGCTGATCTCGCGCAGGCAGCCCTCTGTGGTGGCGTGGTGCCCGGTACCAAAGGCAAGGGCAGCCTCGATCTCGATGCCAATACTGCCCGCAGGCACGGTGCCCCGGTCATGGCTGCCGTGGATCAGGAAACGTCCCGCAGGGACGGGAGCAAGCCCCTCAAGGCTCTTCTCCACCCAGTTCAGGTCTTCAAGGACCTCGGCTTCCACCGGCGCGGCAAAAGCGTCAGCCCCCACCCGGTCCTTCAGCTCATCGGCGGCCTCGTCCGGCTCCATGCCGAACATGAGAATCTCGACCGCCCAGACCGAGCCATCCGGCACGAACTCATAGACCGTGACCGGATTGCCATCGTCCTCATAGGCCTGTTCCACGATCCCGTAGATACGTTTGGCTTCCAGTTCGGCGGCACAGATCCGCACTCTCACAGTCTGCATGAAATCCTCGGCAGCTTGGCAATGACGTGGCCGATATAGACCCAGCGGCCTCAAACAGCCAGCCTATTCGGGCGGCAGCTGCCTGAAGATCGCAGGAAACCAGCGGGCGGCCTTCGTTCAATGCCGCTCGACGAAGCTGTCGATCACCCGCTTCTCGCCAGCCTTCTCAAAGTCGATGGTCAGCTTGTTGCCCTCAATAACCCGGATCGCGCCGTAGCCGAACTTGATGTGGAACACCCGCTCGCCAATCTCGAATTCCGAAGGCTTGTCCGCCACGGAACGGGCAACCAGCTCGCCCTCAATGGTCAGCGGACCTTGCGCCCGGCTGCGGGAAGAGCGCATGTCGCCGCGCCGCCCGTAATCCTCGCCGCCAGCCCGCGCCTTCTGCGCCCGCTGCCAGCCCGGCGTGGAATAGGTGTTCTGGAAGGCATCGCGGCTGTCAAAGCGTGACACGCCATAGCCACCGCCACTGTAGCCGCCATAGCGGCTGGAGCTTTCGACAACCTCCACATGATCCTCCGGCAGCTCATCAAGAAACCGCGAGGGAATGCTCGACTGCCAGGTGCCATGGATGCGCCGGTTGGAAGCAAACCAGATCTTGGCCCGCTGCCTTGCGCGCGTGATGCCCACATAGGCAAGGCGCCGTTCTTCCTCAAGCCCGGCCCGGCCACCATCGTCCAGCGCCCGCTGATGAGGGAAGAGACCTTCTTCCCAACCCGGCAGAAACACCGTGTCAAACTCCAGCCCCTTGGCCGAATGCAGCGTCATGATCGACACGGCATCGGCAGCGTCAGCCGAATCCCGGTCCATGACAAGGGCGATATGCTCGAGGAACCCCGGCAAGGACTCGAACTCCTCCATGGAGCGGATGAGTTCCTTGAGGTTGTCGAGCCGGCCCGGCGCCTCGGCAGACTTGTCCTGCCGCCACATGGCCGTATAACCGCTCTCATCCAGAATAACTTCCGCCAGCTCCGAATGCTTGACGCGGGTCAGTTGCGCCCGCCAGCGGTCAAGGTCGGCCAGCAGATCCGTGAGCGCCTTGCGCGCCTTGGGCTTGATCTCTTCCGTGCGGCACAGCTGCGTTGCCGCTTCGATCAGCGGAATGCGCTGCGACCGGGCAAGCTCATGCACGATTTTCAGTGTCGCCTCGCCAAGGCCACGCTTGGGTGTGTTGACGATGCGCTCGAACGCCAGATCATCGGCTGGCTGCACCACGCAGCGGAAATAGGCCATGGCATCGCGGATTTCGAGCCGCTCATAGAAGCGCGGGCCGCCAATGACGCGGTAATTCAGCCCCAGCGTGATGAACCGGTCTTCAAACTCGCGCATCTGGAAGGACGCACGCACCAGAATGGCGATCTGGTTGAGCGAATGCCCCTTGCGCTGCAGCGCTTCGATTTCATCACCGATGGAGCGCGCCTCTTCCTCCGAATCCCACGCAGAGGCGACCGTGACGGCCTCAGCCTCCGGATCTCTGTCATCCGTGAAGAGCGTCTTTCCAAGCCGCCCCTCATTGTGGGCGATCAGATGCGAGGCCGCACCCAGGATGTGCGCAGTGGAGCGGTAGTTCCGCTCCAGCCGGATGACGAGCGCACCGGGAAAATCGTGTTCAAAGCGGAGGATATTGTCCACCTCCGCTCCGCGCCAGCCGTAGATCGACTGGTCGTCGTCACCCACGCAGCAGATGTTGGCATTGCCCTGCGCCAGCAGCCGCAGCCACAGATACTGGGCAATGTTGGTGTCCTGATACTCATCCACCAGCATGTAGCGGAAGCGGCGTTGATAGTCCTTCAGCACATCCGGCTGGGTCTTGAACAGGGTGATACAGTGGAGCAGCAGGTCACCGAAATCCGCAGCATTGAGCACGGACAGCCTGTCCTGATATTCTTCGTAAAGCTTGCGCCCCTTGCCATTGCCGAAGGAGCGCGCCTCGCCCTCCGGAATGTCCTTCGGAGTCAGGCCACGGTTCTTCCAGCTGTCCACCTGCGCGGCGAACATGCGGGCCGTCCAGCGCTTCTCATCCAGCCCCTCGGCCTGGATCACCTGTTTCATCAGGCGCAGCTGATCGTCGGTATCGAGAATGGTGAAGCTGCTTTTGAGGCCCACCAGCTCCGCATGGCGGCGCAGGATCTTCACGCAGATGGAGTGGAACGTGCCCAGCCAGGCCATGCCCTCCACGCCCTCGCCCACATAGCGGGCGATGCGCTCCTTCATCTCGCGCGCCGCCTTGTTGGTGAAGGTCACCGCAAGGATCTGCGAGGGATAGGCCCTGCCGCTCGCCAGAATATGCGCAATGCGGGTGGTCAGAACCCGGGTTTTGCCCGTGCCGGCACCTGCCAGCACCAGAACGGGGCCATCGGCACTTTCCACCGCCAGCCGCTGTTCAGGGTTGAGACCTTCGAAATACTCCGGCGCCCCGCCCTGCTGGCCGGTCCCCTGCCGCGCGGCCAAAGCCCGCGCCGCAATGCCGCCGCCCTGCGGCTTGTGGGCCGCAACAGGCGCAGCCCCCGGCCCACCCCCGGCATCATACTCAGCGTCAATATCGCTCCAGTCGTCGGAAAAACCGGGGGGCACAGTCATTCATCCAGCCAGGGTTCGGGTGCTTGTCATGGAGAACAATATAGCAACAATCGCGGCAAGAGCGAGGCTTTGAGGGGAATATAATGGGGGAAAGGGCGGGAGGGAGCTGCAGCGCCGGATCATACGGCCAGAATTTTAATTGTGTTTTTCAATAACATCTCCTCATGATTGCCGAGGAATGCAGGATGGAGAAGACATGCCATTCCATGTCTACATCACAGCCAGCCGGATGAATGGCACCTTGTACACTGGGGTAACGAATGATCTTGCCCGGCGCATTCACGAGCACCGGACTGGCATCGGCTCAGCGTTCTGTAAAAGACACCGCGCAATTCTGCTGGTCTATTACGAAACATTTGAAGATCCTCAGGCAGCTATCAGCGCAGAGAAAAGGATAAAACGCTGGCAGCGCAGTTGGAAAATCCAGCTGATAGAGCGCTTCAATCCAGACTGGAGGGATCTTTATCTGACGCTCAACGAGTGACAGCACTGGAGTATTCGCCACGTGTTTCACTTCAATAAGAAGCACAGCCCACCACACACACCGCGTCGCCCCGGGCGGAGCGGAGCGCAGACCCGGGGTCCACTCACTACCTGAGCGGTGAGGTTGCGGCAGAATGGACAGGCTTGCACAAAATCCCGCTGCTGCAGCACTCAGAAATACGGCCTCTCTCTGCAAGCGAGTGGGCCCCGGCTCGCGCTACGCTTGGCCGGGGCGACTCAGTGTCGGCTACGCAGCACCGTGCCGGGCGGCAGGGCGGATCAGCCTCAAAGTGAAGCACGGCCTCACCACACACTCCGCGTCGCCCCGGGCGGAGCGGAGCGCAGACCCGGGTCCACTCACTCCCAGAGCGGTGATGCTGCGGCAGAGTGGACAGGCTTGCCAAAATCCAGCTGCTGCAGCACTCAGAAATACGGCCTCTCTCTGCAAGCGAGTGGGCCCCGGCTCGCGCTACGCTTGGCCGGGGCGACTCTGTGCCGGCTACGCAGCACCGTGCCGGGCGGCAGGGCGGATCAGCCTCAAAGTGAAGCACGGCCTCACCACACACTCCGCGTCGCCCCGGGCGGAGCGGAGCGCAGACCCGGGGTCCACTCGCTTCCAGAGCGGAAAGTCCGAAACAAGGCGGGTAGACCTGCAAGCAATCCTGCTGTCGCGCCGCTGAGGACAACACGCCCCCTCTAGTGGGCCCTGGCTCGCGCTGCGCTTGGCCGGGGCGACTTGGTGACCAACCCCTCACCCGCCAACCAGATCGAACCAGCCGTCTTCCGTGATCACCTCAATGCCCAGGTCCTGTGCGGTCTTGAGTTTGGAGCCTGCGCCCGGGCCAGCCACCACAAGGTCGGTCTTCTTGGACACCGAGCCTGCCACCTTGGCGCCCAGCCGTTCGGCCATGACTTTTGCCTCGTCGCGGGTCATGCGCTCCAAGGAGCCGGTGAAGACGACTGTCTTGCCCGCGACCGGAGAGCCTTCAGCGGCGATCTTCTCCGCATCCTGCGGCGTCACTTCAGCCAGGAGCGCAGTCAGGGCCTCGCGGTTGTGGTCTTCACCAAAGAACTGCACCACCGCCTCAGCCACGGTCTCGCCGATGCCGTCGATGGCGTTAAGCTCCGCCCAGGCGTCGCTGCTGCGGTCCTGCGCGGCTTCCATGGCAGCGGAAAAGGCGGCGAAGGAGCCATAGGCGCGTGCGAGAAGCTTGGCATTGCCCTCCCCCACATGACGGATGCCGAGCGCAAAGATGAAGCGGTGAAGATCGATGCGGCGGCGGGCGTTGATCGCCTCGAACAGATTCTTCGCTGAAACGGCGCCCCATCCTTCGCGGTTGCGCAGCTTGGTCAGCGCCAGCTTGTCACGCGCCTCCAGCGTGAAGATCTCCGCCGGGCTGCGCACCAGCCCTTCAGCAAAAAAGGCATCGACCTGCTTGTCGCCAAGCCCCTCGATGTCAAAGGCATTGCGGGAGACGAAATGCTTCAGTTTCTCGGAAGCCTGCGCCGGGCAAATGAGGCCGCCGGTGCAGCGGCGCACGGCATCCGGGCGGCCCGTCTTGCTGTTGATCTCCCGCACCGCATGGCTGCCGCAGGCGGGGCATACGTCCGGGAAAGCAAAGGGCGCGGTATCCGCCGGGCGGCGCTCCAAATCCACCGCAATCACCTGCGGAATCACGTCGCCCGCGCGCTGGATCTGCACTGTGTCGCCGATGCGCAGATCCACGCCGCCACGGATAGGCTCGCCGTCCGTGCCGATGCCCTTGATGTAATCCTCGTTGTGCAGCGTCGCGTTGGAGACGACCACACCGCCCACCGTTACCGGCTCAAGCTTGGCGACCGGCGTCAGCGCGCCGGTGCGGCCAACCTGAATCTCGATATCGCGCAGGATGGTGTAGGCTTTCTCCGCCGGGAATTTATGCGCAATCGCCCAGCGGGGCGAGCGGGAGACGAAGCCGAGCCGCTGCTGCAAGTCCAGCCGGTCCACCTTGTAAACGACACCGTCAATGTCATAGCCAAGGCTGGCACGGTCTTCCTCGATGCCGTGATAGACGGCGAGAAGCTCCTCTACGCTGGAGCAGCGGACCATGCGCGGGTTCGTAGCAAAGCCCCAGTCGCCAAAGCGGCGGACCATGTCGAACTGAGTGTCACAGGGGACATCGCTCATCTGCCCCCAGGCATAGGCGAAGAAGCGCAAGGGGCGTGAGGCGGTGATGTCCGGGTTGAGCTGGCGCAGCGAGCCTGCCGCCGCATTGCGCGGATTGGCGAAGACCTTGCCGCCATTGCCTGCCATGCGGGCATTAAGAGCCGCAAAATCTGCGTGGGACATGTAGACCTCACCGCGCACTTCCACCACCTCCGGCACACCGGCGGGCAGTTGGTGCGGGATATCTGCAATGGTGCGGGCATTGGCCGTCACGTTCTCCCCCACCGCACCGTCACCACGTGTGGCGGCGCTGACCAGAACGCCTTTCTCGTAGCGCAGCGACAGGGAGAGACCGTCAATCTTCGGCTCGGCTGTGACGGCAAGCTCCCCCATCAGCGGATCGAACTTCAGGAAGCGGCGGACGCGGCCCACGAAGTCGCGCACATCCTCGTCGGCAAAGGCATTGTCGAGGGAGAGCATCGGCACCGCATGGGTAACCTTGCCAAAACCATCAGCCGGCGCAGCGCCAACACGCTCCGAGGGGCTGTCGGCCCGCATCAGCTCCGGGAAGCGCGCCTCGATGGCGGCATTGCGCTGACGCAGGGCGTCATAGTCCGCATCGGAAATGACCGGCGCATCCTCGCCGTGATAGCGCGCATCGTGGAAGGCAATCTCGCTGGCGAGCCGCTGCAACTCGGCAGCCGCCTGCTCAAGCGTCAGAGCCTCGACGGCGATGTTGGCGTTGGAGCTGTCAGTCCCGGTCATGGTTGTCATCCGCAAGCGCAGCGGCCCGGCATCTGCCGCAGGACCGCAAAAAATCAGAGCAGGGACGGAACCGGAAGCAGGGCTGCCGAGTTCTTCTCCCGAACAGACCAGCCAAGCCCCACGGGGACATGATTGGTCTCAAGGCCGGATGCGTCAGCATCGCAGCGCCTTGGTATTAAAGCCAGAAGAAGGAGAGGCCAAGATGCCCGCAGGAAACAATTCAGCAAAGCTTCGTCCCAGTAGCAATGCGGGATGGTTTGTGGCTGGTGCCCTCGCCGTGGCACTCGTTGGTGTCGCTTTCTATGCGGCGGAAGGCGGCTTCACGAAGCAGGACAAGGCTGTGATCGAGCTGAACATCCCCGATGTGGGTGAGAGCAAGATCGAGCTGCCAAAGCCTCAGGAAGGCCCGATGACAACGCCGACCACGCGGGAGTAATCCCCGCACAAGGCACAGACAAGACACTCCAAATCAGGTGAAATCCCCCGCACCTGATTTTCATGGCCCACGCTCCACGCAAGCCCCCAACTCAGCCCGGAGCGTGGGCCATGAGCTTTTCAGCCGCCGCACGGGCTTCATCCGTAATGACGCTGCCAGCCAGCATCCGGGCGATCTCCTCGCGCCGGTGCGCGTCATCAATCGCCGTGATACGCGTGGCGACCCGGTCTTCGGCGACTGCTTCCTTCGAAATCAGCAAGTGACCATTGGCGCGGGCAGCCACCTGCGGCGCATGGGTCACTGTCAGCACCTGAACCGACCGGGCCAGACGGGCCAGACGCATACCGATGGCCTCGGCCACCGCACCGCCAACGCCCGTATCAATCTCGTCAAACACCAGCGCCGGCACCGAACCGCTGTCGGCCAGCGACACCTTCAGCGCCAGCAGGAAGCGGGAAAGCTCTCCACCGGAGGCAACCTTCATCATCGGGCCGGGGCGTGTGCCGGGGTTGGTCTGCACCCAGAACTCCACCGTATCAACGCCGTTTGCCGACCGGTTCTCCGGGTCGCTGGTCATTTCGACGATAAAGCGCGCCCGCTCAAGCTTCAGGGCCGGAAGCTCGGCGGCAACGGCAGCCTCCAGAGCACGGGCAGCATTGGCGCGGCGGGCGGACAGTTTCGCCGCCAGACCATCAAAGGCCTTGCGCGCCGTGTCAGCCGCAGCAGCCAGCGCATCCAGCTTCTCCTCACCTGCATCAAGGTCGTTGAGGTCTGCCGCCATCTTCTGGCGCAAGGCCGGAAGCTCATCCACCTGGACTGAGAACTTGCGTGCTGCAGCACGAAGGGCAAACAGCCGCTCTTCCGCAGCTTCCAGCTCCCGCGGGTCAAAGTCGGTCTCACGGATTGCAGTCTCAAGGCCTGAGCGGGCTTCCTCAAGATTGTCCAAGGCAGTTGCCAGAGCCGCCACAGGGCCAGACAAAGCTTCGGCGCCTGATCGGCCTTGCGTTCGAGACGGCGCAGCAGGCTGGAAAGTTCCGGGATGGGCGAAGCGCCGCCATTCAGCGTCTCGTAGGCTTCATTGAGGTCGGTGGCGATCTTTTCCACCTGCATCATTTCGGCACGGCGCATGGCCAGCGCGTCTTCCTCGCCCTGCTTCGGATCCAGTCTTTTCAGCTCATCAACGGCTGAGCGCAGGAAATCAGCCTCCCGGCGGGCCGCGTCGATGCGGGCCTTGTGGTCACGCAGCGCCTTCTCTGCCTTGCGATAGGAGGCATAAGCGGCCTCAACGGCCGCCAATTCGCCCTGCAGCACGCCAAAGGCATCCAGCAGCTGCCGGTGGCTTTCCGGATCCACAAGCGCCCGCTCGTCATGCTGTCCATGCACCTCGACCAGCATTTGCCCTGCCTGCCGCAGCAGGCCGACGCTGACGGGCTGATCGTTGATGAAGGCACGGCTGCGGCCATCGGCCGTCTGGATACGGCGCAAAATGACATCACCATCGTCGGGCACGTCATTCTCACGCAGCAAGGAGCGCACAGGGTGGGCACCGGCGACATCGAAGACGGCAACCACCTGCCCCTGCGCCTCACCATGGCGCACAAGGCCAGCGTCGCCCCGCCCGCCGAGGGCAAGGGTAAGCGCGTCGAGAAGAATGGACTTGCCCGCACCGGTTTCACCGGTGAGCACAGTCATACCGCCGGAAAACTCGATGTCGAGCCGGTCGATGAGGACGATATCGCGAATGGACAGCGTCGCCAGCATGTGAAATTGCCCCGCCCTGATGACCCGGTATCCGGATCAGAACACATTCACCCCCTGGAAGGCGCGGCTGATCCAGCTCGACTTGTTCTCGGAAGGCTCATATCCGCCCTTCTGCAACAGCGAGAAAGCGTCCTTGTACCACTGGCTGTCAGGATAGTTGTGACCGAGAATAGCCGCAGCGGTCTGCGCCTCGTTCACCACACCCAGCGCGTAATAGCCTTCGGTCAGACGGAAGAGAGCTTCCTCGACGTGGCGGGTGGTCTGATAATTGATCACCACCGTCTTGAACCGGTTGATGGCCGCAATGTAGTTGCGCTTCTCAAGATAGAAGCGGCCCACCTGCATTTCCTTGCCTGCAAGCTGGTCTTCCGCCATCAGCAGCTTGGCCTTGGCATCCGCCGTGTACTCGCTGTCGGGATAACGCTGGATCAGCTCACTGAAGGTCTGTGCGGCCTGTTCGGTGATCTTCTGGTCGCGGGTGATGTCCGGAATCTGACGCTGATAGGACTGCCCCTTCAGATACAGCGCGTAAGCTGCATCCTCACTGCCCGGGTAAAGCGTGATGAAGCGGTCTGCAGCATTGATCGTCTCGGCGTAGCGGCCCAGCGAAAAATTGATGTAGGCGAGGTTGATCAGCGATTTCCGGGCATATTCGGAATAGGGATAGACCTTGTCTACCTCGGAGAACTTCTTGCCGGCATCACTCAGGCGGCCTGCATTGCGCAGCGCCAGGCCCTCGTTGAACAGCACTTCGGCCGGGGTGTCGTCCAGCGCCAGGTCGTCATCGTCCTTGGATGCGCAAGCTGACAGGGTCAATGCACATACCAGCATGATCGAGCCAAGAAGGGCAGTCTTTCTGCCGGAACGCTTGCCAGCCTCTGTTGCCATGTTTCGCAGCACGCCTCACCACTCCTTGCCCGAGTTATGCATGAGCCCCCTGCCCAGGGGCCACAGTCCGGTTACCAAACACGTTCCACGCTAAGGCTTTTAGCGGAACCGGACGGCATTCGTCACGCCGTGTGTCGTCTTTTTTGAGCTTTTTGTGACCGTAGACAAAGAGCGGGCGCCTCTCGGGCGCCCATACTCGAATGACTTGTGCAAAAACTCAGGAAACCTCAGGGCCGAAGGCCGCTGCAGCCAGCCCGGAACGCTCAACATTGCCATGTTCGCGCCATGCCGGAGCCTCGACAATTTCGAACGCATCCTGCCCTGCCTTGCTGAACAGTTCAGCCAGAATGGCCACATTCATGCGGTGACCAGCCTTGTAGGAGCGGTAAAGACCGAGAATCGGCAGACCGGCCAACGCCAGATCACCAACTGCATCCAGCGTCTTGTGACGGACGAACTCGTCAGCCCAGCGGGTGCCTTCCGGGTTGAGCACCCGGTCACCGGCAACGGCGACGGAATTCTCCAGCGAAGAGCCGCGGGCAAAGCCCATCGCCCACAGCTTCTCGACTTCCTTGACCTGACCAAAGGTGCGGGCACGCGAAACTTCCTTGCGGAACACATCCGGCGTCATGTCGCTGGCAAAGGTCTGACGGCCGATCAACGGCGTCTCGAATTCGATGGTCACTTCGAAACGGGTGCCGGAATAGGGCAGAAGCTCGCACCAGGCACCATTCTGCTCAAAGCGAACGGGCTTCTTGATTCTGCAGATAGCGGCGGCCACGGTCGAGGCGCTTGAGGCCAACCTGATCGATGGCCTCCACGAAGGCAGCCGCACTGCCATCCATGATCGGCATTTCCGGGCCGTCCATTTCGACGATGACATTGTCAACGCCGAGGCCGCGCAGCGCAGCCATCAGATGCTCGACCGTGGACACGCCGTTGCGGGCCGGGTCAGCCATGACGGTGCAGAGTGCCGTTGCCGTCACATGATCCCAGCGGCCGGGAATGTCCGTCTGCAGGTCGTCACTCACGTCCGTGCGGTGAAAGACAATACCCGTTCCAGCATCTGCGGGCAGAAGGGTCACCGAGGCCGGCGTACCCGAATGAACGCCAATACCTGTCAGTGTCACCTGATCCGCCACAGTGGTCTGGAAATCAAGACGGTTGGTCATTCGGGTCTGCCTATGCCGGTTTCGCGGTCAAAGTGTCATTCCGAAAACTGAAATGACTTTAGCTACCGCGCATTAACGCTTCTGGAACTGGCAGCACAATACCCCCCAAGCGTCATGTCAGAAATAAAGCTTTATTACGGTTTGTAACGCGAACTCAGGCACCAACATATTGAATCTACAACGGAACCCTCCAGACACACGGAAACGGCCTGACACATTGTGTGTCAGGCCGTCCAAGGGAAGAAGGGTCAGGAGCGACTCAGTTCGACTGACGGCGCAGGAACGCCGGGATCTCGAGCTGGTCTTCCTCGCTGTGCACCTGCGGACGCGCCGGAGCGCGGCCCTGCATGTCGAGCTGACCGGCAGCGCCAGCCGGGCGGCCCTGCTGAGCAGGGGCCATCTGCGGCATGCGCGGAGCCGGACGCATCTGCGGCTGGGGAGCAGCAGCCGGAGCACGCGGGGTCATGACGGGAGCTGCCTCATGCGCGGCATGCTCTTCATGATCTTCGCGGCGGGACAGACCGCTGGCCAGACGGCGCAGCAGACCCATCGGGCGGCGGTCATCGCCATGCTCTTCCATGTCGAGCGCAGGCGCAGCCATCGGCTGCGGCGCGGGAGCGGGAGCCGCCGGGGCAACAGCTTCGGGGCGCTGCGGCTGGCGGGCCATCAGCTCACGCTGGGCGATCGGCGGGAAGTCTTCCACGCGCGGCATACGCGGAGCAGCCATCGGCTGTTCAGCTGCCGGGGTCTCGAACGGAACGGCGGCCTGGACTGGCTGCTGAACCATTGGCTGCATCGGAGCTGCCGGAATTTCGGCCTGAACCGGAGCGGGGATTACGGCTTCGGTTGCGGGACGAAAGGATTTGGCTTCCACAGCCTCGCTCACCTGAGCGGCCGGAGCCGGCTCATTGATCGCCAGTTCACGCTCAAGGCTGGCCAGAGCGCGGGAAGCTGCATCCTGCTGGAAGCTGGTCACGGCCGGACGCTCAACGGGACGCTCAGGCTGACGCGGAGCGGTGTTGACGACCGGGCGGGAGACGGGCTCGGTCTTCGGGGCCGGAATGGCCTCGAATTCACCGTTTCCCATCAGCAGTTCCTTGTCGATGCCGGTGGCGACGACGGAGACGCGGATGATGCCGTCCATGCTTTCATCGAAGGTCGCGCCCAGGATGATGTTGGCGTCGGCGTCCACTTCCTCGCGGATGCGGGTGGCAGCTTCATCAACTTCGAACAGGGTCAGATCGTTACCGCCCGTGATCGAGATGAGCAGGCCCTTGGCACCCTTCATCGAGGTCTCATCGAGCAGCGGGTTGGCAATGGCAGCTTCAGCCGCCTGTTGGGCGCGGTTCTCGCCCGATGCCTCGCCGGTGCCCATCATCGCCTTGCCCATGCCGCGCATGATCGAGCGCACGTCGGCAAAGTCGAGGTTGATGAGACCTTCCTTGACCATCAGGTCGGTGATGCAGGCCACGCCCGAGTAGAGCACCTGGTCAGCCATCGCAAATGCGTCGGCGAAGGTGGTCTGGGCATTGGCGATGCGGAACAGGTTCTGGTTCGGAATGACGATCAGAGTATCGACATTGCGCTGCAGTTCCTGGATGCCTGCTTCGGCGATGCGCATGCGGCGCGCACCTTCGAACTGGAACGGTTTGGTCACCACACCTACCGTCAGTATACCCTGGGCGCGAGCCGCCCGGGCGATAACGGGGGCAGCGCCCGTACCGGTGCCACCGCCCATGCCGGCGGTGATGAACACCATGTGCGAGCCGGACAGGTGGTCGTTGATTTCGTCGATAACCTCTTCAGCAGCAGCGCTGCCGACTTCCGGCTGAGAGCCGGCGCCGAGGCCTTCGGTCACAGCCACGCCCATCTGGATCAGGCGTTCTGCGTGGTTCATGGCAAGAGCCTGCGCATCCGTGTTGGCTACGACAAAGTCGCAACCCTGCAGGCCGGCCGTGATCATGTTGTTGACGGCGTTTCCGCCCGCGCCGCCGACGCCGAAAACCGTGATCCGCGGCTTCAGCTCCTGAATGTCGGGCATCTTCAGGTTGATGGTCATTCTATCCTCGCGACCCTAAAAGGAACACCCGGTTCTCGGGGGCTCCGCATTCTTCCCTTTGAAGTTCGCCGTTTCCGGCAGTTTCCCTGACGCGGATGCCGCGTCAGAAGCTGTCCCTGATCCACTGGCCGACACGGGCCAGGTAACCCGTGCTGCCGCCCCATCCAGACCGCCTGTGTTTCGGTTGAAACTGTTCGATCTGGGAGACCTGCGGATAAATCAGCAACCCGACCGAGGCGGCGAAAGCCGGCCCCTTGGCTGCATCCGGCAGTCCGGCCACCCCGAGTGGCCGTCCGAGCCGGACATTGCGGCCGATGACACGGCGCGCAACTTCACTCAATCCCGTCAGCTGGCTCGCCCCGCCCGTGAGGACGATTTGCTTGCCGACGCGCCCGGCAAAACCGGAGGCCGTCAGCCTGTCACGGACCAGCTCCAGGATTTCCTCAACCCGCGGACGCACAACCCGGATAAGGGCCGAACGCGGGATCTGGTTCGGAAGGTCACCTTCCACCGGCGGGATCGTGAGCATCTCACGGTCATCCACGCTGGTCGGCAGGGCCGAACCATGAAGGGTCTTCAGACGCTCAGCGTCCGAAAGGCGCATGGCAAAAGCCCGCGCAATGTCAGTCGTCACATGCTGGCCGCCAACAGCGATGGCATCCAGATGCACCATCTGCCCCTCAACGAAGACGGACAGCGTCGTGGTGCCACCGCCCATGTCGACGCAGGCAACGCCCAGCTCAGCCTCATCATCCACGATCGTGGACAGGCCGCTGGCATAAGGCGTTGCCACCAGTGTCTCCACGTGCAGGTGGCCACGATTGATGCAAAGCTCGAGATTGCGGACCGGCGGCACCTCGGTGGTGACGACCTGCATGTCGACGCCCAGCTTCATGCCCAGCATGCCGCGCGGATCGCGGATGCCACGGTTGCCATCCAGCGAATAGGAGATCGGCAGCGCGTGATTGACAGCCCGGCCTTCCATGACCGTGTGCGAGGACCCGGCAACCAGAACACGCTGGATATCGGCTTCGCTCACGGCATCACCGGCCAGCGGCACGGTGGCGCTGAAGATCTCGCTCTGCAGGCGGCCGCAGCTGACGTTGGCGATGACGGATTCAACGGTCACGCCAGCCATGCGTTCGGCGGCATCCACGGCAAGGCGGATCGCCTGCTCGGCCGCATCCATGTCCACTACCACGCCGGACTTGATCCCGCGCGAGCGCTGGTAGCCGTAGCCCAGAACCTCGATGGCATGGGACCGGCCGGCCAGAACGGAACCTTCGGCACGCGGAGTCAGCTTGGCGATGAGGCAGCAGATCTTGGTAGAGCCCACATCAAGCACGGACATCACAACGGCGCGGCGCCCCGGAAGGGGCGCATGCGCGGCAGATAGAGGGTGGAACCGGTGCGGCTCATGTGTTGGCACCCCCTCTTGCAACTTTCTTGTTTCCATCCAGCGCCTCGCGGCGGCGCTGCGCGGCTTCATCCGTCAACCGCACCACCACACGGTCCGGCAGGCGCAGGTCGATGGCCGCAATGTCACGGGCCAGAATGGCGCTTTCCTTGTCCATCTTCACCAGAGCAGCCAGAGCCTTGGCCGGATCTTCTTCCGGCAGGCGGATTGTGATGCCGTTTTCGAGCATGAGATCCCAGCGGCGCTGACCGATGAGATACGCGGCGCGCACTCGCGGGCGCAGCTCAGGCTCGCTCTCAAGGGCCTTGAGGATTTCACCCGCACGGGTCTGAGCGCCGTAGTTCACCACCAGCAGCAGATTGGCGTAGCGCCCATCTACATCGTCGGTAATGACTTCACCCTGCTCGGTAACGATGGACACGGTGTTGCCGCGCTGCCAGAGAGCGTAAGGCACCCATTCGTCAATCGTGACCTTCACCGTATTCGGGTAAAGCTTCATGACCGAAGCGGACTTGACCCAGGGGTTCTGCTTCAGGCGTTCGCGCGCAGCATCTGCATCGAAGAGCACCAGCAGAATCACCTTCTTCGAGCGCGAGAGCATCGAGGATCTGGTATTCAGCCACTTCACGCTGACCAGACAGCTTCACAGCCTCAACACCAAGACCGGCTGCGCTGATGAGGGACTGCGCGACCATGCGCCCATGACCGCCCAGAATGACACCATACGTGATGGTGGCAGCCAGGAAGGCCACAGCAGATACAGTGCCAGTCCAGCGGGGCAGATCAGCGATCCAGCCCGCCTGCCGCCAGACAGGGCGGCGCCGCAGCCGCGGAACACCACGCCCGCGCGGCGCCAGCTCCGCTTCCAGCGGATAAGCACTTACTATCCCGGCTTTGCGCCTCAGCGACAGCAACTTGCGTCCTCCACCATCCAGGTGACGAGATCCCCGAAATCACGGCCGGCATGGGCGGCAAGCTCAGGAACCAGCGAGGTTGGGGTCATTCCAGGTTGAGTGTTAACTTCCAGGCAGATCAGGGTACCCGACCCATCCGGACGCTCATCGAAGCGGAAATCCGCCCTCGAAACACCCCGGCAGCCGAGCGCACGATGCGCTGTTAAGGTAAGTTTCTGTACTTCTTGGTAAATAAAGGGTGAAATTTTCGCAGGAAGGATGTGAACAGAGCCTCCTTCCGCATATTTCGCTTCAAAATCATAGAAACCGTGCCCTTTTGGCACAATGTCGATAACTCCAAGCACCTCATCTCCCATCACTGCGCAGGTCAGCTCGCGGCCAGGGATGTAGGTCTCGCACATCATTGTGTCGGGATATGGCCAGTCAGAGCGCGTCAGCTCCTGCGGCGGATGCGACTGGTCTTCCTTAACGATCAGCACGCCAAAGCTGGAGCCTTCGTTAATGGGCTTGATCACATAAGGCGGGCGCATCGGGTGCTCATTACCCACTTCCCGCCGGTTGATGATCAGATGCTCGGTCACCGGCACCCCATGCGCCGCCATCACGGCCTTGGCCTTGACCTTGTTCATGGCAAGGGCAGAAGCCATCACACCGGAATGCGTGTAGGGGATATTCATGATTTCGAGCAAACCCTGAATGCAGCCGTCCTCGCCGAAGGGGCCATGCAGGGCGTTGAAAGCCACATCCGGCTTCAGCTCAGCCAGACGATCAGCGATGGAACGATCAACATCCACGCGCGAAACCTTGAAACCGCGCGCTTCCAGCGCGTCGGCGCAGGCGTTACCGGACGAAAGGCTCACCGGCCTCTCATTCACCCAGCCACCCATCAGTACCGCGACATGCTTACCCGTCATTTCCACCGACTCACTCAGACAAACGTGAGCCCATAAGATGCTGCCCAAATTGGTAAGGAAACGTTAACCAAGCCGTTAAGGAATGTATTAACCCCCTGTTGCCTGCACTGTGTGATTCAAATGCAACAACAGCGGCAGCAGACGCGTCTGAGGCTGTGGAAATCCGGGGCAGGGCTGAATTCGCCCCGCCACTCCCCTCAATCCAGAAATGGGGTGATCGCCTCACCGGGCATGAACTGCCCAAGGCGCTTGATTTCCCATTCGAGTTCGACGCCCGAATGGTCACGCACGCGGCGGCGGACGGTTTCGCCCAGAAGCTCCAGATCGTGACCTGTCGCCGTGCCGGTGTTGATCATGAAATTGCAGTGCATTTCCGACATCTGCGCCCCGCCGACGGTCAGCCCGCGGCATCCCGCAGCGTCGATCACCTTCCAGGCAGAATTGCCCGGAGGGTTCTTGAAGGTGGAGCCGCCGGTCTTTTCACGGATCGGCTGAGCCCGCTCACGGTGGGCAACGACCTCGGCCATCTCAGCACGGATCTTCGCCTCATCCTCGACCGGGCCTTCAAAGACCGCACTGGTAAAGATCAGGCCGGGAGCTGCGGAACTGTGCCGGTAGGTGTAACCCATATCCGCATTGCTCAGCACATGACGCGAGCCCTTGCGGTCAATCGCGGTGACTTCCACCAGACGGTTGCAGGTTTCCGTGCCATGGGCTCCGGCGTTCATGCGCAGTGCGCCGCCGACGCCACCGGGAATGCCGGTGTAGAAGGAAAAGCCGCCGATTCCGGCTTCTGCCGCCGATTCCGCCAGCCGCTTGTCCGGCACGGCAGCGCCCGCACGGATGCGCCCGCCATCGAGCACCTCAACGGCACCGAAACCGCGCGCGCCAAGACGGATTACAACACCCTCGATGCCACCATCGCGCACCAGCAGGTTGGAACCGAGGCCGATGGTCAGAACCGGGATTTCCTCCGGCAGCACAGACAGGAACTGCGCCAGATCCTCTTCGTCCGCCGGCTGGAACAGCAGCTGCGCCGGTCCGCCTGCCCGCAGCCAGGTGACTGCGGACAGCGGCTGATTGGCCGTTAGCTTGCCGCGCAGCCCCTCAAGCCGGGAGCCAAGGCTTTCCAGAAGATCGGGAAAGCTCACGCCCTCTCCCTTGCCAAGGGCTTCCAGCTGGCCCGGCAGCGCATGCGCCCACTGGGTGATGTTGCCTGCCCCAAGGCAGACAACGTAATCGCCCGGCTTGGCGAGATCCGCGATGACACCGGCCAGAGCTTCCGGCCCCTCCAGCGCAATGGCGGAACGGTGGCCGTGGGTCTTGAGGTTGGAGACCAGGCTGTCCCGGTCAATGCCCGCGATGGGCTGCTCGCCTGCGGCATAGACCGGAGCCACGATCACCGTGTCCGCATCGTTGAAGCAGGTAGAGAAGTCCTCGAACAGGCTGGCGAGGCGGGTGTAGCGGTGCGGCTGCACCACGGCAACCACCCTGCCCTTTGCCGATTCACGCGCAGCCTTCAGCACGGCGCGGATTTCCACCGGATGGTGGCCGTAGTCATCGAAGAACTCGGCACCGTTCCAGCTGCCCGTGTGGGTGAAGCGGCGCTTGACGCCGCCAAAACCTGCAAGCCCCTTGCGGATGGCATCTGCTGAGATACCCAGCCGGTTTGCCACCGCAATGGCTGCCGTGGCATTGGAGATGTTGTGCAGACCCGGCATGGGCAGCATCAGATCATCAATCACTTCGCTTTCGCCTGACCGGCGGTTTTGCAGGATGACACGGAAGCGGGACTTCCCCCGCGATAGAAACATCCGCAAAGCGCACGTCTGCCTGCGGGTTGGTGCCATAGGTGACGATGCGCTTGTCCTCGATCTGGCCAACGAGCGTCTGCACTTCCGGGTGGTCAAGGCACATGACGGCAAAGCCGTAGAAAGGCACGTTCTCAACGAAGTGGCGGAAGGCCGCACGCACTCCGGCGAAATCGCCGTAATGGTCGAGATGCTCCGGGTCGATATTGGTGACGATGGCAATGTCGGCAGGCAGCTTGACGAAGGTGCCGTCGCTTTCGTCCGCTTCCACCACCATCCACTCGCCGTCACCCATACGGGCATTGGTGCCATAGGCGTTGATGATGCCGCCGTTGATCACGGTCGGGTCCATGCCGCCAGCCTCAAGCAGCGCTGCCACCAGTGAGGTAGTCGTCGTCTTGCCATGAGTGCCGCCGATGGCGATGGCCTGCTTGAAGCGCATCAGCTCTGCCAGCATTTCGGCGCGGCGGACCACCGGGATCAGCTTCTCGCGGGCGGCGATCAGCTCCGGATTGTCGCGCTTGATGGCGGAGGAAACGACCAGAACCTCGGCCCCGCCAAGGTTCTCCGCCTTGTGACCGATGAAGACCGGAATGCCCTTCTCGCGCAGGCGCAGCACATTGGCACTCTCGGACATGTCCGAGCCCTGAACGGTGTAACCGAGGGTATGCAGCACTTCGGCAATGCCGCTCATCCCGATGCCCCCGATGCCGACAAAATGCACCGGCCCCAATTCACGCGGCATCTTCATGCGCGGTCTCCTTTGTCTGTTGTGTATGCGCCAGCGGTCTCTTCCACCAGATCGGCAAGGCGGGCAACCGCATCGGGCTTGCCCTGCCCGCGCGCGGCGGCGGCGGCGGCTTGAAGGGTGGATGGCTCATCCATGAGCCGGGTGAGTTCTTCGGCAAGGCGCTGCGGCGTCAGGTCCTTCTGCGCCACCGGCCAGGCCCCGCCCACGGCTTCCAGCACCCGGGCATTGTTGCTCTGGTCCTGATCCAGCGCATTGGGCAGCGGCACGAGGATCGACGGGCGGCCAATGACGGACAACTCGCTGACGGAAGACGCGCCGGAGCGGCAGATGACGAGATGGGATGCGGCAATCCTCGCTGGCATGTCGCGGAAGAACGGCGCGAGCTCCGCCGAAAGCCCAAGCGCCTCGAACGCGGCTTTCACACGTTCCATGTCTTCTGGACGGCACTGCTGCACCAGCCTGAGCCGGGCGCGGTGTTCCGGGGACAGAAGCTTCACCGCTTCCGGCATGACATCGGAAAAGAAACGCGCCCCTTGCGAGCCGCCGAAGACCAGCAAGTGAAAAGCGCCGCCAGCCTGTGGCACCGCATAAGGCACGCTGGCAGCATCGACCACCGGCGGGCGCACGGGGTTGCCTGTCTCGCGGATCTTCGGGGCAACGGCTGCATCCGGATTGACCAGCGTCAGGCTGGTAGCCACACGGGTGACACCCTTGGCCAGCATCCGGTTGGCCCGGCCCATCACCGCATTGGCCTCATGCAAGATAGACGGCACGCCCGTCAGCCGCGCCGCCATCATCGGCGGAAAGGTGGGATATCCGCCGAAGCCAACCACAACGGCAGGCCTGATCTGCCGGATGACACGGCGGGCCTGCAACGTGCCACGGGCCAGGCTCAGAACCGTCTTGATCAGGGCAACAGGTGACTTCGAGCGCAAGGTCTCGGAGGCAATGATATGGACCTCCCGGGCCGGAAAGCTCGTTCCGTAGCGGTCGGCCCGCTCATCCGTCGCCAGATCGACAGTCCAGCCCCGACGCACCAGTTCATGCGCCAGCGCTTCGGCAGGGAACAGATGACCACCGGTTCCGCCGGCAGTCAGGAGAACGGTCTTGCTCATTGAATACCCGGCTGGATGATCTGCGAGGGCTGTACGCGGGCAACCGTCACTCTGTCGCTGTGCAGAGGCCGCGGCTTGCGGCGTGACAGGGCCAGAATGAAGCCCGCCGTCAGCGCCGTCGAAAGCAACGACGAACCGCCGTAGGAAATGAAGGGCAGCGTCATGCCCTTGGCGGGCATGAGGTTGAGGTTCACCATCAGGTTGATCGTCGCCTGCAGGCCGAACATGATCGTAAGCCCAGCCGTCGCCAACCGCGAAAAAGCATCCTGATCCCGGCCCGCATTACGCAGACCACGCAGGATGATAAAGGCGAAGAGCGAGACAAGCAGCATGCAAACGATGATGCCGAATTCCTCAGCCACCACGGCAAAGATGAAATCGGTGTGACTGTCCGGCAGGCCGCGCTTGACGATGCCCTCGCCCGGCCCCTTGCCAAACCAGCCGCCGGACAGAAATGCCTCACGTGCCCGGTCGATCTGGTAGGTATCGCCGGATTCTGGATCAAGGAAGCGGTTCACACGTGCTGTCACGTGCGGCAGCATGAAATAGGCCGATGTCAGCCCGGCAACACCCAAGCCCCCAGGGCTATAATGGCGATCCACGGCAGGCCGTTCATGAAGAACAAGCCGCCCCAGACCAAGCCGATCAGCATGGTCTGACCGAAATCTGGCTGCGCAACCAGCAGTGCCGCACACATGACAAACAGCAAGGCGGAGAGCACCATGCCCGGCACCTCGCGCCGCCGCCCGCTTTCCGACAGAAGGAAGGCGACCAGAACGACGAAGGCAGGCTTGAGGAACTCGGAGGGCTGAACCGAAAAACCGGCGATGTTGATCCAGCGCCGGGCGCCCTTCACTTCAGCGCCGACAAACAGCGTGGCCACAAGAAGCGCAAGCGACACGCAAAAGAGCAGCAAGGCTCCCCGGCGCACCATTCGCGGTGACATCAGAGACACGCTGAACAGCACGATTAGCGCCAGAGGCAGGAACATGGCTTGCCGCTTGACGAAATAATAGCTTTCAACACCGATGCGCTCGGCCACAGGAGGGCTCGCGGCAAAGGACAGCACCACGCCGCCGATCATGAGCAGGACGAAAAGCGCGAGAAGAATGTGGTCAACCGTCCACAGCCACTCCGCCAGAACACCACGATCAGCGCGAGAAACCATCAGGCATCCTCCGTCTTTTCCGGCACCGTCAGCAGCGCCTGGACACTTGCGGCAAACGCATCACCACGCACTTCAAAATTCGGATACTGATCAAACGACGCACAGGCCGGGGACAGCATGACGACCTTTTCGGACTGCGGGTCGAGCGCAGCATCCGCCGCAGCCCGCTGCACCGCAACGTCCAGCGTGCCGCTGATCTCGTAGGGTACCTTACCGTCCAGCGTGCGGGCAAACTCCTCGGCAGCCTCGCCGATCAGATAAGCCCGGACAATACGCGGGAAGAACTCGCCCAGCGGCTCGATACCACCCGACTTCGGCTTGCCGCCTGCGATCCAGTAAAGCCGGGGATAGCTCGCCAGCGCCCAGGCCGTGGCATCGGCATTGGTCGCCTTGCTGTCGTTGACGAAAAGCGTGCCTTCATGGCGGGCGATGATCTGCATCCGGTGCTTGAGGCCGGGGAAGCTCTCCAGTCCGGCAGCCAGTTCCTGGGGCATCACACCAAGCGACAGCAGGGCTGCACAGGCCGCTGCCGCGTTCTGTGCATTGTGCTGGCCCCGCAGAGACGGCGCACGCGACAAATCAGCAATGACGGTTTCCGTACCATTGTCAGCGCAGATCAGCAGGCCATCACGGGCAAAGACGCCATGTTTCTGTGTCTGATAACCGGAAATGCGGCGCACATCGTGCCCGGCAGCTTCCAGCCGGTCGGCAATGGCAGCACTCATTTCGTCATCCACGCCGACGACCGCCGTACGGGCAGCTGCAACCAGCCGCTCCTTGATGCCGGCATAGTTCTCCATGGTCCCGTGCCGGTCGAGATGATCCGGTGACAGGTTCATGTGAATGCCGGCCGTAGGGGCGAGACCGGGGGCAAGGTCGATCTGATAGGACGAGCACTCGATGACATAATGCCGGTCGACCGCGAGCGGGGCGAGGTCGAACACCGGTGTCCCGATGTTGCCGCCCATCTGCACATCACGGCCCAGCGACTTCAGCAGATGCGCCGTCAGGGCCGTGGTGGTGGACTTGCCATTGGTACCGGTGATGCAGATCAAGGGCGCATCGGGGCAGACGAGCGCACGCTCACGGGCGAACAGTTCGATATCGCCGATGACTTCGACGCCCGCTTCCCGCGCCAGCGCCACCGTCCAGTGCGGTTCGGGATGTGTCAGCGGCACGCCGGGAGACAGCACGAGGGCTGACAGGCCGTGCCAGTCGAGCTCTGCCAGATCGCGGGCCTCGAGGCCTTTGGAGCGCGCAAGATCATTGCGCGCGGGCGCGTCGTCCCAGACGGTGACATGCGCACCGCCAGCCTTCAGTGCCAGCGCACTGGAGAGGCCCGAGCCGCCAAGCCCGAAGAGCGCTATCCTTTTTCCCTTGAAACAGGTGACCGGGATCATGACCGCCTCACCTCAGCTTCAGAGTGGCAAGGCCGACAAGTGCGAGAACCACGGCGATGATCCAGAAGCGGATCACCACCTGAGACTCGGTCCAGCCCAGCTGCTCGAAATGATGATGAATCGGCGCCATGCGGAACACACGTTTGCCAGTCATCTTGAAGGACGCCACCTGCACGATCACGGACACGGCCTCCAGCACGAACAGCCCGCCAACGATGGCAAGCACGATCTCGTGCTTGGTCACGACGGCGATGGCGCCAATCATGCCGCCGAGCGACAGCGAACCCGTGTCACCCATGAAGATGGCCGCCGGCGGCGCGTTGAACCAGAGGAAGCCAAGCCCTGCACCAATCACCGCACCGCAGATGACCGCAAGCTCGCCCGTGCCTGGCACGTGGTGGATCTGCAGATATTCGGCAAAGACCGCGTTGCCCGAAAGATAGGCGATGAGCGCAAATGTAGCCGAGGCGATCATCACTGGCACAATGGCCAGCCCATCCAGCCCGTCTGTCAGGTTCACCGCGTTACCGGCTCCGACAATGACGAAGGCAGCGAAGGGGATGAAGAAGATGCCAAGGTTGAGCAGCAGGTCCTTCACGAAGGGGAAGGAGATGGACGTGGCAAAGGTGCCCTTGTCCAGCATGGCCACGGCCAGGGCCGCTCCGCCTGCAATCAGAAACTCGATACCAAGCCGGGCCTTGCCGCTGAAGCCCTTGTGTGTCGCCTTCGTGACCTTCAGATAGTCATCATAAAAGCCGATGGCGCCGAAACCGACGGTGACCCAAAGCACGATCCAGACATAGGGATTGCGCAGGTCCGCCCACAGCAGTGTGGAGACGATGAGCCCGGAGAGGATCATCAGCCCGCCCATGGTCGGCGTGCCCTTCTTGGTCAGAAGGTGGCTCTGCGGCCCGTCTTCACGGATGGGCTGGCCCTTGCCCTGGCGCAGGCGCAAGCCCGCAATGATGCGCGGCCCGAACAGGAACACGAAAAACAGCGCCGTCATGATGGCACCGCCCGTGCGGAAGGTGATGTACTTGAAGACGTTCAGCGCAGAAATCTGGCCGGACAGTTCACCGAGAAGATAGAACATTTGGATTCCTCAGGCCGAAGCCACTTCATCCGCTGCGGGATATTCCTGCTTGAGCGCTTCCACAAGGGGGCCCATTCGGCTCCCGAGGGAACCCTTGATCATGATGATGTCGCCAGGGCGCAGCTCATCCTTGAGGCGCTCGGTCAGCGCTGAGGATTGCTCGGCATAGACGGCGCGCTTCTCGCGCGGCAGCCGCTCCCACAATGCGTGCATCAGCGGGCCCGAGCAATAGACCAGATCTGCTCCGCAGTCTTCGACGGGGCCAATCAAATCGGCATGCAGCTGTTCAGCAGCATCGCCCAGTTCCAGCATATCGCCAAGCACCGCAATCTTGCGGCCCGGCGCTGCAGCCAGCATGCCGCCAAGCACGCTGAGGGCGGCGCGCATGGACGCAGGATTGGCGTTGTAGCTTTCGTCTACCAGCACGGCTTCACCGCCCGGCAGCTTCAGCCGGGTCTGGGCGCCGCGCCCCTTCGGAGCCGAGAGCTCGGCCAAAGCCAGACCGGCCAGCGCCAGATCGGCTCCAAGCTCGCAGACAGCCAGCAGCACCGCGAGACTGTTGCGGACAAGGTGCTTGCCTGGCGCGCCGATCTTGTAGGTGATCTCATGCCCGAGCACCTGCGCCTGAATGGAGGACGACCCGGTCTGCACCGCATAATTCTCCAGAAGCGCGTCGCAGCCCTCGGCCTCACCAAAGGTCTGAATACGCTCCACACCGGCCGTCTTGGCCAGGAACGTCAGCAGGTCAAACTGATCATTGTCCCGGTTCAGGATGGCAAGGCCGCCCGGCTCCAGCCCGAGGAAGATCTCGGCCTTGGCCTGCGCGATCTTTTCAACCGAGCCGAAGAACTCCAGATGTACGGCCTGCACCGTTGTGATGATGGCCGCATGCGGGCGCACCATCTGCACCAGCGGCGTGATTTCGCCGGCATGGTTCATGCCGATTTCAAAGACGCCAAACTCGGTATCTTCCGGCATGCGCGCCAGCGTCAGCGGCACGCCCCAGTGATTGTTGAAGGAAGCTGCCGATGCGTGAACCTTGCCAGAACGGCCAAGGGCGAGGCGCAGCGCCTCCTTGGTGCCGGTCTTGCCGACAGAGCCGGTAACAGCCACGATCCGCGCATGGGTACGGGCCCGGGCGGCGCGTCCGAGATCGCGCAAGGCCTCCAGCGGATCATCCACCACCACGTAGCGGCCGTCCCTGGGCAGATCGACCAGCTTGTGCCTGGCAACCAGCGCCAGTGAGGCACCTGCCTCCAGCGCCTTGGCCACATAGTCATGCCCGTCCAGCCGGTCTCCGACGATGGCGACGAAAGCCTCACCGGGCGTGATGGTACGGCTGTCGATCGAAATGCCGGTGATTTCGGCCTGCGGCTCTCCGCGGGCTTCGCCGTGAGTTGCGGCCAAAAAGGCATCTAGGGTCCAGAGCGGTGCGCTCATGACCGGGCTCCTTGTGCAAGCGCGGTGCGAACCGCATCATGATCCGAGAACGGGAGCACCGTCTTGCCGACGATTTGGCCCGTTTCGTGACCCTTTCCAGCCACACACAGGACATCCCCGCTTTCCAGCATGGAAACGGCCGTTGCAATGGCCTCCGCCCGGTCGCCAATCTCCAGTGCGCCCGGAGCGCCTGCCATGACAGCCTTGCGGATGAGAGCAGGGTCTTCCGTTCGGGGGTTGTCGTCAGTGACGATGACCACATCGGCGCGGCGGCTTGCTGCTTCTCCCATAAGAGGACGCTTGCCCGCATCCCGGTCGCCGCCCGCACCGACAACCACAATGAGCCGTCCCGTGGTGAAGGGGCGCAGAGCGGCCAGCGCATTGTCCACGGCGTCAGGCTTGTGGGCATAATCTACGAAGCAGAGAGCACCATTATCCTTGCGGCCCACCAATTCCAGGCGCCCCGGCGCCCCTTCCAGCGTCTCCAGCGCCCGCATGACAGCCCCCGGCGCCTCGCCTGCGGCAATGGCAAGACCAGCAGCAACAAGCGCGTTGGACACCTGGAAATGACCGGCAAGCGGCAGCGAAACCTTGTACTCACCGCGCGGGGTGTCGATCGTCAGAACCTGGCTGAAACCGCTGAACTGAACATTGCGCAGATGAAGATCCCTGCCCCGCTCGCCGACGGTCAGCACCTGCTGGCCACGTTCTCCGGCAACCGCCAGAACACGGTCCGCCTTGTTCTGTGCAGGATCCACCACCACGGTGCCCCCGGCAGGCAGAAGCTCACGGAAGAGACGCAGCTTGGCCTGCAGGTATTCCTCTTCGGTGGCGTGATAATCCATGTGATCACGGCCAAGATTGGTGAAACCGGCAGCCACCAGCTCCACACCATCCAGACGGTATTGATCAAGCCCGTGGCTCGAAGCTTCCATGGCCGCATGGGTGACACCGGCATCAGCCAGCTTCGCCAGTTCGGCATGCAGGGAAACCGGATCCGGCGTGGTCAGGCCGCCGTAGCTGGTGCCGGAGGCTGTCACTGTCCCAAGCGTGCCAAGGCTGGCTGCATTATGGCCGCAGCGCTGGAAAATCTGCCGGACGAAATAGGCAACGGACGTCTTGCCGCTGGTGCCGGTGACGGCCACCATCGTTTCCGGCTGGCGGCCGTGGAAACGCGCCGCCATCTTCGCAAGAGCCAGACGCGGATCTCGCAGCAACGATCACTGGCGCCGGGACACCGCCATCAGCCTCGATCAGTGCCGCGCCCTCAGCATCCGTCAAGACAGCCGCAGCACCCTGCTCCACAGCCTTTGCTGCAAAGCGTGCACCATGGGCCTGCACTCCGCCGAGCGCAAAAACAAAAAGCCCGGCCCAGCCGCCCGGCTGTCCGAGGTCAGTCCCCCGATCATGAGGGTCTCATCTGGCACGGCGGTGCCTGTGCCCGCCGCAAGTGTTCCTAGCTGCATTGTCTGCCAAATCCGGTAGTGCGCCGTCACAAGCCGGCGCGGAACCCTTTTCAGCTGCGACCCTGATGTTCCGCTCCGGCGCTTTGATTACGTCTCAATAAGATACTTCGAGTGCCTTTGTCCCATCAGTCTGTTTCGGCATGACACCCAGCATCGGAGCTGCGCGGCGGATGATGTTGCCGACCATCGGCGCGGTGTTCATGCCAGCGGTTGCAGGCAGGCCCGGCTTCTCCGGCTTCGGCTCATCCAGCACCACCAGAACCACATACTGCGGGTCATCCATGGGGAAGGCTGAGAGGAAAGAGTTGCGGCGTTTGTTGGAAACATAGCGGCCGTTCTCGACCTTTTCCGCCGTGCCGGTCTTGCCGCCAACGATGTAGCCAGGCACCTCAGCGCGCTTGCCGGACCCGCCCGGCTGAACAACGTTGAGGCGGAACAGGTAACGCATCTTGCGGCTTGTCTCTTCCGAAATTACCTGCTTGCTCAGTGCCTTGGCTGCATTCTCATCCCTCGGCAGGAATGTCGGCGGGATCAGGCGGCCACCATTGACCAGCGCGGCCGCAGCCGTTGCCGTCTGCATCGGCGTCACCGAAATACCGTGCCCGAAGGACGCCGTAATAGCGGCCAGTTCACCCCAGCGGCGGGGCAGCAGCGGAGCTGCATTTTCCGGCAGCTCGTTGGACTGGCGATCCGTCAGACCGAGACGTGTGTAGAATTCACGCTGATAGTCGACGCCTGTCGTCAGCATCATCTTGGCCGTGCCGATATTGGACGAATAGATGAAGACTTCCGGCACCGAGAGGATGCGTCTTTTTCCGTGGAAATCGTTGATCGTACGCCCGCCAGCCCGGATTGGGCGGCTCGCATCGAAGCTGTCGTTCATGCCGACCTTGCCCGAATCGAACGCGCTGGCAAACGTGAAGGTCTTGAAGACGGAGCCCATCTCGAAGACACCACCCGTCGCGCGATTGAGGCGGTCCTTATCCAGGGCCTGTGCGCGGTCGTTCGGATCGTAGTCCGGGTAGGAGGACATGGCGACGACCTCCCCGTATGCACGTCCAGAACGATGCCGACGCCTGCAATCGCGTGGTAGCGCTCGACACCTTTGACCAGCTCATCCCGCACGACAAACTGCACCCGTGAATCGAGTGCCAGTTTCACGGGTTCGAGCGAACGGTCCGTCGCAAAGCCAAGCTTCTGCAACTCGGACAGCCAGGAGTCATCGAGATGCTTCTCGAGGCCAGCAATACCCTGATTGTCGATGTTCACGGAGCCAACGATATGTGACGCCAGCGGCCCGCCCGGATAGAAGCGCTGCTTCTCCCAAAGGAAACCGATACCCGGAATGCCGAGCCGGTGAATGGCCTGCTGCTGGGCGGGAGAGACCTCACGCTTCAGCCAGATGAATCCAGCGCGGCTGTCGAGCCGCTTGCGCATGCTCTCGTTGTTCAGCTCCGGAAAAACACTGCCGATGCCCTCAAGCGCCTCATCCACGTCGATGATCTTGCGCGGTTCGGCGTAAATGGAGGCCGTCTTGATGTCGGTTGCGAGAATTTCGCCATTGCGGTCAACGAGGTCGGGACGGGAGGCTGCAATGGAATCCTGCGCCGAGATGAAAGCCGCATTCGGGGCTTCCTCCATCTGGGCGAGATGCACGAGCCGGGCACCAATCACCGTATAAAGCAGGGCGAAAGCCGCCATCGCAAAATAGATGCGGGTTCTGACGGTGCTGGTGGAAACCGACCCATAGGCAGGACGCGCCGCCGCACGGGCTGGCTGCGCCGGAACTGCAGAAAGGAGGCAGGCTCACTTGCCATTGTCATCGCAGCGCTCCTATCGGATGGAAGAGGTGGAAGCAGGCTCCCCGAGGGCTGCAAAGCCATCAAGCGGAGCCTCGCCGCCAACAGGCGGCAGCATGACGGGCCGCATCGGCAGATCCTGCAGCTGCACGATCTGTTTGCCCGGGTCCATCTCCTGGAGTTTCAGAAAGTCGTTGTAACGCTCGGTCAGCCCCTGCATTCGGGCGGGCTGATTGAGAACGCTCCATTCGGCACGCAGCACGCGGATGGCTTCGTGCTCCTCGTCAATCTTGACCTTGAGCGACGCAACATATTCGGACGTGTGCTCGGCCTTCATCTTCATGTCGTAAACGACACCGGCGCCCGTCAGCACCGCAAGGACACAGATGATATTGAGATAACGGCTCACCATCACTCAGCCTCCAAGTCCCTTGAATTCCGCCAGATGCGGAACGCCAATGGCGTGAATATCCAGATCGCGCGCCGGAGCCTCGGTGCGCCGCCCAGCCCTGAGACGAGCCGAGCGCGCACGCGGATTGGCCTGCGTCTCACTCTCGTCCGGCTCCTGACCACCCTTGACGACCAGCTCGAAGGTTGCCGGCGGCACATCCTCTTCCGGCATATGCCGGGAGCCGCCGCCCCGCGTGCGCGTGCGGTCGGCGAAGAATTTCTTCACGATCCGGTCTTCCAGGCTATGGAAGCTGACGACCACCAGCCGCCCGCCGGGGCGCAGAACCTTTTCCGCCGCCCCCAGCACAGACGCGGCCTGATGCAATTCGCCATTCACATAAATGCGCAGGGCCTGAAACGTGCGCGTTGCCGGGTGGATGTGCATCTTCTTCGGCGAGCGGCCCACGACCTTCTCAATCAGCGCAGCGAGATCGCCGGTGCGGGTGAAGGGCTGTTCCTTGCTCCGCCGCTCAATGGCACGCGCCACCTGCCCTGCCCGCTTCTCTTCGCCCAGAAGACCAATGATCCGGGTCAGATCCCGCGCCGGCAGTGTGTTGACCACATCGGCAGCCGAAGGCCCGGCCTGCTCCATACGCATGTCGAGCGGACCGTCACGCATGAAGGAAAAGCCACGATCTGCTTCATCCAGCTGCATGGAGGAAACGCCCAAGTCCAGCACGACACCATCCACGGCCTCGACGCCGAGTGACGCCAGATGGGTCTCGATATCGGCAAAGCGCCCTGGCACCAGCGTCAGCGCGCCATTCGAAGCTTCCACCAGCGGCTGACCGCCGGCAATGGCATCCGGATCACGATCAACGCCGATGACCTTCGCGCCCGCAGTCAGAAAGGCACGGGAATAACCACCAGCTCCGAAGGTGCCATCCACGACGATCTCACCCGGCTTGACGGACAGCGCCGAAAGAACCCCGTCAAGGAGGACGGGCACGTGGCGGACCAGTCCGCCAGCGCCTTCAGTCTCATGACCTTCTGCGCGACCCGCCGTCATGCCAGTCCTCCTGACGCAGCAGCCGGGTTCAGGCCCGACAGCATCGCAAGCGCGCGCTTCTGGGCCTCTGCGCGATGCTCACGAAAACGCTCTGGTTCCCAGAGCTGAAACTTGTAACCCAGACCCGCAAAGGTGACCTGATCCGTCACACCAGTCTGCTCACGGATCATGTCGCTCAGCACGATGCGGCCATCGGAGTCGATCTTCGGCGTTTCGCTGGCACCGAAGAGCGCGATAGCCAGCGCATCATGATCCGGCGACAGCTTGGCAAAGGCAGCAAGACGCCCTTCGATCTCATTCACCAGCTCATTGCCACCAGCATCAACCGAGGCCGAATGGGGAGAGGCAATGCAGTAAAGGCCCTCGAACCCGTCGCGCGCCAGCACGGCCCGGAACGGCGCAGGGATCGAAACACGCCCCTTCGCATCCAGCCGGTTGGTAAAATGCGACACGAAGCCGGCCATGATCCCCTTTCAACGCGCCATCCTGGCGCCTGCTGCACTGGCAAAGTCTGGAACTTGCAAAACGAAACGAAGCGTCCCGGCACTCACGGGACAGACCCTGAAAACAGCTGCCTTCGAATGGAACCCAAGGCAGCTTCATGGGTTAATATGGGATAACATGGGACAGCATGGGCGTCAATGGAATCGGGCGGATTCCATGACTTGAAGCCCTGTGCAACTGCCCAGTCTTCCACAAACATCAACATGGTTAATAAAATGCTTCCAGCGGCAGAAATGCCCCGGTTTGCGCGCAGGCTGCGCGCTTCTTTCTAAGGAGAGGGAAAGGTGTCAGCCGGCCTGTAAGCCGGGTTCTGTAAGGCACGGAAGCAAGCTTCCATACGTGACGGTCATTCATCTGGGACGCCTGTTGCCAGACGCCTCACGCAACCTACCCGGATGGCTGGCCAGGAAACCAACCCGGACCCGAAGGCCCTGTGCCATCCCTATTCGGTTTTGCTCCCGGTGGGGTTTACCGTGCCGCGTCCGTTACCGTCCGCGCGGTGGGCTCTTACCCCACCCTTTCACCCTTACCCCTTGCCCGAAGGCCGGGGCGGTTTGCTTTCTGTGGCACTTTCCCTGAGGTCGCCCTCGCCGGGCGTTACCCGGCACCGTGTTTCCATGGAGCCCGGACTTTCCTCCCCCGCGGCCTTTCGGCACTTGCGGCAGCGACCGTCCGGCCAGCTGACCGGCTCCCCTTACGGAGGAAACGCCAGCCGGTCAAGGACGCTTCTTGCAAGCCCCTCTCACGCAGAAGGCGGCTTGCGGGCAATCATGCGCTGGTAGAGGTAACCAATGGCGATCAGAACCGCTCCCAACCCGAGGAAGGACAAGGCCCTCAGCACGCCCTGCAGCGAGGACATGTCGAACAGGAATACCTTGACCACCACCAGCGCGACAATGGCGCCGGCCACCTGCCGCAGGCGGAGGCTGTCGCGCCAGAGCCCTGCCACAACACCCGCCACGCCGAGCACCAGCCAAACAATGGAGTAGACGTAGTTTTCCAGTTCGCTGACGGGTTCCATGTTGAGGATCAATGGGCTGAAGGCATGGCGGATCGTGAGATTGACGAAGCAGAAGCCAAGAAGGCCCGCAAACGCTCCCACCAGTACGACATATCCCGCCGGGCGCACCGGACGCGCCGCATAGGCAAGCAGGGCGTAGATCACGAAGGGAACGCCGTAACCGAGTGTGACCCAGTTCAGCACCGGCGTGTAACCCACCGGGGCGCCGGTCCAGAGCGGGTTTTGGCTCACGAGAACCAGCCCGCCTGCAAAGATGCCCAGCACGCTGACGGCCATGGCCGCGCCGGAGAACACCAGATTGCCCCTTGCCCCATCCGTGCCCGGCAGGATTCGGGTCAGGCCCAGAGACACCGATCCGCCGACAATGAGCATCATCGCAGCCGCCTTGAACCGGCTGGCATCGGAGTAGAAGGTGAAGGTGGGATCAATCGCATGCAGCGCCAGCATGGCCAGGGTGATACTGACACCGGCGATGGCCATCGCCTGCAGGATACGGGCCCAAAGGTCATCACGGCTGCGCGTCAGCGCCCAGGCAGCAAAGACCAGTCCGAGTGCCGGAATGCCATAACCGTAGAGCAGCTGGTTGAACACAGGCGTGATGCTGAGCTGCCCGCCCGCGATGAACGGGTCCCACAGCAGGCGGCAGACATAAGGCAGGATCGCGACGGGCGCGAGAACACGCAGACCTTGCACCGGATAGCGCAAGTAGACGAACACGAAGGCAGGAACCAGAAGGCCCAGCGCCGTGGTCAGGAAGCCTCCCTCCAGCACAATGGCAATGGACAGGGCAAGACCGCAGAGCGTTCCAGTGAACCAGGCCGCCACCGCCCCGGCACTGCCCGGATGCGTGTCCGCAATCTCACCACCAGCTTTCGGTCCGCGCACAGCAAAGAGCACGGCAAGCCGGTCGCCCAGGATCAGGAAAGCGGCGGAAAGGGCGAGGCCGGTGACAGCAAACAGTGGCGATGCAGCAAGCCCTTCCACACGCCACCAGGCAGCGGCAAGCAATGCAAGGCTGCCAGCTGCCGCAAGCGAGGCCAGAACGGCACGGGAGGCCGATTTGAGGCTGCCTGCAACACCTGCGGCCAGCAGGATCGCACCGGTCAAAAGCCCCAGCATGCCAAAGCGGGACAGCATTGCCTGCGTTTCGGCAGGCACTGGCGAGACCACTGGACCGAGGGGGCCGACAGCACCCGGATAGGCGCCTAGATCCCTGAGCGGCAGATCAAGGCTGGCGTAGGCAATCACCTGCACCAGCAACGGCACCACGGCAGCATAGCGCACCGCATTGCAGCCGTAGGCAAGCGCCAACGGCGCAGCGGTCAGAAGCAGCGTCTCCAGAACGAAAAGCGAAGCACTGTCTGACAGGCTAACATGGCCAAGGAAGGGAATTGCCAAAGCGCTGAGCGCGGCCGTGGCATACCAATCCAGCTTACTGGATCTGTCAGGCGCAAAGTCATGCAAGCGCCAGACAAAGCCCGCAGCCGTGATGACATAGGCGCCGGCCAGATAAAGGTCGAGCAGCAGCCTGTCTCCGGCATCCGCTGCCATTTCGAAAAGCAGCGCCCAGCCGAAGAGACCTGCGACAGCAAGGCCTGCAAGCCACAGCCAAAGACGCACGCGCCCGACGGCCACCGCAGCAGCCGAGACAGCCAGCACATAAATGACAGCCGGAAGGATCTGCGAGCTGCCGGAAGACACCAGCACGGGCACGGAATAGGCGCCCGCAAGCCCGAGCGCTGCCAGTGCTGGCCCATGCAGAAGGGCGGCAAACATGGTGAGCAGCGAGACGGCGCCAAGCAACACGAAGGCACCTGCCGGACCAATCAGATCGTAAAGCGCATAGGCGGCAAAAACATCCGCAAAGAGCGCCATCGTGCCTGAAGCGGTCAGCACAGCCGGAATATTGGCCGTGGCAAAGCCCGGCAGAGAGAAGGTGTTGGGGCGGCGGCGGGTCCACTCGCCAAGCCCCAGCAGGATCAGGCCCAGCGCCGCGCCAGCCAGAATGCGGGCAAGCGGACCGAGAAGATCGTTTTCGACTGCAAAGCGCACGAGGAACACGGCACCAGCAGCCAGGGCAATACCACCGGTCCAGATAGTCCACTTGCCGCCGATCTGCTGTTCACGCGCCGCAGCTGCCTCTCTGGCGTCTTCGGGCTTCTTCGAGTCATCGGGAGTGGCAGGAGAGCTGCGGCGGGCGGAAGATGTGCGGGCGGCAATGTCGAAGGGCCCTGCAGGGCGTGCGGGCCTGGCAGGCTCCCCGCTCGCGGGCTCATCTGCCGGTGCGCTTTCCTCCTGCGGTCCCGTGGTTTCCGGCTCGTCCGCTTCTACAAAGGAATCATCTGCAGAAGGTTCTTGCGGGACGGCTTCCGGCTGTTCGGGCGCCGCGGACTTCGCATCCGTCTCCGGAGCCCCCTTTACGGCAGCCTCATTCAGCTCAAGACGCCGCTGCAGGCCGGTCACGACCTGCTGCAGGCCTGAAATCTCACGCTTCTGCAGATCAATCTGCCGCTGAAGGCTGCCGGTGGTGCCATAGAGGATGAGCGGCAGGATGAAGCTGACGAACAGGAAGACCAGCCCAAAGCCGATCAGCAGCGTGAATTCCATATCCAAGGGTTCGTCTCCGCCGGTCTGCAGATGCACAAAGTCAGCCTGCATCCTGACGCAGGCTGATCAAATTACCTAGTCTCATGTGCAAAGCTGACCTGTGACTTGTGCCACAACATGGAGCTTTCAGAGGACAGAGGCCGCTCTCAGGCCATCTGCCCTGCAGACTCTCCGGCAGCGGCCTCTTCCGGAAGGGTGCGCTCGTCGATCACTTCCGGGCCTTTTACTGCACCGGGGCGGCCGAAGAGATAGCCCTGCACCAGATCGCAGCCGGCTGCGCGCAGCAGTACCACCTGATCCTGGTTCTCGACGCCCTCTGCGGTGATCAGCACATCGAGCGAACGGCCAAGACCAATGATCGACGTGACAACTGCGTCGGTGCCTGCATCCTTGCCGAGGTTCTTGATGAAGCTGCGGTCGATCTTGATCTTGTTAAACGGGAAGCGGTTCAAATAGCTCAAAGAAGAATAGCCAGTGCCGAAATCATCCATGGCGATGGTTACGCCCATGGCACTGATGGCTTCCAGCGTCTCAACCACCGCATCCGTGTCTGCAATCAGCAGGCTTTCCGTAATCTCGATCTCAAGCCGCTTCGGATCAAGGCCGGATTCCTCAAGTGCCCTGGCCACCTTGCGCTGCGTTTCACCAGCCTTGAACTGGGCCGGAGAGAAGTTGACGGCAACGCGCAAAGTCTTGTCATGCCACTCTGCGGCCTCACGGCAGGCACGGCGCAGCACCCAGTCGCCGATGTCCTCAATGAGGCCAGTGTCTTCGGCCACCGAGATGAACACATCCGGCGCGATAGTGCCCTTGGTCGGATGCTCCCAGCGGATCAGAGCTTCGTAGCCCTTCAGCGTGTTGTCATGCAGCGAGAACTGCGGCTGGTAGAGAAGGTCGAACTGATCGTATTTCAGCGCCTTGATCAGTCCGGCCTCCACTTCCTTGCGGCGCTGCGCTTCCGCGTCCATTTCCGGCTGATACCAGAAGAAGGTGGAGCGGCCGGAGTGCTTGGCCCGGTACAAAGCCAGATCGGCACAATGCAGCAAGCGCGAGGAGCGCCAGTTGCCGTCATTCGCCCGCGCGATGCCCATGGACAGGGAAATCTGCAACTCGACACCATCAATGACGCAGGGCGGCTTGGTGGCCGCAATCATGTCACTGGCGAGTTTCGTAATCCGCGCCACATCGGAAATGGATGTCACCATCACCGCGAACTCGTCTCCCGACAGGCGCGCAACCAGATGCTCACCGAAGACAGCCCGCAGCCGGTCGGCAATCACCTGCAGGAAAATATCGCCCGTGCCGTGGCCATGGGTGTCATTGACCGACTTGAACTTGTCCACATCGATCAGGATCACAGCCATGTTGCTGGCCTTGGCGTGGGTCACGCGCAGAGCTTCCGTCAGCTTGGCGCTGAACAGCGCACGGTTCGGCAACGACGTCAGCGGATCGTGGTGGGCGAGAAACTCCATGTTACGGCTGATTCGCACCACATCCCGGTAGCGGAACCAGAGCAGGAGGGCAGCCGCACCGGCAGAGCTCACCGTGAGAAGCGCAAGCAGCACAGTTGCCAGAAGCACAGTCCGGTTCGCCCCGGAAACCACGGGGGCAATATCAAGCACCAGAAGATCTGCGGCAATGACAGTACTTCCATCTGCAACCGGAACCGTGACAAGCGCCGCATCCCGGGCTGCCCCCACCAGGTGTAGAACACCGTGACACGCGGCTCGCCGCTTGTCTGGGCCAGCACCAAAGCATGACGGATGGCACTGCTGCCAACACCTGCCTCAATGATGGCTTCCGGCATCTCCTTGGGCAGGATGCTCCCGGTCTCATCCTGCAGTGGCACCCTTGCGTGGGCACGCATGGCTGAAGAGCCCAGATCCGCTGTCACCGCATCGGCAAAACGGGTCAGTTCGAAGATGTGCAGGGAGCCGTTGTCAACGCCTGCAATTTGCGGCACGAAACTCTGGCTGAAGCTGCGCAGACGCAGAATGGCGCTGGAAAGATCTTCCGGCTCACGCCCCTGCCGCGTATCCAGACGCAGATCTGATTCGGTCCAATTGCGCAGGGAGCCTTCCAAGGCATCTCCGACCAGCCAGCTGGACAGCAACCGGTTGCTGGCAAAGATCCCCAGGGACAGCGCAAACACGACAGCAAGCATAGCGGCTGCGGCCATCAATTTCTGGCGGCTGATCGTGCTTTTCATAGCTGTCTGGACTACCCTGTTTACCAATGTCCCGGGAGCACCATACGCGGATGATGGTTTAGCTCAGGTGAATGGAATTCTGCCCTTGCGTTATTTTGGGAGGTCTGCCCCGCTAGGGCTTGCGCCCCTGGTCCCGGTGCCTGTACTCGGGTGGCGAAGAAGCAGCGGTGCCCGTCTTCGGCCAGACGGACACCCCGATACCGGAGCCTGACGCGGTGAACATCTGGTCCAGCATTGGCGCCATCGTCACAGCTATCGGCTCGGCCATTGGTTCAGGCAGCGCCCAGCTGATCGACCGGCTGGTGCAGCTCGTCCTTGCCCGGCCGGAAGGGACATGCACGGTGGGTTTCACCGTCGCCATGATTGCCCTGTCTGCGAAGATGGCCAAGGCAGACGGCGTGGTAACGACTGACGAAGTCCTCGCTTTCCGCAACCTGTTCGAGGTCCCTGAAGGCGAAGAGCGCAATGTCGCACGCCTGTTTGATCTCGCCAAACAGGACATTGTCGGCTTCGATACCTATGCCAAGAAACTGGCGGACCTCTTTCCCTATGACCGCAAGACCCTCTTCGACATTCTCGACGGCCTGTTCTTCATCGCCAAGGCCGACGGGCTGATCCACACGCAGGAGCTTGAGTTCCTGCGCGAGGTGGCGCGGATCTTCGGTCTCGATGAGCGGGAGTTCAACAAGGTGGTTGCCCGCCATGTGCGTGACCGCAACGACCCCTATGCGGTTCTGGGCATCCAGCCGGATGCATCAAATGAGGACGTGAAGGCGCATTACCGCCGCGAGGTTCGGGAAACGCACCCCGACGTGCTGATTGCCCGCGGTGTGCCCCAGGAATTCGTCCGTATAGCCAATGACCGTATGGCCGCCCTCAATGCGGCCTATGCCAAGATCAGTTCGGAGCGTGGCCTGTGAGTGTGAAGCCTGACTGCGGCGTGACCGCAAGAGTGCACCCCTCCCCCAATCACAACGAGCGGCGCGAGGATGCGCCCATCGACATGATCGTCCTTCATTACACGGGCATGAAGACGGCTGATGAAGCCTTGCAGCGCCTGTGCGACACACGGGCGGAGGTCTCCACCCATTATTTCGTCCATGAGGATGGCCGGATCCTGCAATGCGTTCCGGAAGCCCGGCGTGCCTGGCATGCCGGCAAGTCGTTCTGGAAAGGGGAAACGGACATCAACTCCCGCTCCATCGGCATTGAGATTGTCAATCCCGGCCACGAGTGGGGCTACCGTCCCTTCCCCGAAGCACAGATCGAAGCGGTTCTGCACCTGTGTCAGGACATCATGCTGCGCCACCAGATGAAGCCCTGGCGCGTGCTCGCGCATTCCGATGTCGCCCCCACCCGCAAGGAAGATCCGGGCGAGCTGTTTCCATGGAACATTCTGGCCGCTGGCGGCGTTGCCCATCATGTAGAGCCGGTCCCCGTGACCAGCGGCCGGTTCTTCCAGGAGGGAGAAAGCGGTCAGCCGATCGAGGCGCTGCAGTCGATGCTGGCGATCTATGGCTATGACGTGCCGGTGCAAGGTGAGTTCGATGCCCGCACGAAGGCCGCCGTCACCGCGTTCCAGCGCCATTTCCGCCCCGAACGGGTGGATGGCATTGCCGACGCTTCGACCATCGCCACGCTGCACAAGCTGCTGACGGCCCTGCCCGAACTGTAATGCCGCATTGGCGCGGGAATGACTTGGCCGGAGCGAGGCGGCGCCAACAGGCGGGGAACGCCATTGTGCATGGCAACATCCGGGGCAAATCCAGAGATAAAGACGGGCGCTTTGATGGCTGAACGCTTCTCACCAAACAAGCGCCCCGGTTTCGCCAAGATCTGCGTGATTTACCTATAAAACGCTTAAATATTTAACGAGCTACCCTTAATTTCCGTAACATTTCGTGATGGTAGCGGGCCGATTTTGGCCCAAGCTGGCGGTCATTTCTCCCCCATCGAACCGCGGCAAGCCGCATTGACCTTAGCCGCGGGCAGCCCCGGAAGACATTCACGGAGCCACATCACATGACCCAGACGCGCACCTCCCTGCGCCGGGCACTCTATTGCCTTTTCTCTGTCGCGCTTACCCTGACCATGATGTCCGGCGAAAGCCATGCCAAAAGCCGTTCAAGTCAGGAGACAGCCTCCGAAGATGTGAAGCCCGAGATGCGCGAGGTGCTGGTCAATGTGGGCGGGCGGCTGATGCCAGCCCTGCGGCCCGTCAGTGACGAAACACCGGGCGGCCTGATCGTGACGCGGACGAAGGCAGACAGCACAGGAACGGAAAGCGCCAGAAAAAGTACCAAGACGGACACCGCAAGCAAGGCAGATGATGACGGCACTGCCGCCGGTCACAGCTCCTACGATCATCTGATCGAAGCCGCCGCCAAGCGCCATGGCGTACCGCTGGAACTGGCTCATGCCGTCATCCGGGTGGAAAGCAACTACAACGCCCGCGCCAGGGGCCGCCATGGGGAAATCGGCCTCATGCAGATCAAGCCCGCCACCGCACGTGGTCTCGGCTTCCGCGGCAAGACGTCGGCGCTCTATGATCCTGCAACCAACCTTGAATGGGGGATGCGCTATCTGGCCGGTGCCCAGGCCCGTGCTGGTGGTGACACCTGCGGCACGATCCTTCGCTACAACGCCGGTCACTTTGCCACCCGGATGAATGCCCGCAGCCGCCAGTATTGCGGACAGGTGAAGCAGATCATCGCTTCGCTGTAATCAGTCAGCTTGAAAAACAGGCGGCCGGCCGGAGACCAAAATCCCCGGCCGGCCGTGGCTGCATTCACTACATGGCCGCAGCTGCCCGTGCCGCCTGATCGTAGGAACCGGAGACAGAGCGCAGGATAGCCGCAAGGCGCGACAGTTCCTTCTCGTCAAAACCGATGGCTTTCACCGGCTGCACCAGCAGCGCCTCGCGCAGGCGGCGGTATTCGAGGCAGGCCTTCTCGCCTTTTGGCGTGATGGCAACCGTCTTCTCCTTGCCCCGGCGTCCTGAAACGATCAGCTTGGCGGCCTCAAGCTTCTTCAGCGCATAGGACACCGTATAGGTATCCTCAATGTTCAGCACGAGGCAGAGATCGGCCAGCGTCTTCGCCCTCCCCCGGTGATTGATCGAGTGCAGCACCTGCACATCCAGCGGGCTCATGCCCGGGACACCGGCAGCCGCCATGCAGCGGACCATCCAGCGGTAGTAGGCGTTGATCATCATCGTCACGCCGAACTCCACCTCCGACAGCGACGGCATTGCGCCAGAAGCAAGATGCGCGGCGGATACGACCGGACCAATAGGAGCCAGTTCCTGCGGTTCTTCTTTTTCTGTCATTGGTCCAGCACATCTCCCCGGTGCGAAATCCCAAATCAATCGTAGCTGCAAACTACCTGACAGATACGCCCCCCAGCAACAGGCCCAAAGTCGGTCGCTCGCGCAGATCCAATACGCACCTGCTGTTTTAAGGGGCATTTTGCCGTCCCGAATAATGCACCAGCATGAAAAGACCCTGCATTCCGGCGCATTCACTGCAGATATTATGCACGCAAATTCGTCAGGACAGCACCCGCCTAAACGGCCATGATTTATTGACATTTTGTAGGCGTCAATTAACGTCCCGGTTTGGTTTTGTGAGTTGGGAGGCTTCGAGGCATGACAGGAAGATCAAGCAGGCCCTCTGGGGCCCTTGCGGCATGAGTGCTTCCGGCCCAATTGCCGTCATCGGCGCCGGCATTGCCGGAGTATCGACAGCCATTTGGCTGGCCCGCTCAGGTGCCAATGTCATCCTGATCGACCGGCAGGAGCCCGGCGAGGCGACCTCCTTCGGCAACGGCGGCGTGCTTGCCGCCTGCGCTATCGTGCCGGTGACGGTGCCGGGCCTTATGCGCAAGGCGCCAGGAATGCTGATGGACCCGGACAGTCCCCTCTTCCTGCGCTGGTCCTACCTCCCGAAGCTCCTGCCTTTCCTCACCCGATATCTTTCCAACTGCCGGGCTGACCGGGTGGAGGCAATTTCGCGTGGTCTGGCGCTGCTCAATGCTGACAGCCTTGCCCAGCATCAGGCGCTGGCTGGCGGCACAGAGGCCGAACGCTGGCTGGTACCTTCCGACTATGTCTTCCGCTATCCGGACCGTGCCGCCTTCGAGGGCGACAGCTTCGGCTGGAACCTACGCAGGCAAGCCGGCTTCGAGTGGGATGAGATCGAAGGCGCAGCCCTTACGGAATATGATCCGCTGTTCAGCCCGAAGAACAGCTTTGCGGTGCGCCTGAAGAACCACGGACGGATCTCCGATCCAGGCCGCTATGTTAAGGCCCTTGCCGGCCATCTCCTCTCCCTTGGCGGAGCGTTCCGCAGGGCTGAGATCCACGACTTCCGTATTGGGCCGGGCGGGCTGGAAGGCCTTGAGACAAGCGGCGGCTTCATTGCCTGCAGCAAGGCAGTTCTGGCCACTGGCGTCTGGTCGAAGCCACTGATGGCGAAGCTGGGCCTGTCCGTGCCGCTGGAAAGCGAACGCGGCTATCACATTGAACTCATCGAGCCCAGCGCCATGCCTGCGGCTCCAACCATGATGACGGCGGGCAAGTTTGTGGTCACGCCAATGGAGGGCCGCATCCGGCTGGCGGGCATTGTCGAGTTCGGCGGGCTCGATGCAGGACCCAGCGAAGCGCCGTTCGCACTGCTGGAGCGGCAGGCACGTGCAGCCATGCCCGGCCTGACCTGGCGCGAGACCAGCCGGTGGATGGGCCACCGCCCAGCCCCCTCCGACAGCCTGCCGCTGATCGGCGAAGTGCCTGGATGCCGTGACGTGATCGCCGCTTTCGGACATCATCACATTGGCCTGACGGCAGGCCCCAAGACAGGCCGCTTCGTTTCCGGCATGCTCACAGGCCAGAAGACAAACGCTGATCTTTCCGCATTCAATCCCTCGCGCTTTGCCTGAAGGGCGATGGCGCGAGGCAGAATAAAAACCAACCGGCACGGAAAATAAAACCGGAGCCAGAACCTGAGGGGAATTGACGATGAGACATATGATGAAGACCACGATTCTGGCCAGCGTCTGCAGCGCAGCGCTTGCTCAGGCAGCCATGGCTGAGAAGTGGGATATGCCGCTCGCCTATCCGGCAAGCAACTATCATACGGAAAATGTCGTCGAGTTCGCTGCCTGCGTGAAGGAAGCCACTGGCGGTGAAATCGACATCGTGGCCCACCCGAATGGTTCGCTCTTCGGTGGCGCCGATATCAAGCGTGCTGTCCAGACCGGTCAGGTGCCGATCGGCGAGCGCCTGCTTTCTGCCCATGCCAACGAGAACCCGCTGTTCGGCGTGGACAGCATCCCCTTCCTCGCAACCTCCTTTGAAGAGAGCGACAAGCTGTGGGACGCAGCAGGCCCGGCCGTCGCCGAAGCGCTGGACGAGCAGAACCTCGTTCTGATCTACACTGTGCCGTGGCCGCCGCAGGGCCTCTATTTCAAGAAGGAAGTGAACTCGGGTGCCGACATGAAGGGCACCAAGTTCCGCGCCTATAACGCCGCAACATCAAAGATCGCAGAACTGACCGGCATGGCCGCCGTGCAGATCGAGGCAGCCGAAGTGCCGCAGGCCTTCGCTACCGGTGTGACCGAGTCCATGATGTCCTCCGGCGCCACCGGCTTTGACAGCAAGCTCTGGGAAAGCGGCGTCACCAACTTCTACGAAGTAAACGCCTGGCTGCCGCGCAACGCCGTCCTGGTCAACAAGGACAGCTACGCAGCTCTGACCGACGCCCAGAAGGCCGCTTTCACCGATTGCGGCAAGAAGGCTGAAGCTGCAGGCCTCGAAAAGGCCATTGGCTACACCACCAAGACGCTGGAGGGCCTTGCTGCCAACGGCGTGAAGGTGGCACCGCCCTCCGATCAGCTGAAGTCGGATCTGCAGGCCGTGGGCGAAACCATGACCAGCGACTGGCTGGCTGCCGCCGGCGACAAGGGCAAGGCCGTCATTGACGCCTACAAGGCCAAGTAATCCTTGAAGCGGGCCTGTCCGGAGATATCCGGGCAGGCCCATTCCCCCGCCTGTCCGGGGATAACGGACAGGCCCATTCCCGAAGTCTTGCGATTGGCAGGTTCCCGCACGCAAGGTTTCCGGCATGGTATCTGAAGGGGCAAATAGGCCGGTGCTGCGACGCGCTGGAACGCAGAATCCCTCCAAAAATGGAGGGGCAGGCACCATGGCGAAGAGGGGAACCTGATGCTTGAAAGATCCGGACACGTGCTGCTGCGCGTCCTTGATGGCCTATACCGGGCCGGTGCCGTGCTTGCGGCCGTCAGCCTGGTGATGATCCTCGTGATCATCGTTGCACAGATGGCGGCCCGCTGGCTGGGCATTACCTTCCCCGGTGCTGCCAATTATGCAGGCTACGCCATGGCCTCCGCTTCTTTTCTCGCCTTTGCCCATGCGTTGAAAAGCGGCACGCATATCCGTGTCGGACTGCTGTTGAACCTCTCCGGACGGCACGTGCGCTGGGTCGAAGCCTGGTGCCTTGCCATTGGCGCTTCCCTCGGCTGGTATCTGACCTGGTATGCGGTGAAGGCCGTCTACTGGTCCCGCAAGCTGCATGACATCAGTCAGGGGCAGGATCAGACGCCGCTCTGGATCCCACAGTCGGCCATGGCTGCAGGCGCAGCGCTCCTTGCCATCGCCCTCACCGAAAGCTTCTTCCGGGTGCTCGTCACCGGCCGTACCGGCATTGCATCCGGTACCGGTGAACAGTCTCACGCCGAGTAAGCCCCATGGAAACCATTGCACCGATTGCCATCTTTCTCTTCGTTCTGTTCTTGCTGCTGGGCACTGGTGTCTGGGTTGGCCTTGCCCTGCTGGGCGTCGCCTATGTCGGCATGGAACTCTTCACTTCGCGCCCGGCTGGCGACGCGATGATCACCGTGATCTGGGCCGCGTCCTCCTCCTGGACGCTGACGGCCCTGCCGCTGTTCATCTGGATGGGTGAGATCCTCTACCGCACCCGCCTGTCGCAGGACATGTTCCGCGGCCTTGCCCCCTGGATGGGCGGACTGCCCGGCGGGCTGATGCATACCAATGTGGCTGGCTGCACTGTCTTTGCTGCCGTTTCGGGCTCTTCGGCCGCGACACTGACGACCGTCGGCAAGATGACCATTCCGGAACTGCGCAAGCGCGGATATCCGGAAAAGACCATCATCGGCACGCTGGCAGGCTCGGCTACCCTCGGCCTGATGATCCCGCCGTCCCTTACGCTGATCGTCTATGGCGTGACGACGAATGAGTCGATCACCCGCCTGTTCATGGCCGGCGTCATTCCTGGCCTCGTGCTGGCGGCTCTCTTCATGGGCTACATTGCGGTCTATTCGAAGGTTTCGAAGGACTACAATCCCAAGCCCGAGCCTGTGATGTCCCTGGCTGAAAAGCTGAAGAACTCACGCTTCCTGCTGCCCGTCATGGCGCTGATCGTGGTGGTCATCGGCTCCATGTACGCAGGCCTTGCCACGGCAACGGAAGCCGCTGCCCTTGGCGTCATCGGTTCGCTGCTCCTGGCGCTTGCGCAGGGTTCGCTGACCTGGAAGTCCTTCGGCGAGAGCCTGATGGGCGCCACCCGCACCTCTGCCATGGTCGCGCTCATTCTGGCCGGCGCCGCATTCCTCTCCCTCTCAATGGGTTTCACCGGCCTGCCACGCGCACTGGCAGAATGGATTGGCGGCATGGAACTCTCCAAGTTCCAGCTGCTGCTGGCGCTTCTGGTGTTCTACATCGTCATCGGCTGCTTCCTCGATGGCATCTCCTCGGTGGTGCTGACCATGGCCGTGGTGGAACCGATGATCCGTCAGGCAGGCATCGACGTGCTGTGGTTCGGCATCTTTATCGTGGTGGTGGTCGAAATGGCACAGATCACGCCGCCGATCGGCTTCAACCTGTTTGTTTTACAGGGCATGACCAACCACCCGATGTCCTATATCGCCCGGGCCGCCCTGCCGATGTTCTGCATCATGGTGGTGATGGTGATGCTGCTGATCGTGTTCCCGGATCTGGCCACCTGGCTACCCATGAACATGGGGAACTAAGGGGAGCCTTCGGGCCGCGATGCGTCAGCGCCAAGGGACCGGAGCAAACGGACGTATGGCGGCCCGAACACAAAAATAATTTATCGACAAAATATCGACAAAAACATAACCTGAAGTCCAGCCATGGAAGAACCGTACCCAGAGGGATGAAAAAATGAACGGTCAGTGGGATTTCTGGATTGATCGCGGCGGCACCTTCACCGACATCGTCGGACGTACGCCCGATGGGACAATCCGCGCGCATAAGGTGCTCTCAGAAAACCCGGAAGCCTACCGCGATGCCGCCGTGCAGGGCATCCGTGAGCTGATGGGCCTTGATGCTGGGGACGCGATCCCCTCCGGCGCCATCGCCACGGTGAAGATGGGCACGACGGTCGCCACCAACGCCCTGCTGGAGCGCAAGGGCGAGCGCACGGCCCTGATCACCACCAAGGGCTTCCGCGACGCGCTGGCCATTGGCTATCAGGCCCGCCCGGACATTTTCGCCAAGGAGATCATCAAGCCGGAACTGCTCTACGAGAGCGTCCACGAGGTGAGCGAACGCCTGCGCGCCGATGGCACGCTGGAGACGCCGCTGGACGAGGCGGAAGCCCGCGCGGCGCTGAAAGCAGCCTGGAACGATGGCATCCGCTCCGTCGCCATCGTCTTTATGCACGCCTATGCCTATCCGGACCACGAGAAGCGCGTTGCTGCCATCGCCCGTGAGATGGGCTTCCCGCAGATCTCCGTCAGCCACGAGGTCTCCCCGCTGATGAAGCTGGTGGGGCGCGGCGATACGACGGTGGTGGACGCCTATCTCTCCCCGATCCTGCGCCGCTACGTGCAGCAGGTGCAGGAAGAGCTGGGCGAAGGTCCGCGCCTAATGTTCATGCAGTCCTCCGGCGGCCTGACAGCGGCAGACCTCTTCCAAGGCAAGGATGCAATCCTCTCCGGCCCGGCGGGCGGTGTCGTCGGCGCGGTCGAGACATCCCGGCTTGCGGGCTTTGAGAAGGTCATCGGCTTCGACATGGGCGGCACGTCTACGGATGTCTGCCATTTCGATGGCACTTATGAGCGCGCCTTCGAGACGGAAGTGGCCGGTGTGCGCATGCGCGCGCCGATGATGATGATCCACACGGTGGCCGCTGGTGGCGGCTCGATCCTGCACTATAAGGACGGACGCTTCCAAGTGGGCCCGGACTCGGCTGGCGCAAACCCCGGTCCGAAGTGCTACCGGCGCGGCGGCCCGCTGGCCGTAACCGACGCCAACGTTATGACCGGCAAGCTGATCCCGGATTTCTTCCCGAAGATCTTCGGCCCCAACCGGGACGAGGCGCTGGATGCAGAGGCCGTGAAGACGGCCTTTGCGGAACTGGCGGACAAGATCGGCGGCGGACGCAAGCCGGAAGAAGTGGCCGATGGCTTCCTGCGCATTGCCGTCGAGAACATGGCCAATGCCATCAAGAAGATCTCCGTGCAGCGCGGCTATGATGTGACCGGCTATGCCCTCACCTGCTTTGGCGGCGCGGGCGGCCAGTCCGGCTGCATGGTGGCAGACAGCCTCGGCATGGAGACGGTGATCCTGCATCCCTTCTCCGGCATTCTCTCGGCTTACGGCATGGGTCTTGCCGACATCCGCGCCAGCCGCCAGCAGGCGGTGATCAAGCGGCTGGAAGACGCGCTGATGCCCGCGCTCGACACCTTGCGCACCGAGCTTGCCGCCCAGACCGAAGCCGAACTGAAGGCGCAAGGCGTCACAGGCGATGACTGCGAGACGCTGACCCGCGCCCATCTGCGCTATGAGGGCACCGACACCCCCTGCCCGTCTTGCTGGCGAGCCCGGCAGAGATGATGGCAGCCTTCGAGGATGCGCACCGCAAGCAGTTCGGTTTTGCCTACGAAAACAAGCCTGTGGTGGTGGAAGCCCTCGAAGTTGAAAGCTCCGGCGGTGGCGCCGGCATCATCGAGGCGGATCATCCGCTGACTGAAGGCACGCCGGAACCTGCCCGCACCACCCGTTTCTACGCGTCCGGCCAGTGGCATGACGCGGACGTATACCTGCGTGCGGGCCTCAAACCCGGCATGAAGGTGCCCGGCCCTGCCCTCGTGATCGAGCCGCATGCCACAATCGTCGTGGAACCGGGCTGGCAGGCAGAAATAAACGTCAAGGACCACGTGATCCTGCGCCGTGTCGTGCCGCTGGAACGCTCTGCCGCCATCGGCACCCATGCAGATCCGGTGATGCTGGAGGTGTTCAACAACCTCTTCATGTCCATCGCCGAACAGATGGGCCTGACGCTGCAGAACACCGCCTATTCGGTGAACATCAAGGAGCGGCTGGACTTCTCCTGCGCCGTGTTTGACCGCAACGGCGCCCTGGTGGCCAATGCACCGCACATGCCGGTGCATCTGGGTTCCATGGACCGGTCCGTCGAAACGGTGATCAAGCTCAACGAAGGCAAGATCCGCCCCGGCGATGTCTTCGCTCTCAACGCCCCCTATAACGGCGGTACCCACCTGCCGGATATCACCGTGGTCTCACCGGTGTTTGACGATGCAGGTAAGGAGATCCTGTTCTGGTCCGCCAGCCGCGGCCACCATGCGGATGTGGGCGGTTCGGCCCCCGGCTCCATGACCCCGCTTGCAACCACGGTGGACGAAGAAGGCGTGCTCATCGACAACTTCAAGCTTGTTGATCAGGGCCGGTTCCGCGAGGCGGAGCTGATCGAGCTGCTGACCAGCCATCCTTATCCGGTGCGCAATGTTCACCAGAACGTCGCCGACCTGAAGGCGCAGATCGCTGCCAACGAGAAGGGCATTCAGGAACTGCGCAAGATGGTCACCCACTTCGGCCTCGATGTGGTGCAGGCCTACATGGGCCATGTGCAGGACAATGCCGAGGAAAGCGTCCGCCGGGTGATCTCTGCGCTGAAGGACAGCGCCTGCGACTACCCGACAGACCAAGGCTCGGTGATCAAGGTGAAGATCACCGTCGACAAGGACAAGCGCGAGGCAACCGTTGACTTCACCGGCACCAGCCCGGTCGCAGCCAACAACTTCAACGCGCCGGAGCCAGTGACCCGCGCAGCCGTGCTCTACTGCTTCCGCGTGATGGTGGATGGGCACATCCCGATGAATGCAGGCTGCCTCAGGCCCATCCGCATCATCCTGCCGGATGGCTGCATGCTGAAGCCGGAATATCCGGCAGCCGTTGTGGCAGGCAACGTAGAGACCTCACAGCACGTCACCAACGCGCTGTTTGCGGCACTGGGGGCAATGGCCAACAGTCAGGGTTCCATGAACAACCTGACCTTCGGCAACAACACCTACCAGTACTACGAGACCATCTGCTCCGGCTCTCCCGCTGGTCCCGGTTTCAATGGAACGGACGGGGTGCATGTGCACATGACCAACTCCCGCCTCACCGATCCGGAAGTGCTGGAATTCCGCTTCCCCGTGCTGCTGGAGGACTTCCACATCCGCAAGGGGTCGGGCGGCAAGGGCAAATGGTCTGCGGGCGGCGGCACGCTCCGCACGCTGCGCTTCCTGGAGAAGATGGATCTCGCCATTCTCGGCTCCCACCGTACCATTGCCCCGAAGGGCATGGAAGGCGGCGAGAACGGACAGCTTGGCCGCACGGAAGTGCGCCGTCTCGGCGGGCGGATCGAAGTGCTGAAGGGCTGTGATCAGACCGTCCTGGAGCCCGGCGAAGCGGTGACCATGATCACTCCGACAGCGGGTGGCTGGGGCCGCCTGGACTGAAGCTCCGGCATGAGACGGACGAAGGGCGAAGCTGCGGCTCCGCCCTTTTTCATGCGGAAAAACACGTAACCAGCCATTGTATCACTCTGGTAACGCAGAAGGTTCGACCCCATATCAGACTGGTTATGCCCGTTATGGGCCCTATTGGAGGAAACCTTGATGCCTGCTGCCGCCCGCCGGATGCGCAAGACGACAGCCGCCCTTGTCCTTGGAATCGCGACCCTTTTTGCCGCAGTTGAGTTTGCCGAAGCCCGCCGGGCCGGAAGCAGCGGCTTCGGCAGCCGTGGCAGCCGCACCTATTCCGCTCCCGCTCCGACCAACACAGCCCCCGGCACTGCCGCCCCGATGCAGCGCACCATGACGCCGCAGCCCGCACAGGGCCAGCAGGCAGCACCGGGTGCAGCCGCACGGCAGCAGCAGGCAGCCCAGCCTTCGCGCGGACTTTTCGGCGGCATGGGCGGCGCGCTGCTCGGCGGCCTGCTCATGGGCGGCCTCTTCGGCATGCTGTTTGGTGGTGGTCTCGGCGGCTTTGCCGGATTCCTCGGCCTGATCCTGCAGGTCGCCCTGATCGCCGGTATCGCAATGCTCGTGATGCGTTTCCTGGCCGCGCGGCGTCAGCAGCCGGCAGCGGCGGGTGGCGCTCGCCCTGACTTCCGCACTGGCATGGGCGGAACTGGCATGGGCGGAAATGCAGGGCGCTCGTTCGGCTTTGGCGGCACAGGCGGCGGCAACGCAAACCAGTCTGCTGCGGCACCAGCCTCGGCGCCAGTCATGGATACACCTCTGGAACTGGAAGCTGCCGATTTCGACCGCTTCGAGCAGATGCTGACCGAAGTCCAGGAAGCCTATGGCCGCGAGGACTACGCTGCCCTGCGCCGTCTGGCGACGCCGGAGGCCATGTCCTTCCTCGCGGAAGAACTGGGCGAACTCGCCTCCTCCGGCAAGCGCAACAGCGTTTCGGACGTCAAGCTGCTGCAGGGTGATCTTTCCGAGGCTTGGAGCGAAGGCAGCGACGACTACGCGACGGTCGCCATGCGCTTCTCGGCCCTGGACGCCATCCTCGACCGCAACTCCGGCAGCGTCCTGTCGGGCAGTCTGGAAGAGCCGCAGGAAAGTACCGAGTTGTGGACCTTCCGCCGCCAGAATGGGGAGAATGGCTACTCGCCGCCATTCAGGGCACCGAGTAACGCTCGCCATCAGATCCAACCATCGCGAAAGCCGCCCCACACAGGGCGGCTTTTGTTTTGCTCCGGCCAGCGGGCAGCGCAAACTGCTTCCTTACGGTAAATTTTTCACGAAACATGAAGCAGAAATAGATACCGAACCTCCGCATAATTGATTACCCAGCGATACTTTTGACAATGCAATTCCACCCATATCGAAAATTATTTCAGCAATACACCTCACTCCGCTAAGTTCATTTTATATGTTTATTAATTCGGACATCAAACTATCGGCTTTGCACGAGAAACTACCCAAGCGACCGGAACACAACCGGGCCTTGGCCAAAAAATAGACACTTCTCATTTCGAATACAGGGCTACGTAGATGGATTCTTCGCGCTCACTGGTCAGCCGTTTCCATTCGATCGCTGCAAAGATCCTAGGCCTCGTCGGCTTTCTTAGCGCGATGATGCTGGTTATCGCTGTTGCAGGGCTTCTCCAGATGCAAAAATCGGAGGAGAGCTGACGGAGATCGCCGATGAGACCATTCCGCTGACAGCCAACGTTACGAATGTCACCCTGCACCAGATGGAACAGGCCCTTATGCTGGAGCGCCTGCTCAGGGCCGGAGATCTGAAAGCCAGTGAAGCGACCGGCACTGTCGGCGGCCTTTCAGAAAGCCTGTCAATACTTGCAGACAAGGTGCAGAAGGAAGTTCTTCACGCAGAAAGCATTGCACAGCAAGGAATCAAGCTCGCGACCACGCCAGACCATAAGGCCAAGTACGAAACCGTACTGGCCCAGTTGAAGCGCATTGAGGCCGAGCATCAGACCTATGACGAACATATCCGTGAAGTCATTGCACTCATCAACTCCGGAGACATTTCCGGAGCTTCTATGACCGCAGAAAAGCTGGAACGTGAGCAGCAGGAACTGAACCGGGAGCTGACAACGCTTACCGAAGACCTTAACGCGTTCACCGAGGAAGCCGCGTTGCAGGCGAAGGAGCACGAAGCTCACGGATTGACGGTCATGACGGTTGTCTCGCTGATCGCCATAGTGGCAGGTGTCTGCATAGCCCTTGTCATTGCCATCTTCGGCATCAGCCGCCCGCTGCGTTGCGTCGTGCACGCTCTCAATCGTCTGGCACAGGATGACACCACGGTTCAGATCAACGTGCGCAGCCGCGACGAGATCGGAGAGCTCGCCATTGCGTTTGAATCCTTCCGTGAAAAGACCATCGAGATCAAACGCCTGCAGGCCCAGGCAAAGGAAGAGGAAGAACGCATCGAGCAAGAAAAACGCGACGCGACACTTCGCCTTGCTGACAGTCTCGAATCCACGGTCAAGGGCGTCTCCGACAGCATTGCAACTGCCGTGAAGGAGCTGGAAGCAACGGCGCAAATGATGGCACGGAACGCCAATGACACCTCCTCCACGGCGAACACCGTAGCGGCCGCGGCGGAACAGTCGAGCCGCGGCGTGCAGACCGTCGCATCTGCCGCCGAAGAGCTTTCAGCTTCCATTGGCGAGATCAGCCGTCAGGTCACTGCCGCTCTCACTGCCGCAGGTGTCACCACCGACAATGCCCGCAGCTCAAGCCAGACAGTGGGAACTCTGGCTGCCTCTGCCCGCAAGATTGACGACGTGGTGAAGCTGATCAACGACATCGCATCACAGACCAACCTTCTCGCTCTGAACGCCACTATCGAGGCCGCCCGGGCCGGTGAAGCAGGCAAAGGCTTTGCCGTCGTGGCCGGAGAGGTCAAGGCACTTGCCAACCAGACTGGGCAAGCAACCGAGGACATCAGCCGGCAGGTCGGCGAAATGCAATCCGGCGCCTCTCTCACCTCCTCTGCCATTGAGGCTGTGGTTGCTGCCATCAGCCAGATCAATGGCCAGATTTCGGCAATCGCTTCGGCCATCGAAGAACAGAATGCAGTGACATCCGAGATCGCACGCAATGTCCATGAAGTTGCGCAGGGAAGCGACGAAATTACCCGCAGCATTTCGACTGTTCGCGAAAGCGCCATGGACTCAAGCTCCGGTGCACGCCAGGTGCTGTCCACGGTAGGTGTGCTGTCGGAACAGTCGGGCGCCCTGCAGGCCGAACTCGACACATTCTTGCGGAATATCCGGGCGGCCTGAGTGCCACCCGGTCAGCTCTCAGGCCGGTGCTTTCGCTCTCGCTGCCCTGGCAAGCTCCACCAGCTTTTCGCGCAGGGCCTTGGGCTCAGTGAGCGGTGTTTCAAACCAAAGCCGGCAGGCCAGATCACCGGCAGCAAGATCGAGCCCCTCGGGATCAAGGGCCGTCAGGCGCCAGTTCGCTTTGGGCTGGCCGCACAGAACCTGCGCGTAAAGGGCAAGCGCATCTGCGTGGTCTTCATTCATGTGGGCAACGGCACCAGCCTCCCATCCGGACAGCGGCTCACAGACTTCGGCAGGCAGCACGAGATCTGCCGCACTCAGCGCATAGGCCTTGCCGAAGCCGCCGTTGAGGCTGGCGCGCACCACCTCCAGCCGGAAGAAGCTCATATCCGGAAAGTCCACGTAAAGCTCAGCCTTGGGATGGCGGGCAAGATGACGGCGGCGGGCCTCATCATGGTCAGGCGAGCCGCGCTCAATTTCCTGTGCGACAGCCATCACCGTCATGCGCGGATGAGCCAACGGATCGCCCTTGCCGGGCTCGCCCACAAGCAGCGAGCAGCGGCCATCTGCCAGCATGGCCTGCTTGTGAGCCGCGAGCTTTGAGGCCAGTACGATCGGCGTTCCATCCATGGCGGCAACGGGTGTCACCCGTGAGACAAGCGGATGGCCTGTCTCCACTTCCAGAACACCGAGGGCAGCATGACGCGCAAGGCGCAGCAGCGAGCGGGCCTGACGGCGCACCTCGCAATCCACCTCTTGAAGAAGAGCTTTTTCCTTTCCGGCTTCAGTCACCAGAGTTCTCCGAACAGCAATCTCCCTCGCCGCCATTCTATCCGGGCGGAGGCCAAAAGACAGCCCCGCCTGGCCGGCAAAGGCCCTGCCGTGGCAGTTGCCAACATGAACGGCAGATGAACGGGCATCTCAGAGTGCATTCAGTACCCCCATGGCAAATTGGCACCATCGGAACACAGAGGAACGGGCCGCACGGATTAGCCCCCTCACGCGAAGGAGACGGAAGATGAACACCCTGACCAAGCGCATTTTGACTGCCGCCCTTTCGGCCAGTCTGCTGGCGCCGCTGGCAACCGGCGCGCAAGCGGGCGGCTGGGGTGAGCGGCATGGCGGCTGGGGCCATGGCCGCGGCTTCGAGCGCGGTTACGACCGGGGCTACGACAGTGGCTGGGAAGACCGGAACCGGATCGAACGTCGCCGGGACCGTCACGAAGAGCGCCGCGGCAAGCGGGACAACTCCGATGCCGCCATTGCTGCCGGTGTCATCGGCCTCGCCGCCGGTGCCATTCTGCTGGGCACCATGAGCGGCGGCGCCAGCGCCTCCACGCCTCCCCCGGCCTACTACCCGCCGGCTCCGGCTCCTATTCCGGCTCCCGGTCCGGTCTATGGCGCCCCAGACACCTCTCCCGGCTATCTGCCCTGGAGCCCGGCTTGGTACGAGTACTGCAGCTCGCGTTACCGCAGCTTCAACTCGCGCACAGGCACCTTCACGACCTATGGCGGCGAACAGCGCTTTTGCCAGTAACGCCGACCGTCTGCCCACTTTCCTGAGGGAGCCCGCACTGCGGGCTTCCTTTTCTGTCTGCCTGTCAGCTCCAACTCCAGAATCCAGCTTGCAAAATGTTCTGCGTCATGGCTCGCTTTACCTGTTGGCAAAGAACCGGGCTTTTTCGCGAGGATTGTGGAATGACACTGGAACTCTACATCGCCTATGTGGCGGCCACTCTCGTTGTGCTCGCCATTCCTGGGCCGACCATCCTGCTGGTAATCAGCTATGCGCTGTCACATGGCCGCAAATCGGCCGGGGCCTGTGTATTGGGCGTAGCTCTGGGGATGCAACTGCAGCCACAGCCTCGCTGCTTGGCCTCGGCGCAGTTCTTGCCGCCTCTGCCACCGCCTTCACGGCACTGAAATGGGCTGGCGCACTCTATTTGCTGTGGCTTGGCATCAAGATGTGGCGGCAGCCGCCATTCGTTCCCGCTGCGGATCAGGTAGAGGCCTCCGCCCCGGCCATTGAGCCCCGCAAGATCTTCTGGAACACCTATGTGGTGACAAGCCTCAATCCGAAGGGCATCGCCTTCTTCATTGCCTTCCTGCCGCACTTCATCGCCCCTGCCGCTCCTGTGGCGCCGCAGCTGATGCTGATGGGAGTGACCTTCGTTGTGCTGGGAGCCTTGAATGCAGGCGTCTATGCAGTGGCCGCCTCCGCCCTCAGAAGGCAGATCCGCAAACCTTCCCTCATGAAGGCGCTTAACAGGCTCGGCGGCTCCCTGCTGATTGGCGCAGCTGCCATGACGGCCGCCCTGCGCCGGGCTGCTGCCTGACCTGAAGCCGCGCCCTCTTCAGGAGGCTTTCTTCGCGCGCTCCCGGATCACGGTGAGCGCGCGCATTGCCTCTGCCCTCTGCATACGGCCATAGCGCAGAAACGCTTCGTTGATATCCTGCCCGTTCATCTTCAACCGCTGGGCCCGCAGCTTGACGATGTTCTTGTAGGCATTGTCCGTCACACCATTGGCGCGGCACAGAATGATCAACGGCGCATCATCGGCACTGAAGAAAACCCGGGCAACCATAGCGGTGGGCAGCTCGCTCACCTCTGCCAGCAGATGGGCAAGGTCTACCGGACGGTCCGTCTTGGAAAACTGGTTCACGGCATCATCAATCGGACGCCGCCGGGCTTTGACGTCATCAATCAGCATCTTCGCACGCGACTGCGCACTGCCCAGATCACGCACCTGAGCCTGCACTTCCTGTGCGGCACGCTCCGCCAGGATCTGCACCAGCGTCCCGTCTCCCCCAGATCCAGGATACGCTTCTTCAGCTCTTCGGAGAGATAGGGAACAAGATTGCGCGCGCCCTCAGCTGGTAGATCCTCGCGGCCGATCAGCGCTTCCTGGATCATCGGATGATGGCGAGCCTTTTCCAGCAGCATATCAAAGGCGTTAGCCGTGAACCGGGCCTGCTCGTTGCTGGCGACGGTCGCCAGGACTTCGGTGTTTCCCCGGTTCACGATGACAGTTGTCACCGCCTCGCTCAGCGGCCGCCGGTCTGCGATGACGCCCAGATGATCCATGCTGCCAGTTTCGGCAATGGAGACAAGATCACCGGTGGTCAAAACGGGCGAGCCGGCAAGAATGGGGGCTGCCACATTGATCTGATCCGCAGCAAGCGACATGATCAGGTCTCGCGGTGCAGCATCCGCCTCGCTGATACGCACAGCAAGTGCCATGCGAGCTTCTTCCTCCAGCTTGCCAATCACCTTGAGCACGATATCGCCGAAGAGCAAGCTGATGTGATCGACCTGATCGGGGGCGGCAGTCATAAACATGTCAGTTACCGCATCGACGAGCGCACGCCGGCCTGCCGGGGTGTTGTCCCTTGCAAGTTCAGCCAGCCTGCCGAGATTTTGCATTTTTGTCCGCCCAAATCATGCTCAGATCGAGATTCTACAGTTTGTAGAAACTGTTACTTTTTTATTAAGTCGATGATAATTCTTACAAATAGATTTTCAACCTCAAATATTTATCTTGCCGCACCTGCATTTCGATAAATCTGCACTGCGCTAACTACAAACACAGCACAAGCGCTACCTGCGGAACCATGCAACCTAAATGTAAGAAGGAGGCTTCAGCATCCAGCCCTTGTCAGACAAGGACTGACATTCACACAAAAAATCAAAGCCTTACTCCTTTGAAGTAGAAAGTTTACGCAACGGCTTTTGCAGTGCAGCACATTTTCTGCTTTGCGCAGGCGCCAGCCTTGCCTACATTGATGAACGTGCAGGAAAGGACATCGGGAGGCAAAACAATGTCGATTGTCCGCAATCTTGACGTGATAGCAGTCTGTGCAGCTTTCGTCTTTCTCGGCGCCATCGTGATTGGTGCGCTGTAGGAAACTTGGAGGACTGCAGATCTGATGCTGGCTGGGTGGAAATAGGCATCAGATAAAAATCTGGCAGGCCGGAAAACCGGTAGCCGCGCAGGAATTGCGCAGCCAGACATACCAGGGATCCAGTTGGAGCGCCCGCAGGATGATCGTCCGGCGGGCGTTTTATTTCAGATCGCGCGATGCTGGCGCGTGCCCCCTCAAATTGACCAGCCCCCGCAACGGCATGGGCAACTGCCAATCTGAGGGGTCTGTCAGGAATGGGCGTTCTCCGCAGACCCCAGGCACGGCCCTAAAACGGAACAGCCGCCCTTTCGGGCGGCTGCGGAATTCATAACTCTGCCTTGAGCCAAGCTTTGCCTGAACTCAGGCAGCCTTGGCGATGAGAGCGTCGATGGCCTCGTTCGCAGCCTTGATGCTGCCTTCTGCGTCCATCGCCAGCTTGTCGGCTGCAACGACTTCCACATCGGTGATGCCGAGGAAGCCGAACATGTGGCGCAGGTACGTGGTGGCATAGTCATAGGAAGAGCCGACCGGCGTACCGCCAGATGCCGCGACGATATAGGCCTTCTTGCCCTTCAGCAGACCTTCCGGACCGGCTTCGGTGTACTGGAAGGTTTCGCGAGCGCGGGTCACCAGATCGATCCAGGACTTCAGTGCTGCCGGAATAGCGAAGTTGTAGACCGGAGCTGCGATGACGATCACGTCAGCGGCCTTGAGTTCGGCAACGAGGCTGTCGGACAGGGCGAGTTTCGCCTTCTGCTCATCGGTGCGGGCTGCCGGGTCGGTGAAGTTGGCACCGATCCACTCTTCGTCGAGCAGCGGGAAGCCGGCGGCAACGTCACGGGTCACGGTCTGGGCGCCAGCGATCTTGGCAGCAAGGCCGTTCACCAGCTTTTCGGTGAGATCACGGGTCGCGGAGCCTGCCTTGCGGGCAGAGGCATCAATCTTGAGAATGGTCTTGGACATGAAAGCTCTCCTTGGAGGTGAAGTGCCGGTTGTTCGTAGCGGTACAGATAAACCCGCATCTCCCGGAGAACTAGGTCACCGTAAGTGAACAGTGTGTTCGTGCCATCCGGAAAACACGTTATCTAAAGGCGATTAAACGCTGACCATTGCGCATCAAGGCAGCCCCATGCCCGCACAAATCCGATGGCAGCGTTTCCTCCCCTCGAACAGCTGTTTTCACACCTGTCTCCCCGTTGCGTCCCAGTCTTTGCCAGTCATCCTCTGACAAGGAGTCATTTCATGAACATCATCTGGGGCGTTGTGAACGCCAACGGCAGCATCGCATCCGGCAGCGGTGGCGCCGGGAGCTACGAATTCGACGTCATCAATGAAGGTCCGGGGATCTACCAGATCTCGTTCAACGGCAACTTCGCAGGCGTGCCAGCCATCACCGGCTCACAGGTCATGTACGGCAACATGGCCGAGAGCTCGCTCGACAATGTGGTCTTCCCCTACCTCACGGCCGCCAGCGCAACCGCGATCACCGGCGCATCGAATGGCGCAGCCGGAAATCGCAGCTTTTCCTTTATCGCCGTGGGCGAGTCGTCCAGCGGCCGCTGAAACCCCGCGAGAGGCAGGCAGCAGAGCGGTGCCGCCTGCCTCTCAAGTCCTGCGCCTCACTCCGCCGCCGTGCGGCGGCGGCGGTCGTAGTTGAGGATCGGCGCGAGCCAGCGCTCGGCGTAGGCGAGATCCCAGCCCTTGCGCTGCGCGTAGTCCTCCACCTGATCGCGCTCGATCTTGCCGACGCCGAAGTAGTGACTGTCCGGATGGCTGAAATAGAGGCCTGAAACCGACGAGCCAGGCCACATGGCATAGCTTTCCGTCAGCGTGATGCCGGTCGCCTCTTCCGCGCCGAGCAGATCAAACAGGGTGCGCTTTTCGGTGTGGTCCGGCTGGGCCGGATAGCCCGGTGCCGGGCGGATACCCTGATATTTCTCCTCGATCAGCTCCTCATTGCTGAGGGTCTCATCCGCCGCATAGCCCCACAGGTCCTTGCGGACGATCTGGTGCAGCTTCTCGGCAAAAGCTTCCGCAAGACGGTCGGCCAGCGCCTGGCTGAGGATCTTGTTGTAGTCATCCCCTGCCTTGGCATAGCGGGCAGCAAGTTCATCTTCGCCGTGACCGGTGGTGACGGCAAAGCCGCCCACCCAGTCGGCGATGCCGGAGCCTTCCGGTGCCACGAAATCGGACAGGGCCACATTCGCCCGTCCGCCTGCCGTGCGGGCCATCTGCTGGCGCAGAGTGTAGAAGGTGGCAATCGGGCTGCTGCGGTCTTCGCTGCCAAAGAGCAGGATGTCATCGCCGCGTGCCTGCGCAGGCCAAAGTCCGGCAACGCCCCTTGCCGTCAGCAGCTTCTTTTCGACGATCTCGTCCAGCATACGCCGGGCGTCATCATAAAGCGCCTTGGCAGCTGGACCATACCGGTTGTCCGTCAGCACGGCCGGATAGCGGCCCTTGATCTCCCAGGTGGAGAAGAAGGGCGTCCAGTCAATTACCGGCACAAGCTCTTCCAGCGGGAAGTTCTCGAAGCGGGTGATGCCTAGCTTGCGCGGTGCCTGCGGCTTGCGGGTGAAGTCGCAGGTGAAGGCATTGGCGCGGGCATCAGCAATGGACACGCGCGCGCCAGAGCCGCGTGCATTGGCATGCGCTTCTGCGATCTCCACATATTCCTTGCGGATTTCTGCATAGTAGGGCTCACGCTGTCCCTCGCTCATGAGGCGCGAGGCAACACCCACCGCACGGCCGGCATCGGTCACGTAGATGGCCTGTCCACGGGCATAGTTCGGATGGATCTTCACCGCCGTATGGATGCGGCTGGTGGTTGCCCCGCCGATCAGCAGCGGCACATCCAGCCCCTCGCGCTCCAGTTCAGCGGCGACATGGCACATTTCGTCGAGGGACGGGGTGATGAGGCCGGACAGGCCGATGATATCCACCTTCTCCGCCTTGGCCGTCTCCAGGATCTTCGTGGCCGGCACCATGACGCCGAGGTCGATCACCTCGAAATTGTTGCACTGAAGCACGACGCCTACGATGTTCTTGCCGATGTCATGCACATCGCCCTTCACCGTCGCCATCAGGATCTTGCCCGCAGAGGACGAGCCCTCAAGGCCGGAGAGGCGCTTTTCCTCTTCCATGAAGGGCATCAGATAGGCCACGGCCTTCTTCATCACGCGGGCAGACTTCACCACCTGCGGCAGGAACATCTTGCCCGCGCCAAAGAGGTCTCCCACCACGTTCATGCCGTCCATCAGCGGGCCTTCGATCACGTGCAGCGGACGCTCCACGGTCTGACGGGCAGCTTCGGTATCCTCAACCACGTAATCGTCGATGCCGTTGACGAGCGCATGCTCCAGCCGCTTGGCCACAGGCCATTCGCGCCAGCTGAGATCGGCTTCCTTCTTCTTGCCGCCCTCGCCTTTCCAGCGCTCGGCCGCTTCCAGCATGCGGTCGGTCGCTTCGGGCGAGCGGTTGAGCACCACGTCCTCGCACAGGTCACGCAGCTCCTTGTCGAGGTCGTCGTAGATGGCGAGCTGACCAGCGTTGACGATACCCATGTCCATGCCACGCTTGATGGCGTGGTAGAGGAACACCGAGTGCATCGCCTCGCGCACGCCCTCGTTGCCGCGGAAGGAGAAGGAGAGGTTCGACACGCCGCCCGACACATGGGCGTGGGGCAGGTTCTGCCGGATCCAGCCCGTCGCCTCGATGAAATCGACGCCGTAATTGTTGTGCTCCTCGATGCCGGTAGCCACCGCGAAGATGTTCGGATCGAAGATGATGTCTTCCGGCGCAAAACCGGCCTTTTCCGTCAACACCTTGTAGGAGCGGGTACAAATCTCGGTCTTGCGCTCGAAGGTGTCGGCCTGCCCCTTCTCGTCAAAGGCCATCACCACCACGGCCGCGCCATAACGGCGCACGAGCTTGGCCTGCGCCAGGAACGCCTCCTCGCCTTCCTTCAGCGAGATGGAATTGACGATAGGCTTGCCCTGCACGCACTTGAGGCCCGCCTCGATCACGCTCCACTTGGAGCTGTCGATCATGACTGGAACACGGGCAATATCCGGCTCGGCAGCAATGAGGTTCAGGAATGTGACCATGGCAGCTTCCGAATCCAGAAGCCCCTCGTCCATGTTCACGTCGATGATCTGCGCGCCGCTTTCGACCTGCTGGCGGGCCACATCCAGCGCAGCCGAATAGTTGCCTTCCTTCACCAGCTTGCGGAAGCGGGCGGAGCCGGTAACGTTGGTTCGCTCGCCCACGTTGACGAAGTTGATTTCAGGCGTCAGCACGAAGGGCTCAAGCCCGGACAGACGCATCAGGCGCGGCACATCGGGCAGCACGCGCGGCGCCTTGTCGGCCACGGCTTCAGCAATGGCGCGGATGTGGGCCGGCGTCGTGCCGCAGCAGCCGCCGACGATGTTGACGAGACCAGAAGCCGCAAATTCACCCACGAGCCCCGCCATATGCTCCGGGCTCTCGTCATATTCGCCGAATTCATTGGGCAGGCCCGCATTCGGATAGGCGCAGACCAGCGTATCGGAAATACGGGCAAGATCAGCCACATGGGCGCGCATCTCCTTGGCACCCAGCGCACAGTTGAGGCCGATGGAGAAGGGCTGTGAATGCCGGACAGAATACCAGAAGGCTTCCGCCGTCTGGCCCGACAGGGTACGGCCGGAAAGGTCGGTGATCGTGCCGGAGATCATCACCGGCAGGCGGAAACCCTTTTCCTCGAACACCTCGTCAATGGCAAAGAGCGCGGCCTTGGCATTGAGCGTGTCGAAGATGGTCTCGACCAGCATGATGTCTGCGCCGCCGTCGATCAGACCGCGTGCAGCCTCAGCATAGGCCTTGCGCAGATCATCGAAGCTCACGGCGCGGTAGCCGGGATTGTTCACATCCGGCGAGATGGAAGCCGTACGGTTGGTCGGGCCGATGGCACCGGCAACAAAGCGCGGACGCGCCGGATCCTTGGCGGTCACCAGCGCGCAGGCCTCGCGGGCAAGGCGGGCGCTCTCGAAATTCAGCTCATAGGCCAGCGCCTCCATGCCGTAGTCGGCCTGGGCGATGGTGGTGGAGGAGAAAGTGTTGGTTTCAACGATGTCCGCCCCGGCCTCAAGATAGGCCACGTGGATGGCGCGGATATCATCCGGGCGCGTCAGGCTCAGAAGATCGTTGTTGCCCTTGAGGTCCTGCGGCCAATCGGCAAAGCGGCTGCCCCGGAAAGCCTCCTCATCCAGCTTCAGCGTCTGGATCTCCGTACCCATGGCGCCATCCAGCACAAGAATGCGCTTGGCGGCGGCAGCGTGGAGGCGGTCGAAAACGTCAGACTTCTTCAGCATGGATGTGATCCGGTTCCTGTCACACAAAAGGTCCGCCACGCGGACCTGAAGATCATTTCTGCCCGGCGCAGGCCTGAAGCTCCGCGCCGGATGTGTTTCTTAGATGCCCTTCCGGTTCCGGTCCGGCCCAACCCTCACGCCACCTGACGCGCGGTCTCGCCCTGCCCCAGCCCCAGCATGTGGCAAAGGGCGAAGGTCAGTTCAGCGCGGTTCATGGTGTAGAAGTGGAAGTCGCTGATGCCGCGGTCGACGAGATCCATCACCTGCTCATAAGCAACAGCCGCACCGACCAGCTTGCGGGTTTCGGCATCATCATCAAGGCCGGCAAAGCGGCGGGAAAGCCATTCGGGAATGGAGGTGCCGCACCCAGACGAGAACTTCACCACCTGATCGAAGTTCAGGATCGGCAGGATGCCCGGCACCACAGGAATGGACAGACCGGCCTTGGCGATACGCTCCAGATAGGCTTCGAACAGGTTGTTGTCGAAGAAATACTGGGTAATGACGCGGCTCGCGCCAGCGTCGATCTTGCGCTTCAGATTGTCGATCTCGACCTGCCAGTCCGCGCTCTCGGGATGACGTTCCGGATAGCCGGAAACGGAAATCTCGAAATCGCCAATGGCCTTGATCCCCGCCACCAGATCGCTGGCATAGGCATAGCCGTCCTCACGCGGCGCATAGGCCGTACCGATGCCCTCCTGCGGATCACCGCGCAGAGCCACGATATGGCGCACGCCAAGGTCCCAGTAGTCCTGCACAACCGCATCCACATCTGCGCGCGAGGCGCCGACGCAGGTGAGATGGGCAGCCGGCAGCATCGGCGTTTCCTTAAGGATGCGTTCGACCGTACGGTGGGTCCGCTCACGGGTGGAGCCGCCCGCGCCATAGGTCACCGACACGAAGGACGGCGACAGCGTCTCAAGGCGCTGGATGGTGGCCCACAGGGTCGCTTCCATCTTGTCTGTCTTCGGCGGGAAGAACTCGAAGGACACCTTGACCGGAGCGCTCTCGCTGCCGCGCGAACGGCGGGCGTCGGAGGAAGTGGACATATTACGCAACCTCGCGGGTTAGATCAGCCAGTGGCAGGTCCGTCACGACCCTCGGGTCGCGCGCCAGCCACAGGGTGACAGTCAGTGCTGAATGATTGCCTGCGGCGGCAGGCACAAGATCGGTGACGTCTTCCACGTCAAGTCCAAGCCCCTGAAGCCAGCGGCCCATCTGCTCGCGGGAGAAGCCCAAGCGGCGGTGAGCGTGCTCCTCGCGCAGGAACTCAAGCTCATGCGGGGCAAAATCGACAATCATCAGCCGCCCGCCGGGGCGCAGCGCGCGGGCAGCCTCAGCAAGGGCGCGGGCCGGATCGTCGAGGAAATGCAGAACCTGATGCACCGCCACCACGTCAAAGGACGCAGGCGGCACATTGAGCGCATAGATGTCGCCATGGCGCACCTGCGCCTGAGTCAGCCCCTGCCCGGCCAGATTGGCACGGGCTACGGCCAGCATGTCATGCGAGGCATCGACGCCAAGCGCCGTGGTGTACAGCGGGGCAAACAGCTCGAGGAGACGGCCGGTGCCGGTGCCAAGATCCAGGAACGACTGGAAGGGTTTGTTGCCAAGGGCGCGAAGCATGGCGGCTTCCACCTCACGCTCGGCCACGTGCAGCGAACGCTCCTGATCCCACACCTGTGCCTTGGCCGCGAAGTAGGCAGCCGCCTCCTCTGCCTTGGCCTTGCGCAGACCATCAAAGCGGGCGGCATCGGCCTCCAGCACGTCGTCTGTTGGCATAAGCCGGTCCACGAGATCACGAGCAAGATCCCCGGCGGCATCCTCCGCCAGCCGGTAAAACACCCAGGAGCCTTCCGGATAGCGGCGTACAAGACCGGCCTCTGCCAACAGCTTCAGGTGCCGGGAGATGCGCGGCTGGCTCTGACCGAGGATTGCCGTTGCATCTTTCACCGTCAGTTCGCTGCGAGCGAGCAGCGCCAGCAGCCGCAAACGGCTCGGCTCACCAGCCGCCCGCAGGCCCGACAACAGGTCATCGATGGAAAGATGCTGATCGCCGCTCATGCCGTCCACACCGCTCCGCCACAATTGGCGTTTCTTGATATAAAGATATCTTTATACCACGCCAAGCCTACGTGCAAGCCCTGAGGCGCCTCATGTTCCGGCACAAGGTGAAGAAAGGCTTCATGTGAGCGGGAAGGTGAAGGACCGTATTCAGAGCATCAGCCACCCCGGCCAAGTGACTCTGGCGACTCGCAATTCCGCCCTGCACACCGCTGGATCCAGGCACAGATCACACACCCGTTCAGGCCTTGCGTTAACCGCCAGATCCCAGAAAAAGGCCCGGATCTCTTTCGAGCCGGGCCAGATCAGCGTGAGGCGCTGTCGAAATTCAGTCAGCGGAAAGCCCATCGCGCTGGGCGAAACGCTGACGGGCGTCGTCAACCCGCATGGCATCAAAACGCGCCAGCGCCTGGGCGCGGGCCTGCACCGTGAGCCGGTGACGCCAGGGGCCGACCTTCAGCAAGGTCGCCACCGTCAGTGACGACAGATTATTAGCCTTGGCAACAATGAGGAAAGGCTCCACATCAAGACGGACCATCCAGTTGCTGGCCTCGGTCAGGCTGACCTTGGTCAGGGAGGCGAATGCCACCACCGCTTCGGCGAACCGGTCGTCTGCCGCCAGCCAGCGCAGGCTGCTCTCGCTGAGGCGCCCGTCACGCATGAGGCTCAGCACCCGCGTGCGCGCCGCTTCAAAGTCGTAACGGCTCAGCCAGTAATCATTCGACATGCGCTGCTCGGCAATGCGGGCTGCCTGCGGCAGTTGCTCTGCATCAGCGAGCGCACCAGCGATCACCAGTTTCTGGCGGACAGATTCGGTTGCCACCTCCACCAGCCGGGCGATATGCGCGTCAGCAAGATCGCGGCGCTCGCTCAGCGCAAGCTGCAGGGCATGGTCCTCGGCGGCGGCATCCAGCAGCCCCTCGAAGCCCTCCAGCGAGAACGCTGCACCTGGGTTGGAGGCCACACGGCGCTTGACGCGAATGTCGCCACGGCGGACCAGAACGTCTGTGACTTCCTCGGACAGAACTTCACGCTGGGCGATGGCAAGGCGGTGGGCATTGCTGTTGACATCGGCAATCCCGGCGAGTTCAGGATCCTTGAGCACTGTGGAGCGGCGCAAAAGAGCTTCGGCGACTTCAATCTCATCACCCGCCAGCTGGCGGATCGTACGCTCCGGCCCCCGGCGCAATTCAGCAAGCCGCTCGGCCACAAAGCGCCGGACTTCCACTTCCACCATGTTTACCAGCCGCAACAGGACTGCATCATATATGCCGACCTGTTCGTCTGAGCATTTGTCCGAAGTCAGGGAGAAAAGGACGGCAACGTGACGGGCGAGTTCCGCCTTCCGGTCTGCGCTGGCTTCGGACGATAGTCCGCCAAAGTTCACAAGCTCCGTCTGCAACGCTTCTGTCATCTCTCAACCCACATTCGAGGACACCCCAGCACCCTAATAGCGATTCTTGAAGATAAGAGTAACGGCAAAACGTATTCTCTAAATTTGTTTTACCAACTATCGTTTAAAATTTTAGTCAAATCGATTTTTATTGTTAGTTCAAGAGTTTGCTTTGGAGGGAACCCGTACCACAGGCAAGATCCCCGTGCCTGAAGCTTGTGCGAAGCTTGCGGAACTGCGTCTCAAAGTAATATTACGTAGCGTAATTTTTGAACCAGATATAAAAAAGGGCGGTCCACAGGACCGCCCAGTCTGGCACCAGTAGCTGGAAACTACTCACCTGGCGATCATGCCGGAGGGTAATGATAAGGTCTAATAGGATTGATTCGGCTGCGGAATAAGATAAACTGATCACATGATCTCACTCCGCCAGCTTCGCTATCTCGACGCCCTTGCCACCCACCTCCATTTCCGCAAGGCAGCGGAGGCCGTGGCCGTCACACAGCCCGCCCTCTCCATGCAGATCAAGGAACTGGAGGAAAGCCTGGGCGTCATGCTGGTTGAGCGGCGCTCTGGCCTTGCCCGGCTTACGCAGGAGGGAGAGGAGGTGGTAAGGCGCGGGCGGCGTATCCTCGCCGATGTGCGTGATCTGATGGATTACGCACGCCACCGTGGACAGCCACTCACCGGTCCGCTACGCCTTGGCATCATCCCGTCGATTGCGCCTTATCTTCTGCCCCGTGTTTTGCCCAAGCTGCAAAGTGGCCACCCGGACCTGCGGCTGACGCTGCGCGAAACCCTTACGGACGTGCTGGTACAGGAACTGATGGCAGGAGAACTCGACGCCATCATTGCCGCGCTGCCACTCGGCCAGCCGGAGCTGACCACCCTGCCCCTTTTCGAAGACCGCTTTCTTCTGGCGGTACACAACACACCCGAACTCGACGAGCGGCGGCGGATCGGCATTGACGAGATCCGCCAGGAGGAACTGCTTCTGCTTGAGGAGGGGCATTGCCTGCGCGACCAGGCGCTCAACTACTGTCAGATCGTCACCTCAGGCCGCCGGTCCTCTTTGGGCGCGACCAGCCTGGCCACAGTGATGCAGATGGTCGCCGCTGGATATGGCGTGACGCTGCTTCCCGAAATTTGCGCGGATGTGGAGGTCCGTGACGACCGGGTTGCCCTGCTGCGTTTTCAAGATCCGCAGCCTGCCCGCATGGTCGGCCTTGCCTGGCGCAGGACGTCTCCGCGCCGCAAGGACTTCGAGATCCTGCGCGACACGCTTGCGATGACATTGAGCGGATTGGGCGTCGCAGCAACGCCGCTGGAAGATGGCTAGGACACGCCCTCAGGCAGCAACCCGCTCCCGAATGCGGTAGACACAACGCCGTCCGCCAGACAGCAGATGCTCGCAGCGTTCAATTTCGGCCTGCGGCCCCAACACACTTGCAAAAAGCGACAGCTCTGACCGGCAAAGCCCCTGACAAACGGACGCCGCCGCGCAGATGGAGCAATGGTTTTCGATAAAAAGCCAGCTCCCGTCAGCCTCCCGCTCGACTTCAGCCATGTATCCTTCCCGGTTACGAAGGTCCGCAAGACGGGACAAACGGTCGGACAGAGCCGAAGCACCAGACAGCGCGCTCTCGTAGCTCGCCAGCATCTCTTTCTCGCGGAAAGCAATCAGATCATCCACACCCTGTGCGCCGTGAAGCTCGCGCAGGCCCGAAAGAAGCGACAGGATAAGGGCCGAATGATTGTCCGGGAAACGGGCGTGACCTGCAGCGCTCAGCGTCCATACACGGCGTGGACGGCCCACGGCCCCCTTCATGTCCTCAAAGTCAACCTGCTCCTCCTGCAGCAGCCCATCCAGGTGCTGACGCACGGCAACAGGCGTGACGGAGAGCGAAGCGGCCAGTTCCGCCGCTGTCTGCGGACCACCAGCCTTCAGGGCATTGAGAATACGGGTACGGGTTCTGTCTGACATGCACAGAACATAACACGGGACCGGACATATAGAAAGATTTCACTTTCCATATTCCGAAATCCGATTTAGAAAGAAAAACTTTCTTTATAGGAGGCCATCATGGTTTTCAGCAGAGCCCGTCAACATGCCGTCACACTTGCCGCTTTCGTTGCAGCGTGCCTCAGGCGCCCTACAGGCAGGCGCGACAGTACTCTCCAATTGCTTGATTTGCCCCCAGAGCTCCTTGACGACATCCCGCTGCCGCAGAATGTCCAAGAACGGCTGCAGCAAGAAAGAGAAATACAGAAGCGAAGCCTGCATATCTTTCTGCAGCGATGAGAATATCCCAAGGCCCTTCCAAAAACCCAACGGGATAAAGGCCTTAAATATGAACATGCCTTTGCGGCAGAGTTTCAAAAAACGCTAGTTCGCATTAAATGCAAGTTATCACTTTGGCATCATACTCTCTGAAAAAGGAGGGTGCCCAAAGTGAAGATGATGCACCGCTTTATGAACTGGATGACTTTGTCCGGGCAAAAACCGGAAATCCTTCAGGCGCAGTTCAGAGAACTGCGCCGGCAGGTTCCGTTGCTCTATGCCTTGCTGATGGTCAATGCGGGTGCTGTCTCTTTTACTCACTATGGCCTGGCGCCGGACTACCTGACTATCTGGCTGCTCCTGCCGCTTTTCCTCATCTGCACTGTCAGGGCAATCTCCTGGCTGCGCCGGCCGGCGGAAGCGGTATCTGCGGAAGAAGCACTTTATCAGCTGCGCAAGACGCTTTTCCTGAGCGGCGTGCTGGCGCTTGCCTATGTCGCCTGGTCGCTGGCTCTCGACAGCTACGGTGGACCGCTGGAGCGCGGGCATGTCGCGCTCTTCATCGCGATCACTGTGGTCGGCTGCATCTTCTGCCTGATGAACCTGCCTCAGGCTGCCCTGCTTGTCATGGTGTTGGTCACTGGCCCCTATATTGCCTATTACGCGCATCTGGAGCTTACGGTCTTTCATGCCATTTCGATGAACATTTTCCTCGTCAGCCTCGTTCTGATTCAGGTGCTGTTCAATGGCCACAAGGCTTTCACCAAGGTCATTCAGTCTCAACAGGCCCTCGCACTGAAGCAGCAGGAGACCGAACGGCTGAGTGAGGAAAACGCCATCCTTGCCCATACGGATGTGCTCACTGGCCTGCCAAACCGCCGCCATTTCTTCTCCGCCTTGCAAAAACGCATCCAGGAGGCCTCCACAGCCAACACCAGCTTTGCTGTCGGCGTCCTTGATCTTGACCGGTTCAAGCCGGTCAATGACACCTACGGCCACCATTTTGGGGATTTGTTGCTGGCAGAAGCAGGTGACAGGCTGAAGGGGCTGACCAGCAGCAGCACACGCCTTCAGATCAGCCGCCTGGGCGGTGACGAGTTCGGCATCATAATCGAAGCGCCTGACAAGGATCTGGAGGCGCTTGGCCAATCGATCTGCGACATCATTGCCACCCCATACGAGATCGAGGGGATATTCATCCGGATTGGCTGCTCCTGCGGCCTGGCAGTCTTTCCGGACGCCGGGCGCACGGTCCACGAGCTGTTCGACCGTTCCGACTATGCCCTTTACAACTCCAAAACCGGACGGCGAGGTCAGGCGACGCTTTATTCCGTGGAGCATGAAAGGCAAATTCGCTCCGACCGCGCAATCGAGAGCGCCCTGCAAGGCGCTGATCTGGAGGAGGAATTCGAGGTCTTCCTGCAGCCCATTCTTGACCTCCGGCAAGGCAGCATTAGCGGCTTTGAAGCACTCGCCCGCTGGAACAGCCCTATTCTCGGGCAGGTCCCGCCGGATCAGTTCATTCCGCAGGCAGAGCGCTCCGGCCTGATGCGCCGCCTCACCATCTCGCTTTTTGCCAAGGCTCTTGCAGCGATGAGCCAATTGCCGGCGCATCTCTCCCTGTCCTTCAATCTGTCAGCGCATGACATCACGAGCAAGGAAACGGTGCTCACCTTGCTCACCCTGCTGGGGCGCAGCCGGATACAGCCAAGCCGGCTGATGTTCGAGATTACGGAAACGGCCGTCATGCGCAGCTACGAAGGAGCCGAACAATCCATGCGGCTGCTGCGCCAGACAGGTGCACGTCTGGCGCTCGACGATTTCGGCACAGGATACTCGAGCCTTGGCTACCTTCACCGTCTGCCGATCGACCGGGTGAAGATCGACAAGAGTTTCGTGTCGGGGATCGATGACCCGAACGGAACCGGGATTGTCTCCTCGGTCATCGCCCTGTGCCGCTCCATGTCGCTGGATTGCGTGGTTGAAGGCATCGAGACAGATGCCCAGCGCGCAAGGCTGGAGAGCCTTGGATGCCGTTACATTCAAGGTTATCTTATTGCCCGCCCGATGCCCGCAAAAGACGTGGCAGCATGGCTGGAGCGTCAGGACTATCATCAACACGCCGCAGTTAGAGGCGTCGCTTTCATGCCTGTGAACTGAACAGATGGGGGACACGGCAGGTGCCGGATGAAATCGGCCTTGTAGTGCCAGCAACAGGAGGCACGCGCCGGCAGAAGGAGATGCGCAAGTCCCTCCGCCAGCTCGCTCCGCGCATTCCCTTTTTTGATGCACAAGCTGTTCTGTCCGGCGCTCTCGCCGGGCACCTGCGCCACCTGCCGCCCTCCATTGCCTTGCAGCAGGCCCTGACATCCCATATCCGCCACACAGCCACTGAGTACGACGCGCTTCTTGCCGAAGGCTATGACCGGGACTCTGCACGGCATTTCGTGCTGGATGACATCAATGAATGTCTCGCAGACTGGGGGCTGGCCTGCGCGTGACGGAGGAGGACGGGGACTAGCCCCGCCTCATATCAAGAGCCAGAGAACCGGCGCTTCACGGACGCCGCGCGACGAGATCAATCTCCACAAGCGCATGAACGGCAAGACCGGTCACCCCGACGCAAGTGCGGGCGGGAAGCTTTCCCGGTGCGAAGTAGCTGCTGTAGGTTTCATTCATCTGCGCATAATCGCGGTGGAAGTCCGTCAGATAGACGCGGGCCATGGTCACGTTCTCCAGTCCGAGCCCGATGCCTGCAAGCACCAGCTTGAGGTTCTCCATAACCCGAGCCGTCTGCGCGGCAATCCCCTCCGGCAGCGGCGCATCCGGGGCAGCCGGATCAGTGGGCATCTGCCCGGTGATGAATACCCAGCCATCAGCCTCGACCGCATGGGAGAATGGCGCGACGGGACGCGGCCCGCCGGAAATCATGTGATGGATTGGAAGCAAACCGGTCCCCTCTGTTTCTCGTTTCCGCCGCACTGGCAGCATCCGGACATTCCTGCGTGCCTGCTGGCGCATTCCAGAAGCCGATCTAACAGGGATTCTTCACGGCGAGCCAGCGCTTCGGCACGTCAGAGAGCATGGGAATAACTTGCGCAAAACCCGGTCAGCAAGCAGTCATTCAAGAGATCCCGCCACAGAAACAGCCATCATCCGTATTGTTTCAGACACAGGGATGTCCCTCCGGCCAGATCGTGGCGAGACGCGCAAACTGGACTGACGCTGATCTTTTCATTTGCATACAAATAAAAAGCCTTAACACAAACGTCATGCTCTTCACTACGCAAATCTACAAAAGTTCAAAACAAACAGAAAATAACCTTACGTACTTTTCGATTTTTATATAACAACACACCAGAGACAAACAACTTATCCGATTAATTTCATGTAAAGATTCTGATGTTTTGATCCAAAACACTTTCATGCGAGGGGCGAAAGAATGACGATCAAGCAAAAAATGCTCGTTCTGTCACTGATGGCACTCAGTGCCGTTTTGCTGACGGGGCTAATACAGATTTTTTCACTGCGCAGCACGATGCTGGAAGAGCGGCGCGATCTTATCCGTTCACAGGTTGAGACGGCACAGAGTGTCGTGAAGGCCATTGCAGAGGAAGCGAAGGCGTCTGGCCTGCCGCTTGAGGCCGCGCAGGCCAATGCAAAGGCCGTTCTGCGCAGCATGCGCTTCAACGGCAACGACTATTTCCTCGCCATTGATGCCAGCCCGGCCAATCAGGGCCTCATTCTGGCACATCCGAGCGCATCGGTCGAAGGCAAGAACCTGTGGAACTCCAAGGACCCTTCAGGCAATCTCTTCGTTCAGGGCGAGATCGAAGCAGGGCGCAAAGGCGGTGGTTTCTCCGAATTCCTGTTCCCGCGCCTGAATGAGACGGAGGCATCCCCCAAGCTTGCCTACACCATGAACTATGACCCGTGGCAGTGGGCCATCACGTCAGCGCTCTATATCGACGACATCAGCGCCGCCTTCTATTCGGAACTCTTCACGATGCTGACGTGGATGGTGCCGCTGATCCTTGTGATTGCCGCAGGCACATTCATGCTTTCCAACAGCATCACCCGCCCGCTGGAGGCCATCACAAGCGTCACGCGTCAGCTTGCAGACGGCAACATGACCGTCACCATCCCCGGCACTGGCCGCAAGGATGAGATCGGCCATATGGCGGAAGCCACGGAAATCTTCCGGAACACGATGATCCGCGCCCGTGATCTGGCCCAGTCTCAGGCCGCAGAGCAGGCCCAGCGCGAGACGCGCGCCCTGCATATTGAGGAGCTCACCCGAAACTTTGACGCGAGCGCTGCTGCGCTGTTGCAGGCCGTCACCCAGTCCGCTTCCGGCATGGAGGGCAGCGCCCAGAATATGGCCCGTATTGCCGAAGGCACCAACTCCAGCTCGTCTGCCGTTGCTTCGGCTGCGCAGCAGGCTGCCGCCAATGTGCAGACGGTTGCCTCCGCCACGGAAGAGCTGAGCTCTTCCATCTCCGAAATTGCGTCGCAGGTTTCCCGCTCCTCGCAGATCGCCATGCAGGCGGTGGATGAAGCCCGGCGCACGGACGGCCAGATCCAGGGCCTTGCCAATGCGGCCAACAAGATCGGCGAAGTGGTGGACCTCATCCGCGCCATCGCCGAGCAGACCAATCTCCTTGCTCTCAACGCCACTATCGAAGCGGCGCGGGCGGGCGAAGCGGGCCGGGGATTTGCCGTGGTGGCCGCCGAGGTGAAGGAACTCGCCTCGCAGACCTCCAAGGCAACCGAGGAGATCACCTCCCAGATTTCGGCCATCCAGTCGGAAACGCGGGTGGCAGTGGACGCGGTTCAATCCATCGGCAAGACGGTGGAAGAAATGAACCATATTGCGGCCGCCATCTCGGCCTCCGTCGAGGAACAAGGTGCAGCCACCAGCGAAATCGCCCGCAACGTCGAGCAAGCCTCGCGCGGCACGCAGGACGTGACGGACAACATTCTCGAAGTCTCACATGCGGCCAGCGAAACCCGCGGTGCGGCATCGAGCGTGGAGCAGGCTGCAGCAGCGGTGACACGCGATGCGCTGGCGCTTCGCACCGAAGTGGAGAGCTTCCTCAGCGGTGTCCGCGCAGCCTGACAGCCAAGACCACACGTTATGGCTGAGAAGGCCGGGTCCCCGTGGCCCGGCCTTTTCGTTGCCACAGGACCGGCACATTGACGCCGCACTATCCCGGCACAAGTTGCATCCGGAACACTTTCACGCTTGCATTTCCTTCGAGGTCATCATGAAAATCAGGCACTTGCTAGCAGCGGCCCCGCTGCTTCTTTCCCTCGCTGTCCCCCTGGAACTGCAATGGCCGAAAACAGAATAGATACCATCCGTCCCGATGCGCCGGTGCGGGCAGCCTATGGCAGCTACGGCGTCGGCGTGACAACGATCGAGCTGACCAATCCGGGCCAGATCGATGTGCTCAACTCGGAGCCAGGCAAGGAGCCTGTGCGCTATGACCGCCCGCTCACAGTGGAGCTGTTCTACCCGGGAGCGGCCACTGCAGAGCCCACCCCGCTCAATGCCATGATGCGCGATGGCAGCACCATGATCGAACTTCATGGCCGCTCGTCACGCAGCGCGGAACAAGACCGCAGCGGCGCCCCTACCCGCTGGTCATCATTTCCCACGGCTATCCTGGCAACCGGTTTCTCATGAGTCATTTGGCGGAGAACCTGGCCAGCAAGGGTTATGTTGTCGCGTCGGTCGACCACACTGAGTCCACCTATGACAACAAGGCCGCCTTCATCTCGACGCTGGTCAACCGGCCCGTGGACCAGATGTTTGTTCTCAACGCCATGGATGAGCTTGCCAAAACCTCCGGCGGCCCGTTCGAAGGCCTGCTCTCCACGGAAAGAACCGGCCTAATCGGCTACTCCATGGGCGGATATGGCACGCTGATTTCCGGTGGCGCAGGTCTTTCCGATTTTGCGCTGGAAGCCGGCTGGGCAAATGGCAAGGGTGCGTTTCTTGAGCGCCACCTGGCAGGTAGTGAAAGCCATGAAGCGCTGGTCGATCCGCGCCTGAAGGCCATCGTCTCCATTGGCCCCTGGGCGCGCAAATCAAATGCGATGAACGCCGAAGGCCTTGCAGGCCTCCGCGTTCCGGCCCTGATCGTGGGCGGCAATCAGGATGATATTTCCGGCTACAGCGACGGCATCCGCAAGATCTGGCAGGAAGCAAAGGGCGCGGACCGATACCTGCTGACCTTCGTCAACGCCGGCCACAATGCAGCGGCCCCCATGCCTGCCCCGGCAGAAAGCTACGCCTTCAGCGAAGCCATCGGCTTTCCGCCGTTCCAGCATTATGCCGATCCGGTCTGGGACAGCGTGCGGATGAACAATATCCTCCAGCACTTCACCACAGCTTTCCTGAACATCAACCTCAAGAGCAAGACGGACGAGGGCAAGTACCTCAAGCTCCTGCCCTACGCCGAAGATGGCGTGTGGTCGATGAATGCGGAGGGCAAGCCCAACGCAGACCACACCTACTGGGAAGGCTTCCCGGAAGGCAGTGCCATCGGCCTGCGCTTCGAGCATCTGGAGAAGGGGCAATAAGACCAAGGCTCTGAGATGCTGGCGCATCACGCCTTGAAGTTGCTCATGCGCAGCGCGGGCTTGGCCAACACTCAATGAGTTGAGCTCATTGTGTGTTGGCACCCTCTTCCCCTTATCAGCCAGGATAGATCCAATGCTCCGGCAGATGCGCCGTGATCGCGTCGCCGGGCAGGATACGTCCAGGCAGTTCGACGAAGGCAACAAGACCGCGCAGATATTGCGCGGTCTTCGGGAACAGCAAATCAAGCCCTTCGCGGCCCGGCACGTTCTCCGCAATCTTCCGGCCAGCCGCCCGGCAGGGTGGGTTGTAGCCATCCACCCGCAGCACCGCCCCGCTCTCGAACACGAGCCGCGTGCGCGGTGGCAGAAGGCTGAGGCTGGGAATGCCTTGCGTCACCACATTTCCGCCGATCCAGCCAGCAGGCAGCGCGTCCAGCTCCATGCGTGACGCTATCAAAGCCAGCTCCTCCGCCGACAGGATGGAGAGCTGACGCTCGTTTGCCATCACCGTACCACGCGGATACCAGGGCTCCCGCCCACCCGAGCGCCGGGTGCGCCCGCCGTGCCGGTCTCCCTCGATGCCGTCAAAGGTCAGATCCAGAGCTTCGCAGGGGACGGTCGCAAAGTCTGACTTCTTCCCCGTCCGCAGCACTTCGGCGGTCTTGCCCGGGATCTTGCGCGCAGGCACCCGCTGCAGCTGCGCCAGCCCGTCTGCCTGCCCTGCCTCACTTGCCTCAACACTCATACCACCTAGCCTCCCGGCATTTCCGTCCTAGCCCCAAGCTTGGATACTTAGCGCAGGCATGTGGCGGCGGCCAATGAATTGGCGTGAAGTGAGTATCACGCAAATTGCACGCAGGAGGCGCACATTCATGGCTGCCCTGCGTCCTGCCGGAGGAGGAATGGCCACTCCAAGGAGATCTGAATGAGCACCAGCAGCGTCACCCTGAACCTCGTCAACCTGCGCGGTGCGCCAGCAGCAGCAGACGAGGACGTCTACATCCTCCTGACCGGCACGGGCGTGACCGGCCTCAGCGGCATTACGCTTGGCACGGTTACGCCGCTATCGCAGATCACCAACGCCACAATCAGCTTCACCACCATCAACTCCGGCAGGCTCTATGCGGGGCTGGGGCAATTTCCCAATCCGCCCACGCCAACCGGCGGCATCTATTATGGCTGGATCGAGTTCAGCTGCCTCACGGCGGGAGACAATCTCTGGATCAACATGTCGAATGTGGATCTGCTCGGCCTGCCGCTCAGCATCGCGGGCACGGAGGCCGGGGGCAGCAGTTTCTCTCTTGGCTACAAGAGTCCGATGACTCCCACGCTCATAAACACCATGCAGAATTCGGTTTTGACCAAAGCAGGCCAGGCCGCGATAGTCACAACCGTCTCCGGCCAGCAAATGGTGATCGGGCCGACCGTCATGCCTTCGGCCTATCCAGACCTGAACTCTTACGTCAACAGCCTCATCCAGGCCAGCGCCCCCGTTACGATTGTCTCCGACACCCCGCCAGGAGGCTCTCCCGAGACCTTTACCGGCACCTTCCAGGCCGCCGATCCGAAGACGGGCGTGATCCTCTCGCTGAAGGGTGACCAGGGCGACACATTCGAGCTGACGGCCATCAATCTCAGCAGTTCGATCATCTACCGCTGTGATGGCGGAACCATCATCTTCAATGGCCGCGTTGTGCCGCAGAACCGCACGGCAACGAACGATCCGTCTGGCCAGCCGGCCTCACAGATCATCAGCAATTCTGTGTTCCGCAACGTGATGATCGGCTTCAACGAAGGATATCTGACCACTGCCGGGCCGAATAATTCCAGCCAGTTTCCAGGCCAGACGCCATTTGCCGGAGGCAATGGCAACCTCTATGCGCAGGCCATCCACAATGGCACCAACTCCTATGGTTTTCCCTATGCGGACAGCAATCTGAAAGTGCTCATTCAGGCAGACCCCACCCAGCCGGTGACCCTCTCCCTTCTTGCCGACAGCATGGCCTATGGCTATTCCGAAAACCCGGGGGTGGCAGCAACCAGCCCTCCTCCGGCACCTATCAATTCGGCATCGGTGCAGGCAGCGGCGCACTGGGGCCGATCAGGATCGGCAACTGGGTCTACGAAGCCTCACCCAACACAGATGGGAGCCCGGGCGGAGCCTTTGGCGGCTTCCTGCCAGACCTGACAGACTGGACGCAGATGCAATTCACCGGGGCAGGCCCTGGCGCTTATATCTGGGTGAAGAACGGACAGATCTCCGCCGGAAGCTGCCTCAACGCAACGGGCAGCTGGAACGAAGGGCAGACCGTCTACAGCTGGCCGGCCAATCTGCAATGGGTGCCGGGAGCCAAAGCCCCCGCCAAACCCGCAAGCTAGGCCAGCGTGGCCGCAGCAAACAAGCTGCTGCGGCCATCTGCTGCGCCACAGACAGCAGATGTAAACCCTCCTTGCGCTAGGATCGGCAGCAGCATGGGCCTGACCGGGGATGGGGACGCGCAATGACCGCTTGGACAAATGCCTTGAGGACGTACAGTGCAGTCATGAAGACGGCCGTCGGCCTGCTTCAGGGCCTGCTGTTTGCTCTGGCCATAGCGGCCTGCACGGCCGCACAAGCCAGTGCCCAGACGCAGCCTGCGCCGTCCGCACAAGACACAGGCCTCATGTCCATGGACATGAACGAGACGATGAACGAGAGCTTCCGGCTGCGTGGGGCCATCCGCGAGCTTGTGGCAGCAGCTCCGGACTTGCCACGCGCCATTGAAGCGGCACTGCGCGGCGAGCAGCCGGATGGATCTTTGGCATGGCTCGGAAATGCCCTTGCCGTTCTGGCGTTGGCCATCACCGCAGGCATCGCGGTTCAGCTGCTCTTCCGTCACTGGGCCAAGGCCGTCTATCTCGCCCGTTTTGCTCCCGAGCCGGAGACCCGCGCAGGCCGGATCGCCTTTCTGCTGGGGCGTGGCCTTGTCATGTCGCTGGAGGTTGCCGTCTTTCTGGTTACGGCCTGGCTGACAGCGGTTCTTCTGCATGAAGACATGGCCGCCGCCCGCGCTACTGTGCAGAGTGGCCTCCTCGCCTATACGGCCTGGCGCGTGATCCGGCTGGTTCTGTTCAACATTCTTGCCCCCGACAGCGCGGCCTACCGCATGCTGGCACTTGATGATGCATCTGCGGCAAGCCTCTACAATGCGCTGCGGGCAGGCCTTGGCTTGTCGATCCTGATCATCTCCCTGTCGATCTGGCTGGCCAAGCTAGGCCTTGATGAGCAAAGCCACAAGCTGGCGCTGATCATCTCGGCGGCGGCTTCGACACTCATTCTGTCTGCGATCGCCATCATCTGGCACAAGAGCGTGGCGGCTGCGATCGAAGGCGCCCGCCCGGCAGGTGGGGATGGCCACATCTCTCCCGCCCTGCATTTTGTGGCCCGCGTCTGGCACATGGCGGCCGTCATCTATTTTCTCTTCGCCTTCGGTGCTTCCAGCATCCGCATCCTGCTTGACCAGCCTTTTTCCTCGGGCCTTGTCGGCGCCCCTGTCATCGCGCTCGTGACAGCATTGATGCTGCACGGGCTGCTGCTGCTTCTCATCGAGCGGCTGCTGCCGCGTCTCGACACACGCCGGGCAAGAGCAAACCTCATGCAGGATCTAGCCCGCGCCGAGATGGCAGCAGGCGAGGCACCGGATGCAGCTTCCAATGCCTCTCAGGCAGAAGCAGAGGCCTTGGAAGCAGAGGCTGGCCGTGCCCCGTACCGCGACCTCTTCGACCATGGCGCGGGCATTCTCACGCTCGTCTTCTCCGCATGGATGCTGCTGCGCACCTGGGGGATCTCGATCACGGACGACTCGTCCATTCTAGGCAACCTGATCGAAATCTCGATTGTTACCTTCCTTGGATACATGGCCTATCAATCCGTCGAGATCGCGGTCGCCCAGACCATCCGGCGCGACATGCAGCGGCTTGACCCGGCGGGCCATGAAGCGGCAGAAACCGAAATCGGCGGCAGCGGTGACAGCCGCCTCTCCACGCTGCTGCCGATCTTCCGCAACTTCCTGCTGATCACCATCGTGGTCATTTCCGGCATGCTGATCCTGTCGCAGATCGGCATCGACATTGCCCCGCTATTCGCCGGTGCCGGTGTCGTCGGCCTTGCCATCGGCTTCGGCGCGCAGACCCTGATCCGGGACATATTCTCCGGCGCCTTCTATCTGATCGACGACGCCTTCCGCAAAGGCGAGTACATCGACATCGGCAGCGCCAAGGGCACAGTGGAAAAGATCTCGATCCGCTCCATGCAGCTGCGCCACCACCGGGGCGCGCTGACCACCGTGCCCTTCGGCGAGATCAAGCACGTGCAGAACTTCTCGCGTGACTGGGCGATCATGAAGCTCGCCTTCCGCGTCACCTATGACACGGACACCGAGAAGATGCGCAAGATCATCAAGAAGTTTGGTCAGGAGCTGCTGAATGATCCTTACTACGGACCGATGTTTCTTGATCCACTGAAGTCCCAGGGCATTCTCTCTATGGAAGACTCGGCCATGATCGCCCGCGTCAAGTTCACCTCCCGCCCCGGCAAGCAGTTCGAGCTGCGCAAGGTGATCTATGCCGGGCTGCAGGACCTGTTCGAGAAAAACGGCATCCGCTTCGCCCACCGGGAAGTCACCGTGCGCGTTGCCGATGCTGACGGCCACCTCCTGCCCGCCCCCACACCTGCGCAGATCGCAGGAGCCGCAGCAGGGGCACATGTTGGGATCGTGGAAGCGGAGGCTGGCGGTCCAGCCCAGGATCCACAGTAGCAGCCCCCAAACAAAAATCCCCGGACCATCGGCCCGGGGATTTTCTTTTCGCAAAACAGCAGCTTGAGCCGCAGCGATATCAGCGCGTCAGCGGCTTGTACTTGATGCGGCTCGGGTCGGCGGCGTGGGCGCCGAGGCGGCGGACCTTGTCCTTCTCGTAGTCCTCGAAGTTGCCCTCGAACCATTCCACATGGCTGTCGCCCTCGAAGGCGAGCATGTGGGTGGCGAGGCGGTCGAGGAACATGCGGTCGTGCGAGATGACCACAGCGCAACCGGCGTAGTTTTCCAGCGCGTCTTCGAGGGCGGCCAGCGTCTCGGTGTCGAGGTCGTTGGTCGGCTCGTCAAGCAGCAGAACGTTGGCGCCCTGCTTCAGCACCTTGGCAAGGTGCACGCGGTTGCGCTGACCACCGGAGAGGTCGCCCACCTTGGCCTGCTGAGCCGGGCCCTTGAAGTTGAAGGACGAGCAGTAGGCGCGGGAGTTGATCTCCTTGCCATCGAGATAAATGATCTCGTTGCCGTCGGAGATTTCTTCCCAGACCGTCTTGTTCGGGTCCAGCTTGTCGCGTGACTGGTCAACGTAACCCAGATGCACGGTATCACCGATGATGACTTCACCGCTGTCCGGCTTTTCCTGACCGGTGAGCATCTTGAACAGGGTGGTCTTGCCCGCGCCGTTCGGCCCGATGATGCCAACGATGCCGCCGCGTGGCAGCTTGAACGACAGGTCCTCGATGAGCAGGCGGTCGCCGAAGCCCTTGGAGACGTTCTTCACCTCGATGACGTTGGCGCCGAGACGCTCGCCCACCGGGATGAGGATCTGCTCGATGGTGGGCATGCGGGTTTCCTGTGCCGCCACCAGATCCTCATAAGCGCGGATACGCGCCTTGGACTTGGTCTGGCGGCCCTTCGGCGACATGCCCATCCACTCGCGTTCACGGGCAATGGCCTTGGAGCGGGCCATGTTCTCGCGGCCTTCCTGCTCCATACGCTTGGTCTTCTTCTCCAGATAGGCGGAGTAGTTGCCCTCGTAGGGAATGCCCTGGCCGCGGTCCAGCTCCAGAATCCAGCCGGTGACGTTGTCGAGGAAGTAGCGGTCGTGGGTGATGATCAGCACGGAGCCCTTGAACTCGCGCAGGTGGCGCTCCAGCCAGTGAACGGTTTCAGCGTCCAGATGGTTGGTCGGTTCGTCGAGCAGCAGCAGGTCCGGCTCGCTCAAGAGCAGCTTGCACAGTGCCACGCGGCGGCGCTCACCACCCGAGAGGTTGTCCACCGGGCTGTCGGAGGGCGGGCAGCGCAGGGCTTCCATTGCCATCTCGACCTTGCTCTCAAGGTTCCACAGGTCTTCCGCGTCGATGATGTCCTGCAGCTTCGAGCCTTCCTCGGCAGTCTCGTCCGAGTAGTTCATCATCAGCTCGTTGTAACGGTCGACGATCGCCTGCTTGTGGGCGACACCTTCGAGCACGTTTTCCAGAACGGTCTTGCCCTCGTCGAGCTTCGGCTCCTGCGGCAGGTAACCGACCTTGGCCCCTTCAGCGGCCCAGGCTTCACCGGTGTATTCCTTGTCGAGACCAGCCATGATCTTGAGCAGGGTCGACTTACCGGCACCGTTGGGGCCGAGAATACCGATCTTGGCATCCGGGTAGAACGACAGGTGAATGTTGTCGAGAACCTTCTTGCCGTTATAGGCCTTGCTGAGGCCATGCATGTGATAGATGAACTGGCGCGCCATGGGGCCTCGCATCTCCGTTTTGGAATTGTGCCGGGAATCTGATCGACATTGGATCGAAACTGGCCGCCCTTTTACGCCATGCAGCGGGCCGGGGCAATGGCTGGCGGCAAACCCGATGAGGCACGCAGTCCCTGCCTCCGCGAAACGGCAGCCGTGTTGCGAAACATATTCGCAAGGCCTTGCGGCATCCTCAGCCGTCACCCCGGCCTGCGCGCCGGGGTCCACTCGTTCGCAGAGAAGCGCGATTGCGGGAGGCGGTCAGACCACAGGACCTGTGCAAGCCTTCACGCCGGGGCCTGCCCTCACCGCTCTGCAAGCGAGTAGACCCCGGATCTCCGCTTCGCTTCGTCCGGGGTGACGCGGAGGGGATGGCGGGGATGGCGGGGATGGAGTGCCATCCACCAGCACCGCGCCGTCCCGGCCTCCGTGCCGGGACCTGTCAGGAACGCAAGACCTTGCGGCATCCCCAGCCGTCACCCCGGCCTGCGCGCCGGGGTCCACTCGTTTGCAGAGAAGCGCGATTGCGGGAGGCGGCGAGGCAGCATGACCTGCGCAAGCCTCCACGCCGGGGCCTGCCCTCACCGCTCTGCAAGCGAGTAGACCCCGGATCTCCGCTCCGCTTCGTCCGGGGCGACGCGGAGGGGTGGATATGCCCCCTAACAAAAATGAACATGAGAAACACAATCAAGAAACTAGCCAACAGCACTAAGCCTTTTATGCAGTTTATTAATAGCGTCTTCTATAATCTTCGCCTCACGACCACGCCGATCCAAAGATGAATAATTAAATTTAGTATGAACAAGACCCCAATAATCATCAAAATTCGGATCTCGATACAAAGCTTCCTCAACCTCAAATCTAGCAAAATTAAACAATAGATCTAACCGATGAAAGTAATCCAAGATCATTATCAGCACATCAGATGATGACATTGAACCATCACCACCCAAATAATTATTCACTCTCGCTTCGAATATTTGCGACCATTCAATCACTTTCCTCAAAGCACCAAATGTATTAGCATCAAAATAGGAGGACTCTTCAATTATAACATCTATCGAACCTCTTGGTGGTTCCGGCCTCGAAGTATGATCCTCGCTCATCAAAAATTTAAAGACGCATGTCAAATATTCATGAACATCAGAAATTGCATGTAAAATCCTTGAACGACCCGAGATTTGCCTTCTCATTAGCGCCATAGTAAATTGGCTTCTCTGGTCTTTTATCTGAAACCAAAGGAGAACTGCACCTACTCCGGCTGCAACAGTTGCAAAGATGCCCGCAAGCAACGTCTGCCAAGTGTAAAGGAAGCAGGACACCTCGCTCCCCTCACAGGCCTCCGGCACCTTGATCACATCCGGCCCGAACCACATGCCGAACATCGCACCAAGTGCCAGACCAGAGAGCACTCCGATCAGCGCCGACCCGGCATGCCAGCCCGCCCCAAAACCACTATCCTTCATGCCTGCCCCCATAAATCCACAACCAAGGATATCCGGATTCCGGGCAGTGTTTGAAGCGGGGATGATGCCGGTTTGCGCTGCGCCGGCAACCAGCCCACAGGAAGCAGGCCGGGCATGGTGCTTTGGGTTCCTTTTCCTCGTGGCGCACGGGTTACAACAGAGGCACAGAGGAGGATCAGGCCCCTCCTTTTGCCGCAGTGCCCCTCTCCCCCTTGAGGGGGAGATGTCTGCGTCAGCAGACAGAGGGGGGTAGCAGCGCCTCGACACAGCAGGACCGCTCGCATGAACAGACAGGCCGTCACCCCCTCTGCCCCCTCCCGGGGGCATCTCCCCCTCAAGGGGGAGAGAAGTTGGAGCCTCACTGGAAGTCCGTTGTAAACACGGTACTCCCCCGGAACCAGACCCCGCCACATTCTGTTCATCTTCCTGATTGAAACAGGCGCTTGCGTGGGCTTGCGCGGCGGGGATGGCTGCGCTGGAGGATGATGAGGCATGCGAAGGGACAGGCCGGAGGTGGTCTTGCGCGCACTCACGTGTTCAGACGCTGGCGGATTGGAGACTGGCGGGGCCGCGATGCCCGGCTTTCAGCTCACCCGCCGCGGGCTGTTGCAGGGCTGTGCGGCGCTGCTTCTGGCGGGGCCTGTTGCGGCCTGCAGGAAGGACGGCGCCATGACGCAGGAACTCTGGCAGCAATGGCAGGCGGACTGGCAGCGGATGCAGGAGATTGTCCTGCGGCGCGGCTGGGATGTGACCACCCTGAAGATTGCACCACCGGCCACTGAAGCAAGCCTCCGGGCCATCGAGACGCGGAACGGCCTGATCTTCCCGCCGCAGCTGAGGGAAATCCTGACGCGCTATTCCTCCGCCGTCACCTTCGGCTGGTATATCCCGCCGCATTTGCAGCCGCAGGAAAGGCAGAACCTTCCCAACATGAGCGCCAACCGCGATGCGCTGTGGGATGTGCAGCAGATCGAGGAACTGTCGATCCCGAATTTCCTTGGCTGGAAGCGGGATCTGGCGCATGTGGATCAGTCGGAAGCACCGAACACGCCGCAGATGTGGGAAAACCAGTTTCCGCTCTATAACCTCGTCAATGGCGACATGGTGACCATCGACATGTTGCAGCCTGACGGCCCGCAGCCGGTGCGCTATTTCAGCCATGAGCTGGAGATGCTGCACGGGCTGGCGCTGGCTCCGGACCTGATCACCTTCATCACGCACATGTCGAAGCTTGGCTTTGCCGGGACTGAGTGGGCCTCGTGGATGGCCTTCGGCCAGTATGACGAGGCAGCCCGCACCTACTATCTCACGGCAGACAGCCCCGGCGGCAAGGCCTGGCTGGAGTGGCTGGAGAAAGACCCCGCCGAGGTAGGCGCGGACATGCCGCCGCCGGCCATTGTGGAGGAAACACCGGCCGAGCGCGCCCTACTGGATTCAGCAAGGGAACAGAACATTGCCGGTGTGACGAGAGCGCTTTCCAATGGCGCAAGGCCCGATGTGGTGCCAAACAGTGACTGGCTGAGAGACACATTGAACTGGGGCGATGAATTTGCCACCGCGCTGAACTATGCCGTCATGGCCGGGAACACCGCGCTGGCGGATGTGCTGCTTGCGGCGGGGGCAACGCTGAACACGCGGCGGCTGGTGATGGGTGATGCGGTCAGCCGCTCGTCCCTGCCGGTTGTGGAGTGGCTGATCGCCAAGGGCGCCCGCGTCAACGGCTGGAAGGATGACCGCTACTGGCCGCTGCATCAGCTGATCGTCAACCGCTCGCGGATGACGGCAGCCTCCCCACAGGAGCTGGAGGCCTCGCTGCGCGAGGAATATGCCCCGCATGCCCGCAACCCGGATCTGCCGCCGGAGCCGCGCAAGATCGATGCTTTCGAGGACAACCTCATCAAGGAGCAAGTGAAGCTCTGGCTCGACCGGCCAACCTATCTGAACATGGTCGAGGCCCTGCTGAAAGCGGGCGCGGACCCCGATGCGCGCTGGGACAATGACATCACCATGCTGATGCAGGCAGATGCGGATGCTGCGGAACTGCTGCTGAAGGCAGGCGCAGACGTGGATGCGCGCAACATTCACGGCGGCACGGCGCTGCACTGGGCAAGAAGTCCGGAAAAGATCCGCCTGCTCGCCGCCCATGGCGCGGATGTGAACGCGCTGCAAACACCCCGGGATGCGGCAGAAACCGGCTCAACACCGCTGCAATCGGCGCTGATCCTGTCGCGTCTGGGCTCCATCGAGCGCGTACAATCGCTGCTGGTGGTAGGGGCGGACCCGAAAAAGCGGGACAGCCGGGGCCAAAGCAGCCTGTGCTACTGCACCACCATCGACACCTTCAAGCTGATGGCCGGATACGGGCTGGATCCCAAGGAGCGGCTGCCCGATGGCGGCACACTGCTGCACAATCTGTTCCGGATGACCAGCGTGCGGGCAAGCTGGAAGGAGGAAGTCGCGTTCCTCGATTATCTCCTCAGCCTCGGCCTGCCCATCAATGCGGCGGACAACGCCGGGCAAACGATGCTGCATGTGGCAGCCGAGAGCGCCACATCACCGAAAGACATCGCCTTGCTGCTGGACCGGGGCGCGAACAAGACCATCCGCGACAAAGAGGGCAACCGGCCTGTTGATCTCGTCGCCCCGTCGCTGGAAGACATCCGCAAGCTGCTGAGCTGATCCCCCGCCCTCAGCTCCAGCGGTCCTTCAGCCCGTACCACCAATAAGCGACCTGCAGGTAATGGCGGCGCAGGGCGGGCAGCGGAAAACGGCGCAGGGGCGTGTGGACCGGCAGCGGCAGCTGCCAGGGGAGCGGGCCTCCAGCGCCAGTTCCGCCGCCAGCGCCCCGGCATAGGAGCCCATGGCAACGCCATTGCCGTGATAGGCAAGCGCGGCGAAGACGCCGGGCCAGAGCGGAATGGGGCCGATGTAGGGGTTCAAATCCAGCGCCAGGCACACCCGGCCAGACCAGTGGTGCGTTGCCTCCACATGGGCAAGCGCCGGGAACAGGCGGTCGAAGCCCTCACGAATGGCCAGGCGCAGCCGCGCCTCTTCCATCGCTGTGCCGAAGATGCCGCCGCGCATGCCGAACAGCATCCGCCCGTCCGGCAGCAGACGGAAGTAATGCAGCAGCGTGCGGGCGTCCGATGCCATGACAGGATTGGTCCAGCCCTGCGCCTGCTTTTCCTCATCCGTCAGCGGCCGGGTGACCATGACATTGGACAGCACCGGCAGCAGCCGCCCCTGCAGCCAGTACATGAGGCTTTCATCCGTATAGCCGTTACTGGCAAGGATCACGCGGCGGGCATGGACGGTGCCCTTCGGCGTATCCAGCCGCCAGCGGCCCAGTTCCGGGCGGATGGATGTCACCGGCGAGCGGGCAAAGATGGGCTGCCCCGCCTCCCGCAAGGCTCTTGCAAGGCCTTGCACATATTTCAGCGGATGAAGGCCGAAGCCATGGGGATAGAACAGCCCGCCGCAGGTGCCGGCCGCCTTCAGCCCCATGGCCTCCAGCGCGGCAGTATCCAGCAATTGGGTGCCGAGGCCGAAGCGGGCGTTGACGAAGGCGCTTTCCTCTTCCAGCCCTTTCAGGGCGGAGCGCTTGTGCGCCAGAACCACCTCACCACTGCCGGAGCGGTCCGCGTGGATGGAATGTGCGTCGAGAAGTGCCGCCACATGGTCGATGGCCTCACGCTGCATCTGCGAAAAGCGCTCGGCCTCCCTTGCGCCATAGCGTTGCACCATGTCTTCGGGAGAGAGCTTGGAGCCGCCCAGGCAGCAGAAGCCGCCATTGCGGCCAGAGGCGCCAAAGCCCACGTGGTGACGCTCCAGCACCACGGTGGACGCGCCCAGCGCCTGTGCCCGCAAGGCAGCATTGAGACCGGTAAAGCCAGCGCCGATAACGGCCACATCCACCGCCAGCGCCTCTTCAAGCTCCGGGTCTACATGGGCATACGGTGAGGCACCGGCAGCGCTGTCTTCCCAGTAACTGCCGATTGGTCCGCCGCCGTCTGCCTGCATGGGTCAGAACCCCAGCCGGTCACGCAGGGAAAACCAGGTCATCGCCAGCACCAGCAGCGGGAAGCGCAAGCGCGAGCCGCCGGGGAAGGACGGCACCTTGATCCGCTCGAACACCTCGAAGCGCCCGGTCTGTCCGTTGACGGCCTCGCCAATCAGACGTCCTGCGAGACAGCCCATCGCCACCCCATGGCCGGAATAGCCCGAGGCGGTGATCACATTGGGCGCAAGCCTTGCGAAGAAGGGCATGCGCTTGGGCGTGATGGCCAGCGTTCCACCCCAGCCATAGTCAATGCCAATGTCCGCCAGTTGCGGGAACACCTTGCTCATCGGCTTGCGCACAAAGGCGGCAATGTCGGAGGGAAAGCGGTAGCCGTAGTTTTCGCCGCCGCCAAACAGCAGCCTGTGATCGGCGCTCATGCGGAAATAATTGATGACGAACTTGCTGTCAGCCACCGCGACACCGTCACGGATCAGCGATTGCGCCCGTTCTGGCCCCAGCGGCTCCGTAGCGATGATGTAATTGTTGATCGGCATAACGCGGGCCGAAACCTTCGGCTCCAGCTGGCCAAGATAGCCGTTGCAGGCCAGCACCATGTGGCTGGCCGTCACCTCTCCGGCCTCTGTCTTCACGACCACGCGGGAGGGCCCTGCCGTATAGGAGGTCACCTTGGTGCGCTCGAAAATGCGCGCGCCGGCAGCCTCCGCCGCGGCGCCAATGCCCAGCGCAAAGTTCAGCGGGTGCAGGTGCCCTGCCCCACGGTCGAGGATTCCACCATGATAGAGCGGGCTCGCCAGCCTCTGGCGCACTGCATCGCGCCCCAGCACCTCGTTGCCCTCATAGCCATAGACCTGCTCCAGATGCCGGGCATAGTCCGCATGGTCCCTGGCTATGTCAGGGCGGTGATCCACATAGAGGATGCCGGGCCGGTAGTCGCAGTCAATGGCATGATCGCGGATCAGATCCTGCACCACGGCCTTGGATTCTTCGGCCAGATCCCACAGCAGCCGGGCGCCGGACTTGCCGACCATGTCCTCCAGCGTGATCTGATCGAGCCGCTGGCCCGAGCCCACCTGCCCGCCATTGCGCCCCGAAGCGCCCCAGCCGATGCGGTTCGCCTCCAGCACCACAACGGAGTGGCCGGACTGTGCAAGTGAAAGCGCCGCCGAGAGGCCGGTGAAACCCGCCCCAATCACCACCACATCCGCCTGAAGGGAGCCTTCCAGCACCGGGTGATCACTGCGCCGGTTCGCGGTGGCGGTATACCAGGACGAGGGTGATGCCCCGGGCGGTCGTTGGCGGTCAAAAGATCAAGCTGCTGCAAACTGAAGACCCCGGCTGGCACATCCGCACCCCTCCTGCCCTCGAAGGTGCAACGCAACCGTAAGACAGGCCGACGCCCTTGTGAAGCTTGCAGAGAGGCCCGGGGGCAGAAAACATTGAGCAGGCCTCTACCTGCAGAACCGCTGCGTAGTGCTGCCGAAGCCGCTCCGAGCTCAAGCCTGAGCGGGAACCTAACGGAACCTCGCGCATTCTCTCCAGTAGCTGTCTGCTACAAGCGCTCCCCGAACTCTGTTTGCTTTCGCAACCGGCGTGTCCTGTTCCCGCATGAGCACAGGGCGGGCTTTAAAGACTGACAATGTGCGGCTGGTCGCTGCAGAGCTTGATCCCGACGTATTTGTCGTAGACGCACCTATGACAAGTCTGGTCATATGATGTAAAGTTAAACACTGAAACATCTCCTGAACCCCGGAGGAAGATAGGGCACATGTCATAACGCCCAAACCTGAAGGAAGACGATGACAGAAGAAACAGAAAAGCCAGCCAACGAAATCGAGATCGACACCCAAACCGAAAGTGAGCCTATCCCTGAGCCAGAGGGAAAGACCGAGATCATTGAAACAGACTATGAAATTGGTCAGGACAATATCGCGAGTTCTTGGAAACTGGAATTCGACATCCATCAGGTGGTTTTCACCGTTTCCGCTCTCGGCATTGTGGCGTTCACATTCCTCACTTTGGCTTATCAGAGCGAGCTGGAGCCCATATTCGTCGGTGTTCGTAACTGGCTGACCGGCTCCCTGGACTGGTTCTTCCTTCTTGCAGGCAACATTTTTGTCCTGCTTTGCCTGTTCCTGATCGTATCGCCGCTGGGCAAAGTACGCCTCGGCGGCCCCGAGGCCACCCCTCCTACAGCTATATCGGCTGGTTCTCGATGCTGTTTGCCGCAGGCATGGGCATCGGCCTGATGTTCTACGGCGTGTCAGAACCCATCAGCCACTTTGAAGCTGCGTTGGGTGGCATCACAGTTGACGCAAACGGCTTGCGGACAGACTGGGCCCCTCTTCAGGGCGCTCAAGGCAATGAGGCCGAAGCTGCCCGTCTTGGCATGGCGGCCACAATCTTCCACTGGGGCCTGCACCCCTGGGCCATTTATGCCGTTGTCGCGCTGTCCCTGTCGCTATTTGCCTATAACAAGGGACTGCCGCTGACCCTGCGCTCCTGTTTCTATCCGATCTTCGGCGAAAGGGTGTGGGGCTGGCCGGGACACGTCATCGACATTCTCGCCATCTTTGCCACGATCTTCGGCCTTGCAACCTCGCTGGGCATCGGCGCGCAGCAGTCTGCAGCCGGTCTGAACTTCCTGTTTGGCATTCCCACTGACGATCCCACCCTTGTAACCCTGATCATCATCATCACGGCCATTGCGCTTTTCTCGGTGATTGCCGGTCTTGATGCAGGTGTCAAAAGGCTTTCCGAGATCAACATGGCGCTCGCTGCCATCCTTCTGATCTTCATCATTGCCTTTGGTCCCACAGCCCAGATCATATCGGACTTCTTCCTGAACCTGGTGTCCTATGGTGAATATCTGCCGGCACTGGCGATGCCATTCGCCCGCGAAGATCACAACTTCGCCTCTGGCTGGACCGCGTTCTACTGGGCCTGGTGGATCAGCTGGTCTCCCTTTGTCGGCATGTTCATCGCCCGGGTCAGCCGTGGCCGCACAGTGCGTGAGTTCCTGATCGCGGTGCTCATCGTGCCGACCATTCTGTCGGTCCTGTGGATGACGGCGCTGGGTGGCACTGCAATCAGCCAGATCGTGCATGAAGGGTTCACCGGCGCCAAGGATGCGGCACTGGAACTGAAACTGTTCGAGATGCTGACGCAGCTGCCCTTTACCGGACTGACCTCGCTTGTGGGGATCATTCTGGTGGTGGTGTTCTTCGTCACCTCGTCGGATTCAGGCAGTCTGGTGATCGACACCATCGCCGCAGGCGGCAAGGTGAATGCCCCCACGCCGCAGCGCGTCTTCTGGGCCAGCTTCGAAGGCTTTCTCGCCATCGCCCTCCTGCTTGGAGGCGGTCTGGCGGCCTTGCAGGCGATGGCAGTCTCTACTGGCCTGCCATTCACCATCGTGCTTCTGGGCGCCTGCTACTCGATTGTACGCGGCCTGATGAACGAGCCGCGGTAACGGCCTGACAAACAGCCGGAGCGGTCTCACCGCCGCTCCGGTACGCTGGCAGCCAATTGAATCCGCAGTTGAGCGGAACATGGCCGAAGCACCAAAGGCGCGCATAAACGCCGATCCGGCCAGCACAGGCACCCCAAGACCAAACGTCGATTTTCGTTGAAAAAATGGTGGGCCCGGAGGGACTCGAACCCCCAACCAATCCGTTATGAGCGGACGGCTCTAACCATTGAGCTACAGGCCCTTGCCCGTCGTGCGGGCAGGTGTGTGGTATACCAGCGCAGGCCGAGGCTGCAAGTGTCTTGAGAGCGGAATATGCGCATGTTTCCGCCGGAAATACCCGGCCGCAATGTTCCGGCAAGTGGACAGACGTGCAACGGCATGCCTTGTGCCTGCCGCATTTGCGGGCAAGTGTCAGCTTGCCTTTTGGTTCTCAAGGGATTTTTTCATCCATGACCTTGCATTCACGCCCTCACCGTCCCGCTCTTTCCCGACCACTTGCCTTCTCCCGTGCAGCAGCGCTGGCACTCGTTCTGCCGCTGGGCCTTGCCGCTTTTGCAGCTCCCTCGCTCCGGCCTTCGCACAGGAGGCAGCTGCCAAGAACGAGCGCTTCATCACGATCCAGGGCTTTGGCTCGATCAGCGCCGTGCCGGACAAGGCCACCCTTTCGGGCGGTGTGACCACCGATGCAGAGACTGCTGCCGATGCACTGGCCAGCAACTCCGCTGCGCTGAATGCCGTACTCGCGGCATTGAAGGATGCGGGCGTTGAAGCCAAGGACATCCAGACCAGCAACTTCTCGGTCCAGCCGCGCTATGGCGACTATTCCAAGTCTGCTCCCTCTGGCCTGCCGAAGATCGAGGGCTATCAGGTGTCCAACACGGTCAGCGTGCGGGTGAATGATCTGGAACGCCTCGGGCCGCTGCTCGACACCATGGTCACCTCCGGCGCCAACACCATCAATGGCATCAGCTTCGAAGTCACCGGCTCCAATGAAAAGCGCGATGCGGCGCGTGAAGCTGCCGTTGCGGATGCCCGCCGCAAGGCAGAGCTCTTTGCAAAGGCTTCGGGCGTGAAGCTGGGGCGCGTGATGTCCATGTCCGAGAGCGGCGATGGCGGCCCTCAGCCGAGGTACCGCATGGCTGCCATGGCGATGGAAGCAGCCGCCGCTCCGGCGCCAGTGATGGCGGGCGAGGAAACGCTCTATGCGAGCGTCACCATCGTTTACGAACTGGTCGACTGAATGAATGCGGGGCTCCGGTCACCCCGGAGCCCCATTTCTGCTTGAACAGAACCTTGCCATCCTGACAGCTCTGGGGGCGCTCTCAAACAGAGAGCCGCCTTGTCAAAGATAACGCAGCCACACCTGCATCGGCTTTTCGGTCTCTTCCGTATCGCCCATGTCCTTCCAGGGGAAATAGACCGTGGCGCCTTCCAGTGGCTTGTAGCCCCGCTTGGTCCAGAAGCCATCGAGCGGGCGGTAGTCTGCCGGACGGGCTGGGTGATCTGCCGGGCGCACCACGGTACAGAAGCTTGCCTTGGCAAAGCCGAGCTTGCGGGCATGAGCCTCGCGCTCGTCAAAAAAGCGGTGGCCGATGCCCTGCCCCCGGTATTCCGGCAGCAGAACGGATTCGGCCATGTAGAAGATTTCCTTGAGATTCAGGCCCCGGTCCTCGAAAGGCTGACGGAACTGGATCACTTCCTGCGCCAGTGGTTCGCCAGTGGCAGCCCCGACGATACGCTCCCCGTCAAACGCGGCAACGATGACCGCGCCCGGAGTGCCAGCATAACGGCTGATGTAACTGCGCTCATAGTCCATAGACCCATCGTAGAGATAGGGCCAATCGCGGAACACTTCGATGCGAAGCCGCGCCAGATCGTCCAATGCGTCCTGAAGTTCTCCTCCAGTCAGGCTCTTCACGGTGACCGGCATTTTCTCTCCCATATGATTTATGTCTGTTCTTATGGTCACACGATGCGGGCGCGGACGGCAAAATCAAGCCCCCGCCCACGTGAAATCTGCCTTGCAGAGCTGCCATGCGGCCGGTGCAGGGCTTTCCTCACCTGGAGCCCGATACGGACAGGCAGCATCAATCGCGTGCTTCCAGCCAGATGCGCGCCCCATCCACGTCCCCCGAAATCAGCCCTTCGGCGATTTTCTGCCCGACAACGGCCCCGAACTTGTAGCCATGTCCGGAGCAGGCGGAGACGATGACCGAGCGCCCATCCTCCCGGGCGAAGAAGTGATTGTCCGCCGTGAAGGTGTAGGCGCAGGTCACCACATCCGTGACCTGATATTCGCTGATGCGTCCAAAGGGCGGAGCAAAGTGATTGCGCAGCCGCTCGCCCTCGCCCGGCACGATCCCCCGGTTCTGATCCGCATCCGGGTTCTTCACTTTGTGGATGCCGGCCCCAAACTTCAGACCCGTGCCCGGTACCGGCGGCAGCACATAGCCATCCACCTTGCCACCAACATCGAGAATGACGGGCGCAGCTTCCCAGGCAGCCTTCAGGTCTGCGGGCGGTTCCAGATAGACGACCGCCGTGCGGTAGGGAGCTAGATCAACCGCAAGCTCCGGAGCCAGCTTCAGCACCCAGGCACCCGCGCTGATCACCACCCGGTCAGCGGTCAGGTCTTCGCCGCTTTCCAGCGTGACCCGGCCAGCAGCCCGGTCGACCGCCACCACCTTCGTATATTCCAGCAGCCTTGCGCCCTTCGCCAGCAGAAAGGCGCGCATGTCAGCGGCAATCTTCTGGCACAGCAGCACGCCGCCTTCCGGATGCACGGCCACGAAACGCAGCCCCTCGGGCGAGAGGAACGGATAGAGGGCGCTTGCCTCTTGCGGGCTCATCTGGTCAAGGCTGTAACCGGCCTCAACCATGCCGCGCCAGTAGTCCTCGCCCTCGTCACCCTCTTCCTGCGAGATGACCATGAAGCCGGTGTCGACGAGGTGGCGGGCGCCAAAATCGTCCCACATCTCGTCCCATGCGGCATAGGCGTCGCTGATACGGCGCTGATAGCCGCCTTGCCCGCCATAAGCGCGGCGGATGATGCGGTGCTGGTCACCGGAGGCGGAGAGCGGATTGGGGATCGGCCCCTGCTCGATCAGCGTCACCTCCACCCCGCGCTTGACCAGCGCCCAGGCCGTGGAAAGACCGGTGATGCCGGCGCCAACGATAATGACATGCATGGTACCGCTCTCCTGCGGGCCCATGCCCGCACGTCTGTGTGTGGGATGAGGCTCTGGCGCGGATCAGGCTCCGACCTGGGCGATCCAGTCTTCCAGATTGTAATAGGTGGTAATGCGGGCGATCTTGCCGTTCTTCACGTCGAAGAAAGTGCCGGCCGGCAGGCGGTAGGTCTGGCCGGCAGCTTCCGGCAAGCCCTCATCGGTGCTGAGATATGTGCCGTTGACGATGAACTCTGCCGCAGCACGCGTGCCGTCCTCGCTGGCGAAGATAACGATGTCCGTCAGGTCTTCCCTGTAGCAGCGGGTCATGTGGGCATTGAACTCGGCAAAGAGCTTCTTGCCCGTGCGGCGGGAGCCCTGGTTGACGTCATGGGCCACATCCTCGCTCACCATATCCAGCATGGCGCCCGTGTCCCCCTTGTTGAAAGCGGCATAGTAGGCGCTGATCAGGGCTTCGGTCTGAATGCGGGCTGATGTCATGACAAAACTCATAGGGACAGGATTCGACTGATCCATCTGAGCGCATCGTCAGGCGTTGCGCAAGATGGGGACAAACGCAAACGCCGCAGCGTGGAGCTGCGGCGTTCAAAAACCGTCTTGAGAGAGAGACTTAACGTGCGCCCCGCATGGCGTCGATGCTCCAGCGCCCGCCGCCTGCTGCCGCCAGATAGAGGAAGACGAAGCAGTAGAGCGCTGCCAGTTCGCCACCATTGAGGAGCGGATAGAAACCCTTGGGGTAGTGCGCCAAGAAATAAGCCACCGCCATGGTGCCGGAGGCCAGGAAGGCAACCGGGCGGGTGAAGAGGCCCAGCACCAGCAAGGCGCCGCCCACCAGTTCGATCACGCCTGCCATACCCGGAAGGGTGGTCACCGACACGCCGCTCATCTGCGTTGCAGGAATGCTGAGAAACTTGGTGGTTCCGTGCTGCAGAAACAGCAGGCCCGACATGATGCGCAGGGCGCTCAGAAAGTCAGCCGAAAAGCTGGTGAGAAAACGCATGGATGCCTCGTATTTATCTGATGAACGGCTTCCGGCCATTCTTCTGGAATCACGCATAACCGTTTCATATCCGGCATGCAATTGCATTCCTGAACGGCATTCTGTTCACTTTTTCGAGATGTTTTATTTGGCAGGAGCAAGAAGGCGATCTGCCGCAGCGGCACGAACGGCTTGCGTCAGCCGCAGCAGACCCGGAGCTGCGGAGCGGCTGATGTGCCAGTAGAGCGGCACGGCAAGCGGCGTTCCAGGCACCAGTTCCTCAAGGCGTCCATCTGCCATGTGCACTCTCACCAGAGGCTCCGGATTCATGCCCCAGCCAATGCCTGCGGCCGCCGCATCGACGAAGGCATGTGTGGAGGCGATGTAATGGGCAGGCATCACCACATCCTGACCGAAGGTCTGGCGCACCCAGGCGGACTGCAGCCCATCCTTCAGATTGTAGATCATGGCAGGGGCGCGGGCGAGGCTCTGCACATCCACACCTTGCGCAAACCAGCGGCTCATGAAGGCCGCGCTTGCCGTTGCCCGGTAAACCAGGCTGCCCAGCGGTACCACATCGCAGCCCTGCACCGGAGCCGGATCGGCGCTGACGGCGGCCCGCACCTCGCCCCGGCGCAGCCAGCCGGCGCTATGGTCCTGATCATCGATCTGAAGATCGAACAGCAGATCCCCTGCGCCTTGCATCGCCACCACGAACCAAGTGGCGAGGCTGTCCGCGTTGACGGCCACCCGCACGCCCGGCATGGGGCTGTCTTCCGCATCCGGCAGGCTGCTGCCGATGTCCTGCCACAAGCCCTGCTCCAGCAGCGCCACGTCCTCCGCATGCCGGGCAAGACGCTGGCCAGCGGGCGTCGGCAGGCAGGGCTGGCCGCGCACCACCAGCACCGTACCAAGCCGCTCTTCCAGCGCACGAATGCGCTGCGACACGGCGGAGGGTGTCAGATTGAGCTGACGTGCCGCCTTCTCAAAGCTGCCCAGCCGCAGCACGGCGGCCAACGCTTGCAGATGGCTTGCCTCAAGGCGCATTAGGCATTCTTCATCAAGATCAGAAACTTTAATTTCTCTAATCTCTCGAAGACCGGTAGTCAAACCGCAGCACATTGCCTCACATCACGGAGCCCTCCCTTGCTCACCGCCGCCCTTGCCGGATTCTTACTCTGCCTTGGCCTTATCGTGGCCATCGGCGCGCAGAATGCCTTTGTCCTGCGTCAGGGACTGAGGGGGCAGCATGTATTCTGGGTGTGCCTCACCTGTGCCATCTGCGATGTCTTTCTGATCACACTGGGCATCACCAGCTTCAAGGCCATCTCCGCCCTGCTGCCGGGCATCGAGCCGGTGCTGCGCTATGGCGGGGCAGCGTTTCTGCTGGCGTATGGGCTCAGGTCCATGCGCTCTGCCTGGCGCGGCGGCAATGCGCTGGATGCAGGCGGCGGGCAAAGCGCCTCGCTGAGGGCGACGATTGCCACGCTGCTCGCCATCACCTTTTTCAATCCGCATGTCTATCTGGATACGGTGATCCTGATCGGATCCATCGCCACCAACTATCCCGGCCATGAGATGGCCTTTGCGGCCGGCGCCAGCCTCGGTTCGCTCGTGTTCTTCTTCACCCTCGGCTATGGCGCAAGGCTGCTGCGCCCGCTCTTTGCCAAGCCCGCCTCCTGGCAGGTGCTGGACGGGCTAATCGCCATGGTGATGACGGGGTTGGCGGTGAAGCTGGTGGTCTGACAGCAGTCCCCTGCCTCAACTGCCCTCAATTAACGGGCAGACGTCGCTTTGCCCAGTCGGCGCGAGGTACAGGCCCCCCACTTCAAAGGCAAAGCTGACAACCCGCGTGATGCCAGCGTCCAGCTCGCAGCGCAGAGCGAGATTGTACCACTGGCCGCGCTCGCGGAAGGCCGTCTGCGGCGTCTGCAACACGTTGCCCGTCGCCAGCCGGAACGAGGGCAAGAGTTCAGGCACGCGTGGCGGATTGGAAAAGAGCAGCTGGGCGCGCAATTCGGTCATGCACAGCACATCCGCCCTCTCCTCCCGAGGCATGCCGCGTATGGCCGTCTGGGCCCGCACACCGCCATTGCTGCGCGTCGAGAAAAGCTGGCGCGCCATATTGAGCGGCACACCGCCCGCCACAATCTGCCCGGCGGCTCTGCCGCCTCCCACCGGAGGCTTGGGCTTGGGTACCGCCAGTGCCACGATCGGGCCGACAGCGCCGAAATCGTCTGCTGCCGCCTCGGCCTCACCCGGCGCGAGAGAAGGCAGCTCCCCATCGGCAGCGGCCGGTGCTTCAGCGGCTGGGGCGGGTTCCAGCCCTGCTTCATCTGCGGTGGCTTCCGCCTGCGCAGCAAGCTCTGCAAGCGCATCAGCCTCCGCTGCCTGAGTTTCCGCTTCCGGCGCCGTCTCTGCCTCGTCTACGGTCTCTTCGGCCATCTGGTTTTCAGCCTCAGGGCCGTTCTGCGGCTCGGCCTCACCTTGCCTCTCCGGTTCGGTTTCCGGCGCTTCCGCCGCAGAGCCATCCAGCGACACTTCGGGGCCGGTGTCCTCCTCGCCGAACTCCGTCACCGGCTGCAAGACCGGATAAGGCTGCTGCGGCACCACGGGCAAAGGCGCTTCGGCCACCTGTGTCTGCTCAGGCTCTGGTTCGGGTTCTGGCTGCGCCTGCGCTTCTTCCGGAGCCTCTTCAGGGGCCGGTTCTGGCACCGCTTCAGGTTCCGGCTCAGGTTCTGGTTCCGGGGCAGCCGCTTCCGGCTCAGGCGCGGCCTCAGGCTCCGGCGCAGCTTCCGGTTCGGGCTCAGGTTCTGGCGTTGTTTCCGGCTCGGGCTGCACCTCCTCCTGCGGCGGGGGCACCAGCGCCACCTCCACCACCTCAGGCTCAGGCGTCATGTCCGGAAACGGCAGACTGACATTGGTGAAGAGCACAAGCGCCAGCAGTCCGTGCAGGGCAAGCGACAGCATCAGCGCCAGCGCAGGACCGTCCCGGTCCTCACGCCCGCCCGCACCTGCCCTGCGCTCTCTGCCCCTGTCGGCCCTGACCTTGTCTGCCGTGAGCTTGTCCGCCCTGACCTCTTGCTCCATGCCCCCTTCCTACCCGCTCCCGCAGGCAAAGGGAGGCATGGTGTGAGCGGATTGATCATCTTTTTGGGAGGAAGAAGCCGACGTCCGCATCAGGATAAGGATGAGAACAATGCCACCCCCTCACGCCGTCCTGGCCTTGAGCCGGGATGACGATGGTGAGGTGTGGTAAGGGCGGATAGAAGATGGAGAGACGAAGGGCGCAGGGCGGCGGGGGCTTGCGCAGGGCGGCTCGGCATCTTATCAAGAGGAGCCGTCATTCCGGCCGTAAGCGTTTACGTGAGGCAACGCATCCAGACCTGAAGCCGTCCGCAAGGGCGCTCACGCACAAGGTTCGTGATGCGATTTTTATATGCCCTCACGGCGGCTTTTTCCCTGCAAAGGAAATTCGAATGCAGCTCAGGCGCTTTCCCGCCCGCTACGCGGGCATCCTCATGCCGTTTATCCTGTCCATCCTCATGACACTGGTTGTGTCTGCCGTCGCAACGGCGAAGAACCTCGGCTTCGGGCCTGACTTCCTGTCGAACTGGCCTTCCGCATGGGCGCTGTCATGGGTCATCGCCTTCCCGGCGCTGCTCATTGCCCTGCCGCTCACACGCCGCCTCGTCCGCCTTCTGGTCGATCCGGCATAAACAGGAAAAGGCCGGAGCGTTGCCGCTCCGGCCTTCTCTTCATTCTGTTGAACCGCCGCGTCCTCAGCTGTCGAGGAAGGAGCGGAGCTTGCGGCTGCGGCTCGGGTGCTTGAGCTTGCGCAGGGCCTTGGCTTCGATCTGACGGATACGCTCACGCGTCACCGAGAACTGCTGGCCAACTTCTTCCAGCGTGTGGTCGGTGTTCATGCCGATGCCGAAGCGCATGCGCAGCACGCGCTCTTCACGCGGGGTGAGCGAGGCGAGCACGCGGGTCGTGGTTTCGCGCAGGTTCGACTGGATAGCCGCATCGATGGGCAGAACTGCGTTCTTGTCCTCGATGAAGTCGCCGAGGTGAGAATCCTCCTCGTCGCCAATCGGGGTTTCCAGCGAGATCGGCTCCTTGGCGATCTTCAGGACCTTGCGGACCTTTTCCAGCGGCATCTGCAGCTTTTCGGCCAGCTCTTCCGGGGTCGGCTCGCGGCCGATCTCGTGCAGCATCTGGCGCGAGGTGCGCACGATCTTGTTGATCGTCTCGATCATGTGCACCGGAATACGGATGGTACGGGCCTGATCGGCGATCGAACGGGTGATCGCCTGCCGGATCCACCACGTCGCATAGGTGGAGAACTTATAGCCGCGCCGGTACTCGAATTTGTCCACCGCCTTCATCAGGCCGATGTTGCCTTCCTGGATCAGGTCGAGGAACTGCAGGCCGCGGTTGGTGTATTTCTTGGCGATGGAGATCACGAGGCGCAGGTTGGCCTCCACCATCTCCTTCTTGGCGATGCGCGCTTCACGCTCGCCCTTCTGCACCATGGACACGATCTTGCGGAACTCGGTGATCTCGAGACCCGTTTCCGTTGCCAGCGTCTGGATCTCCTGACGCAGCTCGCGGATCATGTCCTTTTCCTTGGCGACAAAGTTCTTCCAGCCGCGCGTCGCAAGATTGGCCACCTTGCGCAGCCAGTTCGGGTCCAGCTCGGCACCCTGATACTGCTTGAGGAAGTCCGTGCGGTCCACGCCATGGCTGTCGGCAAGGCGCAGCAGACGCCCTTCATAGCCCATCAGGCGCTTGTTGATGTCATAGAGCTGCTCGACCAGCGCATCGATGCGGTTCTGGTTGAGCGACAGGCTCTTCACATCGGCGACCAGCTCTTCCTGGATCTTCTTGTAGCGGCGCTCCTGGCTCGGCGACAGGGTCTTGTTGGAGAGCTTGTTCTCCACCAGCTGATCCTGCAGGCGGCGCAGCTTCTTGTAGCTGTCAGCGATGCTGTCGAAGGTTTCCAGAACCTTTGGCTTCAGTTCCGCTTCCATGGCAGAGAGGAGACGTTGGACTCGAATTCGTCCTCTTCCTCTTCGCCTTCCTCGGGCAGTCCCTCAGGCGCGCCCTCCTCACGCGGGGCGCTGCCGGCAGCCGGGCTGCGCGGTTCGCCATCGCCTTCCTCTTCCTCGTCGCCCTCTCCTTCGCCCGCCACGGGGCCGCCACGGGCATCCGGGCCGGCATAGGTCGCTTCAAGGTCGATGATGTCGCGCAGCAGAACCTTGCCTTCGTTCAGCTCGTCGCGCCAGATGATGATGGCCTGGAAGGTCAGCGGGCTTTCGCAGAGCCCGGCGATCATGGCCTCGCGGCCAGCTTCGATGCGCTTGGCGATAGCGATTTCGCCCTCGCGGGACAGAAGCTCAACGGAGCCCATCTCGCGCAGGTACATGCGCACCGGGTCGTCGGTGCGGTCGGTTGGCTCGCGGCCGGAGCTGGCCTTGGCAATCGCCGTCGGGCTGGCAACGGCGATTTCGCCGCCCTCTTCCGCGTCGTCGGTCTGGGCTTCTTCGACTTCGTCGCTGTCGATCACGTTGATGCCCATGTCCGAAAGCATGGCCATCGTGTCCTCGATCTGCTCGGAAGACACGTGCTCGGAGGGCATCACCTCATTCAGCTCGTCATAGGTGACATAGCCGCGCTTCTTGGCGGCCTTGATCATTCGCTTGACGGCAGCATCAGAAAGATCGAGCAGCGGGCCATCCTGACCTTCTGCTGCCGCTTCCTGGGTTTCTTCCGTCTGCGTCGCTTTCGCTACCATATTCTGCTCCAGAACCGCCGCATGTCTGCGGCGCCGTGCCCGGCTGTTCGCCCACATCCGAACCATCAGACTGCCTTCCGGCGCGCGGGGAACGCGCAGCTCTCGAAGACCTTGCGATGATTCGGCTTTTAAATCGGTGTCCCTTAAGTCCTACTTAACCGTACCGGAATGCCCTGCATCCGCAGGGTGGAAACCGGACGAGTGACGCCACACCGCCCCGGCAAATGCCAGACCGGCAGACAATTCCTCAGGATATGCAGCGCGACTGAATGTTCCGCTCGTGGCTCTTGCCATCATGAACGCTGTGGGCTGCCTGAATTCCCCTATTTAGCTCGACGCCACCGATTCGCAAGTGTGATTCGCGAATCGTCAATGTGATTCGCGAAATAGCCACAGTCAGAACGCAGTCTGGACCGTGAATGCCGCCCTTTGCCGGGTTCAACGGCACATCCCGAGGACCTGCCTCGCGGTTAATGTGGGGACGAAGCCGCCTGATTGCCATGGCCTGGCACCATTGCAGGGCCTGCATGGCGCAATTTTTTCGCACGTTCAGCCAGTTCACCCTCCTCACGGGCGCATTCCTCACGCCGGCGGGAAAGGTCTTGCGTCAGGCCGCGGATACGGTTCCAGGCCAGTTCGTCAAAGGCGTGTTCGGCAGCAGCCAGTTCCTGCTTCAGCTCCTGTTCCAGCGCCATCAGCTCAATCTGGTCAAGGAAGTGCAGGAAGGCAGCTTCGATGAAATCTTCCGGCGGCGTCGCCTTGAGCAGCGGAAAGCGCTGGAAGAGGCCGGAGAAGTCACCGTGCTTCTGCGCGCCCGCCTCGTCCGCCGTCATCACCTCATGCAGGATCTTGTAGAAGCTGTCATCGACACCTTCAGCCAGCTGCGCTGCGGTCAGGCTGTTGAAGTCACGTGCCACGCGGCACAGTGCATTGCGGAAGCCCGCATGCAGCGGATCGGCAAAGGGAAGGCTGGCAACCCGCTCGATGTGTTTGTCGAGCAGGTCGGGGAATTTCACGCACATCCCGCAGACCAGACGCTCTGTGCCGAACAGCGGCCCCTGCGGCGCAGTGATGGCCTCACCGCCCGGCCCGCGCGTCAGAAGCTGCAAGGCAACGGCGGCTTCCCCGGCCGCCCGCGTCCGCGCTCTGCGCCCTGTCCCCAACTCTGCCGCTGGCCCTGAGCCGCGCTGCGCTGGCGGCGGGAATGCTCGTAGAACAGGTTCGAAAGGCGCAGGCGGAAATCCAGCTGATAGCGCTTGCGCACCCGCTCGTCGGCGATGGTGCCGATCAGATCCTCGAAACGCTTTTCCAGTGCAGCCTTGCGTTCCGGCGTGTCCAGATTGGCGGTGCTGATCTCGCGCTCCCAGACTGCCTCGAACAAGGGCTGCGCCTTGGCGGCCTCCTCATGGAACCCGGCAATTCCGCGTGCCTTGATCAGGTCGTCCGGGTCCTGCCCGTCCGGCAGGAAGCAGAACTGGAAGGAATGGCCGCTGCGCAGCACCGGCAAGATCCGGTCAATCGCCCGGTGCGCCGCGGAAATGCCCGCCGCATCACCGTCAAAGCAAACGACGGGCTCAGCCGCCAGCTTCCACAGCCGCAGCACCTGATCCTCGGTGAAAGCCGTGCCAAGGGTCGCCACCACATGGCGCAGGCCCGCCTGCCACAGGGCGATGGCATCGAGGTAGCCCTCCACGACAAAGGCCTGCCCGCTCTTGAACGCAGGCTCGCGCGCCCGGTGGGCGTTGAACAGCATGACGCCCTTGTGGAAGAGCGGCGTTTCCGGCGAGTTGAGATATTTCGGCTGGCCATCGGGGTCGAGAGTACGCCCGCCGAAAGCGACGACACGGCCACGCTCATCATGGATCGGGATCATCAGCCGCCCGCGGAAGCGGTCATAGGAGGGGCGGCCATCGTCCGGCTTGATCACCAGACCGGCCTCCACCATCACCGCCTCCTCGACACCCTTGTCCGTCAGATAGTGTTTCAGGCTGTCGCGGGTATCGGGCGCGAAGCCAAAGCGGAACTCGTTCAGGGTCTCGGCACTGAGCTGACGGCGCTGCACATAAGCGCGGGCCGTCTGACCGCGCGGGCCACAAAACTCCATCTGGAAAAACTGCGCCGCCATTTCGCAGACTTCCGCAAGACCGGCCTTCTTGCGCTCCTGCCGGGCAATCTTCGGATCAGCAACGGGAAGCGCAACGCCGGCCTGCTCCGCCAGCCGCTCCACCGCTTCGGGAAAACTCAGGCCCTCCGTATCCGTCAGAAAGCGGAAGTGATCGCCCGATGCGCCGCAGCCGAAGCACTTGTAGCGCCCGCGCCGGTCATCGACGTGAAAGCTGGGCGATTTTTCCTGATGAAAGGGGCAGCAAGCCCAGAAGTCTCCCCGCCCCGGCTGCGTCTTGCGCCGGTCCCAGCTCACACGCCGGCCCACGATGTCCGAAAGGCTCAGCCGTGCCTTGATTTCGTCCAGTAGCCGGTTGTCGAAACGCATGAAACCTGTCCGGAAGCCGGGAATGGCCCGCAGGGCCGGAGGCATCCGGCCATGGCGGCAAGTGGATTACATTAGCCTTGAGTGCCCCGTTGAGGGAAGCAGTGACTTAAAGCGCGAGGGCGCCACCTGCAAGGGCATCCCCGCAAACCGGGGTGAGCGGGCAGTCTTTAACAGCCTTGCCCGGTGCGCCTCAGCTGTCTCCGGGCCGGGTGCGCAGCAGATCCTTCACCAGGCAGGAGGCTTGCACGAAGTCCATCTGGCCCGGATAGCGCTCCTTGAGGGAGTTCATGCAGCGGCCAATGTCACGCAGCCCCTGCGCCTCAATATCCGAGATGGTTTCAGCGCAGATACGGCGCATTTCATCCTCGCCCATCTGGCGAGGCAGAAATTCGCGGATGATCTGGCTTTCTTCCTCTTCCTGAACGGCCAGGTCCACCTGTCCGGCCTCTTCATAGGCCTGACGGGATTCCTCGCGCTGCGCCAGCATCCGCTTGAGAAACTGATGCACCTCTTCATCAGTGATTCCGTCACGGCCGCTGTCACGTGCAGCGGCCTCACGATCCTTGATGGCAGTCAGGATGAGGCGGAGGGTGGCAGCGCGGCGTTTGTCGCCGGCCTCAAGCGCATCCTTCAAGGACGCACTGATGTCTTCGCGCATGTCTTGCCCCTAATAACCACGAATATGACCGCTGAAAGACGCCCTCTTACCCGGCCATTTGCCCACATGCAATGTACCAAGCGAACAAGCCCTTGATTCAAGGTCTTTTTATTCCCGAACACCAATGTTGACCTGCCGGGGCGCTTCCCCTACATTCCCGCGCTTGAAGCACGGGGCTAGCGCCTGGCTCGGGTTCGGCATATCCGGGCGTTCGGTGCCCATGATGTCACCAACAACACCGAGATTGCAAGACATGACGACCGCGACTGCAGACGCGTGGGCCATACCGCCTGCCACCGCACTTCTGGTGCTGTCCGATGGCACCGTGATCGAGGGCCAGGGCCTTGGGGCCGAAGGTGAGGCCGTTGCAGAAGTCTGCTTCAACACCGCCATCACCGGCTACCAGGAAATCCTGACCGACCCCTCCTACGCCGGCCAGATCGTAACCTTCACCTTCCCGCATGTGGGCAACGTGGGTGCGAACGAGGACGATATCGAGACGCTGAACATGGCGTCCGCCTCTGGCGTGCGTGGCACGGTGCTGAAGGCCGATGTCACCTCCCCGTCCAACTACCGCTCCGTCCGCCGCTTTGACGAGTGGCTGAAGGCACGCGGCATCATCGGGATCAGCGGTATCGACACCCGCGCCCTGACCGCCCGCATCCGCGACCTCGGTGTGCCGAATGCGGTCATTGCCTATCATCCCGATGGCAAGTTCGACATCGACGCGCTGAAAGCCAAGGCCGCTGCCTGGCCGGGCCTCGAAGGCATGGACCTTGCCAGGGACGTGACCAGTGGCCAGAGCCAGAGCTGGACCCAGACCCCCTGGGTCTGGGAAGAAGGCTACGGCGAGCAGCAGGACAAGGAATTCAATGTCGTCGCCATCGACTACGGCGTGAAGCGCAACATTCTGCGCCTTCTGGCCGATGCGGGCTGCAAGGTGACCGTTGTTCCGGCCGAGACTCCGGCAGACGAGATCCTCGCCATGAACCCGGACGGGGTGTTCCTGTCCAATGGCCCCGGCGATCCGGCGGCCACTGGCACCTATTCCGTCGCCACCATTCAGGCGCTGGTGAACAAGGGGCTGCCGGTCTTCGGCATCTGTCTCGGCCATCAGATGCTGGCGCTGGCGCTCGGCGGCAAGACCGTGAAGATGCATCAGGGCCATCACGGTGCGAACCATCCCGTCTTCGACCACACCACGGGCAAGGTGGAAATCACCTCCATGAACCATGGCTTTGCCGTGGACAAGGAAAGCCTGCCGGACACCGTGGAAGAGACCCATGTCTCCCTGTTTGACGGCACCAACTGCGGCATTCGCCTCAAGGGCAAGCCCGTGTTCTCGGTGCAGTATCACCCGGAAGCCTCTCCTGGCCCGCGTGACAGCCACTACCTGTTCCAGCGCTTCACCGAAGTGATGCGTGAGGCAAAGCAGGCAAGCGCCTGATACGCTGACAGCACACAGCTACGGCAAATAAACGCCCCGGCAAGCATTACGCTTCCGGGGCGTTTTGTCAGGTGCAGCGCAAGTCACGCTGTTGTCAGATGCAAACAGAACACAAAAGAAACGGAGCCCGGCCTGCCGTCCGGACTCCGGTCTTCAATATCTGCGATGCAGGACTCAGGATACGGCAATCAGCCGGTCGAGGGACTGCATTACGTGATCGACTTCCGCAACTTGCTCCTGCAGCAGCGCATGCTGTTCACGCAGCATGTCCTGCTGACCCGCACAGATGCCGCGCAGCTCTTCCAGCTGGCTGCGGCGGGGCGTGTTGCTTTCAACGAGCTTCAGAACGCGGCGAATTTCGGTCAGGGTCAGGCCAATCTTCTTGGCCTGAAGGATGACGCGCATCCGGCCCACATCACGGGCGGAATAGAAACGGCGCGCACCTTTACGCACCGGATTGATGAGGCCCTTTTCCTCGTAGAAACGCAGGGTCCGGAGCGTCACGCCGAAATTCTCCGACATTTCGGAGATCGCAAGGAGTTTCGGCTCGCCGCCTTCATCCACAACCGGACCTGCAATATCCGGAATGACGACCATATTGGGTGCTAAGCTGTTCATCGTTTTCTAGCCTGGTGGTTGAACAGGGCGTGACAAATGAATGCGCCAGAGCAGATCCCGGCCACCTCCCACCTTGGAGACCCGGATCTTTGGGAGCACTTTCCGCATTTCGCACTGCGCAACGAGACGCCCCTAAAAGGCACCGCAAACACAACGCTCATTTACGTCACGGGCACTAATATGCCACCCATTTCACGTATCCACCTTCTCATATGACGCCATTTTTCGATCACCCTGCACTTTAATTCTGCAAAGAAACGTCAGGGCCAACAATAAAAAATAGGAAAAATTGGAGAATTACGATCACAAATGAATAAACAACAAAGAATATATAAAATACAATTAATTGATAAATGAGATTTACGAATTATCAATATAGATATATAAAGACTACATAACAAAACAACAAGAAACTGAAGACGGAAACAGCCACAACAGACCGCGATATCATTGATATAAATATCTAATCCTTATGGACCAAAAGGCACTAAACCTTACTGAAAGTGTCCAGTTATTGCCCAATATCACACAACCAGAATGAGAGAGGATCCTGCAGCCTGGATGTGCAGAAAGTAGTTTTCAGCCCCCACGCAGCATTGAGTGGCCCGAAAAATAAAGCCGGATCGATTCGTTACTTGCCTAATCTTGAATGTTTGATGGAAGAGCAAACTGCGCGTGTATCTGCCTCTGAGGCATACACGCAGGTGCCGGAACATCCGGTTTTGCCGGGCCAGCCATGCATCTTCGCAGGGCGCTCAAACGCTGCGAGGCAATACCTGTCGCGCCTCGACTGAGAGACCGCGGCAGCCATTGACAATCTTTCAGCCAGTCAGCGGCGCGCTTCAGTCCTGCGCCACTCGCTCGGGGTCATGCCAAACCAGCGTTTGGCAGCGCGGGTAAAATTGCCCACGGCCGAGAAACCAAGACGGAACGAAACTTCTGAAATTGGCAAGCCGGTCGTGCGCAGAAGATCTGCTGCAATTCCACGGCGAACATCATCATGCAACTCGTGGAAGGTAACCCCCTGCTCGCTCAGCCTGCGCTGCAGCACACGGCCACTGACGCCAACAGCACGCGCAACACTTTCAAGAGAAAGGTCCTTCTCTCCGACACGGCGGGCAATTTCCTCACTGACCAGCGCGGTAATACCTGACAGCCGTCCACGATCCGCAAGCCGCCGCATAGCCAGCTCTACCAGGGACTCAAAGAGAATCGGATACGCCCCCGGCAGCGGTTTGTCAGCCAGCTCTACCGGCAGGCTGATCGCCGAGTGATTCTGGTCAAATTGCACATTTGGCCCGAAACACTGCCGGTGCAGCCGCGCATCCTCCGGCCTTTCCCGTTCCAGGCGCACCACAACATTCTTGAAGCAGTCTGGCCCAGCCGCCAAGGACAGGAACATGCACGTCAGCATGGCGATGCAATCATTCAGCTGATCGCGCAGCACAACCCGGGGAACATGGCGCCAGATCACCTCAAGCCGGCCGGAAACCTGCCGGACCTCACAAGCCTCAAGGTCAACAATCGATGCATGAGCCTCCTCAAACACCTCGAAGAGACGGCGCAATGTCGGCGCATAAGGCAAGGCAAGAACAAGCGCATGGGTCGGAACGACCGGCTCCATGACGGAAGACCTCAAGCCGATCAGCGGATCATCCAGCAGCTTACCCGCCTGTTGGAGAAGACAAGCGACGTCATTCATCGGAAGGTAGCGCTCGTAACGTCCTTCGGCAGGCGGCAGCATGACGCCAGCCTTGCGCGCCACCTCTTCTATCGAAAGGCCATTGCGCTCCAGGTGCCGCGCAAGCGGTTCAATGATCTGCCCGGCAACTTCTGCCACTCCGGATGAAGACCCCAACTTTTCCTCGCGCAGCATGTCTATACATTTCAGTAGTGTAACCCGAGCCAGATCCATGAATTTCCAGCAAGAATCTTTCCCGGAAGGGCCTCTGTATAATCACCAATGCGCCCGGACGAGAACCTTGAAAACAAGATATCACGCTAGGTCATATATTAACCTTACCAATTCGAAAGAAATTTCTTCATCATTTGTCTCAATTGTATTTTACCTTCTGCTAACCACCTCTGAAAAAGGTTAGACGCAGTTTTTACAGGTGCGTGAAAGAGAACTAACTCGCATAAGATGTGCACATGGCCCCCGAAGCCCCCTCCCACTCTGACCTGCGCTCCGGTGACAAGCGGAAATCTGCGAGGCAGACGCAATGGAAGGCTTTCTTGGGCGCACCAGGTGCGCTATCCGCCTGACAGACAGATGGCTTTCACAAGGTAGCAGCGATGAGCGGCAAGAAGACGGCAGGCATGACACCGGAGCAGTTCCGCAGCTGGCGGCGCGCGCTCGGCCTCAAGCAGAAGGATGCTGCGGAACGTCTGGGTCTGAAAAAGCGGATGATCCAGTATTATGAAAAGGGGCACCGCGACGGACGGCCAGTCGAAATCCCCAAATACGTCCGCCTCGCCTGCTATGCTCTGCAAGCCGGGATCGGCGATTTTGATGGCCAGAACACGCGCATGGCGCCGCCACTTCCCGTACCGGAAGAAGACGGAAACGCAAAAGCGCTCGATTGACGGCGATCCGGGGTTTCATCCTTCGCCTTTATTGCCTATAAGGCGCGCTCAGCCACCAGTGTCATTCCTCAAGGACGAGCCTAGGCGCACGCGCGAGAGAGCGCGGCGGCGGGCCGATGCGAGCCACGATGCCCAAACGCACAGACATTTCCTCCATCCTGATCATTGGCGCAGGTCCGATTGTTATCGGTCAGGCCTGTGAATTCGATTATTCGGGCACGCAAGCCTGCAAGGCCTTGCGCGAGGAAGGGTATCGAATCATCCTCGTGAACTCCAATCCGGCGACGATCATGACCGACCCGGATCTGGCAGACGCGACGTACATTGAGCCCATCACTCCGGAAGTCGTTGCCCGCATCATCGAAAAGGAGCGCCCCGACGCGCTGCTCCCGACCATGGGCGGCCAGACCGCGCTCAACTGCGCGCTGGACCTTGAGCGCGAAGGCGTGCTGGAAAAGTTCGGCGTGGAAATGATCGGCGCCCGTGCTGATGTGATCGAGAAGGCTGAAGACCGCGAGAAGTTCCGCGCTGCGATGGATGTCATCGGGCTTGAGAACCCGCGCGCCTCGATTGCCTCTTCCCCGGCCATCCGCGATGCCAACGGCAAGATCACCGGTTACGACCGCAACGCAGGCTTCATGGAAGCCATGAAGGCGCTGGACGAGATCGGCCTGCCGGCCATCATCCGCCCGGCCTTCACCCTTGGCGGCACCGGTGGCGGCGTGGCCTATAACCGCGAAGAATTCGAGACGATCGCCCGCTCCGGCATCGACGCCTCGCCGGTTGGCCAGATCCTCATCGACGAGAGCCTGCTGGGCTGGAAGGAGTACGAGATGGAAGTGGTCCGCGACAAGGCGGACAACTGCATCATCATCTGCTCCATCGAGAACATCGACCCGATGGGTGTGCACACGGGTGACTCGATCACCGTCGCGCCGGCGCTGACGCTGACCGACAAGGAATACCAGATCATGCGCGACGCCTCGATTGCGGTGCTGCGCGAGATCGGCGTGGAGACCGGCGGCTCCAACGTGCAGTTCGCCGTCAACCCTGAAAACGGCCGCCTTGTCGTCATCGAGATGAACCCGCGCGTGTCGCGCTCCTCGGCGCTGGCATCGAAGGCAACCGGCTTCCCGATTGCCAAGATCGCGGCCAAGCTGGCCGTCGGCTACACGCTGGACGAGCTGGAGAACGACATCACCGGCGGCGCCACCCCGGCCTCTTTCGAGCCGTCCATCGACTATATCGTCACCAAGATCCCGCGTTTTGCCTTCGAGAAGTTCCCGGGCTCCGATCCGGTGCTGACCACGGCCATGAAGTCCGTGGGTGAAGTGATGGCCATCGGCCGCACCTTCCCGGAAAGCCTGCAGAAGGCCCTGCGCGGCCTTGAGACCGGCCTGACCGGCCTTGATGAAGTCGAAATCCCCGGCCTTGGCCAGGGCGATGACAAGAACGCGATCCGTGCCGCCATCTCGACGCCGACGCCGACGCGCCTGCTCAACGTGGCGCAGGCTATCCGCCTCGGCACGCCGCTGGACCAGATCTACAGCATCTGCGGCATCGACCCCTGGTTCCTGGAGCAGTTCGCCGGCATCATCGCCATGGAAGAAAAGGTCCGCGCCAACGGCCTGCCGGACAATGCCGTGATGCTGCGCAAGCTGAAGGGCATGGGCTTCTCCGACGCCCGCCTTGCTTCGCTGACCGGCAAGGACGAAGCGGACGTGGCGAAGCTGCGTGCGGACCTTGATGTCCATCCGGTGTTCAAGCGCATCGACACCTGCGCGGCCGAATTCGCTTCGCCCACCGCCTACATGTATTCCACCTACGAGACGCCCTTTGCCGGTGAGCTGGCCAGCGAAGCCCGCCCCTCGGACAAGAAGAAGGTGGTCATCCTCGGTGGCGGCCCGAACCGTATCGGCCAGGGCATCGAGTTCGACTATTGCTGCTGCCATGCGGCCTTCGCGCTGCAGGAGGCGGGCTATGAGACCATCATGGTCAACTGCAACCCGGAGACCGTGTCCACCGACTACGACACCTCCGACCGGCTCTACTTCGAGCCGCTGACGGCAGAAGACGTGCTGGAGATCATCCGTACCGAGCAGGAAAATGGCACGCTGCACGGCGTCATCGTCCAGTTCGGCGGCCAGACCCCGCTGAAGCTGGCGCAGGCGCTCGTCAAGGCCAATGTGCCGATCCTCGGCACCTCGCCGGACATGATTGACCTGGCCGAAGACCGCGACCGCTTCCAGCGCCTGCTGACCAAGATCGGCCTGAAGCAGCCGCAGAACGGCATCGCCTATTCCGTCGAGCAGGGCCGCCTCATCGCCAGCCAGCTTGGCCTGCCGCTGGTGGTGCGCCCGTCCTACGTGCTGGGCGGCCGTGCGATGCAGATCATCCGCGATGAGGAATCGCTGAACTCCTACCTGCTCGGCACCCTGCCGGAGCTGGTGCCCGGTGAAATCCGCGCCAAGTACCCGAACGACAAGACCGGCCAGATCAACACCCTGCTCGGCACCAACCCGCTGCTGTTCGACCGCTATCTTGATGGCGCCATCGAAGTGGACGTGGATGCCCTGTCGGATGGCAAAGACGTGTTCGTCTGCGGCATCATGGAGCATATCGAGGAAGCCGGCATTCACTCCGGCGACAGCGCCTGCTCCCTGCCGCCCTACACGCTCTCGGCCGAAATGATCGAGGAGCTGAAGCGCCAGACCGTTGCCCTGGCCAAGTCGCTCGAAGTCGGCGGCCTGATGAACGTGCAGTACGCCATCCGCGACGGCCAGATCTATGTGCTCGAAGTCAACCCGCGCGCCTCGCGCACGGTGCCCTTCGTCGCCAAGACCATCGGTGTGCCGGTGGCCAAGATCGCCAGCCGCGTGATGGCCGGTGAGAGCCTTGCCTCGTTCAACCTCAGCGAAAAGCCGCTGAAGCACGTGGCCGTCAAGGAAGCCGTGTTCCCCTTCGCCCGCTTCCCGGGTGTCGACACCATCCTTGGCCCGGAAATGCGCTCCACAGGCGAAGTCATGGGCCTTGACGCCAACTTCGGCACTGCCTTCGCCAAGTCGCAGATCGGCGGCGGCACGGGCGTGCCGGTGGGCGGCACGGTGTTCGTCTCCGTGCGCGATCAGGACAAGGCAGGCGTGCTGGATGCGGTGAAGCGCCTTGCGGCCAACGGCTTCCGCATCATCGGCACCAGCGGCACCCAGCGTTACCTTGAGGAGCATGGCGTCACCTGCGCCAAGATCAACAAGGTTTCCGAAGGCCGCCCGCATATCGTGGACGTGATCAAGAACGGCGAGGTCCAGCTGGTGATCAACACCACGGACGGCATGCAGGCCATGTCGGACAGCCGCTCCATGCGCCGCGCAGCCCTCTTGCAGAAGGTGCCCTATTACACGACGCTGGCCGGTGCCGTGGCCGCTTCCAAGGGCATCGAAGCCTACAAGACCGGGGGCTTGAAGTCAGGCCCTTGCAGTCCTACTTCGCCTAGAGCATAGTCTCGTGCGGGCCGTCATGGCCCGCACGATCAGAATGCGCTTTTAGCATTACATCTGAAGCGGTTTTCTCTTGGCCGGATCATGAACCCGGGCGGAGGACGCTCCAGAACTGTATCATCCGCACTCCGGCCGGACGGTGAAACGTCCGGCTGGATTGTGTTTTTGACGTTTCGTCCGCGCAAGCGGACCACTTAACCAGAAGGTCTACGGCCAATGGAAAAGATCCCGATGACCGCCGCCGGCTACGCAATGCTGCAGGTGGAATTGAAGGAGCGGACGTCGGTCGAGCGGCCCCGGATCGTCGAGGCCATTTCCGAAGCGCGCGCCCACGGCGACCTGTCGGAAAACGCCGAGTACCACGCCGCCAAGGAAGCGCAGAGCCACAACGAGGGCCGCATCGCCGAGCTTGAAGACAAGCTCAGCCGCGCTGAAATCATCGACGTCTCCAAGCTCTCCGGCACCACCGTCAAGTTTGGTGCCACGGTCACCCTCATCGACGAGGACACCGAGGAAGAGAAGAAGTACATGATCGTCGGCGACGTGGAAGCAGACGTGAAGCAGGGGAAGATCTCGATCTCCTCCCCGATCGCCCGCGCCCTCATCGGCAAGACGATCGGCGACAGCGTCGAAGTCGCCGCCCCCGGCGGCGCCCGCTCCTACGAGATCGAGAACGTCCAGTTCCTCTGATCCGTCTCTGACCGGCTCTCCTGTTCAGCGCGCCTGATTAGGAGGGCTGTTCAGGAGGTTTGATCAAGAGAACGAACCTCCGGGCCCTCCCGCCCGGCAAGACCAGAATGCCCGCGCCAGCCGCGGGCATTTTTGTTTGGGGGTAAACCTGCCAACTCTCCTCCGTCATCCTCAGCCTTGTGCCGAGGACCTATACACATCAAAGGCTTGCAGATGGCTGGAATACGTCAGGCCATGACGAAAGAGAGGAATGCGTGCCATGCAAGCCATCTCAGGCCAACGCCTGCCGCAGGCGTTTTTTTGGGGGGGCGAAGACAAGCCTGCAAGACATCCTCAGAATGCCGAAGCGCCATCGCTCAGCTGCGCAGAGCCCCGATTTTACATCCCATCCGAAGACGGGTCAGTCTGGACGTGCCGTCGCGCCGCTTTCAGGATATCGGCCATGGACTGGCCGCTGACGCCGCTTTCCAGGCCCTCCGTTACCAGTATCTGCATATGGGCAATCTTGCCGCAACGCTCCTGATCACGCCGGATCAGGTCCCGCACATAATCGCTCGCATTGCTGTAGCGCCCTGACGCCGCCTGCGCTTCAACCCAATCCTTCATCGGATCCGGAAGCGATACATTCATCGTCGCCATCGTCCATGTCCTCCATTCAGCATCGGAGGTTTTGGTAAAATTCAAACATTCAATCTCAGGCAGAAATCATTTTCTCAAATCCAGAAACCTGCGCTTCCTTTTGTCTCTGATACCATACAGAGAAAAAGAACCGACAACTCGGTGAGGCTCAACTCGTCGCTTTTCTCGTTCCTCGTAGCCAATCGCAAACAGTAAATAGCACAGTGCGGATCTGGCAATCTGCATTACCCGGATCGCCTTTGCCTCCAACTCGTCACTTCCAATGGCAATGCCGAAGCCGCTGGCACTCGGCGTACCTATCATAAACGGCTCAGCCCACCCCTCGAAAACGCGCAGATAGGTATGTTCAAGAGCGTTACGAATCGCATGAAGCTCCTGCGCATCAGCAGAGGTTGTCTTTTTAAAATTCTCATCAAACAACTCCTTCGATAGCCAGTACAACCCCTGAAGCGGCAAGTTTTTAGAATTTTCGAACTGCGGAAGAATCTGTGATTTTCTCTCAATCATCCAAACATTCTTAAAGCTAATATGCTCAGGAATCTTACCAAGCTTCCAATAACGATCGACCAAGAAGGCAATCTTGTCTAAGAGGGAATAGGCAATACGGAATGCTGCCCTGATCCGCTCGCTTGCGAGTGAATAGAGCGGGTAATCGAGCGTGTCGGTAAGCGTAACGCATCGATCGGAGAAATGGACCCTTGTACTGCTTAGGCCTTCAAACAGCATGTAACGTGCTGAGACATACTCCTGCTTTATTTGATTAAAGAATCCAATGATAGGTGGTGGTGAATAGTCACCGGGGCGCTCGTCGCCCTGCTCCGTGATTCCTGGCAACGTTAGACTATCGACAGCTGCGGTAGTATGCGGGCCAAGGTCGTTTAATGGGCAGAGAAACAGTCGCTTATCGAGGCACCATTGCCGATAGGTATGCTCTACACTTGATCGGCCGAGCTTACCTTGATCAAGGCACTGCATTTCCCGCACCATATCGACGTTCAAACTCTTAGCGAGTGCGTCGGCACGGTTCTGAAATTCCGCAATAATCGGCGCAGGATTCGGAGAGTCGTAAACTGCATCTAGCGATATCGCCGCACAAAAGCTCTCATAGGCATGAAGCGCCAAAATGGCACGCTCATGTGAATCGTCTACTAGACTAGCATAAATTCGAAGCCCCGCACCGCGATTCCCGAGCGCCATCGCGAACTGCGGCATAATTCGGAGCGCATCGTCCCACTCAGCGATCGCATCGATCGATCGGCCAACTCTATTGAGCAGATTTGCGCGGTTGGTTAGGATCTGACAGCGTCGCAACTTATCAAGTTTAGAAAAACCTTGATGGTTGACCGCCTTTGCGAGCGCCAACATCTGTTCCTGAAGCTCTTTGATCTCCCATGACCACGAATGCGAAACATCATGGATGTCTGATAGAGCGGCCCAGGCGTTAGCTCTAAAGTACTGAGCCAGAGCAGCATCCTCTTCAGCTAAAGACCGCTTCTCAAGATCATCAAGCAAATACAGTGCACGGTTCGCACCACGCTCGAACTTCTCGTCATGCGAGATCGTCGATCAATCGCCCGATGTGCTCTAGAGCCTCAAAGTCGGTCATCTTGCTGATGCTTGGCTCGCATCTTCTATTTAGATCTTCAATTTTGCTTATATATTTCAATTTACTTCCTAATTTTCACGCGAACAATAATATCATATGATCACCTAGAGGCAGAGACATGTAACGAAGTTTTTAGCAACCCAGTCACAACGCATTGCGGTTCAGCGGAACTCCTTGGGCCTGTAAAACATCCGCTTGATGACCCGCCTTGCTTTAAAAGGGATAGCACGAAAAATTTCTCCGTTTGTGTGTTTGACGGGACAGGACGTTAGGCAGAGATCCTTGCGCCTCAATGAAGAGCATCGACAGCATCTCTTACCCATCTGGCTTCGTACAGAACTCCGACAGCATGGGCTTAGGCCCCTAAGTGAGGCGGACAGTAGCAGATGCAATCTACGATAGACGCAACTCATTTCAGCTCCACATAACACCACACCAACGCCACAAACGCCCCCCACTGAAAGCCCCCAGCCGTCCTGCCCTTGACGCCCTCCCCTGCTGCTGGGTACCCCTTTGCCTTACATTGAGGAGTGACGGACATGGACAACCGCAACCGGTAAACCGGATATTCGCCGAACCGTGGCCACTGGCTTGGCTTTCGACCAGAGCCTGGATACTGACGCATCACGCTTTGAAGCTGCTCAAGCGCAGCACGGGCTTTAGCCGCTCTTGATGAGAGAAGCTCATCGAGAGCTGGAATGACCAGCGGCCACACACCCTCACTTTGGAATCCAAGGAACTATCATGCCCAGACTTTCTGGAAAGCGCGCTCTCGTGACGGGGGCGGCGCGCGGTATTGGTGCGGCCATTGCCATGGCCTTTGCCGATGAAGGCGCGAGCGTCATTGTGACCGATATCAACGACGAAGGCGGTGAAGCCACAGCCGAGGCCATCGGCGGCACATACTGTCATCTGGACGTGGCCTCTGAAGCGGACTGGAGCCGGGCGGAGCGCCTGTTCCCCGAACTCGACATTCTCGTCAACAACGCAGGCGTCACCGGCTTTGAGGACATGGCCAATGGCGCGCCGCCAGCGCACGATCCTGAACATGCGCAGCTTGCCGACTGGAGAGCCGTGCATGCGGTCAACCTCGACGGCACGTTTCTAGGGTGCCGCTATGCCATTCGTGCCATGCGGGCGAAAGGCGCCGGGTCGATCATCAACATCTCCTCCCGCTCCGGTCTGGTCGGCATTCCGATGGCCGCCGCCTACGCCTCTTCAAAGGCGGCCATACGCAATCACACGAAGAGCGTGGCGCTCTATTGTGCCGGCCAGGGCCTGAAGATCCGCTGCAACTCGATCCATCCTGCCGCCGTCATGACTCCCATGTGGGAGCCAATGCTGGGCAACGGGCCGGACAGAGAAAAACGAGAGGCTGCCATGGTGGCCGATACGCCGCTGCGGCGCTTCGGCCAACCGGAGGAAGTTGCGGCGCTCGCCGTGTTCCTTGCGTCTGACGAGGCCCCCTACATGACAGGCACAGAGCTGACGATCGACGGCGGCATCCTTGCAGGATCAGCCGCAACACCCGGAAGCTAGAGACCAGCCCTATTCAGCAATAGGCCGCCTGCCCTCACCGCTCGATCGGCACCGTGGGCTCGTCCTTGGTGCGGCGGATAGTGAGGGCGGTGCGGACGCTGTCGACGTTGGGGGCGGCGGTCAGTTCGCGGATGATGAAGGTCTGGAAGGTCTGAAGGTCGGGGGCGACGCATTTCAGCAGGAAGTCCACCTCGCCCGAAAGCATGAAGCACTCGCGCACGATGGGCCAGCTGTTGACCCGCTCCTCGAAGCCGTTGAGGTCCGCTTCCGTCTGGCTGTGCAGGCCGACCATGGCAAAGGCCGTCACCTCGTAGCCGAGCTGCTTTTCGTCCAGCAGCGTGCGGTAGCCACGGATGAGCCCGGCCTCTTCCAGCGCGCGCACCCGGCGCAGGCACGGGGGCGCGGAGATGCCGACACGGCGGGCGAGTTCCACATTGGTCATCCGGCCATCCTGTTGCAGCTCGTCCAGAATGTGCCAGTCGATCGCGTCAAGCCGTGCTTTCAAGGAAATCTCCAGTCAGTGCGGGCGGGCGCCCGGCGGGCAAGGCAAAAAGGCCGCCTGCCCCAAAGTTCCGTTTCACAGGGCACGTCCCCGGCCTTGTTCCAGCCGGCCTTGTTCCAGCCGTCAGTCCGTGCTTGTGTGGCCGCAAGATCCGACACCCTGCGGCTTATGATTTTTTGCTCATTTCCGCAAGACTATAACAAAAGCACCCATGCTCAAGAAAGATCCAGAAACCGCAAAAGCTGAGGATGACCGGAGCATCTGGATTCTGTCCGACGGCAAGGCGGGCGACGAAATCCAGTGCATGGGCGTCGCAGAGGCTCTTGGCCTGCCTTATCAGATCCGCCGCGTTGCCCCGCGCAAGCCCTTCGTCTGGGCCATGCCTTGGGGGCCGATTGACCCGCGCGAAGCCGAAACGCGGCCCGGCAGCCCGCTGGCGCCGCCCTACCCGGACATCGCCATCGCCTCCGGCCGTCGCACGGTGCCCTATCTGCGCCGCCTGAAGAAGCTGAGCGGCGGGCGCACCTTCACCGTCTTTCTCAAGGATCCGCGAACGGGCACGAAGACTGCCGACCTGATCTGGGTGGGTGAGCATGACCGGCTGCGCGGCGCCAATGTTCTGGTGACGCCAACCGCGCCGCACCGCCATTCGGCTGAGAAACTGGCAGCAGCAAGGGCGCAACCGGACCCGCGCCTTGCCGGTCTGCCCTCCCCGCGCATTGCGGTGCTGGTGGGCGGCAACAGCCGGCACCACACCTTCACGGCCGAAGACATCGCAAGCTTCGCCGATGGGCTGGCGGATGCGGCAAGGGGCGGCGGCAGCCTGATGATCACCGCCTCACGCCGCACGCCCCTGTCCTCAACCACCGGCTGGAGCAACTCGCGGAAACAGGAAACCATTTCCTGTGGGACGGCAGCGGTGAAAACCCGTTGCTGGCAATGCTGGCGCTGGCCGATACCATCGTGGTCACGGGCGACAGCACAAACATGGTGGGTGAGGCGCTGGCGGCAGGGCGGCCTGTGCATGTGTTCATGCCGTCCGGCGGGCACCACCGGCTGGACCGTTTTTTGACTGGATTGCGCCAGATTGGGGCCATTCACCCCTTTCCGGGGCCTCTCAAAACCACTACCTGTGAGCCGCTGGACAGCACCCCGCAGATCGCTGCGGCCATTCGGGCGAAGCTGGCCTCGCGCAAGGCATGAGATTTAAGGAACTGGACATGGCGACGGAACACGTGAAGCTGCTCATCATTGGCTCGGGCCCGGCTGGCTACACCGCCGGCATCTATGCCGCACGCGCCATGCTGGAGCCGGTTCTCGTGGCAGGCATCCAGCCGGGCGGCCAGCTGACCATCACTACCGATGTGGAGAACTACCCCGGCTTTGCCGAGCCCATTCAGGGCCCCTGGCTGATGGAGCAGATGCAACTTCAGGCTGAGCATGTCGGCACGCGCATCGTGCATGACATCATCACCGAGGTGGACCTGTCGAAGCGCCCCTTCCGCGCCGTTGCCGATGGCGGCACCGAATTTCTGGCCGATGCCATCATCATCGCCACCGGCGCGCAGGCGCGCTGGCTGGGGCTGCCGTCGGAAGTTGATTTCATGGGTGCGGGCGTTTCGGCCTGCGCCACCTGCGACGGCTTCTTCTATCGCGGGAAGGAAGTGATCGTGGTCGGCGGCGGCAATACGGCTGTCGAGGAAGCGCTTTATCTGGCCAATCTGGCCTCCAAGGTGACGGTCGTGCACCGCCGCGACAGCTTCCGCTCCGAGCGCATCCTGCAGGAGCGGCTGTTCGCCAATCCGAAGATCAACGTGGTGTGGGACTGCGTGATTGACGAAATCCTGGGCGGCGGCATGCCCAAGGCCGTCACGGGCGCACGCCTGAAGAACGTGAAGACCGGCGAAACGCACGAACTCAGCGCTGACGGCGTCTTCATTGCCATCGGGCATGCGCCGTCAGTCGATCTGTTCCGGGGACAGCTGACGCTGAAGCCGAACGACTACATCTTCACCGAGGCCGACAGCACCCGCACCTCCGTGCCGGGTGTCTTTGCTGCCGGTGACGTGACCGACGACATCTACCGCCAGGCGGTCACCGCTGCCGGCATGGGCTGCATGGCAGCCCTTGAAGCGGAGAAGTTTCTGGCTGAACATGCCCTTGAGGCAGCTAAGGCTGATTGAGGCGGCCAGATTCGGCCTGACCCGCCACGGACGGGCGGCGGAAGAGGAGAAGCAGGCGCATGATGGACTGGGACAAGCTGCGCATTTTTCATGCCGCCGCACAGGCAGGCAGCTTCACGCATGCGGGCGACAGCCTGAACATGAGCCAGTCCGCCGTCAGCCGTCAGGTCAGCGCGCTCGAGCAGGATCTCGGCATCCCGCTGTTCCACCGCCACGCGCGCGGCCTGCTGCTCACAGAGCAGGGTGAACTCCTCTACCGCACGGCCCGCGAAGTGCTGATGAAGCTGGAGGCCGTGCAGACGCGCCTCACCGACAGCCGCGAAAAACCCTCCGGCGTGCTGCGCATCACCACCACGGTGGGCCTCGGCTCCACGTGGCTGACCTCGCGCATCAACGAGTTCATCGATCTCTACCCGGACATGGAACTGCGGCTGATCTTCGATGACGAGGAACTGGACCTTGGCATGCGCGAGGCAGATGTGGCCATCCGCCTGCGCCAGCCGACGCAGCCAGACCTAATCCAGCGCAAGCTCTTCACCGTGCACTTCCACATCTACGCTTCGCCGCAATATCTGAAGCGTTACGGCACGCCGAAGACAATCGAGGATCTGGACAATCACCGGATCATCACCTTCGGCGAGCACGCGCCTGCCTATCTGCGCGACATGAACTGGCTGGAGACGGCTCACCGCCCGCTGGGCGAGCCGCGCGGCATCGTGCTGCGCGTCAACAATGTGGTGGCGATCAAGCGCGCCGTGGATCAGGGCATCGGCGTCGCCATCCTGCCGGACTACATCGTTGAAAACGACACCAGCGTGACGCAAATCCTGACGCATCTGGAAGACCAGATCCCCAGCTTCGACACCTATTTCGTCTATCCGTCAGAGCTGAAGAACACGGCGCGTATCACCGCCTTCCGCGATTTCCTGCTGGCCAAGGCAGAGCGCTGGTCCTACTGACCAGCGCGGGCGGCGCAGGACAGAATGCCGCACCGCAAAAACATCCTTCCGAAGTCATATCCATCTGATTTCAAGACGTTTTTCGGGATGGCAAACTCCAGCCATGGCCTCAGCCAAGCCATGACCTCATGCATCAGAATGTATGCCAGGGTAATTTCGCCTAAAAATCGGGCATATTCTAAATCTGCGCAAAATCTGACCATCAGGTCAAAATTCACACAGAACATACATTAAGACGCTGAATTGAAACAAGAAATTTGATTCTTGCCGCTGAATTGTGACAAGAATGTGCAGGGCTGACATATTAGTCATTCCTTAAACGCATGGCTGACCTGCACAGGTGCCACTTGTTTAATCAGCTTGTGCACTGCATATAAGCATCACTGTTGGTTCTGCGGCGTCGCACTCTCCTCCCAGCGACGCCAATTCAGCCAGCTGTTCCCCTCTGGAAGGTGATTTTCCACGCTGTGGAAAATCAAAAATAACTGCCGGGTCTTTTGACCCGGCTTTTTTGCCTTGCCGGTCGAGGTGCAGAAGGACACGCAACCGCGCCACGCTCTCAGCGTCGCCCCGGCTCGCGCTCCACTTGGCCGGGGCGACGCAGGAAAGGCCTCAGCCGGAACGCAAAAGGCCCCGGAGATACCCCGGAGCCTTCCATATTGCATCTGTGAGACCAGACGGCCTCACATGAACAGTTTCTCGCCTTCCATACCCTTGTAAAGGCCAGCCACCTGCTCGACATAGCCGTTGTAGAGCAGGGTCGGAACGGTTTCGCCGGTGCCAAGCACGTCTTCCTGCGCCTGGCTCCAGCGCGGATGAGCGACATCCGGGTTGACGTTGGCCCAGAAGCCATACTCGGTGGGACCCAGCGCTTCCCACATGGTCTTCGGCCGCTCATCGGTGAAGGTGATGCGGACGATGCTCTTGATGGACTTGAAGCCATATTTCCACGGCAGGGCGAGGCGCAGCGGTGCGCCGTTCTGCTTCGGCAACGGCTTGCCATAGACACCGGTCACCAGGAAGGCCAGCTCGTTGGTGGCCTCAGCCATGGTCACGCCCTCCACATAGGGCCACGGATACCAGACCATGTTCTGGCCCGGCGCGATGCTCGCGTCCTGGAAGGTCTCGAAGCGCAGGTATTTGGCGCCCGCCTGGGGGCTCGCCAGCTTCACCAGTTCCGACAGGGCGAAACCGGACCAGGGCACGGCCATGGACCACGCTTCAACGCAGCGGAAGCGGTAGAGCCGCTCTTCCAGCGGCATGGCCTTCAGAAGGTCATCAATGCCGATCTGCTGCGGCTTGTCCACCATGCCGTCGATAGTCACCGTCCACGGACGGATGGGCAGGGCCTGCGCCGCACGGGCGATACTCTTGCTTGTGCCGAATTCATAGAAGTTGTTGAAGCTGGTAACGTGCTTTTCCTGGCTGAGAGCACGGTCCAGTGTATAGGCCTCGTTTCGCTTCACCGGATAGAGGCTGGCGCTCGGGTCTGCTGCGCCGTCCTGCGCCCTTGCTCCAGATGGCAATCCTGTGCCCAGCGCCAGCGCGCCCGCCCCTGCCATGCCCGCCAGAACCGCGCGGCGGTTCCAGAACAGGTGCTCCGGTGTAGCCATATGCTCGGGCAGAGCCCAGCCCGGCTTGCGGATAATGTGCATCTTGTCCTCCTGATCAGCGCCAACAGAAGACGCCTGAAACCCTGAAGATGCAAATAACGCTCTGGTGACATCCGGCGAGCCCTGACACACGCAGGATTGAGCTCTCTTTGGGCCAGCCGGGAAAAGATGAGGCCGGCACCCGTCCGTACCGGCCTCTCCCCTCCTGTTTCTGCAGCCACAAGTGCTGCCTGGAGAGTTCCTTTATGCCGCCTTCTGGCGCTCACGGGCAAGTATCTGGTCTGCGAGCTTGCCGGTTACCTCTGCCAGATGATCAAAGCGGCGGTGGAAGCTGCCCGCCCCCGCCGTGGCAGATCTCAGCTCCACGATCAGTCCGTCCAGTTCGGCCTGAGGCATCAGGCAGCGCACCTCGTCCCATCCGGCCCAGCCGGGCCTTGCATCAAAGCCGAGGATCTGGCCGCGCCGCGCAGGAATGATGGCGTTGATGCGTGCTGTCGCTTCGGACGGGCACACCACGACCACCTCATCCATAGGCTCCAGCAGCACCGGACTGCACTCCGGCAGCCCCTCCCGCATCGCCGTGATCGCCGCCATGCGGAAGGCCTGATCGGAACTGTCGACAGAATGATAGGAGCCGTCCGTCAGCACAACCGATATATCCACAAGCGGGAAGCCCAGCGCACCGTGACCGAGCGCCTCGCGCACGCCCTCCTCCACCGAAGCAATGTACTGGCGTGGCACCACGCCGCCGGTAATCTTCTCGGAGAAGACAAAGCCCTCGCCGCGCCCGAGCGGATGGATCTCCAGCACCACATCGCCAAACTGACCGTGTCCGCCTGACTGTTTCTTGTGCCGCCCGCGCACGCTTGTGCCCTTGCGGATCGTCTCGCGGTAGGCGATCTGCGGCGCGCGCGCCTCCACCATCAGGCCATATTTGCCCTTCAGCCGGGCAAGCGCGACGCGCAAGTGCATCTCCCCTGCCCTTCCAGCAAGGTCTCGCCGGTCGCCTCACTTAGCCGTGTATGCAGGGCTGGATCTTCTTCCGTCAGCTTGTGCAGGGCGGCGGAGAGCTTCACGTCGTCCTTGTGATCGGCTGTGGAGATGGCAAGGCCCATCACGGGCTCAGGCCGGCGGAAAGGCATCCACTGGCGGATCGGCTCCTTCAACCCCAGCAGCATGCCGGTCTGCGCCCCCTCGAGCTTCGCCAGCGCCACCGTCTCGCCCTCACCAGCCGCGCCCCGGCGGCTGGCCTGCTGGCCGAAGACCGAAAGCAGGCCAGACGGCTTCTCCGTTTCGCCATCCGGCAGATGCAGTCCATGCCCCTCGGTGACCGTGCCACCCAGCACCCGCGTCACCGACAGCTTGCCACCATGCAGCGTGTGCAGCGTCTTCACCACCACACCCGCCTCGACGGAAGCGCTCAGGCCCAGCCGCGCCCGGGTTGCCATAACATCCGGCCCTTCGTGACGCAGAGCCTTCATCAGGCGCTGGATGCCGTTACCGTGCTCTGCTGAGCCGATGAACACCGGGCATATCAGCCCCTGCCGCATTTCTTCGGCCAGATCTGTGAACACCCGTTCCCGGCCCGGCGCCATGTCCTCAAGCAGGGTCTCCATCAGCACATCGTCATGGTCGGCCAGCCGCTCCAACATGGAGAAGCGCGCTTCCACCTCGCGGGCAAGTTCATCGCCCGGCATGTCGATCACGAGACTTTCAGCATGTTCGCGGTAGACAAAGGCCCGCTCCAGGGCAAGATCAATGAAGCCTACGGCAATGCCATTCTTCCAGATCGGAATCTGCCGCAACACCAGTGGCACGCTGGAGGCGGGCTGCAGCAGCTGCAGCACATCGCGCACGCGCTGCGTGGCCTTGTCGATTTTGTTGAGGAACAGGAGCCGCGGCACACCGCGCTCTTCCAGCATCTTGAGGATCAATTGCAGCGCGGGAACTTTCTTCTCGTCCGCTTCTGCCACCACGATCGCCAGATCCGCCCCGCAAAGGGCGCCTTCCGTCTCCGTCAGAAACTCGACCGAGCCGGGACAGTCGAGAAGGGTATAGTGATCCCCCAGATACTCCGTCCCGGCGATATTCATCTCAATGCTCATGCCATGGGCACGTGCCTCTGGCGAAGCATCGCCCGTCATATTGCCGCCTGCCTGGCTGCCTTGTCTGGAAATTGCCCCCGTACGCGCCAATATGGCTTCCATCAGGGTTGTCTTGCCGCTTCCGAAGGGCCCGACAATCGCGATGCAGCGGGGGCCGGATCGTCTACCGCTGCTGGTGCTTTCCTGAATGCCGCTCATGCTGCCGTCTCCCGTTGGCTTGTGTTGCCAGCGCGAGGATCGCGGCAGGAGATGACGCCGCGTCTGCGCGCCGTCCACCCGCAGCAGGGACATGAGCCGTCTTGGCCGGATAATCCGGCGCCGGGCCTTGCCCTGCGGCGTTTGAGCATTGCAGCCCCGTCCGCGTTTGACGCCGCCACGGAGCCGGTCAAGGCATCGTCGCGCCGCACAGCCGCCATTTGCAAGCAAAAGATGTGCGGCACTGCAGCATCAAACGGCCTTGCCCCTGCCGCATCTGCACGCCACAACAAGGCCAGAGACAACCGGTAACGCAGCGAAAGGCCGGATTCAGAATGCAGATCCCTCAGCGTACCGGCCTTGTTGCAACCGCCCTGCTTCTGGCTGCAATACTGCTGCCATACGGCCCAGGCGGCGAGGCTCAGGCGCAAACCTCCGCCCTGCGCCGCTCCAGCGACAACGGCACCGCCGCCGCTCCTTCCATGCGCGGCCTGGCCGGGCGCATGCTTCTGGACAAGAGCCAGCAGCAGCAGACGCAAGGCCTCGACCGGCGCCAGCAGAGCGAAGCCGAACAGCGCCGCGAACGGGCGAAGGAACTGGCCGAGCCCTGCATCCAGCCCGGTTGCCCCACCAATCCGGAATACCGGGATGTGTATGGGAAACCAAAGGCGAAGTGAGCTCGCTCTCTGGCCCCTATTGTCCGCCGCCCGGACGGCGTGGTGGAGAGGACTTTGACAACAAAAAACCCGCCGGCTTTCACCGGCGGGTTCTTCACTCACTTGCACCGTCAGATACGGCTCAACGCAGGTTTCCGCAGAAACGCTGGATGCGCTGGCAGGCATCTTCCAGGGCTTCGGTTGCGGTGGCGTAGGAGATGCGGAAGTTCGGGCCAAGTCCGAAGGCCGAGCCCTGCACGACGGCCACGCCCTCGGCTTCCAGAAGCTCGGTCACGAAGTCCTCATCGGTCTCGATGACCTTGCCGGACGGCGTGGTCTTGCCGATGCAGCCTTCGCAGGACGGGAATACGTAGAACGCACCTTCCGGAACCGGGCAGACCAGACCCTTGGCCTGGTTCAGCATCGACACCACCAGATCACGGCGTGCCTTGAAGATCTCGTTGTTCTTCGGGATGAAGTCCTGCGGCCCGTTCAGCGCTTCCACGGCCGCATACTGGGCGATGGAGCTGGGGTTGGACGTGGACTGGGACTGCACCGTTGCCATCGCCTTGATCAGCTGCACGGGACCCGCCGCATAACCAATGCGCCAGCCGGTCATGGCATAGGCCTTGGAGACGCCGTTCACCGTCAGCGTGCGGTCGTAGAGCGATGGCTCGACCTGCGCCGGGGTGGTGAACTCGAAGTTGTCATAGACAAGGTGCTCATACATGTCGTCGCTCATCACCCACACATGCGGATGACGGACGAGCACATCGGTGAGCGCCTTCAGCTCGGCACGCGTATAGGCAGCACCCGAGGGGTTGGACGGCGAGTTGAAAATGAACCACTTGGTCTTCGGCGTGATCGCGGCTTCCAGAGCCTCGGCGGTGATCTTGAAGGTCTTCTTGTCGGCCTCAACGATCACCGGCGTGCCGCCAGCCAGCTCCACCATGTCCGGGTAGCTCACCCAGTACGGCGTCGGGATCAGAACCTCATCACCGGGGTTCACGGTGGCGATCAGGGCGTTGTAGAGCACCTGCTTGCCGCCGGTGCCGACCGTCACTTGCGCCGGGGTATAGGCGAGGCCGTTCTCGCGCTTGAACTTGGCGCAGATCGCCTCCTTCAGCTCGGGAATGCCGTCCACGGCAGTGTATTTGGTCTTGCCCTCATTGATGGCCTTGATCGCCGCAGCCTTGATGTTTTCCGGGGTATCAAAGTCCGGTTCGCCAGCGCCAAGACCGATAACGTCCCGGCCGGCGGCTTTCAGCTCACGCGCCTTGTTGGTGACCGCAATCGTTGCGGACGGTTTCACACGCGAGAGAGCATCGGCAATAAAGCCCATGAGGGTCCTCCATAGGAGACATGGTGATTTCGAGCGCGCGGACCCTAAGCCGACAACAGAGCAGCCGCAAGGCCCAAGCACCGCAGATCTGCGGCTTGCGTCCACTTTTTTGTAGATCAGGCCAGAAGGATATACGCGGCAGAAATGACAAGGCCCCACCAGTACAGCTGCGCGCGCACCTGAAACAATTACCAGTAATCACCAAAATAACGATCAATATCAGCACTTTAATTTTTCCATTTTGGAAAAAGCGCCGCAGAGTGAGCTTAAACCTCAGGTAATGAGTACGTGGAAAAACGTATGCATACACCAAACGGAGTGCCCACAGATGGCCAGCCTGTTCTCCATTGGCAGCATGCAGCGCAGCATCAACCGGGATGCCCTTCAGGCATTGGACGATCTGCCTGTTGCCGTCATGACCTGTGATCTTTCGAGCTTCTGCATCGACTACGCCAACAAGGCTTCGATCGGCCTGGTGGACAAGCTGAAACATATCCTGAATCTCGATCCGTCGAAGATCGTCGGCACTTGCATCGACGTGTTCCACAAGCACCCGGAACATCAGCGCCGGATCATTGGCGACCCCGGAAAACTGCCGCACAAGGCCCGCATCAGGCTGGGCGAAGAGGTCATCGACCTGCACATTTCGGCGATTTATGACGCTGCAGGCCGTTACACCAAGGCTTCCCTGGTCTGGAGCATCGTCACCGAACAGTACAAGGCAGACAGAGAAACCAAACGCCTGTTGCAGATGATCGACAAGATGCCGATCAATGTGATGACCTGCGACCCGAAAACATTCGAGATCAACTACGTCAACCAGACCAGTCTCAAGACCCTGGAGGCCGTCGAAAAGTACCTCCCCGTCAAGGTGAAGGATCTGCTCGGCAGCTCCATCGACGTGTTCCACAAACACCCCGGCCATCAGCGCAAGATCCTCTCAGATCCCTCCAATCTGCCTTGGCGTGCCAACATCAAGGTTGGCCCCGAGACATTGCGTCTGGATGTATCGGCGATTCAGGACACGGACGGCAGCTATCTGGGACCGATGCTGAGCTGGTCGATCATCACCGACCAGAGCCACGTGACGGAGCAGATCAGCGGCGTGGTCACGACCATGAACGAGATCGGCAGCGAGCTGGACAGCACTGCTGCCAGCATGCTGCATACGGCTGAAGCTGCCGGGAGCCAGGCCACATCCGTATCCTCTGCGGCCGAGGAAATGGCGGCTTCGTTCTCCGAAATTGCTTACCGGATGACGACGGCGGCACAGAAGTCACGGGCAGCAACGGAACAGGCGGATTCAACCGCCGGTCAGATCGAAGCACTGAAGAGTGCGTCGGAATCCATCGGCACCATCATGGGCACCATCCAGTCCATCGCCGATCAGACAAAGCTGCTTGCTCTGAACGCCACCATCGAAGCGGCGCGCGCCGGTGAGCTAGGCCGGGGCTTTGCCGTCGTGGCAGCAGAAGTGAAGGGTCTGTCCGAGCAGACAAGCCGCGAAACGGAACAGATCCGTGCGCAGATCGAAGCCATGCAGAGCCAAACCACGGGCGCCATGACAGCCATCCGCTCGATCATCGACATGATCCGCGAGCTGGACGCCCTGTCCTCCGCCGTTGCTGCGGCGATGACCCAGCAGCAGGCCGCCTCGCAGGAGGTGACGCGCGCCATCTCCAGCGTCTCCGACGCCAGCAACAAAACCCGGCTGTCGGCACAGACCGTCATGGGCATGGTGGACAAGGTGAAGGGCGTGCAAAAGGCCAACAGCGAGATTGAGGCCTTCCTGAAATCGCGGTGACGCAGACAAGCCCGGAAAAGCCGGACCTCGACCCTCAGGCCCGGCTTTCCAAAATCAGATGCGGCGGATCTTCGTCGTTATCGATGAAGATCGCACGCATGCGTTTGTTTCGGGACGAGCCATCAAGGCTGTTCACCACGACCGCGATGGGAATGTTGCTGGCCTTCTTGGCGGCCTCGAGCAACAACCCGTAACTCTTTGGATGCAGAAGCGTTTCGGTTATGGGATGCTCATCCATCGACTGCTGGGTCAGCCGAAAGGCCTTGCGCGCCGCCTTGTTGGCGGCCAGCATCTTGCGTGTCTTCGTGTCCACGACGATCACTGGCGACGTCATCACGTCGAAAATCCGGGAAAAATCTGCTTCGCTGTGGCCATCCGGCTCTGCCGTGAAGACAACACCGCCAGCGGTGTCCGAAAGACGGAAGAACAGGGCCGAATAATGCATCACCATGGTGTCGCCATTCGGCATCTTGAAGCGCCCCTTGCCAGAGGCGCTGGACGTGCGCGCGAGGACCGTCTGGATCAGCGCCGTAAGCGTCTTGCCGACGCGCTTCGGGATATGGGCAATGTTGCGCCCGATGCAAAGCGCAGGATCGTCAATGCCGAAAGCGTGAAAAAGCCCGGGCTTGCGTAGCGGACATAGCCGAAGTTATCGGCCGTCATGACGATCTTGCCTGAATTCTCGACGAAGTGCTTCAGGATCGGCGCAAGGCCGCGCACCACATGCCCGCCCTCCCCGCCGGCCGCCACCGTCGACGGATGGCAAATGACAAACTGGCGCCCATCGCCTGCGTCATAGCGCCAGCCGGTCAGGCTGATACCGGCTATCCCGCTTTCCGCGTCCGTGCCCACATCAATCGGGCCGCACTTGCCTTTGCGGATAACCGTGTTGAACAGATTGAGAAGATTTTTCTGCGTCTGCGGTGCCAGCGCAGAAAGCGCCTCAGTCAGGGCAGCCTGCTTCAGTCCGGCGACCTTGCCATCAATCTGGGCTGTGCCGGTTTCGAGCCACATCAACCGCTTGGCGGATGGATCTGCAATCAGAAACCACAGACCGGTGAGACTGAGATGCGGCCCGGCATGGTCATCCGGCACCGCGGAAGCCGCAGCCTGCAAAAGCTTCTGGTCCGGCGTGGGCATCACTGCCGCCGCCGCCTCGCTTGATCCGCTCATGCCTTTTGCCCGTCCCCGGCGGCGGGCCCATCCCCGCACCGAAACTCCAGTACGTTCCGGTATCGCCTGCAAGGGCAAAAATCCAGTGAAGATGATCGTTACAAACCGAAACTTTCCCGCCACGAAATGGCCATGAAAAATGCTGTAACCCGCCCGCTTCCGGGCCGCAGGCCGTCGCATTTTCAGGCCAGTTTCTGCCTGTCTGGGCGCTGATGAAAGGGCCTTGGAATGAGAAACAGGACGATGCCCCACACGCAGATTCCCCGCAGGCCGGCCTGCCCGTTGCAGCTTGCCTGGCTGTCCGGTGGCCTTGGCCTTGCGGCTGTTGCCATCTGCGGAATGACCGGCAGTTCAACCGGGCTGAGCCTGATGGCCATTCTGGCCGCAGCCTTTGCCGGCATGGCGTCGCTGACGCTATGTCTCGGCGCCACCCTGCTGCAGGACATGGAGGCCCGGCCGGACAGTCCGCCGCTTCGCTCATCCAGACGCCCACATGATGACTGGAGCTGACAGCATGACCGGAGACACGACGCAGCCGGATGGCAGCAACGCAACGACCACGCGCATGGATACACCGCCCATGGCGACAATCCAGACGCCGCACAAGACGCGGCCTGAGGACGAAGCGAGCCTGCGGCCGCTGGGAATGGCCATCGCCTTTGGCGTCATACTGGCTGTGGCGGTTGCCTTCCTTGGCCCGTCCCCCTCAGCGCGCGAGCACTATGGAGACAACACCGCACAAGGTGAGCTCCAGCATCCCGCACAGGCCGGCAAGACCACGCCACCTGCCCGGACCTTTCGGACGGGATGACACATCAAACACCGCCTCTCAGGATCAGAACGTGAAGATCTGATTTGCAAAAGCCCCGCGAGACCCGTTCTCCGGGGCTTTTGCATACATGGCGCAGGGAGATTTGCGGCAGCCTCATTTCCAGTGCGGGGAACCATTGCGCGTCTCAACCATTGGGCAGACACCTGAACACGCTATCAACTGCGATTGCCCGCTGAACGGAGCTGCACATGCTCGCGCCCCGCTGGAAAGTACTGATCTTCTCTCTCGTCCTGTATCAGGGACTTCTGACCTGGTGCATGTTTGAGCTGGTCAACATCTCGGCCTATTTCTCCAGTTCAGAATGCGGCGAGTGGTGCTACCGCCGTCCTTTCGGTTTCATCCTGAGAAATCAGGGAGCTTATGACGCCGCCATGGCGTTGGCGGGCTTCAGCCTTCTTCTCATCCTGGTCAATGCCGCAGTCTGGATCAGCTCCATCTGGAACCGCCGGCACAGCAAGTGCTGACCCGTTGCTTCCCAGCCCATCCAGTGACTTAATGATGCCTGCGAAAGACACATGGAGTTCCGCCATGGCCGTTGAACTGACCCTGTCGCCTGAAACCATCCGCATGCTGGTGCAGAAGGCCCGCGCCGCAACTGCCGCCTTGAACGACGCCTTCGAGGAAGACCGCGGCAATGGCATCGACTTCGACGAGGACCATCTCTCGGACCTCCACATGCACGATGGCCTCGCGGAGGAGGAAACAATCGACCTGAGCGAAGAGGAACTGCGGGAGCTGATCTCGGACCTGAACGTGGATGAGTCGGCCGAACTGGTCGCCATTGCCTGGGTCGGCCGCGGTGACTTTGATGCCAGTGACTTCGACCAGGCTGTCGATGAGGCCCGGAGCAGAGGCATGAAGAGCACCGCAAGCTATCTGATCGGCTTGCCCCTGCTGGCCGACTATCTGGAGAACGGTCTGGAAACACTCGGCTTTTAGTAACTTTTCCACAGCCGCAGCAAAAACAGGCAGGACAGCGGCACCGGGAAGCCAAATAAGGCTTTAACCAGACGTTAACCATATGCAACGTTCCTAGGAGCGTCACATATGGACCATACCCAACCGGGAGGAGCCCTGAGATGAGCATTCAGGATCGTTATGATACCGATAGTCTCGTCAGCAGTCCGCGTTCACCCTGGCCCTATGTAGCGGGCTTTATCGCAGTTTCAGCCTTTGCCAGCGTTCTGGCGTCCGCCTTCCTTGGCTAGGCACACCATCAGGCATTTGCACGGCTCCGTCCGGCAGCCTGCGAGAATTGCCGGGCGCGGCAGGTGGAGTTTCAACGGATCTCCGCAATGACCACCAGCCCGGCATCCAGTTCAACAAGTACCAGTATGTCCACGTTGCGCCTCCACGGGCTGGACCTTGCCCGTGGCGCCGCACTGCTGGCGATGGTGTCGTATCACCTGTCTTGGGATCTATCCTGGTTCGGGATCGTGGACTGGCCCGTCAACGAGGATGGTGGCTGGCAGGCCTATGCCCGGCTGATTGCAGGCACCTTTCTGTTTCTGGCGGGCATGAGCCTGACGCTCGCCCATGGCAGCGGCATCCGCTGGTGCGCCTTCTGGCGCCGCGAAGGCATCATCCTGATGGCTGCTGCCGCCGTCAGCGCCGGCACATGGTATGCGCTCGAAGCCAGCATGGTGCGTTTCGGCATCCTCCACTGCATTGCCGCCGCAAGCCTGATCGCCCTGCCCTTCGTGCGCCTTCCGGCCGTCGTGTCCTTCATGGCTGCGCTGCTGGTCTTCTCCCTGCCCTTATGGGCCGCTGGCCCTGCCTTCGACGGGCCGCTGTGGCTTTGGACAGGACTTGGCAATCCGGGTTTTTCCAGCGTGGACTGGGTGCCGCTCGTGCCATGGGCGGGCGCAACCCTGCTCGGCGTTGCTGCCGGGCACTTGCTGCGACGTCCAGGCATCCGGGAAACGGTTGCCCGCTGGCAGCCACGCTCCGCGTTCAGCCGCCTGCTTTGCCAGGGCGGGCGCCATTCGCTGGCCGTCTACCTGATCCATCAGCCAGTTCTGTTCGGCAGCCTCTGGCTGGTGGCAGCCAGCGGCGTCATTGAGGACAGGACCTCCCGTGACTTTCAGGAAAACTGCACTTTGACCTGCACGGCGGGCGGTGTGGAACAGCCTGCCTGCGCGCGCATCTGTTCTTGCACCCTCAGCACGATGAAGTCGGACGGTCTGTGGAACAAGCTCCTGGCAAACCCGGAAGATTCCGGCCTGTTGAGCCAGATGAACACCAGCCATGCCGCGTGCGTGCAGCAGGAGTTCGACGCCAATCCACGGCAATAACTTCAGAACTCAGGCGCCAATGCACCGCCGTGCCCGCGCCAGCCGTTCTGCCGCAAAAGCCCTGAAATCCGCCGCATCATTACCCCGCGCCGCCTGTCCCAACGCCCACAGCGCCGAAATGCCGTCGCAGACGGGCTTCATCGCAGCAACCCGGAGGCGCATCAGCTCCGGATCATGGCCATGAACAAGGCCCGCGGCATGGGCGGCCAGAAGCGCAGCCTCGGCCTCCTGGTCCAGCCCGCATTCCAGCACCGCATAGGCCAGATCCCAGGCCGGATCGGACCAGCCCGCATATTCCCAGTCGATCAGCCACAGGCGCGTGCCATCACCAAGGATATTTCCCGGCACCAGATCGCAATGGCAAGGGGCGGTCAGAACCTGAGGCACTGCTGCAAGGCCCGCAGCGGCCTGCCGCAGAAAGGCAAGATCCTCTTGCGCCGCACCGTCTGCCTCTGCCGCAAGGAGCATCTCCTCAAGCCGCTGCGAGGGCACGAAGACTGGCGGGCGCACCAATCCGTCAAATGCGGCAGCCGCCCCATGCAACCGCGCCAGCAGCTTGCCCAGAAGCTCTGCCCCGGAAACATCCATAGCTGCAAGCGGATGCGCATCCGGCACCGCTTCGATCAGCATCAAGCCTTGCTCCGGCACTGCCAGAACCACGCGGGGCCCCAGCCCAAGCCTTTCCGCCATACGAGAAAATTCAGCCTCGGTCTTGCGGTCGACAAGCCCCCGGTTTCCAGGCCGCTCCACCCTCAGGACAAAGCTGCCCGCTTCCCCGTCAACCGGTAAACGTGATTGCTGAGGCCGGAGATTGCCGTCACCTGCAACCGGTCTCCCGCCTCCCGGCGCAGCACCCCGGCCAGCGGCGGGCAAGCCGCAAGCGCAGCCGCAAGAGGCTCAGGTAATGGCTGGGGCAGAAGAACTGGCATGAATAAGACCACATGACAGGGGCGGAGGGCTAAGTGCTTCCCTTCTGCTCCATCCTTGGCCTTGCGGCAAGCGGCCTGCCGGAAGTGCAATTTCCCGCCCCCTCTTTCCGGGACACCGGACTCACTGCATAGTCACGCCATGACCGAAAAGCCCGCCATCACCATCACCTATTGCCGCCAGTGCAACTGGATGCTCCGCTCCGCCTGGCTGGCACAGGAGCTGCTTTCCACATTCTCCGAGGAAATAGGCTCGGTGACCCTCATCCCGGGTACCGGCGGCGTGTTCCTCATAACCTGCGACGGCACGCAGATCTGGGAACGCAAGCAGGACGGCGGCTTTCCCGAAGCCAAGGTGCTGAAACAGCGCCTGCGCAATCTCGTCTGGCCAGAGCGGGATCTCGGCCATTCGGACGGGCATAAAAGTGGCGGCTAACCGCTGATTTCCGCCAGCCCGTCGCGCAGAACCTGCGGATCAGCGCTCATCCCAGCTTCAAGCGCGCCATGCACCTCATCCCAGATGGGCACCGCAGCCGCGAGCGTCAGCGCCCCGGCCTGCGTCAGATGCAGCCGCTTGCCGCGCCTGTCCTTCGGGTCCGGCTGAACTTCTACCCAGCCCTTGCGCGCCAGCGGCTTCAGCGCCGCCGTCAGCGTTGTCCGGTCCATGCCCAGAAGCCCGGCCACCTGCCCCAGCGCCGGAGCCTCCGGCCGGTTCAGCGCCATCATCAGGGAAAATTGCTGGTTCGTCAGCCCTGTGGGCTTCAACGCCATATCAAAGCGGCGTGCAAGTGTACGGGCGGCGCGCTGGGCGAAAAGGCACAGGCAGGTATCCTTCACCTGAAGGGTCTTCGCGTAGGGGACTAGCGGGGTATTTGACATGGCCTATTTATGTTGATATCAACTCATATCGTCAATTGGCAGTTTTCGGGGATAGAGCGCCCTGAACCGGCGCGCAAGCGCGCTCATGCCGGATGGCACCAATCAGCAACCGGAAGAGGAGGCCGGCCATGCAGCCTTCAACCGCAACAGAGCATCACAGGATCCTGCGCAGGCTGACGGGCGAATGGCGGATGGTCTCGTCCACTGGCCATCCGGATTATGATCCGGAGGATCCGGCGAAACGCTGGACCGAAACCGGCCGCATGCTTGGAGATCTCTGGGCGATCATCGAAACACGCGGCCCAATGCCCGACGGGAAACCGGCAGAAATGCTCATGACCATCGGCTACGATCCCGCCCTTGGCCGCTACACCGGCACATGGACCGGCTCCATGATGGATTATCTCTGGATCTATCGCGGGTGGGTGGAAGACGAAGGACAGACGCTGGTTCTGGAAGCCGACGGACCGGATTTCGACACGCATGGCAAAAGCGCCGTTTACCGCGACGTGATCCGCTTCCGCCCGGACGGAACCCGCAGCTTCACCGGCAGCGTGCAGCAGCCGGACGGCACCTTCCGAGAATTCATGACCCACATTCTGGCTCCAGCCTGACGCCCCCTTTTTTGACACGAGGAGACTTCCATGATCGGGAAATTCATCTGGTACGAGCTGATGACCACGGATCCGAAAGCAGCAGCGGCATTTTACTCGGACGTGGTGGGTTGGCAGGCCTCGGATTCGGGAATGCCGGGTTTCGATTACACGATTCTGACCATTCCCGGCCAGCCGATGCCCAGCGCAGGCCTGATGGCCCTGCCGGACGAACTGGCGGGATCAGGCGTGCCGCCCCATTGGATCGGCTACGTGGGCGTTGCCGATGTGGATGCCAAGGCAGAGGAATTTGCGGCCAGCGGCGGCAGGATAGTGCGCCCAGCCGAAGACGTTCCGCAGGTCGGCCGCTTTGCCGTCGTGGCTGACCCGCACGGCGCGGTGCTGAGCCTGTTCAAGCCGGACATGCCGGATGGGCCTTTGCCGCCGGAACCGGCCATGGGACTTCCCGGCACCTTCGGCTGGAGCGAGCTTTATGCCGGAGATGGCGTGGAAGCTTTCGCCTTCTACAACAAGATGTTCGGCTGGGAAAAGGACATGGCCGTCGATATGGGGCCAATGGGTACCTACCAGTGCTTTGCCCTGAACGGCCAGGGCATCGGCGGCATCATGACCAAAATGCCGGACATGCAGCAGCCTTTCTGGTCCTACTATATCAACGTCGAAGCCCTCGACGCTGCCATCGCCCGCGTCACCAAAGCCGGCGGCAAGGTCATCCACGGCCCGCAGGAAGTCCCTGGCGGCGCCTGGATCATCAACGCCCTCGACCCGCAGGGCGCAATGTTCTCGCTGGTGTCGATGAAACGGTAATCAGGGGCAGAGGAAGGCCTTCCTATCTGGCTTTGAAACGGTAGGAAGGCCCCTGTATCTATTCCTTCCGTCTGAGACAAAGGAAGGCAGGTTGCGGCCGCAAACTGAAATCCAAAGAGGATACACACACAACCTATTGTACCAACTGCAACTTTCTCCTACTCATTGAGTTGGGAGACCGCCATGACACAAGCCGTCCTGTATCATAAAGTCGACAGCATCTACGACGACATAACCGGGAAGCAGTATCACTTCCCGAAACAATACCTTAAACGGATGGAACAAACCGTCGGAGACTGGATCGTCTATTATGGCCCCATGCCGCGGTCCAAGGGGAGTTTTTATTTTGGCGTCGCACGTGTCAAAAACATAACTGCTGACTCCAAGATCGAAAATCACTTCTACGCCCATCTGACCGACTATATCGACTTCGACAGATGGGTTCACTACATGGAGAACGGCGGTTACGAGCAGCGCATGGTTCTGCCTGATGGACGGCCAAACGGCGGTTTGACGGTCAACGCGGTTCGCCTTCTGGAGCCATCTGAGTTCCAGGCCATCGTGACGGCAGGCCTTGCAAACCCCGATGAATGGCCGGATCGCGTCGATGCTCCGCAGGATACAGATCATGTGCCCGCTGAGCCCGGCTTTGGCGAAACGCCGCAGGCACCATTCTTTGGACCTGAGGTCAACAGGCCCATCATCCCTCAATTGCTGAATCGGCGCTTCCGGGACGCAAAATTCAAACAGAATATTCGCCGCGTCTACGATCGCACATGTGCATTCACAGGCTTGCGACTGATCAACGGCGGCGGACGACCCGAGGTGGAGGCTGCACATATCGTGCCTGTGGAGCATGGTGGTTCGGATTCAATCCAGAACGGCATTGCTCTCTCGGGCACGGTTCACTGGATGTTCGACAGGGGTCTTCTGTGCATGCAGGATGACTACACGATTACTCCATCACGTCACTTGAACTACGATGTCTCGCATCTCTTGCATAAGGATATGAAGGCACGTGTGCCTGAGGTTGCTCACCAGCGGCCGCATCCAGATTGCCTCAAGTGGCATCGAGAGCGAATTTTCAAACAGTGATTAGCCAGAACAAAGCCGCAACACCCCTTTCCCCCGCGGCGGTTTCGGCCCATATTGCAGGGCATGAGCAAGAAGCCTGTCTCCCCCGCCACGCCCGAAACCTCCAGCCAGCCGGAAGGCTTTGGCGAAGCGCCGCAGGCGGCGTTTGAGGGAGCGCCTCTGCCAACCGTCAGCCTGTCCGGGTCGATTGCCGACTGGGCAGAAGAGATTGCGGGGCGGCGGAGAAGCTTCCCGCAGAACCACCGGCACCGGCGGCGGATGCGGCGTCACGCAAGACCGCACGCAGCAAGGGCAAGACGGAAAGCGGCAGCCGTTCGTCGCGAGGCACGTCCATCGGCAAGGCGGAAAGCGCGAGAGAACGGGCGGCTGGCGGGCTGAACCCGGTTGCAGGGCTCGATATTTCGCTGGAAGACGCGGAGAAGCTCGAACAGCATCTCAAGGAAAACAAAAAGAAGAAGGGCCGTAACGCCTTGCCGGAGCTGTCCGGCAATCAGGGGGCCACGGCCACCGTTGCCGCGCTTTCGGCGCTGATTGAAAGCGGCAATCCGCTGCACAAGAACGGCGAGCTCTGGGTGCCGCACCGGCCCCAACGGCCGGAGAAGTCCGAAGGCGGTGTGCCGATCGTGCTGAAATCCGCCTATGAGCCGCGCGGCGACCAGCCCACGGCCATTGCGGAGCTGGTTTCCGGCCTTGAAAGCGGCGAGCAGACGCAGGTTCTTCTGGGCGTCACCGGCTCGGGCAAGACCTACACCATGGCGCAGGTCATCGCCCGCACCCAGCGCCCGGCGCTGATCCTGGCGCCCAACAAGACGCTGGCGGCGCAGCTTTATGGTGAGTTCAAAAGCTTCTTCCCGGACAATGCCGTCGAATATTTCGTCTCCTACTACGACTATTACCAGCCCGAGGCCTACGTGCCGCGGACGGACACCTACATCGAAAAGGAATCCTCGATCAACGAGCAGATCGACCGGATGCGCCACGCGGCCACCCGCGCCCTGATCGAACGTGACGATGTGATCATCGTCGCCTCCGTCTCCTGCATCTACGGTATCGGCTCGGTCGAGACCTATACGGCCATGACCTTCGCGCTGGAGGTGGGCGAGCGCATCGACCAGCGCCAGCTGCTGGCCGATCTGGTGGCTTTGCAATACAAGCGCAACGACGCGGCCTTCCAGCGCGGTACCTTCCGGGTGCGCGGCGACACGGTGGAACTGTTCCCGGCCCACCTTGAGGACCGGGCCTGGCGCATTTCGCTGTTTGGCGACGAGGTGGAGTCGATCACCGAATTCGACCCGCTCACCGGCAAAAAGTCCGGCGAGATGAAAAGCGTCAAGATCTACGCCAACTCGCACTATGTGACGCCCAAGCCCACGCTGCAGCAGGCGACCCGCTCCATCAAGACCGAGCTGAAGCAGCGGCTGGAAGAGCTGAACGCCCATGGCCGCCTGCTGGAAGCGCAGCGGCTGGAACAGCGCACCATGTATGATCTGGAGATGCTGGAAGCCACGGGCTCCTGCGCCGGCATCGAGAACTATTCACGCTATCTGACAGGCCGCAAGCCGGGCGAGCCGCCCCCGACCCTGTTTGAATACCTGCCGGACAACGCACTGGTGTTCCTCGACGAAAGCCATGTCACCGTGCCGCAGATCGGCGCCATGTACAGGGGCGACTTCCGGCGCAAGGCGACGCTGGCCGAATATGGCTTCCGCCTGCCCTCCTGCATGGACAACCGGCCGCTGCGCTTCGAGGAATGGAACGCGATGCGGCCCCAGTCCATCGCCGTCTCCGCCACCCCCGGCAAGTGGGAGCTGGATGAATCCGGCGGTGTCTTCGCCGAGCAGGTGATCCGCCCCACCGGCCTCATCGACCCGCCGGTTCTGGTGCGTCCCGCCTCGTCGCAGGTGGACGACTTGCTGGGCGAGGTGCGCGAGACATCCGCCAAGGGCTACCGCACGCTGGTCACCACCCTGACCAAGCGCATGGCCGAGGACCTGACCGAGTATCTCCACGAAAACGGCGTGCGGGTGCGCTACATGCACTCGGACATCGACACGCTGGAGCGCATCGAGATCATCCGCGACCTGCGCCTTGGCGCCTTTGATGTGCTGGTGGGCATCAACCTGCTGCGCGAAGGCCTCGACATTCCAGAATGCGCCCTTGTCGCCATTCTGGATGCGGACAAGGAAGGCTTCCTGCGCTCGGAAACGTCATTGGTGCAGACCATCGGCCGTGCCGCGCGTAACGTGGATGGCAAGGTCATCCTCTATGCGGACAACATCACCGGCTCCATGGAGCGGGCGATGGCGGAAACCACCCGCCGCCGCGAGAAGCAGATCGCCTACAACACCGAACATGGCATCACCCCGGAAAGCGTGAAGCGCTCCATCGGCGACATTCTGGAAAGCGTCTACGAGCAGGACCACGTCACCGTGGATGCTGGCTTTGCCGAGGACGGCAATCTGGTCGGGCACAATTTCAAGGCCCATCTGGAAAGCCTCGAAAAGCAGATGCGCGAAGCTGCAGCCGATCTCGACTTCGAAACCGCCGCCCGGCTGCGCGACGAAATCCGCCGCCTGCAGGCAACCGAACTTGCCCTCAGCAGCGATCCCCTGGCCCGCCAGTCCGCTGTGGAAGAGCAAGGCGGCAGCTATCAAGGCGAACGCCTCTATGGCGCAGGCGGCTCCAAGGAAGGCGCCAGCGGCAAGAAGAAGGAAACGGCAGCAGACCGCGCCCGCGCGGCCAAGTCCTCAAGCATGCCAGCGCCCAGTTCAAAGGTGCGCAAGAACTCGCTGGACGAAATGACCGTCGGCCGTACAGAGGTTCCCGCCCATGCAGGGCCGCTGCCGAAAAAGCCCATCATCCAGGCAGAGGACGCCCCGCATCTCACTCCGCGTGGCAAGACCGGCATCGGCTCCTACGAGGACCCGGCAGACGAAAAACGCCGCAAAGGCCGCTCCCGCAAGACCGGAAGGCCGGGGCAGTGAAGTCGTCCCCTCTCCTCCTCGCCGCAGCCCTCGCCCTGCCGTCCTTCGCTGCCCTGCCGGTTCTGGCAGCGGGGGCGGAACTGCCGGCATGTGCGGTGACGGGTGCGCGGTCGGTCTTCATCAACGGACGGCCTGCGCTGCGGCTTGCGGATGTGGCGGGTTGTCCGGCGGGCATGTTCGAGACAGTGCCGGGGCTTTTCATCGAGGGGCAGCCTGCCGTACGGCTTGCGGCACCACAGAAAAGCTGTATCGCTGCGGGCTCCTCGAATGTCATTGCAGGAGGTTCCATGGCACCAAGAGCCGGGGACGTTGTCTGCCCGCCCCCACCACAAGACTAGTCGAACGAATTCCGTATTTCTTAAGCACTGACAGCTTAGATTGTGGATCTTATTCTTGCTAATGAGTGCCTGCTGGCAAAGTTCTTCGAGAACCAGGCTCTCCAGTGCGGCACTCAATAGATTTTGCAGATCTTTATTCCAAAATCAGCTTCTCCACCTCGTATCCGAACAAGAAGAATTTATCTTCCATTGAGAAACGTAGGATAGACTGCAAGAAACTGGCACCTGCAGGAGGAGGATGTGGTGAGGTGTCTGACCAGACGAGCAGTGAAATTTTTCAGCTGCGCCGCGCTGCTCTCCGCATTGCTGCCGCCATTCGCCCCGGCAAGTGCCAGCCCGGAGACCTACTCCGTCTTGCGTCTGACAACACTGGAATGGCCGCCGCATATCTTCGCAGATGGATCCGGCCCCCTTGCAGAAGTTGTCCGGAAAGCCTTCAGGCAGGTGGGCTCGGATGTCGTCATAGAGGTGCATCCATGGCACCGCGCGGTCTCGCTTGCGGCTGAAAACCAGGACTATGCAGGCGTGTTTCCCGAGTATTACTCCGTTGAGGCTGACGCAGAAGCGGATGGCAACCGCTGCCTTTTCTCGCAACCGTTTGCAAGAAGCCCGCTCGGCCTCGCCGAACATCGCCGCAAGCCCCTGACATGGACCGAGATCGGGGATCTTGCAGATCTGCGGATTGGTACAGTTCGCGGATACAAAAATGGCGATATGTTTGACCTCATGGCCGCAACCCGCAGAATTCACGCTGTGGAAACAACAAGCGACGAAAAAACCTGCGCAATCTCGTAGAAGGAAAGATCGAAGCTGCGGTGATCGACCTCAAGGTCTTCGAGCACCTTGTAGGCAGCTCGCAGGACTTGAAGGAGGCAGCTGCAGATCTGCAGTTCAACAGCAGACTTCTTGGCGTTCCGGAATTCCACATCTGCTTCCAGAACTCGCCTGCAGGCCACCGGGCGCGGGAGGCCTTTGAGAAGGGCCTCTAGTCAAGCCCGATCGGCATTTGAGCCTCTTCGAAGTGTGCCCTCAGGCAGAGCCGCCAGCACGCTCCCGTGCAGCTCCGCCTGACCTCGTCTCCGGACCGGGAACAATCCAGCACGCATTGCATTGCGTAAAGGTCAGGAATGGAAGGCAGACAGGAGGATGAGTTTATGTCCATCACCCCGCCGCAAGAGCAGCACGGCGCCATCCGCGCAGCACGTGCGCGAAGCATGTCCCACGCCATCGCAGGCGGCTTCACCGGAACCCAGTCGCGCCGCATCGTCATCGCTTTTGTCATGGGCCTTCTGCTGGCATTGGCCGTAACAGCCATGCCCCGCATGGCCGCAGCAGACGCGGGGCCAGCCGCCCGGCTTGTCCCGTCTGCCGAACTCGTCGGTCAGGGCCGCATGACCTATTTCGGTTTCCGCGTTTTCGACGCTGAGCTCTACGCCCCGCAGGGCCGCTATTCGCCATCAAAGCCCTTTGCCCTGAAGCTGACCTACCTGCGTAATTTCAAAGGCGCGGACATTGCGAAGCGCTCCGTCGACGAAATGCGCCGTCAGGGCATGCAGGACGAGGCCAAGCTGAAGCAATGGGGCGACAAGATGCGTGCCATTTTCCCGGATGTCACCCAGGGCGCCTCCATCACCGGCGTTCGCGATGCCTCCGGCAAAGCCATTTTCTACAAGGACGGCCAGCAGATCGGCACAATCAATGATGCCGACTTTTCCCGCCGCTTCTTTGCCATCTGGCTGGGTGACAACACGGCAAACCCGAGCCTGCAGGCCAGCCTGACCGGATCTGCCCGCTGATGAGCGCCCCCTTGCCTGCGGCACCGTCACCGGACCTGCACAAAGGCAGGGGGCTCTCCTGGCCTACGGCTTCATGGCGCTGCCGCTCGCCTTTGCCGGGCTGCCCGTCTATCTGCATGCACCGGATTTCTATGCCGCAACGCTGGGCGTTCCTCTCGCCAGTCTCGGTGGGGTGCTTCTGTTGCTGCGGCTGGTGGATGCCGTCCAGGATCCGCTGATCGGCAGCCTCAGCGACCGCTTTTCCCACCTGCGCTGGCTGGTGCTGATGCTGGGCAGCCTGCTGCTGGGCGGCGGCTTCTTCATGGTGTTCACACCGCCCGCCGGGGAGGGAGCACTCGGCTGGTTCGCCCTGTCCATCCTGCTCTGCACCACCGGTTATTCCATTGTCGCCATCAACCTGCAGGCCCTCGGCGGGTTGTGGATCGCCGCAGAACACGAGCGCACCCGGATCGCCGGATGGCGCGAGGCGCTGGGGCTGATCGGCCTGCTGCTGGCCTCCATTGCCCCAACGGTGCTGGATCAGGGGGCCGGCAAGGAAGTTGCGTTCTCCCGCCTCGCCTGGCTCTATCTGCCCCTTCTGGCGGTTGCTCTGGTGCTGCTGCTGCGGTGGCTGCGCCGGGCGCCGCTGGCGCAGGAGGCAGACGGAACAAGCCCTGCGTTCCGCTGGCAGGATGTGACGGGTGACCGGTGGCGGCGGAGCTTCTTCGCCATCTATCTGGCCAACACGTTCGCCAGCGCCATTCCGGCGGTTCTGGTCATCTTCTTCATCCGCGACCGTCTGGGCGCGGAAGATCTGACAGGCCTCTTCCTGCTGGCCTATTTCCTGTCCGGCGCCGCCTCCATGCTGCTGTGGCAGCTGCTGTCCCGGCGGATGGGCAAGCTGCAGGCCTGGGCTGCCTCCATGGGGCTGAGCGTCTTCACCTTCGTCTGGGCCATCTTCATCGGTGAGGGCGATATCGCAGCCTATACGGCGATCTGCCTGCTCTCGGGTCTGGCGCTCGGGGCGGATCTGGCGCTGCCTGCCTCGATCCTCGCCGACCACATCGCCCGCAGCCGCAGCGAAGGCGCCGCAAGCCGTCTTTATGCCGTGATGGCGCTGTTCACCAAGGGCGCATTGGCGCTGGCAACGGGCCTCACCCTGCCCGCACTCGGTCTGGCCGGCTACCAGCCGGGAGAACCGCTGACAGCACAGACCGCCGTGGCGCTGAGCATCGCCTATGCCGCAGTTCCCTGCCTGCTGAAACTGGCTACAATGGTATGGCTCTGGCGCAAGTCGGCCCTGCTGGCCCACGGCGAAACAGCAGGTCACGCCCCTGCCCGGGCATAGAGAATGAACCTGCCGGGAGACAGGCAGCGATGAGCGTACGCCCGCCCAGCCAGTACAGAATGGAAGACAAGGACCCGCTCGCCGCTGCCCTTGCTCAGGACGTGATGGCGGAGAAAGCCGGAACACTCGCCCGCCTGACCCGCAAGCTGGACGAAGCCCTGGCCCGGCTCGAGGGGGCCGGAAGGCGTCTGGCCGCAGCGCCAGAAGACGAAAGGCTTCGATCGCGTCAGCAGGAGCGGCTGGAGGAAGCAGCCGAAGCACTCTGGCATGTGGTGATCCAGCGTGAGCTTTGCGGCCTGCGTCAGCACCGGGAGTTTCTGGACCTGCTGCAGGTGCCGTCACCCGTCCGCCTGCGTATGGGACCAAGGCAGACGCGCCGGTAACCGCCGTCTCCGCCATCCATTCCCCTGCAGTATCATGCAGGCCTTGACAGGGCTTACACCACGGCTCAAGGAGACGTGATATAAAACCGCCACACCTGCCGGAAACCTTGCCGCCAAAGCTCTGGATGATGCGGTATAAGCGCCCGTGGACATTGATTCGGGCGCTGGCCTCGCGTATGGGTTCGCATGCCTGAGAGCACCGTATTGTGGACTGGAAACAACACTCTTCCAGTTACGCGTGTGCTCCGGTGAGTTTCCTTGTTTTGGACTTGTATCTTGCGGAGAGCCCCGTCTATTCCTCCCGGCGGGGGCCTGGAGTCAGGCATGAGCATGTTTAATGGATTGCGTCTGGCGGGACGCAGCGTGAAATTCGCCGCGCGTCAGCTCGCAGCGGCTGGCCTTTCGGCGTCGGTTCTCCTCGGTGCATTTGCAGAGGCGTCTGCTGCGCCGCGCAGCGTGCCTCCGGGCAACCGCAATGCGGAACAGCCCGCGATACCCTTTGCCTCGGCACGGCGCACGGCGGCCATGCGCTCGACCTATGACGCCAAGTTCGAGCGCGTTCTGGGCGTGCTGCGCCGCGACACCGCCCTGATCTCCGACATCAAGCGTGTTGCCGCCCGGTATGACATTGATCCGGTCCACATGATCGGCGCTATCGTCGGCGAACACACCTATAATTATGACAGCCTCGACAGCGCCCAGAGCTATTACGTCAAGGCCCTGTCCTATGCCGGTGTCAGCCTGAATTTCGCCCATGGCGGCGTCAACGTGACGGATTTCGTCCAGAAGCCGCAGTTCAGCGCCTGCAACACCGAGGCCTACCAGAACGACAGCCACAAGCTGTGGACCTGTTACGAGCGGGTTTGGGACAGCGACTTCCGCGGCAAGAGTGTGGACGGCACACGCTACCCCCGCACGAACTTCAACGAGACCTTCTTCCAGCCGCTCTTCTCGGGCCAGAGCTTTGGCCTCGGCCAGCTCAGCCCGCTCACGGTGCTGAAGATGACGGACCGGGTCGCCCGCCAGAGCCGCCTGCAGCGCCTGACCGCCGACAATGCCCGCGACGTCTACCAGGCGACGATGGATCCGAACATCTCGCTGCATTACATGGCAGCGATCATACAGGACGCCATCGAGGCTTACCGGATCGTCGGTGATGTGGACATTTCCAACAATCCCGGAATCACGGCAACGCTGTACAATCTCGGGGACCCGTGGGGCCGCGCGGCCCAGTTCCGCCGCAGCGGCAACACCTGGCCCCAGGAAAACTACTACGGCTGGCTCGTGAACGAGAAGCTCGAGAAGCTCAAATCGCTTCTGTGAACATGACGAAGGGGCCGAAAGGCCCCTTCTTTCATATCTGGCTGATGTCAGCGCAGGAACGGATTGGTCAGGCGCTCGTGACCGAAGGTCGACGGGTCGCCGTGTCCGGGCAGGAACGTAACGTCATCGCCCAGCGGCAGCAGCTTTTCGCGGATGGAACGGATCAGGGTGGCATGATCACCGCCTGGCAGATCGGTGCGGCCGACGGAACCGGCAAACAGCACATCCCCGGACACCGCAAACTTCAGATCGGCATTGTAGAACACCACATGACCGGGCGCATGGCCGGGGCAATGCAGCACCTGAAACACCAGCCCGCCGATATCCACCGTGTCCCCCTCATCCAGCCAGCGGGCCGGCTCGATCTTCCGGAACGGCGGCATGTTGAACTGCTGCGCCTGACCTTCCGAACGGTCGATCAGCATCTGATCCGCCAGATGCGGACCCTCGATCGAAACCTTGAGCGCATCGGCAAGATCCGCAGCGCCGGCGATGTGATCGATATGGCCATGCGTGATGAGGATGCGTTCCACCTCGACCTTGTAAGCGGCAACAGTCTCCAGAATGACCTCGACGTCGCCACCCGGATCCACCACCACGCCCTTCATGCTGCGCGGGTTCCAGATGAGGGAGCAATTCTGGCGGAAGGGCGTCACCGGGATCACGGCAATCTGCACGGGCGGCAGGCCATCCTGCATCGCTTCACCGTCGGCTGAAGTCATTTCGGGCTCCTGAAAGCTGGCATCTGCTGTGTCAGTAGCCTGCAGCCCCCGGCCCCGCAAGCCGCAGATCAGATGGAAGGCCGGAAGGCGCACCTCCGGATTGGCAGAAGGCAGCCTGAAATGCCTGATTGTAAGGCAGAAGCCAGCCGTTTACCGGCGAGATCTGACAGCAAGAGCCCTGACACTCAAATCACGTTGCGGCATTTGTGACCTTTAGACCATCGTCCGGTAAGGATTCGCTTGCCGGGAGCCGTTTTTCATAGCTATGATAATTCTGCGGCGGATTGGATCGGGTTGCGGCAGCGTTGTTTCTTCCCAATACCATGTTGTTGGCAGTGGCAAGTCCGTTGGCCTTGCGGGGTCAGCAGGCTGCATGGAACGTCCGCACTTCGGTGCGGGAGAGATAGGAATGGGTCGGAGCCGTGAAGACGGCACGCAAATAGGGTGTTTCAGCAATGCACGATGGCGATTCGGACCGGCGCTCGCGCGGACGGCGCGGCGGCAAGCGTGAGTTCGGCGGTCCGCAGGACTTCGGCAGCGATTTCGGCGGCGGCGGCAGTGAATTCGGCGGTGGTGACTATAGCGCCCCCGCCGTAGTGGCGGATTTGGCGGCGGTTACGGCGGTGGCGAGGAATACGCTTCTGCCGGCGGCGGCCGTGATGGCGGTGGCGGCTACGGCGGTGGACGCAGCGGTGGCGGTTACGGCGGCGGCCGTGATGGCGGCGGTGGCGGCTACGGCGGCGGCCGTGAAGGCGGCGGCGGCTACGGCGGTGGACGCAGCGGCGGCGGCGGTTACGGCGGCGGCCGTGATGGCGGCGGCGGCTACGGCGGCGGACGCAGCGGCGGCGGCGGTTACGGCGGCGGCCGTGATGGCGGCGGCGGCTACGGCGGCGGACGCAGCGGTGGCGGCGGTTATGGCGGCGGCGGCGGTGGCCGTGGTGGCTTCGGCGGCGGTGGTGACGGTGATGGCGGCCCGCGCCGTCCGCGTCCCGAGTTCGACGGTCCGGTCGAGCGCGGCCCGCGCCAGATGGGCACTGTGAAGTTCTTCAAGGCCGACAAGGGCTTTGGCTTCATCACCCCGGACAACGGCGACGCCGATGTCTTCGTCCACATCTCGGCTGTGGAGCGTTCGGGCTTCCAGGCTCTGGACAGCGGTCAGCGCGTCTCCTTCGAGACCGAGCCGGATCGCCGTGGCAAGGGCCCGAAGGCTGTGAACCTGCAGGCTCTGGAAGGTGAAGCCACCTCCAGCGATCAGGACGGCCAGGACGACGACGCAGGCTACGACGACTGATCTGGCCTGATGCCGGACCCATGGTCCGGTGAGATTGCGGTGGCCTTCCCCGGAGGGCCACCGTTTTCTTTTCAGCGGCAGCCCCTTGCTGTGCTGACAGCCGCTCCGGCACGGGCGGGTGAGACGAGCCGGAGACGCCAAGCCGCCAGCAGCGCTCTGCCTTGTGCCCCTGTCCGGGTCCTGGGCCGCGAGGCTCCCCTTGCCAGGCACGCCTCTTCCCCATAAAGCCCATCCGAGCACCGCTTCTTTCGACATGAGGACCACCACATGAATTACCGGCACGCCTATCACGCCGGCAACATCGGCGATGTCCTCAAACATCTCGTGCTTGCCCGCTGCATTTCCTACATGCAGCGCAAGGATGCCGCGTTCCGCATCATCGACACCCATGCGGGCATTGGCGGTTATGATCTGCGCGCCGAGGAGACGCAGAAGACCGGCGAATGGCTGCAAGGCATCGCCAGGGTTCTGGCGGCGGATGTTCCGGCCAAGGCAGCGCCCGTGCTGGCAGACTGGCTCGATGTGGTGAAGGGACTCAACCCGGGCACCGAACTCACCCAGTACCCCGGCTCCCCTGCCCTTGCCCGTGCCCTTATGCGCCCGCAGGACCGGCTGACGCTGACAGAGCTGCATCCCGCCGACTTCGAGACGCTCGCCGCCCGGTTTGAAGGCGACTGGCAGGTAAAGACCATCCATCTGGACGGCTGGCTGGCGCTTGGCAGTTTCGTACCGCCCAAGGAGAAGCGCGGCCTTGTGCTGATTGATCCGGCCTTCGAAGTCACCAATGAGTTCGAACTCATGGCGGACGGGCTGATCAAGGCCTGGAAGCGCTGGCGCAGCGGCATGTATCTGGCGTGGTATCCGCTCAAGGACCGCAAGAGCGTGGAACGCTTTCACCGGACGCTGGAAGAGGCGGAGCTGCGCGACGTGCTGGTTCTGGAACTCAACGCCGGTTACAGCGCACCCGACCGTCCGATGAAGGGGTCAGGCATGACCATCATCAATCCGCCCTTCACACTGGCGGATGAAATGCGCAACACCCTGCCCTGGCTGGCAGAGGTTCTGGCGCAAGGCCCGGGAGCATCTGCCCGGATCTTCCAGCTTCTGGACGAATGACATCGAGACGCCACCGGCCGATGCAGGCTGAGTTGAGCTGCTCCGGTTCCGTATCAGCTTGACCAGCGCCCGGAGCAACCGGCTCAGCAAGGACGGCGAGGAGAGACACCGCTTGACGGCGGCGCAGGCTTCCCGCAAGGTTTCGCGGATTTTCTAAGCATGTTTTGCAAGGGAAGGTTCAGCGAAATGCGCGCATGTCTGAAGTCAGGCTCCATCATACTGGCAGCCGCAGGTCTTGTTGCAGCACTGGGCGTATCTTCCCCTGCGCTCTCTGCCCCTGCGCCCGAACGCCTCCCGGCCTGTGAGACGCCATCCGTCCTCCGCGCTGCCATGGCCCGCATCGCCACAGCAGACAAGGACTACAGGAACGGCATCACCATTCACGCCATCGGCGGCGTTTCTCAGACCGCTTACCGCGAACCGCTTGGCAGCCCCTACGCCCAGCGCTATTGCTCCGGTCTGGCGACTTTGTCCAATGGCAGGCAGCAGACGGTCTACTTCCGCGTCGCGGAAGGCCGTGGCTTTCTCGGCCAGACATGGGGCGTGCAGGCCTGCCTGCCCGGCCTGGACAAGTGGCATGTGTATGATGGCAAGTGCAAGGCAATCCGGCCCTGACGGCCGGTCATGAGAAATTTCTGGAAGGGGCCAGCGCATTGATACGGCTGACATGCCTTGTTTTGGCCCTGTTACCCCAGCTGTTGCTGCCGCCCCTGGCTGCCGCGCAGGACAGAAGTACGCCAGAGCCCTTTGATTTCTATGTCCTCGCCCTGTCATGGTCACCCGCCTATTGCGCCCTGAACCGGCAGCGGGCGAACCCGCAACAATGCGGCAGCGACAAAAGTTATCGCTTCATCGTCCACGGACTTTGGCCGCAGCGCGAGCGGGGATGGTCTGATTACTGTGTGCTACCGCGTGACCTTCCGCCTTCGGCTGGTGACATCCGGTCGATGCTGGACATCATGCCAAGCCAGGGGCTCGTCCAGCATCAGTGGCGCAAGCATGGCACGTGCTCCGGGCTGGCACCGTCGGATTATTTTTCAAAGACCCGTCAGGCCTTTGAGAAGATCCGCATTCCCGGCACCTTCTCACGCATGACCCGCCGCAGCAGGATCAGTCCCGACGGCGCCGAGGCAGCCTTTGTTGCGGCAAACCCGGGCCTCACCCGCGAAGGCATGGCCGTATCCTGCAACCGGGGCGTCCTGACTGAGGTCCGCATCTGCCTGACGAAAGGCCTTGAATTCCGGACCTGCCCCTCAGTTGACCGCAGCGGCTGCCGTGCCTCCAGCCTCGACGTTCCGGCTCCCTGACAGGTGAACCTGCTGCTGAGCGTGGCAAACGAAAGGCCTGCATAGTGGCCTTGCGCCAGCGCGAAGGGCATGCACAACTGATGTCTCCACAAAGGAGATTTCAGCCCGATGCTCATTCTGCGCTCTTCGCCTGCCTCCCCTTTGGCCGCAAGTGCAAGATTGCCGCCAGCGTTCTCGGTATCCTCGACAAGATCGAGATCCAGGCCACCGATACGACGAATCCGGCGGACACGATTCGCCTGCAGAATCCGCTGGGCAAGATCCCGGCCCTCATTCTGGAAGACGGCACGGTGCTCTACGACAGCCGCGTGATCGTCGAATATCTGGATTTCGTGGCTGGCGGCGGCTGCATCATTCCGGCAGGCGAAGGCCGCTTCGAGGTGCTGCGCCTGCAGGCGCTGGCCGACGGCATGCAGGATGCCAGCATTCTGCAGGTCTATGAAACGCGCTTCCGTCCGGAGGAGAAGCGCTCCGGCGAATGGATCAGCTATCAGGCGGAGAAGGTCTCCCGCGCCCTGTCCTCTCTGGAAGCAGCGCCTCCCGCGCCGGTCAAGGTCACCAACGGCGTGGATGCCGGTCAGATCGCCCTTGCCTGCGCTCTCGGCTATCTGGATCTGCGCTTTGAAGGCGCCTGGCGCAAGCAGGCCCCTCATCTGGTCACATGGCTGGATGGTTTCGAGGCGCATGTGCCGATGTTTGACAAAACGCGGGTTCAGCCGGCCTGACAGGACGGCACACTGAAATGAAGAAGGCCCGGCGGAATGTCCGCCGGGCCCTTGTCTTGATCGTCCGGAAGGACCGGGATCAGAACTTGTAGCTCAGACCAACGCGGGTAACGTTGTCCTGCAGCTTCACGCGCTGGTTCACGCCGCCGACGCTGAAGTTGTCACGGCCGTAGTCGGAGTGCAGATACTCGACACGGGCAGTGATGTTGTTAGTCAGAGCACCTTCGACACCAGCGCCGAGGACCCAACCGGTCTTCGTTTCATCGCGCTTGGTGCCAGCGACATTGGTCTCGATATTGGCGATTGCCAGACCACCGGTGCTGTAGACCATCAGACGGTCAAACACGACACCCGCACGGGCGCGCAGCGAGCCGTTCCAGTTGGACGAGTTCTTGATCGAAACGCCGTTTCCGGAGCTGCTCTTGTCAAGATCACGGTACTGGAAGTCAGCTTCAGCACCTGCCAGGAAGTTCGGCGTGATCTGGTAGTTGTAACCACCATGGATACCAATGGCCGGGCCATTGACGTTGCTCTTGACGTTACCCGTCAGAGCGGACGAATTCTTGAACTCGCCCCAAGCCCAGCCTGCGTTCGCACCGAAGTAGAAGCCGGACCAGTCAAAGCGAGCATCCGGGATCGGAGCCTGATCATAGGTGACCGGTGCGGCCGGCGCAGGGAGGTCGGCAGCGAATGCCGGAGCCGCTGCGGCGAACGCAAACAGGGACACACCAGCAACTGCGAGACTCTTCATGTTTTTGCTCCACGCAATACAGGTTCAAAGTTGAGGAACATACCTCATGGGCAAGACAGCCGAGTATCATCGCGGCCATCCCCATCCTCACCCGCTGTGAGGTATGATCCCCGTTTGTGTCGGAAAATTTGGCAGACTATGGAGATATCGTGGCAAGCCAAAGGTTCTTTCGGGATGGTAAGCACCCGGTAAACCCTGGCGGCAGAAGCTGCCCACCGTTGCAAAGTGCAAGAAATCCAATGCAATGAGCGGCTCTGGTATGTTGATCCGCGTTGAGCATTCCGCCGTATTCAAAGCACCAGATTGACCGAGAGACAAGCACGAATGACACAGGCGGCCGGAACGGCACTCATCACCGGCGGATCCAGCCGCATCGGCGGAGCAATTGCCCGCGATCTGGCGGCGCATGGCTGGACCGTGCTCCTCCATGCCCACCACGGTCTGGAGCGGGCAAAAGCCCTGAAGCAGTCGATCCTGTCAGATGGTGGAAAGGCACATGTCCTGGAGGCTGATCTGACGCAAGCGGAAGATCTGGCTGGCCTCATTCCCGCTGCCATAAAGGCTGGCGGACGGGTGGACCTCCTCATCAACAATGCTTCCATCTTCCAGCCCGACGAAGCTGGCGCGCTCGACCCGGCCCTTTTCGATGCGCATTTTGCCATTCACGTGAAAGCCCCTCTTTTCCTCACGGATGCTTTCGCCAGCGCCTTGCCTGCACAGTCCGAGGGGCTGGTGGTGAACATCATTGACCAGCGCGTCTGGAAGACAACGCCGCGATTTGTCAGCTATTCACTTTCCAAGGCGGCGCTGTGGGAGCAAACCCGGATGATGGCGCAGGCGCTGGCCCCGCGCATTCGCGTCAACGCCATCGGCCCCGGCCCCAGCTTCCGCAATGAGCGCCAGACGGAAGAGGACTTCGCCCGCCAGCAGCAGGCGGTCTTGCTGCATCGCGGGCCGGCACCGGAAGAGTTTGGCGCGACCGTCCGCCACTTCTGGGCCATGCGCTCGGTTACCGGACAGATGCTGGCTCTGGATGGCGGACAGCACCTTGCCTGGGAAACAGCGGATGTGGTGGGCGTTGGCGAGTAATTCACCCGCATTTTCCCGGCGCCTTACGCCCCCATATTAGCGTCACGTCACAAGCCGTCTAGAATGGCGCCACGTTGGTGAAGATTCGCCGGGCTTGCAGGCCCGGCCGAGGTATATTGAAATCATGACATCCCGCCCCTCAGCCATGGACCGCCCGGAAGAGGCCGAAGAGACCGTCGAGGCCCCTGTTGCGCCTGAGGTGTCTTTCACCTCTGCACAGGACGAGAACACCAGCGGCAAGAAGGGCGTCGAAGTGATTGCCGATGTCGTGCGCCGCCTGCCCATGGGGCCGGGCGTCTACCGCATGCTGGATGAGAATGGCGACGTGCTATACGTCGGCAAGGCCCGAAGCCTGAAGAAGCGCGTCACCAGCTACACCCGCCTGCAGGGGCAATCGAACCGCATCATGCGGATGATCATGGCCACCGCTGCCATGGAATTCGTGCTCACCCGCACGGAGACGGAAGCCCTGCTTCTGGAAGCAAACCTGATCAAGCGCCTGCGTCCGCGCTTCAACGTGCTGCTGCGCGACGACAAGTCCTTCCCCTATATCCTGCTGACCGGCGACCATACGGCGCCCGCCATCGTCAAACATCGCGGCGCACGGCGTCGCAAGGGCGACTATTTCGGCCCCTTTGCTTCAGCAGGTGCGGTCAACCGCACGATCAATGCGCTGCAGAAGGCCTTCCTCATCCGCAACTGCACGGACAGCTATTTCGAGAACCGCTCCCGCCCCTGCCTGCTGTTCCAGATCAAGCGCTGCGCAGGCCCCTGCACGGGCGAGACCTCGAACGAGGACTACGCCCGGCTCGTCGCCGAGGCGCGCGGCTTTCTCTCCGGCCGCAGCCAGGCGGTGAAGAAGGAGCTGGCCACCCAGATGGAGGCCGCCTCCCAGAGGCTCGACTTCGAGCATGCCGCTGTCTACCGGGACCGGCTGGCGGCGCTCTCCCATGTGCAGTCACATCAGGGTATCAACCCGCAGACCGTCGATGAGGCGGATGTGGTCGCCATCCATCAGGAAGGCGGGCAGACCTGCGTGCAGGTGTTCTTCTTCCGCACAGGCCAGAACTGGGGCAACCGCGCCTACTTCCCCAAGGCTGACAAATCAATCGAGGAAGCCGCCATTCTGGAAAGCTTCCTTGCCCAGTTCTACGATGACAAACCCGCCCCGCGCCTGATCCTGCTGTCGCATGAAATCGAGGAAATGGACCTGCTGTCTCAGGCTCTGTCCGAGCGGGCCGATCGCAAGGTGGAGATTGCCGTTCCCAAGCGCGGCGAGAAGAAGGAACTGGTGGACCACGCCCTGACCAACGCCCGCGAGGCGCTTGGCCGCCGGCTGGCGGAAACCTCCAGCCAGGGGCGCCTGCTGCAGGGCGTTGCGGAAGTCTTCGGCCTGCCCGCCGCCCCGCGCCGTATCGAGGTCTACGACAACTCGCATATCATGGGCACCAATGCAGTCGGCGGCATGATCGTTGCCGGGCCGGAGGGCTTCGCCAAGGGCCAGTACCGCAAGTTCAACATCAAGTCCCAGGACATCACCCCAGGTGACGATTACGGCATGATGCGCGAGGTGCTGACGCGCCGCTTCTCCCGGCTGCTGAAGGAACATGCGCGCACGCCTCTGGCCGCAGCCGATGATCCGGTACCGGAGAGTGCCGAAGAAACCGGCCTTGAGGATGACGAGGAAGACGATGGCATTCAGGCCAGCAATGCCGACATGCCCGCCTGGCCGGATCTAGTCTTCATTGACGGCGGTCAGGGCCAGCTGAATGCCGTGCGGGAGATGCTGACGGAACTGGGCGTCACCGATGTGCCGCTGGTCGGCATCGCCAAGGGTCCTGACCGGGATGCGGGGCGGGAGAAGTTTTTCATGGAAGGACGCCCATCCTTCATGCTTCCGGAGCGTGATCCCGTGCTCTACTTCGTGCAGCGCCTGCGCGACGAGGCGCACCGCTTTGCCATCGGCACCCACCGGGCCAAGCGCAAGAAGGACATCGCCCGCAATCCGCTGGATGACATTTCCGGCGTCGGCCCTGCCCGCAAGCGCGCCTTGCTGCGCCACTTCGGCACGGCAAAGGCCGTTTCCAAGGCTGGCATTGATGACCTGATGGCCGTGCCCGGCATTTCGGAATCGGTCGCAAAGCTGGTCTACGATCATTTCCACGAATGAGGCCTCGTGCTAGGAGTGGCCAGCCAGCATTGCGGTGCAACAGGAGACGGCAGGCCAGATGACAGACCAAACCGGCGGCAGGATTTCGCTTTTCGCCCGGCTCCTGCGCCTTGCTGCCGTGATGGGCCTGCTTGTTGCGCTGATGTTTGGCCTGCTTGCCTTCGGTCCCTTTGTTGCGCCGGAGGTCTGGTTTGCCGACAACATGAGCTTCTTCCTGCCGCAGCTGATTGGCGGCGGTTTTGCAGCCGTGTTTCTCGCCGCCATCTGCATCCGTCTCGCCGGACGCCCGCGTCCAGGCAAGACAGTGCGGCGGCTGTTTCTGCTGACAGGCCTTGTGCTGTCCGTGGCGCTCGGTCTCGCGCTTTATCATACCTACAGGATCGTTGCTCCCGGACTGGCTGAAGCTCGCGTGCCGGGCACGAAAAACCTGCGCATCGTCTCCATCAATCTGGAGACACGTTATCTTGGCGATCCCGACTTCATGGCCTATCTGGAAAGCCTCAAGCCGGACGTTCTGGTGTTTCAGGAAGCAGAGTGGCCCTATCAGATGCGCTACCGGCAGCGTCAGGGTGATGACACGCCGCTGATTGGCCTCGGCCCCTACTTCAGCAATTTCCTGATCGGGGATCTGGGGGCGTTGTCGCCTTTTCCCGTTATCCCATACGCGCCAGCACGATCACGCCTGTGGCAGGAGAATGCGGCCCTGAGCGTTACGGCAAGCGCGAGGTGCTGACGGCCGCGCTGGATGTGGATGGCTCACCGTTCAATCTTGTTGCCGTGCACCCGGACAGCCCCCGTACGCCCTGCCGCTGGCAGTCACGGCAGGATTATTATGCAGCACTTGCCGGCGTCATTGCCGGGCTGCCGGCATCGGAGCCGGCGGTTATCATCGGCGACTGGAACACCTCCCCCTTTCCAGCCACTTCGGTAATCTGCTTTCACACGCGGGTTTCCGGGTGCGGTTCCCTGCTGTCGTGCCGGTGATTACCCGCTTCTTCTATGATTACCGGCTGCGGTGGGTTCTGGGCTCTGCAGTGGATCACGCCGCCGTCTCGGACGAGGTGACAATCCGGAACGTCACCATCGGCGGCGACGTAGGGTCTGACCATGTGCCGCTGATCGTGGACATCGCCATTCCCTGATGACGCATGCCGGCGGCGCCTTCCACAGTTTATGCCTGCCGCCAGTTCCCATCCGTTTGTGTCTGCCCCGCCGGATGGCAAGAGTGTGACAGACAGCGGGACCGATTCCCGCCGATGCGAACTGACCGGCGCGGAACCTATGGCCAAGCTCTATTTCAACTACTCTTCCATGAATGCCGGCAAGTCGACGGTGCTGCTGCAGGCCTCCTACAACTATGTGGAACGGGGCATGCGCACTCTGCTGCTGACGGCTGCCGTGGATGACCGGGCCGGCGTCGGCCGCATTTCCTCGCGCATCGGCCTCACTGCAGAAGCTGACATCTTCCGTGCTGGCGATGACCTGCTCGACCATATCCGCAAGGCGCACGAAGCGAACCCCATTGATGCCGTCTTTGTCGATGAGGCGCAGTTCCTCACGGAGGAGCAGGTGTGGCAGCTGGCCCATGCCTCTGACCGTCTCGGCATGCCGGTGATGTGCTTCGGCCTGCGTACGGATTTTCAGGGCAAGCTGTTCCCCGGCAGCAAGGCACTGCTGGCGCTGGCCGACAGCCTGAAGGAAATCAAGACGATCTGCTGGTGCGGGCGCAAGGCAACCATGGTTGCGCGGCTTGACGGCAGCGGCCGGATCGTCGAGGAAGGCGAACAGGTGGTGATTGGCGGCGAAGAGTCCTATGTTTCGCTCTGCCGCCGCCACTGGGTCGACCGTGATCTCGGGCCGCGCTGCGACTGAGCAATGTCAAGGCGTGATGCGTCAGCATCAAGAGCCGTGGCATGACGGAACGCAGATCACTTCAAACCGCGAGGACGGGACAGGCAGATGCTGGGAAAACTGTTCGGATCACTGTTCAAGGGCGGATCTTCCGCCGATGCAGCCCCGGCCCCCGTGGCCACCGAGGACTACAAGAATTGCCGCATCATCGCCGAGCCGCGCCAGGCTGGCAGCCAGTGGCAGATCGCAGGCCGTATCCTGAAGGAAATTGACGGCGAGGACCGCGAGCATCGTTTCATCCGCGCCGACCAGCTGCCCACCCGCGACGAAGCCGCCGAATTCACCATCCGCAAGGCCAAGCTCCTGATTGACCAGCAGGGCGATCTGATCTTCAAGAGCTGAAGGGAGAGGGACAGCCACTCTCTAGCGCCCCACGCTCTCCGCGCCGTCCCGGACGAGAGCGGAGCAAAGATCCGGGACCTGTCAGGGGCGCAAGGCCGCTGAACTCTACCCGCCGCGACACGGAACAGGCCCCGGCACAAGGCCGGGGCTGCGCGGAGTTTGGGTCTGCTCCGCCCCTTCAGTCCCCCCGGCACTCGGCCAGACTGCGCTTTTGCCGCCCATCTTCATCAAAATTATGCGGCGAGAGCCAGGCCTCGAAACCGGCCTTCAGGCGCGGCCATTCCTTATCGAGGATGGAGAACCAAGCCGTGTCGCGGTTGCGGCCCTTGTAGACGGTGGCCTGCCGGAAGATGCCCTCGAAGGTGAAGCCCAGCCGTGCGGCAGCGGCACGCGAAGGGGCGTTGAGATCGTCGCACTTCCACTCATAGCGCCGGAACCCCAGCTCCTCGAAGGCATTGCGCATCATCAGATACATGGCCTCTGTCGCCAGTGGCGTGCGCTGAAGGGCCGGGGCAAAGTTCAGATGCCCAACCTCGATGCAGCCTGTTGCAGGCTCCACCCGCAGATAGCTGCCAACCCCCATGGCCTTGCCGCTGGCCTCATCAACGATGGCGAACATCATCGGGTCCGCCTTGCCTTCCATCGTTTTCAGAAAGGCAATGCAGTCTGCCTCTTCGGCAAACGGACCATAGGCCAGATAGGTCCAGACACGGTTTTCTGCGTCAGCGGACCACGCGGCATGAAGCTCCGCGCCGTGGCGGGCGGCACTCAGCGGCTCCAGCCTGCACCAGCGCCCCTGCAGCACCTGCGCGGCCGGCGCCCGGGCCCCACGCCACCCTTCCACGGGTTCTCCGATGGGCTGTCCCAGTTCGTTGAGGCGCATGCGCAGGCTCCTTCTGCCTTTTGTGATCACAAAACCTAAGCTGCCCCGCCGCCCGGATCAAGCTCGCTTGCCGGCCCATGCCGGAAGTGGCCTCAGGGAATTCGCATTGTCAAAGTCACTCATCTACCAGATGCGTTGACACCTGCCCGCCCTCATGCTTGTGTCCGGCTGACCCGCCGCCCGAGACGCGAAGCAGATACTGCACATGGCCAGACACGTCGCCCTGACCCTGCCCAACCTTTTGACCTATGCGCGCATCCTGGCGGTGCCTGCCGTGGTGGGATGTTTCTATTTTGAGGGCAACACGGCGCGCTGGATTGCCCTGGCCATCTTCATCGCCGCGGCTGTGACCGACTTCTTCGATGGCTATCTGGCACGTGCCTGGCAGCAGCAGTCCGCGCTGGGACGGATGCTGGACCCGATTGCCGACAAGCTGCTTGTGTCCGTCTGTCTGCTGCTGCTGGTCGCAAAGGGTGACATCGGCGGGTGGTCGCTGATCGCCGCCATCATCATCCTGTGCCGCGAAATTCTGGTCTCCGGCTTGCGCGAGTTTCTGGCCGAGCTGCGTGTTAGCGTGCCGGTCACTAAACTGGCCAAATGGAAGACCACCGTTCAGCTCGTAGCCCTTGCCCTGCTTCTGGCCGGCCCCGCCGGTGAAGAGGTGCTGCCGGGAACCGAACTGTCCGGCCTTGTCGCCCTCTGGGTTGCGGCTGTTCTGACGCTCTACACTGGCTACGACTATTTCCGGGCTGGCATCGGCCATCTGATCGAGGAGTAATCCTCCCCGCATTCAGACCACCGGCCATGTGCCGGTCAACGGACAAGGAGAGGCACATGATCATCCGTTACTTTGCCTGGGTGCGCGAGCGGACCGGCGTGGAGCAGGAAGAGATCACCCTGCCGGACAGCGTGACCACAGTGGGCGGCCTGATCAACTGGCTGCAGACCATCGACGATGCCCATGGCCATGCCTTTGCCGAGCCGGAACTGATCCGTGCTGCCATCGACCAGACTCACGCCGAACACGACGCTCCGATTTCTGGTGCGCGCGAGATTGCCTTCTTCCCGCCCATGACCGGTGGCTGAAAATGAGCCCGGTTCTGCGCGTCATCGTCCAGCCCGGTCCCTTCGATGCGGAGGCCGAAGCCCGGCAACTCTCCGAAGGCCGCGCCGATGTTGGCGCGATCGTCAGCTTCACAGGTCTTTGCCGTGATGAGGACGGGCGGCTGGAAGCGCTGGTACTGGAGCACTTTCCCGGCATGGCGGAGAAAGAGCTGGAGCGCATCGCCCGCGAGGCGCTGGCGCGCTGGCCGCTGACCGGTCTCACCGTCATTCACCGCCATGGCCGCATTGTGCCTGGCGAACAGATCGTGCTCGTCACCGCCGCCTCGCGCCACAGGCGGGCCGCGTTTGAAGCAGCTGATTTTCTGATGGATTTCCTCAAATCCAGAGCCCCTTCTGGAAGAAGGAAGTCCTGCGCGAAGGCGGATCAGGCGGCTGGGTTGCCGCCAAGGCCGAGGATGAAGCCGCCCTTAACCGCTGGCAAGACAGCCTCCCAGAAACGTGAAGCTTCCCGTTTCCCGAGGGGTTGACCGATCGGTCAATTTGGACCACTGATAGGCAACACTGATTATTTTTGCATGCCGGAACGCAGGCTGCTGGCCGCGCCTCTGGCTATTGCGCACAATACCTAAGGTTTGTCTATGTCCGATCTTGCCCGGAACACTGGCGCGAGCCAGACGCCCCATCCTGGGCTGTCCTTCGCTGAATTCGTCACCATGGTTGCCGCGCTGATGGCGCTGAATGCGCTGGCGATGGACATCATGCTGCCCGCCCTGCCCGACATCGGCAACGCGCTCGGCATTGCCAACGAGAATGACCGCCAGCAGATTCTGATCTTCTATCTGATCGGCTTCGGCGGCGCGCAGCTCGTCTTCGGGCCGCTGTCAGATTCCTTCGGCCGCAGGACCATTCTCATCGGTGGTCTCGCGCTCTACGCCGCAGCCAGCGTGTTTGCCCTGTTCAGCACCAATCTTGACCAGCTTCTGATCGCCCGCGTGCTGCAGGGCATAGGCTGCGCCGGAACCCGTGTCATCGCGGTCTCCATCGTCCGTGACTGCTACTCCGGCCGCCGCATGGGGCAGGTCATGTCGCTGGTGATGATGATCTTCATGGCCGTGCCTATCGTCGCGCCTTCCATCGGCCAGTTGATTCTTCTGGTTGCCGAGTGGCACTGGATCTTCAGCATGCTCATGGGCGCCGGTGTCCTGATGCTGGTCTGGACAGCTTTCCGCCTGCCGGAAACACTGCCCGAAGACGCCCGCCAAAGGTTTTCACCCGGCTCCATCTGCCTGGCCTATCTCAAGGTGGCAACGACACGCATCAGCGTCGGCTACACCATGGCGACAACCTTTGTCTTTGGCGGCCTTTTTGCCTTCATTTCCATGGCGCAGCAGATCTATGTCGATATCTTCGATCTCGGCGTGTGGTTTCCTGTCGTGTTTGCAGCCGTCGCCATCACCATGGCCGTGGCGTCGTTCCTGAACTCGCGGCTGGTGACGATCATCGGCATGCGCCGCCTGTCGCATGGTGCGGTGCTGGTTTTCACCGGCATGGGCCTGCTGCAGGTCACCCTGGCGCTGGCTGGTGTTGAGAACCTTGCTATCTTCACCGTGTGCATGGCCATCAACATGGCCAGCTTCGGCTTCATGGGCGCCAATTTCAACGCCATGTCCATGGAGCCGCTGGGCGCCATCGCCGGAACAGCCTCCTCCGCCATTGGCTTCACCACCACACTGGGCGGTGCCATCCTCGGCTTCATCATCGGCCAGAACTTCGATGGGACCCTGCTGCCGATGGCGCTGGCCTGTGCCGTTTATGGCGTCATTGCCATCGGCTGGGTGCTGATGGCCGAGAAGGGCAAGCTCTTCCACGCTCAGCACCAGCCGGGCGCCAAGCCGCACTGAAGCAAAGGCCTCGTGCCGGAATGAAAAAGGGCGGCTGCATCCGGTGCAGCCGCCCTTATCTTATTCGCGAACTGGAGCCAGCGTCACTCGGCAGCCTTGAGGCTGGCCGGGTCAGCACGCACCAGCGCGTCATAGTCGAGCATCAGCGTCTTTGTGATCTCGCCGACGGTGAAGCTGTGCGGCCCGATCTCCGAGACCGGCGTCACTTCAGCCGCGGTGCCGGTGAGGAAGCACTGCTCGAAGCCGTCCAGCTCTTCGGGCATGATCACCCGCTCGATCACCTCAAAGCCGCGTGCCTTGGCAAGATCAATCACCGTGCGGCGGGTGATGCCATTGAGGAAGCAGTCCGGCTTCGGCGTGTGGATCTTGCCATCCTTGACGAAGAAGACATTGGCACCGGTCGCCTCAGCCACCTGGCCACGCCAGTCGAGCATCAGCGCATCGGCGTACCCCTTGCGCTCGGCTTCGTGCTTGGACAGGGTGCAGATCATGTAAAGGCCGGCCGCCTTGGACTTGAAGGGCGCAGTGGCCGGATCCGGGCGGCGGTACTTCGCCATGTCGAGGCGGATGCCCTTCAGCCGCTCTTCCGGCTTGAAGTAGCTCGGCCATTCCCAGGCCGCGATGGCCAGATGAATGGTGTTGTGCTGGGCCGAAACGCCCATCATTTCGCTGCCGCGCCAGGCGATCGGGCGCAGATAGGCGTCAACCAGGTTCATGCGCTTCAGCAGCTCTTCCTTGGCTGCATTGATGACTTCGGCGGAATAGGGAATCTCGAAGCCAAGCACTTCAGCCGAGGCATGCAGGCGCTCGGTGTGCTCTGCGCTCTTGAAGATCCGGCCGTTATAGGCCCTCTCACCTTCGAATACAGCGCTGGCATAGTGCAGGCCGTGCGTCAGCACGTGCACCTTGGCATCGGCCCAGGGAATGAACTTCCCATCGAACCAGATTTCACCATCGCGTTGATCAAAGGGAATGCCAGCCATTGTTCTTGTCTCCCGCGCCTTGTCGCCCGGCGCAATCTGCTTCTGTTTGTCCGACTGAAGGGAACCCTGTTTCCGGCCTCTGGCCCAGCTCAGGGTTTTGCATGCACCCGTAACAATCGGTATCTTGTTTTGACGAGACGGCGGGCCCGGATTCTCTTAAGGGATTGAGGGCCATGTACGATCCGGACAAACACCCGGCACGGGGGCGCATGCGACCGAACATTTCGTCAAGGTGCCGCTACAGGTAACAATCGATCAGAAATAAGTCAATATGGCTGACATAAATTTCAAGACAGCACCTGCAGCGCCCCAGATGGCCCAAGACAGCACCTCCGTTTCAGGCAGCGGGACCAGCGGATCGACGCCCTATGACCTGATCGAACTGCTCTTCTTTGCCTACCGGGACTTCACCGCAGACCCGGATCAGCTGCTCTCCGGGCTCGAGTTTGGCCGTGCCCACCACCGGGTTCTGCACTTTGTCGACAGAAATCCGGGCATCCGCGTATCGGACCTGCTCGCCATTCTGCGGATCACGAAGCAAAGCCTTGGCCGCGTGCTGAAACAGCTGGTGGATGAAGGCTTCATCGACCAGCGTCCCGGCGAAACGGACCGGCGCCAGCGGCTTCTGCACACCACCGAAAAGGGGCACAAACTCTCCCGCAAACTGGATGCCCTGCAGTCCGTGCGGATCAATGCGGCTGTGGAAGCCCTTCCCGGACAGGATGCGGCTATCGTCCGCCAGTTCCTGTTCCAGATGATTGACCCGGAGCGGCGGCCCGAAGTGGCTCGCATGCTCTCCAACATTCCCCAGACCGGCAGCGGCCCAGCGCCCCAGCTTGCCGATACGGAGGCTTGACGCAATGACACGGGTGCCGGACGACAACGCCATCCATATCCTGCTTGTTGACGATGACAGCCGCATCCGCGATCTGCTGGGCCGGGTGCTGCAGGAGAACGGCTACCGGGTGACAACCGCCGCCAATGCGGCCGAGGCAAGGCGCTGCCTGTCTGGCCTTGCCTTTGACCTCTTGATCCTCGACATCATGATGCCAGGCGAGAACGGGCTGGAACTTGCCACGTCGCTGCGGGCGGACAGCCCGGTGCCTATCCTGATGCTGACGGCCCGTGCCGAGGCAGAAGACCGGATCGCAGGGCTTGAGGCCGGCGTGGACGACTATTTGCCCAAGCCCTTCGACCCGCGCGAACTGATGCTGCGCATTGCCGCGATCCTGCGGCGGGGCGCGACCCGCAGGACAGACCGCCAGCCGGAAATCCGCTTCGGCCCCTTCGTCTTCGTGACGGAACGTGGTGAGCTGCGCCGGGGCGACAGCCAGATCCGCCTGACCGACCGCGAGCGCCAGATCCTGACCATATTTGCCGAGCAGCCCGGCGCCACGGTGCCGCGCCACAAGATCGTCGGTGATGACAGCGGCCTTGGTGAGCGCACTGTGGATGTGCAGATCAACCGGCTGCGCCGCAAGATAGAGGATGATCCGGCAAACCCGATCTACCTCCAGACCGTGCGCGGCATCGGCTACAGGCTGGCCTGTGACTGAAGCGCCCGCCCGCCTCCGCAGCCGCCTGCGCAGCCTTTTCGCAGGCCTTGGTGTATTTCTGGCCCCGGCTGCGAGATTGGCGGGAAAGCTATTGCATCCGCTGCTAGTCCCCTTCGCCTTCATCTATGACAAGGTGGCCGGGCGGATCTACCGTCACATGCCCAAAGGGCTTTTCTCCCGTGCGCTGCTCATCATCGTCACGCCCATGGTGCTGCTGCAGTCCGTGCTTGCCTTCGTGATCATGGAACAGCACTACCAGCAGGTCACCTTCCGCCTGTCGCAGGCGGTGGTGCGTGAGATCGCGGCGCTGGTCTATACGCTGGAGAACTACCCCCAGGATCCGGATTACCGGCTGATCGAGGAAATGGGCAGCCGGACGCTGGATATGTCCGTCTCCATCCTGCCCCCGAGCCCTTGCCTCCTCGCCGGCCAAGGGCCTTCTTCGATCTGGTTGCCGAGAATCTCAGCCGTGAGATTTCCCAACGCATCGGCAAGCCCTACTGGATCGATACCATTGGCCGGTCCCGCTTTGTCGAGATCCGAATTCAGCTCAAGGACAAGGTGCTGCGCGTGGTGGCACGCCACAGCCAGACCTATGCATCCAATTCCCATATCTTTCTGGTCTGGATGGTTGGCAGTTCGCTGGTGCTGATCTCAATCGCGATGCTGTTCCTGCGCAATCAGATCCGGCCCATCGAGCGGCTGGCGAACGCGGCGGAAGGCTTCGGCAAGGGCCGGCCAGTGGATGACTTCCGCCCCAGCGGCGCACGCGAAGTGCGGCGGGCTGCTCAGGCTTTCATTGAAATGCGCCGGCGCATCGAACGGCAGATCGACCAGCGCACCACGATGCTGGCCGGCGTCAGCCATGATCTGCGCACGATCCTCACCCGCTTCCGGCTACAGCTCGCCCTTATCCCTGAAACACCAGAGACAGAAGGCCTCAAGCGCGACGTGGACGAGATGAGCAACATGCTGGAGGACTATCTCGCCTTCACGCGTGGCGACAATGGCGAGGCAGTGGAGACAGCAGATATCACCCTGATGCTGGAAGAACTGGAGGAAGCGGCAGAAATCTCGGGAGCGACGGTTTCGTCCAGCTTCACCGGCGAGCCGGAAGTGGAGATGCGGCGCAACGCGGTGAAACGCAGCCTTACCAACCTTGTGATGAATGCAGCAAGGCACGGCACGCGCGTGGACATTCAGGGCCGCCATCTGGACGGCTGGCTGACAGTCGTCATCGACGACGATGGCCCAGGCATTCCGGAAGAAGAGCGGGAAAACGTCTTCCGCCCCTTCTACCGGCTGGACGAAGCCCGCAATCAGGACGCTTCCGGCAGCGGGCTTGGTCTTGCCATCGCCCGCGACATAGCGCGCAGCCACGGCGGCGATATCCAGCTTGAGGAAAGCCCGCTCGGCGGCCTCAGAGCCCGCTTCCGCATTCCGGGATAAACCTCAGAACAGCCGCCCGCCCAGCGGGGTATCGTGATCGGGGGCAATCAGCACGACTTCCCCCTCTGCATCCGGCACGCCGAGCGTCAGGACCTCGGAACGGATGGGGCCGATCTGGCGCGCAGGGAAGTTGACGACTGCCAGCACCCGGCGGCCGACGAGGCCCTCAGGCGTATAGTGCTTCGTGATCTGGGCCGAGCTCTTCTTCACCCCGATGTCCGGGCCAAAGTCGATCATCAGCTTGATTGCAGGTTTGCGCGCTTCGGGAAAGGGCGCAGCCTCGATGATCTGCCCGACGCGGATATCCACCTTCAGGAAATCGTCAAAGCTGATCGGTTGCGCAGGTGCGCTCGGGGTCATGGCTGGTCTCCGGAAAATCCATGCGAAGGGATCTTCAAAGTGCCGCGACCGGCGCAACCGCGCAAGCATTTATGGTGACTGATAACGTCAGACAGGCTGAGTTGCAGCCTCTCCCGCATCGTCAGAGCCGACAGTGCTGCGCCGGTGTTTGCGGCGGGACATGGCCTTGCCTGCGAGCTTGATCAGACCACAGGCAACGGGTCGCGTCACCCGCTCCACGGCTCCAAGCCGACGCAACCAGTCCTCGCCCCGGTCCAATTCCCTGTCGAGGGCCGCCATGGTCCGCGGCAGACTTTCGTCCTCTTCCTCCAGGAAGGTTTCAAGCACACGGGCAAAAGAAACCGCCAGGCCCTGCTGCACCAGACGGCCCTTTATTCCGGAGATGGAAATCCCGGCAGCGGCGAGCATCCAGCCCTGCGAGCGAACGGCAATACCGTTCAGGCAAATGGCCAATGCAGGATCGCGCATGGCGTCCTTGCGAAGTTGGATGAGCGCCGGTTTGTGAGGGGCCAGCGCATCAAGCCGGGTCATGAGCACATCGAACAGCCGGTCGCGCGGCGGCTGGTCAAACATGCTGTCATCGCGGTCATCCAGAACGGCCGCATCCACCTGTCCGGCAAAAGCAGCCAGAAGCTCGCTCTTGCCGGAAACAGCTTGCCGCAGCGCGGACGGCTTCAGCCCGGCGGCGGCTGCGATATCGGTCAGGGAAATTTCAGCGTAAGAACGGGTGGCCAGCAGTCCCAGAAAAGCCTCGACGGCCATCGTGCGCTCGTCGGGGCGCGCGCTGGCTTTGCGGCCTGCCTTCCGGGTTTTGCCTGCGGTGCCTTCTGATTCCGGTGCCATGTCCGCCTCCTTCTTGGATGCCTTGGCAGGATGTGTTCCCCTTATAGGTAGGCACATCCTGTCCGCATGGAAGAGGCAAAGGCAAGCGATGCGGCAACCCAATCAGGAACCGGCGAGTTCCCGGGCACGGCGGGCAGCGGCTTCCACGGCTGCATCCATCAACGGCTGCAGGCCGTCTTCTGCCATCAGCACGGAGAGGGCAGCAGCGGTCGTGCCATTGGGGGAAGTGACGTTCTGCCGCAAGGTTGCGGGCGTATCGTCAGACTGGTGCATCAGTTCCCCTGCCCCGCTCACCGTTGCTTCGGCAAGGCGGGCGGCAAGATCAGCCGGGAGACCGGCGCGGCGTCCGGCTTCCGCCAGGCACTCGGCCAGCAGGAATACATAGGCAGGTCCCGAGCCGGAGACGGCGGTCACAAGATCAATCTGCTCTTCCGACGTCAGCCACTCGACGGCACCAATGGCCGACAGAAGCCGACCGGCTGTCTCGCGCTGTGCTGCCGTGACGCGGGCGTTGGGGTAGAGTGCGGTGATGCCCCGGCCCACCATCGCAGGCGTGTTCGGCATGGCGCGGATCACGGCGATATCGCCGAAGGCAGCCTCAAAGGTGCGCACCGGCGTGCCGGCAGCAACCGACAGCACCAGCGTATCGTCAGCCACCGCAGGCTTCAGCCCCGGCAGCACATCGCCCATGATCTGCGGCTTGACGGCCAACAGCACCATGCCTGCCTTGACGCCTTCCGGCACCTTTGGCGCGTGCGCAATACCGTGGCTGTCCAGCTGGGCCACGAGAGCAGCAGACGGCGCCGGATCAACGACCAGAAGGCTTGCGGCATCAACGCCGCGCGCCATCCAGCCACCGATCATGGCGCCGCCCATCTTGCCCGCGCCCACAACGGCAAACGGGCGTTCAGCTGAAAAACTCATGCTTCTCCTGCGGTTTCAAACAGGGCGCACTCCAGCGCTTCTTGCGCCGTCTTGCCAGCCCAGACAACAAACTGGAAGGACTGATAATAACGCTCGCAGGCTTCCAGCGCATTGGCCAGCAGCCCTTCAATCTGCGCGCCGGACGCTTCCGCACCGCCTGCCAGCAGCAGGGACTGGCGGAACATGATGACGTTCTCTTTGCTCCAGAGATCGAAGTGGCCCATCCACATCTGCTCATTGACGAGCGAGAGCAGGCGCATCACCTCGGTCTTGCGCGGCTCAGTCACCTTCAGATCGAAGGCGCAAGCCAGGTGCAGAGCCTCCAGCTCCTCCATCCAGGAGAAGGAGACGTGATAGTCGCACCAGTATCCGCCTATGGAAATGGTGATCTCGTCATCGTCCGAACGCTCGAAAGCCCACTCATTGAGCGCAGCCACGTGTTCGATCAGATCGACGGGATTGTCGGGGCGTTCAAAGTCGATTTCGATGAGGCTCATGGCGATCCTCCCCGTTTGCGGGAGCCGGATAAGGGGCGGATTTCCGCAAATCCAGCGTCTTCCCCTGAACAGAGGCCGCGTCAGAACCGCTACCAGCGGCAGGGCCATAAGAGAGCCCATTTCGAGACGCGTGCGAATCCCTGTTTGGAATCAGTATATAATTTTCCTTCGCAAATGCAGCAGGAAACCCGCCCGGCCTTTTAATCAATTCCTGTGGACGATTGTTTCCTGCGCTCAGGCGCATGCTGCATCACGGCATCGTGACGGTGGCTGCCTGACCGAGCCGCTCCTCGCACAGGCCTCCGCCGATGCGATCAGCCTTCGGATTTGCTCTTGCGCGCGGGCTTTGCCTCGGTCTCGGCCAGCTTTGCTTCAAGCGCAGCAATGCGGGCTTCCAGAATCTCGATCTGGTCCAGCGCACGGACAGCCATGTCACGGGCGACGTCAAAGTCCTCACGCTTCACCAGGTCCATATCGGCCAGGAAACGCTCGGCCTGAGCGCGGAAAGCGGTCTCAACCTCGCGGCGGGCCCCCTGCGCCACACCGGCGGCGTCAGTCATGAGCTTGGCGAAATCGTCGAAAATCCTGTTCGGGCCCTGGGTCATGACGCACTCCTGAAGATCTTGTCAGCCTGCCCTGCACAGATGCTGCAAGCCGTGTCACACAGGTATTGACCTTTTGCTCCAAGTTCAAGGCGGCAATGCAGCGCCTTGACGCATCGGGGGAATGCGCAAGGTCTGATGCCGCTGGCAAATCGCCCCGGATCAACAGCACTGGACCCTGCATGCCCGTTTTCGCCCTGCCCTTCCCGGCCGTTGACCCGGTCATCTTCGAGGTCGGCCCTTTCGCCCTGCGCTGGTATGCGCTGTCCTATATCGTGGGCATCCTGCTGGCCTGGCGCTACATGCGCCTGACGGTGCAGAAGGACAGGCTGTGGCAGTCCGTTCCCCGGCCCGGCCTTGTTGATATCGATGACTTTGTCACCTGGGGCACCATCGGCATCATCGTGGGCGGGCGGCTTGGTTATGTACTGGTCTATGATCCGAAGACCTATCTGGCCAACCCAATGGAAATCTTCGCTGTGTGGAACGGCGGCATGTCCTTCCATGGCGGCTTCGCTGGCACCGTGCTTGCCATGGTGCTCTTCGCCCGCTCCCGTGGCATTCCGCTGCTGACGCTGTTTGATCTCGCTGGCGTCGCCGCACCCATAGGGCTTTTCTTCGGGCGGCTCGCTAACTTCATCAATGACGAGTTGTGGGGCCGTCCCACGGATGTGCCCTGGGCGGTGGAGTTCCCCTCCGGCGGCTACGTTCCGCGCCATCCGAGCCAGCTTTACGAAGCCGCGCTTGAGGGCATCCTGCTGTTCCTCGTCCTGCGGCTCCTGTCCCACCGCTTCGGGCTGCTGCAGAAGCCGGGCTTCCTTGCTGGAGCCTTTGCTGCCGGATATGGCATAACCCGTTCCATCGCCGAGGAATTCCGCATGCCCGACGCTCAGATCGGTTTCCTGCCGGGCGGCTTTACCATGGGCATGATGCTCTCTGGACCGATGATCATCGCCGGCATTGCCCTGATGGTCTGGAGCTGGCGCAAGGCGAAGGCCGCATGAGCGCAGGTGCCGCGTCCGCATCGCCGCTGAAAGAAAAGCTCATCCGCCAGATTGCTGCGGAAGGGCCGATGACGGTGGCCGCCTACATGAGCGCCTGCCTGACCGATCCGCAGCATGGCTATTACACCACAGCCGCAGAGCCCTTTGGTGCGAAGGGCGACTTCATCACGGCGCCCGAAGTAAGCCAGATGTTCGGCGAACTTATCGGCGCTTTCGTTCTTTCAGCCTGGGAGGCGATGGGTGCGCCGCAGACCGTGCGGCTGGTGGAGACGGGGCCAGGACGTGGCACGTTGATGTCGGATCTGTTGCGCATGGCCAAGCTGCGCCCTGCCTTCCTGCGCGCAGCAAGCCTGCATCTTGTCGAAATCAGCCCCCGGCTGAAGGCGCGGCAGGCCGAAGCGCTGGCAGATGCGCCCCTTGCGCCCCAATGGCACGCCAGTCTGCGAGAGGTACCGGAAGGGCCGCAAATCCTCATCGCCAACGAGTTTTTCGACGCCCTGCCCATCCACCAGTATGTGAAGACCCCGGATGGCTGGCGCGAGCGGATGGTGGGTCTGAATGAAGCCGGAGACCTTGCCTTCGGCACCGGTCCCGGCCGCCTGCCTCTCGCCGCTGTTCCCCAGACCGCCGCAGATGCCCTGCTTGGCGCCATCCTCGAAACCTCACCGCTTTCTGCTGCCATTACGCAAGAAGCTGCTGCCAGAATCGCAGCGCATGGCGGGACAGCCCTGTTCATCGACTACGGATACCTGCGCTCCGCCCCCGGCGATACACTGCAAGCGCTGCGCCGCCACGCCTATCAGAACGTGCTGGCCGAACCCGGCCTCGCTGACTTGACGGCGCATGTGGATTTCGAGGTGCTGGCAGCCGCCGCCCGTCGCGGCGGGGCAGACGTTGCCTCCCCTGACACAAGGCGAATTCCTGCTGCGCCTGGGACTGCTGGAACGGGCCGGGCAACTGGGTGCGGGCAAGGATGCCGCCACGCAGGAACGCATCCGCAGCGAGGTGGAGCGGCTGGCTGCACCTCAGGAAATGGGTGACCTTTTCAAGGTGCTGTGCATTGCGCAACCAGGCCTTGTTCCTGCCCCGTTTGACAGTGAGGCTCTTCCGCCGCACGCTGATAGAAATTCCGGAGACGCTTGATGATTACCGCTGACCTTCTGACCCTTCCCGGCGTCATACGCCACGGGTTCTTTACCCGGCAGGGCGGCGTTTCAACCGGCATCTATGGCAGCCTCAACATTGGCCTTGGCTCCAGCGACGACCGCGCACATGTGCTGGAAAACCGGGCCCGCGTCGCCGCCATGCTGGACGTCGCGCCAGAACAGCTCACCTCGCCCTATCAGGTGCATTCGCCCGATGTCATCACCGTCAGCAAGCCATTTGGCGAAGGTGATGACCGCACGGCAGATGCACTGGTCACGGCCACGCCGGGCCTTGCCATTGGGGTATCCACCGCCGACTGTGGCCCGGTACTCTTTGCCGATCCTCAGGCCCGCGTCATCGGCGCGGCGCATGCTGGCTGGCGCGGCGCGCTGACGGGCGTGCTCGACAACACGCTGGCCGCCATGGAACGGCTGGGCGCGAAGCGGGAGAACATCACCGCCGTGCTCGGCCCCTGCATTTCGGCGGCAGCCTATGAAGTTGGGCCCGAGTTCCGCGAGCGCTTCGAGGCCGAGGCTCCCGGCTGTGGCCGCTTCTTCGGCACGTCGGGGCGCGAAAACCACTTCATGTTCGATCTTCAAGCCTTCATCATCGCCCGTCTGCAGGCGGCAGGCGCAGGCCGGGCGGAAAGCCTGGGGCTGTGCACCTATGCCGATGAGGCCCGCTTCTTTTCTTACCGGCGCACCACGCACCGTAAGGAGCCCGACTATGGCCGCCAGATTTCTGCACTGGTGCTGACAGGAGACTAACCCCGATGGCGCTGCATTTCACGGATGCGGAATTCGAGAGCCGGTTCGAGCGGCTCAAGATGCGAATGAGCGAGGAAAAGCTGGATGCGATGCTCCTGTTCGCGCAGGAAAGCTCCTACTGGCTGACGGGCTATGACACCTTCGGCTTCTGTTTCTTCCAGTGCCTCGTGGTCACGGCAGACGGGCGCAAGGTACTGCTGACGCGCTCTGCCGACGAACGGCAGGCGAAACACACGTCCAACATCACAGACATTCGCATCTGGGTGGACCGGGGCGGCGCCAGCCCGGTGGGGCAGCTGAAGGACATGCTGTTTGACATGGACCTTCTCGGCGCCCGGATCGGCATTGAATATGACACTCACGGACTGACTGCAAAGCTTGGCCGTGAACTGGACGAGGCCCTGCGCAGCTTTGCCGAACTTTCGGACGCGTCACACATCATTCCGCGCCTGAGAGCCATAAAAAGCGCCGAAGAACTGGTTTACGTGCGTGAGGCGGCCAGGCTGGCCGATGCCGCCTATCTGGCAGGTCTGGATGAAATCCGCCCCGGCGCGGATGAGGGGCGCATTCTGGCGGCGATGCACAACGCCATCTTCGAAGGCGGTGGTGACTATCCGGGAAATGAGTTCATCATCGGCTCTGGCCGCGATGCCTTGCTGTGCCGCTACAAATCCGGCCGCCGCCAGCTTTCGGCGCAGGACCAGATCACGCTGGAGCTGGCCGGCACCTACCGCCACTATCACGTGGCGCTGATGCGGACAGTCGCCGTCGGGGGCGCAACTCCCCGGCACAGGGCAATGCATGAGGCCTGTGCCCAGGCCCTCTCCGCCGTTGAAAACAAGCTGCAGACCGGCTGCACTTTTGGCGAGATCTTTGATGCTCATGCATCTGCCATGGATGCGCGCAACATGCTGCCGCACCGGCTCAATGCCTGTGGCTATTCGCTCGGCGCCCGTTTTACACCGAGCTGGATGGACTGGCCGATGGCCTTTAGCGGCAATGATGCTGTGGTCGAGCCAAACATGGTCATCTTCATGCACATGATTCTGGCCGATTCGGGCACGGAAACTGCCATGTCCCTGGGCCGGACCTATTTGACTGGCGTGGATGGACCTGTTTCTCTTTCGGAACTGCCTCTCGACCTTCCGGTCAAGGCAAGCTAAACCTGTCGGCACACAGGATTTCCGGCGCTCAGGCGACTGCGGCCGCCGCCACCAGAAACGGTATTCGGGAACAGATGACGATACTCATGTCCTCCACGGCCAAGAGGCTTTGCGCCGCGACTCTCCTTCTCGCCGTTGCAGCCTGCAACCAGACAGCCCCGACTCCAAGAACTGTCACCCCGTCCGTCCCGGGCAACCAGACGCTGACGCCGGCACCCAAGGTCCCGGCAGATCAGGCAACCTTTGCGTTTGAGCCCTTCACTGGCGCTCCGGGCAATACGGCAGACGAACTGGCGCAGGAGATCGGCACACGGGCGGGCATTGAACGGTTGAAGCTCGTGCGCCGCGTCGACGCCAAGCCGACCTACCGGGTAAAAGGATACCTGACCGCCACCGGCACGCCTGCTGGCGGTTCGGTCTTCTTCGTCTTTGACGTTTTCGATGCCAATGGCGTGCGGCTGACCCGGATCTCGGGCACAGAGGCGATTGGCGGCGTGAGCGGGGATCCCTGGATGTCGGTCAGCACCTCGTCGCTGCAGCAAATTGCGTCACGCGCAGTGCTGGAACTGAAGGCCTGGGTGAACACGTATTGAGCCCTTGCGGGGTCAATTGCACGTCTAAGTATTCACCTTAGGTGCAGCGCAGCAAAAAAGCGCTGCCACAGCCTTTTGTGGTGTTGTCGGAAGGCAGCGGGGTTGTTACAACGCCGCCGCCTGAGACAAGCAAAGCTCAGGGTGCTGCGCACCGGCGGTGCGTGACATGGACGCGTAACTGAAGACGTGAGGCAGGGGCCCTCCGGGTCCGGCGTTGCCGCGTCGCACAAAAGGACCAGTCGCCCATGAAAATTGTCGCGGGCAACTCCAATCGCGCGCTTGCCGAAGAAATTTCCAAATATCTGGATGTTCCTCTGGCTGCCTGCCAGGTGCGGCGTTTCGCTGACCAGGAGATTTTCGTCGAGCTTCAGGAAAACGTCCGTGGTGAGGATGTCTTCGTGGTTCAGTCCACAAGCTACCCCGCCAACGACCACCTGATGGAACTGCTGATCATCATTGATGCCCTGCGCCGTTCCTCGGCCCGCCGCATCACCGCAGTGATCCCCTACTTCGGCTATGCCCGCCAGGATCGCCGCGCTTCGGGCCGTACGCCGATTTCCGCCAAGCTGGTGGCCAACCTGATCACGGAAGCTGGCGCAGACCGCATCCTGACCCTCGACCTGCACGCCGGTCAGATTCAGGGCTTCTTCGACATCCCGACCGATAACCTGTTTGCAGCGCCGGTCATGACCCGCGACATCAAGGAGCGTTACGCCACGGATAACGTGATGGTCGTATCGCCGGACGTCGGCGGCGTGGTGCGCGCCCGTGCGCTGGCAAAGCGCATTGATGCGCCGCTCGCCATCGTCGACAAGCGCCGTGACCGTCCGGGTGAGTCGGAAGTCATGAATATCATCGGCACCGTCGATGGCATGGACTGCATCCTTGTGGACGACATCGTCGACAGCGGCGGCACCCTGTGCAACGCGGCCGAGGCCCTTCTGAACAAAGGCGCCAAGTCGGTGACGGCCTACATCACCCATGGCGTTCTGTCCGGCGGCGCAGTTGCCCGCGTCTCGGCTTCAAGCTCAAGGAACTGGTGATCACCAATTCCATCGAGCCGACCGCAGCCATCAAGGCCGCCGCCAACATCCGCGCCATCTCCATCGCCCCTCTGATGGGCGAAGCGATCAACCGCACTGCGCTGGAAGAATCGGTTTCGAGCCTGTTCAACTAAGCGCCCGCTAACCTTGCAGATCCGGGGCCCTCAGTGAGTGCTCCGGAATGCTACCGGGAAGATAGCAGTCCCGTTTTGCAGGAACCCTGGAATGAGAAGTGCCAAGTCGGCAACCTTCGAAGCCGCAATAGCCCTTGTCGTTATTGCGGCGTTCTGTAAGTCCAGCCAGATCTGATTGCCGAGCTGCAGACGCCGCGCGATTCCTCCAATCGAGCGGTAGCTTCTCATGTCTTCCAAACAGCCCAGATGGGCCTATTCACTGCCGGCAGCACTGCTGCTGATGGCGCCCTTTGACATGCTCTCCTCTCTGGCGATGGATATCTATCTTCCTGTCGTGCCAGCAATGCCCCGGATACTAGGCACATCGTCATCGGTCATTCAGCTCACTCTCACCCTTTACATGGTCCTGCTCGGTGCCGGGCAGGTCATCTTCGGGCCTGTCTCCGACAGAATCGGAAGACGCCCGGTTTTGCTCGCAGGTGCATCTGCCTTCTTCATCGCCTCCATCGGCGCGGCCTTTTCAACGGCGGCAGGCCCATTCCTGAGCTTTCGTCTTTTGCAGGCCGCCGGTGCATCGGCGATGCTGGTTGCAACCTTCGCCACTGTGCGGGACGTCTATGCCAACCGTCCCGAAGGCGCCGTCATCTACGGCTCCCTCAGTTCGATGCTTGCCTTCGTTCCGGCCCTTGGGCCGATCGCGGGCACATTGCTCAATGGCCTGTTTGGCTGGCAGGCCATCTTCCTGGCCTTGGCAGCTCTAACCATGCCTCCGTTTCTTCATGCCTGGCACAGATGGCATGAAACAGGCCCACAGGCACAGGCACAGGCACAGGCACAGGCACAGGCACAGGCAAGACCGAGCATCCTCTCTGTCCTTTCCAGCCTTAAATTCCGGGTCTACACGCTGGCTTTCTCGGCTGCGATGGGGACATTCTTCGTTTTCTTCTCAACGTCACCACGCATACTCATTGGCAGAGCGGGTTATTCAGAAGCCGAGTTCAGCGCCGCTTTCGCAAGCGTTGCCTTTGTGATGATCGCAACAACCCGATTCTCCAGAGTGATCACCGTCAGATGGGGAATTGCGGGTTGCACCGCCCGCGGTATGGGGCTCCTAGCCTTGAGTGCTTGCCTTCTGCTTCTGGGCGAAGTCACCGGGCCTCCCTCAGTCATCACCTTCATCCTGCCGATGTGGACCGCCGCCGCTGGAATCGTGTTTACGGTTTCGGTCACCGCCAACGGAGCGCTGGCAGAGTTCGATGACATGGCCGGGTCAGCTGTTGCGGTGTATTTTTGCGTCCAGAGCCTCATCGTCAGCATCATTGGAACGCTTGCGGTCCTGCTATTTGACGGACAAACGGCGTGGCCGCTGGTCTGCTACATGCTGGGTATGACAACTCTGGTGTTCTGCGGACTGAGGCAGCTCAGAGTGCATGAACAGGGCCGGGGTGCATGAAAGAGCGCTGACACTGCCACGCCACTCGGCCGGCAGCGGACAATTCACGCAAACAAAGGAAGGCATCCGGCTGCGGATGCCTTTTTTGTCTGGACAAACGCCGCAATCCGAAGAACGGTCACCCCTCAATAAATCACACGGAACAGTCTTCATATGACCCGGCATCTGGAAGCAACCATTCTTGGCGTTTTCACCGGCAAGGCCAGAGACCGCTGGGAGGGCAAGGCCCCCAGTGCCATCGCAAAGCAGGCAAGGCAGGAAAGCCTTTGGCTGTCGAAGACCGGCCTTTCCGGCGACGAACAGGCAGACACGGCCGTTCATGGCGGGCTTGAAAAGGCACTGCATCACTATGCCGCCGATCACATGCCCCATTGGGCCAGTGCATGGCCGGAGCAGGCGGAGTTCTTCCAGCCCGGCTGCTTTGGCGAGAACATCTCAAGCCAGGGACTGACAGAAGCAGATCTGTGCCTTGGTGACATCCTGAAGATGGACGGCGCCACGGTGCAGATCTGTCAGGGCCGCCAGCCCTGCTGGAAGCTGAACATGCACACCGGCCTGACCGGCATGGCGCCTGCTTTCCAGAAGACCGGCTTTACCGGCTGGTACTACCGGGTTCTGGAAGAGGGCAGCGTATCGGCAGGCGGCAGCATCCGCCTGATCGAGCGGCAGCATCCGGACTGGACGCTCAGCCGGCTGATCTCCGCCCGTTTCAATCCGCGCCTTGATCCGGCGGAAGCGGCAGAGCTTTCACGCATGGAGGTGCTGGCCGAAGGCTGGCGCAATGCCTTCGCCCGCAAGGTGGATCCGGCCTTCGTGGAAAACACGGACCGGCGTCTGAAAGGCTGAAAACGCCCGCAATCCGGGGCACATTGCTTGCGCTTTACCGGCCTTTCGGCTATAGACCCGCTCGCGTCCGCACCCCTGGAGGCGGCGCAGGGGCCGATCCCGTCACTCTGACCAATGGGTCAGGGAGGCGCCGGTCCATTTTTACATCCGAAGGAGTACTGTCATGGCTGCCAGCTACGAGCTGACTGCATCTGTGCGGAACCGGGTGGGCAAGGGGGCCGCTCGTGCATTGCGTCGCGAAGGTCTCATCCCCGCCGTCATCTATGGTGACAAGAAGGCCGCGCTGCCGATTTCCATTCCGCTCAAGGAAACCACTCTGGCCCTGCACAAGGGCGGCTTCCTGACGCACATCGCCATCATCGATGTGGACGGCGAGAAGCATCAGGTCATCGCCAAGGACTACCAGCGTCATCCGGTCCGCGACGAGCTGACCCACGTTGATTTCCTGCGCGTGTCCGGCAACACCACCCTCGTGGTCAACGTTCCGGTTCACTTCCTGAACCAGGAAACCTGCCCGGGCATCAAGCGCGGCGGCGTGCTGAACATCGTCCGTCACACGGTTGAAATGACCGTTCCGGCGAACGCCATTCCGGAGTTCCTGGAGCTGGACCTGGCGAACGCCAAGCTCGGCGAGTCGCTCCACATCTCCGCCATCAACGTTCCGGCCAACTGCCATCCGACGATCACCGACCGCGATTTCACCGTCGCAACGATCGCCGCTCCGGCTGGCCTGAAGGACGAAGAAGAAGAAGGTTCGGCTGAAGCCTGATTTCGGGCTCGCCGGATTTTTCCGCGAAAAGGGGCGCATCGCGTCCCTTTTTGCATTCAAGCCTGCGGCAGGCTGACGCCCTCAAAGCCGGACCGGGCAATACCTTCGCGCGCCAGCTTCGCCAGCCGCTGAAAATGAGCCTGGCGCGGCGAGCCTTCCCGCCATGCAAGTACGATCTGCCGCTGCATGGGCCAGCCAGACAACTCCTTCAACGCCACCTGCCGCTCACGGGCGAACTCGGAAGCCACATAGGCCGCAGGAAACAGCGACAGCCCCATGCCGATGGAGATCATCTGGCGCAAGGCATCGAGGCTGGTGCCCTCATAGTCCTCGCTCATCACTGCGCCCGAGGCGACACAAAGCGCCTGCACCTGATCATAGAGCCGGTGCCCGCGCCCGAGCGTCAGCATGCGCTCGCCTTGCAGGTCTGAAACTGACAAGACCGGCCGGGATGCCAGCGCATGGCGCTGGGGAAGACCCAGATAGATCCGTTCCAGACAAAGATCCTCGCTGACAAGGCGGCTTTCCCGGACAGGCTGCGGTGTCAGGATGCAATCCACCGTCCCCTCCCTTGCGGCGGTCTCCAGAAGCGAGGGCCGCTCCTCCCGGATGTAAAGCTGCAGACCTGGCACCTGTTCCTGGAGCAGCTCAATAACACCGGGCAGCAGATACGGCCCCGCCGTGGGGCGGCACCGAGCCGGATCAGACCTCCCAGCCCCTGGTCAGCAGCCTGTGCTTCCCGGACGAACTCGTCCAGCGTTTCCAGCACAGTCCTCGCGTAAGGAAGCAGCGCATGACCGGCAGGGGTTGGCTGGACCACAGCGCTGCCCCGGTCAATCAGCACCACACCCAGCCGGTCCTCCAGCAGCTTCAGCTGCGCCGACAAGGTGGGCTGTGAAACATGGCAGGCCCGTGCCGCACGGCCAAAGTGGCCATGCTCGGCAACGGCGACGAGATACTCAAGCTGACGGTGCGACGGGCGGTAAGGCATGCAATAGATAATATCTATCATACTCATACAGTCTATGTATTTTTATGATCGAGCGAAGCACTCCATATGACAGACGCTGGGTAATGAAAGGAGGAAAACATGCACCGGAAACTGGTTGCCTTGCGCGTTCGTCATGCCATTCTCGATGCCAAGATCGAGCGGGAGGCCCGCCGCCCTCATACCGATACGATCCGCCTCACAGCCCTCAAGAAACTGCGCCTGCGCCTCAAGGAGCAGATCACACAGGTGGAACGGGAATTCTTCCGCAAGGAAACGCGGGGGAACGGCATGGTGCGCGCATGAGCACCGGTTCACCAACCTTCTGGTTCGCCATGCGCGGCTTCGGGACAAAGAGCTCCGCGAACCGCCGCAGTGAGAGACTGACCGAACTGGACCGCCGCATGTCCGAGTTCCTGACGGAGAAGCAGGGCTCGGGCGGCAGCGAACTGCTGCCACATGTGGCCGCCGAACAGGCCCGCATCCGCACAGCCCTCACGGAAGAGAAGACCTGAGGCGGCAGCGGCCGTGCTTCCCCGGGCACGGACTGAAACCACAGCGGCATACGGACGCAGCAGTCGGATGGGCCGTCTCGACAGGGGCGGCCCATTGCTGTAAGCGGACGAAGACACCGCGCGGCCCAATGGCTGGCGCATTTTCCCGTTCGCGCAGCTACGGACATGCCATGCAGATCATCGCAGGCCTCGGCAACCCGGGCGGACAATATGCCCGCAACCGGCACAACATCGGCTTCATGGCTCTGGACGAGATCCACCGCCGCCATTCTGGCTTTTCCCCATGGCGTGCCCGCTTTCAGGGCGAGGTGAGCGAAGGCAGCATCGGCGGTGAGAAGATCATGCTGCTGAAGCCCATGACCTACATGAACGAATCCGGCCGTTCCGTCGGTGAGGCCATGCGCTTCTACAAGCTGGAGCCGGCGGATATTCTCGTCATCTATGACGAGCTGGACCTGCCGCCCGCCAAATTCCGCATGAAGACCGGCGGCGGCCATGGCGGCCACAACGGCTTGCGCTCCATCACTGCCCACATCGGCGATGCCTACCGCCGCCTCAGGCTCGGCATCGGCCATCCGGGCGACAAGAAGCTCGTCTCCAACTACGTGCTGGGTGACTTCGCCAAGGCTGACGGCGAGTGGCTGGAGCTTCTGTTTGAGGGCATTGCCGGTCATGCGGAACTGCTGGCCAAACGCCAGGACAGCACCTTTGCCAACAAGCTGACCTTGCAACTGGAGCCGGAAAAGGCGCAGCGCCCGGAAAAGCGCAAGGCAACGGAAGCCGGTGAGGACGCTGCCGCGGGCAAACCGGCGCCGCGCCCTGCGCCCAAAGGCCAGAGCCACATCCGCCAGGCCCGCCAGCCGAAGGCCCCTGCCCTGCCCACCTCCGGCCCCATGGCAGAGATGCTGAAGAAGCTTCTAGGCAAGAGTGGCGGGCAGGACTGACCTGCCTCCGTCTTCGCAATGCTTGACCTTGCCCGCCCCCTCGGGCAAGAAGCGGCTCAAATCTTCGATCAAACCGAAAGCGATCTCCCATGGGTTTCCAGTGCGGCATCGTCGGCCTGCCCAACGTCGGCAAGTCCACGCTCTTCAACGCGCTCACACGCACGGCTGCGGCTCAGGCCGCCAACTATCCGTTCTGCACCATCGAGCCGAACACCGGCGAAGTGGCCGTGCCGGACCCGCGCATGACGGCGATTGCCAAGGTCGCTGGCAGCAAGGAAATCATTCCGACGCGCATCACCTTCGTGGATATCGCTGGTCTCGTCCGCGGCGCATCGAAGGGCGAAGGCCTCGGCAACCAGTTCCTGGCCAACATCCGCGAGGTGGACGCCATCGTCCACGTGCTGCGCTGCTTCGTTGATGACGACATCACCCACGTGGAAGGCAAGATCGACCCGATCTCCGACGCCGAAACCGTCGAGACCGAGCTGATGGTCTCCGACATGGAAAGCCTTGAGCGCCGCCTTGCCCCCATGAAGAAGAAGGCGCAGGTTGGCGACAAGGAAGCCAAGGCCATCGCCCCGATCATGGAAGCTGCCCTCGCCCTGCTGCAGGACGGCAAGCCGGTGCGCACGCTGAAGCTGGCCGATGCCGAGGAAGAGAAGATCCTGCAAGGCCTCAACCTGCTCACCTCCAAGCCCGTTCTCTACGTGTGCAACGTTGAAGAAGGCTCGGCCGGCACCGGCAACGAGCTGTCCGCCAAGGTTGCCGAAATGGCGAAGGCACAAGGCGCCGGTTCCGTGGTCATCTCTGCGGCCATCGAGGCGGAAATCTCCCAGCTCGACAATGAAGAGCAGAAGGAATTCCTCGACACGCTTGGCCTTGAAGAGCCGGGCCTCGACCGCCTCATCCGCGCTGGTTATGACCTCCTGGGCCTGATCACCTATTTCACCGCAGGCCCGAAGGAAACCCGCGCCTGGACCATCACCCGCGGCACCAAGGCCCCGCAGGCGGCCGGCGTCATCCACTCGGACTTCGAACGCGGCTTCATCCGCGCCCAGACCATCGCCTTTGACGACTACGTCAATCTGGGTGGTGAAGTCGGCGCCAAGGAAGCGGGCAAGGCGCGTGACGAAGGCAAGGAGTACATCGTCAAGGACGGCGATGTGATGCTGTTCAAGTTCAACACCTGAGGCCAGCCGCAGAAAGAGCAGCGCATCATGACAAGCTTTGTGATCGACGTTCCGAAGATCCCCGCCCTGCCTGTGGCAGGCACTGATGCGCTGTTTCCGGTGCGCCGGGTCTATTGCATCGGCCGCAACTATGCGGCCCATGCTGTGGAGATGGGGCACGATCCCAACAAGGAGCCGCCGTTCTTCTTCCAGAAGAACCCGGACAATCTCGACGCCTCCGGCCGCTTCCCCTATCCGGGCAAGACGGCAGATGTCCATCATGAGGTGGAGCTGGCAGTGGTGCTGAAGTCCGGCGGCAGCGGCATTGCGGTGGCGGACGCGCTGTCTCATGTCTACGGCTATGCGGTAGCCCTCGACATGACCCGCCGCGACCTTCAGGCAGTGGCCAAGGACATGGGCCGCCCCTGGGACACGGCCAAGGCCTTCGAGCATTCTGCGCCCATCGCCCCCGTGATCCCGGCAAGCGTCTGCGGCCACCCGCAGGCTGGGGCGATCACGCTCACCGTCAACGGCACGCTTCGGCAAAGCGGCGATCTCAACCAGATGATCTGGAAGATCCCGGAAATGATCGCCTATCTGTCGGAGTATTTCACGCTGGCTGCTGGTGACGTGATCCTGACCGGCACGCCTTCCGGCGTTGGCCCCGTAGTGCGCGGAGACAGGCTGGAGGCCAGCGTCGAGGGATTTGCACCGTTCACTGTCGAAGTCGTGTGATCAATCACGGCCTTTGCCGGATGACGCCGTACCAGCCCAGCCCCGCATAGGTCTCGTAGCCCGGCGTCTTGTGGAAGGCGACGGTCGCACCATCCCGGTCCACATAGAAGCCCAGGTCACGGCCACCGGTCTGCAGCTGGATTTGCTCGCTCAGCACGCCCTTGCCATCAGATGAGGCCAGCACGCGGCCATTGCCGCTGACCAACATCACCCGCGAGCGCTCCCGCTCCTGCGGGGTCAGACGCACACCTTCAACGATTGCCTTTGCCTGCGGCTCCCAATCGAAGTGAATGGCAAGCATACCGAGTGGGCGGCCATTGCTGCGCCCGCCCTCCCGCACGCTGGCAAGATAGGTCGCCGTCTGGGCATTGCCGAGAAGCGGCTCGCGGGTGATCTCGTCCGCTACATAGTCATCGCCGGACCGCAGACCCTTGCCCTTGCTGAACCAGCCACGGGAGGAGATATCCGAGCCAATAACCCTGTAGCGGTCAGGGCGCCCATTGGCGATGACACGGCCATTCAGATCACACAGCCACAGATCCATATAGACAGTGTAAGCGCCGAGGATGACGCCCAGACGCTCGCAGGCATAGGCAACAGCCTCCGGCGCGGGCTTTTCCGCGCAACCAGCCACAGCGGAATCCGTCGCCCACCAGCGCACGTCGCAGGTGCGTTCATAAAGATTGCGGTCGATCAGCTCGATGGCATTCAGTGCAAGATCCGTCAGGCGCGAGCCCTGCGCCTGCAGCGCCATCTGCCGCGTCAGCGTTTCCAGCGCTTCGATTTCACCGGCCAACTCCTTGGCCAGCGCGCCGGAAATGCCCTCGACGGCGGTGGAAATCTCGCGCACTTCTTGCGCTACCACCAGAAAGCCGCGGCCCTGATCACCCGCGCGGGCGCTCTCGATCATGGCATTGAGCGCCAGCATCCGCAGCCTCCCCGTTACATCCCGGATCTGACCAACCTTCGTTGTGGTCAGCTCCCGCACCTCTGAGGTCCGCTCTACGATATCGGACAGCGCCGGAGCACGCTCCGTATCGGCAATCAACTGATCCATTTAAATATCTACCTGCCGCACAGCCCCAGAGAGCCTGAAGTCAGGAATACATTACTGTTAAAAATAACTAACAAATCGGAAACCGGGAGAAACTCTAGAATAATTCAATCAACGGAAGCGGATACTTGCAACTTTTTGCCGAACGTCAAGCCAGAAGCAAAACAAATAGGCATTTCAGGATCCGGTGTTTTTTACTGCGAACAGAAAGACAGGCCGCACGGATACTTCTGTTCAAAAAACAGGCAGCCATTTGGCCAGCACGCCCCTCCCGGCCCAAATGCCACGCCCGGACGGGGTTACCTCCGCGCTTTCCCTTATGGTCAGTGCGGGCGGAAGGCGGTTAGACTGCCGCCCTGATCCCCGTTCAGGAAAGCGAGAGCAACATGCTGTCCAGATTGATGAATTCCGGCCGGCGTGACTTTTCCAGCCTATCGGAAAAGGAAATCCTCGCTCTCGCAATCTCGTCTGAAGAGGACGACAGCCGGATCTATCAGGCTTATGCCGACGGGCTGCGGGATGATTTTCCCGCCTCTGCATCCGTGTTCGATGCCATGGCGGAAGAGGAAAATGGGCACAGGCAGCAATTGATTGCTCTGTTCCAGGACCGCTTTGGCGACAGCATACCGTTGATCCGGCGCGAGCATGTGCGCGGATATTACGCCCGCAAGCCGGACTGGCTGGTCCGCCCGCTTGGCCTTGAAAAGGTGCGGGCGATGGCGGAGCAGATGGAGGATCAGGCGGCCCGCTTCTATGAGGAGGCTGCAAAGCGCACCAGCGACGCGGCCACCCGCAAGCTCCTTGGCGACCTCGCCATGGCCGAACGCGGCCACGAAAGCCGAGCCGGGGCGCTCAGCGAGGCGCTGACCCCCGCAGATGTTCGGGCTGAGGAAGACAAGACAGCCCACAGGCAGTTCATTCTCACCTATGTTCAGCCGGGCCTCGCCGGGCTGATGGATGGTTCCGTTTCGACACTTGCCCCAATCTTTGCAGCCGCATTTGCGACGCAGGACACCTGGCAGACCTTTCTCGTTGGCCTGTCCGCCTCCGTGGGCGCAGGCATCTCCATGGGCTTCACAGAAGCTGCCCATGACGACGGAGTGCTGTCCGGCCGCGGGTCTCCACTGAAGCGCGGCCTTGCCTCTGGAATTATGACAACGGTTGGCGGACTTGGCCACGCCCTGCCCTATCTCATTCCGGATTTCTGGTCTGCGACCAGCCTGGCTGTTGCCGTCGTCTTCGTTGAACTGTGGGCTATCGCCTGGATTCAGAACCGCTACATGGACACGCCCTTCTGGCGCGCGGCCCTGCAGGTGGTTCTCGGGGGATCGCTCGTGTTTGCGGCTGGTGTACTTATCGGCAACGCCTGATTTCAGCAGGGACGCCAGCCCTTCAAGATTGCAATATTTCAATACACATTGATTATCGATTCCAAGACGCCACCTTTACACGCTGACACGGCGGTGTTCTTGCTTTCGGCTAGAACTGCTGGAGTGCGAAGAGTCGCAACTTGCCTGCTGTTCTGTGGGGAGCATGATGAAAAGCTTCAATTTTTTTGCAGCGGCCCTGGCCGCAACCCTGTCTGCAACCGCACCGCTGATGGCGGCAGGGACCGGGCAGGAAGGATATTTCCAGATCTACAACAACACGGACAGCAACACGGTCGTTGGTTTTTACACCAATGGCGGTGACGGCTGGAGTGACAACTGGCTGAGCAATCGTCTGGCACCAGGCGACAATGTGCGTGCCACTTTCCACTCCAACTCCGGCCCCTGCGATCAGACATTCCAGGTGGGCTGGCTTGGAACGGACGGCAGCGAAGTGCTGGATGACCCTGTCTCCATCGACATTTGCGAAGCCTCGAACGTCTATCTGGACGACAACGAGATGTATTACGACTGAGACCCTCGTGCCGGAGAGGACTGTGCCGGCATAATGCAGGATCTCAGCGCAGGCAAGCAGGCTCCGCCAAAAGGAGCGTTTGCCTGAAGTGGAATGAGCCCCATCAACCACTGGCGCGGGCGGTCATGGCGAGATAAAACAAACGCTATGACCGCCCACCGCTACTTCGAAGATTTCTCGCCCGGCGAGATCATTCCCCTCGGCACGAAGACCGTCACGAAGGACGAAATCATCGCCTTCGCGGCTGAGTTCGACCCTCAACCTTTCCATCTGGATGAGGAGGCAGGCAAGGCCTCGCTGCTTGGCGGCCTCGCGGCATCGGGCTGGCACACCGCATCCATGTTCATGCGCATGCTCGTCGACGGGCTGCTCGCTCATTCGGCAGGGCAAGGCGCACCGGGCGTCGATACGCTCACATGGCGCAGGCCAGTCTATCCGGGCGATATACTGACAGCACAGGCCAAGGTGCTGAACAGCCGCCCCCTGCGCTCACGCCCCGGCCTTGGGCTCGTTACCTTCGCATTTTCAGTCTCCAACCAGAACGGAGACACGGTGATGGTGCTTGAAAACCCCATTCTCTTCACCTGCCGTGAAACACCGGAGGCGGGCGCATGAGAACCTGGTTTGACGAGATGGAGCTTGGCGAGCGCGTCGAGCTTGGCTCCCACCACTTCACGGCAGAAGACATCGTCCGCTTTGCCGCCGCGTTCGACCCGCAGCCCTTCCATCTGACGGAAGAAGGCGCAGCGGCCACGCACTTCGGCCGCCTGTGCGCTTCCGGCTGGCATACCGCTTCCGCCTTCATGCGGCGGCTGATCCTGACCATGCAGGAACTGGACGCCGCCACGATCGCACGCGGGGAAACTCCGGTGGAGCGAGGCCCCTCGCCAGGCTTTGAGAACCTCAAATGGATCAAGCCCGTCTTCGCTGGCGACACCATCAGCTATGCCAGCGTCGTCATCGCCAAGGATGATATCCCGCAGCGTCCGGACTGGGGCGTTCTGCGCGGCCGCAATGAGGGCGTAAACCAGAACGGCGAATTGGTGTTCAGCTTTGAAAGTAAGGTCTATCTGCGCCGCAGGCCGCAGCAGGCCTGACCCTTACATTGCCGCAGCCTAAAGGCTGCGGCCCAGCACCACTTCGTCATGCAGCGGAATGCCGTACTCCCCGTCAGCGGGATTTCCGGCTTCAACTCGCGCTCGTCATCAATGACGCCCTGCACAATCCGCTCCAGCCGGAAGCCGCGCCGCTGGTAGAAGCGGAAAGCATCCAGATTGTCGTTTGACGTGCGGACCATGAGGCGGGAGATGCCATGACCTCTGGCATCCTTGACCACTGCGTCCAAAAGCTGCGTACCCGTCCCGGCCCAGCGGCTGAGAGAATCGAGCGTCAAGATTTCCCACTCCACCTCACGGCGGATGACCGTGACCGCCCCGGCAAGCTGGCCGTCATCATCAGCCAGAAAGCCCGGCAACGCCGAAGCATCAACCATGACGCCATCCAGCAGGATTTCGACACCCGCCCACCGCTCTTCCAGCAACTGGGCAAGGGCAGGACGGTCCTTATCCTCAATCGGCCTGATGATGACTGCCAATAGAACCTCCTAACGTGTCAGAATACGTGCCTGCAGCGGCGTGCGGGCCTGCCAGCCCTCCCGCTCCAGTTCCGGCACCAGATGCTCCTCCTCGGGAAATCCGAGGCAGAGATAGCCGATCAGTTCCCAGTCGGAAGGCACGTCCAGCGTTGTCTTCACGGCCTCCGGATCGATGATCGACACCCAGCCGAGCCCGACGCCATGCATGCGCGCTGCAAGCCACAGGCACTGGACCATGCCAACGGCGGAAAAGGCAAGTGTCTGCGGCATCGTTGCACGGCCGAGCCCATGGCCCTGCTCCGGGTCCAGATCGCAGAAGACTGCCAGCTGAACCGGCGCCTCCCGCAAGCCAGCCAGCTTGAGCCTTGCATAAAGCTCCGCCTTTTCCCCGTCATAGGCAGCAAGCGCGCGGTTGTTTTCCTGCTCGAACAGCCTCGTGACCGCATCCCGCCGGGCCTGGCTCTCCACTCTGACGATCCGCCAGGGCTGGCTGTTGCCAACGGACGGCGCAAGATCGGCCAGCGCCAGAACTTCATCCAGCAGGCCCTCCGGCAGACTGTCCTTACGGAAGCGGCGCACATCGCGCCGCCAGCGCAGGAGATCGGCAAAGGCAGCCCTGAAGGCAGGGGAAAAATCCGGTCCGTGCCCGTGCTGCCCCGCCATAGTCAGTGCCCCGGGAAAGACAGCAGCGTGCGCACCGGCACGCCCATGGCTTCCAGCCGCTGACGCCCGCCCAGATCCGGCAGGTCAACGATGAAACAGGCAGCGACAATCTCAGCCCCCTGCCCGCGGAGCAGCTTGCAGGCAGCTTCTGCCGTGCCTCCCGTGGCGATCAGGTCATCGACCACGATCACCTTGTCACCGGGGTTGATGGCATCGCTGTGCATTTCGATCTCGTCGAGGCCATATTCCAGCGAATAGGCCACGCTTACCGTCTGCCAGGGCAGCTTGCCCTTCTTGCGGATCGGCACAAAGCCGGCAGACAGCTGATGCGCCACGGCGCCGCCCAGAATGAAGCCGCGCGCCTCAATGCCGGCAATCTGCTCAACCTTGGAACCAGCCCAGGGCTGAACCAGCGCATCCACCGCCCGGCGGAAGGCGCGGGCATTGCCCAAAAGCGTGGTGATGTCGCGGAACAGAATACCGGGCTTGGGATAATCCGGGATCGTGCGGATGGCCTGCAGCAGCTCGTCGGAAACGCTGGGAATGTCCATATCGTCCTCTTGGGGCGTCATAACTGGAGAGGCCATGAAGGCCGAAGGCAGAGCCCCGGCAGCAGGGCCTTTGCCAGATCTTATATCAAGGTGAATTGGCCTCGGGCAAAGGCATAACCAGCTTGCCCACGGCCAATCCGCCGCAGCCGTCAGCCCCTGTCGAAAAGCACCCGGCCCGCAACGGCATCCAGTTTGGCCAGCAAGGCCGGGTCGCGCCGGTCTGGTGCTGTCATGATCGCATAATCAAGTGCTGTGTCCGAGCCGACGGGGCAAGGTTCGTGCTCACGCGGGAGGTCACGGGCAAGGCGTGCCACAAGTTGCTGGGCGTGGTGGGCATTGTCATGCAGCACCTTGATGATCTGCTGGATATCAACCTCGCCATGCTCCGGGTGCCAGCTGTCATAGTCGGTCACCATGGCCACCGTCGCGTAGCAGATCTCTGCCTCGCGGGCGAGTTTGGCTTCCGGCATGTTGGTCATGCCGATCACATCGCAGCCCCAGGATCTGTAGAGGTGGCTCTCGGCGAGCGACGAGAACTGAGGCCCCTCCATGGCCAGATAGGTACCACCACGCCGGTACAGCAGGTTCTCAGCCCGAGCTGCCGCTTCAACATGATCAACCAGACGGGGGCTGACGGGATAGGCCATGGACACATGTGCCACGCAGCCCGTGCCGAAGAAGCTCTTTTCCCGCGCAAAGGTGCGGTCGATGAACTGCTCCACCAGCACGAACGTGCCCGGCGCAAACTCCTCCTTCAGCGACCCGCAAGCGGAAACAGAGACGAGGTCAGTCACCCCGCAGCGCTTCATGACATCAACATTGGCGCGGTAGTTGATCTGGGAAGGAGAATGCAGATGGCCGCGGCCGTGACGTGGCAGAAACACCACCTTGAGGCCATTGATCTGGCCAATGCGCACTGCATCGGAGGGCTCGCCCCAAGGGCTGCCGACGCCGACCCACTCTGCCCCCTCGAGGCCCGGCAGATCATAGATCCCCGACCCGCCAATCACGCCCAGAACCGCCTCAGCCATCACCACCCCCAAAATCAGACCCGTGTGATTAGGTCCGGTTTGCCGGTGCTTGTCAAACCGCGAAAGGTCGCCGGAAAATGCAAAGGGCCACCCCATCGGGCGGCCCTTCAGAACTCAGACCAAACGGCTGAGTACTTCTCTTAGTGCTCGACGTTCCGCCACAGCTTCTTCTTGGTGAAGTAGAGCAGCGAGGCGAAGACGATCAGGAAGATGATGACCCGGAAGCCCATCTTCTTGCGGTCTTCCAGATGCGGCTCGGCAGCCCACATCAGGAACGCAGAAACGTCACGGGCATACTGATCAACCGTCATCGGCGTGCCGTCGGTGTATTCCACCTGCTCGTCAGAGATCGGCTGAGCCATGCCGATGGCAGTGCCGCTCAGGAACGCCGGGTTGTAGTGCTTGCCTTCGGGGACCACCACACCTTCCGGGACTTCTTCACCATAGCTGACGAGAAGCGCATGGATATAGTCCGGGCCCTGCTCGTTGTACTGGGTGAAGGCGTCAAAGATGAACCAGGGGAAGCCCCGGTGCGCCGCACGGGCCTTGGCGATCAGCGAGAAGTCCGGCGGATAAGCACCGCCGTTCGACGCACGGGCAGCCTGCTCGTTCGGGAACGGAGAGGGGAACTTGTCAGCCAGAATGGCGGGACGCTCGAACATGTCGCCGTCGTCATTCGGGCCGTCCTGAACCGTATACTCAGACGCGATTGCCTTGGCCTGGTCTTCGGTGAAGCCCGGGCCGCCCGGCTGTGCAAGGTTGCGGAAGGACACGAGCTTCAGGCCGTGGCACGAGGAGCAAACCTCGCGGTAGACCTTGAAGCCGCGCTGCAGCTGTGCCTTGTCAAAGGTGCCGAAAGGACCTGCAAAGGACCACTGCTCACGCGGGATGTGCGGTGCCTCACCCGCTGCGAAAGCGGGAGAAGCAAGGGCCACTGCGACGGTCGCAGCCAGTGATACGCCAAGGGCGCGGACGGTCTTGATCATGGTGCTCATTTCAAAAACTCCTGACCCTTTCCGTCACTTCGTCTGGGGCGCTGCAGCAGCAGCGGCCGGCTTGCCGGCACCAAGAACTGCTTCGGAGATCGAGGCAGGCAGCGGCAGCGGCTTTTCCAGGAAGCCAAGCAGCGGCAGGATCACCAGGAAGTGGGCGAAGTAGTAGACGGTGCAGATGCGCGACAGGATCACGTACACACCTTCAGCCGGCATCGCACCGAGGTAGCCAAGAGCCACCGCGTTGATCGCGAAGATCCAGAAGAACTGCTTGAACAGCGGGCGGTAGACACCCGAGCGGACCTTGGACGTGTCGAGCCAGGGCAGGACGAAGAGAACTGCAATGGCGCCGAACATGGCCACAACGCCGCCGAGCTTGTCCGGCACGGCGCGCAGGATCGCGTAGAACGGCAGGAAGTACCATTCCGGAACGATGTGCGCAGGCGTCACCAGCGGATTCGCCTCGATGTAGTTGTCGGGGTGACCCATGTAGTTCGGCACATAGAACACGAACCACGAGAAGAGGATCATGAACACGACAATCGCGAAGGCGTCCTTGACCGTGTAGTACGGATGGAACGGAACCGTGTCCTGACCGGACTTCGGCTGCACACCAGTCGGGTTGTTGTTGCCCGTGGTGTGGAAGGCCCACACGTGAAGGATGACAACACCGAAGATCATGAACGGCAGCAGGTAGTGCAGCGAGAAGAAGCGGTTCAGCGTCGGGTTATCGACGGCAAATCCACCCCACAGCCAGGTGCGGATCGCTTCACCCACCAGCGGGATCGCCGAGAACAGGTTGGTGATCACGGTCGCGCCCCAGAAGGACATCTGCCCCCACGGCAGCACGTAGCCCATGAAGGCGGTGCCCATCATGATGAGGAAGATGATCACACCCAGGATCCACGAGATTTCGCGCGGGGCCTTGTAGGAGCCGTAATAGAGTCCGCGGAAGATGTGGATGTAGACGGCGATGAAGAACATCGACGCGCCATTGGAATGCAGGTAGCGGATCAGCCAGCCGAAGTTCACATCACGCATGATGTGCTCAACGCTGAAGAAGGCTGCCGTGGTGCTGGGGGTGTAGTGCATCACCAGCACGATGCCGGTGATGATCTGCGAGATCAGCATGAAGAAGAGAATACCGCCGAAGGTCCACCAGTAATTGAGGTTCTTCGGGGTCGGGAAATCGACGAAAGAGCCGCGAACGAGCGAGATGACCGGCAGACGGCTCTCAAGCCACTTCGCCGCCGCGCTCTGCGGAACGTAATTGGAATGTCCAGCCATGGCTGTCTCCTGGGGTCTACCGGTCAACCGATCTTGATCTTGGCGTCTTCAACAAACGCAAAAGGCGGTACGAGGAGGTTCTCCGGAGCAGGCCCCCGGCGGATACGCCCTGCGGTGTCATAGTGCGAACCATGGCACGGGCAGAACCAGCCATCGAAGTCGCCTGCATTGCCCAGCGGCACGCAACCCAGATGGGTGCAGATGCCGACCATGACGAGCCAGGCTTCCTTGCCCTCGGCGGCGCGGTTCGCGTCGGAGGCATCGGCGGAATCGGACAGGTTGAGGTTACGCGCCAGTTTATCCGGCAGTTCGGACAGCGGCACAGCCTTGGCCTCTTCGATCTCCTTTTCCGTACGCTGACGGATGAAGACCGGCTTGCCGCGCCACTTAACAGTGATGGACTGCCCCACCTCGACGGCGGAGACATCCACCTCGATAGATGCCAGAGCAAGAGCCGAAGCGTCCGGGTTCATCTGGTCGATGAAGGGCCAGGCGACAGCGCCCGCGCCCACAACGCCCATGGCGCCGGTCGCAATGTAGAGGAAATCACGGCGGGTCGGTTCCGCCGAATCCGTATGAGCCAAGGTCGCGTCCTCTCGAAACCTGTTTAACGTATACCGAATGCCCACAGGCAGACAGCCTCGCCCTCCCCTCCGGAACGGTCGGCTGCCCGGCGCGGGCATTAACGGCAAACGGGTGCGGCAATCGCCCGCACCACACCAAGCGGTGGTCTTTTTGCACCGTTCTGCCGCATTGTCCAGATGACCTTGGGCCAGAACGCTAAATGTCGCACCGCTTGGGATGCCGTCATCACCTTTTTGATGCCCTGAAAAGGCCCCAATTGAAAGCCGGATCGCTTGATCTGGATCAAACTTCTGCAGCTGACTGCAAGAATCCGCCAGACTGATGCGACCACAGCTGTGCATAGAGGCCGCCCTGGGTCAGCAGTTCTTCATGACGCCCCTCTTCGATGATTCGGCCCTTGTCCATGACAATGAGTCTGTCCATGGCCGCGATGGTCGACAGGCGGTGGGCGATGGCAATCACCGTCTTGCCTTCCATCAAGTCGAAGAGGCTGTCCTGAATGGCTGCCTCCACCTCGCTGTCGAGCGCCGATGTGGCCTCGTCCAGCAGCAGGATGGGAGCATTTTTCAGCAGAACCCGCGCGATGGCAATCCGCTGGCGCTGTCCACCGGACAGTTTCACGCCGCGTTCACCCACCTGGGCCTGAAGACCGCTGCGCCCGTCCCTGTCCTCAAGTCCCTGAACGAACTCAAGTGCATGAGCCTTGCGCAAGGCCTCGATCACCTCTGCTTCCGGAGCCTCCGGCTTGCCGTAGGCGACGTTCTCATAGATGGACCGGTGCAGCAGCGATGTATCCTGCGTAACAACACCGATATGAGCGCGCAGATCATCCTGCCGGACACGGGCGATATCCTGCCCGTCGATGCGGATCGAACCGCTCTCAAGGTCATAGAACCGCAGCAGAAGGTTCACGAGAGTGGATTTTCCCGCGCCGGAACGGCCGATGAGTCCGATCTTTTCGCCCGGACGGATCGTCAGATCCAGCGAATCGATGACACCCTTGACCTTGCCATAGTGGAAAGAGGCCTTGTCGAAGACGATCTCGCCTTTGGTGACAGTCAGTGGCGCAGCATCCGGCGCGTCCTGCACCTCACGCTCACGCGCAATGGTGCCGATGCCATCCTGCACCGTGCCGACGTTTTCGAACAGACCCGCAACCTCCCACAGAATCCACTGGGACATGCCCTGGATGCGCAGGACAAGCGACACCGCCACCGCCACATCACCGGTGGTGACCACCTCATGCTGCCACAGGAAGATGGACAGGCCAGCCGTTGAGAACAGCAGTAGAGTATTCAGCGTGTTCAGCGAAATGTTGAGCAGGGTTACATATCGCATCTGCCCAAAGACGGTCTTCATAAAGCCCATCATCGAGTTTCGGGCATACTCTTCCTCACGCTTTGCATGGGAGAAGAGTTTGACCGTTGCGATGTTGGTATAGGCATCCACAACATGGCCGGTCATCACAGAGCGGGCATCCGCCTGCTTCTGTGAAATTGCCTTGAGGCGGGGGATGAAGACCCGCAGCACGGCGATATAGGCAAATGTCCAGACCACCAGCGGAATGGCCAGATAGAGGTTGGCGTCACCAATGACGATCAACGCGCTGGTCAGATAGACAAGCACATAGACCATCATGTCGACGATTCTGTGTCACGACTTCGCGCACCGCCAGTGCCGTCTGCATCATCTTGTTGGCGATGCGGCCGGCAAAGTCGTTGTGATAGAAAGTCATGCTCTGGCGCAGCAGGTAGCGGTGCACGCGCCAGCGCACGGACATGGGATAGGTGCCGATCACGCCCTGATGGAACAGCAGCTCCCACATGGCCTGCGTCAACGGCAGGCACAGCAGGACCACGCCGGCCATAAGCGAGAGCTTCACCCAGTTGTCGGTCCAGAACGTCGCCCGGTCGGCCTCTCCCAGCCAGTTGACCAGATCGCCTAGGAAAGCGAAGACCGTGACCTGGAAGATCGCGATCATCGCACCCAGAACGCCGACACCGGCCAGCAACGGCCAAAGGGGCTTGGTATAGTACCAGCAGAAGGCCGCAAATCCCTTTGGCGGCACATCGAGCTTAAAGTCCGCAAAGGGATCTATCAGACGTTCAAATCTGGAAAACATTGTTCAACTCCAGAGATTTACACCCTCACCCGCAGAGCGGGCCGCATTGCGCGGCTGCCTGATTTTCAGGCGCTGCCAATAGGGACGGCGGCCACCAAAGGCCAGCGAAAAGACAAAGCTGACCAGCGCACCTGCAAGCACCAGCGTGCCGAGGAACAGCTCGATCAGATGCGTGCGGTACTGAGCCGCGCTCTGAACCACGTTGCCAATCCGCACAGCCTCCAGCGACCACAGGTCGGCAAGGAGCACCGGCAGGAAAATAAGCACAGAGGCACCTGCCGTTGCAGCAGCAAAGATGGCCAAAGCGGCCCCGCCAAGGGCAAGGCGCTGGCGCCAGGACAGCGTCATACGCGGCAAGGACGAGGCAAAGTCATCCGGACGCGGCAGGTCCGGCGGATAAGGCAGATCGAAAGGATCCAAAGGATAACGAACAGACATGGTTCTGCTCCAGACGGAATCGGACTGATGAGGCACGGCTGGCGGAACGCGCAAATGAAAGACGCGCAGCACCGGAAGGTTCCGGTTACGCTTGGAGCCAGTCGCTATTCAGCTGGAATGTTTGAAACGCCGTCTCAGGCTGCCGGGCGGCAGGAGAGGGAAAACGGGCCCACGAGAGCAAGGGCTACGGTCATATGGACACGTGACGTATTGGTCATGAATACCCCTCCTCTGTTAGCTCGGTTGACGGCAAAGACAGCGCGGCAGAACGCGCCTGACTTTCCTAAACTGTTTGCTTGAAATCGCAAGACCTCAAGCGCAATCCGGTCACGCATTACATTCTAACTGTTGCTATGAGGCAACAATGCAACCAGACCTTGATGGACGTCAGACCAGCCGCCCAAACCGGTCTTCAGGCATGCACCATGTGCCTGAAGACAAAAAACGCGGCGGAATCGATCCGCCGCGTGTCATCGTCCCACAGATTGCGTGTCTCAGGCAGCGCGGATGCTGGTGAGGAACTGGCTCACCTGCGTCTGCAGGCTGCTGGAAAGCTTGGTCAGTTCACCTGCAGCGCGGTGCATCTCGTCCGTGGCCGAGGTGCTCGCCTGCATTGCTTCAGCAAGCCGGTTCATGTTGCCCCCCACGCGCTCGGTGCTGGCATTGGCCACATGGACCGAGCGGGAAATCTCGCCGGTTGCCTGCATCTGGCTCTGAACCGAACCATGCACGGCCTCAGAGATCTGACTGATCTGCTCGATAGTCGCCGTGATGGAACGGATCGCCCCGACCGCCTGCTCTGCCACAAACTGCACGGAGGCAACCTGCGCGGTGATTTCTTCCGTCGCCTTGGTGGTCTGCCCGGCCAGCGCCTTCACTTCATTTGCCACCACGGCAAAGCCGCGGCCCGCTTCGCCCGCACGCGCCGCCTCGATGGTGGCGTTCAGGGCGAGAAGATTGGTCTGGTTGGCGATCTGGCTGATGAGCTCGACGACTTCGCCGATCTGGCGCCCCGTCTCGGACAGACGGCCGACGATTTCATCGGTCTGGCGCGCTTCGAGCACGGCTGCGCTCGCGATCTGTGATGCATTTTCCACATCGGTGCCGATGGTGGAGATGGAGACAGCGAGTTCTTCTGCCGACTGGGACATGACACGCACCGACTGTCCGGCCTCTGCCGTTGCGGTGGAGACTTCATCCACGGCGCGGGACGAGTTGCCCACGGCCTGCCGCAGGTCCATGGCATTGCCGCCAACTGCGTTTGCCGTGCTTGTCAGGACCTCGACCACGCTGATGACCGAGCGTTCGAAATCGGTCGCAACATCGCGCATTAGTTCCCGGCGTTCCTGTTCAATCTGCGCCTGCTGGGCCGCCTGGAGTTCGACTTCCTCCTTGGCGCGGGCTGCCAGCTTTTCGCGAAACTGAACAACGGAGCGTGCGATAGCACCGATTTCATCGGACCTGTGGGCGCCTGCAATGCTGACATCCAGCTGGCCTTCCGACAAGAGATCAAGGCCATCCTGCAGCCGGTTGAGCGGCCGAGCAACCCCGAGTGCCAGCACCACGGCAAGCGCCAGGAAGGCAATGCCGATGGGCGAGCAGACCAGAACGATCTGCAGCATCTGATCAATGATCAGACCATCAAGAAGACTGGAGGCCTGCGGGCCAAGAAAAGCCTGCGCCTGCGACGGGTCACCCAGAGCCGAAGTCAACGCCTGGCGGAAGACGTAGAACGCATAGCCCGTTCCGGCCACCATGATCAGGGCCGACGATACAACCAGGACAAGAAAGCGGCCAAGGATCGAAAGGCGGATGCCCGTACCTACATTATCGTGCATGTCCATTCCCGATGGTCAGAAGAAACGTTCTTCGGTCCGATACCATGGGGAATAGTACTAGGGAGCGAGCGTAAAGATTTTCTTCACGCAATCAGATAAATCGCTCAGGACAACAGCTTATACGTGATGGCATATCCTCCTGCGGCCGACACGGCACTCAGGAGTGTACCCCAGGCAATGTCTACCAGAACCACCTCGAGCGGCCAGTTTCTAAGGGTCGCATAGTTAGTCATGTCATAGGTTGCATACGCAATAAAACCTAGCACCGCCCCACAGATCACTGCGCTCCAGATGCTTTCAGATTTCAATGCAGGCAATACAGCGAAGAAAACAAGACCACCGACGTAAAGAAGATAGAAAACCGCTGCAGCGCCAAGATTGGGCTTGTCCATCATCAGATGCCCGATGCGGTCGAAATAGAAGCGCGTTGCCACTTTTCCAAGCCACACCGCATCGATCGCAAGAAACACAGCAGCAGTGGCAAGGTAGGCGGTGATAATCTGACCCATTGGGAAGTCCCCTTTCTGGGATATCCTACGTGGCTTGCCGTCTGCCGGATCACGCAAGGAGGCGGTCACTCCCCTTCAACAGCCATCACATCTCCAGCAGGCAAAAACCCGCCGGACTGGCGCTCCCAGAGATCCGCATAGAGCCCGCCGCGCGCCAGAAGCGCCTCATGAGTGCCCTCCTCGACGATCTTTCCCCCGTCCATGACCATCAGCCGGTCCATGGCAGCAATCGTGGAAAGCCGGTGGGCAATGGCCAGAACCGTCTTGCCCTGCATCAGCGGTATCAGATTGTCCTGAATGGCAGCCTCGATCTCTGAATCCAGAGCAGAAGTCGCCTCATCCAGAACCAGAATGGGCGCGTTCTTCAAAAGCACGCGCGCGATGGCGATACGCTGGCGCTGGCCGCCCGACAGTTTCACGCCCCGCTCACCCACCTGCGCCTCGAAGCCGGAGCGGCCCTTGCTGTCTTTCAGGTTCTGGATGAACTCCAGCGCATGGGCCTGCCGCGCAGCCTCCTCAAGCATGGCCATGGTGGCATCCGGCCGGCCATAGGCAATGTTCTCGCGGATGGAACGATGCAGCAGCGAGGTGTCCTGCGCCACCATGCCGATCTGCGCCCTGAGCGAAGCCTGCGATATCTGACGGATATCCTGACCATCCACCAGAATGCGGCCACTCTCCACATCATGGAAGCGCAGCAGCAGGCTGGCCAGTGTCGACTTGCCCGCTCCCGAGGGGCCAACGATGCCGATCTTCTCTCCACCCTTCACCGCAAAGTTCAAATCATCGATCACGCCACCGCGCTTGCCATAGTGGAAGGTGACCTTGTCAAAAACGATAGCGCCCGAGCTGACCATAAGCGCCGGAGCGCCTGGCAGGTCCGTGACGGCAACGGGCCGTGTCAGCATCTCCACGCTATCCTGAAGCGTTCCGAAAGAGCGGAACAGGGAGTTGAGCTGACCAAGCATCCGGCCCAGCAGAAGATTGAGCCGCAAGGCAAGGCCCAGTGACACGGCCACATCACCCGCCGTCAGTATGCCATCCTGCCACAGCACCAGCGAAAACCAGCCGATGCTGACCATCATGACACTGCTCAGCAATGACATCAGCGAACGCACTTCGGTCAGATGGCGTGTGAAGTGCTTCAGAACCGTGAGGTAGCTCTCGAAAATTGCGCGCGCGCCCGCCTGCTCACTCTCCAGCGAGCTGAAGAGCTTTACTGTCTGTATGTTGCTGTAGGTATCGACCAGCCGTCCCGTCGCACCGGAGGCAGCATGTGCCGATGCCTTGGAGCTGTTGCGGATACGCGGCACGTAGTAGCGGGCAATCAGCGAAAAGACCGCCAGCCAGACCAGAATGGCGGCCCCAAGGCGCCAGTTCAGTTCCCCCAGCAGCAGCAAGGTGGCCAGCGCATAGACCGCGATGTACCAGACCACTTGCAGCAGCGTGACCATGAACTCGCCAGCCGCCTGCCCCGCCTGCCAGACCTTGGACGAAATGCGGCCCGCGAACTCGTCGTGGAAGAACGCGATGCTCTGGTCCATGATCTGCTGGTGCGCCTGCCAGCGCGCACGGGCATAGAAACCGGGCACAACGGTCTGCTCTTCAACACCGGCAGTGAAGAAGGTCAGCAGTGTGCGCAGCACAAGAACAACGGCAACCATACCTGCGAAAAGCGGCCAGTTCTGTGTGAACAGCTCGTCCTTGGGGGTGGTTTGCAGCAGATCGACGATAATACCGATGAAACTGTAGAGCCCCGCTTCCACCAGAGCTGTCGCTCCCCCAGCACCAGCATGGCCACGAAGGGCCAGGGCGACTGACGCACGAGAAACCACAGATAAGCCCCCGCGGTGGCCGGTAGTTTTCCGGCAGGCGCAGAAACGAAGGGATCGATCCAGCCTTCAAGGCAGCGTAAAATTCTGTTCAAGGACTTCGTCCGGTTTGGAGGGGCACCCTGGCAGGGTTTTAGCAGCCACACCGGGAATGGCCAGCCGCAAGGGGCTTAAATTGCTGTAACGGCTTGCCGCAGGCTTCAATGGATGCGCTCCAAGCGCTGGACAAACGGCAGAAAACCGGGCACTGCGTGGCCATGCCAGATCTTGCCCTCTACCAGCCGGATATCCCGCAAAACACCGGAACGATGATCCGCATGGCCGCCTGCCTGGATGTGCGCGTGCATCTGATCGAGCCGGCCGGCTTTCCGCTATCCGACAGTGCCCTCAAGCGCGCCGGAATGGACTATCTGGAGCGGGCCGCCCTCATCCGCCACCTCGACTGGAGCGCCTTCGAGGCCGCACGCAAGGCTGCCGGGCGGCGGCTTGTTCTGCTGACAACGAAAAGCACCCTGCCCTACACGGACTTTGCCTTCCGGCCGGACGACATGCTTCTGCTTGGCCGCGAAAGCGCGGGCGTGCCTGACGCCGTGCACGACGGTGCCGATGCGCGGATCACCATCCCCATGGCGGCAGGCATGCGCTCTTTGAATGTGGCGGTCTCGGCCTCCATGGTGCTGGGCGAGGCCCTGCGCCAGACCGGAACCTTTCCAACCTCATCCCGTTGACCTCCGGCAGAACAGATCACCGCTTTGCAAATTGCGGCTGGGGCTTGATAAGAAGAACCCAAACAAGCTGCCCCCCGAACGGCGGAGCGGCGGCACAAGAGATGACGAAGGAGCGCCCATGACCAAGGCAGCCGAGCCCACACGCGGCGGACCCGTGCCCGCGGATATCGAAACCAAGAAGACGGTTGCCCCGGAATGGTTCGCCAGCCTGCGCGACCGGATCTGTCAGGCTTTTGAGGATCTGGAGGACGAGATCGGTGCCAAGGGCGGACCGCTGGCCGACCAGCCGGCAGGCCGGTTTGTCCGCACTCCCTGGGAGCGCACCGACAGCAGCGGCGCCAGGGGTGGCGGCGGCGTCATGTCGATGATGCATGGCCGGGTGTTCGAGAAGGTGGGCGTGCATGTTTCCACTGTCCACGGTGAGTTTTCGCCCGAATTCCGGGGGCAGATCCCCGGAGCTTCTGAAGACCCGCGTTTCTGGGCATCGGGCATCAGCCTGATTGCCCACCCGCAGAACCCGCATGTTCCGGCGGTTCACATGAACACGCGCATGGTGGTGACGACGCGCCAGTGGTTCGGCGGCGGCGCCGACCTGACGCCAGTGCTGGATGCCCGCCGCACGCAGACGGACGCTGATTCCATCGCCTTCCACAAGGCCATGGAAGAGGCCTGCGCCCCGCACAAGAACGCGGACTACCCGCGCTACAAGGATTGGTGCGACGAGTATTTCTTCCTCAAGCACCGCAACGAGCCGCGCGGCATCGGTGGCATCTTCTACGACTATCTGCATTCCGGAGACTGGGACGCAGACTTTGCCTTCACCAAGGATGTGGGCCTTGCCTTCCTTGGCATTTATCCGGAACTGGTGCGTGCCAATTTCGAAAAGCCCTGGTCAGAGGCAGAACGCGAGGAGCAGCTGATCCGGCGCGGACGGTATGTGGAGTATAATCTGCTCTACGACCGCGGCACGATTTTCGGCCTCAAGACCGGCGGCAACGTCGCCTCCATTCTCTCTTCCATGCCGCCCGTGGTGAAGTGGCCCTGAGGCTTCACTCGCCCGAAAGAGAAGCAAGAAGCTCCTCGCGGGCTGCCCGGTAGTCCGAGGCGGCCCAGAGGCTGCGGAGGCGTTCCATGGCAGCGCCCAGCGCCGGGCCTTTCGCAACGCCTGCGGTGATGAGGTCATGACCTGTCACTGGAAAGGCCGGGATTTTCCAGCTTCGGCACAACCCGTGCAAGCCCATGAAATCCGCTTCATTTCGCGCAGCAGAGCGAGTGCGGGCATGGGCAAGGATGAGGGCATCGAGCGCGGTCTCCCTTCCCCAGGCAAGCATTTTCTCTTTCAGCACGGCGGCAGGTTCGGCAGCACGCAGTAGCGCTGCCGAACCCTCCAGAGCGCGGAAAATCGCGTCGCGCTCCTGGTTGGACAGCCGCCAGCGGCGGGCAATGCGGCCGGCATCTTCGGGCACAAACCCGGCAAGACAGGCGAGTGCAAGAATGGGCGAACCTGCTTCCGGCACCTCTTCTGTGAGCGACTTAAGCGCGGCAAGGCTGGCAAGGCGGCCCACACCGCCCGTCAAAAGCGGCAGGATGCCCGTCCCCTCCATGACGGCGATCACTGGCGGGCAGGTTCTGACGGCGAGGATTTTCTTCATCTCCGCACCGATCCGCTCCGCCGAAAGCTGCAAGAGCCCATCCCGCAAGCGCACCGAAGCGGACAGCCCCTCGTCATCTGTGGGCCCTGCGCCATAGGTGGCATGGAAGCGGAAGAAGCGCAGGATGCGCAGATAGTCCTCGCGAATGCGGTCTTCCGCCCGGCCGATGAACCGCACGCGGCGTGCAAGACAATCCTCCAGCCCGCCGAGCGGGTCATGGATCGTGCCGTCAGCGCCGCAATAAAGCGCATTCATGGTGAAGTCGCGCCGGGCCGCGTCATGTGCCCAGTCCCGTCCAAAACGCACCACCGCGTGGCGGCCGAAGGTCTCCACATCCTCACGCAGTGTGGTCACCTCAAAGGGCTCGCCGGAACTGATCACCGTCACTGTGCCATGATCAATGCCGGTTGGAACAGCCTTCAGTCCGGAAGCCTCCGCACGCTCCATCACCTGCTGCGGCAAGGCTGTGGTGCACATGTCCACGTCATGGATCGGCTCGCCCAGCAAGGCATTGCGCACCGCTCCGCCCACGGCCCGCACCTCGTCGCCGTCCTTTTGCAAGGCCGCGAAGACGCGCTGGATTGCAGCACCGCGCAGCCAGGGCACGGCAGTTTCGGGCAGCTTGCGTGGCAAGGTCATGATGTCAGTCGCTTTCGGCGTCCGCGTTTGAAGCCCTACTACTCATAGCGCCCTGGCGTCAGTACACCATTGTGGAATTCCGCAGGCCGGTAGGTCTGCCCCTCGTGCTTGTCATCATAGCTGGCCATCACGACGAAGCTCACGATCACCAGCCCGCCGCCCGTGATGAACAGCCAGAAGATGTGCCCCCGATTCCAGGCTTCGGACTTTTCAGCCTTCTTCGAGAACCACAGCCACAAGGCATAGGCCAGGAAAGGCAGCAGGAAAATTCCAACTTGTGTGAGTGTCACGCGCAGCATCAGGCATAGACCGTTTCATAAAGCGAGCGCACGATTCCGGCCGTAACACCCCAGATATACCGGCTCTCATAAGGCATGGCATAGAAATAGCGCGGGCGGCCCTGCCATTCCCGGCTTTGACGCTGATGGTTTTCAGGCCGCATCAAAAATCCGAGCGGCACATCGAAGATATCCGCCACTTCGCCCGGATTGGCCGTCAGCGGCGGCAGTTCATGCACAAGACCCACAACCGGCGTAATCCGGTAGCCCGATCCTGTGAGATAGGGTGACAGCCGGGCAAAGGGCTCAACAGCCGATGGATCCAGCCCGATTTCCTCCTGCGCCTCGCGAAGGGCTGCAGCTTCCGGGCTTCCGTCTTCCGGATCGATCTTCCCGCCGGGAAAGGCGATCTGCCCGCCATGCGCTGTGAGATGCGGCGTGCGCAGCGTGAAAAGCACCGAGGCTTCGCCCGGCTCCAGCCCTTGAAGCAGCGGCTTGGCAAGAACAGGAATCAGCACAGCTGCTTCGCGCGGGTCTCCTTCCCACTTGGCATAGGGACCCAAATCGGGGTTGAGAACGTGGTCGCCCGTATCACGCTCACCGGCGAAGGGCAAGCGCCGCAGCGCGCGGGAGCGGAATCCTTCGAATGAAAACAGATCATCTGCTGCGCCTGGCGTCCGTCCGGTCCGGGACCCGATTGCGTCCATCACGCTCATGATTGGTCTGCGCCTCCCCGTTCAGTCCCGCCCAGTGCCCCCTCCGGCAGATGGAAGAACGCGCCGCCGCTCCACACACCCGGCGTCCCGTCTTTTTCCTCGATCAGCTCCGCAAGATCATAGAGCAGCGGACGTGTTAGCCGCGCTTCCAGACGCCCTCGCACCAGAACATAGGGCACAAGACCATCATTTTCTTCATCCAGGCGGAACCGCAGCGGATTTTCCGGCCCCGCAGCCACCACATCGCCAACATTTGTCCGGAACGTGAGCGTCCGTGAGTCGCCTTGCCCCAGGCTGTGCATCTCGACAGCAAGGAACGGGGCATCTGCGACGCGGATGCGAACCTTTTCCACAGGGGTCACAAGATAGTGACACCCGTCATCATCCCGGCGCAGCACTGAGGCAAACAGTTTGACCAGCGCCTCACGGCCGATTGGAGAGCCCATGTAGGACCAGGAGCCATCTTCGTGGATAGCCATGTCGATGTCACCGCAGAATGGCGGATTCCAGCGCTCTACCGGCGGCTTTTTTCCATCTCCCCCGCCGGCACGGGCAATAAGAGCTGCCAGAGCATCAGTGGGCCGGGCAGCGCCTGAAGAAGTGGAAAGCCGGGTTTCGTCTGTCATCAGTCGGGCCGCTGCATCCGCCTTGCTGTTTCTGCCATGGTTCCGCCACCGGGACACTGTGTGATCCACATTGATCTGGAGCATCGTAGGCCTGTGCACAACCCGGCGCACGGAAAAAGGCTTATACCAACCCGGATAAACTGTCAGAGTGCACGAATGCAGCAGAGATCTGCCTGCCGCATCAGGCCACCGCAAGGATGGCCAGCGTATGAAAGACGGAACGCCGCCCTTTGCCATCGGGCAAGGACACGGACAACGGCTTGAAGAGGTTTCCATGAGCGCAATCACCAGCACGCCCGCCAGCCCCGCCAACATTGTCGAGCAGGCCGAAAAGGCCGTCGCCCGGATTGGTGCGGCACGTGCCGATGTGGCCCGGGTGATCTTCGGGCAGGAAGCCGTGGTCGACCGGGCTCTGGTTACGATCCTCGCTGGCGGTCATGGGTTGCTGGTCGGTGTGCCCGGCCTTGCCAAGACCAAGCTGGTGGAAACGCTGGGAACGGTGCTGGGTCTCAACGCCCGGCGTATCCAGTTTACGCCCGACCTGATGCCCTCCGACATTCTCGGTGCGGAAGTGATGGAGCAGGCTGCCGATGGCACACGCGGCTTCCGCTTCATCCCCGGTCCAGTGTTTGCTCAGCTGTTGATGGCCGACGAAATCAACCGCGCCAGCCCGCGCACCCAGTCGGCGCTGCTGCAAGCGATGCAGGAATATCATGTCACTGTCGCCGGGCAGCCGCATGACCTGCCCCGGCCCTTCCACGTGCTCGCCACCCAGAACCCGCTGGAGCAGGAAGGCACCTATCCGCTTCCGGAAGCCCAGCTTGACCGCTTCCTGATGCAGATTGACGTGCATTATCCGACGCTGGAAGCCGAGCGCCGCATCCTGCTGGAGACGACCGGCTCCGCCGAGGCCAAGCCCACCGCCGTGCTGAACGGGGAAGAGCTGATCGCCCTGCAGGCGCTGGTGCGCCAGATGCCGGTGGGCGAAAGCGTTGTCGATGCCATCCTGCAGCTGGTCCGCTCGGCCCGCCCGGCAGAACAGGGCGAAGGCGACGAGCTGTCCCGGCTGATCGCCTGGGGTCCCGGCCCGCGCGCCAGCCAGGCGCTGATGCTGACCGTGCGCGCCCGCGCCCTAATCGAGGGCCGTCTTGCGCCTTCCATTGACGATGTACTGGCACTGGCCGAACCGGTGCTGCAGCACCGCATGGCACTGACCTTTGCCGCCCGCGCCGATGGTCACACGGTGCGTGAGGTGATTTCCCGCCTCAAGACTCGTATCGGCTGAGCCGGGAGGACCTGAATGGCAGGCACCAGCACGGCACCGGCAGCAGACACAACGCAGACAAGCGGCCTTGGTCCGGGCATGCTCGCTTCTGCCCGAACGGTGGCCGAAGCCTTGCCCGAACTGCTGGTGGAAGCACGTCAGGTGGGCAATACGGTCGCGACCGGCTGGCATGGACGCCGCCGGGCCGGGCCGGGAGAAACCTTCTGGCAGTTCCGCCCCTTTTCCATGGGCGAGCCTGCGCGCCGCATCGACTGGCGCCGCTCTGCCCGTGACGAGCATCTTTATGTACGCGAGCGCGAATGGGAGGCCGCCCACACGATCTGGCTCTGGGCCGACCTGTCGCCTTCCATGAATTTCGGCTCGAAGCTTGCACCGGTGGTCAAGCGTGACCGGGCGCTGGTGCTGCTTCTGGCGCTGGCCAGCATGCTCTCCGGCAGCGGTGAACGTGTCGGCCTGCCGGGCCTGACCCGCCCCCTCACCAGCCGCGATGCGCCGGAACGGCTTGCCGCAGCCCTTGCCCACGCTCCCCGAACCGAGGCCCTGCCGGATACAACATCTGTCCGCCGGTTTTCGGATGTGGTGCTGATCGCCGATTTCCTTGATCCCATCGCCACGATTACCGAATGGGTGGGGCGTGTGGCTTCAACCGGCGCACGCGGCCATCTGGTGCAGATCCTCGATCCCATCGAGGAGAGTTTTCCCTTTGACGGGCGGGTCGAATTCCGCGACCCAGAAGGCGGTTTGCGGTTGACGACGGGCCGGGCAGAAGGCTGGCGCGAGGCCTATCAGGCACGGCTCACCGCCCGCAAGGCGCAGCTGCGCGAGATCGCCGGGCGCGCCGGGTGGAGCCATATTCTTCATCACACCGACAGGCCCGCCACCGAGCCGCTGCTGGCGCTGCATGGCCGCCTGTCCGGCCAACCCGGCGCCTTGGCCTCCGGCATGGGAGGGCTATGATCCATGTTCGGCCTGCCTATCGGCTTTGCCTCACCGCTGATCCTTTCCGCCCTTGCCTTGCTGCCGGTGATCTGGTGGCTGCTGCGGCTCACTCCGCCACGCCCGCGTGAGGTCACTTTCCCGCCCACCCGGCTGTTGCTGGAAATCGAAAAGCATGAGGAAACCCCGCAGAAAAGCCCGTGGTGGCTGACCGCACTGCGCCTGCTGCTTGCTGCCCTGCTGATCTTCGCCCTGGCCGGTCCCGTCTGGCGTCCGGCGGAACGGCTGACGCTTGAGGGCGGGCCGCTGCTGCTGGTCATCGACAATGGCTGGACCTCGGCTTCAGACTGGGACCGGCAGGTCGCGACGGCACAACAAATCCTGGAAACAGCCACGGACACGGGCACGCCGGTCATGCTGCTGGCCACCGCCGAAGGCCCCAACCAGCCGCTTATCCCCTCGACAGCTGCTGCCGCTGGTGAGCGGCTGCGGGCGCTGGAACCCCGCGCCTACAGCCACCAGCGCGCCGAACTGATTACAGTCCTGCGCAAGGCATTGCAGGAAACGCCTGTGGAGCAGGCCGTCTGGATCTCCGACGGGCTTGAAGATGATGTACCGGGTTCCTTCCAGCGCGATCTCGGGTCGATGCTGGGCAACAAGCCCCTTACGGTCTACACCGGCCTTGAGCCCCCCTGGGCCTAGCAGGCCTCACCAGCAACGCCGATGCGCTGACCGTGACCGTAATCCGCAAACCCGGTGAAGGGCCGGCAACCTTGCGCGTGCGCGCCGCCGACATGCGGGGCCTGACGATTGGCGAGACGGATGCCGTCTTTGCGGATGGCGCCACGGAGACAACGGCTTCCTTCTCCCTGCCGAGCGAGCTGCGCAACGATATTGCCCGGCTGGAAATCAGCGGCGAACGCGCCTCGGGCGCGGTCAAGCTGCTGGATGACAGCTGGCGGCGGCGCACAGTTGCGCTGATTTCCGGCGCGGGCGCAGACCAGTCGCAGCCGCTGCTCTCACCACTCTACTACCTCCAGCGCGCCCTCGCGCCCTTTGCCGACCTGAAGACGCCACGCACGGCAGACCTCAGCGAAGCCGTTCCGGAGCTGCTGGCAGAAGGCGTGTCGGTGGTGATGCTGGCCGATGTGGGCCGCCTGCCGGACAATGCCACCGCCGAGCTCGGCCGCTGGGTGGAAGGTGGCGGGCTGCTGGTGCGCTTTGCAGGCCCACGCACCGCAGGCGGCACTGATGATCTGATGCCCGTGCGCCTGCGAGCCGGAGACAGGACGCTGGGCGGCAGCCTTTCCTGGGAAGAACCGCAAAAGCTCGCGCCCTTCCCGCAACAGTCGCCCTTTGCCGGACTGACCATTCCGCAAGAGGTGGAAGTGACACGGCAGGTGCTTGCCGAGCCCACGGCCGATCTGCCGGACCACAGCTGGGCCATCCTCAGCGACGGCACGCCTCTCGTCACAGCTCAATCGCGGGGAACCGGTGCCATCGTCCTGTTCCACGTCACCGCTGACACAGCCTGGTCAAATCTGCCGCTGTCCGGCGTCTATGTCGAGATGCTGCGGCGGATCGTAGCCCTGTCCAATCCGGCAGCCGCCGCCCCATCTGCGGAGGCAGAAGACACCGTTGCCGCACTTGAAGCCGACACGTCCGTGCGCAACGTCCTGCCGCCTCTGCGCCTCCTGGATGGCTATGGGGTTCTCTCCAGCCCACGTGCCGATGTGGCCCCGATTGCCGTGGCAGACTTTGCCCGCACAAAAGCCAGCCGCGCCACGCCTCCGGGCCTCTATGGCGCGGATGATGGTTTCCGGGCACTCAATCTTCTGGATCAAGGGGCCAAGCTCGTGCCGCTCGACATGTCGCTCTCTGGCTCAAACGCAGAACTCCGCCCCTATGCGGAGAGCGAGCCCGCAGACATCCGGGCGCCGCTGTTCCTCGCCGCCTTTAGCCTGATGGCATTGGATGCGCTGATTGTATTGCTGCTCGCCGGACTGATCAGCCGCCTACGGTTGCGCCGGATGGTACGCACGGCAGGCGCACTGCTGCTGGCCTCAGGTCTTGTTCTCGCGCTCACCGGCCTCGCCTCGCCTCTCAAGGCGCAGGAAAGCGCTGATGACGTAAAGGCGCTGGAAGCGACGCTGGAAACACGGCTCGCATATGTGGTGACCGGCAATGCCGAAATTGATGCTGCGTCTGCTGCGGGACTGGAAGGTCTGTCGCGCTATCTTGCCGACCGTACCGCGCTGGAGCCCGGCACGCCGATGGCCGTTGATATCGCAAGGGATGAGCTTTCCTTCTACGCCCTGCTCTACTGGCCGATTGATCCCTCAGCCGCCAAGCCTGATGAGCGCACGATGGCGCGGATCGACAGTTTCATGCGCAATGGCGGCAGCATTCTGTTTGACACGCGCGACAATCTGGTGAGTTCCGCCAATGGCTTCGGCACGACACCAGCAACAGCCAAGCTCCGCGAGATCCTTGATGGCCTCGACGTGCCGCCGCTGGAGCCCGTGCCCTTCGACCACGTGCTGACCAAGACTTTCTTCCTGCTGGAGAGCTTCCCCGGCCGCTATGCCACTAGCCCGCTGTGGGTGGAGGCAAGCGAAGACGGCCCGGCAGATGACGGGCGACCGGTGCGTGCAGGTGACGGCGTGTCGCCCATCCTCATCACCGGCAATGACATGGCTGCTGCCTGGGCCGTTGATACCAACGGCACATATCTCTACCCAACAGTGCCCGATGATCCGATGCAGCGCGAGTATGCCTTCCGCGCGGGGGTCAACATCGTGATGTACAGCCTCACCGGCAACTACAAAGCCGATCAGGTGCATGTTCCGGCATTGCTGGAACGGCTGGGACAGTGAGGGGAACGCGGCGATGAACTGGTCCCTTTCCTTCGCTCCCTTCCTGCCCTGGGCGGTGCTGGCTGCGGCTGCCGTTCTGGTACTTGTCTTCCTTGCTGCCGGGCTCCTCATGCGCGTGCGCGGCACATGGCTGCGGGCGCTGGCGCTGGCGCTGGCCCTTGCCGCCCTCACCAATCCGGCGCTGGACCGGGAAGACCGCGAACCGCTCTCAAGCGTAGTCGCTCTTGTCGTGGACAAGAGCCAAAGCCAGTCTCTGGAAGACCGTGCAACTGTCACTGATGACGCAGCAAAAGCCCTGGAAGACCGTCTTGCCGCCCTGCGCGGCTTCGAGGTGCGCCGCATCGAAGTGAACCCCAGCACGCAGGATGATGGCACAGCGCTGTTCAGTGCGCTTTCCGGCGGGCTTTCCGATGTGCCGCCGGACCGGGTGGCCGGGGCGATCATGCTCACCGACGGTCAGGTTCATGACATTCCCGCCAGCGCCGATGCGCTCGGCTTCAAGGCGCCGCTGCATGCGCTGGTAACCGGACGCCCGGACGAGGGCGACCGGCGGCTGGCGCTGGTCCGCGCCCCGCGTTTCGGCCTTGTCGGATCGGAACAGACCGTCCGCGTCGAAGTGCGCGATGCTGGTACATTGGAAGGCGCCGGGCAACCGGTGACCATCCGCGTCCGCCGGGACGGCCAGCCGATCACGGAGCAGCGGGTGCAGCCTGGCCAGCCTGCGGATATCGCCGTGCAGATCGCTCATGGCGGGCAGAACATCTTTGAATTCGAGACGGACACGCTTCCCGGAGAGCTGACGCCCATAAACAACCGCCTGGTGGTGACGGTGGATGGCATCCGCGAGAACCTGCGCGTGCTTCTGGTCTCCGGCTCCCCGCATGCAGGAGAGCGCACCTGGCGCAATCTCCTGAAATCCGACGCCTCTGTGGATCTCGTCCATTTCACCATCCTGCGCCCGCCGGAAAAGCAGGACGGCACGCCGGTAAATGAGCTGTCGCTGATCGCCTTCCCGGTGCGTGAGCTGTTTTCCGAGAAGATCGACGAGTTCGACCTGATCATCTTCGACCGCTATGTGAACCGCGGCGTTCTGCCGATGCTTTATTTCGACAACATCGCCCGCTATGTGCAGGCGGGCGGTGCCCTGCTGATTGCAGGCGGCCCGGATTATGCGGAAGCGGCAACCATCTACCGCACGCCCATGGCCCCGGTTCTGCCGGCCAGGCCCACGGGCAATGTCATTGAAGGCCCGTTCTATCCGGAGGTTTCAGAGCTCGGCAGCCGTCACCCGGTCACCCGCGGCCTGCCCGGCGCAAACGCCGAGCCGCCTCAATGGAGCCGCTGGTTCCGTGCCGTCGAGACGGAAGTCGATGCGGGCGAGCAGCTCATGACCGGCCCCAGCGACCTGCCGCTGCTGGTCCTCAGCCGCCAGGGCGAGGGCCGCGTGGCAACGCTGCTGTCGGATCACGTCTGGCTCTGGGCGCGCGGCTATGAAGGTGGCGGCCCCTATGTGCCGCTGCTGCGCCGCCTCGGCCACTGGCTGATGAAGGAGCCGGATCTTGAGGAAGAGGCGCTGCGTCTCTCCCTGCGCGGCCCGATGCTGCGGATCGAGCGGCAGACGCTGGGTGACAGTGCTGCCCCTGCCACCCTGACAGACCCATCCGGTGTCCAGCGCCAGCTCGAGCTCTCCGAGGAGGAGCCGGGCTTGTGGACAGCAGGCCTGCGCGTGACAGAGCTTGGCCTCTATACTGTTACGGACGGCGAACGCACGGCGCTGATCCATGTCGGCCCGCAGAACCCGCGCGAGTTTGCCGATGTCATCTCCACCACAGCAAAGCTCGCCCCGATTGCCTCCCAGACAGGCGGCGCAGCGGTGCGGCTGGCGGATGCGGGCGGCGAAGTGAACCTGCCCCGCATCGTGCCGATGAACCGGGCAGACGGCTTTTCCGGCAGCGGCTGGATGGGACTGAAGACATCTGAGGCGAGCGTGCTGAAGGGCATCGACCGCTACCCGGTCTTCAACGGCCTCCTCGGCCTCGCCCTTCTCCTCGGCGCCCTGTCCCTCGCGTGGTACCGCGAGGGAAGGTAAGGGCTTGATACCAAGGCTTCAGATGCTGACGCATCACGCCTTGAAATTGCTCAGGCGCCGCACAGGCTTGCCCAACTCTCGATGAGCTTCACTCATCGAGAGTTGGCTTAAGTCAGGCTGAAGCTCAGCTTGCGGCCGACGGCAGTTGCGGCCTTCAGCAGCGTGTCGAGCTGCACCCTGTCATTCGACGGATCAAGGATACGCTCCAGCTGCGAGGCACTGGTGCGCATCCGGCGCGCCATCTCGGACTTGGTAATCTTCTGCGTCTTCATGGCGTGCAGAAGCTGGAGTGCCAGCGAGCGCTTGATCGCAACCGCCGTCACCTCTTCTGGCTGGCCATTGTCCTCAAGCAGGCTGTCGAGGCTTGCCTCTGTCTGCAATTCATAAGCTGCAACACCGTCAGATACCGTCATGATCTGAACTTTCCGGTTCAGCCAGCCGCAGCGGCAAAGGCGCGCGCGCTGTCTGTCTATCAAGATGAAATGACAAGCCCTACGCCGGGCCAGCGCTTACCGGCCGCCGCGAACCGCGCCGGAGGGCATGGGTGCGTCTGTCAGGCAGGCGACCAGCACGCGTGCCGGATCGACCGGTCCGGGCAAGGTGATCTGTCCGAAGGGCACCGGGACAAAACCAAGCGGGCCGTAATAGGGAGGATCGCCCACCAGAAGAACAGCCGTTTCACCCAGACGCCGGGCTTCCTCCAGCGCCGTGCGCAACAGCAGCTTGCCAAGACCCCGGTTCTTGTATTCGGGAGCCACAGTGAGCGGACCAAGCAGCATGGCGGGTGTCTCGCCAATGCGGATCGGCGTCAGCCGCACGGACCCTGCAATGGACCCATCAGCGGTGCCAACATAGCTGAGCCCGGCGGCATGGGGCACGCCCTCGCGAATGCGGAACGCCGTACGGGCGAAACGCCCCGGACCAAAGGCTTCAGCTTGCAGGGCTTCAACAGCGGCCTCGTCGGAGGGCGCTTCAAGACGGACGAACCAGTTCTCAGTCTTCATGGCAGATGACATCTCAGCAGTATGGTCTGGCGTTCTTGCGCCCTGCCCTGAAGATGCCAATGGACGAACCGGTCAGCAGCCAGAAACAAGACGCGCGCGTGCGATCGGGAGAAAGTCCCGTGCGCTCCGTCGTCGTCGCTGTTCGTGGCTCGAAATCATCGTGAGTCGTCCTGTGTCCGGCGCAACTATCGCCGGAGTGAATCGCGAGTATCATGAAGCTGGCGCAATGGTCCAGCAGTTTTTGCGCGGTCTGCCGGAAGCAGCGGGCTCACCAGTAGGCGCTGGGATGCAGCCGCCCGGAAATCTCGTCCACCCGCCGCTGTGTCGCGCCGGTTATGTCCACCGGAAGCGCATCGGGCGAAAAGAACCGGGCTTCCTGAATTTCCTTGTTGGGAACCGGAGACGACATGCCCGGCTGCCATTCGGGAATCTCGAACAGGGCTACATGATCACGGCTGGAGCCCTCGCGGTTGTGATAGATCCCAAGCAGGTGCGGCTCAGCCTGGGCCACGATCCCGGTCTCCTCGAAGACCTCACGAACAGCTGCCTGCTGCAGCGTTTCGCCAACATCCACACTTCCGCCCGGCAGATACCAGCCGGACATGTAGGTGTGCTTGACCAGCAGCACATAGCCATTGGCATCGCGGATGACCACGCGGACGCCGAGCGTATGAGCACTGCGCAGAAGATTGGCGGAATGAATGACGCGGCGCAGCAGAGCTGGCGGTAAAATACGCAGAACCTTGTACATGCGCGGCAGTATGCTGAACATTGTGGTCAGGGCAAGCCCTTCCCCAAAAACGCGGTAAAAACCTGTTCACCTGTCATGCAGCAAACGCAGGGCAGCCCGCCACTTCCATGAGTTGTGCACCTGCGAAGACTGGCTATATTCACATCATTCCGATGAAGAAATAAGCAGCAACTTGCGCAATGTCTGTGCGAGGCTCCCTTCGGAAAACCAGACGAGACACCCATGTTTACCGCCCTGTTCGCGCGCCGCACTCGCAACCGCCGCTTCGCATGGAAGCCTGCCGTTGACATGAGCAACCCGCGCATCCGCGCAGCTCTGACCACTTTCGCTGCCAACTGATCCTGGCACTTTGGACACTGCGCGGCCAGTCCTCTCTCAGCGGCACGGACACAGCGCAGACCAAAAGCGAAACCGCCTAAAGCGCCCTTCTGGGGCGCTTTTTGCTTGACGGGTCAAGGCGCACGAGGGAAGGAAAGGCATGTTCCGCCTTGCCCATCTTTCCGATCCGCATCTCGGCCCGCTGCCGGCGCCCGAACTGCTGCAGCTCCTGTCCAAGCGTATCCTTGGCTATGTGAACTGGCGGCGGAACCGGAAAAAAGCCATGGGCGGCGACTATCTGGCAGGCCTTGTCGATGACATGCTGGCAGGAGCACCGGATCACATTGCCCTGACGGGTGATCTCGTCAACATTGCCCTTCCCCTGGAAATCGAAGCTGCAAAAGTCTGGCTGGATGCGGTCGCGCCGCCAGAACTGATGTCTCTGGTCCCGGGCAATCACGATGCCTATGTGCCGGGCGCACTGAAGTCCGCCTTCAAGGCCTGGCGCCCTTATATGACCGGCGATCGTCCTGCTGCACCAGACGACAGCAGCAGCATCAAGGCCCATTTCCCTATCTGCGCCGCCGCGGGCAATTGGCCCTCATTGGAGTGTCAACCGCACGCGCCAGCGCTCCCGGCCTCGCAACCGGCCGCATCGGCGTGCCACAGTCACGCCGTCTTCAGAACATGCTGGAGGAAACGGGCAAGGAAGGCCTCTTCCGGGTGGTGATGATCCACCATCCGCCTTTCAAGGGGGCAACCCGCTGGCACAAACGGCTGGAGGATGCCTCGCGCCTGCGCGCCGCCGTCAAACGCAGCGGGGCAGAACTCGTGCTGCATGGACACACCCATATCGACAGCCTGACTGCCATTGAAGGTCCGAACGGTCCGGTGCCGGTCATCGGCGTTCCTTCGGCCAGCCACGCTCCCGGCGGCCGCCATCCTGGTGCCCGCTACAATCTCTTCAATATCACCCAGGAAAGCGGCAGCTGGCGCTGCCTCATGCAGGAACGCGGTTTTCTGCGCGCTGGAGAAGAAATCAGCACCATTGCAGAGCGGGAAATCGCGATTCCGTCAGGAAGCTAGAACGAGACTGTTTCTGCAGCCTCACAGCATCGGATAGGCAAACCAGGCAAAGGCTATAAGGCCTGCGGCTCCAGCCAGAGATCCGACGAGGAAAGACAGGGCAACTGGCGCCCAGACGGATGCACCGGCAGGGCGGGATGAGTTGCCCGAGATTGCCGCCTTCATGCGCTTGTCGAGCCAGTCACCTTCCAGCGCCCGTTCCCGCTCAATGATGCGCTCGGCGATATACTCCGTCACGCAATCCGCCATGTCATCAATGTCGGCAGTCTCCAGAATGACAAGACGTCCGAGACGGGTGTCTTTCAGGAAGCGGTAGGTCTTCAGGTCACCGGCAACAACGATGTGGCTGGTCACATCGATCCAGAGGCGCGGTGTAGAGCCGGGAATGATCTGGAAGGAAAACTGGTCGTCATCCTCCGGCACTTCCTTGAAGACATCCTGCAGCTCCTCGGCCAGCATCTTCAGCCGGACACGCTCGGTGTCCTGCAGATCAATGACCACATCGGCCCGCTCGGCTTCACCCAGACGCACCTTGCGCAGGGTTTCCCGCAGGCTGCGAACCTTGGAATGGGGCACCACGGTCGCGGCCGGTCTTGTGGTCTTCTGATCTGCCATGTGTTGTCCCGAGTCGTTTGCTGCTTTTGCCTTAAGCGGACTTTTACGGATCAGCGTCCTACTGGAAACCGGGGCAACCGGCTGGAAACCGCTCTTCCACTGGCAATGTCGCAGCTGTGGTTAACAAGTATTAATATATTCAGGTCCGCACGGCCAGACGCCGCGCTGCAAAAAACCGGAACAGCAGGATTTCACCCATGAAAGTCAATGGCATCCCCTACCGGACCATCTGGCGGAGCGAATCCGGCAAGAGTGTAACCATTCTGGACCAGACCCTGTTTCCGCACGCGTTTGAAACGCGGGAACTCACCACCGTGACCGAGGCCGCAGAAGCGATTCGCACCATGCGCGTGCGCGGTGCTCCCCTCATCGGTGCAACGGCGGCCTATGGCATGTGGCTGGCAATGCTGGCTGACCCCGGCGATGCATCACTCGACAGCGCGGCTTCCATGCTGGTTGATACGCGGCCAACCGCAATCAACCTCGCCTGGGCGATTGATATCGTGCGCAGGGCCCTCATCCATCTTGCACCGGAACTACGGGCAGAGAAGGCTTTGCAGCTGGCCGGACGGATCTGCGACGAGGATGTCGCCACGAACATGGCCATCGGCCTGCATGGGCTGGATCTCATCAAGGCAGTGCTCGCCCAAAAGAGCTTCGGCGAACCGGTGAACATCCTCACCCATTGCAATGCCGGCTGGCTGGCGACGGTGGACTGGGGCACAGCAACCGCCCCGATCTATATGGCCCATGATGCGGGCATTCCCGTCCATGTCTGGGTGGACGAAACCCGTCCGCGCAATCAGGGGGCCTTTCTCACCGCCTGGGAGCTGGGCAAGCATGGCGTCCCGCACACCGTCATCTGCGACAATGCGGGCGGGCATCTGATGCAGCACGGCGCCGTAGACATGGTCATCGTCGGCAGCGACCGGACCACCGCAAACGGGGATGTCTGCAACAAGATCGGCACTTATCTGAAGGCGCTGGCAGCAAAGGACTGCAACGTGCCCTTCTACGTCGCCCTGCCCTCCTCGACGCTGGACTTTTCCATCAGCAACGGCCTGACGGGCATTCCGATCGAAGAACGGGACGGAAGAGAAGTGTCGACCATTGCCGGGCGCGCGCTTGACGGCACAATCCGCCGCGTTTCCATCGTGGCGGAAGGCTCCGAAGTCGCAAATCCAGCCTTTGATGTCACGCCTGCGCGCCTTGTGACGGGGCTGATCACCGAGCGCGGTGTAATCGAAGCCTCACGCCCGGCCCTCGCCGCCACGTTCTCCGACAAGATCAGGCACTGACGCCGGGATCAGCCCGCAGGCCGCCCCAGCATCGGCACGTGCGGCGCTGCCGTTTCCGGGAGATGGCCAGAGAGGCGCGGATCATCAATCACCTCCACCGCCCGCTTATAGGGCCGGAAGCCGCTCGCCTGATAAAAGCCAAGTGCCACCGGGCTATCACCGGTGCAGGTGTGTACGAAGAAGCGCTTCGTTTGCGGACGCGACCAGACGCGCCAGAGCGCTTGCTGCATCAGCCAGCGGCCAAGCCCGTGCCCCGTAGCCTCCCGCACGAGCCCGAAGTAGACCAGTTCCACGTTCAGAGGATCAGCAAAATCCAGCTCCAGCAGTCCGGCATCGACGCCATCCTTGCGGACAATGTAGATCTCGCTCGAGGATTTCGAGAGCGTTGCAGCCAGCTCATCGCGTGGCATCAGCAGCCGGGAGAACCACAGCCACTCTTCGCCCACCTTTCGGAAAAGCTCGAGGAAGCGGTCGGTATCCGCTCCCTGAAAACGCTCGAGACTCACACCATCCGGAGACTTTCGAGGCGCTTCGAGCGCGTCAGGGGCGGCGGTCATTTCAAGATAGGTGGTGACCACTGCAACCTTTGTCTCGGGCAGGTCCGTATAGCCATTCATATTCAGTAGTGTCATCGCGCATTCCTTCCAGCTGGCCCGACCATAATAGATTCGCAAAGGGATCTGCGTTGGGCTGTGGGAAGAGTTTTCATCGCTGGGTCTGCAGCTGCTTTAATTGAGAAAGCCGGCAATCGGAACCGGTCCGAAGTGCATTCTGCAGCATGTTAACCAATCATTAACCCTATGCGCCAAAACTGGTCATATGGCGAAGATTGGAAACAACCCAAACCGCAATGCGGATAAGCCTTCCCTGAAGGATTACAATGACGCGTGGAGTGCTGTGCGCAGACGCAGTGTTCAGAAAACGATCGAACTGAACAATCAGCTGTCAAATGCCGTTTTCTCGACCAGTGCCAATCTGGTTCAACAGCAAACATCCAACGCCTTGCAAGGCAACAACGTCAGCTTTGCATCAGCCATGTCACGGCTGAACATTCTCGTCTGACAAAAGAAGCGGGAAGAAGGTCAAGCAGGCCGGGCTTGCTGGCCCTGCCTGCCGTTCCTCTGCAGGCACGACGGCCTGGTCATATTGATCCGACTGTTTTCAGTTTCGCCCGGGGGTGAACCTCGTTCTGGCTCATTACAGTCGTATGGGCCCGGAAGCGTTCAACGATGGAACGGACAAAGGGCCTTGTCTGCGGCGATGTCAACAGAACTGGCACCTCTCCCTGGGTCGCTGCGTGCTCAAAGGCGTCACGGACAAGGGTCACGAACTCCTGCAGCTTCGAGGGCTGCATGGCGAGCTGGCGGTCATCACCTTCTCCGACAATTGCCTCCAGGAACGACTGTTCCCAACGCGGGGTGAGCGCAATCAGGGGCAGATAGCCGCCGGGCGCAACATTGGCCGCACAGAGCTGACGTGCCAGGCGGCTGCGCACATGTTCGGCAATCGTATTGGTGTTGCGGGTGAAGCCAACCGCCTCCGCAATACCTTCCAGGATGGTGCCAAGATCGCGCACGGAAACGCGCTCGCCAAGCAGGGTCTGCAATACGCGCTGCACACCCGACACGTTGATCTGCGAGGGGATGAGATCGTCCACCAGCTTGGCCTGATCGCCCTTGAGCTCCTTCAGAAGCTTCTGCACGTCTGCATATGTCAGCAACTCGGCGACATTGCCCTTGATTGTCTCTGTCAGATGGGTGGAAAGCACGGTCGCCGGATCCACAACGGTGTAGCCGCGCAGCGAAGCATCCTCGCGGTAGGCAGCCTCAACCCAGGTAGCAGGCAGGCCGAAGGTCGGCTCGATCGTGTGCGTGCCGGGCAGCTTCACCTGACCGCCGGCTGGATCCATGACCATGTAGCGGTTCGGATAGAGCGAGCCTTTGCCCGCATCCACTTCCTTGACCTTGATGACATAGTCATTAGCCCCGAGCTGAATGTTGTCGAGGATGCGCACGGGCGGCATGATGATGCCCATGTCCGACGCAATCTGACGTCGCAGGGCCTTGATCTGCTCCGTCAGCTGATCCGCGCCGCCACTTTCCCGGCCATTGATCAGGGGCAGCAGGGCGTAGCCCAGCTCGATACGCAGCTCATCCATCTTGAGGGCATCGGTGATCGGCGGCTCAGGAGCGGGCTTGGGCGCTTCCTCGATCACCTTCTTGGCAATCTCCTCGGCTGCCTTCTGCTGCTTCGTATTTCCGGTCTTGAAGGCCAGCCAGCCAGCCAGCCCGGCCAGCGCGACGAACGGAATCATCGGCATACCCGGCAGGAAGGCCAGTGTCAGCATGACAGCCGACGACATGCCCAGTGCCTTCGGATAGCCAGTAAACTGGGCGACCATGGCCTTGTCGGCCGATCCGGCCACACCTGCCTTGGAGACCAGAATACCGGCAGCAGTCGACACGATCAGCGCCGGAATCTGCGAAACCAGGCCGTCACCCACGGTCAGCAGGGTGTAGTTCTGCGCGGCCTCTGCAAAGGTCAGCCCCATCTGCGCCACGCCGATGATGATCCCGGCAAGAACGTTGATGAAAGTGATCAGCAGACCGGCAATCGCGTCACCACGCACGAACTTGGACGCACCGTCCATGGCACCGAAGAACGTGGACTCTTCTTCGAGCGTCTTGCGGCGGCGGCGAGCCTCGCCTTCATCGATCAGGCCAGCCGACAGGTCGGCGTCAATCGCCATCTGCTTGCCGGGCATGGCATCCAGAGTGAAACGGGCAGCCACTTCCGCGATACGTCCAGAACCCTTGGTGATGACGATGAAGTTCACGATCACCAGAATGGCAAAGACGATGATACCGATGACGAAATTGCCACCCATCACGAAGTTGCCGAAGGACTGAATCACATGTCCAGCCGCAGCGGTTCCCTCATGGCCGTTGGCAAGGATCAGGCGCGTCGAGGCAAGGTTCAGCGCCAGACGCAGCATTGTGGCGATGAGCAGAACCGTCGGAAAGGACGAGAACTCAAGCGGCTGCTGGATAAACAGGCCAGTCATCAGGATCATCACCGAGAAGATGATCGAGATGGCCAGGAACATGTCCAGCAGCATCGAGGGCATCGGCACGATGAGCAGGACGAGGATGACCATCACGCCAATGGCGAGGCCCAGATCCCCCTGCCTCAGCGCGCGCCAGATATCGCCTATGCTTGGCATCGGGACGCCAGTCCCCGGTCCGCGCCCTCCGGGCGGCGGCGGAGCGCCGGTGCCATTTGCTGATGCTTCACTCATGCAGCGTCCTCAAAAATCAGCAAGCGCTTCAGACCCGCGCCTCGCCCGGACCAGGCACATGGATGCCCTCGTCCGTGTACTGGTTCAGCTTGTTGCGCAGGGTACGGATCGAAATGCCGAGGATCTTGGCCGCGTGGGTGCGGTTCCCAAGGCAGTGATCCAGCGTATCCAGAATGAGATCACGCTCCACGTCCGCGACTGTCCGCCCGACGAGAGAGCGGTTGACGGCTTCAGCCGCCTGAGTTGCCCGCTCCACCGGCCCGCGCCCAGCGGAAGCCAGCGGTGTCCCGTCTGGCATACGGATCGCATCAACCCCGATCTCCGGCCCGATGGCGAGCAGCACGGCGCGGTGGATGGTGTTCTCCAGCTCGCGCACATTGCCCGGCCAGGGGCTGGTTGTCAGTGCACGGCGTGCATCCGGGCTGATGGGCCGCACAGGCGCACCATTCACCTGCGCATAATGGCGGGCAAAATAGTCGGCGAGCTCCAGAATATCGGCCGGACGCTGGCGCAGGGGCGGCAGCTTCAGGTTCACCACATTGAGACGGAAGAGCAGATCCTCACGGAAAGTCCCCTGCCGCACGCTTTCTGCCAGATCCCGGTTCGACGTGGCAATGATACGGATATCCACCGGCACCGGCCGTGTGCCGCCCACCCGGTCGATCACCCGCTCCTGAATGGCGCGCAGAAGCTTGGCCTGCAAGCGCACATCCATTTCGGAAATCTCGTCCAGCAGCAGCGTGCCGCCATCAGCTTCCTCGAACTTGCCGACCCGGCGTGCCACCGCACCGGTGAAGGCGCCTTTCTCGTGACCGAAGAGCTCGGATTCCAGCAAGTGCTCGGGGATTGCCGCACAGTTGATGGAGATGAAGGGCTTGCCTGAGCGCGAGGAACTGCGGTGCACGTGGCGGGCGATGACTTCCTTGCCCGTGCCGGATTCACCGGTGATCAGGATCGAGGCGTCAGACGGCGCCACCTGTTCAGCCAGCTTCACCACCGCGGCCATGGCCTCGTCGCGGTAGATCAGGTCGCCGCGCTCTTCCGAAACGGCGGACAGAACCGCCGCGATCATATCCGGATCAGGCGGCAGCGGGATGTATTCCTTGGCACCGGCCCGGATGGCCGCCACAGCCGCGCGGGCATCCGTATCTGTGCCGCAGGCAACGATCGGCACGTGAATGCGCTCGTCCGTCAGCCGCGCAATCAGCGAGCCGATGTCCAGCTTCACCTCGACCATCAGAAGATCGGCGCCACGGCCAGAGCGCAACACCTTCAGCGCCCCCTCGATGTCATCCGCATGGGTGACCTGAGCGCCGCGCTGCATCGCGATTTTCGAGGCTGTCGTAAGCTGGCCGCCAAGCGTTCCAACAATCAGCAAGCGCATCTTCGTCTCCTGCCCGCTCTCAGCGGTCGGTCTTAATAATCTCGGTCATGGTCACGCCCAGCTTGTTCTCGACCACCACGACTTCCCCGCGGGCGACCAGCCGGTCATTTACATAGATATCGATGGCCTCACCGACCTTGCGGTCCAGCTCCAGCACCGTTCCCGATGCCAGCTTCAACAATTCAGCCACGTGCATCTTGGAATGACCAAGCACGGCCGAGATACGCACTGGCACATCGAAAACAGCTTCCAGGTCGGCGGCCGAGGAAGCGTGGCCGATATCGCCCCGGTCTTCCCGGCGCCGGCCAGGGCTCTCAAGTTCGTCCAGCGGAATGCCGCCATCACCTGTGTCGCTCATGCCTCAGTCTCCCCGGTTGCAGCCGTCTCACGGGCCTGAGGCCGCGCGCGGGCAGCAGCCTTGGCCTGGAAATAGGCGCGAATGATCTCGTCAATCTGTTTCTCAATGGCCTTCCGGTCCCGCAGGATACCGCCATCAGCCCACTCAATCCGGCAGTCGCCACGTTCAACCTCGGGCTCTCCGAGAATGACAAGGCGTCCCACAAAGCCCTTTTCCTCGATCAGTGGAGCCAGGCGCTTCTTCAGCGTCTCAACGTCCTTGGCTGCCACGCGGATGACCAGATGCGGCGCCTTGCGCAAAGGACCAAGGCATTCGGACACCAGCGCCACAATTTCTCCCAGCGGACTGCGTGCGATCAGATGCGCGCAAAGCCGCCGCGCGACCAGAAAGGCGAGTGAAATCGCGTCCCGCTCGACCTCTTCGCGGAAGCCGTCGATCTCATCGAAAACCTGTTGAGCCACACTCACAAGACGGGCCGCTTCATCGGCGAGACGGCGCTCCTCGCTGGCGCGCGCTTCTTCCATGCCTTCCGCCCGGCCCTTGCTCCGCGCATCCGCAACGGCGGCCGCCAGCAGGGCTTCGTGCTGGGCAACCGGCATCATCGGCACAACCGGTTCCTGCGGGACCTCCTCTGCCGGAGCGTCAGGAGCCGCAAAGTCCGTGCTGAACAGGAATTTCGACGGTGTCGTGAAGCGTGACATGCTTCCGCTCTAGACCTCGCTTGTCATCAGTAGATGATCTCGTCGTCGCTCTTCGACTTCGCGATCATGATTTCGCCGCGCGCAGCCAGATCCTTGGCTGTAGCAACCATGGCGGACTGGGCTTCGTCCACATCGCGCAGGCGCACCGGACCAAGGGCTTCCATATCGTCCCTGAGCATTTTTGCCGCACGCGAGGACATATTGCCGAAGAAGAAGTCGCGCACCTGATCCGTCGAGCCCTTCAGCGCGATGGTCAGGCGGTCCTTCTCCACGTTGCGCAGCAGGGTCTGGCAGCTGGCCGCATCGAGCTTCATCAGGTCGTCGAAGGTGAACATCAGGTTCTTGATGCGCTCCGCCGATTCACGGTTCTCTTCTTCAAGTGCCGCCAGGAAACGGGCTTCCGTCTGCCGGTCAAAATTGTTGAAGATATCGGCCATCATCTCATGGCTGTCGCGGCGGCTGGTGTTGGTCAGGTTCGACATGAACTCCTTGCGAAGCGTCAGCTCGACCTTTTCCAGAACCTCTTTCTGAACTGCCTCCATGCGCAGCATGCGATTGATCACTTCAAGCGCCAGATCTTCCGGCAGGATTGCCAGCACCCGTGCAGCATGGTCCGAATTGATCTTGGACAGCACCACGGCAACAGTCTGCGGATATTCGTTCTTCAGGTAGTTGGCGAGAACGTTCTCCTGCACGTTGGAGAGCTTCTCCCACATGTTGCGGCCTGCAGGACCACGGATTTCCTCCATGATCACGGAAACCTTGTCCTGCGGCAGGAAGGCTGCAAGCAGGCGCTCCGTTGCATCCACGTTGCCCATCAGCGAGCCGCGCGAACTGAGGCGGCGCACGAAATCGGCGAAAAGATCCTGCAACATGTTCGGCGTGACAGGGCCCAGCTTGGCCATGGCAGAAGAGATCTGGCGCACCTCGATCTCATCAAGGCGGGCCCAGATCTGCCGCCCATGGACTTCGCCGAGGGCCAGCATCAGAACTGCAGCACGCTCGGCCCCCTTGAGCTCGCGCTCGACGCCATCGTCACTGACTGTCAGCTGGTTCTGCATTTGACTCTGCGCCATGGGTTACGCTGCCTCTTCCAGCCAGCCGCGCACGATCGTGACGGCCTCCGACGGATAATCCTCGATCATTGCGCCCACCTTGGCGATGGACGAGGCCTGCATGGCGCCTTCGCGCTTTGCCTCCTCAAGCCATTCGATGACCACACCGTCGTCTTCTTCTTCCTGCTGCTGAGGCAGCTCGCTCTCGGCAACCAGTGTACCATCCGGCGCGATCACCAGCTCCTGCGGCTGCTTTTCATCCGGCGTCACGATGCGGCGCAGAAGCGGACGCACCACAAAGAGCAGCAGCAGCAGCGCGATCAGCATCAGCACACCAAGCTCGGCAAAGCGCATGATGTCATCGCGGGTGAAGTCGAACAGACCCGGCTCGGTTGCCTCAAAGTCGTTTTCCGGCGCCTGGGCAAAGCGCAGATTGACAACCTCGACCACATCACCGCGAGCGGCATCAAAACCAACAGCCGACCGCACCAGAACGGCGATCCGGTCGAGCACTTCCTGGGTGCGAGGCTCATACTGGAGCACCCCATCCGCATTCGGCGTGTAGACGCCATCCACCAGCACAGCCACAGACAGACGCTTCACGCTGCCCGCCTCGACCACTTCGGTCCGGGTTGCCTTGGAAATCTCGTAATTGACGATTTCCTCATTGAGGTTGGAGGCTTCGACGTCGCCCGTGCCGGCTGCGCCCTGATCCGCATTCGGCAGCTGATTGCCAACGGTGACCTGGTCCTGCCCTGCACCACGGGTGCTGGCCTCTTCCTTGGTCTGGGTTGAGCGGACGACCTGCCCTTCCGGATCAAAGCGCTCTTGTGTCTCGGTCACCCGGTTATGGTCGATCTGAGCTGCGACCCGCACCCGGGCGCGCCCAGGCCCAACCACGCTGTTGAGGATTTCCTCGACCTGGTTGCGCAGTCGCGTCTCAACTTCCGCCGTCCGTTCCTGCAACTGCGTGGACAACATGGCTTCAGCATTGTCATCCGAACTGGAAGCAAGCAGACGCCCCGCGTCATCCACGATCGACACGCGTTCCGGAGTGAGACCATCAACCGCTGCTGCCACGAGGTGCTGGATGGCGCGGATTTCGCCAGCACCGAGCGAGCCGCGGACCTTGACCGCAATAGAGGCTGAGGGCGGCCGGGAATCACGCTGGAACAACTGGCGTTCGGGAATCACAAGATGAACGCGGGCAGAGACGATCCGGTCGATGGAGCGGATCGTGCGGGCCAGTTCGCCCTCCATCGCACGCAGATGATTGATGTTCTGCACGAAGCTGGTGGCGCCCAGGGTGTCGGTCCGGTCAAAGATCTCGTAGCCGATGGAGCCACCGGTCGGAAGGCCATCTTCGGCAAGGCGCATACGCACACGGGCGATCTGCTCTTGCGGAATGAGAATGGTCGAGCCTTCACGCCTCAGCTCATAAGGGATCGCCTGCTGCTCCAGTGACGTGACGATTGCAGAGGAATCCTCCAGCGACAGGTCCGAGTAGAGCTGTGCCATCTGCGGGGCAGTAACCCGCAGAATGATGAAGGCGAACACACCAATGAGGATCGCCGCAACCGCCCCCATTGCGGCCACGCGCGCTGCGCCCAGTGTTCTGATGAATTCGATCAATCCGTTCACGTTTGCCCGCTCGCGTTCGTTGGCCCTACCCGGCAGTCGAGGGAATCACGGCCCACTCCGACCTGCACCCCATTGTCCGATAGGCAAAATTTGCCCGCTAGAAGGTAAACAAGTTATTAACGAGTATTGACGCCAGCCGGAAAACCGGCAGATTTCAGCCATCAATCCTTACCAGCGCCGCTTGCAAATAGCGAAATTCTGCCGGTTTTCGTTAATCAGTGGGTAACTTTTGACGAGACAAGCGCGTCTGGCATGCCCCGGCCGACTCCGCTTCTAGCGGCGAGGCGCTGCATTGCGCCACCGGGAATCAGCACCTGAGCGGGTTGACCACAGATGGTTGCAACATCACCTCCCCCTGCCTGAGCAAGCGCAAAAGCAGAAAGGCCGGCCTCTTTCGAGGCCGGCCGGTTTTTGGAGGTACAGACCCTGCGTGCGGCAAGCCGCGCGCCGAACCGTCAGTTTCGATACTGCTGGATACGGGTCGCTCTCAGACCCGCCAGCCCATGGCGCTCAATCGAGCTCTGCCATGACAGAAACTCTTCGACCGTCAGCGTGTAACGCTGGCAAGCCTCTTCCAGAGAAAGGAGACCGCCGCGGACTGCTGCCACGACTTCCGCCTTACGCCGGATGACCCACCGCTTTGTACTAGGCGGCGGCAGATCGGCGATGGTGAGTGGGCTTCCATCAGGCCCAATCACATATTTCACACGCGAACGAATTTGCTCGGTCATTTTACTCTCACACAAACCATGACCAGGTCTTGAAGAGAGAATAGACAGCGGAGTTTAAAATTTACCTAAGCGCCTAGTTACATTGTATTAACTATGAAATTGCGATTTCCTGTGACCGTTCTTAAGAAAGCATTTCAAAATAGATCGCCTTTGTTTAGCCAAATTGAGAAATTGTTTACCTTACAGAAACCTCCGGCTGCCAACCAGGCCAGGAGGCGGCAAGCTGGCCATATAAAAAAGAGGCGCGGAAGTGACCTCCCGCGCCTTCTGGCGATTTGATTCTCTGACGGACTCAGCTTGCCCGCGAAACGGAAGTCACCGAACTCACCGGAATGGACACACCGCCGATCTCCAGGTAGGGCGTCCCGCTCGACAGGTCGACACGGTCAACCTTACCGGAGATCTGTGTAACTGGTGTCACCTTGTTGCCTGCAGCATTGCTCAGCTGGAAAGAGATAGAATAGGCCCCGTCAGGGACAGCTATCCCGTTCGATGACTTTCCGTCCCAGACAAACGTGTTGTCACCTCTCGAGAAGTCCACCTTGCCCTCGTAAACCTTGGCACCGGCAGAGTTCCGAATCTCGACAAGACCCGTGGCCGCCTCGGAAACATTGGCCTTCCAAGTGGCTTCGCCATTTTCCAGAACCGTGCTGGCGCCGGAAGCAGTAACCTGCGAGCCAAGGTAGTTCACATAGGACGAGGCCTGGCCAGCCTGCATCATGGCAATCAGATTCTCGAGATACTCATTGCTTTTGATTGCCTGCTCAACGCTGGAATACTGCACCAGCTGCTGAGTGTATTGCGAGGCATCCAGAGGCTCAAGCGGATCCTGATTCTGGATCTGCGTGGTCAGCAGCGTCAGGAACAGGTCATAGCTGCCGAGCAAGGTCTGCTTGCTGGCAGCGCTCGAGCTCTGGGCTGTGTTCGCTGCGGTGTTCGCGGAAACTGTTGCCATTCTCTTCACTCCTGACACCGGCGGCCTGCAGCCAAGCCGGAGTTTGCACGCATACTAAATTCGGATATCGACGCCGCTGCGTCCGCTTTGGCGGTAAAGCTGCACGACGCGCTCACTGATGCCGCGCTCTGCGGCTTGCCCATCCTGTCCCTGCGGCTGGCCCTGATGGCCGGACTGTCCGGAACCGTTGCCCTGCCCGTCACCAGAGAAGGCAAACTGGCGGCTGCTGCCCTCATCACGCAGCGAAAACTGCAGCCCGCCCTGCTCGGCCTTCAGGCCGATCTGCTCCAGCGCACGCTCAAGCCCCTTGTGGTCGCGCATGAACATGTCGAGCGTCTCGGACTTGTCGACGATCAGATGAGCCTCGACTTCACCGCCAGCCTTGACCTTCATATGGACCTCAATCCGGCCCAGCTCGGGCGGGTCAAGCCGCATCTGGAAGCGGCTCTGTCCGGCGCGGGATTGCAGCTGGATCTGTCCGGCAATCTGGCTGGCTGCCGCCTGGGCCTGCGCCTGGGTGGGCACCTGCCCGGACACAGACGCCTGCGCCGTGCCGATGCTTGTGGCCGATTGGCCGTCAGCCCGGCCAAAGCCGGTAAAGTCCATCCGTCCGGCACGGGCGTCCAGCGCCACGACCGGATCTGATCCCTTGTCAGCCTCAGCCCCGTCCGGCGCAGCCGCGTTTGCAGCAGACTGGCCAGTATTGACGGTGGCAGAGGCGCCAGCCAGATCAGCCGCCTGCGTACCCTTCGCGGCCACAGACTGTGCCACCGGCTTTTCAGACGAGGCCTCACCTGCAAAGGCATAGCGGCTGCCGGTTCCATCCTTCTCGTCGGCACGCTTCAGAGCCGCGAGCTGCACGGCCTCGTCAGCCTGAGCCGTCTGCCCTGCCGTTTCAGCGATAGCTGCCTTGGTCATGCCGGCCGCGACCGAACCGGAAACGGCTGTGGCAACAGCCTGCTGTGCCACAACCTCGGGCCGGGCAGCGGGAACACCGGCAACATCATCCGCACCGGAAGAAATGGCAAAGCGCAGCGTCTCTACAGCATCCGGCCCCGCCTCAACCGCAGAAGCGGGCGATGCGGCTACCGGCTGCGAGGATGCGCTATCTGCTGCCACAGGTGCCGAAACCGGCTGGGGACGCACGTCAGCCTGAGGCCCGGCAGTCTGTGGCTGCACCTGAGAAACAGCAGCCTGTGTCTGAACATCAACAGAACCGTTTGCAGCTGCCTTGGCGGCCACAACGTCAGCCTGGGCAGCGCCTGCAGTTGCAGAGCGTGCAAGTGCGGCAAGAACGTCTGGCTCCAGAGTTTCAGTGCCGCTGGCGGCGAGGCCTGCTGCAGCAAGCGCGGTTTCAAGACCGGCACCCGCCTGCGGCTGCGCATTTTCCAATTGCTGAAGCACCTGCGGCGCAACGCCCAAAGCGGGGGCAGATGCGGCATTGGCGGCAGGCATTGCAGGAACACCCGGCTGCGCGGCCGCGGGAGCCTTTCCAGCCTCGGTGGACGGCAGATCCCCGCCGGCAGGCGCAAGGGAGCGGACACGGACGCGTCAACCTGCGGCTGGGCCGTGCCGGGCGCAGAAGGCTGCGGCTGACCACCCGGCTGCGGCAGATCCGGCAATGCCGGGGTAATGCTGCCGCGCAGGCCGTCCACACCATTCAGCGCCCCATCCTGAAAGCCATTTTGCGCCGGGGCAGCCACAATGGGCTGCGGCGCAGGCAGAGGCGCAGGCATGACAAATGCCACCACCATCGCTGTTGCATCAGCACCTGACTCGCCATCCAGCACCGGGGCATCCGCAACCGGCAGACCATCAACCACAGCCTCGCCAGCCGCCGTGCCGGGAAGCGGAGATGGCAGCTCGGCGGGAGAGGAACCAGGCACCTGCGGCAGGGGCAAAGGCAGCGCAGCTTCCGCATCAATGGCCTGCGGCTCCACCACGGCGCCCGGCTGCAGCACCTGCAGACCCTGCGCATCGATGGCCTTCTGCGCCGGAATGCCGCCGGAAGCAGAGGCATTCACCGGCGCAGCGGCAACCGCCGCCCCGGCCCCTTCAAGGCCAGCACTTGCCAGAACACCGGCGAAAACACCCTCAGCCGCCTGTCCGCCAGCCGAAGGCCCCGCGCCTGCACCGGCAGGCCCGCTCATGCCACCAAGATCGATCCGAAGCTGAAACGCCTGCACGGCAACCCTCGACACTTGCCCACAAGGGGCGGATTTATCCTTGCCACTCAAAAGCAAGGACGGGGCCAGTTTCAGCGGCCGCAAATTGTTGTTTTGAATCAAGAAAATGCAAGACAAGCGTCATTTCCGCCGCACGCCCGGCCCGGCAAATCCTGCCCGGCACGGCAAGGCTTGCCCGGTCACTTGCACCTTTTGCCGGGCCGATTGGCAGCAACGCGCCTTGCCTGTATACTGCCCCTCATCTTCCGGACGGCCTGACAGCAGTTCCGCCGGGCTGCCTGCGGAAAAGCGGAACAGCCTGACCTGCGGCATTCCAGCTGTCATACCCCTCCGGCCAACGCCCATCCCGCCCCCGGACCTTGACCCCGGCGGAACGAGAGGACGAAAATGCTGAATTCCCTTCATCTGCCGAAGTCCCCGGCAGAAACCCGTGTCGTTGTCGCCATGTCCGGCGGCGTCGATTCATCCGTTGTTGCCGGCCTGATGAAGCGCGAGGGCTACGATGTCATCGGCATCACCCTGCAGCTTTATGACCATGGCGCCGCCGTGCACCGGGCGGGCTCCTGCTGCGCCGGGCAGGACATTCACGATGCCCGCCGCGTGGCCGAGCGCCTCGGCATTCCCCACTATGTGCTGGACTATGAGCGCCGCTTCAAGGAGCAGGTGATCGACCGTTTCGCCGACAGCTATCTCAACGGCGAAACGCCGGTGCCTTGCGTGGCCTGCAACCAGACGGTCAAGTTCTCCGACCTTCTGACCACCGCCCGCACGCTGGGCGCCGATGTGCTGGCCACGGGCCATTACGTGCGCACCGCGCCGGGTGCCGACGGCCACCACCAGATGTTCCGCCCCGCTGACCTTGATCGCGACCAGAGCTACTTCCTCTTTGCGACAACGCAGGAGCAGCTGGACTTCCTGCGCTTCCCGCTCGGCGGCATGCCGAAGGCGGACGTGCGCGAGCTGGCCCGCGAATTCGGCCTGTCCGTTGCCGACAAGCAGGACAGCCAGGACATCTGCTTCGTGCCCAAGGGCAAGTATTCCGATGTGATCCAGAAGCTGCGTCCCGACGCGCTGGAGCCGGGCGACATCGTGCATCTGGACGGGCGCGTGCTGGGCCGCCACGAGGGCATCATCCACTACACCATCGGCCAGCGGCGCGGCATTGGCGTGGCCACCGGCGAACCGCTTTACGTGGTGCATCTGGACGCGGCGCAGAAGCGCGTGCTCGTCGGCCCCAAGGAAGCGCTCGCCACCCGCACGCTGGAGCTGCGCGACCTCAACTGGCTGGGCACGGAACCCGCCACGGAAGGCATGCGCGCCGAAGTCTTCGCCAAGGTCCGCTCCACCCGCCCCCAACCCCGGCAGTGCTGACCATTACAGATGGCGTCACAAAGGTGGAACTGACTGATGGGGAAACCGGTGTCGCGCCGGGGCAGGCCTGCGTCTTCTATGATAGCGACGACAGCAGCGCGCAGGTTCTGGGCGGCGGCTGGATCGCCCGCGCCAGACCCCTCGGCCTCACCAGCCCTGCCTTCACCCGCGAAGAAAACCGGACGCTGCCAGCGGCGTGATCCAATCTCCCGGTGGGCAGGCCTGCCGGGAGGTTTCATCAGGGAACTTACAAAATTTGCGGAATGGCGCGCGCCCTCTGGCCTGCCGGGCTCTGCAACCTGCGCCATTCCCATCGCCGGAAGTCAGCTGCGCCCCAAGGCATCAGAAATCCGCCAGTTTCCCCGCATTTGCCGGACAGCTTCACCGCCGTCATCCACAGGGCGGACAGCCACTTGTGCCGCCTGTCAAAATCCCGTCAAACCCCGCTTGACAGGAGCCCCCGCCCCTTCCTATAAGCTCCCCACACCGGCGCCACCGCGCCGCGCTCAAGCCTCTGCCCGCCGGACAGCACCAACCGCTCCGGCCCCAAGAAACGGCAGACGGACGGATGGCGGAGTAGCTCAGTTGGTTAGAGCAGCGGAATCATAATCCGCGTGTCGGGGGTTCGAGTCCCTCCTCCGCTACCATCAATTAGTCATCGATAAAATCAATAGATTACACAAGATGAAATACTCTTGTTTTGTGACAGGTCTCACGCTCTTGTACGCGGCGAGACCATGGCAATTGTATCTTATATCCAGCGCCATGACGGTCGGCATCACCTGCCAATCCGGCTTTCAAAGAATCTTGCTCGGATGCTCGGCAAACCCACCTATAGAAAGTCTTTGGGGACCAGCCTGTACGTTGTCGCGAAACATCGACTTCGTGAGTGCCTTGGCTGAATCTACAGGATGAACGAGAGCATCGACTATCCTGACCTCATCGAGATGAACCTGCGGACACTCCGGGAACATGTCACCGACACCTGGCCAATTTCCGACGACCGGCTGTTCCCGCGCAGGACGTAAGAGGAAATGTTCAAGAACTTCAAACATCGCGCTATCGCCGCGGGATTTGATCCGGTTTGACCTGTTCCCCCGGTTGTCTGCATTCATAAGTTAGCGCTGTTGACGGTGTGACGTGCACCCCGAATTTGGGCCAGCGGGAACTGGAATTTCCCGGGCGTGGTGATAGCTGCGGAACAAGTGCTCGTTGAGACACTCGTCTCTCAGGCACCCATTGAAGCTTTCGACGAAGCCGTTCAGCATCGGTTTGCCTGGAGCGATGTAGTGCCATTCGATGCCCAGTTCACGGCATTCCTCCTTGAACCCGGCATCAGAAGGTTTTTTCCGAGCATCTCGCGAAGTGTCGACACATCAATCATCGACTCCCGCGAGCAGCTTCTTCAGTTTTGCGTTCTCTTCTTCCAGGGCCTTCAGCCGTTTGGCCTCAGACACCTCCATGCCGCCGTACTTTGAGCGCCACTTGTAAAAGGTCGCATCGCTGACGCCATACTTGCGGCATAGCTCAGCGGCCGAAATACCAGCCTGATGTTCTTTCAAAAATGCCAATGATCTGTTCTTCGGAGAACCTAGACCGCTGCATCGTCTGTTTCTTTCAATTGAGAACAGACTATCCTCAAAACGAGAACTTTTCAGGAGAGCAGGCCACACAGTTCGTCGAGGATCCGGAAATCGGGGTAGGAGATCAAATCAGCGGTCCGGTCTTGCCGGTCGGCGCTCGCCTCGGCATCTAGCTTGTTGATCAGATCAACGACGTTGAAGAACCGTCCCTGGGCTCCTTTGCGAGATCTGAGAGGTTCATTTTTCCTGAACTCTGCACGAAACGGTATCGCCCGTTTCCGAACTTCGAAAGTGTCATCAGGCCAGTCTTTGCTGTTCTTTCATACGCACCAAAGAGGCTAGAAGGGTGTTCAGTGGAACCGGAACACCAAGGGCGGCTCCCCTTTCGGCGGCATACCCGTTCAGGGATTCTATTTCCGTTCTCCGGCCTCCCTCGATATCCTGAAGCATAGAGGGCTTATGCGCGACATGGTGTTCGAGAGCGAAGTCGATCTGCTCGGCGACCGCAGTCCGGTTCGTAGCAATGCCTTCTGCAGCAGCGACCTCGAGGACCTCGAACGCGATCTTGCGGGCAAGGTCACCGCCGACGAAATCGGCGATCTGGCCGACCGTTCCCTCGCCGAGAACCGCCGTGGCGTTCATTGCGCAGTTGAACGAAGCTTTCTCCCATATCTTTGCGGCCGCATTGCTTGTCTTCTCAAAGCCGGCAGCAATGAGTTTTTCTGAAATACGTCCTGCAATTGGGTTTTCAGTGAGCGGCGAGAAGGGGTGTAAGCAATTCCGTGACTGACCACATGGCCGGGGCCACGCAGGTCTCCCGGGGTCATCGTGCAGCCATACAGGATTTGAGTTTCTGGAACCAGGCCGCAAATTCTCTCCACGTTGCCAAGGCCGTTCTGAAGCGTCAGGACGCAAGCCCCGGCGGCAATCCTGGGAGCAATAGATGACAGTGCAGCCTGAGAATGCATCGTCTTTGTCAACAGGATTACAAGCTCGAGTTCGGGTGCGTTTTCCGGACGCATGGCCCGGATCGGCAGGTGATCGGTCCTATCGTCCCAATCAACACGAAGCCCCTCAGACTGAATAGCTTTCAAATGGGCCTCATTCGTATCGAGAAGAACGATATCTGCCCCATTGTTGAAAAGCTCTGCTCCGATGACCGAGCCAAGTGCTCCCGCCCCCAGTATTGCCCATGTCATTATGATTTTCCTGTTGTAGCGCCGCCCGGTGCAAGCCGAGCGGCCTGATTGTCTTGTTTGTCGCTAACGCAGAACGGCTGGCAGCCAAAGCGTGAGAATTGGAAAGCTCAGAAGGATCAACACACGAAACACTTCAGCACAGAAGAAAGGCATGACGCCCTTGAAGGTCTCGATCATCGGTACGTCACGCGCAATCGCGGAAATGACAAAAACATTCATGCCGACCGGTGGGGTTATAAGCCCAAGCTCAACCACGATCAGAGAGAGAATCCCGAACCAGACCTTGAGGTCCTCCGTGCTCATTCCGAAGCCTGAGCCGTCAGCCATCTGATAGATTCCGCCATTGACCTCCACGAGGGCCGGCCAGAAAAACGGGATGACAAGCAAGATCATCGAAAGAGAATCCATGAGGCAGCCCAGCAGGATCAACGCGATCAGCATTACTACCATAATAGTCATGGGTGGCATGCCTGATTGGGCGACCCAAAGCGCGGCTTCCTGGGGCAGCCCCGACCGGGACATGAAGATCTTCAGCATCTCGGCGCCGAGCAGGATCAGATAGATCATGCCCGTCGTCGAAGCGGTTTCAAGCAGGCAGGTTCTCAGGTCATCCCGCGAGAGCCGTCGGCGAACCAGCCCGAGCGCCAGTATCAGAAAAACCCCACGGCTGCTGCCGGCGTCGGATTGAACAGGCCGAAATAGATACCTCCGATCACCATGCCGAAGATGACCAGAACTGGCGTCATCCCGAGGGTGGCCTCCCAGAATTCCGTTCTGGAAAGTTTCCCGCCCTTCGGCGCGGCTTCGGGGCGGATCGCGACATAGATGGCGATGGTGGCAATGAACAGGATGACAGCGAGCATTCCGGGAATAAACGCCGCCATGAACATCGTGACGATATTGGTCTCCACGATGATGGCGTAGATGATAAGCACCACGGAAGGCGGTATCAGGATGCCGAGAACGCCGCCCGCCGCCAGCGTACCGGTCGAAAGTGCGGGGAGTAATTGTATCGCCGCAGCTCCGGAAGAGCGACCTTGCCCATGGTCGAGGCTGTGGCCAGCGAAGATCCGCAGACGGCACCAAAGCCTGCGCAACCGGCGATCGCCGCCATTGCAGTGCCTCCAGGGAGCCAGCCTAGCCAGGCATTGGCAGCCCGGAAGAGCGCCTGCGAAAGTCCGATTCTTGAAGCGATTGCCCCCATCAGGACAAACATCGGCACCACGGACAAATCGTAAATCGAGAACTGGCCGTAGGCGAGCGTGTTGAGCTGATTGAGAACCAGAGCAGGGCCGTTTATCAGCATGGTGCCCAGACCGCCAACCAGGATCATGGCGTAGGCGATAGGCATTCGCAAACCAATCAGAAGGATCAGAGCAACAAGGCCTCCCAGGCCCAAGAGTAGAGCCTCAGACATGTTTTGCTCCCTGTTTCGCCTTCTTGCATTCCTCCATCGCGCTAACGAGTGAAGTTAGCATCAGAAGACCAAGCGATAGGAGAATGGGAACGAACGCAAGCCACTGCGGAATCTGAAGGATCGTGGTGGCATAGCCGTAAGTCTTCTGCTCCTGCATGCCGAGAAACATGCGCCAGAGAAGAATAATGCTGAATGCGAGCGCCACGAACGCTCCTGCGAAGTTGAGGAAGGCCATCATCCTGGGCGATACGCCAGAGGTAAAGATATCAGCAGTAACGTTCGCTCTTGTGATCTGGCAGTAGGGAAGGAAGGCGAAGGCTGCCACCGCCACGCCCATCTCAGTCAGTTCGAAATCTCCGGCAAAAGAGATGCCTAGGGGCTTGCCGATGACAGAGAGGATGTTGGCGCCGACCACCGCAAGCAGGATGAGACCGCCAAGCAGCGCCCATCCTTCAGCGCCCCGGTGGACAGCACCGGCAAAGCCGGTGCTGCGAAGTGGTTGGTTTGCAACCATCAGCGCGTCGCATTCTCAGCAGTGACCGAGCGCGCGTTCTCAACGAGTGCAGAGCCGTCAAACCCCTTTGTGCCCGTTTCCTCGATCCAGCGGTCGACAACCGGACGAACAGCCTCGTCAAAAGCGGCGGTTTCTTCAGGTGTCAGCACGATATGTTCGTTGCCACTCTTGACGGCTAGATCTATGCCGAAGTCATCGGATTTGCGCCAGATTTCGCCGACCTGGCGAAGCCAGTCCTCGTCGGATGCCTTTCGGAAGCCTTCCTGAATCTCGGCGGGCAGGCTATCCCAGCGGCCCTTGTTCATCGAGACCTGGAAGACTGTATTGCCGAAGCGGCCCTCGTCGGCACCTTCGATCTGGTATTCCGTCTGCTCCTGGATCTTCAGCGGTGCGATGATTTCCCAGGGAATGAAGGCCCCGTCCACAACGCCTTTCTGTAGCGCGGGCGGCAGTTCGGGAACCGGCATTGCCACAGGTGTTGCACCAAGCGCCTCAATCACCCAAGCGCCTGTCCTTGTCGGGACACGCATCCTCTTTCCGGCAAGGTCTGCCGGTGTGCGGACTTCCGTGTCTCCCATGTGGATCCCCTGACCCGCATGGACATGGAGAAACATCACTTCCACACCAGCGTAATCGTCCTTCAGGTCGCTCTCGAAGAGTTCGCGCATCGCCAGGTTCGTTGCGGCCGGGTCGTTCTTGAACACGGTCGGAAGCTCAAAGACCTCGCTGCGTGGGAAAAGCCCAGGCGTGTAACCGTTGACAGTCCAAACCAGATCCACCACGCCACTGCGAACCTGAGAGATCAACTCCGGCGGGCGACCGCCAAGCGTCATGCTCGGGAAGATTTCGATATGGACCTTGCCGTTAGTGGCTTTCTCGACCGCCTTTGCCCAAGGCTCCAGCATCTGGGTATGGGCAGGCGCGTTGGCGCTTAGAAAGTGATGCAGCTTGAATTCATACTCGGCCGCGTGCGCGCTTTGCCAGCCAGCCATCAGCATGCTGCATGTCATGGCGGCCATCATGGTTCTTCTTGTCAGCATTTACGGTTCCTCCTCCTGCTTTACTCTTCGGGGCTTCCGGCTTGTATGACCTCACCTACTCGAAACCGGCCGGGTTGGGCTGTGGATCGGATGTCCGCTCCCTGTGCTGCGACATCCGGCCCGAAGACGACAGCTTGGCTGTCATTCAACTTTTTATTCTTACTATATGAAATTATTTTCTCATATAGTGATGTTCCCTGAGGGGGATGTCAATATCTTTTGTTGTTTCACAAAGGATGTGCGCCTAAAGAGACTTTGGAAGATTTGGAGACAGGCTATGGCCACACCGATCAATGGATCGATTGTCAAAGCATTCGCAATCCTTCAGCTTTTCAGTGATGAGCGGCCTGAGATATCCGCCACGACCGTCGCGGCTGAACTGGACACAAATGTGCCGACAGCTCACCGGTTTCTCGTTACTCTGGAAGAAGTTGGCGCTCTGGTGAGCTACCGCAGAGGATACTTCTGCCTTGGTCCGGCGATTGAAGGTCTGGGCAGACTTGCGGAGAAGAACGACCAATTTGCAACGCGGACCATTTCGCATGTCCGGCGGCTTGCCGACGCTCTCAATGAATCTGTGATGGTCTGCCGCCTTAGCCGAAGAGGCCCCGCCTGCATATCAGTGGCCATGTCAAAAAGACCGATATCAGTCAACATCCGCATCGGCACGGTGCTTCCCATCGAGACCACGGCACAGGGCAAGATCTGGCTTGCTGACATGGGAATTCAGGATCGGCTGAAATGGGCTAAACAACACGAGTTGCCACCAGAGTCCGAATTGGCCGAGATCGCAGCTAGCGGATTTGCGCGTAACAGGGGCGAGAACGAACCTGAAATCGGGGCCTTGTCCGTCCCGATCCGCGACGGCTCAGGTAAGATTGCAGCCACCTTGAGCACTTTCGGAATGCTCAACCGTTTTGACGATGCGATGGTCGAAGCAGCCTTGCCAAAACTGAAGGCGGTGGCTGAGGAGCTTTCTGCAGAGTTGTGAGGACTAGTTCCAGAGCTTGGCACAGCTCACGGCTAAGCAGCTCAGTGTGAGAGTTTGGAGACCAAGGCTGCAAGTTCGGTTCGGTTGGCGCAGCCCAGTTTTGTCATGCAATTGCCGAGATGCGTTCTGACGGTCGCGAACCCAATACCGAGAACGCGGGCGATATCCTTGTCGAAACAACCTCGCGCGATGAGAAGTGCGACGTCCCTTTCCCGTTCTGTCAGCATGTCCAGACTGACTTCCGGCGCCAGGGAGAGCGCCTTGCGCATGAAGGGGCCGATGATCGTCAGCAGATCGATTTCACGCTCACCGAAATCGGGACGGTTGCGATGCCTCCAGATGCGAAGGTCGGCGAGTTCGCGAGTGCTGGAAAGCATGAACAGGTTCACGCCGTGATGCATTCCGTCCCGCGCCAGAAAGTCGTTGTAGAATTCAGTCTTCTGCAGGTCGGGTTTGGAAATGACTTCTTCCACGTGCGCAGCCCGGCGCAGTCCGCGCAGTTTTTCTGTCATGGGATCCCGGAATTGATACCAGTTGCGGTATCGCTCGATATTGTCAGGGTCCTGATTGATCGTGAAGGGGTTGCCATAGGATCCCGCGCGAGGGTCCCATTCGAAGGAAGCCAGAACATCCGCTCTCAGGAGCATCAGAATATCCGGGAAAACCTCCGTGCGCACATCCTGACTCCCGCCAACGGAAAGCGTCGATATGATTCCGGCCAAAAGCCGGGTTTCCTGGGAGGACATGTCGTAGATGTGACTGCTCATGCGCGCAATCTCCGTCAACAGCACATATGAAAATCCTACGCAAATACCGTGCCACTATGCAAGCGCACAGAATTTGTTGTTGCCGTCTATTATGTCCGTTGGCTCATAAAGTCTGTGTGTCCTACACCCTGCCGGTTGCTGCCCCTTCCTGAGCCCGTTCTGGTTTTGGTACTCTGAATTGTTTTTTACTTATTCTTGTGCCAAATTTTAGGACTAAGTGACGGAAAGCTTTCCCCGAGACAGAGTGCGATATCAAGCAGAAGCCTGTCGGCCCCGGCGGCCGCATCGAAGGAAAGTCCCACCGGTATGCGTCCAGCTATAAGCCCTGCGGGAAGCGTTATCCCGGGCAGGCCTGCATTGCTGCCCACATCCGTGTTGTGGATCGATGCCGTAAATAGAGGCACATCTTCGCCATTTAGGTTGACGGTTTCATCATCGCCAATATGTGGTGGCGGAATGAGCGAGGTCGGGAACGCAAGCACGTCGATAGAGTTGTCCCGGAAAATGCGCCTGTAACTATTCTGCAGCTCTGGCCGATGAACCCTGACAGCTTCGGCATAGATTTCCGCCGCGACCATAGTTTCAGCGCTGAGCTGATCCATGAGAATCGACCGGACGCCGTCCGAGGCTACGGACCTGGCGACTGCCTCGAAAGAGCGGCCGACATTGTAGATTTCAAGAAACTCCTCAAGCGTTACCCTGCCTTCATAGTGGGCGATGTTGCTCGTAGACGCGAAGTGGGGAGCCACAAGACTACGGTCGTCCACGACCTTTACCACAGCACCCATGGTCTGAAGTTGCTTCAGCACTTCCTCGCAGGTCTTCACCACGTCCGCATCCGCCGTGTCCCAAAAGAACTTCGCAATGCCTATCCGCAAATCTCTGATCATGTCAGGCTTGGGGACTTCACAGAAACCGACGACGAGACTGTCGAGAAGGTTGAGGTCCTCCGGCGTCCGTGCAATCGGTCCGGGAGTGTCCCGTGTTTGCGAAATCGGAACGATCCCCGCCGTGGGCCAGCGGCCGGAACTGGGACGGTATCCCCATAGGCCGCAGAAGGCTGCCGGTATCCGGACCGACCCGCCCGTGTCCGTTCCGATACTCGCGGGAACCATGCGGTGTGCCACGGCACAGGCGCTGCCGCCACTTGATCCGCCGCACACCAGGTCTGGATCGAACGGATTGCGCGCCGGTCCGAACAGGGCATTGTTTGTGGTCGTGCCATAGGCCAGTTCATGCATGTTGTTTTTGCCGAAGGCCACCGCACCAGCTTGCCTCAAACGCCGGGCCACCGGAGCGTCTGATGCGGGCCTGAAGTCGCGCATGCCAGGCGTGCCGGCTGTCGTTCGATAGCCGAGAACGTTGATGTTGTCCTTGAACGAAACCGGCACACCGTGAAGCGGGCCTCTTGTGTGTCCTTTGGCACGCAGGCTGTCGCATTCCCGGGCCTCTTGCCTGACTGCTTCTGCATCCAGCTCCGTGAACGCATTGGCGTCCGAGTATTCCTGAACGCGCTCAATCAGGGCATCGCATACTTCCGTGGCAAGCAGGTCGCCCTGCGAAATAAGGGATGCAAGCTCGGAGCAACTCAATTCGGGAATATACATTGGTGTCTTCTCACTTGACGCCCTTCCTGCCGGAGATGGTCAGCCTTGCGGATACACGACCCAGGGCGCACAGGATCGTTCCTTGCGGGCGTTGATCTCCGCCGGAGGTTCAATGGTGGTTCCAGATTTCGTAGTGGCCTACTGTTTCTGGGTATGTGTCTGAGCGAATTACCGGATGTACGTCCCGGCTTGTCCCCCAGTCGCAGCTTTCACGGACCGGGGGACGATGTTTCCTACTCCTCGACCTCAAAAGGCCGTACGATGGAAGCCTTCTCGGCAGAGTTCAATTCGGACATGACGCTACGTTTTTCCTTGTTGAGGACCAGTCGCAGGACGTCCGGACGCGCGTAATGCCCGCGCGGATCTGCGGCAACCTTCGCCATGTCGATCAGAGCCGGGTCGAGATCCGCATAAAGAATGCCTTCTTCGTCGTCGGCGAGAGGCTCGCACATCTCCCTGCCGTCTGGAGCGTAGATCATTGCATAGCCGCCGCCAGGCTTGCTCGTGCGCGGATTGAGCAAATGCGCCTTCTCCGGTGTCTGTGCCATGATGTCGAACATTTCCTGGCTCACCGTTGCGCAAGGCGCGAGGACATAACAACTGCCTTCCACTGCGTAGGTTCTGGAGAAGGAGTTGTTTACCTCCGGACCGAGCGCGTAGGCCATGTCGCGGTACAGGCAGAAGCTGGGCCAAGCTGCCACATGGATATCCTCACCCTGCGCATGCATGGCCATCCGTACGAGCGGTTGCGCGTGTTCCCAGCAATTCAAGGCTCCAATGCGGCCGATGGACGTGTTTACCACCTCCAGATCCGAACCGTCGCCCTCCCCGAACACCATGCGTTCAGCAAAGGTTGGTTTGAGTTTCCTGCGAACCTGCAGGAGATCGCCCTCGTTGGAGATCATCGCCTGGGACATGTAGCGCGTCCCGTTTTCCCGCTCGGAGAACCCCATGTTGATGAAGATGTCATTGCGCTGCGCAATTGCCTGCAGGCGGTTCATCTGCTCGGAGTTCACGTTCATGCTGTTGTGATGGTAGGGGGCAAAGAATTGCATGGCTTCGGCAGGTGAAGACAACCACACGAACCAAGGATAGCCCGGCAGCCAGGTCTCCGGGAATGCGATGATCTTCGCGCCGTTGCGGGCAGCTTCCGTGATCAGTTGTTCGGCTTTGTCGATGGAGCGGTTCAGGTCCAGAAAAACCGGAGCGGCCTGAACGGCGGCAACTTTGATAGCTTTCATGCAAGTTTCCCCTTCTTGTTTGTAATTGTCGGATGGGTTCCATGAACCCGGCGCGCTTCGTGGTGAGCGATCGGAAGCAAATCGATACGAATAAGCCTCTTGATGAGACCCCAGACACCTTCCGGCAGAAAGATGGTGACGGTGATGGCGAGCAAGCCGCTGATGACGAAATAGCCGGGGCCCAGATCCGAGAGGGTTTCACGCAGCAGATAGTAAACGATAGCACCAAATATTGGCCCTTCCACCGAACCGATACCGCCCAGGATGACGATGAATATCGTTATGGCGATCCAGTTTTGCGAAAAGGCGCTGCTAGGGGTGATCTGAATGCTGGTGATGTAATAGCACGCCCCTGCCGCCCCCGAGAGCGCCGTGGCTGTGATGAGGGTGAAAAGCTTTACCCTGGAAGTGTTGACACCCATTGCCTCGGCGGCCGCGTCGCTGTCACGCATGGCTCTCAGGCCAAGCCCGAAACGGCTCTTGAGCAAAATCACGATTGCCGAAAGCGTGATGAAGAGCACTATTGCCGCAAATGCGAAGTTGAGCGGTAGCCGCAAGCTTCTTGGTACAAGCCGTAATACTTCCAGGTTCAGGCCACCGCCGGCTCCGACTGCAGGAGTGATCAGGCAGAGAAGCCGCGCGACCTCGGCCATGACCCATGACCCGATGGCGAGCTGAGCACCTTCAAGCCTGAACAGAAGCGGTGACAGGGCATAGGCGATGACTGCGGGTACGACTGCCCCGGCAAGGATCGCGGGATATGGTGGAATCCCGAGCGCATTTGCCACCAGATAGAGCGTGTAACCGCCTGCACCGATGAACAAAGGCATACCGATCAAAACGATGCCGGAGAACCCGGCAAGAAGGTTCCAGGCAAGTGCAATTGCCAGCACCACACAAAATTCCGTTGCCAGCACTAGTCCTGCCTTCGACAGAACGAGAGGCAGCAAGCACAGCACCACGGCTACCGCGAAAAGCGTCACATAGGCGTTGTCGATCCGCTTGATCATAGACCGTTCCTCCTCGCGAACATGCCTGCAGGCCGGAAAAGCAGCACGGCGAGAAAGACCAGATGCCCCGCGAGAGGGCCGAAAGTCGGGGCGATAGCGAGACCAATAGCTTGGGCGAGCCCAAGCGCGAGACCGCCAAAGAACGTTCCCCAGATCGAGCCGAGCCCGCCCAGGATGACAGCCTCAAAAGCGAACAACATCCGTTCCGGCCCTGCCGCAGGCGCAAACGTGGAGCGCATGCCAAGGAAAATCGCGGCAATTGCCGATACCGACAGCGAAATGGCCAGAGCCAGCGAGAAGATATGGCCTGTTTCGATGCCCATCAGCCTCGCTGTTCTGTGATCGTCCGAAGTTGCACGCACGGCGCGCCCGAAGCTGGTCTTGGCAAAGACAAGCCAGGTGCAGGCGAAGGCCAGGCAGGCAAACAGGAAGAAGAAGAGCGGCATCACCCCGATGGAGAAAGAGCCGAGCGGGAGGGCGGCCGAACCGATGCTGCCCGGCTGCAGGCTGCGGGTATCCGCGCTAAACCCTATTTGCATCATGTTTTGCAGCACGATGGACAAGCCGAAAGTCACGAGCAGGGTTGGCATTGGCCCTCTGCCGATGGTCCTGTTCAGCACAACCCGCTGCAGGGCGTAACCGAAGGCAAACATCAAGAGAGCGACGAACGGCAGAGAAAAGAGCGGGTTTATTCCGAGCGCCTGGGTGGCAAGCCATGCCAGATAGGCCGACAAGACAATCATGTCACCGTGCGCCAGATTAATTTGCTGCATCAGGCCGAAGGTCACAGCCAGGCCGAGGCCGAAGAGGGAATAGAGGGCGCCGACGAACAGGCCGTTCAGCAAGAGCTCAATCATGAGAGCCTCCAAAATAGGCGTCCGAGATCTGATTTCGGCTGGCTGTCGCCGACGCCCCTTCGAGCACGATGCGGCCATGCCGCATGCAGGCGAAGTGATCGCTTTCCTTCAACGCCCGGGCGATATCCTGCTCGACGAGAATGATGGAGACGTCTGCTCCCCTGATTTTCTCCAGACCACCGTAGACCATGTCGACGGCGGAGGGAGACAGGCCGAGCGAGAGCTCGTCGCAGAGAAGAACCTTCGGGTTGGCCATCAGGGCGCGACCGACAGCAACGAGCTGTTGCTGCCCTCCCGACAGTGCCTGAGAGGGTCTGCGGCGCAATTCCTTCAGGATCGGGAACGTGTCCAGCACGCGGCCGATTGTCCAGTCGCCCGGCCGCTTCCGGTAGGCGCCCAAAAGAAGGTTTTCCTCTACCGTGAGGCTCGGAAACAGCTTGCGGCCCTCGGGGACCATAACGATGCCATGATCGACAATCGCCGAGGTAGATTTGCGGGTCAGGCTGGCGCCGTCGAGTTCAATTTCCCCGGAGGCAGGAGGCAGCAGCCCGGTAATGACGGAAAACAGTGTGGATTTGCCCGCACCGTTGGATCCGATGAGCGAAAGTGTTTCCCCTCGGCGATATCAAGGCTGACACCAAAGAGAACCGACATGCTGCCGTAGCCCGCTTTCACATCACGCACACTAAGCATCGAGGTCTGGCTCCATCCCAAGATAGATTTGCCGAACAGCGGGGGTGGCCATCGTCTCTTGTGGTGCACCGTCGGCAATGATCTTGCCCTCGCCCAAGACGACGATCCTGGAGACTGCGGAAGTCAGGACGTGCACGAGGTGTTCAATCCAGATGACCGCAATTCCCTGCGTGTTGACTTCCTTGATCAGTCTGGCGATCTCCATGGCTTCATCGTCGGTAAGGCCACCGGCGATCTCATCGAGCAGCAGCAAGGAAGGCCTGGTCGCAAGGGCACGGGCGAGTTCCAGCCGCTTTCGATCAAGCAGCGGCAAATCTCCCGCACGCATCTCGGCCCGGCCGTCGAACCCGGTCTTGTCAAGGATCGAGTAGACTGCTTCGACGGCTTCGTTCTTGCCCAGTCCGCCGGCATAGCGTGCGCCGACAAGCAGGTTCTCGTAAACGGACATGTCCGAGAAAGACTGCGGCACCTGGAAAGTCCGGCCGATACCGCCTTTGGCTCTCTCGGACGCACCGAGAGCGGTAACGTCCTGGCCGTTGACGAGAATTCTCCCGGAGTTGGGAGGAAGCTGTCCGGCGATGACGCCGAATAGCGTTGTCTTGCCCGAGCCGTTTGGCCCGATCACGCCAAGCAATTCCCCGGGGTGGACTTCCAGTGTCAGGTTCTTGAGAACTGGAGGGCCACCGCCATAGGATTTGCTGACGCTGTCCACGAGGAGAGACGGGGTCAGCGAGTGCATCCTGATTGTCCGAAGTGTGCCGGTCAGGCGCCGATTTTCATTTGGAACGGTGCTGTCACGGGAACGTCCGGCATCTCTTTGTTGTAGACGACATCAAGATCAAAGTTGCCGTTCGGGTCGACGTGCCATTGGCCCCCTGCGATCGCCATCTTCGCCACGCTCTTGATCGGGCTGTTGGCCCAGTCCAGGGTGCCGACAACGGTGTCGAGAGTCATGTTCTTAATGGCGTCCGCGACGGAATCTGGATCGGTCGGATCATCGGCAGTGCGCAGAGCGTTTATGCCGGCTTCGAGCAGTGCGTGCACAACACCGATCGGCTGGGTCCAGCGCTTGCCCGTTTCGGCCTCATAGGAGCTGGCGAGTTCGGCACAGGATTGGCCCGTGATGGACGAGCGGAAAGGATAGCTCGGTGTCCACCAGACTTCGGTGGACATACCATTGGCTTCAATGCCGAGCGACTGGACGCCAGCGGGGAACAGCAGTGCCTTTGCGACGGTGACGACCTTGGGCTTGAACCCGGCCTGCATGGCCTGACGCCAGAACACGACCCAGTCCGGCGGATCGAAAAGGCCGGTCATGATATCGCAACCGGCCTCGCGGAAGGCAGCGATTTGCCGCGAGAAGTCGTTCGAGCCCGGCTCAAAGAGACCGACGTCGACCATTTCGAAACCGGCGGCCTTCAGGGCTGGCGGGAAACCGATGGTGTCGCTGAAGAAAGTCTGGCCCGGAGGATCGTTGGTGAAGCAGGAACCGATCTTCTTGTTGGTCTCCAGCGAAGACCACATGCCGACATAGGTCGAGATGATATCCTCAATGCCCCAGAAGAAGTGATTGGCGTATTGGAAGCCAGTTTCGGGCGTGCCGCCTTGCGGGAAAAGCCAGCCTTGCCAGGGGTCCATAGTGGTGATCGACGGCACGCCGGCGAACTCGCACTGAGCGCTCACGTTCTTGATGCCGAGCGCGCCCTGGGCAAGCACGATATTGACTTCATCGGAATTGATGAGCTGTTGGGTGGCGCTGGTCGACCGGTCAGGATTGGTCTGGTCGTCGACGTCAATGATTTCGACTTCGTAGCGCTTGCCGTTGTTGACGAGGCCGTCCTTCAAGGCTGTGCGGATCTGCTTGAGCAGGAAGGGATCAGCCTCGGCAAAGGTTGCAAACAGCCCGGTGACAGGACTGATGTATCCAACCTTCAGCTTCGCGCTTTGTGCGAGTGCAGGCGTGGGAAAACTGCTGGATGCGGCAACGCCGGCAGCTCCTATTACAGCGCCTCCCAGCAATGTACGCCGGGATATCAGGCTTGAGCCTGGTAATCTGTTGGTCATGGAAGTTCCCCTTTATTTATTAATCGGGGACCATTCATGTGCCGGCCCGTGCCGACCATCCACAATATTGTGGATGCATGCGGCCCACAGCAGCCCTGCCCTGAATTTCAGGGCTAATTCGCTATGGCCAGTCGGAAAATGTCTGGAGCACCGTACTGGCCTGCCGGTCTTCCTGCTTGCGCATCGTCTGTCTGTACTGGCGTGGTGACAAGCCGGTAGTCCGCTTGAAGAAATGCGAGAATTTTGTCGGATCGCTGAAACCGAGATGATTTGCGATCGACTGGATGCTTTCGTCCGTCTTGAGCAAGCGGGTTGAAGCGTCCATCAAGATCCGCTGCTGGATCAGCGAGAGCGGAGTGCGCTTCAGGATTCTCTGGCAGATATCGTTCAGGCGGTCGTATGTGAGGTTCAGATCTTGGCAATATCCGGTGACCGTTTTGCGGCTCCTGTAGCCCAGCTCAACAAGTTGCCGGAACCTGTGCAGGATATGCGTATCGTTGCGGCCGTCGGCGAGACCGCTGCTCGTCAGCATGCGGCTGATCGCAATCAGCAACAGTCGCACAAGTGATGCCACCGCCGTCGTGGATCGCTTGTTTTGATCGTTCACTTCATCTGTAAGCAGCGGCAGCAAGGGGGCGATTGAAGCCGCCAAAATGTCCGGATTTCCGGGAGTAAGGGTCAGCCTGCTCAAAATCGTGTCGAGTATCAGACTCTCCGGGCCAGTGCCGGTGACGAGCGATTGCAGCGGCCGGGCAAATCCGATGATCCAGGCGCCTGTACCCGCTGGAACGCTCAGTCGCGCCCGCACTCCGTGCGGAAGAACTGCGATTGAGCTCTCGACGACCTCCATGGCTTCCTCGTTCACGTGCAGGGTCGCGTTTCCCCTCAGCATAATGGCGATCAGATTGAATTGCGCGGAGGTCCCCTGTCCGGCGGCGTAGGTCCGCGACCGGAAGCCGGGTTCCACCACCTCCAGGCGAAGCATGGATAAAAGTGCACTGCTTTCCGGCATAGTTTGCGCCCAAATTCCCAGAAAACTTCATTATTTACCTATAATAGGGCATTTATTGATCCCTGCAAAACATGTGAACTGGTGATGGTCTGCCGGAAAGGCAGGGGAGGACCAGATGAACGGGACGGAAACAGCGGGTAAAACGCCGCACAAGCGCGCGTCACACGCTCCAGAACGAGTGCTGAGAACAGGGCTGTTCGTCAAAGGCGCCCATCAGGGTGCTACGGCAGGGGCGGTCTTCGAACGTCTTGATCCATCGTCTGGCCAGGTTTCTTCGGTGGCTGCAGATGGCCGCGCAGCCGATGCCACGAAGATGGTTTCCGTGGCTGCGGCCAGTTTCAACATCTGGTCCCGACTGAGCGGTACGGAGCGAGCGGCCGTTCTCCGGCGTGCCGGCACCCTGATACCGCATTACGCGGCAAGATTTCACGACAGCATGCTTCGGGAGACCGGCGCTACCGCGGAGTGGGTGGAGTTCAACTTCCGCGTTGCCGCGAAGGTGTTCGAGGCGACCGCGCAACTGGCCGAACAGTTTAACAGCGAAGTGGGGCAGCAGGCTGGGGGCTCTTCACGGACGGTTCGTGTACCTGCGGGCATCTGCCTTGCGATCGCCCCCTGGAATGCGCCGCTCGCGCTTGGCGTCCGCGCCATTGCCTTTCCCCTCGCATTTGGCAACACAGTGATCTTCAAGGCCTCGGAACTCTGCCCCGTAACCCATGTTCTGCTGGGAGAGCTCTTGCATGAAGCCGGCCTTCCGGAGGGAGGGCTGAGCATCCTCACCAATGCCCCGGAAAATTCCCGCGAGGTGGTGGAGACCTTGATTGCCTGCGCCCCCGTGCGTCGCGTCAATTTCACGGGATCGACCCGCGTCGGCCGGATCGTGGCAGGTATTGCAGCCTCCCATCTCAAGCGCTGTTTGTTGGAGCTTGGCGGTAAATCTCCGCTTATTGTGCTGGCCGACGCGGACATCGAAGAGGCGGTGGAGGCGGCTGTTTTCGGCGCTTTTCTGAACTCTGGCCAGATCTGTATGGCAACTGACCGGATCATTGTCGATCATGCAATCGCCGATAAGTTCGTGGATGCGCTTGCTGAGCGGTCAGCGCAGCTTACTGCAGGAGATCCGCGCAATCCGGGTGTTCGCATCGGCCCTCTTGCGACCTCTTCCATTGCTGTCCGGCTTTCCGCTCTGATTGAGGACGCGCTCTCCAAGGGGGCTGTGTTGCGATCGGGTGGTCCGGCACGCGGGCAATTCATGGATGCGACCATCATTGACCATGTCTCGCCCATGATGCGTGTCTACTCGGAAGAGTGCTTCGGTCCTCTGGTCGGCATCCATCGGGTCGGATCGGTCGAGGAAGCCATTACTGTCGCAAACGACTGCGAATACGGACTGTCGTCCGCGGTCTTCGGCGCGGACCAATCTGTTGCCGCCGCCGTAGGTGACCAGCTCGAAACCGGCATCTGTCACATCAATTCCGCGACGGTTGCCGACGATCCCTTCATGCCGTTCGGAGGCGTGAAATCGAGCGGATACGGCCGCTTCGGCGGCGATAGCTGTCTGGATGAATTCACGGAATTGCGCTGGATCACCACGAAACCGTCCCGGCGGGAGATGTGACAACAGCCAAATCCGGAAAAAGCGGGCCCGGCTATCTGCCGGGCTGCGGGACACTTTCAACAATAACAATGTCAATCAGTTCCAAGGAGAGAAACGTGACCGTACAACTTGTCATCAATAACAAGGATACAGCCGCAGCCGGGGAGAAACCTTCGATCGTCTTGATCCGGTGACCGGCGAAGTGGCATCGACAGCAGCGGCCGCACGCGCGGCAGATGCAGCTATCGTTGCGAAGGCTGCTGCGGCAGCCTTTCCGGCCTGGGCCGAGGTGGCTCCCGGGCAGCGGCGAGCACTCCTGAACAAGGCCGCGGATATCATGGAATCCAAGTCTGCCGATTTCGTCGCGACCATGATCGCCGAGACCGGCTCGACCGGCCCATGGGCAGGCTTCAACGTGATGCTGGCCGCAGGCGTGATCCGGGAAGCTGCTGCAATGATCACCCAGATCGGTGGCGAAGTCATCCCCTCCAACAAGCCCGGTACGCTGGCGATGTCTGTTGCACGTCCAAAAGGTGTCTGCCTGGGCATCGCACCGTGGAACGCACCTGTCATTCTCGGGACGCGCGCGCTCGCGATGCCGCTGGCTTGCGGGAACACGGTTATTTTCAAGGGCTCGGAATCCTGCCCCAAGACACATCGCATGATCGTCGACTGCTTTGTCGAGGCAGGGCTGCCCGAAGGCGTTGTCAATTATGTCTCGAACGCCCCCAAGGATGCAGCAGAAGTCGTGAAGGCATTGATTGAGGCCCCGGAAGTCCGGCACGTAAATTTCACGGGATCTTCCGCAGTCGGCCGTATCATCGGCCGCCTTGCCGGTGAAAATCTGAAGCCCTCACTTCTGGAACTTGGCGGCAAGGCGCCTCTGGTGGTGCTTTCCGATGCCGATTTGGACGGGGCCGTGAATGCGGCGATCTTCGGTGCCTTCATGAACCAGGGTCAGATCTGCATGTCCACCGAACGCATTATCGTTGATGAGAGCATCGCCGATGAATTCGTGGAGAAGCTGGCCGCCCGTGCATCGAAGCTGCCGTTCGGCAACCCGCGCGATCACGTTGTTCTGGGGTCCTTGGTGAATGCGGAAGCAGGCACCAAGATGGACGCGCTGATCTCTGACGCCACCGCCAAGGGCGCAAAACTTGTTGCTGGCGGCGAACGGGACGGAGCAATCCATTCGGCGACCCTGCTGGACGGTGTCACAGCGGAAATGCGCATCTACAGCGAGGAGAGCTTCGGACCGGTAAAGTCGATCATTCGCGTGAAGGGTGACGCAGAGGCAATTGCAACGGCCAATGACACCGAATACGGCCTCTCGGCTGCCGTTTTCAGTCAGGATATCCAGCGTGCGATATCCGCAGCCAACCAGATCAAAAGCGGAATTTGTCATATCAACGGACCGACGGTTTCCGACGAGCCGCAAATGCCGTTTGGCGGTGTCGGAGACTCCGGCTATGGCAGGTTCGGCGGGAAGGCGGCGATCGCTGAATTTACCGATCTGCGCTGGATCACCATTGAGGATCCGAACCAGCACTATCCGTTCTGATAGGCAGGCGGCGAAACACGAACGATGAAAGGCACGGCCTTGTACACCGTGCCTTTTGCCAAGATTTCTGAAGAATTCTCGACCTGTTTCCGACGAGCAAAGACCCGGGCACGCCCGGGTCTTTCAGCTTCCGGCGGTCAATTCAGCTCTCGGTCCGTGGTCGTTTTCAAGAGGTCATCGAGCGCCTCGAAAAGAGCGGCAGCGCCCCGGTAGAGTTTCTCGCCACTGAAAGGAGTGGGCCGGCCGTCCAAGGTCACGACCAGCAGCGGAACGCCCCTGGGAAGACTTGCCTGCCGGGCTTGCGTGTCTGATATCCGGGCCTGGGTTTCTCTTTCCAGCTCAGCGCAATTGGTCAGTTTGTCTTCGAATTCGGCAACGTTCAGTTCGATGCCCGCCTTTGCCGCGGTCCGGCAGGCGACGAGCGCCACTTCTCTGGCCCGGGACGTGTCTTTGCCTTGAACATATCGGGCAATCTGGGCATCGTGCAGGAAGTTTGGTTCGAGCGCGGCCTCATATTGACCAAGGGCCACCATCGCGCGCGTGAGAAAGTTGGAGCCGAACACGCCTCCCTTTGCACGCATGACGCCTTGATGATAGGCCTCCGTGAAAAGCTGCCCTGTCATTTTCTGAATATTCCGATCGTTCCGCTCGGCATGATCGGCAATGCTGGACACCGGGCGCGGATCGAAGAATAGGCCGGACGGGCGCATTACCAGTTGATCCGGATATTTTTCTGCAAGGCCGGCAAGCGCGGGAGCGCTCGCGTAACACCAGCCGCACAAGGGATCGAGATAGTAGTCGAATTTCAGATCGAACAATGTCATGTGCACCTCTTCCGATGTGACTTGAATGGCGTTCAGCCTCTGCCGATGGCCGCCTCAATAAGAGCTAGACCTTTCTTTGCGTCGACATGAGCAAGTGCTTCGCAAAGCGCCTGCTCGAACGCATCCGGAGCGGACACGCGCCGAGCCCAGGCGCGGCTCGCTTCGGCGACTTTCGTGAAGTCCGGGCTTGGCGAAAGATCTGTAAGCGGGACGGCATTGGCCTTGGAGGCGTGGCCATCGGGATAGATGTCGAGAACGGACTGCCGCACCGCGCCCCATTCGGTGTTGTTCAGCACTATGACGACCATTGAAAGGCCAAGCGCTTCGGCGATTTGGTGGCAGGCCACCGGATTGGAAAACATATAGGAGCCGTCGCCCATAGTCGCGACCACAGTCTTTTCCGGACGTGCGAGCGCAAATCCCGCGGCGGCTGGGAAGCCCCAGCCCAGTCCGCCTGAATGAGGACCATCGAACCAGGACTGATGCCGGGTCAGCCGCAGATAGGGGAGCTGGCAGCCCAGTTCAGAAAAGACGGCTGCGTCGCGGCCGGCTAGTTTTTCCGAGAGGGTCAGGCTGATCCAGCGTTTTGTCAGGGCTGGTCCGTCCCGTTCTCCGGCGGCAGCATCGAAACGTCTGGACTGATCGGCGGCATTGGCCTTCGCAATGTTCCTTGCGCGCGCGGCCACTCTGGCGTCGTGGCCGGGCAGCAGTTTCGCCATGGCCGCCTCAAGGGCCACGATCGCCGGGGCAATTTCCGTCGTCACGCCCAGGTCGCAGCGGAAGTTGCGCACACCAGAACGCTCCTGCAGGGGACGCGGTCCAATCTGTATGACTGTCGCCTCTTCGCGCGGTTCGATCTGGGCAGGTGACCATGGTGCCAAAGCGTCTATGCAAAGCACGACATCGGCCTTCTTCAGAAGCGGTGCCGGGTCGGGACCCGCGGCCATCGGATGGGTGGTCGGCAAGGCCAGTTCCACGGCCCAATACTGGCAAAGAGGAATGCCCCAGTCGCCGGTCAGCCGCGACAGGGCTGCAAAGGCGTCAGCGCTACCCGCGCCATGCTGGGCAAAGATGACGGGATGCTCAGCCTCAGCAAGGAGGCTCGCAATCCGGGTAATCTGATCGGTCCCTGCCTCGACGACAGCAGCAGTCATTTGAGGCCGGCGCTCCGCACCCGCAGCGGGGATCGTTTCACTCAGGACTTCACGCGGGAGGCTTACATAGACGGGTCCCTTGGGCGTTGACGCGGCGATGCCATGCGCCCGGTCGGTCACGTCGAAGATCTGTTCCGGGAAACGGAGCTCGTAATCCCATTTGCAGGCTTCCCGGATCAGGCCACTCTGATCCAGCATTTCCTGCCCCCAGCCGATAGGGACCGTTCGTGCCCCCACGCGGCCGCTCTCGAGCGTGGGCGTGCGCCCGGACATCAAGAGCATTGGGATGTTGTCGCAGGCGGCATTGATCGCACCCATGGCGGCGTTGGCGAGGCCGACGTTGGTGTGCACCAGCACAGCCTGAGGCCGGCCTGTCGCCAGCGTGTAACCGTGGGCCATCGCTACGGCAGCGCTTTCAAATGGGACGGTTACAGTGCGCGGGAGTGGGATATTCTTTGCTTCCGCCTCCGAAAGCCCTTCGATGACGGGCGGAAAATCTGTCCCGGAGTTGGCAAAGATGTAATCCACGCCAAGAGTTGCCATCCGCGACAGAAGCGCGGCCCCACAGGTCATTTGCGGTGCAGGATAGGTCATGTTCATCCGTCTTCCGTTCGCTCTGGAGCCTCTTCATGGCAAGAGACGCGACCGGCTCCAGCCTGAATTAGACGATCATTTATCTTCTATATTGAGAAATATATCTCACATTTGGATATGAATGAAAAGGCTGGAAAGCGAAGGCCGATACAGGAAGCATTACGTTGATGCTCGCATCCGAACGCACTCAACTCAATCGAGCCACTTGGTCCTGTAAACCGGTCCAATTGCCGGATCTCACGCACTCCTCGCAGTGCGCTTTCCGCAGTCGCTCATAGAACCCTCATGGCAGGCAGGACGCCGCCCGACGGCGCGCCTACCGCATCAGTTCACTGCCCGAAAGGGGCTGGGAGGGGGATGGCGGAATAGCTCAGTTGGTTAGAGCAGAAGATCGAAAACAAATTACAAGCTAACGATATGTCGAAATATGATTACAGCCTCAAGATTGGAAAACAATCACCACCGCCGAAAATCGCTCATGCATGAATATGATCGCCTACAATAACACATGCTGCCCTCTTACCATTGAGGCTCAGTAGCGCAGATCTGTCAGAGTGGAGCAAAACAAAAAAGCCGCCCTGCGCCAGCCGGAGCCAGCACAAAGGCAGCTTTAAAACGCCCAGAAAACCGAAAGACGGAAGACCTCAGCCCCTCACGTCGCCTTCTTCACGAACTCCGACTTCAACCCAATCGGCCCGATGCCGGGGATCTTGCAGTCGATGTTGTGGTCGCTGTCGACGAGGCGGATGCCGCGGACCTTGGTACCGATCTTGAGGACGCTGGAGGAGCCCTTGAGCTTCAGGTCCTTGATCAGGGTCACCGTGTCGCCATCGGCGAGCAGGTTTCCAACGCTGTCGCGCACTTCAAGGCCTGCCTCGGGGGCGGCGGCCAGCGGCCATTCATGCCCGCATTCGGGGCATGTCAGGGTGCCTTCCACTTCATAGGTGAAGGTGGAGCGGCATTCGGGGCAAGGGGGCAAAGTGTCCATGGCCGGGGTATAGGCCCCGGTCCGGCAGATGGCAACATGAGGGTTTTCCCGTATGCCGCCTGCCGTCAGCGCGGGCAGCATTCAGCCCTAGTCTCCGCTCATGGCCTTGATCAGCACATCACGCAAGCCGTCCATGCCCTGTTCCGGGGCGCCAGCGGCGGGCATCATGCCGGGGGTGAAGCCCTGACCAAGGAAGCGGGCGATGAGTTCGCGGTCGCGGCTGACGATATGCACCGGCACGTCCCGGGACACCCCTTCGCCGGTGATGATGGACGCAGGCTGATGGTCGCCGAGAAACACATAGAGCGCTTCGCCCTCCGAGCGGGCGATATAGCTGCCGAGGGTTTCCAGCGCATAGTCAATGGTGCGGATATATTGCCCGCGCACCCGCTCCGGATCAGCCCAGACCACGGCGGGGCTGTCACCGTTTTCGGCCTGAGCGTTGAAGTTGCTGCCGTCGGCGGCATCCTCCCAGTCAATGAGGCTTGGCACCGGCGTCCATGGGGCGTGGCTGGAGATGAGGGCGATTTCCGCCATCACCGGCTTGCCAGCGGCAGCCGCTGGCCTCATCGCCAGCCTGTCAAAGGCGGAGAGCGTATACTGGTCGGGCATCGTCACCCAGTTAAAGGGCTTTCCGGTGTAGCCGAGGTCCTTTGCCGCCAGCACCTTGTCATAGCCGTAATAGGCAGATTCCGGCCAGTCCATGGTGATGGCAGGCATCACCGCCACGCTCTGCCATCCGGCATCGCGGAACAGGCGGTTGAGGCTCGGCCTTTCGCTGCGCATCAGCAGGTCATAGCGCGCCTGACTGTCCACCCACAGGCCGGAAAGCAGTGTGCCATGGGCGAGCCAGCTGAGGCCGCCAACTGTGGGCGAGCGCGCCCAGCCGCTGGCCATGGCATAACCGGCCCCTTCCAGCTCTGCCTGCACGGCGGCAAGGCGCGGGCCGGTGAGCGGCGCATAGCGCGGATCTTCGATGGCGCTACGGCCATAGGATTCGATGAAGACGAGCACCACATCCCGCCCCCGGACGCGGGCAAAAAGCTGTTCCAGCGGCGGCAGGTCCGCAGCCTGCACAAGTTCGGCCTCAAAGGCACTGAGATCGGCAATGGAACGGGCCACCACCCTCAGCCGTTCACTGAGGCTGGCGCTTTGCAACCCGGCATTGCTGCCAGCGGCCAGCATCCCGAGGCCCAGCACCAGAAGGATGGCAAAGCCCCCATTGCAGGCGAACGCAAGGGGGCACGAAGGCGGGCGATGGTGGCAGCCGACCAGAAGAAGGCCGCCATCACCCCCGCCAGAAGGGCAAGGGCCAGCGCTACAGCCAGCGCAGCGGTGAAGGTGCCGATGCTGCCGGACAGAAGATTCCAGCCATCGCCCAGCATCTTGATGTCGAGATAGGGGTTGAACGGGCGCTGAAACGCCATCTGCACGCCGGTGTCGGCGAGTTTCAGGACCAGCAGGATGAAGACCAGCAAAGTGGTCAAGACAGCGGCAGCATAGCCAAGCCGCCTTGGCAAAAGCATGAGCGCCAGCCCCGCCAGAGGCACATCCAGCGGCAGATGGGCGAGGCCAGCCAGCGTCAGGCCACCGGGCCTACCCGGCAGATTGCAGGCCGCCCAGAAGACGAAAAGGAACACAGCCAGCGCCAGAACAGGTCCCAGAATGCCGCCATCAGCCCGCTTATCCATCCCGCCTCTCGCCTTTAAGGCCTTGCCGCGCCATCTATTGCCTGTCATTCAGTCTGCCTTCTCAAGTCCCGGAGCCCAGCTTGCACTCAGCCCCCTTCAACCGCCATTCCGGGGCAACGCCTTGCGCAGGATGAGGCTGCTGGCATCTCTTGCGGGGCTGGCGCTGCTTGCATGCCTCATCGCCCTGCTGGACCCGGCCAGCATCGCAGCGGCACTCGCCAGAACGCCGCCTGGGCATATGCTGGCTGCGCTGCTGCTTGTCCAGTTTCAGACCATTCTGTCTGCGGTGCGCTGGCGCTTCACGGCGGCACGCCTTGGCCACAAGCTCCCGCTTGGTGCAGCCATCCGGGAATATTACCTCGGCGGCACGCTCAACCTGCTGCTGCCCGGCGGCATGGCAGGGGATGCGGCACGGGTCTACCGGGTAAAGGACAGTGCGGACGGCGGCTGGAAACAGGCCGCCACGGCCGTGGTGCTGGAGCGTCTGTCGGGACAAATCGGTTTTGTCATTCTCATCGTGAGCGGCCTGATCGCCTGGGCATTCTTTCTGCCGCAGGCCGGTGCAGCCGCCTTGCCGGAGTTTCCAACCGCCCTCCCCCACTCTCCCGTCTGGCTGGCGGCGGCGTGCGGCATTGCGGCTGTGCTTGCTGTGCCTCTGCTTTTTCCCGCCTTGCGTGCACGCCTGCGCCGCTTCCTGCCTGTTGCCGGTCAGGCGCTGCATTTGGCCTTCTGGGCCAGAGGCGCCCTTGCCGTGCAGGTGGGCCTCAGCCTGCTCATTACCGGCAGCTATCTGCTGACATTCACCGTCGCGTCCGATGCTGTCGGGGCCAGCCTGCCGGTGCTGGCAGTGGTGACCATCATTCCCTTGTGTCTTCTGAGCATGATGATACCGGTGGGGATCGGCGGCTGGGGCACGCGGGAGGCCGCTGCGGCGGCTCTCTGGCCCCTCTTCGGCTTCACGGCGGCACAAGGGCTGGCGGCAAGCCTCTTGTATGGGCTGCTGTCGCTGGCCGGGTCGGCATTGCCGGGGCTCATTCTCCTGGCGCTGGAACTGCTGCGCCGCAGACACTGACCCGGCCCTGTGCATCAGGTGATCAGCCTTGCATAGATATCGCCCGAGGAGCTTTCCGGCGTCAGCCCGGCAATTTCCGCCAGCACCTCGCTCCCCGTTACCCAGTTCTCACTGACAAAACGGTGCTGTTCTCCGACAACGCGGTTGAAATGGTAGGGGCCGAGCTTCTCAAGCAGCGTCACAGCTTCCTGCGCCACCTCGGGCAGCGCCGGGATATATTCAAAGGCAACAAGGGGAATGGGCTGCGACAGGCCGCGCAGAATATCGCTTTCCGCGCCTTCCACGTCGATCTTGCAGAAAGCCGGACAGCCATAGCGCTCGATCAGCCGGTCCAGTGTCGTCACGGGCAAGCGGATTTCGCTGTCCCAGACCACATCGCGGAAGCCTTCGGACGCCTGCACGCCGTCGATGAACCGGTCCGAAATCGTGGTCACGGTCGGGTGCCGGCTGGAAATGTGAAGCGTTGCCTCCCCTTCCTCCGCGCCGACGGCCACAGTCTCGAAGCCGCGCAGACGGTGGGCGAGATGGCGCCCGATCATGCGGGCAAAGACGGGCTGGGGTTCCACCGCAACGACTTCGGCCCCAAGGCTCAGAAGCGTGGCGCTGCGGCTGCCCACATGGGCGCCTATGTCAAAAACGAGATCACCTGGGGCGACGAGTTGCCGGTAGAAGCGTTTCAGCTGCCAGCGGCGCCAGGGCTGGCCGTAATAGATCACGAGCGACCGGGCGAGACCGAGAGCCGAACGGGCAGAGAGCTTTCCGGTCAATGGCCAGTCTCCGGCTTACCCAGTAGATACAGCGTATCCACGGCAAAGGACCATGCAAGCGCGGCCAGCGCCAGCGCAGCAATCCAGACGGAAAGCGGCGCCGTGATGACAGGCAGCATCAGCACGCAAAGTGCCACCACCTGCACGACACAAACCAGCTTGCGGCGGAAAGACGGCGGCAACGGCGCGGCTAGGCGCGGCTCAACATATTGCGCGGCCACAAAGCCGTAGCGCATCAGCCCGATCAGCAGCACCCAGGGCCCGGCCTTGCCAAGCTGCCATGCCGCAGCCGAGAGGCACAGGATCAGGAAGGCGTCCACTTCCATGTCAAAACGGGCGCCAAGCTCGGATTCCTGACGGAAGCGCCGCGCCAGATAGCCATCAACCCCGTCCAGAGCCAGTGCCAGCGCAGCCAGACCTGCCAGCGCCCAGTGCACAGCGGCATCCGCCCGGTGCATTTCCGCAAACAGCACCGCCGCAGCAACAAGGCTGACCATCGCCGCGCGGATCGCCGTTACTGTGTTGGCTGGGCCGAATTTGTGGAACTTGTGATAGGCCAGCCCGCGCAGAACAAGGCCAAATGTCAGCACCAGAACGGCGGATGCGACAATGGGCACGCCCGGCCCGAACGAAAGCAAAACCGAAGCCGTTGCATAGGCAGCAAGGGAGACGGCAAGAACCGCCGCCAGCACGCGACACGCGTCCTGCCTCAACATAGCCAGATGCGTTACGGCGTTGTGAGCACGCTCCACAAGCGGCCTTGACGCACCATGTCCTCGAGAGGTTTCATCTGACAGCATGAACAGCCACTCCGGCGAAAGGCTTTGCAGTGGGAGCTCCACGGCGTTGAGGGGCTCTCACATGCAAACTTTACGCAGGAACCTTGCTGTCAGATTGCTCCTCCGGGCAAGCCCATTCAGCCCGGCAGCTTCACCCCGCAGCCATGATCTGCTGCCAGGCATCATAGGCGGAAAGGACGGTTTCCATCTGGGCGGTATGACCGGTGATGAAATCAGGGCCATAGATGGTTTCATCGGGGTATTCAGTGATCAGCGTCACCGGCACCGTATGGCGCGCGTCCACCGAGCACAGGCACGGGAAGCCGTTGACCATGCGGAAACCGGTCTCGCCAGCGTGAGCTTCATAAAGCGCGATCTGGCGGGCGTTCTCTTCCAGAAGGCCGGGAATGGCGGCGAGATGGCGCGTCACCCGGTCCATAAGGTCTTCGGCCTGCCGTTCCCAGCCATCCAGATAGCGCAGGATCAGGAAGAAGCCTTTCGGCAGCGTCCACATGGCAAAATGCCGGGGCACATAGCCGGAAAGCGGCCGCGTCCACTCGTGCGAGGGATAGCCATGCAGGTTGACGTGCAGTTGCGCGCCCGTGCGCGCTTCGGCCTCAATGCGGATGGCCTTCTCCAGCAGAAGGTCTCCGGCGGTTTCGGGCCTGCGGTACTCAAGGTCATCCCCCAGCGCCGTGTAGCGGGCGGCGTGATGCATGTGCAGGGGATTGTCCGCAATCAGCCGCTGATGCAGGGCATAGCCATCCGGATTTTCCTGCGGCGACAGGGTGAAATGCGCGCCGTCGCGGGCGGCCAGAACCTGACCGGCACGCAAGGCCCCCACAACCCCGGTTGTCTCGTTGGCATGCTGGCCGGCGCTGATCATCACCGGCACATGCGTGCCCTTCCGGTAACGGGCCTCGACCTTGCGGCCCGCGCGTGAAGACGCAGAGAAAGCCTCGCCCCCGGCCCGCGCCAGCTCTGCGGAGATCTGCGCGGGAGACAGGGCGCGGCCGCCTGCGCCAGATCCTGCTCTGCCGGGCTGTACGCTGTCGCAGGCGGGGTCTGGGTGGCAAGCGGACGCAACTCGATGCGCAGGTGATAGCCCTCCTGCCCGCCCAGCACTTCCGGCACGATCTGCCCCGGCTTCAGCCCCCGGTCGCCCTGCGGGCGGCCGGACTTCATCTGGAAGAATTCGAGCAGCGAGAAATAGAGATCCTCGTGCATCGCCTCGGCAAGGCTCATCACCTCATGCGCATGGGCAAGCGGCAGATCAGCAGCAGGCAGGCGGACGGCGAGGTTCAGCTCCTCGAACCAGGGCTCGGCCACGCCCCAGTCATGGCCGCTGACGGCATCGAGCGCTTGCGCAAACAGCGCCTCGTAGGGCGTCTCAAAGGGCGCACCTGCCGCATCGCCATTCAGCTTCACCCAGCCGCAGGGGAGAGGTTCATCTGTCCGGCAAGATCCTGATGCTCCCGGTTGGGGGCAAGGATGGTGACGGTCTGTGTGCTGCCATCTTGATGGGTCAGCACCAGCTCATACTGCAGGCTGCCATCCGTCCGCGCCGCGAAGGTCAGCGGGCGCGGCGCAATCAGGGCGGCGAGCGGATAGGCCTCCAGCCGGAAGCGGTTTTCCGGTGCCAGCGGATGCACCGGATAGCGCAGCTCTGCAGCGGCAACACCGTCCAGATCCACCTCTTCCAGCACCGCATGGACCAGCGGCTTGTAGGCACTGCGGATGATCGCCGTGACGCCCTTATCCGCCAGCGCCGCTTCAATGGCACGGCGGGTCTTCAGATCATCGAAGGTCCAGGCCTCCAGCGCCGTGATGCCGGGGCGCAGCAGCGCCGACAGGCGGTCGAGCGTGGAGGAAAAGCCCGCGTCTTTCAGGCAGATGGTCGTGCTGGTCATCGGCTTACCTCGTGCTGCGTCCGGTGGGGTCGAGGCTGTCGCGCAGCCAGTCGCCGAGAAGATTGAGGCCCAGCACCGTCAGCAGGATGGCAAGGCCGGGGAATACGCTGATCCACCAGGCCGTCTGCAGATAGGTGCGGCCGTCGGCCAGCATGCCGCCCCAGCTCGGCACCGTGCGGTCAACGCCGAGGCCGAGGAAGGTGAGGCTGCTCTCCAGCAGGATGTTGTTGGCCACGTTCAGCGTCATCAGCACGATCACCGGTCCCAGCAGGTTGGGCAGGAGATGCTGCAGGATGATGCGCCAGTCGCGCACGCCGATGGCCTTGGCGGACTGGATGAACTCCCGCTCGCGCAGGGTCAGCACCGAACCGCGCACGAGGCGGGCATATTGCACCCATTGCGAAACGATCAGCAGAATGATGGTGTTGGTCAGGCTGCCGCCAACGATGGCGATGAAGGTGATCGCCAGCAGGATGAAGGGCATGGCGAGCTGCAGATCGGCAAAGCGCATCACCACCATGTCCCAGAAGCCACGGTAGTAACCGGCGATCAGCCCCATGATGACGCCGAAGACAACGGCACCGGCCACCGACACGAAGCCGACCAGCAGCGAGATCTTGCCGCCGGCCACCACCCGCGCCAGCACGTCGCGGCCCAGCGCATCGGTGCCGAAGGGATGCGCCCAGGAGGTGAAGGGCGCCAGATTGCGGGCCATGAAGTCGATCTTGTCCACGCCGCCGGGAAACAGCAGGCCGGAGAAGATGACAGCGAGGCAGATCACCGTGGTCAGGCTGGCGCCCAGCACGAATTCAAGGTTGGAGAAGCGCCACAGGCGCGAGGTTGCGGAAGCCATGGCGCTTACTCCGTCCGGATGCGGGGATCGACCAGCCCGTAGGCGATATCGACCAGAAGGTTGATGCCGACGATCATCAGCGAAAGAACCGTGATGACGCCCTGCAGCAGCGGATAGTCTCTGGCGCCCACTGCATCGAAGGCGAGAGAGCCGAGGCCCGGCCAGTTGAACACCCGCTCGATGACGACGATGCCGCCGAGCAACCCGCCGAACTGCAGGCCGAAATAGGTGATCAGCGGAATGGCACAGTTCCGGAGCGCATGCTTGTAGAGCACCTTGCTCTCGCTCAGGCCCTTGGCACGGGCGACCATCACATATTGCGACTGCAGCGTTTCCAGCATGGCGGTGCGCACCAGCCGCACGTTGGTGGCGGTCAGGATGACGCCCATGGTCAGCGCCGGCATGATGTAGCTCTCGATGCCGGTCATGCCGCTGGGCGGAAGGATGCGCAGGGTGATGGCGAAGAGCAGAACCAGCATGGTGGCCAGCCAGAAATTCGGAAAGGACAGGCCGATCAGCGAGAAGATGCGGATCGCCTGATCCACGCCTTTGCCCCGCGAGGTGGCGGCCTTGATGCCGAGCGGGATCGAGATGGCGATGGACACCGCCATGGAGACGAAGGCAAGCAGCAGGGTTGCCGGCAGTGCCGCGCCAATCAGCTGCGACACGGGCGTGCCGCCCACGAAGCTGCGGCCGAAATCAAGGGTAAGCAGCCCTTTCAGGAAACTGAAATACTGCACGAAGAACGGCTGATCCGTGCCCAGTGCGGCGCGGATGCGCGCAAGGTCTTCCTCCGTCATGCTGCCGCCACCCTGGAACATCATCACGGCAGGGTCGCCGGTGAGGCGGATGGCAAACGAGACGACAAGCGTCAGCGCTATGACGACGAAAATGGCCTGCAGCAGGCGCTTGATGAGGAAACTGGCCACGTTCTTCTCCTTCAGGGCAGGAAAGCTGCCGCCCGCACGGGCAGGCGGCAGCCGCTGTCATGAGGTCACTCGACGGTGACTTCGTTGAGCTTCAGGCGCGTGTCCGGCGCCGGCACGAAGCCCTTCACCCGCTTGTTGATCGCGTAGATGGCGTTGGTGTTGTAGAGCGGCAGCTCCAGCGCCTTGCCGGCCACATAGGCGCCGATTTCCTTCAGAACCTTCTCGCGCTCTGCGCGGTCAGTCATCGGGCGCTGGGATTCCAGCAGCTTGTCCAGCGTCTCGTCCTTGTCATACGGGTTCCACTTCTGGCCCGTGTGGTACATGGCGTAGGCGGTGTTGTCGTAATCAAAGGTCCAGCCGCCCCACTTCTGCTGGAACATCGCGCCGGTCTTGCCCTGCGGGATGATGTCGTTGATCAGCGTGCTGGTCTCATGCGGGGTCACAGAAACGTTGAGGCCGACGGACTGCAGGTAGAAGGAAATGGCCTGGGCCACTTCGTTCATGGTCGCGTCATTGCCGCGCACGTCGATCTGCAGGGTAGCACCGTCCTGGACACCGGCTTCCTGCAGCAGCTTGCGCGCGCCTTCCGGATCAAACGGCAGAGGCTTCAGCTCAGCGTCATAACCGAAGGACAGGGCGCTCTGGAAGCTGGCGATCTCTGCGCCCTGACCGGCGAGGATCGACTGAACGATGGCCTGACGGTCCACAGCCATGATGATCGCCTTGCGCACGCGCGGATCGGCGGTGATGCCGTCGCGGGTGTTGAAGCGCAGGGCATCCACGGTCGGTCCGGGAACGCTGACGATCTCCAGATTGGTGTCGCTCTCGATGGTCGGGATCATGCCGATCGGAATGGTGGGCGGGATCACCAGATCAACGCGGCCGAACTGCAGTTCGGCAACGGCCGTCGCAGGCTCGGAGATGAAGCGGAACTCCAGCTCGGACAGCTTCGGTGCACCGCCCCAGTAATCCGGGTTTGCCGCCAGCGAGATGGAGGCCTTGGGTGCGTAGGAGACGAACTTGAACGGGCCGGTGCCGACCGGATTGGTGTTGAAGAACTCCTCGCCCTTCTCGGCGATGTACTGCGGCGGCACGATCATCGCGCCATAGCCGGCCAGCTTGGTCAGCAGCACCGGATCCGGGTTCTTCAGCTTCAGGTCCACCGTGTAGTCGTCGATGACTTCGACGCTGTCGATGACGATGTAGTTGGAGCGCTGCGGGCCCTTGGCACCCTCTTCGCCCAGCAGGCGGTCGAAGGTGAACTTCACGGCAGCGGCGTTGAAGGGCTCGCCATTGTGGAACTTCACGTCCTTGCGCAGGGTGAAGCGGATACGCTTGCCCTCGTCCAGCTCTTCCCAGCTCTCGGCAAGGCCCGGCACCAGCTTCAGGTCCGGACCGCGATAGGTCAGGCCTTCAAAGATGTTGGTCGAGACAGCGGCCCAGGCGACGAGGAAGGTGTCGATCGGGTCCCAGCTGCCCGGATCCTGCGGGGAGGAAACCGTCAGCTTGCCAGCCGCAAACGCGGGCTGTGCAGTAAAGGATGCGCCGGAGATTGCCAGCGCAAGGGCGGCAACGCCCATGCCCCATGTCTTCAGTTTCATTTCCAAGTCCTCTGCTGATTGGCGTTGGGTCTGCGGGTCACGGTCAGGCGCCGCGCGCGGCAAAATGGCCGGGACTGATTTCCTCGTGAGTGAGAATGGCGGGCTCATCCCCCACCCGGCGGACCGGGCTCGGAATTTCCCCTTCGATCAGCACACCGCCACGCGGGCGCGACGGATCGGCGACCGGGACAGCGGCGAGCAATTTGCGGGTATAGGGATGCGCCGGCGTCTCGAAGACCTGACGGCGGCTGCCCATTTCCATGATCTGGCCAAGAAAGAGAACCGCGACCCGGTGGCTCATCTTCTCCACCACCGCCATGTCGTGGCTGATGAAGAGATAGGCGAGACCACGCTCGGCCTGGAGGTCCATGAAGAGGTTGATGATCTGCGCCTGGATCGACACATCCAGTGCAGACAGGGCCTCATCGGCAATAATCAGCTCCGGGTTGGAGGCAAGGGCGCGGGCGATGCACACGCGCTGGCGCTGGCCGCCGGAGAACTCGTGCGGATAGCGCGCTGCATGTTCGGATCCCAGCCCGACGCGCTCCAGAAGCTCATCCACCCGCCGGCGCACCGCCTTCGGATCGGCAATCAGTCCGTGGGTATGGATCGGCTCGGCAATGGAGAAGCCCACCGTTTTGCGCGGATCCAGCGAGGCGAAGGGGTCCTGGAAGATATACTGCACCTTCTGACGCATGGCATGGCGCTCGGCCCGGCTCATCTGCGCAAAGCTGCGTCCGCCGAACAGGACATCGCCCGACTGGGCTTCCTGAAGCTGCTGGATGGTGCGGCCGATGGTGGACTTGCCGGACCCGGATTCGCCCACAAGTGCCAGCGTCTCGCCCGGATAAATCTCGAGTGACACGTTGGAGACCGCGCTCAGCCGGTGCGTCGTACGGCCCAGCAGATTGCGCCGCACATCGAAGCGCACAAACAGGTCCTTGACCGACAGGAGCGGCGCGCTGTCATAGCGGGCGGTGTCCTGCACCCGCTCCTCCTGCTTGCCCTCCATGCTGCCGTCAGCACCGGCAAGATCAGCAAGGCGCCTGGGGAAGTCCTGCCCGGTCATGCTGCCAAGACGCGGCACGGCGGCCAGAAGAGCCTGGGTGTAAGGATGCTGCGGGCTGTTGAAGATCTGCCCCACCGGGCCCTCTTCCACTTTGCGCCCCTTCCACATCACCACGACGTCATCAGCCATTTCCGCCACAACGCCCATGTCATGGGTGATGAAGATCATCCCCATGCCGAGTTCCTTCTGCAGCTCACGCAGGATGTTGAGGATCTGCGCCTGAATGGTCACGTCCAGCGCGGTGGTCGGCTCGTCCGCAATCAGCAGCTTGGGGCGGCAGGCTAGCGCCATAGCGATCATCACCCGCTGGCGCATGCCGCCGGAAAGCTGGTGCGGATAGCGCTTCAACTGCGCGGCGGCATCGGGCAGGCGCACCATTTCCAAAAGGCGCTGCGCTTCCGCAAGGGCTGCCGTCTTGCTGGTTTTTTCATGCAGCATCAGCACTTCGCTGATCTGGTCACCGATGGTAAAGACCGGATTGAGCGAGGTCATCGGCTCCTGGAAGATCATGGCGATCTCCTTGCCGCGAATGCTGCGCATGTCCTTCTGAGACGTCTCCAGCAGATTGCGGCCGCCAAAAAGAATGCGTCCCGCATCGAAGCGCGCACCCATCATGTCCGCAAGGCGCATGACGGAGAGTGAGGTGACCGATTTGCCTGAGCCGGATTCACCCACCACAGCAACGGTGCGGCCCGGCTGAACCGAAAAGGAAAGATCCTCAATGACCTTTGTGCTGCCGAACCGTACGGTCAGGCCTTCAATGCTCAAAAGCGGCGCTGCGGTCTGCGGGGTTTCCGGGTTGGTTGAAAGCGTCATGCCTTGGCCTCCGGCTGTGCCCCTTCGGGCGAAATACGGGCAAGAATTGCATTGGCGGCCTGCGTGGAGCCTGCGGCAGCAAGTCCGGTGATACGCCCGGAACAGGGCGCGGTGACGGCGGTTTCCATCTTCATCGCGTCCATCATGGCAAGGACGGCCCCCTCCTCGACGAGAGCGCCTTCCTCGACGGCCCAATGGGCAAGTGTGCCGGCAACCGGCGCCCGCACCGCGCCAGCATCTTCAGTCTCACCGGGTGCTTCACCGGCAACAGGCGCCACCGCTCCCAGCAGGCGTAGGAAACCATCGGGAACGCCTACCTCGACCAGACGGCCATCAATCTCGATCCGGCCCCGCAGCAGCGGGCGGCTGGCGGGCGCATCAGGGCGGGCCGCCTCCTCCAGAGTTCCGGCGAAATCTGTCTCGATCCAACGGGTGTGAACCTCGAAGTCGGCACCGGTGAAATCCGGATGCTCCAGAACCGCACGGTGGAACGGCAGCACCGATGGCACGCCCTCGATGACGAATTCTGCCAGGGCACGGCGGGCGCGGGCGATGGCCTTGTCGCGGGTCGGACCACGGACGATCAGCTTGGCGCAAAGGGATCGAACATTGGCGGAATGAGCGAACCGGTTTCGACGCCACTGTCCACCCGCACGCCAGGGCCCGACGGCTCCCGCCAGCGGCTGATTTCACCGGCGGACGGCAGGAAACCCCGGCCCGGATCTTCGATGTTGATGCGGAACTCCAGCGCATGGCCGCGCGGCTCCGGCGTGGTCGTGAAGCCGAGCCGCTGTCCCTCGGCAATGCGGAACTGCTCGATCACAAGATCAAGCCCGGTGGTCTCTTCCGTGACAGGATGCTCGACCTGAAGGCGGGTGTTCACTTCCAGGAAGGAGATCAGCCCGTCAGCACTCAGCAGAAATTCCACCGTACCGGCGCCGGAATAGCCGGCCTCAGCGCAGATATCGCGCGCCGCCCGGTGGATCGTCTCGCGCTGCGCCGCGCTGAGAAAAGGCGCAGGGGCCTCCTCCACAAGCTTCTGGTTCCGGCGCTGCAGGGAGCAATCACGGGTGCCCACCACCACCACATTGCCGTGCTTGTCGGCCAGAACCTGCGCCTCGATATGGCGCGGACGGTCCAGGAACTGCTCCACATAGCATTCGCCCCGGCCAAAGGCCGCGACAGCCTCGCGGGTGGCGGACTCGAACAGCTCCTCCACCTCGTCCAGATGCCGGGCAATCTTCATCCCGCGCCCGCCGCCGCCATGGGCAGCCTTGATGGCCAGCGGCAATCCAAACTGACGGGCAAAGGCCAGCGCTTCGGCTGCGCTCGACAGTGCGCCCTCGCTGCCCGCCACCAGCGGTGCCCCCACCTTCTGGGCGATGCGCCGGGCCTGCAGCTTGTCGCCCAGCACCTCGATCACCTCCGGGGCAGGCCCGATCCAGATGAGCCCTGCGTCTATCACCGCACGGGCGAATTCGGCGCGCTCGGACAGGAACCCGTAGCCCGGATGCACAGCGTCGGCTCCGGACTTATGGGCAATGTCGATCAGCTTGCTGATGTCGAGATAAGTGTCCTTCGGCGAAGCGCCATTGAGGGCATAGGCCTCGTCCGCAAATTCCGTAAACAGCGCCCCGGCATCGGCGTCCGCGTAAACGGCCACCGAAGCGAGGCCATAGTCCCGGCAGGCCCGGATGATGCGCACGGCAATCTCGCCGCGATTGGCAATCAGCACTTTTTTCATGGAGTGTCACCTGCGCAAAGGGAATAGGCCGTAAAGGGACGGACGGCCCGGAAACGGATGAAGGTGCCGGGAGGAATCTGCCCGGCCAGATCAAGATGATGCGCCGCCACCGTCGCCATGACCGGATAGCCACCGGTCAGCGGATGATCGGCAAGAAACAGCACCGGCTGGCCGTTGGCAGGCACCTGAATGGCCCCGCGCAGCGTACCTTCGCTCGGCAACTCGCCTGTGACAGCCCGCTCCAGCACAGGTCCAGACAGACGCAGGCCGGTGCGGCTCGCCTGGGAGGTCGCGGCCCATGAGACTTTCAGGAACTGTTCGGCAGAGGCAGGCGTGAACCAGTCCGTGCGCGGCCCCGGAACCACGTCCAGCACAATGGTTTCCCCACTGCGAGGCATAGCGAATGCGGCGAGCGCCTCGGGCTCGACAGAGGAGAGCTTCATGCCAGTTGCAGCCCACAGCCGCGCTCCGGACACAACAGCAGCAGGGCCGATCTGTGCCAGCGTATCTGCCGAGGCACTGCCAAGCACCGGCTCAACCGCAAATCCCCCGCGCAGAGCGAGATAGCCGCGCAAGCCCGCCGTGGGAGCCTCCAGCGTCACCTTGTCCCCAGGCTCCAGCGCCAGAGGCCTGTTCATGGCTGCGGAAATACGCGGGCCGCGCTCCGGCTGCACGGTGACAGCCCGTTCCGCGCCAGTTACAGCGATGACGGCACGGCCGCTCGCACGGAAGGAGAAGACGGCTGGTGCGATTTCGAGAGCTGCGGCATCAGCGGGATTGCCTGTGATGCGGTTTGCCAGCGACAGGCTGGCCCGGTCCGCTGCGCCTGAGCGGCTGATGCCCTGGCCGACCAGTCCAGGACGGCCATGATCCTGAAACAGCGCCGGAAGCCCGGCGCTCAGCACGTCCAGATGCAGCCGTTCCACCCCGCCTTCCGGCGCGGCAGACGTACCTTTTGCAGCACCAGACGGAACCTTCGCCACAGGGTGAACACTGGCTTCCGCGATATCGCGGAACCGCACATGCTGCCCCGGCTGCAGCAGCGCGGCAGGCTGGCGGTTCAGATCAAACATGGTGAGCGGCGTCCTGCCGATCAGCTGCCATCCGCCGGGGCTGACTTTCGGATAGATGCCGCTGAACTCGCCCGCCAGACCCACGGCGCCCGCAGGCACATGGGTGCGCGGCGAGGCACGGCGCGGCACGTGCAGCTGCACCTGCGGCGCGCTGAGATAGGCAAAGCCCGGCGCAAAACCGGTAAAAGCGACAAGGTAGTCCGCCTCCACATGGCGGCGGATCACTTCCCGCGTGGAAACACCCAGGAGCTCCGCCACTTCCGCCAGATCCTCCCCGTCATAGCGGACAGGGATCTCCACCACGTCGGCGGCCCCTGCCTTGCGGGGCATGCCAAGCCGCACAATGGCCTCGGCAGCCACCTGTTCGGCAGAAATGGTCAGCTGATCATGGGTGATCAGCAGCGTCCGGGCCGCTGGAACGATCTCTTGCACACCGGCCACAGGATCGGCCTCCAGTGCATCGAACAGGGCAAGCGTCACATCAAGGCTGGCGAGTTCGAGCAACACTGCGCCCTCGCGCAGCATCAGAACCCGCATGGACCGGCGCGCCGGCATCTCAGGCCTTGCCCGCCGCAGCAAAGGGGGCAATGCGGTGGCCCGCTGCCTCCAGTACCTCGCGCACCCGGCGGGCCATGGCAACGGCATCCGGGCTATCCCCGTGCACACAGATGGACCCGGCCTCAATATGGGCGAGGCTGCCATCAATGGCGTCCACGGTTCCTTCGGTAACGAATTGCAGCATCCGCCGGGCAACCAGTTCCGGATCATGCAGCACGGCCCCAGCCTCGCGGCGCGACACCAGCTTGCCTTCCGGCGTGTAGGCCCTGTCAGCGAAAGCCTCACCAACGACTTCAAGGCCAGATGCGCGGGCCTGCGCGATCAGCGGCGAGCCTGCGAGGGCCACGAGCACAAGGGATGGATCGACGGCCTTGACGGCATGGATGACATCAGCGGCCTGCCGGGCATCAAAGGCGATGGTGTTGTAGAGTGCCCCATGCGGCTTCACATAGGTGACTTGCGTACCCGCCGCAGCCGCCAGCCCCTTGAGGGCGCCGATCTGGTAGATCACGTCACCGGTCAGCTCTTCGCTGGACGGGTCCATATTGCGGCGGCCGAAACCGGCAAGATCACGGTAGCCCACATGGGCGCCAACCGTGACACCGCGTGCGGCAGCTGCCTTCAAGGTGCGCAGGATGCCGGCAGGATCACCGGCATGAAAGCCGCAAGCCACATTGGCACTGCTGACGATGTCCAGCATGGCGCTGTCATCGCCCATGGTCCATGCACCGAAGCTCTCGCCCAGATCGCTGTTGAGGTCGATCACCCGCATCTGCCCTGCCTTGCCACGCAACCCTGACAGGAGGACAGCACGGCCCTCCCCTTGCTTCAAGGCGTAGCAAAGGCGAAGAGGCTTGTCTATATTGTTGAACAATTTTATTGTATTGCACTGCAATGTGGCATGTTGACGCCTACAAATTTAGCAAATACTGCAAGTTTGCACATACAGGCGGCAGGATAACAGAGTGGCCCGCGCATGCTGCTTGTAGCAGTGGGCTGCGCCTCATAATTTGCGCGAATATCCGATTCTCCTGCCCCCGGAGCGGGCACCAGGCGAACGGATGGGAGAGGATGGCGGGGCAGCCATTCCGCAGGGAGCACACATGAAGAAAAACGCTCCGGCAGGCCTTGCGGCTCCGGCAGACGAACAGGCGCAACCTCTGGCTGACGTAGTTGCCGGACGCATGCGGCAAAAGATCATCGACGGCGTTCTCACACCGGGCAGCCATCTGTCGGAAGTGCAGCTCTGCGAAGCCATGCAGGTTTCACGCAACACCCTGCGCGAAGTGTTCCGCCTGCTCACCAAAGAAGGCCTGCTGCGGCACGAGGCGAACCGGGGCGTTTTTGTCGTCACGCCGGACATGTCCACGATTGTCGATATCTACCGCATCCGCCGCCTGATCGAGTGCCCTGCCCTTGCTCATGCCCACCCGCTCCATCCGGCAGTCGCCAGGATGCAGGCTGCCATTGACGCCGCCCGCGCCCATCGGGCAGCCGGGGAATGGCTCAGCGTGGGCAGCGCCGACATTGCCTTCCATTCCGCGATTGTGGAACTCGCAGACAGCCCGCGTCTTTCCGCTTTCTATGCGCAGGTCTCAGCCGAGCTGCGTCTCGTCTTCGGGCTTCTGCATGATCCGGAGTATCTGCATGGGCCTTATGTGGATCAAAACCAGATCATTCTCGACCTTCTGAAATCCGGTGATGCGGCTGGCGCCTCGGCGAAACTGGAGGCCTATCTGCAACAGGCGGAGCGCTTCATCCTGGGCGCCTACGAAAGGCTGGAGCGGAAGCCGGCAGAACGCAAACCGCGCTGAGTAAAAGGCACATCTCACCGAAGCGATTGCCCTTTGCAGCCCGTCCGGTCGTAACGGCGCCCAAACTCCCTCCGCGCGCATTCCAGCCCTGCTTTCAGGCACTCCTCAATCATGCCTGCCGCATATGCCGTGTGGCGAGATATTCAGAAAACCAATACAACCTATTTCAACAAAGGAGATTTTTGCACCAGAAACTCTGGGATAAGCCCTAGGAAAGATTGCCCACGCAGAGTAAGAAGTCCCTGGCATGAGCTGCGATCTTTTTGGGAGGATGAGACTAGATCGAGACATCTGACGGCATAGTATTGCGCCCTCAAGAAAGATCGCACCTTCGTAGCCCTGCACATTGGGACCCAAACCCGAGATCAGAACATCCAAAATAATAATAATTTAATAGAAGTAACAAGAATTTTTCACCCGAACATAACAAGATAAACAAAAAATAACACAGAGGAAAAGCAAATGAAGTCTCCATACACGCATCAAACAGAGACCTCATTTCGCAAAAATTCGTCCATCGGCCGCATTGCCATTACACTTATGACTTCAACGGCACTCTTTTTGCCGCACATATCCTTGGCAGGAGAGCTTCCAACCGGAGCAAATATTCAGGCCGGGGATGTCTCTGTCGGCGTTTCCGGAAACGTCATGACCGTGACTCAAGGCTCCGACCGGTCCATCGTTAACTGGAATGCGTTCTCTATTGGCGCTGGCAACACCGTGAATTTCGTTCAGCCTGGCGCCTCGTCAGCGATTCTCAATCGCGTCACTGGTGCAACGCCTTCCACAATCGCCGGCGCGGTTACCGGCAATGGGCAGGTGGTGCTCGTCAATCCGAACGGTATCGCCATCACGCCGACTGGCACTGTCAACATTGGCGGCGGCTTTATCGCCTCGACGCTGGACATTACCAACGAAGACTTTCTGAAAGGCAGCCTGAACTTTGCGGGCGATGGCGCCTCAAAGTCCGTATCGAATGAAGGTGTCATCACCATTGGCAGAGGGGGCTATGCTGCCCTTCTGGGTGGCACTGTGCGCAATGACGGATTGATTGCAGCGCCTATGGGCAGGATTGGCCTCGGTTCAGGCGAGCGGGTAACGCTGGACCTGTCGGGCGACGGCTTCATGCAGGTGTCCCTGCCGACTGAGGAAGATCAGGAAGGTGATGGCGCGCTGATCGAGAACGGCGGCACGCTCTCCGCTGACGGCGGCACAGTTGTCATGAAGGCGGCAACCGCCCGCGAAGCTGCCCGCAAGGCAGTCAACATGTCAGGCGTCGCCGAGGCCCGCACGGTTTCCGGCAAGAGCGGAGCCATCGTCATCGGCGGCGGCGATGGCGGCAGCGTCGAGGTCTCGGGCAAAGTCAACGTCAGCGCAGCGTCTGGAAAGGGCGGCAAGGTTGCTGTCTCCGGCAAGAACGTTTCGCTGAAAGGAGCCAAGGTCAACGCCTCCGGCACCACCGGCGGGGGCTCGGTCAAGGTTACAGCAGCGACGGGCGATGACGGCGGCACTGCGTTGATCGGAACGGGCACAACGGTAGATGCGACCTCCGCCAGCGGCACGGGCGGCACCGTCATCGTCACCGGCCAGCTCGTGTGGGCCGAAAGCGGCTCCCTGATTAACGCCAGCGGCGCAACCGGCGGCACGGTGCTTTTGGGTGGCGATTATCAGGGTGGCAAGACGGCTGCCAACAACTTCGTGTCTGAAACAGTTGCCAACGCCACGCGCACCTATCTGGCAGAAGGTGCGGTTATCCAGGCAGATGGCACGGCAGGAGCTGGCGGCAAGGTTGTGCTCTGGTCTGATGACACCACGATCTTTGCAGGAGCGATCAGCGCGAGGGCAGCTGGAACCGCTACAGGTGGCCTGATCGAAACATCTGGTCACAATCTCCTGTTTGGCGGCAATTTCGGCGTTTCAACGGCTTCGGAAAGTGGCGCTGCAGGCATGTGGCTCCTCGATCCCTACAATATGACCATTTCCTCTGCAGCCAGCAACAATGCCTCTGTCAATGTAGGCAGCAATCCGTGGGCTATATCGCCCGTCGGCTCTGGAGCAAACATTAACAATTCGACCTTGGCCTCATATCTTGGGTCGACAAACATAACGATATTGACCGCAGGCGCGGGCTCCGAAGCAGGTAACATCACCGTTTCGAGCGCCGTTTCCTGGTCTTCGAACACAACACTCACGCTGAATGCCGATGCGACGACCGGCGGCATCTTCATCAATGCCGACATCACATCATCCGGCAGCAATGGCGGACTCTCGCTGATCGCCGGTTCAGGCGGGATCAATCAGGCAGGCGGCACCGCGGTTACCGCCAACACGCTGAGGGCGACGGCCTCAAACGGCGGATCAGTCAGTCTGACGAATGCCGGCAACTCGATTGCAGTTCTTGGCACATCTTTCGCTGACGGGTCATTTGCCGTGGCCAGCAACCGTGCCCTGACGGTGACAGGACCGGTGACTTTCGGCACTTCAATGTCGCTCACGACGACATCGGGCAGTCTTACAGTCAATGGCGCGCTTTCCAGCAGCGGCACCAGTGCAGATCTGAACCTGACGGCAGCCACTCAACTGGTTTTGTCTAAAGATATCACGCTGACCGGCGCAAATGCGCAACTGTCCCTTGCGCACGGGGCCGGTTACACCCTTGTCAATGGCGCCCGCATATCCCTGCCCGGAGCATCGTCCACTCTCACCATTGGCGGTGAGAATTACACGCTGATCCGCAATATGACAGACCTTCAAAATGTCAGCGGCTCTAGCAACTACGCACTTGCCACGGACCTGGACGCAAGCTCCACCGCAAGCTGGAACAGCGGCGCAGGCTTTGCCGCAATCGCTGGCTTCAGCGGCACATTCACGGGCCTCGGGCATTTTATTGACAGCCTCATGATCAACAGGCCCAGCGAGTCGGTACTAGGCTTGTTCGGCCTCACGTCCGGCACCATCCGTGACCTGACCCTGTCCAATGTATCGATCATCGGCAACGGCACTGTAGGCAGTGCCGCCGCCCGGCTTTCAAGCGGAACGCTGTTAAATGTTCATGCGACAGGCAGCGTCACCGGACAGGACAGCCTGGTTGGCGGACTTGTTGGCTGGAGCGACCAGGGGACGATCAGTCTCTCCTCCTCTCATGTCACCGTCTCGGGAGCGGGCGAAGTTGGCGGTCTGGTCGGACGAAACCGTGCGGCCACGATCACAAACTCTTATGCTACAGGTTCTGTCACTGGTACTGGCAGCGGGATAGGTGGACTGCTGGGAACGACGGTTCAGGGCAGCACTCTAGTCAATGTCTATGCCAGTGGACTGGTGACAGGTGGCACGAATGCTGGTGGCTTGATCGGCAGCGTAGATGCGACAGCAATAACCGTCACGAATGGCTACTGGGACACCGGCACGACAGGGCAAGCCAACAGCGCAGGCGGCACAGGCATCAGCACCGCGAATGCCTTCACACAATCCACCTACAGCGGCTTTGACTTAACCAACGACTGGGTGATGTTCGACGGCGACACCCGCCCGATGCTGCGCAACGAGTATTCCAGCGTCATCACCACACCTGCTGCGCTGCAGCTTATGGCGCTGGATCTTTCCGCCAGCTACAGCCTTGGTGCAAATATCAGCATGGCCAGTGCCCTGCTCTCTGGCGGCATCTGGGGTTCGTCCGGCTTCAAGCCCGTAGGCTCGAACAGCTCGGCCTTTACCGGCAGTTTCAATGGCAACGGCCATACGATTTCCGGCCTGGTAATCAACCGCGCCGGCCTGAACTATGTTGGCCTGTTTGGCTACACGAATGGAGCCACCATCAGCAACGTCACTCTGTCCGGCGGCAGCATTACGGCGAACAGCAACGTGGGTGCGCTCATCGGCTACATGAATGGCGGCTCGGTCACGTCAGCAAGTGCCAGCACAAGCGTGAGCGGTGAAAGCTCTGGTGAGGTCAATTCGGGCGGACTGATTGGCACGATCGATGGCGGCGCGGTAAGCAGTTCGTCCGCGAGCGGTAATGTAACTGGCGCTGGATATCAAGTCGGCGGCCTTGCCGGTTACCTCATCAGCGGCGGCACTATCACGCAGTCCTACGCCACGGGTAATGTCACCGGCACGAATACTGCGGGCAACGGCTATATCGGCGGCCTTGTTGGCGCCAACGGCTACTCCGGCAATGGCGGAACAATTTCACAGTCTTATGCCACAGGAACCGTCACTGGCAGCTCTGGACCCATCGGCGGCTTCGTCGGCCACAATGAGGGTACGATTACGGATTCCTACGCCACCGGCCGTGTGATCGGCCTGGGATCAGCGGCGAACATCGGCGGCTTTGTTGGGGTCAACTTCAACAACGGCATCATCACAAACGCTTATTCAACAGGCTATGTGAGTGGCAGCTCGCAGGTTGGCGGCTTCGCCGGCTATAACAACAACAGCGCCTCGGCAATCACCAACGCCTACTGGAACACCCAGACCAGTGGACAGTCGACCGGCATTTCTGGTGGCTCTGGGGGCATTACTGCCCGCACCACGGCCGAGCTTCAGGGCAGCCTGCCCACTGGCTTCTCATCCTCCATCTGGGGCACCGGCACAAACCTTTATCCCTATCTCAGCTGGGCCTACAGCACCACGCCAATCGCCATTTCCGGCATCGCCTACAGCGATGCAGGCCACACGGCCCTGGCCGGAAGCCTGATCACCGCCGTGTCCGGCGGCGCCAGCATTGGCAGTGCGGTCACCGGGGCCAATGGCTACTACTACATCCTTGCAAATGCATCTGCGCTCAACGCAGCTGGCGTCCTCACCTATGTGGAGACCGGGAACAGCACGCTCAACGCAGCCTTCTCGGACGCTATTGGCACCAACGGGGTGCAAAATGTCTCGACGTATGGCAACGCTATCCACCTGATCACCAACGAGACAGGCCTGCTGGCAACCCAGCTGAAACTCGCAAGCACACGTGGCAGCTACACGGACACGGAGTTGTCCCGCCTGTCGAACGTGACCCTGACGCCACTGACAACGTCTGGAAGCGGCGTTTATCTGAACGCAAGCGCCGCCTCCTACGCCCTCGACGCCAACCTGACGGCCGACGGCATTCTGTCCCTGAACAGCGGCGGCGCCTTTACGATCAACGGCGACAGAAGCCTGAGCGCAGGCGGAAATATGACCATTTTGGACAATCTGTCCTGGTCGTCCGCTGCTCATACCCTGACGTTGAATGCAAGCGGGAACATATCGCTTGCGGGCATTTCTGACGGCGGCACAAATGGATCGCTTGTGCTGAACTCGGGCGGCGCGATGACCGCATCCGGTGCCATCAGCCTGGGCACTTTTGACCTGCAGGCTGGTTCATGGATCCAGGTTGCAGCTTCTCTGCCCGGATTCTCGGCGACGAATTTCCGGATGGCAAACGGCAGCACCTTCCTGCGTGCCACGGGTGGCAATGGCTCGTCCGGAACTCCGTATCAGATCGCGGATATCTACGGCTTGCAGGGCATGGCATCCACCAGCCTCCGGTCCCTTGATTTTGTCCTGACAACAGATCTCGACGCCAGTGGCACGTCCCTCTGGAACTCAGGCGCAGGCTTCCTCTCCATCGGAACGCAGACCAACAGCTTCGCCGGCTCGTTCGACGGACAAGGACACACGATTTCCGGGTTCACAATCGACAGTTCCGGCGCCGACGCAGGCCTATTCGGTTACATTGGCGCTGCCGGCGGTGTCTCTAATCTGACGATAGCCAATGCCAGCATCTCGGGCACCGATTACGTCGGCGGCATTGCTGGCCAGAATTTCGGTACGATCTCGAACGTCAGTGTCTCCGGAACGGTCACTGCCACCAACACGGCCGCAGGCGGACTCGCAGGATACAACGCGGGAACGATCACCGGCTCCTTTGCCACGGCAAACGTGACGGCAAATGAAATGGCGGGCGGGCTGACAGGCCAGATGGCCGGGGAAGTCTCAGTGCTTCCTATTATGCCGCCGGAACCGTTTCGGCCGGGCGCAACGCCGGCGGTATCGCGGGTTCGGTATCAAGCGGTGCCATCTCCAACGTCTTTTCAACTGGAAGCGTGACGGCCAGCGTTGATGGCGCAGGCGGCCTCGTTGGCCGGATGTCGGGCGGCTCGCTAACCAACACCTACGCCACCGGCTCCGTGACCGCCCACAACAGGGCCGGTGGCCTGGTGGGTTATGGCAGCGACAGCACGATCACCAACAGCTATGCCACCGGTGTGGTAACCGGCACAGGTAGCAACGGCGGGCTGGTTGGCGCGCGTGGCAGCGACCTGATCATCAACGCTTCTTTCTTTGATACACAGCGCACCGGCCAGAACATTGGCGTGGGTGCAGGCGGGTCATCAGATGTTACGGGCCTGACCACCGCACAGCTGAACAGCCTGTCCACCTTCACGGGAGCGGGCTGGAGCATCGATGACGAAGGCGGCACCTCCTCCGTCTGGCGTATCTACGACGGCTTCACAGGCCCGCTGCTGCGCAGCTTTATGACCGGCCTGACGGTGACCGGCGGCAGCGGCAGCAAGACCTATGACGGTTCGGCCTCGAGCGGCAGCACCGGCACCCTGGTTTTCGGAACGCCGGGTTACAACACGTCGCTTGTGTCCGGAACAGCGGCCTACACGGCCAACAGCGCAAATGCTGGCGCATATAGTGGCAGCAGCCTGAAGCTTTCCGGCCTCCATTCTAGCCAGCTTGGCTATGATATTACCTTCGTCTCCGGGAACCTCACCATCAACAAGGCTGCCCTGACCGTGACGGCTGCCAATGACAGCAAGACCTACGACGGCCTTGCCTATAGCGGCGGCAACGGCGCCAGCTACGCAGGCTTCGTCAATGGCGAAACGGCGGCAGTCCTCACCGGCACGCTCGCCTACAGCGGCACCGCAATCGGCGCAGTCAATGCCGGAACCTATGGCATCGGCGTCTCGGGCCTGAGCTCGAGCAACTATGACATCACTTTCGACGCAGGCACTCTCAGCGTGAACAGAGCGAACCTGATCGTGACCGCAAAGGACGATGTGATGACGGCAAATGGATCCGCCTATGCCGGTGGCGCTGGCGTCACATTCTCGGGCTTCGTCAATGGTGAGACAGCCTCCGCGCTCAGTGGCAGCCTGAGCTATGGCGGGTCTGCCATCGGCGCAGTCCAGGCAGGCACGTATGTCATTGCAGTATCGGGACTGACCGCAACGAACTACACACTGCAGTTCCGCGATGGCACGCTGACAATCAATCCCGGCATGACGCCCGGTCCCGTACCGGCTGGGTCCGATACCAGCCTGCCCTCGCGGCAGAGCATCAACCTTGTCACCTGGCGGGGAGGTGAAATTCAGGCTCCCAGCATGTCCAAGCCAGTCTGGCGGCTGGTAACTGTTGGCACAACTGGCGAAAACAGCACACAGGACGGCCAAAGTGATCAGGATAGTCAGTTGATATTGCGGGACATCTGGCTTTCAGGCATCAACTGTGCAGCTGCAGGTGAAGGTACTTCTGGCTGCGCGGGTGGTGCAAACTGATGGCATATGGCATGACGACCTTCCTCAATCCCCGGCGTCTTGGCCTGCTGGCAGCTGTCAGTCTGCTGCCGCTGTGCGCGCAGGCTCAAACGGCGAGCCAGCTGGTGCGCCCCGACTATGCGCCTGCGACCATTTCACCAGTACGCCAGGGGCTTACGATTCCGGCCACAACCGGACTTGATGCACCGGCAGGTGCAGAGAAGCTGGAGGTCACTCCAGCCGGCCTCATCGTCGAAGGCGGGCTTGCAGAACTTTCGTCCGAGACGGCCAGTATCGAAGGAAAGCTCAAGAACCGGCGGGTTACGGCGGCAGATCTCTTTTCTGCGGCCCGTGATCTGGAGGCCGCCTATGTGCGGGCGGGATATGTCCTGGTCCGCGTGAGCCTGCCGCCGCAAACCATTCTCGATGGTAAGCCGCTGCGCTTGACCGTCACCGAGGGCTATGTGGAGGCCATTGATGTCTCTGCCCTGCCTTCGCGGGTCCAGAGCATTGTCCAGCGCACGCTGGCGCCTCTCACAGGCCGCAAGAATGTGACGCTTCAAGAACTGGAGCGGCGGCTGCTGCTGGCGGGCGACACGGCCGGCCTGCTGCTCAGATCCGCCCTTCAGGCAGGCAGCAAGACTGGCGCGACGGTGATCGTGGTGGATGGCCGGCATGATCCGGTCGCGGCCACACTCTCCATGGACAACAGCCTCGACCGCAACCTCGGGCGCTACTCGGTCAGCGCAGGCGTTGATCTCAACAGCCTTCTGGGGATGGGTGAAGTCTTCTATCTGCGGCTGGCTGGCTATCCCGGCCTTGACGGCGGCTTCTTCAGCAGTGATCCGCGCAACCGGCAGATCGCCGGCGGTGTTTCCATGCCGCTTGGCACCAATGGCCTCTGGCTTGGTCTGGAAGGCGTCGACAGCCGCACCCACCCGCTCAGCCAGACAGGCTTCACCCTGATGGATCATTATCAGCGCGGATCTGTCCGCCTGGGCTACAAGTGGGTGCGCAGCCGGACATTCAACACCAGCAGCCAGATCAGCCTGGATCTGGCTGCCGAAAAGCAGAAGCTCAACATTGGGACATCCCGTTTCGACTGGGCGCAAGATCAGACAAGGGTGCTGCGCTTCAACCAGTCGGCTGATTTCTATGCCCCGTGGGGCGCGGTGATTTCGGGAGACATGACCGCCTCCTTCGGTCTGGATGCCCTGGGTGCGCGTTCTGGTACGACGAGCCTCCCGCTCACCCGTTCCGGCGCAAAGCCGGACTTCAGCAAGCTCGACATGTCGGCCCGGTACAACCAGTCCTTTTTGCGCAGCGCCTGAATTTTCAGGCGAGCGGCAAGGCTCAGACTTCCTTCGGCGATGCTCTGGTAGCTTCCGAGCAGACGGGTCTTGGCGGCAGCGAATGGGTTTCTGCCTTCGGGTCGGGCAAGCTTGAAGGCGATTCAGGTGCGGCGATCCGTGCAGAACTCTCGGTGCCTGTCGCCCTTCCCCTGCCCGGCGGCTTCGATGCAGCTGCCGCGCCATACGTCTTCGGTGCGGCCGGTATTTCAAAGCTCGAAGCTGCCACAGCACTGGAAACAAAACTCACCCGCGCCCACGCCTTCGGCGTCGGCATTCGCGCTGGCCTTTCGGAGGCCGCAAGCCCCCGTTCGGCGACCGTCTCGCTTGAATATGCCCATGGGTCAGCAACTGGCATAAAGGATGCCAACCGCTTCAACCTGCGTGTCATGACTAGATTCTGAACGGCAGGCTCCCGCCACTTCGCGGTGACAGTTCAGGAACGGGCGGACAGCCGCCCGGCTGCTTCTGCTTGCGATGATGGTGCCGAAAATGAGTGACGAGAAAGGCTTCCGGAAGATCGACCTGAATCTGCTGCTGGTTTTCGAAGCCATTTACAAGACCGGGAACATCAGCCTTGCCGCCAAACAGCTGGGCGTGAGCCAACCAACCGTAAGCAACGCCATCGCCAGGCTGCGCACACAGCTGGGAGGCCAGTTGTTTACCCGGCAGGATCGCGGCGTTGCACCAACCACTTTTGCAGATACCATCACCCCCCGTGCGGCAGGCATTGTCTATGCTGCGCGTAGGCCTGCAGCAACAGACACGCCTTTGCTGCCCCTCACCCTGCGTGGGTCAGCGAAGCGGACTCCAAAGTGCGCATCAGGACGCCTTCAACCTGAAAGACTTCAGTCAGCCGGAATGACTGCAAAAGAAACTCCAGCATGCTTTCCCTCAGCCCGGTCACTGATCTAGTCTGCCACCCATGCGGGACATCAATCTCAAATCGACTGAATATTTCGAGGCCGTGGCGCGGCTTGGTGGCGTCACCCGGGCCGCTGAGGAGCTGGGCGTCTCGCCGTCTGCCGTCAGCCAGCAGATCCGGTTGCTCGAAAGCCAGTTTGGCGTACGCCTGTTCCGGCGGGAGAAGCGGCGGCTGGTGCTGACGCTGGATGGCGACCGCCTGTTCCAGACGACCACTCAGGCCTTCGCCGCCATCCGCAACGCCCGCTCAGCGATCGTCCGTCAACGTGACCTGCGCAACCTGACGATCCGCGTCAGCCCCAGCTTCGGCGTGCGCTGGCTTGGCCCGCGCATTGCCGCCTTTGCAAGCACCAGTCCGGAATGGAACATCCGCATCGACGCAACACCGGACTTCACCGTGTTCGAGACAGAAGCGGTGGATCTTGATTTGCGCTATGGTCTCGGCGGCTGGACGGGCCTCACCGTCAATCCGGTGATGAATGATCTGGTGCTGCCCTTCTGCAGCCCGGACTACCTGCGCTCACTTCAGGCCATATCTCCAGACCCGGTAGAGCAATTGGCCCATGCAAGGCTCATCGACAGCGTGAAGATGCTTTACCGCTGGGACCTGTGGCTGGCGGCGAACCGCATCGACCTGCCCGGCCTCAGCTATCAGTTCCGCTTTGACCGCTCGTCCATGTCGATCGAGCTGGCACGCCAGGGCGGCGGGCTGGCGCTGGACAGTCTGACGCTATGCCTGCCGGAACTGGAGCGCGGGGAGCTTGTCCCCTTCTGCCCGGATTTCCCCGTCATCGACTTTGCGGCCTATTGGTTGGTCTGCCCGCCGAAGCACTTCAACCGGCGGATCGTCTCGCGGTTTTCAAGCTGGCTTGAGGGGGCCGCTCAAGAACATGAGACACGGGCCCGCGCCTTGCTGACCAATCTCGGCTGTCATTACCGGGAAGGGCTCGGGCCGGAACTGATCGGTCCCGGCCCGGATACGCTTCCATAAGCCGCTCCGCCATCAATAGATGGTCAGGAACGGCAGGTACGAGATCATCAGCAGCACGGTAATGGCGACCAGATAGAACGGTAGAAGTGCTCTGATTGCCTCGCCGATGCCCGCTCTCGCTATGGCCGCAGAGATGAACAGCGTCGTCCCCACGGGTGGCGTGTAGAGCCCGATGGACAGGTTCACGACCATAATCAGGCCAAGCTGCACCAGATCAAGACCGATGGCCTGACCAATGGTGACGAAGAGCGGCCCCAGCAGCAGAACGGCCGCCGGAAGATCGATCAGCGCCCCAACGATCAGCATGACGATGTTGAGTGCCAGGATCACCATCCAGGGCTGGGAGAAGGTTGCCGTCACCCAGAGAGCCAGATCCTGCGGCACGCGCTCTGCCGTCAGCAGCCATTGGATCGTCGAAGAGGCCATGATGATGAACATCACCGCACCGGTCATCACCGCCGTCTCGATGCAGGCGCGCCAGACGATCACCAGGGAAAGGTCACGATAGATCAGACCGCTGATGACAAAGGCATAAGCCACCGCCAGCACGCTGACTTCCGTCGGCGTGGCGATACCGAAGCGCAAGGTACCGATGACGAAGACGGGCATCAGCATGGCCGGAATGGCGGCTGCTATATCCTTGCGGAAGGCGGCAAACCCGCCCTCCAGCGGCGCGCGCGGCAGGTTCTTGCGGCCAGCAACCACCCAGACGGCGCCAAACATGCCCACAGCCAGCATCACCCCTGGCAGAATGCCGGCCACGAAGAGATCAATGATCGAAACGTTGGCGACGAGCCCGTAGAGGATCAACGGGATAGACGGAGGAATGAGCACGGAAACAGTGGACGAAGCCGAGTTGATGGCGGCTGCAAAACCTGCCGGATAGCCCTGCTTCTTCTGCACCGGGATCAACGCATTACCCAGCGCGGTCGCATCGGCCACGGCTGAGCCGGACACCCCGCCAAAAATGACGGATCCGATAATGGACACCTGCCCGAGGCCGCCTTTCATGTTTCCTACCAGCAGCCGTGCGATGTTGACGAGGTAGACCCCGAAACGCCCCGACATCATCAAGCTGCCAGCCAATATGAAGAACGGGATGGCGAGCATCGGGAAACTCTGCATCGGCGTGTAGAGCCGCTGCATGATCACCGCCATCGGCTTGCCTTCCAGCCACAGCGCGGCAGCGACGCCGCCCAGCATGGCATGGGCAACGGGAACGGCGATGGCCATCAGGACGATGAAAATCCACAAAAGCGGAGCGGTCATGGCCGGTTCCTTTCAGAATCAGAATTTCGGAAAAGCACGACCCGGTCAGGAGAAGCTGGCCCGGCCCGCATCCTCCTGCGCAGCGTCTGTGGTGAAGAGAGCCGTTGTTGCTTCAATCACGGCAATGATCGCCATACCGCCGAAGGCATAGACCATGCTTGAATAGCCCCAGATCTGCTTGATCCCCAGCGTGGACAGGGACTGGAACTTTGACGCCCTCAGGATCGGCTGACCGGACCACAGGACGCTGACCGCGATCACCGCAATCACCGCGTTGATGATGAACCGAAGCGTCCGCCGCTGGCTTGCGCTCAGCATTTCCGGCAGCAGCGTGATCGCAATGTTGCTGCCCCGCGCCGAGGCGATCACCATGCCCCCTGCCACCATCCACGGCAGCAGCAGTGCATGGATTTCGTAGGCCCAGGCGATACCGGACCCAAAGAAGTAGCGCAGGATCACGTTCACCAGCAGCGCCGCGAAAAGCATGGCAAGGCACGCCACGGCAATCAGGCAGCCGCTCCAGTCCAGCAGCACCACCAGCTTGCGCAGATGGCTAATGACGGGCGGGCTGGAGAAGGGCGCTGCCGCCCCTCCCCGCTGGTCCGCTCACTGCCGGATGAAGCCGCATTCATCACAGACCCGCCGCTTTCTTGAGGGCCGCCACCAGATCCGGATACTGAGCTGCATACTTGTCATACACAGACGCAGTTGCCGCTTGATAGGCTTTCTTGTCCGCCTCGAAGAACTTGGCACCTTCTGCCTCCATCTTCGGCCGCAGGGTCTGGTCACCTTCCTGCGACAGGCTACGCTGCAGCTTGCCTGCCTCTGCCGTTGCATCAAGAGCGCATTTCTTCGTGGCGTCGTCGATGCTTTCCCACCATGCAAGCCCGGCCACAACGGGGGTGGATTCGTACTTGTGCCCGGTCAGCGTCACATAGGGCGTGATCTCGTGCAGCTTGGCCGAATAGATGTTTGTCAGCGGGTTTTCCTGCCCGTCAAACACACCGGCCTGCAGCGCACTCGGAAGCTCCGAGAAGGCGAGCGGCGCCGGTGAGGCACCCAGCGCCTCGAAGATGGAGACCGTCATCTGATCCGGCGGTGTGCGGATCTTCATGCCCTTGATGTCAGCGGGATTGGCAACGCTCTTCGTCAGGTGGGTGACATTGCGGATGCCGTTATCCCAGAAGCCAAGGATCTTCAGCCCGGAGTCCTGCGCTCGCTTGTCGAGCATGTCTCCCACTTCGCCGTCCAGTACCGCCCATGCAGCCGGAAGATCGTTGAAGAGGAACGGCAGGCCGAGAAGGCCGATTTCCGGCACCATCTGCGACATTGCGCCCTGGCTGTTGGCCGTCACTTGAATGACGCCGCCAACGGCAGAGGTCAGCAGTTCCACATCATCGCCCATGGTGGCGGAAGGAGCGAGGTTGACGGTATGAGCCCCCTTGCTGCAGGCGGCAAAGAGCTCGCTCCACTTTTCGGCAGCCACATAGCGCGGGTTGCCGGGATTGGCACCGTGGGCAAAGATCACCTCATCAGCCTGCGCCGCGCTGCTGAGCACGGTTGCAGCGGCCAGCACTGCGTAGATCATTCCTTTCATCGGATTTCCTCCCGTTTGCATGTCAGTTTGCGGCTTTCGGCAGATGCAACGGTTCTCCTCCCAGTTTCATCTGCCACCGCGCAGGGTTTTCAGTGAATCAACGAGCCCCCGTTTACATCCACCTCTGTTCCCGTGCAGTAGGCGGCTAAGTCAGAGGCCAAAAACAGCGCACATCCCGCCACATCAGAGGCCGTCCCGGCCCGGCCCATTGGAATGCCTGCAAGAATCATCTCCTTCATTTCCGGTGTCAGCTTTCCAGCCGTGATGTCCGTGGCGATGAAACCGGGGCAGATTGCGTTGACACGAACCGTGTCGGGGGCGAGTTCGCGGGCCATGGCCTTGGTCAGGCCGAGAATCCCTGCTTTGGCAGCAGAGTAATGCGGTCCGCCGAAGATGCCACCACCACGCTGCGCCGAAACCGAACTCAGGTTAACGATGCTGCCACTCTTGCGCGCCCGCATGCCGGGTATGACAGCCTGGCTCATGTAGAGCGTGCCGCGAAGGTTCACATCCAGCACCGCGTCGTAGTTCTGCGGGGCAATGTCCATGATCTTCAGCGGCTGGGTGATGCCAGCATTGTTGACGAGAATGTCCACCCGGCCCCAGCGGCTTTCCAGTTCGCGCACGGCGGCTTCGCAGGCCGCCTTGTCGGTGACGTTGCAGGCAAGCCCCACATGCCCGGCCCCCAGATCCGCGGCAGCAGCTTCCGCAGCCGCTGCGTCAAGATCCAGAATGGCAACGGTCGCACCATGTTCGGCAAAAAGCTGTGCCGTGGCCTTGCCCAGACCACGCGGCGAGGCCGCCCCGGTGATGACGGCAAAACGGCCCTTCAACAGACCCATGAAATTTCTCCTCCTGTTCGGCTATTCCGGTTGGTTCAGAGCCAGGACCTGATCCGGGCGGTCAGCTTGTCCACGGACAGGCCATACATTTCGTGCAGCGTTGGCAGGGCGCCAGCTTCCAGGAACTCGTCCGGCAGGCCCACCATGCGGAAGGACGGGGTGACGCCATTGGTCAGCAGCAGTCCTGCCACGGCTTCCCCAAGACCACCGACAACCGTGTGATTTTCAGCCGTCACCACGAGCCGCCCGCCCTTGCGTGCCTCCTCAAGGATCTTGGCCGTGTCCAAAGGCTTGATGGTCGGCACATGCAGCACCGCCACATCCACATTGTCCTTCTCAAGAGCAACAGCAGCATCAAGCGCCCGCATGGTCATGAAGCCGGTGGAGATCACCAGCACATCCTTGCCCTCGCGGATTGTCTGGGCCTTGCCGAGCTCGAACCTGTAGTCCGGCTTGTGGCGGGTCAGAACGCTGGGCACCTTGCCGCGCAGCAGGCGGGAATAGACAGGGCCATTGTGAGCGGCGATCTGCGGCACCATTCCGGCAATGTCATCCGCATCGCAGGGATCGATTAGCGTCATGTTCGGCAGGCCGCGGAAAATCGCCAGATCCTCGGTCGCCTGATGGCTTGGGCCATAGCCGGTGGTCAGGCCCGGAAGGGCGCAGACGATCTTGACCGGCAGGTTTTCCTCGGCAATCGCCATTGCGATGAAGTCATAGGCCCGGCGCGAGGCGAAAACGGCATAGGTGGTGGCAAAGGGAATGAAATCCTCCCGCGCCAGACCAGCGGCTGCCGACATCAGCAACTGCTCTGCCATGCCCATCTGATAGAACCGCTCGGGCATGGCCTGCGAGAACACGTGCATGTCCGTGTATTTCGCCAGATCCGCCGAGAGGCCGACGACACGCTCGTTCTGTCTTGCAAGATCCAGCAGGGCGTGGCCGAAGGGAGCCATCACCGTGTCATAGCCTTCAGCGGCGAGCGAGGCGATCATGGCGCTGGTTGCCATGCGCGAGCCGTCCGGCGCCAGCTGCACCTTGCGCGGCTCATGTTTGCGGGCCATCGAGGCGAGGGTCATTGGGGCTTTCCTTCTTCCAGAACGGCGAGTGCCTTGGACCATTCATCAGCTTCCACACGCACGAAATGGGTGATTTCGCGGCTCTCCAGGAAGGGCACGCCCTTGCACATGGTGGTGTCGAAGATGATGACGCGGGGCCGTGGCTCCTTCAGCGCCCGGGCGGCATCGAAGGCGGCAACAACAGCCTCCAGATCGTTGCCATTCACCCGCTGGCAATGCCAGCCGAAGGCTTCCCACTTGGCATCCAGCGGCTCGGAGCACAGCATCTCCGTGGACTTGCCGTCCGCCTGCTGGTTGTTGAAGTCGATGAGGCAGATGAGATTGTCGAGCTTGTGATGGCTGCCGGACATGGCTGCCTCCCAGGTCGATCCTTCGCCCAGCTCTCCGTCTGACATCATGTTGTAGACGAAGGCAGGGTTCTTCTTGCGTTTCAGGCCGAGCGCCATGCCAACAGCAATGCCGAGGCCCTGCCCCAGCGAGCCGCCGGTGATTTCCATGCCCGGCGTGTAGGAGGCCATGCCGGACATGGGCATGCGGCTGTCATCCATGCCGTAGGTTTCCAGCTCGTCTTCCGGCAGGATGCCCGCTTCCATCAGCACTGCGTAGAGCGCGATAGCATAGTGCCCGATGGAGAGCAGAAAACGGTCACGCTCTTCCCACTCCGGCTCTTCCGGCTTGTAGTTCAGCGCGTGGAAATAGCTCGCGGCCAGCACATCGGCGATACCAAGCGCCTGGCCGATATAGCCCTGCCCCTGCACTTCGCCCATCATCAGCGCCTTTCGGCGGATGTTCCAGGCACGCAATTCAAGCGAAACATTCGCACCCGCCCGATGGCGGTAACCGGCATTCATGCTTTTCCTCCCAGTGGCACTTGTCAGCCCTTGCAATAGGCGTAGCACCGGGGGCGGCAGAATCTGTCTTGAAAAATTCAAGACTTGTGTAGCTGAACTTCACAAGTACCCTGTCAGCACAGGGCGTTTCCTGCGCCATCCACCCTCTGTCCGGTTGAACTTGAGGCGCCGGTCATGCAAGTTGCGCCAGCATGCGGAGAGATAACAGAGGGGCGCAATGACCACTCCCGTTTCATATGAGGTTCAGGACGGCATTGCCGTGATCACCATCGCCAACCCGCCAGTCAACGCACTGTCGCAGGCTGTGCGGGCCGGGTTGCTGGAGGCAGTGACACGGATGGCGGCCGATGACAGCGCGATTGCCGGCGTCATCACTGGCGCGGGCCGCATTTTCGTTGGCGGTGCCGACATCACCGAATTCGGCAAGACGCCGCAGCCCCCTATCTGCCGGACGTGATCAACGCCATTGAGGACAGCGCCAAGCCCATTGCAGCCGCCCTCAATGGCGCGGCCATCGGGGGCGGCTGCGAAGTGGGCCTGGGCGCGCATCTGCGCATTGCGGCGGAAACGGCCAGGGTCAGCCTGCCGGAAGTGACGCTGGGCCTGATGCCCGGCGCAGGCGGCACCCAGCGCCTACCACGCCTTGCGGGCGTAGAGGCAGCCCTCGACATCATCACCACCGCCCGTCAGGTGAGTGCCGCCGAAGCGCTGTCCCTCGGCATTGTGGATGCCGTGGTGCCAGCTGCGGACCTGCTTTCAGCCGCAAAGGACAAGATCCGCGCAGTGGCAGAAGGCTCCGCCAGCCGCCCCGTGGCGTCCGGCCTGCGCCCCTCCCCATTGCCGAAGCTTCCGTCTTCGAGGCAGCCCGCAAGAAGGTGCGTGCCCGCAATCGCGGTGAGGTCTCGCATCTGGCTGCCATCGACGCGGTGGAAGATGCCACCCGCATGGACCGGACGGAGGGACTGGCTGCTGAGCGCAAACGCTTCCTCGACCTGATGCAGACACCCCAGCGCTCTGCCCTCATTCACGCCTTCTTTGCCGAGCGCAAGGCTGCGCAGGTGAAGGAAATCTCCGGACTGACGCCTCCGCCCTATGCCTCCACAGGCGTCATCGGCGGCGGCACCATGGGCGCAGGCATTGCCACGGCAGCGCTGCTTGCCGGCCTGCCCGTCACGCTGATCGAACGTGAAGAGGCCTTTGCCGAAAAGGCGCGTGCGACTATCGCCCGCAATCTTGATGGCGCCGTCGCACGCGGCAAGCTGAGCGCGGAACAGCGCGATGAAATTCTCGACAGTAAACTGAAGACAGCAATCACCTATGAGGCGCTGGCGGAGGCCGACATCATCATCGAGGCGGTGTTTGAAAGCCTTGAGGTGAAGACGGACGTGTTCCGCAAGCTGGACGCCATCGCCAAACCTGGCGCCACGCTGGCCACCAACACCTCCTATCTGGATGTGAACGCCATCGCCGCCGTTACCTCACGCCCGGAAGACGTGATCGGCCTGCACTTCTTCTCCCCGCCCATGTGATGCGGCTGCTGGAGATCGTGGTGGCAGAAAAGACGGTGCCTGCCCATGTCGCCCGCGCCTTCGATCTGGCCCGCAAGCTCGGCAAGACCGGCGTCTACTCCGGCATCTGCGACGGCTTCATCGGCAACCGGCTGATGATGCAGTACCGCCTTGCCTCCGATTACACGATGATGGACGGAGCCAGCCCTTACGAGATCGATGCCGCGCTGACGGACTTCGGCTTCGCCATGGGGCCGTTCCAGGTGTCGGATCTGGCGGGCATCGACATCGGCTATGCCTCCCGCCAGCGCCGCGCGCCCACACGCCCGCCGGAAGAGCGGGCAGTGACCTTTGCCGACGGGCTCTATCACCGGGGCTGGCTCGGCCAGAAGACAGGCCGCGGCTTCTACATCTATGACGAACAGAGCCCCAAGGGCCGCCCGGACCCGGAAATCCTCGCCCTCCTGGAGGAGGCCCGCAAGGACGCCGGCATCACCCCGCGCAGCTTCACGGCAGACGAGATCCAGCGGCGCTACATGGCCGCGATGATCAACGAGGCCGCCCGCGTGCTGGAGGAAGGCATCGCCCGCCGGGCATCTGACATCGACACGGTGCTGCTCACCGGCTACGGCTTCCCCGCTGGCGCGGCGGCCCTCTGCATTATGCCGATACGGTGGGCATTGCCTCGGTGCTGGAGGACATCAGGCGGCTTTCGGCAGACGACGCCTACTTCTGGCGCCCCGCCCCCTGCTCGTCCGCCTTGCCAGCGAAGGCAAGACCTTCGCGGATCTGGATGCCGAACAAGCGGCATAGAGGCAAAGCGCTTCCATATGACCGCAGCGCCCCTCTCCCCCTCAAGGGGGAGAGGAGTTGGAGCCTGACTGGCCGTCCGGATCAAACACCGCTCTTGCAGAAGAAATGCTTCTGCAAATTCCCGTAAAAATGGCTGGCATCGGAAGGGCAAGGCAGTCTATCACAGGCTGAAATCAACCGGTGGCCCCTCAAGCCCCTACCCCGCGCCTGCAGCCCATCAAGGCCTTCCGCCCTCGCCCCAAGTGACGGGCAGGACTGACCTGCCAGCGGTGACAGATGCGGTGCCAGCCAGAGGAAAGCCACAGAACGGCACACAACCCCGAGGGGCCTCATCCATGTTTCTTCCTGCCCATGTCCGCCAGTCCATCGCAAAGCTTGGCGCGGACAAGACCAATGGACGCAGTTTCTTCGTCTATGACCTCACGGTCATGAAGGCCAAGATTGCCGCCCTCAAGGCTGCGCTGCCGCAGGAAGTCGGCATCTTCTACGCGATGAAGGCCAATCCGAATGCCTCCTTCCTCAAGGCGGCTCTGGCGGCTGATGTGGCAGGCGTTGAAATCGCCAGCATCGGCGAAGGCCGCAAGGCGCTGGAGGCGGGCTTTGCGCCGAAGCAGATCGTCTTCACCGGCCCCGGCAAGTCGCCGGAAGAGCTGGAATGGGCGGTCTCGACCGGCATCAAGCTGGTGCATGTGGAATCGCTGACCGAGGCGCACCGCCTGGAGCAGATCTGCGCCCGCCATGGCGTGACGCAGGAGATCCTTGTCCGCGTCAACCCCAACTTCCATGTGCATGATGCACAGGCCAGCTTCTCGGGTGACAGCTCCAAGTTCGGCATCGATCAGGAACTGTATTTCGACCAGCTTCCGCAGATCGCCGCCCTGCCCCATCTCGCCTTCCGTGGCCTGCATGTCTATTCCGCGTCAGGCGTGCTGCAACTGGATGATCTTCTGGAAAACTGCCGCCGCGTGTTCGAACTGGCCAAGGAAACGGAAGCCCGTGTGCCCGGCCTTAAGTGCAGCACCATCGACTTTGGCGGGGGTTTCGGCATCGACTATCTGGAAACCGGACGGGGCTTTCAGCCGGAAGCCTATGCTGCGCGCCTGACCGCACTGATCGAAGAGTATGGCTTCGGCGGCCGCCATTTCGTGCTGGAACTGGGACGTTACCTGACCGCCGACAGCGGCTGGTATTGCACAGAGATCGTGGACATCAAGACCAGCGTCGGCATGAAACAGGTCGTCTGTCAGGGCGGCTCACACCATTTCCGCCGCCCCATCGCACTGAAGATCAATCATCCGGTGGACGTGGTGCGCATGAATGCCCCGGCCATTTTTGACGGCCAGCAGTCGGTGCGCAACGAGACCGCCTTCATCGGCGGCGCCCTGTGCAACTCAGCCGACAAGCTGACGGCAACTCCGGTCCATCTGGAAGCCGCAGATATCGGAGACCTCTTCGTCGTCGGACTCGCGGGCGCCTATGGCTATTCGATGAGCCATCTCGACTTCCTGTCTCACCCGCGTCCGCTTGAGATTGTCATCGCGGAATAAGACATCCCTCCGCGCCGCCCCGGACATGTCCCGGGGCCGGCCAGAGGATGCGGCCTGCGAGCCAGCTCAGCCGGTGTCCCCCGGCAGGCGGGAGCGCTCTTCCAATCCCGAGACGAAACGGTCGAGCAGGATGGCAAAGCGGTCGACATCCTCCCCGCTCCAGTCTGCGGTGATATCGCGGATGAAGCCCTGCTTCACCTGGTCAGCCACACGGAAATACTCGTGGGAGCGCTCCGTCAGTTCAACGACGCTGCGCCTTGCATCTTCCTGCGAGACAGTCCGGCGCAAAAGGCCGCGCTGAACCAGATCTGCCACCAGCCGGCTGCTGCGCGACGGATCAACGCGGATGAATTCGGCAATCGCCCCAACCGTGACTTCGCCCTCAGGCGCCCGGCGGCGCACAGCATCGATCACGTCCAGATGCGTCAGCTCAAGCCCCGGCTCTGTCTGCTGCAGGGCAATGCGGCCAATGATGCGCCGGCCGATCATCATGCGCATGCGGCCAAGGCTTGAGGAAATCAGCGCGAAATCCTCTTCCTGCCGTTCCCGGTTATGAGCTGACACCCGATCCTCCATTTCCTGCCCCATTGCCAGCCTTGCGCTTGTGCTGCCGGGCAATGCCAGAGCCAGCCCGCGCACCATATTTACAAAAGATGCCCTTGTCACTTACTTGACATTGACACATATATGCCAAAAGCACATATTTTCAATCATCCGTTCGAGGGATCACGGGCCTTTCCGTGGAGGACGGATTTTCTGGACGGCCTTTTTGCCATGAATAAGCATGTTTTGGACCCGGTGGAGCCTGAAGCCGGTGCCGCCGCAGCTGCGGCTCTTCCCCACACCACTCCGCCTGAACGACCGCCCCACCCGCGCCGGATCATCATTTTCCTGTTCCTGCTGATGGGCGTCTTCATGGCGACGCTGGACAACCAGATCGTCGCTACGGCCCTTCCAACCATCGTAGGCGAATTTGGACAGATCGAGCGGTTCGGCTGGGTGGCGTCCGCCTATCTTCTCGCCTCCAGCGCCGTGATGCCGGTCTATGGCAAGCTGGGTGATCTTTTCGGGCGCAAATATGTGATGCTGGCCGCCATCAGCATCTTCACCGTTGGCTCGCTCACCTGTGCTCTTGCGGTTTCCATGAACACCCTGATCGCCGCCCGAGTGCTGCAGGCCCTTGGCGGCGGAGGCATCATGGTGACAATCTTCTCGATCAACGCCGACCTCTTTGCCCCGCGCGAGCGTGCCCGCTACCAGAGCTATTCCAGCCTTGTGCTGATGCTCTCCGGTGCCATTGGCCCGGTGCTGGGCGGCACCATGAGCGACCTGTTCGGCTGGCGGTCGATCTTCTTCATCAACCTGCCGGTTGGGATCATCGTTCTCACCGCTCTCGCGATCATGCTGCCCTACAAGCGGCCCGACAGGAAGCCTAAGATTGACTATCCTGGCGCCATACTCGCCGCCATGGTGACGGGCAGTATCGTACTATGGGCCGATGGCTCGGAACTGTTCGGCGGGCTTCTGTCACCAACGGCCCTTGCCGTACTCGGCACCGGCATACTGGCTCTCATTGCGCTCATCCTGGTGGAAAAGCACGCACCGGAGCCTGTCTTGCCGCTCTCGCTCTTCCGCAACCGCCAGATCTGCCTGCTTTTGACCATCTCGGCAGCAAGCGGCGCCATTGGCATCGGCCTTGTCACCTATTACGCGCTTTACCTGCAGTCGGGCCTTGGCCTCAGTCCCTCGGCAGCCGGAGTGTTCTTCATTCCACTGACGGCCGGCATTGCCATTGGCTCGCTTTCTGCCGGCCGGCTCATGTCAGTCTCGGGCAATTACAAGATCTTCTCCCTGCTCTCGACGCTGACAGGGGTCACCATGCTCTTGGCCTACAGCTTCACGGGCAGCGGAACCCCGGCCATCCTGCTGGGGCTGATCATGCTGGCACAGGGCGTCGGCGTTGGCATAGGCCAGCAGGTGCCGGTTCTGGGCGTGCAGAATGCGGCAAACAGACGGGACGTTGGCGCAGCCACCGGCAGCGTCACCCTCACCCGCATCGGCGGCGCCTCCATAGGCATCTCGATCTATGGCGCGATCCTCTCATCGGGCCTTGCACGCCACATGGGCGAGGTGCCAGGCGTGGAGCATATCGAGAAGCTCTCACCCGCCCAGACAGCGGCCCTGCCGGACACGGCAAGGCACCTGCTCGGCGGGATATACCAGTCTGCCTTCCACCCGCTGTTCATGACCGCCGCCCTCATTGCTGCCATTGGCCTCGTTGCCGCTCTTTCCTTGCGCAACATCCGCCTGCCCGTGGGGGATGCAAAGGGCTGAACCAGTCTGAGCGAACAAGCCAAAGCCCCGCCAGAGGATCTCCGGCGGGGGCTTTTCTGTGTTTAAGCAGTGGTCTTACTCGCCGGGTGTCATCCGCGGCGCACCTTCGCGGGCCTCACTCATTTCCCGCTCCAGACGGCTTTCCTCTTCCGCCTGCGGCTTGATGAAGCGGCCGAGGAGCAGATAGGCAACTGGCGTCAGATAGAGAGTGGAGAAGGTCGCAAGGCCAAGGCCGCCGACGATGATCCAGCCCAGGGCGATACGCGCTTCCGCACCGGCGCCGGAGGCCAGGATCAGCGGCACGCCGCCGACGATCGTGCAGAGCATGGTCATCATCACCGGCCGCAGGCGGATGTTCGCCGCATTTTCCACCGCCTCGCGCACACCAAAGCCCTTGTCCCGCAGCTGATTGGCGAATTCCACCACCAGAATGCCATTCTTGGCCATGATGCCCACAAGCAGCACAAGGCCGATCTGGCTGTAGACATTGAGCGAAGTACCGCTGAAGGCCATCGCATAGACCGCGCAGGCAAGGCCAAGGGGCACGGTGAACATGATGATCAGGGCGCTGATGAAGCTTTCAAACTGCGCCGCCAGCACCAGAAGGATGATCAGCAAGGCAAAGCCGAAGGTGCGGGCCATGCTGGCCGACTGCTCGCCCAGTGTCGCCGCCTCCGCCAGAGGCACAATACGGGCGCCCGGCGGCAGCAGCGGCGCTGCGATTTCCTGTGCAACCGCATAGGCATCGCCCAATGCAAAATCCGGCGCGAGGCTGGAGGTAATGGCGACTGACCTCAGTTGCTGTTCGCGGTCAAGCTGCGGCGGCACAGCCTTTTCCGTCAGCGTGGCAATCGTGGACACAGGCACGAAACGGCCATCACCCGTGCGCAGGAACACGTTTTCAAGGTCCGTTGGATCATTGATCGGGTTGGTGGTGGAGACGAACTTCACATCGAAGCTGCGGTCCTCAATGAAGACCTGCCCGACGCGGCGCCCATCCAGCATCGCCTGCATGGCATTGCCAAGACCATTGATGTCGATCCCGAGATCAGACGCCCGCTCCCGGTCGATGGAGACGGAAAGCTGCGGCTGGGTCGCCTCGGTGGACAGGCGCGGCTGCGTGAAGCGCGGGTCTTTTTCCAGTTCCGCGACGATCTTCGCGGCGCTCTCTCCAAGTGCCGCATAGTTGCTGCCAGCGACCGCAAACTGAAGGCCTGAACCAGCCCCGCGTATGCCCAGGCTGTTTGGCTGAAACACGAAAGCCCGCACGCCCGGCACATCCCGCACGAGCCGGGACACGTCGGCAACGATCTCCTGCTGCGATCGCGTGCGCGCCTCCCAGGGCGCAAGGCGCATCACCATGAAGCCGCTGTTGGATCGTCCGCCCTGGCCGGCGACAGAGAAAGTGCTGGTGATTTCGCCGCTATCGCGCAGCGGCTGGATCAGCTCCTCGATGCGGGTCACCTGCGCAGTCAGATAGTCGAGGCTCACGCCTTGAGGAGCCGAGATCCGCATGAAGGCGATGGACCGGTCTTCCGCAGGCGTCAGCTCGGATTTGATCGTGCCAAACAGCGCCACGGCAGACATGGCGAAAAGCAGCGAGACGGCAAGCACCACCATCGGCGCATCAAGGCAGGCTTTCAGGGTCCGCCGGTAGAGACTTGCCAGACCGCTATCCGCCTGTCTGGCCGGGACAGCTGTCTGCGCATTGCCGGATTCGTCCTGCGCCTCTGCTTCGCGGATAACCGTTTCATCCGCTCCCATATTGGCGACCTTGCCTTTGAGAAGGCGGGACGCCAGCATCGGGCACAGGGACAGTGCCACAACCGACGACAGCAGAACTGCAATCGCCAGCACGAAGCCGAACTCCCGGAACAGACCTCCAGTCTGACCGGGCAGGAATGACAGCGGTACGAAGACGGCGGCCAGTGTCGCGGTCGTTGCGATCACCGCGAAAAACACCTCGTCCGTACCGAGAACGGCAGCTGCCCTTGGACCCATTCCCTCGTTACGGCGGCGCACGATGTTTTCCAGAACCACGATCGCATCATCCACCACAAGACCAGTTGCCAGAACCAGCGCGAGAAGAGTGAGGATATTGATGGAAAAGCCTGCCAGATAGATCGCAGCCAGCGTGCCGATCAAGGCCACTGGCATTGTCACGCCAGGGATGAGGGTTGCGCGCCAGTCCCGCAGGAACAGGAAGATGATCAACAGCACGACGCTGACGGAAATGACGAGTGCGATTTCCACTTCATGGATCGAGCCGGTGATGAAGGTCGCATCATCGCTGGTGACCTCGATCGTCGTGCCTTCAGGCAGTGTCTGCTGAATGCGCGCCGCGGCCGCAGCCACGCCTTCGGAAATCTCCAGCGTGTTGGACTGGGCAGCACGGATGATGCCGAGGCCAATGCCAGTCTTGCCGTTGGCCCGCAGTTGCGACTGGCCAATATCCGGCCCCAGCGTGACCGTGGCAAAGTCTCCCAGCCGCGCACGGCGGTTGAGGATAATGCTCTCAAAGGCCTCCGGTGTGTCGATGGCAGCGCTTGCCCGCACGATCAGATCCTGCGTCTGGCTCGTCAGCGAACCGGCAGGCGTATCAAAGGCCATCGTGGAAAGGGCTGAAGCGACGTCACCGACAGTCAGGTTGAGGCTCGCCATCTTTGCCTGATCAATGTCGATCCGGAAGATTTTCTGCCGGTCTCCGAAAACCTGCACATCGGCGACGCCAGGTACGGCGGACAGAACGTCTGCGACCTCGTCTTCCACCAGAACCGTCATGTCTTCCACGGACATGGTGTCAGAGGTCAGCGCCAGACGCACCACCGGCTGCGCATTGGAATCGGCCTTGATGATGCGCGCTGCGTCTGCGTCCTCAGGCAGATCATTGGTGATGCGGCCCAGCGCGTCACGCATGTCGGCAGCCGCAGCGTCGAGGCTCACGTCGTCATAGAATTCCACCGTGACCCGGCTCTCCCCATAGGAGGATGAGGAGGAGATAGACTTCACCCCGGACACCCGCGACACCGCACCTTCGATGACACCCGTCACCTCCCGGTCGATGGTTTCGGCAGAGGCTGAATTGTAGGAGGTCCGGATGGAAATCACCGGCTGATCCACATCCGGCAGCTCGCGGATTTCAACGCCGAAGAACGCGGCAAGACCCGCCACGACGATCAGCATGTTCATCACGAAGGCAAGCACGGGGCGCCGGACGAAAAGGGCAGTAAAGCTGCGGTCAGATGCTGGGCTGGAGCTCATCTTGGCCTCGTTCCGTTTCACCGGCTGCGCGCCTTCACAAGGCTGCGGTCAGTCCGGGAATGATTGTCCTCGGCAAACAGAACCACCTGCATCACGAACAGAGTCAGGAAGGCACTGCGGCATTCAAGGGCAGCCGGACACACCAGCCGCCCGGGCTCTCAGGAACCGCTGGGGGCAGCTGCGGGCTTGGAAGCCGTGTCTGTAGCCGGTTTGGACGCCTGACGTCCGGCGATGTTCAACTGCGCGCCCTCACGGGCCAGATGCAGCCCCTCGGAGATGACCTCATCACCTGGCTTCAGATTGGCCTCAACGAGCACGCTGGTGGTGTTTCGCTGAATGATCCGGACGAGCTCACGCTTCGCCTTGCCGTCACGAACAGCCCAGACGAAAGCTCCGTCTGGCCCCCACTGCACCGCAAGCGGGTTCACCGCAGCATATTTGTCGCCGGGGAAACGCATTTCCACCTGGAAGGACATGCCGGGGCGCAGCCGGTCCCCCACGTTGCGAATGCTCGCCTGCACCTGAAGGGTACGGCTTTCGGTTTCGACCCGGTTATCCACGGCACTCACCTCACCGCTATAGACTTCACCGGGGCGGGCAACCGACTCTGCCGTCAGCGGCGCGCCGACGGAAATTCCGGCAAAGCGCTCGGGGATCCAGAAATCGACAAGGATTTCGGACCGGTCCTCTACCGTCGCAATCACAGAGGATGACGTGACATAGTTTCCGGCTGTAATCGGCAGAATTCCGACGATTCCGTCAATCGGGCTTTCAACCGAACGGCGAGACAGGGCAAGGCGTGCTTCGCGCAGGGCAAGGCGCGCATTGTCGGCCGCAAGCTCCGCGTCGGTCACCTGGACTTCGCTGGCAGCATTGGACTGGCGCAACTGACGCGTCCGATTGAGGCGCGCTTCCGCATCCTTGACGGCGATTTCGGCACGCTCGGCCGCGATTTCCTCGGCTTCGGAGTCGAGCTTGGCGATGATCTCGCCTCGCTTCACGGAAGCTCCGGACTCGACCAGAATGTCAGTCATCCGGCCAGAGTCAAAAGGCCGGACCTCGACAGAGCGCGCAGCGCGGCCTGAACCGATGGCTGAAAGACGGTCATTGATCGTCTGCTCGATCACGGGAGAGACGACAACCACACCCTGAGGGCCCCGCCCTCCGCCATTGCCTTGACCACGGTTCTGACCATCACCTGCACCAGGTGCGGTCGAGGCGGCGGCGAGCCAGCCCAGTCCGGCAGGCGCCAGAATCTCGCCCGCGCCCGGATAGAACCTTGCCCACAGGCCAAAACCAGCGACGATGATGACAAGACTTAAAAGCGATTGTCTCCAGAGCGACACATGAAACTCCAGTTCAAAATTTTCCGTTCAGCCGCCAAGCCCAAAACCGGTATCGCCCTGCTGTCACGAGAACATGTAGAGTGAACACTACGCAGGGAAACATCAAAATTTTTTGACCGGTTGCCAGCCGAAATTAGCAGCAACTCAGGTCAAACTGACGGCACAGGAAAAAAGCCCCGGAAAATTTGTACCCAATTGTATCCGCTGAACTCACCCCGTTTCAGTGCCCTGCGCGCTGACCATAGGCCTTGAAAGCCCGCCCCAGTGCGTCCTTAAACACACCAGCACTCCTGCGCGAAGGACTTCGGGAGAGTTCGAGCGTCACGAGTTCGATCTCGATGCGCTTTTCCAAAGGAATGACCGCCAGCCGTCCGCGACCAAAGTCATGGGCTGTGATTTCGTCCGTCACACTGCACCAGCCGGTGCTGGCCACAAGCCCGATGGCGAAGGACGGCGACATCGCCGACAAAACCCGGGACGGCACGGCACCAGCGGCCTCGAAAGCCTTGTGAACGAGCCCGCCGATAGGTGCCTTGGGGTTGGGCATGACACAGGGAAACCCGTCGAACGCGCGCAGATCAACCATCTTGCGGTCAGCAAGCGGGTGGGACTTCGGCATGACCGCCACCAGCGCAGTCCGGCCAACATGATCCTGCCGCAAATCCGGACTGCCAGCGACAGGCGCGCCAACCGTGATATCAGCCATTCCGCCGCGCAAGGCCATGAGCTGGGCAGCCGCCCCGCCGCCATCAACAGAAATGGCCAGATCCGGCATCTTTTGCTGCAAGGTGCCGACAGCATCCGGTATCAGCGAGATACACAGCGTGTTGGCGCCGATGATACGCAGGAATCGGATGAACCGCGCTGCAGCGCTTCAACGCTGCGCTCCAGCATCGCAACCCGCTCAAAAAGCCCGTTGGTTTCCGCATAAAGCCGCTGCGCCTCCCAGGTGGGCTCGATGCGGCCCGCCACGTTCGAAAACAGGGAAACCTTCAACTCATCCTCGAAAACAGCAAGATGCCGGCTGACCGTTGGCTGCGACAGGTTCAGTTTTCGAGCGGCAGCGCCAATGCCCGCAAGCTCATAGACCGTACGGAAGATCTGCAGTCTGTGAAGATTGATCGCTTTCATGACCTCCTCTCAGCTTTTCCGATAAAACAGCGCACAGATGCACTGACTTATTCTTAGGCAGTCCGCCCAGAAATTTCGCACATGCGAAGTGCAACCAGGCAGCTGGCACGGAATGCATCCGTTCACCGCAGCCGCAACTGCATCTTTCTCACTTCAGTAGCTCTAGTATTCATTATAATTCAATGCAAGCCATAGCCCATAGCTATGGATCAAGAATAAATTTCGTATTGAAACGATGGGGCCGCAATGATCCCTTGGAACGACAAGGAGTCCCCGATGCCGCTAGTCCCCGTTCTCTTCCTGATCATCTCGCTCATGGCGGGCAGTGCCATTGCCTATTTCGTCGGAAGCGCGACGATCATCGGATTCTTCGCCCTGGGAGAAACGCGCTACCTCGCAGCCCTTCCACAGCGGGTTATGGGACAGCTTGACGTCTTCGCGTTCCTGGCCATGCCGCTTTTCATTCTGACGGGCGAATTGATGAACCGGGGCGGCGTCACCGAAGCACTGATCCGTTTCTCCATGTCCATGCTCGGCCGTTTCAAGGGCGGACTTGGCCATGTGAACATTCTCACCTCCGTGTTCTTTGCAGGCGTATCCGGCTCGGCGACGGCAGATGCGGCAGCGCTTGGCAACACGCTGGTGCCGGAGATGGAGAAGGCAGGCTACACCCGAGACTACGCCGCTGCGGTAACGGCAGCTTCCTCGATCATCGGCCCGATCATTCCGCCATCGATCATCCTGATCTTCTACGGCGCGCTCATGGGCACGTCCGTTGTGGCCCTGTTCGCAGCCGGCGTGGTGCCGGGCCTGCTGCTGGCTGCGGTACTCATGCTGGTCAACGCCTATCTGGCCCACAAGCATGACCATCCGGGCGGCCGGGGCGCCGCTATTCCGGCCTTCTTCCCTTCGCTGTTTGCCGCCCTTCCCGCGCTGACGCTGCCCGTCATCATCCTCAGCGGCATCCTGTTCGGCATTATGACTCCAGCCGAAGCCGCAGGCGTTGCCGTGGTTGCCGCCTTTATCGTCGGCCTCATCTACCGGCGCCTGACGCCGAAGGATGTGATCGAGTCGCTGGTGCGGACCATCACGCTTTCCGGGGCGGTGTTCATCATCCTCGTGGCCATCGCCACCTTCGGTTATCTGACCTCCATCGAACAGATGCCGCAAAAGCTGGGCGCGGCCATCGGCAACATGGGCCTCACTGCAACGGGCTATCTCGTGGTGCTCAACATCATCTTCCTGCTCGCCGGGATGGTGATGGATGTGAAGGCAGCCGTCGCTCTGCTCGGGCCGCTGCTCATTCCGCCGGCCATCGCTATGGGCGTTGACCCTGTGCACATGGGCATCATCGTTGGCTTCAACCTGACGGTTGGATTGCTAACACCGCCGCTCGGCGGCGTGCTGCTGATCCTCTCGACCGTGGTGAACATAGGCTACTGGCGCCTCGTGCGCGCCGTGATGCCCTTCCTCCTGGTCGAGCTGCTCCTGCTTGCCGTGCTGATCTACGTTCCGTCGATCAGCCTCGCCCTTCCCCGTTACCTCGGGCTCATCAACTGACAAGAAATCCAGACAGAGGAACAGACATGCTGAAAAGACTGATCGCCAGCACCCTTGCAGGCGCCTTCATGGCCGGCACCGCCCTTGCCGCAGATCCGGTTGTCATTGCCTTCGCCGGCCAGGAAGACCTGAAGAACGACGCAGAATACGTCTTCATCCACGCGTTCAGTGAAAGCCTCAAGGAGCACGGCATCGAAACCGTCGTGCACCCGGCCAACACCATGGGCAAGGAAGAAGACCGGCTCGATCAGGTGTCGCAAGGCCTCATCAACGTCAACGTCGGCAATGTCAGCATGCTGTTCAAGGCATCCGACTTCTCCCGCACCCTGTTCCTGCTCTTCATCATGGCTGATGATGACCAGTTTGACGCGGTGATGGAAAAGTCCGGTGCCATGGACCGGGTGAACGAGGAAGCGGCAAGCATTGGTATCCGTATTCCCGGCTACGCCATGCGCGGTGGCACCCTGGGCCTCTTCAACACCCAGAAGCCGGTGACGAAGCTGGAAGACGTGAAGGACATGCGCCTGCGTGCCCAGAATGGCGACCAGATCAAGTTCTTTGAATCCTGGGGCGCCAAGGGCACCGTTGTCAGCTGGGCAGAAACCCCGCAGGCGCTTCAGACGGGTGTTGCCGTTGGCCACATCAACCCGCCATCCACGGTGGTGGCTTCCGGCCAGGTGGATCTGCTGAAGTACTACACCCCGCTTGAGGCAGGCCCTGTGCCGAAGGTGATCATGTTCTCCGACGACTGGTACCAGTCCCTTGATGACGAAACGCGCGGCTATGTGGACGAAGCGGCACGCAAGGGCATTGCTGCAAACCGCGCCTGGGCGAAGGAACAGGCCGCCTACTTCGAGAAGGTGATCGCCGACGGCGGAATCCAGATCACCCCGCTGGAGCCGGGCGAACGTGAGAAGTTCATCGCAGCCACCAAGGGCGTCTGGGCCCAGACCGTACCGCAGGACTACATCGACGTCCTCACCCCTTACTTGCAGTAACCCGCAGCCCCCGCATGGAGCATGAGGCATGAAGCACATTGCGAACATCCTTGGCCGGATCAGCCATGGGCTGGACCGGATCATGCGGGGGACAGCGGTACTGTTCCTGCTGATCATGGTGGCGGCCATTTGCCTGCAGGTGGTCGCCCGTTACGGCTTTTCTTCTCCGCCTGCATGGACTGAAGAAGCTGCGCGCTACGCCATGGTCTGGGTCGGCCTTCTGGGGGCGACCGTCGCCTTCAAGGCAAAGTTCGATCCCACGTTGATGAAGGTCCCTGCACATTTTCCGCAGGCTCTGCAGCTGGCGGCAGGTGCCGTGCGGGCGCTGAGCGTGTTCATCTTTCTTGCCCCCGTATTGTGGTTCAGCTTCTTCGGGCCAGGCATGTCGACCACACGTTCCTTCCTGTCCCGCAGCTTGCAGACAACGGCAGAAACCTTCCCGCTTCCCTCCATTTTCATCACCGTTTCGGTGCCGCTCTTCATCGTCGTCATCTTCATCCATGGCCTTGCCCGCATGGCAGAAGAATTGACCCGGCCGCACCCCGCAGACCATCAGGCACAGTCATGAAATTCATCACCGCTGGGGCGCTTGCCGCCGACACACGCCTTATCGACAAGCTCACCGGCATCCGCCGCGATATCCATCAGCATCCGGAAACGGCTTTCGAGGAAGTGCGCACCAGCAATCTCGTCGCCGAAGCGCTGACAGCGCTTGGCCTGACCATTCACCGGGGTCTTGGCAAAACGGGCGTCGTTGGCACCTTGCAGGGCAAGCGCCCCGGCCAGCGGCGCATCGGCCTCAGGGCCGACATGGACGCGCTGTTCATCCACGAGACGACCGGCCTGCCATATGCCTCGAAGATTGACGGCAAGATGCATGCCTGCGGCCATGATGGGCACACAACCATGCTTCTGGGTGCTGCCGAGAAACTGGCCGCTGATCCGGACTTTGCCGGCACGGTGCATTTCATCTTCCAACCCGCTGAGGAAGGCCTTGGCGGAGGCAGGGTGATGATCGAGGATGGCCTGTTCGACCTGTTCCCCTGCGATGCCGTCTACGGCGTTCACAATGCCCCCAAGTCTCCACTGGGCAAGGTGGAAACCCGTCCGGGAACCCTGATGGCAGCTGGCGACACCTGGGAAGTGATCTTCAAGGGCACGGGCGGCCATGGCGCGATGCCGCACATGGCAACCGATGCCACAGTTGCCGCCGGTCATTTCATCTCCGGTCTTTCCAGCATCATCTCGCGCAATGTTCCCTCCAACGAGCGGGCAGTCATCAGCGTCGGGCATATCCATGCGGGCGACTACAACAGCCCCAACATCATCCCGTCGCGCGTCATCGTCCGGGGAACCGCGCGCAGCTATATCCCTGAAGTCCGCGACACACTGGAGCGCCGTCTGGGAGAACTGGCCTCGGGCTGCGCAGCGGCACAGGGCGTCGAAGCGCATCTGATCTACACCCGCCGCTATCCGCCGCTGGTCAATGCTCCCGCCCAGACGGAGCTTGCCGTACGCGCCGCAGCGGCCACCTCCGGCGCAGAGAATGTGGACGCAGACTGTGCACCGCTTGGCGGCAGCGAGGACTTTTCCTTCATGCTGGAGAAGGTGCCGGGCGCCTATGTCATGATCGGCAATGGCGAAGGGGAAAACTCCCATTTCGTCCACACGCCGGGCTATGATTTCAACGACGCGCTGATCCCCTACGGGGTCGCCTACTGGATGAACATCGTGGCGCTGGAACTGGGTGATGCAGCAGACTGAAAACGAACCGGTAATGGTGCTCAGCCGCTGGGCCGCAGGTGTCACGCCTGCGGATATGAGCGGCCTGATGCCTCAGGCAGCAGGGTCCTTCGCCGATACGCTCGCCTGTATTCACGCAGGATGCGATGATGCCGCCGTTGTGGCGGTCCTTTCAGCCGCCCGCGCCGCCGAAGGACCTGGCCCGGCGCCCGTTTACGGGCATCAAATGACACTGAGCCCGGCAGGCGCTGCACTGGTCAATGCCACCGCCGCCCATGCGCTGGACTATGACGACAACTTCGCCCCCGGCATCACCCATGCCAGCGCCGTATTGGTCCCTGCCCTTTCTGCCCTTTGCGCCACCCGGGCAATCAGTGGGGCAAGGCTGCTGGGTGCCTATGCTATAGGGCTGGAACTCCACGCCCGCATTTCCTCTGCCGTCAACCCGGACCACTACGGCAAAGGCTGGCACGCCACCTCAACCGTTGGCACCATTGGCACGGCAGGCGCGGCCGCATGGTTGCTGGGACTGGATGCGGACGGCATCGCCCGCGCCATGAGCCTCGGCTTCAGTCAGGCCGCAGGCTCCAAACTGCAATTCGGCAGCGATGCCAAGCCGCTGCACGCGGGTCTTGCCGCCAGAGCCGCAGTGCTTTCCGCGCTGCTGGCGGAAGCCGGGCTTGGCGCGCAGCCGGAGTTCATGACCGGCCCCTGGGGCTTCGTCAGCCTCTACGGCGGCACTGCGTCCATGAACCTCGGCAATCTGGGCAGCCGCTGGGCGCTCGCCGCCGATGGCCTGATGGTCAAGCGCTTCCCTGCTGCGCAGCCTCCCACAAGGCGCTTGATGCGGCGGAGATCCTCCATCAGCAAGGGATCGCACCCGATCATATTGCGCAGATTGACGTGCACTTGCCGGAGCTTCTTGCCCGCAATCTGCGCTTTGATGCCCCCGTTACCGGTGCCGAGGGCCGCTTCAGCCTCAGCTATCCCATGGCCGCCCTGCTGACAGACGGAGAGCTGACCCTGCGCCATTTTTCCGGCAAAGGCTTTACCACCGCTCCCTATTCGGCCCTGATGCAGAAGGTCCGCCGCATGCCGTTTGATCCGGGCAATGCAGGCGTGCATGCCCCCTACCGGATCGAGGTCAGCCTCACCTCCGGCAAGACCATCAGCATGATCCGCGACCAGCTCTGCGGTGCAGGAGACTTGCCCCTGTCTTCCGTGCAGATGGATGCCAAAGTCCGCGACTGCCTCGCTTACAGCGGCAGACAGGATGCAGCAGGCCTGTTCACCCGGATCGCAGGGCTTGCCGGTTCGGACGACGCAGGAGCCCTGCTTTCTCCGGAAGCATCAGGCTCATAATACCAGGGCTTTCGATACTGACGCATCACGCCTTGAAATTGCTGAATCGCTGCAAAGACTTAACCAGCTCTCGATGAGCCAGGCTCATCGAGAGCTGGTATAAGGTCAGGCGGCTGTCCGCTCCTTCGCCAGGGCAGCCAGATCGAAGCCACAGGCTTCCAGTTCTGCCCGGGAGGGCGGGTTCGCCCCTGCCAGCAGCTTGCGGGCCTGCATGTGGGTTTTGGCATCATTGACCGTCTCGACCGCCGAAAGCACCCCGCCGCGCAGGCGCAGAACGGCATCAGGCCCGAGAGCCAGACTTTCATCACCCGGCCCGGCAAGGCCTGCGATCTGCAGCTTCCAGTCTGCCTGATCCGACCAGAACCACGGCACGGCAGTATAGGCTGGCCCTGCGCCCTTCACGAGACGCCGGGCAATGTGGCGGGCGTGATCGGTGGCCGCCTGCACGCTCTCAAGGCGAATACGCGCCCCCGTCACCGGATCAGGGAAGGACGCACAATCCCCCAGCGCGGAGATGGAAGGATCGGAAGTCAGAAGCTGGCCATCCACCGCGATGCCGTTCGCTATCTCAAGCCCCGCCTCTGCCGCAAGCTCAGTATTCGGCACGACACCTGCCGCCAGCAGCATAAGATCCGCCGCGATGCGCGAGCCATCCGCAAGCGTAACGCCTTCATCCGTCACCGCACTCACCGGCTGGCCCAGCAGAATGCGGGTGCCCATGCCTTCGTGCAGGGAGAGAAACCGGGCCGAAAGCTCCGGCGACAACACACGCGCCATAAGACGCGGGGCGGCTTCCGCCACAGTCACGTCATGCCCGGCAGCGCGTGCAACAGCAGCAAACTCCAGCCCGATGAAGCCTCCGCCAATGATGGCAATGCGACGGGGCCGTTCCAGCTCGCCGCGCAGCCTTGCCGCATCTTCCAGCGTGCGCAGATCCAGCGCACGCTCAAGTCCGGGAATGGGCGGGCGCAGGTTGCGGGTGCCGGTGGCGAGGATCAGATGGTCGTAAGAATAGATCGTGCCGCCCGCATGCACCTCACGGCCTTCTCGGTCGATCCGTTCCGCCCGGACGCCGGAAACGAGCGTAACCTCATTCTTTTCGAAGAATGCTTCCGGGCGCAGTTCCAGCCGCGAGCCGTCACCATCCTTCAGATAGGCCTTGGACAGAGGCGGGCGCTGGTAGGGCAAGCCCGGCTCGGCGCCGATCAGCGTGATCGCGCCGGCAAACCCTTCCTGCCGAAGGCTCATGGCCGCCTGCAGGCCGCCCTGTCCGGCCCCGATGATGACGATCCGCTGCATGGTCTGCCCCCTTATCCAGCTCACATCTGCTCTTCAGGCAGATGCACGACGAGGCCATCCAGCGCCGGACTGAGCCGGATCTGGCAAGACAGGCGCGAGCTCGGCTTCACCTCGGCGGCGCCGCAGTCCAGCATGTCTTCCTCGCCGTCGCGCCGCTCTCCGGCGGCGTCCAGCCACTCATCGTCCACGTAGCAATGGCAGGTGGCGCACATCATGGCACCGCCGCATTCGCCGACAATGCCCTCCACATCATGGGCCACCGCCGTGTGCATCACGGTGTCGCCCTCCTTGCCGTCCACCTCGGTGCGCGTGCCATCGTGGTGCACGTAGGTCACCTTCACCATGTCTCTCCCTCCTCCATTCGAGACCTTGCGAAACTTGAAACCGCCAGCCTAGTTCAGCGTCACCGGCAGATTGATGGGCCCGCGGAAGCCGAAGCCTTTCCACTTCACCGCAGACGGGTCCGGCAATTCCATGTTCGGGAACCGGTCAAACAGCAGCGGCAGCATGATCTGACCGACCGTGCGGCGGGCGATATGGGCACCGGCGCAATGGTGCGGGCCGCTGCCGAAAGCCTGATGCGGGTTCTTGTCCCGGAAGACGAAGAACTCTTCGCCGTTCTCATAGATCTCCTCATCCCGGTTGGCGGAGGCCTGAATGGTCATCACCGTGTCGCCCTTGGGAATCTCGAAGCCACCGATCTCCGTGTCCTCAAGCACCCGGCGGGACGAGGCCTGGATCGGTGCCACCCAGCGCACGCCTTCCTCAAAGGCCTGCTCCCAGGCTTCCTGGCGGCGCACTTCCGCCAGCTGATCCGGGTTGGTCAGCAGGCCATAGATGATGGTCGCCAGCGCATCACGCGGCTCGTTGATGCCACCGCCAATGGCAATCTTGATGTTGGCGTAGATCTGGCTGAGGGGGATCGGGTCCGCTGCATTCAGCATGATCGAAAAGGCCGAGGCGTTGGGCTCGGCCTTGTGGCGGGCCTGAAGCCTGTCGAACAGGGCGTTCATCTCCGCATTGGCCTTGTCGCTGGCCTCGAAGGGCTCCGGCCGCCAGCCAAAATTGCCCGCCCCGTCAATGAGGAGTTGCGACCAGCGCTGCATTTCCTCGTCGGTCGCTTCCTCAACACCGAGGATATGCGCCAGAATACGGGCAGCAACCGGGCCGCAGAGGTCTGTAAACAGATCCACCGTCTGACCGCGCGGCAGGCGGGAGACATAGTCCTCTGCGATGGACTGATAGAGCTCCGCCCAGTTGCTGCGGATCACCTTTGGCGTAAAGGCCGGCTGCATGGCCATGCGCTCCCGCCGGTGCTCCTCGCCGTCCTTGCGCATCAGGGTATGGGCCTGAAAGGCCGGCTTCATCGGCGTGTTGGGATCATCGGAGCTGAACAGATCCGGATTGTCCTTCACCGCCTTGGTGTGAACAGCCTTGGTCAGGAACGTGCGCTTGACCGAAGCAACGCGGATGACAGGCGTTTCAGCTCGCATCCGGCGATAGACCGGATACGGGTCGTCCGTCAGCTGGGCAATCGTGGTGGTCTCGTCGAGTGGCGCGAGCGGCATGTGCAGTCCTCCTCCCTTGATCTGCAATCCGTGCTCCCACGAAAGCGCATGCGCCTTGACGCGGCAATGCGGTTTCCCTGATACCTGAAATCGGGAAATTTGATGGAGCGATTGGGAGAGCGCGCCATGCAGGAGGAGAAGCCGGATAACAAACCGGGCACAGGCCGGGCGGGGCCGCTGGGGGTGGATTTTGCCGCGCTCAACACCCTGCATGTGGTGCATGCGCAAGGCTCCTTCAGCCGGGCGGCGGAAGTGCTGGGGCTGAACCAGTCCGCCGTCAGCTACACGATCGACAAGCTGCGCAAGGTCTTTGCCGATCCGCTGTTTCTGAGGGTCGAAGGACAGCAGATGCCGACCGCACGCTGCGAGCAGATCCTCACCAGCACCCGCACCATGCTGGATGACTTCCTGCGCCTTGCCGAGCCGGACCCACTGGATCTTGCCCGCATCGAAGGGCGCTATGTCATCGCCTGCAACTACTATGAGCGGATGATCATCATTCCCGAGATCGTGCGGGACCTGCGCAAGGCCGCCCCCGGTTTCAGCATCGAGATCATCCCCTCCGCCGACATTGGTCCGGACCAGCTCGTGCGCTCACACGCAGACCTGCTGCTTGGCCCCTTCCGCCGCAACGATGCTGCCTTCTACAGCCGCAAACTGTTCGACGAACATTATGTCTGCGCCATGGACAAGGAGCACCCGCTGGCGGGCAAGGCGCTGACGCTGGAGGACTATCTGGCGCTGGACCATGTCGCAGCCACCTATGGCGGTCTTTGGAAGTCCGGCTATCTGAGGGCTCTGGAGGCCATGGGTCACAGGCTGAAGCCCAGTCTTGAGGTGCCAAGCCCTGCCGGCCTGCCCCGCCTTATCCGCACCACAGGCTATGTGGCCACCATGCCCGGCCTTCTGGCGCAGTATTTCTCGGACGAGCTGCACATCACTCCCTGCCCGGTTCCAGCCCCTTCGACGTGCTGATGGTCTGGACCGAGAGAGTGCACAAGTCCCCCTCCACCGCCAGATCCGGGAGGTCATCGCCCAATCCGTCAGCCGGACAGTGGGGCGTCCATGAGCGTCAGAGCCCGGCAGGCACAGGGAACACCAGCGTCACCACCGTTCCCTCACCGGGCGCGGAGAGAATGCGGGCGTCGCCGCCCGACTGGCGCATGAAGCCGTAGACGAGCGCAAGGCCCAGCCCGGCACCGCCGCTGCCGGGGCGTGTGGTGAAATAGGGCTCGAAGGCCTTGTCAGCCACATCGGGCGTCATGCCCGTGCCGCTGTCCTTCACCTCTAGCACCAGCATGCCTGCCTCTTCCCGGCAGGCCAGAACAATGCTTCCGCCTTGCGGCATGGCCGCAGCCGCGTTGAGGCAGAGGTTCAGCACCGACTGCTCGAAGAGGGCGGCATCGGTCTCAATCCTTGGCAAGGGCTCGTCGCAACGGATCTCCACCTTGCAGCTCTCACCAACCGCGATTTCCAGCACATCAGCCATGCTGCGCAGCAGCGCCCCGACATCAACACTCGCCGGGGTAATTGGCTGCTGACTTCCGACCGACAGCATGCTGGAGGCGAGCGCCCGCCCCCGGTCAGCCGCTTTACGGATGCGGGCGAGATGGCGGCGCTGGCGCTCGGTGAACCCGTCATCACGCTCCAGCAGGCCAAGGCTGCCGGTGATGATGCCGATCATGTTGCCCACCTCATGGCTGACCTGATGGGTCATGCGCATGATGCCGTCGAGACGCTGCGCCCGTGCCGCTTCCGCCTCCTGCCTGTCCGTCTGCGTCACATCCCGTGCCAGCAGCACAATGCCGCCATCGGCCTGCCGGGAGAGGGAGATTTCCGTCACACGGCCTGCACCTCCCCGGTGGCGCAAGGAAACAGGCCCCGCCAGCAGCCCCGGCTCGCCATCGCCCGGCAGAAGGCGCGGATCAAGGCCCGCAACCGGTCCGACGAAGCGCCGCGCCGCCAGTTTGCGCGCGGCGCCCTTGTGGCCCAGCAGTTCGATCACGCGGCGGTTCATGGTGATGGGCAGACCTTGCGGATCAAACAGGGCGATCCCTTCATTCATGCTGCGGAAGGTGGAGCGGATTGTGCGCGCCGCCGCTTCCGCGGTCTTGCGCAGCCGCGTCACCCGTTCCACGCTGTCGCGGAAGGCGCGGAAGGCATCGAGAAGCTGCAACAGCTCGCTTTCCCCGCCTGCATAGGAGGGAGGCCCCACATCCTTCTGCCCCTTGGCCAGCGCCTGCATGCCCTGCGACAAGTCCACGATCCCGCGTGACACCCGCATGGCGGAACGGATGGACAGGATGGCAAGCCCCAGCACCAGCACGGCCGCCAGCGCCACCATGACAAGCAGCCGCGTCAGCGCCCCGGAAGCCGCCAGAATGTTCTCGTTGAGACTTCGTGTCACCGCGTCCGACTGGGTTTCGGATGCCAGCGACAGCTCCCGCGCCACCGCATGCAGCCGGGAAACTGACGAGCGGATCGCATACATCTCGAGGAGATACCGCGTCTGCGCCTCAAACACGAGGTCATAGGGCGCCAGAAGCGCAGGCGAAACAGGCGGCGGGCCGGGCACTTCGGCAGAGCCAGCCGTCTCCTGCACATAACGGCGCTTCAGTTCGCCAAGCTGGAACAAGCTGTCAGACCCTGCCGCCAATTGAACGATGGCATTGAGCCGCCGCCGCACCCCCGCATTGGCCACGTCACCGGCTACGGCAATTTCGCCCAGCGCAGCGGCGGCCCTTTCCTTGTGCTGTTGCGCCGCATCAGCATTGGCCGCCAGAACCAGCGTCTGCTCGCGGATGGCTTGCAGCAAATCCACGATCCGCTGCTCTTCCGGCCCTGTCACCGGACCACCGGACGGCTGGCTGGCCATGGCAGCCAGCAGTGTATCCACCTGCTCCACCAGCGCCCGGCTCTTGCTGGAAACCCGGTAGGGCGACGTGGCATTCATCAGGAGAGGTGCGCTGGAGACAAGATCCGACACCTGCCGCGACACCAGCGACGCCTTGGCAAGGCTCGTATAGGCATCCAGCCGGTAGGCCGCCATTTCATCACGTGCCCGCACCAGCCCGAAAATCGCAACACCCGACAGGCCGAAGACCAGTGCGCAGATAAAGACGATGGCAAAGGGCAGCCGGAAGGCGATGGAAGAGAGGTATGGACGGCTCAGAACGCGGGCAATCACGTGTGTGGCCCGCCCGCGCCAAGTTGCAGGATGTACCCCTTGCCGCGCCGGGTCAGCACATGGCGCGGCAGGTCGGGATTGGGCTCGATCTTGCGCCGAAGGCGCAGCACCAGCACATCCACGTTCCGGTCGATATGCCGGTCCGTTTCTGCACCAAGTTGATCCAGTATACGGGCGCGGCTGACGGGCGCCCCTGGGGTCGAAGCCAGAATTTCCAGCAGGGCGAACTCCGCCGCCGTCAGCGTCCGGCCCGGATCGCTGCGGCAGACGGCACGGCGGTTTTGCAGGTCAATGGACCAGTCGCCCAGAATGAGGGCCGAGCCATCCATGGAGGATGCCCTGCCCGTTTCCCTGTTGCTTCCACCCGGGCGCTCCGCAGCCTCCCCGCTGCGCTGGGAAGGGTTCATGCGCCGCAGCAATGCCTTGATGCGGGCTGTCAGTTCAATGGGCTCGAACGGCTTCACCACATAGTCGTCAGCCGCCGTTTCAAGCCCCAGAACCCGCTCCGCCGCACTGCCCGCCGCTGTCACCATGATGATGCCGAGATCCGCAGTGCCGGCCCTGAGCCGTTGCGCAAAGGCCCGGCCCGAGGTGCCAGGCAGATTGTGATCCACAAGCACCACATGCACCGGCCCCCGCCCCAGCACCTCCGCCGCCTCCTCGGCAGAAGCCGCATGAGCGGGCTCCCAACCTTCCGCTTCGAGCAGATCGCAGATCAGCTCGGCCATGTCCGGATCGTCTTCGACGACCAGAATCCTCACCTTCTGTGCCAGCAATTTGCAGTCCTCCCGCCTGCACTATAGGAGCTGCAGTCCGGTATTCAAAGCATCTGTTGAAGTGGTGATTTGTAATATTTGTAATCTTTGCAGCAACTGAAACAACTTTACCGGGACACTGCAACAACTGAAACCATTCTTCGATTGCACGCCCCTGGTTTCCTGCGCATGCTTCTCCTGTCCGGACATGGAGGATGTCTGGCGGGGAGGAACAAGGTGAAGGCAGCAACCGCTCTGGCGGCTGCGCTCGGCCTATGGCTGTGCGGCACCGCATTGGCAGAAGAGACCGGCCCTGCGCCCGGCACGCTCAACGTGCTGTGCGGTGTGGATGAGGACTGGTGCACCGCCATGGAAGCGGCGTTCGAGCGCCACTCCGGCCTTGAGATCAGCATGACCCGGCTCAGCACGGGCGAAATCCTTGATGCCATCCGCAAGGACCGCGCGGCGCCCACTGTCGATGTGTGGTGGGGCGGTACGGGCGACACTCATCTTCAAGCCGCCGCCGAAGACCTGCTGGAGGCCTATACCTCTCCCCATGAAAAAGACCTGCTGCCGTGGGCGCAGAATTTTCATGCCATGTCGGGCAATCTCAGTTCGGGCGTTTATGCGGGCGCTCTTGGCTTTGCCTACAACAAGGATCTTCTGGCGCAGCGCCGCCTGCCTGCCCCTTCCTGCTGGAATGATCTGACCGACCCGGCCTACCGGGGGACATCCTGGCAGGCAATCCGGAAACCTCCGGCACTGCCTATACCGCGCTGGCAACGCTGGTGCAGCTTTTCGGCGAGGACGAGGCCTTTGCCTATCTCGCCCGGCTTGGCGCCAATGTCTCCAGCTACACGAAATCCGGCGCGGCACCTGTCAAGGCCGCTGCGCGGGGGATACGCTGATCGGCATCTCCTTCATCCATGATGCCGTCACCCAGAAGCTGGCGGGCTCCCCGCTGGTCATCGTGGTTCCCTGCGAAGGCACGGGCTACGAGATCGGCGCTGTCAGCCTCATCAAGGGCTCCCGCAATCCTGAGCTGGCCCGCGCCTTCGCCGATTTCACCCTCAGCCCCGAGGGGCAGGCGACCGGCGCACAGGCGGGCCAGAACCAGATCCCCGCAAACGCAAAGGCCGCTCTCCCGGCAGCCGCGCCGGATATCTCGCTCATGCGTATGGTCGATTACGACTTTGCCACCTTCGGTTCACCGGCAGAGCGAAGCCGCCTGCTCAAACGCTTCGCGCGCGAAGTGCCGCCAACACAGTAGGCCTTCGTCGCACAAAACCGGTCCCGCACCGGCCAGTCTCAAGGATCTGACAACTGACTGGCGGGCCGCCAACAGGCGGGCCGCACAGGACAGCCATGTCCTGCGCCGCCCGCACCATCACAACCGCCTCATCACGGCGGACCATAACGGAGGAGAACGACCCATGAAGACTGCATCCGCATTCACGCTGCTTGCCCTTGCCGCCGGCACCGCCCTTGGCACTGGCGCCGCGCAGGCCGCTGGCGACCTCAACCTCATCTGCTCCGCCGACGTGGTGATCTGCGAGCAGATGAAGGGCGATTTCGAAAAGGACCACGACATCAAGGTCAATATGGTGCGCCTCTCGTCGGGCGAGACCTATGCCAAGATCCGCGCAGAAGCCCGCAATCCCAAGACGGACATCTGGTGGGCAGGCACCGGCGACCCGCATCTTCAGGCCGCCGCTGACGGGCTTACGGAGGAATACAAGTCGCCAATGCTGGATCAGCTTCACACCTGGGCGCAAAACCAGGCGCAAAGCTCCGGCTACCGCACGGTGGGCGTTTATGCCGGTGCGCTTGGCTGGGGCTACAACACCGAGATCTTCGCCAAGAAGGGCCTTGCCGAACCCACCTGCTGGTCGTCGCTGCTTGCTCCCGAGCTGAAGGGCGAGATCCAGATGGCCAACCCGAACTCCTCCGGCACAGCCTATACCGCGCTGGCGACGCTGGTGCAGATCATGGGCGAGGACCGGGCTTTCGACTACCTGAAGAGCCTCAATGCCAACATCTCCCAATACACCAAATCCGGGTCGGCCCCGGTGAAGGCGGCTGCACGCGGCGAAACAGGCCTCGGCATCGTCTTCATGCATGACGCCGTGTCGATGGTCGCGGAAGGTTTCCCCGTCAAGGTCGTCGCCCCCTGCGAAGGCACCGGTTACGAGATCGGCTCCATGTCCATCGTCAAGGGCGCGAAGAACATGGAGAACGCGAAGATCTGGTACGACTGGGCCCTGAAGCCGGAAGTCCAGTCGCGCATGAAGGACGCAAAGTCCTTCCAGCTGCCGTCCAACAAGAGCGCCGAGATCCCCGAGGAAGCTCCCCGCTTCGAGCAGATCAAGCTGATCGACTACGACTTCGGCAAGTTCGGCAGCAGCGAAACCCGCAAGGCCCTGCTGGAGCGCTGGGACCAGGAAGTCGGCGCCATCGCGCAGTGACATCCGGCCTTTAAGCCTGCAGCACCCGGGTTTTACGTCCCGGGTGCTGCATACGGCATTCCTTCCCGCTTAAACAACAGGCAGTTTCCATGCAGACGAGCAACCGGCGACTGGACTTGCTTCTGGCCCTCGGCGTAGCCGCCCTCATTCTTGTGCCGTGGTACAGGGTCGAAGGTGGCTTCTTCGGCCTGGGCTGGATATCCAGCTTTCTCTCCACCCCTGATCTGGAACCGGGCCTTCTGCAGGCAGCCGCCAACGGCCGCCCCTGGCTTTTCTTGGCCATTGCCTTGCTCGCCGCAGGAGGGTGCGCAAGGCTGATGAGTGCCCAGCCTGCCCGTGGCCGCCTTCTGGTGGCAGCAGGTGCGGCCGGTGTTCTTTTCATGTGTCTGCAAGGGCTGGCCGTCGGCTTCACAGGCTGGAACTGGACCCTCAGCGAAACACTCTTTGGCGCGCTGTCCGAGGGCCAGCCAGCCATGGGCGCGGGGGGCATTACGCTAACAACCGTCTTCGTGCTGATGTTTGCCTTTGGCTGCGCGGAGCTCGGCGCCATGAAAGGCGATGCCTTCATTGCCGGCGCCATTTCACTGCTGGTGTTTCTGGTCGCGGTGTTCGTCTTCTATCCCATCGGCAGCATGTTCGCCGGTTCGGTGCAGGATTTCGACGGCTCGTTCAAGCCGGACGGTTTTCTGCGCAATCTGGTGGACCCGGGCATCTGGAGCCTTTCCTGCCTGACTGGTGATGGCCGCTGCGGCGTTGCCTGGCGCACCTTCTGGCTCGCTATCATGACCGGCCTTGGCTCCACCCTGCTCGGCCTTGCCTTTGCCCTGATGGCCACGCGCACCCGCTTTCCACTGAAGAAGGGCCTGCGCCTCATCACCGTTCTGCCGATCATCACGCCGCCCTTCGTCATCGGCCTTGCGCTGGTGCTGCTGTTCGGCCGCTCCGGCGTGGTCACGCAAGGCCTGTCGGACCTCTTCGGCATTGAGCCGGGCCGCTGGCTCTATGGCCTCACCGGCATCTGGATCGCGCAGGTGCTGTCATTCACGCCCATCGCCTTCCTCGTGCTCATTGGCGTGGTCGAGGGGTCAGCCCCTCGCTGGAAGAGGCATCGCAAACCCTGAAAGCCGATCGCTGGCGCACCTTCTGGCACGTGTCCCTGCCCCTCATGAAGCCGGGGCTCGCCAATGCCTTCCTCATCGGATTCATCGAAAGCATGGCCGATTTCGGCAATCCGCTGGTGCTTGGCGGCAGCCACGGCGTGCTCTCGACCGAAATCTTCTTCGCTGTCGTCGGCTCGCAGAATGATCCCTCACGCGCAGCCGTGCTGGCCATGGTCCTGCTTTCCTTCACGCTCACCGCTTTCCTCGCCCAGCGGTTCTGGCTGAAGGGCAAGAACTTCGCCACCGTTACCGGCAAGGGGGACAGTGGCGCGCATATCCCTCTGCCCAAGGGTGTCTCCCGCGTGGTCCATGCCATCGTGCTGCCGTGGATGGCCTTCACGCTGCTGATCTATGGCATGATCCTCTTCGGCGGCTTCGTGAAGACGTGGGGCCTCGACCACACGCTGACACTGGATCACTACATCAAGGCCTTCTCCGTCAGCTTCGATGGCGGCAGCCTTGCCTGGACCGGCGTTGCGTGGAACTCCTTCTGGACCACCATGGAGATCGCCCTTCTGGCAGCTCCCCTGACGGCGGCCGTGGGCCTGCTGACGGCCTATATCATCGTCCGGCAGAAATTCGCGGGCCAGAACGCCTTCGAGTTCGCCCTGATGATGAGCTTCGCCATCCCCGGCACGGTCATCGGCATCAGCTACATCATGGCCTTCAACCTGCCGCCGCTGGAAATGACCGGATCGGCGCTGATCCTCATTGCCTGCTTCGTCTTCCGCAACATGCCCGTGGGCGTGCGCGGCGGCATTGCAGCCATGAGCCAGCTGGACAAGAGCCTTGACGAGGCGTCCCTCACGTTGCGGGCCACCAGCGCCCGGACCCTGCGCAAGGTGATCCTGCCGCTGCTGCGCCCGGCCATCACCGCAGCGCTGGTCTATTCCTTCGTGCGGGCCATCACCTCCATCAGCGCGGTGATCTTCCTCGTCAGCGCGGAATACAACATGGCCACATCCTACATCGTCGGCCTTGTCGAAAACGGCGAGTATGGCGTCGCCATTGCCTATTCCTCGATGCTCATCGCCGTGATGATCACGGTCATCGCCGGCTTCCAGTTCCTCGTCGGCGAACGGCGCCTGCGCCGCGAGAACCGGGTTTCCGGCCTCGCAGCATCTTCCGAACTCAAGTCCGCTCAGGAGAAAACCGCATGACATCCCACAAGCCCGGCTCCGTGGTCTTCGAGCATGTGCGCAAGGACTTCGGCACTTTCACCGCCGTTCCCGATCTGTCGCTGACAATCGAACCAGGAACCCTCGTTACCCTGCTCGGCCCCTCAGGCTGCGGCAAGACCACCACCTTGCGCATGCTGGCGGGGCTGGAGCACCCGACATCGGGCCGCATCCTGATTGGCGGCAAGGACGTGACCATGCTGCCCGCCCACGCCCGCGACGTATCAATGGTATTCCAGTCCTACGCCCTTTTCCCGCACATGAGCGCGCTGGAGAACGTGGCCTACGGCCTTGAATCCTCCGGCCTCAAGGGCAAGGAAGCCCGCGAGCGCGCCGAAGAAGGGCTGAAGCAGGTCGGCCTCGCCGGCATGGGCCACCGGCTTCCGGCAGAACTCTCCGGCGGCCAGCAGCAGCGTGTTGCTGTTGCCCGTGCGCTGGTGCTGGAGCCACAGGTTCTGCTTCTCGACGAGCCCCTCTCCAACCTCGACGCCCGCCTGCGCCGCCGGGTGCGCACCGAGATCCGCGAATTGCAGCAGCGCCTTGGCTTCACCGCCGTCTATGTGACGCATGATCAGGACGAGGCGCTGGCTGTCTCGGACACGATCATCGTCATGAAGGATGGCCGCATTGCCCAGTCTGGTGCGCCGCGTGAGCTCTACGAAGCCCCGGCCTCCAGCTTCATCGCCGACTTCATGGGCGAAGCCAACGTGCTGCCGTGCGAAGTGATCGAGACCGATGGCACTAGCGCCCGCGTCCGCCTTGGTCCACTGGAGCATCAGCTTGCCGCGACAGGCGCCAGAACCGGCAGCGCGCAGCTTGCCATCCGCCCTGGTGCTGTCAGCCTTGCTGCAGGAGAAGCCGCACCGGGCAGCCTCGCCGGGCGTATTCTCACCTCCGCCTACCTCGGCGACCATGCCGAATATGAGGTGGAAACCGTTGCCGGGACGCTGTTCGTGGTAGACCATGAAACTCCCTCCCCCTGCCCGCCCGCACGGATGTGGCCATCCGCCTGCGCCAGCGCGGCATCGCCCTCATCGCAGCCTGATCCTGCCCAGCATAAGGATGGTTTCCCTGAAATGACCGCCGACACGCATTCCGCCGCCGTCACCGCCCGCTTCGAACTGGCCAAAGTGATTGCAACCGAAGCCGCCGCCCTTGCGCTCGACTATTTCAACCGGCGAGGGACGCTGGTGATCGAGACCAAGGCGAACCTTCAGGACGTGGTCTCCATCGCCGACCGCAATGTCGAAAAGCTCATCCGCGAAAGGGTCGCAGCCAGCTTCCCGGAAGATGGTTTCCTCGGCGAAGAGTATGGCCAGACGGAGGGCACTTCGCCCTATACGTGGGTAGTGGACCCGATCGACGGCACAGCGCCCTTCGTCAACGGCATGCCGACCTGGTGCGTCTCCATTGCCGTTGCCCGCGATGGTGCGCCCGTGGTGGGCGTCATCCTGGCACCTGTCCTGCAGGAGACTTATGCCGCCGCCGAAGGCCATGGCACGACGCTCAACGGCAAGCCCCTGAAGCTTGACCCGTCCCGCACCATGCAGAACGGCCTCACCGGCATCAGCAGCAACAGCCATGTGACGCCGGAGCGCACCGGGGCAATCGTCACGGCGCTGACCGCAAGGGGCGGCAACATGATCCGCAACGGCTCGGGTGCGCTGATGCTGGCCTATGTTTCGGCAGGCCGGCTCGTCGGCTTCTACGAGCCCTACATGCACGCCTGGGACTGCATGGCTGGCTTCTGCCTCGTCAAGGAAGCCGGAGGCTTCCACGAGCCCTTCCCCGCCACCGCCTTCGGCCTCGGCAAGGGCGCCCCGGTCATCGCGGCAGGACCCGGGGCAAAGGACGATATCTGGGCGTTGGCGCAGGTGTGACGTAAGCTTTCGCAGAACTTCCGCATACATCCGTCATGCCATGACTTGATCATGGCATCCATTCCATCGCAGAAAACCAGAAATAACCCTATCAGACTGCGAATTTAATCTCACTTATCAAGTCTTGATGAAACGGGGTAGATGCCATGATCAAGTCATGGCATGATGAAATATTATATACCTACATCAACCTTTCAAACACAAAGGCCGGGCATCACTGCCCGGCCTTTGGCGTTCATGCTCCGGCGCAACAGGTCAGATAAAGGCGCGGATGGCGTGCTCCACGCCGCGCAACTCGGCCAGGCCGCGCAGGCGGCCAATGGCCGGATAGCCGGGATTGGAGGTCTTGCGCAGGTCATCCAGCAGCTGATGCCCATGGTCAGGACGCATCGGCAATTCGACACCACGGCGGCGCTCCGCCAGAAGCACGGCCTTGATCACTGCCACCATGTCCACGTCACCGTCGAGGTGAGCGGCTTCATGGAAGCTGCGCGGATCAGCCTCCCGCTTGGTGGTGCGCAGATGCAGGAAATGCACCCGGTCTGCATGGGTTTCGAACATTTCGACCAGATTGTTGTCCGGCCGCACACCGTAAGAGCCGGTGCAGAAGGTGAAACCGTTGGAGGGGCTGTCCACCATCTCCGCAATCGCCTTCATGTCGGCGGCGGTGGAGACCACACGCGGCAGACCGAACAGCGGACGCGGCGGATCGTCAGGATGGATGGCGAGCACGACGCCTTCCTTCTCGGCCACCGGCACCACGATCTTCAGGAAGGCAGCAAGGTTGGCACGCAGGCGGTCCGCATCGACTTCAGCGTAAGTAGCAAGGCGGGCGCGGAAGCTGTCGAGCGAATAGCTCTCTTCGGCGCCCGGCAGGCCGGCGATGATGTTGGCCATCAGCTTGGCCACATCAGCTTCGCTCATGGCGGCATGGGCGGCGCGGGCCTGTTCGATTTCCTGCGCGCTGTATTCAGCCTCTGCGCCTTCGCGCTTCAGGATGAACAGATCAAAGGCCGCGAAGGCATCAGCATCAAAGCGAAGGCAGCGCGCACCATCCGGCAGCTCGAAGGCCAGATCTGTACGGGTCCAGTCGATCACCGGCATGAAGTTGTAGCAAATGGTCCGGATGCCGCAGCGGGCAAGGTTCACCATGCTCGCCACCCAGGCTTCGGCATAACGCTCCCAGCCCGGCGCAGCAGTCTTGATGTCCTCATGGATCGGAATGCTCTCGACCACCGACCAGGTGAGCCCGGCTGCTTCGATCATGGCCTTGCGCTCAAGAATGCGCTCCACCGGCCAGACCGTGCCATTCGGCTGGTCATGCAGGGCGGAGACGATGCCAGTGGCACCTGCCTGACGGATATCTGCGAGCGAGACGGGATCGGCCGGGCCGAACCAGCGCCATGTCTGTTCCATGATGGGTTTCCTCAATTGGAGGCGGTTGGGGTCTTTTGGGGCGGGAGCCGGACTGCCAGCCTTGCGTGGCCGCAAGCAAATGGAACTCCGGCTGGAAACTTGGGTTGCCGGGCAAATGCCCTTCGTCAGTACTTCACTCCTGCCCCGGCCATACCGCCCTCAGGAAACGGCGGCTGCGGCGGGGCGGCTGTCAAACAGATAGCCATCGAACTGCGGGTCATCCACATCGGACAGTTCCATCAGGGTTTGGCGCACGTTTTCAAGGTGCTGCCACATCGCCTGGCGGGCCGCACGCGGGTCGCGGCACTGCAGGGCGGTGAGGATCGCCTGATGATCTTCCAGCCAGCGGTGCCGGTAGGTCCGGTCGAAAATGCGCGCATGCAGGCGGGCCCACATGGGGCTTTGTTCGCGCTTGCGCCACAACTCGTCGATCATGTCGACCAGCACGCTGTTCTGGGTGGCTTCGGCAATGAGATGATGGAACAGCTCGTCGCCGGAATAGTCGCCCGTGTCTTCTGCGATGGCCCGGCGTTCCATTTCCATCGCCTCGCGCAGGCGCAGAATGTCGGCCTTGGTCACCGTTGTGGCTGCGAAGGCAGCGATGGAGCTTTCCAGCACCTGCCGCGCCTGCAGCAACTCGAAAGGTCCGATGTCTCCGCGCGTGCCGGTGTCGTCACCGGCGGGAACCTTCACCACATAGGTGCCGGAGCCCTTGCGCACATCGACAAGGCCTTCGATTTCGAGCCTCAGGATTGCCTCACGCACGATTGAGCGCGAAACACCCAGCTCGTCTGAAATCTGCCGCTCGGGCTTCATGCGGTCGCCGGGCTGATAGTTTCCCTCGGCCAGCTCCCGCCGCAAGGCCTCCGCCACCTCCTCGTAGCGCCGCCTGCCGGATGCCTCGATCATCTTATTCCTCCATCCGGCGTCAAGGACCCATACCTATGGCCCTGCTCCTCCTGCCGGTCTGCTTCATCGCTCAAGTGTCTTGCAAACCGCTACCTTACGTCAACTGCAGGATGTAGCACCGCAACACACCTTCCCCTGAAACATAAGAAGAATCCGGGTGCAGGGCACCCGGATTCCGGTTGTGTCACTCGCCAGCGGCCTGAATGCGCTTGATGAGGTCAGCAACGCGCGGAGACTTGGCAGAAGCCTCTTCGATCATCGGCTTCACAGCTTCGGCGAACGGAGCCTTCTCGACAGCCACGAACTTCACGCCCATTTCCTTTTCAGCCTGCGCCTTGCCAGCGGCAACCTGCTCGTTCCAGCTGGTGCGGTGCAGGTCCATGGACTCATGCGCAGCCTGCTTCAGAGCAGCCTTTTCGGCGTCAGACAGGCTGTCCCAGGTCTGGGTGGAGACCAGCACGACGGACGGAACCATGGTGTGCTCGTCTTCGGAGAAGATCTTGGCGATTTCACCGTGACGGGCGGTGGTCAGTGCCAGCGGATTGTTCTCGGCACCGTCAACCACGCCCTGCTGCAGAGCGCTGTACAGCTCGCCATAGGCAATCGGGGTCGGGCTTGCACCCAGCAGCTCGACCATGCGGATCGCGGTCGGGCTCGGCTGAACGCGGATCTTCATGCCCTTCAGGTCGGCCGGAGTCTTGATTTCTTTGTTCGCATAGAAGGAACGTGCGCCTTCGACGTAATAGGCGATGCCGATGAAGCCCTTGTCCTTCGAGGACTCGAGGATGTCGGTACCGATCTCGCCCGAGAACACCTTGTAGGCGTGCTCTTCATCCTTGAACAGGAACGGCAGGTTCAACGGGGTGTAGGATTCGTCGAAGGCTTCCAGCTCGCTGGCGTTGGAGCGGGCCATGTCGAGCGAACCGTTCTGCAGCATTTCCATGGATTCGCGCTGGTTGCCCAGCTGCGCATTCGCATAGACGCGGATCTTGAGATCGCCGTTGGTCAGTTCATCCACGCGCTTGGCCATGAATTCCATCGACTTGTGCAGCGGATGGTCTTCCGGGTTGTTGTGGTTGAGCTTCAGGGTGCGGGCGTCGGCAGTTGCGGAAAAAGCCAGCAGGGCTGCACCAGCCAGCGCGCCGAGACGATAGGTCATACGCATGTCAAATTACCTCCCGATGATACTTGAAGGATGCGCGCGGCGAGGAACCTCCCCTGCCGGCCACATCGGAAACCGGCGGCACCCTCCGACCAGATTGGTTGATCAAAAAGGCCCGGCGCGCGACCAGAAATTTCGTCAAAGCACAGCCAATGTCAACCGATTTTGAAAATTGGTTGACCAATTACCGGAAATAGGCTTTCTCTGGCCAGCCGGATAAAGGGGCAAAACGCCTCTTTTCCGGGCATTGTCTGTGGTTTTCGACACTCGGACAGTTGTCAGCAGAAGCGGTATGAACCACCGCATCAAAGCGCCGCAGGTCCAGTTTGCTCATCAGGGCAAGGACAAAATGCCGGCAAGCGGACAACCGGTGAGGCAAACCGGCAGACCAAGATTGAAAGGCAGGCCGGGACACAAAAGGTCCCGGGAGGAAACCGGGGCAGGCTGCCTGCCCCACGAGGAGGACATGCAGCCATGCATGCACTGAAAGCCCGCGTAGACCACGCTCTGGGCCTGTTCATCGCCGCAGTTTTTGCGGTTCTGGTCGCCTGCGTCGTCTGGCAGGTGGTGTCGCGCTACATTCTTGGCACGCCCAGCACCCTGACGGACGAGACCGCAAGATTCCTGTTCATGTGGATTGGCCTGATCGGCGCCGCCTACACCCTTGGCCAGCGCAAGCACCTGGCCATCGACGTGCTGATGCAGATGTCCTCCCCGAAGGTCGCGCGCATTCTCGCCCTGCTCGTGACGGCACTGATAGCGGCCTTTGCCGCCATCGTGATGGTCAAGGGCGGCCTTGCCCTTGTGCAGAAGACCCTCGCCTCCGGTCAGGTCACCCCGTCGCTGCGCCTGCCCATGGGCTATGTCTACGCTGCCGTACCTCTGTCCGGCGGCATGATGCTGCTCTACTGCGCCGAATTTGCAGCAGGCCTCATCACCGGCCGCTATGACCCCGTTGAAGATCTTGAGGCCGATGCAACTGCCGGCACTGACCAGGGCCAAGGATAATCCATCATGGAAAGCGAACTGATCAGCGCCCTCACCCTGTTTGGCGCCTTTTTTCTGCTGATGTTCATTGGCGTGCCTGTCGCCTTCGCCATCGGCATTGCAACGGTCGTCACCTTCACCCTCTTCCTGACCTACGACCAGTCGATCTTCAACACGGCGCAGCAGCTGGCCTCGGGCCTCGACAGCTTCACCCTGCTGGCGGTGCCCTTCTTCATTCTGGCTGGCAACATCATGAACCGCGGCGGCATCGCCCTGCGCCTCATCGAGTTCGCCAAGGTGCTTGGTGGCCGCCTGCCGGGCTCGCTCGCCCACTGCAACGTGCTGGCCAACATGATGTTCGGCGCCATCTCCGGCTCTGCCGTGGCGGCTGCCGCTGCCGTTGGCGGCGTGATGTCTCCGCTGCAAAAGAAGGAAGGCTATGATCCGGCCTTCTCGGCAGCCGTCAACATCGCCTCATGCCCCACCGGCCTGCTGATTCCGCCGTCCACCACCTTCATCGTCTACTCGCTGATTTCTGGCGGCACCTCGATCGCGGCGCTGTTCGTTGCAGGCTACGTGCCCGGCATTCTCATGGGCCTTGGCATCATGATCATCGCCGGCATCGTGGCAAAGAAGCGCGGCTACCCTGTCGCGCCGCGTCCGAGCTGGAAAGAAGTGGCCGGCAAGACCGGTGACGCAATTCTGCCGCTGGGCCTCATCGTCGTCATCATGGGCGGCATCATCGGCGGCGCCTTCACCGCCACGGAAGCCTCCGCTGTTGCCGTAGTCTACACGCTGATCCTCGCGCTCTTCTGGTACCGCGAAATCGGCCTCAAGGATCTGCCGGGCATCTTCCTGGAGTCGGCCGTCACAACGTCCATCGTGCTGCTGATGATCGGCTGCTCCATCGCCATGTCCCGTGTGATGGCCTTTGCCGATATTCCCTTCACGGTGTCCGACCTGCTGCTGTCGCTCTCCGACAATCCGCTGGTGCTGCTGCTGATCATCAACATTGCGCTGCTGATCGTCGGCATGTTCATGGACATGACGCCTGCACTGCTGATCTTCACGCCGATTTTCCTGCCGGTGGTGAAGGACCTCGGCATGGACCCGGTGCATTTCGGCGTGATGATGACCTTCAACCTGTGCATCGGCATCTGCACTCCGCCAGTGGGCTCGGCGCTGTTCGTCGGCTGTTCGGTCGCAAAGGTGTCCATCGCCCGCGTCATCCGCCCGCTGCTGCCGATGATGGCCATGCAGCTCGCCGTGCTGCTGCTGATCACCTACGTTCCAGACCTGAGCCTTGCGCTGCCGCGCCTGCTGCTGGGTTATGCTGGCTGACGCTGGAGACATCTCATGAAAACGCTTGAGACATTTACTCTCACCCGCTCCATCGAGGCTGGCATCGAGCTGTCGATTGAAGGCCGCCACGTCATGACCGTGGAAGTGCTGGAAGACGCCCTGTTCCGCGTGCAGCTGCGCAAGAACGGCGGCTTCCGCCTCGGCCGCAGCTGGACCGTGGCTCCCAAGCCGGAAGGCACGGCCGCGCCTTGCGAAACCCCGTGGGAAGGCCGCTCGCGACGTGACCTTTCCGGCTTCACCTGTCCGGCCTTCAAGCTGACGGACAATGGCGATGCAGGCATCGTCCTCACCACGGACAAGCTTCGCCTCACCATCACGAAGCCGCTTACCTTCGTGTGGGAAGCGAAGCAGGCCGATGGCAGTTTCCTCGTCTTTGCCGAAGACCGCCCGACCGGCGCCTATCTGCTGGACGTGAAGTCCCACGCCCATGCCCATTTCCTGCTGCGCAAGACCGGCGAGCGGGTCTACGGCCTTGGTGAGAAGTCAGGCGATGTGGAGCGTTCCGGCCGCCGCTTCGAAATGCGCAACCTCGATGCCATGGGCTATGACGCCCGCTCGACGGACCCGCTCTACAAGCACTGGCCCTTCAGCATCACCCGCACACCCTCGGCCGGCGCCTTCGGCATTTTCTACGACAACCTGGCAGGCAGCTGGTTCGATCTCGGCAACGAGCTGGACAACTACCACAAGCCCTACCGCGCCTACCGCGCCGAAGACGGCGACCTCGACTATTACATGAGCTGGGGCCCCTCGGTTCTGGATGTGGTCAAGGCCAACGTCCGCCTCACCGGCGGCACCGCCTTCCCGCCTCTGTGGACCATCGGCTATTCCGGCTCGACGATGCACTACACCGATGCTCCGAACGCGCAGGAGCAGCTGGAGGGCTTTGTCCGGCTGGTGGAAGAGCATGACATCCCCTGCGACAGCTTCCAGCTGTCCTCGGGCTACACCTCCATCGGGCTGAAGCGCTACGTCTTCAACTGGAACACGGACAAGGTGCCGGACCCGGCCGGCATGTCGGCGAAGTTCGCCGCCGCCGGTCTGCATCTTGCGGCCAACATCAAGCCCTGCCTGCTGCAGGACCACCCGATGTTCGCGGATGTAACGGCGAAGAAGCTCTTCGTTCTCGACAGCGAGAGCGACACGCCCGCCCGTTCGGTGTTCTGGGATGACGAGGGCGCGCACCTCGACTTCACCAACCCGGAAACCATTGCCTGGTGGCAGCAGAACGTAACCGAGAAACTGCTCGGCTACGGCATCAACTCCACCTGGAACGACAACAACGAATACGAGATCTGGGACAGCCACGCCCGCTGCAACGGCTTTGGCGAGACCATCGACATTGGCCTGATCCGTCCGCTGATGCCGGTGCTGATGACCCGCGCCAGCTACGAGGCACAAGTCCGCCACCAGCCGGATGTGCGCCCCTATCTCATCTCCCGTTCCGGTGCACCGGGGCTGCAGCGTTATGCCCAGACCTGGTCTGGTGACAACCGTACCGCCTGGGAGACCGTGCGCTACAACACCCGCATGGGCCTCGGCATGTCGCTCTCCGGCCTCTACAACATCGGCCACGACGTGGGCGGCTTTGCCGGTCCGCGTCCCGAGCCGGAGCTGTTCGTGCGCTGGGTGCAGAACGGCATCTTCCATCCGCGCTTCACCATCCATTCCTGGAACGACGACCGCACGGTCAACGAGCCCTGGATGTTCCCGGAGGTGACGGACCACATCCGTGATGCGATCAAGTTCCGCTACCGCATGCTGCCGTACCTCTACACGGTGCTGCATGCGGCAGTGACGGCTGACGAGCCGATGCTTCGCCCCACCTTCCTCGACCACGAGGGTGACGCACGCACCTTCGCCGAAAGCGACGAATTCCTGATCGGCCGGGACCTGCTGGTGGCGAGCGTCATGGACAAGGGCGCCGCATCACGCACGCTCTATCTGCCGGAGAATGGCGCCGGCTGGTGGAACTTCTGGACTGGCGAGTGGCATGCAGGCGGTCGGGAACTCACCATGCCCGTTACGCTTGGCTCCATGCCGCTGTTCGTGCGCGCCGGCAGCGTGCTGCCACTGGCCGAAGGCCTCACCCGCGCCGACAGCCGCAAGGACACGGCGCGTACCTTCGCCATTTTCCCGGCACAGGGCGCCGCGTCGAGCGTCAGTCATGAATATGCAGACGACGGCTTTGCCGCCAACGCGCTGGACGGCAACCATGCCCTGATCCGCATGGAACTGAGCAGCGATGCAGACAGCATCAACCTCACCCTCTCCCGCACGGGCGCCTATGCCCCGGCTTGGACAGAGGCAAAGGTGATCCTTCCGGCCGGTGAGAAGCGCAGGCTGATCATCAATGGCGTTGCAGCGGCAAACGGCGCCACGGTCACCGTTCCGGCTGCCTGACGATTGAGGCGGGTGGCAACACCCGCCAGAAACCCCGGCGGTCCGAGGACCGCCACAACAAGAAGAGCACGGGCACCGGCCTCGCCGGCAAGTCCGGGCCTTTTTCAAAGTCCTCCCAAGACGCACCTCGGCGCGGATGACCCCGGTCATTCGCGCTTTCTTTGAGTTCTCTGAAGCAGAGCCAATTCAGGGCGTTAAGAACAGTCCATCAAGTCTCGGATAAATGCTGGACATCGCTTTTCGTAGCGGCAAAAGTCCTCTCTGATCTGTGATCAGATCATTCTGCGCATCAGCCAGCAAGACGGGGGACCTTGCATGGACGATCAAGACACGGAATTCATCAAGGTTCGGGACAGCTTCTTCGATGCAGCCATGAATCCTGACCTTTGGGCTACGGCTCTCGCGGGATTTTCAGACTTCACAGGAGGATCTTCTGTGAACCTTGTCGTGCTGGACAAGCCCGGAGCCCCACCCGTCATTGAGCATTTCGTCCGGGGTGATGATACGGCCTACGCCCGCTATCTCGGTGACTATTTCGCCATTGACCGCAGGGTACCGCGCGTTGCGGCTGCCCAGGTCGGCAAGATCCTTCTGGAGCAGGATGTGCTCAGCGAAGAAGAGAAGCGGCAGGATACGGTCTACAATGAAATCCTGGCCGGAAACGGCATGCGCAATCTCGCGCTAGCCAACCTGTCCAGCGGTCCGCTGCTCATGGGTGTCGGCATAGCGCCGCAGAATGATGCGGACCCGTTCGAGACCGATCAGTTGACGAAACTGGCCCGGTTGCTCCCGCATCTGCGCAATGCCCTCAGCTTCTATACGATCAACATTCAGCTGCAGCTGCAACGGCAGATGCTGGCTGATCTGTTTGCCCATGATGGCAAGGGTGTCGCGGTGCTGGACCTGAACCGGCGGGTGCTGTTCGCCAATGCACTTGCCGAGAAGCAGTTTTCAAATGGTCTCATCTCGGTGCGCCAGGGCACTGTCGCCTTCCGGCACCGGAACAGTGAAATGGCCTGGCAGCGCGCCTTGCAGGAGCTGCAGGACGGAGGCGGCGCGGGATCCGCAAGCTTTCTCGCCGAAAACCCCGAGACACTCGGCATGGCGGCCGTACGCCTGCTCTCGGCGGCGCCAATTCTCGAACAGTTTCCAATGTTCACGGCCCCGGCCCTGCTGATGCTGCTCACGCCCATCAATCCGGGTCTGGCAATCAGCGCCGCAGAAATCGGCCGCTTTGGCGCGCTTTTCGGGCTGACGCCCGCCGAATGCCGGGTGATTGAGGCAATTTCCGCAGGCACAGGGCTGGATGATCACGCAAGCAGGCAAGGAATCCAGCTCGATACGGCACGCAAACAGCTAAAGTCTGCCATGGCAAAGTGCGGCGTCAGCAGCCAGAAAGCACTCATCTCGCGGCTGGAACGCTTCTGCCTGGTTGCCTTGCGGTAACAAAAAGGAAGGACGGCAAGAGCCGCCCTTCCGATCAACTGAAAAGTACTTCCAAGTATGAATGTGCCTCCCGCCACTGCGGCGTTCGGCAAAATTCCGGGGCCTTGCGGCACAGGCTGTGACGCCTGCGCCGCAAAGCAGTTCAGTTGGCCTGAGCCACGGGGAAATCGAGCACATTTTCCGATCTCGGAATGGTCGGATGCTGTGCCCCATCCGTCAGTTGCGGCACACGGCGGGAGGTGTAACTGATGAGTTCCTGAATGCTGGTGAAGCCGTTGGCATCACCGGCATTGCGGTCTGCTTCCCCGTCGAGCCCTTCCAGAAGAGCAGCCGTGAAGGCACCATGGCCGCCCCGGTAGCTTTCATCCTCCAGCGAGGACTGCGCGCCGGTTGATGAAGCAACCACAATGGTGCCAGTGCCTTCCGTCAGCGCTTTCACCGCATCTTCAGCCGTCACGCGCCCGCGCTTGCGCGGTCCAACCGTACCCGCATGACAGATATCCATCAGGAACACGGCCTTCTGGTTGACCGGGCGGCCCTCCAGGAAATCGCGGAACTTGTCCACCTGCATGCCCGTGTAAGGCCGCTGCATGTCGCCGTCATGGGTGATCAGATAGAGCTGCTGCTCGTTGTCCTGCACACCATGCCCGGCGATGAAGAGCACGATCACATCCTCGGCAGAGGCCTGCCGCAGGAAGTCGTTCATCTCCACCCGGATGTTGCGCTCGGTTGCCTGATCATTGACCAGAACCCGCGTGTTGACCTTGCCGTAAAGCACGCCTTCCTGCGCCTTGAAGGCCTTTTCCAGTTCCAGCGCATCCTTGTGGGCATATTCCAGGTTCTGAGTGGCAATCTCATAGTCCGAGATACCGACACCAAAGAACCAAAGCTGCACGTTGGAGGCCCGCTTCTGCGGCTTCGCTTCGACTTTGCGGGTGATTTCCAGCCGCTGGGTCAGGATCTTTGCATCCCTGTAGGCGATGCTGGCCTCGATGACGTTGACGCCCTCCTGCAGCTTGAACTGACGCGACGTGCCGATCACCTCGCCGCCCTCATAGACCGGCTCTTCATCGAATCCACGCCCGCGCGGAATCGGCCGGCCGTTGAGCGTATACACAAGCTCCGGATCAGGCAGGCTGGCATCCGTCTTCTCGATGCGCAGTTTCAGGATGAAGCTGTCTTCGCCGGTGGCTGCTTTCAGCGGCCCATCCACGGACATCTTGTAAGGTGCCTCGAAAAGTTCTGGCTCCACCTGCGGCGTCTCGGGCACGGAGGGCGAACCTCCCTCCCCGGTCAGCCGGCTCAGACGTTCCTGAATGACACGCGGCCGCTCAAAACGCTGCTTCAGGGCGTCAAAGGGCAGGTAGTTGTCCCCCAGAGACCAGAAGACGCCGTCTGTTCCGCCGAGTGAGGACGTGAACTCACCGCTGGGCGCATAAGCAATCCACTCATTGCCGTTCTTGATCACCACGGTCAGCTGGCGATCCAGCGTCCTGAGATCGAAGTAGACAAGTTCGTTGCCCGAGGTCATGGCGACGAGAAGATTGCGCGGCTCCAGAACCTCAATGTCACGCAGGGTGCCCCGGAAGAAGGCTGTCCGGTCTCCCAGTTTCAGAAGATCACGCGACCATTCGATCGTCCGGCCATCATCCAGCTTGCGCGTCCAGAGGCCGTTGTCTGCCTCCCATTTCTCATACCGCCCGCTCGCTACATCGTAGATCCGCCAGCCGCCTGCGACCTCCAGAACACGCAGCTTTCCGGGTTCCTCATCCCGGAACGAAAGGTCCCGCACTTCCTTGTTCAGGTTGATGACCTTGGTTTCGCGTCCGGAGGCAATGTCATAGACACGGACGGTCTTGCCATTGGTCCAGCCGTGGCCGTAACCGTCCTGCCAGATAGTCGCAAGTGCGATCAAACCATCCACATCACTGATGGAAATGTCATTCACCAACGTCTCGTAGCTCTTGTCATAGCGCAAGCGGCTGGTGACGAAGTCGAACTCGATGCGCGACAGCTTCCGCAAGGAAGGACGCTCCCGTACTTCCAGAACGCCCGTCCGGGAATCCGTCTTGCCTGTCGGCTGACCGGCGAAGACCACATACTTGTCGCTGGTCCTGACGAACTGGACATTGAACCCCAGTTCCTCCACCACGTCTTCCCGGAAGTCCTGCGTGCTGAAGGTGACGACCCGGTTGTCTGCATCCACCATGAACTGGCGCGATCCATCCTTCTCCAGCGCCCTCCAGCCAAGTTTGGAGGCTGCCTGCAAGGTATGCACGCGCTGGCCTGTCGTCAGGTCCCAGACGTGGCTGGCAGAGCTGTCGCGCGAGACAAGCAGTGCATTCGTCTTGTCTGTTGAGATACCCCGTCCCTCAGGGGCAAGGCCGGTCATTTCCGCCACGGGCTCGAGAGAGGCTGCATCAAGCCATTCCACGGAGCTGCCGCTGCCTGCGACAATGCGCTTTCCATCGGGCGTAAAAGACAGGAAAATGTCTTGCGCACCCTTGCGCTTTGCAAGGATCTGTCCGTCAGACAGGTCCACCAGCATCAAGCCCGTTTCACTGTTGAAGGTATCGTTCATGACAGCCAATGGCCGGGAGGGATGCACAGCAATATTGTTGGGAATGACCGGCACCCGGCTGGAGGCAACCACACTCCAGTCAAGCGCATCCCAGATCACCATCTGGCGCCGGTTGTCGATAGCCACCACATAGCGGCCGTCACGGCTCGCCGCCATGGCGTGAGGCCAGTCCACTCCGGGGAGATGACGCTCCATCTGAAGCGTCTGCCCGTCAAAGATCCTGATGCCTTCCCGCTGTGCCTGCCCCGCCACGATCTTGCCGCTGCCGGCCAGCCAGACCAGTGGCCCACTGATCCGCGTGCTGCTCAGGCGGGTGAATGCGCGCTGGCTGCGGGACTGCACATTGTAGACCCTGAGGAAACCCTCACCATCCGTGTAGGCCAGTTCATCGCTGTAAGGGCTCCAGGCAAACTTGGCAATTTCAACCTCGCCATGAACCTGCGCCACCGCATGCCCGGTCTTTGTGTCGTAGACATAAAGCACAAAGGACTTGCTGCCGCTGACCTCTGTATAGGTCGAGATCGTGGCAAAGTACCGGCCGTTGGGCGAGAAGGCTCGATGATATCCGCCCCGGTAGAAGTCCCGCAGTTTCACCTTCTGCTGCAGATCCCAGAGCTGCACAGGCTCAAAGCCTGTTGCCGCGAGACGCCCGCCTGGCGCAAGTTGCAGCCCTCCGGCGTCAAGCCTGCCTGTGACTGCGATTTCCGGCTCGCTGACATTGCCATAGGGCCGGACCTCGACACGCCGGTTGCGCTGACGCCCTGCTTCGCTGTCATTGCCCGCAATAGGCTGGCCCGCGCCGTGGCCAGCAGTCCGCAAACGGCTTGCCGGGATGCCGTGACGTGTCTCCAGATAGGCAGCAACGGCCTGGGCGCGGCGGGCAGACAGCGGCAGATTGATTTCGTCAGACCCGCGGCTGTCCGTATGCCCTTCGATGAGGAAGACATATTTCTCTCCGCCCGGTGCATTGAGTGCTGCAGCCGCCTTATCGAGTGCCGGATAGGTGTCCGCCCGGATCACGTCCGAGTTCGTCTCGAACTCCACAGCCAGCGTCAGGCTGGCTCCGATACGGGTTTCCCAGTCCTTCAGGAACGGATCTCGCCTTCAGGAAGGCCTGCCGCTCGTTTTCCAGCGCCTCCGCAATACCGAGACGCTGCTGCCAAAGCGCCAGCCAAGTGCCGCTGAGACCCTTGGCGCCTGACACCTCGTCCAGATAGGCTCGAGCCTTCGCATAGTCCTGAGCCCAGATCCGGTTCTTCACCAGCTCTGCCAGAATCGAGTACTTCCGGCTTGACGGGGTGTCATCCAGAGCCGCCTTCAGGGCAGATTCCGCTTCATCCATGCGCCCCGCTGTCTCCAGCAGGTCGGCAGTCTGGCGCACAGCCTTGTGCCTGTACTCAACGAGCACAGCCTTGGCTTCACCTTCGCGGCAATAAGCCAGAGCCTGCTCCGGCTTGAGCGCAAAGGCGAAATTGGCCCAGCACATGGACGTGGCCACCTGGCTGACTTGCGGCAGATCCTGATAGGCCTTCTGCAACAGGGTATAGCTGCGGTCAAAGTCGTAGCTGGCCATCATCTCGAAGCCATCCAGCGCAGCTTCCGCCACATTGGACATGGCATAGGCCTGCTCATAAAACTCCATGGCCTGCTGGCGGGCGTTGAAGCGGTCCTTGAGTTCACCTGCCGCAAAAAGCAGTGCTTCGGCGCTGCGCTCTGCCACGGCATAGTCCAGCACAGGCTTAAGTGCGGCAGCGCGGGTCTCAGCCTTGGCACCACTGCGCTCCAGCCGTGTCATCCGGAGCTCTGTTAGCCGTTTCAGGGCCTCGAACGGCGCTCCTTCCTTCAAAGCGGCTTCAAACAGTTCTTCGGCTTTTTCCGCTTCGCCATCTGACTGGGCGGCGATGGCACGGATGAAGGTCACCGCGCCATCGCGCTTGCCGAAGTCGCGCTCAATACCTTGCAGGAAAGCCTCGGCCTCGGCCGGCTGTTTCAGCTCACCCTTCAGAAGAAAATAGAGATTACGGATGAGATCGATGTCGAAGCCAGCAGCCTTCAGACCCTTTTCATACACCTCCCGGGTACGGCCGAAATCATCGACCTCTTCATAGGTGAGACCAAGGTAGAGATAGGCTGTGGAAAGATCAGGCCGCTGATCGATGACCTTCAGATAATCGGCGATCACCTCCTGCCGGTCAGCGTAGTTGCGGTCCTTGATCCAGGTCCGGGCAAACAGCCCCTCCGGAGTGTCCGGGAAGGCATCGGCCAGGTGCTTGCGCATGGCCGAGCGCTCAAACCGGCCCGGGATTTCAAGGCTCAGGTCCAGCAGCTGCTCCGGCTCCAGCCCCTGATAGGGAGAGACGCCTTGCGCAACAGCGGCACCACCAGCAAAGGGCATGGCGAGAAGGAGGCTCGCACCGGCAAGCGCGGAAAGAAGACGGGTCATGCAGTTCTGGCTCCGGCTGGGCTGGAAGAGCTTGGAAAAAGAAACGGTCCGGGGTGCTTTGGTCTGAATCATGGGGCCACCTGCACCTCTATTGTTGTCTCGGACCGGTTGCCGGCAGCGTCGACAGCAACAATCGTCACGGGATGGGCATTGCCATCCGCAGGCACTTCAACGCTGGCCTCAAATGGCCCGCGTGAGGAGAATTTCGATGAAAGGGCGCCTGCAATGGTGACAGACTGGATCAGCCCCTCATCCTGCGCAGTTCCTTTCAGCAAGAAGGAAGGTTCAGAGATACGGCGGACCGCCGCCTGACCGGCAATGACCTCCAGTTCATCAGCGGCAGGTTCCGACACCACCAGCCTTGGCGCGGTGCGATCCTGCATGTTCTGCTCGGGCGCCACATGCTCGATATCGACGATCAGCGGCACCACCGTGGCCTCTCCACTCGCAGCGTCAAAGGAGAGCGGCCCCTCGCGTTTGATGTCTTTTTCCGGAACGAGAGCTGACCCCAGCGCCGCCTCCAGACGCGGCAACGGACCCGCCCGGCCAGAGTTCATCCGCCCGGCAATGGCGCTGGCGTCCAGCGGCTCACGCGAGAACAGCACGATGTAGTGATCCCGTCCGGTGTCATCATTCAGCCGGGTGAAGAAATCCTCCGTTGGCCCCGGCACAAGCAGCGCATTACCCGCCTCTGCCCTGGGATTGAGGCCACGGTTTCTCGGGAAAAGCTCCACGTAGCGCCCGGCACTATCACCGCCCAGAACGTAGATATAGCCGCCGGTTCTGCTGGAAATTTCCGCCCGGAAGCGCGTGCCCGACGGCATGGGATCAGTCAGCTGCGAGGTCTCGCCGCGCCGTGAAACCTGCAACTCCTTGCCCGAGATATGGATGAGCCGCAGGCTGCCGCCCATATCCACCACCTTTTCAGGCTCCGGCGGCTGCGGCGGGATCATCTCGAAGCCCTCCATCACAAAGGCATTGAAGTCGTCATAGGAGACCCAGACGAAGCCTCCGTTGCCCCAGTCGGTGCCCCAGCTGTTGATCAGCTCAAAAGCCCCGCCGAACTTCGCATCGTCGTAGCCGATCACCGCCATGGCATGCCCGCCAAGTTCGCGGCGGTCCCGCAGGGCGATGTCCTCGCTGCCGCGCATATAGCGCTCGCCCGAGCCCATGAAGGCATCTGAAACAAGCATGCCGATAACGACCGGATTGCCATTGGCCAGCGCCCGGCGCACCGCCACATGCTTTGCGTTGGAGCGCCGGTCGAACAGGCGCTTGTAACCGCCGATACGGTAGGAGGCTGCAAGGTTCAGATGCTCCGGCCCCGGACGGGCGCTGCAACTTTTGTCCGTGTAGGGAAAATCGCGCAGCAGCGGCACCCCGTCCTCTGCCATCAGTTCCAGCGCATCAGCGGGCAGCGAACCATCATCGCAGCCGCCCTGGCGGATCTGGTTATAGATAAAGGCCGGCGAGAAAACGCTGCGGTTGATGTCGTTCCGGGACGTCATCTCCAGACGCCTGGCCTCACTCAGGGTGCGTGCGGCATAGGCAGAGGCCCATCCGACACAGCTGCCCTGCCGGCCCTGATCGCCCGGCGTGGGAGCAAAAGCCTTCAGCGACACGCGAGGCGGCAGGGACGCGTAGTTGCCCCGTGCCATGGGCGCTCCCTTGGGCACGGCCCCATAAACCTGCTCGTCAAACACGGCACCTGTCGCGAACTGCGCAAGGGAGGGAGCGGCGGGGAATACTGCTGCCCCCGCAATCACTGCCACCACAACGCACCGCCGGATGGCTCTGGCAATATTACTCGAAAGGAACGCGCCTTCTGTATCCGGCGTCATATCCGCGCCGGAGCCGCTCTGTTGCCTTGCCGTCATGCTTTCCGTCCCGCTCCGTGCCGGATGTGCCCAAGCTCCAGCCCGGAGAAACCACACTCACCCGGTTCTTTTCACGAACCGGACTGCCCGGAAGGCATCTCAACAGGGAGAGGCGTCATGTTCATCCCCCAAATGGGGAATACGTTGCGGAAAGAGCTTCAAACGGAAGCACTCGGCACGAGATGCAAGAAAAAGGGCGGCCCGGAGACCGCCCTTTCGAAGGATTGAAAAAGACAAGCTGAAAATTGATTTTCCGTTTGCCCACAAGGCACCCAGCCACACGCGAGATCTAGACCGTTTCGGGAATGAGGGCTGAAAATCACCCGAAAAAATCATTTCAGCAGGCGCCGGTACTGACTGGTGCAGGGTCAGATGAAGCCGGGCCGATCACCCAACTCAAGGCCGGGGAACACTGTGTTCGTCAGCACGGAGGCGTTGATGCCGAACTGCTGGCCGAGAAGAGCTGCAGCCACGGCACGGACATCCCCGGTGGGGTTGAGGTCGCGATCGTCCAGCAGGTTCCCTTCACCAAGTCCCGGCCAGCGGCCATAGACCTTGCCACCCCGGATGGCACCGCCTGCAATGACACAGCAGCCGCCGGTACCGTGATCCGTGCCATTGTTGGCGTTCTGGCGCGCGGTGCGGCCGAATTCGGTCATGGCAACCACCGCCGTCTTGCCCCACACCTTCGGCCCCATCGCCTCACGAAGAGACAGAATGGCCGCCGAAAGATCCTGCACGGCGCTCGCGAAATCCTGCGCCTGCTGGACATGGGTATCCCATCCGGTGATGGAGAAGCTGGCGATACGGTACTCATCCTTCAGCAGCGCTCCCGCCATCCTGGCGACCTGGACAACACTGCCGTTGCGCTTTTCCTCCGCGTAGAGGGCATCGGTGAAGCTGTCGATGCCGACTGCTTGTTTCAGCGCCTCCGAAAACGCCGGGTCACGCTCGTAGAGTTTGACCAGAAAAGCCAGCTCATCCTGCGCCAGAGACACATCAGAACGCGGCGACCACACGTCTGCCGGATTGGCTCCGGACAGGATCATTTCCTGCGCACTGCTGACACTGATTGCCTTCAAGGGTTCGCCGGTGAGCGACAGCGTCCGGTTGAGCCATCCGCCGGTTCGCGCTGCACCTTCCGTCCCGCCCGCTTCCAGAATGTCCTGACCGTCGAAGTGGCTGCGGATGTTGCGGTATGGAGTTGAAACAGCATGAACGAAGGCCAGCTCTTCCGCCTTCCACAAGGGCATCAATGACGCTGCCGCGGGATGCAGGCCAAAAAGTCGTCCAGCGGGATCAGCTCCGGCGCCGAGGCTTCCACCAATTTGGGCCGCAGACCCGCGAAGGCCTTGTCGCCAACCGGCTGCACCAGATCCAGCCCATCCATCGCCCCGCGCAGGATGATGGCAACGAAGCGGTTTTCTCCCGGCATTGCAGCGAGCGCCAGAGGCGTGAGAAGCGGCGCTGCCGCCGCGCAACAGGCAGAGCCCAGGAACCCGCGCCGGGTCAATCCAGTCAGCTTGCCAGCCATCAGCTCATCTCCTGTTGAATTCGGGTGAAGCCAGCACCAGCATCAATCCGGCCTGACGGCTTGGGGCGCGGGAGACAAGTTGCAGCGTGCTGTCTCGCGCCAGATCCCCAAGGGCCTCATTGGCGAAGCCGCGCGGGTCCGGTTTGCCGGGGATGCGCCGTGCGAGGCGCCTCGCCCACTCGATGCGCATGGAAAGCTGGGCCGGGTTGAACCAGTAAGCGCTCTGGTCCTTGAAACCTGCCGCATCGCTTGGCCGCCATACCGGCTCACCAAGGGCAGCAGTCATCTGCGCTGCCTGCCGGGCGAGCGAATGTTTCATCTGCGGCGGGGAAGGCCGGTCGCGCCCATCCTCCTTCCTGCCCTCCATGCCGCGCCGGTTCTGGTCGTCGTCATCCTGCCCGGCCATGGCAAGTTGCTGCGGCGCTCCATCCGGCAGATCAAAGGCTCCGCGCGGCCTGTCCTCATCGTTGAGCAGATCATCTGGCCGCGTCAGCCCCGCCGCCCGCAGGCTGGAGACGATGTAATCGAACGGTTTCTTGAACTTCTGACCAGGCTCTTCCCAGGCAGCCTTGCTCTGCAGCATGGCCCGGTAAACAGCCGTCAACTCGCCGTCCTTTGCCTTCCACGCCTTCACCATGGCGGCAATGGTGTGCTCATCCGGTGTCTCGCTGATGAAATGCGTGAAAAGCTGCGTGCTGACGTGGCGCATGGTGCGTTCATCCGATGCCAGGTCCTCCAGCACGGTTTCTGAGATGTCGAAGACGCCCTCACCGCGCTTGTAGGTCTTGCCCATAACATCGAACTGGCCCGGCTCCGCCCTGCTGGGGTCAAATCCGGCCTGCACCTCGTCGCGATCAAAGACAAGGCCGGTCAGCAACAGCGCAAGCTGGCGCACATCCGTCTGGCTGTAGCCAGAGTTGACGCCCAGAGTGTGCAGTTCCATCACCTCGCGGGCAAAATTCTCGTTTATCCCGCCTCCCCGTTTCTGTGCCCGCCGCGAATTCGGCCCCAGAGAGTGCGCCTGGTCCAGAAACATAAGCATGGCCGGGTGCAACGACGCCGCCTTGAGCAGATCTGCAAAACGCCCGGACAGATTGGGACGGATCGCCTCTGCCTCATAGAGCGGCACGATCAGGCGCATCTCCGTCGACTTGCTGGCGCTGACGGTGAAATGATTGAGCCAGAAGCTTGCCAACCGTTCCTGAAAGCCGGAAGAAGAGCCGGCTGCCTGGGCAATCCTGCCAGAAGCGTCAGCGTCGAAGCTGGCTGTCACGTCGCGGTTCAGCGCCTTTTCCTGCTCTCCCAGCGCTTCACCATTCTTCATACGCTGTGTCAGATCCTGGCGCACGCTCCGGTATTGCCGGATCCTCTTCTTGCGCATCTCAAGGCCTTCACGGGGAAACAGCAGCTTCTCGTCCTGTGCCCGGCGCAACTGTTCCAGCAGCGCGTCCGGATCACCATCCGGCCTGTCGCCCGGCGCAAGACCGAACCCGAACCGCACTCCAGCCATCACTGCCGGTGAAACCGTCATGCCTGCTCCTCGCTCCTGCTTCAAGGTTCCTGCTTGCGGGGCTCATGCTTTCCGCCCTGCGCCGCGTGTTCGCGGCCGGCCTCAATCAGACGCCGCCAATGCGGTGAAACCAAGATCAGGTTAAACCATAGGTTTCACAGGGCTTTTTCCGCTGCGAGACAGCCTCTTGGCAAAACCGTGGCAATGGAGAAACAACGAAGGGGCAGCATGGCTGCACCAAAATATGAGTTCCAGAGTCTTGTTTGAGCTGATGCGTGCGGCTATAAGGCGCCAGCTTCAACATCCCGTTCCGGAACAGCCTATGAAATCCCTTCTGATCGCATCATGCGTCATCACTTCCCTTGCCGCCACGGTAACGGCAGCCTCTGCCGCACAGACCCAGTATCCGCTCACCATTGAAAACTGCGGCGTGCAGGTCACCTTCACCAAGGCGCCGGAGCGGGCCGTTGGCCTTGGCCAGAACAGCGCGGAAATCCTGCTGCTGCTCGGCCTTGAGGACAAGATGGTTGGCACCGCCTTCTGGCCGAACAAGGTCCTGCCTCAGCTTGAGGAAGCAAATGCCAAGGTGAAGGTGCTGACAGTCGAGTTTCCAACTTTCGAGATCTATTCTGGCAGAAAACCCGGACTTTGTGACCGCCGCCCTGCCGAGCCTGATCGGCGCCTCAAGCAAGGTTGCAAAGCGCGAAGACTTTGAAAAGCTGGAGATACCGGTCTACCTGTCGCCCAGCACCTGCGTCGCGGAAGGCGCTGCCAAGGACAAGTTCGGCTATGGCGACCGCTCTGAACTCTGGCAGATGGACACGCTCTTCAAGGAGATCGAGGAGCTCGCCCAGATCTTTGACGTGCAGGAGAAGGGCCAGGCCCTGATCGCCGATCTGAAGAAGCGTGAAGCCGATCTGCGCGCCGGTTCCCCCAAGGATGGCAAGAAGCTGTCCTACGTGTTCTGGTTCTCCAGCCCGTCGCCGTCCGCAGATGCCTATCTGGGTGGAAAGTACAGCGCTTCCGGCTTCATCGCCGACGTCCTAGGTGGCACCAACGCCATTCAGTCGGAAGCCGAGTCTCCGGCGCTTGGCTGGGAGAGCATCATCGCTTCCAACCCGGATGTGATCGTGGTCGCGCGCGTTGACCGCAACCGCTGGGAACTCGACAAGGCCGAGGCCAAGATCAAGTTCCTGACCACAGACCCGGCGACGAGCCAGATGCCCGCTGTCAAGAACAAGGCGATGGTGATCATGGACGGACAGGCCATGAACCCGACCGTTCGCACAATCTTCGGCGCCGAACAGGTGGCTGAGCAGCTCAAGGCGCTCGGCCTGCGGTGAGCGTCGTGCTTGAGACCAGCCAGTCTGGCTATGCAATGCGGCGGGCCCTGATCACTCTGGGCCTGCTGCTTGCCAGCCTTGCAGCCATTATTCTGGTGGTTGGCATCAGTGTCGGGATCGGTGATATGCCGATCCCGCTTGCCACCACATACATCGCAATCACCAACAAGCTCGGCTGGACTGCAGTCGAGCTTAACCGCATCCATGAGTCCGTCATCTGGGACTACCGCCTCAGCCGGGCTCTTGTTGCGGCATTCTGCGGGGCAGGCCTCGCCATCTCTGGCGCGATCATGCAGTCGCTGCTGCGCAATCCGCTGGCCGAACCCTATGTGCTCGGCATCTCGGCAGGCGCATCAACCGGCGCTGTCTGCATCGTCATCCTTGGGATCGGGGCTGGCACGGTCTCCCTGTCAGCAGGTGCTTTTGCAGGTGCCTTTGCAGCCTTTCTCTTTGTCGCCCTGCTCTCCAACGGCACAAGAGGCGGTGCGGACCGCACCATTCTCGCCGGTGTTGCAGCGTCCCAGCTTTTCAATGCCGCAACGTCTTATGTGGTGACGACGGCCGGCAATGCCCAGCAGGCGCGTGATGTGATGTTCTGGCTGCTTGGCAGCTTCGGCGGCGTGCGCTGGCCGGAATTCACGCTCGTTTCCATTGTCGTCGGCCTCGGCCTCATCGCCTGCCTTGCCTATTCGCGCATTCTTGATGCCTTTGCATTTGGCGATGAATCGGCGGCAGCGCTCGGCGTCAATGTCAGCCGCGCCCGCCTCACCCTGTTCTGCCTGACCGCGCTTCTCACCGCGACCATCGTCAGCATGGTGGGCTCCATCGGCTTCGTCGGCCTGGTCATCCCTCATGCGGCCCGCTTCCTCGTGGGGCCGCTGCATATCCGATTGCTCCCGGCCTGCGCGATTGGCGGGGCAATCTTCATGGTCCTGGCAGACATTGCCTCGCGCATCCTCGTCCCGCAGCAGGTTCTGCCTATCGGCGTTGTGACGGCCCTTGTCGGGGTGCCTGTGTTCTCTGTCATCCTCTACCGGTTTCAGCGTGCATCATGAGTATCAGGTCTGAAAACATCACCTGGAAAATCGGCACCAAAACCGTGCTCGAAGACATATCCTTCGAGGCAAGGCCCGGCGAAATGCTGGGGCTTCTGGGGCCGAACGGTTCCGGCAAGACCTCGCTGCTGCGTCTGCTGGCCGGCCTCAAGCAGCCCCATTCCGGCCGCGTGCTTCTGGAAGACCGGGACATCCAGAAGATCTCCCGCAAGACGGTGGCCCAGCGTGTGGCTTTCGTCGAGCAGCACGCCACCACGAACGCCAATCTCAAGGTCGAGGATGTGGTCAAGCTTGGCCGCTTCCCGCACCGCTCCATGTTCTCCGGCTGGACAAAGGCCGATGAACACGCGGTGGAAGAAGCGCTGGAGCGCGCAGGCATGGCCGCCAAGCGGCACGACCGCTGGCAGCACCTGTCGGGCGGCGAAAAGCAACGCGCGCATATCGCCCGCGCACTGGCCCAGAGCCCGCGTGAACTGATCCTTGACGAGCCAACCAACCATCTGGACATCCAGCACCAGATCAGCCTGCTGAAGCTTATTGCAGGCCTGCCCGTCACCAGCATCATCGCCCTGCATGATCTCAACCATGCCGCCATGTTCTGCGACCGGATCATCGTGCTGGAACAGGGCCGCATCGTCGCCAATGGCACACCGGCAGAGATCCTGACCGAAGATCTGCTCCGCTGCGTCTTCTGCGTCAGAGCCCACGTCTGCCCATCAGACCATCACAAAGGCCCGCATATCCAGTTCCTGAAGTAAGGCGGGGACGGGAGGAGCGGCCGTCCGGTCTATACCGTCTTTGTACATGAGGACGAATACCCTCATGTCGAAGGCACAGAACTTCCGGTCCGTTTTGCCGCGCGAAGGCACGGGACAAGTGCATGCCTTGGTACCGTTGATTTAGCGTGGCAGTGGAATGGGGGCCGTCCGCATTTCGCACCAGGTGGCGATATTGCCCGGATCAAACCGCTCGCACCCGTTCTCCTTCTCAATATGGAAATACTCCCACGTCTTTTCGGAAAGTGCGTAATAACGGGTACGATCGCTCCCCCGGAGCCAGAAACTCCCCGAGCCTGCATTGTCACCATCGGCCCGAAAGGTCCAAATGCTGCTTTCTTCAGGGATGAAATAGCTCCCGCGCCCTTCAAGCAGGCCCCATGCATTCTGCGGAAGCCGGGTGGTCAGCGTCAGAACAATCATCACCCCAACAACAACCAGGATTACACGTTTCACGTTGGACCATATCCGCGCTTGGACGATTTTCTGAAAAACCTTAGCTTATCCAGACGGATCTCATCAAGCTGAAGGCGGCGGCGATTGCGGCGACAGGCTGGAAGCACAGAGCAAGAATTTGAGGCACCCGGGCATTTTCCGGGGCATAATGCATCAACGTCCCGGATGCCTTGAACATCATCCAGCGACCCACGAACGTCCCGCAACCGAAAGGTCTGAGCCATAGAACCCGGAGCCAGAATCCTTCACCAGATCTATGAAGCAGCGCTGGAGCCGGAGGGCTGGCAGCCGGTCGCCGAAAGCCTTGCAGGACTGGTGGATGGGGCGACAGTTCATATGTTTCTGGTGTCGGGATCGTCCGGCCACGCCCATGTGAACCTCTATGTGGGCGGCGACCCAGACTTTGCACCCGTCTATCTGGATGACTACGCAAGAGACGATTTCCGCGTTCCGCGTGTCATGGCACGTGAAGCGGGCAGCTTCTGCTCCGAGCGTGTCTATGTATCAGCCGCAGAGGCACTCAGAAGCAGGATCCATCAGGAACTTTTGCCCCGCTTCGACATCCATGACATCCATGGCAGCAATCTGAGCTTCGATGGAAACATCGGCTGGTTCGGCATTGCCTCATCGCGCCGGGATCGTGGTATCGAGCCATCGGCCATCAAACTGTTAACGGCACTGTCGCCGCATTTGCTGCGCGCCTTCAGGCTGGGCGTGGCACGGCTTGGACTTGACGACACCCCAGACACCCGCACGGACGTAGCCGATCTGATCGCGTCAGCCGTCTTCGTATTTGACGGGAAGCGGCTAGCAGAAATGAACCGCTTCGCCGGGCAGCTTCTGAATGAAGGCTGGTTCCGGCTTTCGCCCACCGGGACGCTTTCCTGTGCCGATACGCTCGAAAATGCGCGTCTTGCAGCCTTCCAGCAGGCTGTGGATGCGTCTCCCGGCCCGGTCACTCTGCATCTGCGGCACCCTGACAGTAACACCCTTTATGCCCTGCGGCGCTGGACCACCGGCGCGGCACGGATTGGACCAACCCGCCAGATCCTGACGGTCACACCTCTGACCATTGCCGCGCCCAGTCTTGAGCAGGTTGCAGACTTCTGCCGGCCCTTCGGCGTCACACCAGCGGAATGCAGGGTCGTGCACGCCGTCCTGTCGAGCCTGCCGCTCTCCGCCTTCGCAAGCCAAACAGGTTCCAGCCTCTATACGGTTCAGGACCAGTTGAAGTCGGCCATGCTCAAGATGACCATGCCATCCCAGAAAGTGATCTTCGCAGCCTTCGAACGATACCAGGCCTTGCAACGCTGATCCCCTGAACGGGGGATGCTGCAGCATGACAGCCCCAAACAGGCTTCAATGCAGCCAGAAATCCGGGCCGCCTGAACCCGATTCAAAACGCGGGACTGTCAGAGGAGTACCGTCTTTGTACAATAAACAGGAACGAGAGCCAGCCGGTAAGCACCGGCCTGATCCGATCCAATTCAGCCCCTAGACTCATGGCACCGGCACCGAGCTCCTCACTTTTCAAGGCCAGCCTCGACTGCCGACTGGCCCACTTTACCTGCCCCGCCGAACGTTAAAGCCCGGCGCAATCACCCGCCCGCCAACCAGACGTTATGCGCCCAGGACGCCAGATCGGGCCAAACCTCATCCGAAGCACCATCATGCCCCCAGAATCGAACGGAACCTTCCGGCGTGATGCAGTAATAGTCCCCGTTGTCTTCGCAGACCGGCAGCCAATCTTCGGGCACCCCCACGCTTCTGGCATCGTGCACGCCGGCAATGAGGTCACCATAGCCACCCGGCATGCCTGCACTCAGCGTAAAGGGTGACATGAAGCCAACAAAGGCATTGCTGACAGTCTTCAGGAACACCTTGTAGTCATCCGGAAACTTTCGGCCCAAGGCCTCTTCATACGCCTCGATAAGCGCATCATCGGGCAGAGGACGTTTTCGTCCAGAGGGATCATCAGCCTGATTGATCAAGTCAATCACTTCTTGCAACGTCACAAGCCCCTCCATTTTTAAAAATCATTCGCTCGGTTTTTCCAATAATTCCTGCGCCATACATTAAACTCAGCTCGATTAATAACTATAATATGTAGTGACAAAATCTACACAGATCTACCACTCAATGAAAGGAAAAGTCTCTCTGAAACGCCGTTCAACGGAAGGATGAGACTCAAGTGCAGCAAGGGCATCTGCTTTCGAAACCGTATCTTCATAGTGGTCAGGGAACCTTCTGAAAGAAATGCCAATCAGTGCATTAAACTCGCTTCGCGGCGGGTCCCACGACGGCCAAAACCCCATATAATCCGCAATCTTTAATGTGAAATCATGCTTCTCTTTCACGTCGATGACATCCCAGAAAAAGGAAGGGACATCATCTTCAGAATGCTCAACAACATAGAACATCCAATTCTTGTACTCTGAAAAAGTTACAGCCCCCACAACTAAACAAGTTGTCGCAAACTGAATATCAGCACCATCATTCTTTGTAATATGGAATTTCTTAGTCATCACTTCCCCTGAGACATTGATTCACTTCCGATATGACCAGTTCTAGAGTGCAAATCACTCGGAACCAATTGCATCCGGGCCGAATCCTGATGATGATGCCATGTATAACCAGGTATCTTTGAGCTTCCAGATTTAATCGCATCTATTTGATCGGCATTAAATTGCGCCCGAAGCTGAGGATTTGCGTCTATCTGATCACGGAGATCACGCGTTGCCATTCTCATTTGCGACTGATAGCTCGCAGCTTTAAATTCAACAGAAGGTAACCGCGTATCATATTTGGCAACATCATCAAATATCGGAAAGCCCCGCTGATCGAAAACAATGCCTGTTACTGGATGACGGCTTCCAGCAAGATGAACATTAGGGGCACTATAGGGAGGAACCGTTGTTGAAGTCACCTTTCCTTCGTAAAACTCTTCATAATGCTTGCGCCACGCCCGTGGATCATAGAAGCCCCCACTTAACACCTCCTCAACCCGGCCAGTCTCCTTTGCCAGCTTGAGACGCTTGAGCATGTTGATGGAGCCAGAGGGAAGGAAGATGGAGACGACAGCCGTGCCACCCTTCAGCTGGTTCTGAAGGTGCGGGTCAAGCTCGTTCCAGCGCTTCGAAATCCTCTGACCGGTGGCTTCACCGGTATAGACGGCCGGGCAAGGTCAAGACAGCAAGCCCCAAACAGGCTTCAACGCAGCCAGAAATCCGGGCCGCCTGAACCCGCTTCAAAACGCGGGACTGTCAGATGAATACCGTCTTTGTACAGCCAATCTCGTCAGCATTCTGCAACACTGGTGGTTCAAGAAAAAATGCAAACCCTATCTATGTCAGCCCCTTAATTATTTCATTGACGTCCAAATAACCGAAAACAGAACAATAACTAAATTATCTACATTTAAATTATTATGTATCTGCGGATTTTTTACAGACTATATCAGACCGGAATCCTGAAGCGCACGATGCAACCAAACATCAAAGTTTGAAAGCTTATAAGAATTCATTTTATTACCCAGATCAACAACAACGACCTTTGGGTCGCCGTTGCGGTCATTTCCATCAAAGAATGCCGCCCAATCGCCATTTCGTGCGAAAGGTATTGGATCAATCTCATCCATGTATCGCCACCCCTCGGATTGCCAATGCAGGCGAAGATCCCAGTCTGGATCAATACCATTGCTGCAATCATTGAACCACCATATGAAATTCATTGGATAGCTAAGAGATTTTGCATGCTCCAGATAGTGGGCGGGATATACAAAACCTTCCGGCAGATGGTCCGATGGGAAGGGAGTAAAGGCCCTCTGTGGTTGATATTCATATTTTATTGCCATGTTTCAATTCCTCGTTATGTCTGGATCATAAATACTGCCATTGGGGAACTTCTCTGGCCAAGTGGTATCCACTCCTTTCATGCCGCCCTGACGCAAAACACGTAGCTCAATAGCTTCGCCCCATGTTTTTGGCGTGATGTTCCCTACCCTGAATCTCGTAGCTTCAGCAGGAGACAAAGGATCACTTGCATTTCGCACCACAGCTTCAATCGGTACGCCAGCCTGCCTTGCTGCGAGGAGGCGGCGATTATCCATGCTGGTGGGCGCGCCATCAGGCATGTTCACAATATCAATCGCCTCACCTTTCCAACCGTCTTTCCGCATTGAGGCCACAAGATCAGCCAAAGACATTCCATCTGAAATGCCGCCACTGACCGTTGCCTGCGAGAACGAAACCTCTGCGGGATCGAGCGTTAGGCGCCCAGTAGGCAAAGGCCCTTCACCTACTCTGGTGACTCTCGACCATGCTGACTGAACTGCCCCACTCAACACCTCCTCAACCCGGCCAGTCTCCTTTGCCAGCTTGAGGCGCTTGAGCATGTTGATGGAGCCAGAAGGAAGGAAGATTGAGACGACAGCCGTGCCGCCCTTCAGCTGGTTCTGAAGGTGCGGGTCGAGCTCGTTCCAGCGCTTCGAAATCCTCTGACCGGTGGCTTCGTCGATATAGACAACGGTGGCATCAACCGCTCCGCCAACGACTTCCAGAACCCCCAGCACAGCCACCGTCTGGTCTGGATAGTTCTCCATCGCAAGGCTGACGCCCTGCTCCACTCCGTAAGCCATCGCCTGGCTTAGCGGATCCTCACCTGCACCGATCCGGGCAAGCCCTTCCAGCGGGTCCCCTTCACCGACGCCGGCGACATAAGCTCCGGCAGCAATCATTCCCCAGACAATGAGGGGAATTGCGTTGTTTTCAGCAGCGTTGCCGCCTGTGTTGGCGCCGGTATCCACATCGCCGCCCGCAAGGGCTGCTGCAAGGCCGCCAGCCAGCCGGGCAACATCAACACCCTTGGCCCGGAAGCGCTCGAAGTCGCTTTCCAGAAGCGCCCTGATCGCCATAGCTTCCTGGGCTGTCAGCGTCTGACCGCGAAGGCTCTCGGCCTGCTCCAGCTTGTCCCGAACCCAAGCCTGAAGCTGAATCTGCGCAACGAGTTCCCCTGCCACGCCGCCTGCGGCACCTCCAGCGCAGTCACCTGACTGGATCGCGCCCGTCGCACAGCCAAGCGCGGCATGGGCGATGAGCTGGGCCGAAGTGCCGATGTCACCGTTGAACTTCGCCTGGCCAATCTCTTCGGCTGCGACCTTGCCGACCATGTCCGCCGCCGCAAGGCGCAGGGCCGACATGAGGTTGTCACCAAAGCCGCCGCCCTGAATGACAGTTTCGACGCTGGCGTTGACCGTTGCCTTGATGAGATTGCGCTGTGCTTCCCTCAGTATGCGGTCAGCCATCGGAGCTGTTCTGGGCAGAGACTGCCCAATCCCCGACACATCCATCAGATGCGCGGTGAGGCCTGCGGTGACCATGGAGGTGACGAGGCTGCGCAGGGTGGCGGAGGAGCCGAGTTCTTCGAGCGCGCCGCCGAGATTGCCGCGGTTGTTGACGAGGGCGACGGCGGTCTTGTTGATGAGGGCCTGGACACCCGCCTGAAGCGCGGCTTCCAGCGCCACGTTGCCCGCAACGCCGAGGCTGGTGGCCAGCGAGGAGGAGAGCGAGGCGGTGAGGCCGCCGCTGCCTGCGGTGAGCGCGGTGGCAACCAGTGTCACCAGCGCCGCGCCTGCCTCTGTCAGCCCCTGTTCCTTGTAGTCCCACTGTTCGAAGCGGGTCTCGACCGCCTGCCAGTCCACCTTGCCGGCCAGCGCCGGATCGTTGCGCAGTTCACCCACCCAGGCAAGCCCGGGCTGGGCGGCGAGCTGTTCGATGGAGGCAGACTTTTACAGCGCTTCGAAATCCTCTGCCTGGTGGCTTCGCCGGTATAGACGGCGGAGCAAGATCAAGACGGCCAGACCCAAACAGGCGTCAATGCAACCAGAAACCCGGGCCGCCTGAACCCGCTTCAAAATGCGGCACTCTCAGGTGAATACTCTCTCTTTAAATTGTGAATATTACAGCACTGCACAAACGCCAAGCGAGAGGCGAATGCTACTTCCGACATAAAACTACTCATAATAAAATTTATCCACCAATATTGGCCCAACAACGTTAACGGACATAAATTCGAATGAGCTAATATTTTCAGTTTTTACGTAAAAAATGAAATAACATCGAAAAAATCAATTGATCTTATAATACTCACGTCAAATCTAAACGGCAGAAGCTTTTCAATAAAATCACCATCAAAAACATAGTCTGCATACTCCAATCTGTCATAGACCTCGAAATTACCCGGCTCGACATAATCACATCCAGAAAATTGCTCAAACTTCGACAACCCATCTGGGTGCTCAGGGTCAATATCGAAAAGCTTTCTCATTTCAACTCCTGTCAAAGACCGGGAGTACCCAAGAAAAATCGTATGCATCTCGTCACCTACCAATTATGTCTGGAAGATTAGGAATATTCCATCGATGGCTAAGGGAAATGAGACCAGATCTAAGTTCGCCGACATTATTGCTACTATCGATCAGCTGACTTAGCTCATGATGAAATGCTCCTGAACCATGGCCTCCATGTCTGCCCGGCAAGCCTGTTTGGGGGTTAATCCAAGTAAGGTTTTGCGTACTGGTTCTGAATGACCAGATATCACGCGCAGAAAAGCCCCAATTGTGGAACTTGTCTGCCCGTGACACCATAGCCCACTCATGGAATCCACCCGGTTCGCGAAGCATACGTTGCATCTTGGTTCTTGTCGCAGGATTCGACCAATACGCGGCGAAGTCGTCAGCACTGAGGCTGTCAAACCAATCAGAAAAGCCACCACGACCGGGCGTCGGGCCAACGCCAGGAATATCATCAACACTGACTACCCTCCCCGGCGAAACCGCCGTCCCACCCGCCGCATCCGCGGCCCGGTCGATCGTGCGCAGCGTGTCGGCGTCGGCATTCTTGCGGACCCAGCGGATCAGGTCGGCGCCGGCCTTGGAGCCGGGCACGATGGAGCCGATGCTCAGCTCAATGCCGGCATCAAGCGCTGCCTGCTTGGCCATTTCCTCGGCCTGGCTGCAGGCGGCTGTGTCGCCGCCGTTGCAGGCATAGACCGCCATGGAGATGTCCACGGCGTCCTTCGCCAGAAGCACCTTGTCCGTGACTTCTAGCGCGAGCACGATCACCGCGATCACGGGGATCCAGAAGGCGTTGTTCTCAGCCGCGTTGCCGCCAGCGTCGGCGCCCGTATCCACGTCTCCGCCGGCAAGCGCTGCGGCAAGGCCGCCCGCCAGCCGGGCAACGTTCACACCGCTCTCCCGCCATTCCAGCACCATGTGCTCGGCCTCGGCCTCGCTCAGCGTGCCCCTGGCAAAGGCCTCGCGCAGGTCGTCCTCGATCATGGCCGAGATGGCATCTGCCGTCAGTTCACCGGCAAAAGCGCCTGCCGCCCCGCCCTTGCAGTCGCCTGTGGCGACGGATCCGGTCAGGCACCCCACGGCCGCATGGGCGATAAGCTGCGGTAGCCGCTGCATGCCGCCTTCATGCACGGCAGCGCCAATCTCCTCGGCAAGGGTTTCGCCCAGAACAAGGGCCGCCTGCTGCCGCAGGGCCGAAATCAGGGCATCGCCCAGCGGCTGGCCATTGATCGTAGCTTCCACCCCGGCCGTCACCGAGGCGCGGATCAGGCCGCGCTGCAGGTCCTGCACGATACGGTCCGCCAGCGGCGCCTGCGGATCAAGGTTTGCCCCAATCCCCGACACATCCATCAGATGCGCGGTGAGGCCTGCGGTGACCATGGAGGTGACGAGGCTGCGCAGGGTGGCCGAGGAGCCGAGTTCTTCGAGCGCGCCGCCGAGGTTGCCGCGGTTGTTGACGAGGGCGACGGCGGTCTTGTTGATGAGGGCCTGGACACCCGCCTGAAGCGCGGCTTCCAGCGCCACGTTGCCCGCAACGCCGAGGCTGGTGGCCAATGAGGAGGAGAGCGAGGCGGTGAGGCCGCCGCTGCCTGCGGTGAGCGCGGTGGCAACCAGCGTCACCAGCGCCGCGCCTGCCTCCGTCAGCCCCTGTTCCTTGTAGTCCCACTGTTCGAAGCGGGTCTCGACCGCCTGCCAGTCCACCTTGCCGGCCAGCGCCGGATCGTTGCGAAGCTCACCCACCCAGGAAAGCCCGGGCTGCGCGGCCAGCTGCTCGATGGAGGCTTCAAAGCTGCCGGTCTTGTGGTATTCGACGATGATGCCGTTGCCCGCGTCGATCTTCACGCCGCCGCCGGCCTCGATCTCCACATGGGCGATGGTCTCGCTCAGCTGGCCCTGATCGCGCGAGTTCCACCACAGCAGGTCTTCTTCACGCTTGCTGTCGTGCCGATAGCTCTGGTCCGTCGTGGTCAGCAGCGCCACCTGGCCGTTCTCGGCCTCGATGCGGGTTTCCCCGCCGCTCTGCAGCCGGGCCGCTCCCAGCGCGATGTTGCCATCACGGCTGATGATGGCAATGTCTTCGCCAGCCAGAAGGGTGGTACGCCGGGTTTCTGTGCCGGAGGCCTGACGGCGGATGTTGGTTTCCGTGCCCAGAAGGCCGCTGGTCTTGATGTCCAGCTTCAGGTCGCGGGAGAACTGGTCCTGTACGGAGATGATGGCGAGATTGCCGCCCGCATCCAGCGTCACCGTGCGGCGGGCTTCCAGCTCTGCGCCTGCAAGGGTCAGGTTGCCGCCTGCATCCACCAGTATGGAGCCGCCTGCGCTCAGCTCTGCCAGCGTGTGGGTCAGGCTGCTGGCCCGGTCATAGCCGCCCTTGATGGTGTCGTCGCGGCTGCGCTCCAGCTGCAGGGCGGAGATTTCCACCGCATCACCGGCGGTGAGGACGAGATCCTCCCCGCCGGCAAAACGCCCGCCTTCGGACAGGATGGAGCCCGAGGCGTTGATCAGCAGATCGTTGCGCGCCTCGATGCGGCCCACCTGCTGAATGCGGTCGGCATAGCCGTTGAAATAGGTGTCGCGCTGCTTCAGCGTGTCATTGGCCACTATGTCCGCGTTGATGACCACGGTGCCGCCGGAAACGGTGCCCGAGCGGTTGGCGAAAAGGCTGCCGGCATCGATGATGATATCGGCCCCGGCAAAGAGGCTGCCGCCTTCGTTGACGGTGCTGAAGTCCGTATCGATGCGCAGATCGCCCGCCGTGGCGATGAGGCCCGAGTTGGCAACGCCGCCCGCGGCCAGCGTGGTGTCGCCGCCTGCACGGATCTGGGCCGAGGCCACCTGCGTGCTGCTGCGCACGGCGGCCAGATACAGCCGGGGCACGAGCACTTCCTGCCCGTTGACGCGGCGCTTCTCCAGCCAGACGATGTCTTGCGTCAGCGCAGCCGCCTGCTCCTTCGTCAGCGCCACGCCCGGCGTCAGCTGCAGATCCCCCTGCACAGCAAGGGCATTGTCATAGAGCTGGCGCATCAGCGCCATCGGGTCGAGCCCAAGCCCCAGATCCAGCGTACCGGTCTGGTTGAAGATCTGCTCGCGGATCAGGCGGAACTCGGCATAAGCATCGCCAAAACGCCTTTCGATGGCAGCAGGGTCATAATCGGGGGTACGGGAGAGGAAATAGTCCGAGCTGAGATATTTGCTGAGATCGACAAACTCGGAGCGCGTTTCGATCAGGAACGGTGCGTCCGGGCTCTGCGCAGTCTCAAAGGTCGCCTCGCGGCCGATCAGGCCGTCGATGCTGATGTCGAGCGAACCGGTCTCGGCAAAGTCGCGCGCAGCGGTGCTTGCCTCAACAAGCGCCGGGTCCAGCGCCCGGTCGCCCGAGGCAAGGCCGATCTGGCCCGCAGCTTCACGCACAGCGCTGTTTGTCAGGAAGCCGGTGACATCCGCGTTCAGATCCCCGCCTGCTACGATGGTGCCGAAGACCTGATCATAGGTGGAGGATGCGGTGTCCGTATCGGTGGTGGTCCAGTAGCGCGTCTTGCGGCTGATGCAGATGCCCAGAATGCGGCGGGCGCAATAGCGCTGGGAATGCTGGGTGACATTTTCCGTCACCACGGTCTCGATGAGGTCGCGCCCCTCGTTCACCACGGTTGTGGCCGCCAGCGTCATATCCCCGCCCGAGGCGATCTGACTGTAGCTGTTGGTCAGCGTGTCAGCACTCACGGTCAGCGTGCCGCCGGTGAGAATCTGGCCGGCCGGACCATTGGCGGTGGCCTTCTCGCGGGACGTCTCCACAGTGGTGGTAGTATTGCCGGAAGTGCTGGTTGTGCGGGTGGTTTCTGTGGTCACCACCAGCCCGTCCCGGCGGTTGGTGATGGTGCCTGCCGCCAGTGCCATATTACCGGAGACAGCTTCAATGGTGGCAGAGCGGTTGTCGATGGCCGCCGCACGCGTGGCGCTGCGCCCCGCAATGGTCAGGTTGCGCTCGGCCAGAATGTCGGCGTTGACATTGGTCAGCGTGCCGTCGAGCAGGATGGCGAGATCCGTGCCGCCGTAGAGCAGGCCTGTGTTGTCGAGATTGCCCGACAGCGCGAGGTTCAACGCACCGCCGGAGGAGCCAAGCGCCCCTTCGTTGACAAGCGATGCGGCCTTGAGGCTGACGCCCGCGCCGCCGTTGACCGAGGCGCTGGAGGCAACACGGACGGCGCCAGCCAGCTCACCGCTGATGCCCTCAAGCGTGAGAAGCCCAGCAGATACCAGACGACCGCCGAAAAGCGTTGCGCCATCGGTGGCGAGCGTCACCGGCCCCTGCGCCAGGGTTTCGCCGCGAAGCTCCAGCGCGCCAGCACTTGTCAGATTGAGTGCACCGGCATAGGCAACAAGGCTGCCACGGCTGAGGAAGCTGCCTGCATCCACCGTCACCGTGCCGCCGTTGATGGTGCCGGTGGAGGTGAGCGTGCTGCCGGAAGCACTCAGCGCCAGCGCGCCGGTTGCAGCCATTGTGCCGCTGTTTGACAGGGCCCCGCCTGCGGTGACGAGGGCATCCGACCGGCTGGAGAGGGTGCCGGTATTTTCCAGTGCACCAAGGCTCGTCACCTCAAGGCCATTTCCAGCCGCCGTGGACTGCCCGCCGATGATACCGTCATTGCGGATGCTGGCAGCGGAAATGGTCACTTTCCCATCGGCTGCGATAACCGCGCCGCTGCCGGTGGTCAGTGCCCCGGCAGAGAGGAGACTCAGGGTGGAGGCAGAGACCGTGCGGCCATTGACGGCCATGTCTGCTGCGGAGGTGAGGCTGACACCGCCATTGGCTGAGATTTCACCATTCTGTTTCAGTGCGCCGCTGGTGCTGGCCAGCGTGGCACTGCCGAGGGCAGCAAGGCTGGCCGTGGAGGTCAGGCTTGCCGCCTGCGCCAGCAGATCGCCGCCGGAGGCATAGCGGCCCTTTTCCAGCGCCAGCGCCGCATCGGAGCGCAGGGTGATATCCCCGGCGGCGGTCACATTGGCGTTGAGTGCAGCGATCCGCTCTGCCGAAAGGATCATGTCCCCGCGTGAGCGCAGGGCCGTCACCCCATCATCCGAGGCGCGATTGATCAGAAGCTCTTTGGCTGTAACCGACAGGCGGCCTGCCCCGGCCAGCTGACCGGCACGGACATCCACCGTGTCCGCTTCGACACTGAGCGTGCCACTGGTGCCCTGCGTGCCATCGGCAGCGGTGCCGGAGGCGGCAAGCGCGCCCTCGCCGAGCGTGACAGCACTGCCCCTCAGCGACACATCGCCGGTCGCGGCAACAAGCGCGCCATCGCGCAGCGTCACGCCCTTCATCCCTTCAAGGGCGATGGCTTCATCGGAGAAGAGCGTGCTTGTCACCTCCACCACGTCGCGGGTGGAACGGGCGGTGATCGTCTGCGTCGCCCGCGCCTTGCCTAGGGTCAGCTTGCCATCGGCGGACAGCGACATGGCCCCGGCATTCGCCGCCATCTGCCCCGACATGCGCACGCCTGCGCCCCGGTCAGTCGAGATGACCTTGATCTTGCCCGCATACATGCCGCCCAGCAGGGAGGAGTCGATGGCAATGCCCGGTTCTTCGCCATCACTGCCCAGCGGCGTCACCAGCCCGGAGGCATAGTCATAGGCATTCCGGCCTGCGATGAGATTCAGCTCGCCGCCCGACAGCACCGGCCCGTTGACGGAGATGCGGCGCGACACGATGTCAAACACCGAAACGCTGCCGAGATTGGCCCCCTTTTCGCCAATCAGCACATCGCCGCGCTCGACGCGGAAGCCCGTCAGCCGGCCATCGGCGCCAATTTCTGGCAGGCCTGTGGTCAGCGTGGTGCGGGGCGTGTTGAGGAAGCCGCAACCGTTGCAGGTGACGCCATTGGGGTTGGCGATGATCACATCGGCCTGCGCACCATAAACCTCTACCATGCCTTCCAGCAGGGAGCGGTTTGTACCGGTGACCTCGTTGAGGATGACGCTGGCCGGGCCGGAGGTGGCAAGGTTCGGGTTGCCGGGGACCACGCCGCCAAGCTGCGAAAGGCCAACATCCTGATTGTTGTTGTTGAGGATCAGGCCCGGCGTACCGACGTTGAAACTGTCGTATTTGTTATGCGACAGCCCGGCATCGTTGGGCGTGACGATGTTGACCATCGGCACGCCATTAGGGGCAGCGCCTGCCTCCTGTGCCCGCAAGGCAATGGGCTGGATGACGATCAGCGCACTCAGCGTGCTGGCCAGCAGCCTGCGGCCAAGACCCGGCAGGACGGAAACGGTTTTCGAGCCCAGACCTGTTACGGTCCGGCGGAAACGGCTTGAGCGTTCGGCCATATTTGTCATCCGTTCAAATGTTCGGCCATGGCCCTCTCAAGGGTCATGGGAGATCCAGTCGTCAGAAGGAAATCGCCACCCGCCCCAGAAAGAGACCCGAGGAGGGTTTCTGGGCGGCCGGCAAGTCCGGCTCGATCAGCAAGTCACTGTAGGAAATATCGAAACTCACACGGCCGCTGCGGTTGCGCAGGCCAATGGCACCGCCCAGCATGCTGCCGGAAACGCCATTGCCCTTTGCAGCGGCAAGTGTGCGGCCAAAATCAAGTGCCGCATAAGGTTCAACCCGCCCCAGAACCTTGGCGAGCTGCGCATTTCCAGGCGCTGGCAGAAGCAGGGACACTTCATTGCGCCAAGTGTAACCCCGGTCGCCATAAAGCACGCTGTCCCGCACACCGCGCACGGTATAGAAACCGCCGGAAGCGATCTGCTCAGAGCCGAACAGCCGGTCATTCGACCATTGGCCATTGAGGCTCGTGTTGAACAGCAGGTTCGCATCGCCCACAGGAAAGGCCCGGAAATAGCCGAGTGAGGCGGTGAACTTGTTGAACTGGGCAAGGGGACTGCCGGACACCGCCTGCTTGTCCCGGACGGCGCCCAGAGCGTCAAGGCCGCGGTGATAGCCAACCGACGCGCTGGCCTGCCCTCCGAAAAGCTGGCGCGAATGGCCCAGCTCAAACGTTCCGATCGCCAGCACTCGGCTGGACACATCAATGCGGTTACCGAGGATGAAGTTCTCGGTTTCCTTCCAGGTCAGCCGGCTTGTCGCCCAGGTCTTGGATGTCTGATCCCGGTGCAAGACCCGCGAAACATAAGGCGACAGTGAGCGCGATCCGCCCGACGTGTCGATCTGGGAGAACTGCCCCTCGATGTTCGAGCGGTAATTGCTCCAGCTGCCGTTGAGGCCGAAGGTCCAGTAGCCATAGGGCACGGAGACAGCGCCGTTCAGCGTGTTGCTGTCCGGGCGCTTGGGCGAGATGAACAGAGGGTGCCGGTCCATGGACCGCTGGTACCCAAAGCTCCACTGGTCATTGATGCCGAACACATTGTCGAGGCCAAGGTCCACCCGGCTCTGATAGATACCAGTGGCCTTCGAGCCCAGATTGTCCGCGCCATAGCTCAGCGCCCAGAACTTTCCGCGTTCGATGGCGACGGCCAGCACGCTGTCACCGAGCTGCCCGCCGGGCTCCAGCGTGATTGTGGCTGTGCTGGAGTTCACCCGGTTGATCTGGTCCAGCCCCTGCTCCACATCCCGCAGGTTCAGCGGCTTTCCGGCCATGCCTGGAAAGGCGGTGACGAGACGGCCAGTGCCGACCTGCTCGCCCTTGAGCACGACGTCCTCGAGCTGTCCTTCCACAATCTCGACCCGGAGAGCACCGGTCGAGAGGTCCTGCTCCGGCAGATAGGCGCGCGAGGCGATATAGCCGCGCTTGAGATAAAGCTGCGTCAGGTCTTCCAGCACGCCGTTCAGCTCGGCAAGGCCAAGGCAGCGCCCCTGCCATTTGGCCGCCACCGCATTGATGCGACCCTGCGGCACGAGAGTGGCGCCGGTCACGCTGATGGTCTGGACATCCACACAGGTGCCGCCCGGCGGCGGTCCGGCTTCGCGAGGCGTCCCGATGGCAGCACCCGAGGGGCGCGGCGCTGGTTCTCAAGGCTCTCCGCCTCGAACAACCGCTGTTGCTCGGAGAACCGGCGCTGGATCTCCTCCGCCTGACGTGCTGCCTGATCGGCTGCGCTCTGGGCAAGGGCGTACCCTGTGAAGCCAAGGCCTGCGACAGAGGCCAACAGCAAAGGGCGCAGAAGGTTGCGGGCAAGAGCCGTCATCAGCCCCCTCCTGCCGCGCTCTCAGGCGCCTTGCCCGAGGCAAGCGCCTCAAACCCCTTCGTAAAGCCGGCAAGCGAGAAGGACACTTTCACCGCCTGGCCATTCAGCAGGCGGAAATAGGCCGTGCCATCTGCCGCCTTCTGCATCTGGCCGATCATGCGCTTGTCCAGCGGCACCACAGCAAAGCAGCCCAGATGATTGCAGTTGCGGTAACGGAAGAGCGCAGGCTTGCCCTGCCCGGCCTGCAGGCCGAAATCGGACGGCAGGTCCACATCCAGCGGCGTCAGCACCACCAGCGCCCAATCCGCCTTGCTTGATTTGTCCGCTGCCTTTGAGACGGCAAGGGTCAACAGCTCGACCGGCTGCCCCTCATGTTCCACCATCAACGGTTGAACCAGCTCGCAGGCAGAGCCGCTCTCCGCCCTGATGCATTTCAGCAGCCAATCGCCGAACTGCTCGGACACAGGCTGCCCTGCGGCAGCGCGCTCCTGAGCGTAAGAGGCAAAATATCCTCCAGACACTTGAAGAACTAAGACAGCAAAAATAATCGACTGAGCGTATTTAAAGAATCTTGAAAATAAAAAAGTCCGAAAACTGATCGAACTTGCGAAGCTCTGGCGCCGGAAAATACGAGCACCAGAGCTTACAACCTCAACTCCATTCAAAGTATAAATTGCGCCCGCCAAACCGCTGCTCCATACAACCTGCCATATCAGGACTTATACGAAGCACACTTGGGTCTAAATGTGACATTGATCACATTCTTTTCACCATGGATCACATTGATAGAAATGCCTAAAATTCAGCAACATATGGCCCCGGAGCATCACCCACCCGACGCCAGGCAACATGCTGCGCAGTTGAATTAAGGCAGAAATGGGGCAAATCAGCTGCCGCAGGTTGAGCCGCAGCCAGCTCCGCCCAATGGCCGCACCACAACTGTCCGCTCGCAGCCCCCCTCAAGGCGCCCAGCCACCATAAAGCGGATGGTCCGGCCCGAGCGGCAGTTTGACGAGGCCTTCTCCACGCGCAGAAGCGTAGAGCGCCGTCATCAGTTCCACGGAATGACGCGCCTCGGCGAGGCTGGGCAGGTAGAGATCCGGCTGGCCATTGAGCCTTGCGTGAATGTCGACAAGTTGCCCTGCATAACGGAGAGGTGGCTCAGGGGCCGCGGCCACCACCGCGTCAATTTCCCCTTGCCGGTCCGGGTCGGTAGCCTCGAAAGTCCAGGGGCCGGCGCCGATCTGATAGGGCAAGGTCCCCGAGGTGACCGTCACATGCTCGAAACAGGCACGGAAGCGGGACATGTTGCCCGCTGCCCCCACCGTCACCGAGGACGTGGCCAGCGCACCACTTTCAAGCCGCAGGATGATGGCGGCGCAGTCTTCCGTTTCAATCGGGTTCACCCGGGTTTCAAGGAAGGCCGCTGCCTCCTGCACATCACCCATCAGGAAGGTGGCAAGGTTGTGGGCATGGCATGCGTGGCTGACGATGACACCGCCCATTTCGCCTGCCCAGGTGCCACGCCATGCCGGGGCATAATAGGCCGCCCCGCGCTGCCAGTGGGTCTCGATGGACAGCGTATAGGCCTTGCCCAGAAGTCCCGCCTCTTTCAGGGCGTGCACGCCCCGGTACCCGGCGCCATAGCGGTACTGGAACACCGGAAACACCTGACGGCCAGTCTCTTCTGCGGCAGCGATGATTTCATCCACTTCGCGCAGGGAACCGGCCAGCGGCTTTTCGCAGATGACATGCTTGCCCGCAGCCAGAACCTTGAGTGTCACCGCATGATGCAGGCGCGGCGGGAGGCAGATATCGGCAATCTCCACCTCTGGATCAGCCAGCACTTCGTCCATGTCAGTCACCGCCTTGCAGCCCGGCACGGCACTGGCCGCCTCTTCCGCCCGTGCCCTGTCCAGATCGCAAACGTAGACCAGGCGGTAATGATCCGGCAGAGCGGCGATGGCCAGCGCATGCGCCTTGCCGATGCCTGCTCCCAGAACGGCAATACCTACCGGACGGCTCATTCTGCTGCCTCCCCTGCCCTGCCGCTTCCGCCATCTGCTGTGCGGTCAGAGCCAGTTCCGTTGCCAGAAATGCATGCGCCTGCGGCATCGCACTTTCGCCTCGCGCCAGAATGTCTGCGCAAAGAGCCGCGAAATAGGGTTTCCCGGCCCCTTCGGCGTTGAGATATTGCGTGCCGCTGCGGTCTGACAGGAACACGTGATCCTTGCCCGGGCGGCCCGCGATATCGATGTATTTGCGCAGCTCGATGAAGCCTTCGGTGCCCAGAATGGTGATACGTCCATCGCCCCAGACCGGCAGGCCATCCGGCGTCAGCCAGTCCACCCGCGCATAGCCGCGCCCGCCGTTCCCTTCCAGCAGCACTTCGCCGAAGTCCTGAAAGCCGGGCCGCTCGGCATTGGCCACATTGCCCGCATGGGCACTAACCACCCTTGCGCTGGTAGAGCCGGTGAAGAACAGGAACTGGTCGAACTGATGCGCGCAGATGTCCGTAAGGATGCCCCCGAACGCTCCCGGGCCCAGAACCAGTCCGGGCGCGTTGGCGCATTCAGCCGGTGAGGCCCAAGGCCAACGGTCTGCACCACCTTGCCGATCCGCCCTTCGGTGATCAATTGCCCGGCCAGCGTCGCGCTTTCCACCTGCAGCCGCTCGGAAAAGCAGACAGACCAGATACGCCCGGTTTCCGCCTGAACTGCGCGGATCTGCGCCAGCTGCTCCAGCGAGGTGCAGCCCGGCTTGTCCACCATCACATCCTTGCCGTGGCGCATGGCAGCGATGGCGATCCGCGCCCGGTCCGCATTCACCGCCGCGCTTAGGATGATATCGAGGCTGCCATCCTCCAGAACGGCAGCCTCCTCGCGCTGCGGCACGTCAGGAAACAGGCTGCGGAAGGCGGCGCGCTCTGCGTCGCCTGTTTCCACTCCCGTGCTCCAGGCAACGATCTGCGCGCCAGCAGCGCGCATGGATGCGGCCATGCCGAGAATATGGCCATGGTCAACGCCAATGACGCCAACCCGGATCACCCGTTCCATGACGGCCTCCCTGTTTCTCTTCCGGACTTAAAGCTTGATGCCACGGGCCCGCAGCATGGTGGGAATGTTCACGGCAGAGCCGGTCTCGATGGACATGTTGGCGGCAATGCCGGTCAGGATCGACCAGCCGCCCGCCACATGATCCGAAGCACGTCCAAAGCGGTCGGGCTCCATGCCTTCGGGGTCGAAGATGTAGCCCAGCATCACTGGATCAGCACCGCCATGGTGGCCTTCGCCGTGCGGCACGTCGAGCATGCGCGGATGCTCACCAGCCAGATGCAGCTCGGTCGTCACCGCATCCCCGCCCGCATGGGCACGCTCGCCGCCAAACACGCCATGCACCTCCACGTGCCGGTGGGTGATGTCCCCCTTCGTGCCCTGGAACTTGATCTCCAGCCCCTCCCATGGGGAATAAGCGGTCAGGGTGTAGTTGGCCGTCACGCCCGAGGCATAGCGGATGTGGGCCTGCATCGTGTCCTCGATGCCGATATCGGCGTCAAAGACGCAGCGGTCGCGGAAGTAGCCGTCCTCGTCCTCCGCCTCGCGGTAGAGGCTGCGCAGGTTTTCGTCCCCGTCCATGTCCAGCTCAAAATCGCAAGAGGAGGCAACGGCGCAGTCCGCGCAGCGGGCACCGCGCCCGCCAAGGCCCAGTTCCTGCGCCATTTCTGGCCGGTAGAAAGCCCTGCGGCCGGAGGCAAACACATCCACCGGAACAGAGCCGAGCCACCAGTTCAGCAGATCAAAATGATGGGTGGACTTGTGCACCAGCAGCCCGCCGGAGTTTTCCTTCTGGCGGTGCCAGCGGCGGAAATAGTCAGCCCCGTGCACCCGGTCGAGATGCCAGCGGAAATCGACAGCCGTCACCGTGCCGATGGCGCCCGACATGATCAGCTCCTTGATCTGCGTGCGGGCCGGCGAATAGCGGTAGTTGAAGGTGACCATCACCTTGCGGCCTGTACGGGCCTGCGCGTCGAGGATCATCTTCAGCCGCGTCAGATCAATGGTCAGCGGCTTCTCGCAGATCACGTCGCAGCCAGCCTCAAAAGCGCGGACGATGTAGTCGCTGTGCAGGAAGTCCGGCGTTGCCACCACCACCGTGTCCGGCTTCTGCTCGGAGATCAGCCGGTCGAAATCACCCGCCAGATAGGTCGCAACTCCGTTGGTGCCAGGCTGCGAGGCCGCTTCCGCCGCCAGCCGCAGCCGGTGGCCGTTGCTGTCGCACAGGGCGACGATCTCATGCTTGTCCGAATAATCCTCGACAACGGAATCGCGGAACATCTTGTGCCGCGAACCGCATCCAACGATGGCTATCTTCACTTGCTCTGGCTCTCGTTACACCAAGGCTCTGAATTGCTGACGCATCACGCCTTGAAATTGCTCATGCGCCGCACGGGCTTGACCGACACTCAATGAGGCGAGCTCATTGAGTGTTGGAATTTGCAGCCCCGGTGCGCTGGCCCGAGGCATCGAAATAATGAAGGTCTGACGGATCGAAGCCGACCGGCACCGTGTCCCCGGCGCGGAAGAGGCGGCGGCTGGAGTCGCTGACCAGCAGCACCTGGCCATCCGCCAGCGCCACATGCAGTAGCGTCTCGCTGCCGAGATACTCGACAAGGCGAAGAGTGCCCTGTCCCTGCACTTCCCCTTCGCCGATGCGCATGGCCTCCGGGCGGATGCCGAGCGTCAGCTTTGCGTCTCTGGTCGCCAGCTGCGGAATGGTGAAGCGGCCAAAGCCCTCGATATCTGCCGAAGACGCACCATCAACGGCAGCATGGCTCGCCGTCATCAGGTTGATCTTGGGCGACCCGATGAAGCCGGCGACGAAGAGGTTGCGGGGCTTCGTGTAAAGCTCCTGCGGTGTGCCCACCTGCTCGATCTTGCCCCCGCGCAGCACGACGATCCGGCTGGCCATGGTCATGGCTTCCACCTGGTCGTGGGTCACGTAAATCATCGTGGTGCCGAGGCGGTTGTAAAGTGCGGCGAGTTCGGCGCGCATCTGCACGCGCAGTTCCGCATCAAGGTTGGACAGCGGCTCATCGAAGAGGAACAGCTTCGGTTCGCGCACAATGGCACGGCCGATGGCCACGCGCTGCTTCTGCCCACCAGAAAGCTGGCGCGGCTTGCGCTCCATCAGCGCCTCGATCTGAAGAATGCGGGCAGCTTCCGCAACGCGCCGCTCCACCTCTGCTTTTGGCACCTTGAAGTTCTGCAAGCCGAAGGCAAGGTTCTTGGCCACGCTCATATGCGGATAGAGAGCGTAGCTCTGGAACACCATCGAAAGCTCGCGCTTTGAGGCGGGCAGATCGTTGACGATGGTGCTGCCGATGGAAATCGTGCCCTCGGAAATATCCTCCAGTCCTGCAATCATGCGCAGCAATGTGGACTTGCCGCAGCCCGAGGGACCGACGAGCACAAGGAACTCACCGTCCACAACGTCGAGGTTCAAGTCCTTGATGATGCTGAGTTTGCCGTAGGTCTTGCCGACGTTGCGAAGTGTCAATCCAGCCATAGTTCTTTTTCCTTGGGTCTCTGATTTCACTTCATTCCGGAGGTCGCGATGCCGCGCACGATCAGCTTCTGGAAAGCCACGAAGAAGATCAGGACCGGTACGAGCGAGAGCACCGACATGGCAAACATCTGTCCGTAGAGGGACTGCCCCTCCTGATCGAGGAACAGACGAAGCGCCAGCGGCACCGTGTAGCTCTTGATGTCGTTGAGGTAGATGAGCGGGGCGAGGAAATCCTCCCACACCCAGATCAGCGAAAAGATCGCAGCCGTCGCCATGGCTGGCAGCGACAGGGGCAGGATGATGGCCCAATAGATCTTGAAGGGCGAGCAGCCGTCGATCATCGCCGCCTCGTCCAGCTCCCGCGGAAGCTGGCGGAAGAACTGCACCATCAGGAAGATGAAGAAGCCATCCGCCGCCAGGAAGCGCGGCACCACCAGCGGCAGGTAGGTGTCTACCCAGCCGAGCTCAAGGAACAGCACATACTGCGGGATCAGTACGACGTGATAGGGGATCATCAGCGTCATCATCATCAGTGCAAAGAAGAAGCTGCGCCCCGTGAATTGCAGCCGCGCAAAGGCATAGGCTGCAAAGGAGCAGGAGATGAGATTGCCGATAACCGACAGCACCGTGACAATGGTGGAGTTGATGTAGAAGGTGGTGAAGGAGAGCGGCAGCGCGAACCAGCCCTTGGTGTAGTTGTCGAACTGGAAGCTCGACGGCCACAGTGACAGGCTGCCGAAAATCTCGTTCTCCGGTTTCAGCGAGGATGCCGTCAGCCACAGCAGCGGATAGAGCATCACCACCGAAAACAGCATCAGGAACAGGTGTTTCAGGCGGCGGCCATTGCGCTCCCGTCGGTCCCGCTTGAGGCGCAGCTCATGGGCGGCACGCGCCGCTTCATCGGCCTCGATGGCCTTGTCCAGGTCAGTCGCGGTCGTTGTCATAGTGCACCCAGTATTTCGAGGTGAGGAAGGCGAGCGCCGTGAAGGCCGCGATGATCAACAGCAGCACCCAGGCAAGCGCCGATGCATAGCCCATGCGGAAGAACTTGAAGGCCTCGTTGAACAGATAGACCGTGAAGAACAGCAGGCTGTCCGCCGGAGCACCCAGGCCATTGGAGATGATGAAGGCGCTGGAGAAGGTCTTGAAGGCATCAATTGTCTGGAGGACCAGATTGAAGAAGATCACCGGAGCCAGCAGGGGCAGCGTGATGCGGGTGAATTGGCGCCACTTCGGCGTGCCATCAATCTCGGCAGCCTCGTAGAGGTCCCGTGGAATACCCCTCAGGCCAGCCAGAAAAATCAGCATTGGCGACCCGAACTGCCAGACAGCCAGCGCCACAAGCGTATACAGCGAAGTCTTGGGGTTGGTGATCCAGTCCGTGCCGGAAATGCCGAAGAATGCCAGCACCTCGTTGACGACACCGGAGGCCGCGAAGAGTTCGCGCCAGAGGATGGCGATGGCGACGGAGGCCCCCAGCAGCGATGGCAGATAGAAGATCGCCCGGTAGAGCCCGATCGTCCGCAGCCCCTTGTCCAGCAGCATCGCGACCGCCAGAGCAAAGGCCAGGCGGGCAGGAACAGCCAGAACCACATAGTTGAACGTGACCTCGAGCGCCTTCCAGAACCGGCGGTCACGGCTGAACATGTAGTCATAGTTGGCAAGCCCCACCCAGCGCGGATCACTCACCATGTCGTATTTGGTGAAGGACAGGTAGAGCGAGACCAGGATCGGCCCAAGAGCCAGAAGAAAGAAGCCGAGCAGCCACGGGGAGAGGAACAGATATCCGGGCGCGTTGCGGGCAAGGAACCGTTTCATGAAGGGAAGGCCTTGTCTTGCAGGCTCCCGCCCTGCCGGATGGCAGGGCGGGCAGTTTCAGGCAATGAGAGCGTCAGCGTGCCCGCTCGATGATGGCCGCAGCATCTTCCACGAAGATCTGCCCGGCATCCTGCGGCGTCTGGTTGCCGAGAATGACTTCGGACGCCGTGCGCATGAAGGCATCGCGCACTTCGCCCGCGCCCTTGGGCTGCGGCTTGGGCAGCGGGCCAACCTTGTCCTGAATGGCCGTGAAGTATTCGACCGTGCGCTTCTCGATGGAGCTGAAGGACGGGGCGAGAGCCTCACGCACCTTCGGCGAGCAGGGAATGCCGCGTTCAAGACCGAGGATGCCGGTGATCTCCGGATCGTTCACCCAATCATTCATGTAAGCCATGGCTGCATCCACATCCTTCGCATCGCGCGAAAGGGACAGGAACATGGACGGCTTGATGAACTGGCCCGGCTTGCCACCCGGCAGATGCGGCAGCATGGCAGGGCCAGCCTCATCCTGCATCAGATCCTGCACACCGACGATCTGGTTCGACCAGATCAGCGACATGGCCGTATCGCCCTTGACGACACCGCGCTCCGCCAGCGCAGGATCGAGCATCAATGCCCGGTCCTTGGACGCAACGGCATCAGCCTTGCGCATGTCATCCCAGAACTGGAAGAAAGTGGCCACATCTTCCGGCGTGGCAGCGACGTTGCCCTCATCGTCATAGAACTCGCGGCCACGCTGGCGCACCCAGGCTTCCAGATATTCGATATAGGTCGAGAAATCATCCGTGCCCTTGACCCTACCGCCGGACGCCTTGGTGATGGCAGCAGCAATCTTGGCAAAGTCCTCGTGGGTCCAGCTCAGAGGATCAAACTCAATACGCGCATCCTTGAAGACCTGAGCATTGTAGACGACCATCTGCGAGTTGGAGCCGATGTTCAGCGCATAGAGCTTGCCATCAACCTTGCCGCCTTCCAGCGGCCCCTGATCGAAGCCGTCCAGCATCAGTGTCTTGCCGATATGGTCATCCAGCGGCTGAAGTGCGCCGCGGCCGACATATTCAAACAGGAAGCGGTGATCCATCTGCACCAGATCGGCCATGTTCCGGCCAGCTGTCTGGGTCGCCATCTTGGTCCAGTAATCGCCCCAGCCGATGGTTTCGCCCGACACGGTTATGCCCGGATGCTTCTTCTGGAAGGCCTCGATCACCGCGAAGGTGCGCTTGTCGCGCTCCGGATTGCCCCACCAGTAATGGCGGATGGTGCGATCCTGCGCGAGTGCCTTGCCGCCTGGCATGGCAGCGGCCAGCGCCGCAAGCCCCATTCCCCCAAGGACGGTTCTGCGTGTAACAGTCATTCTGGTCTCCTCCCGATTTGGCCCGGAACCTCCATTCCGCGGCCTCAGTGCTCCGGCAGGGCTCCTCTCCCTGCCGCATTCCCCTGCAGCTGGTCAGATGTAGCTGCGCAAAAGCTCTGTGAGGCACAGCATCGCCATCGCCTGCCCATAGGGCATCGAAGTCAGCTTGATCTCACGATAGAAATCGAGGTCGCTTCCCATGGCCGTGCCGAAGGACACCTGCTGCAACTCTCCGTCTTCGCTGATGTTGGCGACAACGCCGCGCATGGCACGTTCGGCCACCTCAAGATATTCGCCCGGCAGGTAACGCTTGCGCACGCCCTTCATCAGACCATAGGCAAATCCGGCTGTGGCCGAGGCTTCCACATAGCTTGATGGATCATCCAGCAGCGTGTGCCACAGGCCGCTTTCGTGCTGGTACTGCTTCAGCGCCGCCGCCTGACGGCCCAGCACCGACAGAAGATGACGGCGCAGCGCATCGCCTTCCTTCAGGTCCAGCATCTCGATGAACTCGGGGATCGCAATGGTGATCCAGCTGTTGCCGCGCGCCCAGAGAGCACGGGCAAAGTTGTGGTTGCCATCAAAGCTCCAGCCGTGGAACCAGAGGCCGCTCTGCGTATCCATCAGATACTGGATGTGCAGCAGGAACTGGTACTTTGCCTCTTCCACATACTCCGGACGGCCCAGAACAAGCCCGATCTTGGCCAGCGGCAGCACGCTCATCATCAGCGTGTCGTCCCACATCTGCTGATCATTGACGCTGTTGTAGACGATGTGCTGCAACCCGCCCTCGCGGGTGCGTGGCATCTCATGCATCACCCATTCGGCCCAGGTTTCCAGATAGGGCACCCACTGCGGATTGGGCTCAAGCTCATGCAGCCATGCAAGGGTGAGGAACGGGGCAACCGTGTTGATATTCTTGGTCGGCGTGCCTTCCGCCAGCCTCGCCGAGAACCAGTCCCGGATGATGCGCATGGCTTCCGCGCTGCCGGTCAGCTGCCAGTAACGGAACAGACCGTAGAGCCCGATGCCGTGAGTCCATTCCCAACCGGCCCAACCCTTGGTATCAATAACGCGGCCATCTTCGAGGCGGAGCAGGAATTCACCCGTCTTGTCCTCGATGTTGATGAGATTTCCGGTTAGCCGGTCGATGAGGCCGCAGACCTCGTCCCGGGTGACAAACCTCTCCTTCTGCCGCAACAGCGGATGCATACGCGATCTCCTCCCAGATACCGCTTGAAATTTTTCGGAACGCAGTTCCGTAATTATTAGGCAATCACAATCCCGCAACCTTGGCAATCACTTAAACCGATTTAATCGCCATTTTTGCACGCTTGCATAATCTTTATTCATGCCCTGCACACGCCAGCTTGACAGGCAGGTGTTCAAATTTCAGAATGGCGTTTCAAAAAGATTGAACGAGAAAAATGCCCGACAGCAAGTCCAAGGCTTCTTCCAAAGCCGAGCCCAAAACCGAAAACGCCGCTGCGGTCCTCAAGGTTTTCGCCGTGCTGGAGGCATTGGTCGACGAGCGGCAGGCGAGCCTTGCCGTCATCGCCCAGCGGGCCATGACCTCCAAGACCACGGCCCACCGGCTTTTGCAGACAATGGTTGACCTTGGTTATGCCGAGCAGGACGGGGACACGGAGAAATACCGCCTCACCCTCAAGCTCTTCAGCCTTGGGGCCCGTTCCCTGAACGAGGAATCGGACCTGATCCGCATCGCCGACAAGGTGATGGGCCGGCTGTCCCGGGCGACTGGCGAATGCATCAATCTCGGCGTCATGGACGACCGGGAGCAGCGTGTCGCCTACATCCACAAGTACGACTCCTTCTACAACCTCTCCACCCAGTCCACCCTCGGCCGCCGCAATCCGCTGCACAGCACCTCACTGGGAAAGGCCTTGCTGGCATGGCGCAGTGACGAGGAAATCCACGAGCGGCTCAACGGCCTGGACATGCCCAAGCTGGCGCCGCGCACCATCACCGATGCGGAAAGCCTTTTCGCCGCGATCCTTCAGGTCCGGGCGCAGGGCTTTGCCGAAGAGATCGAAGAAAGCGAGGCCGGCGTGCGCTGCATGGCCATTCCGGTGCTGGACCATCTGGGCCGCTCCATCGCCGCCATCAGCATTTCCTTCCCGCTCTTCCGCTTCGATGAAACCCGCAAGGCTGAATACGCAAGCCTGCTGAAAACCGCCTCCCGCGAGGCCTCCACCGCGTTGGGCTGCCCGCCGGGCAAACTGGTGTGAGGGAACTTCACCCCTCAGCCACCGCCTGCCGCCACGCAGCGGCATAGGCGGCAAAGGCTGCGTCCGGAATGACAGACGCGTCATCCTGCGCCGCGCCCTCGCCGCCCCGCCCGTCGAAACCTGCCAGCAGCAGCGCCGCGCCGATGCTGGTGCCGGTGACGGAGCCGTCGCCCACCTGAATCTTCCGGGCAGAGGCCGCTTCCAGCATGGAGAGATAGAGCCGGTTGGCCGCGAAAGGCCCTTCCACAATCACCGGCCCCTGCCCACCGGTCATGGCAAGGCATTCCGCCGTCACGAGCGCCAGATAGAACGACACCGCCGCGTAGTGCTGGCCATCAGACAGACCGGCCTCGTCCTCCACGCTCCAGCGGTGCGTCCTGCCCTGAAACGGGCCGGAGCGCGGTTCGACAGCGGGCAGCAGAAGGATGGAACGATCCAGAACCTGCCGCACGTCAGCATCCGTGCTGGTTCTGTCATGCCCCTCCAGCATCAAATCAAACTCGCGCCCGCCCATGAACCGGGCAGATGGCACGGCCCCGCCAAGCGCGTTGACATTGACCAGCGTGTCGCGGGCCGGATCAAGGTTTCTCGCAGCCGCGCCAACACTCAGCGAAATCACCCAGGTGCCGGTCGAAACAACAGAAAAAGCTCCTTGCCGGGCCAGGAGATGCGGATAGAGCGAGGCGTTGCTGTCATGGATGCCGCAGGCAACCGGAATGCCCTCCGGCAGCCCCGCCCGATCCGCCACATCCAGCAGCAGCGGGCCCAGCACGTCACCAGCCTTGCGCACCGGCGCCATGCGGCCCTCAAGGCCAAGCCGTGACACCAGCGGCGAAAACACACCCTCGAACGGGTTCCAAAGATCCGTATGGCACCCCAGTGACGTGACCTCACAGGCGGCAACGCCCGTCAGGCGATAGGTCCAGTATTGCGGATAGGTGAGAACCTGCGCGGTGCGCTCCCGCAGGCCCTCTTGCGTTTCCAGCAGCCAGTGAAGCTGCGCCCCGAGATTGAGCCCCATGGACAGGCGCGGCGAGCCGGTCTGCGCAAAGCCGGGCCGCAGGGCATCGTACTGGCTGGCGAGATCATCCGGGCCGGTAAACTCATAGTCGAGCACAGGTGTGGCCAGCTTGCCGGAGGCATCCAGCAGCACGGCAGAAGCGCCATGGGTGGTGACGCTGATGCCGTCGATCCGGTGCTCCGCCGCCAGCTCCTTCAGGCTTTCCAGAAAGAAGCTCCAGAGCCCCTCCACATCGAAATGCGGATAGGGTCCATCCGTCCGCACGCGGTTCGGCTGCCGCCGGACGCCCAGTTCCTGACGGCGCGCGATGTCCACCACCGCCACCTTGGCGTTGGTCTTGCCGATGTCGATCACCGCGATGTTGCGCAAGCTGGCCATACCGGGTCAATCCATGTGGAAGACGGTTTCAAGGGCAATGGCTACCGGCTCGTTGTCCGGCTTCGTTTCCATGATATCGGCCATATGCGCCCACCAGCGCTGCATCACCGGCGATGCCGGAAGGCTTGCCACCTTCTTCTCGCTCTCGCGCCACATCACGGCGAAGAGGATATTCGTCTCCTGGTCGAGATGGATGGAATAGTCGCGGATACCAGCTTCCTTCAGCAGGGCGGAAAGCTCCGGCCAGATCTCGTCATGGCGGCGGCGGTATTCGGCCTCCATGCCGGGATTGAGCTTCATCTTGAAGGCATATTTCTCCATCTCACGCTCCCTTGCGGCGCAGCAGGATCTGGCGGGCAATACGCGGCAGGGCGATGACGCCGATCAGCAGCAGGCCGGTGAAGATCGACATGACGATGCCAGGCACGTTGAGAAGACCAAGGCCAAAGGTCACCAGCCCCATCACCAGCGCGGCGATGACGACACCGGCAATGCTGCCCGCCCCGCCCAGAATGCTGACCCCGCCCAGCACCACCATGGTCACCACCTCAAGTTCCATGCCCGAGGCAATGGACGGGCGCGTCGCGCCAAGCCGCGAGGTAAGACAGATGGCGGCCACGCCGGACATGAGCCCGGTGAGCAGGAACAGGGCAAACTTCACCCGCGCCACCCGGATGCCGGAGAAGAGCGCCGCCACCGGATTGTTGCCGATGGCATAGACCGCCCGGCCAAAGGTGGTGGCATGCAGCAGCAGGCCGAAGAGCACGGCCAGAATGGCAAAAAGCACAAGCTCGAAGGAAATCACCCAGAAGACGTAGCCCTGGCCGAACCAGGCAAAGGAGGCCGGATAGCCGGTGTAGGCCTTGTCGCCGAGCACGATGTAGGAGATGCCGCGGAATAGGCTCATGGTCCCGATGGTAACAACAATCGACGGCAGGCCCAGCCCGGTGATCAGCGCGCCATTGACCACCCCGCACAGCAGCCCGGCCCCAAGGCCAATGGCCACCAGCGCGGGCGTGTCGGCGCCCATCTGCACCGCATAGCCCATGGCCGTGGAAGCCAGCGCGATGATGGCGGCGACCGAAAGGTCAATCTCGCCGGAGATGATCAGCAGCGCCATGGCAAAGGCGATCATCGCCTTTTCCGTGAAGTTGAACGTGGCGTCCGACAGGTTCCACGGATCAAGGAAATAGGGAGAGGCCAGCGCATTCAGGATGAAGATGGCCACCGCCACACCGAAGAGCATCAGTTCCCAGCTTGTAGCAATCCGCTGAACCGGACTGCGCAGCCGGTCGGGAATCTGCCGCCCGCCGCCGGGCGCTCCGGAACCAGAGCCGGGCGTTTGAAGGGAAACGGATGTCATGCCGTGTGCTCCGCCTGCTTCAGGATGACCCGGCCCTTTGGCCGGTTCTGGGTAACATTGACCGCCACCGCAATCAGGATGGCAGAGCCCGAGATGGCGAGCTGCCAGAAGGGCGAGACATTGACCACCGGCAGTGCGTTCTTGATGATGCCGAGAAACAGCGCCCCCAGCACCGCGCCCGCCACGCTGCCCGCACCGCCTGCAATGGAAATGCCGCCGATCACGCAGGCCGCCACAACGTCCAGCTCAAAGCCAGCGGCAATATCCACATAAGCGACCGCATAGCGCGCCACCCAGAGATAACCGGTAAGCCCCGCCAGCGCGCCGGACAGCACGAAGGCAGCGCATTGGGTGCGGCCCGTATCAATGCCCGCATATTGCGCCGCATGCGGGTTTCCTCCCACCGCATGGAAGGCCCGGCCCAGCGCCGTGCGGGTGACCAGAACGGCAAATCCGGTGACGACCGCAATCGCGATCCAGGACAGCACCGGCAGACCCAGAACCACCGTACGCGGAAAGGCCTTGAAGGCATCGCTCATCTGATGGGCGTTGATCCAGCGCCCTTCGGAAATGAGGAAGATGATGCCCCGGTAGATGGTCATCGTGCCCAGCGTCACCACGATTGGCGGGATCGACAGGCGCCAGACCAGCAGCCCATTGATCAGCCCGAGCCCTGCCCCCAGCGCGATGGACAGGAGGATGATCAGAGGCACCGGCAGATCCGGCATCATGGTGTTGACCAGCGCCGCCACCATGCCCGTGAGCGCCAGGTTGGCCGCCACCGACAGGTCGATGCAACGGGTCAGTATCACCACCATCTGCCCCAGCGCCAGAATGATCAGCGGCGCTGTGTCATTGAACACGCTGGCAAGATTGCCGGGCGCTACGAAACCGGGAAAGCGCGAGGCGATCAGCCCCGTAAGCGCCACCATGGCGCCTGCCAGCACCAGCTCGCGGCCATGGGAAAGACGGATGCTCATGCGTGCCCCTCCTCGATCCCGGCAGCCGCCCGGACCAGATTCTCCGGCGTCATCGCCTCTCCCTCGAATTCGGCGGCAATCCGCCCTTCGCGCATCACGATCACCCGGTCAGACATGCCCAGCACCTCGGGGATTTCCGAAGAAACGAGAATGACCGCGAGTCCCTCCCCCGCCAGTTCCGCCATGAACTCATGCACCGCCGCCTTGGAGCCAATGTCGATGCCCTTGGTCGGCTCGTCCAGAATGATGACACGGGGCCGGGTCGCCAGCCATTTGGCAATGATCACCTTCTGCTGGTTGCCGCCCGAGAGAAGGCCGATATCCTGATCCAGCGCGGCAGCCCTCAGGTCCAGCCGGCGTGTGTAGTCCCGCGCCAGCGCAAACTCTTCCGCCATCTTCAGAAAACCCTTGCGGGAAACGGCCTGCAAAGAAGGCAAGGTCACGTTCTGATAGATCGGCAGGCCCTTCACCGCGCCCTGCTTGCCCCGGTCCTCCGGCACATAAACGATGCCCTGCCGGATGGCTGCATTGGGAGAGCGGATCACCGCCACCTCGCCGTCAATGCGGATCGCGCCCTTGGAAGGTTTCGTGATGCCGAACAGCGCCTGCATGAACTCGCTGCGCCCGGCACCGACAAGGCCATAAAAGCCAAGGATTTCACCGGCGCGCAGGGTGAAATTGATGTCCTCGAACTCGGTCGGATGGGCATAGCCCACCACCTTCAGCAGTTCATCACCCAGCTTCGGGGTGCGCTTGGGAAACACCTGATCCACCGGGCGGCCGACCATCATGCGCACAAGATCGCCCTCGCGCACATCGCGGATATGCCCTGCGCCCACCAGTTCCCCGTCGCGGAATACGGTGTAACGGTCAGCCACGCGGAAGATTTCATCGAACTTGTGGCTGATGAAGAGGATGGCCTTTCCTTCGGCCTTCAGCCGGTCCACCAGCTCATAGGTTTCCTCGATTTCCTTGTGCGACAGTGCCGCCGTCGGCTCGTCCATGATGACGACGCGGGCGTCAATTGACAGCGCCCGGGCAATGGCCACCAGATGGCGGCTGGCGATGCCGAGATCCTTCAGTTGCACGTTCGGGTCAATCTGTGCGCCGATCCGCTCCAGCAGGCGCCGCGCCTCCTGGCGCATCTTGCGCCAGTCGATAAGGCCGAAGCGGCTGCGCGGGGCATGGCCGATGAAGATGTTTTCTGCCACCGTCAGCTCGTCAAAGAGCACGGTTTCCTGATGGATCGCCGTCACTCCGGCCTTTGCGGCCGCCTCAGCTGCGGGAAAGGCCACCGGCTGGCCGTCAACGCGGATCTCGCCCGCATCCGGCTGGTAGATGCCGGTCAGAACCTTGACGATGGTGGACTTGCCCGCACCATTTTCCCCGATCAGCGCCGTCACCTGCCCCGGATAAAGGTCCAGCGACACGCCTGACAGCGCCTTGACGCCCGGAAAGGACTTGGAAATGCCGGTCAGCGAGAGAACCGGATGGTCCTTCGCGCTGGCCGGATGCAAGGCGGCACCCGGCTGATCCGGGAAGTTGGCAAGCATGGCAATGCCCCGGTTATGCCGGGACGTGCAATCCCGGCGTCATGTGTGATGTTTCATCAGGGTCGCGGACGGTGCCCGGCCAATCACACAGCGTGTCACGGGCCGGGCACATGTTGAGGCCTGGGAGGTCTCAGAAAATGTCCTTGAAGGCATCGATGTTGGAGCTGTCATAGACAAACGGATCTGCCATTGCGCCCGTGTTGCTGTCATCCAGCTTCAGCGTACCCATGCGGCCCATCGGAATTTCCGCGCCGGGCTTGGCTTCGGCCTTGCCCGTGGCAAGGTTGTAGGACAGCACCGTGGCGGCATAGCCAAGATCGATCGGGTTCCAGATGGCGAAGGACTTGGACGCACCCGACTTGATGTGCCCGGCCATCTCTGACGGCAGGCCAAGGCCTGTCACATTGACCTGGCCAACCTTGCCCGCATCGGTGACTGCCTGTGCCGCCGCAACAATGCCGACGGAGGTCGGGGCAATGATCGCCTTCAGGTTCGGATAGGTCTGCATCAGGCCCTGTGCCTCACGATAGGACTTGTCGGCAAGGTCATCGCCATAGACGGTGGCCACCACATTGATGCCCTTGTAGTTGCCCTTGACCTTGTTCATCTCCTCGATCCAGATGTTCTGGTTCGTCGCCGTGGCAGAAGCCGACAACACCGCCACATCACCACCCTCCGGCAGATGATCTGCCGCCAGCTTGATGATCATGTTGCCGATCAGCGGATTGGACGAGGGATTGAGATGCAGCTGGCGGCCTTCCGGCGCCACGCCCGAGTCCCACGAAATCACGGTGATGCCGCGGTCCATCGCCTTTTTCAGGGCCGGAACAAGCGCGTCCTGATCATTGGCGGAGATGGCAATCGCATCCACCTTCTGGGCGATCAGCGCATTGATCACCTCGATCTGGCCTTCCGCCGTCGTATCGGTGGGGCCGGTGTAGATGATCTCGACATCGCCCAGCTCCTTGGCAGCTTCCTGCGCGCCCTTGTTGGCAGCCTCAAAGAAGCCGATGCCCAGCGCCTTCACCACCAGCGCAATGCGCTTGGTCTCGGCATGGGCGGGCGCGGAGAATGCGAGCGCGGCAACAGCTGTCGCCGCTAGAAGCGTCTTCATGAATGTCATTGTCTTCCTCCCAGTCATTCCACCGGCCGTTCCTCCCGCCGGTCAGAAATCTTCGTTCCGTCAGCCCCCGCCGGCGGCGCTTGCCTGCGCTGCCTCGACGGGCGCTGCAATCACCTGCACTCCTGCCTGCTCCAGCATCTGGGCGGCGCTGTCGGGAATACCCTCGTCGGTGATCACCGTGGTGATGCGGTCCAGCGGGCACAGGATGAGGCTGGAGCGGCTGCGGAATTTGGACGAGTCCGCCAGCACCACCAGTTCATCCGCCTGCCCGATCAGCTTCTGCTCCGCCTGGATGAGAAGCGGATCCGCCTCCATCAACCCCAGCGGCCCCAGCCCTTGCGCCCCCATGAACATGCGCCGCGCATAAAAATTGCGCGTCACGTCATTGTCGAAGGGGCTCAGGATGATGTTCTGCTCCCGGTAGATCACCCCGCCGGACAGGATGATCGTGTTCTTCGAATGCTTGAGCAGGTGCTCGGCAATCGGGAACGAATTGGTGAAGATCTGCATGCGCTTGCTCGCCAGCGGATGCACCATCTGGAAAGTGGTCGTGCCGCCATTGATGATGATTGCATCACCATCCGTGCAAAGCTCCACCGCCGCACGGGCAATCGCCCGCTTCTGCTGCGCGTTGATCGCCTCGTTGACGCTGAAGGGCCGGCCCGCCAGCCCGACGAACTGCGGCGGCGTGATCGATTCCGCCCCGCCACGGACCCGGCGCAGCTTCTTCTGCACATGCAGCGCCGCGATATCCCGGCGGATGGTCGCTTCCGAGGAATCCGTCAGCGCCACCAGTTCCGCAACGGTCACGACCGGACGGTCCTGAACGGCGGACAAGATGATCCTGTGGCGCTCTTTCTCGTGCATGCATTCCTCCCGATGTCCCGCTCAGGCTTCCATCAAATTCGAGCAGTGTCAATCACAATTCGTCATATTGCTGCAATGCAACGTCATTTTTGATCGATCGTGATTGAAACTGATTGACAACAAGACATATCACGGCAAGTCTCCGGTCAAAAGCTGGCCTGGCTCCGGCTCACTTTCGGGAGGACTACATGACTGATTCCGCCGCCGGTTCCCGGCTCGCAAACCTGTGGGATGAGGCCAAGGCTTCGGCCATGACCGAATCCGGCCGCCTTCTCTACCGCTCGAACCTGCTCGGGTCCGACAAGCGCATCACCAACTACGGTGGCGGCAACACCTCCGCCAAGGTCATGGAAAAGGATCCGCTGACCGGCGAAATCGCGGAAGTGCTGTGGGTCAAGGGTTCCGGCGGCGATGTGGGCACCATCAAGCTCGACGGTTTCGCCACGCTCTACATGGACAAGCTGCGGGCGCTGAAGGGCATTTACCGGGGCGTCGCCTTCGAGGACGAGATGGTGGGCCTGCTGCCCCACTGCACCTTCAACCTCAACCCGCGTGCTGCCTCCATCGACACGCCGCTGCATGCCTATGTGCCGAAGAAGCACGTGGACCACATGCACCCGGACGCCATCATCGCCATTGCCGCCTCGAAGGACAGCAAAGCGCTGACGGAAGAGATCTTCGGCAAGGACATCGGCTGGCTGCCGTGGAAGCGCCCCGGCTATGAGTTGGGCCTGTGGCTGGAAAAGTTCTGCCTCGAAAACCCGGAAGCACGCGGCGTCGTGCTGGAAAGCCACGGCCTCTTTACCTGGGCCGATGATGCACGCACCTGCTACGAGACGACCATCGAGATCATCAACAAGGCGATGGCCTGGTTCGAGGGCAAGCTGGCTGGCAAGGCCGCTTTCGGCGGGCAGAAACACGCCATCCTGCCGCGTGATCAGCGCCGCGCCATTGCCGCCCGCCTGATGCCAGCCATTCGCGGCATGGTCAGCGGCCAGCAGCACATGGCCGGGCACTTTGACGACAGCGATGCGGTGCTGGAATTCGTCTGCGCGAAGGACATGGAAGCCCTCGCAGCGCTGGGCACGAGCTGCCCGGATCACTTCCTGCGCACCAAGATCCGCCCGCTGGTGGTGAAGCTTGATCCGGCAAATCCGGATGTGGACGCGGTGCTCAAGGGTCTGCCCGATGCGGTTGCGGCCTACCGGCAGGACTACACGGCCTATTACGAGCGCTGCAAGCATGCGGACAGCCCGGCCCTGCGTGATCCCAATGCCGTTGTCTATCTGGTGCCGGGCGTTGGCATGATCACCTTTGCCAAGGACAAGGCCACGGCCCGCATCTCGGGCGAGTTCTATGTGAACGCCATCAACGTGATGCGTGGTGCGTCCGGCGTTTCCACCTACTGCGGCCTGCCGGAGCAGGAAGCCTTCGACATCGAATACTGGCTGCTTGAGGAAGCCAAGCTCCAGCGCATGCCCAAGCCGAAAAGCCTTGCTGGCCGTGTCGCCTTCGTCACCGGCGGGGCTGGCGGTATCGGCTCGGCAACGGCGGAGCGGCTCATGAGCGAAGGCGCCTGCGTGGTTCTGGCTGATATCGACGCCAGTTCCCTCGCCCAGACGGCAGAGCGCCTGGCAGCCCGCCACTCACGCGACGTGGTGCGCACTGTTGTCATGGATGTGACCAGCGAGGACGCCGTGGAGCAGGCCTATGCGGAAGCCTGCACCGAATTCGGCGGCATCGACATTCTGGTGTCGAACGCCGGTATCGCCTCCTCGGCCCCCATCGAGGAAACCAGCCTCGAGCTGTGGAACAGGAACATGTCGATCCTTTCGACCGGCTATTTCCTTGTTTCCCGCAGCGCCTTCAAGGTGATGAAGACGCAAGGGATTGGCGGCTCGATCATCTTCATCGCCTCCAAGAACGGCCTTGCCGCCTCCCCCGGCGCCAGCGCCTATTGCACGGCCAAGGCCTCGGAAATCCACCTCGCCCGCTGCCTTGCGCTGGAAGGCGCACCGGATGGCATCCGCGTCAACGTGGTCAACCCGGATGCAGTGCTGCGCGGCTCCAAGATCTGGTCGGGCGACTGGCTGAAGGAACGGGCACAGGCCTATGGCAAGGATACGGCGGATCTGGAAGAGCATTACCGCCAGCGCTCGCTGCTGAAGCGCTCCGTGCTGCCCGAGGATATTGCAGAGGCCACCTATTTCTTCGCAAGCGAAGCCTCGGCCAAGTCCACCGGCAACATCATCAACGTGGACGCAGGCAACGTCCAGTCCTTCACCCGCTGACGGAGGCCATCCATGACCCTGATGATCGGTTCTGATGTCCTTGAGAAGGACAATGCCGCCCGCAAAGCGGACCTCGCGCGCGACTATGACAGCCTTGGCGAGCGGCTCGCCCGCCGGGGCATCGACATCAACGCGGTGAAGGCGAAGGTTGCCGCCTATGGCGTTGCCGTGCCGTCCTGGGGCGTCGGCACTGGCGGCACCCGCTTTGCCCGTTTCCCCGGCGCAGGCGAGCCGCGCCACATCTTCGACAAGCTGGAAGACTGCGGCGTCATCCAGCAGCTGACTCGGGCAACGCCCTCCGTCTCCCTGCATATTCCCTGGGACAAGGCCGATCCGGCAGACCTGAAGGCCAAGGCGGACAGCCTCGGCCTCGGCTTTGACGCCATGAACTCCAACACCTTCCAGGATCAGGCCGGACAGGCCCATTCCTACAAGTTCGGCTCCCTCTCCCACACGGATGCTGCCACCCGTGCGCAGGCGGTGGAGCACAACATCGAATGTATCGAGCTTGGCCGCGCCATCGGCTCGAAGGCCCTTACTGTGTGGATCGGCGACGGCTCCAACTTCCCCGGACAGGCGCATTTTACCCGCCAGTTCGAGCGCTATCTGGATGCAGCCCGCCAGATCTACGCTGCCCTGCCGGAGGACTGGCGGCTCTTCACCGAGCACAAGATGTATGAGCCCGCCTTCTACTCCACCGTGGTGCAGGACTGGGGCACAAACTATCTCATCGCACAGGAGCTCGGCCCCAAGGCCTTCTGTCTGGTGGACCTCGGCCACCATGCGCCCAACGTGAACATCGAAATGATCGTCGCCCGCCTCATCCAGTTCGGCAAGCTGGGCGGCTTCCATTTCAATGACAGCAAATATGGCGATGACGATCTCGACACAGGATCGATTGATCCCTACCGGCTGTTCCTCGTCTTCAACGAGCTGGTGGACGCTGAAACCCGCAAGGCGCCGGGCTTTGACCCTCGCACATGCTCGATCAGTCGCACAATGTCACCGATCCGATCGAAAGCCTGATGGTCAGCGCCATGGAGGTGCAGCGCGCCTATGCGCAGGCCCTGCTGGTGGACCGCAAGGCGCTCGATGGTTTCCAGGACAGCAACGACGCGCTGATGGCCACCACCACGCTGAAGACCGCCTTCCGCACCGATGTGGAACCAATCCTCGCCATGGCGCGTCTGGAGTCCGGCGGCGCCATCGACCCCGTCTCCACCTACCGCGCCTCCGGCTACCGCGCCCGCGCCGCAGAGGTCCGCCCAGCGGTTTCCGGCGCTGGCGGGGGCATTGTGTGAGAGCGGGCAACGGACTGACCTGATGCCTCTCCCTCACCCCGGACATGCTTGCATGATCCGGGGTGAACCGTTCTTGACGCTGCGTGTCTCTCCCTCTGCGTCAAGCCTCAGCAAAACAGCAGCTCTGCCTCCCGCCTTCCAAAGGAAATATCTTTCCCAAACATCCTGATGCCAATTGGCAAGCTCGCAAAACCGGGCTAACAGGCGGTTGAAACAACGCGGAACGGCTGCCCATGACGCATGAGCCCGCCTTTGCCCTTGAGGTGGAGGACGTCCACAAGAGCTACGGCCCCAACGAAGTGCTGAAAGGCATTTCGATGACCGCCCGCAAGGGCGACGTGATCTCGCTCATTGGCTCATCGGGAGCGGGCAAGAGCACCTTCCTGCGCTGCCTCAACTTTCTGGAACAACCTGACCGGGGCCGCTTCGTCGTCAATGGCGAGGAAGTGGCGCTGAAGCCGGACCGGCACGGACGCCTGAATCCGGCCAACTGGCGCCAGATCGAGCGCCTGCGCACCGGGCTTTCCATGGTGTTTCAGAGCTTCAATCTTTGGGCGCATATGACCGTGCTGGAAAACGTCATCGAAGCCCCTGTCCATGTGCTGGGCCAGAACCGGCGCGAGGCGACGGAGCGGGCAGAAGCGCTGCTGGCCAAGGTCGGCCTTCATGACAAGCGCGATGCCTATCCGGCGTTTCTTTCGGGCGGCCAGCAGCAGCGCGCCGCCATTGCCCGCGCCCTGTGCATGGAACCTTCGGTGATGCTCTTCGACGAGCCGACCTCCGCGCTTGATCCGGAACTTGTTGGCGAGGTGCTGAAGGTCATCCGCGATCTGGCCGCCGAAGGGCGTACCATGGTGCTCGTCACCCACGAGATGAGCTTTGCCCGCGATGTCTCCAGCCACGTCATGTTCCTGCATCAAGGACGCGTGGAAGAGGAAGGCACGCCGGAGAAGGTGTTCGGCGCACCGGAAAGCGCCCGCTGCCGCGACTTTACCGCCTCGCTAAGACACTGAACAACAATCACCAGCATGACCGGGGAAACACCATGAAGAAGCTTCTGTCCATTCTCCTCACCGGCGCCGCGCTTGCGGCAACCTCCGTCTCCGCCTCCGCCGAGCTGCGCTTCGGCGTGATGAACGAGCCCTATCCGCCGTTCTTCACCAAGGATGCCTCCGGCAAGTGGGTGGGCTGGGAAATCGACCTGATGGATGCTGTCTGCGCCGAGATGAAGGAGCAGTGCTCCATCGTCGATATCGCATGGGACGGCCTGATCCCCGGTCTTGAGGCCAAGAAGATCGACGTGATCTGGTCCTCCATGTCCATCACCGAGGACCGCAAGAAGACCATTGCCTTCACGGACAAGTACTACAACACGCCGAGCAAGCTGATCGGCGCCAAGGACGGCAGCACCGGCACCACGGCGGATGACGTAGCAGGCAAGATCATCGGCATTCAGGTATCGACCGTCCAGTCCGATTATTACGCCAAGTACTTCAAGGACAAGGCCGAAGAAAAACCTACGCCACCCTCGACGAGGCTTTCCAGGATCTTTCCGCCGGGCGCATCGACTACGTGTTCGGCGATGCCATGCCGCTGGATGCATTCCTGAAGTCCAGCTATGGCGCGGACTGCTGCGAGGACAAGGGCAACGTGGCCGATGACCCGGCCATCCTCGGCTCTGGCATTGGCGGCGGCCTGCGTCAGGAAGATACAGAGCTTCAGGCCAAGCTGAACGCCGCCATCGCCGCCGTACGCGCCAGCGGCAAGTACAAGGAAATCTCGGACAAGTACTTCTCGTTCGATCCTTACGGCGAGTGATCTGCAGGAAATGAAGTTGCCGGGATTGGCGTAAGCGCCTCTTCCGGCCTTTTCTGAGTAGCTGGGTATGTGCAAACAAGCCGCAGCACCGCTCTCCCCGCTTGGGGCAAAGGCCGCAGGCCAGAGAGTTTATTGGATCGTCCCAGAGGCAGCATGGCGAACCTGACCTATCTTGAGCTTCTGGCGCCCTCGCCTCCCGGCTGGGGCGGTGTGCTGCTGGCCGGGGCTGCGTCGACGATCGCCATCTCCCTTGGCGCCTACCTCACCGGCATGGTGCTGGGTCTCTTGGGGGCATGGGGCAAGCTCAAGGGCGGCCGCGCGACATCTGCCTTGCTTGATGGCTACACCACCGCCATCCGCGCCATTCCAGAACTCATCCTGATCATCGGCCTCTATTATGCAGGCACCGATGGCCTGAACCGGCTGCTCACCGCCATAGGCCTGCCCACAGTCGAGGTGAACGGCTTTGTAGCAGCCGTGGCCGTGCTTGGCATCGTTCAGGGAGCCTACATGACGGAGGTATTCCGCGGCGCCATTCAGGCGGTGCCCACCGGCCAGATCGAGGCGGCAGCGGCCTTCGGCATGCGGCCTTCCCTGCGCTTCCGCCGCATCATCCTGCCGGCGATGATCCCCAATGCCATGCCGGGCCTAGCCAATCTGTGGATGTCCGTCACCAAGGACAGCGCGCTCATTGCCGTTGTCGGCTATCAGGAGCTGGCGCTGGCCACACGCATCGCGGCGGGCAACACCAAGCAGTATTTCCTGTTTTTTGCGGCGGCGGCAGTGCTATATCTGATCATCAGCCTCGTCTCCACTCGTGTGTTCAACCTGCTGGAGCGGCGCGCACGCCGGGGCCAGCCGGCACCCGGTCAGGCATAGGAGAGGCAGATGGATTTCTCCTGGCTTGGCAAATACGCCCCCTGCTTCTGTCCGGTGCCTGGCAAACGGTTGCCCTGCTCGGCATTTCCGTCAGCATCGGCTTCGTCCTCGCCATCGGGCTTGCGCTCGCGCAGGTGTCCGGGCCGCGCTGGCTGAAGCTGCTGGCCCGCGGCTATTGCGGCTTCTTCCGGGGCACACCACTGCTGATCCAGCTCTGGCTGCTTTATTATGGCGTCGGCTCGCTGCTGCCGATGGTGCCGGGCCTGCGCGGCAGCTTCCTCTGGCCCATCCTGCGTGAAGGCTTCTTCTTCGCTGCTGTCAGCTTCACGCTCAACCACGCCGCTTATCAGGCAGAGATCCTGCGCGGTGCGCTGCTGAGCGTGCCCAAGGGAGAGCTGGAAGCCGGACGCGCCTTCGGAATGACGCCCTTCCTGCTGCTGCGGCGCATCTGGCTGCCGCGTGCCATCCGCACCGCCCTGCCCAGCATCACCGGCGAAATCGTGCTGCAACTGAAGTCAACGCCGCTCGCCTTCACCGTCACGGTGATGGATCTTTACGCGGTTGCCTACAAGGTGCGGCAGGATACGCTGCTTGTCTATGAACCGCTGATCGTGGTCACGCTCTTCTATGTAGGCCTGACCATCATCCTCACCCGCATTTTCAAGCATGTGGAGGCACAGGTGCCGGTGCGCCGCTGACGGCGCAGCCCTGTTGCCCCCGAACCCGCGAAGGAGCATTCCATGGCCATCAACATCCGCATTCTCGATGGCGGCATGAGCCGTGAACTGGTGCGGCTCGGCGCCGAGCTGAAGCAGCCGGAATGGTCGGCCCTTGCCCTCATCGACACGCCCGATATCGTGCGGCAGGTGCATGAGGAATTTATCGCCGCCGGGGCCGATGTCATCACCACCAACAGCTACGCGCTGGTGCCCTACCACATCGGCGAAGAACGTTTTGCCAAGGAAGGCAGGGCTCTGATTGCCCTCTCCGGCCGCCTTGCACGGGAGGCGGCGGATGCGGAGACCTCACGCAGCGTGCTGGTTGCAGGCGGCCTGCCGCCCATCTTCGGCTCCTACGAGCCGCAGAATTTCGACCCCGCCCGCGTGCAGGACTACCTCTCCGTTCTCGTCGGGGAACTAGAGCCCTATGCAGATGTCTGGCTTGGTGAAACGCTGAGCCTCATCGCCGAGGGAGAGGCCGTGCGCATCGCAACCGCAGGCACCAACCGCCCGTTCTGGGTTTCTTTCACGCTGGAAGATGCAGACACGGAAGCAGCCATCGCCAATCCGAAGCTGCGCGGCGGCGAGACAGTAACACAGGCTGCCGAATGGGCCGCGGGCTCCGGCGCGGCAGCGCTGCTGTTCAATTGCGCCAAGCCGGAAATCATGGCCAGCGCCATCAAGACAGCCACAGCCGTCTTCGCCGCAAAGGGCGCGAAGCTGGATCTCGGTGTCTATGCCAACGCCTTTGAAAGCAACACCGATGACGGCGCGGCGAACGAGGCCCTGCACGGCACCCGCGCCGATCTCACCGGCGACCGCTACACCGGCTTTGCCTGTGACTGGGTGGGCGCCGGAGCCACCCTCGTCGGCGGCTGCTGCGGAATCGGCGCCAGCCACATCCACAGCCTTGCGGCACGCCTCAAGGGAAAATCCGCCTGAAGCAGGCGCGCAGGTTCCTGAAGGATAAAGAAGCACCGGCAGATTTGCCGGTGCAGTTCTGCTCAAACCTGATACAGTTTTTTTCATGATGCGATTCCGGGCAGCCGCCCGGCTCTTCCGCGTCAGCCCGCTATCACGCCCTGATTCTTTTCGATGGCACGCCGGCATGAGCAGCCAGGAAACAGGGACCGGAAAGAAAACAAGCTGAGAACAGCAGAGAGGAACGGGACTACATGTTCGCCTATTTCAAAAGCGCCCTCACCGCAGCGGCCCTGACGGCCAGCCTCATGGCGCCTGCCGCTGCGCAGGACCTCAAGTTCTTTACCATCGGCACGGGCGGCACGGCAGCCACCTACTATCCGGTGGGCGGCGTCATCGCCAATGCCATCTCCAATCCTCCGGGCTCGCGTCCCTGCGCCGAAGGCGGCAGCTGCGGCGTACCGGGCCTGATTGCTTCGGCCGTGTCCTCGCGCGGTTCGGTTGACAACCTCAACGCCATTTCCTCGGGTCTGCGCAATTCTGGCTTTGCTCAGTCCGACGTTGCCTACTGGGCCTACACCGGCACCGGCACCATGGAAGGCCAGGCTCCGGCTGAAAAGCTGCGCGCCATCGCAGCCCTCTTCCCCGAGCATATCCATCTGGTCGCTCTGGCTGACAGCGGCATCAACTCGGTTGCTGACCTCAAGGGCAAGCGCGTATCGCTGGATGAGCCGGGCTCCGGCACCTATGTGGATGCCAAACTGATCCTCGAATCCGCCGGTCTCGGCGTTACAGACGTGACGGCCGAAGCCCTCAAGCCCGATGCTGCCAGTGACGCCCTGCGCAACGGCCAGATCGACGCCTTCTTCTTCGTCGGCGGCTACCCGACCGGCGCCATCGTGGAACTGGCCTCTGCCGCCAAGATCAAGCTTGTGCCGATTGACGGCGAGACGGCAGCCAACCTGACCGGCAAGCACGCGTTCTTCGCCAGCTCGGACGTGCCGGAAGGCGTCTATGAAGGTGTTCCGGCAACCACCACCGTTGCCGTTGGCGCCCAGTGGATCACGAGCTCCGACGAAAGCGAAGAGCTCGTCTACGAGATCACCAAGGCCCTTTGGAACGACAACACCCGCAAGCTGCTGGACACCGGCCACGCCAAGGGCAAGTCCATCACCAAGGAAACCGCTCTTGACGGTATCGGCATCCCGCTGCATCCGGGCGCCGAGAAGTTCTACCGCGAAGCCGGCCTCCTGAAGTAAGTCCACCTTGAGACGGCACGGCCCGGAACAGCAGTTTCCGGGCCGCTTGCTTTTGTGGCAGGGAATGCGGTGCCTTCCGCGCTCTGCCTTGCAAAAATTCAATCACCGCAGAGGCTTGACCTGATATCGCCAGGACAGCCCCGCAGCGGGTTTGTAGCACAGGATCCAAGATGACAACGTCCCCGGCTCCCGCGCTAACGGCCGAGCAACTGGCCGAAATCGAGCGCAAGTACGACCCCGAGACGGCCTTCCGTACCACCGGCCCGCGCATCGGACATGTGATCACCGCCATTCTTGTGGCCATGTCCGTCTATCATTTCTATGCGGCAGGCTTTGCCCTCATCCCGGAGCTGATGCACCGGGCAATCCATCTGTCCTTCGTCCTGTCGCTTGTCTTCCTCATGTTCGCCTGGCGCCGCAGCATGAACGACGAGCTGCCGCAAAAAGCCTGGTACAGGGTTGAAGGCATCGCCATTCTCGACATTTTGCTCGCGATCCTGGGCGTTGCCGCGGCCATGTATCTGCCGCTTCAATCGGCGGAAACGCTGGCCATGCGCGTGGGCAATCCGTCCACGCAGGACATCTTCTTCGGCTCGGCACTGGTCGTGCTGACCCTGGAAGCCTGCCGCCGCTCCGTTGGCCCGACGCTGCCCATCATCGCACTGATCTTCATGGGCTTTGCCCTGTTCGGCCCGTGGATGCCCGGAGCACTGAAACATGGCGGCACCTCCTGGCTGGGTCTCATCAACCACCTCTACATGACCAATCAGGGCATTTACGGCATCGCCATCGGCGTGATGGCGAAATACGTGTTCCTGTTCATCGTCTTCGGCGTGCTGGCCACCCGGATCGGCCTTGGCCAGCTCTTCATCGACGTGGCCATGGTGATTGCCGGGCGTTATTCCGGCGGACCGGCGAAGGTCGCCATCTTCTCTTCCGCCTTCATGGGCACCATTTCCGGTTCTTCCATCGCCAACACGGTAACGACCGGCGCCCTGACAATCCCGGCCATGAAACGTGTCGGCTATCCGGCCCGGTTCGCCGCTGCCGTTGAAGCCACAGCCTCCACCGGCGGACAGATCACCCCGCCCATTCTGGGCGCTGCCGCCTTCATCATGGTGGAATATCTTCAGATCCCCCTGCGCGATGTGCTTGCCGCAGCCCTGTTCCCGGCGCTGCTGCATTATTTCGGCATTTTCATCATGGTGCATCTGGAGGCCAAGCGCCTCGGCCTGCGCGGCCTCACGAAGGAAGAACTGCCGAAGCTCGGTATCGTGCTGAAGCAGCACTGGCTTTCGATCATCCCGCTGGTCATTCTGGTCTATCTGATCCTGTCCGGCCGCACCCCGGACTATGCCGCCGTCTATGGCATCATCGCCTGTGTCGTTGTCGGCGTGCTCAACCCGACCGACCGGCTCACTCTGAAGGATCTCTACAATTCGCTGGCAGCAGGTGCCCGCAACACTCTGGCAGTGGGCGCAGCGGCGGCAACCGTCGGCATTGTTGTGGGCGTGGTGACGCTGACCGGCGTCGGCTTCCGCATCGGGTATGTCATCGTCCAGACCGCTGGCGACATTGGAGCCACCCTGGGCTCTCTGTGGCCCTTGTCACTCTTCACAGCCGGCCAGTGGACGCTGTTTGTATCGTTGATCCTGATTGCCGTCGCCTGCATCATCATGGGCGCCGGCATTCCGACCACCGCCACCTACATCATTCTGGTTGCCGTGGCCGCCCCTGCCCTTGCCGTGCAGCAGGTGGAACCGCTGGTCGCCCATTTCTTCGTGTTCTACTACGGGGTTCTGGCCGACATCACGCCGCCGGTGGCGCTTGCGGCCTATGCGGCGGCGGGCATAGCCGGGTCCAATCCGTTCCAGACGGGCAACACCGCCTTCCGCCTCGGCATTGCCAAGGCGCTTGTGCCGTTTGTCTTCGTCTATTCACCGTCACTGCTGCTGGTCAATGCAGACTTCTCCTGGTCCGCCTTTGCCATCACGCTCACGGGGGCGGCTCTTGGCATTGCCTGCCTTGGCGTAGCCTTCTCCGGCTACTTCATCGCGCCGATGCGCAAGCTGGAACGCTGGTGGACGGGCATTGTCTCGCTGCTGTTCATCGCCCCGGGCCTCGACACCATGGCCGCAGGGATTGTTCTGCTTCTGCCGGTGGTGCTGCTGCAGATCCGGGCCAGGCAGAAGCTGGCCGCATCCTGATAGCAAGGCACAAGACACAAAAAGCCGGGCTGCGAAACATCGCAGCCCGGCTTTTCATTGAGAGGAGATCTTACTTCAGCAGCGCGGCCGAACGGTCCAGCGCGGCAGAGAAGCCCTTCAGCGAGACCTGCAGGTTCAGCGGATTGCCTGCAACAGCCTGAACGCCAAGCTTCAGCACATTGCCCTTGCGGATCGCGGCAACCGTGTCCTTGCTGAGGGTCAGCGGCACCACGCAGCCAACGGGCATGCAGGTCTGGAAACGGGCGTCCGTGCCCTTTTCCTGGTCGTCGACGGTGAGCTTGACGCCACCATCCAGGTTAAGGCCAAAAGGCAGAACCAGCGTGCCGTTGACGGCACCATCAGCTGCCGGAGCGAACTCGGCCAGAAGCACCATCTGGCGGGTCTGCTGATCCTGCTGCTGCTGCGAAACCGCACAGCGCTTGCCGCCCTCACCCGAAAGGCAGGTCACAGTCCAGTCGTCGAAGGTTTCCTTGATGGAGGAAGCGCCGGAAGGCAGGCTGCCTGCCGTCTGAGCCATTGCCAGGCCTGCAGAAACCAACAGTGCCGCACCCGCGAGAGTGGAAGCCAGCTTGAAGTTCATTCGTCTTATCCCGATGACCGGAAAGCAGCACAGCCGCTGCCCTCAACTTGAATGGGCCTAACTAACCGGCCTTTGCCCATACATGCAAGCTACGCCTGCATTTTTGAAACAGACAGCCGCCTGCTTCATCACCGGAGGTTGGCTTTCCGGTTGATGAAGCAGGAAAGTCTGCGCTCAGCCCTCCTTTGCCGGATCGTAGGCCAGAAGCCGGAGCGCATTGATCGTCACCAGCACCGTTGCTCCCGTATCCGCCATGATCGCCAGCCACAGGCCGGTAATCCCCAGAATGCTGGTGACGAGGAAGACCGCCTTCAGCCCCAGAGCGATGGTAATGTTCTGATGAATGTTCCCCATGGCCTTGCGGGCAAGGCGGATCAGTGCCGCCACATCGCTCACCCTGTCACGGAGCACGGCAGCATGCGCCGTTTCCAGCGCCACATCCGTGCCCGAGCCCATGGCGACGCCAACCGAAGCCTGAGCAAGTGCGGGCGCATCATTGATGCCATCTCCCACCATCATCACCCCGCCGGAGGCAGCAAGCGCACGCACTTCACGGACCTTGTCCTCCGGCATCAGCTCCGCACGCTGCTCAAGCCCAAGGCCAGAGGCGATCGCAGCCGCAGTGCGCACATTATCCCCCGTCAGCATGACGGCACCGACGCCAAGCGCCTCCAACTGACGGATCGCCTCGCGGGCGTCCTCCCTTGGCTCGTCACGCAAGGCAATCAACCCGGCAAGTTTTCCAGCCCGGATGACGCAGACCACCGTCTTGCCCTCGCCCTCCAGCCGTGCCGCCTGCGCAGCGGTGTTCTCCGGCAGCAGGCCGGTTTCGCTCGCATGGCGCGGGGATATGACCTGCATCAGCTCTCCTGCCACGCTGGCCTCGACGCCGCGCCCGGCCATGGCCCGCGCACCGGACGCACGAAGAACAGCCGCGCCGGCTTCCTGCGCATGGGCCAGGATGGCTTTCGCCAGCGGGTGGGAAGATCCGGCCTCAACGGAGGCTGCGGCAGAGATCACCTCCAGCATGCCAAACCCGCCGCAGGGAACCACATCCACCACCTGCGGATGGCCAGCTGTCAACGTGCCGGTCTTGTCGAAGGTGACCGTCTTCACGGCGGCGATGGCCTCGATCACGGCGCCCCCTTCATGAGGAGGCCCCGGCGCGCGCCTGCCGACAGAGAAGAGGCAATGGAGGCCGGCACCGAAATGACCAGCGCGCATGGGCAGCCAATCAGCAGCAGCGACAGGGCCCGGTAGACCCATGTGTTCCAGTCCGCCCCAAATCCAAGCGGCGGCACAACGGCAACAGCCGCCGCAAGCAGCACGATGAAGGGCATGTAGTAGCGGCTGAACCGGTCGATGAAACGTTCGGTCGGGGCGCGGGCGGTTTCAGCTTCTTCCACAAGCCGGATAATCCGGGCGATGGTGTTGTCTGCCGCCGCACGCGTCACCTCGATGCGCAAAGCCGCTTCCGTGTTGATGGAGCCAGCAAAGACCTCATCCCCTTCCCCTTGGTCACGGGTACACTTTCCCCTGTCACCGGGCTTTCATCGATGCCGGAAATACCAGAGCGGATCGCCCCGTCAGCGGGAATGCGGTCACCGGGCCGTACGAGCACGATCTGCCCCGGAACAAGACTTTCTGCCGCCACCTGCTGTGTTCCATTTTCCGTTTCCAGCAAGGCCGTTTTGGGCACCAGCCGCGCCAGCGCACGAATGCCTTCGCGCGCCCTGTTGGCGGCAACGCCTTCCAGCACTTCACCAACGGCAAAGAGGAACACCACCAGCGCCGCCTCTTCCGCCGCCCCAATCGCCAGCGCACCGGCAGCTGCGATGGTCATCAGCATCTCGATTGTGAAAGGCATTCCGGCCGCCAGTGCGGCAAAGGCACGCCGGGCAACGGGCGCAACTCCAATGATGCAGGCAACAGTGAAGACCCAGCCACCGACCTGTGGCGGCAGCACGAAATGCGCAGCCCAGGCCAGCGCAAGCAGTGCGCCGGTCAGAAGGACCAGCCGCCCCTTGCCCGTCTGATGCCAGGCACGGCGGCTGCCATCGGCCAGCGGCTCTTCATCGTCGTGACTGTGGCCGTGGCTGTGCGGATCTTTATGGGTGTGAGCGTGGTGAGACCCATGGACATCGTCATCGTGGTCATGACCGTGGCCGTGGTGTTCATGCCCGCAGCAGGCACCGGCCTTGCCAGTTTGGCCTTGCTCCTCCCGGCTACGAGGGCTGATACCAAAGCCAAGAGCACTGACGGCCTTCTCCACCGACCGCCGCCCGGTCTGGCTTTCGTCCAGCTGCAAGCGCAGCCGCTCGCTCATTAGCGCCACTTCGACGGCACTCACGCCCGGCAGACGCTCTACTGCGCCCTTGATCTTGCCTGCGCAGGACCCGCAGTCCATGCCCGTCACGGTCCATTCAAGGACTGTCGCCGTTTCATGCTTGCTCATGATCATCTCCTTGCCCAATGAACGGGCATTTCAGGTCATGACCCATGGGCTAACACCTATAGCGGCTAGAGGTTCAAGAGGTTTTTTATATAGAACGGAGTCCATTTTTCGAGGCGGAAAAGGCATTGCCGGTGATGGACTCAAAAGCCGACTCGTGAAACATGACAGGATTGAGACACCTGAATGACGTTCAAAATGGCATGCCTCGATATTCATCTTGCAGGCACAGTTTTGAACGCCTTACCATCCGGTCAAAAAGCAGGGACAGCGACAGAAGGAACTCCAGATGAAGAGCAGATCCAGTTTTGACGTCAGCCGCCGCGGCCTTCTTCTTGGTGCAGGCGCAGCCTTTGCAGGCAGCGCATTGCTGCCCCGGATTGCATTTGCGCAGACACCTCTCAAGGTTGCAGGAATCTACACGGTTCCGGTGGAGCAGCAGTGGGTGAGCCGCATTCATATCGCTGCGGAAGCGGCGAAGAAGGCGGGGCTCATCGAATACACATTCTCGGAAAACACCAGCAACACCGACTACCCGCGTGTGATGCGCGAATATGCCGAGGGCGGCGCACAGCTGATCGTCGGCGAAATCTTCGGCGTGGAGCAGGAAGCCCGTGAAGTGGCGGCCGACTATCCGGAAACCGCGTTCCTCATGGGCTCCTCCTTCAAGCCGGAAGAGAGCCTTGCCAACCTTTCCGTCTTCGACAACTACATCCAGGACGCATCCTACCTCTCCGGCATCATTGCCGGTGCCATGACCAAGTCCGGCAAGATCGGCATGGTCGGCGGCTTCCCCATTCCGGAAGTGAACCGCCTGATGAATGCCTTCATGGCTGGCGTCAAGGAAACCCGCCCGGATGCTACCTTCCAGGTCAGCTTCATTGGCTCCTGGTTTGATCCGCCGAAGGCCAAGGAGACTGCCTTCGCCATGATCGACGGCGGCGCGGACCTTCTCTATGCGGAGCGTTTCGGCGTTTCGGATGCCGCCAAGGAGCGTGGCGTTCTGGCCATCGGCAATGTCATCGACACCCAGTCCGACTATCCGGAAACCGTGGTGGCCTCTGCCCTGTGGCACTTCGAACCGACGCTGAACAAGGCCATTGAGGCCGTTGCCGCAGGCAGCTTCAAGGCAGAGGACTACGGCGTCTATTCCTTCATGAAGGAAGGCGGCTGCTCGCTCGCCCCGCTCGGCACCTTCGAGGGCAAGGTTCCTGCCGCTGCCATGGATCTGGTCAAGGCTCGCGAGGCTGCGATCAAGGATGGCAGCTTCACCGTCACCATCAATGACGACGAGCCCAAGTCCTCGTGAGCACCTCTGACAAGGAGGCGCAGGATCCCGTCCTGCGCCTCAACGGCATCACCAAGCGCTTTGGGGCCCTCACCGCCAATGACAGCATCAGCCTGACCCTGAACCGGGGCGAAATCGTCGCTCTGCTCGGGGAAAATGGTGCTGGCAAGACGACCTTGATGAACATCCTCTTCGGCCATTACACCGCCGATGCGGGCACCGTCGAGGTCTTCGGCAAGGAGCTGCCGCCGGGCCGCCCGCGTGCTGCGCTTGCGGCAGGCGTTGGCATGGTGCATCAGCATTTCACGCTGGCCGAGCACCTGAGCGTTGCGGAAAACATCGTGCTGGGCACGGCGCCGCTGTTCCGCCTGTCACTCGGCCTTGGCGCTGCCCGCCAGCGCATCCGCACCCTTTCGGAGGACTTCGGCCTCAAGGTCGATCCGGATGCCCGCGTCTCCACCCTGTCCGTTGGTGAAAAGCAGCGCGTGGAGATCCTGAAGGCGCTCTACCGCAATGCCCGCATTCTCATTCTGGATGAGCCCACCGCCGTCCTGACGCCGCAGGAAACCGATGCCCTCTTTGCGACGCTGAAGCGCGCCGTAGCGATCGGCCTTTCCATCGTCTTCATCAGCCACAAGCTGCATGAGGTGACGGCCGTGGCGGACCGCTGCGTCGTGCTGCGCCATGGCAAGGTGGTTGCCGAACGCCAGACCTCCGCAACCTCCGCCCGCGAGCTTGCCTCGCTGATGGTTGGCGGCGATGTGCCGGAGCTTGCCCCTCCACCGCAAAGCCGGGCCGCACCATCTTTGCCCTGCGCAATGTGTCAACGCCGGATCAGGAGGGCGCACCTGGCCTCAAACGTGTGACACTGGAGCTGAAGGCAGGCCAGATCACCGGGCTTGCCGGAGTTTCCGGAAACGGCCAGACGGACATATCCGATCTGGTGGCAGGACTAGCCAGCCCGGATCAGGGCAGCATTCACGTGGAAGGTACCGTGCCGCTGCGCTGGACGCCCGAAGCTGCCGTCAGCGCCGGTATAGCCCGCATTCCCGAAGACCGGCACAAGACCGGCACCATTGCCGACTTCAGCCTGACCGAGAACGCCATTCTGGAAACCTACCACCAGCGCCCCTTCTCCCGCGCCGGATGGATGAACAGGGCGGCAGCGGAGTACTTCACGCAGCACATCATCGACACCTACGATGTGCGCTGCCCAGGGCCAGATACCCGCATCCGCCTGCTGTCGGGCGGCAACATGCAAAAGCTGATTCTGGGCCGTGTGCTGGAGCCGGGACCGCATGTGATCCTCGCCAACCAGCCGGTGCGCGGGCTCGATATCGGAGCCATCACCTTCGTGCATTCCCGCCTGATTGCGGCGCGCGATGCAGGCGCGGCCGTGCTGCTGATCTCGGAAGATCTGGACGAGGTACAGCGGCTGTCGGATGTGATTCACGTGGTCTATGAAGGACGCCTTTCACCTGGCTTTGCCCGGGGCAGTCTCACCACGGAACAGCTTGGTCTTTGGATGACCGGACAAGGATTTGATCATGCGGCTTGAGCCGGTCGCCAACCCCAGCCTCTTGCGCCGTGCGGGCCTTCCGGCCCTGGCGCTGGCGCTCACCGTCGTGGCGGGATCGCTGCTGGCGCTCATTGCCGGGGCAGACCCGTTCCAGACGCTGGGGCTCATCGTCAAGGGCGCTGCGGGCAGCAAGTTTGCCCTGCTGGAAACCCTCAACCGGGCAACGCCGCTCATCTTCACCGGCCTTGCCGTTGCGGTCGCCTTCCGGGCGCGGCTGTGGAACATCGGTGCGGAAGCCCAGCTTTATGCAGGTGCCATTGTTGCGGCGCTGATTGGCGCTCATGTCACCGGCCTGCCGCAACTGCCGCTGCTGGCGCTCATGGCCTTTGCTGCCATGCTGGCGGGCGCTGTCATGCTGCTGCCGCCAGTGCTGCTGAAAACCCGCTTTGGCGTGGATGAAGTGGTGACGACCCTGCTCGTCAACTTCATCATGCTGCTTTTCGTCTCCTACCTGCTGGAAGGCCCGATGAAGGATCCGGCGGGCATGGGCTGGCCGAAGTCTGCCGCCCTTGCCAAGGATGCCCGCCTGCCGCGCATCATGGAAGGCCTGCGCCTGCATTGGGGCTTTGCGCTGGCGCTGATTTCAGCCGTTGCCGTCTGGGTCATCCAGACCCGCACCACGCTTGGCTACGAGATCCGCGCCACCGGCCTCAACCAGAAGGCCGCACGCTTTGCCGGCATTCCGGTCAACATGGTGCTGGTAAAGACCGCGCTGCTCTCCGGCGGCCTTGCTGCCATGGCCGGCTTCAGCGAGGTTTCCGGCCTCAAGGGCCACCTCAGCCTCGATCTGTCGGCCAACTTTGGCTACACGGGCATCGTCGTTGCCATGCTGGCGCTGCTGCACCCGCTTGCCGTCGTACCCTCGGCCATCTTCGTGGCGGGCATATTCGTTGGTGCCAACAGCATGAGCCGTGCCGCCGCCGTGCCATCCTACATTGCCGACATGCTGCTGGCCATCGCGCTGCTCTTCATGGTGCTGGCCATTCTTCTGACACGCTACCGGGTGAGGCGCGGATGAACGAGCTTCTGGACATCCTGCTCTCCGCCAGCCTCTGGGCAGCGGCCATCCGCATCGCTTCGCCGCTGATCTTTGCCACCATGGGCGAACTCATCTGCGAGCGGGCGGGCGTTCTGAACCTCGGCATCGAGGGCATCATGGTCATCGGCGCCTTCACCGGCTGGGTGGCCGTCTACATGGGCGCACCGCTGTGGTGGGGCGTCGCCGCAGCGCTGCTCGCCGGCATGGCCTTCGGCCTTATCCATGCGGTGCTTACCGTGCCCTTCGGCCTGTCGCAGCATGTGGTGGGCCTTGGCGTCACCATGCTGGCCACGTCCTCCAGCTATTTCGCTTACCGCCTGCTGCTGCCGGAAGTCACAAGCCCGCCGAAAATCGAGCCTTTCCAGCCGCTGCCCATTCCGGGCCTCTCCAGCTTGCCGCTGGTGGGCGAGGCGCTGTTCAGCCAGACCGCCCTCACCTATGCCGCCTTCCTGACGGCGCTGGTCATCGCGCTGGTGCTGTACCGCACGCCGCTCGGCCTTGCGGTGCGCGCTGCGGGTGAGAACCCGGCAGCGGTGGAGGCTCAGGGGCTTTCGGTCACGGCCCTGCGCATGGGCGCGGTCATCTTCGGCTCGGGCCTGATGGCAGTCGGCGGCTCGTTCCTGACGCTCTCGGCCTTCTCGTCCTTCTTCTTCGAAATGATCAACGGGCGCGGCTGGATCTGCATCGCCCTCGTCGTCTTCGGCGCCTGGAAGCCGGGCAAGGCGGTGCTGGGCGCCATCCTCTTTGCCGCCTTCGATGCGCTGCAGGTGCGCCTGCAACAAACGGGCTTTGGCGCCATCGTGCCCTATCAGGTGTTCCTGATGCTGCCCTTCATCCTGTCCATTCTGGCGCTCATCCTCATGTCCCGGCGGGCCGAAGTGCCTGCTGCGCTGATGCAGCCCTTCAACAAGGGGGAACGCTGATGTTCGACCTCATCATAAAGGGCGGCACGCTGCCCGATGGCACCACCGCCGACATCGCCATCACGGGCGAGCGCATCGCCGAAGTAGGCCATCTCGATGACGCCGCCTTTGCCAATGCGGCCCGCGTGATCGACGCCACGGGCGATCTCGTCTCCCCGCCCTTCGTTGATCCGCATTTCCACATGGATGCAACCCTATCCTACGGCCTGCCCCGGGTGAATGCTTCCGGCACGCTGCTGGAGGGCATCTCGCTGTGGGGCGAACTGCGCGAAATCGCCAGCGTCGAGGACATGGTCTCCCGTGCCCTCACCTATTGCGACTGGGCCGTTTCCACGGGCCTTCTTGCCATCCGCACCCATGTGGACACGACACCGGACCACCTGCGCGGCGTGGAAGCCATGCTGGAGGTCAAGCGCATCGTCTCGCCTTATCTCGACCTGCAACTCGTTGCCTTCCCGCAGGACGGGCTCTACCGCACGAAGACGGGCCGCGAGAATGTGCTGCGGGCACTCGATATGGGCGTCGATGTGGTCGGCGGCATCCCGCATTTCGAGCGCACCATGGAAGACGGGATGGCGTCCGTGAAGGATCTCGCCCGCATCGCCGCCGAACGCGGCCTGATGCTGGACCTGCACTGCGACGAAACCGACGATCCGATGAGCCGCCACGTGGAAACGCTGGCCGCCGAAGTGACGCGCCATGGCCTTGGCGGGCGGGCGGCGGGAAGCCACCTCACCTCCATGCATTCCATGGATAATTACTACGTCTCCAAGCTGCTGCCGCTGATCGCGGAAAGCGGCATGGCGGCCATTCCCAATCCGCTGATCAACATCACCCTGCAGGGCCGCCACGACACTTACCCCAAGCGGCGCGGCCTGACGCGGGTGAAGGAGATGCAGGCCCACGGCATCACCGTTGGCTGGGGCCAGGATTGCGTGCTCGATCCGTGGTACTCGCTTGGCACCGCCGACATGCTGGACGTGGCCTTCATGGGCCTGCACGTGGCGCAAATGACCCATCCGGCAGAGATGGCCCGCTGCTTCCGCATGGTGACGGAAGACAATGCAAAGATCCTCAATCTGGAAGGCTATGGCCTTGCGCCTGGCTGCAAGGCGTCGCTGGTGGTGCTGGATGCAGGCAACCCGGTGGAAGCCCTGCGCCTGCGGCCTGACCGGCTGGCAGTTGTCTCCAAAGGCAAGATCGTGGCCGAGCGCCCCCGCAACAACACCCGCCTCACCCTCCCCGGCCGCCCGGCCACCATCCGCCGCCGGCATGAGGGAAAATGAGGGGCTAAGGGACCAACGCGCGCTCCGCTCGCCTCAACGTCAGCCTAGATCCGCATCCTCAGGCGATGCCCAGAAACAGTGCCAGCGAGCGGGTCACTGCAATCATGGAAGCCTCATCCAGCCTTCCAATGACCTGACCTATCCGGTCGCTGCGCACAGTGTGGATTTTGTCCACCATGATCTCTGAGCGTTTGCGCAGACCGTTTGTTTCTGATGGCTCGACAGAGAGGCGGAAGATCGGCAGATCGCGCAGATCGCTCGTCACCGGCAGCACGGTGACAGATGGCAGCGCCTCAAAGAAATCAGACTGAACGACAACAGCGGGGCGCGGCTTACCATAGTCTCCCTGCAGCGCGACGAGAACGATATCCCCGCGCTTCATTCCCAGCCCTGCGTCTCTGCGGCCTCTTCGATCCAGTCGAGGATTTCCGTTTCAACCGGATCCTCGCGCAACGACAGACACTGCCGCCGGATTTCCACGGCAAAGCCCGGCCTGCTGGTATCTGGCACCCAGACCTGCACTGGCCGCAGCCCGGCAGCGCGCAACGCTTCCCGGTGCTTGGCAACACGCGCCTTGACGGATGCACCCACGTCCTATGCTCCCATTCGTTACATGTAACAATTGTGCCAGAAGGGAGAACACCGATCAAGGGAGTCGCGCCGCAGCCTATCCCCGTCCTCCTTCGTCATGCCATGGTCAAGCCATGGCATGACGGAAATCGAAAGGCTACGGGAAGAAACCGCTCAAACAGAGGCCCCCGGCGATTGCTCGCCGGGGGCTTGGTGATTCAGAAAGCCACTTGCCGGATCAGCGCAGGTCTGCGGGCAACAGGGCTTCGGGGAGGTTCTGGTAGCTGACGGGGCGGAGCCAGCGGCGGATGGCCATGGTGCCGACCGAGGTGGCGCCGAAGTTGGTCGAGGCCGGATAGGGGCCGCCGTGCACCATGGCGTCGCACACTTCCACACCGGTCGGGAAACCGTTGGCCAAAATGCGGCCTGCCTTGCGCTCCAGCACAGGCATCAGGCTGGCGGCGAGTTCCACATCGCCATCATCCATCTGCAGGGTCACGGTCAGCTGGCCCTCGAAGCTTTCCGCGATGCGGGCCAGCTCTTCCTTGTCCTTGACGCGCACGACGATGCCGAGCGGGCCAAAGACTTCATGCGTCAGCGCCGGATTGGCGAGGAGCTGCGCGCCTGTCGTCTCGAACAGGTGCGGTGCGGCCTGACGGGCCGGGCAGGTTCCGGTGAGGCGAGCCTTGGCAGCGCCCGTGGCGGCGATCTTTTCAGCGCCAGCAGCAAAGGCGGACGCGATGCCGTCCGTCAGCATGGTCTGCGGCGCGACTTCCTTCAGGGCAGCTTCCGCCGTGGCGATGAAGGCATCTGCCCCTGCTCCGTCCATGACCAGCACGAGGCCGGGGTTGGTGCAAAACTGGCCAACACCCATGGTCAGGCTTCCGGCCCAGCCCTTGGCAATCGACTCGCCGCGTGCCGCATGGGCTGCGGGCAGAACGAAGACCGGGTTGACGCTGCCCAGCTCGCCGAAGAAGGGGATCGGCTCGGGCCGCGAGGCACACAGGTCAAACAGCGCACGCCCGCCACCGAGCGAACCGGTGAAGCCGACAGCCTTGATCAGCGGATGGCGCACCAGCGCCTCGCCCAGTTCCCGCGAAGGGCCCTGAATCAGCGAGAACACGCCAGCCGGCATGCCGCAAGCCTTGATGGCTGCATCGATGGCCTGCGCCACCAGCTCGCCCGTGCCGGGATGGGCCGGATGGCCTTTGACCACCACCGGGCAGCCTGCGGCCAGCGCACTGGCGGTGTCGCCACCGGCCGTGGAGAAGGCCAGCGGGAAGTTGGATGCGCCGAACACGGCCACCGGGCCAATCGGGCGCTGGATCAGGCGGATTTCCGGGCGCGGCAGCGGAGCGCGGTCCGGCAGGGCCGCGTCCTTGCGTACATCCAGATATGCGCCCTTGCGGATCTCGGCAGCAAACAGGCGCAGCTGGCCGGTGGTGCGGCCACGCTCGCCTTCCAGGCGGGCAGTGGGCAGCGCACTTTCGGCGGCAGCGACTTCGGTGATTTCCGCGCCGCGTGCCTCGATCTCCGTGGCGATGCGCTCCAGGAATACGGCGCGCTCCTCGCGGGAGGTGGCAGCATAAGCGGCAAAAGCTGCTTCGGCGGCCTTCACCGCCGCGTCCACCTCCGCCGGGCCGCCAGCGGCGAACTGGCGGGGCCCGCCCGTGACGGGCGAAGAGGAAAAGACTTCAGAACCTGCAACCCAGGCTCCGGCGATCAGGTGCTTTCCGGTCAGCATGATCTCTCTTTGATTAGAAGTGGAACGGCTCGGTCACAAGCCGCCGTCCAAGGGTCATGGCATCGGACACATGGACCATCGGCGTCAAGTCCACATCCCGTTTTCCGCCACGCACCAGGTCTGCCATATGGGCATAAAGGCGCGGATATTCACGGTCGGGACCGTCAATTTTCTGCCCGTCCGAGGTTTCCATCTCCGCCCCGCCCTTGCGCAGCACCAGCGATCCGGCGTCCGTCTCGACCTCGATATCCCAGGTCTGCGGGCCTTCCTGCCGCCAGTCGAAATCCGCAGAGACATTGCCAGAGAACTTCAGATCCGCCGCAATCGGTGTCTGGCGGTTTTCCGGGAAGGTCAGTTCGGCGCTGACGAGATGCACCGGCACCGGCAGGATGGCGGTCAGGATCGACAGGGCATTGATGCCCGGATCAAACACACCCATGCCGCCCGGCTCGAACACCCAGTCCTGACCGGGGTGCCACTTGCGCACATCCTCGCGCCAGGTGATGTGGGCGCGCGTGACCTTACGGGTGGAGAGCCACTGGCGTGCAGGCTCCACGGCATTGGCCATGCGGCTGTGCCAGGTGGCAAACAGCGTCAACCCGCGTTCTGTGGCCAGCGCCTCCAGCGCATGCACTTCGGCAAGCGTTGCTCCCGGCGGCTTTTCCAGCATCACGTGGCGGCCAGCCTTCAGCGCCGCTTGCGCATAGGTGAAACGCGGCACCGGCGGCAGGCACAGGGAAATCACGGAAATGTCTGGCCGCTCTGCCAGCATTTGCGCGAAATCGCGGTAGGACGGCACGCCGTCCACCTGCCCCTGACGGGAAACGGTTGCCTCAAGCCGCCAGTCGGAACTGGCGGCCAGAGCTGGCACATGCTGGTCAACGGCGATCTTGCCGATGCCCACCAGTGCAACGGGAAGGGCTTGCGGCATCAATGCGAGTCCTTGCCCACCGGGGCACCACGGCAGCCCTTGAGGAAGTCAAGGTCCGCGCCGGTGTCGGCACCCATCACATGCTTGTGGTGCAGCATGGCATAACCGCTGTCCGGCGGGGTGATGCGCGGTGTCCAGGCGGCAAGGCGCCGGTCCAGCTCTTCCTGCGGAATGTCGAGGTGGAGGCGGCGAGCCTCAACGTCCAGCTCGATGTAGTCGCCATCCTGCACCACGGCCAGAGGACCGCCAACGGCAGCTTCCGGGGAGGTGTGCAGCAGCACGGTGCCAAAGGCGGTACCGGACATGCGAGCGTCGGAGATGCGCACCATATCGGTGATGCCCTTGCGCAGCACCTTCGGCGGCAGGCCCATGTTGCCCACTTCGGCCATGCCGGGATAGCCGCGCGGGCCGCAGTTCTTCAGAACCATCACGCAGGTCTCGTCAATGTCGAGTGCCTCGTCGTTGATCTTGGCCTTGTAGTCGTCGATGTCCTCGAAGACCACGGCCCGGCCACGGTGCTTCATCAGCGACGGCGTGGCGGCGGACGGCTTCAGCACCGCACCCTTCGGCGCCAGATTGCCGCGCAGCACGACGATGCCGCCCGACTGGGTGAGCGCCTTGTCTGCGGGCAGGATCACGTCCTCGTTGTGGTTCACAACGTCCTTGACCTGATCCCACATGCTCTCGCCCGAAACGGTCAGCGCATCCTTGTGCAGCAGGCCCGCTTCGCCCAGGCGCTTGATCACCACCGGCAGGCCGCCTGCGTAGAAGAACTCTTCCATCAGGTACTTGCCGGAGGGCATCAGGTTGACGATCGTCGGAATATCGCGGCCGCAGCGGTCCCAGTCGTCCAGCGACAGGTCGATGCCGACACGCCCTGCAATCGCTAGCAGGTGGATCACCGCATTGGTCGAGCCGCCGATGGCCGCATTGGTGCGGATGGCGTTCTCGAAGGCCTCCTTGGTCATCACGTCAGAAGGCTTCAGGTCGTCCTTCACCATCTGCACGATGCGGCGGCCGGTCATCTGCGCCATCACGCGGCGGCGGCTGTCCACCGCCGGAATGGCGGCGTTGCCGGACAGGGCCATGCCGAGCGCTTCGGCCATGCTGGCCATGGTGGAAGCCGTGCCCATGGTGTTGCACGAGCCGGGGCTGCGCGACATGGAGGCTTCGGCCTCGGCGAATTCGGCAGCGGTCATCTCGCCAGCCTTCACGGCTTCGGAAAACTTCCACAGATGTGTGCCGGAACCAACGCGCTCATTGCGGTAATAGCCATTGAGCATCGGCCCGCCGGTGACGACGATGGACGGCAGGTTCGTCGAAGCGGCGGCCATCAGCAGGCTGGGCGTGGTCTTGTCACAGCCCACCATCAGCACACAGCCATCCATCGGCTGGCCGCGCATCGCCTCTTCCACCGCCATGGCCGCAAGGTTGCGGAACATCATCGCGGTCGGGCGGAAGGCGCTCTCGCTGGCGGAGAACACCGGCACTTCCACCGGAAAGCCGCCAGCCTCATAGATGCCGTTCTTCACCCGCTGCGCCAGATCATTGAGATGGGCGTTGCAGGGCGTCAGTTCGGACCAGGTGTTGAGAATGCCGATGACCGGGCGGCCATCGAACAAGTCATGCGGGAAGCCCTGGTTCTTCATCCAGCCGCGGTGATAGATCGCATCGCGCGACGTGCCGCCGAACCATTCCTGCGAACGGAGCTTGCGGGGCCAGGGAGCGGGTTTGAAGGTCATCTCGGTCTCACAGTGCTTTGACGGTCAGGGCGCCGGTTTCTTTGGACGCGAAGACGAGGGGATTGACGAGCGGCAGACCGAAGCCTTCTGCCTCGATCTCGAAAATATCGCCAGCCTCGGTACGGATGCCATCGGCAAAGGACAGGGTCGCCGTGCCGAACATGTGCACATGCACGTCGCCCGGCTGGCGGAACAGGCCGTACTTGAAGTGGTGATGCTCAAGATTGGCGAGCGTATGCGACATGTTCGCTTCACCCGACAGGAACGGCTTTTCCCACAGCACCTTGCCATTGCGGCGGATGCGGGACGTGCCGCGCACATCGGCAGGCATATCCCCCACGAGGATCTCGGGACCGAAGGACGCATGGCGCAGCTTGGAATGGGCCAGCCACAGATAGTTCACCCGTTCGGTCACATGGTCGGAGAACTCGTTGGCCACTGCCCAGCCCACACGGCAAGGCGTGCCATCGGGGGCAATCACATAGATGCCAGCGAGTTCCGGCTCCTCGCCGCCATCCTCGGCAAAGCCGGGGGCTTCCAGCGACTCACCGCTGGCAACGGCGGCAAAGCCATTGCCTTTGTAGAACCATTCCGGCTGCGCGCCGACGGCGCCGCTTTCCGGGCGCCCGCCTTCCAGGCCCATGCGGAACATCTTCATGGAGTCGGTCAGCGTCTCGGCGCCTTCGAGCTTCGCATGCATGGCGTCGCGGGCAGACGCGGACCCCAGATGGGTCAGGCCCGTGCCGGTCAGGTGAAGATGCGCCGGATCCGGATGGGTGATCGGAAGCATCAGCCGGCCTTCAGCGGCGGCCTGCTCCAGATCGACGGTCTCGCCAAGGCCGCGTTCTTCGATCACGGCCTTCAGGCTGCGCCCGCTGGAAGCAGCCGCCATGGCCAGTTCATAGGTGCTGGCCGTATCACGCAGGATTGCGGCCTTGCCGCCATCACGAACCGCGACGGAGATGGAGCCATCCGGGTTACGAAGCTGGGAAATCAGCATGAAAGCCTCACTTGTTCTTGCTGTAGACGTCGAAGATGACGGCGGCGAGGAGGACGAGGCCGATGATCATCTGCTGATAGTCGATGCCGATGCTCATGATCGACATGCCCATGTTCATCACGCCCATGAAGAGCGCGCCGATGACGACGCCCATGATCTTGCCGGAACCGCCCGTCATGGAGGCGCCACCGATGAAGACCGAGGCGATGGCCACCAGCTCGAAACCCGTGCCTGCCTTCGGCGTTGCCGAGTTGAGGCGGGCCGTCACCATCATGCCGGCAAGAGCGGAAAGCACACCCATGTTGACGAAACAGAAGAACACCAGCCGCTCTGTCTTGATGCCGGAGAGCTTCGCAGCCTTCTCGTTGCCGCCCACCGCATAAATGCGGCGGCCGAGCGATGTATTTTCCGTCAGGAAGGCGTAGAGCACCGTCAGCAATGTCACGACCACCAGCACATTCGGCAGCCCCGGAACGAGGAAAGCTGATACCCGACGAAAGCCAGCGCCAGTGCGATCAGGACATTGCGGCCCACAAAGAAGCCCATCGGCTCCTGCACCACGCTGAACTGCTGTTCACGCGCCCTGCCCCTCAGGCCGAAGAGAAACACCGCAAGAATGGCAACGGCGATGATCAGCAGTGTCAGGCCGTGTGGGCGGCCGATGCCCAGAAGATCCGGAATGAAGCCGTTGGACATCGCCTGGAATTCCCGCGGGAACGGGCCGATGTTCTGCCCGCCCAGCATCCACATGGTCGCACCACGGAACACCATCATGCCCGCCAGCGTCACGATGAAGGAGGGGATGCGCCAGAAGGCGATCCAGTAGCCCTGCATGGCACCGATGATGCCGCCGACGATCAGCGTCAGCGGAATGACGACATAGTAGGGCAGTCCCTGCTGCACCGTCAGCCAGGCCGCGATGGCACCGGTGAAGGCTGCGACCGAGCCGACCGACAGGTCAATATGCCCGGCGACGATAACCAGCAGCATACCCAGCGCCAGAACGATGATGTGACCGTTCTGCAGGAACACGTTTGTGATGATCTGCGGCTGCAGGAAGTTGACCGGTTGATCCCGGAGCTGCAGCACGATGGTGAAGAAGGCAACGATGGCAACCAGCGCCATCAGCATGCCGTTTTCCCTGAGATGCCCGCCCAGAAGCGTGCTCAGGTCCTTGCGTTCAGATGCCGTTTGCCCCGCCATCACGCCACCTTTTCCTTGTCCACTGTCTTGAGGATCATGGCCATGATCCGCTCCTGGCTGGCTTCCGCCTTGCCGAGCTCGCCGACGATCCGTCCCTCGTTCATCACATAAATGCGGTCACACATGCCCAGAAGCTCAGGCATTTCCGAAGAGATCATGACGACGCCGCGTCCCTGCGCGACCAGCTCGTTCATGATCGTGTAGATTTCGAACTTCGCCCCCACGTCGATACCGCGCGTCGGCTCGTCCAGAATGAGCACCTGCGGATCGGTGAAGAGCCACTTGGACAGCACCACCTTCTGCTGGTTTCCGCCCGAAAGGTTCACTGCCTTCTGATGCACACCCGGCGTGCGGATGGACATTGCGCGGCGGTAGTCTTCCGCGATCTTCTTCTCGCGGTGCTTGTCGAGAACACCCTTCGTGGCAATGCCGGCCAGATTGGCGAGGCTGATGTTGCGCACGATCGGCTCATCCAGGATCAAGCCCAGCGCCTTGCGGTCTTCCGTGACATAGGCAAGCCCGGCATCGACGGCTTTCGAGACGGTGGAGGTATCCACGTCCTTGCCGCCCATGCGGACAGCACCGGAAATGTTGCGGCCATAGGCCTTGCCGAAGATGCTCATGGCAAGTTCCGTGCGGCCCGAGCCCATCAGGCCGGCGATGCCGACGATCTCACCCTTGCGCACAGTAAAGGCAGCATCGGCGATGACCTGCCGCTCACGCACTTCCGGGTGCCAGACGTTCCAGCCAGACACTTCCATCAGCACTTCGCCAGGCTTGTGCTCCCGGTCCGGATAGCGATGCGCCATGTCGCGGCCCACCATGTCACGGATGATCCGCTCTTCCGTGATATCCGCCCGGTCAATCGTGGACACGGTCGTGCCGTCGCGCAGGATGGTGATCCGGTCGGCAACGCGGGAAATCTCGTTGAGCTTGTGCGAGATGAGGATGGAAGTCACCCCTTGCGCCTTCAGCTCCAGCATCAGGTCGAGCAGCTTCTGGCTGTCGTTTTCCTGCAATGCCGCCGTCGGCTCATCCAGAATGAGAAGCCGGACATCCTTGGCCAAAGCCTTGGCAATCTCGACGAGCTGCTGCTTGCCGACGCCCAGCTTCTCCACCTTGGTGGCCGGGGCTTCGTTGAGGCCCACCTTCTTCAGATAGTCGGCGGTGCGCGCAAAGGTCTGCGGCCAGTTGATCACGCCGTTGGTGGCAACCTCGTTGCCGAGAAACAGGTTCTCCGCGATGGACAGGAGCGGCACCAGCGCCAGCTCCTGGTGAATGATGATGATGCCCTTGGCTTCGCTGTCCTTGATGGAGCGCATCTGCAGCGTTTCGCCGGCATAGATGATGTCGCCCTCGTAGGAGCCGTAGCCATAGACGCCGGACAGCACCTTCATCAGAGTGCTCTTGCCCGCGCCGTTTTCGCCGCAAATGGCGTGAATTTCGCCCTCTTCCACGGTCAGATTCACCCGGTCGAGCGCCTTGACGCCGGGGAAGACCTTGGAGATGCCGCGCATTTCCAGAAGGGTTGCCATCGAACCTCTCAGGGTAACCTCTTAGGAGGAACCTTGCAGGATGCAGGAGGCCCGCCCCGGTCTGAACCAGAGCGGGCCTTGCATGCATGTGTCAGATCACTTCAGCTGATCGGCGGTGTAGTAGCCGGAGCCCACGAGGATCTTCTCATAGTTGGTCACGTCGACCGAGACCGGCTCGAGCAGGTAGGACGGAACCACCTTGACGCCGTTGTCGTAGGTCTTGGTGTCGTTGATTTCCGGCTCCTTGCCGCCCAGCAGGGCTTCGGCCATGCCGACGGTGACGCGGGCCAGCTCACGGGTGTCCTTGAACACCGTCGAGTACTGCTCACCGGCGATCATCGACTTGACGGACGGCACTTCGGCGTCCTGACCGGTAACAATCGGCATCTTCATGTCGCCGGAGCCGTAGCCCACGCCCTTGAGCGAGGACAGGATGCCGATGGACAGGCCGTCATAGGGAGACAGAACGCCGTTGACCTGCTTGCTGCCGTAGTTGGCGGAGAGCAGGTTATCCATGCGGGACTGAGCCACCGCACCATCCCAGCGCAGGGTGCCGACAACATCCATGCCCATCTGGCCGGACGGGATGGCAACCTGACCGGAATCGATCAGCGGCTGCAGGACGGACATAGCGCCGTTGTAGAAGAAGTAGGCGTTGTTGTCGTCGGGCGAACCGCCGAACAGCTCCACGTTCCAGGGCTTGGTGTCCGGGAAGCGCTCCTTCAGGCCCTTCACCAGGCTTTCGGCCTGCTGCACGCCAACCTTGAAGTTGTCAAAGGTGGCATAGTAATCGACGTTGCCGCTGTCACGGATCAGGCGGTCATAAGCGATCACCTTGATACCGGCCGCATTGGCGTTTTCCAGCGCGTTCGACAGGGTGGTCCCGTCGATGGCAGCAATCACGAGCACATCCACCCCTTTGGTGATCATGTTCTCGATCTGCGCCAGCTGGTTCGGGATGTCATCCTCGGCATACTGAAGATCGGTCTGGAAACCAGCCTTCTGGAACTGCTCGACCATCGAGTTGCCGTCGGAAATCCAGCGGGCAGACGACTTGGTCGGCATGGAGATGCCAATTGAACCCTTGTCCTGTGCGAAGACGCTGGACGTCATCATGGCAGGAGCAGCAAGCAGGGTGCCAGCAAGGGTCACCGCCATAAAGGCGCGTTTGGTCAGTTTCATATCAATTTCCTCCCCCGCCCTAAGCGCATAGGGCGTCAAATGGCCGTTGGTCCCGCCTTTTGTCAGGCCTTGGAACCATTCACCGGGGGAAGGCTTGCACCGGCAAAACATAACTGTCAAATTCGATTATATCCATCAAACATAGCAATTAAGATATGAATGATCCTTACAGCACCGGCACTCTGCACAAACGCGGCCTGAAACTCTCGCATCTGCGGCTGATGGCTACCCTCGGCGAGCGTCCGCAGATTGGTGTGGCCGCAACACTTCTGGGGATGACGCAACCCGCAGCCTCCCGCCTGCTGGCCGAAGTGGAACGGATCATCGGCCAACCGGTGCATCAGCGCGAGGGGCGCGGCCTCTCCCTGACTGGCAGCGGACAAGCGCTGGCCCGCCGTGCAGCCCGCATCCTGCAGGAACTGGACGACGCAGGCCGGGAGATCGAGGAACTTGCCGAGGGCAGCAAGGGCGAGGTGCGCATCGGCTCGGTGACGGCCCCGTCCATCGAGCACGTGCTGCCCGCCGTCCAGGAGGCGCGGGAGCTCAATCCCGGCCTGCTGATCGAGGTCATCGTCGACACATCTGACAATCTGTGCAAGGCGCTTATGGCCGGGCGGATCGACTTTGCCGTCGGCCGTCTCGTCGGCATCAGCGATCCCTCACTGGTGGAAATGGAAGTGATGGAACCGGAACCAGTGAGCCTGATGGTGCGCCACGACCATCCGCTGCTCAAATCCGGCAGCATGGCGCTGGAAGACATCATCCGCCATGACTGGGTCATGCCCAGCCCCGACAGCGTATTGGGACGTGCCGTCATCCGCCGCCTGAGCAGCCTCGGACTATCCCCGCCGCGCCAGCAGCTGTCCACCGCCTCCTTCCTGCTGACGCTCGCCATCATCCGCGACAGTGATTCCATTGCCCCCGTCGCCAAAGCCGTTGCCGACACGTTTGCGCAGGACGAAAGCACGATTTACGGGGTGCTGCCTGTGGAACTGGGCATCGAGGTTGAGCCCTACGGCCTCATCCGCCGCAGCGGCAGCACGCTCACGCCCGCCGCCAGCAAGATTGCCGGCCTCATCCTCGAAGGCAGCCGGGCCAAGCGCTAGCCGCTCAAATTGCAGGCATCTCAGATGCCTGCCGCGCCACCATTTCCCATGCAATAGTCTCGCTCATCCAGGCGGTTTCCGGTCCGCGCCGGGGGCTTTGCCGCTTTGCGGTGTGGGCGGAAATCAGCCGTGGCAAAAATATATGCAACAGCCTCAGTTGACATAATGGTATATTCTCATATCAACTTGAGGCGTTCGGGAGAGGACAGCCTGATGCAAGACGCAACGAACACGCCAGATACCGGAGCAGAAACCGGAGAGCCCAGGGCAACGGCCCGGCTCAACACGGCTGGCCGCGTCCCGCTCTACCACCAGATCTTCATGATCCTGCGGAACCGGATCTACACGGGCGAGCTGGCCGAGGGGCAGCTTGTGCCTTCCGAGCAGGATCTCACCAACGAATTCGGCGTCTCCCGCATCACGGCCAAGCGTGCCCTGAACGAGCTGGCGGATGCCGGACTGGTGGTGCGTGAACGCGGACGCGGCACCCGCGTGCTGCAGCGCCCGCCTTCACCCGCCGTCACCTCGTCCATCGAAGGCTGGCTTGAGAACATCTCCCTTATGGGCCTTTCCACCGAGGCGACGGTGCTGGAGTTCAGCTATCTGCCCGCCAGCGAGGACATTGCCCATGCCCTGGAAATGGAGCCGGGGAGGAAGTGCAGCGCGCAGTGCGTGTGCGCCGCCTCAATGGCGAGCCCATGTCCTATCTCGTCACCTATGTGCCCGGCGATATCGGGCGCAATTACGAGCATGAAGAGCTGAACCGCATTCCGCTGCTGCACCTTCTGGAGCGCGCGGGCGTGGCCGTGGCTTCTGCCCGGCAGACCATTTCCGCAACGCTGGCCGAAGCTGATGTGGCCGGCGCGCTCGATATCCATGCAGGCGCGCCGCTGATCGAGGTGCGCCGCGTGGTGCGCGACAGCACCGAGCGGCCAGTGGAATACATCCGGGTTCTCTACAGGCCCGATCTCTACCGTTTCGAAATGTCCATGCGGCGGGTCACCGGTGACGGCAGCCCGCGGTGGACCACAACAAGCTCCGCGCCGGTCCCGGCCGGCGGGGGATAAAAGCTAGGGGATTCCGGGGATCTGACAGCTGCGGGATGCAGCGTGTCCGGGAGACAGACATGACTGAGAAGGTTGGAACTGGTGGACTGAGACGGCGTGATTTTCTGGCAGCAACCGGCGCAGCGGCACTCACCGCAGGCGTCAGCGGCTTTCCGGCCGTGCTGCGGGCCCAGCCCGCATCCGTAAAGATCGGCCTCATTCATCCCGTATCGGGATTTGTTGCCTTCTCCGGCACCCAGTGCCGCGAAGGCGCCATGATGGCGATCGAGGACATCAACGCGGCAGGCGGCATCAAGTCGCTGGGCGGTGCCAAGCTGGAAGCGTTGCTGTCCGACAGCCAGGGCAAGCCGGAGATCGGCGCGGCAGAAGTGACCAAGCTGGCAGAAGCGGGCGTTGACGGTATCGTTGCGGGCTACTCTTCCGCCATCTCGCTGGCGACCTCGCAGGAAGCGGCCAAGACGAACATCCCCCACGTGGTAGACGTTGGCGTTGCCGACAACATCATGTCCCGCGGCCTGACCAACACGTTCCGGTTCAGCCCCGGCTACGGCGCATGTGCAGACTTTGCCATCAGCAACCTTGCCGCCCTCAACAGCCTGACCTCTTCTCCGTCCAAGACGGCGATGATCATCCACGAGGAATCCCTCTTCGGCACTGGTACGGCGGAACTGCTGTCCAAGCGCCTGCCGGAAATCGGCATCGAGGTCATTGAGGTCATCAAGCACGCCAATCCGACCCGCGACTTCACCAACATCGTGCTGCAGCTGAAGTCGAAGAAGCCGGACCTGATCATTCCGGCGAACTACTACAACGAATATGTCCTTCTGGCCCGCTCCATGCGCCAGCAGAAGGTCGAGGCCAAGGGCATCTATTCAGTGCTGGGCGGCGCTGCATCGAACTACAAGTTCGTCAGGGAATTCCCGGAAGCAGCTGACCTGATCATGGATTGCAATCACTGGTTCAATCCAAAGTCCGAAGTGGCACTGAAGCGCAAGGCCGCAGCCGAGGCCAAGGGCCTTATCTACACCTACGAAGTGTTCCTGACCTACAACGCGGTGCTGGCCCTGGCCGATGCCTATGAGCGCGCCGGCACGACGGACAAGGCTGCTGTCAACGCAGCTCTCGCCGCCTCCACGCTGGACATGTCCTTCATGCCCTACAAGGAGACGCAGATGATCAACGGCCAGAACGTTGGCGCTCTCCCGGTGAACACGCAGATCCAGAAGGGTGAGATCGAGGTGATCTTCCCGCAGAACTTCGCCTCCGCCATGCCCGTCTATCCGATGAACGGATAAGCAAGGCGCTCCTGCATCCGGCTGCCGGGCGGTTTGTCTGCCCGGCACCCTCCTCATCAGCAGAGCGGTTCGTCATGCCAGATCTTGCGATCATCATCCCGTCCGTCTTGAACGGGCTCACGACAGGTGCGCTTTACGCCCTTGTTGCCCTTGGACTCACGCTCATCTACGGCGTCCTGCACATCATCAACTTCGCTCATGGCGCGCTGCTCATGCTGGCGCTCTATGGCGTGTTCTTCCTGAATGTCAGCCTCGGCGTGGACCCTTATGTGGCGCTGGCCATCGTGCCGCCGGTCATGTTCGCGCTCGGCTATGGCCTGCAGCGCTTTGTCATCACCCGCGCAAGTCACGGACGGGACGAGAACATCCTGCTCGTCACCCTCGGCCTGTCGATCGTGATCGAGAACCTTGCGCTGATGCTGTTCAAGTCCGACACGCGCATCATCGACACGCCTTACAGTTTCGAGGTCTTCGAGATCTTCGGCGCCTTCATTCCGCAGCCGAAGGTCTTTGCCCTCATCGGCGCGCTGGTCACGGCGGCGCTGCTGTGGGTGATCATGGCCCGCACCGACCTTGGCCGCGCCATCCGGGCCCTTGCCAAGGAGCCGAAAGGCGCAAGGCTGGTGGGCATCAACACGGGCCATGTCTTCGCCATGAGCTTCGGCATCGGCATTGCCTGCCTGGGCGTCGCCGCCTGCCTGCTGCTGCCGAGCTACTACGTCAGCCCAACCGTGGGTCAGGGCTTCGTGCTGATCGCCTTCACCATCGTGGTGCTGGGCGGCATGGGCTCCTTTGCCGGAGCGCTGATCAGCGGTCTCATCATCGGCGTTGTGGAGGCGTTGGGGGGCCTGTTCCTTGGCGAGAGCCTCGGCCAGCTCGGCATCTTCGTGATCTTCATCCTGGTTCTGGTCTTCCGCCCGGCCGGCCTGCTCGGACACAAGGTGTAGGACCATGCGCAACCTCGTCATTCTCCTCGTACTGTTCGGGCTCCTGTCGCTGGCCCCTCTGGTCATCGCGTCCGATTTCTGGCTGAACCTGATCATCATGACGCTCTATGCCGCCCTGCTCGGGCAGGCATGGAACATTCTCGGCGGCTATGGCGGCCAGTTCTCCTTCGGCCATGCCGCCTTCTTCGGCACAGGGGCCTATACGGTCGCGGTGCTGCAGGTCGGCGCCGGTCTCAGCCCGTGGGCAGGCCTTGTGGCAGGTGCGGTGCTGGCGATGGCCGTTGCGGCCTTCATCGGCTTCACCACCTTCCGTTATGGCCTGCGCGGCTCCTACTTTGCGCTCGTCACCCTCGCCTTTGCCGAGGTGCTGCGCATTCTCGCCAATTCCGTGCCCTTCACCGGGGCAGGTGTCGGCATCCTCATTCCACTGAAGCCCGGCGTGGCCAACCTGCAGTTTGCCAGCAAGGACGGCTTCTTCTGGCTGCTGCTCGCCATCACCTTCGCGGCCTTCCTCACCGTCTGGTGGATCGGCAACTCCCGCTTTGGTGCAAGGCTGATGGCCGTGCGTGACAACGAGGATGCAGCGCGGGCACTTGGTGTGGACCCGTTCCGTATCAAGATGAGCGCCATCATCCTGTCCGGGCTTTTCTCCGGCCTCGCCGGGGTCTTCTACGCCCAGTATTTCCTCTATCTCGATCCGTCCATCGCCTATGGCCCGGCCGTATCCGTGGAAAGCCTGCTGGTGCCGATCATCGGCGGCATGGGCACGCTCTTCGGCCCGCTGGCGGGCGCTGCCGCCCTGCATGGCCTGTCGGAAATCACCCGCGAGCTGACCGGCGGCCTGCCGGGGGCGAGCCTTGTGCTCTATGGCGTGCTGCTGGTCATCGTCGTCCTGTTCGCCCCGCGCGGACTGGCCGGACTGCTGAGCGGCAAGACCCGCAAGTCTGCCAAGCCGTCCGCCAAAGCCGCCGCAAACGGAGGACAGAGCCATGACTGACACCACGCTGCTTGAAGTCCACGGCGTCACCAAGCGCTTTGGCGGGCTGGTTGCCTCCAACAACATCTCCATGAAGGTGCCGGAAGGCCGCATCACCTCGCTGATCGGACCGAACGGCGCAGGCAAGACAACGCTCTTTGCGGTCATCACCGGCTTCTATCAGCCGGATGCCGGTCAGGTATCCTTCGACGGTCAGGTCATCACCGGCCGCCAGCCGCAGGATATCGCCGCCATGGGCATGATCCGCACTTTCCAGATCGTACAGCCCTTCCGGGGCCAGACGGTGCGGGAGAACATCGCCGTTGGCGCGCATCTGAAAATCCGCTCCCGCCGCGAGGCGCTGGCCCATGCAGAGGCCGTTGCCCGCAAGGTGGGGCTGGGAGACAGGCTGGATCAGTATGCGGCAAGCCTCACCGTCGCAGGCCGCAAGCGGCTGGAGGTGGCCCGCGCCCTTGCCACGAACCCGCGTATGATCCTGTTTGATGAGGTTCTGGCCGGTCTCAATCCGTCCGAAATCCGCGACATCATCCCCGTCATCCGCTCTCTCAAGGACGAAGGCATCACCATCCTGCTGATCGAGCATGTGATGCAGGCGGTGATGAGCCTTTCGGAGCACACCTGGGTGCTGAACCAGGGCGCGCTGATTGCCGAAGGAGCGCCGAAGGATGTGGTCGCCGACCCGGTGGTGATCGAGGCCTATCTCGGCAAGGGCATGGCCGCCCGGATGAATGCAAAGGCGGAGGCAAGCCATGCTTGAGGTGAAGAACCTGCGCGGCGGCTATGGCCCGGTGGAAGTGCTGCGCGGCGTCAGCTTCGACATCCGCCCCGGCGAGATCGTCGCGCTTCTGGGCTCCAACGGTGCAGGCAAGACAACGGCAAGCGCCCTGCTCTCCGGCCTCATCAGGCCATGGGGCGGCGAGATCCTGTTCAAGGGTGAGAAACTCACCGGTCTGCCTTCCGAAAAGATCGTGGAACGCGGCCTGATCCATGTGCCTGAAGGGCGCCACATCTTCCCGAACCTTTCCGTGCGAGAGAACCTTGAGCTGGGAGCCTACCGGCGCGGCAAGGCAAACAGGGCGCGCAACATGGAGAAGATCACCGGCATCTTCCCGCGCCTGAGGGAGCGCTTCGCCCAGAAGGCAGGCACCCTTTCCGGCGGCGAGCAGCAGATGCTGGCCATTGGCCGGGGCATGATGGCTGAGCCGGAACTGCTGATCCTTGACGAGCCCTCCATCGGCCTGTCGCCGCTGCTGGTGGAGGAAATGTTCACCCTCATCAGCCGTCTCAATGCCGATGGACTGCCGATCCTGCTGGTGGAGCAGAACGTGCTGCAATCCATGGAAATCGCCGGGCGCGCCTTCGTCATGGAGAACGGGGAGATCACCCTCTCCGGCCCGGCTGCCGAACTCATGGACAATCCGGAGCTGAAGCGCTCCTACCTGGGGCTTTCGTGATGCAGACCACGCTGGCACAGAAGATCATCGCCCGCGCCTGCGGACAGGAGACGGTGGAGCCGGGCAGCATCGTCACCGCGAAGGTGGATCTCGCCATGATCCACGACAGCGGCGGCCCGCGCCGGGTGGCGCCGATCCTGAAAGAGCTGGGCACCGGCCTGTTCGATCCCTCCCGCGTGGTGCTGATCTCGGACCATTTCGTCCCCGGCGACACGGAGGAAGGGACAAAGATCCTCGAACTCACCCGCGCATTCGCCCGGGAAACCGGTGTCGCCTTCCATGACGGGGAAGGCATCTGCCACGTCATCCTGCCCGAACGTGGGCACCTGAAGCCGGGCATGCTGGCCGTGGGCGGTGACAGCCACTCCCCTACGGGCGGCGCCTTCGGGGCCTACATGTTCGGCGTTGGCGCCACGGAAATGGCCGGGGTGCTGGCCACGGGCGAAATCTGGCTGCAGGTGCCGCAGACCATCCTCATCGAATGGCAGGGCCGCCTTGGTGACGGGGTAACGGCCAAGGACATCATGCTCGCCCTTTGCGGCCGCCTCGGCATGGATGGCGGCAAATATCAGGCGGTGGAATACACTGGAGAGGCCATCCGCGCCCTGTCCATGCAGGAGCGGATGACCCTCTCCAACATGGCTGCGGAACTGGGCGGCCAGACCGGTCTCATCGCCCCGGACGAGACAACCGTGGCCTATTTGGCCGCAGGCGGCGCAGACCTTACCGCGACGGACTGGCAGCGCCTGCGCACCGATGAAGGCGCGCCATTGCTGGAGCATCACGTCTTCGATGCCGCCGCTCTCGCGCCGCAGGTGGCCGCCCCGCATTCGCCCGCGAACTCCGGGCCGGTGGGCGATGCCGCCGGAACAGCGGTGCAGGTGGCCTATCTCGGGGCCTGCACCGGTGCCAAATACGAGGACATGAAAAACGCCGCCCGCGTGCTGAAGGGCCGCAAGGTGGCCTCCGGCGTCGAGCTGCTACTGGCCCCCTCCTCCCGCCGCGATCAGGAACGGGCAGCGCGTGAGGGCATTCTTGGCACGCTGGAAGAGGCGGGCGCCAAGCTGCTGCCCAATGCTTGCGGCATCTGCGCGGGCTATGGCACGCACCGGCTGGGCGAGGACGTGACCTGCATCTCCTCCACGGCACGCAACTTCAAGGGCCGCATGGGCGCGGCCAGTTCCAGGGTCTGGCTCGGCTCGCCCTTCACGGTCGCCGCTTCTGCCATCACCGGGCACATCACCGACCCGCGCGAGTTTCTGACCGCCAATGGGGAGGCAAGCGCATGAGCACGCCAGACAGGAACGCCACTGCGGCAGCGCGTATCTTCCTCGCCGGGGATGATATCGACACCGACCAGCTCGCCCCCGGCCAGTACATGAAGGGCGGCATCAGCGAGCTGGCAGCCCATTGCCTTGAAGGCGTGCTGCCCGGCTTTGCCGCCAGCGTGCGCCCCGGCGACATTCTGGTGGCGGGCAAAAACTTCGGCATGGGTTCTTCCCGCGAACAGGCGGCTGAGGCGCTGAAGCATCTGGGACTTGCTGCCGTTATCGCCCGGTCCTTTGCCGGGATCTTCTACCGCAACGCCATAAACCTCGGCCTTCCGGTGCTGACGGCCAGTGACCTTGGCCCGGTGACGGACGGTGCAAGGGCGGTGCTCGACATGGAGGCGGATGCACTGCGGCTCGAAAACGGGCCGGTGGTGCAGCTCAACCCGCTTCCGGAAAACCTCAAGGCCCTGCTCGCCGATGGCGGGCTGGTGCCTCACCTCAAGAAAAGATTCGCGAACCAGCGCGGCAAGGAGCAGGTATGATGCACCTGAAGCAAAGACTGGGGCAGAAGCAGATCCTGCTCGCCCCCGGCATCTACGATCCGCTCACGGGGCTTATGGCCGAACAGGCCGGGGCGGAGGCCGTCTATCTCTCGGGCGCGTCGATTGCCTACACCCGTCTCGGGCGGCCGGACATCGGGCTCGTCTCCATGACGGAAGTGGCTGAAACCATCGCCGCCGTGCGTGACCGTATCACCCTGCCCATCATTGTGGATGCGGACAACGGCTTCGGCAATGCGCTGAACGTGCAGCGCACGGTGCGCTGTTTCGAGCGCATGGGCGCCAACGGGCTTCAGCTTGAAGACCAGACCATGCCCAAACGCTGCGGCCATCTGGATGGCAAGACGCTGATTTCCACCCGCGAGATGGCGGGCAAGATCCGCGCCGCCTGCGATGCCCGCGCCAGCAGCGAAACCCTCATCATTGGCCGCACCGATGCCATCGCCGTGGAGGGCTTTGATGCCGCCATGGACCGGGCCGAGGCCTATGTGGATGCAGGAGCGGACATGCTGTTCATCGAGGCGCCGCAATCGCTTGCCCAGATGCAGGAGATCGTCCGCCGCTTTGCCGGGCGCGTGCCGCTGATGGCCAACATGGTGGAAGGCGGCAAGACACCCATCGTCGATGCCGCCGGTCTGGAGGAGCTGGGCTTCAGCTTCGTCATCTTCCCGGGCGGCATTGTCCGCGCCATCGCAGCCACCGCCCGCGACTATTACGCCAATCTCATCGCCAATGGCTCCAATGAAGCCTTCCGCAACCGCATGCTCGACCTAGCCGGGATCAACGGCGTGATCGGGACACCGCAGATGCTGGCCGCCGGCAGCCGTTATGACGAAGGAAGTGCCTGAATGAGTATCGATGCCGTAACGCTGGCCATCCTCAAGGGCCGGCTGGAGCAGATCGCCGACGAAATGGACGCGACCCTGTTCCGCTCCGCCTTCAACCCGATCATCGCTGAAGCACATGATGCCTCGCACGGCATCTATGATGCGGTAACCGGAGAAACCCTGGTGCAGGGCAAATCCGGCCTGCCGATTTTCGTCGGCGTCATGGCCTTTGCGGTCAAGGCCGTCATCGACAAGGCCGCCGCACAGGGCGGGCACCATGAGGGCGATGTATGGATCTTCAACGATCCTTACGCCGGTGGTACCCACCTGTCCGACTTCCGGCTCGTCACGCCGGTGTTCCGGGATGGCAAGGTGTTCTGTTTCCTAGCCTCTGTCGGCCACTGGCATGATGTGGGTGGCAATGTTCCGGGCAACTACAACCCGGCAGCCACCGAATGCTTCCAGGAAGGCATGCTGATCCCGCCGGTGAAGCTGTTCGACAAGGGGAGTTCCGGCAGGACGTGGTGGACATTCTCTCCGCCAATTCCCGTCTGCCTCTGTCGCTTTACGGCGACCTCAACGGCCAGATCAACGCGCTGGACCTTGGCCGCAAGCGCGTTGCCAGCCTGTTGGACGAATATGGCTCCGGCACCGTTGCTCAGTGTCTGGGCGAGTTGAAGGCCCGCGCCGCAGAGATGATGCGGGCGCAGATCCGCGAGCTGCCCGAGGGCACCGTTTCGGCGGAGGATTTCCTCGACAATGACGGCATCCGCGACGAGCCGTTGAAGATCGCTCTGGATCTAACGATCCGCGAGGGGCGGATGGTCATGGATTTCTCCCGCTCCTCCCCCGCCTGCCTCGGCCCGGTCAACATCTCCCGCGCAACGGCGATTGCCGCTTGCTATGTGGCGCTGAAGCACATCTTCGGCGACGTGCCGGCCAATGCGGGCGTGCTGGAGCCGGTGGATTTCATCATCCCCGAGGACAGCCTTCTGTCCGTCAAGGCGCCCAAGCCGGTCGGCGGCTACACCGAAACGATCCTGCGTCTCATCGACGTGGTGTTTCAGGCTGTAGCGAAGATTGCGCCGGAGCCGGCGATGGCCTGCGCCTATGGCACCATCAACGCGCTGTCGCTGGCCGGGCACCGGCAGGATGGCAAGCGCTGGGTCATGTTCTCCTTCTTCGGCGGCGGCCATGGCGCCCATGCAGGCGGTGATGGCCTGAACCACGGCAACGCCCCGATTTCGACGGCGACCATTCCGCCGCTGGAAATTCTGGAAAGCGCCTACCCCGTCCGCTTCACCCAATGGAGCCTCCGGCAGGACAGCGGCGGCCCCGGCCAGACTCGCGGCGGCCTTGGCGCTGTTTACGAGATCGAGCTGCTGGAACAGCAGGCAGATGTGTTCCTCTTCGGCGAGCGCGGCAAATATGCCCCTCCCGGCATTGCTGGCGGCGGATCTGCCCTTACCAACCGTTTCACCTACGAGCAGGCCGATGGCGAGCACAGCCCGCCGATGGTCTCCAAGATGCTCGGCATCCACATCGAGCGCGGCCAGAAGCTGCGGCTGGAGACACCTGGCGGCGGCGGCTATGGCGACCCGCGCCTGCGTGATCCGCAGGCCGTCGCCCGCGACGTGCGCCTTGGCTATGTCACGCCGGAAGCTGCCGAAGCAGCCTATGGCGTCAGGCTCAATGCCGATGGCTCCGTTGACATGACCCGCACCAATGACTTGCGCCGTCAGGAGGCTGCAGAATGAACAAACCGGCTTATGTGATCGGCGTCGATGTCGGCGGCACCTTCACCGATGTCTTCGTGCTCGATGAGGCCAATGGCACCATCGTCACCGCAAAGGTGCCCTCCACCCGGGGCGATCAGTCGAAGGGCTTCATTGAGGGCATCGCCTCCCGCGTGGCCGATTTCGGCGACATCAGCACAGTGGTGCACGGCACCACGGTGGGCACCAACGCCCTGCTGGAGCGCAAGGGCGCCCGCACCGGCATCATCACCACGGAAGGCTTCCGCGACGTGCTGGAAATGCGCCGCCGCGACCGGCCCACGACCTGGGGGCTGAAGGGCGCCTTCACCCCCGTGGTGGAGCGTCCGGACCGGGTGGAGGTGCAGGAGCGCGTGCTCGCCGATGGTTCGGTGCTGCAGGTGGTGGATGAGGAAGAAGTCCGCGCCCAGGCGAAAGCCCTCGCCGAAAGCGGCTGCGATGCGGTCTGCGTCTTTTTCATCAACGGCTACGCCAACAATGACAACGAGCGCCGCGCCGTCGAGGCCGTGCGTTCCGTCTGGCCGAACTCCTACGTCACCGCGGCTACGGAAATCCTGCCCGAGATCCGCGAGTTCGAGCGCCTGTCCACGGCAACGCTCAACGCCTATCTCCAGCCCGCCGTCGCCTCCTATCTGGACCGTCTGGAAACGGGCCTGAAGGCGCAGGGCTTCACCGGCGACATTCTCATCGTCCAGTCGAATGGCGGCGTCATGTCCATCGGCACGGCGAAGAAGTACCCGGTGCGCACCGCCCTCTCCGGCCCCGCAGCCGGGGTGATCGCGGCAACAGCCATCGCGGAAGCAGCGGGCTTCCCCAACATCATCACCTGCGACATGGGCGGCACCTCCTTTGACGTGTCCCTCGTCGCAGACGGCAAGGCAGCGCTGGCTGCACAGACGGCCATCGACTTCGGCATGGTCGTGCGCACGCCGATGATCGAGATCACCACCATCGGCGCAGGCGGCGGCTCCATCGCAGGCGTGGACAAGAGCGGCCTGCTTCAGGTCGGTCCGGAATCGGCTGGTTCCGACCCCGGCCCGGTGTGCTACGGCCTCGGCAACACCCGCCCGACCGTGACCGACGCCAACCTCGTGCTGGGCCGTATCAACCCGGACCGGCCCATCGGCGGCAAGCTGTCAAAGCTCGACATCAACGCCTCCCGCGAGGCAATCCGCAGCCATATCGCTGAACCGCTCGGCCTCTCCATCGAGGACGCAGCCGAAGCAATCCTGCGGCTTGCCAATGCCAAGATGGCCGGCGCCATCCGCCTCGTCTCCATCGAGAAAGGGCACGATCCGGCCCAGTTCGCCGCCATGCCCTTCGGCGGCGGCGGCTCGCTGCACACAGGCGCGCTGATCAAGGAAGTGGGCCTCGGCTCCGCCCTCGTCCCGCGCTTTCCCGGCGTCACCTCGGCGCTTGGCTGCGTCGTCGCCGACATGCGGCATGACCGGGTGCAGACCGTCAACCGGGTGCTGGACACGATCGACGCAGGTCAGCTTGGCGCCGGCATGCTGGCCGCTGCGGCGGAAACGGAAGAGCTGCTGGCCACTGCCGGTGTCGCCTTTGCCGCCGTTGACCGGGTGTTCGAGCTGGACATGCTCTATCTCGGCCAGACCCACACGGTGAGTGTGCCGCTGACCATTCCGGCAGACGGCCTGACGCGCGAGGCCATCCGCGACGCATTCGAGGCCGCCTACAAGGCCCAGTTCGGCCGTCTGCTCGATGGCATCCCCATGCGCGTGATGAACTACCGCATCGCCGTCATCGGCCGCCGTCCGGGGCTGGACATGCGCCTCTTCGCCCCCGTGGATGGAAAGTCTGCTGCCGAATGCAGGATCGGCACCCGCCGCGTTTATGCTGACGGCACCTGGCATGAGGCAGGCATCTATGAGCGCCTGCAGCTGATGACGGGCGCACGCATCGAAGGCCCTGCCATTCTGGAACAGCCGGACACGACGATCTTCGTGGACCCCGGCCTTGCCGGAACCGTCGATGCCTTCGGCAACCTGATCATCCGTCCGGAGGCGTGAGCGATGAAGCTGAACACCCTCGACCCCGCTCGCACCGGCCTGCTGATCGTCGATCTGCAGAACGACTTCCTTGACCCAAAGGGCGCCTATGGCCGTGCCGGGCAGACCAGCCCGGACATCGCCGCCCTGCCGCAGCGCATTCTTCCTCTGGCAGAGGCACTGCGGAAGAAGGGCGGCTGGATCATCTCCACCCAGTTCACGCTGGTGCCCGGCAAGGGCGGTGAGCCTTTCATCTCGCCGCATCTGAAGTCCCTGCGGCCCTTCCTTGCCAGGGGTGACTTCTGCCCCGGCGCATGGGGTCACCAGCTTGTGGACCTGCTGCAGCCTGCGGATCTGACGGTGGAGAAGATCGCCTATTCGGCCTTCTACATGACGCGCCTTGAATGGGTATTGAAGAAGGCGGGCATCGACACGCTGATGGTCTGCGGCATCGTCACCAATGGCGGCGTCGCCTCCACCTTGCGGGATGCGCATGTGCGGGATTTCCGCACCATTGCCCTGTCAGACGGCTGCGCCGCCTTCTCCCCGGCCACCCACGCACAGGCGATGGGCGACATCTCGACCATCTCGAAGGTGATGACCACCGCCGAGGCCACCGCCCTCGTGAACGCCCTCTGAGAGCAAGGCCATGAAAAACGCAGGCACCCCGAAGACCGTCTTTGGAGAACCGCCCCGGATCGACATCGAAACCGGCGTGCTGATCATTGGCGCAGGTGCCTGCGGCCTCACCGCTGCGCTTCATGCCGCCGATACGGGGGCCGAGGTGATCGTGGTGGAGCGCGATGCCTCGCCCTCCGGCTCCACGTCCATGTCCTCCGGCTTTGTTCCTGCGCCCGCCACCCGCTACCAGCAGGCCATCGGCGTCAGCGATGACACGCCGGAGCGGTTCGAGGCCGATATTCAGGTCAAGACGAAGCATCGCGCCCTGCCGCATCTGGCAAGCCTCGCCAGCCGCAACATTGGCCCTGCGGTGGAGTGGCTGGGCAAGCATGCGGGCATCGAGTGGATCGTGCTGGAGGGCTTCCTCTATCCCGGCCACAGCCGCCACCGGATGCATGCGGTGAAGGAAAAGACGGGTGCCGCCCTCATCGCCGGGCTCCTGTCTGCCACGCAAGCGCGGGACATTCCGCTTGTCACGGGAGCGTGGTGCAGCACACTTTATGCCGGAACGGAGGGCCGCATCCTCGCCGCCGCCATCCAGCGCCCGGACGGCGCAGAAGAGATCATCGCCGCAAAGTCCATCGTGCTGGCCTGCAACGGCTATGGCGGCAGCCGCGAGGCCATCGCCCGGCACATTCCGGAGATGGCGGGCGGGCTTTACTATGGACACGAGGGCAACACGGGCGATGCCATCGCCTGGGGTGAGCAGCTGGGCGCGCAGCTTGCCCATCTTGGCGCCTATCAGGGCCACGGCTCCCTCGCCCATCCACACGGCATCCTGATTTCATGGGCGCTGATGATGGAAGGCGGGCTGCAGGTGAACCTGGAGGGACGCCGTTTCTCCAACGAGAACGAGGGCTATTCCGAACAGGCGGTGCATGTTCTGGCCCAGCCTCAGGGCGTTGCCTGGAACATCTACGACGAACGTATCCACCAGTTCGCCCTTGGCTTTCCCGACTACTGCGAAGCCGTGGCCGCCAAGGCCATCCGCTCTGCCCCCGATGCTGCCAGCCTGGCCGCAGCCACCGGCCTGCCGGAAACGCAGCTGGCGGAAACATTGGCGCAAGCTGCCCGTCTGGCGGCAGGCGGGGCGGGCATGACCGATGAATTTGGCCGCGATTTCACCACCAAGCCTGCCCTCACCCCGCCCTTTCATGCAGTGAAAGTGACCGGCGCCCTGTTCCACACCCAAGGCGGCCTCGTCATCGGCGGGGACGCCCGCGTGCTGCGCGCCGATGGCACAGCGCTGCCGAACCTCTTTGCCGGCGGCGGCGCGGCCTGCGGCGTTTCTGGGCCAGAAGTCTCGGGCTATCTGTCCGGCAACGGCCTTCTCACGGCCATCGCCTTCGGCTGGATCGCCGGGCGCGAAGCGGCGCGGCAAGCCCTGCAAGGCTGATCCCCGCCGCCGCAGGATCTTGGGCGCAGAGGGGGCAATACGGCAGAATTTCCTGCCGTGCGGCAGCGGACGGCAGCACCCGCGTGCGGCGCACGGCTCTAATGGCGCCGATCCTTCCCCCGCTCAGGAGCCTGTCATGAGCCTCATCAAGACCATCGACCACACCCCCACCTTCGAGCCCACCCACGCCCTGCCCGCCCCCGAGCGGCTGATTTCCGGCAATCCGGAGTTCTCCACCTGGGCCATGGACGAGTCGCGCGATGGCAAAATCAAGTCCGGCATCTGGCAGGCCACTCCCGGCCTCACCCATTCGATCAAGGGCGAAACCTTCGAATTCTGCCACATCCTTGAAGGCGTCGTCGAAATCACCGAAAACGGCAAGGAGCCCATCACCTATCGTGCCGGTGACAGCTTCGTCATGAAGCCCGGCTTCGTCGGCACCTGGCGCACCATCGAGACCGTGCGCAAGATCTACGTGGTTTGCTACTGAATGATATCGCGGCTGGCGGTTCGGAAGCCGTCAGCCGCGTTCTACGGGCTAGTTGCTCTCTGCGCGAGTGGGGCGCGACACCTTCAAGTTTGCGCCCTGATGGTGGGCTTCCAACGCCCCTACGCCGCCAGTTCTCCCGCCAGCCGTTCCAGCATGGCCATGCAGGCGGCGAGTTCCTCGCGCAGGATGTATTCATCGGGCCGGTGGGCGCGGGTGATGGAGCCGGGGCCGCAGATGATTGAGGGCACGCCTGCAGCCTGAAACAGCCCCGCCTCCGTGCCATAGCTTACCGACTGAATCGCCTCACCGCCCGACAGCCGCTCCATCAGCGCGATGAAGCCGGCATCCGGCGTGGGTGCCAGCGCGGGATAGCTGGCGAGTTCCTGCCAGCTTGCCGACAGTGCCCGCCCTTCTGCCTTTGCCGCAGCCACCAGCGCATCAAGCTTTGCCAGCACCTTTGCACTCACATCCTGCGGCGCGGCTCCGGGCACGGAGCGCACCTCGAAAGCGAGACGGCAGAGATCCGGGATGATGTTGACGGCACTGCCGCCCGATACGATCCCCGCCACCACCGTTGAGGAGGGCGGCGAGAAACGCGCATCAAACGGCCCTTCCACTTCCATCTTCGACGAGAGATCGCGGATGAACAGCAGCAGTTCGGCTGCCGGATAAAGCGCATTCTCGCCGAGCGCGGGTTGGGAGCTGTGCGCAGCCTTGCCGGTGAAGGTGATTTCCACCGCCTGCTTGCCCTTGTGGGAGAGCACGGGGCGCATGTCCGAGGGCTCGCCGACGATGCAGCCCGCCGGCAGGGCGCACAGATCCGGCAGCCTCGCAATCATGTGCGGCACGCCCCGGCAGCCAATTTCCTCATCATAAGAAAAGGCGATATGCACCGGACGCTTCAGGTTTGCCGCCTTGAACAGAGGCACCGCCGCCAGCACGCAGGCGAGAAAGCCCTTCATGTCCGTGGCCCCGCGCCCGGTCAGCCGCCCGGCCTGGTCCGTCAGGCGGAAGGGATCAGACGTCCACACCTGCCCCTCCACCGGCACCACATCCATATGGCCGGAGAGCACATAGCCCGGCACATCCTTCGGCCCGATGATGGCAAAGAGGTTCACCCGGTCGCCTTCCGGCCCCGGCAGCACGGCACAGTCCACGCCATGGCCCGCCAGATAGCTGCGCACATAGTCCGCAATCGTGCCATTGGCCGCGCCGGGCAGCACGTTGAAGCCAACCAGATCCGCCAGCAGTGCTTCCGCCGAATGCGCCATTCCCAAGTCTCCAGTCATTCCGTAAATTCCCTGCCAGCCATCATCCGCGCTTTGCCGCGCAGTTCCTGCCGAAGAGACATGCCACAGCAGGATATCCTGCCGGGAGCATGTCTCCAATCTGCCCAAGGACCCTACCACCCCCGACCCCTGCCGCACAGAATTGCGCGAAAGAGCCCCCGAACAGCGCAATTGGCTGCCTGCCCCAAACATATGGCGCATGGTTGTGCCGCCACAGACCTAGGATCGCTCAAGATTTACCGGAGCCTTGCAGTGCCCTTGTCCTTTCAGCCCACTTATGACCTTGCAGCCAAGGTCTATACCCGCAATGTTTCGCGGGCGCTGAAAAGCCTCAAGCACATTGAGGCCGGCACCATCTGGATCAACCGCTACGGCCGGTCGCGTGATCACATCCTGCTGGCGGGAGACTGCAAGTCCTGCAGCTCCGGCAAGGATCTGAGACGCGGCGCCTATCCTGCCAACCGCCGCTCCAAGAGCGTGCTCATCGACCAGTGAGAGAACATGGCCCCCTATCGCATTGCAGTCATCCCCGGCGACGGCATCGGCATTCCGGTCACGGAAGCCGCTCTCGCCGTTGCGGCCAAGGCCCTGCCGGGCAAGCTGGAAACCGTCACCTTCCCCTGGTCTTGCGACTATTATCTGCAGACCGGCCGAATGATGCCAGAAGACGGTATCGAGACCCTGCGCGGCTTTGACGCCATCTACCTCGGCGCCGTCGGCTGGCCGCAGAAGGTGCCGGATTCTGTGTCACTGCATGGGCTTCTGCTGCCGATCCGCAAGGCCTTCGTGCAATATGCCAACATCCGCCCGCACCGCATTCTGGCTGGCGTCGAAGGCCCGCTGCGCAAGGGCGGCTTTGACATCCTGTGCATCCGCGAGAACACCGAGGGCGAATATTCCGGCGCTGGCGGGCGCGTGCATCAGGGCACGGCCAATGAAGTGGCCGTTGAAACCGCCGTCTTCACCCGTGCCGGCGTCGAGCGCATCCTGCGCTTCGGCTTCGAGCAGGCCCGCAAGCGCAGCAAGCGCCTTGCCTCGGTCACCAAGTCCAACGCGCAGAAATACTCCATGGTGTTCTGGGATGAGGTGACGAAGGAACTGGCCGCCGAATATCCGGACGTTACCGTTAGCCACTACCATATCGATGCCATCGCCGCCCGCATGGTGATGGCGCCCGAAAGCCTCGACGTGGTGGTCGCCTCCAACCTCTTCGGCGACATTCTCACGGATCTGGGCGCGGCCATTCAGGGCGGCCTCGGCTTTGCCGCTTCGGCCAACATCAACCCGGACCGTTCTGCCCCGTCCATGTTCGAGCCGGTGCATGGGTCTGCGCCTGATATCGCGCATCTGGGCATCGCCAACCCGCTGGCCGCCATCTGGTCCGCCGCCATGATGCTGGAGCATCTGGGCGAGGCAGCAGCTGCTGCCTGCATCATGACCGCCATGGAGCAGGCCACCGCGCGCGGCATCGGTACCGTGCCGGGGCAGAACAAGACGGATGAAATCACCCAGGCCGTGATGGCCGCGCTGGATTGAGGATAAGCCATGACGATTGCAATCTCTGACCTTCTGCCCGGCCTCAAGGACGCAGACCTGTTCCGCCAGCAGAGCGTGATCGGCGGCGTCTGGTGTGATGCCTCGACGGGCAAAACCATTGAGGTCAGCAACCCGGCCACCGGCAAGGCTATCGGCACCGTGCCGGACATGTCCGCCGAAGACACCCGCCGCGCCATCGAGGCAGCGGACACCGCCTTCCGCGCCTGGCGCAAGGTGCCCAACGCCGAGCGCGCCGCAAAGCTGGAGCGCTGGTTCACGCTGATGGAAGAGCATGCGGACGACCTCGCACTCATCCTGACGCTTGAACAGGGCAAGCCCCTCGCAGAGGCACGCGGCGAAATCACCTATGGCGCCTCCTTCGTGAAATGGTTCGCCGAGGAAGCCCGGCGCATCGAGGGCGGCATCATCCCCTCGCCCTCGAATGACCGGAAGATCCTCGCACTGAAGGAGCCCGTGGGCGTTTCGGCCATCATCACGCCGTGGAACTTCCCCAATGCCATGATCACCCGCAAGGTCGGCCCGGCACTGGCCGCTGGCTGCACCGTGGTGATCAAGCCCTCCGACTTCACGCCCTATTCGGCGCTGGCATTGGCCGTTCTGGCAGAGCGGGCCGGCATTCCGGCAGGTGTCATCAACATCATCACCGGCCTGCCAACAGAAATCGGTGCGGAGCTGACCTCCAATCCGGTGGTGCGCAAGCTGTCCTTCACCGGCTCCACCCGCGTCGGCTCCCTGCTGATGGCCCAGTGCGCCCCGACGGTGAAGCGCCTCAGCCTTGAACTTGGCGGCAACGCGCCCTTCCTCATCTTTGACGACGCAGATCTCGATGCAGCCGTGGAAGGCGCCATCGCCTCCAAGTTCCGCAACGGCGGACAGACCTGCGTCTGCTCCAACCGCATCCTCGTCCAGACCGGCATCTATGATGCCTTTGCATCAAAGCTCGCCGAGCGGGTGGCTGCAATGAAGGTGGGTGCAGGTCTTGAGGCAGGCGTTGCCATCGGCCCGATGATCAACCGCGCTGCGGTGGAGAAGATCGAACGGCACGTGTCCGACGCCGTCGCCAAGGGCGCCAAGGTCGCCGCCAAAGCCGCAACGCCGGAAGGCAGCCAGTTCGCCGCCCCGGTGGTGCTGACCGGCTGCACCACCGAGATGCAACTCGCCAGCGAGGAAACCTTCGGCCCCGTCGCCCCGCTCTTCCGCTTCGAAACGGAAGAAGAGGCCGTGCGGATCGCCAATGACACCCCTTCGGCCTTGCCGCCTATTTCTACACCCGCGACATGGCCCGCGCCTGGCGGGTTGGCGAAGCACTGGAATCGGGCATGGTCGGCCTCAACACCGGCGCCATCTCCATGGCCGTCTCCCCTTCGGCGGTGTCAAGCAATCCGGCCTCGGCCGCGAAGGCGCCCGCGACGGCATCGAGGAATATCTGGAAACCAAAGCCTTCCACATGTGCGGGCTTTGACGGAAACCGGAGCGGGCCAAACGGCCCGCTCCTTTGGTTTTCAGGAAGGAGAAGGCCGCAAACCCTCTCCGCCGTCGTCCCGCACACACGCCCCCTCCTTCGTCATGCCATGGCGGAGAGAGATGGAGAGCCGCGAGCGTGAAGGCCGCTCACAACAAAAAAGGCAGGCCCGGCGCCTGCCCTTTTCAGCTTCATGACACAGATCTGGCCTTCACCCGATCCTGTCCTTGAACTTGTAGTATGCCCCCACAAGCGGCAGGAACCAGGGTTGGCCGAGGTGGCCGGGGATGGCGGGCCAGGGGAGGCTGGACCAGGGGTTGGTGCGGGTGCGGCCAAGGACCTGGTCCGCGATGATCTCGCCCATGTGGGTGGCGATCTGCGCGCCGTGGCCGGAGTAGCCCATGGCGAAATGCACGCCGTCTGCTTCGCCTGCGCGCGGGAAGCGGTCCTTGGTCATGTCGACGAGGCCACCCCAGCAATAATCCACCTCGATATCGCCGAGCTGCGGAAAGATGCCGCGCAGCGCGTCATTGAGGATGCGGCCGCTCTTTTCGTCCGAGGTCTGGTTGGAGGTGGCGGAAAAGCGGGCGCGTCCACCGAAGATCAGGCGGTTGTCCGGCGCCAGGCGGAAGTAGTTGCCCACATTCAGCGAGGTGACGCAGGTGCGGTTGCCCGGCATCACAGAGTGTACTTCCGTGTCCGTCAGCGGGCGGGTGGCCAGCAGGAAACTGCCGACGGGCACGATGCGGCGGCGGAAGAAGCTGAAGGTCCTGGGCGTATAGGCACCGGTCGCCAGCACTACCTTTGCCGCCCTCACAATGCCCTTTGGCGTTTCCAGCTCGTGGCCGGAGGCCGTCTGGCGGCGGCCGGTGACGGGCGTGTTCTCGTGGATTTCCGCCCCATGCCGGGCAGCAGCTTCCGCAAGGCCCACGACAAAACGGCCCATGTGCATCATGGCACTCTTCTTCTGCAGCATGCCGCCGTGGAAGATGTCCGAGCCGATTTCCCCGCGAGCTCGGCTTTGCTCAGCATTGCCGTTGCAGGATCGACCGTGCGGTTGATGGCTTCAAGGTTGCGGGCCAGCACCTCATAATGCTGCGGCTTGGACGCAAGCTTCAGCTTGCCGGAGCGGCGGAAATTGCAGTTGATGCCCTCTTCCGCGATAATGCGCTCGATGGTTTCAATGCCATCATCAAAGGCCTTGTACATGGCCTTGGCTGTTTCGACGCCATAGGTGGAAATGGCGCCGGTGAAGCTGTGGGCCACCCCATTGTTGAGGTGGCCGCCATTGCGGCCCGAAGCTCCGAAGCCGACCGTTGCCGCCTCCAGCACGATGACCCGGCGGCCTTCCATGGCCAGACGCCGCGCCGCGCCAAGACCGGTGAACCCGGCCCCAATCACCGCAACATCATAGAGCCCGGAAGGGGCCGCTGTGGCGCCACCGGTAAAGGCGGGCGCCGTATCCTGCCAGTAGGATGCGAATTTCATGAGTCAGCTCCCGGAGCTTGCGCGGATCACAACCGGATTTCAGATGCCGAAGACGCCCGGCAGGTCATAAACACCTTTGATTTCGGTGTACTCGTAGAAAGGATTGGCCGGCTCATGCTTGCGGTTGACCCAGACTTTGGACTTGATGCCGAGGTCGTAGGCGGTCATCAGGTCATAACGGAACGAGGACGACACATGGGTGACGTCTTCCGGACCGCAGCCGAGCACGTCGAACATATATTCAAAGCCGTTCATCTGCGGCTTGTAGGATCCAGTTTGTTCAGCCGTGATCACCTTGTGGAAGGGCGCACCGAGCTTTTCCACATTCGACATGATCTGGCTGTTCATGGCGTTGGAGAGGATGACGAGCGGAATTTCCTTGGCCAGTTTTGCAAGGCCTTCCGGCACATCCGGATGCGGGCCCCAGGTTGGCACTTCATTGTAGATGCGCAGTGCATCTTCCTCGCGGAAGGTCACGCCATTGCGCTTGCAGGTGCGCTTGAGGGAGTTGTGCACCACATCCGCATAAGGCTTCCAGGCGCCCAGCACCTCATCAAGCCGGTAGGCGGAGAAGTCGCGAATGAAGACGTCCATCTTCGCTTCATCGAGCATTTCGCCATAGATGCGGCGCGCGGCGCCTGCCATGTCGAAGTTAATCAGTGTGCCGTAGCAGTCGAAGGTCACGTATTTCGGGCGGAAGGTCATTTTAATCCCCGTGCTGCAAGTGCCGGAAGGAAGAAGGATCAGGCAGGTCATTGCTCGCCTGCTGATCTATCCTAGACAGCCCGCAAAAAGCCCCCGCCGCTTTCACGCCATCCCAAAGCACATTCCGCCGTATCAAGAGGGCCCCACAGCACCTTATTGCGCGGCGGCCTTGCCATGCCCGGCCGCAGCGCCAGCCATCGCCCTCCCTCTCACCTGTCCGTGGCAGATCATGCTTAGAAAGCCCCAGCGAACAGCGGAAGATACTGTCAGCACAGAGACCAAGGGCGGGAAGTTCGCCCGGACGGGGCATAGGCTCACATTATCACCCGTCTTCCAGCGCAGGTTCACATGCTGACCGATGACACACTGACCATCCAGCCGATGGAACCGGAACACCTCCCCGGGGCGCTGCGCCTGTCGCAGGCCGAAAAGTGGCCCCACCGGGCGGAGGACTGGAGCCTCTTCCACAGCCTGTCAAAAGGCACCGTCGCCATTGAGAATGGCGAAGTCGTCGCCACCGCGCTGACGACCCCCTTCGGTGATGCGGCGACCATCAACATGATCATCGTTGACGGGCGCATGCGCGGGCGCGGACTTGGCCGCAAGATGATGGCCAGCGTCATGAGCCTGATCCAGCCGCAGCAATGGCGTCTGGTGGCAACGAAGGACGGCTTGCCGCTTTACGAAAAGCTTGGCTTCCGTGCAGTGGGCGAAATCCTCCAGCATCAGGGCATCGCCCAAGCACCGGAACAGGTGCCTGCCCTGGCCGAAGAAGGCGTTGACGGGCTGCATCTGGCAGCCCCTGAGGATACACCCGTTCTGGCGCAGCTCGACAAGGCCGCCACCGGCATGGACCGGACGGCGCTGATCGGCGCGCTGTTCCGGCTCGGCAAGATCCTCACCATCCGCGAGAACGGCCGGATCACCGCCTATACCGCCCTGCGTCCCTTCGGGCGCGGCGAGGTGGCAGGCCCCGTCATCGCCCGCGATGCGGATCAGGCCCGCCTGCTGCTATCCCATATCCTGAAGGAATGCGAAGGCCGCTTCCTGCGGATGGATACAGGCGCGGAGACCGGCCTTGCTCCCTGGCTGGCAGAGCACGGCCTTGCCCATGCGGGCGGCGGCATCCCCATGCGGCTTGGAGCCACCAGTGATGCTTCCGGCCCGGTTCACACCTTTGCCCTCGCCGCACAGGCGCTCGGCTGAATGATTGGTCCGGCAGCCGCAGCGCCCGCCGGAGAGAAAGGACGTCCCCATGCTTGCAAACTCGCTGGTCGAACTCGACCGTGCCCATCTCATCCATCCGGTTGCCAGCTGGCGCGGCCACGAGGCCGCCGGTGTGCGCGTGCTGAAGTCCGCCAAGGGAGCAACGGTGACGGACGCCAGCGGCCACACCCTGCTGGATGGCTTTGCCGGCCTGTGGTGCGTCAATGCCGGCTACGGGCATGAAAGCATCATCGAGGCCGCCACAAAGCAGCTGCGCGAGCTGCCCTATGCCACCGGCTATTTCGGCCTCGGCTCGGAACCAGCCATCCGCCTTGCCTCCCGCCTTGCCGAACATGCACCGGGCGATCTCAGCCACGTCTACTTCACGCTCGGCGGCTCGGATGCGGTAGACACCACGGTCCGCTTCGCGCGCTATTACTGGCAGGCCAAGGGCCAGCCGCAGAAGGAGCATTTCATCTCCGTCGAGCAGGGCTACCACGGCTCCACCACCGTGGGCTCCGGCCTCACCGCCCTGCCCGCCTTCCATGCCGGTTTCGGCGTTCCCTACACCTGGCAGCACAAGATTCCTCGCACTACAGCTACCGCAACCCGGTGGGTGACAGCGCGGAGGCGATCATTGCAGCCTCGCTTGCTGCGCTGAAGGCCAAGGTCTCGGAACTGGGCGGCGCAGATAAGGTCGCGGCCTTCTATCTGGAGCCGATTCAGGGCTCGGGCGGCGTCATCGTGCCGCCGAAGGGTTGGGTCAAGGCCATGCGCGATGCCTGCAAGGACATGGGCATCCTGTTCATCGCCGACGAGGTGATCACCGGCTTTGGCCGCACCGGGCCGATCTTCGCCTGCCTTGAGGAAGGCATCGTGCCAGACATGATGACCACCGCCAAGGGCCTCACCTCTGGCTATGTGCCGATGGGCGCAGTGTTCCTCTCCGACCACATGTATCAGGTGATGGCGGATGCGGCAGGCGCTGCCGCCATCGGCCACGGCTTCACCTATTCCGCCCATCCGGTGAGCGCGGCTGTCGGCCTTGCGGTGCTGGATCTTTATGAAAACGGCCTCTTCGACAACGGCGTGAAGATGGGCAACCTGCTGCAGCAAGGCCTTGCCTCGCTGGCAGACCACCCGCTTGTCGGTGAGGTGCGCGGGCGCGGCATGCTGGCAGCGGTGGAGCTTGTTACCGACAAGGCGAAGAAGACGCCGCTTCCAGCCGCGGCCAAGCCAGCGACCCGCATCTTCGACCGGGCCTGGGAAAACGGCCTCGTCATCCGCTCCTTTGCGCAGGGTGTGCTCGGCTATGCCCCGCCGCTGTGCTGCACGGAAGATGAAATTGCCCAGATCGTCGAGCGCACAAAGCTGACGCTGGACCAGACCCTTGCGGACCCGGATGTCCGCGCGGCAATGGCCTGACCCGGTGGCGGTCCTCTACACTTCAGAGGCAAAGCGCGGCGAAGTGTTCGCCGCGCATTTCGCCGCCGAACTGCCCAATCTGCCCTTCCACAGCAATGAAGCACCAGACCCGGCAGCGGTGGAATATCTTGTCGCCTGGACGGCGCCGCAGGATGTTGGCGCCTTGTATCCCAATCTCAAGCTGCTGTTCTCGGTCGGCGCTGGCGTCGACCAGTTGAACCTTGCCGCCTTGCCGCCACACGTGGGCGTGGTGCGCATGCTGGAGCCCGGCCTTGCCGAGCAGATGAAGGAATATGTGACGCTCGCCGTCCTTGGCCTGCACCGGGATCTGCCGCGCTACATCAGCCAGAAATCCGCCAGCCTCTGGCAATCAGGCCGCAACGTCCCGGCGCGGGAGCGGCGGGTGGGCGTCATGGGCCTTGGTCAACTAGGCAAGGCAGTGCTGGAAGCCCTCGCCCCCTTTGGCTTCCCGCTTGCCGGATGGAGCCGCAGCCCGCAGGACATTCCGGGCGTCGAGACCTTTACGGATCTTTTCGCCTTCCTCGCCAGCACCGACATTCTTATCTGCCTGCTGCCGCTGACGGCAGAGACAACAGGTCTTCTGAATGCGCAGCTTTTCGCCCAGATGCCGCACGGTGCCGCGCTGGTCCATGCCGGACGTGGACGCCAGCTGGATCACGAAGCTCTGCTGCATGCACTTGAGAGTGGCCAGCTCGCCAGCGCCTGGCTGGACGTAACGGACCCGGAGCCGCTGCCATCGGATCATCCCTTCTGGCAGCATCAGCAGATTGTGCTGACGCCGCACATCGCGTGCCAGACGCGGGCAGATGACGGTGCAAGGCATGTCATTGCCGGAATACGCGCGCATCAGGCGGGATTGCCGGTGCCGGGGCTGATCGACCGCGCCAGAGGTTACTGAAGCGGCAAGCGCGGCAAAGCACCGCAAAACAGCATATTGTGCCGAAGCCGGATAGGATTCTGGAGCATATGCCGCGCAAAAGAACCGCAAACTGATCTGCAGAAATCAAGGCAACGCATACAAAATGCGAGCCAAGCCCGGAAATCAGGCCGGGCCAATAAACTGGCAGAAAATGCCGGAATCCAACCAGAGGACGCCGCAACTTCTGCGGCAGACACGGGGCTCAGTATGACGGCACAGCCTCTCGCTTCGTTCCGCTACATGACATTTGATGTCGTCGGAACGCTCATTGACTTTGAAGGCGGGTTAATATCCGCCCTGTCTCAGATCGCGGCAGATCAGGGCGTCAGCCTCGACGGAGAGGAAGCTCTCGCCCATTACCGCGCTGCCCGCTACATGCCGGAGGCGCAACTCTTCCCGGATGATCTCGCCCGCGTCTACACGGTCATTGCTCCGAAATTGGGCCTTGACCCGGATCCGGCACATGGCGAGCGCCTGCGGCAGGCAGTGGCGGACTGGCAGCCCTTTGAAGACAGCGTCGAGGCACTGGCGGAACTGAAGAAGACTTACCGCCTGATCGCCATGACCAATGCGCAGCGGTGGGCTTTCGAGCATTTCAACGAAAAGCTCGGCCACCCCTTCCATGCGGCTTTCACCACCGATGACACAGGCACGGAAAAGCCCGACCCGGCTTTCTTCGAGCAGGTGTTCCGCTTTGTGGAGCAGGAAGGCGCAGACAAGGGCGCGATCCTTCATGTAGCGCAAAGCCAGTATCACGACATCGGCGTCTCCCGCAGCCTTGGCATGACCAACTGCTGGATCGAGCGCAGGCACGCTCAGCCGGGCTACGGCGGCACCATCGAGCCCGCGCAGTTCACGAAGCCGGATTACCACTTCACCTCCATGGCCGGGCTTGCCGCGGCTGCGGAGGCCGGGTCCGCCTGACAGCCGGCAGGCAGGCTCGCGGCGATAAAAAACAAAAAGCCGGGCATATCTACGACAAGGGGAACACTGATGAGCAAATTCGAAATCAACAACTGGACTCGCAACGACGATGCGATGGTCGAGGATGCAATCCGCCGCGGTGCGAGCCGCCGCGACATCATGCGCATGTTCCTTGCGGGCGGTATCGGCCTTGCGGCTGGCGGCTCGCTGTTTGCCCGCGCCACCTCGGCCCTCGCTGCCACTCCGGTGAAGGGTGGCCATTTCAAGGCTGCTGGCTGGTCCTCGTCCACCTCGGACACGCTGGACCCGGCCAAGGCCTCGCTCTCGACCGATTATGTGCGCTGCTGCTCGCTCTACAACCGCCTCACATTCCTCAGCGACGGCGGCAAGCTGAACATGGAACTGGCCGACAGCATCGAAAGTTCGGACGCCAAGGTCTGGACCGTGAAGCTGAAGTCCGGCGTCACCTTCCATGACGGCAAGTCCCTCACCTCTGCCGACGTGGTGTTCTCGCTGAAGCGCCACCTCGACAAGGAAACCGGCTCCAAGGTCAACGCCATCGCCAAGCAGATGCAGGAGATCAAGGCCGTTGACCCTCTGACGGTCGAAATCACACTGGAAGCTCCCAACGCCGACCTTCCGACCATCCTGGCCATGCACCATTTCATGATCGTGCAGGATGGCACCACCGACTTCAGCAAGGGCATCGGCACCGGCGCCTTCAAGCTGGAGAGCTTCGAACCGGGCGTCCGCTCGCTGATGAGCCGCAACGAGAACTACTTCAAGGCGGGCGGCCCGAATGTCGACAGCTTCGAATATTTCGCCATCCCCGATGAAATGGCCCGCGTCAGCGCCGTCATCTCGGGCGACATCCACGTTGGCGCATCGATCAAACCGCAATCCATGCGCCTTCTGGAAAGTGCGAACGGCGTTGACCTCGTGAAGTCCACCTCTGGAACCTACACGAACCTGAACTTCCGCATGGACATGGAGCCGGGCAGCAAGTTCGACCTCATCGAAGGCGTAAAGTATCTCATCGACCGCGAATTGATCCAGATGTCGGTGATGCGAGGACTGGCAGAGATCGCCAATGATCAGCCGATTTCCCCGATGAACCCTTACCACAACGCGGACCTGAAACCGCGGGCCCATGACCCGGAGAAGGCCAAGTTCCACTTTGAAAAGGCAGGCGTTCTGGGACAGGCAATCCCGATCGTGGCTTCTGAAGCCGCAAACTCCGCCATTGAAATGGCAACCGTGCTGCAACAGGCTGGCAGCAAGATCGGCATGAACTTCGACATCCAGCGCGTACCATCCGACGGTTACTGGTCCAACTACTGGCTGAAGGCGCCAGTCCACTTCGGCAACATCAACTCCCGCCCGACGCCGGATATCCTGTTCTCGCTGCTCTATGCTTCGAGCGCACCGTGGAACGAAAGCCAGTATAAGTCCGCGAAATTCGACTCGATGCTGCTCGAGGCAAGGGGTGAACAGGACACTGCGAAGCGCAAGGAAATCTATGGCGAGATGCAGGTAATGGTCGCCAACGAGGCAGGCACCGTTATCCCGGCATACCTCTCGAATGTGGATGCAAAGCAGAGCAAGGTGAAAGGTCTGGAGCCGAACCCGCTGGGCGGCCAGATGGGCTATGCCATGGCGGAATATATCTGGCTCGAAGCCTGACAGTCAGCCAGCATCGAACCGGAGGCGCTTGCCGCCTCCGGTCTCTTTATCCCAATCTGCAGAGGCTGCCTGAATGTCAGGGCAAATCACTTTCTTGATCCTGGGACGGCTTGGCGTGACATTGCTCACGTTGCTGATCGTGTCCTTCGTCGTCTTTGGCGCAACTCTCCTGCTGCCGGGCGATGTGGCGGAAATCCTGCTGGGTCAGGCCGCCACGCCCGAAGCCGTTGCCGGCCTGCGTGAGGCCATGCATCTCGATTCCCCGCACTCATCCGCTACGGTCAGTGGCTTCTGGGCATTGTTCAGGGTGACTTTGGCATCTCCTATGTCAACAACATGTCCATTGGCGACCTGATCGGAGGACGCCTTGCCAACACCCTGCGCCTTGCAGCAGTGACAACCGCCATCGCGGTTCCTCTGGCCTTGTTTCTCGGCATCACCATGGCTGTCTACAAGGGGTCGCTCTATGACCGTGCGGTAACGACCACCGTGGTTTCGGTCATCTCCGTTCCCGAATTCATGATCGCCACCTTTGCGGTGCTGGTCTTTGCCGTCTGGCTGCGCTGGCTGCCCGCCCTTTCGCTGGCCAATGATGTGAGCAGCATTGGCCAGCTGCTGAAGGTTTTCGCCATGCCGGTGATCACGCTGACCTGCGTCATCTCGGCCCAGATGATCCGAATGACCCGCGCTGCCGTGATTGAATCCCTGAAGATGCCCTATGTGGAAATGGCACTTCTCAAGGGAGCCTCGCGCAGCCGCATGGTTCTGCGCCATGCACTGCCGAATGCCATCGGCCCGATTGCAAATGCTGTCGCCCTGTCCGTCTCCTATCTGCTGGGCGGCGTGATTATCGTCGAGACGATCTTTAACTATCCGGGCATCGCCAAGCTGATGGTGGATGCGGTTGCCACCCGCGACCTGCCGCTCATCCAGAGCTGCGCCATGATCTTCTGCTTCGGCTTCCTGCTGCTGATCACAATCGCCGACATCATCGCCATTCTCTCCAACCCGAGGCTGCGCAAATGAGCCAGACGCCCGTTTCCCCGGCCCGCTTCGGGTTCCGGATGAACACCACCGGCATCGTGGCCGGGCTGATCATCCTGTTCTGGGCGCTTGTCGCCATCGCCGGACCTTCGGTTGCCCCCTATGCGCCCGGTGATATCGTCGATTTCGATTTCTACGGCCCGATCTCGGAAAAGCTGTGGCTGGGTTCTGATTATCTTGGCCGCGACATCTTCTCCCGTATCCTGCTGGGTACGCGCTATACCGTCGGCATTTCATTTGCCGCCGTCTGTATTGCCTGTCTCTCCGGTGTGGTTTTGGGCATGACGGCGGCCGTTACTGGAGGCTGGTTCGACACGGTGTTGAGCCGCGTGCTGGATGCCTTGAACTCAATCCCATCCAAGCTCTTCGGCCTCGTCATGGTTGCTGCCATCGGCTCATCCATTCCGGTGCTGATCGGCTTGCTGGCGGTCATCTACACCCCTGGCTCCTACCGCTTTGCACGGGCACTGGCGGTCAATTGCAACACCATGGATTACGTCACAGTGGCGCGGGCACGCGGCGAGCGGACGCTGTATCTCATTTTCCAGGAAATCCTGCCCAACATCACCGGCCCGGTGCTGGCCGACCTTGGCCTGCGCTTCGTCTTCATCGTGCTGCTGTTGTCGGGCCTGTCTTTCCTTGGCCTTGGCGTGCAGCCGCCCAATGCAGACTGGGGTTCCCTCGTGAAGGAAAACATCGGCGGCCTGCCCTTTGGCGCCCCCGCAGTGATTGCCCCCTGCATCGCCATCGCCAGCCTGACGATCAGCGTCAACCTTCTGATCGACAACCTGCCAGTCAAGATCCGGGACCGCGCCTGATGACGAAACCTCTTGCCGAAATCCAGGATCTGCACGTCGAAGCCCGCACGGACTCGGGCCGCCGCGTGGAGATCATCAAGGGCGTCAGCCTGACCATCAACCCGGGCGAGATTGTCGCGCTCATCGGTGAAAGCGGATCGGGCAAAACCACGATCGCGCTCACTCTGATGGGCTACACCCGCACCGGCTGCAAGATCAGTGGTGGCAAGGTTCTGCTCGGCGGGCAGGATCTGGTGACCATGAACGAGGCCTCGCGCCAGAAGCTGCGCGGCACGGATGTGGCCTACGTGCCCCAGAGCGCCGCCGCCGCCTTCAACCCCTCCCACCGGCTGATTGATCAGGTGGTAGAGGTAGCCAGCATCCACAAGCTGATGAGCCGGACGGAAGCCCGTGCCAAGGCTGTAGAGCTTTTCCGCGCACTCGCCCTGCCGGAACCGGAAACCATCGGCGAGCGCTATCCGCATCAGGTCTCCGGCGGCCAGCTGCAGCGCCTTGCCGCCGCCATGGCCCTGATCGGCGGCCCGCAGCTCGTCATCTTTGATGAGCCCACCACGGCGCTGGACGTGACAACCCAGATCGAGGTGCTGCGCGCCTTCAAGTCCGTCATGCGCAAGGGTGGCATGGCTGGCGTCTATGTCTCTCATGACCTTGCCGTCGTCGCGCAGATTGCCGACCGGATCATCGTGCTCAAGGGCGGTGAGGTCCAGGAGGAAGGCTCGACGGAACAAATCCTGCATGCAGCCACCCACCCTTATACCAAAGAGCTTCTGGCCGCCTTCCAGCCGGTACCGTTCACAGCCCCTGCCGAGGCAGGGGCGGACATGCCTGTCAGCCGGCCGATCCTTGAGGTCAGCGGCGTTTACGCAGGTTATGGCCCGATCGAGCCGACCGGCCTGCCTTTCAAGACGGTGCTGAAAAACGTCAGCTGCAAGCTGGAGCGCGGGCATAATCTCGGCGTCATCGGCGAAAGCGGCTCGGGCAAGTCAACACTTGCCCGTGTCATCGCCGGTCTGCTTCCTCCCGTGCGCGGTCATGTCCAGCTCGACGGCAGAGAGCTGGACCCGAAAGCCAGATTGCGCAGCAAGGAAGAGCTGCGGCGCATGCAGATCGTCTTCCAGCTCGCCGATACGGCACTGAACCCCTCCCGTTCCGTCGCCGATATTCTTGGCCGTCCGCTGGCCTTCTACCATGGCCAGAAGGGCGCGGAGCAGGAGGCGCGTGTCAACGAGCTGCTGGATATGGTGCGGCTGCCGCGTGCCCTGCGCCACCGTATGCCGGGCGAACTTTCCGGCGGCCAGAAGCAGCGCGTCAACTTCGCCAGAGCCCTTGCCGCCAAGCCCGACATCATCTTGTGCGATGAGATCACCTCGGCCCTCGATACAGTGGTGGCGGCAGCAGTGATCGAGCTTCTGAAAGAGTTGCAGCGGGAGCTGGGGCTTTCCTACGTCTTCATCAGCCACGACCTCTCCACCGTCCAGTCGATCTGCGATCAGGTGATGGTGATGCAGCATGGCGAGATGGTGGAGCTCCTGGCCAATGACCAGCTGCCGGGCGGCGCAACGCACCCCTATTCCAAGCTGCTCTTCTCCTCCGTCCCCAAACTCGACACCGGCTGGCTCGACAGCCTGCCCGAGAATTTCGCCAGCACGGGGGCTTGAGAGGTAGAGGCTGCCAGTTTGGTCTCTGCGACAAGGTGTTTCAGGCACCTACCATCAAGGATGGCTTCGCTCATTGCGGACTGAATAGTGCTGGGCTGCGGTGTTGGGAAAGCTCTTTCAGATTGCCGCAGCTCCCCTCTCCCCCTCGAGGGGGAGAGGAACGGGTGCCTGACTGTCCGTCCGAAAGCAACACTGCCCGTTGAAGCACAACCAGCAATCTGGACGCCCCTTCACATCGGGAAAATCGTCTTCAGCGGCAGATGGGATTTTACGAAAGGGGACTTCATCACCACGAAGCTGAAGTACTTGTCGATGCCGATGTCCATGTCGATCATGCGCTCCATGATCGCCTGATAATCGCCAATGCTGCCGGTGACGAATTTCAGGAGGTAATCATAGCCGCCGGAGATCAGGTGGCATTCGATGATCTCCTCCACCTTTTCCGCAGCCTGCTGAAAGCGGTCGAAATCCATCTTGCGGTGGTTCTTCAAGGTGATTTCGGTGAAGACGGTCAGTGTCGGGCCGAGCCTTGCAAGGTCGATCTGCGCCGCATAACCGGTGATATAGCCCGCCTGCTGCAGCTTCTTCACCCGCATCAGGCAGGGGCTGGGCGACAGGTGAACCAGTTCGGCCAGCTCCACATTGGTGATGCGGCCATTTTTCTGCAGCTCGTACAGAATACGGATATCGATCCGGTCCAGCTTCATGATGCCCTCTTATAATACGCAGAGAGTAAGCAGAAAATGCCGGATAGGCAATCAGCCAAATTTCCCTGAATATAAAAACTTTTCTCCAGGTACAGGTTCTCCCCCGCCTCAAGCGGCAACAGATTCAGCAGAAAATGCCGTAATTTGACCTCCCTGCGGTAGCCACGCCTGACAGGCAGCCGCTAGGGTGCAAATCAAAGGAGTTTTCCATGCGCGCACCCCTGTTGACGATCGAAACCGCCGGTGACATGCCAGCCGAGGCCGATGTGGTGATCATCGGCGCTGGCATTGTGGGAACATGCGCGGCCTATTACCTCGCAAGGCGCGGTGTGAAGGTGGCGCTGGTGGAAAAAGGCCGCCCTGGCGCCGAGCAGTCCAGCCGCAACTGGGGCTGGTGCCGTCAGCAGAACCGCGATGCGCGAGAGCTTCCGATGGCGACCCGCAGCCTGGCGCTGTGGGATGAACTGGCGGCCGAAATCGGCCCCGGTCTCGGCTTCCGCCGCTCTGGCCTGCTGTATCTGTCCAACAACGAGGCCGAGATCGAGGGCTGGGCGCGCTGGCGTGATTTCGCCCTTACGCAGAATGTCATCACCCACATGCTTACCGCCGAAGAGGCCGCCGAACGCGGGCGGGTGACAGGCAAGAGCTGGAAGGGCGGCGTCTTCTCCCCAACCGACGGCATCGCCGATCCGTCCAGTGCCGTGCCACTGATTGCAAAAGCCATTGAGGCCCATGGCGGGCGCGTGCTGCAAAACTGCGCCGTGCGCGGACTGGAGCTTTCCGGCGGGCGCGTCAGCGGTGTTGTCACCGAACGGGGCACCATCCGCACAAAGACTGCCGTCATGGCAGGCGGCGCCTGGGCCTCCAGCTTCTGCCGCCAGCTCGGCATCCGCTTTCCGCAAGCCTCCGTCCGTGCATCGATCCTCTCGGTCAGCGAAGCCGCAGGCATTCCCGATGCGCTGCACACGGCGCGCGTATCCCTGACGGCGCGCAAGGGCGGCCATACGCTGGCCATTTCCGGCCGCGCCCGCGTGGACCCGACCGCGCAGATGCTGCGCTTCGGCACCACCTTCATTCCGATGTTTCTGAAGCGGCACAAGTCCCTCGCAGTCGGCGGACTTGAGGGCCTGCGCAGCGGCCACGAGAGCCTCTCGCGCTGGCGGCTGGACCGGGAAACGCCGATGGAGCGCATGCGCATTCTCGATCCCAAGCCCGACCCGTCGCAGATCCGCGAGACGCTGGCCCGTGCCCGGGAACTGATCCCTGCGCTCAATCAGAGTGAGGTTACCGCGGCATGGGCTGGCTATATCGACAGCACGCCGGACGGTGTGCCGGCCATTGGAGAAACGCAGATCCCCGGCTTCGTCCTCGCCGCCGGCTTCAGCGGCCATGGCTTCGGCATCGGCACGGGGGCAGGCGAGATGATCGCCGATATCGTCATGGGGAAAGAACCGGCGCTCAATGCCAAGCCCTATCACCCCTCCCGCTTCAGCGAGAGCTCCTGGGGCAAGGTCGCCGATTTCTGAGAGAAAACTGCGGCCACGCCCCAGCCTTCCGCCTCCCCTCACCCCAGCGCGTGATTGACAAGGCCGAAGGTGATCGCGGGACCACCCTCAGGCACATCTCCGAGGGTCATTGTCGTCACAGTGTCGAAGAGCCCGAGCCCGGCCTCGTGTAGGAAACGGCGCAACGGGCCGTCCTCCGCCCGCGTGTCCATGCGCAGGAACACACCCTGATGCGCCGACACATGCGGGCGGATGAGGGCAATCGCATCCTCTTCCGTCTCTGCAACGACAGGCCCGATCACCCGTCCACGCCCGAATTCACGGCAGAGCGCAAAACCAGTCACGCGCCCCTCGCGCAGAAGGACAGTGCCTTCAGACAAATCGAACAGCAGCTCGAACACCGGCGACCGGTCCGCGCCATAGGCCTGGGCGTCCAGCGCGATGATTTCCGGTGCATGTTCGGGCAGCATCGGGACAGCCCTTTCAGGCCCATCGGGAACCTTGACTGCCATGCCCTGATGCTGGTGAACAGCAGCGCGGGGAATGAAGCCAAGAGACAAATACAGCCTGTAGGCCGCCTTGGTGGCGTTGAGCACCTTGCCCCGGTCTGCCGTATCCGCCAGCACGTGCTGCATCAGCCATGCCCCGGCCCCATGTTCCTGCAGACGCGGCGACGTGATGACCATACCAACTGTCGCGAGCTTCGGCCCCATGGGAAACCACATGGCAGAGCCCAGCACGCGGCCGATCTCGTCGCGGGCGACATAGCCATGACCGAGGCCGATGGCGAGTTCCCAGTCCTTTGGGCGGTGGGGCCAATTGACACCAATCGACAGCTCATGCAACCGGGGAATGTCATCCGGCAGCATGTCTGTGCGGGTCACCTCATAGGTGTCGAGCGTCATGGTCAGACCGGCCTGCACGCGCTTGCTCCCTCAAGTTGCGGTAAGCCTGAGTCTAGCAGCTGACGGCGGAATTTCGTGCTATTTCCGGGTGTTACGAAGCAGATTCTGCCACGGCCCGTTGCTTGCCCCATTCCGGCGGAAGGGGACGCGCCGTATTTCCCTCAACAATACGCAACCCGATCTCCTGCCCGGGACCGGGATAGCTCTTGCGGCAAAGCTGCAGCAGGCAGTTGGCCGCATCGCGCCCAAGCTGCAGGCGCGGCAGGTCGAGCGTGGTCAGCCGCGTGCGGATGGAAAAGGCATGCGAGGTGCCGTTGAAGCCGATAACGGACACCTGCCCTGGCACATCAACCCCTGCCTCGAAAAGATAACGCAGACCACCTGCCGCCATGGCATCGTTGAGGAAGTGTATCCCTTCCACATCCGGCACACTTCCCAGCAGCTGCCGGACCAGCAGGTTGCCGCTTTCCACCTGCCGCGGCAAAGTGCCGCCATCCAGAACAGTCAGGCGCGCACCGGCAGCCGACACCTCCGCCGCAAATCCCTTGAAGCGCTCGCGGGCACACAGGTCGGCCTCCAGCTGCGAACCGACATAGGCAAGGCGCCTGAGACCTGCGTCCAGCAGCCGCCGTGCCGCCATGCGTCCTGCCTCTGTGTGATCAACACCCACAGCCGCATCAAGGCCAGCATTGCGCTGATCCCACATCTGCACTGCCGGCACCTGCCGCCGCTCCAGCAGCACCTGCGCCTTTTCCGTGCGCAGGATTCCGCCTGACACCAGCAATCCTGCCGGTTTCAGCGATAGCATGGTCCGCAGCAAGCTCTCTTCCAGCACCGGGTCGAAGAAGGTCTCGCCGATGAAGGTCTGCATTCCCTCCGGCCGCAGCACACCATGAATGCCGCCCAGAACTTCCGCATAGACATGGTCACTGATCGAGGGAATAAGAACGGCCACCAGATTGCTCGTGCGCGAACTGAGAGCACCGGCGAGCGAGTTCGGAACATACCCAAGTTCGTCAGCCAGCTGCTTGATCCGTGCCCGCGTCTCTGCACCCAGGCGCCCGGTATCCCGGAGCGCCTTGGACACGGTCATGGGGCTAACACCCGCACGCGCAGCCAGATCGGCAATGGTCACGGGACGCTTTTCGGGAAGAGCTTGACGCCCAAATTTGTTATCGATATCATCCATGATGGGTTAACGATAACCCAAACGCACGCCCCGTGCAATTTGAAGCATTCCAACTTCTGGGAGGAGGACGGATGCACAGCATAATCCGCCTCATCTGGCGCTCTATCGATCTCATCATCGCAGTGCTTCTGACCGCGATGATTGCCATCGTCTTTGCCAATGTCGTCCTGCGCTACGGTTTCTCGTCCGGCATCCGCGTTTCAGTGGAGCTGTCACGCCTCTGGTTCGTCTGGGTGGTGATGCTGGGTGCGGCCGTCACCCTGCGCCGGGGCGAGCATCTTGCGCTGGCCGAGTTCGCGGAAGCCGCATTCCCGAAGTATATCGGCCTCCTGCGCCGTGCTTGCTGGCTGGTGATCCTTGGCACTGTGCTGCTGCTGTTCTGGGGCTGCATGAAGCAGACCATGATGAACATGGCCAACATCTCGCCGCTCACGGGCCTGCCCTCCGGGCTGTTCTATCTGTCCGGTGTCGTGTCCTCTGTGCTCATGGCAGCTATCGCGGTGGTGCGCATCTTCAACCCCGACAGTGTGAAGCAAGTCCTTGCGGAGGATGGCACGGAATGACCCTCGTTCTCTTTCTGGCCGTCCTGATAGGCTCGATCCTGCTTGGTCTGCCGGTTGCCTTTGCCCTTCTGCTCGCTTCCATGGCTCTGATGCTGCAGATGGATCTGCTCAGCACCGACATTCTGGCGCAGAACCTCATCAACGGCGTCGATAATTTTCCGCTGCTGGCCATTCCGTTCTTCCTGGTCGCCGGTGAAGTGATGTCGCGCGGCGGGTTGTCGACGCGGATCGTGCGCCTCGCCTCTTCGCTCGTCGGCCACCGCAAGGGCGGCCTCGGCTATGTAGCAATCATGACCTCCATCGTGCTGGCGGGCCTGTCCGGTTCGGCCGTGGCCGATGCAGCCGCCCTGGTCTCGATCCTTTATCCGATGATGCGTGACGGAAACTATCCGGAAGGGCGCAGCCTTGGCCTGCTGGCAGCAGGCGGCATCATCGCACCGATCATCCCGCCGTCCCTGCCGCTGATCCTGATCGGCGTTGCCGGCAACATCTCCATCGCCAAGCTCTTCCTGGCCGGCATTGCACCGGGCCTGATGATGGGCCTGACGCTTGTCCTCGTGTGGAGCTTCATGATCCGCAGGGAAAACCTGGAGGTGCTGCCGAAGGCTTCGGGGGCCGAGCGCTGGAAGGCGTTGAAGGAAGGCATCTGGGCGCTGCTGCTTCCCATCATCATCATTGGCGGCATCCGCACCGGCGCCTTCACGGCAACGGAAGCCGCCGTCGTGGCAGCCGTCTATGCGATCCTCATTTCCACGCTGGTTTACCGTGAACTGACCTTCCGCGACTTCGTGCATGTGCTGATCGGCGCGGGCCGCTCCACCGCGATGGTGATGTTCCTCGTTGGTGCTGCCATGGTCGCTGCCTGGCTCATCACGGTTGCCCAGCTGCCGCAGCAGCTTGCTGCCCTGCTCCAGCCGCTGATCGACAGCCCGCGCCTGCTTATGCTGGTGATCATGCTGATAGTGCTGGCTGTGGGTATGGTCATGGATCTTTCACCAACAGTGCTGATCCTCGTGCCGCTGTTCATGCCCGTAATCAAGATGGCAGGGATCGACCCCGTCTATTTCGGGCTCATGTTCATCATGAACTGCTCCATCGGGCTCATCACGCCGCCGGTTGGCACAGTTCTCAACGTCATCTGCGGCGTAGGCCGTGTTCAGATGAGCCGTGCCGTCAAAGGCGTGTGGCCTTTCGTGATCGCCTACGCCCTTCTGCTCGGTCTCTTCATTCTTGTGCCCGAGCTGATCACCGTTCCTGCCCGCTTCATGGGCGGATAATCGTTTACCTGGGCTCAAAGCCATCATTCTGGGAGGAGCATAATATGAAGAAAGTCCTGAAAGCCCTTGGCCTCGCCACGGCCCTGACCCTTGCTGCCGTCAGTGCACAGGCGCAGACCACGCTGAAGTTCGCACATGCCGCACCGGAAACGGATCTGCAGCAGAACCTTGCTGTTTTCTTCAAGGAGCAGGTCGAGGCCCGCACCAATGGCTCTGTCACGGTCAACATTTTCCCGCAGGGCCAGCTTGGCAATGACGCGGCCATGATCGATGGCACCCGCTCGGGCATCATCGACATTGCCATGTCGGGCCTCAACAACTTCACCGGTCTCGTCAAGGAAGCCGGTGTTGTCGAACTGCCGTTCATGTTCCCGAACCGTGAAGTCGCTTACAAGGTACTGGACGGTGAAATCGGCCAGGGCATTGCCGCGAAGTTCGAACCCTTCGGCATGAAGGTTCTGGGCTTCCCGGAAAACGGCTACCGCAACATGACCAACAGCCGCGGCCCGATCAAAACCCCGGCCGACCTTGCTGGCCTGCGCATGCGCGTGAACAACTCCAAGGCTCTGAACGACATGTTCACCCTGCTGGATGCAAACCCGCAGCAGCTGCCGGTGGCCGAGCTTTACACCGCGCTGGAGACCGGCGTCGTGGACGCGCAGGACCATCCGATTGGCATCGTTCTGTCCTTCAAGTTCTACGAAGTGCAGAAGTACCTGTCGCTCACCCAGCACGCCTACTCCAACCTGGCGCTCGTCATGAACAATGACAAGTTCAAGGGCCTCACCGCTGACGAGCAGAAGGTCATCACCGAAGTGGCCGCCGAAGCCGTCGCCATGCAGCGCAAGCTGGCACAGGATAAGGAAGCGACCATGATCGCCGAACTGACTTCTGCCGGCATGACCGTCAACAGCGACGTTGACGCAGCCGCCTTCCAGGAAGTCGTCCGCCCGGTGTGGGACAACTTCATTGCCGAGAACGGCGACACCCTCGTCAATGCCATCGTTGCGATGCAGAAGTAATCCGCAGCGCACGAATGTTCAGAAGGGCGGTCCGGCAACGGGCCGCCCTTTGTATTTGAAGGAGCGGTAGGTTTTCGTCATCCCATGACGGATCGCGGGGCAGCCAAGTGCCTTACACGCTGCTGCCGCGGATCTGCAGGACGGGAGCGATGGCGATGGTCTGGGGGAGAGGGGCTTGCCGCCAAGAGCCTCGACGATGATGCCCGCTGCCTGCTCGCCGATCTGGCGCGGATGCGGGTTGATCGTGGTCAGCGAGGGCACGGAAATGCCGGCAATTTCGTAGTCACCGAAGCCCGCAATGGAAATGCGCTCTGGCACCAGCACGCCCCGGCGCTGGCATTCGGTCAGCGCGCCGAAGGCCGAAAGGTCGGACACGCAGATGACGGCTTCCGTGTCCGGCATTTCCTCCAGCAGGCGGCCCATGGCATTGGCCCCTTCCCGCATGGAGATGGGCGGCACACCGGCGGCAATCAGCCGGTTTGTCTCCAGACCATGAGCCTTCATCGCTGCGATAAAGCCGTTACGGCGGTCGGTGCCACGGGTATCCCTGTCAGCATCGCCGCCGATGAAGGCAATCTTGCGCAGGCCGCGTGCGACAAGGTGATCGACCATCGCCCGTACAGCCGCCTCATTGGAGAAGCCGACGACATGGCCAATGGGCGCGCGCGGCAGATCCCAGGTTTCGACAACGGGAATGGCTGCGTTTTCCAGCAGTTTGCGGGCGCGGGGCGTGTGCTGGCCGCCGGTGACGACGATGGCCTCTGGCCGGCGCCGCAACAGCTGTTCGATCAGCTGCTCTTCAGTGTGAATGTCGTAATTGGTATAGCCCAGCAGGATCTGCAGGCCATGATCCTTCAGCGCATCGGAGAGCCCGCCGACCGTTTCCGCAAAGTTGGCATTGTTCAGCGAAGGGATGCTGACGGCAACAAAGCCGGTGCGCTGGGAGCGCAGGTTTGAGGCGGTGCTGTCAAAAACATATCCCAGCTCCTCGGCCGCCTGAAGGATCGCCGTTCGCGTTGCCTCCGAGACCGAACTGCCGTCCTTGAAGGCCCGGCTGACGGTCATGGGTGAGACGCCCGCGACGCGGGCGACATCAGCCATGGTGGGCGGTTTGCGGGTCTGGTGCATCAGGGGCCGTGGAGCTGGGGTTATCGTGACCCTCCAGCATTGCCGGAAGGCTCGCCGGTTGGCAAATCAGCCAGCCAGCACGTGGTCGTGTGCCGTGGTGATGTGGTGATGGATGCGGCCCGTGAAGAAACGCTCCAGCACGGACTCGGTCGCCGCACGCGCTTCGGCCCGTATCGGGCTGGCGAGAGCGGCATCAACGGTTGCGAGATCCGGGTAGCTGATGGCGAGGATCATCGGATATTCCGGAGCGCCCTCGTCACGGCTTTCGGCGAAGGTGACACGCACGGCCAGCGCACCGGGGAAACCCTTCCACTTCGGCAGGATTTCAGACAGAACGGCCTCACGGAAGGCTGCGTCCTGGCCTTCGTGAACCTTGCCCTCGAACAGGGCGTAGCGGGTGATCATTCAAAGTTCTCCTGGTTGGGCCCCTTGAAGAACTCCATCAAGGCGGCCTGATCTTCTCCGCCAAGGCCCGCAGCGGTCAGCATGCGGTGCACCTCGGCGCAAATGGCGGTCAGCGGCATGGCGGTATGGGTCAGGCGTGCGAGATCCTGCGCGCCATTGAGGTCCTTCACCATGTTGTCGATACGCCCCGTGCGGCGGTAGTCGCGCACGGCAAAGCGGGGCATGTATTCCTGCAGGATGGCGCTGTCGGCGCGCCCGCCCTTGAGCGCCTGCGGAATGCGGGTCACCTCCACACCGGCAGCCTCCGCCAGCGCGGTTGCTTCGGCCACGGCCAGAAAGCCAAGGCCGCAGAGCACCTGGTTGATCAGCTTGGTGGTCTGGCCTGCGCCCGCCGGGCCCATGTGGGTCTGGTTGCTGGCAACGCCGGAGAGCACCTGCTGGGCTTCCTTGACGTCTGCCTCTGCACCGCCCTGCATCAGGGTGAGCTGGCCGATGGCTGCCTTCGGAATGCCGCCGGACAGCGGGCTGTCCACCCAGCGCAGGCCCTTTTCAGCCGCATCCGCAGCAAGCTGGCGCGTGGCTTCCGGATCAATCGACGACATGTCGACGATCAGCGTGCCCGATGCCGCCCCTTCTGCAACGCCGCCAGCGCCGAAAACGGCGGCACGGACGATGCGAGGAGCATTTAGGCTGAGGATTACGGCCTTGGCGCCAGATGCAGCTTCCGCAGCACTGGCCGCAGCCACAGCGCCCTTGGCCACGAGCACATCCACCTTGGCGGTGTCCAGATCGAACACCTTCAGCGCTGTGCCGGTTTCAACGAGGCGGGCGCCAATGGCACCGCCCATGGCGCCTGCGCCAATCAGCGCAACATGTCCAGTCATGCCTTGATCTCCTCCAGATTCAGCCCCTTGACGATGCCATCCACAAGCGCATCGAGCGGCTGGCTGATATCGGCAGTGAGCGCGCCTTCGTCCGGCTGCGGCAGTTCCAGCGCCGCGAACTGGCTGTCGAGCAGCGACAGCGGCATGTAGTGCCCCGTGCGCTGCGCCATGCGCCCGGCGATGAGATCGCGCGAGCCGGCCAGATGCACAAAGGTCACCGGCCCGCCTGCCAGCGCCCGGATGCGGTCGCGGTAGACCCGCTTCAGCGCCGAGCAGCCGATGATGAGCGGCGCCTTGTCCGCAAGCTCCCGGCCCACCTGATCGAGCCAAGGCCAGCGGTCCTCGTCGGTCAGGGGAATGCCGGAGCGCATCTTCTCGACGTTGGCAGCCGGATGCAGATCGTCACCGTCCCGGTAGGCAATACCGGTGCGGGCGCTGATGGCCTCGCCCACGCTCGACTTGCCGCAACCGGCAACGCCCATGAGAATGATGCGGGTGCTCATCACAGCGAGGCCGTGATGCCGCCGTCAACGAACAGCACGTGGCCGTTGACGAAAGAAGCCGCTTCTGAGGACAGGAACACGCAGGCGCCAACCAGCTCCTCGACCTTGCCCCAGCGGCCTGCGGGCGTGCGCTTTTCCAGCCATGCGGAGAAGGCCGGATCGGCCACCAGTGCGGCGTTGAGCGGCGTATCGAAATAGCCCGGCGCGATGGCGTTGCAGTTGATGCCATACTTGGCCCAGTCGGTGGCCATGCCCTTGGTCAGGTTGCCGACAGCGCCCTTGGTGGCGGTGTAGGGGGCGATGGACGGGCGGGCGAGCGCGGTCTGCACGCTGGCGATATTGATGATCTTGCCTTTGCCGCGCTTGATCATGTGGCGGGCAACGGCCTGGCCCACATGGAAGATGCTGGCAATGTTGGTCTGCAGCAGGCGCTCGAAGGCATCCGCCGGGAAGTCCTCCAGCGGGGCGCGGTGCTGCATGCCGGCGTTGTTCACAAGAATGTCGATGGCGCCATTCTTCGCCTCGAAGGCATCAACGGCAGCGCGGACACCTTCGTGATCCGTCACGTCAAATGCGAGGGTTTCCGCACCCGGAATCTGGGCCGCAGCTTCGGCCAGACGTGCCGCATCCCGGCCATTCAGGACCACCTGCGCACCGGCCGCAGCAAGCCCCTTGGCAAGCGCAAGACCGATACCCTGCGAGGAACCGGTTACCAGTGCACGGCGTCCGGTCAGGTCAAATAGCTGAAGGCTCACTCTCTTCCCCTTTGTCAGAAAACCACTCGACAAGTTCGTCTGACCCTGTTTATGTTATCGATAACATTTGATGTCAAGCACGAAGCTTACGGAGACAAGAATGAGCAAGCCCCACCTCCTCCAGGTCGGACCGTACCCGGAGTGGGACCAGATCCCCCTTGATGAAGCCTTCACCGTGCACCGCTATTTCGAGGCGGCGGACAAGGCGGCTTTCCTTGCTGAAGTGGGCCCGCAGATCCGCGGCATCGCCACACGCGGCGAGCTTGGGGCCAATGCTGACATGATCGCAGCCTGCCCTAACCTGGAAGTCATCAGCGTTTATGGCGTCGGCTATGATGCAGTGGATCTGAACGCTGCCAAGGCCCGCGGCATCCGCGTGACCAACACGCCGGACGTGCTGACCAATGACGTTGCCGACCTTGGCGTCGCCATGATGCTGGTGCAGTCGCGCGGCATGATCGGCGCGGAAACCTGGGTCAAGGACGGCTCGTGGGCTGCCAAGGGGCTTTATCCGCTGAAGCGCCGCGTCTGGGGCCGCAAGGCTGGCGTGCTGGGCCTTGGCCGCATCGGCTACGAAGTGGCCAAGCGCCTCGCTGGTTTTGACATGGAGATCGCTTACTCGGACGTGTCCGCCAAGGATTACGCCTCGCAGTGGGAGTTCATTCAGGACCCGGTTGCACTGGCTGCCCGTTCCGACTTCCTGTTTGTCACCCTCGCCGCATCGGCTGCCACGCGGCACATCGTCGGCCCGAAGGTGATCGAGGCTCTGGGGCCGGAAGGCATGCTGATCAATATCAGCCGCGCCTCCAACATTGACGAAGAGGCGCTTCTGGATGCACTGGAGAGCGGCAAGCTCGGTTCGGCCGCGCTTGACGTGTTCGAAGGCGAGCCGAAGCTCAACCCGCGCTTCCTCAAGCTCGAAAACGTGCTGCTTCAGCCGCACCATGCCTCGGGCACTATCGAGACCCGCAAGGCCATGGGTCAGCTCGTGCGCGACAACCTGACCGCCCATTTCGCCGGCAAGCCCCTGCCGACACCGGTTCTGTAAGGATCACACCCATGCGTGCCATCGTCATTCATGCCGCCAAGGATCTTCGCGTCGAAGAGCGCCCGGAGGAAACCCCGGGCGAAGGCCAGCTGCGCCTGCGCCTTGCCACCGGCGGCGTCTGCGGCTCGGACCTGCACTACTACAACCACGGCGGCTTCGGCACCGTGCGCCTGCGCGAGCCGATGATTCTCGGCCACGAAGTCTCCGCCTATGTGGAGAGCGTTGGCCCCGGCGTCACCGGATACACCGAAGGCCAGCTTGTGGCCGTGTCCCCGTCCCGCCCCTGCCGCAGCTGCAAGTACTGCCTTGAGGGCCTGCCGAACCAGTGCCTCAACATGCGTTTCTACGGCTCGGCCATGCCCTTCCCCCACATCCAGGGCGCCTTCCGCGAGGTGCTGGTGGCTGACCAGTTCCAGTGCGTCGATGCAACCGGCCTGACTTCGGGCGAAGCCGCCATGGCAGAACCCCTGGCCGTGACCCTGCATGCCACCCGCCGTGCAGGCGACATGCTGGGCAAGCGCGTGCTGGTGACCGGCTGCGGCCCCATCGGCATCCTGTCGATCCTCGCCGCCCGCCGCGCCGGTGCGCAGGAAATCGTGGCGACCGACCTGTCCGACTTCACGCTGGCGCTGGCCCGCAAGGTAGGCGCAGACCGCACCATCAACATGGCGAGCGAACCGGATGCGCTGGCCGCCTACAACGCCGACAAGGGCTATTTCGACGTGCTCTACGAGTGCTCGGGCGCTGCCCCTGCACTGGCTGGCGGCATCGCAGCCCTGCGCCCGCGTGGCATCATCCTGCAGCTTGGCCTTGGCGGTGACATGAGCGTACCGATGATGGCCATAACGGCAAAGGAACTGGACCTGCGCGGCTCGTTCCGCTTCCATCCGGAATTCGCCGTGGGCGTCAGCCTGATGCAGAAGGGCCTCATCGACGTGAAGCCGCTGATCACCCACACGGTCGGCCTCGACAAGGCAGAGGAAGCCTTCCTGCTGGCCTCAGACCGCAGCCAGGCCATGAAGGCCCAGATCTCCTTCTCCTGACGTTGTCCGCAATCAACTGCCGCGCCCGGCAACTCTACTGGCCCGCAAAGGCCACCGGGCGCGGCCTTTCTCAAACTCAGACCGCCTCGTCGCGTAAACGCCTTTCTCGTCCACGCCTCAGGTGGTAACGCTACCTGCAATCAGGCCGGACCAGCGGCCCGCAGGGACAGGGAGGTTTCATGTCGTTCTTCGAGGTTGTTGACCCCGCATTCCAGACCTACGTGCTCGGCAATGCGCCGGTGAAGCGGATCGCCACCGGCTTTGACTGGGTGGAAGGCCCGGTCTGGTTCGGCGACGCCGGGCATCTGCTGTTCTCCGACATCCCCAACAACCGCATCATGCGCTGGACCCCGGACGGGGTGACCACCTACCGAGCGCCTTCCAACTATGCCAATGGCCACACCCGTGACCGGCAGGGGCGGCTGATCTCCTGCGAGCACGGCACGCGCCACGTCACCCGCACCGAATGGGACGGCTCGATCACCGTGATCGCCGACCGGTTCGAGGGCAAGCGGCTGAATTCTCCCAATGATGTCATCGTCTCGCGTGATGGCGCCATCTGGTTCTCCGATCCCCATTACGGGATCATGACCAATTACGAGGGCTTCAAGTCCGAGCAGGAGCTGCCCTGCGCGGTCTACCGGGTTGACCCCGACGGCACCATTGACAAAGTGATCGATGATATGGCCTGTCCCAATGGACTGGCATTCAGCCCGGATGAGAGTCTGCTCTATGTTGCCGATACCGGCCGCATGTTCGGCAGCGATCCCCAGCACATCCGGGTCTATGCCATGAAGAACGGCAGACCCAGCGAGGGGCGTGTGTTCCACACGATCCAGCCAGGCTGTGCCGATGGATTCCGGGTGGACGAGGACGGCAATCTGTGGTCCTCGGCTGCCGACGGCGTCCACTGCATCGCCCCGGAGGGCCACCTCATGGGCAAGATCCTTGTGCCGGAACTGGTGTCCAACCTCTGTTTCGGCGGCAGGGCGAAACATCAGCTCTTCATCACGGCGACGACAAGCGTCTACTCCGTGATCCTGAACCGGAAAGGACTACAATGGCCATGACTTCGGCAGAGATCGGGCTCATCGGACTTGGCACGATGGGTGCCGCACTGGCGCTGAACATCGCCGAAAAAGGCTTTCGCATTGCCGTGTGGAACCGCACCACGGACGTGACCCGCCGCTTCCATGCGGAAGCCGGCGATCTGGCCGCAAACGTGGTTCCCACCGAGAGCCTGAAGGAGCTGGTCGCGGCCATCAAGCCGCCGCGTGCCATCATCCTCATGGTCCCGGCCGGCAAGGCTGTGGATGACCAGATCGAGGCCCTGGCTCCGCTGCTCGACAAGGACGACCTGATCATTGACGCAGGCAACGCCAACTTCCACGACACCAACCGCCGTGCTGCCGCAGACCTTGGCGTCCGCTTCATGGGCATCGGCGTGTCGGGCGGCGAGGAAGGCGCGCGTCATGGCCCGTCGATCATGGCTGGCGGCAACCCTGCTGATTTCGAGCGGGTGAAGCCGGTTCTTACCGCCATTGCCGCCCGCCACGGCGACACGCCTTGCGCCACCTGGATGGGCGAAGCAGGCGCCGGCCACTTCGTCAAGGCCGTGCACAACGGCATCGAATATGCCGACATGCAGATGATCGCCGAAGTCTACGGCATCATGCGCGATGGCATGGGCCTTGGTGCAGCTGATGCAGCCGCCATTTTCCAGAAGTGGAACGAAGGCACCTTACGCTCCTATCTGGTGGAGATCTCCGGCGCAGTGGCTGCCGCCACCGATCCGCTGACCGGCCAGCCGATGCTGGACGTCATTCTGGATGCTGCCGGGCAGAAGGGCACGGGCCGCTGGACCGTCATCGAAGCCCAGCATCTGGGGGCTCCGGTGCCGGTGATCGAGGCTGCCGTGATGGCGCGCAACGTTTCGTCCCGCGTGGACGAGCGCAAGGCCGGTGAAGCGCTCTATGGCGCAGCCCCCAGAAGCTGGCGGATGCACCTTCCGCTGACGAGCTGGAACAGGCCCTCATCGCGGGCAAGATCCTGTGCTATGCGCAGGGCTTCACCATGATGACCGCAGCCTCCGCCACTTTCGGCTGGAACTTGCCGCTGCCGGAAATCGCCCGCGTGTGGCGTGCTGGCTGCATCATCCGCTCGGACATGCTGAACGACATGGCCAGCGCCCTGACGGAAGATGCCACGCGCAACCTGATCATGGCCCCGGACTTTGCCAGCCGCATCGAGGCAGCGCTTCCGGCGCTGCGCAAGATCGTCGCCCTCGGCGCGCTCAACGGCCTGCCGGTTCCGGCTCTGGCCTCGGGCCTTGCCTGGTTCGACCTGATGCGCACGGCACGTGGCACCGCCAACATGATCCAGGCCCAGCGCGACTTCTTCGGCGCCCACGGCTTCGACCGCCTCGACGGCAAAGACGCCCACCACGGCCCCTGGGGCCTCTCGGCTTCCTGAAGACAAAACTGAACACTGCCCCTCCTCTAAGGGATGGGGCAGTGTTTGACGTGGACTGCGGCCGAGGCAGACCGCAGTGCCCCGCCCCACATTCCGCGTCATCCCGGACGAAGCGCAGCGGAGATCCGGGAACCACTCGCTTCCAGAGCGGCGAGACTGAAACGCGGCAAAGAGGCATGCATCGGACCGGCAATTGCCGCCCCGAATGAGACAAAATCCTCTCTCTCTGCAAACGAGTGCCCCCGGCTCGCGCTGCGCTTGACCGGGGTGACTCAGTGCCTCTTAGCAACGCAGGGCCCAGCGGCTGCAGCCTTCACAAGGCTGAAGCAGACGCGCCCCCTACGCCGTCTCCCCGGCACCAGCCGCGTTGGTATAACTGTGATATCCTGCCCCGGCTCGCCGCGCAGGCGGGCGACGAGGGCTTCGGCGGCGGATTTGCCGATGGCGGTGGCGGGAACAACCGTGGTCGTCAGGCGGCGCGGCAGAACGGAGGCTGCTTCCATGCCGCCCCAACCCGCGATGCCCAGATCCTCCGGCACACGGATGCCACGCGCCTCGCAATAGGCGAGGCCACCGATGGCCATTTCGTCGTTGTGAAAATAAACCGCATCAAGGTCCGGCTGGCGGGCGAGCAGTGTCTCAAGCCCGTAAAAACCCCGATAGAAGCCCGGATTGTCGATGAGGACTTCCTTCGCTGCAAGCGGATACCCCCGGCAGAAAGCGCCGCCTCGAAGCCATCGAGCCGGGCTGAACTGATCACATCCGACAAGCCCAGCGCCCCGACATAACCAACCTTGCGGCGCCCGCGGCGCAGCAGGAACTGGCCCATTTCCATGCCGCAGTCGAAATGGGAAAAGCCAACCGCCATGTCGACGGGGCTTGTCGTCAGCTCCCACACTTCCACCACTGGCATGGCTGACTGGCGCAGCAGCTCGACGGTCGCGGGCGTGTGCAGGCGGCCGGAGAGGATGACCCCGGCCGGGCGCCAGCTGACCACCTGCCGCACCCAGTCCTCTTCCTGTTCCACCGCGTGATTGCTGGCACCGATCATCAGCTGATAGCCGAGCCGCGTCAGCGCCCGGTCCACACCGTCCAGCACCTGACCGAAGAGGCTTGAACTCAGACGCGGAACGCACATGCCCACCAGCGTCGAGGCCTGATCCGAACCGAAAGCAGCGGCCAGCCGGTTGGGCACATAGCCAAGCGTCTCCGCCGCGGCGAGCACTTTCCCGCGCGTTTCCTCGGAGAATCCGTTGCCACCACGCAGCACGCGGCTCACCGTCATCTTCGACACGCCCGCCACGCGGGCAATGTCATCCATATTGGCCTTGTTCCGCCGGTCCATCATGCTTTCAGCCTGCTGCATACGCAGAACATGTTATCGATAACTTTGCGCTTGACAACCCATCTGGGCCGATACACGCTACATAACGTTACCGGTAACTCAGCCGCAAGAGCAGAGACGGAGACATGGGAGGAGATACCGGTATGCAACCGGCTAATGATGGTCTGTTTTTTGACCGTATCGTCAAGTCATTTGGCGGCACGCAGGCCCTGCGCGGAGTTTCGCTGAAGGTCGAGCGGGGAGAGATCCTCGCACTTCTGGGCGAAAACGGCGCGGGCAAGTCAACCCTTATCAAGGTTCTGTCCGGCACCCACAAGGCCGACACCGGAACGGTGTCGATTGATGGCGTGCCTTATCATCACGAAGCGGGCAAGGGCGGCCGTCAGAAGGTTGCCTTCATCCACCAGGACCTCGGCCTCATCGAATGGATGAGCGTGGCCGAAAACATCGCGCTGTCGCTCGGCTATGTGCGCAAGCGCGGCCGGATCGACTGGAGCGCCACGGAAGCCATGGCTGCCGAAGCGCTGAAGCTGGTCGACGCGGATTTTTCCGCCACCGCCCGCGTCGCCAATCTGACGCGCACGCAAAAGTCCCTCGTCGCCATCGCCCGTGCACTGGCAGCTGATTGCGACTTTCTGGTTCTGGATGAGCCCACGGCAAGCCTTCCGGCTGACGAAGTGGAGCGGCTGTTCAACGCGCTGCGCCCGCTTAAGTCCCGCGGCGTCGGCATGATCTATGTCAGCCACCGGCTGGACGAGATTTTCCGCATCGCCGACCGGGTGGCTGTGCTGCGTGACGGACAGATGGCGGGCTTGCGCGCCATCGGCCACACCACGCCGGAAGAGCTGGTGAGCCTGATCGTTGGCCGCAAGACCCGCGAGATCAGCCGCCCCGAAGTTCAGGAAGGCCCGGCCATCCTGACGGTCCGCGCCTTGCTCACGCGGCAGGTGGGGCCAGTCGATTTCGAGCTCAAGCGCGGCGAACTGCTGGGACTTGCGGGCCTGCGCGGAGCCGGCCATGAGGATATCGGCCGTGCGCTCTTCGGCGTCATGCCACATTCCGGCGCCGTGGTGCTGGATGGGCGCACGCCGGATCTGGCCTCGCCAATCACCGCCATGGCTTCGGGCATCGGCCTTGTCGCCCGTGACCGGGTAACGGAAAGCGTTGCCACCGGTCTTTCCATCCGCGAGAACGCCTATGTCAATCCGGCAGCGACCGGACGGGGCATGCTGTCGCTGATGAGCCCGCGCAAGGAAGAGGACATGGCCGCGGAGATTGGCCGCCGGGTCGGTCTTTCGCCCAATGATCCAACGCTGCCCATCGAGGCGCTGTCGGGCGGCAACCAGCAAAAGGTCATCGTGGGCCGGTGGCTGGACAGCGGCCGGCGGCTGCTGATCACCGAAGATCCGACGGCCGGCGTCGATGTCGGCGCCAAGGCCGAGATCTATCACCTGCTTTACGAAGCTCTCGCCAGCGGCATGGGCGTGCTCGTGGTCTCCACCGACTTCGAGGAAATCGCCAACATATGCCACCGCGCCATCGTCTTCTCCCGCGGCCAGGCGGTTGCGGAGCTGAGCGGCGTCGAACTGTCCACTGAATCCCTCATCCAGGCCGCATCGGCCGGTGAAGCTGCCTGAGGCCCTTCATGCCCTCCATCGAATCCAACGCCATCGAACCGACCAAGGATGAACTCCAGGGACTTTCCCTGATGGGCCGCGCCCTGCGCCTTGCGCCCACATATGGGCTCGTCATCCTCATGTTCGGCCTCATCATCCTGTTCTCGATCCTCTTGCCGAACACCTTCCCGACCATGCTGAACCTTCGGGCGATCCTGTCGGACAAGGCGATCATTGCGCTTCTGTCGCTTGCGGCCATGATCCCCATGGTGGCCGGGCGCATTGACCTGACCGTCGGCTACGGCATCGTGCTGTGGCATATCCTCGCCATCTCGCTGCAGACGGTCTATGGCCTGCCCTGGCCGGTGGCCATCGGCATCGTGCTGGTGCTGGGCATTGCCACGGGCATTCTCAACGGCATCCTCGTTGAAGTTGCCCGCATTGACAGCTTCATTGCCACCCTCGGCACGGGCACCATCCTTTATGCGCTGGCTCTGTGGCACACGGGCGGGCGTCAGATGGTGGGCCAGTTGCCGGATGCCTTCTATGCCATCAACGGCACCTTCATCTTCGGCCTGCCCATCACAGCCTTCTATGTGCTGGCCATCACCCTGGTGATGTGGGTGGTGCTCGAATACACGCCCGTTGGCCGCTACCTCTATGCCATCGGCGCCAACCAGCGCTCGGCAGAACTCAACGGCATTCCGACGCGCAAGTTCGTGATCGGCGCATTCCTCACTTCCGGCCTGATGACGGCACTGGCGGGCATCCTGCTCGCCTCCAAGCTGCGCATCGGTCAGGCGTCGGTGGGTCTTGAATTCCTGCTGCCCGCCCTCGTCGGCGCCTTCCTGGGCTCAACGACGATCAAGCCGGGCCGCGTCAATGTCTGGGGCACAATTGTCGGCGTGATGATCCTCGCCGCGGGCATCTCAGGCATTCAGCAGTTTGGCGGAAGCTTCTGGGTCGAGCCGCTGTTCAACGGCACCACCCTGCTCATCGCCATCGGCATCGCGGGCTATGCCCAGCGCAAGAAAGGCGCAAAGTCCCGCTGACATGTGATGACACTCAGCAACCGGGAGGAAAACGACATGCTGAAACGTCTCTTGACTGCAACCTTACTGCTGGCCGGCACCACGCTGGCAGCCCATGCCGACGCCGTATCCGACGCGATGGCGGACGTGCAGAAATACGCTGGCCAGAAGACCACATGGGACGGCCCCACATCCGGCCCCACAGCCGCTGAAGGTAAGAACATCGTGGTTCTGGCAGCCGACATGAAGAACGGCGGCGTCCTTGGCGTCACCAACGGCATCCAGGAAGCAGCCTTCATGATCGGCTGGAACGTGAACGTTCTGGACGGTGCAGGCTCCATCCAGAGCCGCGCCGCAGCCTTCGGCCAGGCCCTTGCCCTCAAGCCGGATGGCATCATCATCAATGGCTTTGACGCCGTGGAACAGAAGGCAGCCCTCGATCAGGCCAAGGCTGCGGGCATTCCGATGGTCAGCTGGCATGCCAGCCCGGTCATTGGTCCGGATCCGGAAAACGGCATTTTCGCCAACGTCTCGACCGATGCCATGGAAGTGTCGGCGGCTGCGGCCAAGTGGGCTTTTGCCGATGCAGGCGGCAAGCCGGGCGTGGTGATCTTCACCGACTCCACCTATGCCATCGCCATCGCCAAGGCCGACAAGATCAAGGAAACGATCGAAGGCCTCGGCGGAACGGTACTGGAATATGTCGACACCCCGATTGCCGACACCTCCACCCGCATGCCGACGCTGACCACCGCCCTGCTGCAGAAATACGGCGCAAGCTGGACCCACGCACTGGCGATCAACGACATCTATTTCGACTTCATGGGCCCGAGCCTTGCCGCAGCCGGCATCCCCGGCGATGGCGCCCCGAAGGCCGTTGCAGCCGGTGATGGTTCGGAAAGCGCCTATCAGCGCATCCGTTCCAGCCAGTATCAGGCCGTCACCGTTGCAGAGCCGCTGAACCTGCAGGGCTGGCAGCTGGTGGACGAGTTGAACCGCGCCATGAACGGCGCCGAGTGGTCCGGCTACACCTCGCCGCTGCATGTTGTGACGAAGGAGAACATCTCCTTCGATGGTGGTGACAAGAACATCTTCGATCCGGGCAACGGTTACCGCGAACAGTACGGCAAGATCTGGGGCAAGAAGTAAGCCTCAGGAGGCGCCTCGCCTCTGACATGAAAGGCGCCGGTGGAGTCCCCTCCACCGGCGCCTTTGTTTTTGCCGCGCACAATTTTTCCCGAAGGACGCCTTGCGCTCTAAATTTGTTATGTTATGTCGTAACAAATTTCAAAGCCAGATGAGGTCTGCGATGCGTCACCGTTCCAATCTGAAGGCCTTCGCGCTGGCGATGGCCCTTTCCAGCACCTTGCTTTCAGGCTCTGCCTTTGCTGCCGATGACAGCATCGACGTGGCTGGCCCTTTCGAGATCAAGGGGCTGACCCTTCTCTTTCCGGCAACATCTTTCTCGCCATGGACGTGGCCGAAACTCTGGTGAACACGGATCAGGACGGGCGGCTGACACCGGGACTTGCGACAAGCTGGGCCGTGGAAAGCGACGGCCTTGTCTGGCGGTTCAAGATCCGTGCGGGCGCGCAGTTCCATGACGGCACCCCGGTGAATGCGGCAGCAGCGGCCAATGCGCTCAACATCGCCCGCGCCAAGCCGGGCCTCTTGCAGCGTGCGCCGGTTGCAGCCATCGAAGCGGACGGCGAAGACCTGGTGGTAAAGCTGAAGGAACCCTTCGCCGCCCTGCCCGCCTTCCTCGCTGAATACCGCTCACAGATCCTTGCCCCGGCCTCCTATGGTGCCGATGGCATGGCCACCTCCGTTATTGGATCGGGTGCCTACAAGGTCACGCTGCTGCAAGCTCCGGGCAAAATGGAAGCGGACCGTTTCGACCAGTATTGGGGCAGCCCGGCCAAGATCGGCAAGGCCACCTACAGCGCCGTCAGCCGCGCGGAGACCCGGGCGCTGATGGCCGAGAGCGGCGATGCCGACTATGCGCTGAACCTTGATCCGGCCTCCGTTGCCCGGCTGAAGGGAACGGAGGGGCTGGACGTGCGCTCCGTGCCAATCCCCCGCTCGCTTCTGGTCAAGGTCAACGCGGCCAACCCGAAGCTGAACACGGTGGAAGCCCGCAAGGCGCTGAGCCTGGCCATCGACCGGGAAGGCCTTGCCATCGCCGTGCTGCGCTATCAGGCCGGAGCCACCCAGCTATTCCCGCCATCCGTGGGCGACTGGCACAATGCGGCCCTTGAACCGCTGACCTATGACCCCGAAGCTGCGGCAGCCTTGCTCACAGAGCTTGGCTGGACGCCAGGCGCCGATGGCATTCTCGAAAAGGATGGCGAACGCTTCACGCTGGAACTGCTGACCTATCCGGACCGGCCCGAGCTGCCGCTGGTAGCCGCCGTATTGCAGCAGCAGTTACAGGACGTGGGTATCGAGCTGACCATCAACGCCACCAATTCCTCGGAAATCCCGGCCCGTCACAATGACGGTTCGCTGGAGCTTGCACTGCTGGCCCGCAACTTTGCGCTGGTGCCAAACCCGATCGGCACCCTGTTGCAGGACTATGCTCCCAATGGCGAATGGGGCGCGATGAACTGGCAGAACACCGAAATCGCGGATCTGCTGAAGTCCATCGGCCGCAACGGTGGCAGTGCTGAGCAGTTCGCCACTGCAACGGCCATCCTGCAGGAAGAGCTGCCGGTGCTGCCCATCGCCTGGTACCAGCAGAATGCCGCCATCTCCGGCAAGCTGCAGGGCGCGATCCTTGATCCTTATGAGCGCAAGCTCGGCCTGAAGGATGCGAGCTGGAAGAACTGATGTCCTACCCTTCACTTGCAACGCGTGCGGGCCGCCTCTCTGGCGGCCTTGCCATGCGGGCTGCGCAGGCGGTGCTGGTGGCACTGCTTGTCGGCATTCTCACCTTCCTGATGATGCAGAGCCTTCCCGGCGACATGGCTTACCGCATTGCCGCAGGGCGCTATGGCTATGACATGGTGAGCGCCGCCGCCGCCGATGCCGTGCGCCAGGAACTGGGGCTTGACCGCGGCCCTGTTGCCGCGTTCCTCATCTGGATGCGGGATCTGGCCAGCTTTGACCTCGGCAAGTCGCTCATCTCCGGCGAGCCGGTGTGGCAGGAAATCCGACACCAGCTGGGCGCCAGCGTGCAGCTGGCGGGTGCTGCCATCGTGCTGTCCCTGTTCATGGGCCCGCCGCTTGGCATTCTCGCGGGACTGAAGCCGGGCGGGATGCTGGACCGGGTGCTGCTGACGATGTCAGCCGGCATCCGCGCCCTGCCGCAGTTCCTGCTGGCTCTGGTGCTGATCCTGCTCTTTGCCGTGCAGCTGGGCTGGCTGCCTGCCGCCGGCTACGGCAAGCCGGTGCATTTCATCCTGCCTGCGCTCACCCTCGCCCTCGGTCTTGCCGCCTTTTCCGCCCGTGTGACGCGGGACGTGATGGCTGGCGTTGCCAAGGCTCCCTTCTACCAGTTCGCCAGAACCAAGGGCCTCAGCGACAGTCAGATCCTGCTGCGCCACGGACTGCGCAACATAGGCGCGCCAGTGCTTGCCTTCCTCGGCATGCAGTTCGTGACGCTGGTCGAAGGCGTCGTCATCGTGGAAAGCATCTTCGGCTGGCCCGGCATCGGCCATGCGCTGGTCCATGCCATCTTCGGCCGCGACATTCCCATGGTGCAGGGCACGGCGCTCGTTCTGGGCCTTGGCTTCGTGCTGCTCAACACGCTGCTGGATCTGATCATCCAGCGGATTGATCCCCGGAGGGCTGCCTGATGGATATCTCCGCAGTGCCGCTGCAGAGGCGAGGCTTCCGCCCCTGCCCTTCTGGGCCGGGATCGTGCTCGTGGGCGTGCCCGTGTTTCTTGCCATCATCGCGCCGATGATCTCGCCCCTGAGCCCGGTGCGCCAGAGCCTGAGACTGGCGCTCGCAGCCCCCGACCTTGCCGCACCTTTCGGCTACGACCATCTGGGCCGGTCTCTGATGGCCCGCCTTGCCGAAGCATTGCGCCTGTCGCTGATGGTTTCGGCAGCAAGCGCCCTGAGTGCAGCGGCAATAGGACTCGCGCTCGGCGTCACCGCCAGCCGCATGGGAGGCATGACCGAACGTCTCCTCACCCTGCTGGCAGACTCCTCATGGCCATTCCCGGCCTGCTGATCGTGCTGATGATCGGCGTCATCGTGCCGTGGAAGCCGCTGGCCTTCTGGCTGGGCCTGACGCTGGTGCTGTGGATCGAGTTCTTCCGCCTAGCCCGCACAGCCTCGCGGCCCATTTTTGCCTCTCCTGCGGTTCAGGCATCCGGCCTCCTCGGTTTCGGCAAGGCCTATATCTTCCGCCGTCATGTCTGGCCGGAACTGGCTCCGGTGATGCTGACCTCCACCGCCTTCGGCATGGCCACCTGCATCATGACCATTGCCGCACTTGGCTTCGTCAGCGCAGGCGTCCGCCCGCCCACGCCCGAACTCGGCCAGATGATGGTGGAGCTGATGCCTTACTGGCGCGAAGCGCCCTGGGCGCTGCTCCAGCCCGTTGCCGCCATCTTCAGCCTCATCCTTGGCCTCAACCTCATCGCAGGCTCGCGCGCATGACACATTCTGTTTCCATCCGAAATCTGAGTGTCCATGCGGGTAATGATGTGCTCGTTCGGCCGGTTTCTCTGGAACTTGCCTCCGGCCGTCCCCTGACGATCCTAGGCGAAACCGGCTCGGGCAAGAGCCTGCTGCTCCAGGCCGTGCTCGGTACCCTGCCGGAAGGCCTCACCGCCATGGGCGAAGTGGCGTTCGAGGGCCAGCGCTTTGCCGCCGGAGATGCAGATGCCATCCGCCCGCTGTGGGGCCGGCTTCTCGCCATCCTGCCGCAGGAGCCCTGGCTTGCGCTCGACCCGCTGATGCGCGGAGCTGAACAGATCCGCGAAACCCATGCGCTTGTGGGAAGGGCCGCCGATGCGGGCGCAGTGACAGCAGAAGACTTGAAAAGCCTCGGCCTTGCCGGGTCCGGCACCAAACGCCCTTATGAGCTGTCAGGCGGCATGGCGCAGCGGCTGGCCTTTGCCGTGGCGCGGGCTGGCGGCGGGCGGCTGATCTTTGCCGACGAGCCGACAAAGGGGCTGGATTCCGCCCGGCGCGATGACGTGGCACGCATGCTGCTGGAAGGGATGGGTACCGATGGGGCGCTGCTGACCATCACCCACGATCTGGAGCTTGCCCGCCAGCTGGGCGGTGACTTCATGATCATGAAGGAAGGCCAGATCACGGATCAGGGCAGGACGGAAGACCTGCTCTCGCCCACGAGACCAGCCTATACCCGCAAACTGGCGCAGAGCGACCCGCTGTACTGGCCAAAGCGGACCAGCACCCGCAAGGACGGAGCACCTGTGCTGACTGCCGAAGGCGTTGCGGCCTCGCGCGGCGGGCGGCGGCTGTTCTCCGGCATTAGTCTCGCCGTTCACCCGGGCGAGATCACCGGCATCACCGGCCCCTCCGGCTGCGGCAAGTCCACGCTGGGAGATATTCTCATCGGCCTGATGAAGCCAGATGAAGGGCGGATAGAGCGCAAGACAGCATCAGCTTCAGGATCAGGCCGCCCGCTCTTCCAGAAGCTCTATCAGGACCCGCCCGCCAGCTTCCCGCGCCATGCGACGATGCAGACGCTGCTTGAGGATCTTGTCCGCCTGCACAAGCTCGACCCCGCCCGTGTTGCTCCACTCATGAAAAAGCTGGGCCTCGCAGACCTGCTGCTGACCCGGCGGGCGGATGAGATTTCCGGCGGCGAGTTGCAGCGCTTTTCCATGCTGCGGGCTCTGCTGCTGGACCCGGTCCTGCTCTTCGCCGACGAGCCCACCTCCCGCCTCGATCCGATCACGCAGAAGGACACCTTCACCCTGCTGACGGATATCGTGGCCGAACAGGGGCTGGCGCTGATCGTCGTCAGTCACGATGCAAGTCTGGTGAAAGCCATCGCGGATAACACCCTGCAGCTGTCCGCAGAGGTGTGAAAGCAAGTTCAATGAAAACGGGAAGGGCGCTCATCCGGGCGCCCTTTTTTACTGTCAAAACTACGGAAAAGAAGAGCTGCTTGCTCCGCTTTGCGCGCAAATAGCGCAAAACTGCACCACTCCGCAGCGAAAAGCGGAATCCTTAAATTACCGCACTCTCCTTAAGATAGTGGGGATGAATAGCGGCCAATTCAAGGCCGGTGGTTAGGAGGAAACCATGGGGTATATTCAGTCGTTCTTCGGCTTGATTGACAATTTGACCTGGGGATGGGCGCTGATCCCCATCCTCGTCGTCTTTGGTGTGTTTATCACCATCATGTCCGGTTTCGTGCAGTTCGAATTCTTCGGCCGCATGTTCCGCGTGCTCAGCTCAAAGGCCAACAATTCCGATCCGAACGCCATCTCGGCGCGTGAGGCGCTTCTCGTCTCTGTCGGCGGGCGTGTCGGCGGCGGCAACATTGCCGGCGTGGCTGTCGCCATCACCGCAGGCGGACCGGGCGCGGTTTTCTGGATGTGGGCGATTGCCCTCTGCGGCATGGCAACCAGCCTCATCGAGTGTACGCTTGCCCAGCTCTACAAGAGCAAGGACGGTGACGGCAGCTTCCGGGGCGGCCCGGCTGACTACATCCGCCGCGGCCTTGGCCAGCGCTACAACTGGCTTGCTATCGTCTATGGCATCTGCCTTCTGGCTTCCTTCGGCTTTGGTTTCAACGCGTTCCAGGGCAACACGATGGCCGGTGCCGTTCAGGACTCCTCGGCATCGACCGCATGTACTCCGCCTTTGCGATTGCAGCCGTCACCGGCCTTGTGATCTTCGGCGGCATCAAGCGCATTGCCAAGGCAGCCGATGTTGTCGTGCCGATCATGGCGCTTGGCTACATCGCCCTGGCCCTGATCGTCATTGTTCTCAACATCACGGAAGTGCCGTCGATGCTGATTCACATCGTCCGTTCTGCCTTCGGCTTTGAAGAAGTCGTGGCTGGCGGCATGGGCGCGGCCATCGCACAGGGCCTGCGCCGTGGTCTGTTCTCCAACGAAGCCGGTCTCGGCTCGGCTCCGAACGTTGCCGCCACGGCTCTTGTCCGCCACCCGGTCAGCCAGGGCATCACCCAGTCCCTGTCGGTGTTCATCGACACCATCCTGATTTGCACCTGCACGGCGCTGATCATCCTGTTGGGCAATGTCTATGTACCGGGCGCTCAGGGCATCGACGGCGTGGTTCTGACGCAGCAATCGCTGGTCAGCCATGTGGGTGATTGGTCGAAGTATGCGCTGACGCTGGCGATCCTGCTCTTTGCCTTCTCGTCGATCATCTACAACTACTACCTCGGCGAAAACGCACTGGCTGTCGTCACCCGCTCCAAGCCGGCTGTCTTCGTGCTGCGTGTGCTCATCCTCGGCGTGGTGTTCCTCGGCGCCATCGCTCCGAAGGCAACCTCGGTGTTCTTCTTCTCCGACCCGATGATGGGCCTGCTGGCGCTGGTCAACCTGATCGCCATCATCATGCTCTTCCCGATCGCCATGCGCGTTGTCGATGACTACCGGAAGCAGCTGAAGGCAGGCGTTGCCCGCCCGATCCTCGATCCGGCCAACTTCAACGACCTCGATATCGACCGCAAGGCCTGGGACCCGAACGTCTGGAAGTAAGACGGATTGCAAGCCTCATGGGCCGCCAACTGGCGGCCCATTTTACATCCCCGACATTATTGTGAGAAAGAACGATGCAACAGCAGATGCGCATCGAAGAGGACAGCCTTGGCCGCATGTCTCTGCCGGCAGACTGTGTCTGGGGCATTCACACAGCCCGCGCTATCGAGAACTTCCCGATTTCCGGCATTCCGCTCAGTGCCTTCCCGGAGTTTGTCCGGGCACTGGCCTGGGTGAAGAAGGCTGCCGCGGCCGCCAACCTTGCCCTCGGCGTACTGCCACAGGTGAAGCATGACGTGATCGCGTCCGTCTGCGACGAGATCATCGCCGGGCAGCATCACGAGCATTTCCGGGTGGACATGATCCAGGGTGGGGCGGGCACCTCGACCAACATGAACACCAACGAGGTGATCGCCAATCTTGGCCTGATCCGCATGGGTTACCGGCCGGGAGACTATGCCCAGCTGCACCCCAATGATGATGTCAACAAGTCTCAGTCCACCAACGACGTCTATCCGACGGCGCTGAGGCTGGCCATTGTCAGCCAGTGCGATGCCTTCCGTCAGGCGCAGACGCGCCTTGCCGGAGCATTTGCAGAACGGGCTGCAGCCTTTGCCAATGTGCGCAAGATTGGCCGGACCCAGCTGCAGGATGCGGTGCCAATGACCCTCGGCATGGAATTCGCAGGCTTTGCCGCGACCATCCGCGAGGACATCGACATCATTGGCCGCCTGTCGGAGCTGCTGCTGGAAGTGAACCTTGGCGGCACCGCCATCGGCACCCGCGTCAACACGCCGGATGGCTATGCCGAACGGGCGGTTGAAGAGCTGTCGAACGTCTGCAGCATGAAGGTGAAGCTTGCGACCGACCTCGTGGAAGCTTCCTCGGATACCGGCGCCTATGTCACCTTCTCCGGCGTGCTGAAGCGCATTGCGGTGAAGCTGTCGAAGATCTGCAACGACCTGCGGCTTCTCTCCTCCGGTCCGCGCTCCGGCTTCAACGAGATCCGACTGCCGCCGATGCAGGCCGGCAGCTCGATCATGCCGGGCAAGATCAACCCCGTGATCCCGGAAGTGGTCAATCAGGTGGCCTTCCAGGTGATCGGCAACGACCTGACCGTCACCATGGCGGCCGAGGCCGGGCAGTTGCAGCTCAACGCCTTCGAGCCGGTGATCATTCTCAACGTGCTCCAGTCCATGCGCATCCTCATGCAGGCCATGGACACGCTGAACGAGCGCTGCGTCAGCGGCATCGAAGCCAACGTGGCACAGTGCGAAGGCATGCTGGAAAACTCGCTGGTTCTGGCCACCATGCTGGTGCCGCATATCGGCTACGCAAAGGCTGCGAAAGTCGCCAAGACCGCGCTTGCCGAAAACGCCAGCGTCACGGAAACCGCCGTCAAGCTTGGCTTTGGCACGGCGGAGGAAATCACTGCCATGCTGCAGTGATGATCCGGCAAGGGGCAAGCCCAAGCCCACCCAGCAACGCCCCCTTGCCACCTTCTGGATAAATTCCAAAACCCGCCGCCTCATCTGGAGCGGCGGGTGTTTTTTATCAGCGAGCGAGGCTCTGAGATCCGGGCGTCTCATCTTGCAATGCAGATGAAGGGGCGGCATTCGCCATGGTGACAGGGGCCCCTTCTGCCACAACCGCGTCACTCTCAGCTGCGGCGGTGTCTTGCGACTGAGACGGATCCGGAGCGTCAGCTTCAGCCCCCTCATCCTGGCCACGCAGCGACAACAGGGACGAAACAGCGTTCCCCGCCAGCTGCCCAACACTCAAGACGACAGACAGAATGACAGCCAGAGCGAGAATGAGCGGGCTCGTCAACGCCCTATCCATCCACGTTGGCGCCACCTGAACCGGCTCCTGAGCCCCGAAAAATCCAAGTTGCAGCAGAACATCACCAGGCGAGGACACAACCCCGACAGCAAAGCCGGGTTTACCCGTGTCGAGCGGAGTTATATGGCCGAAGACTTCCACACTCCCGGCGGCACCGTCTGCCAAAGAGACAATGGAAACGCTTTCTCCACGCCAAATCGAACCGCGCTTGAGGACTTCCGTGTTCTGTGACCAGAATGGTTGTTCCCGGATATCAAAACTGCCGTTCAGAATCATCTTGGTCTCGCCCGAGGCAAGCTGATCGCCGATTTGAACTATGCCGCTAAACGTCAGAGCACCGGCTGCCAGCCAGCTTTCGCGGTTCACGATCACACGCGTGCGGTCAAGCATGCGGGCCTGCCCGGTGATATCCAGCACGAGCACACCGGGTGAGGGTGATGTAACTTGTGCAGATGACCCCGCACTCCAGTTTATACGGAAGTCTTCCTCATTGCTTTCCACGTAACGCCGGGCATCACATTGGCCGGTGCCCCGTTCCGCAGCACGCTCGATTTTTGCGCGTGGTACGCAGACCACTACATCACTGAACGCCCAGTCATTTGACTGCCCGGAGAACCGGACCACCATACCGGTGGCCTGGGCTTCCAGCACGATTGAGCGGACGGATCCGATGCCGGAGGAAATGGCCAATAGCAACAGGAGGGCAGAAAAGCCGAGCAATCCAGCCGATGAAGAGATGAGCAGCAGAACTGCGGGCCTCCTCAACACTGAGGGCATGCCTCTGCTCAAAGTCCAAGCCCCGGCCGGAGAATGACCTGCTCTTCCCTGCCCATTTCTCCATTCTTGAACGAGAGAAACACAGCCTTCAAACTGTCTTTGCTGGCCAGGGCCTCAGGCAGGCTGCACATCACATCAAACGCCGTTCTTGAGGCAGTATCCACGGGCTGACACACAATCTCTTGCTGATCCGGATAGTCCGAGAATGTCAAATAGGTTTCATCGGCCCGCGATGTATTCAGCAAGATCTTCAGTTCGCCATGAGGCCCCTCACCCCAGAACACCGGAGCCACCTCAGTCGCATCGGCGTTACAACTGCCCTTCAGCAGAACGCCCGAGATGAGGTTCACCGGGATATCGAGAACATCACCCGGAACTTTGCTGGGATACGGCAGGACAACCTCGCCCCCTCCCAATCCGGTGCGACCGTGTAGGAATTGTAGGACTCGTACAGTCCATCGGCGGAAACAACCTTGAGGCAAACCTGTTCGTTCTTCCAGTCGGCGGGAATATTTGCAGCAACACTCAGCTTGTCACTTTTGGGAGCAGCTGCAATCAACCCGACAAGCCGGGCACCCGAAATCTTTGCTGCCTCACGGATAACTTCGTTAAAAGGATCCGAGGTCAAAAGAACTTTACTTCCATCTCCTGCAAACGCAAAATTTGGAATCAGAGCCAGCGCAATCGCAAAAGCACGGATCATTTGATGCATCTCCCCGCCACAATCGCATTTATATTAGCCTGTCTTACTCTAGGCTGCACCTCTACATTTGCACAGACTGTGGCAGTACATAGCGGCGAGAATCAAGGTCACGGCCTCATATTCCGGGAAGGCACGACCTGCTACGTCATTCTGCCCGGGCATGTCGCGGCAGGAAGGCGGAATGTGACGCTGTTTTCTGCAGTTCCGGCCGTACACGCGAACGCGATGGTCGAGACGCCCTTCTGGGAAGACATGGATCTCGCCATTGGCATCGTCCGGGGCGAGATCGAGAAACGCTGTACCCTACGGTTGACTGATCTCGATTCCTCTGCACAGCCAGAAAATGGAAGCAAACTTCAATTGCAGCGCCTGCGCCAGTCGGGAGAACTGGAGCGCATCGGCATGATCATAACGCACAGCCGCTACCGTGAATTCGATGCCGAAATCGTCAATGGCACCAGTGAGCTTTTCAAAGGCACCAGCGGCGCCCTCCTGTTCTCCGGAGAGACGCCAGCCGGCATGATTATTGAGGCTCTCTCGGCTACATCAGGACGCTTTATCCGGATCGAAGAGATCTTTTTGAACGTCAACCGGTGGGTGAAGCGCCGTTCCGGATTTGCAGTGTCTGAAGCGCGCCCGGCAGGCCCGAGCTCTCAGCCAAGCAAGGAGAGCCCATTTGAGCTTGCAAGCGCCTCTCTGCCGCCCATCGACCCCAAATATTCGGAATACAACCTGAGCGGATCCGGAAATTATGTGTTTAAGCTATCCGCTCCAAACCGCATCGCCTTCAAGGCGAAGGGGAACACGGCGGTTACCTTGTCAAAAATTGAAATGCGCGCAACACCAGAGCCAGAGGTGAGCATTCCCCGCAATGTCGTGATCGAACTCTCCAACACCGAAGATGGAATGCGGACACGCGTTGGCGCAGCCGCAGAGATGGGGCCTGACGGTATTCTCGACATCACGCTTAATCAGAAGGCGCGCTGGGTCTTCATCACCATCAGGTCCGCATGGGACAGCACGACAGTCGGCCTCGACACCATCCGGTTCGAGTAGCAAAGCTATCGCAACTGTATTCGGACAGGAACCTGCTCAGCCCAGCCCAAGTCTACATTTCCGGCCAGAGCCGCATCGTCGTTGAATGTGACCTGGTTCCAGTTATCGTCGAACCTGACCTGAATGACTTCCGGACGAACCATAAGCCAGCATCTGCCGCCATTGCCCTTATCGATGTAGCAGTCCCCGGACGGATCATATTCACCAACAGTCATGCTGACGGCGGCAACGCCGGATCCATTGGGCTGGACCTTGAACCTGTTCTCCATCGCCCGGCTGAAGTCCCCTTTCGATCCCTTTTCGGAAAAGAACATGTCGATACGGGGATTGGTCGCCAGAAAGCCCTTGAGCGCCTCAGCGCGCACAGCCGGATTTGAGCTGTACAGGCCATGGTCAGCAGCAAGCTTGATCAACTCCGGATCTCCGGAAGCCAGCATGACCTTCAGCGCAGCCAGCGCCCGCTTTGGGTCGGAATGATCTAGCAGCGCGATATACTCGCTGCCCTTCGACATCTCCTGATCAATCTGCTTCTGCAGATCCTCGACGGACAGAGATTGCGCAGGGCAAAGCACCGGCCAAAGACAAGCTGCAATGGCGATGAGAAGACGCATGAGTTCTCTCAGTTGCTGATGGGGATACGAAGTGCGACGGGATTCTCAACATCGGGAAGTTTGATTTCTCCGACCAGCTCCCCCTTGTCGTTCATTTTCAGCGCAGCCTTTCGGTCAAGCACCTCGATTGAGGCCCCAAGATCTGACACATTGAAAAAACAAGCTGTGTTACGAAGTTTACTCGGATAGCATCTTGTTTCCGGATTAAACTTACCAATTGGCGCAAGAAAATATCCTTGCCCAGCCGCATCAACAGATCCACGCAGATAGTCTTGGATTACGTTTTTATAGCGAGCGTCCTTCGCCCCACCCTCAACATTGGTGTAGATGCCCATATTGGGCGAACCGCCAAGATACCCCTCAAGTGCCAGCCTCTGCACCACGGGATTAGGGCTGTAGATCCCATAGTCCAGCGCCATACGGACTAACTTAGGGTCCCCGGATTCAAGCATGACCTCCATCGCGGCGATGGAGCGGTTTGGATCTTGATCGTTCAACAGCGCCTGATATTCGGAGACTGCTGAGACCTTGGCGTCAATTTTACCCTTGATGTCTGAAGGTTTTAGCGATTGAGCCCCAGCATGACCGCTGATGAAAAGAGCCAGTACAAGAACACCCAGACCAGAAACAGAGCGCAACTTCAATTCTCCCCCGCACAATAGATCCAGTTCAGGATTGTATGTGCCGGAGCCTAAATCAAGCGATAATCCTGCCAGATCTGCATTCCGTCTCCGGCTTCTGGGGCTGCGGGGTATATTTCCACTCAATTCAGCCAAAGACGTACCAGCGCCGCTTCCGGCGTTTCGAGGCCGCCGTTTTCGACGCCGCAGGACCACAGGCCCGCACCGGCAGCATAACTGCCGGGGATGAGGCCGCCTTGCTCGCATTGGCTGACGGCGCGGATGCGCTTGCCCGCAGCCACTGCGTCACGAAGGGCGCCAAGCACGTCCTCGCAGGACATGGCCGTGCCGGAGCCAAAGACGCGCAGGACTGCCCCGTCCAGTTCGGCGAGCGCCGCCCGCAGCATCGAAGCGGGCATACCCGGAGACAGGGACAGCACGGCGATACGCCGGTCATCAAAGCGGCGGCGGGCGGGCAGGCCCGGCTTCAGCTGCGGCGTGGCGCGGAAGGCATCAGCATCCTGGCTTTCATGCTTCACCAGCCCTTCAGCCGGCATCAGCTTTCCGTCAAAGGCCAGCCACACGCCCTCACCCGGCTGGAAGGCCGCCCGGATGGCGAGATCGAGATTACCCTCTGCGTCGCCATGATGATGCAGCGGCACCATGGAGCCGCAGAGAACCACATGCCGTCCAAGCCCCGCCAGCGCCTGAGACAGGGCCGCGCCCGTGAAGGCCATCGTATCCGTGCCGTGGGTGATGATCACCGGCGCACCGGGATGGGCCTCGATGGTCTCCAGCATTTCATTCCAATGCGAGGGGCCAACGTTGGAGCTGTCGAGAAGCGGGTTGAAGACATGCGCCGCCAGCACAGCGCCCTGCGGCAGCCGGGCAGCCAGTGCCTCTTCCACGATCCCTGCCATGGGCGCAAGACCGTGCTCGGTGTCACCCATGCCGATGGTGCCACCTGTGTGTATAAGCAGCAGCTCCATCACGCAGCCGCCCTGTGATGCTCAAGTGCAAGGCCTGCCAGCGCAGCCGCGACCGCGTCCGTTACGTCGATCAGAGTCTTGCCCTGAACAGGGCGCGCGATCAGCGGAAGCTCGGTACAGGCCAGCAGCACCGTCTGTGCTTCCATGGCGAGGATGATCTCCTCCAGCCGCGGCGCAAGCGAGGCATCCGTGCTGCCAAGGCGCTTCACATCGTGGATAAGCCCCTGCAACGCCTGAGGCTCGGCCGGGGTCTCCAGATCAAAGACCGGGGTCAGCGTTGCATAGGCGGAATACTCATCCAGAGCGACAACGGGCGCCGCGCCCAAAAGCCCGACACGCGCAGAGCCGGAGCGCCGGATTTCGGAAGCCACGACGGACTGGAACGACACCAGCCGCGCACTCGCGCCCATCTTGGCCAGCAGCACCTCGATCTTCGGCGCGAACCAGTTCAGCGTGTTGCAGGCAATGGCGAAAGCATCCACCTGCGGCGCAATCTGCCGCACGGCCCGCTCCATCGCGGCCCAGACGGCATCTTCGTTTTCGCGCAGGTCCATCGACAGGCCGAGTTCCGGCTCGGAGACGGCAACAAGGCGCGGCGCATCAAGATCGCCACGGAAACTGCAGCCCATCATGTCCTGTGTGTGGCGCAGGATCTTGGCCCACATGTCCAGACCCGCCTCAGGGCCCGATCCGGTGATGATGCCAAGGGTGTAAGCTCTCTGGTTCATGGTGTTCCCCCTTTGCCAGATGGTGCAACCCCGCAGTTTCCTTGACAATTCGGCATTCTTCCACTAAGTGACGCATTCTTGTGCATTTTTAGCATCAAAGAGCGCAAATGGACGAAATCGCCGGGAACCTTCGCCTGCTTTGCTCCTACCGCCCCTCCATTTCCCATGTGGGGCGGGACCTCGGCATCAACCGCAGCCAGTTGAACCGGTATCTGGCGGGCACGTCCACGCCGCGCACGGCCTTGATGCGCAAGATCTGCGATTACTTCGGCGTCGAGCCCTACGAGATGATGCTGCCGCACAAGGAGTTTGCGGAGATTGTCCGCATTCGCGGCCTTGGCAATGACACGGTGACCCGGCGCCTTCGGCAGCATTTCGATCAAGTGATGACGCTAAGCGACGCCCGCGTCCAGAACCTGACAGGCATGTTCTATGAGTACTACTACTCCATGTCGCAGAAGGGCAAGATCATCCGTGGCCTCGTCGTTTTCACGATGGAAGACGGGCATATGTTCTACCGGCGCCTGGAGCGGATGGGCCAGCACGACCGCCCTTGCCTGCGCCACTACCGCTATCAGGGCGCAGCACTTCTGACTGGCGACCGGGTATTCATGTCCGACTATGAATACAGTGCCGGCATCGAGTTGACGCAGACCATCCTCTATCCGGACTATTCCCTGCGCTGGACGCGCCTGCACGGTGTGAAGCTCGGCGTCTCAGCCGACCAGATCCACATGCCGTGCTGCGTGCGCGTCTATCTGGAGCGCACGCCTGCAAGGCTCAACATCACCGGCGCCCTGCGCAACTGCGGACTGTTCACCCCCGAAGACGCGCAAATCCCCCGGCACGTGCTGGAAATGATCGACAACACCCAATCCGGCCCCTTCACCTTCGACGCCTACAGCAGGCGGTGAACTCACCAGAGCCCAGCAATCCTCACACCTTGCGCCAGCCAAGCCCCTCTTCCACGGAACCACCGCGCGGGCGGTATTCGGCGCCAATGGGGGAGGACCAGCCGAGGGCATCGATGCGGGGGAGGAGCCAGCGGTAGTCGAGTTCGCCCCGGTCAGGCTCCCCCGGTCCGGCACGGCGGCGATCTGGATGTGGCCCACATGAGGGAGCGCAGCTTCGAGCCGGCGCAGCACATCGCCCTGCTGGATCTGGATGTGATAGCAGTCGAACATCAGCTTGAGGTTCGGCACGCCAACGGCAGCAATGATGGCCAGAGCCTGATCGGCGCTGCTGAGGAAGTAGCCCGGCGCATCATGGCGGTTCAGCGGCTCGATCAGGATGGTGAGCCCGTGCGGTGCGGCCAGTTCCGCGGCATAGGTGAGATTGGCGCGGAAGGTGGCTTCGGAGGCATCTGTCACCGGGGCCTTGCCCGCCATCACATGCACCGCGCCGCAGCCAATCGCGGCCGCATAGGTGATGGCCTCACTGATGGCGGCGCGGGCTTCTGCCTCTCGGCCCGGAAGGGCGGCAAGGCCGTTGTCACCGGTGGCCACATCACCCCGGCGGGTATTGAGGCCCAGCATCTTCAGGCCGGTCTCGTGCAGCGCCGCCTTCACCTCATCAGCGGGCGTCTCATAGGGCCAGTGGCATTCCACCGCGTGGAAGCCTGCTGCCTTTGCGGCGCGGATCGCCTGCGGCAGCGGCAGGGCGGACCACAGGAAGCCGAGATTGGCGGAATAACGCGGCATCAGTCCCACTCCACATTGAATTTCGTCACCAGACCGCGGATCTGCGCGTCCGTAAGCAGCTTTGGATTGAGCCCGCGCGTCAGCAGCGCAAGCTTTGCCGTCTCTTCCAGCTCCTCGATGGCATAGACAGCGGATTCCAGATCCTTGCCCGCCACAACGGGGCCGTGATGCGCCAGCATGACGGCGGAACGCTTGCCCGCAAGGCCACGAATGGCATCGCCCATGGCCGGATCGCCGGGCATGAAATACGGCAGCATCACCACCTTGCCCAGCTTCATAACGCCATAGGCCGTCAGCGGCGGCAGCATGTTGTCCGGGTCCGTGTCCGGCAGCAGCGACAGGGCCACCGAATGGCAGGAGTGGAGATGCACCACCGCCCCCGCCGTGCTGCGGGTTTCATAAAAGGCAGAATGCAGCGGCATTTCCTTGGTGGGCTCGTCCCCGCCAATGAGGCGCCCGGTGGCGTCAAAACGGCTGAGGCGGGCGGGGTCAAGACTGCCCATGGAGCTGCCGGTGGGTGTCACCAGCAAGCCGCCATCTTGCGTGCGCACCGATATGTTGCCCGAGGACCCGCCGGTGAGACCCCGCTCGAAAATGGAGCGGGCCATGGCGCAGATCTGTTCCCTCAGGCGCGCCTCGCTGCTCATGCCTGCCCCTCCAGCCGCCTTGCGGCCTTGGCGAAAAAGTCTTCCGCACCGAAGTTGCCGGATTTCAGCGCAATGACAAGCCCAGGGCCCGCCCGCATGGCGGGCACACCGGGATCAATCTCCGGCCCGATTTCCAGCGTGCCGGGCTTCAACCCCTCGACCACGGCGCCGGAGGTTTCCCCGCCTGCGCTGATCAGCCGGGTAACGCCGCCTGCCACAAGGCAGCGCGCCAGTTCCGCGAAGAAGCCTTCGAGCGCGGCGGCTGCCTTTTCCTTGCCGTGCCGCTCCTGCACGGCGCGCACACGGGCGGGATCTGCGGAGGAATAGGCAAGCGGCAGCCCCTCCTGCGCAAGGCACCAGTCCGCCACCGCCTGCGCGGTCAGTTCCCCGGCGATCACCTTGTCTGTATCAATCTCGAAGGCCGGGCTCGTCTGCCTGTGGGCAGCAACCTGCTTCTGCGTCATCACAGAGCAGGAACCGCAAACGGCTGCCGCCCTGCCTTCGCCCTGCCCCTGCCAGCCGGAAGAAGCCCCGCTGATAAGGCCCGCCTTGCGGAAGTTGGCCGGGAGTCCCATGGCAATGCCGGAACCGCCGGTCACCAGCTTGCGGCTGGCTGCGGCTTCGCCGATGGTCATCAGGTCCTCGTCCGACAGCGCATCGGTCACGATCAGCCCGCGCCCTGCCCCGCTCTCACGCTGAAGCGCCGCCTCGACGGCAGCCGCACCTTTGGCCACCTCTGCGTAGGACACGTGACCGACGCTGCCCTTCACCTGACGGGCGAGCACGCGGCGGATATCCGGGTCGGTCATGGGGGTGAGCGGATGGTGCTGCATGCCGCTTTCGCTGAGCAGCCGGTCTCCGACAAAGAGATGCCCATGCACCAGCGTGCGGCCCGTGGCCGGGAACACCGGGCAGAAGATCACCGCATCTTCACCCAGCGCCGCTGCCAGCGCCTCGGCCACCGGGCCGATGTTGCCTTCATCCGTGCTGTCGAAGGTGGAGCAATATTTGAACAGGAACTGACGGCAGCCCTGCGCCTTCAGCCAGTCCAGTGCCTTCAGCGACAGGGCTACAGCCTCGGCGGCAGGGATGGAGCGGGACTTGAGTGCCACAACACCGGCTTCCACATCCGGCGCGGCAGGCGCATCCGGCACGCCGGTATATTGCACCGTGCGCATGCCTTGCTTTGCCAGCGTGTTGGCCAGATCGCTGGAGCCGGTGAAATCGTCGCCAATACAGCCAAGCAGCATCATGCGCCTCCCGGCAGGGTGAGCCCGGCGTTGCGGGCATAGACCTTGGCCACCGCTGCATCATCCTCACCGCCAAGTCCGGAGCCTGCAGCGGCCATGAACTGTTGCAGGGCAGCAGCCGTCAGCGGCGCACCAAAACGCGCTTCCGCGGCAATGCCCAGCACAATGCCCAGATCCTTCGGCCAGATGTTGATGGCCGAGCGGGGCGCATAATCACCATCGACCACATGCGGAGCCCGGTTCTCGAACATCCAGGAGGTGCCTGCGCATTTGGAGATGACCTCGACGATGTGGCCCGGCTCCAGCCCTTGCGTCATGCCGAAGGTCAGCGCCTCGCCCATGGCGGCAATATGCACCCCGGCGAGAAGCTGGTTGACCGCCTTCATGGCAGAGCCTGCGCCCGGCTCGCTGCCAAGTTCAAAGACGGTTTCGGCCATGGCATCGAGCGCAGGCCCTGCACCGTTGAAAGCGTCCTGCGAGCCCGAAGCCATGATCGACAACTTGCCCGCTGCCGCCTTGGCTGCACCGCCCGAGATCGGAGCATCCAGATAATGCAGCCCCAGGCCCGCACAACGGGCCGCCATGTCCTTGGCAAAGGACGGGGCAACGGTGGCGCAGGAGATGATGGTGGCGCCTTTGCGCATACGCGGCGCCCAGCCATCGGCGCCGAAGAGCACCGTTTCCGTCTGCACCGCATTCAACACCACAACCACCAGAACATCGGCCTGCGGCGCGGTGTCTGCGGCGCTGGCCGCCTGGCCGCCTTCAGCCACCAGCCGGGCCATGGCGGCAGCATTCACATCCGCCCCATGCACCTTGTGGCCGGCCCGCAGCAGCGACTGCGCCATGCCGTAGCCCATTGACCCAAGCCCTACGACCGCAACATTCAGAACCATGATCAGGACCCCATGAAGATTTCGACCGGCCACAGCGTGATCGCCGGAATGTAGGTGATCAGCATCAGGCAGAAGAACACCACCAGCACGAACCAGATGAGCTGCGGGATGATCTTCTCCAGCGGGATTTTCGCCACGGCGCAGGCAGCAAAGAGATTGACCCCGAGTGGCGGCGTGATCATGCCGAGCGCCAGATTGACGACGATGATGAGGCCGAAATGCACCGGACTGATGCCGAAGCTGACCGCAACCGGCGTCAGGATCGGAGCCAGAACCAGAATGGCCGCCGACGTTTCAATGAACATGCCGACAATCAGCAGCAGCACGTTCACTGCCAGCAGGAAGGACCAGGGCTCCGAGAAGACCGTCTTGATCCAGTTGGCCACCTCGCCCGGAAGGCCGGAGCGGGCAATGAGGAAGGAGAACAGCGCCGCAGCCGAGATGATGAGCATGATGGTGGTGGTGGAAATCACCGTCTGGCGCAGGATGCCGGGCAGCGCCTTCAGCGGCAGTTCCCGGTAGAAAACCATGCCAATGACAAGCGCACAGGCCACAGCGGCGACGGAGGCCTCCGTCGGCGTGAACACGCCCGCATAGATGCCGCCGATGATGACAAAGGGCACCAGCAGCGCCGGAACCGCATTGACAAAGGCGGGCCACAGCGCCTGCCGGTCCTCACCATCATGGATGCCGATACCGCGCAGGCGGCAGATGATCATGACCGTCACCATCAGCGCACTGGCCACCAGAAGGCCGGGGCCGAAGCCCGCGATGAAGAGCTGCCCCACCGAAGTTTCCGTCGAAACACCATAGAGGATGAGCGGGATCGACGGGGGAATGAGCACGCCGAGTTCGGCGGAGCTTGCCTGAATGGAAGCGGCCAGCGGCTTGCCATAACCGTGCTTCACCATCGCCGGAATAAGGATGGAGCCGATGGCAAAGGTGGTGGCAACGGAGGAGCCGGAAACGGAGGCGAACATCATGCAGGTAAGCACGCAGGAACACGCAAGCCCGCCCTGGATGCCGCCGACCAGCGCCTTGGCCAGTTCCACCAGCCGCCGCGAAATGCCGCCTGCGGACATCAGATTGCCAGCCAGGATGAAGAGCGGGATGGCCATCAGCGGGAAGCTGTCCAGCCCGACGAACATGCGCTGCGCCACGAGCAGCAGCGGCAGATTGCTGCCGAAATGAATGCCGGCAATGGAGGCAAGGCCGATGGCAATGGCAATCGGCACGCCCATGAAGAAAAAGACCAGAAGCGATACAGCAATGACGGCGTTCATCCCTGCGCTCCTTCCACCGGCGCGTCACCCGGCATGCCATCGCGTGCGGCGCGCAGCATGGCGCCAAGTATGGCAATGCAGGCAAACACAGCCCCCACCGGCAGCGCGGCATAGACCCAGGCGATGGAAATCTCGAGGGCTGCAAGCGTCTGGCGCACCACCCGCCCGGTCATGTTCCAGCCCTGCCAGAACAGGATGACAAAGAAGATGAAGGAGAGCAGCATCGCCAGTTGATAGAGGGCAAGGCCGAGGCGGCGGGGCAGCGAGCGCTGGACAATCTCCATCGAGATCATCGAGCCGCTGCGGATGGCACCGGCCGCGCCAAGGAAAACACACCAGATGATCGCGGAACGGGCCGCAACTTCCGACCAGGTGGAGGGCGTGCCGAAGACGAAGCGGGTCGTCACCTGATAAAGCGCCATGACCGTGGCGATGACCAGAAACGCCATCGCCAGCCGCAAGGCCGTTTCCGACAGGATTTCATCGATTTTGAGAAGGAAGGACATGATGACGCCTCACCCGAGCGGAAGGGAACGGGCTGCCGGCGCATAACGGCCGGCAGCCCGCCGGGGTGTCTTGAGGTCGGCCCGGCTATACCCGGACCGCTGGAAAAGCCTTACTGAACGGCGCGGATGCGCTCGATCATCTCCGGGCCATACTGGCTGGTGTAGATCTCGTAGGACGGCTCAGCGATCTTGGCGAAGGCTTCCTTGTCCACGGTCATGGTCACTTCCATGCCGTTGTCCTTCATCAGCTTCACGCCTTCGGCTTCCTGCTTGTCCACTTCGGCGCGGGTGGCCGCGACAGAGGCCTTGGCCGCTTCCATGAACCAGCCACGCTCTTCCTCGCTCAGGGCATCCATGCGGATGGGCGAGGCCAGCACGACGGCCGGAGAGTAAACGTGGCCCGTGAGCGAGATGTACTTCTGCACTTCCCAGAACTTGGAAGCGGTGATCACCGGGATCGGGTTCTCCTGCCCGTCCACGACACCCTGCTGCAGGGCGGCGAAGACTTCCGGGAAGGCCATCGGCGTCGGTGCGGCACCCATGTCCGTGAAGGCCTTCATGTGCACCTTGTTTTCCATGGTGCGCACCTTGAGGCCCTTCAGATCATCGGGCGCTGCGATGGCGTTCTTGGAGTTGGTGATGTGGCGGAAGCCATTCTCCGACCAGGCAAGGCCAACGAGATTGTTCTCGCTGATCTTGGCCAGCAGCTCCTGTCCAACTTCACCATCCAGTGTCTTGCGGGCATGGGCATAGTCACGGAAGAGGAACGGCAGGTCGAGGGCATAGACTTCCGGCACGAAATTGCCAAGCGGACCACTGGACGTGATCACCACGTCGATGGAGCCGATCTGCAGGCCTTCGATCATGTCACGCTCGCCGCCGAGGGTGCTGGCCGGGGCTTCCTTGCCGGTGTACTTGCCGCCAGACAGCTCTTCCAGCTTGGCGATGAAGGCGCGCGCGCCAGCACCGTAATGCGACTGGGCGGAAATGGCGTGGGCGACGGTAATGACTTCCTGAGCCTGTGCAGCACCTGCGGTGAGCGCCAGCGCACTGGCAGCAAGCATCAGATTTCTGAAATGAAACACGGCGGTTTTCCTCCTGATTGCCTGCCCGGACCACCGGACAGACGCGCCCCGCCTCTCCCGGCCGGGCAGACCCGATCTGGCAAGTTCCGGACGCCACGCTTTTCATGCGGCAGCATCCCGGCCCTTGCGCGCCGGTCCTCCCAGACCAGCATGCGGAAACGGTAATGCACTCATGACAGCGCTGTCAATCCATCAAATCCGATCATAATGGAACTACATTTTCAGCGAGAATCCGCTCGTTTCCGCAAATTCTGCAAATGACAGCGCTGATCATTTCTGACATTCTCCAACCATCAGCCAAGTCCTTGCGGATGATGCAGCATGAAGCGTGTGAAGCTCAGTCAGGTGGCGGAACTTGCCGGTGTCAGCGAGATCACCGCCTCGCGGGCGCTGCGCAATGGCGCCAATGTGGCCCCGCAAACGCAAAAGAAGGTGGCAGAGGCGGCCCAGCAGCTCGGTTATCTGCCCAACCGGATTGCCGGATCACTGGCGGGATCTGCCTCCAACCAGATCGGCGTCATCGTCCCTTCCCTCACCAACAACGTGTTTCCGCAGGTTCTGCAGGGGCTGGAAGGCAAGCTGACCGCTGCCGGATACCACACGATTCTCGGCGTCTCCGATTACCTGCCGGAGCGCGAGGAGGTGATGATCCGCACCATCCTTGCCTGGCGCCCGGCTGCGCTCGTCATCGGCACGGCGGGCCTGACGGATATCAGCCGCAAGATGCTGGAGCAGGCGGATGTGCCCATTGTCGAGATCATGGATTGCGACATCGAGCCCATCGACATGGCCGCCGGAATTTCACAGGTGCAGGCAGGCAAAGCCATCGGCTACTACCTGACTGGCCGGGGCTATGAACGCCTCGCCTATATCGGCCACGATCTTGAGGCCGACCGGCGCGCCGGAAAGCGGCGGGAGGGCTTCCTCGCTGCCGCAAGAGAGACCGGCGCCAGCATCACCGCTGAACTCACCGCCCCTGCTCCCTCTTCCGTGGCGCTTGGCCGGGAACTAACCGCCCGGCTTCTGGCAGAGGCCCCGGAACGGCCGCAAGCCATATGCTATTCCAACGACGACATGGCCGTCGGCGGCATCTTCCACTGCATGGCAGCAGGCCTTGATGTGCCGGAAGACATTGCCATCTGCGGCTTCAACGGCCTCGACATCGGCCAGCAGCTGCCCTGCCCGCTCACCACCATCGAATCCGGCCGTACAGGCATCGGCGAACAAGCCGCCGCCATGATCCTCTCCCGCTTCCACGGCACCCCCACCCCCACCCGCCTCGACACAGGCTTCCGGTTGCTGCGAGGGGCTTCGGCGTAAGAGGGACGGGTCTGAAGCGCTACGCAACAGACTGCAACTGTTAGCGCCAGCGTCCCCCTCACGTGTGAGCGGCGCACTGCCTGCAATCCAGCTCAGGCGGTCGCCCCGGGCGAAGCGACGCGCAGACCTGGGGACCACTCGCTTGCTGAGAGGCCTGTGTGCTGAGCCTTCCGGCCAACGCCTACCATCCCTATGCAAGACAGTCTCACCGCTCTGGAAACGAGTGGTTCCCGGATCTCCGCTTCGCTTCGTCCGGGACGAATCCCTGCCTTGAACTGGAGCGGTGGCAAGACCCAGGCTGGTCAGATCGCCCCCAACCAAAAACAAAGGGCGGAGAGGTTGCCCGCTCCGCCCTGGGTGATCCGGTTTAGGGATCTTACTTGATCATCGGCAGCAGTTCGCTGACGGACTTCTTCGCGTCGCCGTAGAACATGCGCGTGTTCTCCTTGTAGAACAGCGGGTTCTCGATGCCGGAATAGCCCGTGCCCTGACCGCGCTTGGAGACGAAGACCTGCTTGGCCTTCCACACTTCCAGAACGGGCATACCGGCGATTGGCGAGTTCGGGTCTTCCTGAGCTGCCGGGTTGACGATGTCATTGGAGCCAATGACGATCACCACGTCGGTGTTCGGGAAGTCATCGTTGATCTCGTCCATTTCCAGCACGATGTCGTAGGGCACCTTGGCTTCGGCGAGGAGCACGTTCATGTGGCCCGGCAGACGGCCTGCCACCGGGTGAATGGCGAAGCGCACTTCCTTGCCGGCGGCCCGCAGCTTGCGGGTCAGTTCCGACACGGCCTGCTGCGCCTGCGCCACGGCCATGCCGTAGCCCGGAACGATGATGACGCTGTCCGCATCGTTGAGGGCCGAAGCCACGCCTTCCGCATCGATGGCGATCTGCTCGCCCGCGATTTCCATGGCCGGACCCGTGGTGCCGCCGAAGCCGCCCAGGATGACCGACACGAAGGAGCGGTTCATGGCCTTGCACATGATGTAGGACAGGATCGCGCCCGAGGAGCCCACCAGCGCGCCGACGACGATCAGCAGATCGTTCGACAGCGAGAAGCCGATGGCAGCCGCTGCCCAGCCCGAGTAGCTGTTCAGCATCGACACGACCACCGGCATGTCGGCGCCGCCGATGCCCATGATCAAGTGGTAGCCGATGAAGAAGGCCAGCAGCGTCATCAGGATCAGCGTCCACACGCCCGCGCCATTCACATACATGAACAGGAAGATGAGCGAGAGGATCGCCGCGCTGGCGTTCAGCACATGGCCGCCCGGCAGCTTTTTCGCCTTGCCATCCACCTTGCCGGCCAGCTTGCCGAAGGCGATGACGGAGCCGGTGAAGGTGACTGCACCGATGAAGACGCCGAGGAACACCTCGACCTTGAGGATGACCTGCTCGACGCCATTCTTGTGGGCCAGCACGGCGGCAAAGCCTTCGAGCGAGGCACGGGCGGCCTCGTCCATGGCCAGAACGCGCACCAGTTCGATGTGGGCGTTGTAACCGATGAAGACCGCCGCAAGGCCGACCAGCGAGTGCATGGCCGCCACAAGCTGCGGCATCTCGGTCATCTGGACGCGCTGAGCCACGATCCAGCCGATGACGCCGCCAGCGGCGATCAGCAGCACGGACAGGACCCAGAGACCGGAGCCCGGCCCGATGAGCGTTGCAGCAACAGCAAGGCCCATGCCGGCGATGCCGTACCAGACGGCGCGCTTGGCGCTTTCCTGCCCCGAGAGGCCACCCAGCGAGAGAATGAAAAGTACTGCCGCAACAACGTAAGCGGCTGTGGTGAAACCATATTCCATCGTGTTTCTCCCGCCCTCTTACGACTTCTGGAACATGGCAAGCATGCGCCGGGTCACCATGAACCCGCCGAAGATGTTGATGCCGGCCATGAACACTGACAGCGCGCCCAGCAGGATCACCAGGAAGCTGCCAGAGCCGATCTGCATCAGAGCACCCAGAATGATGATCGAGGAGATGGCATTGGTGATGGCCATCAGCGGCGTGTGCAGCGAGTGCGAGACATTCCAGATGACCTGGAAGCCGACGAAGCAGGACAGCACGAAGACGATGAAGTGGCTCATGAAGCTTGCCGGAGCGAAAAGGCCGGCCAGCAGGATGAGGGCACCGCTGCCAGCGAGCAGCGCCACCTGATTGCGCGTCTGCGCCTTGAAGGCAGCCACTTCCTGCGCCCGCTTTTCTTCCGGCGTCAGTTCCTTGGCCTTTTCCTTCGGCTTCTGTGCGGCGATGGCCTGCACTTTCGGCGGCGGAGGCGGGAAGGTGATATCGCCCTTGAAAGCGACGGTCGCACCGCGGATCACGTCATCTTCCATGTTGTGCACAACCTGACCGTCCTTGGCGGGGGTCAGGTCGGTCATCATGTGACGGATGTTGGTGGCATAAAGCGTCGAGGACTGGGCGGCCATGCGGCTCGGGAAATCCGTGTAGCCGATGACGATGACGCCATTGTCCGAGACGACGCGCTGGTCGGCGACGGTCAGATCGCAGTTGCCGCCACGCTCGGCTGCAAGGTCGATGATGACCGAACCCGGCTTCATGGCCGCAACCATGTCGGCGAGCCACAGCTTGGGCGCATCGCGGCCCGGGATGAGCGCCGTCGTGATGACGATGTCCATGTCCGGCGCCAGCTCGCGGAATTTCTCCAGCTGCTTTTCGCGGAACTCCGGCGAGGAGGGAGCTGCATAGCCACCGGTGGCCGCGCCGTCCTGCACCTGATCGGCGAAGTCGAGATAGACGAACTCGGCGCCCATGGATTCGATCTGTTCAGCCACTTCCGGGCGAACGTCGAAGGCATAGGTGACTGCACCCAGCGAGGTGGCGGTGCCGATGGCGGCAAGACCGGCAACACCTGCGCCGATGATCAGCACCTTGGCGGGCGGGATCTTGCCTGCAGCCGTCACCTGGCCGGTGAAGAAGCGGCCGAAGTTGTTGCCAGCCTCGATCACGGCGCGGTAGCCGGCGATGTTGGCCATGGAGGACAGGGCGTCCATCTTCTGGGCGCGCGAGATGCGCGGCACCATGTCCATGGCGATCACATTGGCGCCGGTGGCCTTCGCCTTTTCCAGCAGCTCCTTGTTCTGCGCCGGATAGAAGAAGGAAATCAGCGTTTTGCCTTCGCCAAGCAGCGCAACTTCGCTGTCCAGCGGCGGGCGCACCTTGGCGATGATGTCCGCAGCGGCGAAAAGGTCTGCAGCCGAAGCTGCAACTTCCACACCGGCTTTGCGGTAGGCCTCATCAGAAAAACCGGCGGCTTTGCCTGCCCCGCTTTCGATGACACAGCTGTAGCCGAGCTTCTGCAGTTGCGCGGCACTGTCGGGGGTCATCGCGACGCGCGCTTCCCCGTCAATGACCTCGCGCGGTGATCCAATCTTCATCCCGTACCTCGATATAGAAAATGGCTTTTCCGTCCCCCAGCCCCAAGGCCATTTCACCCTTCTGCTGCAGACGGATTGCATGAACCACAAGGAGCTTGATGAGACACACTAGCGCACTGCGCAAGAAAATACGCGCCCTCTTTATCAAGATTTTTCTCAACAATCGCTTCTACGCAACAATCTTGCGCAACCTTGCCCGAATAGCCTGGCAAGGTTGGAAAGTTTGGCGTTTCTCGCAGCAAATCGAGACCGCCGGAACCGCACTTCAGCCGCCATTCGGTAATAAAATTACTTCGGAAGCTAAATTAAATTGCAGGAATCTCAACAATAGGCCTGGACGGCCTCTCCGTTGCGGGGCCTCGGGCGGCCAAACTGCCGAATCTCATATGCTAGTATGCTGGTTTTCTGCCGCAGTGCGATGACAGAACTAGCGGCAGTAGAGGCAGTGGAGCCTGCCAGGCCGGTATCGCGTCAAACCCGTGAGGTATTGGACAGGGCCCGACCAGAGGCTGATGCTCTGGCCGATGCACAACGATAACAGGCCCATCATGACCGTGACTGCCCTTTCCCATCCCGCCAGGATCGAGATGATCGAGACCATCATCGTCGACGTGCCGACGATCCGCGGGCATGTGCTGTCGATGACGACCATGCAGTCGCAGTCAGTGGTGCTGGTGCGCATCCGCTTTTCCGATGGTTCGGAAGGCCTTGGCGAAGGGGCTTCCATCGGCGGGCTTTCCTACGGGCCGGAGAGCGTGGAGAGCATCAAGCTGGCTATCGACAGCTATATTACGCCAGCCCTCAAGGGAGAAGACGGCAACCGCATCACGACTCTGCGGGCGCTCATGGACAAGACCGTGCGCGGCAATCCGATTGCCCGTGCGGGCGTCGAGACGGCGCTGTGGGATGGCCTTGCCCGTAGGCTTGGCGTGCCTGTTTCAGCGTTGTTTGGCGGCGCCATCCACGAGCGGCTGCCTGTCGCCTGGACGCTGGCTTCCGGCAACAGCGCCACAGACATTGCCGAGGCGGAGCGGATGCTGGACGAGCGGCGGCACCGGGATTTCAAGCTTAAAATCGGCAAGCGCGCGGTCCGCGACGACATTGCCCATGTAGCCGCCATTGCCAAGGCAGTTGGCGGGCGCGGTACGGTGCGGGTCGATGTCAATCAGGCCTGGAGCCTGCAGGATGCCCGCTGGGGCCTGAAGGGATTGCAGGACGCAGGCTGCATTCTTGTGGAGCAGCCGGTGGGCCGGGATGAACTTTCCGCCCTGCGCAAGCTGACGGATGGCTACGAGATCGCCGTCATGGCCGATGAGGCGCTGCAAGGGCCGGGGGATGCCATGCGGGTCGCCATGGCTGGTCCGGCGGCGGATGTCTATGCGGTGAAGGTCTGTCAGTCCGGCGGGCTGGCACCGGCGCGGGACGTCATCTCCATCGCCAGCGCGGCCGGGATCGAGCTCTACGGCGGCACCATGCTGGAAAGCGGGCTGGGCACCGCTGCCGCCTTGCAGCTTTTCGCCACTGTTCCCGTGCTGCAATGGGGCACCGAGTTCTTCGGCCCGCTGCTTCTGACCGAGGATATTCTCGCAGAACCCCTTCACTATCAGGATTTCACCGTTGCCATTCCGCAAGGTCCTGGCATCGGCGTTGCGCTGGACGCGGACAAGGTTGCCTTCTACCGCCGTGACCGCACACGGCATCAGACGGCCATCGCTGGTCAGTGACGCTCATACCAAGGCTTTCGATGCTGACGCATCACGCCTTGAAATTGCTCAAGCGCCGCACGGGCTTAACCCATGCTCGACAAGCCAAGCTCATCGAGCATTGGTATCAGATCAGCTTGCGCGCCACTTTCTGGGCGGTAACGACGAAGTTGTGCACGTGGATGCCCTGCTCATCCAGGCGGTGATTGACCGAAATGGCAGTGCGCGCCGCAAAGCCCTCCAGTGCGTGAAAGCGGATGCCGTTGCGCTGCACCGCGCCGACGGATTTCGGCACGATGGTCACCCCTCCCCCACGGAGACAAGCGCCAGCGCAGTTTGCAGATCCATGGTGAAGACGCGGCGCGTTACCTCTGTTCCTGCATCGCTGCAGGCTTTCAAAACAAAGTCAGCAAAGGAAGGGCGCGGGGTTTCCGGATAGAGAATGAAGGTCTCATCCTGCAATTGTGGAAGGCGGATGGGCCGCGTGGGCAGATCCAGCGCTTCGGGCACGGCCACCACAAGTTCCTCATCCACAAGCTTGCGGCTGATAACCTCGGCATCCTCGATGGCCGGGCGGGCGATGGCAATGTCGATCTCCCGGCGCACCAAGGCCCGGTGCAGGTCGCCGTTGTTCATCGGATAGAGGCTGAGGCTGACCTGCGGACAGGCTGCGCGGAAACTCTTGAGAACCGCAGGCAACAGGCCGTAGGTAGCTGAGCCGACAAAGCCGATGCGCAGCCGCCCTTCCGCCCCTGGCCAATGCGGCGGATCTCCAGCTTGATGTCGGCAAACTCGGAGAGCAGCGCCGTACCACGCGCATAAAGCCGCTCTCCGGCCTGCGTCAGCGTGATGGCATTGCGCCCCCGGTTGAACAGCAGCGCGCCAAGGTCTTCCTCGATCTGCTTGATCTGGCGCGACAGTGGCGGCTGTGCCATGCCAAGCCGCTCCGCCGCCCGGCCAAAATGCAGCTCCTCCGCCAGCGCGATGAAATACTCCAATTGCTTGATATTCATGTCCGGCAGTCTCCCCTCTGCACGCGGGAGAGCATGATGCAGAAAACGTGAATTGTGAAGTAATTCATATGTTGCGATGCACAGAATGGCTATCCAGGCGGCAGCACAAACATAAAGGGCCGCCCCGCAGATGCCGGGGCGGCCCTTGTTTTCGCTCAGCTTCTGCCCGTTATTCGGCAGCAATCTGCTGTTCAGCGGCAGCGTCCTTCAGCACGAAGTCGAAGCGCAGGTATAGGTCGGTGCCGTGTTCGGCGCGGCCCGGCTCGAAGGTGCCGATCAGGCTGTCCTTGACGGCAAAGACGGAGTCTTCGTCCAGCCAGCGGGACTCGGAATCGTAGATCTGCGTGACGAGCGTACGGTAGCCATCCTTGGCCAGCAGCATGTGCAAGTGGCCCGGCCGGTTCGGGTGGTGCCCCATCATGCGCAGCAATTCTCCGGCCGTCTCGTTGTCCGGGATCGGATAGGGAACCGGGCGCAGGGCGCGCATGGCATAGTGGCCGTTCTCGTCGGTCTCGAAGCGGCCACGCAGGTTGAAGTCCGGCTGGGCCGGATCATGGTTCTCATAAAGACCGTTGGGCGCATCTTCCCAAATATCAATGGTGACACCAGCCACCGGCGTGCCTTCCGCGTCACGCACATAACCCTCCACATAGACGGTCTCCTCGCCGTCAAAGTGGGTCTGCGCGGTGGTCGCGCCCTTGGGCAGAACCGGCGGATGCTCCCGGTAGAAGGGCCCAAGCACGGTGGACTCGCTTTCTGCGCCATCTACCGTGTTGGTCAGCATGTCGCACAGCACCTCGACACCGAGAATATCGCCCAGCAGAATGAACTCCTGACGCTTGTCGTCGCAGACCTGACCGGCGCGGGCCAAATACTGGCAAGCGGCGATGAACTCGTGGTGCTGCAGCTTCACGTCCCGGCAAAAATCATGCAGATGACGGATGAGGGAGGTCATGATCTCCCTGTTGCGCTCTGTAATCGGGCCATGCTTGCCCAGGGACTCGATCACCACTCCGGTGACATTCTCAATCGTGACACTGCTCATGCGAACCTCCCTCGCGGCGGCGGGTGCAGGAACTGCGCCGCGCCTCCCGTGGCAGAACTATCCGCCCCGGTCCGGGCTGCGCCAATGACGGCGCGGGTATGGGCCGATACTCAGGACTGAGGTGGCGCCAGGCAAGCCCGAAACCTGTGCAGGCCTTGCCCGGTATCAGCACATACCGGCAGCATCATTGCAGCAGTGCCCCGCAGCGGCGAGCCTTTGCCCTGAGCTATGCGGGAGGACGGAACGCAGACATGAGCATGATCACGGTATTTGAAGGGCTGACGCAGGCGATTGCCGCAAGGCCGGATCTTTTGCGGCTGGGGCAGCTGTTTTGCGAGACGGTTCTCATCGAGATTGACGGCGAAGAGATCTATCTGACGTTCCGCGATGGACAGTTGGTGAAAGTGGTGCCCGGCCCCAGCCGCAAGACGCCCTGGCGCTTTGCCTTCCGCACGGACCGGGAGGCGCTGAACGAGTTCTGGCAGATGCATCCCAAGCCCGGCTTTCACGACATCTTCGCGCTGGTGAAGACAGGCCGCGGCCGCATCGACGGCGACATGCTGAGCCTCGTCAAGAACCTGCGTTTCATCAAGGAAGTCCTCGCCCTGCCGCGCAAGGGAGTGCAGCATGAGCTTTGAACCCATCACGGGCCGCTACCTCAACCTCACCATCGAAGGCCGGGCCCAGCGCATCTATGTGGAAACGGCTGGCGAGGGACGCCCCGTTCTGTGCCTGCATACGGCTGGCGCCGACACCCGCCAGTGGCGGCACGTTCTCAATGATGCCGGGCTGACGGCGGAGAACTGCTTCCACGCTTTCGATATGCCCTGGCACGGCAAGTCCCTGCCACCGGAAGGCTTCGAGCGGGAAGAGTACCTGCTGACGACGGAAGCCTATATCGAGACGGTTCTGGCCGTCTGTGCTGCGCTGAAGCTAAAGCGGCCCGTTCTGGCGGGCTGCTCCATGGGCGGGCGCATTGCCCTGCAGATCGCGGCAAGGCATCCGGGGTTTTTTGCAGGCTTCATTGCCATCGAGGCGTCGGACTTCCAGCCCGCGTGGTATGATATTGACTGGTTCGACAGGCCCGACGCCCACGGCGGCGAGATGGGGGCGGCCCTCGTCTCCACCAACATTTCCCCTTACGCGCCTGCGAAGGAGCGCAACTGGACGCTCTGGATGTTCCGGCAGTCGGGACCGGGCGTGTTCCGGGGGATCTGTCCTTCTACACCCGCGATGACAGCCTGATCCCGCTTCTGGGCAAGATCGACACCGCCAAAGCCCCCGTGCATGTGATGGCCGGCGCATATGACATGACCTGTACGCCGGAAGACGCAAAGCGTACCGCCGATGCCATTCCCGGCGCAACGCTCACCATCATGCCGGAGTTGGGCCACTTTCCCATGTCTGAGCATCCGGAAGGCTTCCGGCCCTATTTCGCCGATGCGCTGGCGCGGATGCCCAAATAAACGTCAGCGGATGACGCGGCGCAGCCCCTCCTGAACCTTCAGCAGGGGCTGCAAGTAAAGGCCTGGAAGTTCCTCTGCGCTGGCCTGCACGGCCGCGAGCCCCACGTTGAGGGCCGCCACCACTTGACCGCGTGAAGAATAGACCGGCACGGCGATGGAGCGCAGGCCCAGTTCCACCTCCTGATCGATGATGGCATAGCCCAGCGCCCGCGCCTCGGCGACACGGGCCATGATCTCCTGCGGCGTCGTCAGGCTGCGCGGGGTGCGCGGGGTCAGGTCACAGCGCTCGATCAGGGCAGCAGCCTCCGCCTCGGGCATCGCCGCCAGCAGCACACGGCCCATGGAGGTGCAATGCACCGGCAGGCGCGAACCTGGCATCAAGCCGATGGACATCACCCGGCGCTGCGCAGCGCGGGCCAGATAAACAATTTCCAACTCATCACGGATCGCAACCGAGGCCGACTGGCCGATCTGTTCGGAAAGCTGATCCAGCCAGGGCTGCACGACCTGAGCCAGAGGCAGGGCAGCCAGCGCACCCATGCCAAGGCGCAGCACCTTCGGCGTCAGCGTGAAGAACTTGCCGTCATAATCGGCATAGCCCGTCTCATGCAGGGTGAGCAGACAGCGGCGGGCGGTGGCCCGGTCCAGCCCCGTTGCCTCGGCCACATCTGTGATGGACAAGCGCGAACGGTCCGCCCGGAAGGCTTCCAGCACGCTGAGCCCCTTGGCGAGGGAGGCGATGAAATCCGTCTTGTTCAACATGCGCACAAGAAGTTACGCAAATTGAACAAAAGTCAACATCCGCACAAAGCCGTTTCCTGCCGTCACAAGGCAGCGTAGCTTCCTGCCCGGAAGTCTCCCAGGGAGGATATTCATGGACAAGAGAATTGCCACGCTTGCGGAGGCCGTCGCCGGCATTCCCGATGGCGCCTCGGTGATGATCGGCGGCTTCGGCGGCTCTGGCGCGCCGATTGAGCTCATTCACGCCCTCATCGACCGCTACCTTGCAACGGGCAGCCCGAAGAACCTGACGGTCATCAACAACAACGCCGGAAACGGCCATGTTGGCATTGCCGCGCTCATCGAGCAGGGCATGGTCGCCAAGATGGTCTGCTCCTTCCCCGCTCTGCCGATCCGCGCGTCTTCACCGAGCTGTATCTGTCCGGCAAGATCGAGCTGGAGCTGGTGCCGCAGGGCACGCTGGCCGAGCGCATCCGCGCCGGCGGCGCAGGCATTCCCGCCTTCTACACCCCCACCGCCTATGGCACGGATCTGGCCAAGGGCAAGCCGGTGGCCGAGTTTGATGGCCGCCACTATGTGCAGGAGCGTTGGCTGAAGGCTGACTTTGCGCTGATCAAGGCAGAGGCTGGCGATCCTTACGGCAACCTCACGTACCGGATGGCCGCACGCAACTTCGGCCCGATCATGGCCATGGCCGCGGCCTGCACCATTGCGCAGGTGAGCCACGCCGTCGAGGCTGGCAGCATCGATCCGGAGGCGGTCATCACCCCCGGCATTTTCGTCGACATGATCGTGGAGGTGCCCTCCCCGCAGCAGGAGGAAGCCCTCAACCGCGCAGGAGCCCATCACCCATGACCAGCAAGCTCTCCAACGCCCAGATTGCCTGGCGCGCCGCGCAGGACATCACCGATGGCGCCTATGTGAACCTTGGCATCGGCTTTCCCGAGATGGTGGCCAAGTTCCAGCCGCCGGGCCGCGAGGCCATCTTCCACACAGAGAACGGCCTCCTCGGCTTCGGCGAAGCGCCCGCGGAAGGAGAAGAGGACTGGGACCTGATCAACGCGGGCAAGAAAGCGGTGACGCTGAAGCCAGGCGCTGCCTTCTTCCACCATGCCGACAGCTTCGCCATGGTGCGCGGCGGCCATCTGGATGTAGCCATCCTTGGCGCCTATGAAGTGGCGGAGAACGGCGACCTTGCCAACTGGTCCACGGGCCCGAAGGGCGTGCCAGCCGTTGGCGGGGCGATGGATCTGGTGCACGGAGCCAAGCGCGTTGCCGTCATCACCGATCATGTCACCAAGGACGGCAAGCCGAAGCTGGTGGAGCGTTGCTCCCTGCCGCTCACCGGCGTCGGCTGCGTCACCCGTGTCTATACGTCGCTTGCCGTCATAGACATCGAAAAGGGGCATTTCATCCTGCGTGAAAAACTGCCAGCCTTGACGCTCGAAGCGCTGCAGGCCCAGACCGGTGCAAAGCTGCATCTGGATGGCCCCGTGGCAGACCTGATCGTTCCGGAGCTTTGATGATGACCGACGCATATATCTGTGACTACATCCGCACGCCCATCGGCCGCTATGCCGGTGCTTTGGCAAGCGTGCGTGCCGACGATCTGGGCGCCATTCCTCTGAAAGCGCTGATGGACCGCAACCGCAGTGTCGACTGGGGTGCGGTAGATGAGGTGATCTTCGGCTGTGCAAACCAGGCAGGCGAGGACAACCGCAACGTGGCACGCATGAGCCTGCTGCTGGCAGGCCTGCCAGTCGAAGTGCCGGGCACCACCATGAACCGGCTTTGCGGCTCGGGCATGGATGCGGTGATCGCCGCTGCCCGCGCCATCAAGGCCGGGGAAGCAGAACTGATCATCGCAGGCGGCGTAGAAAGCATGTCGCGTGCGCCTTTTGTCATGCCCAAGGCCGATGCCGCCTTTGCCCGTGAGAATGCCGTCTATGACACCACCATCGGCTGGCGCTTCGTCAACCCGCTGATGAAGGCGCAGTATGGCATCGATTCCATGCCGGAGACGGCAGAGAACGTGGCCGAAGACTATGGCATCTCCCGTGCCGATCAGGACGCCTTCGCTCTGCGCAGCCAGCAGAAGGCCGCAGCCGCACAGGCCAATGGCCGCCTTGCCGAGGAAATCACCCCGGTGATGATCCCGCAGCGCAAGGGCGAGCCGAAGGTGGTGGACAAGGACGAGCATCCCCGCGAGACGACGATCGAGGCGCTGTCCGCACTCAGGGCGCCGTTCCGCGCCGGCGGCTCGGTGACGGCGGGCAACGCGTCGGGCGTGAATGATGGTGCAGCCGCGCTCATCATCGCCTCGGCGGAAGCTGCCAAGCGCTATGGCCTGACCCCGATCGCCCGCATTCTGGGCGGTGCTACTGCCGGCGTGCCGCCGCGCATCATGGGCATCGGACCGGCCCCGGCTTCCAAGAAGCTGCTGGCCCGCCTCGGCCTTACCCAGGACAAGCTGTCGGTGATCGAACTGAACGAGGCCTTCGCCTCGCAGGGCCTTGCCACGCTGCGCGACCTCGGCATCGCCGATGATGATGCCCGCGTTAATCCGAACGGCGGCGCCATCGCGCTCGGCCATCCGCTGGGCATGTCCGGCGCCCGCATTGCCGGCACAGCGGCGCTGCAGCTCGCCAAGACCGGCGGCTCGCTGGCGCTCGCCACCATGTGCATCGGCGTCGGCCAGGGCATCGCCGTGGCAATCGAACGCGTCTGATCTGATAACGCTGGCCGCAGGCAGATTTGTCCTGCGGCCGGTTTTTAAGGTTGCTTGTAGCGCTTCAAGCACCCGCCATCGCGCCGTCTGCCCGGTGAAAGGACCGCCGCATGGAACTTGCCCTCTTCATCGCGCTGTTCGTCACGTGCTTTGCGATGTTCTTCGGCGTCTTCTACCTCGTGGTCAAAAGCCGTCTAGACAGGGCCAAGGCAGCAAGGATCACGCAGGACAACGGCAGCTACATCATTCCGCTGGTGGCAGGGTTCTCGGGGCGCAAATACGTGCCATGGCTGGCGCGCTCGACCAATTCGATCAATCCCAGGCTGGTGTTTCACCCTGACCACGTGGAATGCAAGGTCATCCGCACCCGTACTGAGCCCTACGGCAACATCTCGCGGGTGGACTACCGGCACACGATCGGCACGCAGAACATCTGCATCGAGTTTGCAAACTCCTCCACCACCTTTACCGGCAACACCGCCAACAAGGCGCTGACGCGGGAAGCCATTGCCCTTTTGAAGGCGCGCGGCTGCCCGCTTTCCCCGCGCGCCGAAGCGCTGCTGACAGAACCTCTAGATCGTGCGGGTTGAGAAAACTGAAGTTTTCTCACTTGGACGCCTCCGCCAAAGCTGCAATATGACCACCTGCCCTGCCGGCATACGGAGACAGCTATGGACCCGGTTTCAGCCATCATTGCCTTTTCGATTGCAGCTGCACTCATGACGCTGACGCCGGGGCTGGACACGGCTCTGGTCCTGCGCACCGCAACGGTGGAAGGCCCGAAACAAGCCTTTGCCGCCGGGCTTGGCATCTCCGCCGGTGTCGTGACCTGGGGCTTTGCCGCCTCCGTAGGACTGGGCGCGCTGCTGGCGGTCTCGGAAGCGGCATACCGGGTGATGCAGTTTGCCGGTGCAGCCTATCTCATCTGGCTGGGTCTGAAGATGGTGCGCGCCGCCCTGCGTCCAGCCGACCCGGCGCAGCTGGAAAAGGCGGCTGCGGAAGCGGCCGCAAGCCAGAGCGCCAGCGCGGGCTGGTTCTGGCGCGGGCTCATGACCAATCTTCTCAACCCCAAGATCGGCGTCTTCTACGTCAGTTTCCTGCCGCAGTTCATTCCGGCGGACGTGCCCGTCACGGCCTTCAGTACGGGACTTGCCGCCATCCACGGGTTGATGGGCACGCTCTGGTTTGCCGTCATCATTTTGGCGACCCGCCCCATCGCCGGACTGCTGCGCCGCCCGTCCTTCACACGCGGCATCGACGGGCTGACCGGCTCCGTCCTGATCGCCTTCGGCCTCAGACTGGCTCTGGAACGGCACGGCTGAGGCCTTTGATCTGAAATCGGAACAGGCGGGATAGGCCGCTATAGTTGATGCGCATCAACTACAGCACCTGCGGTGATGCCTATGGTGCCGGGCAACGCGACAGACGGAGCCCCCGCATGATCCCTTCAGGCCCAGACACCAGCCCTGACAGCCCCCTGGCGCTGGCCACCCCCGTCCATTCCCGGAATGCCACCGTTTCTAGCCCTTGGACTGCGCCTTGCACCAACTGCGCCTGCGGCCTTTGTGCTGACCGGTGCAGCGCGGCAGATCGTGGCGCGCCATCCCGGCCTGATGACGCGGCTTGGCACCTACCGCCACTGCCGCTTTGCACTGACGGCAAGCGATGTGCCGCTGACTTTCCTGATGGACCTCTCGCAGGAGCCGCTGACCATCACCCTGCACACCACTCCGCCTGCCGCCGATGCCCGCATCACCGGAAAGCTGGCGGCGCTCGTCGGGCTGGTGCATGGGGTGTGGGATGGAGATGCGCTGTTCTTCTCCCGCGATCTCACCATCGAGGGCGACACCTCGGCTGCCCTTGCCCTGCGCAATGCCATTGATGACGCGGAGCTGGATCTGGGCGCGGAAATCGCCCGCCTGACCGGCCCGCTCGCAGGTGCTGCCAATCGTGTGATTGCCCTGCTGCAATCCATGACTGGCGTGCCGTTGAGCCGCCCGGCCCCCATGGAGGCTTTCCGATGATGGAACTCGTCTGCCCCGCCGGAACGCCTGCGGCGCTCCGGGCTGCCACCGATGCCGGCGCGCATACCATCTATTGCGGCTTTGCCGATGACACGAACGCCCGCAATTTCCCCGGCCTCAACTTCTCCCGCGAGGAACTCGCCGCAGGCGTGGCCTATGCCCATGCACGCGGAGCGAAGGTTCTGGTGGCAATCAACACCTTCCCCCGCGCCGGAAACGAAGACCTGTGGCACCGCGCCGTTGCCGATGCGGAACAGGCGGGCGCCGATGCCGCGATCCTCGCGGATCTAGGCCTTATTGCCTACGCGGCAGAACGGCATCCCAATCTGCGGCGGCATCTGTCGGTGCAGGCAGCAGCCGCAAACCCCGATGTCATCAATTTCTATGCAGACACATTCGATGTGAAACGGGTCGTTCTGCCGCGTGTGCTGAGTGTGCAGGAAATCGCCGCCATCAACCGCGAGATCAGCGTTGAGACGGAAGTGTTCATCTTCGGCGGGCTCTGCGTGATGGCGGAGGGGCGCTGCTCCCTGTCATCCTACATCACCGGCCGCTCACCCAACATGAACGGCGTCTGCTCGCCCGCAAGCCACGTGGAATATGCCGAGGAGGGCAAGGATCTGGCGGCACGGCTTGGCGGCTACACCATTCACCGCGCCGCCAAGGGCGAAGCGGCCCCTACCCCACCCTGTGCAAGGGCTGCTTCAAGGTGGGTGAACGCACGGGCTACGTCTTCGAGGACCCGGCGAGCCTTGATGCCTCCGAGCTGCTGCCCGCGCTGGCAAAGGCCGGGGTTTCGGCGCTGAAAATCGAGGGCCGTCAGCGGTCGCGGGCCTATGTGTCCCAGGTGGTGCGCAACTTCCGCGCCGCCGTCGAGGCGCTGGAAGCAGGCCGCCCTGTGCCCGCCGGAATGCTGGCGCAGCTGACCGAGGGCCAGAGCTCCACCGCCGGGGCCTATAACAAGATCTGGAGATGACAGGATGGAGCTGACAGTTGGCCCGGTGATGGGCTTCTGGGACGCTGCGGCGTGGAGTGATTTCTATGCAAGGCTGGCTGAAACACCGGGCGTAAAGCGCGTCATCATCGGTGAACTGGTTTGTTCCAAGCGCCTGCCCTTCTATCAGACGCGCCTGCCGGATGCGATCGAACAGCTGCAGGCAGGCGGCAAGGAGGTGGCGGTGACAAGCCTTGCGCTGGTCACCCTGAAGCGCGAGCGCAAACAGACCGCCGAGGTGGCAGACATGGGCCTTGAGGTTGAGGTGAATGACATCACCGCCCTCGCCCATTTACCACAGGGCGCTGCCTTTTCGGCAGGTCCCCTGATCAACGTGTACAACGAAGGAACCATATCCTTCCTGAAGGCGCGCGGCGCCGTCCGATTCTGCCTGCCACCGGAACTGACCATTGCATCGGTGGAACGTCTGGCTGCGGCAGCGGACCCCGTGCCGGTGGAAGTTTGGGGCTGGGGCCGCCTGCCGCTGGCCATCTCCGGCCGCTGCTATCATGCGCGCTACCACGACCGGGCCAAGGATCAGTGCCAGTTCGTCTGCGCCGATGATCCGGACGGACTGGCGGTGGATACTCTGGACGGGCAGGAGTTTCTGGCCATCAACGGCGTACAGACGCTTTCTGCCCAATGTGCCAACATGGCCCACACCCTGCCGCGCCTGAAGGGCGCAGGCGTGCGCGGCCTCAGGCTCTCGCCCCAGACGCAAGGCTTCTTCGAGGTGATCAGCCTGTTCGATGATCTGGTGCAGGGACGCATCAGCGCAGAGGAAATGAGCGCCAAAGCCCTTCCTCATGCGCCCGGCGGCGCTTTCTGCGACGGCTTTCTGGAAGGGGCTGCCGGTGTCTCATGGTCCGGCAATCCGCAGCATGCGCAGGTTTGACATCACCTCTCGATGAGCTCGGCTCATCGAGAGGTTGTCAAGCCCATGCGGCACTTGAGCATCCTCAAGGCGTGATGCATCAGCATCGAAGGCTTTGGCATGAGTCAAAAAACTCAGGCCCGGCGGAAAAGTTGCAGCAGGCTGAACATGACAGCCACACAGACCGTCATCATGTAGCCTTCGACCATCACCGGAAGCGAACCAAACACATTCAGGAGCTTGGAACCGGCGAAGACGAAGACCTGCACCGCGAACACCGGAACAGCAAGCATGGCAATGGGGAGCGCAGGATTGCCGTCTGAGCCCGCCCCCTTGCCGTAGATTCGGCAGTAACCTGAGACGAAGCCCGCCATGAGCGGAACCAGCAGCACGACCTCGGCAATGGTCCAAAGCACCGGATCATGCTGGTTTGCCGCAGGCATAAACACCATCACCAGCGGCGCCAGATACATCACCAGCATGTTTGCCAGCATGGGCGGCCAAAGCAGCATCCTTAAGAAATCTGGCCGCTCGGAGCCGGTACGCAGCAAAATGCAGGCACCTGCCACGAGCACGATGACCGCCAGAACATAGGCCGAGAGCAACAGATAATCCTTGAGAGGCATGCCATAGCGGAGCATCTCGAATACCTGCGGCAGCCAGGTGAACAAGCTAGCGAAAGCCGGAATGGCGAGAAGCACCCAGACGCCGCTATTGTGTCCCGGCAGCCGGATCCTCCCTTCAAACCAGAACAGGAGCAGCGAGACCCCGGCAAAACAGGCAAGAGCGGCAAAGACCACCGCCGGCCTGTCTTCCAGATAGCCCATGGCCACGAGCGCCTGAAGGATGCCTTGCCCTTGCGTCAGCGTAACAGCGGCCACCAGCAGGCCGATGACTGGGCCATAGATCCGCGTCTTCTCCCATCTGGCCATCAGGGACGGAGCGAGAATTTTCAAGATCTCGGCAAAGCCAAGCACTGTCAAAAGCGGTATGGCGCCAAGGGCCATCAAAGACAGCCGTTCAAGGCCTTCGCGCCCGGAAAGCACGCCTTCAGCCATGGTCTCCGGCAGGCCGGGGATCGGGGCGTGGGAAAAAGCAGGTAAAACAGGCAGGCGAGCAGGACAGGAAACAGTACCGGCCACCGCTGGGCGGAGGCCGGTCCGGAGATCAATTCATTCATTCACACATTCCAGACTATCAGCAGAACAAAAGTGCAGATGGACTACAATCGATGGAAAGTGGCGAAAGTTCCACCACTGAGTGAATGATGCTGGATATCCGGCAACCCGGCCTCCTCTTCTCCCGCCTTCGCCGCCGCAAAGACTTGCCCTATTCCGATCAGCACAGGAGCGTCGCCGAAGGCAGCCATGGCGGCGCTGGAAAGGTCTGCAAGGCGGCCGGTCCAGATCTTTTCCTCCGGGCGGCTGACGGAGCCGTGGGCCACAACGGGCAAGTCAGGGGAGACGCCTTCCAACAGGAGACGCTGGCGCAGGCTGTCTGCCATGCGGCGGCCCATATAGAACACCGTGGTGGAGGCAGAGGTGGCGCGCTCAGTCAGGTCCAGCGTGTCCGGCAGGCCGCCGTGACGGGAATGGGCGGTCATCAGGCGCAGGCCCTGAGCATGGTCGCGGTGGGTGAGTGACACCTTCAGACGCGCAGCCATGGCCGAGGCCGCCGTAATGCCCGGCACCACGGAAACGGGGATGCCTTCGACTTCGAGGCGGGCGATTTCCTCCCCGCGCGGCCAAACACCATCGGATCGCCGGACTTCAGCCGCACCACCTTGCGTCCCTGCCGGGCGAGCGAAACCATCATGTCATTGATGTCTTCCTGCGCGCAGCTTTCCCGCCCGCCGCGCTTGCCGACAAGCATGCGCTTTGCCTCCCGGCGGGCTAGCTCAAGCACTTCGGCGCTGACAAGATCGTCAAACAGGATCACATCCGCCGACTGCAGCGCCCGCATGGCACCAAGCGTCAGATGAGCGGCATCGCCGGGGCCTGCCCCCACCAGAACCACTTCGCCGGTGGCGGGGGCTTCCTCAGCCAGATGATCGATAAGGGCGCCGAAATCCTCCTCAAGGCCCAGTTCCCCGCGCGCAAAGGCGGCTTCGCTGAACTGCCGCCAGAAGCGCCGCCGCAAGGCCACGCTTTCCAGCCGCTCACTCACCGCTGCGCGAATGCGGGCTGCAAGCTGCGCCCAGCGCGACAGGCCGGGCGGCAACAGGGTTTCGATTTTCTGACGCACCGTCTGACCCAGCACGGGGGCCGCGCCATCGGTGGAGATGCCGACGACCAGCGGCGAGCGGTTGACGATGCCGCCGAACTGGAACTGGCAGAAGGCCGGCCGGTCGATGACATTCACCGGCACTCCCGCCGCACGGGCCGCCGCGAAGAAGGCTGCGGCCTCCTCGTCATCTTCGGCATCGGCAATGGCGAGGGCTGCGCCAGTGAGATCTTCCGGCTGCCACCGCCGCAAGGCATGATGGATGCGCGGGCTCAGCACCGTGTCGGCCAGCAGCGCCGCAAGATCCTCGCAAGGGTTGTCCGTGAAGAGATGCAATTCCACCCCTGCGGCCAGCAGCAGCTCGGCTTTCCAGGCGGCAGGCTCCCCGCCCCCGGCCAGCACCGCCTTGCGCCCCGTGAGCGGCAGGAACACCGGCAGCACGGCCAGAGGCTCCATCCGGGCGGGACGCTGCGGGCGGGCGGAACGAGGCGAAAGGCCAGAAGTTTCAGGCTGAACGTGCAGCATGGTCATGCGCCTCCTCATGGGGTTTGCACTCCGCCAGCAGGCGGGCGATTTCCGGGCGGCAGGAGCCGCAGTTGCTGCCTGCGCCAAGGCAGGCGCCAATTGCAGCCACTGTGTCAGAGCCTTCAGCAGCAGCGCGGCGGATTTCGTTGGCGCCAATCTGGAAGCAGGTGCAGATCACCGGCCCCTTGTCCGGCACATCCGCCGCCGGACGCCCGGCCAGCAGCCGCCAGCGGGTGGCGGGGCCATCGTCCCGCGTGCCCGGCAGGCTGCTGGCCCAGCTGCGGGAAACGGCAACCGGCGTGCGGGCGAGGAATACGGCACCAGCCAGCACACCGTCCTGCCAGACCATGCAACGGTAAAGCCCGTCAGACGCCGCATGGAACGACATCTGCTCCGGCTTGCCAGCCCCGCCAATCGTGCAGCGGCGCAGGAGGCTTGCCGCAATCTCTTCCGGCGCGTCCTCGTCCAGCGTGGCAAATTCGATCTTCACCGCCGCGCTGGTTCCGGTGTCAGCCAGCGGCGCAAGAGCCCAATAGGCGAAGGGCAAATGCTCCGGTGCGCGGGAGAGCACGGCAAAGCCATGCCAGCGGGCTGCAACGGGCGAGATACGCACAGGATTGCGCTTGAGCCCCGGCTGGCCGGAGAACGGATCGCGCTGCCGCCCGGCCAGAACATCAATGCGGGCGCGGGCGGAAAATTGTCCCGTCCAGTGCATCGGTACGAAAACCTCGCCCCGGCGCACCCGCTCCGTCACCACGGCGCGCACGAGAACGCTGCCTCGTGCATTGGAAACCTCCAGCAGATCCGCCGCCGCAATGCCATGAACAGCGGCGTCATCGGGGTGAATTTCGGCGAAGGGCTCGGCGATATGGGTCAGCAGCCTCGCTGCCCGGCCAGTGCGCGTCATGGTGTGCCATTGATCGCGGATGCGGCCGGTGTTGAGCGTCAGCAGCCCCTCCTCTTCCGGTCCGGTTGCGGCGGGCATCACCGGCACCATCCGCGCCTTGCGATCCGGGGTGAAGTAACCGCCTTGCGCAAAGAAGCGGCCATCTTCCGGGCCTTTTCCTTCAGCGGGCGCAGGCCAGAGGAAGGGCTCAAGCGCGTCATAGTCCGGCTGGCTTATCCCGGCATGGGCGCTGATATCGAAATCGCGGCTGCCGTTATTTCCAGCCCCGGAAAGGGCAGCATGTTCAGCAAAAATATCTGCCGCACTCGTATAGGCAAAGGCCTCACCATGCCCCATGCGCCGCGCCACGGCAGAGATGATGGCCCAATCAGGCAAGGCTTCGCCGGGGAGCGGCAGAAAGGCGCGCTGGCGGGAAATGCGCCGCTCGGAACTGGTCACCGTGCCATCCTTTTCGCCCCAGGCGGCGGCGGGCAGCAGCACATGGGCGTGGCGGGTGGTGTCCGTGTCGCGCAACACATCGGAGACAACCACGAAGGGGCAGCGGCCCAAGGCCTCGCGCACCCTGTCCGCATCCGGCAGGCTGTCCACCGGGTTGGTGGCCATGATCCAGACCGCCTTGATGCGGCCCTCGTGCATGGCGTCGAACAGTTCCACCGCCTTCAGGCCGGGCTTGGCTGCCAGCTTTGGCGCGTTCCAGAAGCCCTGCACGATGTCCCGATGCGCCAGATTGTCGAGGTCCATATGGGCGGCGAGCATGTTGGCAAGGCCGCCCACCTCGCGCCCGCCCATGGCATTGGGCTGGCCGGTGACGGAAAACGGCCCCATGCCGGGCTTGCCAATGCGGCCTGTGGCAAGATGCACATTGAGAATGGCATTCACCTTGTCCGTGCCGGAGACGGACTGGTTGACGCCCTGGCTGTAGACCGTCACCACCTTCTGCGTGCGGGCAAAAAGCTCGAAGAAGGCGCCGGTTTCAGCCGCAGAAAGCCCCGTTGCCGCAGCAACGGCAATCACCGTCCACTGGCGGGCAATGGCCAGCGCGTCCTCAAGGCCGTTCACATGCTCGCGCACGTAAGCCCGGTCGATGCGCCCGCCCTCGTCGAGATAGGCGAGCAGCCCGATAAACAACGCCGTATCCCCATCCGGGCGGATGGAGAGATGCAGCTCCGCCAGCTCGCTGGTGGCCGTGCGGCGCGGGTCGATGGTGACAACCCGCATGGAAGGCCGCGCCGCCTTGGCTGCCTCCAGCCGCTGAAACAGAACCGGATGGCACCAGGCAAGGTTGGAGCCCACCAGCACCACAAGGTCCGCCTCTTCCAGATCCTCATAGCTGCCAGGCACAGTATCCGAGCCGAAGGCCCGCCGGTGGCCAGCCACGGAAGAGGCCATGCAGAGGCGGGAGTTGGTGTCGATGTTGGCCGAACCGATGAAGCCCTTCATCAGCTTGTTGGCGGCGTAATAATCCTCCGTAAGAAGCTGGCCGGAACCGTAGATGGCAACGCTGTCCGGCCCATGCTCGCGGATGGCCTCGCTGAACCGGCGGGCGACGAGATCCAGCGCCATATCCCAGGAGGCCCGGCGCCCGCCGATTTCCGGATGGAGCAGCCTGCCCTCCAGCGCCAGCGTGTCCGCCAGTGCCGACCCTTTGGAGCAAAGCCGCCCGAAGTTGGAGGGATGCTCCGGGTCGCCCTTCACGGTGACGGAGCCATCGTCATGCCGGGTGGCCAGCACGCCGCAGCCAACACCGCAATAGGGGCAGGCGGTGCGGGTGGTTTCAGCCATCCAGCCTCTCCCCTTGCGCGGTCCGGCCATGCAGGGTCAGCGCGGCGCGGGTGAGGAACACCCGCCCGCCCTCGACACGGGCAGGCGTCGTGGCCACAGCCCCCTCATCCGCCCCTTGAGCCAGACCCGTCGCAAGGTCAAACACCCAGTTGTGCAGCGGGCAGGTGACATACCGGCCATGCACGATGCCCTCGCTCAACGGGCCGCCCTTGTGGGGGCAGCGGTCGTCCAGCGCATAGACCTCGTCGCTCTCGGTACGGAACAGGGCGATACAGCCGGCCGGTGTCTTGACGACACGGGCACCCGAGCGGGGAATGTCGGACAGGCTGCCGATCTCGATCCAGTCTGGTGTCATCGCGTTCATTCCGCCGCCTCCAGTCCCAGCACGGCCATGGGCCGGAATTCATGCTTGTCCTTGCCCGAGACACGCTCGGACCAGGGATCGGTCTGCGCGAATTTCTGCGAGTAAACGAAGCGCTCGAAATAGGCGCGGCGGCGGTCGCCATCTTCCATGATCTGGCGGCGCACCTCGTCGTGGCCGATGCGTTTGGCCCACTTGTAGATGCGCTCCAGATAGTGGCCCTGCTCACGGTACATCTGGATCAGCGCCGTGATGTGCTCCAGCGCCTCATCCTCGGTATGGACAAGACCCAGAACATCCGTGCCCTTGATGTCGAGCCCGGCAGCGCCCGCGAAATGGATCTCGTAGCCGCTGTCCACACAGATCACGCCCACGTCCTTGCAGGTGGCTTCGGCGCAGTTGCGCGGGCAGCCGGAGACGGCCAGCTTCACCTTGGCTGGCGTCCAGGAGCCCCAGAGGAACTTCTCCAGCCGCACACCCAGACCGGTGGAATCCTGCGTGCCGAAGCGGCACCAGTCCGAGCCGACACAGGTCTTCACCGTGCGCAGGCCCTTGGCATAGGCGTGGCCGGAGACGAAGCCGGCCTTTCCGAGGTCTTCCCAGACGCTGGGCAAGTCTTCCTTCTTCACCCCCAGCATGTCGATGCGCTGGCCGCCGGTGACCTTGACGGCGGGAATGGCGAACTTGTCCACCACATCGGCGATGGCCCTCAGTTCTGCCGCCGAGGTCATGCCGCCCCACATGCGCGGGACGACGGAATAGGTACCGTCCTTCTGGATGTTGGCGTGAACGCGCTCGTTGATGAAGCGCGACTGGCTGTCATCCTCATATTCGCCCGGCCAGTCGGCCATCAGATAGTAGTTGAGCGCGGGCCGGCACTTGGCGCAGCCGCCGGAGGTTGACCAGTTCAGCTCCTGCATCACCGCCGGAATGGACTTCAGCTTGCTGGCCTTGATCAGGCGGCGCACTTCGTCATGGCTATGCGTGGTGCAGCCGCACATGGGCTTGACCGCCTGCGCCTGGAACTTGTCGCCAAGCGTGAGCTGCATCACCTTTTCCACCAGCCCCGTACAATTGCCGCAGGAGGCCGAGGCCTTGGTGTGGGCGCGGACCTCCTCAAGGCTGGTCAGGCCTTTGGCCGAGATGGCCGAGACGATGGTTCCCTTGCACACGCCGTTGCAGCCGCAGATTTCCGCATCATCCGCCAACGCCGCAACGGCCGCCGTAGGGTCCAGTGCGCCCCCTCCCTGGAAGGCCTGCCCGAAGATCAGCGTCTCGCGCAGATCCGAGATATCCGTGCCCTTTTTCTTCAGATCCGCAAACCATGCGGCATCGCCGGTCTCGCCGAAGAGAACCGAACCGATGATACGGTTGTCCTTGAGGATCAGCCGCTTGTAGACGCCTGCGCTCGCATCGCGCAGGACGATTTCCTCCCGGTCCTCGCTTTCGGCAAAATCGCCCAGCGAGAAGAGATCAATGCCCGTCACCTTCAGCTTGGTGGGCGTGTCCTGATGGACGAAGCCCTTCACGTCTTCGCCCGTCACCGGCTTTGCCAGTTCGCCCGCCAGCACCCGCGCCATTTCATAAAGCGGCGCGACAAGGCCATAGACCTGCCCGCCCACTTCCGCGCATTCGCCGAGGGAGAAGATGTCCGGATCGCTGGTGCGCATGCGGTCATCCACGAGGATGCCCCGGTTCACATCCAGCCCTGCCTCGCGGGCAAGGCCGGCGTTGGGGCGGATGCCCGCAGCCATGACGACGAGTGTTGCGGGAACTTCCGTGCCGTCCTGCAGTGCCACGGCGCGGACCTTGCCGGCATCATCGGAAAGAAGCGCCTGCGTGTTGGCGCGGGTCATCACCTTGATGCCGCGCTCTTCCAGCGAGCGCTGCAACAGATAGCCAGCCGCCGGATCAAGCTGACGCTCCATGAGCGTTGGCATCACATGCAGCACGGTGACATCCATGCCCCGTGCCTTCAGCCCGGCAGCCGCTTCCAGCCCCAGCAGACCGCCGCCGATGACCACCGCCGTCTCCCGGGCCTGCGCGGCCAGCAGCATGGCATCCACGTCATCAAGATCGCGGTAGGTGATGACACCTCTCAGCTCCTTGCCCGGCACGGGCAGAATGAAAGGCACCGAGCCGGTGGCGATCACCAGTTTGTCATAGGCTTCCGTTTCGCCCTGATCGGAGGTGACCGTCTTCGCCTCACGGTCGATGGTACTGATGCGATGGCCCTTGTAGAGGGTGATGCCATGGCTGACGTACCAGCCATCCCCGTGGATGATGATATCCTCGAAGGCCTTTTCGCCCGAGAGAACCGGCGACAGCATGATGCGGTCGTAGTTCACGCGCGGTTCGGCATTGAAAATGGTGATGTCGTAGAGGTCCGGCGCCTGCTCCAGCAGATGCTCCAGCATCCGCCCCGGAGCCATGCCATTGCCGACGATAACGAGTTTCTGGCGCATGGGTGTCACTCCGCCGCTTCCACGAAGCGGTGACGCTCGTAGAGGAATTTCAGAACAGCTTCGCGGCACTTCAGATAGGTGCGGTCGGAAGCCAGCTCGATGCGGTTGCGCGGGCGCGCGATCGGCACCTCCAGCACCTCGCCGATGCAGGCTGCCGGGCCGTTGGTCATCATCACGATGCGGTCTGACAGGAGCACGGCTTCGTCCACGTCATGGGTGATCATGATCATGGTGTTGCCGAGCCGGGCGTGGATCTCCATCACCGCATCCTGCAGATGGGCGCGGGTCAGCGCATCCAATGCGCCGAAGGGCTCGTCCAGCAGCAGCACCTTGGGTTCCATGGAGAGCGCCCGGGCGATGCCGACGCGCTGCTTCATGCCTCCGGAAATTTCCGCCGGGCGCTTGCTGCCGGCATGGGCCATCTGCACCAGATCGAGATTGTGCATCACCCAGTCATGCCGCTCGGCCTTGCTCTTGCGGCCACGGAACACCTTGGAGACCGCCAGATCGACATTCTCGTAGACGGTCAGCCAGGGCAGCAGGCTGTGGTTCTGGAAGACGACCGCCCGCTCCGGGCCGGGGGCATCCACCACCTGCCCTTCCAGAAAAACAACGCCCGTCGTTGCCGGGGTGAGCCCGGCGATGATGTTGAGCACCGTGGACTTGCCGCAGCCGGAGTGGCCGATGATGGAGATGAACTCGCCCTTGTCCGCATTGAGGGAAACCTCACGCAGCACTTCGGACTTGAGGCCCGCCCGCTCGTAGGCCTTGGAGACAAGCTGCAGGGAAAGATAGGACTGTGCCATGCCGGTTCTCCTGTTCAGGCGTTCGCAGTGCCGCGGGTGACGAGGCGGCCAGCAAAGGCGATGAGACGGTCAAGGAAGAAGCCGACGACCCCGACATAGACGAGGGCGACGATGATGTCGCTGATCAGCGACGAGTTCCACGCGTCCCAGATGAAGAAGCCAATGCCGACGCCGCCGATGAGCATTTCCGCTGCCACGATGGCGAGCCAGGAAAGGCCGATGCCGATGCGCAGGCCCGTGAAGATGTAGGGCGCCGCAGCGGGCAGCATGATCTTGGCGAAATACTCGAAGCCGTTCAGCCGCAGCACCTTGGCAACGTTCTGATAGTCCTGCGGAATGTTGCGGATGCCGACTGCCGTGTTGATGATGATCGGCCAGACGGCGGTGATGAAGATGACGAAGATGGCTGACGGGCTGCCATCCTGAAAGGCGGCCAGCGACAGGGGCAGCCAGGCCAGCGGCGGCACGGTGCGCAGCACCTGAAAGATCGGATCAAGACCCCGCATGGCCCACTGGCTGGAGCCGACGAGGACGCCAAGCCCAATGCCCACAACGACCGAAAAGGCATAGCCCACGGCCACGCGCTGCAGGCTGGCCAAGATCTGCCAGAACATGCCCTGATCAATGCCCTGCCCGGTGTAGAAGGGATGGACGATGATCTCCCAGCTCTCCGACAGCACCTTCGAGGGCGATGGCAGGCTGGCGGTGGGTGAGGAGCACAGCACTTCCCACAAGGCCAGAAGCACGGCGAGGGTGAGAAGCGGAGGCAGAACCATCTCTGCGGCGCTGCGGACAAGCGCCTGGGCGCGGGCAAAATGGCTGCTGGACTTCATGGGGCGGGTAAAAGCGATGACGCTGGCGGTTGCCTTGCGCATCGCGGCATCCTTCATCTTCAACTGGGTCTGTTGCATCTGGGTCTCCCTCGGGTCTTCGTCCGTCCCGGAGCGGTGCGTCCGCGCTCCGGAACATCTCATGCCGCCTTCAGGCGATCCGCGTAATCGCAAGGCTCTGCAGGTAGGCTTCGGGGTTTTCCGGGTCGAAGACCTTGCCGTCGAAGAAGGTCTCCACACCGCGCGAGGTGGAGGCAGGAATATCGGAGACGCCCAAGGCCTTGGCCGCCTCGCGCCACAGGTCTTCACGGTTGACCTTGGCGATCATGGCCTTGATGTCGGTGCCATGCTCGAACTTGCCCCAGCGGATATCCTCGGTCAGGAACCAGGCATCGTGGCTCTGGAACGGATAGGAGGCGTGGTCGCGCCAGAATTTCATGAAATGCGGGCTGTCTTCGACAAGCTTGCCGTTGCCGTAGTCATATTCGCCCTTCAGACGGTCAACGATGTCCTTGGCCGGAACGTTGAACCAGGCGCGCTTGCCGACGATTTCCGACAACTCATTCTTGTTGGCCATGTCATCGCACCACTGCGCTGCCTCCATGACAGCCATCAACAGGGCCTGCGCTGCACGCGGGTTCTTCTCAACCCAGTCAGCGCGCATGCCCAGCGACTTTTCGGGGTGCTTGTTCCAGATCTCGCCTGTGGTCAGGGCCGAGTAACCGATGCCCTGATTGACCAGCTGCTCGTTCCAGGGCTCACCCACGCAGAAGCAGTCCATGGTGCCAACCTTCATGTTGGCCACCATCTGCGGGGGCGGCACGACGATGGTTTCCACGTCCTTGTCCGGATCAATGCCACCGGCTGCCAGCCAGTAACGGATCCACAGGTCATGGGTGCCACCGGGGAAGGTCATCGCTGCCTTGGCCGGGTTTCCGGCCGCCTTGCGGGCGGCGAAGGCATCGCGCAACACGCTGGCATCAAGCCCGACTTTCATGTCGGCATAGGCAGAGCCGACCGAAATGCCCTGGGAGTCCAGATTGAGGCGGGCGAGGATGACCATCGGCAGCGGCACGTTGTTCTGCGTCACCTTGCCGGCGGAGATGAGATAGGGCATCGGCGTCAGAATATGCGCGCCATCAATGCCATTTCCTTCCGAGCCCAGCACCAGATTGTCACGGGTGGTGCCCCAGGAGGCCTGCTTCACCACTTCCACATCCGGCATGCCATACTTGGCGAAAAGCCCCTTCTCCTTGGCAACGATCAGCGGCGCAGCGTCGGTCAGCGCAATGAAGCCGAGAACGGCGCGGGTGGTCTCCGGCCCCGCGCCTTGCGCAAAGGCGCCTGAGGGAAAGGCTGACTTAACCACTCCGGCAAGAGCGGCGGCGGCGGTGGACTTCAACAGCGTACGGCGGCTCAGGCCGGATGCGGTGGTGATGCTCATCGTGTCTGTCCCCTTTTCTGCCCGGGCCCTTCTGCTTTTCCTGAGGCCCAAAACAAAAAACGCCGCCCGGTGACTGCGCGCGGGAAGGGAGGTTCCCGGCAGCAAACCAAGCGACGTCGATGTCTCTCGTGAACGCGGTTATGTGCGTTCGATGGTTCCGGTCGCCGTTGACCGGACTGAGATATTAAAAGCAAATGCTGTGCCAGATGGCTGAAGCAGCGTTACAGATTTGAATACAAAGGGATTTTCAAGAAGATGATCAGTTTCCACCTGACGGCATCAGAAAAGAAGAGCCGCCTTTTTGTGCATCATCATGCAGCGCAGCAACTTATCTGCACAAATTGAATCCACTCACACGTCGGGGAGCAGAACCGGCTCACCGGGCCTACGTCGCACCGGGAAGCCCTCCACATGGGCCATGATGTCCTGAGGATCAAAGCAGGCGCCATCCATGAAAGCAGCCGCTGCCAGCGCTGCCTCATCAAGGTCTGCATCCGCATCTGCGCCCAGTGCCTCGCGGTAGAGATCCGGACGGCAGGAGCTGGCAGCCTTTTCCGTCAGTGCCTGCGAAAACTCCGCCTGCCCCCAGCGGATCATCTGGCTGTAGATCCACAGTGCCAGCGTCTGGCTGGGCACATTCGCCCCTTGCCCGGAAAACCGGAAATAGCTGTCGATCCGGCGCGTGCGGCCATGGGCATCTAGGCTGAATTCCCCGGCCAGCACGCGGCGCAGGATGTCCTTCGGCGCGCCAAGATAGCGCGGATCGGCAAGGATCGCGGCCAGGTCATCATGGTTTTCAGGCGCCTGACACCAGCGCGCCGCCCGGTCAAGCGCCACGATCAACCGCATGACCGTATCCTGATTGGCGTCCGCCCACTCCGGCCGCATGGCCAGCACTTTTTCCGGCGCCAGCGGCCAAATGTCCTGCTTGGCGGCAACGATCCGCCCCACGCCGCGCTCCGAGGCAATCATGTTCCACGGCGCACCGACGCAGAAGCCGTCAATAGCGCCCGCTTCCAGCGCGTCGGATGTCATCGGCGGCGGCACGACCACCAGCCGCACATCCGAATCCGGATCAATGCCCCCTGCCGCCAGCCAGTAGCGGAACTCGTAGTTATGCGAGGAGAAGGGATAGGTGACCCCCAGCGTCAGCGGCGCCAGGCCGCCTTCCCGCCGCGACCGCACCACCAGCGCCAAAGCCCTGGCGCAGCCCAGCGCATCTGCCAATTCCACCCCTTCGGAAAGCGCTGCCATTTCCTCGAACAGCCGCAACGCCAGCGTGATGGCATTGCCGCCCTGCCCCAGGAAAAAGGGCGTTACCGCAGGCGACGGATTGGAGCCAAGCCCAAGCTGGGCTGCCACCGGCATCGGCGAGAGCATATGGGCAATGTCGAACTGGCGGAAGGCGAGCCTGTCGCGCACATTGGCCCAGGAAACATCACGCACCAGCTCCAGCCGAAGGCCCTCACGCTCTGCAAAGCCAGCCTCGGCAGCGGCCAGCAGGATCGAGGCATCAACGAGCGGAATAAAGCCTGCCCTGAGCACGCGCGGCTCCCGTCCCGGCCCCTTGCCGGGCAGGGGAAGATCGGGGGCATGTGCCGGGTGTGCATTCATCCTGTCCAACTCCTTCTGCGCGCTCCCCGTTCCGGCCGGCCGTTCACAGCAGCAGGCCGGCTGCGGTCACCACACTCTGGGCGATATCCGCGATCTTCTTCTTTTCGTTCATCGCCGTCTGCCGCAGCAGTGTGAAAGCCTCTTCCTCGCTGAGACTGCGGGACTTCATCAGGATGCCCTTGGCCCGCTCCACCACCTTGCGCTCTTCCAGCGCGTTGCGTGCCTCTGCCAGTTCCTGCTGCAGGCGGGTGAAGGCGTTGAACCGGGCAATGGCCATATCGAGGATCGGCTTCACCCGCTCCTGCCGCAATCCATCAACCACATAGGCCGAAACCCCGGCCTCCACTGCCGCCGCGACCATGCCGCTTTCCGAGCGGTCCACAAACATGGCAATTGGCCGCTGGGCAGCACGGGACACCTGAAACAGATGCTCCAGCTGGTCACGATTGGGGTTTTCCAGATCGATCACGATCACATCCGGGTCGATCTCGACAATGCGGCGCACCAGTCCGTCCATGCTGGACAGGAGAATGACCCGCTCATGCCCGGCTTCCCGCAATCCACGCTCGATGATCGAGGCGCGAATGTCGTTCTCATCGATCACGAGTACGGTCAGGGCAGCGTCCATCACGCGATTATGGCGGGGCTTTTCCGCAACGCAATATCACCTTCTGCTCCTTTTATAGGCATGCCGAAAATAAGGCTCACAAAGGCCTGATGCCCTTCCCTCCGCGTGTCCGGATTTCCGGACAGGGGCACAGGGGTCTTGTTCGGAAAACCAGACAGGGAAGCAGAGCAGAGCGTCAAATTCATTGAAAATAAATAGGAAAAAGGCTGGCACAGCTCTTGCCAATACAGGGCAAACAGCAAGAGGGATGCAAGCCGTGAGCTTTGAGTGGAGCATACTTGCCGCACTGGCGGGCGCAATGATTGCGCGGCCAGCTGCATCATTTCTGGGGCGGAACACCGGCTGGGTGATGTGCCTCATCCCGCTTTCCATCTTTGTCTCGCTGCTGATGCAGGCTGGACAGGTCGCATCCGGCGGAGCGCTGACCGCGCAGCTGGCCTGGGTGCCGTCGCTGGGCGTCGAGCTGGCGTTCCGTCTGGACGGCTTCTCGCTGCTCTTCGGCCTGCTGATCAGCGGCATCGGCACGCTGGTGGTGATATATGCCGGAGCCTATTTCGCCGAAAAGCCCAACCCGGAGATTGGCCGTTTTCTGAGCCTCATCATGCTGTTCATGACAGCGATGCTCGGCACGGTGCTGTCCGACAATCTCATCGTCATGTTCGTCTTCTGGGAGCTGACGAGCCTCGCCTCGTTCCTTCTCATTGGCTTTGACGGCCACAAGGAAGCCTCCCGCAAGGCGGCTCTTCAGTCGCTCATCGTCACCGGCGGCGGCGGGCTGGTGCTGTTTGCAGGCGTTCTCGTCATCGGCATGACCATGGGCACCTTCTCCTTCACGGAGGTTCTGGCCCGTTCCGGTGAACTCGTTGCCAGCCCCTGGGCCGGAACGATCGCAGTCCTGATCATGATTGGCGCCTTCACCAAGAGCGCGCAGTTCCCGTTCCACTTCTGGCTGCCCAATGCCATGACCGCGCCGACCCCGGCCTCTGCCTATCTGCATTCCGCCACCATGGTGAAGCTGGGCGTGTTTCTGCTGGCGCGGTTTGACGGGGTTTTCGCCGGAATGCCTGCCTTCGGGCATACGCTGGTCATCATCGGTTCGCTGACGATGGTCATCGCGGCCATGCAGGCCCTGCGCGCCGAAGGCTTCAAGGCCGTTCTGGCCCAGTCCACCGTCGCCTCGCTTGGCATTCTCGTGATGCTGATCGGCCTGACCGGCGAAGTGGCTGCCGTGGCGACCGTAGGCTTCATCCTGACCCACGCGCTCTATAAGGCCGCCCTCTTCTTCTGCGCGGGCACGGCGATCCATGCGACCGGCGAGACCAGCCTGCACCGGATGGGCGGACTGGCCCGTTTCCTGCCGGTGACGGCTGTTGCTGCCGTGCTGGCCAGCCTTTCGATGGCAGGACTTCCGCCTTTCGCAGGGTTCATCTCGAAGGAATATCTGTTCGAGGCACAGCTCGCCAGTGACTGGAATGTCCTGCCCGTTGCCGCTGCCGTGCTTGTCAATGCCGTGATGGTGGGCGTTGCCGGTGTGGTGTCCCTGCGCCCGTTCTACTTCAAGACCGAACATGTCAGCGAAGCGCATCACGGAGAAACACCGGGCCTGCTGGCAGGACCGCTGCTGCTGGCCGCTGGCGGCATTCTCATCGGACTTATCCCTGCCCCGGCAGGCAACTGGCTGATTGGCCCGGCCGCGTCTGCCCTTTACGGCCAACCGCTCGACGTCTCGTTCAAGCTGTGGCACGGGCTGACGCCGATGCTGCTCCTCTCCGCGCTCGTCATCGCCATCGGTGCGGTGATCCTGCTGCAGTGGACCCGCATTCACAGCATGCTGCGCCACTATGACCGGTTCTATGCCTGGCTGGGTGACCGGTTCTACCACAAGGCGCTCAACGGGATCCTGGGGGCTGCGCGCCTGTCGACCCGTGTGCTGCAGAACGGCGACCAGCACCGCTACACCTCCATCGTGCTGCTGACGGTGATCGCGGGTCTTGCCTTTGCCTTCTTCGCCGCACCGTCCTGGGACTTCCTCGCCAGTGAGGGCCGCTTCCGCATCTCCGTGGTGCTGGTGCTGCTGGTGACGGCCGCTGGCGCAATCGCAACGGTCTTCGTGCGCTCTCTGATCGCCGGGCTGGTGGCAGCCGGCGTCACCGGCTTCGGTTCTGCCGTGGTGTTCATGTTGAACGGCGCGCCGGACCTCGCCCTGACGCAGACCGCCGTTGAAACGCTGATCGTCATTCTGATGACGGCAGTGCTGCTGCGCCTGCCCTCGCGGCGCCGTCATTCGCGCACCGTCAATGAGCGCCGCCGCGACGGCCTGATCGCCACCGGGTTTGCTGTGATCATGTTTGTCGCGCTTGCCTCCACCGGTGCGACCCCCGTCGACATGCGCCTGTCCGAGTATTTCGGCCAGACCAGCTACCTGGAGGCCTTTGGCCGCAACGTCGTCAACGTGATCCTCGTGGATTACCGCGCCATCGACACGCTGGGTGAAATCGCGGTCGTTGCCCTCGCCACCATCGCCGCCTGGGGCCTGCTGCGAGGCACCCGCAAGCCTGCCAGCACGAAGGAGTGACACTCATGTCCATCATCTTCTCAACCATGTCCCGCCTCGTCTTCGTGCTGCTGCTTGTGGCGTCCATCTACATGCTGTTCCGAGGCCACAACGAGCCTGGCGGCGGCTTTATCGGTGGGCTGTTTGCCGCCCTCGGCTTCGCGCTGCTGGCGCTGGCCGGAAATGTGGAGACAGCCCGCCGGGCGCTGATGGTCCATCCGGTCGTGCTCATGGGCTGCGGGCTGTTCCTGTCCTTCGCCAGCGGCCTGCCGGGGCTCTTCTCCGACAGCTCGTTCCTGACCCACTGGTGGACGAGCCTTGGCTCCACCCACGTGGGCACCGCCACGATCTTCGACATCGGCGTCTTCCTGGTCGTCATCGGCGGCGTGCTGTCGCTGGTCTTCCGATTTTATGAAGGAGTGGAACAGTGAGCCTCATCTACGCTTTCGCCATTTCGGCCCAGATGGGCGCAGGCATCTATCTGCTGCTGTCGCGGCATGTGATGCGCATCCTCTTCGGTGTCGTTCTGCTGTCGGCTGCCGTGAACCTGCTGATCTTCGTCGCCGGAGGGCTTCAGTTCACAGCACCGCCGATCATCGAGAAGGGCGCACAGGTTCTGGCCTCAGACGCAGCCAACCCGCTGCCGCAGGCACTCATCCTCACCGCCATCGTCATCGGCTTTGCGCTGGTGTCCTTTGCCGCCGCACTCGTGCTCAAGGCCCATTCGGCCCTCGGCTCCGTCTTCACCGACGAGCAGAACGCCGCCGAAGAACTCGGCTCGCCCTTTGACAAGGAGGCCACCCGCAATGGCTGACACACTTCTTCTCTGGCCCGTCATCCTGCCGCTGGCCGCCGCCGCGCTGGCTGCCGCCTTCCATGTCTGGCCAGCCGTACAGCGCGCCGTGGCCCTTGCCGGCATCACCCTCACGCTGGCGGCCTCCGTGCTGGCGCTGCGCGCGACCATGACCGGCGCCGTTCTGACCAAAACCTTTGGCGGCTGGACCCCTCCTTTCGGGATCGTCTTTGCCGCGGACCGCTTCAGCGCGGCCATGGTGGTGATCTCCAGCCTGCTCGCCCTGTGCGCGCTGGTCTTTGCCCTCGCGGACCTGCGTCAGCGTCAGATCCGCTCGGGCTTCTACCCGCTGTTCCTCGGCCTGATGACCGGCGTCAACGGCGCGTTCCTGACCGGCGACATCTTCAACCTCTATGTCTGGTTTGAAGTGATGCTGATCGCAACGCTCGGCCTCATCACGCTGGACCGCACCCGCGCCCAGATCGACGGAGCAGTCAAATACGCAGTGCTGAACCTGTTCTCGACCATCCTGTTCCTGATGGCGATCGGGCTTCTCTATGGCGCCACTGGCACCTTGAACATGGCAGACCTCGCCACCGTTCTGCCACGCACAGAGGCCTCGGCTGCGCTCAGCCTGTCGGCGATGATGTTCCTGCTGGCCTTTGGCATCAAAGCGGGCTTCTTCCCCATGTTCTTCTGGCTGCCCGCCTCCTATCACACGGCCTCGATCATCGTTTCGGCGGTGTTTGCGGGCCTGCTGACAAAGGTGGGCGTCTATGCACTGTTCCGCGTCTTTACCCTGCTCTTCGAGGTGGACAACGGTGGACTGAAGCCACTGATGGCCATGTTTGCGGCCGGAACCATGCTGTTCGGCGTCTTTGGCGCTGCGGTACAGTGGGACGTGAGGCGCATCCTGTCGTTCCACATCATCAGCCAGATCGGCTACATCATGCTTGGCCTGGCCATCGCAACGCCGTTGGCTCTCGCAGGCGCGGTCTTCTACATCATCCACCACATCGTGGTGAAGGCGAACCTGTTCTTCATCGCAGGTGCCATCCACCGGGCGACCGGATCCTTCGACCTGCGCAAGTCCGGCGGGCTGATGAAGTCCTCTCCCTGTTGGCGGTGCTGTTTGCCATCCCCGCACTATCTCTGGCCGGCATTCCGCCGCTGTCGGGCTTCTGGGCCAAGTTCATGGTGGTGGATGCGTCCTTCCAGAATGATGCCGCCTGGCTTGCCGCCGTTGCCCTTTTTGTCGGTCTGCTGACGATCTTCTCCATGAGCAAGATCTGGATTGAAGCTTTCTGGAAGGAGCCGGTGCGCAAGCTGAAGGCGCGGCCATTGCCGGTCGCCATGCTTGCCCCCATTGCCGTGCTGGGCATCATTACACTTGCCATCGGCTTCAATCCCGAACCGCTGATTGCCTTCTCCAGTCTCGCCGGAGACAGCCTGGGCAATCCGTCAGAGTTCATCAGCGCTTTCGAAACTGAACCCAAGACCGCAGGAGTGATGCCATGACCCTCGCCATTCGCATCGGCCAGTCCGCCGTTCTCGGAGTTGTCTTCCTGAAGGAGCTGGTTGTCTCGTCCTTTACTGTGGCCCGGCAGGTGCTGGGCAGCCGCTCGGCCTTGCAGCCAGCCATCCTCGCCATTCCGGTGAACCTGCGCAGCCGCGCCGGGGTTACCACTCTGGCCAATTGCGTCAGCCTGACACCGGGAACCACCTCGCTGCACGTCAGCGAGGACCTGAGCACCCTCTATGTACACGTCCTCGATGCGCCAGACCCGGAAGCGGTGAAGGACAGCATCAAGGACACATTCGAGAAGCGCATCAAGGAGATAGAAGGATGATCGAGTTCCTGGACAGCTACCTGACCCTCTTCGCCACCGTCCTGATCGCAATCCTGATGGTGCCCCTGACCCTCGCCGCCATCCGCATGATCACGGGCCCCGGCTATGCCGACCGTTTTGTCGCGCTGGACATGCTGACCGGCATCGCCGTTGCCATTGCGGCCCTGACCATGATTGGCACCGGGCGACGCGAATTTCTGGATATAGCCTTCGGCATCGCGCTGGTCGGCTTCCTGGCCACCTGCTCGCTGTCGGCTCTGCTTGAAAAGAAGAAGGAGGACAAGTGATGCTTATGCTGCTTTCCGTCCTGTTGAAGCTGGCCGGTGTCGGCTTCCTTTGCATCGCAGCTCTCGGCGTCATGAAGCTGCCCGATCCGTTCCAGCGCATGCATGCCGCCACCAAGGCCGGCACGCTGGGCGCTGGCCTCGTGCTTCTCGGCAGCATCATCGCCCATGGTGAAATGGACGCCGTAGTGCTGGGTCTGTTCACCTTGCTGTTCCTGCTGCTGACGGTACCCGTCGCCGGTCATCTTCTGGGCCGGGCAGCCTATGTGTCCGGCGCCCGTCTGGCACTTGCCGGAGGGGATGCGCTGGATGGCGTGCTGCGCCGGGCGCCCCAGCCCCTGGATGAGCGCACCAAATGGCCAACCGGCTGGTCTGCCGGTGAGCCAGAGCCCGGTCCCAGCAAGCATCGGGAGCAAGCTCCGTTCCGCCATCTCGTGGAGCCGCGCGGCCCCTGAAGCCGCTTCCCGCGCTGGAGGCAGTCCGCTTTGCGGTGATCCATGGTGAAGTACAACCGCCAGCTGGCAGGGCCTGCGCCATAGCCAAAGGCACTGGTGCCAGCCTGAGCGCATACGTGCTCATCGACACCAACGCCGTTGCCGCCTCCAGCGATCACGCACTGATGCGGCGGCAGATACGGGATAAGGCGAGCGGCGCGCTTCGGGCGCTCAAGGCCTGCACATCCCAAGCCTCCTCCGAGCCGGTCCTCGTCTACGACGAAGGGGATCCGGAGCAGCTTCTCAACTGCGCCGACGACCCAGGCCGGACGCTGCTGGTTCTGCCTTGCAAGGGCTGGTTCCATCACCAGGCACAGGGCCGGCGGAACCTGACCACCTGGGAGCCGGATGGGCTTTTGCGGCTGCCATCGTGCCATCGCGGTCCGGTTCTTTTCACCTCCGGCAAGACGCTGCCGGAAAGCGCCCGCACGCTCGTGGTGCGTGATTGCGGCGAAAGCCATCTGCCCGCCCTGACGGAATGGGCCCTGCTCAGCGGCCTTTGGGACGTGACGAAACTTGTCCACGTCACCAACCGGCCAGACAGCCCGTCGCATCTTGCAGATGTTGCCCGCCGCTTTGGCTGTGACTATGTGCAGCTCGCTGCAGAGGGTGACGATTGCTCTATCCCCGCAGGGGCAAAAGACGTGCGCGCCGTTATCCTTGGCCACACGCCCCGGCCGCTGCGCACCAGCTGGTACGGCACGCCCTGGCGTGAACGCATAGCACCGGGACTGGAAAGCGATGTGCTGATCATGGAGCCGCAGACCGGCATCCCGGTATAAAGCTCTGGTACGCCAGCTTGTGGTTGGGTTATTGCAATTGGGCATGACGACAACTTTGCGATCAAAGCTGCCTCTGTCCGTAGCGCTGCCCCTGTTTGTAGCCATCGCCATGTTCGTCGTGGCGGTGGGCACAACCCAGATCGGCGTCATGGTGCTGCGCTCCAGCAACGAAACCGGCCTCAGGGATCAGGCGCTGGTGTTTCTGGATGCTGTGGCTGGTCATATTGCTGCTGAGATCAAGGGGAAGGATACCGAGGAGGCTGTGGCAGCCCAACTCGCGGCTTCCCTCACCTTCCGAACGGCATTGCTTGAGCAGAGCATGGCAGCCCGTTGGACAGACAGGGCCGGAACCATCCGCACGGCTGTGCTGGCGGAAACGGACGCCGACCTTCTAAACCAGGCGCTCAGCGAGGCGCAAACACTGGGACCGGAAGGTGTGAGCCTCACCAGCGTGCCGGACCGGCCGGTGCTGCTGATTGCCCGCAGCTATCCTCTTGAGGACCGGCGCCTCTATCTTGCTGCCACCTTTGACACGACGCCTCTTGAAGACGCAGCCAGCATGGCGGCAAGCGTCGCTCTGGGGATCGACATTCTCGTTGCCATCATTGCGGCGCTCGCCACTTATGCAGTGACGCGCCGCGCTCTCATGCCCCTCGACCGGTTCATCGACCGCCTGGCCGATCGGGAAACCGATGCTGCCGGGAATGCCAGATGGCGGCACGGAGATGAACTGCGCCAGCTGGAATCTGCCCTTGCCCTGCGGGAGCAATCAGAGGCCCAGCGGGTGAGCATGCTGGAACAGATGGCGCAGCAGGAACGGGACGGACTTCTGGCACGCATGGCTGCCAGCATCGCCCATGAGGTGCGCAACCCCTCGCCGGGCTGAAGAACGGCATTTCCACTTTGCGCCGGTTTGGCGAGCGGGAAGAAGTGCGCAAGGAAACCCTCGATTTTCTGGAGAACGGGCTCGACAGCATTGGCCGCGTCGTGGATGTCACCCTGTCCACCTACCGCAGGCGCTCGGGTGCAAAACTTCTGAGCATGAGAGATATTCGGGACCTCGAGTTGCTGATTGCACCGGAGGCCCGGCGCGCTGGAGTTATTCTCGCGTGGGAGCTGGATGAGACGGCACAGGTGATGACTGATGCCGACGCCCTGCGCCAGATCCTCATCAACCTGATGCTCAACGCGGTGCGCGCCTCCCCGCCTGGTGGCACTGTGACCGTGGGCCTGTCCCAGGACGAAGCCATGCGTACGGTTGTGCTGAAGGTCAGCGATGAAGGCCCCGGCATGCCGCCGGAACTGGTGGCGGCCATCATTTCCGGTCAGGTCGATGATGTGCCGGTGGAACGCAGCATCGGCATCTGGGTGGTGTCCAATCTGGTGGCGCGGATCGGGGCGGACCTGTCGATCCGCAGCAAGGAAGGCGAAGGGACCACGGTGCAGTTGACCCTCGGTAGCGAGCCGGAAAACGGGAGCGCAGCCAGATGACCGCAAACCGCATCCTCGTGGTCGAGGACGACGTGACCCTTGGCGCCTCCCTGCGCCAGCGGCTGGAGCTGGAAGGCTTCAAGGTCCGCTGGGCCCGCTCGGCCAGCGAAGCCCGCGCTGCTTTGGACACGGACGCTCCGGACATCATCCTGTCCGACATCCGCCTGCCGGACGGGGATGGCGAAAGCGTCATGCGGCAGCATTTCGAGCGCTGTGGCATGGTGCCGGTGATCTTCATGACCGCCTATGGCGACATTGACCAGGCCGTGCGGCTGGTGCGCGACGGGGCGCTCGATTACGTCAGCAAGCCCTTCGATCTCGATACCCTTGTCGACACGCTCCAGACGATCGCGAGCCGCCGCCGCAATGCGGCAGGCAGCACCGCAGATCCTTTTTCCGGCAGCCCTGCCATGGAAAAGGCAGGCAGCACCTTGCGCCGCGCAGCAGCCATCGATCTGCCTGTGCTGCTGCTTGGGGAAACGGGCTCAGGCAAGGAGGTGGCAGCCCGCTATGTGCATGAGGCAGGGCCGCGCAAGGGCAAGCCCTTCGTGCCGGTCAACTGCGGCGCACTGCCTGCGGAGCTCGCCGATTCCTGCTCTTTGGCCACGAGCGCGGCGCTTTCACCGGTGCGGGCGCAGCTCATCGGGGCTTCTTCGAGGAAGCGGAAGACGGCACACTTTTTCTCGACGAGATCGGCGATCTGCCGCCCGCCTTGCAGGTGAAGCTGCTGCGGGTGCTGGAGACGCGGGAGTTCCGGCGCCTGGGTGCCAGCCAGAGCCGGCGCTTCGAGGCACGGGTGGTCTGCGCAACCAACAAGGATCTGGAAGCCATGGCCACGAGCGGCTCATTCCGCGAAGACCTGTGGTTCCGCATCAATGTCATCACCTGCAAGCTGCCGCCCTTGCGCGCGCGGCGGGATGAAATCCCGGCCCTGCTGGAGCGCCTTGCGGGTGAAGCAGCGGCCCGCATGGGCCTTGGCGCACCTTCGTTGAGCGGCGCAGCCAAGGCGGCCGCACAACAGCATGCCTGGCCAGGCAACTTCCGTGAGCTGATCAACCGCGTAGAGCGCGCCGTTGCACTCGGCAGCGGCAGCACATTGACGGAAGCGGATCTCTTTCCCGAAGGCGCCATCAGGGCGCAAGATACGGCAGCACCGCAAGCCTCTGCCGCAGATCCGGGGACACCCCTTGCCGATGTGCGCGATGCCGCCGAAAAGGCCCATATCATCGCGGCACTCGCTCAGGCGGAGGGGTCCGCCAGCGCCGCCGCTGCCAGCCTCGGCATCTCCCGCAGCACCCTTTGGGAAAAAATGCGCCGCCTCGGCATCAGCCGGGATGAGGAAGGCTGAGGACGGCCAGACAAGCGAAACGGCCAGAATGCTGGAAACATCCTGGCCGTCAGAGACATCAGACCGGAATGGTCCCGGTTACTTGAGCCAGCTCTTCACCAGCTCATCGTAGTTGACGGTGACCGGCTGTTCCTTCTCGTTTTCGATGGGCAGCTGCGGGGCGAGATTGCCCTTCTTCACCGCATCGTCATGCCAGTACTGAAGGTCATGCTCTTCGGCCAGCTTCGGGCCGAGATCACCCTGCACTCCGGCGCGCTCCAGACGAGAGAGGACCTTTTCCTGTTCGGCGCAGAGGGAATCCATCGCCTCCTGCGGGGTCTTGGTTCCCGCCGCTGCATCACCGATGGCCTGCCACCAGAGCTGGGCAAGCTTCGGATAATCCGGCACGTTGGTTCCCGTCGGTGACCACTGCAGGCGGGCTGGCGAGCGGTAGAACTCGACAAGGCCACCCAGTTCCGGCGCACGTTCGGTGAAGCTCGGATGGTCAAGCGTTGACTGGCGCACGAAGCTGATTGCCACGTGGCTCTTCTTCAGATCGACCGTCTTCGACGTAACGAACTGCGCATAGAGCCAGGCCGCCTTGGCGCGGTCATCCGGGGTGGACTTCAGGATCGTCCAGGACCCCACATCCTGATAGCCGAGCTTCATGCCGTCCTTCCAATAGACGCCATGCGGGGACGGCGCCATGCGCCACTTCGGCGTACCGTCCTCGTTCACCACCGCAAGGCCGGGCTTGACCATGTCGGCGGTGAAAACCGTGTACCAGAAGATCTGCTGAGCCACGTCTCCTTGCGCGGGGACGGGGCCGGCTTCCGAGAAGGTCATGGACTGAGCCTGCGGCGGAGCGTATTTCTTCAGCCATTCCAGATATTTGGCGACAGAATAGACAGACGCCGGGCCATTGGTATCGCCGCCACGGGCAACACAGGAGCCGACCGGGCGGGAGTTCTCGTCAACCTTGATGCCCCACTCATCCACCGGCTTGCCGTTAGGGATGCCCTTGTCGCCGTTTCCGGCCATGGAGAGCCAGGCATCGGTGAAGCGCCAGCCGAGTGACGGGTCCTTCTTGCCATAGTCCATATGGCCGAAGACCTTCCTGCCGTTGATCTCGCGTCCGGTGAAGAACTCGGCGATATCCTCATAGGCGGACCAGTTCACCGGGACGCCGAGGTCATAGCCATACTTGGCCCTGAAGTCGGCCTTGTTCTTCTCGTCACTGAACCAGTCGTACCGGAACCAGTAAAGGTTCGCGAACTGCTGGTCCGGCAGCTGGTAGAGGTCGCCATCCGGAGCGGTGGTGAAGGATGTACCGATGAAGTCCGCGAGATCCAGTCCGGGGTTCGTCACGTCCTTGGCATCGCCCGCCATCCACTTGGTCAGGTTGCGGGCCTGCTGGTAGCGCCAATGTGTACCGATCAGGTCGGAGTCATTGACATAGGCATCGTAGATGTTGTCACCCGACTGCATCTGCGTCTGCAGCTTCTCGATCACGTCGCCTTCGCCGATCAGATCATGGCTGACCTTGATCCCCGTGATCCGCTCAAACGCCGGTGCAAGAACCTTGGATTCATAGTCGTGGGCGGTGATCGTTTCGGAGACGACGCGCAGCGACAGGCCCTGGAACGGCTTGGCGGCATCCACGAACCACTGCATTTCCGCTTCCTGCGCTGCCCGGTCGAGAACGGACATGTCCTTGATTTCACTGTCAAGGAATGCCTTCGCCTCGTCCATGCCCGCCTGGGCCTGACCTGCCCCCAGCACGAGCGCAAGCAGACTTGCCGATGTCATTATGTGCTTCCGCATGTTTTCCTCCCATAGCGTATGCACCATCACTCCCCCGGCAGAGTGCTCCGCCGGGTCCCTACTCGCTAAACGAAGCGGAATACGCCTATGGCGTAGACAACCGAGAGTGCGAGAGCCCACCACAGATCCGGGCCGCCGAAGCCAAGCCAGGCTATGTTGATGAAAGCGCTGCCAAGCAGCGATATGAACAACCGGTCTCCGCGCGTCGTCGTCATGCGCAGGATGCCGTAGCGCGGGCTGCCGCCGGGCGAGACATATTCCCAGATGCCCATGCCAGCGAGCAGCAGCCCGATCAGGATGAAGAACGCGGCCGTCTGCCAGGTCCAGGCCATCCAGCTGAGATCGATCATGATTACACCCTCCCCAGTGCAAAGCCCTTGGCGATATGCTTGCGGACGAACCAGATCACCAGCGCCCCCGGAATGATTGTCAGCACGCCGGCAGCCGCCAGCACCCCGTAGTCGAAGCCCGTGGCCGAGCTGGTGCGGGTCATGGCTGCGGCAATCGGCTTGGCGTCAGTTGTCGTGAGGGTGCGGGCGATCAGAAGCTCGACCCAGGAGAACATGAAGCAGAAGAAGGCTGCGACACCGATGCCGGATGCGATGAGCGGCATGAAGATCTTTCCGAAGAAGCGCGGAAACGAATAGCCGTCGACATAGGCCGTCTCATCAATCTCCTTTGGCACGCCGGACATGAAGCCCTCGAGGATCCAGACGGCCAGCGGCACGTTGAACAGGCAGTGGGCCAGCGCCACGGAGATGTGCGTGTCGATCAGACCGAAGGCCGAATAGAGCTGGAAGAAGGGCAGGATGAACACCGCTGGCGGCGCCATGCGGTTGGTCAGCAGCCAGAAGAACAGGTGCTTGTCGCCCAGAAACCGGTAACGCGAGAAGGCGTATGCGGCAGGCAGGGCGACGGCGATGCAGATCACCGTGTTCATGACCACATAGGTCATCGAGTTGAAGTAGGTTTCGTACCAGGCCGGGTCCGTGAAAATGACCGCGTAGTTGCGCAGCGTTGGCTGCTGCGGCCACAGCGAGAGCCCGCTCAGAATCTCGTTGGTCGTCTTGAAGGACAGGTTGACCAGCCAGTAAATCGGGATGATCAGGAACAATATGTAAAAGGCCGGGATCAGCCAGCGCAGCGAGCGCTGACGGCGGCTTGCACCGATGCTGTGCGCCTTGATCATGGCATCGACCGGATAGTCCGGCGCGCTCCGGCTTTCCTGCGTCATCTGGATGTCCTGTGTCATGGGGAGCTCCTCAGGTCCGGTCTTCATCGGGCTGGGTGGTGACGGTGTAGAACACCCAGGACACCAGCAGCACGATCAGGAAGTAGATGATCGACATGGCCGAGGCCGGCCCCAGGTCGAACTGGCCGACAGCCATCTTCACAAGGTCGATGGACAGGAATGTCGTGACGCTGCCCGGTCCGCCGCCGGTGATGACGAAGGGCTCGGTGTAGATCATGAAGGAGTCCATGAAGCGCAGCAGGATGGCGATCTGAAGCACCCGGTTGAGCTTGGGCAGCTGGATGAAGCGGAACACGCTCCAGCGCGAGGCGCCGTCGATCTTGGCCGCCTGATAATAGGCATCGGGGATTGACATGAGCCCGGCGTAGCACAGCAGCACCACAAGACTGGTCCAGTGCCACACATCCATGAGGACGATGGTGAACCAGGCATCCAGCGTGTCACGGCCATAGTTGTAGTCGAAGCCGAGCGAGGTCATCACAGAACCGAACAGGCCAACATCCGTGCGGGCAAACAGCTGCCAGATCGTCCCCACCACATTCCACGGGATGAGCAGCGGCAAGGACATGAACACCAGGCAGAAGGGCACACCCAGGCCGCGTTTAGGCATGTTGAGGGCAATGATGATGCCGAGCGGGATCTCGACCAGAAGAACAATGGCCGAGAACAGAAGGTTGCGGGCCATGGATTCCCAGAAGCGGTTCGAGGCCAGCACCTCCCTGAACCATTCCGTCCCGGCCCAGAAAAACTCGTTGTTTCCGAACGTGTCCTGAACCGAATAGTTGACCACCGTCATCAGCGGAATGACCGCTGAGAAGGCGACGAGGAGAAGCACTGGCAGCACGAGGAACCAGGCCTTGTTGTTCCAGGTTTTTTCCATGGGTCAGGCTCCCAGCTCGACACGCCAGGAATTGGCGTAGAGATTGATACCGCCCGGTGCGAACTGCACATGGGGCGATGCAGGCAGGGGTTCGTGCTCATGGGCAACGGCTGCGATCTCGCGGCCATCCAGAACCGCGCGCACGATGCGGCGGCGGCCCACGTCTTCCACTTTGCGGATTTGCACCGGAATGCCCTGATCCGAAATACGGGTGTATTCCGGCCGTACGCCGAGATCGGTCCTGCCCGGAGGCAGGCCTTGCACGCCATGCGGAAGCTCGATCTGATGCGCGCCGATGCGGGCGGTGCGCCCGTCCACGGCCACGGGCAGCAGGTTCATGCCCGGCGAGCCGATGAAATAGCCGACGAAGGTGTGCATGGGCCGCTCGAACAGCTCTGCCGGCGTGCCGATCTGCACCACCTGCCCTTCGTACATGACCACCACTTCATCGGCGAAAGTCAGGGCCTCGGTCTGGTCATGGGTGACATAGACCATGGTGTAGCCAAAGCGGCGGTGAAGCTTCTTCAGCTGCGAGCGCAGCTCCCACTTCATATGCGGGTCGATGACCGTCAGCGGCTCATCGAAGAGAATCGCATTCACATCCGCCCGCACCAACCCGCGCCCGAGCGAGATCTTCTGCTTTTCGTCCGCCGTCAGCCGCTGCGCCTTGCGGTCCGCCCGGCCGGACAGTCCGACCATTTCCAGCGTCTCGCGCACCTTGGCATCGATCAGCCCCGGCTCGACCTTGCGGTTGCGCAAGGGGAAGGCGAGATTGTCGTAAACGCTCATGGTGTCGTAGACGACGGGAAACTGGAACACCTGCGCAATGTTGCGCTCCTGGGTGGACAGATCCGTGACGTCACGCCCGCCGAACCTGAGCCGCCCATGCGAGGGGTGCAGCAGTCCGGAGATGATGTTGAGCAATGTGGTTTTGCCACAGCCGGACGGCCCCAGCAGGGCATAGGCCCCGCCATCGCGGAAGGCGTGATTGATTTCGCGCAGGGCGAAGTCCTCAGGCTTTTCCGGGTTCGGGCGGTAGGCGTGGCGGATACGGTCGAAGCTGATTTCTGCCATGTCCTGTCCTCCCTTATGCGGCCTTTGCCGCCCTGTGCTCGACGGCAAGGCCATCCGCATCGAAGATCATCAGATCAGATGCCTCGAAGCCGACCTGGATGACTTCCTCCGGATCGTGTTCCTGAACCCCTCCGTCAGGATCACCCAGTCCTGACCGGCAAAGGCCACATGGATGAAACTTTCCGAGCCGGTGATCTCCGTCACCAGAACCTGCGCCTCGATGAGATGGGAGGCAGGCGTCTTGCGCCCTAGGCTCAGGTGATGCGGCTGCAGGCCTGCGGTGTAGGTGCCATCAGCGATGTGCGAGAGGGAGACCGGCAACGGCACCGACAGCCCGCAGGGGTGGGTCAGATGACCACCGCGCTTCTCCATCACCAGCGTGTTGAGCGGCGGGTCCGCGAAGGTTCGCGCCGAGCGGAGGTTTACTGGGGAGCGGAAGACATCAATCGTCCGGCCAAACTGGGCCACACGGCCTTCATGCAGCACTGCCGTGTTGCCGCCCAGCAGCAGCGCCTCCTGCGGCTCAGTGGTCGCATAGACAAAGATTGCCCCCGTCTCGGCAAAAATGCGGGGCAGTTCCTCGCGCAACTCTTCGCGCAGCTTGTAGTCGAGGTTGGCCAGCGGCTCGTCCAGCAGCACGAGGCTCGCGTTCTTGACGATAGCCCGGGCCAGTGCCGTGCGCTGCTGCTGGCCGCCGGACAGGTTCAGCGGCGTTCGGTCAAGATAAGGCGTCAGCCGCATCAGCTCAGCCGCCCAGCGCACGGATCGGTCAATCTCTGCCTTGTCTCTCTTCTGCACCCTCAGGGGTGAAGCGATGTTCTCGTAAACCGTCAGCGACGGGTAATTGATGAATTGCTGATAGACCATCGCCACATTGCGGCGCTGCACCGGCATGCCGGTCACATCCTTCCCGCCCATGTGAATGGTGCCGGATGTGGGCACATCCAGCCCGGCCATCAGCCGCATCAGGGATGTTTTCCCGGCCAGCGTCGGGCCAAGCAGCACATTCAGCGAGCCGCTTTCGAGTGTCATCGAGACATCGGTGATATATTCGGTCGCACCGGCGCTCCTGCAGACATTGCGCAGTTCAAGCATGCCATCCTCCTCCCAAAGGTGCTGGTGATGCCAGCGGCAGGCATAGGGACCCTCCCCTCCAGAGAGGGTCCCGCATCCATCAAAGCTCCGGTGAAATCTTCCAGTCTCTCAGCTTGTAGACGGTGCCCGGACGCGGGCGGATCTGGCCGCCTTCTTTCAGCCGCCGTTTGAAGCTGTGTATCGGTGTGGCCAGATCGTTGATGCGGAACTCCACGACGGAGGGGCCGTCATGAGCAAAGGCCTGATCCAGGGCCGCCTCGATCTGATCGGGCGTCTCGACATAGATCCCGAGCAGGCCGAGCCCGGCACTGGCTGCCGCAAACCCCGGCCGTGCACTCTGCGTTTCCAGCAAAGCCGACTGGACATTGCCGAAGTAAAGCTGCTGCCAGAGCTGGATCCAGCCGAGGCGCCCGTTGTTGAGAACGATGTTGACCACGCGCTGGTTCTGCTGAAGCTGCGTCGCAAGCTCGCCGATGGTGTAAGAGAAAGCGCCGTCGCCCGACACCGTGACCACCCGGGCCTCGGGCCTTGTCGCCGCCGCACCAATGGCTCCGGGCACAGAATAGCCAAGCCCGCCCTGGCCGCGGGCATAAAGGAAGTTGCGCCCGGCTTGCGCGCCGGAATGTAACCGCCGATCCAGCCGGCGGAGAAGCTGGCATCGGACACGACGATATCATCCTCGCAGAGACGCCGGCCGACAGCCTCCATGATGCGCGGCGGCGACAGCGGGATCTCCTCGGAGGCGATTTCCAGCTGCTTGGCGGCCTCGCCCTCGGCCTTCACGGCCGCAATCCGCGCCTTCCACTCCACGTTCTCACCCGGCTGCTGGCCGGCTGCGAGAAGCTTGATGGTTTCACGCACGTCGCCATAGAGCGAAACGGTCGGGCGGAAAGTGCGGCCATGCTCCAGCGGATCGGCATCGATGACGATCGTGGCCTGTTCCGGCAGGGGCAGCGTCCAGTTCATCGCCGTGTTCTGGCTGGCCTTGGAGCCGCACCAGATGACGAGATCCGCTTCCTTGATCAATTCGATTGCCGCCCAGGAGCCGAGCGGATTGAGGATACCGGCCGCGTAATCCTTTGTCTCAGGCACCGAACCCTTGCCAGACAGAGATGTCACGACAAGCCCGTTGAACCGGTCGGCAAAGGCAGTCACCTCCTGCGCTGCATCAGACCCATGCACGCCGCCGCCGCAGACCAGAGCCGGACGTTTCGCCTTGGCAATCAGATCCAGCGCCTTGTCAATTTCGGAGGCCACCGGCACTGAGCGCAGGTAGGGAATATGGATCGAGCGCTCATCCACCACGGGCTTCAGAACATCCTCGTCCCATTCAGCATCGAAAATGTCATGCGGAATGATGATGGCGACCGGCCCCGGACGGGGGCGACGGCGGTGCGGAAGGCCGTGCGGATGATTTCCGGCAGGGCTGAGACTGACGGCACCAGCCAGGCATTCTTGGAGATGGACTGGAAGAACTTGAGCTGATCAAAGCCCTGGCTGGCAATGCCCTTTTCCTTCAGTGTCAGCCAGTCGAGCGGCAGTTCGCCGATGATGCCGACCATGGGGATCGACGCATTCAACGCCTCCAGGAATCCAGCCGAGAGCAGGTTGGCGCCGGGGCCAACCGTCACGTCACAGACGCCGGGCTTGCCGGTCAGCCGGGCATAGGCGTCCGCCGCATAGGCAGCGTTACGCTCGTCGCGCATCAGCACGTGGCGGATACGGTCCGTCCTGCGGGAGATGCCGTCATGCAAGGCCGTGGTCTGGCCGCCGGGCATGCCGAACACCAGTTCGACCCCGTATTGTGCCAGCATTTCAGATATCAAGTCGCCAATATGCGCCATTGTCCGGTCCATTCATCAGAGAAGACGGGTGGGGTGAAGCGGCATCAGTGAAGTGCCGCGAGGCTTTCGACGACGGCTTTGTAGGCCGTCAGTTTACGGGCCAGAGCCTGGTTGCGGTCTGGCTGGGGATCGTAGCTGCGCGAGACACGCACCATCCTTTGCGCTGCTGTGCCGAGATCCGCATGGTGCCCAAGGGCGACAGCTGCGCAGATGGCACCTGCCTTGGCCCCGAACTCGGAGCCGTCGGCTACCTCGACCCGCGTGTTCAGCGCGTCGGCGAACATCTGGCACCACTGCCCCGACTTGGACGCCCCGCCAGCCATGCGGGCGACCTTCGGCCGCATGGCTGCGTCCTGCGGCAGCAGGCGGTCGATATCCGTCTTGTGGGCAAAAACCACGCCCTCGAAAGCCGCACGCAGCACGTCGCCAAGGGTGTGGCGGGCGCAAAGCCCGATGATGCCGCCGGGCACATGTGAAGGCCCGCCATAGAGGAAAGGCAGGAACAGGATATCGTTGTCCCGCTCCATCGCCTCGGCCACGAGCTTGTTGCCGACTTCATAGATGGATGAGCCCATGGCCTTGGCCCGCGCGCCTTCGGCTTCCAGCAGGGTGGAGAAGATCCACTCCACATTGCTGGCAGACGTCGCCGCCCCTTCCGTGGCAATGAAGCGGTTCCCGACAGGGAAGGACGACTGAATGAACGGCGGCGGCGTCAACAGTGGCTGATCGAGAATGATGGAATTGATGCTGAATGTACCCGCCACCACGGAGATAAGGTCCGGGCTGGTGACACCGGAAGCGAGGGCAGAACCAGTCACATCAACCACACCACGGATCACCGGTGTGCCTTCCCGGAGGCCCGTCTGGCGTGCAGCTTCCGCTGTGACATGCCCCGCAACATCAATGGAAGGGCCAACGTCCGGCAGCTTGTCCAGCCAGCGCGACACGCCGCCAGCGGCAAGGGCATCAGCAGCATACCGGTTGGCAGCCAGATCGAAGATCCCGGCAATGCCGCCATCGGTGGGGTCCGTCGAGACCTGCCCCGTCAGCCGGGCACGGATGAAGTCCTTGCAGAAGACCAGCTTGCAGGTGCGGTCGAAAAGATCCGGTTCATACCGGTCGAACCAGCGCAGCAGCGGAATGGCGTGGGTGGCAAACATCCTTGCGCCCACCAGCCGGTCCACCTCTGCCATCTCGCCGGTGCCGCGCATCTCCTCGATTAGGGAAGCGTGCGCGTGTCCGTCGAGACAAGTCCCGGACGGACCGGCTTCAGGTCACGGTCGATGAAGTAAGCTCCCGCGCCATAGCCTGACGGCGTCACGCCAACCACATCCTCAGGGGGTGCCGGTGATTTCCAGCAGATCACGAATGGCGGAGCAGGCAGCCTGCCACATGGCATCGGGGTCCCGTTCTGTCCAGCCCGGCTTGGGAAACTGCATCCTGTTGGGGCTGCTGCGACAGGCAATCTCGTTTCCGTCGAGATCGAACATGGCCGCTTTGGTCATAGTTCCACCGGCGTCGATGCCGATCAGGCGCTCGCGCATGATAGTCTCCTCCCGTGCGCCGGGAGGCTCCTCTTCCGCCCCCGGCAATCCCTCCGAACGGCCATCTGAGGCCGTTTGCGCCCTTGCTTGAAGCAAGGTTGTTATAATAAGTTGAGGCTAGGCGAGTTGATCAGACCTGTCAATACGCCTTGCGTCACTTGTTCCGGGAGGACGGGCAAGGGGCAGCGTAGCGGCAAACCGGGAGGACAGAGCATGAGACATAGGGAAGAGGCGCTGCAGGCGCTGGAAGGCGGGGAGAGCGGCGATATCCTTATCATCGGTGGGGGCATCAACGGCGTTGGCGTGTTCCGCGATCTCGCCGCACAGGGCATCGGCGCAACGCTTGTCGACATGGGCGATTTCTGCAGCGGCACATCCGCTGCGCCTTCGCGGCTGATCCATGGCGGATTGCGCTATCTGGAGCAGGGCGAGTTCAAACTGGTGCGCGAGTCCGTGGAAGAGCGCGACAGCCTGCTGCTGAATGCCCCGCATCAGGTCAGCCCGATCCGTGTCTGGGTGCCTGCCCTGTCCTGGGCAGGAGGAACCGTGCAGGCGGGCTTGCGTTTCCTGCGCCTTATGAAGGATCCAGGCCCCAAGGGCGCGCTGATCCTGAAGCTCGGCCTCACCATCTTCGACAGTTTCAGCAACCGCAACCGTTCCATGCCCCGGCACAGACTGGTCAACCGGAAGAACGCGCTGGATACGGTTCCGGGTCTTGCGGGCAACATCAAGATCGTCGCCGAGTATTTTGACGCTAGGATCACCAGCCCGGAGCGGCTGACGCTGGAGTTGGCGGCGGATGCGGAGAAAGACTGCGCGGGAAGCCTTGCGCTTCCCTATGTCCGGCTTGCGGGAATCGAAGGGGATACAGCCCTGCTGGAGGATGTGCTCACGGGCCGGATCTTCCGAAAGACCTGCCGCTTCATCATCAACTGCGCCGGGGCCTGGATCGACGAGGTGGATGCAAACCTTGGCGTTACCGAACGGCTGACCGGCGGCACGCGCGGCTCGCATCTGGTGCTGAAACGCCCTGACCTTGCAGCAGGTCTTGGTGACGTCATGCTCTACTTTGAAACGCCGGATCACCGGGCCTGCCTGATCTACCGGCTGGACAACGAGCACGTGCTTCTGGGCACCACGGACATCCGCACCGAAGACCCGGGCGACAAGGAGACCTCGGAGGCAGAGATCGACTACCTGTTCGAGGTGCTTGCCACCGTTCTGCCAAGAGCACGCGCCCGGCGGCAGGATATCGCCTTTGCCTATTCCGGCGTGCGCCCCCTGCCCCGGCAGACCGGCGGTGCGGCAGGCTCGATCAGCCGCGACCACACATTCCGCATCTTTGAGCCCGCCGGCACACGCAAGGTACCGCTGCTGACCCTGATCGGCGGCAAATGGACAACCTACCGGGCCTGCGCCGAACAGATCGCCGATCTGGTTATGCCCCGCATTGGCGGAACGCGCCGTGTCTCGACCGCGGCCTTGCCGATTGGCGGCGGCAAGGAGTTTCCCAGGACCGCGCAGGACCTGAAGGCACTGGCCACGCAGATTTCAGCATCCTCAGGCCTCAGCCAGGCGCGGGCGGAGCTGCTGATCAAGCGTTACGGCACGGCGGCAAAGCAGATTGCGCAGGAACTACAGCCGGATACGCGGCTTGAGAGTGCACCTTGCTATTCAAGGGAAGAAATTCTATGGATCACTCGTAATGAGCGCGTTACGCGTCTGGAAGACATGATCCTCCGGCGCACGCTGATGGCATTCGAAGGAGTGGCCAGCGACGCCTGTATTGGCGAAGTTGCCAGCATCATGGCCTCCGCCCTGTCATGGACAGGAGAGCGGATGAACCAGGAAGCGGAAGCCACACTCCGGCTGCTGAAAACCAGGCACCGGGTGCAACTGCAGCAGGGAACAGCGGCGGGCCCGGCAGGATGAAGGAAATGCGCCCGTGTCCGATCAGCCCCTGGATATGCCGGCTCTTCAGGGCCGCTCTTCCAGAATTCCGCTCTGGCTGCAGCTGAAAACTGCCATTGCGGACATGATCGTGCAGCGGGGTATGCAGCCCGACGACAAGCTGCCCAGCGAGACCGACCTGTGCAACCAGTTTGGCGTGTCGCGCATCGTCGTGCGCCAGGCCATGAGCCAGCTGGTGTCAGAAGGGCTCGTCTACCGTCAGCAGGGCCGCGGTGCATTCGTGGCCCAGCAGACGGAAGACAGCGATTTCGTGGGCCGGATCATCGGCTTTTCGGGAGATATCCGCAGCCGCAACCATCAAGTCTCACGCACCATTCTTGCCGCCGACATCCGCGAGCCGGACGCGAAGGCTGCCAAGGCATTGGGCCTGGGGCCCGACGACAAGGTAGTATACTTGCGGCGCATCATGAGCGTCGACGGCGTGCCACGTATTCTGGTGCACAGCGTCCTGCCCGAGGCGCTGGTACCGGGCCTGCTGGATCATCCGCTGGAAGACCGTTCCCTCTATGCCTTGCTGCTGGAGCTTTATGGCATCGCCTTCGAAGGCGCGGAACGCTGGGTCGAGGCGGTGAATGCCAGCGCCGAGGAAGCGACGCATCTGCAGATCCGCAAGGGCACGGCGCTGATCAAGATCGAATCCCGCTCAACGATCCGAAGCGGCAGATATGCCGAGTATTTCTCCGCCCTCTACCGGACGGACGCGGCCCGCCTGCACTTCACCATCCGGCCAGACCACACCGCCTGAACGGGCCCCGGCCTATTCGTCGCCCGGCACACCATAAGACGGGGCCGCAACGGGATTGAGCGCCCGCGTAACATAATCTGCCGCCTGCGGCTTGTAGACCTCCCAGGCCTTCGCAACAGCCGCCACAGGGCAGGCTTCGTCCAGCCAGTCGATCCGCAGTTCGGCAAATGGCCAGGACTGTCTGTCCACGATCAGCAGCCCGGCAGAGTGCACGGGACCAGCTTCACCGCCCGCCGCAACCGCAGCCGCCAGAGCCGCAATCAGCCGGTCGCCGAGTTCCCCTGGCGCGGCCTCAAAAGCCGCGACCATCGCTGCCGGCACACCATCATTGGCCAACAGATTGCCCGCCGCCACGCACTGATGCCCTTCTGCTGAAGTCCAGATACCGAGCGCCTTGGGACCGGAATGAATGGCCGTCTGCCCCTCCCCATCCACCGCCAGAAGCTGGCGGTAGTCCGGGAAGCCGTCGCTGTCCCGCGCTGCCGCAACAGCCCCGCTGCGCTGGCGCCTTTCGCCAGCTCCTCCAGCATCTTCGCGCCCAGCGCAGGATTGGTGACATTCTGCGTCGCCACCGCACCGGTTCCCGCCTGTGCCCAGGCGCAGCGGGCGGCAACGGCAGGCGACGACGAGGAGATGGCGACGCCAAACTGGCCAGTCTTTTCGCAGCGGGCGACGATGGAGAAGGTCATGAATGTTCCTTTCCGGAGGTTTTCAGGCACTCTGGCTCAATCTGGAATGACGGCAGTGGCGTCGATCTCGACCAGCCATTCAGGCCGGGCCAGTGCCGCGACGACAAGGCCGGTGCAGACCGGGAACACGCCCTTGATGTACTCGCCCATCGTCCGGTAGACCGCCTCGCGGTGGCGCACGTCGGTCAGATAGACCACCAGCTTGGTGACATGCTCCATCCGGCCACCAGCTTCCTCGAGGAGCTGACGGATGTTCTGCATCACCTTGTGGGTCTGCTCCACCGGGTCGTGGCTCTCGATATTCTTTGCAGTGTCGAGATCCTGCGGGCATTGGCCGCGCAGAAAGATCATCGTGCCGCGTGCCACCACGGCCTGACAAAGATCATTGTCCAGCTTCTGCTCCGGATAGGTGTCCCGCGTGTTGAACTTGCGGATGCGCGTATGTGCCATTGCCGTTTCCCCTCGATGCACCAGATGCCGCATACCGCTCAGGGCTGCGGCCTGTAGGCAAGGTAATTGTCCTGAATGCGGATGTGATCCGCCACATACCCCGCGTCATGCCAAACGCCCCAGATGAAACTGGAGCCGCGCCCGCTCAGCCAGGGCAGCCCGAGAAAATAGATGCCCTTTTCGGCTGACACGCCGCGCTGATGCTTCGGCCGTCCGGCCTCATCAAAGGCATCAACTTCAAGCCAGCTGTAGTCAGACACGAAACCCGTGGCCCAGATGATGGTGGAAACGCCCGCCGCCTCCAGATCAAGCTCACGCAAGGGATTGCTGACGCACTCCACCTGCGGCCCGAGGATACGCGCCTCCGGCTCTTCCGGCAGATCGAGGCCGTTGCGGGCGACGAAGGCATCTGCCTCGTCCAGCACGGCCAGATAGTTCCGGTCACCCCGCTCAAGATTGCGGGCAAGGTCATCCGCGAAGGCCAGGGTACCATCGCGGTAGGCGCCGGTCATGCCGGTCAGCACCATGCCCTGAGCCGCAAGACGGCGGAAATCGATGGTCTTGCCGCCATGAGCGCCACTCACGGCGATGGTGACATGCTCCGCACCGGGGGCCTGCGCCTGCGCATCCCATTTGCCCAGCACGCCCAGCCACCAGACGAAATCACGCCCCCGGTAGGAGCGGGGCGGACGGTCATGCGGGCCAACGGAAAGATAGACCTTGCGGCCAGACAGCATCAGCTCTTCGGCGATCTGCACGCCGGAAGACCCGGCGCCGACCACGAGCACGGCGCCTTCCGCCAGCTGGCCGGGATTGCGGTATTCACTCGAATGGATCTGCGCCACATCTGCTTCTGCGGGCACGATCGGCGGAATGCTGGGCTTCTGGAACGGCCCGGTGGCGGCCACAACGTTCAGCGCCTCAATGACGCCATCGGACGTTTCAACCCGGAAGCCGGGACGGCCCTCCAGCCGGGCGACCCGGTTGACCTCAACGCCGCAGCGGATGGGGGCTTTCACCATATCCGCGTAATCCACGAAGTAATCTGCCACCCCTTCCTTGCCCACGAAGGCATCCGGGCTGCCGGAAAACTCCAGTCCGGGGAAACGGTCGTGCCAGGCGGGGCCGTTGGCAACAAGGGAATCCCAGCGCATAGACCGCCAACGTTCGGCAATGCGGCCGCGCTCCAGCACGATATGGTCGATGCCGTTGCGGCTGAGGTGCTCGCTCATGGCAACACCCGCCTGGCCGGCACCAACAACCAGCGTGTGGATCGTCTCGACTGCCATGCGCCCGTCCTTCCGCAATTTACCCGGGCCACCTGTTTGCGCCGGTTCCTTCAGGTCTAGCGGGTGGATTGCATCTGGAAAAATATGAATTCTTGCAGCATTGATTAGGAAAATCCGAAGCAAGCGGCCAGAGCATCACAAGGAGACACGAATGCGGATCACGCTGCGCCAGCTGGAGTATTTCATCGCAGCAGCGGAGGCAGGCAGCATCGCGCTGGCGTCTGCCCGCATACGCGTCTCGCCGCCGTCGATCTCCACCGCCATCTCGCAGCTGGAGACAGAACTTGGCGCCCAGCTTTTCCTGCGCCGCCATGCGCAGGGGCTGTCGCTGACGCCGGCGGGGCAAAAGCTGCTGGTTGAGGCCAAGGCCGTGATCGGACAGGCGCAAAGCCTCTATACCGCCGCCTCGGAAGCCTGCGAACAGGTCACCGGCGCGCTTTCCCTCGGTTGCCTGCTCACCTTCGCGCCCATGGTTCTGCCGGAAGTCAGCCAGAGCTTTCAGGCCGCTTATCCGGGCGTCGCCATCCGCCCCACGGTCAGCGATCATCAGACGCTGTTGACACGGCTGGAGCGGGCGGAGCTGGACGTTGCCTTGTCCTATGACCTGCTGGTGCCGGAAGGGTTTCAGTTCACCCCTCTCGCCGAACTGCCGCCGCATGTGCAGGTGGCAGAAACCGATCCACTGGCGCAACTCACAGCCATCTCACTGGCGGAACTGGCGGACCAGCCGTTCATCCTGCTCGATCTGCCACTGTCGCGGGACTATTTCCTCGGCTTGTTTGCGGCCGCTGGTGTCACCCCGAACATCATTACCCAGATCCAGCATCTCGATGTCATCCGCACCATGGTCGCCAGCCACTATGGCTATACGCTGGCCAACGTGCGCCCGCGCAACAAGGCCGCACTCGACGGGCGCCGCCTTGTCAGCCTGCGCCTTGCCGGAGATCACAGGCCGATGCGGCTCGGTCTTCTGAGCGCCGGACAGCGTTTGCCCACCCGGCTTGTTCAGGCTTTCGAGACCCATTGCCGCCAACTGATTTCCAGCAGCTACGTGCCCGGCATGGATGCACCGGTGCTCATGCCAAGGCGGGCGGACATAAAAGACTGAGAATGGCCGCCCTCACAGCCGGGCAGCACTCGGCACGCCAGCCACCAGATCCTCGATGAACTGGAGGGTCGGCGGGCTGAGATCTGCGGATTTGCGGGTGATCACTTCGTAGGGCTCGCTCTTGGAGCGCAGATGCATCGGCAAAACACTGGCCATGCCAAAATTGACGAAAAACGCCGCAACATCGCTGGAAAGCAACGCCACCGTGTTGGGCTCGGCCTGCATCAACGACATGGTGGTCAGTGCCGAACGGGTTTCCAGCAAGGCGCGTGGCATCTCCAGCCCCGCGTGCCGGAACTCCTGCTCCAGCGACAGCCGCATGGGCATGGAGGCTGTGTAGACAATCCAGCGCGCATCCACGAGGTCCTTCAGCAACACCTTCTTGCGGCCGACAAGCGGATGAGCCGGATTGGCCACGACGGCCAGCAGCTCATCATGGAAGGCCGTGACGTTGTAAAGCTGCGGCGTGGTGCTCATCGAACTGCGGCCGATGACGAGATCCAGCAGCCCCCTGTCCAGCTGGCGCAGCAGTTCCACGCTGGTATCCTCCAGAATTTCCACCGAAGTGCGCGGAAAGCGCCGCAGGAAGGCGCTGATGGTTTCCGTCACATAAGGCACCGCGCCCATAATGGTGCCGATGCGCAACCGGCCCCACTCTCCGTCAGAGGCGCTGTGAATCTCCTGCGCCATGGCCGTCAGCTGCGACAGCATGGTCTTCGCGTGGCGGATCATGCATTCCCCCGCAGGCGTTGCGATGAGCCCCCGGTTGGTGCGGTTAAAGAGCTTCGTCCCTGTCAGGTCCTCAGCCTCTTGCAGCGCCTTGGTGGCGCGTGGCTGGCTCATGCCAATCAGTTCCGACGCCCGTTTCAGGGAGCCGTTGTCGTCGATGGCGGAAATCAGCAGCATCTGCCGCATCGAAAGACGGATCAGCGGCATGGAGTGGGTGCGCGGCATCGGCTTTTGAATTTCTATTTCGTTATATCAGTATCCAAGAATAGCGTATTTACAGCTTCAGCGCTGCTATTATCCTGCCCGCTCAATAGGAATACCCACGGGAGGGACAATGCTCTGCCCCTTGGGTTACCAAATGGGAATAGCCAAGCAGGGGGACATATGAGCCTGATCAATTACGTGACGCGGGTCCAGTTCGGATACGGCGAAATCGCAACGCTGAAGGCGGAGCTGGCGCTGGCCGGCATCACCCGTCCGGTCATCGTCACCGACAAGGGCGTGCGCGCTCTGGGCATGCTGGAGCGCATCGAAGCAGCAACCGGCGTCACACCTGCCGCCGTCTTTGACGAGACCCCCGGCAACCCGACTGAAGCCGCTGCTGTCAAGGCCACTGCCCTTTTCCGTGAAGCTGGCGGCAACGGCATCATTGCCATTGGTGGCGGTTCGGCACTGGATCTGGCCAAGGCCGTTGCAATCATGGCCGCGCATGAAGGCCCGCTGAAGACCTATGCCGTGGTCGAAGGCGGACTGGAAAAGATCACCTCCCGCACCTTCCCGACCATTGCCGTTCCCACCACCGCCGGAACGGGCAGTGAAGTTGGCCGCGCCGCCATCATCATTCTGGAAGATGGCCGCAAGGTCGGGCTGCTGTCGCCCTATCTCATCCCGAAAGCCGCCATTGTCGATCCGGAGCTGACGCTCAGCCTGCCGCCCATGCTGACCGCTGCCACGGGCATGGACGCCATTTCCCACTGCATCGAGACCTATCTCGCCCCGTCCTTCAACCCGCCTGCCGACGGCATCGCGCTGGAAGGCCTGCGCCGGGGCTGGGCCAACATCCGCCTTGCCGTGGAAGAGCCGAACAACCGCGACGCCCGCGCCAACATGGCCATCGTGGCGACCATGGGCGCAATGGCGTTCCAGAAGGGTCTCGGCTGCGTGCACAGCCTCAGCCACTCGCTGGGCGGCATCAATCCGAAGCTGCATCACGGCACTCTGAATGCCATCTTCATGCCGCCGGTGCTGGCCTTCAACCGCAGCGCCAAGACCTCCGTGGACGAAAACAAATACGCCCGTCTTGCCGATGCCATGGGCCTTGCTGCGGATGCAGACATTGGTGCCGCCATTGAAGAGATGACCCGCGCCATTGGCCTGCCCACCCGCCTCTCGGAACTGGGCGTGACCGCAGACCTGTTCGACAAGGTGGTCAAGGGTGCGCTGGCCGACCACAGCCACCGCACCAACCCGCGTGACGCCACAGCCGAAGATTACCACGCCATGCTGCAGGCTGCGCTTTAAGCGCAAGCCTCCCCGGGGAGTGACAAGATGACTTACACGCCGCACGGCAATCATCTGATTGCCGGCGAATGGGTGGCGACGCCCGATCGCTTTTACAACGAGCCCGTTTCCGGTGAGCCTGCCGCCTTCTCTGTGGGCACCGTGGATCTGGTGAACCGCGCTGCGGAAGCCGCCGAAAACGCCTTCTGGTCCTACGGCTATTCGTCCGCCGCCGAGCGCGCTGCCCTGCTGCGCGCCATTGCGGACGAAATCGAGGCACGCGGGGCCGCCATTACCGAGGTTGGCTGCCAGGAAACCGGCCTTCCAGCTGCCCGCCTTGAAGGCGAACGAGGCCGTACCACCGGCCAGCTGCGGCTCTTCGCCAGCCACATCGAGAAGGGTGACTATCTCGACCGCCGCTTCGATCCGGCCCTGCCGGACCGCCAGCCCGCACCGCGCCCGGAAATCCGTCTGATGCAGCGCCCGGTGGGACCGGTTGCCGTGTTCGGCGCCTCCAACTTCCCCTCGCCTTCTCCACGGCAGGTGGTGACACGGCAGCAGCTCTTGCCGCTGGCTGCCCCGTGGTGGTGAAGGGCCATTCCGCCCATCCCGGCACCAGCGAAATCGTCGCAGAAGCCATCCATGCCGCCATTGGCAAGCTCGGCATTGATCCCGGCGTCTTCAGCCTCGTGCAGGGCGGCAACCGGGACGTGGGCAGCGCCCTCGTCACCCACCCGCTGATCAAGGCCGTTGGCTTCACCGGTTCGCTCGCCGGTGGACGTGCCCTGTTTGACCTTTGCGCCAGCCGCCCGGAACCGATCCCCTTCTTCGGGGAACTGGGCAGCGTCAACCCGATGTTCGTTCTGCCGGATGCCGTGAAGGCCCGCGCAGCCGCCCTTGGCGCAGGCTGGGCCGCCTCGCTGGCGATGGGTGCAGGCCAGTTCTGCACCAATCCGGGCATTGCCGTTGTGGTGGCAGGAAGCGATGCAGACAGCTTCGTGGCTGCCGCGAAAGAAGCCCTCGCCAAGACCGGTCCGCAGGTGATGCTGACCGCAGGCATTGCCCGCGCCTATCAGTCTGGTCAGGCCCGCCTGCAGAACCGCGAAACGGTGCAGCCGGTGCATGAAACCGCCTCGGAAGGGCGCAGCGCCAATCCGAACCTCTATGAGACGACGGCAAGCCAGTTCCTTGCGGACCACGCACTGTCGGAAGAAGTGTTCGGGCCGCTGGGCCTCGTCGTCCGGGTGAAAACACCGGAAGAAATGCGCCGCATTGCGCTGAGCTTCCAGGGCCAGCTTACGGCCACCTTGCACATGGATGACGGCGACCTGCCGCTTGCAAAGACGCTGCTGCCCGTGCTGGAGCGCAAGGCCGGGCGCGTGCTCGTCAACGGCTTCCCGACCGGTGTTGAGGTGGTCGATGCCATGGTACATGGCGGCCCCTACCCGGCTTCGACCAACTTTGGCGCCACGAGCGTCGGCACGATGGCGATCCGGCGCTTCCTGCGGCCGGTCAGCTATCAGAATTTCCCGGCAGGCCTGCTGCCGGAAGGCGTGCTCTGAAACCCGCCCATCGCGTGCCCCGCCGGGGCACGCTTTCTACCTGGAGGAGGAAACACATGAAACTTTCGCAGTCCAAGAAAACAGCGGTTCTCGCCGGCATGGTCCTGGCTGGGGGCATTATGACCGCTTCGGCTCAGACCACGCTGACCGTTACCCATTCCTCTCCCGCAGACAGCCATTTTGGCCTTGCGGCTGCTGCCTTCAAGAAGGTTGTCGAAGAGAAGTCCGGCGGCACGATCAATGTGGTGATCCAGCGTATGGACAACGAGCGCGAAGCACTGGAAAGCGTGCAGTTCGGCTCGCAGGAATGCGCTATGGGTTCGGCTGGCCCGCTCGGCAACTTCGTGCCCGAAACCCGCGTCCTCGACGTGCCGTTCCTGTTCGACAGCTACGAGCATGCCCGCGGCGTGCTGGACTCGGATGTTGGACAGGAGCTTCTGGCGCTCTTCCCGGCGCGTGGCCTTTATGGCGTTGCCTGGCTGGAAAACGGTTTCCGCAACCTCACGACAGGCGCCAAGGCCGTCAACTCGCCGGAAGATCTGCGCGGCATGAAGATCCGCACCATGGAAAACCAGGTGCACATGCAGGCTTGGCAGGCTGCTGGTGTTCTGCCGACCCCGATGGCCTTCTCCGAACTGCCTTCGGCCCTGCAGCAGGGCACGGTTGATGGCCAGGAAAACCCGATCCCGGTGATCCTGTCGAACAACCTCGACATGATGCAGAAGCACCTCTACCTGACCCGCCACGTCTATTCGCCGGGCATTTTCGCCTGCAATCCGGACTTCATCGCAGGCCTGACGGAAGAGCAGAAGGCAGCCGTGGAAGAAGGCGGTCAGGCTGCATCGGCGGCCAACCGCGCAAGGGTGGAGCAGGACGAGACTGCCGGTATCGAGACCCTGCGCAAGCGTGGCATCGAGGTGGTCGAAGTCAAGGATCGTGACGCCTATCGTCAGGCCATGGCTTCCGCCAATGCCGAGTTTGAAAACCAGTTCGGCGCAGACCTGATCAAGCGCATCCGGGACTGGAAAGCTCAATGAGCTCAGTGGCGGCATTGATCCGTCGCGCTGACGGACTTGTTGCAGGGGTGGCGGCTGCCGCCTCCTTGCACTGGCCATCGCCGTGGCCTCCAGCTTCTGGCAGGTGATGGGACGCTTCCTGTTCCACACCCCTTCCAGCTGGTCGGAAGCGCTCACACGGCTTGCTCTCGTCTGGATGGTGCTGCTCGGCATTTCCGTCGCCCTGCGCAAAGGCGCACTGGTTGCCATTGATCTGGCGCGCGAGGCCACAACGGGCGGGCTCCGGCGCAGCATCGAGGCCATCACCCTCATCTCCTGCCTGATCATGTTCGCCACCCTTTTCTGGTTCGGGATCTCCACCGCCCAGCGCGTCCAGATGCAGGAAATGGCCGGTCTGGAAATCTCAATGGCCTGGGGCTATGCCGCCATTCCGGTTGGATCGCTTTTTGCAGCCCTTGGCGCGATCGTGCATTTCATCCAGTCTGGCAAGGAGAGAGCGCAATGACCGGTGCAATCGTCTCCGCGATGCTGGTGCTCTTTGCCATTTCGGTGCCCATCGCCATCTCCATCGGCCTTGCCTCGATGATCGGGCTCTTCGGCTTCACGACGCTACCCGCCATCGTCGTCCCGCAACAGATCTACATCGCCCTCGACAAGTTTCCGCTGGCAGCCATCCCGTTCTTCATCCTCGCCGGAAATCTCATGGAAGTCGGCGGCCTGTCGCGCCGCCTCGTCGAATTTGCCCGCGCCTTCGTTGGTCAGATCCAGGGCGGCCTCGCCGCCACCTGTGTTCTGACCTGCATGCTGTTCTCCGCCATTTCCGGCTCCAGTGTTGCCACCACATTCGCCGTCGGTGTCGTCCTCATTCCGGCCATGCGCCAATATGGCTATCCGGTCGGCTTCGTCGCGGCCCTCATGGCTACATCCGCCGAATTGGGCGTCATCATTCCGCCGTCGATCCCGATGATCCTCTACGGCGTCGCAACGCAAACCTCGATCCCGCAGCTTTTCCTCGCCGGCATCGTGCCAGGCCTGTTGATCGCGGGCGCATTGCTGATGACGGCTCTCGTCTGGTGCCGGATCAGGGGTTGGGGCAAACGCGACGGAGAAGGCAGCCTGCCAAGGCTGACAGCCACCCGCCGCGCCTTCTGGGCCCTCCTTATGCCTGTGCTGATCATGGGCGGGATCTATGGCGGCGTCACCACCCCGACCGAGGCCAGCGTCATCGCCGTCATCTATGCCATGGTGGTGGGCCTGTTCCTGCACCGGGAGATGACATGGACGGATCTGATCAACGCCTTCCGCAAGTCGGTCGTCACCTCCGCCGTCATCATGTTCATCATCGGCACCGCCAGCCTGATGGGTTACCTGCTCAACCGGCAGGGCGTGCCTGATGCTGCTGCATTGTGGCTGACGAACACCTTTGACGGCCCGGTGTCGCTGATGATGGCCATCAACGCCATGCTCTTCATGATCGGCATGTTCATCGAGACGGGCGCGAGCATCATCGTTCTCGCTCCCATCCTGCAGGACGCCGCGGCTCGCGTGGGGATCGCGCCGGTCCACTTCGGCACCGTGATGGTCGTGAACCTCGCTCTCGGCATGATCACGCCGCCACTTGGGGTAAATCTCTTCGCCGCCGCACAGATCGCCGGTTGTTCGGTCACGCAGATGCTGAAGCCGCTGATGGTCTTCGTCGGTGTCATCGTGCTTTGCCTGCTGGTGATCTCCTTCGTCCCGGCGGTCAGCATGACGCTGCCCTCATTGATCGGGCGCTGAAGACCCGCCAAACACGCCTGCCCCGCTCACGGGGCAGGCCGGATTGCTCACATCTGGAAGAGTTCACACCTCATGACCGGCTCCCTGATCCAACAGCTGCAGGATATCGTTGGCCGCCGCTATGTTCACACCGGCGCCCGGGGCACCCGGCGCTTCCGCCGGGGCTACCGCTATGGCGACGGCGAGGTTCTGGCTGCTGTCGAGCCCGGCACACTGGTGGAACAGTGGCGTGTGCTGGAAGCCTGCGTTGCAGCGGATGTTGCCATCATCTTCCAGGCGGCAAACACGGGATTGACCGGCGGTTCGACGCCTTTCGGGGACGGCTATGACCGCCCCATCGTCATCGTCTCTACACTGCGCAACAGGCGCATTGACCTTCTCGACCACGGGCGGCAGGTGCTGTGCATGCCGGGCGCAACACTCGACCAGCTGGAACGCCAGCTAAAGCCGCTGGGCCGCGAGCCGCATTCCGTCATCGGGTCCAGTTGCATCGGCGCATCGGTGACGGGAGGCATCTGCAACAATTCCGGCGGCTCGCTGGTACAGCGCGGCCCCGCCTACACCCAACTGTCGCTGTTTGCGCAGGTGGATGCGGAAGGCCAGCTGCATCTTGTCAATCACCTCGGCATCCGCCTTGGGAGCCAGCCGTTGGATATTCTCACCCGGCTGGATGCGGGCAATTACACCGAAGCAGACGTGGACTTCCCGCAAGGAGCACAGGCGTCCGACATCGAATACAAGGACCATGTGCGAGACATCAGCGCCCACACCCCTGCCCGTTTCAATGCCGATCCGCGCCGCCACTATGAGGCGTCAGGTTCGGCCGGCAAGATCGGCGTCTTTGCCGTGCGGCTCGATACCTTCGCCGTGGCTGAGGAGGAAAAGGTCTTCTACATCGGCACCAGCGATCCGGCTGAGCTGCAGGCCATCCGGCGGCATATTCTGGCGAACTTCAAGAACCTGCCCATTGCCGGGGAATACATGCATGCCGACGCCTTCCGTGCGGCACAGGTCTGGGGCAAGGATCTTTATCTCTTCATCCGCACCTTTGGCACCGTCAACGTGCCCCGCGCCTTTGCGGCCAAGAGCTGGTTCGACGGCATGACGGAGCGCTTCGGCCTCGGCAAGGCTGTGTCCGATCACCTGCTTCAATTCGCCAGCCGCTTCCTGCCCGAACAGATGCCAAAACGGCTGATCGACTGCCGTGACACCTATCCGCATCATCTGATGATCCGGGCAGGCGATGCCTGCATCTCCGAGACGCGAGATTACCTCGCTTCCCTCTTTCCCAGCAAGGCAGGCAACTTCATCGAATGCACGGAAGCCGAAGGCAAGGCCGCCTTCCTCAACCGCTTTACTGTCGGCAGCGCCGTGGTGCGCTACCGGGCGGTGCATGGCCGCACGGTCGAGGATATCGTCGCCCTCGACGTTGCCCTACCGCGTGACACCATCGACTGGTTCGAGACCCTGCCGGATGAGATTTCGGACAAGATGGCTCTGAAGATCTATGTCGGGCACTTCCTCTGCCACGTCATGCATCAGGAATATCTGGTGAAGAAGGGCGTGGACTGCGAAGCGCTGGAGCACGAAATCTGCGCCCTGCTGGACGCACGCGGTGCGGAATATCCGGCCGAGCACAATGTCGGCCATCTCTATGAGGCAAAGCCCGCGCTACAGGACTTCTACCGCCGCCTCGACCCCACCAACACCTTCAACCCCGGAATCGGCAAAACCTCGAAGTGCCGCCACTGGCATTAGGCCCCGCTTGAGTGCGGCGTGGCAGCCTGCTGCCCACCGGAAATGTGGCTGAACGGCCCAAATCAGCATTTTCTGCCTCCTCTGCGATGCAACACTGCGCCGCGACAGGCCAGACCGTGTTCTGCTACAGGAGCGCGGTCTTCAGGCAAGGCTGGTTGCACCGGGCAGGACCGCATGATGAAGACACTGCTGCTTACGAAGGAAGACGTCAAAAGCCTCATCTCCATGGCCGAGGTCATCGGCACGGTGGAAGAGGCCTACAAGGCCTTCAGCAGCGGACTGGTGCAGCAGCCCGGTTACATGGGCCTGCATCTGCCTGCCCCGCGCGGAGAGATCGACTTCAAGGCAGGATACAATCAGGCCAATGAAACCATCACGCTGAAGGCCTCATCTGGCGGCTTCCCGCACAATCTGGCGGAGCATGGGGTACCCAGCGGGATGGGGACCGTTCTCCTGTTCGATGCCAGAAGCTGCGCGCTGGCCTGCGTCATGGATGGAAGCCTTCTCACGGGCCTCAGGACGGGCGCATCAGGCGCCGTCTCCGTGAAGGCGCTGGCGCGCAAGGATGCCCGGACACTGACGACGATTGGCACCGGCTATCAGGCCAGGATGCAGATCCGCGCCATCCGCGAAGTGATGACGATTGGTGAGATCCACGCCTGGAGCAGGACACCGGAGAAGCTCGCCGCCTTCAAGGAAGAGATCGAGCGGGAGTTTGGCATCCCCGTCACCGCCGCATCCTCCGCCAGAGAGGCCGTACAAGCGGCCGACATCCTGATCACGGCGACCCGGGGAACGGGGCCGGTGGTGGAAGCGGACTGGGTGAAGCCCGGAACCCACATCATCGCCATCGGCACGGACCAGCGTGGCAAGCAGGAATTCGACCCTGAGATCTTCCGAGGCGCAAAAATCGCCGTAGACTCCCTCTCCCAGTGCATCAGCAAGGGCGAAACCTGGCATCCGTTGAATGCGGGCATCATCACGCAAGAGCAGATCCACGGCGAGATCGGTGAAATCCTGCTGGCACAAAAGCCGGGCCGCGAGAGGGATGACGAGATCACCATCTTTGATTCCACCGGCATGGCCATTCAGGACAATACGGCGGCGCGAAAGATCTATGACAACGCCCTCGCTCGCAACGCCGGCTCATGGTTCAGCTTCTTCCAGTAATCTCCAATTCCCCGCCAGCGGACTGTCAGAAAGCCAATACCAGCATGCGCAACTATCCGACGCTTCAAGATATTCACGACGCAAGAGAGCGGGTGATGCCGCATATCCGCCACACCCGCTGCTGCGGGCGGACAAGATCGAGAAAAGGCTGGGCTGCGAGCTTTACCTCAAGCCGGAGACCCTGCAGGTGACAGGCGCCTTCAAGATCCGGGGCGCTCTGAACAAGGTTCTGTCACTGCCGCGGGAGGAAACCGCCAAAGGCCTCATCTCCAGCTCATCGGGCAATCACGCTCAGGCACTGGCCTATGTGGCGAAAATGCTGGGCGTGAAGGTTGTGCTGGTTCTGCCGGTGACCACTCCCAAGCTGAAGATCGCCAACACTGAGGCTCTGGGCGCTGAAGTCATCCTGTTTGACGGAGACAACGCCACCCGCTGGAAACAGGTCTACGAGATCGCGGAGAACAACAATTACACCGTCGTTCACGGCTTCGAGGATCCGCTGGTGATGGCCGGCCAGGGGACGATGGCATGCGAGATTCTTGAAGATCTGCCTGATGTCAGCACGGTGATCGTGCCGGTGGGCGGCGGCGGTCTCATTTCTGGCGTGGCGACCGCATTCAAGGAACTCAGGCCCTCAGTGCGCGTCATCGGCGCCGAGCCCGCCCTGACACCGAAATATTACCACAGCCGCCTGAACGGAGAGCCCACGTCCCTTCCGCTTCTGGACACCATAGCAGACGGCCTTCGGATCAGCGTTCCCGGCCGCAATCCCTATCCCATCATCGAAAAATATGTGGACGAGATCGTTCTCGTCGAAGACGCTCACATCGTCGAGGGCATGCAGGTGCTGGCAAGGGATGCAAAACTGATTGCAGAACCAGCCGCCTCTATCGGCATCGGCGCCTTGCTCGCCGGGTCCCTCAGCATAGCCCCGGGCGAAAAGGTCTGCGCCATCCTCACCGGCGGCAACTTGGATCTGAGCAGCCTCGCGGAAGTCTACAACAGGCTCTGATCCTCGAAAAAATGCACGGCTGGCTGGACTGTGGACGCGGCAGCACAAGCGTCTGCTGCCGCTGAAAACCAAGACGTGATGCAGCGCCCCCGGAAATCCTGATAGCATTGCGGCTGACCCGAATTTCGAGCGCCGCATTTTTTGAAGGATCTTCATGGCATTGGCTGGCAAAGAGGCGGTGGCAGCCGGGAGTGGCTGGACGAAGCCGAAACGGTTCGACCGCAACCTGATCGTTATTGGCGCAGGGGCAGCCGGGCTGGTGTCCTCCTATATTGCGGCAGCGGCCAAGGCGAAGGTTACGCTTGTCGAGGCGCACAAGATGGGAGGCGATTGCCTCAATTTCGGCTGCGTGCCCTCGAAGGCACTGATCCGGAGTGCAAAGGCCGCCCATCAGATGCGCCACGCAGACCGCTACGGCCTTGAGGCGGTTGAACCCAGGGTGCCCTTTGCCAGCGTGATGGAACGTGTGCATCAGGTGATTGCCGCGATTGAGCCTCACGACAGCATCGCGCGCTACACCGGCCTCGGCGTCGAGGTGCTTCAGGGTTATGCAAGGCTTGTTGATCCCTGGACGGTTGAGATCGCACTCAACGGCGGCGGAACACAGCGGCTGACCACCCGCGCCATTATCCTCGCGACCGGCGCGCAGCCCTTCGTGCCGCCCATCCCCGGCCTCGAAAAGACCGGCTATCTCACGTCCGACACCTTGTGGGAGAAACTGCGTGGCAGGGCTGAGGCACCAAAGCGCCTTGCCGTGCTTGGCGGTGGACCAATTGGCTGTGAGCTGGCCCAGAGCTTTGCCCGGCTCGGCTCGGCCGTGACACAAATCGAAATGGCCCCCCGCCTGATGATGCGCGAGGACGAGGATGCAAACGCCCTCGTTACGGCCTCGCTGCAAGCCGATGGCGTTACCGTTCTGACCGGCCACAAGGCAACCGCTTGCGGCGTGGCGGACAACGGGGAGAAATGGATCGAGGCGGAGCACGAAGGTGGCACGAGGCGCGTCTTCTTTGATGAAGTGATCGCCGCCGTGGGCCGCGCCCCGCGCCTCAAGGGCTTCGGGCTGGAAGAACTCGGCATCAAAGTGGACCGGGTCGTGGAGACCAATGAGTATCTCCAGACACTCCACCCGAACATTCTGGCGGCAGGAGACGTGGCGGGCCCTTATCAGTTTACACACGTGGCCGGGCATCAAGCCTGGTTTGCGGCCATCAACGCCCTGTTTGGTGACTTCAAGCGCTTCAAGGCCGATTACAGCATCATCCCGTGGGCGACCTTCACCGACCCGGAAGTGGCCCGGGTGGGGCTTTCGGAAGCCGAGGCGAAGGCCCGGAACATCTCCTACGAGGTGACACGTTACGGTCTCGATGACCTCGACCGTGCCATTGCTGACGGCTCGGCCCATGGCTTCGTCAAGGTGCTGACGGTGCCCGGCAAGGACAGAATCCTTGGCGTCACCATCGCCGGTGAACATGCCGGCGACCTCTTGGCGGAATACGTCTTTGCGATGAAGCACGGACATGGCCTCGGCAAGATCCTCGGCACGATCCATATCTATCCAACGCTGGCAGAGGCCGGAAAGCTGACGGCGGGCCAATGGCGGCGCAACCATGTCAACGGCTTCCTGCTGTCTCTTCTGGAACGCTTTCACCGCTGGAGGCGCGGATGATCGACGCCCGGATACTGCCCCTGCAACGCGCTGCCCTGCAGCCTCTGGCCGGGTTTCTTGCCCGCCGGGGTATCCCTGCAGACCTGCTCAGCCTGACCGGCTTTGGGGCCGGAGTGGCTGCCTTTGCTGCGCTCTGCTTCGGCCAGTGGCTGCCGGCACTGGTGCTCATCCTGCTGAACCGGCTGCTCGACGGGCTGGACGGGGCAGTGGCCCGCATTCACGGCCCCACGGACCGGGGCGCCTACCTCGATATTGCGCTGGATATGGCCTTCTATGCGCTGATCCCGCTCGGATTTGCCATTCAGGCGCCTCAGGATCACGCCTTGCCCGCCGCCGTGCTGATTGTCTCCTTCGTCGGGACTGGCTCGTCTTTTCTGGCTTTTTCGGCGGTCGCAGCAAAGCTCGGGCGCAACGCGCCGGAGTTCCCAACCAAGGGCATCTATTATGCGGGGGCCTTGCCGAGGGCTTCGAAACAATCCTGGTGTTTGCCGCCATGTGCCTGTTTCCCGGTCAGTTTGCCGTGATCGCCTATGGCTTTGCCGCGCTCTGCGGCCTGACCACCCTCATCCGCTGGCGTCAGGGCTGGGTTGCCTTTTCCCGGCCCGGGCAGTGAAACAATCTGTGCCCCTCTGAGGCTCACCACCGGTTCTGATCAAGCCATAGTGACCACACGAACAAACGGCTTTGCGCAATATGGCTGGCCAAAGATACCCGCGCAGACAGGAACCATGAGCGAACCCCTCAGAGACACACAGCCGCCACGCACGCAGCGCAGCCTATGGCGCTTCGCACCAGCTGTGCTGATTGTGGCGGGTCTCGTGAGCGGCTATGCGCTCGGGCTGCAAGACTATCTGAGCCTTGACTATCTCGCCGGGCAACGGACAGCCCTCAGGGCCTATGTGGAGGCCCATGTGCTTTGGTCTGCCGCCCTTTTTCTGGTGGTCTATATTCTCGCCGTCGCCTTTTCCTTTCCCGCAGCATCCATCCTGACCGTGTTCGGCGGTTTTCTTTTTGGCTGGCTCTTGGGCGGCGCACTCGTCGCCGCCGGCGCAACGATTGGGGCTTCGCTGCTTTTCCTTGCAACACGTTCGGCCTTCGGCGGCTTCCTGCACCACCGGGTCAAAGGGGTCATGAAGACGCTTGCAGACGGCTTCCGGGAGAATGCCTTCGGCTATCTCTTCGCCATCCGCCTGGCCCCCGTTTTCCCGTTCTTCGTGGTCAACATAGCCGCAGCCCTTTTTGACATCAGCCTGGGCCGGTTCGTCGCGGCGACGTTCTTGGGGATTCTGCCCGGCACCTTTGCTTATGCCTATCTCGGCCAAGGTGTAGACAGCGTGCTTTTGGCGTCTCAGGCATCGGGCCATGAGGCGCAACTCTCTGATCTGGTGACACCCGAGATTACACTCGCCTTTTTTGTGCTCGCCGCGTTTGCCGTTCTTCCCACACTGGTGAAGCTGATCCGCAAACGCAGGACGGCGCAAGGCTGAGCCTTAACAAAATGGCCGGACCGCCCGGGCCATGCTTTGATACGACGGTCCGCCGGGGGTATGCCGGGCCGCAGACGGAGTGCGACGGAACATGCGCTTGCGCAACAGCCTTCTGGCAGCCGGTTTGGCCGCCACCATCAGCTCCCTGCCCGCCGCTGCGGCCAGTCCGGAAGTGACCAACTGGGCCGAAGTCGAGAAAGCTGCGTCCGGTCAGACCGTCTATTTCAACGCCTGGGGCGGCTCTGAAACCATCAACGCCTATCTGGAATGGGTGGGCGCAGAAATGCTGAGGCGCCATGGCGTCACCGTGGTGCAGGTGAAGCTGGATGACACGGCAAATGCGGTTGCGAAAGTGGTCGCAGAAAAGGCGGCCGGCAAAAACGCAGGCGGCTCGGTTGACCTCATCTGGATCAATGGCGAGAACTTCGTGTCCATGAAAAAGCAGGGGCTGCTGCTGTCTCCTGGCTGGGCAGACTCCCTGCCCAATTGGCATTATGTCGATACGCAGAACCAGCCCACAATTCTCACGGATTTCACCGAGCCGGTGGAAGGACTGGAGAGCCCGTGGGGCGGGGCCAAGATGGTCTTCTTCTACGACAGCGCCCGGACGGATGCGCAAACCCTTCCGGACAGCGCCAGAGAGCTGCTGGATTGGGCGCAGAAGAACCCAGGCCGTTTTTCCTATCCTGCACCGCCGGATTTCATCGGCTCCTCCTTTCTGAAACAACTGCTGAGCGAAGTCGTCGCAGAGCCTGCCAAACTGATGGAGCCGGTGGATGAGGCCAGTTTCGAGCACGATACAGAGCCGCTTTTTGCCTATCTTGATGAGCTTCACAAGGTTGCCTGGAGGTCTGGAAAAGCCTTTGTGCAGAACTATCCGGACATGAAACAGAAGCTGGCCGATGGTGAGCTGGATATCGTCTTTGCCTTCAATCCGGCAGAGGCTTCGGCCGGTATCAAGGCAGGCGAGCTGCCCGATACCGTGCGGTCTTTCACCTTCTCCGGCGGGACGCTCGGCAACACTCATTTTGTTGCTATTCCCTATAATGCCAATGCCCGCGAAGGGGCGCTGCTGACGGCCAACTTCCTGCTTTCGCCGGAAGCGCAGTTGCGCAAGCAGGACCCTGCCTACTGGGGAGACCCGACCGTTCTGTCCATGGACAAGCTGGATGAAGCAGACCGCGCGGCTTTCCAGTCCCTTGATCTGGGCATTGCCACTCTTGCGCCGGAACAGCTGGGGCCTGTGATCGCCGAACCGCACGCAAGCTGGATGGAGCGCATCGAAACGGAATGGCGCCGCCGCTACGCCAGCGGCAACTGACACCGTGGCAACCGGGGGCAGAACGGCACCAGTGACGGACAGGGCGCCTGCGCTCCTTGCAAGGGGCGCGGTGCTGCTGACGCTTGCCCTGCTGCTTCTGCCCATCGCCTTCGGTCTGCTCGGCACCCTGCTGCCCGCCTTCGGCTATCTGCCGGTTCTTGGCGGCGAGAGCTTCGACCTTCATGCCTTCCGCAGTCTTGCGGCAACGCCGGGCCTCCTGCCAGCCGCTGTTCTCAGTCTGGCGGCAGGACTGGCAGCCTCTGCGCTTTCGCTGCTGCTCACGCTGCTGTTCATTGCCGGTTTTGCCGGAACACCGGTTCTGTCGCGGCTTCAGCATCTTCTGTCACCGCTGCTTGCCGTGCCCCATGCGGCGGCTGCCTTCGGGCTTGCCTTTCTCATTGCCCCCTCTGGCTATCTCATCCGCCTTGCCGCGCCGCTGACCGGCATCACCCGGCCACCGGACATCCTGATCCCGCATGATCCCTGGGGACTGGCGATGGTGGCAGGACTGGTGATCAAGGAAACGCCGTTTCTGTTTCTCGTTACACTGGCCGCCCTGCCGCAGGTGGATCTGGCTGGCGCAAGGCGGCTTTCTGCCTCTTTCGGCTACGGCCGGGTTGCAGGCTTTGTCTATCTGCTCTGGCCTGCGCTGTACCGGCAGATCCGCTTTGCGGTCTATGCCGTCATCGCCTATTCCACCTCGGTGGTGGACGTGGCGCTCATCCTTGGGCCCAACCTGCCCGGCACACTTGCGACCCGGCTGGTGGACTGGATGAATGATCCTGACCTCTCCGTCCGCTTTCTTGCCTCTGCCGGGGCACTGGCTCAACTGGCGGTAACGCTCCTTGCTCTTCTCGTCTGGCTTGGCCTGGAGCGGCTGTGCGGGACGATCGCATCCCGTTTGCGGGATCGCGGGATACGGTTCAGGCGCGATGCCCTGTTGCGCCGCCTGGCCGCCCTGACCCTTGCCCTCACCGGCTGCGCCGTCTTTGCGGGGCTTGCCGTTCTGGCGCTTTGGTCCGTTGCTGGCCTCTGGCAGTTTCCCGCATTGCTGCCCCAAGGCTTCACCTTGCGCAGCTGGGCAAGCGCCCTGCCGCAGATTTCCGGACCGCTTCTGACCACTCTCACCATTGGAATTGCATCAACGCTGATCGCGCTGATCCTTGCCGCCGGCTGTCTGGAACGCGAAAGCCAGACCGGGAAAGGAGCCGGAGAACGCGGACTGCTGATCCTCTATCTGCCGCTGATCGTGCCGCAGGTGACATTCGTGTTCGGCCTGCAGATGCTCTTCATTGGCAGCGGCAGCCAGAACAGACTGGCTGCGCTCATTCTCGTGCATCTGGTTTTCGTTCTGCCCTATGTCTATCTGTCTCTTGCCGGTCCCTGGCGAGCCCTTGACCCGCGATACGAGATCATTGCGGCAGCGCTCGGCAAACCGCGCCTGACGGTGCTCTTCACCATCCGGCTGCCGATGCTGCTGCGTCCGCTGCTGACGGCAGCAGCTGTCGGCTTTGCCGTTTCAGCGGGGCAATATCTGCCAACCCTGCTGATCGGCGAAGGACGTTTCGCAACGATCACCACCGAAGCCGTCGCCCTAGCGTCCGGCAGCAACCGGCGGGTCATCGGCGTTTATGCGCTGCTGCAGGCCATCCTGCCCTTCCTTGCCTTTGTGCTGGCCGCGCTGGTGCCCGCGCTTGTCCACCGCAACCGCCGCGCCATGAGGATTTGATCATGCGGAACCGCGAAGGCGCATCCGGGCTCACGCTCAGCAACGTCACCATCCGCCATGAAAACCATGTGTTGATTGACCTTTCGGCGCATGTCGCACAGGGCGATGTGCTCACGATCATGGGGCCATCCGGAGCCGGCAAGTCCACGCTTCTGGCCTATATCGGCGGCTTCCTGGATCCCGCGTTCCGCGCCAGCGGCGATGTTATCGCAGATGCCGTCAACCTGTCCGGCCTGCCGCCAGAACAGCGGCGTGCCGGCATCCTGTTTCAGGATCCCCTGCTCTTTCCGCACATGAGCGTCGGGGAAAACGTCGCCTTTGCGCTTCCTGCCGAAGTGCGCAGCGCGGCAGAACGGCAGAGAATGGCTGCTGAAATGCTGGCGGAAATGGAGCTTGACGGCTTCGCCGGGCGCGATCCGGCCACTCTGTCAGGTGGGCAGAAGGCACGGGTGGCGCTTGCCAGGGTGCTCGTGTCGCGGCCACGGCTGCTGTTGCTGGATGAGCCCTTCTCCAAGCTTGATGCGGATTTGCGGGCTCAGATGCGCAGCCTTGTGTTCGCAAGAGCGCGCTGCGCAGGCCTGCCCGTGCTACTGGTCACCCATGACGAGGCCGATGCCGAGGCAGCAGGCGGCACAGTGCACCGCCTTGGCCGGAGGGGAGACCCAAATGCCTGATGCAGCAAACGAACCTGCCCCGATCGTGCTTCTTGGCGGCGGCCATGCCCATATGGAAGTGATCCGCCATCTGGGCAGCCTTCGCCTGTCCCGCCCGGTCACTCTGGTATCTCCGGCCCGTCACACACCCTATTCCGGCATGCTACCGGGCTATGCTGCCGGAGATTACCGCTTCGAGGATTTCCATATTGATCTGGCGGCCCTTTGCGGGCGCTGCGGTGTCACATTCCTCGAAACCGCTGCCACCGGCATAGACCCCACAGCAAGAACGGTGACGCTCGCGGATGGCAGTACTCTTGGCTACAGCCTCCTGTCCATCGACACAGGCTCAACGCCCCAGCTCCCACAAGGCCTGTCCGGCGGCATCCCGGTAAAGCCGATTTCCGGTTTCACGCAAGCGCTGGCGCAGCTGGACGCATTGGCAGCCAGCACTGAAACGCCGCTGCGGATTGCCGTGGTTGGCCAGGGTGTAGCCGGTGTTGAGCTGGCCTTTTCCCTGAGGCAGCGTTTCGGGCATCGTGGGGTGCAGATTGCGCTGGCCGGACGCTCGCAGCGCCCGCTGCCAGAGCGAAGCAAACTGGCACAGTGCATGGTGGCGAGGGAACTCGCAAAGGCCGGGATCAGCCATCATCCGGAGTTTGATGCGATTGCCTTTTCAGATGGCCGGCTCACGACGCGCGACGGCAGGCAGCTCGCGACCGATGAAGTGGTCTGGGCGACCTCAAGCGGAGCGCCGGGCTGGCTGCAGGGCAGCGGCCTGGCTCTGGATGCGGCGGGCTTTATTCGTGTGGACAGCATGCTGCGCACTGTCTCGCATCCGGATGTCTTCGCTGCCGGAGATGTAGCCTGCCTGCCCGAGCCGAGGCCAAAGGCCGGAGTCTTTGCCGTGCGGCAAGGACCTGTTCTGGCGCAGAACATCCACCGCAGCCTCACAGGCGCACCGCTGAAGCCCTACCGCCCCCAGCGCGCCTGGCTCACGCTTATTTCCCTGCCGGGCGGACGCGCGATTGCCGACAAATGGGGCCTTGCCGTCTCCGGCCGCTGGGTGCGGCTCTGGAAACACCACGCCGACACGCGCTTTCTCCGGCGTTATCAAGCGCCTGAAAACGTAAGCCCTCTTCCACGCCAGCCATAAGGCCGGCGTGTCCGTCAGCCGGCGCTGGCACCGGATCTTCATCTCGTTGACCGCAGCCTGCCGGGCATCACCCGGATGGTGGAACTCGGCCATCTGAGAGGGTGTCTGCTGACGTGACGTCGCCCGTCCAGGCCGCTGCACGTGGCGGACCAAGACGCAGGAAGTCGATGGCGCGGGCGGCGATCTGGGCGCTCACCTCATCAAGGCTCGCCGGGCGCAGGTAGAAGGCGGGAACCGGCGGCAGAATGATGCCGCCCATTTCTGTGACCAGCGTCATGTTGCGCAGATGAGCGAGCGTGAGCGGGGCTTCACGCGCCAGCAGCACCAGCGGGCGGCGCTCCTTCAGCTGCACGGAGGCCGCACGCACCAGCAGATTGTCATCAAGTCCATGGGCAATAGCCGCAAGGCTGCGCATGGAACAGGGAGCCACGATCATGCCATCCACGGAAAAGGAACCGGAAGCAATGCGTGCGCCCACATCACCCGCAGGATGGTGGCAGGCAGCAAGCGCGGAGAGGCTTTCCAATGCCCCTTCCCCGCATTCCAGCATCAGCGTGCGCTCTGCTGCCGGGCTCGTCACCAGATCGAACTTAATGGAGCGGGCCGCAAGTTCCCGCGCTGCCGGCAAAGCCAGCGCCGCGCCCGATGCCCCCGAGACACCCAGAACAACATGGCTCATAACAGCCCCTCCGCCGTGAGAATGCGCTGCGCGGCGGCCTCTGCGGCAGCACTCAGCTTCATGACCTTGCCAAAGGGGCGCTGGGTTTCTGAGCCAATCTTCACCGTTGCATCAAGGCCGATCTTGCCCGCCAGCCCATCAAGGGGCGAGGCGAAGTCAAGATAGTCCATCGGCGTCCGGTCGAGGATCATGCTGTCTCGGGCGGGGTCATAGCGGGTGGCGAGCGCCCAGGCGATGTCATCCCAATTGCGCGGGTCGATATCCTCGTCCACCACCACGACCATCTTGGTGTAGCTGAACTGCGGCAGCATGCCCCACAGGGCCATCATCACCCGCCGCGCCTGCCCCGGATAGCGTTTGGCGATGCTGACCACGGCCATACGGTAGGAGCAGGCAGCCGGCGGCAGCCAAAGATCACGCACCTCCGGGATCTGCTGGCGGATGACCGGCAGAGCCAGATCATTGAAGACCTCGCCAATGATCGAGGGTTCATCCGGCGGACGGCCGGTCCAGGTGGAGAGGTAGAGCGGGTCGCGCCTGTGGGTGATGGCGCTGACTGTCAGGACGGGAAAGGGCTCGACCGAATTGTAATAGCCCGTGTGATCGCCGAAGGGGCCTTCAGGTGCGCTATCGCCCGGCTGCACCCAGCCTTCTATGACGATTTCCGCATCGGCCGGAACCAGCATGGGAATGGTGCGAGCGGGCACAAGACGGGTGCGCGCGCCGCGCAAAACGCCGGAGAACGCAAGTTCCGACACGGTTTCCGGCAGGGGCAAGGCCGCCCCCAGCAAAAGCGCCGGATCAGCGCCAAGCACGACCGCCACTGGCATGGGCGCGCCGCGCCCGTCATTCGCCTGCATATAGCTGCGGTGATGGGCTGCGCCGCCCCGATGGGCGAGCCAGCGCAGGATCATCCTGCGGCTGTCCAGCACCTGCGCCCGGTAGATCCCCGCATTGTAAGAGGCAGTATCCGTCAGCGCCGAGCCCTCCGGCCGGGTCAGAACCACTGGCCACGTGACCAGCGGCCCGCCGTCTTCCGGCCAGCAGGTCTGAACGGGAAGAAGCGAGAGATCAGGCTCTTTCATCATCTCTTCCTGCACGGGCGCACGGCTGGTCAGCCTCGGCCGGTTGCGCAGGGCAGCGGCCAGGTGCGGCCAGCGCGCGAGCGCGTCCCGCACCCCGTCTGGCGGCACGGGATTGCGCAGGGCCGCCAGGAACTGGCCCAGCGCCGGAATATCCGCAAGCCCCACGCCCAGCCCCGCCGCCACCCGCTCCCGCGTGCCGAAGAGATTGGCGACGGCTGGTACCGGGCTGATCCGCCCGTCTGCCTGCACCGGCGCATCGAATTGCAACACCGGCCCACCGCTCAGGAGCACCTGCCGGTGCACCGCTGTCATTTCCTCTACAAGTGCAACAGGTGAGGCAATGCGCCGGAATGTTCCTTCCCCGGCACACCAGCCAAGGAAGGAGCGGAGATCTGGAAAAGGAGGAAGCGTGCGCATGGGGGCCCGGGCAAGAGACTGGCAAAAGACCGGAAAGGCTTAACAGCCCCCCGCCCCCAAAGATTGACGCGCATCAACAAGGTGGCAGGGAAATTCACGCCCCTTTGGGACGGAAGGCGGCAATGACATCCGGATTGGTGTCGATCCGGGCCGCGCCGATGAGATCGAGGCAATAAGGAACGGCGGCAAAAATGGCGTTGAGCGAGGTGGCAATGGCCGCAGGCTTGCCCGGCAGGGTGATGATGAGGCTGGTGCCGCGTGTTACGGCTTCCTGCCGGGAGAGAATCGCGGTCGGCACCTCAGCAAGATTGGCCCGGCGCATGGTCTCGCCAAAACCGGGCAAGTGCCGCTCGGCAATGAGGCTGACACCTTCCGGCGTCTGATCGCGCGGCGCAGGACCTGTGCCGCCGGTGACGAGAATGAGATCGCAGCGCTCCACATCACACAGTTGCTGCAGCGTTCCGGCAACGCTGTCCGCACCGTCCGGGATAAGCCGGCAGACCATTTCAAACGGCGGCAGCACCACTTCCTTCAGCCAGTCGAAAATGGCAGGGCCGCTGAGGTCCTGATAGGTGCCCGCACTCGCCCGGTCGGAGACGGTGACAATGGCAATCTTGGGCAGGGGCATCGGGTCTGTCCCTTTTGAAATTCATCTGCGGGAGAAGGCTTGGCATTGCGGGCGAGTGACCAGTTTGCGTCCACGCAAAGGGATATGCAACCTGCAAGGACTCCAGAGTTTGTTCCGCAACAACGTTCCCGGCCTGCAAAGACCTTAGCTGTGAGCCCACCGCTGGCAATTGCCAACAACGGGAGACCACAGCATGTCATCACCTCATGAACCGCACCGGCCACCTGCCGGGCGTTTCACGAAATCGGCCGCACGCAACATTTTCTACGGCGGATCGATCTTCTTCTTCATTGTCTTTGTCGGCCTAACCGCCCAAAGCCATTGGCACATCGTCACCAAATCCACGGACGAGGCAACGATGACGGCCGGCGTCATCCGCGGCAAGCACGTGTGGGAAAAGCACGCCTGCGTCAACTGCCACTCGATTCTGGGCGAGGGCGCCTATTTCGCGCCGGAACTTGGCAACGTCTGGGTACGCTATGGCGGCAAGGACGATCCGCAGGCCGCCCGCGAGGGGCTGATTGCCTGGATGCAGGCCCAGCCTTCCGGCATCGAGGGCCGCCGCCAGATGCCGCAGTTTCATCTGACCGACCAGGAACTGAACGACCTCGCCGATTTCCTCGAATGGACCAGCCGCATCGACACCCAGGGCTGGCCGCCCAATGACGCGGGCTGAGGAGGGACAACCATGAAATACGCTTCCCAAAGAGTGGCCTACTGGTACTTCGTCTGCGCCATGATCCTGTTCGGCGTGCAGATCGCCGCAGGCGCCCTCGCCGGCACGGTCTACGTGCTGCCGAACACGCTGTCCGAGATCCTGCCCTTCAACATCATCCGAATGATTCACACCAACGCGCTGATCGTGTGGCTGCTGATGGGCTTCTTCGGCTGCACCTATTATCTGGTTCCGGAAGAGGCGGAGCGGGACATCGAAAGCCCGCTGCTGGCCTATATCCAGCTTGGCCTGCTGATGTTCGGTGCGCTTGCCGCCGTCATCGGCTACACACAAGGCATCCACGAGGGGCGCGAGTTTCTGGAGCAACCACTCTGGATCAAGATCGCCATCGTCGTGGTCGCGCTGATCTTCCTCTACAACATCTCCATGACCGTGCTGAAGGGCCGGCGCACCGCCGTCACCAGCGTGCTGCTCCTGGGCCTTTGGGGCATCGCCGTCTTCTGGCTCTTTGCCTTCTACGCGCCGGACAACCTGTCACTGGACAAGATCTACTGGTGGTACATCGTCCATCTGTGGGTGGAAGGCGTATGGGAACTGGTGATGGCTTCGGTTCTTGCCTTCCTGATGATCAAGATGACCGGTGTCGACCGGGAAGTGATCGAGAAGTGGCTCTATTCCATCGTTGGCCTTGCGCTCTTTTCGGGGCTGCTGGGCACCGGCCACCACTATTACTGGATCGGCGCGCCGGGCTACTGGCAGTGGGTTGGATCGATCTTCTCCGCCCTTGAGATTGCCCCCTTCTTCGCCATGGTCATCTTCGCCTTCTCCATGGTGTTCAAGGGCCGCAAGGACCATCCGAACCGGGCGGCCATGCTATGGTCGCTGGGCTGCACGGTGGGCGCCTTCTTCGGGGCGGGCGTCTGGGGCTTCCTGCACACGCTGTCTTTCGTGAATTATTACACCCACGGCACGCAGGTGACAGCCGCACACGGGCACCTCGCCTTCTATGGCGCCTATGTGATGCTGAATCTCGCCCTCATCAGCTATGCCATGCCCTATCTGCGCGGCAAGGCGCCCTACCACCAGACGCTGAACATCATCTCCTTCTGGATCATGAGCGGCGCGATGACGGTGATGACCTTTGCCCTCACCTTTGCCGGTGCGGTGCAGGTGCATCTGCAGCGGGTGATGGGCATGGCTTACATGGACGTGCAGGACGAAATCGCCCCGTTCTACTGGGTGCGCCTTGGCTCCGGCGTGCTGGTGCTGCTTGCAGCGCTCATGTTCCTCTGGTCCGTGTTCGGCCCCGTTCGCGACCGGCGGGTATCCGCTCAGCGAAAGGCTCAGGCAGCGCCCCAACCTGCCGAATAGGCCTGCTGAATGAGCCCTGCTCCGGGCGCGGTGGTGGGCCGCGCCCGGAGCCCTCTTCACGCCAGAGACGTGATCCCAGAGACGTGAGCAAGGAGACCTTCATGACCGTCCCGCACTCCGCACATGCTTCCCCGGACGCCCCCTTCTACGCCCCTTCGGGCAACGAGTGCCTGCTGTTCGAACAGGCCTACCGCAACCGCCTGCCGGTGCTGCTGAAAGGACCGACGGGCTGCGGCAAGACCCGCTTCGTCGCCCATATGGCCGAGCGCCTTGGCCGCCCGCTCTATACGGTTGCCTGTCACGACGACCTGACGGCAGCGGACCTGACCGGCCGCTATCTGCTGAAAGGCGGGGAGACTGTCTGGGCGGATGGCCCGCTGACCCGTGCCATCCGCGAGGGCGCGATCCTCTATCTCGACGAGGTGGTGGAGGCCCGCAAGGATGTGACCGTGGTCCTGCATCCCGTCACCGACGACCGGCGCATTCTGCCGCTGGAGCGCACCGGCGAAATGCTGAGCGCCCCGCCGGAGTTCATGCTCGTGATCTCCTACAATCCCGGCTACCAGAATGTGCTGAAGGCCCTGAAGCCTTCCACCCGCCAGCGCTTCATCGCGCTGGAGTTCGGCTATCCCGATCCGGAGACGGAAGCGGCCATCGTTTCGGCCGAAAGCGGCCTGCCGAAAGACCGCTGCGTGCCGCTGGTGCGCGTCGCAAATGCCCTGCGTGATCTCAAGGGTCAGGATGTGGAGGAAGGCGCCTCCACCCGGCTGCTCATCTATGCCGCAACGCTGATCCGCGCAGGCGTGAAACCCGCCGCCGCACTGGAAGCAGCCCTGTTGCAGCCGCTCAGCGATGATGCCGACGTGCAGGCGGCGCTCGCTCGGGTGGCGGAACTCGCACTGGGGTGAAACATGTCGATCTTCGAACCGGAAGAATTCGTCGGCTCCCATTGGCACGCGCTGGTGGGCAGCCTCACCACCCTGCCCCGCTATCCGGAGGCGGGCGTGCCGCTCGCAGACATGCGCCTGCGGCTCGGCGTGCTGTTCCGGGCGCTTGGCGGCAGCGGTGCCATCCGCATTGCAGAAGCTGCCCCTGCCGTGTCCGGTCACCGGCTCAGCCTGCTGCGCCGCATGGGACTGGGGCAGGAAAGGCTGGAACGTGCCGTTCTGGACACCGCCGCCCTGCGCCTGCCACCGGTGATCGATTGTTTTCCGCAGAAAGAAGACAATGCCGCCCTCTACGAATGGCTGGCCGCCTGGTTTGCCCATGCAAGGCCCGTGGCCGTGCATGATGATCTTCTTGTCAGCGACCTTCTCTCCTTGCGCGCCGCCATTGCCGCCACGCGGGAAGCGCTGAACACATGGCCGGGCCTCAGGGCGCTGTTTCACAGGCTGCGTGGAGCTGCACTTTCCGTCCGGCCCGAACGCCGTCTGCCCCCCGTGGAGGCCCGGCTGGAAGAGGCCATCTGCGCCCTTCTCGGTGGCCGCCGCCCACCGGACACCCGCCTTCTTGCCGCCATCGAAGAGCCGGAGGCAGACCTTCGCCAGTTCAACGCCCCGCGCGGCTACCGGCCTTTCCTGCCGGTGCCTTTGTTCGGCGAGATCCGCCTGACCGCAGGCGCGGCCCAGCCGGACGAGCGGGACGAAGCAAGCGGGCGCTCCGTATCCGCCGATACACGCCGGCGCCAAGCTGAACGGCGGCAGACCGATCAGAGCGACCGGGGCGATCCACTCTGTTTCCACCGGTTCGAGACGATCTTCTCGCTGGCCGAGATGGTGAATGTGAACCGCCGTGTCGATGAAGACGATGAGGATGGCGCCAGACAAGCCGCAGATGACATCAGCGATCTCACCATCGGCGCCAACCGTCAGCGCACGGCGGCAAGGCTGAAGCTGGACCTCGACCTTGCCCCGGCAGAGGCCGAAGAAACCAGCCTCACATCAGGCCTGACCTATCCCGAATGGGACTGGAAAAAGCAGATGCTCCGCCCGGATCACTGCCGGGTCATCGCCGGACGCGCCAGGGAAAACAGCGAAGGCTGGCAGCCAACAGCAGACATGCAGCGCCAGATCCGGGCCGTACGGCGCCACTTCGAGGCCCTGCGCCCGCGCCGCGTGGTGCTGCATGGCCAGCCGGACGGCGAGGACCTTGACCTGTCGGCCCTGGTGCGCGCCGCCGCTGACCGCAAGGCAGGTGGCGCGGGTTCGGAAAACCTCTTTCTGGCCGGCCGCGCCATCGAACGGGACCTGTCCATGGCGGTACTGATGGACGTGTCGCTCTCGACGGATGCCTCCCTCGGCACCCACCGGGTGATCGACGTGGAAAAGGCCGCCCTCCTGGCGCTGACGCAAGGACTGGATGCCTGCGGTGACGAGCATGCCATCTTCACCTTCACCTCCCGCCGCCGCAGCGCCGTGCAGGTGGACACGGTGAAGGACTTCGGCGATGCCGTGGACGGCCGGGTTCTGCGGCGGATCGAGAGCCTGAAGCCCGGGCAATATACCCGTATGGGCGCAGCCATACGCCACGTGAGCGCACAGCTGGCCCAGCGCCCGCAGCGCCACCGGCTGCTCCTGCTGCTGACGGACGGCAAGCCCAATGACATCGACTATTACGAAGGCCGCTATGGCATCGAGGATACGCGGGCGGCCATCCGGGAAGCACGCAAGCAAGGTCTCAAGGTCTTCGGCGTGACGGTGGACGAGGAAGCGCGGGATTATTTCCCGTGGCTCTTCGGCCGGGGTGCCTATGCCATCATCACCCATCCGGACCGTCTGCCTTCGGCGCTTCCAGCGATTTACCGGCAGCTGGTGGGATAGCTTGCAACAAGCTGAAACTTTGCGCCCGCGCAACGTTGCCCGCAGCCTGCAGGCGCAACATGAAAGCTGAAGGCATCCACCCGAAGGAAGCCTGGCATCAGCCAAGGAGGCAGAAACATGGTCACGATCCTGAGGGGCCCGGTCTGCGCGGAAACCATTCTTGAGGGCATGATGGACACCTACAAGGAGACCATCCCCATCTTCATCCGCCGCAAGATGCGCTGCATCGGCTGCCCCATCGCCCATCTGCATGATGTGCGGGAGGCTTGCGAAGAACATCATGTGCCGCTGGAGGAGTTTCTGGGCGACGTGAACCGGACTATCCTGGGCGCTAGAGGAAAGGCGCCATGACACGCGAAGCACCGGAAATCGACCTTAAAGATATCGCTGCCGGCTTTCAGATGCCGCCAGAGGAGGCCTTGCGCCTGATGCGGGCAGGCAGCATCACCTGCCGTCTGCATGAGGGGCGGGACGAAGACGAAGGCCGGTTTGCCTGCCTGTTCTTCCACGGTAACAAGCGCCTGACACTGATTGCGGATGCCGCCGGAACCATTCTGCGGCGCAGTCTGGTTGACTTCGGCCAGCATCCCCTGCCCCTGCCATGCGCCAGGGCCCGCAGCTGCGTTGACCCCGGCCCGCAACTGCGGACCGGGCAACCGGTATTGCCGCATCAGCCACAGCCGCCACGGCCGGAAGAACCGCAGCCGCAGCTGTCGGAATGGCTGTGATCAACCTGCGCAACTTCGCCCTCATGCGGGCGGCCGACGATGACGTGCCAGTCGGCAGGCCCTTCCACACGATAGGTCCAGGTGAACTGGCCGGGCAGGTAATGCTCGAACTGATGCAGCAGACCCAGCGGATTGTGGTCGTTGATCAGTTCGAAGCTTTCGCCCGGCATCAACGCCTCGTACTGGCGAAAGACCAGCATATGGCGCTGCGGACGCGGCAAAGGCCGCAGGTCAACGGTGACGGGGGAACTTCGGGCTGGACAGCGGAAAGAGTCATCAGAGGCTCCAAGACAGAGGTTGAGGCCCCAACAGCTAGAAGCTTAGCCGCCACCCTTCCTTGTCGGGGAACAAACTCCGGAGCGCCTATGCCCGGCCGGCGTCAATCGCCGCTGCTTTCTGCCAGCAGGTAAAGCCGGTGCGGATCGACCACAACAACACGCTTGCGGCTGGACTGGACAAGCCCCTTTGCCTCCCAGGCGGTCATCACCCGGCTGACGGTGTGTAGCGTTGTGCCGGTCATTTCCGCTATGTCCTGACGGGTCACCGGGAAGTCGATGAGAATGCCCTCTTCCGTCTTCTTGCCCGCCTGGCGCACCAGCCGCAGCACCGCATGGGCGACGCGCCGCTCCACCTCTTCCGTCGAAAGCTCCAGAATGCGCGTGTGCGCGTCCTGCAGGCGCTGGCCAACGGTCTGCAGGGCATTGAGTGCCAGCGTGGGACTGCGGGCAATGAAGGCTTCCCACTGGTTCGAGGGCCAGGCCAGCGCCAGACTGTCGACGATGGCCGTGGCCGTGGCCGGATAGTCCGGGCGCCGCATCGCGCGGGCAATGCCGAAGATGTCACCCGGATTGACGTGCCGTACCACCACCTGCTGGCCATCCGGCGTGGTCTGGATCACCTTCAAACGGCCGCTGAGCAGGCAGAAGAACTCTGTCGCCTCAATGCCCTGCATGAAAGCCGTCGCCCCATCCGGCAACTGACGCACGCTTGCTGTAGACAGGACGTTATCAAGATCCGTATCTCCCATGTACTGAAAAATACTTAGATTACGAATGAGCGAGCGATCCAGTCGATGCACGGCCATTGAATTTCTCCAGATCACTTTTCAAAGGCGCAGCAATGACTTGCCTCATCAACTGCGACAAAACGGCATATCCGGCAACCACCTTGGCTCTGTTTGCCTTTTCGCAAACACCTCTACTGCACTTTGTTCTGTAATCGCGTCAACACCCAAGGCAACCTGAACGAAAGGAAATGCCATGTTGACCCGCCGTGAAGCCCTGTATGGTGCAGCCGCCATCGCTCTTTTGGCCGCAGCACCGCTCCATGCAGAAGAAGGAGCCAACCCCACACTGAAGGCCGCCGCCGCGCAAACTGACCTGACCGAAGGTCTGGAACGCGTAAAGGCCAAGCTCGTCGCCCCGCCCTTTATCATGGAGCATGATCAGGTGGCCAAGGGTGGGCCAAAGGTCGTCCAGTTCACCATGACTATCGAGGAAAAGAAGATCGTCATCGACGGTGAAGGCACCACCTTTCAGGCCATGACTTTCGATGGCTCGATGCCTGGCCCGACCATGGTGGTGCATGAAGGGGATTACGTCGAGCTGACGCTGATCAACCCCGAAACCAACACGATGCCGCACAATATCGACTTCCACGCGGCAACGGGCGCTCTCGGCGGCGCACAGCTGACTTTCGTCAACCCTGGCGAACAGGCCACCTTGCGCTTCAAGGCCACGAAGAATGGCGCTTTTGTCTATCACTGTGCGCCCACAGGCATGGTTGCCTGGCATGTGGTCAGCGGCATGTCGGGCACCATTCTGGTGCTGCCTCGTGAGGGGCTGAAAGACGAGGCAGGCAAACCGATCCACTATGACAGGGCCTACACCATCGGCGAATTCGACCTCTACGTGCCGAAGGACGAGACCGGGAAGTATGTGGAGTATGACAGCCCCGGCGAGGCCTATGCTGATACGGTCGAGGTGATGAAGGGGCTGGTGCCCACCCATGTCGTGTTCAACGGCGCCGTCGGCGCGCTGACAGGCGAGAAGGCCCTGAAAGCCAATGTCGGCGAAACCGTTCTGGTGATCCACAGTTCGGCCAACAGGGACACCCGGCCGCACCTCATCGGCGGCCACGGCGACCATGTCTGGGAGCGCGGCAAGTTTGACAATCCGCCGCAAAAGGGACTGGAAACCTGGTTCGTGGCAGGCGGCAGCGCCGCCGTGGCGACCTACAAGTTCCTTCAGCCGGGCATCTACGCCTATGTGAACCACAACCTCATCGAGGCGATGGAACTGGGGGCTGCGGCTCACTTCAAGGTGGAAGGTGAGTGGAACAATGACCTGATGATGCAGGTCTCGGCCCCCGGCCCGATCTCCAGCAACTGACAGCCTGCTGCGGCAGCCCGCCCTCCCCGGGCTGCCGCAACCCACTTTTCTCCCCTTCCCGGCGATCAGGAGGTCCTCCATGACCTTGATCAGATACACCAGCGCCGCTGTTGCAGGCCTTGCCCTCCTCACTCTGCTGCAGGGCTTTGCAGATGCACCAAGCGCCCCGCATCCAGCGCCAGAGACGGTGCGGTTGGAGGAAGCTGCCATTGTCTACAGAGAGCCCGGGGAATTTCTGGACAGAGGTACCCCCGTCAACGGACCTCATGTTCCTCTGACGCTGGAACGCCCGCTGATCATCATGCGGGCGCAGGTCACACGTGGCGCCTATGATGCCTGTGTCGCTGATGGTGGATGCAATGCGCTCGACACACCAAGCGCTCCGGAGCTGCCAGTCACCGGCGTGAACTTCATCGATGCCGAGGCCTATGCCGCCTGGCTGTCGGAGCAAACCGGCCAGACATGGCGCCTGCCGACCGACAGGGAATGGGCGCTCGCTGCCGGATCGCGGTTCAAGGATGATGGCTATACGGAAATCAGCGACCCGGCCAATCCTTCGAAACGCTGGATCGCGGTCTACGATATTGAATCGAAACTGCAGGAAGAGATCGACCCCAAGCCCATGCCCACCGGACATTTCGGCACCAACGAGCATGGCCTGCAGGATCTTTCCGGCAATGTCTGGGAGTGGACATCCACCTGCTACCACCGCCACCATGTGCTGCCGGGCGGAGAAGTGCGGGAGACGGAAAACTGCGGCATCCGCGTCGCTGAAGGCCGTCACCGGGCACTGATGACAACCTTCTTCCGCGACCCCAAGGCCGGGGCCTGCTCGGTGGGGGTGCCACCCGCCAATCTCGGCATCCGGCTTGTGCGCGAAGAAAAGGGATTGCGGCAATGGCTGGGGCTTTAGAGCCGGACCGCAAACCCCTGGCCGCTGCAGCAGACACCGCATTGCTGCAGCGGCTTGCGCATGTGTTGCAGGACATGGGCCTGCCCTGCGCCTGTCAGGAGGAAGTGGAGCGTACAGTCGCCATCTTCACCGAGTTCGAAATCCGCCGCACCCGCCGCCGCCTTCTGGAAAGCGCAAGGGAGCGCACCCGCCAGCTGGCCAGTTTCCTTCCCTATCTGCAGGATCTTGAATCCCCCGGTGCCGCCGAAATGGATGCCGCCGACCTGGCCGTTCTCGCCGATACCTTCCGCCAGATTGCCGCTGCCGCCGCGCAAGGGGTGGCAAGCCTTGAGCTTCTGGCCGGGGTTCAAACCAGCACGCCACGGCAGGAAGACTGAAAAGCTGCACCAAAGCTTGTGCCTGCTCAAAGAGGCCGGGCGGCGATGGCCGCACTCTTCCTGCAACATATCCACCCGCAGGAGCCCCCGAAGGAGTCATTGTCCCATGACCAGTGAAGCCTCCATCCTTGCCGCCCTCGCCACTGTCGATGATCCGGAACTGGGCGTCAGCATCGTGGATCTCGGCCTTGTCCGGAACATTGCCTGCGCGCCCGGACACATCCGCATCACCCTTGGCATGACAACGCCAACCTGCCCACTGGGCGGGCTGATCGCCGAGACCGCATCCATCGCGGTGGAAGAGATTGCCGCGCCGCAGACCGAGGTGGAAGTCACACTCGACCGTGCCTTCCGCTGGGCGCCGGAGCTCGCGGCGCCCCATGTGCGCCAGCGCTTCGGCGGCGAAAACCCGGCCCCGGCGAAGGTCTCAGACGCGGAGCCCGGCCTGTGGCAGCGTCTGAGCGCAAGGCTGTGGAGCTGATCATGCCCCGCTCCATGGTGCGTGCCGCCCGTCTTCTCACCGCCCTTCTGGCACTTGCCAGTCTGATCACTGGCCTTGGCGCAGGGCTGGCACGGCTTGGACTTCTCGATCTTGCTCTTGCCGTGTCAGACCGGCATTCGGTCTTCATGCTTTGCGGTTTCTTCGGCACCCTGATTTCGCTGGAGCGCGCGGTGGCGCAGGGATCGAACGCTGCCCTTGCCGTGCCTGCTGTCTCGGGGCTTGGTGCCGTTCTGATCTGGTTCGACCCGCAATCAGCCGCCCTCGCCTTCCTTGCTGCCGGGGCAGGCCTTGGTCTTCTGAGCGCGCAGGCCGCGCTGGCACTGCGCACCCTCTTCAGCGTCATTCTCCTGGTGGCCGCAGTGCTTTGGCCCATCGGCACAGCCGTGTGGCTTGGCACCGGCGATCCGGCGGCAGCCGCCTATATCTGGCTCGGCTTTCTCATCCTCACCATCACAGCGGAACGGATCGAGCTGTCCCGCTTGCGCCGGCGCGGGCCCGTGCAGGCGGGATTACTGATCCTGCTGGTGGCCTTCTTCTGTCTCGGGCTGCTGACCGGCGAACCGTTTTCCGGGACGCCCTGGCTTGCAGGAACGGCGCTCGCCGGGCTTGCCCTGTGGCTGGCGGTCAATGACGTGGCGCTGATCACCATTAGGGGCGAAGGCCTTGCCCGTTACTCAGCCGCCGCCCTTCTGTGCGGCTACGGCTGGCTGCTTGTGGCAGCAACGGCGCTGCTGATGCTGCCGCCGGGTACCTCCGCTGCGGGGCATGACATTGCGCTTCATGCCATAGGCCTCGGCTTCGTGCTGTCCATGGTCTTTGCCCATGCACCCATCATCCTGCCAGCCGTCGCAGGCCTGCGTATCCGCTACTCCGCCGCGCTCTATCTGCCTCTTGTGCTTCTGCAAGTCGCAACTGCGCTGCGCGTGGCAGGCAATCTGCTGGAACGGGACAGCCTGCGCAATGCGTCCGGCTGGATCACCTTGGGCGCCCTTGGCTTCTACGCGGCGGCACTTGCTCTCTCCAGCCGCCCCAGACCCCGCAAGGCCTGTGCAGCGCACAACAACCGTCATCCAGTTTGACCTGGCTCAACGTCGGCTGACCATGCGCACGCTATTTCTCCCTCATACCTGAACTCGAAGTTCAACTTTGGAGAAAAACATGTCCATGAAGTCCCTCATCCTCGCCACGGTCACGGTCCTCAGCCTCACTGGCATGGCCGCCGCTGCAGACCATGAAGTCAAGATGCTGAACAAGGGCGCAACCGGCGCCATGGTCTTTGAACCGGAACTGATCACCATCGCCCCCGGCGACACGGTCACCTTCAAGGCCAGTGACCCCGGCCACAACGCCGAAACGGTTCCCGGCATGCTGCCGGAAGGCGCTGAACCCTTTGCGGGCAAGATGGGTAAGGATGTCACCGTCACCTTCACCCAGGAAGGCGTCTACGGCGTCAAGTGCAAGCCGCACGTGGGCATGGGCATGGTCGCCGCCGTCGTCGTCGGTTCCCCGGTCAATCTGGAAGCTGCTAAGGCCGTAAAGACACCCGGCAAAGGTGGCAAGAAGTTCGAAGCCCTGCTCGGCGGGCTTTGAGGCAATCCAATGTTTCCGCTCCCCGTCCGGGGAGCGGAACGCCCCGCCAGGGAGACCCTCACATGACCAGCCCGCACTGGCTTTCTGGCGGCTTCAGGCCGTTCTTCTTCCTTGGCGCACTGGCCATGGCGGCATCCGTGCTGATGTGGGTGCCGGTCTATACAGGCCTTTTCACCCTTCCCACCCTGTTCATTCCCAGAGACTGGCATGTGCACACGCTGCTGTTTGGCGGCGTGATGGCGATCATCGCAGGCTTTGGCCTGACGGCTATGGCCAACTGGACAGGCCGTCCGGCCGTGTCGGGCGCGCTGCTGCTGGTGCTGGTGGTGCTGTGGCTGGCCGGGCGCGCAGCCGTCACGTTCGGCGCCAGGCTTGGCGCCCTTCCGGTGGCCGGGCTGGACGTACTATTTCCCGTCGCCCTCGCTGCCGTGATGGCGCGGGAGGTCATCGCCGCCCGCAACATGCGCAATCTGAAGATCGTGGCCGTGATCGGGCTGCTGGCCCTTGCCGATCTCGGCTTCCATCTGGAGGCTGCACGAGACGGTTTGGCGGATGTCTCGCTTAGAGCCAGCGTGTCGCTGGTGATCCTGCTCATTCTCATTGTCGGCGGGCGCATCATTCCAGCTTTCACCCGCAACTGGCTTAACGCCCGCAAGGCAGCGAAGCTGCCTGTCACCTTCAACAAGGCCGATGCCTCCATCATGGTGCTGAGCGGCGGCGCGCTCGCACTCTGGACGCTGTTGCCGGATGCTCTGGCAACAGCCGCCGTGATGCTTCTGGCCGGAGCAGGGCAAATCTGGCGGCTGACACGCTGGTGCGGGCTTGCTGCAAGGCGTGAGCCTCTGCTTCTCATCCTGCATGTCGGCCACCTCATCCTTGCCCTCGGCTTTCTGGCGGTGCCTTGCGCCCTGCTGCTGCCGCAAATTGGCGATGCCACCGCAGCCGTGCATCTGTGGACGGCGGGCGCCATCGGCATCATGACACTGGCCGTCATGACACGGGCCAGCCGGGGCCACTCGGGCCATGCGCTGACGGCGGACCGGCTGGACCTGGCCATCTTTGCGCTGGTGATCCTGGGCACAATCGCCCGCGTTGCCTCGCCTCATGCCGGGGAGGCAGCACGGCCCCTGCTGGATACGGCGGCTCTCGCCTGGGCCGGAGCTTATCTCGCCTTTGCCGCCGGTTATGCCCGCCGGCTGCTGCTGCCTCCGGCAAAACTCAAATAAGGGAGCACCCGGATGGAGCGGCAGAGCCTGAAAGCGCCAGGCAGCAGCCTTCAGGCTGCCGTGGCCTATGGCCTGCCGCTTTGCATCGCCTATATCGTCACCGGCCTTGTCCGCAGCCTTTGGCTGGACGCCCATGCGGGCGCACTGCCAGGCGCCTTGCTGGAGGCAGCAGTCTTTCTTGCCACCGCCCTTGCAACGCTCGCCAGTGGCTGGCAGGACCTGGCGATCCGGAGCAACCCTGCAGCCGCCGGAGCCGGACTGCTGCTTCTGTTCCTGCTGCTGGACGCAAGTATCGCCGCCGGCCTGTGCGGCGTGCCACTCACCCGCCATTTCGGCCGGTTTGCGCAAGCACATGGGCTGGTCCAGCTGACTGCCCTCATCCTCTGCGCCCTGCTGCCCCGCTTCTGGCACAGCGAGACGTGAAAAATGCTGGAGGCAGGCTGAAGAGCCGTCACTTTGCCGCTGCCTCTGCAACTCTATGCTCCTGCCATTCCCCCGTACAGAGGGCACCGCACCATGGCAGCATTGAGCACTGTTCCCAAACTCATCCTTCCCGGCATCGGCGGATCCGGCCAAGTCCATTGGCAAAGCCACTGGGAAGCTGCGGACACATCCTTCCACCGGTTCCTGCCCTCAAGCTGGGACGAGCCGGAGCTGGAGGATTGGACAATAGCACTGGATGCAGCCATCTCGCGGGCTCCGGCAAAACCCGTTCTCGTCGCCCACAGCCTCGCCTGCCTGCTTGTGGCTCATGCGGCATCGAAGCTGGGGGACAGGGTGCGCGGCGCCTTTCTCGTGGCCGTACCGGATCCCGAGGGTCATTCTTTTCCGGCCAAGGAAGCGGCAAGCTTTGCCAATCCGCCAGGCCTCCCCTGCCCTTTCCTGCGCTGATCATCGCAAGCGCCAATGATCCCTATGGCACACCGGACCATGCCTGGCGCCGGACGAAGGAATGGGGAGCCGTTCTGATCGAGGCGGGTGCCCTTGGCCACATCAATGCAGCCAGCGGCCTTGAAGACTGGCCGCAGGGGAGGATGCTGCTGGAGGCGTTCTGCGCAGGGCTGCCGGATTAGGTCCGGGCCTCAGGCCTGAAAGGCCAGCGGCTCGGCAACGCGCCCGCGCAGGTTTGCAAGAAGTCCGGCAATGGCCTTGAGCGCGCTCTCAAGTTCGGCCTGCGCCGGAGCACCGATGCACAGCCGCACGCCTGCGGCCCCGTTTTCCGGTGCGGCGGCGGTTGCCAGCGGATCGGTGACGAGAATGCCCAGCGCCCGCGCCGCAGCGGCCAGCCCCTGCGCTTCCTGATCCATCATCGGCAGCCAAACGTGATAGCCAAGATTGGGATGCGGCGGCATCGCCTCACCCAGAATGCTGGCGGCCAGCGCCCGGCGGCGTGCAGCTTCCTCGCCAATGGCATCGCAGATGGTTTGCGCTGTGCCGTCCATGATCCAATGCTCCATCACCAGACAGCTCAATGGCGAAATCATCAGCCCGTTGGCATAGAGGCAGGCTTCGGCCCGCTCCTGCCAAACGGCAGGCACCACCAGCCCGCCAATGCGCAGCGCGGGGTTGAGCGTCTTCGACAGGCTGTTGATGTAGAACACCCGTTCCGGATCAAGGCTTGCGAGCGACGGCAGCGCCGGATCGGCGCCCAGCGCATAGACATCATCCTCAATGATCAAGGCATCATGCCTGCGGCAGACAGCGAGAATATCCTCCCGCCGTGCGCGGCTCATGCAGGTGGCGACCGGGTTCTGCATCGTGGGCATCAGATAGACAGATGCCGTCACATCCGGTCCTGCCGCCTGCAAGGCCCTGTCCAGCGCCTCCGGCATCATGCCCTCCCCGTCCATGGCCACAGCGGCCATCCGCACGCCTGTGTGCCGGGCAAGCGTTAGCAGACAAGGATAGGTTTGCGCCTCCACCAGCAGAAGGCTGCCGGGCCCGCACAGCAGGGACAGGCACACGGTCAGTGCATGCTGCGCACCGCCGGTCAGCAGCAGGCGGCCGGGATCGGTCTCCGTGCCCAAGCGTCCGAACCACCGGGCAAGACCGGTGCGGAACCGCACGTGCCCCGGCACCGGCGGATAGCTGTTAAACAAGACCGGCTCGGCCTGCCGGGCAAGAGCAGTCAGCGTTCGGGCCAGAAGCCTTTCGCTCATGACAGCTGGCGGGGCGTTCTGCGACAGGTCGATCACCGCACCCTTGCGCCCTCCGGTAGCCGCCACAAAAGTGCCGCTGCCCTTGACCGCCTGAACAAGCCCCCGCCGCTCCAGAATGCCATAGGCCTTGGTCACAGAGCCAAGCCCGATGCCAAGCTGCCAGGCAAGTTCACGATGCGGCGGTAGACGCTCGCCTTCGGCAAGCTTTCCATCCAGAATGTCCTCTGCCAATGCCGCCGCCAGCCGGTCACAAGGCAATTGCGCTTCAGCAGACAGGCGCGGCGTCCAGGGCGACTTGAGGCGCATCGGAGATCTCCAATAGCGTCACGTGACGCTTTTGCATTTTACCATGAGTGTCACGCACTCTACGATCCTGATCCGGCGACAGCAAACGGAACCTGATACGGGAGCAAAGCCATGCTGCAGGATAATCGTGCCTTGCGGGACGCTCCGGCGCGGCTCGCGGTTCCCCTGAATGCCCTTCGGGCCTTCGAGGCCGCAGCGCGGCATCTTTCGATCAAGGGCGCAGCGTCCGAGATCGGCGTCACCCCGTCAGCCGTCAGCCACCAGATCCGCTTGCTGGAGGACAGCCTTGGCGTGGAGCTGCTGCGCCGGGCTGGTGCAAGACTGGAACTGACGCCTGCCGGGCGCACGCTCGCACCGGGCCTTTCTGCCGGCTTCCGGCAGCTCGGTGAAAGTGTCAGCGCGCTGCAACAGGAGCGCAAGCTCGGCCCCTTGCGCCTGTCGCTGCCACCCGGCTTTGCCGCCCACTGGCTGCTGCCCCGGCTTGCCGCCTATCCGGCGGCCCGGCCAGGCTTTGAACTGGAGCTGCAGACCACGCAGGAAGTTGCCGATCTGGCTGCGGGCAGCGCCGATGCCGCCGTACGCCACGGCAAAGGCCACTGGGCAGGCACGGTCAGCGAACACTTGTTCGACGAGACGCTGACACTGCTGAGCCGGGGACCTTGCGAAGAAGATCCACGTACGCTTGTCAGCCGCAGCACGCTTTTCATCTCCGGCCACCGGCATGAAGGCTTTGCCCGCTGGAATGCCTCCTTGCCCGGAGGCCCAGTGCGGCCCGCAGCCATCATCACCGTCGATTCCACCAGCCTCAGCCTGAAGGCAGCACTGGATGGCGCTGGCATCACCTTCGCAGGGCCGGAGCTGGCAGCTCAGGACATTGCCGCTGGCCGTCTGAGCACCCTCTTCAAACATCGCGTGGACGCGGAAGCCGCCTATTACCTGTGTTATCCGCCCGCGCTGGAGCGGGACCGGCGTATCCGCAATCTCAAGACCTGGCTGCTGGAAGAGACCGGAGACTTCCGCCGCGCGGGCTGACGCTGGTTCCCGGTGAGATTGACCCGCCGGGAACAAGACCAACCCGGTCAGTCCTCGCCATCCCAGTAGCCGGCAGAGGCAGGGCGCTGGAACACCATGTCCATCTTGCGCGACTTCGCATCGCCGCCCGGCGCTGCCCCGGCATAGACCGCCATCTTGCCGCTGTCGGGATATTCGACAATATCCGGATCATGCATGCTGCTGACCGCCAGATAGCGCAAGGGCTCACGGGTGTCCGCAAGCAGCTGGTGCGCGGTCTCCTGGCCGCCTGCCGGGCAGACCACAACATCCCCGGCCGCAACCGGAAACTCCTCGCCGCCAAAGCGCAAGGTGCCGCTTCCGGAGAGGATGACGAACATTTCGTCATTGGCCAGATGGGAATGATAGGGCCAGCCCTTCTTACCGGGCGGGATCTCGACATACCGCGCCCCCAGCCGCGTCGCGCCAAGCGGGGCCGCGACCGCCGCCTTGCGCGCCTCAAAGCTCTCCCCATGGGCCTGCGTTTTCATCGGTAAGGCGGCAAGTGTCACAACCGGTTTCATGTTGCATTGTCCTGCAAGGTTTCCTCGCCTTGCAGAGGAACCCGCACTGAAATTCCATGCAAGTGAATGCTGCTCATGCCCCTTGCAGCTTTGGTCAATCGACAGGCAAAAACATCAGGCGGAGACTTGCGGTTGAATGCAGCTTCGAACCGGAGGGCCAGCATTGCACGGTTGCCAAGCGCAATATCATCAGACCCATCACCTCGCACCTGTGGCCAGGGAAGGCGCACGTATTCGCTTGCATGCGCCCGATGGCCTGCCGCTCGGCGGATTGCTCTGGCGCCATCCGGACCCGGATTCACGCCGTCCCGTTGCCATCATCGCCCCTGCCACTTCCGTGCGCTGCAGTTACTACGGGCGTTTTGCCAGCTATCTTCATGAACATGGCTTCGAAGTCCTGACGCTCGACTATCGCGGCATCGGCTTTTCCCGGCCCGCAAGGCTGCGCGGTTTTCAGGCAGACTGGGCCGATTGGGGAGACCTTGATGTGGAAGCGGGGCTTCAGCTGGCAGATGAGATGTGGCCGGGCCAGCCGCTGCATCTCATCGGCCATTCCATCGGAGGGCTGGCCATTGGCCTTGCCCCTTCCGCCCGCAAGGCCGTGCGCCTGCTGACCGTCGGTGCACAGCATGCCTACTGGCGGGATTACGATCCGCAGCAGCGCCGCCGCATGTATCTGAAATGGCACGTGTTCATGCCGCTGGTAACAAGGGTCTTCGGCTATTTTCCGGGCAAGCGCCTTGGCTGGCTGGAGGACACGCCTGCGGGCGTGGTACGCGACTGGAGCAGCATGGGGCCGCAGCTTTCAGAGCACCTGCGCCCGGACATGTTCATCGGCGGCGAACGGGAAGGCGAGATCCTGACCCGCCGCCTTGCCCGCATCACCGCGCCGCTGCTCGCCATCGGCCTTGATGACGACCCCTTCGGCACACCGGAGGCACTGGAGCGGCTGCTTGCCTGCTATAGCGCCAGCCCCCGGCACCATCTGCGGCTCGGCCCGCAGCACAGCGGCGGCGAGCCGATCGGCCATTTCAACTTCTTCCACGCCCGCTTCCGCCCCACCCTCTGGCCCATTGCCTTGAAGTGGCTGCAGGAGGAACGGATTGGTTCAAACAGCAGCGAGCCTCTCTCACAACCGCACACCAGTCTGAGCGTCGAACACATGCAGGCAGTCGCGGCGGAAGCGCAGGGGAAGGCGGGTGCGGGCAGCAAGACCCGGACCTGAACCGGGACCGGCGGGAAGGCGGACGGTGAGTTCGCGCCCCGCCCACAGGCAGATGGCCAGCGTGTCGGAGCCAAGCTCCTCCAGCACATCCACATCGACAATGAGATCCGCCTCGGCTTCGGCGCAGGCCTCGATATGCTCGGGCCGGATGCCTGCATCCACCTTGCGTCCGGGCTCGGCCGCAAGACCGGGCATCTGGACCGCCGCGCCACCATCCAGTTCAACGGCCGGGCTGCCATCGGAACTGATGACCGTGCCGGGCAGGATGTTCATCTGTGGTGAGCCGATGAATTCGGCAACGAAGCGGCAGTTGGGGCGCTCGTAAAGCTCCAGCGGACGGCCATGCTGAATGAGGTTGCCGCCGCGCAGCACCACAACACGGTCCGCCAGCGTCATGGCCTCCACCTGATCATGGGTAACATAGATGGTGGTCGTGCGCAGCATGCGGTGCAGGCGCTTGATCTGGGTGCGCATTTCCACCCGGAGCTTGGCATCAAGGTTCGACAGGGGCTCGTCAAACAGGAAGACCTTGGGCTTGCGCACGATGGCGCGGCCCATGGCAACGCGCTGGCGCTGGCCGCCGGACAGCTGGCCGGGCTTGCGCTCCAGATAGTCCTCAAGCTGCAGGATGCGGGCGGCGTCCTCCACCTTCTGGCGGATCACTTCGGGTGCCTCACCGCGCATCTTCAGGCCAAAGCCGATGTTCTGCGCCACGCTCATGTGCGGATAAAGGGCGTAGTCCTGAAACACCATGGCAACATCGCGGCCCTTGGGCTCCACATCATTGACCACGGCTTCGCCGATGCGCAGCGTGCCGCCGCTGATCTCCTCAAGCCCTGCGATCATGCGCAGCATGGTGGACTTGCCACAGCCCGACGGACCAACGAACGCAACGAATTCTCCGTCTTCGATCTCCAGATCGACGCCATGAATGGCTTCCACCGCACCATAGCGTTTGACGACCTTCGCCAGTTCAATCCGCGCCATCGCTTCCTCCTCCAGCTCGTTTCCATTCGTCCCTTGCCCGGCCTCCCAGCCGGAAATTTCAAAACCATATTATCAATACGGTTGACATTATCAATAAGAATGCGATTATCAATACGACTGAAATACCCGTGGCGAACGGATGATCCTGCATGAGCGCCGTTGAAAACCTCAGATCCCGAACACAGCCCAGCCGCAGCGAACTGGTTGAAGAGGCTTTGCGCCGCGAGATCGTTCTCGGCAAGCTGGCTGCCGGCGAGGTGCTGCGTGAACTGGAGCTTGCCCAGCGTTTCGAGGTTGCTCAGGGCACCATCCGCGAAGCCCTGATGCGCCTGTCCGAGGAAGGGCTGATCATCCGCCGCGCCCGCCGCGACACCCATGTTTCTCCGGCAAGTTCGGAAGACGTGCGCGAGTTGCTGCACATCCGCCATGACATCGAATGCCGGGCCGCCATCCGTGTTGCGGAAGCCATGGACGGCGCGCTGATGAAGACGCTGGAAAGCCACCTGCAGATGATGCGCCTTGCCGCATTGCAGGAGGACGAATACTCCCTTTTGCAGCACGATTGCCACTTCCACCTGAGCCTTTTCGCCGCCGCGCATATGCCCGTGGTCGAGCCGGTTCTGGCCCGCTGCCTCGTGCACAGCCAGCGTTTCAAGATCCTCAACAGCCGTGCCGAGGACCGGGACCTGATGGCTACCGCCAACCGGCATGTGGTCATCATAGAGGCCGTCGAGGCACGCGACGCCAAGGCACTGCATCAGGCACTGTCCCACCATATCTCCACCATCGTCGATCTGGGACCGGCGGTAATGACCGTGGGAGGCATGCCATCATGACGGCGGAGCGCGATACCCTGCCCCTGCTGCCGCTTGCGCCGGAAATGCAGGCCGTGATGGACCGGCTGATGGCGGAAGACGGCGTGCAGCCGGACCCTACGCTTCTGCCACCAGCCGAAGGCCGTGCAAGGGCCGAAGCTGCCAACCGGCGCTGGAACGGCCCTGCCCCGGCGATGGCACGGGAACTGATCGTGGAGACACCCGGCGGACGGCGGGCATTCGTCTTCATCCCCCGTCCGATACGGGCCGCGAGGCCATCCTCTACATTCACGGCGGCGGCTGGGCCTTCTGCTCAGCGGCGACCCATGAGGGCGCAGCCCGGCGGCTGGCTCTGGCAACGGGGGCGCCTGTCATCACCTTCGATTACCGGCTGGCGCCCGAGCATCCCTATCCGGCAGGACTGGAGGATTGCCTGTCCTTCTGGGCCGAGCGCGAGCATGTCCTTTCCGGCCGGCGCTGGTCTGTGTCCGGCGACAGCGCCGGGGCAAATCTGGCGCTGGCGCTGATGATCCGGCTCAAGGGCCGCGGTCTGCCGCACTGCGGGCTTCTGTTTTACGGCGTGTTTGACGCCGACTTTAAAAGTCCCAGCTACCGGCAGGTGGCTGATGGCCCTGGCCTGACACGGGGCAAGATGCAGCGCTACTGGGATTTCTATGCACCAGAGGACAAACGCCTGTCCGATCCGTGCCTGACCCCGGCGCGCGCATCTGATGAGGTCCTTGCCGCCCTGCCACCGCTTTATCTCAATGCCGCAGAGGTGGACCCGCTGCGCTCAGACAGCGAAGCACTGGCTGCAAGGCTGCGCGCGCTTGGCCGTAAAGACCCTTTCGACACCGTGCCCGGTGTGGTGCACGGCTTCATGCAGATGAGCATCTGGCTGCCTCAGGCGGAGGCTGCCTTTGAACGTGCGGGCGAGGCGTTCCGCACGATGACCTGAACCCGCCCTTACAAATCCGCGAGTTCTTTGGGAGGAGAATAGCACATGAAGAACATGATCAGCACGCTGGCCCTCGTGGCCGGCCTTGGCACCGCTTTGCTTGCAGGACAGGCGAATGCCGCCAGCACCGTACGTTTCTGGTACCACTTCGACAATCCGGAAAACCCGATGTCGGATCTGGTGAAGAAGTTCGAGGAAGCAAATCCGGACATCAAGATCGATGCCCGTAACATTCCCTGGAACAGCTATTACGACAATCTCTACACCGCAATTGCCGGCGGCAATGCCCCGGACGCGGCAATGCTGAAGATGTTCGCCCTGCCCCGTCTTCTGGAAATGGAAGCGCTGGAGCCGCTGGATGAGCGCATCAACAGCTGGGATGGCAAGGACAACATTCTCGACAATCTGTTCGACCTGACCAAGGCGCAGGACGGCAAACACTATTATCTGCCGGTGCAATATGTGGCGCTCTATCTCTACTACCGTGCCGACATGTTCACCGAGCTGGGCCTGACCCCACCGAAGACCTGTGAGGAACTGCGCGACGCCGCAATCAAGCTGACCCGCGACACCAACGGCGACGGCAAGATCGACACTTACGGCTTCGGCTTCCGGGGCGGCAAGTCCGGGCATGAACATTGGGGCGCCTTCACCCTTGGCCGCACCGGTGTGGCGCTGGATGCAAGCCTCAACTCCGAGGCAGGCGTGGCCGGAACCCAGTTCGTCGTGGACCTGTTCCAAAAGGACAAGGTGTTCCCGCCCTCAGCTCCGAATGACGGCTTCCAGGAAATCATCGGTGCCTTCAAGACCGGCGTGACCGCCATGACCATCCACCACGTGGGCTCTTCCCGCGATCTGGTGGCAGCCCTTGGTGACAAGGTCAGCGCCGTTCCGGTGCCCGAATGCGGCGGCGGCCGCTGGACCACCTTCGGCGATGAATCGACCGGCGTTCTCTCATCGGCCACCGACAAGGATGCCGCCTGGAAGTGGGTGTCGTTCCTCTCCACCGAAGGCAACAACGCCCTCTTCAACACTGCGACAGGCCAGTTGCCGGTGACCAAGACCGATACCGCCAGCTGGAATGGCCATGAGGCGCGCTTCGTTGAGGCAACCAAGGATTCACTGCCCTTCGCCCACCTGCTGCCAGCCTCGTCCAACACGCCGGAATTCGTCAACACGGTCTGGCCAGCCAACATGCAGCGCGCGCTGCTTGGCCAGATCACCGCTGCCGAAATGAACGCAGCTATCGCCAAGCTGTTCGAGCAGAAGTGACGGGATGAGAGGCGGAGCAGCCCTCCGCACCTGGTATCCGGTCTCTCCGCCCCCCTCTTGGGAAGGGGAGCGGAGAGACCGAGGATAGATCTGCCGTCACTTGACCTTTGCCCCAAGCCCACCCCGGAAACCCTGATGAGTCAGACCATGTCCAGCACGACACTGCCCCGAGGCGGGGACATTCAGACATCCCGGCGGGCGGCCCTGTCGCGGCAGGTGCTGCCGCTGGCCCTGCTGTCCCCGGCCGTTCTGGTCACCCTGGCCATCGTCTTCTTTCCGATGGTGCAGACGGCCTGGATGAGCCTTCACAACTACGTTCTGTTCCGGCCCAAGAGTTTCGAATGGGCGGGCCTCACGCATTATCTGGCGATCCTGCAGGACGAAGTGTTCTGGATTTCGCTGCGCCATACGGTGCTGTGGATCGCGCTCACCGTTCCCGCACAGGCGCTGCTGGGGCTGGCCACGGCGCTGCTGCTGAACCAGAGCTTTCCCTGGCGGCCGCTTGCCCGCGCGCTCATCATCATTCCCTGGGCGCTGCCATCGGTGGTCATCGCGCTGATGTGGTCGTGGATCTATGATTCCAACTACGGCATCCTCAATGACCTTCTGCTGCGCATCGGCATTCTGGAAACCTCGATCCCCTGGCTCGCCAATCCGGATACGGCGCTCTATGCGATCATCCTGACTCTCACCTGGCAGGGCTTTCCCTTCTTTGCGGTGATGATCCTCGCGGGCCTACAGTCGATCCCCAAAAGCTACTATGAAGCCGCTGCCATCGACGGCGCGTCCACCTTGCGCCAGTTCTGGCACATCACGCTGCCGGGCATCTCGGGCGTTCTGTTCACCGCCATTCTGCTGCGTACCATCTGGGTGGCGAACTCGATGGACGTGATCTTCGTCATGACCGGCGGCGGACCGGGCTATTCCACCTATACCCTGCCGCTCTACGCCTTCCTTGAAGCGCGGACAAACCTCGACTTCGGCTACGGCTCGGCCCTCGCCATGACATTCACCCTGCTGCTTCTGGGCATTGTGGTGCTTTATCTGAAACGTTCGGCAAAGGCGGTGCAGTAATGGCCCTCGGACGCAAGACAACCCTCGCCCGTATCCTGACGGTAGACCTGCCGATGCTGGCAATCCTCGCCTTCACGCTCGGCCCCTATCTCTGGATGGCACTGACTTCACTGACAGCGGAAGACCAGCTCTTCACCCGCGGGCCTTCGCTCGCAGATCTCGTACTGAACAATTACGAGCGGCTCTTTGCCAATGTGGGCTTTGCCCGCAACATGCTGGACAGTTTCATCATCGCTTCGGGCACGGTGGTTGTGGGCCTCGCCCTGTCGGTCTCTGCAGCCTACAGCTTTTCGCGCTTCGACTTCCGCTTCAAACGGGTGCTGTTGTTGCAGTTCCTGCTGATCAACATGTTCCCGCTGGTGCTGCTGATCCTGCCGCTCTTCGTGCTGATGCGTCAGCTCGGGCTGCTCGACACCCACTTTGCCCTGATCATCGCCAATTCGACCATCGCCATCCCCTTCTCGGTCTGGATGATGACGAGCTACATCAACGGCATTCCCCGCTCGCTGGATGAAGCGGCGATGACCGATGGCTGCTCTCGTCTTCAGGCCATGACAAGGGTGGTGCTGCCCCTATGCACCCCGGGCATCATCGCCACGGGCATCTACATCTTCATCACCGCGTGGAACGAATATCTCTACGCCCTCACCCTCGGCGGCCAGAGCGTGCGTCCCATCACCGTCGCCGTGCAGACCATGATCGGCGAATACCAGGTGCAATGGGGGCTTCTGACTGCTGGCGGCATCATTGGCGCCATGCCCGCAACTCTCCTTTTCCTGATCGTGCAGCGGCGGCTGGTGGGCGGCCTGACGCAAGGCGCCGTGAAGGGCTGATCCCATCAAAGACGAGGACCTATTCCGTGAAAAACCCCATCGGCATCATCTCGATGCAATTTACGCGGCCCTTCACCAACGCCGCCCTGCCGTTCCTGAAGAAGACCCGCGCACTCGGCTTCGACTTCATCGAGCTGCTGGTGCCAGAGCCGGAGGATGATCTTGATCCTGCCGAAGTGCGCCGCATCTGCGAGGGCGAAGGCCTCGGCATCGTGCTCGCCGCCCGCGTCAACCTGCAGCGCTCCATTGCCAGCGAGGATGCAGTTGCACGCAAGGGCGGACAGGACTATCTCTCCTATTGCATCACGGCAGCGGAGCAGATCGGCGCCACCATCATCGGCGGGCCACTCTATGGCGAGCCGCTGGTCTTTGCCGGACGCCCACCCTTTTCCTGGAATGCGGACCAGATCGCCGCACGCGCAGCCCGCACCATCGAGGGCCTGTCCATTGCGGCAAGGCAGGCCGCAGAAGCTGGCAAGGTCTTTGGCCTTGAGCCGCTGAACCGCTTCGAAACCGACATCATCTGTACCACGGCGCAGGCCATCGAGGTTTGCGATGCAGTTGCCAGTCCCGGTCTCGGCGTAATGCTGGACACGTTCCACATGAACATGGAAGAGCGCTCCATTCCGGACGCCATTCGCGCTGCCGGAAACCGGCTGGTGCATTTCCAGGCCAACGAGAACCACCGCGGCTTTCCCGGCACCGGCAACATGGATTGGACGGCCATTGCCCGCGCGCTTCATGCGGTCAGCTACGAGGGGCCGGTGTCGCTGGAGCCTTTCCGCCGCGAGGATGAGCGGGTGGCCCTGCCCATCGCCCACTGGCGCGCGCCGCATGAGGACGAAGATGAAAAGCTGCGGGCGGGCCTTGGCCTGATCCGCTCTGCCCTGACATTTGCTGAGGTCAACCACTGATGACGATCAAGATCGGCTGGATCGGCTGCGGCCGCCACGCAACCTGGATGCTGCTGCCGCAACTTGCCCGCAGCGGCTTCGAAATCACCGCCGTGTGCGACCGGGACGAGGCAGCGGCCCGCAATGCCGCACGCCAGTTCGGTGCGACGTCCGTCCATACAGACTTTGAAGAAATGATCGCAGCAGGCGGCATTGATGCCGTCGGCATGGCGGTGGGACCGGACATTCATTTCCGGGCAACACTCGCCGCCCTGAAGCGCGGGCTGCCTGTCTTCATGGAAAAGCCGCCTGCGGCAACGGCAGCGCAGGCGCTGGAACTGGTCAAGGCATCGGAAGCAGCCCGCGTACCCGTCACTGTCGGCTTCATGAAGCGCTATTCCGCCGGCAACAAGGTTGCAAAGAACATCCTCGACGGCGGCGCATTCGGCCAAGTGCTCGGCATTCACGGCAGCTACATGACGGCGCCGACCTATTTCGCCGGAGAGGTGGATTACACCGGCTTCTACCTGCATCACTGCGTCCACTACATGGACCTGATCACCTGGTTTGCCGGTTCCGAGTTTGCAGACGTGCGCCTGCGCAAGAATGTGCCGGACAAAGGCAAGATGCTGCTGCACATGAACTTTGAGTGCGAAAACGGCGTCATCGGCAACATCATCATGGGCACGGTCCAGTCACGCGGCACGCCCATGGAATTCGTCCAGATCATGGGCGATCACAACCGGATCGAGGTGGAGAACGTCATCAACGTCTCCTGGCACCGCAATCCGCCCTTCAAGGTGGACGACCCGCAGGCGAGCCTTGACCCGGGTTGCGACAGCCTCACCTGGTCACCCAACTTCACCGCCGCCGCCAACGAGGACTACAAGGGTTACCACGCCCTTCTGCTTGATGTGGCTGCCACCATGCGCGGCGAAAGCAGCAATGCCCCCAGATCCATGACGGCTGGCTGGCAATGAAGCGCCTGGAGAAGATGATTGCGCTGATCGAGGGGTAAGGAAAGGCGGGGAACTGGCAGCAGTACAATGAACGGTCATCAAGATGATGGTGCCCGCAATAACGCAACCCAGCCTGCCTGCCCCGCCATCGATCAGAAACAAAGCATACAACGCAGATCCTGCCCGTGCTGATACCAAAGACACGGGCACTGCTGCGACTGTCAGTGGCGGCAACACCCAGCAGAATTCCAGCGAAAGACAGGCTCCGGCACCGCTTGCCCGCAAGAAAAATCTACAGCTGGGCGCACCCTGGCCAGACTTTAGAGCACCCCGGCTTACTCCCAAAATGCTGCAGGCGGCATGACTTGGGCGCAACACTTTAAAATCAATCATAAGTTGATATATTTTTACTAAAAAACTATTACGTGCGATTCCGATTGCCAGATGCATACCCCTGCGGTAGCTTAACTTGTGGTTGCGAAATTGGCAGCCACTCCGGAAAGTTCAATCTATCCAGGCACAGCTCTAAAGAGCTCGGGAGGCAGTCGATGACCCAATACGACGGCATTCTCTTGCGCCAGAATCTTCAGGACCAGGGCCTCATGCCCCGGACTGGCGGCTGGACGGCAAGCCCAGACATCATCATGGCCGGCACTCAGCCGACCCAGGATCCGCAGGCAGTGTTCAGCACCACCGCAAGTTACGGGACCGATCCGACGCAGCCGGTCGTTCAGAACGCGACCAATTACGTCTATCTGCGCGGCAAGAACCTCAATGCGGCGGCCCAGACTGGCACAGCCCGCGTTTTCTATGCGCCGCAGTCCCTGTTTCTTTACCCCGTGCAGTGGCTCAACAATTCGATCCTGACGTCGCGTGGCTCCGCCACAAGCGATCTGGGCTCCGTTGCGCCAAACACGATTGGCGTCACGACCGACCCATTCGTCTGGGTGCCCACCAACATCAGCGAGCACACCTGCCTCGTCGGCTTCATCTCGACGCCGGAATATCCGTTCGAGAGCCAGAAGCCGCCCAACGCCGTCACGTCGATGAATGACCTTGCCGCGTGGATCGGCAAGACAGGCGGCACCGGATGGCACAACGTGCAGTTTACGTCCGCCGGAGCACCGACCTTCACCAATTCGACGGTTTATCCGGCATCCACCACAGCAGCGACCGTCCAGTTCGCAGTCACTTGCGTCAGCTGCCCTGTGGGATCCCAGGTCTCGTTCTCTTGCGGCACCCCGCTGCCGGACGGCACCTACATCAACCTGCCGCCAACCACCATCACAAAGCCGACCCAGATCGGCTTCACCGTGACATATCAGGTACCGGCTGGCTGGACGTCGCCGATCAGCTACTCCTACTACGCCAATGGCAACGCCCCCGTTGACGGGAACTTCTCGGTCTCGATGAGCGCGTCCATTCTGACGAGCACCCCGGGAAGCCAGGTCTTTGCCGCCTATGCCCGCCCTGCAGCTGACGTGTACCCGAACCATGTCCACGTCGCAGACCACGGGCGGATGCTGACGGCACTGGGCGACATGCCGGTTAATTATCTGATCCCCGTTGGAAGCGACATGACGAAGCTGTCGCACGGCTGACAAGGTCCTCATGATCTGCGGCCGGAAGGCCTCCGGCCGCAGATCGAGAACTGAACTTTGCCGGCAGGAAAGCCAGCCAGTCCAGCCCCGTCTATCCGGGAGCTGCAGGCGCTGCGCCTGCCGTGGCAGCCCCCAGGCACTTTCAACCGGAACCGGAATGGCCCTAGCGGCAAGGCAGCACTGAACAGAGCATCCTCCTTCTGCAATCCCCGGCCCTCCGGGCCCGAACCCAAGGGAGAGAGAGTTGGCAGTATCAGCGATCCCGACACCGCTTCTGGCAACGATGGATGAGGTGCGCAAGCAGGGCGCCGAGTTCAACGAGGACGATTCCCCGAGCGACACCTATTACGGCTATCTCTCAGAGATCGAAGAGGTCCAGTACAAGGAGGGTGGGCCCGTCCTCCAGTCGGTTCAGCTTGAACTCGTGCCATACGAGTGGATCGAAGCTGCCGTGATGAACCTTGGAGACAGCGTGCGAGACCTGCCGCCGCCTGCGCCGGTCACCCTGCTCGTCTTCGATGACGCTCCCCTTGACGAGGTGGCCGAAGCACTTGGCACCACGGCTGATGATATCGCCGAAGGTGACTGGTACATCTTGACGGTGCCTAGCCATGGCGGCGCGTCGGCCAAACGGGCCCGCCCGGTGTTCGGCACGACCGTGATCCCGCTGAAGGCAACTGGGCGCAAGGTATCTGGCACGAAGCTCACCCGGCTGTGGCGGCGCTACCAGCCTATAGCCCGGATCGACCTTGCAAAAATCATCAAGATGCTCATGGCCATGCAGCCGCGTGAAGTCGGCGTGATGGACACCGGGCAGGCATCCTGCAACCTGATCTACGATGCCAATGGCACGCCACAGATCTATGTGGATGCAGGCCTGCCGATGTTTCCGAACTTCGCCAGCATGCCGCCAGCCAATGCACTCGGCAATGTGGAGATCATCAATCCCGGTCCGTGCCTTGCCAACAATCCTCCCGGGATCCTGACGCACTTCCATTGGGATCACTATTCAATGCTCAGCATGTCGGCCAATGCCGCCGCCTTGCGCAACCGGGACTGGATCTTCCCGCCGCAGGTGGCCAGCCCCGCTCTTGCGGCCATCATCTTGGGGATCAACGGCTCGCCGAATGGCCAGGTTCACATATTCCCAGCCGGTCTCGGCGTGCTCCCCGGCGGCTATGTCAACATCATCCAGTGTGTGCCGGGTGCGGGCGTTGCCCCTGGTGACCTGAACAACACCGGGCTTGCCGTGATCGTGCATCTCGATACGCCCAACAATCGCGACATGCTGCTGCCGGGCGATGCCGCGTTTCAGTCGATACCGGGACTCGGTGGCTTTGGCGGGCTGCGCTGGATGACCGCAACCCACCACGGCTCCGCAACAAATCTGGTCCCACCGCCCGCGCCGCTGGCCGCCCCACCGATTCCGCCTCCCTATGCTGCAAACCAGGGCCGCCTTGCCTACTCATATGGTGTCAATGGCGGTGTTCCGGGCGGCGTGCATTGCTACGGCCATCCAAATCCCGGTGCTGTTGCAGCCTATCCGGTCGCCGGCTGGGGCAACTTCCTCAATGTCGCCTCGACAGCGGAAACGGGACCAAACTCGGGCGTTGCGGGGCGTGGCAACATCATGATGGCGAACAACGTGGTGCCACCGGCCTGCGGCGTCCCGAATTGTCCCTTCCACGTCTTTCCAAAGACACTCCAATAGACGGAGGCGCGCAGGCCATGGCAGCGATCACCACCTATGACGCTCTTGCCGCCTTGGCACAGGGCCTCAAACCCGGCGACAGTTTGACCATCGGCCCGTCCGATGTGTCGCCATCCATGATCGCAAGCTACGAAACTCTGGCTCTTGCCACCACCGTCACGGTGCAGACGAGCACGGTGGGCTCCCAGTCCGTAACGGTGGCCGGTACCGCGTCCCTTTTCGGCCTGACCGATCTGGTGACGGAACTAGTGTTCCAGCCCGTGGACGCGAACGCGCCGGATGGCCCCTTCTCGCTCGCCATCACATCCACCACCGCTGCCGGCACACAGTGGGAGATGCTGACAGGCTTCGTTCTGTCCGAGCCTTCCATGTCCTTCCAGCCGGCCGAGGACGTGACAGTTCTGACTGCAGGATTTGCCTGCGACATCGTGATTGGCACGGGCAACACGCTGACACTGCCGATTGCCGTCGCAGTGCCAACCTATCCAGACCTCGACTGGGTTGTGAGCGGAACCTTCACGGCGCAGCCTCTTTCCGTTGACGCCTTTTCTGCCCTGGCAGGCGGCCTCGTCCTGTCCGACTACCTGCCCAGCCCGCTCGACACGCTTGCGAAGTTCGGGATGACCGAGCTGGAGATCTCCTTCAACCCCACGGGCGCGAAACTGTCCTATGTGTATATGGACATCGCCTATACGGATGCCTGGTCGGCACTCGGCATCATTGATGTGCCTGCAGGCGGGGTCACCCTCAAGTTCATGGTCAATTTCCTCGACAGTGCCCGCAGCTATGTCGAGCTTCAGGCCAAATTTGACCTTGCGGGTGTGCCGTTCGACATCGGCGCGCATTTCGCGCCGAGCAATTTCTTTGTCTGGGGACGCCTGCAGCAGGACAGAACGGTCTCGATCTCGGATGTTTTCGCCCATTTCAACGTCACGCTTCCGGCGGGATTCCCGGAGGTTGAAATCGACAAGCTGTCGCTGCTCGCCAACCTTTCTCAAGGTCAGTACTCGTTCGACTTCGTCGCACAGATCGACGCCGGCAGCGATCTCAAGCTGCAGGACCTCACCGCAAGTGTTGGCGTATCGACCACGCCTGCAACAACGGTGTCGGGAGATTTCCATGGCACAATCGTCATCGACGAAGCCACCGCACTCTTCCTGGGTGCTTCCTATGATGGCAAGGGCGGAGGACTGACGCTCTCCGGCAGCGCCACCGAAGTCCCGATCGGAAAGATCATCACCTATTGGGGCCGCGAGTTCGGCCTGTCACCCGACCAGATCCCCGAGCCTATCCGTACTCTGGTGCTGAAGACACTTTCCACCAGCTACAACACGCAGACTGGTGACTTCCACTTTCTCTGCATTGGCGATTTCACGGTTTACGACACGCCTGTCGAAGTCACCTTCAGTGTCGATATCGTGCATCCCAATTCTCCCGAAGCGCTTCGTGCGGGACCGGAAGCCGTGGCGACAGCGCGCGGATACAGCGCCACCTTCGGCGGCTCCGTTGTCTTTGCCGGCAACACATTCGAGATCCGCTTCAACACCACCGACACCGGCCAGAGCATTTTCATCGCCGACTATCAGCGCAGCAGCGGCTCCGTGCGCCTGCATGACCTCGTGGCTGACGTATCGGAGGAGCTTGCCGATCTTGTCCCGGAAGACATCGAGATCACCCTGGATGCGGTCAAATTCGCTTATCTCAAGGCAAAGGATGCAGGCCAGTCCCAGTTCACCAACCACTTCCTCTTCGGGCTGGAGCTGGGTGCGAGCATCAGCCTTACAGACATCCCGCTCATCGGTGACAAGCTTCCAGCCGATCTGACCGTCGAGTTTGACCAGCTCCAGTTCGCCTATGCCAAGCCTGGCTTCGACAAGACCCAGGCGGCTGCGGTTAATGCGCTTCTCCCGCAAGGCATTATACCGCTTCCCGGAGACGGTCTCTCAGAAGGAATTCTTGTCTCCTCGAACCTGCAGCTCGGTGACACGGTGAAAAGCCTTGAGCTGCAAATCCCGACCGGAGGCTCCAGCAAAGAGAGCCTTGCGGATCATCAGGCCTACCGGGTCGAAGAAGCACCTGCAGATGCCGCGACCCCGCCCGCCAGCCTGTCGGTCAACATCCAGAAGCAGTTCGGCCCAATCGGCATCCGCAAGCTCGGATTGAGCTATCAGAACCAGCGTCTGTTCGTGACGGGTGACATCTCGCTCAATGCGGAGGTTCTCAGCATCGGCCTGCTCGGCCTTGGGATTGGTTCAAAGGTCGATTCCTTCGATCCGGCCGTGACGCTCTCCGGCCTCACCATCACCGTGGCACAGGGGCCGGTCAATGTCAGCGGCGGCCTCTACGGCACAATCGATCCGCTCAATTTCAACGGTGCCCTGCAGGTGTCAGTGCCGTCACTGACACTCGGCGCACTTGGCGGCTATGCGCAGCTTGGCTCTGATCCCTCGTTCTTCATGTATGTCTCGGTTAACCGGCCGCTGTTCGGTTACCCGTTCTTCTTCCTGGACGGGATTGCCGGCGGGCTGGGCTTCAACCGCGACCTTCTGCTGCCGGACATTGACGGCGTTGCAGGATTTCCGCTGGTTGCCTGGGCCACCGGGAAGAACCCGCCAGGCGCCAATCCGGCCGGAGACATCGGATCCCAGGTTCAACAAGTCATCGGCGCCCTCGCCAGTGACATCCCGCCAAGGGTCGGGCAGTACTGGATTGCCGCCGGCATCAAGTTCTCCTCGTTCAAGATCCTGGATTCCTTCGCACTGGTCACGGTCGCGTTCGGCACCGACTTCAAGTTCGCCCTGCTCGGCCTGACGACCGCAAGCCTGCCCCCAAAGGCCGGGACGGGTATCCAGCCGATTGGCTATGTGGAGATGGCATTACGTGCCAGTTTCTCCCCGGCAACCGGTATTCTGGAAATCGAGGCGAAGCTGACACCTGCCTCGTTCATCCTCGACAAAAGCTGCGTGCTGACGGGCGGGTTCGCCTACTACATGTGGTTCAAGGACAACCCCGCCGGAGATCCGAACGGATACCACGCAGGAGACTTTGTGGTCACGCTGGGCGGATACAATCCGGCCTTCACCCGGCCTGCCTATTTTCCGCAAGTCCCGCGCCTCGGGTTCAACTGGAAGGTCGATGGCAACACGACAATCCAGGGCGGCATCTATTTTGCGCTCACGCCCTCCGCACTCATGGCTGGCGGTTCACTGGAAGCAGTCTGGCAGAGCGGCGACCTCAAGGCCTGGTTCACAGCCCATGCGGATTTTCTGCTGTCCTGGAAGCCGTTCCACTATGAGGCCAGCATCGGCCTCAGCATCGGCGCCTCCTACAAGCTGGATCTCCTGTTTACCTCGGTCACGATCTCCGTACACATCGGCGTGGAACTCAACCTTTGGGGCCCTCCCTTTGGCGGCTCGATCTATGTCGACCTTTCGGTGATTACCTTCACCGTCTCGATCGGCAACCGGAACAAGCCGGTACCACAGCCGATCAGCTGGACCGACTTCAAGACCTCTTTCCTGCCGAAAAGCGAAGCTCCCCATGCACAAGGCCTGGCGCTGCGCAGCACTGTGGCAACAGACGCCTATTGCCTCGCCTCTGTGGCTTCAGGGCTCATCAAGGATCTGACGGACCACAAGTCAGACCCTCCGCTCCCGACTGGATCGTCTCGGGCGAAGCGCTTGAAATCGTGACCATGACGGCCCTGCCCAGCAAATCGGCAAGCCTGACCACCGCTGCCACGAAAACAGTGCCGCTGCCCGTGGGACAATCCGGCTTCGGCGTCGGCCCGGTTGGCGTCGCGATTGATGATTTCAGTTCGTCCCACGCGATCACAGTCAACCGGATTGTCAATGGAACAGCAGATTCGGACTTCGACGTCGAAACGACGGCGGTGGTGACGCTTTCAACGTCCAATCTTCCATCCGCCACCTGGGGCGGCAAGACCATTGTCAATCCGTCGATCAGCCAGATCAACTCGACACCGGCGAACATCTCCGGCCTCAGCGTTGGCTACAGCATCAAGGCCAATCCGGCTGTCCCAGACCACACGCCACTGCCGATCGATATCACCATCCTGCAGCAGGACAACGAGGGCACGGTCACCTTCGCCTGGCTGACGCCGGACATTCCGCAGACGGATCCGTTCGACCAGAGCCAGGCCATGGAGACCTTCCAGACCACACTGCTGTCCTCCGCAGCGAAGCGCACCGCGATCCTCTCGGTTCTGAACGGGCCGGGGCTCGATCTGGGCGTCTACGATCAGGTCGATGTCAGCGTGCTGGCGGCAGAGGCAGACATTGTGCTGCTGAGCCCGCCGGTTCTCTCATACCTCGGCGAGGAGCGTGCGGCATGACCACGGCAGAGCCAGCTTACAGGGACGGGCACCACACATGAGCACGAAACCAAAGGCCGCCAAGGATCCAGAACCGGTCACGGGCACAATCACATTCATCCAGAGCCACCGGCCCGCACTGGAGGATGGACTTTATGAAATCACCGTCGCCCAGAGCGTGCGGAACACGGATGCCAATGCGCGGCCTGATGCACAGTTCGACGAGACATATACATCCACGCGGCGGTTCCAGGTTGCGGGCCCGCGTTTCTCCCTGGACAGCACGGCAATCGACAGCTCGTTTCCTCCCGCTGGCAGCCAAGGGGAATATGCGACAGTGCTGCCGCATGCCGTCTTCAACCTGCAAAGCCTGCCCTGGCAGCGCTCCCTCGGAGACGCTCAGGATTCCAGCTGGCTCGCCCTGCTTGTCTTCGACGAGAATGATCCCCCGCCAAGGGTCAGCGAGGTCATGACGGGAGACCTCACGCCTGCGCCTTTCCCGCATGCGCAGGGCGCGGCTCCGGCGGCAAGCGCGCTTCCTGCTGACGCCGTATCCTATCCGGGACTGACGCTGGAATACGGCCAGTTTCCCTGGGACCCGTGCCGGGTGATCGACGTGCCGGTGGAGCTGTTCAACGCCGTTGTACCGGGGCTTGTTGACATGCCCTGGCTTGCCCACAGCCGCACGGTGAGCAGCACGGCACCGCTGCGGGCGGCAGGCCTTGCCAGCGGACAAACCAGCATCGAGACCTCTGTTGTCACCGGCAACCGGCTGCCCGATCCCAACAGCCGCGTCACCGTGCATCTGGTTTCGCTTGAAGGCATGGCGAGCCTGCTTCCGCAGGGTGACAGCTATACACCTGCAAGCATTCTGCTGCCGGATGGCACGCCGGCAAGCACGATCCGCCTCGTGAGCCTTTTCAGCTGGAGCTACCGCTCGGTCGATCCGCAGCAGACCTTCACCGGCCTGCTGATGAACCTCGATGCCGAGGACGGGCTGCGCGTCTTTGCCATCAAGAACAGCGCCGAGGACACCTCAGAAGCCGGCCGCTATGCCGCAAACGCTCTCAATCTCGGCTACACGCCAGCCAACCATCACACCCGTCAGGGCAGCCGGACCGTGTCGTGGTACCGCGGCCCGTTCGTCCCCTTCGAGGTCTCCGGAACGATCACTGTCCCGGTTCCGGGCGGCGCTGACAGTGCCGCTCCAATCCGCACGGCGGACGAGGCCGTGCGGTACGATCCGGACACAGGGATGATGGATGTGAGCTACGCAGCCGCCTGGGAGATCGGCCGTCTTCTGGCTCTGCAGGACAAGGGCTTCTCTGATGCTCTCGTCCGGTGGAAGACCGCCAACACCCGCAAGGTGTTCGAGACTTTCGAGCGTCAGATGCTGGAGGAGGCTTTCGGCGAAACCCTTGCCCTCATGCAGGCGCGGGGAACCCGGGCTGATGGCAACGAGCTCCACCATGCCACTGCCGATTTCATCCGCACCCGGCTCAAACAGTTTCTCGCCCCGGGCCTCGGCAGTGGTGGCGGCCGCCGCGAACCTGCTGACAGGGAGGATTAAGCCATGGTTCGACTGAGCGCACGTGGCGGTGGACGCCTGCGAATGACATCCTTTCTCCAGGACCAGCGAAGCCTGAAGGCGGCCCTCGACGGCAATGATCCAGCCGCAACCGTGACGGACTGGCTCGGGCGCTTGAAGAAATTGCAGGGGGTTCCGTTCCGCTATCTCGTTGCAAACGGGAGGATGCTTCCCAACGAGTCCATCCGCTTCTTCAATGTCGATTTCAACTGGCTCTTCGCGCTGGTCGAGGGCGCTTGCAGCATCGGGCAATCGAGTGCTCTGGATGATACGCTGCACACAGTTGCCATGCCCAGGCTTCACGCAGCCGCAGACAAGGCCGCCACAGCAGGTGAAACGGCGCCGGACACAGCATCGGGCTTCCTCCTGCGCAGCCAGGTTGTCGCCGGGTGGCCGAAGCTCGAGATCCTGGCCTTTGATGCCAGCAATCAGGAGCTGACAAACGTGATCCGCATGGAGCGGATCACGGACTCGATCCTGCTTTATGTCGTTGAAGGCCGCCTGGACAAGGTGATCCTGCGTGAGCCCGCAATTGGCCTGCACTTCGGGATCGGCATTCAGGGCGGCAAGCCCTTGCGCTACGTCACTGTTCCAGAGACAGCACCGGAAGGCACGCGTCCTGGTGACCAGATTGACGGTGCCAGCGTGACGCCCCTCTACAGGGACGCAACCCATCGCACCATCCAGATCGCCCGGCTCGCGTCGGATCTTTCGGCCGCTCTTTACGCCCGCAATGCAGACAACTCCGCCGACGGCAGCGAGCTTCCCTTCACCTCCGCCGAGTTCGCACTGCAACTCGTGGAGGGCACCCAGGAAGTCACGTTCCAGACGGCACCGAAGGAGGACGAGTGAGCCAATGGCAGCCCTTTCAGACACGCTCGTTGTCCCGATTGATCTTGCCGCGCTGTGCGTCGGAGAGACGGATGTCAACGGATCAGCAACACAGCCCTATGGCACAAAAGACTTCTCGCGGCTCGCCCCGGATTTCTCGCTGCTGCCATATGCTGCGGATGGCACCGCCCGCAACTCCGGCCCCTATCTCAGCACCCAGGTCCTGCCCGGCGCGTTCCAGAAGGCCTCCGATCCGCTCGATACAGGCATCCACCTGCACTGGGCTCTGCCGGAGACCCTCACTCACGGAACACAGAACACCGCTGGATCGATCAGTTTTCAGAGCGCCCCGAACCGCTGGCTCGTGCTTCGCATCGCAACAAACACGGCTGTGCCGCAGTCTTCCGAGACCAGCCTGAAGGCCTGGATCCTCGAAAGCGACCGGCTGTGGGACGGCGAAACTCCCCTTCAGCCTACTGATCCCGTACAAAACGCCGTCAGCCTGGCTGTTCCGATTGAGCCCAATCCGAATGTGCAGCCCAACAAATCCTGGAAGACACTTGGCCGGGTGTTTGCTCTCGATGGCTGGGCAGAAGACCCATCCGCCCAGCGCGCGGATCTGACGGCGCTCGGCTACGGCGAGGCGACCTATGCCGCCACCTACCAGCTTTGTCCGAATGTCTTCGGCTTCTGGGACACGCTGGCGGATCTTGACCCTGCCTCTTACCCGCCTGCGAGCACGCGCGTATCCTATCTGCTGGCAGGCTGGCATGCGGATGCCAAGGACGATCCTCTCGCCCGCATTACCTATCCTGCCGGAACCTCTGTGGCCGAAAAAATCGCAGCAATCGCAGCAGCTTATGGCTGGACTTTCCCGGCAGATGGCCTTGCCGCGGTGCCAGGGCGGACCGTTTACACCTCTCTGCTGACCAACATCGCATGGGACAAGACCACCCACTACATCACGCCGCGCCAGCCCGGACCAGCAGGTATCGAGGTTGCGATCGGTAACACCACGCCGGAAGCCCTGTCGGCGCTTGTTGCGGCACAGCCGGACTTCGAAGGGCTCCAGAACGTCGAGCTGATCCTCAACGCACTTCAACTTGGCCTTCTGACGCGTATGGAACTGCCGGGAGGGCTGCGCGATATCGAGGACGCCCTGCACAAGAACGGCTTCTCCTCAGCCAGTCAGGGCGCTGTCTGGACTATCGAAGCCGCGACGGGAGCAGATCCAGGCTCAGCGACGGGCGCTCCCAGCCTGGCCGAACTGCCGCCGGAAACGGGCGATGCACTCAACGCTCTCAATCTTGCACAGGCACAGGCAGATGAGATTGAGCGAAACTGCGACAGTCTGCGGGCGCGCATCTTCGCCGACTGGGTACGCTACATGCAGATCCAGTATTCGCCGCCCCCGCCCGGCGGATATCCCATCACGGCAGATCAGGCACGCCAGTTCATCACTGCCGAAACCGGCAGCCTCAACACCTTGTTGCAGGATCTCCAGACCACGAAACAGTCTGTAGAGAGCGCCAAGTCCGCCCTTTTGGAAACCCTCGACCCGCGTTACAGCCTGACAACAACGGATGGTGCAAGGTTCTACGCGCCGACGGAGCCGGCCCTGCTCTTTTCGGGCGAAGAAGTCCGGCCGGCATACAGGGCAGCGCCCGCCGAAGCCCGCGACCCGGATGGCAACATGATCTGCCGTGTGGCCACCACGGTCCTGAGTTCCCTCACGGCCACCAGCGACAAGGCCCAGTTCACAATCAACGCCGCATCACTGCCCGCCCTTGCGCTTCCGGCAGACCTCCCGGTTGCCGAGACCATGACAGCCCTCACCGGCGAGGCCTTCCTCGCAGATCCGGTGCAGGCACCCGTTGCCGCAGCTGCATTCGCCAGATTGGGAGGGAGGACAATCCGGCGCTTGCCGACTTCGACGGTTTTACCGCGCAGATTCAGGTTGCGCAGTCCGCACTTTACGGAACGCCTCCGGAGCCCTCGCTGCATTTCACCGGCACCCCGCCGAGCCCGCTCGCCTTCAAACCCTGGTCACGGCCATGGCTGCCAATCATCCTGCAATGGGAAGTGGAGCACTTTCCAAATACGCTTCCCCTTACCCGCCTGACTTTCTGACCGCGAACTACACCTTCGGACCGGACGAACTTGATCTTCAGTTCGACAGGAGCATTCCGGCCGACACGAGCAACAGCCGGACCTATGAGGGCACAATCGTTCTGACTGGCAACACGGAGATCAACATTCGCCAGCAGATCGAGGCCTATCTCACCAATTTCCCCGATTCTGATATCGACGCCGAGCTGCGTGAGATCCTGGACAACCTGGATCCGGCGATGCAGGCACAGGCGCTCAGCGGTTTCAACCAGTCCTTCCTGATGCTGGCCCGCATCCTGCAGATGGGCGTCTCCGATCCGCTGGGGATTCTCAAGGGGTGTTCTTTGCCAACTTCACCAATGTCACGGTGAAAGAGGCTGTCGCTGGTTTCAACACCGACAGCCCGCTTGGCAACAACACATTCTCGCCATTGCGTAATGGCGGGTTCCGTGTGACCCGGGTGCGCATCATCGACACATTCGGACAGCCACTGGACCTTCCCGCCCCAGCCATTGTGCGGGCTGAAAACCTGATCGCTCCCACCGAAAGCGAAAAACTGATCAACCTGCCGCTCCGGATCACGCAGCCCTCGCGGCTCCTCTTCAACTGGTTGTCGGCAGACAATGATGCGGTGGAGATGAACAGCCATCCGGCGACGACGCCCGTCTTTGGCTGGGTGCTGTTCAACAGGCTGGACCAGGCCCTGATGATCTACGATGAGAGCGGCACCGCCCTCGGCTCGTTCAACCTGCTCGGCCCCTTCTGGCAGGGAGCGCCCGGCAATCAGGCGACATTCGCAAAGCCCATCGAGGAAGTCTTCGCCGAAGCAAATCCGCATCTGCGCGCCTTTGCCCTGGGCATGTCCTCCGCAGCCAATCCGGTTGCCTATCTTGGAGAAATGCTGAAGGCGATCGACAAGAGCCTGGGCTTCATCGCGCCGGGCCAGAGCCAGCCCTTCGACAGCCTCTCGATCCTGATCGGCCGGCCTCTCGCTTTGACGCGTGCCGCTCTGGACCTTCAGCTGCTCGGCCTGCCAGCCATGAACCAGAGCCTTTCAAGCTTCGCCGCAGCAACCGGGGCATCTGATCCGCTGCAGCGGGACGATGGCGGTGCAACGGCCGTGAAGATCCCTGTGGTGCTCGGTGCATTCGACGACATCGACGACGGGCTGACCGGTTACTTCATCGATGACGGCACCGAGACGGCATATCAGACCTTCTATACGGAGGCTGCGGCTTCCGGGGACAGCCACGGCGTCAAGCCTCCGGCACCGGACCAGATCACCCTTGTCACGTCTGCTTCGAGCACTCCAGTAACCGTCACGATGCTGATTGATCCGAATGCACCGGTTCACGCACGCACTGGACTGCTGCCCCTCACCGAACTGGCCATTCCGTCCTCGATGATTTCCAACGATCTGGCCCGGATCGCTGTGACTTTCCTCACCACACCCGTGCTTCTGGCCGACGAGCCGCAAATCCCGGTGCCGCCCGAAAGCGGATACGTGTGGAGCTGGGTCACGCAGATTGCAGGCGCAGGCCAGTGGAGCGTGACGCCGGTCGCCGGGGGGACGACGTGTCATTGCTGCCGCAGCAAATCCAGGAAGGCTGGCTCAAACTCGAACACGCGCCGGACACGCGCAGCGGCGCAAGCCCGCGGCGCTTGCGCAAGAAGTGAGGACCGCATGAGCGCACAGGCATCAATCGGACTGGCCATCGCCAATGCCACCACCGGTGAGGCAGTCATCTACGTGACCCAAGACACGTCGATGAACGATCTCGTCTTCACCATTACCTATTCCGGCAGTTCACCGGCCACCTTCAAGGGAGGAACTCCGGTCCCGGAAGGCCAGATCACACCGCAGAGCCCAACGTCCTTTTACTTCACCATAACCCCATTCCTGACGCCGGCAGAATTTCAGGCAATCAAAGTGGCTCCGCCCGCTGGCTGGCAGACGGCTCAGCTGACAAGTTTTGCGCTCACGCCGGTCTCCGACATAACGGTTCAGCCGGGCGACAGTTTCGTCTTCCGCCTGACCAATCTTGCAGCCGATGGCCAAACGGGCCCCGGTTCATTCAACGTCACGAATTACAATGTGCCCGGCGTCGCCGACAACGGAACGCAGCTCGCCCTCGCCCTTGAACAGCCCCCATCGACCCACAAGCGTCTTGCGGACGTACTCACAATCTCCTTCGCCGAGGGCAACACGGTCTTCATCGACGTGAATGACAGCGGTTCAATTCCGCCAAATGCATTGATCCTGCGGCTCGACAACACGGCACTGCAGCCAATCGTCCCGCCCGATACGCCGTGGCCTACCACTCCGGTTTTCTATCTCAGCTTCGTGACCGCAACCAGCGGACCTGGCTATGGCGCGCTGACCACAATCGACAGGCTGAAGAATGTCACCGTCTCACTCGCCGGCGACTACGGGACAACCTGGACCATCCAGGATCACACCCAGGAAACACCTCCCCACTGGGCCGTCTATCCGAAAAGCCAGGAGATCCTCGGGATCGGTGCTGGCGCGATTGTCGAATTCAGGATTGACGGCATCGTCACCAGTTTCGAACCGTCGGGCACCAATCTCTATCTTCAATCCTCCGGCATTCCCGGTTTCGATGACGGGGTACAGGCACTTGTCATCGACAAGCGGCCGCCTCAGCTTGCGATCCAGGATTTCAGTTCCGGCAAAAACAATGTCTCTTCCGGAACGCAGGTTCCGCTGAACTGGCGGACCTTCGATGCAAACCGCTGCGAGTTGAGCCCTGTGAACGGCCAGAGCGTGCCGGTCCCTGTGCAATCGCCGGGTACCTATTCGGTCACGCCCGCGATGACGACAACCTATACGCTGACGGCCTTCAACGACAAGCAAGGGACCCGCACGAGCCTTCCCTTGACCATCGACGTCCTGCCGGTCCGCTTCACGCAGCAACTGAGCGCGTCCCCCTCCACCGGGATCCATTACGGTGATCCGGTCACCCTGTCCTGGGCAACGTCTTCCGCCACAGCCTGCACGATCAGTCCGCCGGTCAATGGCTCAAGCACGGTGCCGCTCTCAGCCTCAGGCCTCGTCATCAACCCCGCAGCGACGGTTCAGTACACAGTCACGGCGCAGGGGCAGAACGGCCCGGTGCAGAGCAGCCTGACCATCGTCCCCATTCCCAACGGCTGGCGCAGCGCCGCAAATGCAGGACTTTGGACCACGTTTTCCCGGCCGGTTCTCATCCCTGACTTTGCAGGGCGGCTGTGGTTTCTGGCTGGAGGCTCCGAAGAGCTGAAAAGTTCTATTTTCCGCAGCATTGATGGCTTCAGCTGGGACTACGCGACCGACAATGCAGCCTATTCCCCGCGTGGCGATGCCGCAGGCTGTGTCTTCAATGGGCGCATGTGGCTGACGGGGGGCAAGACCCGTGCCGGCAGTGTGAACGAGATTTGGAGTTCAGCAGACGGCGTCACCTGGACACAGGCTGCCGTCAATGGCCACTGGTCTCCACGCAGCCGCCATGGTTGCCTCGCCTTTGCCGGCAAGCTCTGGATCTTCGGCGGAGCAGATGCAAACGGACAGCCGCTGGGCGACGTCTGGAACTCGCTGGATGGAGTGAACTGGACGCAGATCACGGCCAAGGCGGTCTGGCCAGCCCGGTCAGCACTTGGTGCGGTGGTCTTCGGAGGGGCCATGTGCATCATAGCCGGCAACGGGTCCAGCGGACCGCTCGCCGATGCCTGGCAAAGCACGGACGGGCTCTACTGGGATGGCCTCGCAAGCACACCCAACTGGCTGGCCCGTTCAAGCCCCAACGTCAACGTCGTCAACGGTTCGCTCTACGTGATCGGCGGCACAGGACGCGATGGCAAGGCGATCTCGGACAACAACATCCTTGTCCCCGGAAAGCCCTGGAGCTTCGGGGCAGGGCCAGGCTGGAGCGGAGACACGCTCAACATTGCGTCAGCCGCATTTCTTGGCGCGCAGTGGTTCGCCGGTGGCATGGCTGGCGCTCAGGCAAACCGCACTGTGTGGGGACTTGGATAACGCCACCTCTCAACGAACCCGGCATGGTGAGAAGAGATCAAGCCCGTCCGGCGCGGACCTTCCCAAGCGGGCGCTTGAAGTTCCGCCGGAGACTTGGCAAGCGCGAGATGCAGCTCTGAAAAGTGGCCAAGGATGCGGCAACATATCCGGCTGTTCGATGTTGCCAGTTTCTGTCACTGACAGCTCAGCGAGGGTTCCAATGGCCGGGGCTGTCAGAGCACGGCTTCACCAACATGGTGGAGCAGCCAGCACAGCGCTGTGAGGCACATAACTGCGAAGAGCAGCAGCAGCCCGTCACGAGTGAGGATTGCGGCGGCAACCAGGGCAATGAAGCTGGAGGCAATCGTGGCGCTGCCGGGCACCAGCTCCATGAAGGGCATGAAGACGGTCAGTGCCATGATCATCATCAACCAGACATAGAGACAGGGCTTCTCCGTCAATACGCTGAAGCGTGGCTGAAGTATGTGATCAATGAACGCAACCGGTTTGCGCAGCCAGGATACCGCCCCGCGCAGCCCACCGCCGGAGATTTCCCTCCGCTCCAGAATACCAGGAAGCCATATGTGCCTCCGCCCGACGATCACCTGTGCCACCAGAATGAACTCAATAAGGGCAACAAGGGTCGTCGTGCCCGGCAAGATGCTGGCCGGAGATACGGTGATCAGGGCAAAGATAAGCATGAGCGCCGCGAAAGAACGGGCGCCGACGGCTTCGACCATCGCGCCGATACTGACCGCTTCTGCCTTGCCGGCCTCCTCAAGATGGTCCAGCACTCCCCCGAGCACGAGGTTGTTGTCCTGCATCTCCAGCACCGTCCTTTTCACTTGCTGCTGACAGGAAACCCGGCTGAGGCAGGACTGTTCCACCAAGGCAGGAACATTTCCGCCTGTTGCTGGCTGAACTGGCAAGCCGCGCATGCTAAGCCTGACCTCGCCTCGCGCTGGGGGAGATGGAAGGGAGGGAACCCGAATTCGTCTTGCGCGATCCCAATCTGAGTTCCGGGGAGACCGCAGGACAAGACCGGGATACTTCTGCTCCGTTCCCTGCGTTTATGCAGGAGAGGTCTTTTGGCGATGCGAAAACATTGGCGCACCCGAGATCTGCAGCTCTTCGGGAAACTCAGCCCGCAGGATGCTGCCGCTGTCCGACTCTGTAATGTAGAGCGTACGTCCGGAAGGGCCGCCAAAGGCACAATTTGTCGTCCCAAGACCGCGCGGCGACCGCACCACGGCAACAGGGCGGCCAAGTGCGTCGTGCACCCATACAAGGCCCATGCCTGTCTGGCAGACGACGACGCCGTTTTGCGCCGTCAATGCCAGGCCGTCCGGTCCGGCCCGGCCACCGGAAAACTGGATGAAAAGCCCCGCCTTGTTGACCCGGCCGCTCGCCGATAACGGCAAACGCCAGACGGCGTTTGCCCGCGTGACGGCGAGATAGAGCACGTGTTCGTTGATGTCGAGCACCAGGCCGTTTGGGCTAGGGACCTTGTCCATCAAGCATGCGAGCGCGCCGGTCTCCGGCTGCCAGCGGTAAACCCTGCCCGTGGGGTCCTGCAGACCAGTCTGGCCCTGATCCGTGAAGTAAAGAGCACCATCGCTGCCGAAATGCAGATCATTGCAGCCCTTGAACCCCTCCGTATCGCAATCGCGGAGCGCATGGGAAATTGCCCCGGTCACCGGATCAAGCTGCATGATCCCGTTTTGAAAGTCGGCGATGAAGATCCGCCCGTCACGATGGATCTTCAGCCCGTTCGGTTGCCCCTCATACTCCGCGATCTGGCGAATATTTCCGGACGGATCGCTGCGGAGTATCCGCCCGAAGGGAATATCCACGAACCAGAGGTTGCCTTCGAGATCAAAGGACGGGCCCTCAAGGAAACTGTCGACCGCCTGCCCGCGGCGGTTGCGCTCTGCCCAATAGGACGAAACTCCGCTTCGCCGAAGGTCCGCCGGCAGTTCGGCGAACACTTCCGCGTCGATGATCACCGGCTCGGGGAAAGGATAGGTATGGTGCATGGCTTTATCCGATTGTGATCGATGGCAGGAAAAGCGCAATTTGCGGGAAGGCGATCATCAACAGCATGAACACCAGAATGATGGCGAAGAACGGCGCCGTTCCCATGATGACATCTTCCACTTTTACCTCGTTCGAGGAACTGGCGACGACAAACAAAATGACGCCGAGTGGTGGGGTCAGTTGTCCAAGCTCGACCAGAATCACGACAAAGACGCCAAACCAGACCGGATCGACCCCGAGCGCGAGCAGCGCCGGAAAGATCACCGGCACGATGATCGCAATCATGCCGAGGCCTTCCATGAAGCAACCAAGGACTGCGAAAGTGACCATGATGATCAAAAGGAAGGTCAGACGCGACACGTTTGCATCGTTCAGCATTGCGACCAGGTCCTCTCCGACACCGGAGAGCGCTGTCGCATAGGCAAAGATCATCGAGGTGAACACCACGAACAGGATATTACCGCTCATCGTGGCCGTGCGGCGCAAAGCATCCGCAAGAAGCTGCAAACTCAGGCGCCGGTAAAGCGCCGCGATGGCGATTGCGCCGAGGACACCGACGGCGCCAGCTTCGGTCGGCGTGGCAAAACCGCCATAAATGCTGCCGAGCACGACCGCAATCAGGATCAGAAACGGCACAATGTCGAGCAATGCTGTACCAAGCTCCGGCCAGGAGCTTCGCATGCCGGTCTTCGGCGCGAGTTTAGGGTTCAGCAGGACCCGGACCGCAATGAACGCCATATAGAAGAGGGCAAGCAGGATGCCAGGCACGAGACCGGCCGCGAACAGCCGCGCGATCGAGGTCTCCGTGAATGTGGCGTAGATGATCATCGTGATCGAAGGCGGGATCAAAATGCCGAGCGTGCCGCCCGCGGCAAGCGACCCTGCAACCAGACGCTTGTCGTAACCGCGTGCCGCAAGCTCCGGCAGGGCAACCGTGGACATAGCCGCAGCAGTAGGCGCACTCCCGCCAGAAATCGCCGCAAAGATTCCGCTGCCCGCAATATTGGTATGCAAGAGACCACCCGGCAGGCGGCGGACAAAGGGGGCGACACCGTTGTAGAGCCGGCTCGAAAGACCGGATCCGAGCAGCACCTCTGCCATCAACACAAAAAGAGGAATGGCTGCCAGCGTGAAGCTGTTTGCCGAACCCCAGCTGACGATGCCGAGGGCCTTCCAGCCCGCGAACCCCTTCATCAGCCATATATAGAAAAGGCCTGCGCCAGCTACAGCGAACTGGACCCACATGCCCCCCAGGATGAGGCCAATCAGGAGCCCAAAAGCAAGGATCGCGTCCATCAGGAATTACCCTTGAACCTGCCAATGGTCAGCAGGAATTGTTCGATAAGGAAGATGCCGATCACACCGAAGCCCGCCGGCAGCAGCAATTGCGGAATCCAAAGCGGTGTCCGCAGTACGGTTGGCGCGAACTTGCCGCGGCTGAATGAGCTCAGCATCAGATCGTTGGTTTTCCAGAGCAGCACACCACAGATGATCAGCGCCACAAGAACGAAGATCCGCGTGCCCCAGACACGTCCGGCCTCTGGCAGCGTGTCGTAGAGAAAATGCACCTGAAACAGGTTGCCACTGCGCATGGCAATCGCGGCGCCGAAGAAAGTCAGCATGACGACACAATAGCCGGTTATCTCTTCCGCAAATCCCAGGGAATAATTGAAAAGACTGCGGGACACAGCTTCGCCTGCAACGAGCAAGACAAGTGCAATCAGCACCGCTGCAGTGGCGAATTTCGCCACCGCAGCAATAATGTCGAAGAACAGACCAGCCGACGCTTGCCCTTTGGGAAAATCGCCGTTCATCTTACTTTCCAATGGCCGCGCGGATGGTCTTCAGGGCTTCTTCATATTCAGGGCCGTTCTCCTTCGCCCACGCCTCCCAGTAGGGGGCAAGCTTTTCGCGGGCCGTTGCAAGATCACCATCCGCAAGCTCAACGATCTTCATGCCGCCATTGGCCTGTGCAGTCTTTTGCACGGTCTCGTCCTCGATGAATTCCCTGGTGGTGGCAGCTCCCTCCTCGGCAACGATCTTGCGGAGAATCTGCTGGTCTTTCTCGCTCAGAGCGTCGAAGGAGTCGGCGTTGGCGATGATCATGGAGTTCCCGTAGTTGACGGGAAAGCGATAGTTGAAGGGCAGAAACTCGTGCCAGTTCTTCGCACCACCGGCGCTGGCAGTCAGCACGCCCTCAATGACGCCACGTTCAAGGGCGGTCGGCACCTCTGTCCCGGCAAGCGTGATCGGCGCACCGCCGAATGCTTCAACGAACTTTCCCTGCTCGGGCGAGGTCACACGGATCTTGTGACCCTTCATATCGGCAAGGCTTTTCATCTCGAACGTCGTGAAAATGGTTTGCTCCGGATAACGGTAGCCGCCGAGCAGGGTGACGTCCTGTTGAGCGAAGGCCTTGACCAGGATCGGTTCCATAGCTGCGGCCGCCTTGGCCCACTCATCGTCATTCTCGATCAGCATCGGCAGATTGAGGACACGGGCGATCGGCACGCTGCCGGAAAAGAAGAAGTCGGCGGCAAAGTTGACGATGTTGTCGCCGACCGCCTGCGTGATGTCGGAAGACGCAATTTGTAGCGTCTTGCCGAGATGCAGCGTCATGGTCAGCTCGCCACCGGTCTCCTTGCCAACGCGTTCGGCGATGCGGTTCATGCCCTTGACCGCAGCAGTCGTGGAAACGGCGGAATAAGTATAGGCGGTCCAGTCTTCAGCCTTGGCCATTGTTGCCGATGCCACGACGGCAATCACTGCGCCCATTGTCGACAGTTTCATTCGTTTCTCCTCCTGTTCAAGTCCGTCTTTTCAGTGTCCGGATCATCCAAGCTGTGACGTCATTTCCACGGGTTCTTGTCCCATATGGACTGAGCAACGCCATCTTGTTTCCGGGCCAGGTCCGCAAAAGCGTCACCCGCGGCAAAGGCCATCGGATTGCCTTGGTCAGCCATCGCTTTCAGGAAGTCCGGGTTCGCATTGACTGCATTCAGTGCATCGCGAAGCTTGCCAGTGATCTCTGCATCCATTCCGGCTGGACCGACGATGCCGCGAAGAGACGACATCTCCACGTCAAGTCCGAGTTCCCTGGCCGTAGGCACGTCAGGGCGGAAGGCGGAACGCTTGTCAGAGAGTACGGCGAGCACTCTGATATCGTCCTTGAAGCTCGTGGTCTGGCTCAGCGCCATGGTGCCAGCGGCGACATGCCCGCCCAGAAGCGCGGTGCGCGCCAAGGCAGCTCCCTTGAAGGGAACGAGCGTGAACTCTGCCTGCGCAGCATCGGCCAGCATATTCGCCGCGAAATGATCATTGCCCCCAAGTGAGGCGAGACCGAAGGTGAGCGCGCCAGCATTCTCCTTTGCCGCAGCCATGAGCTCCTCAAGGCCTTCAAACTCCGACGAGGCGCTGACGACGACGGTATTCGGATCATCCACAAAATTCGCAAGATAGGTGAAGCTGTCGACACCGTAGCCTGCCGGCCTGTCCTTTGTGAGGGCGAAGGCCGCCGGCAGGTTGAAAGTGCCGAGCGTGTAGCCATCGGGTGCCGCCTTTGCGACCTCGGTAAAGCCGATCAGACCGCCCGCACCGGGCATGTTCTTCACGATCACGGACGCCCCCTCGCCCAACTCCTTTTCCAGATATTGCGCAACCGTGCGCGCCATCACGTCGGTGCCACCGCCTGCGGAGTAGCCCACGACGATTTCGATCGGCTTTTCGGGAAACCCGGCGAAGGCGGGCGCACAGGTGAGCGCGCTTACCGCCAGCGTTAGAAGCATTCTCTTCAAGACACAGTCCTCCCTCTGTCTTTGGTAAAAATCTGCTCATCCAGTCCGTAGGAGCGCGACGCGGTCCGCCAAAAAGGTCGTCACGCTCCCCGGCAGAGAGGTCTTTCGAAAGCCGTTTGAACGCATTCCACAAGGCGCCGTAGCTGAACTGCCCCTTGTCGACAGGAAAATTGCTTTCGAACATGGCGCGTTGCGGCCCGAAGGTCTCAAGGCAATGAAAGAAGCAAGGCGCCCAGTCACTTGCGAGCTGACTGGAATGCGGCGGCTGCGCTGCATCGGCATAGCGGTAGCCGAGAACCGTCAACCCGAACCCGCCGATCTTGATGCGGGTATTCGGCAATTGTGCCAAGGCAGCTATGGACTTTCGCCAGTCCGCCAGCACCTCTTGACCCGAAAGCCGGTAAGGCCCGACACCCAGAGGACCACCGCAATGGTCAATCACGACCGTGAGATCCGGCACGGCAGAAGCCAGATCAAACACCTCGCCAAGCTGCGTGTGATAGGCCCAGATATCCAGTGCGAGGCCATTCCCGGCAAGCACCTTCGCCCCCTCGAGAAATGCATCGCTGCGCAACAACCCATCAGGCGGCGGGTTCGGATTAGAGCGCACGGCAGGATGGGGATGGTAGGCAGTGGTGTTGCGGATGCCGCGCACCTTGCCATCACCGGCTTCCATTAACGGATCCAGAACACGGCGAACCTCGCTGCCCAGCTGCAGATCTGCAAAGGCAACCAGGGCGGCGGGATAATCAGGCTGTGCCCGGCACCACTTCAGGATTGTTTCCACTTCCCCCACAGGCTGCAGGGCAGGTTCTGCATCCATGTTGTAGCCCGTGCGGCATTGGACATAGATGCTCGCACGGACATCATGCCCGCGCGAAACATCGTCCAGGAACTCGGCGGCAGCATACCGGCCGCCGGACCTCACCCACAGATGATGATGCGCATCGAGGATCGGCTGTTCCGGCGCAAGGATTTCTTCCCGCGCCTGTGCCAGCCAGTCATCCCTCACCACAAAATGCGGATTGGCCTGTGCCATGATCAGGACCCGGGCTTGCAGCTTTTCTCGTGCCGAGGCGCCGCTTGATCATGGGACCAACCACGACAGCCACCGTAAGCGCGACGATGACAAGGCTCGTCGTATTGGCAAACAGGACCGACCAGTCACCACGGCCGATGCGCAATGCAAGCCGCAGGTTCTCCTCTGCAAAGGCGCCAAGGATCAGCCCCAGGACGACCGGCGGAAGCGGGAACTTCAGCTTGTCCATGACATAGCCGATCGCCCCGAAGCCGAGCATGAGATAGACGTCGAACATGCGGCCATGGATCGAATAGACGCCGATCAGCATCAAGACGATGATGACAGACCCGAGCAGTGGGCGCGGCAGGTTCAAAAGCCGTGCGAAGCTGTTGGTGGCAAGCGAACCTCCGAGCAGTACCAGAAGCACAGCGCCGAACAGGAACTGCCACATGAAGCCGAAGACGATGTCCGGATTGTCGCGGAACAGCATCGGCCCCGGTTGCAGACCATGGATCAGCAGCCCACCCAGCATGACAGCGGCAACGGCCGTGCCGGGTATGCCCAGCGTCAGGGCCGGAATGAGCGCAGATGCGGTATCGGCATTGTTGGCGGTCTCGGCAGCCGCCACCCCTCCGGCTCGCCCTTCTCCCATGTTTCGGGGGTTTTGCTGGCGCGGCGCGCTTCATTGTAGGACATGAAAGCCGCCATCGAGCCACCGGCACCGGGCAGGATGCCGATCCAGATGCCGATGATTGAAGAGCGTATCCAGGTTTTCCAGAAGCGCCCCATGCGCGGAAGCGCGCGCCAAAGCGGTTCTGTTCCCAGTTTGCTGCTGCTCACGCCATCGGTCTTGAGTGGCACTTCGAGCAAATCGATCACAGGCGGAAGCGCATAGAGCCCGACGAGCAGAATGACGATATTGATCCCGTCCAGCAGCTCAAGCTGGCCGAAGGTGAAGCGGTCCGTCCCGAAGATCGGATCCGATCCGACGACCGATACAAACACCCCGAAACAGGCGCTGAGCAGTCCTTTGACCGGACTTCCGCCGAGCAGGAAAATGATGCTGGCAAGACCAAAAATCGCCACCCAGAAGACTTCCGACGGACCGAACAGCAAGGTGACATTCGACAAGGGAGGCGCAAGCAGCATGAGAGCAAAGGCGCTTGCAATACCGCCAATCGACGACGACACGACCGCGACCTGCAGTGCAAATCCACCCTCGCCTTTCTGGGCCATCGGGTAGCCGTCGAACGTGGTCGCGACTGCCGCCGGAGTGCCGGGAATGCGCAGGAGGATGGCCGGAATGGCTCCGCCATACATGGCGCCATTGTAGATGCCAGCCATGAGACCGAGGGCCACGAGTGGCTCCAGGCCAAAGGTAAAAGGCACAAGGACCGAGATGGCCATGGTGGCACTCAAGCCGGGCATGGCTCCGACGATGATACCGGCGACGACTCCGATGACCACGGCAAGGAAGTTCGAGAACCTCAGGACCTCGGGAAGCGCGTGCAACAGTTCGTAGTACATGTCTGCCTACCTTGCCCACACAATGCCGACGGGAAATTGCTGTGCCATCGCGAAATCGAAGATCGCGTAGATGGCACCGACAACGATGAAAGTAGCAGCCAGCAGGCCAGGCACGCTCCGGTATCCGAAAGCATAGGCGACCAGCGGGACGGTAATGGCGGTCGAGAGATAGAAGCCGATCAGACCGGTTGCGACCACATAACCTGCGATCAAAAGGAAGGCGCCAGCGACACGTGGCGGCGCTTCCATCATAGGCTTCGCCACATGGCCTTTTGCGGCGTTTCTCTGGTCCTTGATGAGAAGGACAAGCGACAGCACGATCATGCCGGCCAGCATGGAGACCGGAAGAAGGGCTGAGATCGGCCTGAATTCAAGTGCCGGAACGAGAAGTGCACCTGCAACGATGATGATGCCGATTGCAGTCAAGGTCTCCGGGCGCGTCAGGCGAGAGGGACGGGTTGCGGACATGATCCAGCTCCATTCGATGATGTGGGAAGGGCACGCAGCTTGAAGCTGCGTGCCTGAGACGGATCAGTTCCAGGGTGTGGTCTCCCACACGCCCTTCGCCAGATCGTGAATATCCTTGGTCATCGTCTTGAAGTCGTCGCCCGTGACAACCTCCACCGGATTGGCGGTAGCTTGCATGGCCTTCAGGAACTCAGGATCGTCCTTGAGCTTGGAGAACGCATCCATAAGCTTGGCCCGGGCGTCGTCCGGCAATCCGGCCGGTGCGACGAACCCGCGCATTGCGCCATTGACGAGGTCAAGCCCCTGTTCCTTGAATGTCGGCAGGTCAGGCGCAAACTGGGAGCGCTGGTCGAGAGCAACACCAAGCACATTAAGCTGTTCCCGGAACTCGGCAACTTCAGAGATGTTGAGAATACCCATAGCGACATGGCCGCCAAGCAGCGCGGTGCGCGCAGGCGCAGATCCTTTGAACGGAACAATCGTAAAGTCCGTGTTCAAAAGGTTCTGAAGCTTGATCAAGGCGAAGTGGTCGTCACCGCCAAGGCTCGACATGCCCACAGTGATCGCACCCGGATTCGCCTTTGCCTCACTGATGAGCTTGTCGAGCGTATCGAGACCGCTTGCCTTGGACGTCACGATCACGTTGGGATCGTTCACCACATTGCCAAGGTATGTGAAGCTGTCGACTTCGTATTCGGCTTTGCGGTCAATCGTGCGGGCCATCATTCCCGGAAGATTGAACGTGCCAAGCGTGTAGCCGTCAGGAGACGCGTGAGCCACCTCGGTCACGCCGATCTGCCCGCTGGCACCGGGTACGTTCTTGATGACGACGCTTGCGCCCTGACCAAGATATTTCTCGATGAACGGGGCAGCCGTTCGAGCCATGACGTCCGTGCCGCCACCGGCCTCAAAGCCTACGATCACCTCAATTGGCTTGTTTGGGTAATCAGCGGCCATCACAGTGCCCGCAGACAGAAAGACAACTTGCGCCAGAAGCGCCGTCTTCTTCATCAGCCTCAACATGGTATTTCCTCCTCCACTTTTATTTCAGTTTTCTGGAAATGCGCACCCCAGTTTCTTCAATGTGGCGTCAACCCAAGTCCGGTCATTCGTGCCGGCAGCGATCGCCTGCATTTGCCTGGCCTCGGCATCTTGCTTGGCCTGTGTCCTGCTGAGGATGGCTTGGGCATCAGCGAGCGGAACGCAGAGAACCCCGTCGGAATCGCCGAGCATGATGTCGCCCGGCTCGATCACCATGCCGCCGATGCTGATTGGAACGTTGATTTCGCCCGGGCCGTCTTTGTAGGGACCGCGATGTGTAACACCGGCTGCGAAGGTCGGCAGGTTGGTCGATACGAAGGCATCGGCATCGCGAATGGCTGCATTCAGAACGAAGCCGACGACACCTTTCTTCACGGCATAGGCAAGCATCAGCTCACCCATCAGCGCGTTCGTCAGATCACCGCCCCCATCAACGACAATGACGTCGCCGGGCACCGCCATATCGATGGCTTTGTGCAGCATGAGATTGTCGCCAGGACGCGATTTGACCGTCAAGGCGACCCCGGCCATTGCGCCCGACGCATGCATGGGACGAAGTGTTGGCCCGGCAGCTGTCATGCGGGCCATGGCATCCGAGACATTGGCGACCGGAAGCACGGCAAAGGCGTCGACCAGTTCTTTCGAGGCGACTTTCCCGCGATTGTTGATACGGAAACCAGCAGACATTTCTAACCCTCTATTCGGCAAGTGAGCGATTGGCGGCGTCAAGGAGCTTGCGGTTCGCAATTCGCGATGGCGGAACAGGCTCACCGGCCAGCACCTGAAAAATGCCGCTGACAGCCTCGACCCCCACCCGCGCGCCCGCTTCGCGCGTCACGCCGCCAATATGGGGGGTCAGCACAATCCGGGGCTCTGCGAAGAAGGGGTGGTCCGCGCTGGGAGGTTCGACTGCAAAGGTGTCGAGCCCCGCGCCTGCCAGATGTCCGCTCTGAATGGCTTCAAGAAGCGCCGTCTCGTCGATCAGTCCACCGCGTGCGGTGTTGATCACATAGCTGCCTTCCGGCATGCGTGCGATGGCACTGGCATCAAGGATGTTGCGGGTCTGCTCCGTCAACGGGCTATGCAGGCTCAGAATATCCGAGCGCGAGAGCATGTCCTCAAAGCTGGTGCAGCGCTCGGCGCCCAGGGCCTCGAATGCGCCGTCGTCAGCATAGGGATCGTAGCCGATGACCTTCATGCCGAGCCCCTGCGCCATGCGGCCCGTCGCCTGGGCAATCGCGCCCATTGCAAAGAGCCCCATCGTGGCACCAGCGATTTCTCGGCCCGCAAAGCCTGGCTTTTCCCAGCGGCCTGCGCGCAGCCCTGCGTCAAGCGGCAGGATCCGCTTCACGACGGCCAGAAGCAGAGCGATCGCATGTTCGGCGACAGAGACCGCGTTGGCGCCAGCGGCAACCAGCACCGGAATGCCGCGCCGCGCCGCAGCCTCAAGATCAATGTTATCGACGCCCACGCCATGCTTGGAAATAACACGCAGATGCGGCGCGTCGGCCATAACGCTTTCATCGATCCGGCCCATGCGCGAAACAATTCCCACGGCGCCCGAGGATTTCAGGTATTCGGAAATGACGCAGCTGTCGGCATAGGGCGGGGTGTGTACGGCCTCATAACCAAATTCGGCCAAGAGCTTCTTCGCACTCGGATCAAGGTCCGGTCCGGTTACGAGAATGGTTCGTTTCATCGCACACTTCTCCAAACGCATGCCCTGCGCAGGCATTCGTCAATCCGTCTGATTTTTGTCGATTGGTTCGGCGGCCGGCTCCCGGCGGCACACCTGCAATCCTCCCGTCGGAGAACGTTAATGGAGAGAATAACTTCACAAAAGCGAATATTTTTGCTTATTAGATGTAGAAAAACTGGATTTAAAGATGGACACGCGTCAGCTGAAGACACTCGTGGCAATTGTCACGCAAGGCACGTTTGCAAAGGCCGGAGACGTGGTCGGGCTCACGCCTTCGGCTGTGAGCCAGCAAGTTCACGCCCTTGAGATGGAGCTGGGAGCGCAGCTTTTTGACCGCACATCCAGGCCGCCGACGCTGACACCTCAGGGCATGCAGGTTCTGGAGATGGCCAGAAACATTCTGAGGGAAGAGGAGGATGTAAAAGCCAGCCTGAAAGGTGAAAAGATCGCGGGCACACTGATCATCGGCTCGGTGCGCTCAAGTGCGCTCAATCTCCTGCCCAGGGCGATCGTGCAGATGCGTACGCAATACCCTCAGCTCAAAATCAGCCTTCGAATATCCCTTTCGGCCACCCTGATTGCCGATGTGGCCGGTGGACGGCTTGATGCAGCCATCGTGGCTGATCACATGGGCATACCGCCAGCATTGCGGTGGAGCCCGTTTCTGCGCGAACCCCTTTGGCTGATTGCACCGAAGGGAACAAAGGAAACGAATGCTGTAAAGCTGCTGAAGGAGACGCCCTACATTCGCTTTAGAAGCGCTGTTCCGCTGGCGAACGTCATAGATGCCGAAATTTCCCGGCTTGGAATCGTGACACAGGACATCGCCGAAATCGACACAATCGGCTCGATCGTTACCTGCGTCAGGCAAGGGCTCGGCGTATCGATAGTCCCGCATGTGGCTCTTCAGGAACCTGAAGATCTGGAGCTCGTCAAACTGGCCTTTGGCGACCCTCAGCTGACACGGCAGATCGGAATAGTGGAGCGGACAGTCTCGCCCCGCACGGAAATTATCGGGGATCTGCACGAAATGCTCGCCAGCCTTTGCGGTGAGCATGGCTTGCCACGTAATGTCAGGCGGTAGCGGACCTGGCGGTCACGGGCAAGGCGGCTCAGTTCACCACTGCCGGCCTTGTCCGGGAATCGAGCCGGAAGATCTCTGGCCTTCCGACGACGCATGCGCCGCCTTGGTGCACAGAGTCAGATTTGCCAGAAGCCTCTGAGGGGAGCCGCAAGACTTTTCCAGCGGGCAATCCGGCTGCGAATGACTGAAAGGCGGTGGCTGACCGGCCGGACTGAGCATACGGCAGGTAGACGAAACAGCCGGTCTGCCTTTAAACCTCATGCGTTCAAAACCTGACAGGTACGCGCATGAGGATTCTCCATACGGCAGATCTGCATCTCGGGCGGCAGTTCAACGGCCTTTCGCTTGAAGCAGATCATGATGCCATCCTTGGGCAGATCCTTGATGCACTTGTGTCCAGAGACGCCGAAGTTCTCATTATCGCCGGGGATATTTTCGACCGGGCCGCACCGCCTGCCCCTGCCGTCCGCCAGTTCAATACCTTCCTGACGCAGGTCGCCTCGCAGACCAGCGCGGCTGTGGTGATGATCGCCGGAAATCACGATTCCGGTGACCGCATTGCCGCAATGTCCCTCATGACCGACACACGCCGCGCTCTGATCCGGGGTGTCATCAGCGCCAGCGAGATGCCGCTTGTTCTGCAGGATGCAGCGGGACCGGTGGCCTTCACCGGCCTGCCTTTCGCCTACGAGCACGCTGCCCGCGAGTGTTTCGGCGACGAGACCTTGCAAAGTCCGGAAGATGTGCTGCGCGCCCAGACCGCCAGCGCCCGCGGCAACGTGCCCGAAGGGGCACGCTGGGTTGCTGTCGCCCATGCCTTTGTCGCCGGAGCCTCCAACAGCGAAAGCGAACGCCCCCTGACACGGGTCGGGGGCATCGAGACCGTCAGCACGGAGGTGTTCAAGGGCGCCCATTATGTCGCGCTCGGGCATCTGCACCGGCCACAGGAAGTGGGTGCAGCGCATATCCGCTATTCCGGATCGCCGCTGGCCTTCGGTTTCGATGAGGCAGACTGCGCGAAATCCATGAGCCTGGTGGAGCTGGACGCGGCAGGTCAGGCCACGATCGAGGAAATTCCCTTCACGCCGCTGCGCCGGGTGCGCGTGCTGAAGGGAACACATGCAGAGCTGCTTCAGGCACCGCCCTCGAGCGATTTCATCAAGGCAGTCCTCACAGATGAGGCACCGGTCATTGATGGCATGAAGCGGCTGCGGGAGGTGTTTCCCAATGCCTGCGAACTCGTCTACGAACGCCACCAGCGCGCACCGGAGATGAAATCCGCCAGCTACACTGTGGCAGCGGCAGATCCCGTGACGGTGATGGGCGACTTTCTTGAGCAAGTGCGGGGCAACCGCCTCTCTGAGACAGAACTGAAGGTTCTCGGCACCGCGCTGGAGCGCCTGCGCGTGAAGGAGGACGGGCAATGAGGCCGGTCAGGCTCACACTTCAGGCCTTCGGCCCCTACCCCGGACGGGTCACCATTGACTTCCGCAAGGCAGTCGATGGCGGCCTTTTCGGCATCTATGGCCAGACAGGCTCGGGCAAGTCGACGATCTTCAGCGCGATGACCTTCGCCCTTTTCGGCGAGGCCGCCAAGGCGGAGCAGGACACTTCCTCGCTGCGCTCGGACCATGCCGATGCGGACATGCTGACAGAAGTCGAATTTGTCTTCGACATCGCAGAGCGCCGCTATGCCGCCCTGCGCCGCCCGGAACAGATGCGCCTCAAGACCCGGGGCGGCGGCGAAACCCGAAGCGCGCATGAAGCCTATCTCTTCGATGCCACAGGCCTGGAGCCGAAGGAGATTTCACCGGCGCAGCGCGGCCGCATCATCGCCGAGAAGAAGGTGCGGGATGTGGATGCGGCCATCGAGGATCTGCTCGGCTATGGCGCGCGGCAGTTCCGCCAGATCGTGCTGCTGCCGCAGGGCCGCTTCGAGGCGTTTCTGGCCGCCAAGACAAAGGAGCGGCTGGAGATCCTGCGCGAGCTCTTCGATGTCTCCCGCTATGAGGCGCTCATGGCGGATCTGAAATCGGAAGCCGAAGCTGCCGAGCGGCATGTGCGCGAGGAGCTGGCGCTTTCCGCACGGCAGTTGAATGCGGAAGGCTTCGAAAGCTTCGATGCACTGGATGAAGGCATCGAAGCGGCGCAGGCGCATATTGCCTGGCTTGAGCTTGCCCTTACGGCAGCAAAAGCCGAAACGGAAGCCGCCGAAAAACGCCTGCGGCTCGCAGAGACCCTTGAGGAGAAATTCACCGCCGCAGATCAGGCGCAGGTACGGCTGACAGAACTGGAAGCATCACGCCAGCAGATTGAGGCTCTGGCCGGGCAGGTCCGGCAGGCTGATCTTGCACGCAGCCTCCTTGACCCGGAAGAGCGGGTGAAAGACGCAAAGACGGAGACCGCGAAGGCCGCTGGAGCTCTGCAGAGCGCGGCAGAGAGCGCCGGGAAAACCGCAAAAGCGGCGGCAGAGGCGGAGTTGGCCGTGCAGCGCGAGGAGGCGCGGTCTGACGAAGTGGAGACACTGCGCCGCCAGAAGGACGACCTCGTCCGCTATGGCCGTGTTCTGGAAGCGGCTGCCGGAAGCGGCGAAACAGCCACCGCCGCGCTGAAGGCACAGGAAGAGGCAGCAGCCAAGCTGGAGACGGCGCAAGGCAGGCTTGCCAGCCTGCGGCAGGAGCGCGACCGGGCGCAGGAAACCTTGAGGGTCCAGCGCGAGACGGAAAAGCAGCGCGCCGCTCTCAACGACCAGCACCGGGACCTCGACGCAAGACATGCGGCTGCATCCGCCTATGCCAAGGCTGTTGAGGAGGTGGCCGGAGCCCGTAACGCGGAAGAGCGGCAGCGGCTTGCTCATGCAGCAGCGCTGGAGCAGGCCGGACAGGCCCAGCGGGATCTCGAGGCAGCCGAACACAGCCTCTCAGGTGCGCAGGCGCTGCATCTGGCCGCCCGGCTGGAACCCGGCTCGCCCTGCCCTGTCTGCGGTGCAACCGAGCATCCGGCTCCTGCCACTGGCGAAGCCGGAAACGCAGGCCTGGACGCGGCCTTCCGGAAGGCAAAGGCAGCATGGGAGGCAGCAAGCCGCGAGGTGGGCCAAGCCGCGGAAGTACTGGCAGGCCTTCGGGCAAGACTGGCGGAGCGGGAGGCGCGCCTTGCAGCTCTGTCACAGCCCGAAGAGCCCGCGCCGCTTTTGGCCGGTCAACTGAAACAACTGGCTGATGCGCTTGCCTCGCTTGGGCCGGAAGCTGATGCAGCATCAGCCGAAGACGGTCTTGCCGCACTCGACCGGCAGCTTGCTGCCCTTGAGCTGGAGCGTGACGGGCTGCGGGACCAGTTCGAAGAGAGCCGCAACCGGGCAACGGCAGCAATCAGTGCGAGAGACAGTCAGCTAGCAAGCGTGCCTGCAGACCTCAGGAGCCCGCAGGCCCTTGCTGCAGCCCTTAACAAGGCCTCGCAGGCGCTGGACAAGCTCGTGGCCGGGCAGATGGCCGCCGCAGCAGCTGCCCGGGCGGCGCGGGAGACGGCGCTGACGGCTGCACGCGACCTCGAAAACGCGAGGGCGCAGCATCTGATCTGTCAGGAGCGGCAGCAGAAAGCAGAAGAGGCTTTTTCCGCAAGGCTTGCCGCTGCGGGCCTGAGCCTTGATGGCTTCCAGTCTCTCAAACCGGCGATCGCAACGCTTGAAGCCGACAGACAAGCTGTCGAAGCATTCTGGCGCGAACACCGGAGCGCGGAAGACGCGGCCAAGGCAGCGGTGCTGGCGATTGGTGATGCCAGCCGCCCGGAGACTGCCCGCCTGCGCGCGGAGCATGCAGCCTTTGCCGCGAAGCTGACGCTCGCAGCAGAAGAGCGTGCTGCGGCAGCCAGCCGGTCGGCACATCTTGAGCGCGTCAAGACCTCCCTGTCCGGGATGATCGAGAAGGCGAAGGCTGCCGAGGCAGAATCGGCCCCCTTGCGGGCGTTGGCCGCACTTGTAAATGGCGCCAACCCGCAAAAGCTGACACTGGAGACCTTTGCCATTGGCGCCATGTTCGATCAGGTGCTCGAGGCGGCGAACCTGCGGCTGGCGCCGATGACAGCCAGCCGCTACCGGCTGGAGCGTGACATGGACGGCACAGGGGGCGGCAAGCGCGGCCTTGGCATTCAGGTGTTCGACATGCACACTGGCAAGGCACGGAGCACAGGAACGCTCTCGGGCGGCGAGAGCTTCATTGCCGCCCTCGCCCTTGCACTTGGTCTTGCAGATGTGGTGGAAGGCGCCAGTGGCAAGGTGCGGCTTGACACAATCTTCATCGACGAGGGCTTTGGCAGTCTCGATACGGAAAATGGCTCCGGCACACTCGATCAGGTGCTGCAGGTGCTGGGAGCCCTGGTCAGCCAGAACCGCGCCGTCGGCCTGATTTCCCATGTGCCGCAGGTGCAGGAGGCCATCCCCAACGGCTTCCACATCCGCAAATCCGCGGCTGGCAGCAGCATCGAGGAACGCGGCCTGCCGTGATGATATCCTGATGCGCTTGGCTGGCCGGCCCCCGGAGGGATTGCCTCTGCGGGGCCCGGCCATTCGTTCCAGCGCCCGGAGCGGGCCTTAACTCAGTCCTTTCTGAGTGTCAGGGCCGGATTATGGGCGAAGAAGTTATGCGGCATGATATGGACGGTCTTCCACTCCGTCGACATGACCGGCCAGTCCTCCATGCGGGGAATGTGATGGAACCCTGCCGAGAACCAGGTCACGATGTCCTGCCCCATCAGGCTCCGGTCCTTCTTCACCCATTCGGCCAGCGTATCGGAACCGTCGCTCTGCATGGCGAACTTGCCGCCTGCGTAGCGCTGCTCCGGATCATAGACCGTATTCCAGACCGAATATTCGATATAGGCATTGCGCTTCATCGGCGGATCGTTGGCAAAGTCGAACGGCCCATAGGCAACATTGCCGTGATGGATCATCCAGCCCGGCTCGTGACCGAGATAGCCCTCCCGTGCGGGGTTCGAGATATGGAAATAGCGCGGCTGCATGGCCGAGATTTTGTAGCGCGCTTCCAGCTCTGTGGCGGGCATGTTGTGTTCGACCGTCCACATCGACTTGCGCGGTGAGGACGGGTCGAGCTTTGCAGGCACGATGTCCATGGTGGAGAAGTGGTTCACCGGCTGATCGACGTCAAAGTCGATGCGGAAGTTGAAGTAATGGTCGTGATTGGCCGCAACGAGATTGGGCGCGATCAACGTGCCGTAAGCCGTGTCCTCCTTTGCCGTTGCATCCTTCATCGAGGCGGAAACAACGCCCTTCACGGCATCAAGCCCGGTGGCCCCGACATAGATGTTGATCTGCCCGTTCTGCTGCAGGCGGTAATCGATGAGATAGTCGTAGTTGCCAACCTCGGAGGCGGTGCGCACCACGAGCTCGGTCGCAGGCCGCCCTTCTGCCGGAACAGGCGCCTCCGGCGTCTGGGCAAAGACCTCGAAATGCCGCCAGGCCGGATCACCGGTATTGCGCTCGAAGACGCAGATGGCATCGGGAATGACAAGCGGCGCGCCTTTGTCATCAGCAATGGTCGCCGGAAGGAAGGTGGCATGCTTCGGGCAGTCGATCCCGGCCCGCAGCGGGCTCAGGAACAGGCCGAAGCCATATTCACCACTGTCCATGTAGGTGCGCCAGTACCAGCCCTCGGTCGGATCCATATAGGGCACGAAGACCTCGGACAGATGCGCCTGATAGATGACGGACCGCCATGTTCCCTGATCATTCACATCCAGATTGGAGATCACAAGGCCCGGGCGCTTGTCGACACGGAAGTTGAAGCGCCAGATGTCCCATTCAAGATGGCTGCCCTTGATCGTAAAATTGGGCCCCCTCCTGCGACAGCGTGGCGGGTCTGGACTGCGGGCGCAACGGCAGGCGCGCGGCCACCTCCTCCTCCGTATAGCCCCATCCATCCTGAGGCAGCGCAACGATGCCGGTGTCGATGACACGCTGCACCTCCTTCTTGCCGATATCGTAGATGGCAAACAGCCCCTCGATAGGTTTGGCATAGAAGTTGGAGCCGTCCGGCACCTTGTAGCAGGGCACCTTCATCAGCCGGGAGTTCGTGTATTCCTCAGTAAAGAAGTTTCCTCCCGTGAGAGGCAGGCAGAAGGCCTCTTCCGGCTTCACTCCGCGCCGGGCAAGGCCCGCCACCATCTCCGGATGGCTGAGAGCGCCCTCCAGCGCGTCGATAAACTCCGTGAAAAGCACCATAGGCTGGCCTGCGGCCTGCCCGTTGCTCTCAACCGTGCCTTGCGTGATGTTGACGACCGCCTCGCCAAAGCCGCCGGAATTGGTGAAGTACACGGTCGCCTTGCGGTCGAGGCTGGAGCCTTCGCTCCAGGCCAGAACGTCCGCCTTCGGCGGCTCTTTCAGCTCGATCAGAGGATAAAGCGTATCATCGTCCGCGACCTTCTGATCGCGCAGGATCTGGTTGATCTTCTGATATTCCTCCGCCGTCAGTCCGTCGAGCGGATGGGCTGCTGCCCCAGAGGCCAAAAGCCCCGCACCCAGTCCGAGAGCCAATGCTCCGGACGCAAGATGTCTTGTCAGTTTCATCCGTGTTCCCTCTTGTTTTTTGCTGTTGTCCCAAGGCCGCTGATGCTGACGCATCGCACCTTGAAAGGCTCAAGCTTCCGGAACCCCGGAAGGCTTCAGGGACCAGATTGTGCAAGCGGGCTGGCCGTCAAACTTGGACGAAGCCGACAGGGCCATTGCAAAAAACCGTCAGCTGCCGTTGGCGGCAGTCTTTGGAGTTGCGCCGTATTTCTTGCGGAACTCACGGTGGAAATACGACAGATCATTGAAGCCGCAATCAAGCGCAATCGAGGTGACTGTCTCGCCTGGACGGCGGCGCGCACCGGTCAGCCTTGCGTGGGCAAGAGCAAGACGCCGTTCGAGCAGGCGCCGTCCTGGCGTTTCGCCAAGCGGCTGAAAATGGCGCTGGAGCGTGCGCTCGGACACATTGAGCTGCATCGCAAGTTCCCGTGGCCCGAAGGCCGGATCGGATCTGTGGCGGTCGATCAACTGCAGGGCACGGGACAAAAGCCCGGTGCCGCGTTCCGGCAGGCCGCCCGCCCGCATGGAACTGACATAGGCGCCCAGCAGGCTGAACATGGCCTCCCCCAGCTCCGTCTGCGCACCTGAACCCTCCGACATCTTGGAAAGAACCGCCCGCATCGCCAGCCAGAGCGGATCACTGCGGGAGATCGGCAGGCCGCCATCGCAGGCCTGGCCGAAACGGCCGGCAATCTCCTCCTTCGGCAGATGCAGGGAAATCTGCCGGGACTGGATGGTTCCGTATGAGAACTCGGAAGGCCTTGCCGCATCGGCCAGGAACATGTCCCCGGCCGACAGCAAGGTGCAGTGGCTTTCCTGCGCTATCCGGCAGCAACCGGCCTCCTGCACGATCAGGAAGAAATGCTCGCCCGGTGCCTGCCGGATAGCCCGTGCATCCCGCACGACGGACGATGTATCAAGAACAACGGAGGCCGTGTCGAAAGGGCCGGTGCGGCGGTCAGAGACCTCACCATGGATGACGCCGCCCGGCCGCCTGGTTTGCAGGAAAAGGCACCGCAGACCCTATTCAGGTCTGCCTGCAATTCCTCGACAGGCACCTGCCGGTGCTGCGGCGTCGTCTGCGGCTCCATGGCGTCCTCCCCGTTTCCGCAAAGCCCTTCAACCTGCCTATCTCAGCACAGTTTGGGGGCTTTGCATATCACCAGCCCCAACGCCGGGGCTGGGAGACAAGGGCATGAGAACGCCGGAGGGAAAGGCTCAGGCAGGTCCGCTGGCGAGCGTTCTTCGGTATTCGTCAACCGGAAGACCGCCAATGCCCCAATCTTCCATTGCCACTTCGTCAATGACGACAAAGGTCGTTGCCGGGTTCTTGTTCAGCACATCGGTCAGAAGGCGGGTCACCCCTTCGATAAGGCGGGCCTTCTGGTTGGCAGTCGCCCCTTCGCGGGTGATCTTGATGTTCACGTAAGGCATGGCTGCTCCTTTGAGTTTTCCCGGAATGAAAACCGGAATCAGAGACTAAGGCTGGCGTTCGATGATCTGAAAGACCTTGGCGATGATCCGCCACTGCCCCTCGCTGCGCACAAGGGTGAGAAAATCCACGAAGTCCCTCTGCCCGATCGAGCAGCGCACCCGCGCAACGGCCGTGTTGTCTCCGGCCAGATCGATGGCATCGATGTAATCGCGGCGCGGCTCATCCCGCGACGCCGGAGACTGGCGGGCGGCGACAACCGGGACATATTCCTCCATGGTGCGGTAAAGCAGCGGCGTCTCATCGGCGGTGGCATAGATTGCCCTGGGATGAAAGACGCGCTGCAGGAGGCCTGTATCGCAGAAATACAGCGCGTCGAAGTAATCCTGCAGGACCGCGGCAATCTCAGAGAAAGCCTGAGTCATGCAGCCTCTCCCTCCAGCAGCCCTTCTTCACGCATCGCCTGTTGCACCGATGCACGCTCCATAACCCGGGAGAGATAGGCAGCAGCATGCGGCCAGCGTGCCAGTTCCACACCGATGAAACGGGTCCAGTTCAGCACCACGGCAAGATAGGCGTCAGCCACGCTGAACTCGTTCCCCAGGACGAAGCTCCGCCCATCAGCAAGTCCATGCTCGACATCACCTATGCGCCGTTCGAGCTGCGCGGAAGCTGCCGCCTTCTCCTCGTCGGCATGCGCCTTGCCGCGGAAGTAGGGGCTGAATGCCTTGTGCAGTTCCGACGCGGTGAAGTTCAGCCATTCCTGCAGGCGCGCGCGCTCCACCGTGCCAGGCGCAGGTGCAAGCCCAGCCTCCGGATGGCTGTCGGCCAGAAACTGCAAGATCGCCGGATTTTCCGTCAGGACGGCGCCGCCCTCGATCTCCAGTGCGGGCACATAGCCCTTCGGATTGATCTTGCGGTAGTCGGCACCTGATCCGGTCAGACCGGCGCCGGTATCGACCTTCTCAGCCGTGAAAGGCAGTCCGAGTTCATGCAGTACGATCCGCGCTGACATGGAACAGGCGCCGGGCTTGTAATAGAGCTTCATGTGAAGGGTCCTTGCTGTTGATGGCTGGAGGTTAGGCACTTCGGTTTCCCTTGCCAACCTGGTTTCCATCAGTTACCTGATTATCAGGTTTCTCCGCAGTAACCTCGCGAGCACCCAAGGCAAGGACCGGTTCCAGACATGAGCCTGAAACTTCGCAAGAACCAGAGCGCACGGCCGCCCACACCCTGTGCCCTGACCGAGTGCATGGCGATTATCTCCGGGGCCTGGGCGCCGAATGTGATCTGGCACTTGCGTGCCGGGCCGCGCCGTTTCAGCGAGTTGCGTCTGGATATTCCGCCAGTCTCAGCCAAGGTTCTGTCGCAGCGCCTGCGTGAGCTGGAGAGCAAGGGCGTGCTGACCCGCAGTATTCAGCCCACCTCGCCCCCTTCGGTCGAATATGCGCTGACGCCCCTTGGCGAGGAATTGGTCCCGGCGCTGGACGCCATCGTCGCAGTCGGCCACAAGCTGAAGGCAGCCGCACAGGACGGGCCGGATCCAGCCTGAACAGCTCAGCCCTTTGCTGCATTCCCTGCTTACGTGCAGGGCAGACAGTTGCTATTGGTTTGAGATGCAGAATGAAATCCGCTTCATCAAGTGGCAGCATCATGCCGAAGCGCCTGAAAAAGCGCCCATATTTCCGGATGGGTGCCGCGATCTGCTGATCATCCGGAAGACGGATGGGCCTGCAGACATCCTTTTGACAGAACTGGATTTCCGGCCCCGCATTGCCGATCTGCGCCCCGGCGTCCGGATCACGGGCTACCGCCTGCGCCCGGGTCTTGATATGCCGCCCAAGGCACTTGAGGCGGTTGCCGCAGATACCAGCCGCGCACAAGCCATTGTTGAAGAGGAATGCGGCAGGCACACCGGTCTGGATGATGCCATTGCCGCACTTGCCGCCCCGTGTGCCACTGCAGGGTCTTCAGCACGGGACCTGGGCGTTTCCATCCGGACCATGCAGAGGCTCTTTCTGAAGAAGCGCCTGCCGCCGCCTGATTTCTGGCGCCTGCTGGCACGGGCGCGCCAAGCAGCCGCGCTGCTCGCCACCAGTGCGCCGCTTGCGGAAATCGCTTTTAAATGCGGCTTCAGCGATCAGGCCCACATGACCCGGGAGCTCGTAAGGTGGTTCGGGCTAAGCCCGGGTCATCTGCGCCGCAATACGGCAGTCATTGATCTGTTGCGTCAGCCTGCGCTCGGCAACTGGACTGGCGAGCAGATCTCTACAAGGTAACCGTTCAAGTCGCCAGCGTAGGCGGTTGTCTGCCCCCACGGCTCGTCGCGAACCTGTTGCACCGGCTTTGCGCCTGCTGCAACTGCGCGGTCGAATGCCGCCTGGACGTCGTCGGTCTCAAAGGCGATTTCGAACACCGGGGATTGCAACACGGGCCTTCCGGGCTCCTTGCCGAGCTGCCTCATCAGTTCAACCGACGAAAAGGCGAGTTTCGTGCCGCCTGTCGCCAGTTCCCCGTAGTCCCCCGATGCGTGCAGGAAGATCCGCTTCAGACCGAATGCGCGCTCGTAGAAATCGAGCGTTGCCGCGACATCTTCGACATAAAGGATCGTGTATCTCAGGATCATCCAGTTCCTCCAAGGCATGTGCTTCCAGATCGGCATCTGAACATGAACGGCATATTTGTCTTGAAGGATCGCGCCACCCAGGTCCCGCGTCGGATCAAGGCCCGGAAGACGTCCGTGCACCTGCAATTCAGCTAGGGTCTGTTCTCGATTATTCCGGAGCCGTGATTTTCATTGATTATGTTGTGTAGGTGCCTTCGGAGTATTTTGGCCTGCTGCGCAGTGTTTTGGCTTGTTTTTGTTTCTGTTTTGTTCTTATTGTTATGTGTTTATGTATCATACGCGAATATCCCCGCCGTGTTTTGGCGAGGTTTTTTTGTGTTTTTTTTGATTTGGTTGCGGGGGCAGGATTTGAACCTGCGGCCTTCAGGTTATGAGCCTGACGAGCTACCGGGCTGCTCCACCCCGCGTTGAGGTGTCTTGGCGGTTTTTGCCGCGGTTTGTTGAAGAGATTGATTATTTATCTGCGTTTTGCAGGCCTGGCAGCGACCTACTCTCCCGTGTCTTAAGACAAAGTACCATTGGCGCTGGGGGGTTTCACGGCCGAGTTCGGGATGGGATCGGGTGTTGGCCCCCGCTGGGGCCACCAGGCCGGCGAAACGCAGATATGAGGAACTGGTCTTGTTTCAGCGAGTGCTGATCGATGTGTTTTGGCGTGTTTCCCTGAGTAGTTAGGGACGTTACGAACCTATGGTTCGCAAGCGCGACGCGCGCCGGCCGGTCAGGCCGCCCTTCCGGAGGGGCAGGCGTAAGCCGTGCGCCCCGTGAGGGATTTAGAATGGAATGGACATTGATTAATGAGAGTGATCAAGCCGAACGAGCTATTAGTAAGGCTCAGCTTCACACGTTGCCGTGCTTCCACATGCCTCCTATCGACGTGGTGGTCTACCACGGCTCTTCAGGGAGAACTTGTTTTGAGGTTAGTTTCCCGCTTAGATGCCTTCAGCGGTTATCTATTCCGAACATAGCTACCCTGCACTGCGGCTGGCGCCACAACAGGTCCACCAGAGGTTCGTCCATCCCGGTCCTCTCGTACTAGGGACAGATCCTCTCAATTCTCCTACACCCACGGCAGATAGGGACCGAACTGTCTCGCGACGTTCTGAACCCAACTCACGTACCGCTTTAAATGGCGAACAGCCATACCCTTGGGACCTGCTCCAGCCCCAGGATGCGATGAGTCGACATCGAGGTGCCAAACAACCCCGTCGATATGGACTCTTGGGGGTCATCAGCCTGTTATCCCCGGCGTACCTTTTATCCGTTGAGCGATGGCCCTTCCACGAGGGACCACCGGATCACTATGGCCGACTTTCGTCTCTGCTCGACTTGTCAGTCTCGCAGTCAGGCAGGCTTATGCCATTGCACTCGACGAGCGATTTCCGACCGCTCTGAGCCCACCTTCGCGCGCCTCCGTTACCATTTGGGAGGCGACCGCCCCAGTCAAACTACCCGCCACACACGGTCCCGGATGCTGTTACATCGCGGTTAGATATCCATGACGACAAGGGTGGTATTTCAAGGATGACTCCACGAGAGCTGGCGCCCTCGCTTCGACGTCTACCACCTATCCTACACATGTCGACACGAATACCAGTGTGAAGCTGTAGTAAAGGTGCACGGGGTCTTTCCGTCTGACCGCAGGAACCCCGCATCTTCACGGGGAATTCAATTTCACTGAGCCTATGCTGGAGACAGCGGGGAAGTCGTTACGCCATTCG
>NZ_JBNINT010000001.1:2500-380000 GCF_050510895.1 Pannonibacter phragmitetus | reverse complement strand
TCGACAGCTGCGACCGGATGGTCGATCACTATCTGAATGCAGGCGCCACCGGATTGACGCTTCTCGGCATCATGGGCGAAGCGCCGAAGCTGACTTCGGACGAGTCCGCGTCCATCGTGCGCCATATATTGAAGCGGGTGGATGGCAAGGTGCCCATCGTGGTCGGCGCCTCCGCCCCCGGCTTTGCGCAGATGCAGGACCTCACCGCCCGCGTCATGGATATGGGCGCCGCCGGTGTCATGGTTGCCCCTCCCGGCTCGCTGCGCACCGACGACCAGATCGTCACCTATTATACGCAGGTGGCCGAGTTCCTCGGAGATACGCCCTTCGTGCTGCAGGATTTCCCGCTGGTCACGGGCGTTCAGATCTCCGTTCCAGCCCTCGCCCGCATCTTCAATGCCCTGCCCACCGCCGTCTGCCTGAAGCACGAGGACTGGCCGGGACTGGCCAAGATCACTGCTTTGCGGAAGGAAGGCACGCTGAACCGGCGCATCTCTATTCTGTGCGGCAATGGCGGCGTCTTCCTGCCGGAGGAGATGGAACGGGGAGCCGATGGCGCCATGACCGGCTTTGCCTATCCGGAGATGATGGCGAGCGTCGTTGAGAACCACCGCAAGGGTGATATGGAGCGGGCGCGGGATCTGTTCGATGCCTATCTGCCACTTGCCCGGATGGAACAGCAGCCCGGCGCCGGTCTCGCCATACGCAAATACATCATGTACCGGCGCGGCATCCTGGCAAGCCCCGCCCTGCGCAAACCCGGCGCGCCACTCGATCCCCTGTCCCGTGCGGAAGTGGACCGGCTGATGGCCCGCCTTGAAAAGCGTCTGAAGGAGTTGAACTGATGGAACTTGGACTGAAGGGCAAGCGCGCCCTGGTTTTGGGCGCAAGCCGTGGCCTTGGCCGTGCGATTGCCGAAGAGCTCGCCCGGGAAGGCGCTCATGTCATCGCCGCAGCCCGGACCAGCGAAGCCATCGAGGCTTGGGCGCGTGATATCCCGGGCGCGCAGGTCACCCCGCTGAAGCTGGATCTTACAGATCTCTCTGCCATTGACGCAGCACTGGACAAACTGCTGGCGGAGGGCGGCGTTGATGTTCTCGTCAACAACATTGGCGGCCCTCCTCCCGGCCCGGCTCTGACCATGGACCGCAGCCTGTGGATCCAGCACTTCGAAGCGATGGCCGCCAACCTCTTCCATCTGTCAGGCCGTCTGGTGCCTCAGATGCAGAAGAAGGGCTGGGGCCGCGTCATCACCATCGCCTCTTCCGGCGTCGAACAGCCGATTGCCAACCTCGCCCTTTCCAATGGCATCCGCGCTGCCGTCACCGGCTGGTCGAAGACGCTGGCCTCGGAAGTTGCCCGCGACGGGGTGACTGTCAACGTGGTTCTGCCGGGCCGTATTCTGACGACACGGCTTGAGGAACTGGATGCAGCCGCAGCCAAGCGCACCGGCCAGCCCGTGGAAGCGGTGGCACGCGCTTCGGCGGAAGCCATCCCGGTTGGCCGTTATGGCCGCCCGGACGAGTTTGCCGCCATGGTGGCTTTCCTCGCCTCGGATCGGGCGTCCTATGTCACTGGCTCGCTGATCCGCGTGGATGGCGGGGCCACCCGCAGCCATTGATAAACCGGAACGTGACCGGAAAAGCTGTTCCGGTCACGCTTCTCCAGCGACCTTGACAATCCAGTCACGAAAAGCGCGGATCTTGCGGTTGGTTCGCCTGCTTTCAGGATAGACCAGCCAGTAGCCCTCACCATTGCTGGCCACCAGATCGAAGGGCTGCACAAGCAGCCCCCGCTCCAGCTCTTCCCGGTAGAAGTCCGGCGTGAGAATGGCAACACCTTGCCCTGCCACGGCTGCCTGTGCCTCTAGCACCTGTGCGCCCATCTGCGAGCGCGAGCGCGCATCAATGCCGGCCGCATCATAGCCAACCGCACGGAACCAGACCTGCCACCAGGGATCGCTCGGATCGATGATCTTGAGCTTCAGAAGGTCCGCCGGTTCCCGGACACCGCCGATGGAGGCAGCAAGGTTTGGGCTGAGCATGGGGGTGAAAGGCGCGGGCTTGATCAGATGCGCCGCCAGCCCCGGCCAGTTGCCAAGCCCTGCACGGATGGTCACATCCACGGCCTCCCGGGCGAAATCCACCTGATGATTTGACACGTCAAACCGGACGGCAAGCTCTGGATGCTGGAGCTGAAAGGTGCCGATCCGCTGGGCCAGCCACCGGGCGGCAAATGTGGGGCCGCAGTTGATCACCAGCACGCCTTGCGCTTCCTGCCGGATATTGGAGAACGCGCCCCGGATGAGATCAAAGGCTTCCGTCACCGGCCCGGCGAGGCGGCGGCCCAGCTCCGTCAACTCCACCTGGCGGGATTTCCTCAGGAAGAGAGGGCCGCCGGAACGCTCCTCCAGCAGCTTGATCTGATAGCTGACGGCAGCTTGCGTCATACCCAGTTCTTCGGCGGCACGGGTGAAATTGCAATGGCGGGCGGCAGCTTCAAAAACGCGAAGCGCTGCCAGAGGAGGCAGGTCTGACACAAGCTGGCCTTATGATAACTGCGTGAACTTTAATTGGATTGGGAGAATGCATCAAACCTATGGTGCGGGCAACTTCAACCGGGACATGAATCGAAATGACGCTCCATGGCAGCGCAGGCAACCTCATTTTACGCCTTGTTCTCAAGCTTCTGGCGGCCTCTTCCGCACAGGAGGCCGCCACATCTGCAAGGCTGGAAGACCAGCATAGAGTCTGGGTTCCCCACAAGGATGCCTTGCCGGAGCACCTGCAGAAAGACATAGGCCTGACTGATGGAAAGAACGGACGGCGCGGACGGTGAACTGGCTGAAGCTGTCTAAAAGTGGGAGTTTTCTAGCAGCGCCCCACACGGCTTCCAGGCAAACCCCTTCACTGCGCCATCCCGGCCTTCCTGCTGGGGGCTGTTAGAAGGAATCCGCCTTGTGAAGCTCCCAAGGCCGCTCTCCTGAAAGCATTGAAACGAAACACCAATCCCTTCCAACACCATCCCAGACAAAAAAGGCCGTGCAGACCCACCTCTGCACGGCCTTACACCTCAACAGGACAAAGGCTTGCGTCAGCCATTGCCGCCATTCAGGATTTCCAGAAGGTGCTGGAAGCGGAGCCCGGCCATCGAGACCCCGTCCAGCACCATGTCATCCAGCTCGTCCTCGGCCTGCCCGCTGCCGCCCTTGCCGCGCAAGGTCGTGGTGCGCAGACGGTCGGCCAGAAACACGGCCAGCGCCTTGTAGAAACGGGCTGCAAAGGCCGGGTTTTCTTCCAGCCGCTGCTCGATCCGGCGCTTTTCCAGCGCCAGAACGCGAGTGTCACGTGCGGCAACAACGGTTGCCGAGGGCGGAGCCTTGTCGACGAAGGACATTTCGCCCAGGATTTCGCCGCTCGACAGGCTGGCGACGGTGCCGACACCGGTCACCTGCACATCCACCTGCCCGTCCAGCACGATGAAGAGATCGGCCGTGGCCCGCCCCTCCTGAATGAGTATGGCGCCTGCGGCCAACGTCCGCCGTTCACCGGTCTGGGCCATCCAGGCAATGTCCGCGTCATCCAGCTGACCCAGTATGTAAAGAACCTTGCGCATGAAAATCCGTCCTCAGTTCAAACCAGCTGGCGGCGGGCATGCGCCGCAAAATGTCCATCAAGTGCCATGAGTTCGCTGTAGCTTCCCGTCTCCACCACACGCCCCTTGTCGAGCATGATGATGCGGTCAACGCTCTCAATGGTGCTGAGCCGGTGGGCGATGACGAGCCTGGTCACTGGCAGCCGCTGCAGGGTTTCGGTGACGATGGCCTGCGTGCGGTTGTCGAGGGCGCTTGTCGCCTCATCGAGGAACAGCACCGCCGGCTTGCTGATCAGCGCCCGCGCAAGAAGAATGCGCTGGCGCTGGCCGCCCGACAGCGTGCCGCCGCCATCCAGCATCACCGTATGCAGGCCCATGGGCATCTGCTCGATGTCCTTGTCGAGACCAACCATCTTCGCGGCCTCCAGCGAGGCATCCATGCCAAGGCCGCTTTCGCCGGCGATATTGTCATGAATGCTGCCGGCCATGATGCGGCCATGCTGCAGCACCACGCCGATCTGGCGGCGCACCTGCGCCAGATCCAGACGGCTGAGGGAATGGCCATCGAAGAAAATGTCGCCCAGCTCCGGCCGGTCGAAACCGAGCAGCAGGCGCAGCAGCGTGGACTTGCCGGAACCGGATGCGCCGACGACGGCAACGAACTCGCCCTTGCCGATGCGCACGCTCAGCTCGTTGAGGGCAAGCGGGGCTTTCTCCGAATAGCGGAAGGAGACATTGCGGATATCGATAGCGCCAGACAGTTTCACCGGGCGGCTTTCCGGCGGCGGCGCATCCGGTACGGCCTCGATGATCGGCCCGGCGCGCTCGATCAGCGGAACGGCTGACAGCGACTGGATCAGCGCCCCGGCCAATGCAGATATACCGCCCAGAACCTGGGCAAAGGCCGTCGAGACGGTGATGAAATCGGCCAGCGAGAAGCCCTTGCCCGCATTGCCGCCGCTGGCGGCCTTTTCCATGTCCGCCTTCAGAAAATACAGGATCATGGCATAGAGCACGATGGTCGCCAGTTGCGGCAGGAGCGCATCGGATGCGCCCTGCAGATTGGTCCAGCGCCCGGCTTTCACGGCATGGCGCATGTTCTGCGAGAACAGGCCTGACCAGCGGCCAAAGCCCATCGCCTCGCTGGCGGAGGCCTTGAGCTTGGTGATGCCCATCAGCATCTGCACCACAAAGCTCTCGATCCGCCCCTTCAGCGCCATGCGCTGGCGCTCGTGAATAAGTGCACGGTAGCTGATGGCCACGTTGATGAGCCCGATGACCACCGCCAGCAGAAGCACGATCAGAGCCAGCCTTTTGTCCACTGTGAGGATAGGCACCAGGCTGATGATGGAGAACACGCTGCTCGCTGCCGCACTGGTGAAGCTGGACGTAATCACCTCACGCGCTGCCTGAATGCCCAGCACACGGTCGGAAATGTCACCCACGGCATAGCGGCGGAAGAAGGCGGGGGCAGGCGCAGAAGGCGCAACAGCATCGCCGGTTGCAGCCGGCTTTCAAAGCCCAGTTCCGAGCGGAGCATTGTCAGCCCCTTGCCCGCATCAAACACCGCGCGGGCCAACGCCGCCGCCAGAAGCCCGCCGATGATCACACCGGTGAGATTGAGATTGGCATAGGGGATGGCATCACTGACAAGGAAGCGGGAGCCATAGGGCACCAGCGTTGCCAAAATGGCGGCGGCCAGCATCAGCAGCACCAGCCGCAGCCGGTCCGCCCCGAGACAGGCGAAGCCGAAGGCAAAGAGATCACGGAAACGCAGCGATCCGGCAGGCAACGCGGGATAGATTTGCACTGCATCCGCCGCAAGGCCGGTCGTGCCACTGCCTTCCGTGCCGTCGCTTGCAATCGGCGTCACGCGCTGGCCATCATGCACGTGCCAGCGACCCTTGCGGAACAGCAGCGCCACGGGGCGGCGTTCTTCGCCCATGAAGCCGATCAGCGGCAGGCCGGGCAGCAGCGTCCAGCCGGGCCGCAGCAGCACGGTGCGCCGGGTCATCTGGTGGCGCGAGACAATGATGTCGAGGCGGTTTCGCCCCTCTTCCAACCCGCCCGGCGTCTCGAAGGCCTCCAGCTTCGGCGCAACCTTGAGGGCGCCAAAGATGCGCAACAGGCTGGAGCGCAACGGATCAGGGTCGTCAGTCACAGCCGGGGTCACGGCCGTTTCGATTGTATGCCCGGCAGCGGCTGATGCGAGTTCCGAGAGAGCCTGCGTCTTGCGCGCTTCACCCAGCTTGCGCCTTTCGCTGCGCCAGTCATGCTGGCTGCGCAAGGCTTCGCGTTCGGCAAGACCGTTGGCCAGCGCGAGCAGCAGCACAGCGTCGCTGCGTTCACTCCCTTCTTCGGCATCACCAGGCGCCGGAGGCAGATCAGCAGCTTGAGCCAGCACGTCTTGCCAGCGCTGCACCGCTTCCGCACTCACAGGCTCGCCGGGGGCACAGCGGCGCAGGGCGCTGTCCGCGCCACCAACGCCAACAAGGGTCAGGCTGCGGCCATCGCTCAGCGCAGCGGCGGAAATGCCGCGTGCGAAACCGCATTCTTCCAGCCGGAACAGGAACAGCCGGCGGCCTTCCAGCGGCGCACCGAAAACGGCGAATACATCGAGATAGCCACGCTCAACGATAAGCCACTGGGCTGGATCATCAAGCACATGCGGATGGGCGCTGCCAGAGGGCAGATAAGCACCAGAAGTCAGACCGGGATGGGAGCCTTGTGTCATGTCCGCCTCACTGCGCTCCCGTCTGAATGAGATCCGCATAGGCACCATTTGCGGCCATCAGGCTATCGTGTGTGCCACGCTCGACGATTTCGCCGCGCTCCATCACGATGATCTCCGAACAGTCACGCACGGTGCTGAGCCGGTGGGCAATGATGATGCAGGTGCAGCCGCGGCGGCGCAGGTTGTCATCAATGGCCTTCTCCGTCTGCGGATCGAGCGCGGCGGTCGCCTCATCCATCACCAGAATGGCCGGATCACCGACCAGGGCGCGGGCGAGTTCCAGCCGCTGGCGCTGGCCGCCGGAGAAGTTGCGGCCTCCTTCCTCCACATGGGCATCAAGCTCACCGGGACGGGACACGATGTCATCCAGCATCGCGGCATCCTCCAGCGCCCGGGTGATGGCATCATCCGGCACATCCGGGTTCCAGAGCGTCAGGTTCTCGCGCACCGTACCTTCAAAGAGGAAGATGTCCTGATCCACATAGGCGATGTTCGCCGCACGCTGGAACTGATCCATCTGGGAAAGCGGCGTACCATCCAGGCGGATTTCCCCTTCCCAAGGCGCCACAAGACCGCAGATCAACCGCCCCAGCGTGGACTTGCCGCAGCCCGAACGGCCGACAAGAGCAATACGTTCGCCCGGACGGGCGGACAGGGAGATGCACTCGAACAGCGGCTCATCCAGCGGATTGTAACCATAGCGGATCGCGTCCACTTCCAGCGTACCGCTCATCAACCGCGATGTGCCCCCGGCAGGGCTCTGCGTCAGCGGGTCCGGCTGATTGCGCATGGCGTCATCGACGCGGTTGAGATCGGCCCGGATGTTGGCAAGCTTCGGCGACAGGGCAACCAGGCTGACAAGAGGTGCGGAGAAACTGGCGGCCAGAAGCTGGAAAGCAACGAGATCGCCCAGCGTCATCGCCCCCTGCATCACGCGAAAGGCGCCTGCGCCCAGAATGGCCACATCCACCAGACCGGTGAGCAGCGCCGGGGCCAGCGACGTGATCAGCGCCCGCGAGCCGGATTCCTGCACAGCATTGAGCAACCTTGCATGGATGCCGGCCCAGCGCCCGAAGGACGAGGTTTCAAGGCCCGAAGCCTTGATGGTCTCAATGTTGTAGATGAGGCCAACCGTGGTGCCGCCCAGTTTGCCATGCTCCACGGCAAGGCGGATGGAAGACTGCTTCAGCCGCTCCTGCACGACACGCAGCACCACAAGGTTCGGCAGGCTGAGGGCAATGGTCAATGCACCCAGTACCGGATCATAGCCCAGCAGCACCACGGCAAAGAAGGCCAGCGTGCCCCAGTTCAGCACCGCATTGGCCATATCGGCGGAGATCACCTCTGCCACCCGTTCGCTTGCCTCAACGCGGGAGGCAATCTCACCGGCGCTGCGCTGGGAGAAGAAGGACATGGGCAGATGCAGCACCCGCCAGATGAAAGCACCAGCACCGGAAATCGTCAGTTTGGTGCGCAGCCGCAGGATCAGCGACGAGCGCAGCCAGGTGAGGCCGGTCTTAATCAAGGCTGTAAGACCCAGCGCGATCAGCAGCGGACGTGTCAGATGCTCCTGCTGCTGCATCAGGATGCCATCGACGAAAATCTTGGCAAAGACAGGCAGCACCACGCCGGGGATGACGAGCGCAAGACTGAGAAGCCCGATCAGCCACAACGCCCCATGAGACGACGAGACGCGGGCGCGGAAGGCGGACAGCAGCCCCTCGGGCTTGCGCGTCTTGCGGAAGGCGTCCGTCTTCTCGAAGGTCAGCACAACACCGGTGAACGCTTCGCTCAGCTCCTCGCGGGTGATCACACGCGGGCCCAGCGCAGGATCGTTGATATAGGCATGGGTGTCCGTCATGCCCTCAAAAACCACATAGTGGTTGAAGTTCCAGTGCAGGATGGCGGGCCAGGGCAGATCGGTCAGCGTCTCGGGTTCCTTGCGGAAGCCCTTGGCGGTGAAACCATATTGCCGGGCGGCCTTCAGCAGGCTGCTGGCCTTGGAGCCATCGCGTGAAACGCCGCAGGCAACGCGCAGTTGTTCCAGCGGGATCCAGGCGCCATGGTGAGCCAGGATCATGGCAAGGCTGGCCGCGCCGCATTCCACCGCCTCCATCTGCAGGATGGAGGGAGTGGCCTTCCGGCGGCGCTTTGCGGGTCTGGAGGGCTTGTCCGTGCTCATCTGGCCGCTCACCCTGCCAGCCCCGAGACCTTGCGCAGCCAGGGAATGACATAGCTGATCGGGCGGCGCCAGGCGACGGTCACTTCCGCCTCGGCCAATGAGCCGCTGCTGAACTGCTGCTCAGGCCCCGAACCGCCGCTCCAGGCAAAGCCGCTCGGCGTATTGGCATCCGGCGTCAGCAGCACCCGAGCGGCAAAGGGCGCGCCCTTGGACGAGAAGCTCTGCACCAGCTGGTCATTGCGCAGGATAGCCTGCATTGCCTGTGCGGTGGTGGGGAAGTCGGAAACCGCCGCCACCGTACCCTCCATCATGCCATATTCCTCGCGCCGCACCGTGGACGGGGCGATCTGCACCGGCATGCCGGAGACCACGCGCTTTCCATCATTGGGCGGCAGATAAAGCAGAAGCTCCAGTCCGGCCGCCCCGCTCTCGATGCTCATCAGCGCCTGTCCCGGCGCAATGCGGGTGCCGGGCACGGCCTTCCACTCCACCACGCGGCCATTTGCCGGGCTGGTGATGGTTTCCTGCTGGCGCAACTGGATTTCCAGTTCGGCCTTCTGCCGCTCGGCATCAGCCAGCCGCTCCTCGGAGGAGCGGATATCCCGGTCGTTGGAATTGCGCTGCACGATGGCGTCACTTTCCACCTGCGAGATCTGACTGCGCGCTTCCAATTCGCTCTGCCGCGCTTCGGCCAACGCCCTGCGGGTTTCCAGCAGCTGCTGCCATGTAATGAGGCGGCGGTCGAACAGCGCCGTATCGCGCTTCTCCTGCTCATCCAGCACGCGCACCCGCTCCTGTGCATCGCTGACGCGCATGTTCAGTGCGTTGACGCGCGCAACCTGCGTTTCATCGGCAGCGCGGGTGCGCTCAGCGACCTGCCCCTTCAGCTCCTCCAGAAGCGCCCGGCGCTCCGCGATCACTGCGTTGATGTTATCGAGCTGCTGGCGCAGGGCGGGCTGGATCACCCGTGCCACCACCTGCCCCTGCTTCACGGCGCCACCAACCTCCACAAGAATATCCGTCAGCGTGCCGTCTCCGGTCGCCACCGCATCAACAACACGTCCGCCCGTAGTGATGAGGATGCCCGACCCTTTCACCCGCTCCGGCACACGGCCAAGGATCGACCAGCCAACCGCCAGCGCAATGAGGGCAAAAAGCGTCAGCATGGCCAGAAGGTCACGCGGACGCGTAAGTGAGATCAGCTGATCCAGCTGCTCGGGAGAAGAAAGCCGGTCCAGGGCGGCCTGCCGGAACAGCCGGGTTGCCTGATTGGACGCGCCGTCCTGCGGCGCCGGGCTCGGTTGCGATGACATTGCCCTTGCCTTCTCTTACTGCGCCACGGCCGCACTTGCGGCGGCTACGGTTTTCGTTCCGCTTGTGGACGGCATTTCCTTTGGCTGCATCAGCAGCCTCGCATCTTCCGGCGACCATCCCCCGCCCAGCGCCCGGTAAAGCGCGATAGCGGCCTGGAAGCGCGCAAGGCGCAGCTGTTCCAGACTGTCAGCGGCAGAGAAATACTCCCGCTGGGTGTTCAGCACCGTCGTCATATCCACCTGCCCGGCCTCCAGCTGCTCCTGTGTCAGCTCATAGGCCCGGCGCGCCGCAGCCACGGCCTTTCCGGCAATCGCCAGTTCCTCCCCGCTCGTATTCAGCGCCACCAGCGCCTTCTCCACGTCAGACAGCGAGGAGAGAACAGCCTGCTCATAGGTGGCGATCATTTCCTCGCGCCGGGCTTCGGCCCCTTCATCTGCGCCGCCAGCCGCGGCGCATCGAAGAGCGGCTGGGTCAGCTGGCTGGTGAAGTTGGCAACCCCGGATGCAGGGGAAATCAGCGTGCTCGTGGTCAAGCTCTCGAAGCCGCGCTGCAGCGAGAAACTCAGGCTGGGCAGCATCGCCGCCCGCGCAGCACCCACATCCTGCGAGGCCGCCAGAATCTGCGCCTCAGCCTGGCGCACATCCGGCCGCCGGCTCAGCACATCAGAGGGCAGGCCGGCGGTCAGCGGCGGCAGTTTCAGGCCTTTCAGCCCGCCCTTGCCCAGGCTGACATCGCCTGGCCGGGCGCCCACCAGAAGCGCCAGCGACAGCTCCGACTGCGACAGCGACCTTCTAAGGCTGACGATCGCAGCCTCCTGCTGGCGCACCACGGTTTCCTGCTGGGCCAGCGTCACCTGTGTGGCCGAGCCCGCCTCCACCCGCTCGCGGATGCTGTCCATCACCTTACGGGCAAGGGTAAGGTTCTGCCGGGCAATCGCCAGCCGGTCACGAAGGGAAAGTACCGTCACATAGGTCTGTGCTGTTTCCGCCGTCACAGCCAGACGTGTCGCGGCGAGCGCGAACACACCCGCCTCTTCACGGCGGGCAGCGGCGGAGTAAAGCGCTGCATTCTTGCCCCAGAAGTCCAGTTCCCAGGAGGCGGACAGGCCTGCACGGCGCAGCTGCTGCTGTGGCAGGCGCCCGCTTTCCAGCCCCGCCGCCGTGGCAGAGGACCGGAATGTGGTGCTTGTCCCGCTCAGCGCGCCTGTTGGCAAAAGCCCCGTACCGGCCTGCAACGCCCCCATTCTGCCTGACGGACGCGGGCAATCGCGGCTGCGATATCCTTGCTCCCCTCCTCCGCCCGGGAGACGAGCGCGGCAAGCTCCGGCGAGCCAAAGGCTGCCCAGAATGCAGGCGCAGCAACCGGCGCACGCATCAATGCCTCGCTTCGCGGGTCTTGATGGATATAGGCGGATGGCATAACCGGCGCAAAGTCATCGGCCGGGACCAGCGGATTGCCAACAAGCGCGCAGCCGGACAGCAGCGCTCCCAGAAGCCCGACGGCCCCGGCGCGCCTCACCCCGGCAAGCGGGAGTAAAGTCCCGTTACGCAACACTCCAAGCCGCCCGATACGCCACATACCAGCCCCACATTCCCCAAACACGTAACACCCGGCGGCGGAGCAACCCCGAAAGCACCCAAAAAACGCCAGCCGCATCCAGCACCAACGGCGGGGCACTGGCAATCCCGGCGGCGCACAATACACACCGAAAATCGAACCAGAGAACTATTAAAGGATGCGAAAAATCATCTGATAATTAAGCAAAAACAAACAAAAAATACTCAGCAACAAAACAAATACATCGGAGATGAGAATAAACATACATAGCAGAACCTCATGCATCTGAAGCATCAACAGCCATTGATATTCCACTACTACAGCACATCGAATTACATGGTATCAATATCGGACAGAGTACGTGCGATCGTAGAAGCCTTTGCCCAGTTTCAAAACGCTTCTCAGCGGATGCCGGTCTGGAGATCACCTGATGAATGCTGCAGCCCCTCTCAAGCACCCTGTTCCGGGCACGCTCAGTGCCACGGCTGGATGCCTGTGGGAGGGTGCAGAGCCCCAGAGCGCTGCAGCCACTGAGATCCTCAACGCCGGACAGCAGACCATAACGCCACCAGTCCGCGACGCCGTTGTGCAGAACCTCGTATCCCTCTTTCGTGGTGACTATCTTCTCGCAAGGCTGATGCTGGAAGAAGGCCGCTTCATGGTCTTTCAGGCCATCCTGTGTCTGAGTGCAGCACAAAACCCGGAGAACCGCGAAACCTGGCTGACACTCGGGCGCCTTCAAGCACGCCTCTCCTCATCGGGCCTGACCAGCCGCAACCGGATCGAGGCTCTGGTGGCCATCTTCGAGCGCTATGGCTTCATCGAGCGGCGGAAAGCGGAAGAGGATCTGCGGATCAGCATCCTGATGCCAACGGCGCGCATGTGGTCCGCTGATGCTCTGTTCACGGGAATGCATCTGTCCCCCTTTGCTTGCAGCCCGATGAGGGGGATCAATCGGCAGCCGCCAGCCAGCTTCTAGCCCGTCTCAGCCATACCGGCGAGACAGGCGGAAGCATGAGTGGCGCCCAGCACCAGCATGCCGACCCGATGGCGCCAGCCTGGTCCGAGCGCAGCATCGCCCCGGCAACGGCAGGCCACCGTAACTGGCGCCGGAGCTTTGCCCCCTGCTGCAGGACTACTTCGGCATGCGGATGCAGCACCGTTCCATTTCCGCACTGGCAGAGCGGGACGGCGGATACCTGACACTTCTGATGCTGCTGCATGAGGCCGCCCAAACCGGCAGCAGCCGCATACAGATGGGCTATGAATCCATCTCGGAGCATGCAGGCATCTCCAGGACCCACGCCCGCCTGCTGATGGAACAGGCCGAAACGCTGGGCCTCGTACAGCTGCATGCGCGCGGCGGCCGCGATATCGAAGTCCGGCAAAGTGCCTGGGACGCGATGGACAGCTGGCTGACAGGCAACTTCTCTTACCTGCTGGCAACTGACTGATCCGGGAAATGCAAAAGGCGCCCACCGGTTGGCAGGCGCCTTGTGTTCTGCTGCCCCTCAGGGGCGGACGGATTGAAACCGGACAAAAGCATTCAGCACGGCCAGCAAAGACGCCAGATTGTCGGAAACACCCCTGCCAGCCGAAACCCGTGCCAGCTGATCATCGGTTAGCGCCCCATCATCCACCGCAGGCGGAAGCACGAGGATAGCCTCTCCGGCTTTCTCCTCGATCACCCGGATCGAAAGCCCGCCGAAACCGTCTACACCGAGCAGCTTGCCAAGCGCAGCCGCCGGATCGGCCGTCAGCGCCTCGCGGAACGACGCATCTTCATCCGCCTTGGCTGCGGCAATGGCCTGTAGCTGGCTCTTCACCTCGGACATCTGATCCTGAACCTGCATGGTAGTTACCCCCTGTCACGGACCTGGGAAAAGCGTTCGTCATTTGCCGGAATCGCGAATGATCTTGACGATGGTGCCACGCGCCCCCACGCGGATCCGGGCAGGGATTGCCCTCGGCGCCGCCCGCCGCGTAGTCGAGGATTTCATCCGGCAGCTCGTCCTGAGCGATGGCACGCGGCAGCACCAGAACCACTTCGCCTGGCACTTCTTCCAGCACACGGATCTTGAAACCGGGGATCGGATCAACGCCGATCAGCTGCTTCAGCGCCGCGCGCGGGTCCTGCAGCAACAGCTTGCGGAAGGCCTCATCGGACTGCGCCGTCTCGATCAGTGCGCGCTCGATATGCTGACGGGCCTGCGTCATGGGATCGGGAACATGGGACATTTTCACTCCGCCTCTGTCTTGGAAAACAATCAGGGCCAGCCAGCCTGGCAAGCCACGCCAGTCATCCTGCATGCTGGGCTTGCAGGCACTCAGGAGCCTCCCAGACTGCAGAAATCATCTGAGGACCGTTATAGGCGCGAGGGGCGGGGCCGAGACGGATTGGACCTCAAAAGTGCCAAAACAAACCGCCGCGCCTGCGTTAGTAAGAAGGCAGACGAGCTAGGCTGCCGCGCGGCGGCCGGTATATGGCAGCAGGCCCCGAATGGACACCGTGACGACAGAGTATCCCGGCACACAGGTGCCGCAGATCCGGGAAACCAGCCCCGAAGATGCACCGGCCCTTGCCGCACTGACGGCAGGCGCCCTGCAATGGATGCTGGCCACGCCCACCGAAGACATGCGTGTACTGCGCCTTGCCGCCTTCATCGGCGGCGAGCCCGCCGGACTGGTCCTTTCCTGTGCAGGCGAAGACGGCCTGCAGGAACTCTCCTCCATCATGGTTGCTCCGAAATGGCGTGGCCGTGGCATCGCAATGATGCTGCTGTCCCGGCTGTGTCAGACCCTGCACAGAGGTGGGCGGCGCGGCATCTATGCCCGCTGGTCCAGCCGCTTGCCGCGCGCCGCCGAATTTGCCCGGCTGCTTGCCTCATCTGGATGGGGCCAGCCCGAAATCTCGCGCCACCGCATGTCCTGGCGCATTGGCGACTGGCCGAAAGGCTTTCCCCGGCGCGACCGCATTCTGACAAGGCTGGAAGCGAAAGGGCTGCGCTGTGCCCGCCTTGACAGTCTGACCGGCGACCTCCGCCAGCAGTTTGTGCAGGAGGGGCAGGACCTGATTGCGCAGGGACGCGCGCCGGAATGGTCCAACCCGGCCTACTGGGCGCAAGGCGAAGGTGCAGGACTAAGCCAGATCCTCTTTGACGAAACAGGCGCAGTTCAAGGCTGGCTTGTGTGCATCCAGCAATCTGCCTTCCGGCGCTGGTACATTCCGCAGGGCTGGGTCGTACGCGAACGTGTCCAGCAAGGCTGGCTTCTGGGCGCCATCGCGCGGCTGCTGCAGGTGTTGGAGGAAGAAGCCGGGCCCGACACCATTCTCATCTGCCAGCCGCCCGCCGACGTGCCCGGCGGCATGGAGCAGATGCTCGACAAGCACTTCGGCAGCCACGCGGCTTCCAACGACTACCTCTTCGAAAGCGAGTACATCTTCAGCACAGACTGAACGCTCAGCCCTCCTTGCAACACCATTGCGAGCAAACGAATGTCCCCGACACCAGCCAGGCCCCCATCGATGCATCTGACGGAGCCCGTTGAGATCAGACCTTGCAGGGCGGACGACCTGCCCCGCTTTGCTCCGCTGACGGCGCAGGGCCTTTCCGTATCGCTGCGCGAAGGGCTGACCGGAGCTGAGCAGGAGCGCTATTGCCATCTCGGGCTTTGGCTGGGCGACATTCCGGCAGGGCTGCTTCTGTCCCGGCGCAGCAGCATGGTGCCCGGCGAGCAGGAGCTTCTGTCCGTCATGGTGCTGCCACTCTTGCGCCGCCAGCATCTGGCCCTGCGCTTGCTGGAAGCCTTTGCCGCAAGAATGAAGGCAAACGGGCGCGACCGGCTTGCCACCCAATGGTCGGAACGGCTGCCGCAGGGCGAGGCTTTTGCGGGTCTGCTGACCGCCTCTGGCTGGCTGCCAGCGTCCAAGGCGCGGCTGCGCATGGCTTTTCACGTGGGTGAGCGGCACGATGCCCTGCCCCAGCACGAAATGCTGATGCGGCAACTAGAGCGCCGCGGCCTTGTTCTGAGATCTCTGGCAAGTCTTGACACGCGGCAGGAAGCAAGCTTTTCCGCCGCCATTACCCGGCTTGCGGCCCGCAATGCTCTGCCCGTCTGGGCGGACCCGCAGCTATGGCAGGAGGGGCTTGACCGGGAGGTTTCGCAAGTGCTTCTCGATGCTGGCGGAGAGCCTATGGGCTGGCTTCTGGCCCAGCATCATTCAGCGCCAGGACGCTGGACATTGCCCTGCGGCTGGCTGTCACCATCGCTTCGCTGGAATGGCGCTCTGATTGCCGGGATGGGTGAGCTGCTTGCCCGTCTGGAAGAGATACGCGGCCCCCAGTCGAGCCTCATCCTGCAACCGACAACGACTGAGGGCGCCAAAGTCTGCCGCCTGCTCGACCGCCGCTTCCGCCCCTATGCCATGTGGGCCGACAGCATTCTGGAGAGCCACAAGACACTCGGCTGAGCCGTCTTGCCGCAAAGAAGCGGAGCCACGCAAAGTGGCCCGCCTGCCCCTTAGTCAGGCTTGTTCTGGGACGGCATCAGCGCGTATCCGACACCACGGATCGTGACGATCGGCGCATCTTTTCCCTCGTGCTGCATCTTTTTACGCAGGCGGGCAATCAGGTTGTCGACCGTATGGCCGCTGATGTCACGCGGGTCACGGTTGGAGATCACATCCAACAGAAAGTCCCGGCTCAGCGGCTGCATCTGGCGGGAGGCCAGCGCAACCAGAATGTTGAACTCACCGGCCGTCAGTTCGACCAGCTGACCATTGGGGCGGAAAAGCTCACGGCGAACAACGTCCAGAATCCACCCGTCAAAGGTAATCACCGGTTCGCGCGAGCGGCGCAACACGCTGCGGATACGGGCGAGCAGCGTGCGCAGGTTGATCGGCTTCGTGACATAGTCATCCCCGCCCGCATCGAGCCCGGCCAGAATGTCATCGTCCAGAATCCCGGCCCGTCACGAAAATGAGACCAAACCGCTCACCGAGGCGCAGCTGCCGGGCCAGATTGATGCCGTCCTCATCCGGTAGATTGACGTCCAGCAGGATGATATCAGGCTGCAATCCCTGCAACCGTGCCCGCAGATCCGCACCACTGCCCGCAGTGATCACGGTCATGCCATTATCGGTGAGGAAGCCCGAGATCAGCTCCCGGCTTTCAGGTGCATCTTCAACAACGAGTACAGTTGCAGTCATCAGTGTGCTGTTTTCCCGGGCGCATCAGTTGCCTGTGCCCCCGCATTCGTTTCAAGTTCATCAATCGCTGCGCGAAGTGCGGTTGAGAGCTTATCGATAGCGCCGTTATCTGGCGCCGCATTCTGTGTCAACAACAGGCCTGCAGCATGTTGAAGGTCAGTGTAACCCATGTTCGCTGCGCTTCCCTTCACGCGGTGTGCAATACGCTGCAGCTCCACGCTACCAGCTTCAACCTTACGCAAAGCTTGAAGCTGCTCCTTCAAATTCTCAAGGAACAAGATTTTGAGTTGCGCAAGCCGCTCTTCCCCCAGCAGCTGGGCTGGAGCAGGCGCCTCATGCCCTGCCCCGCCGGAGGACGCGGGGCCACTCAGAAGCTGCCCAAGGTCTTCCGCAAGGTCCCGCACACGCTTGCCCTGCGCACGGCCGCAGTTGAAAACTGCTTCTGCACCAAGCCGCTGCAGCTCATCCAGCGCGGCAGGCCCACAAGCGCAGGTCACAAGCCGCATCCCTCCCTCGCAAAGCTCCTGCGCTGCAGCAACATCGCCCATACGACGCGGGAACAGGATCATCACCGGAAAGGCCCGGACAGCCAGGATATGCTGTGCAGCCTTCACGTCCGGCAGCGGGAATACACGGTAGCCAAGTCCGGTAAGCTCCTCGGGAAGCCCTGGCGGAACGTCACCTGCAATCAGAAGATCAGAACCAGGAAGGATGTTGAACGGGCGCATCGGGCGCCGTTCGGCCACAGGCCGCTCCTGTGCCTGCCGCCGGCTGGCGACCCGGTGCAGCATATCGTTCAGCAGTTCCGGACGCACCGGCTTTTCCAGATGCCCGTCCATGCCCGCCTCCAGAGACCGGCGGCGGTCCTCCGGCAGCGCATTGGCCGTGAGCGCGATAACCGGCAGCTGGCGGAAGGCACCACCCAGCGCCCGGATGGCGCTGCAGGTCTCATACCCGTCCATGCCCGGCATCTGCAGGTCCATCAGCACCACATCGAAGGGGCGCACCTGCACCAGTTTCAGGGCGTCTTCGCCACTGTCTGCCACAGTGCAGACATGACCCTCACGTTCCAGCAACCCGCAGGCAACCAGCTGATTCACCGGATTGTCTTCCACCAGCAGGATCGCCAGGCTGCGCAGCGGCACCTTTCCGGCACGGGCGCCTGCAGCCAGCTCTGCCTCAACTGCCGCCAGCGCACGCTCGGACGCCTGCGTCATGGGCAGGTTCAGCTGGAAACAGCTGCCCTCTCCCTTGATGCTGGTGACAGAGACGCTTCCGCCCATGGCTTCCGCCAGACGTTTGCAAATGACAAGGCCAAGGCCCGAGCCGCCATAGCGGCGGCGGATCGAGGCATCCGCTTGCGAAAAGGGCTGGAACAGGCGCGGCAACTCTTCCTCCGAAATACCGATGCCGGTATCCCGGACAGAAAAGCGGAGCGGCAGGGCCCCGCCGCCTGCCTGCGTCCCGCCGGGCAGCGCCCCTTGCAGATCCACCGTGATGGTAACCAGCCCCTGCTCGGTGAACTTCACCGCATTGCCGGCCAGATTGAGCAAGATCTGGCGCAGTCTTGCCGGATCCCCCGTCACCATGCGCGGCACATCGGGATGGAAATCGAGGCGGACGGACAGTCCCTTCTCCTGCGCCTTGGGACTGACCAGAGTTACAACATCCTTGAGGATCTGATGCAGGTCCAGGGGCACATTTTCGTGATCTGCCGTTCCCGTCTCCAGTTTCGACAGGTCCAGCACATCATCAAGAATGGTGGCCAGAGCCTCGGCGGATTGCTGTAGAATTTCCAGCCGCGTGCGGGCAACCGGCGGCAGATCCTCGGCCTGGGCCAGCCGAACCATGCCGAGCACCCCATTGAGCGGTGTACGGATCTCATGGCTCATGACGGCAAGGAAGTCCGCCTTCACCCTTGCACCCGCCTCTGCCTCATCCTTGGCCTGCCGCAGCTCCTCGTTGATCTGCCGCTCGCGATCGATGCGCAGGAATTCCTCCCGCCGCATGCGGTTGAGCTGCACCCGTGCCACGCTTCCGGCAACATAGCCGACGGTCACTGCCAGAAAGATGGAAGCCAGATCGAGCGGCGTTTCGGGCTGAGGCCTCAGAACCCCCAGAACAACAGACTGAGCAGAGGTGCATAGGCACTCGTCAGCGCCACCATCCAGAAACGGCCGGGCAGATACATGGGCATGGAAATGGCGATCAGGGGCAGCAGCAAACCACCATGGCGGGTCAGTGCCGGATGGTCGAAGATCAAGCCATTGAGAAAGAAGAAGGGAATAATCTGGGCATAGGTCAGCCAGGTGACGCGCTGGTGGCTGACCTGTTTGTTGAGCCCGAACAGCACCGCGATGCAAAGCGCCGCCAGCACCGCACGTATGCCCAGGAAAAACAGCAAACGCGGCTCGTCCAGCATCATCACATCCATCGGGATGAAGGCAAGGCTGGAAATGGTCGTGGCCAGAATGCAAAGCTTGGCCGAGCCGAGCGTCTCGCGCAGCGACGCCTTGCAATAGGCTTCCTCCCGCTCACGATCGAGAAATTCGCCTGTCCAGCTGAACAGCCGTGATGCAGGAAGGTCCAGGGCGGGCTGCATGCTCATCAGAATCGGGCCTGCGCAGGTCTTTGGTTTCCCGAAGACATAGCGCCTTATTGACCCGCGCGCGACGTCAACCCGAAAAACGCCAGAAGCTTAACTGCCAGCAGCCAGCTTCAGCACATCCGCCTCACTAACCTCCGTCAGCGGCATGTGCAGACGGTGGACCTCGATAGGATGTCCTTCGCGCAACAGGCCGATGACCGTTTCCACATCCGGGCAGCCCTCATCCCGGCACGTCAGTTCGGACAAGGAGACGGCTACGTCCTCTTCCAGCGCAAAGGCCGTGCGGACCCAGCCTTTGATCTCGGCGATCTTCTGCGGAATACCGCGTGAGCGCGGCTTGAGCGGATTGATGAATGCCGTCATGTATCAGGCGTCCCGTGTTGGTTTGGGCCCCAGCCCGATTGCATTGCGCAGACGCTCCATGGCCGAAGGGCGGCCCACAAGCACCGCTTCAAACAGCTCCCGGACGGGCTTTTCCTCCAGCTCGTCCGTGATGAACACCAGCCGTCCGCGATGGTCCTCGCTCGGCCAGGCCTCCAGCTGGACCGCTGGGAAGACAGCATGCTGAACCGCATGGATCACCAGGGGCTTGTCCGGAGCCCCTTCCAGTGCGATCAGCCCCTTGACGCGCAGAAGGCGCGGCCCGGCGGCCTTCACCAGCACATCCATGAAGCGCTTGTAGTTTGCCTCGGCAAAAGGCGTATCGGAGGTGAGCACGAAGCTATTCACCCGCGCAGCGTGGCGGGAAAGGCCGCTCTTGCCTTGGGCATGCCCCTGCCCCCTTCGGCGCTGACGGCCTGATCCATGGCAAGCCACCCCAGCACGTCCTCGCCAAGACTGGCCGGTTGATAGTTGCGCGGCACGAACAGACTGTCGAGAACAACGCCCTCCCCGTGCCGGTCAATGAGTTCAGCAGCCGGGTTCAGCTGGCGCAGGCCTTCTGCCAGCTGAGCGATATCGCACTTGCTTGCCGGGTCCTGCGCCAGATCGGTCTTGGTCAGGACGATACGGTCGGCAAAGGCCACCTGCTTGGCAGCCTCGAAATGGTTCTCCAGCGTGATCTCGCCGGTGATGATGTCCACCGTGGTGACGACACCGGCGAGCACGAAATGCCGCGCCACGACATGATCGCGCAGGCCCATGGCAGGCATGGCACCCGCCACCAGCTGATTGACCAGCGGTGCCGGATCGGCAAGGCCCGTGGTTTCGATGACGACACGGGAAAACGGGGCCACGTCACCGCTCTCCACCGCTTCATACAGCTCGTACAGGGTTCCGCGAACATCCGCGCCCGCCGTGCAGCAGAGGCAGCCAGTGGACGTGCGCATCAACTCACCCCGGCCCACCCGGACCAGGTCATGATCAATCGGCACTTCGCCGAACTCGTTGATGATGATCGCCGTATCGTGCCCGTTCTCACGGCTCAACAGCTCCTGCAAGAGCGTCGATTTACCTGAACCCAGAAAACCGGTGAGGACAATAACGGGGATTTTCTGCGTGATCTTTGGCATTCCGTCCCCATTTCCTCACACCGGCAACTGCACCTGCTCCCGTCATGCCTTGAGGCAATCCGGCAGGACACCGCTTAGAGATAGGCATCTGGCACGTGCTGGCAAGCGAGTGCGCTGATGTAATACTATTACACACACCTCAGCGACGCAAGGCGGTCAGCCGCTTGACAGCAAGAACGATCAGGATTTTAGTTCGTCAATCTGACGAACTAAAAAGCACCTCATATGTCCCCACTCCCGCAGCACCCGGCCACGCATCACGCCGTATTCCAGCAACTTCTCTCCGATGGCCCCATGTCCCGGGCCGAGCTGGCGCGCCGCTGCGGCTTGTCGAAACAAACGCTGACACTCATCTGCCGGGCGCTGGAGAATGCGGGCCTCATCCGCCAAACCGGTGAGACCGAAGGTCACATCGGGCGCCGGGCCAGCGTTTTCGCCCCGGTTCCGGAAGCGGCCTGCTGCGCGGTGGTGGATCTGGGGGGCACCAAGGTGGCGGTTGCCCTTGCCACCCTCACCGGCTCACTGCTGCCTGGCCTGACAGAGCCAACGGACAGCCGGGGCGGCCAGCATGTCATCACCCAGATCGCCCGCCTGTGCCGGGAAGCTGCTGCGGCTTCCGGCATTGAGTGGAACCGGGTGCGCCATGCCGTCATCGGCGTGCCCGGCGCGCCCGACAGCAGGACAGGCCAGGTGATGATGGCCCCCAACATTCCCAGCTTTGACACATTCGACGTGCGTGCTGCCTTCGCCGAAGCGTTCGGATGCAGCGTACAGCTGGAAAATGACGTGAACCTCTCGGCGGAGGGCGAGCGGTGGGCACTGTCTGCCGCCGCTCCCGTTCTGAACATGGCCTATATCTCCATCGGCACCGGCATCGGCTGCGGTCTGATCTGCGATGGACGGCTCTTGCGCGGTGCCGCGCATGCGGCCGGAGAGATCGCCTTTTTGCCCTTTGGCGCTGATCCGTTCGACCCTCAATCGCGGGGCTGCGGCGCGCTGGAACTGGAAGCAGGTTCTCATGGCATGCGCCGCCGTTATCTTGCGCGAAGCGGCAAGGACATCACGGTGCCGGAGATCTTCGCCCTCGCAGAGGAGGGCAATGCAGCCGCAGAAGCCGTGCTGGATGACACCGCCCGGCTGGTGGCCCGCGCCATTGCTGCCCTTGCTGCCATCACCAACCCTGCCCTTGTGGTGCTGGGTGGTTCCATCGGCACAAGGCCGGATTTCAGCACCCGCGTCAGCGCGCTTCTGCCGCTGTGCTGTCCCGCTGCGCCGGAGCTTCGCAGATCGCAACTTGGCGGGGAAGCACCCTTGACGGGCGCAGCACGCCTCGGCCTTTCCCGGCTGATCGAAGCAGCGCTCCGTGCCTGAGTAGCGCCCTTCATTCCACGAGCGCAGTCCCCCGGACGGCTTCGGTAGAAACACGGTTGCCCTTGCGCCATTTCCCCCGCTACTTTCAGAGCCGGTAAGGCTCACGGGAGGAGACCTTGTCCTCGTGTGGCCACACACCAGTGCCGGGCTGCAGCCGACGCTGCGCCCGATGCCGGGTGAGAACACCGGAACCAAAAGGGAGGCATATTCATGAACCTGTTCAAGCGTTCGCTTGGTGCTGCTGCCATCGCGGCCACCGCCATTGGCGTTGCCATGGCACCGGCCAAGGCCGAATTCATCAACGTGCTCACGGGTGGCACATCCGGCGTCTACTATCCGCTGGGCGTTGCCCTTTCCAAAATCTATGGCGAGAAGATCGAAGGCGCCCGCCCGCAGGTACAGGCCACCAAGGCTTCTGTCGAGAACCTCAACCTGCTGCAACAGGGCAAGGGCGAGATCGGCTTTGCCCTTGGCGATTCCGTCAAGCTGGCCTGGGAAGGCAATGCTGAGGCCGGTTTCAAGGCTCCGCTGAACAAGCTGCGCGGCATCGCCGCCATCTATCCGAACTACATCCAGATCGTCGCCTCCAAGGACAGCGGCATCACCGATCTGGCCGGCCTCAAGGGCAAGAGCCTGTCGGTGGGCGCCGCCAAGTCCGGTACGGAGCTGAACGCCCGCGCCATCTTTGCTGCCGCAGGCATGGGTTATGACGATCTTGCCAAGACCGAATATCTGCCGTTTGCCGAGTCCGTGGAACTGATGAAGAACCGCCAGCTCGACGCCACCCTGCAGTCCGCAGGGCTTGGTGTCGCCTCGCTGAAGGACCTGGCTACCTCCGTTCCGGTCAACATGGTGGCCGTGCCGGAAGACGTGGTGACGAAGCTGGGCGCGCCCTACATTGCCGCCACCATTCCAGCTGGCACCTACGAGGGCCAGAGCGCCGATGTGCCGACGGTCGCGGTCGTCAACTTCCTCGTCACCCATGAGGATGTCTCGGACGAGACCGCCTACCAGATGACCAAGCAGCTGTTCGAGAACCTGCCGGAAATGGTTGCCGCCCATGCGGCAGCAAAGGCCATCAGCCTCGACAAGGCAATTACCGGCATGCCCGTGCCGCTGCATCCGGGCGCAGAGCGCTACTACAAGGAAAAGGGCCTGATGTAAGGCCTCGCCTGACGAGGGAGCGCAGCATCTGCGCTCCCTCTCTTTCTTATTACCCCTTCTCCCTTTGCATAGACGCACCCCGCGAAAGTTCGAGCCGCGCATGAGCACATCCCTGTCATCGCAGACCCAGGTTGCCGCCCCTCAGGAAGACCCGCATGGCGCCGGTTTTCAGGAAGGCTTCGAGGGCCGCCTGCTGTTCTGGATCGCCTTTGCCTTTTCCGCCTTCCAGATTGCCACGGCCGCGCATGTGATCGACCTGCCAAGCCAGATCGTGCGCGCTGTCCATGTCGGATTTCTCGGCCTGCTCACCTTTCCCCTGGTCGCCGCCGCCCGGCACGACAAGCTGCCGGTGCGCGTTTTGGCCTGGCTCATGGCTTTCGCGTCTGTCTCCGTCGCAGCCTATCAATGGTGGGACTATACGGATCTGCTCATCCGCTCCGGTGACCCGCTGCCGCGGGATCTGGTCATGGGCGTCATCGCGCTTGTAACGGTCTTTGCCGCCGCCTGGGCGATGATGGGGCTGGCCCTGCCGATCATCGCAGGTCTTTTCTCGCCTATTGCCTCTTCGGCCAGTTTCTGCCGCCGCCGCTGGACCATCGCGGCTACGACTTTTCACAGGTCGTCGAACACATGACGTACGGCACGGAAGGCATCTACGGCATTCCGGTCTACGTCAGCTCCAGCTTCATCTTCCTGTTCATCCTCTTCGGCTCCTTCCTGGAACGGGCCGGGATGATCAAGCTCTTCACCGATGTCAGCCTCGGCCTCGTCGGCCATGCCACGGGCGGGGCTGCGAAGGTGTCCGTCATTTCCTCCGGTCTTATGGGCACCATTTCCGGCTCGGGTGTCGCCAATGTGGTCACCACCGGCCAGTTCACCATCCCGCTGATGAAGCGCTTCGGCTACCGCCCCGCCTTTGCCGGCGGCGTGGAGGCCACATCCTCCATGGGCGGACAGATCATGCCGCCGGTGATGGGCGCGGTGGCCTTCATCATGGCCGAAACGCTGGGTGTCGAATATTATGAGGTGGTGCAGGCAGCCCTCATTCCCGCCGTGCTCTATTTTGCTTCCGCTTTCTGGATGGTGCATCTGGAAGCAGGCAAGCGGAACCTGCGCGGCCTGCCGAAGGATGAGCTGCCCTCCGCCAGCAAAGCACTGAAGGAAGGCTGGTTCCTGCTGCTGCCGCTCGGCGTACTGGTCTATCTGCTCTTCGGCGGCTACACGCCGCTCTTTGCCGGCACCATTGGTCTGGGGCTGACGGTCCTGCTGATCCTCGGCGGCTCCATTGCGCTTGGCCTGCCGCAAGGCGTCATCCGGTCGATCTTCTGGATCGGCCTTGGCCTGACGGGCGCCGCCTTCTTTGCGCTCGGCATCAAGGTGCTGCTGATCGCCATTTCGGCGCTGATCCTCATCAACATCTTCACCAAGGGCGGACGCAACACGCTGGCCCTGTGCCGCGACAGTCTCGCCGATGGCGCCCGCACCGCCTTGCCCGTGGGCGTCGCCTGTGCCCTCGTCGGCATCATCATCGGCACCATGACGCTGACGGGCGCCGCCACCACCTTCGGCCAGTTCATCGTCAGCGTCGGACAGAACAGCCTGTTCCTTTCCCTGCTGCTGACCATGGTCACCTGCATCGTGCTGGGCATGGGCATCCCGACGATCCCGAACTACATCATCACCTCATCCATCGCAGGTCCTGCCCTTCTGGAACTTGGCGTGCCGCTGATCGTCAGCCACATGTTCGTGTTCTATTTCGGCATTCTGGCTGACCTCACCCCTCCCGTGGCACTCGCCTGCTTTGCCGCAAGCCCGATCGCCAAGGAAAGCGGATTGAAGATCTCCTTCGAGGCGGTGAAAGTCGCGGCGGCCGGTTTCGTCATCCCCTTCATGGCCGTCTATACACCGGCTCTGATGCTGCAAAATGGCGGGGCTCTGGCAGCCAGCATCGGCTATGTCCCGGCGGTGATCTACGTCGTCCTCAAGGTCGCCATTGCCATCGGTCTGTGGGGCGCTGCCGTGATCGGCTGGCTCGGCGTGCCTCTGCCCCTTTGGATGCGCGCACTTGCCATGGCTTCCGCCTTCACGCTCGTTGCCGCACTGCCTGTCACGGATGAAGTTGGGCTGGCGCTCTTCGCCCTCTTCGCCTTCCTCGTCTGGCGGGCCAACACGGCCGCAGGCAACAAGGCCACCCCGAACACAGGCGGATGAGCGCCTGTCTTCTGGCCGGAGCGTTGACGCTCAGCCTATCCGGCCCCTTCACGCTGGAATGGACCCACTCCGTCGAAAAGACGGCGTGGCAGGAAACCTGGGCTGTAACGGAGGAAGGCCTCAAGCTTCAGGAGGCCCGCGTGCGCGGCTCTGGCGCAGGCATGGAGCCGGGCGATGGCGCCCGGCTTCAGGACGGCTGGTGGGTCTGGACGCCAACCCTGCCGCCGCAAGGAGAGCTGCTTCTCGCCGCCTCCGGCGCCACCGTATCCGGCTGGACCCTCTGCGCAGACGGCACCTGCCACACGATCGGAGCTGAAGCCTCGGAACCAGTCAGGATTGCGCCATGTGAGTAGGAGCGGCTGCGCCCCTATTCCTCACTTCACCATGTCGCGCTGGTAGATCCAGTCATGGTCCGGGTGGTTCTTGAAGCGCCACTTGCGCAAAGGGCCGGCCATGACGTTGAGATAGTACATCTCGTAGCCATAGGGCGAGCCGCAGGGGTGGTGGCCTTTGGGGACCAGAACCACGTCGTGGTTGGAGACGGCCATCGTCTCGTCGAGGGAGCCGTCTTCGGTGAAGACCCGCTGGATGCCGAAGCCCTGCGCCGGGTTGAGCCGGTGGTAATAGGTCTCTTCCAGATAGGTCATATCCGGATAGTTGTCCTCGTCATGCCGGTGCGGCGGATAGGACGACCAGTGCCCGGAGGGGTGAAGACTTCCGTCACCAGAAGGCTGCCGGCCACATCCCGCCCTTCCATGGCGATGTTGTGGATGTAGCGGGTGTTGGTGCCCTGCCCGCGCTGGTCAAGCTGGATGCCATCCGGCCCCAGCACCTGCGCTTCATGGGTGCCGTTGCCCGGCGCAGAGCAGACAGCGAGTGTCAGGTCCGTGGTGGCGGTAGCCGACCAGTCCGACTGGTCCGGCACATAAAGGCAGGCGGGCGGCAGACGCTCGAACACGTCCATGCGCAGGCCCATCTCGCCGAAGTCCTTGCCCGATGCGGAGAGGCGGGCCTTGCCCTCGACAAGCACGAGGATGACTTCGCGTCCGCCGGTGGCCTCACCAACGCTTTCGCCCGCCTTCAGGCGGTAAAGATCAAAGCCCACATAGCCCCAGCCGGCGCTTTCCGGTGTGATGGCGTGGGTCTTGCCGTGGGTGCCTTGCGGCTTTCTCAGAAGCTTGCTCATGCCGTTCCGTCTCCGCCCTGTTGCGGCTTGTAGGTGATGATCAGAGCCCATGCGGCATAGACCGCAATGGCCGCGAAGAACAGCGCCCAGCCCGTGGAGCCGTTCCAGTATTCAAACCCGGCCCAGCCAGCCGTGACAACGACAATGGCAATGCGCCGCCACAGCGGGCCATAAAAGGAATGGGTCGGGTCAATAATCTTCATCAAGGTCTCTTTGCTGCCTGGGATCAGGGGAGAGCGGGTGCGCCGAGCGTAGCAGATGGCAGGGGCCTGTGCTGCACATATCCCGTCCGGAGCTTCATGCCATGTTTCCCTGGCTCGGCCTTTTGCCGCAGCACCCCTCTCCCCCGTCAAGGGGAGAGGGGTTTGTACCTGTCGGAAGTCCGTTGTAAACATTGCCCAACCGGGGAGACGGAGGCCGGAAACTCCCAGCCTCACGCAACCCCCAGCTCCATCACCTGCCCTTGTCGAGACCGGCCTCGCGGGCGAAGCTGCGCAGGGCGTTGAAGCCCATGCTCTGATACTCGAAGGGATTGCGCACGCTCGGGTCCTGTTCGGCCTCGATGACAAGCCAGCCTTCATAGCCATGAGCCGCTGCGCTCTTCAGCACGGGCAGGAAGTCCACGCCGCCTTCCGCATCGCCCGGCACGGTGAAGACACCGCGGCGCACGCCTTCGAGGAAGGAGAGGTTTTCCTCACGCACCTGACGCATGATGTCCGGGCGCACGTTCTTGGCATGGATATGGCGCACGCGGGCCATGTGGCGCTCTGCCACCGCCGCCGGATTGCCGCCGCCGAAATAGCAGTGGCCGGTGTCGAACAACAGCTTGGTGGCCGGTCCCGTGTGCTGCATGAACAGATCGATTTCCGCCTCGCTCTCCACCACCGTGCCCATGTGGTGGTGATAGACCAGCGTGATGCCCTGCTCTGCCGCAAAGACCGCCAGCGCCTCGACGCCCCGGCCAAAGTCAGCCCACTCGGAGGCAGCCAGCACCGGCTTGTTGTTCACCGGCACGCCGTCATTGCCGTGGATGGCATTGGAGGTTTCGCAGGTAATGATCACCTTGGACCCCACCGCCTTCAGCAGGTCGAGGAAAGGCTGCATCGCTGCCTTCTCGTCCTCGATGGAGTTGGTCAGAAGGTTCAGCGAATGCCAGCCGGAGATGTATTTCAGCCCGCGTCCGCCCAGCTCCTTTGCAATGCCTTCCGGCGTCGTCGGCAGCTTGTGACCCTTCTCGATGCCGTCGAAACCGATCTTGGCGGTTTCATCGAGGCACTGCTCAAGCGAAATATGGGCGCCGAGGGTCTGGTCGTCGTCGTTGGACCAGGCAATAGGATTGGTGCCGTAGAGGATCATGGATCAGTTTCTTTCCTGAAGCGAACGTTCGTAGGACTCGCGCGCCGCCCGCACTTCGGCACGGGCGGAAACTTCCGGCACCGCCACATCCCACCAGTGGCCGCCATGGGGCGTGGAGGGGTAGGGATCGGTGTCAATGACCACCACAAACGGGCCGCTCGCCATCTTCGCTTCGGCAAGAGCTGCCTCAAGTTCGGCGATGGACCCGGCCTTCACCGCCTTCGCCCCCATGGCACCTGCATGGGCCACGAAGTCGATATGGCTGGGGTTGGTGTGGTTGGTGTGGTCGAGAAGGTTGTTGAACTCGGCTCCGCCGGTGCCCATCTGCAGCCGGTTGATGCAGCCGTAGCCCCGGTTGTCGGTGATGACGACCGTTATCTTCTGGCCCAGCATCACGGCGCTGGCGAGTTCGGAATTCATCATCATGTAGCTGCCGTCACCGACCATGCAGATAACGTCGCGCTCCGGCTCCGCCATCTTGATGCCCAGCGCTCCGGCAATCTCGTAGCCCATGCAGGAGAAGCCGTATTCCATGTGATAGGACATGGGGCGGCTCGCCTTCCACAGCTTGTGCAACTCGCCTGGCATGGTACCGGCAGCACACATGACCACCGTATCAGGACCAGCTGCACGCTGCACGGCGCCAATCACCTGCTGGTCCGTGGGCAGGCCGTTTGCATCCGCTTCCGGAGCAGCCGTCAGCGGATCGACCTTGGCAAACCAGTCCGCCTTGAGGCTTGCGGCAATGGCCGGGCCCTTGTGGGCACCCAGCTGCGCAGACAACTCGCCAAGGCAGACGCGGGCATCGCCCTGCAGCGGCACTGCGCCATGCTTCATGGCGTCATAGGCGGCGACGTTGATGGATACGAGCTTGCGCGCCGGATTGCGGAACAGGCCCCAGGAGCCGGTGGTGAAATCCTGAAAGCGCGTGCCAACACCGACGACGAGATCGGCATCCTTCGCGGCACTGTTGGCGCTTTCCGATCCGGTAACACCAACGGGACCAAGGTTGAGCGGATGATCCCACGGCAGGGCCGACTTGCCCGCCTGGCTTTCCACCACCGGAATCTGATGCGCCTCGGCAAAGGCCTTCAGCGCTTCCGTGGCGCCGGAATAATGCACGCCGCCGCCTGCGATCAGCACAGGCTTCTTCGCGGCGCGGATCAGGGCCACCACTTCGGCCAGTTCCGCCTCGTCCGGGCGCTGGCGGCGCTGGCGCCAGACGCGGGGAGCAAAGAACTCTTCCGGCCAGTCATAGGCTTCCGCCTGCACATCCTGGCAGAAAGCCAGCGTGACCGGGCCGCAATCAGCCGGATCGGTCATCACCGCCATGGCACGCGGCAGGGCCGTCAGCAGCTGCTCGGGCCGCATGATGCGGTCGAAATAGCGCGAGACCGGGCGGAAGCAGTCGTTGGCGCTGATCGTGCCATCGCCGAAGTCCTCGATCTGCTGCAGCACCGGGTCCGGCCCGCGGTTGGCGAAGACATCGCCCGGCACGAACAGCACCGGCAGCCGGTTGACATGGGCGAGCGCAGCCGCCGTCACCATGTTGGTGGCGCCGGGACCGATGGAAGAAGTCACCGCCATGGCACGGCGGCGGCCAAGCTGCTTGGCATAGGCGATGGCCGCATGGGCCATGCCCTGCTCGTTGTGGCCGCGCCACGTGGGCAGCGTGTCGCGCACGCCGTACAGCGCTTCACCCATACCGGCCACATTGCCATGGCCGAAAATGGCCCAGACCCCGGCGATAAAGGGCACGCCTTCCTCGGTCATCTGGCTGGAAAGCCAGCGCACCATGGCCTGGGCGGCGGTCAGTCTTACCTTGCTCATGCCGCAACTCCCGTTGCACCGCGTGCCGCATCCCATGTGGCGGACAGGCGGGCGAATTTTCCGGCCATCTGAGCGATGGCCTCAGCATCCGTCATCGTTCCGGCGAGCCAGCCACGTGCTGCCTCGCTGTAGATGGTGCGCCCCACGGCAAAGCCCTTGACGAGATCATGCTGCGCGGCCGTTGCAAAGCAGGCCGCAAGCTCGTCTTCCGGAGCGTCAAGACCCAGCACCACGATGCCGCGCACACGCGGATCATAGGCCTTGATCATGTCACAGGTGCGCTTCCAGGCCGCATCGGAGCGCATTGGCTCCAGCTTCCACCAGTCCGGATAAACACCGAGCTTGTAAAAGCGCTCGATGATGCGGGCGGTCGTTTCATCATCCACCGGACCGACCTTGGAGGGGATGACTTCCAGCAGGAATTCCAGCCGGTTGCGGCGGGCGGCGGCAAACAGGCGCTGGATCACCGCTTCCTGCTCGGCCCAGAGGGCCGCATCGTCATCCGGGTGGCAGAAGCACAGAACCTTGACCACATGCTCCAGCGGCCATTCGGTGAGCCCGCCATAATCCGGCCCCAGCTCCGGCTCCAGCGTCAGCGGGCGCGAGCCGGGCCACTCGACCGGACGGCCGATCCACAGCCCCTTGCCGGCCGCCTGATGCAGCGCATCTCGGCCGAGGCGATTGTCGCACAGAAGACCGTACCCGGTCTTTCCAGCAGCAACTTCTTCCACGGCAGCAAGACACAGCTTCTTGAAGGCGCCAATTTTCTCCGGCGTTGCCCCCGGCAGCTCCTCCATCTGGCGGCGGTGGTCGAAGGCAAAAACATGCATCGACGGCCAGTCATAGGAGCGGTTGGTGGACCAGTGCACCTGCTCCAGTTCAGCGTCCTTGCGCAGCACAGGCGTGACGACGCCGCGCTTCAGGAAGAACTGCAGCTCCTCCCAGGACGGATAGGCCGGCGTGCAGCCATGACGCGACACGGCAAAGGCACCGCAGGCATTGGCATAGGTCAGCGCACGCGGCCAGGTTTCGCCGTCGAGCCAGCCCTTCAGCAGGCCCGCCATGAAGCCGTCACCCGCGCCCAGCACGTTGAATACCTCGATGGGAAAGCCCGGTCCTGCCTCGCCTTCATCCAGCGTATCGGGAATGGCACCGGCAAAGGCGGCAGCGCCCATGGGGCCGCGCTTGCAGATCAGCGTCGCCCCTGTCAGCGCCCGCACGGCACGCAGAGCCTCTATGGTGTTGGTGGAGCCGCCTGCAATGTGGAATTCCTCTTCCGTGCCGACGATCAGATCGAACAGGGGAAGGTGCTGCTGCAAACGTGCCGTCACCTTGGCCGAAGCAATGAAGCGGTTTTCGCCGTCGCCATGGCCGGACAAGCCCCAGAGGTTGGGACGGTAGTCAATGTCGAGCGCCGTCTGGCCACCGCTTTCGCGGGCAAGGCGCAGGGCCTTCAGCACGGCAGCTTCGGTGCGTGGATGGGACAGGTGCGTGCCGGTGGCAACAACAGCCCTTGCGCTGGCGATGAAGGCGGGGTCGATGTCGTCCTCGCAGATCGCCATGTCGGCGCAGTTCTCGCGGTAGAAGATCAGCGGGAATTGCTTGTCGTCACGGATGCCCAGCAGCACGAGGGCGGTGAGGCGTTCCGGGTCGGTTTTCACACCCGTCACATCCACGCCCTCGCGCTCCAGCTGTTCGCGGATGAAGCGGCCCATGTGCTCATCCCCCACTCGGGTAATGAGGCCAGCCTTGAGGCCAAGCCGCGCAGAACCGGCGGCAATGTTGGTGGGCGAGCCTCCGATATATTTCTGGAAGCTGCCCATATCCTCAAGACGGCCGCCCACCTGGGAGCCATAGAGATCGACCGACGACCGGCCGATGGTGATGAGATCGAGGGTCTTGCTCATCCGCGTTGGTCCTTCAGCCCGTGATTTCCGAGAGGCGCACGGCACGCCCTTCCGCGACCGACTTCAGCGCAGCTTCCGCCAGCGCCAGCGCCTTCAGCCCGTCCTCACCCGTGGTGGGCGGCACGGTGCGGTCCGTCACAGCCTTGATGAAGGCGGTGATTTCGGCGGCATAGGCTGCCGTGTAGCGGGTCATGAAGAAGTCGAGCAGCGGCGGCTTGTGATAGCCGCTAGCATCGGCCACCTCGATGTTGGCTTCGCGCAGGTTCTCTGCAGCCACCATGCCCTTGGCGCCCAGCACCTCGATGCGCTGGTCATAGCCATAGACCGCCCGGCGGGTGTTGGTGATGATCGCCTGACGGCCCGAAGCGGTGCGCAGGATGATGTTGACACTGTCAAAGTCACCGCGCTTGCCGATTTCCGGATCGACCAGAACGGAGGCAGAGGCCATCACCGTTTCCACTTCCTCGCCCAGCAGCCAGCGGGCCACGTCGAAGTCATGGATGGTCATATCGCGGAAGATGCCGCCCGAACGGGAGATATACTCATACGGAGGGGGCGAAGGATCGCGGGAGGTGATCGTCACCATCTCCACATCGCCAATGCGGCCGCTGTCGATAGTGGCCTTGAGCGCGGCGAAATGCGGATCGAAGCGGCGGTTGAAGCCGACCATCAGCGTGGCGCCGGTTTCCTTCACCGTCTTCAGGCAGTCCTTGACGCGCTGGACGTTCAGGTCCACCGGCTTTTCGCAGAAGATGCCCTTGCCGGCGCGGGCGAAGCGCTCGATCAGGTCTGCGTGGGTATCGGTCGGGGTGCAGATGATGACGGCATCCACATCCTTTGCCGCTTCAATCTCGTCGATGGTGCGGATGGAGCAGCCATGCTCCGCCGCCAGCGACTGAGCTGCCGCAGCAACGGGATCGGCCACGGCAATCAGCGTGGCTCCTTCCGTTGCGGCGATCGCCTTGGCATGGACGCGGCCAATCCGCCCTGCCCCCAATACTGCGAAACGCATTGTCATGTCGGTCTTTCCTAAATTAACCCGCAACACCTCAGATCGTGCCGCCGAGCGAACCCTCAAGTTCAGCCAGTTCCTTGCCGCCCGCCATCAGGTCCTGCAATTCTTCCGGCTTGATTTCCCCGCGTTTTGCGGTGCCCAGCGTCTTGCCACGGTTCAGCACGGTGAACCGGTCGCCCACGGCCATGGCATGGCGCACATTGTGGGTGATGAAGACGACACCAATCCCGCGCTTGCGCACCTTGTCGATGGTTGCCAGCACGTTGGAGGTCTGACGCACGCCGAGCGCGGAAGTCGGCTCGTCGAGGATCAGCACCTTGGCGCCGAAGTAGACCGCACGGGCGATGGCCACCGTCTGGCGCTCGCCGCCCGAGAGCGTGCCGACGGCCTGTTCCGGCTCGCGCAGGTGAATGCCCATGTTGGCCATTTCCTCCAGCGTCACCCGGTTTGCCTTTTCGAAGTCGATGAAGCGGAACGGGCCGAACTTCTTCTCCGGCTCACGGCCCATCCAGAAGTTCCGGGTGACCGACATCAGCGGGATCATGGCCAGATCCTGATAGACCGTGGCAATGCCTGCGCCCATGGCGTCACGCGGGCTGTTGAAGACCGTGGCGTTGCCATCCACCAGGATCTCGCCCTTGGTCGGCTTGTGCACGCCAGCCATGGTCTTGATGAAGGTGGATTTGCCGGCGCCATTGTCGCCCAGCAGGCAGTGGCATTCTCCGGCCTTCACGTCGAAGCTGACGCCAGCCAGCGCGATCACGGGGCCGAAGTGCTTTTCAATGTTGCGCAGTTCGATGAGCGGGGCGGACATCAGCGTTCTCCCGTGATCATGCGGCGGATGTAGGTGTTGAGGATCACGGCGAGGATCAGGATCGTGCCGAGGAACACCCGGAAGAGCGAGCTTTCAGCGCCCGAGAAGAAAAGGCCCTGCTGCACCACGCCGAAGATGATGGCGCCCAGCGCGGCACCGATGACCGAGCCATAGCCGCCGGTCAGCAATGCACCGCCGATGACCACGCAGATGATGGCTTCGAATTCCTTCAACAGGCCACGGTCCGCTGCAGCCGAACCGAATTCGATCACCTGGCAGGTGGCAAACACGGTGGCGCAGAAGGCGGTGAACATGAACATGAGCACCTTCACCCGGTTGACCGGCACACCCACATAGCGGGCCGCCTGCGCATCACCGCCAGAGGCGAAGATCCAGTTGCCGAACTTGGTGCGGGTGAGAAGGATGTGACCGAAGGCAACCAAAACCAGCGCCCAGACCACAAGCATCGGCACGCCTTCGACCACCGGCAGCCCGGCCTTGGGACCGGCCACAAACTTGCCGACAAGGCCGAGATCCGCGAACCAGACAAAGAGATCCTTCAGGATGACGCCGCCGAAGAGGAAGGCGAGCCAGTCGTTTGCGGCCAGTTCCTTGACGCCGCCGATGATGGTCTGGCGGGTGGTGAGGATCGACAGCCAGATGGTGAGGCCGCGCAGGATGTAGAGGAAGGCCAGCGTCACGATGAAGGATGGCAGCCCGGTCTTGATCACCAGCATGCCGTTGAGCCAGCCCAGCGCCACACAGATGACGAAGGCAGCAATGATGGCCGCCCAGATGGGCCAGCCCAGCTTGACGCTGAGAATGGCAATCACGATGCCGGCAAAGCCGATCATGGAGCCCACGGAGAGGTCGAATTCACCGGAGATCATCAGCAGGCAGGCGCCCACGGCGATGATGGCAAACTGTGCGGACACCACAGTCCAGTTCATGATGCCTTCCGGCGCAAACATGCCGGAATTGCCCGCGATCAGAAGGAAGAAAAGGAAGACCAGAACGGTGCCGGTGGTCGCACCCAGCTCGGGCCGGATCATGGCACGGCGCAGGGCCGAGACCTGCTTGATGCGCTCGTCCGTCATGAGTTGCCTCGATTTTCAGGAAACGTCAGTTGCAAGGGGCCGGGGCGCTTTCACACCGCCCCGGCCGGGGCTGGAACTTCAGCTCAGGTCAGCCGCTCAGCGGTACTGACCGGCGTACTTCTCAACCAGTGCGATGTTGTCCTTGGTGACAAAGCCCGGGCCCGAGTTGATCGAGTTGCCCGGAACGACGCCATAGCGGGCGTAGTTGGTGAGGATCACCACCGGCAGATACCCCTGCAGATAGGGCTGCTGGTCGATGGCAAAGTTGATGGTGCCAGCCTTGATGGCATTGGCGATTTCCGGCGACAGATCGAAGGTGCCGAAGAAGATCTGGCCAGCCTTGCCCGACTGTTCCAGCGCAGCGAGCGTCGGATGGGCCGAGGTGGGGCCGAGGGCGAGGATCGCACCCGTGTCCGGGTTGGTCTGCAGATAGGCCGAGACCTTGTTCTGGATTTCGGACGGATCCTGACCGGCGTCGATCATCTGGTTGCCGAGTTCCACGCCAAGAGCAGCGGCAAAGCCCTGGCAGCGCTCCACGGAGGCCGGGTTGGTGATGTAATGGTTCACACACAGGAACGACTTGGCACCGGCTGCCTTGGCCTTTTCGCCCGCGCCGAAGCCTGCGTCATATTCCGGCTGGCCCACATGCAGCAGCGCGCCAAGCTTCTTGGACTGCTCGACGGTGCCGGAGTTGATGGTGATGACCGGAATGCCCTTGGCCACCGCGTTGGAAATCGGGCCGGACAGCACGTCATAGTCAGCGATGGTGACAATGATACCGTTCGGGTTGGATGCAGCCGCCTGCTCCACGATACGGGCCATGTCGGCAAGGTCACCGGTCGGCGGGTTGCGGTATTCGACGCTGACCTTCATCTGGTCACCGGCAACGGCGATGGCATTCTTGATGGTGTTCCACCAGCTGTCACTGTCCGGCGCATGGCTGACCAGGACGAACTTTTCGCCTTCAGCAGCAGCCGGAGCAGACAGGCCAGCCACGGCGATGGCCACAGCGGCAATGGCGGTAAGCGCTTTTCTCATCATAACCTCCCAGAGTGCGGATCCGCCGGCTCCCCCGGCGGAGTCCCGGCCCGGATATGTCCGGGCTTCGGGTGTGGAATATTCATTCCATTTTGAGATTTGATGCAACAGTTTTTTTATGGTGCGGCTTTTCGTCCGGCACCAACGGCCACCGCCAGCGTGATGGCGAGCGACAGCGTCGCGGACAATGCGCGGAAGGCGCCGAAATCCACTTCAGCCACACTCAGCACCGTGGCATCCAGCTTTTGCAGAGGGCTCATCACGGTGTCGGTGATGGCGATGACGGGCACATCCTGGCTGCGGGCAAACTCAGCCAGTTCCACCGTTTCCCCGCTGTATGGCGGGAAAGTGATGGCCACCAGCGCATCCCCCGGACGGATGGCATGGCGGTGATCGAGCTTGCCCACGCCATCATGCAGAAATGCCGGAACATCCATTTTTTCAAAGGCATATGCGAGATACGAGGCCACCGGGAAGGCACGGCGCAGGCCGACGAGATGCACCATTCCGGCTTCGGAAAGGATCTTCACCGCCCGGTCCAGATTACGGCTATCGATGCTGCTGGCGAGATTTTCCAGCGACATACGCCCCGCATCAATAAACTCCGCCAATAGAGCAGAAGGACTGCCCGCGCCGCTTTCGCGCAAGTTCCTGAGCCGCGTGGCATAGTCCGGCCAGCCCTGCGCATAGGCATCACGGAAAAGGCGTTGCATCTCCGAATAACCGGAAAAGCCAAGGATCTTGCAAAATCGCATCAGCGCCGAAGGCTGGACACCGGCCGCAAGCGCCATCTCCGCTACGGTGGAGACGGCGATCCGGTCCGTATTCGCCGCCAGATATTCCGCGCATTGGCGCAGGCGTTTTGGCAGCGTTTCTGCCGCTTCCAGCAACCGGGCATGGAAGGCTTCGATGGTGCGCGGGGCCGAGGAGTGCGACATTGTTGTTTTTGCCAGTTATTTGATCCTGCTTGACAAAACAGGATAGCCGCAGGATGACATGAATGGAACAAAAATTCCATTTTGTTTCGGGAGGAATTCGATGACATTGGGGATTGGCCTGATCGGTACAGGCTTCATGGGCAAGGCGCATGCGCTTGCCTGGCGCAATGCCCGCGCCGTCATGGGCGATGTGCAGGATGTGCGGCTGGAGGTGCTGTGCGACACGCCGGAGGACAAGGCCGCCGCCTTTGCCAGCCAGTTCGGCTTTGCCCGCTCCACCGGAGACTGGCAGGCGCTGGTCAATGACCCGAAGGTGGATGTGGTGTCGATCACCACGCCAAACCGTTTCCACAAGGAGATGGCGATTGCCGCTCTGGAGGCGGGCAAGCATGTGTGGTGCGAGAAGCCGATGGGCCTGACGCTTGCGGAAGCTGAAGAGATGGCCGCCGCAGCCGCCCGCTCCGGCAAGCTTACCATGACGGGCTACAACTACACCCGCAATCCCGCCTATCGCCATGCGCAAAAGCTAGTGCAGGAAGGCCGCATTGGCCGCATCGTGCATGTACGCGGCGCGGTGGACGAGGACTATCAGGCCGACCCGGACCTGCCCTGGACCTGGCGGGCGAAGCTCGGCGAGGCGGGCCTTGGCGCGTTGGGGGATATCGGCTGTCACCTGATCAGCCTGCTCTGCGGCATCTGCGGCCCCATCGAAAGCCTCATCGCCGACATGCAGACCGTGCACGAAACCCGCCCCCTGCCCGATGGCACCGGCCGGGGCAAGGTGGAAAACGAGGATACGGCCACGGCCATCCTGCGCTTTGCCAATGGCGCGCAGGGCTCCTTCGCCGCCTCCCGCTCTGCCTGGGGGCGCAAGAACCGGCTTGGCTTCGAGATCCACGGCACCGAGGGCATGATCATCTATGATCAGGAGCGGATGAACGAGTTGCAGCTCTTCGTCAACGAGGGTCCGAAAGCCGAGCAGGGCTTCCGCACCATCCTCACCGGGCCGGACCACGATGTCTACGGCGCCTTCTGCCCTGCCCCCGGCCACCAGATCGGCTTCAACGACCTGAAAATCATCGAGGCTGCCGATTTCTTGCGCGCCATCGAAACCGGCACCCGCCCCTGGCCGGATTTCGCAGCCGCACTGGAATTCGAAAAGGTCATCCACGCTATTGCGGAAGCCGCCCGCAGCGGCACGCGGGTGAGCGTGTAAGATCAACAAAAAGGCCGGAGCAGAGTATGCTCCGGCCCATATCTTTCAGTGGCTTACAGCCCCGTCCACACTCCGCCCGCAGATGACGAGCGGATGCAGGCGCCGATGAAGCGCAGGCCGGCAAGCCCGTCACTGAGGCCCGGCAGATGATCCGGCAGGGCCACTGGCCGGCCATTGCGGGCGGCACGGATAGCAACCGCCGCCTCACGATAGATTGTCGCGAAAGCTTCGAGATAGCCCTCCGGATGGCCCGAGGGCACACGCGTTACGGCAGCCGCTGCCGGTCCCGCGCCCGCCCCGCCGCGTGTCAGCCGCCGGCGCGGCTCGCCGAAGGGGTGAACCACAGATGGTTGGGGTTCTCCTGCTCCCATTCCAGCCCGCCCTTGTCGCCATAGACGCGCAGACGCAGGCCGTTCTCGTTGCCCGGCGCAACCTGACTGGCCCAGAGCATGCCGCGTGCGCCGCCGGCAAACCGCAGCAGCACGTTGACATTGTCATCCACCCGGCGCCCCGGAACGAAGGTGCTGAGATCGGCCAGAACTTGCGAAGGGGCAAGCTGCGTCACGAAAGTGGCCAGCTGGAATGCATGAGTGCCGATGTCGCCGATGCAGCCGCCCGCGCCTGAGCGGGCCGGATCGGTGCGCCAGGAGGCCTGCTTCTGGCCGCTTTCCTCCACCGCTTCGGTCAGCCAGTCCTGCGGATATTCCACCTGCACCACGCGCAAGGTGCCAAGCTCGCCATTGGCGATCATTTCCCGCGCCTGCCGCACCATGGGATAGGCGGAATAATTGTGCGTGAGCACGAACAATCGCCCGCTTGCCTGCCCCAGCTTCACCAGCTCTTCCGCATCCTCCAGCGTGGAGGTCAGCGGCTTGTCGCAGATGACGTGGATGCCTGCATTGATAAAGGCTCGGGCCACCGGAAAATGCAGGTGGTTGGGCGTGACAATAGACACCGCCTCGATACCATCCGGCCTTGCCGCTTCCGCTATGGCCATCGCCTCAAAGCTGGCATAGCAGCGCTCCGGATCAAGCCCCAGCTCGCTGCCGGACTGGCGCGCCCGCTCCGGGTCCGAAGAGAGAGCCCCAGCCACGAGATCAAAGTCACCATCCAGCCTTGCGGCCATGCGGTGGACGGCACCGATGAAGCCGCCCTGCCCGCCGCCAACCATGCCGAGGCGCACACGGGCGCCATGTCCCGTATCGCCCCTTGCTTCAATTGCCATGTTCCCATCCTCCCTCAGCCAGCCGTTGCCGGGGCAAGGCCCAGCATGCGCCGGTTCGCGGCGTCATCCGCACCGCTGGCAGCAAAGTCATCGAAGGCCTTTTCCGTTACCCGGATGATGTGGTCTGCGATGAAAGGCGCACCTTCGGCAGCACCATCTTCCGGGTGCTTGAGGCAGCATTCCCATTCCAGCACGGCCCAGCTGTCATAGCCATGCGCCGTCAGGCGCGAGAAGACGCCGGAGAAATCCACCTGTCCGTCACCCAGCGAGCGGAAACGCCCGGCACGGTTGATCCACGGCTGATAGCCGGAATAGACGCCCTGCCGCCCGTCCGGATTGAACTCGGCGTCCTTCACGTGGAAGGCGCGGATACGCTCGTGGTAAATGTCGATGAACGCCAGATAATCGAGCTGCATCAGCACGAAATGCGAAGGGTCATAGTTGATGCAGCAGCGCGGATGCCCGCCGACACGCTCAAGGAACATCTCGAAGCTGGCACCATCGAAGATGTCTTCACCCGGGTGGATTTCGTAGCACAGGTCAACGCCCGCCTCATCATAGGCATCCAGAATGGGCCGCCAGCGCCGGGCGAGTTCGTCAAAGGCCGTCTCGATCAAGCCCGCAGGCCGCTGCGGCCAGGGATAGACATACGGCCAGGCCAGTGCGCCGGAGAAACTGACACTGGCATTGAGGCCGAGATGGCGCGAGGCCTTGGCCGCCTTCAGCATCTGATCCACCGCCCACGCCTGCCGCGCGGCCGGATTGCCATGCACCGCTGACGGGGCAAAACCATCGAATGGCACATCGTAGGCAGGATGAACGGCGACCAGCTGCCCCTGAAGATGCGTTGAAAGCTCGGTGATCTCAACGCCGGCTTCCCGGCATATGCCCGCTATGTCATCGCAATAACCAGGAGAGGCTGCGGCCTTGTCCAGATCGAACAGGCGGCTGTCCCAGGTTGGAATCTGAACCCCGCGATAGCCGAGGTCCGCCGCCCAGTTCACAATGGACTTGAGCGAGTTGAACGGCGCCGTATCCCCGGCGAACTGGGCCAGAAACAGACCCGGACCCTTCATCGTTTTCATGCGCACCTCCCGAGCGATGACAAAATCCCCTGGTCCGGCACTTCACCTGCTTGCAGGAAGAGCCGGGGTTGGCGTGCTGGAACATGTTTCTGCATTTCATCCGGCAGGGGTAACGCGGATGCAAGCCGTGGATTATCATGCTCCAGACGGCCTACCGGGCTTATGTAAACCTTTTTATTGGCGCTGTAAACATTTACAGACGCAATATTGCAAGGCATAGGTCTGGGGTTGCAGGCGCGCCGTAGAAGACTGCGGATGCGAAAGACCGGGAGCCAGCATGCAGAGCAAGACCGCCACGATCGAGGACGTTGCGCGCCTCGCCGGTGTTTCCATTGCCACCGTAAGCCGTGCACTGCACCATCCGGCAAAGGTGGCGGAAGCCACACGCAAGAAGGTGCTGGCCGCCATCGACAGCACCGGCTTTACCGCCAATGCCATGGCGCAAAGCCTGCGGCTGAAAAGCACGCGCATGATCCTCGTCATCGTGCCCGACATCGGCAACACGTTCTTCGCCAGCATCCTGCGCGGGCTGGAAGCGGTGGCGCAGCAGCGCGGCTATGGCCTGCTCATCGGCAACAGCGAAAACGATCCTGCCATCGAGGAAACCTACGTCTCCTATCTGCGTTCCGGCAAGGTGGACGGGCTGGTCCTTCTCTCCGGCCGCCTTCCCTGGCCTGCGGGCAGCATTCCGGCCAATCCGCCGCCGATGATTTCGGTCTGCGAGGAAATCGAAATGCCTGGCCTGCCCTTCATCGGCATCGACAACATGGCCGCAGCACGGCTCGCCACGGAGCATCTGATTGCTGCGGGTCACCGCCGCATTGCCTATGTGGCAGGCCCGGCCCGCAACATCCTCACGCGCCAGCGGCAGGAAGGTTATGCCGCAGCACTTGCAGCAGCCGGTATTCCGCTCGACCCCGCCCTGCTGCTGCCAGGCGATTTTTCCATCGAAAGTGGCGTCAGCGCCGCCGCCGGCATGGACAGCATGAAGGAGGCCCCGACGGCTTTCTTCTGCGCCAATGACGAGATGGCCATCGGCGTGATCATGGAACTGACCCGGCGCGGCCTGAAGGTGCCGGAAGATGTGGCGGTGATGGGCTTCGATGACATCCAGTTCTCCAGTTGCACCAATCCACCGCTGACCACCGTACGCCAGCCCCGCCGCGAGATCGGCGAGGAAGCCATGGGCGTGCTGCTGGACCTGATCGAAACCGGCACCGCTCCGGCCCTGCACCGGGTTCTGCCGGTGGAACTCATCGTGCGCGGCAGCACGGGAACACCTGACAGCGCAAGGTGACCGCGCAAGCAGACAGCAGGCACTAAGCCGCCCCACACCTATTCGCCAGCAGGCACTAAGCCGCCCTGGCCAAGCGCAGCGCGAGCCGGGCCTGTTTGCTTGCAGAGAGGCGCGTTGCCACAGGCATTTCGGCAAGCTCCCGCCCGAAACCAGAGGCTTCACCGGAGGCAATCTTTACCGCTCGTGGAGTGAGTGGACCCTGGGGGCTGCGCTTCTACATCGGGAGCACCTCAGCTGTCCGCCGCGTTGCTGCGGCCTGCCCCTTGCCGCTACATCAACCCTCCCGGTTGTCCCTCCCCAAATTTACCCTTTCAAGCGGCGCAAGCCTGTGCTATGAATTTTAATGTAAACGATTACAGAAGATCCAAAGAGACAATGAAATCGTTTCAATGGGAGGAGATCATATGAAAAAGTTTCATCGCACCCTAATGGCGACAGCGGTCTGCGTTGCCATGCCCATGGCAGGACAGGCCGCAGAGATGAAGGCGGAAGTGCTGCATTGGTGGACGTCGGGGGAGAGTCCGAAGCCATCAAGGTATTCGCGGACGCCTTCAAAGCAAAGGGTGGCGAGTGGGTGGACTCCGCCATTGCCGGTGGCCCCAACGCACGTACCGCAGGCATTAATCGCATCGTCGGTGGCAATCCCCCGACTGTGATGCAGTTCAACACCGGCCTTCAGTTCGACGAACTGGTCGCAACCGGCATGCTGAGCCCGCTGGACGAGATCGCGGAAGCCAACAAGTGGCGTGACGTTCTGCCGCCGGACATCGTGACCGCAACAACCCGTGATGGCAGCTTTTATGCGGTTCCGGTCAATATCCATGGCCAGAACTGGCTCTGGTACAATCCCGAAGCACTCGCCAAGGCCGGTGTCGAGCCGCCCAAGACCTTTGCCGAAGTGATCGCCGCAGGAACAAAGCTGCGTGAGGCAGGTATTGTGCCCTTCGGCCACGGCGGCCAGAACTGGCAGGACCATCTGCTCTTTGATGCCGTCCTGCTGGCGGAAGCGGGCAAGGACGTGTTCCACAAGGTCTATGCTGACCGCGATACGGATGCTGCAAAAAGCGAAGGCTTCCGCAAGGCTGCCGAAACTTTTGCCGCCCTGCGCGCATTGACCGACGAAGGCAGCCCCGGCCGCAACTGGAACGACACCACCAGCATGGTGATTACTGGCAAGGCGGCCATGCAGGTCATGGGCGACTGGGCCAAGGGCGAATTCACGGCGGCCGGCCTGACGGCCGGCAAGGACTTCGGCTGTACCGTCATGCCCGGCGGCTATGTGATGGGCGGTGACGTCTTCGTCTTCCCAAAAATCAGCGACAAGGGCGCCCAGGAAGCACAGGCCACCATGGCCACGCTGATGCTCGCACCCGAAACCCAGGTCACCTTCAACACGAAGAAGGGCTCGGTTCCGGTCAGACTGGATGTGGATGTGAGCGGCATGGACAGCTGCGCACAGACTGGCATGGCCGCCCTGAAAGACCCGCAACAGCAGGTGCCCAGCATCAACTTCATCGCATCGCCTGACCTTGTCGGTGCGACCCGCGATGTGGTGACCCAGTTCTGGAGCACCCCGTCCATGACCCCGGATGACTTCATCGACCGGTTCATCTCTGCGATGCAATCGGCCGGCTGAACCGGACAAGATTCCGGCGGGCTCCGGCGTGCCCAGGCATCATTGCCGGAGCCTGCAGACCGGAACTCATCAAGGGGTATGTAACCATGACCATAGCTCTACCGGCCGTCCGGCCGGAACGGGTGCGCACGCGCAGGCGGCGGAATCTGGCAGCCACGCTTGCCCTCGTTCCCACGGCACTCATCGTTCTGGTGGTCTTTGTAGGCTGCCTGCTCTGGACCATCCGCCTGTCCTTCACCAGTTCCAAGCTTCTGCCCGTTCTGGACTGGGTGGGCCTGCAGCAGTATTCTCGCCTGTTTGCCAATGAGCGCTTTCTGCTCTCGGTCGAGAATATCGCCGTCTTCGGTGTGCTCTTCATCTCCGGATGCCTGATCCTCGGCTTTTTACTGGCCGTCTTCATTGATCAGAATGTGCGCGGTGAATCCGTGTTCCGCACCATCTTCCTCTATCCCTACGCCATGTCCTTCGTGGTCACCGGCCTTGCCTGGCAGTGGTTCCTCAACCCCACGCTCGGCCTGCAGCAGATCGTCCGCGATTTCGGGTTCACCAGCTTCCAGTTCGACTGGCTCGTCAATCCGGACATGGTCATCTACACGCTGGTGATTGCGGGCCTTTGGCATGGTGCAGGCCTTGTCATGTGCATCATGCTGGCGGGCCTGCGCGGCATTGATGCCGACCTGTGGAAGGCCGCCCGCATCGACGGCATTCCCGTCTGGCGCACCTATCTTTCGGTGGTGCTGCCGCTGCTCGGGCCTATGATCGTCACAGCTGTCGTTCTGCTCGCAACGGGCGTGGTCAAACTCTACGACCTCGTTGTCGCCATGACGCTCGGCGGCCCAGGCATTGCCTCCGAAGTGCCGGCCAAGTTCGTCATGGACCACTTCTTCGAGCGCAACAACATCGGCCTCGCCACAGCCGCCGCAACGGCAATGCTCGTCGCGGTCGCCAGCGTTCTCGCCCCCTGGGTCTATGCCCGCTACATCCGTCCGCAACAGGGGAGGCACGCATGAGCCAGACCGTTGTCCCCTCGGGCTGCAAGCCCCAGCGTCTCACACTCGCCCGCGCCGGCGTCTATGCTTTCCTTGTCATCAGCGCGCTCTACTTCCTGCTGCCGCTGTGGATCATGCTCATGACCTCGCTGAAGGACATGGAGGAGATCCGGCTCGGCAGCATCCTATCCTGGCCGAATGAGCTCACCTTCGAGCCGTGGCTCCACGCCTGGTCCTCGGCCTGTACTGGCCTCGATTGCTCCGGCATCAGCACCGGCTTCTGGAACTCGCTGAAAATTCTCGTGCCGTCGGTGTTCTTCTCGGTCGCCCTGGGCGCCGTCACGGGCTACGCGCTGTCCTTTTGGCGGGTCCGCGGCGCAAACCTGATGTTCGGCATCCTGTTGATCGGCGCTTTCGTGCCCTATCAGGTGTTCCTCTATCCGCTGGTCCGGATCTTCGCCACCACCGGCATCTACAACTCGCTCCTGTGCATCGTGCTGGTTCACGTCATCTTCGGCCTGCCGCTGATGACCCTCCTGTTCCGCAACTATTATGCGGGCCTGCCCATCGAGCTGTTCAAGGCGGCGCGTGTGGATGGCGGCGGCTTCTGGACGATCTTCCTGCGGGTGATCCTGCCCATGTCGACGCCCATCATCATCGTCGCCACCATCCTGCAGGTCACCGGCATCTGGAACGACTTCCTCTTCGGCCTCACCTTCGCCGGACGGGAGAACCTGCCGATGACGGTGCAGCTCAACAACATCGTCAATTCGACCCAGGGCGAGCGCGCCTACAACGTGGACATGGCCGCAACCATGCTCACCGCACTGGTTCCGCTCGCCGTCTATTTCCTCTCGGGACGCTGGTTCGTGCGGGGCATCGCCGCCGGCGCGGTCAAGGGATAACGCCATGTCTGCTGTTTCAGTCCGTGACGTCAGTGTTGCATTCGGCCAGCACCGCGTGTTCAACGGCATGTCGCTCGATATCGAAGCCGGGGAATTCATCGTTCTCCTCGGCCCATCCGGCTGCGGCAAGTCGACCCTGCTCAACGCCATCGCCGGTCTTCTCGATATCAATGAAGGCCAGATCCACATCGGCGGGCGCAATGTTACCTGGGAAGAGCCAAAGGACCGGGGCATCGCCATGGTGTTTCAGTCCTATGCGCTCTACCCGCGCATGAGCGTGCGGGAAAACATGTCCTTCGGCCTGCGCATGGCCAAGACGCCAAAGCCCAAGATCGAGACCAAGGTCAGCCAGGCAGCGGAGATGCTGCAGATCGGTCACCTGCTCGACCGGCGGCCTGACCAGCTTTCCGGCGGCCAGCGTCAGCGCGTCGCCATCGGCCGTGCATTGGTCCGGGATGCGGATGTTTTCCTGTTCGATGAGCCCCTGTCCAATCTTGATGCGCAGCTACGCAATGAACTGCGCGTCGAGATCAAGCGCCTGCACCAGCAGATGCACAACACGACCATGATCTATGTCACCCATGACCAGATCGAGGCCCTGACGCTGGCCGACCGTATTGCCGTGATGAAGGACCAGAAGATCCAGCAGCTCGGCACCCCGGCGGAGATCTATCATCACCCGGCCAACCTCTTTGTGGCCGGTTTTGTCGGCAGCCCGCGGATGAATTTCATCGAAGGCACAGTGCAGCCCGGAGACGGCGCCCCCGTTTTCACCGCGCCGGGCATCCTACAGCCGCTGAGCCAATACCGCTTCCGCGAGCCGGTGCGCTCTCCCATGAAGGCCACACTCGGCGTGAGGCCGGAACATGTGCGCGTCAACACACCCGATGGCCAGCCGGGCTTCCGGGTCGATCTGCTGGAGACCCACGGCGCAGACAACCTGATGTGGTGCGCCAATGACAGCGTTTCGCTGCAGATCCGCCTGCCCGGCACCATCAGCTATCCGCTTGGCACCGGCGTCAGTCTCGCCTTTGACGCGGACCAGCTTTCCCTCTTTGGCGGCGAGGATGGCGAACGCCTCTGACCCTGCCCCTTATTCCCTCATCTCACTGGAGCAATCGACATGCAGGACATCATTTCCATCCAGCTTTACTCCCTGCGGGACTATGGAAACCTTGCCCGCCAATTGGAGACGCTGGCCTCAATCGGCTTCCGCCATGTGGAAACCATCGGCTCACATCTGGCCAATGCCGCTGAAACGCGCGCCCTGCTCGACCTGCATGGCATGACCGCCCCGTCGGGTCACGTCGGGCTGGCGGACTTGCGCGAACGATTCGACTGGGTGGCGGATCAGGCAGCCGCCATCGGCATTTCCCAGCTCTACATGCCCGCCGTTCCCCCGGCGAGCGCGAAGGCATGCCCGCTGACTACTGGCGCAAGCTTGGCGTGGAACTGGGCGAGATGGCCGTGCGCCTCAAGAGCCGCAACATCGACCTTGGCTATCACAACCACCATTGGGAACTGTTCCCCTGTGCCGATGGCGCAATCCCCTTTGATCTGCTGATCGAGGCTTCCGCCGGATCACCGCTGACCATCGAGGCTGATCTTGCCTGGCTGGTGCGCGGCGGTGCGGACCCGCTCGCCTGGATGGCCAAGCACAAAGACCGGCTGTCGGCCATCCACGTTAAGGACATCGCCCCACAGGGCGAGAACCTTGATGAAGACGGCTGGGCCAATGTGGGCGCAGGCACGCTGGACTGGCCGGCGCTGCATAAAGCCGCCCGCAGCCATGGCGTGCGCCTTATGGTGCTGGAACATGACAAGCCGGCCGATGCCGCAGCCTTTGCCCGCGAGAGCTACGCCTATCTCGCCGGACTTTCCGGCGAGCCCGCCAAGACTGCCCGCAGCGCCTGAAGGAACGCCCCCAAATGAAGACCATGAAACTCGGCATCATCGGCTGCGGAAACATCTCCGATGCCTATCTGACCGGAGGTGCCAGATCGCAGATCGTCTCGGTGAAGGCGGTGGCGGATCTCAATGCAGAAGCCGCCCGAGCCAAGGCGGAGGCCTATGGCGTTGAAGCCATGACCGTTGAGACCATGCTGGCCGATCCGGAAATCGAGATGATCATCAACCTGACGGTGCCGCAGGCCCATGCCGCCGTCAGCGGATCAATCCTTGCGGCCGGAAAGCACGTCTATTCCGAAAAGCCCTTTGCTGTGACCTATGCTGAAGCGAAGGAAATGGTCGCTTCAGCCGATGCCAAGGGGCTGAGGATTGGTTCGGCACCGGACACGTTCCTCGGTGCCGCCCATCAGCGCGCCCGCGAACTGATTGATGAAGGCAAGATTGGCAAGGTGGTGGGCGGTGCCGTCACCTTCGCAACGCCAGGCATGGAAATGTGGCATCCCAACCCGTTCTTCTTCTTCCAAAGGGGCGGCGGGCCGGTGCTGGATATCGGCTGCTATCCGATCACCCAGCTGGTCAATTGCCTGGGGCCAGTGGAAAGCGTCGTCGCCCATGCCTCGCGCGGGCGGGAGACGCGCGTCATCACCAGCGAGCCGCACAACGGCAAGGAACTGACGGTGGAGGTGCCGACCACGGTCAATGGCGTGCTCGCCTTCGCCAACGGCGCCAATGTCGCCTTCACCGCCTCATGGGACGTGTGGAAGCATGGGCGCAAGCCGATCGAGTTCTACGGCACGGAAGGCAGCATCCTGAACCCGGACCCAAACTTCTTCGGCGGCGAAGTTCTGCTGTCGGCCCACAACGGCGACTGGGAAGCGCAGGACATTTCGCACCTGCCCTTCGGTGCCCCCAACCGCCCATTGCGCGATGGGCGGGAGGTCGCCGACTACCGCATGGCGGGTGTCTTCGACATGGCGGCCGCCATCCGCAACGGACGGCCGCACCGGGCCAATGGCGCCCTGGCACTGCATGTGCTGGAGATCATGGAGAGCCTTGAGCGCTCCTCGGACGAAGGCCGCCGCGTCACGCTGGAAACCACTTGCGAGCGTCCGCAAGCCGTGCCGCATGGGGCTGGTGAGGCCGTATTCCTCTGAGGCTTGAAAGCAGATGCAGGGGCAGCTTGAACGGCTGCCCCTGCCCCGTCCGGCATTAGCGGAACAGCAGTACCGGCACCTTGCAGGAACGCAGCATCTGCGTCGTTGTGGAGCCGATGATGAGGCTGCGCAGACGCGAGTGGCCATAGGCGCCCATCACGAGAAGACCGATGCCATTGTGCTCGACAGCCGAGGAAATCACCAGCTCGGGGTCGCCCGGCACAATGCTGGTCAACACCTCAAAGCCTGCGGATTTCAGCTTGTCTTCGGCAACACTCAGGCTGGCTTTCTGTGCGGTGGTGGGATCGCCAGCCATGAGAAGATGGATATGCAGCCCGGAGAAAAGCGGGCTCCGGGCCATGTAGTCCACCGCCTTCACAGCACTGGGGCCGCCATCGAACGCGACGAGCACCTTCTCCACAGGACGGAAACTGCGGGCGGCGACCAGCAGCGGGCGGGACACGCTGCGGGCCAGACGCTCCAGATTGGAGCCCAGATGCAGCGTCTCGAAATCGGCTGCTTCTCCACGCTTGCCCACGACCAGCAGTTCGGCACCGGCTTCAACCCCGGTTACGGCTTCCACAACTTCACCATGGCGCAGGCGGCTGGAGACGGCGGCAACACCGCGCTCACGCACCAGCGCCTCTGCATCATCCAGAATGGCACGGCCATGTTCATGGGCCACCCGTGCCCGTTCCTCGTCCAGACGGGCCAGTTCACTCAAAAGCGCGGTACGCGCGCCCAGCGCAATGGAGCCGCTGTAGTCCGCACTGTGCACGGCCTTGCGCACCAGCACATGCACGAGGTCCACGGGCAGGCCAAGGCGGGAGGCTGCCCAGACCGCATGTTCGCAGACACTTGGCGCATAGACTGAAGCATCGAGGAGGGCAGTGATGGTTCTGGCTGTCATGGCTTTGTCCTCCATCAGTGGGCCGTCAGCTTGTCGAGCGCGCCCGGCTTATCATGCAGCGCGAGCTTGTCGACGATGGTTTCACTGGCTTCGTTAAGGCCCGTGATGGTGACGTCCGCCCCTTCCCTTCGGAACTTCATCACCACCATGTCCAGCGCCGAGACACTGGAAATGTCCCAGATGTGCGCGCGGCTGACGTCAATTGTGACCCGGTCCAGCGCCTCGCGGAAGTCAAAGGCGGAAGAAAAATCCTCGACCGAAGCAAAGAACAGCTGGCCTTCCACCACATAGGTGCGGCTGCGGCCATCGGCGGACAGCTCCGACGTGACGCGGAACAGCTGGGAGATCTTCCAGGCAAAGAAGATACCCGACAGCAACACACCCACCAGCACACCGATGGCAAGGTTATGCGTTGCCACAACACAGATGACCGTTGCCAGCATGACAATGGAGGAGCTGCGCGGATGACTGCGCAGATTGAGGATCGACGACCAGCTGAAGGTGCCGACAGAGACCATGATCATGATCGCAACCAGCGCCGGCATGGGGATCTGCTTCACCCAATCCCCCAGCGTCACGATGAGCAAGAGCAGGATGACACCGGCTGCAAAGCAGGACAGACGCCCGCGCCCGCCGGACTTCACGTTGATCATCGACTGCCCGATCATGGCGCAGCCAGCCATGCCGCCGATGAAGCCTGTGGCGAAATTGGCAAGCCCCTGACCGATGCATTCCTGATTGCGGTCCGATGGTGTGTCCGTCAGTTCATCCACGAGCTGCTGCGTGAGGAGAGATTCCAGCAGACCGACAACCGCCACCGCTGCCGAGTAAGGCAGCACGATCAGGAAGGTTTCCAGCGTCAGCGGCACATCGGGCAGCAAGAAGACAGGCAATGTGGATGGCAGCGTGCCGGTATCTCCGACGGTGCGGACATCCAGACCGAACCATATGGCAACGCCAGTCAGCACGAAGATGCAAACGAGCGGCGATGGTACGGCTTTGGTCACATACGGAAACAGATAGATGATCAGCAGGCCGGCTGCGGTCATCACATAGGTTTGCGGCGTTACACCGATGAGCTCGGGCACCTGCGCCATGAAGATGAGGATCGCCAGCGCATTGACGAAGCCTGTCATCACCGAGCGCGAGACGAAGCGCATCACGTAGCCCAGCCGCAGCAGCCCTGCGCCCACTTGCAGAACGCCGGCGAGGATCGTTGCCGCCAGCAAATATTGCAGTCCATGCTCCCTGACCAGAGAAACCATGAGCACGGCAGTTGCGGCAGTTGCCGCAGAAATCATGCCAGGCCGCCCACCTGCAAAGGCAGTGATCACGGCGATGGAGAAAGACGCATAAAGGCCGACCTTGGGGTCGACCTCCGCGATGATCGAAAAGCCAATGGCTTCGGGGATGAGGGCCAGGGCCACAAGCAGGCCCGAGAGAAGATCGGCACGAACGTTGCCGAACCACTGTTTCCGGTAAGCGGAGAGTGAAATCATGGAATATCCGTTCAGATGATCAGCGCAGGCCCGCCAGTAAAAGCCAGGCGGCCAAATGTCCTTGCATGCGCAATCATGTGAATTGTCCGGCGGATCGGCGGCCGGAAGAGCCACCCGGAATTGCACCGGGTCCTGATGACTTATGGGGTTTTACCTAACCCGGCTGACGCTGCGATGCAACATCACAGGCGCGCAAAAATGCTGCGCGATATAAGTCCGTCTGTGCGATCCGGCACACGCTGGCTGCATATGCCGGATCACGGGAGGTCAATGGTTCAAAGGCTCATGGTCGCAGCAACGGCAGACTTCCATGCGCCGTATTTGCGCTGGCGCTCGTCTTCGCCGATGGCGGGCTCAAAGCGCTTTTCGATTGCCCAGCTTTCGGCAAAGCCATCCATGTCGGGATAGACACCCGCCGCCATGCCTGCAAGCCAGGCCGCGCCCAGCGCCGTCGTCTCCAGCACCTGCGGCCGGTCAACCGGTGCGCCGATGATGTCGGAGAGGAACTGCATGGCCCAGTCGCTGGCGCTCATGCCGCCATCGACGCGCAGCACGGGCTTTCCGGCAGCATCCGTCCAGTCCACCTGCATCGCTTCGAGAAGATCGCGGGTCTGGTAACCGACGCTTTCCAACGCCGCCTTGGCAAACTCGGCGGGGCCAGAGTTGCGGGTAAGGCCATAGATCGCACCGCGGCAATCCGGGCGCCAGTAAGGCGCGCCAAGGCCGGTGAAGGCAGGTACCATGATCACGTGCTGGCCGGGATCAGCCTGCTCCGCCAGGGGCTGGGTTTCCTTGGCCTCGCGGATGATCTTCAGCCCATCGCGCAGCCACTGGACCACGGCACCGGCAATGAAGATGGAACCTTCCAGCGCATAGGTGCGCTTTCCGCCAATCTGGTAGGCGATGGTGGTCAGCAGACGGCTCTTCGATACGACCGGCTTGTCACCGGTGTTGAGCAGAGCAAAGCAGCCGGTGCCGTAGGTGGACTTCAGCATGCCCGGCTTGAAACAGGCCTGTCCCACAGTGGCAGCCTGCTGGTCACCGGCAACGCCCATGATCGGGATTTCGTGGCCGAAAAGGTCAGCGCGGGTGTGGCCATAGGCGGCGGCACAATCGCGCACTTCCGGCAGCATCCCCATGGGAATATCGAGAAGCTTGCAGATTTCTGCGCTCCACTCGCCCTTGTGAATGTCGAACAGCAGCGTGCGGGCCGCGTTGGTGGCATCTGTTGCGTGGACGGCACCAGCCGTCAGCTTCCAGATGAGGAAGCTGTCAACCGTACCGAACAGCAACTCCCCTTTTCGGCGCGGGCACGGGCGCCTTCCACATTGTCGAGGATCCACTTCAGCTTCGTGCCGGAGAAATAGGGGTCCAACAGCAGGCCGGTGCGGGCGCTGACCATGGCCTCATGGCCATCGTCCTTCAGCTTGCGGCACAAGTCCGCCGTGCGGCGGTCCTGCCAGACGATGGCGTTGTAGACCGGCTGACCGGTATTCCGGTCCCACACGAGGGTGGTTTCGCGCTGGTTGGTGATGCCGATGGCGGCAATGTCACGGCCCATCCGCCCGGCACGCTCAATGGCGGCGCGGCAGGAACCGGCTGTCGTCGACCAAAGGTCCGCCGGATCATGCTCCACCCAGCCGGACTGGGGATAGATCTGCGGAAATTCCTCCTGCGCGCTCGCAACCACCTTCATGTGCTTGTCGAAGAGGATCGCGCGGCTCGAAGTCGTGCCCTGGTCGATGGCAAGAATATAGGTCAAGTCAGCCTCCTCGATTGCACCAGCCGCAGAAGCCCCATCGCCATGCCGCACGAGGGGAGAATCCTGTTGTTTCATAAGACCGGCTCCATGGCGTTTTTCCGCAGGAACCCGGTCAGCCCAAAGGCGGGACCTTACGGCCCCGCCCCTGTTTGTCGATAGCTAATTACTTATTTCCACGAAGCAATCAGCTCATCATAGGAAACGGTAACCGGCTGTTCCTTCTCGTCCGGGATCTTGCGCTTGGGCGCACCCGGCTGGTCGAACCAGAACTCAGCGCTCTGCTCCTCATTCAGCTTAGGACCGATATCGCCCTGCACGCCTGCACGCTCCAGGCGCTCAAGCACCTTTTCCTGCTCAGCGCAAAGGGCATCCATGGCTTCCTGCGGGGACTTTGCACCGGAGGAAGCATCACCAATGTTCTGCCACCACAGCTGTGCCAGCTTCGGATAGTCCGGAACGTTGGTGCCAGTCGGCGACCACTGCAGACGGGCGGGCGAGCGGTAGAACTCGACCAGACCGCCAAGCTTGGGAGCCCGTTCGGTGAAGCTGTCATGCGCGAGAGTGGACTCGCGGATGAAGGTCAGGCCGACATGGCTCTTCTTCACGTCTACGGTCTTGGAGGTGACGAACTGGGCATAGAGCCAGGCCGCCTTGGCACGGTCAACCGGAGTGGACTTCATCAGCGTCCAGGAGCCAGCGTCCTGATAGCCAACCTTCATGCCCTCTTCCCAGTACACGCCATGCGGCGAGGGAGCCATGCGCCACTTCGGCGTGCCGTCCTCGTTCATGACCGGCAGGCCAGGCTTGACCATGTCGGCGGTGAAGGCGGTGTACCAGAAGATCTGCTGGGCGATTTCACCCTGGGCAGGCACCGGACCGGCTTCGCCGAACACCATGCCGGCGGCAGCCGGAGGCGCGTACTTGTTCAGCCACTCGATATATTTGGTGATCGAGTAGACCGCAGCCGGGCCATTGGTGTCGCCACCACGGGCCACGCAGGAGCCGACCGGCTGGAAGCTCTCGTTGACGCGAATGCCCCATTCATCGACCGGAAGGCCATTCGGCTCGCCCTTGTCGCCGGCACCGGCCATCGACAGCCAGGCATCGGTGAAGCGCCAGCCAAGAGACGGGTCCTTCTTGCCGTAGTCCATGTGGCCATAGACTTTCTTGCCGTCGATTTCCCGGCCGGTGAAGAATTCGGCGATATCCTCATACGCCGACCAGTTCACCGGGACGCCGAGCTCATAGCCATACTTGGCCTTGAAGTCTGCCTTGTTCTTCTCGTCGTTGAACCAGTCGTACCGGAACCAGTAAAGGTTCGCGAACTGCTGATCGGGAAGCTGGTAGAGCTTTCCATCCGGGCCGGTCGTGAACTTGATGCCGATGTAATCATTCAGATCGAGGCCCGGATTGGTGACATCCTTGCCTTCATCCGCCATCCAGTCGGTCAGGTTGCGGGCCTGCTGGTAGCGCCAGTGGGTGCCGATCAGATCCGAGTCATTGATATAGGCGTCGTAGATGTTTTCTCCCGACTGCATCTGGGTCTGCAGTTTCTCCACCACGTCGCCTTCGCCGATCAGATCATGGGTGATCTTGATGCCGGTGATCGCAGTGAAAGCCGGGGCCAGCACCTTGGCCTCGTATTCATGGGTGGTAATCGTCTCGGAGACGACCTTGATCTCCATACCCTTGAACGGAGCAGCAGCGTCAATGAACCACTGCATCTCGGCTTCCTGATCGGCGCGCGACAGCGCCGACATGTCACCGATTTCCGCGTCGAGGAACTTCTTTGCCGCCTCCATGTCAGCAAAGGCGCTTCCGCTTCCGACCAGCATGGCGAGCGCCATAGCGGTGGAGGTGTAAAACACTCTCATTCCATTTCCTCCCGAAGTTTCATGATCGTGAGATCAGGTTGCCTGCCCCGTCAGACCCAGCGGAAAACCGCCAGGGCATAGACCAGACAGGCGATCAGAGCCCCCACAAGGGAGCACCGAAGACGGCGAGCCAGCCAAGCGTGATGAAGGCTGAGCCCAGAAGGCTTATGAAGAGACGGTCCCCCGGGTCGTCTCGATCCGGAGCACACCAGTGCGCGGGGTCTCCGGAAAGCGGATCGCAAGCACGGTGAAGACCACCAGCAGCGACGCTATCGTTGCGAAGAAGATCGCGGTCGGAACAGTCCAGGCCATCCAGTCCATATCTGTCTCCCTCAGATCAGACGCGGCCCAGGGCAAAGCCCTTGGCGATGTAGTTGCGAACGAAGTAGATCACCAGCGCACCGGGGATGATGGTCAGCACGCCAGCAGCGGCCAGTACGCCCCAGTCCATTCCCGACGCCGAGACCGTGCGGGTCATGGTGGCGGCAATCGGCTTGGCATTCACCGAGGTGAGCGTGCGCGATAGCAGCAGCTCGACCCAGGAGAACATGAAGCAGAAGAAGGCTGCCACCCCGATGCCGCTCGCGATCAGCGGCATGAAGATCTTCACAAAGAAGCGGCCGAAGGAATAGCCGTCAATATAGGCAGTTTCGTCGATTTCCTTCGGCACGCCCCGCATGAAGCCCTCCAGGATCCAGACGGCCAGCGGCACGTTGAACAGGCAGTGTGCCAGAGCAACGGCGATATGCGTGTCGAACAGACCCACCGACGAATAGAGCTGGAAGAATGGCAGAGCGAAAACGGCAGGCGGCGCCATGCGGTTGGTCAGCAGCCAGAAGAACAGGTGCTTGTCGCCGAGAAACGTGTAGCGCGAGAAAGCATAGGCTGCCGGCAGCGCCACCGTGATCGAGATCGCCGTGTTCATCACCACATAGATCAGCGAGTTGACATAGCCCATGTACCAGCTCGGATCGGTGAGGATCGTGATGTAATTGGCCAGCGTCGGGTCCTGCGGCCATAGCGAGAAGGTGGACAGGATCTCCGTGTTGGTCTTCAGGCTCATGTTCAGAAGCCAGTAGATCGGCAACAGCAGGAAGACCAGGTAGACAGCCATCACCACAGCGCGGGAGCTGATGCCAATGCGGGCAGAGCTGCGGCGCCGGGCCGGGGTGGAAGCGGTCATGGTTGCGGCACCCATCAGAAGCCCTCCTTTTGTCGAGGTTGGTCATCACGGTGTAGAACACCCAGGAAATCAGCAGGATCACAAGGAAGTACATGATCGAGAAGGCTGCTGCCGGGCCTAAGTCAAACTGGCCGAGAGCCATCTTGACGAGGTCGATGGACAGGAATGTCGTCGAGTTGCCCGGCCCGCCTCCCGTCACCACGAAGGGCTCGGTGTAGATCATGAAGCTGTCCATGAACCGCAGCAGGATGGCGATCATCAACACACCCTGCATCTTGGGCAGCTCGATGTAGCGGAACACGCTCCAGCGGCTCGCCTGATCGATCTTTGCCGCCTGATAATAGGCGTCGGGGATCGACTGCAGACCCGCATAGGCCAGCAATGCCACCAGCGACGTCCAGTGCCAGACGTCCATGACAATGACTGTGGCCCATGCCGCAACACCATCCTGCGTATAGTTGTAGGAGATGCCCAGGCTGTGAAGGGCTGCGCCCAAGAGGCCGATATCGACACGGGCAAAAATCTGCCAGATCGTGCCCACCACATTCCACGGAATGAGCAGCGGCAGCGCCATGAGGACAAGGCAGAACGAAGCCCAGAAGCCCCGCTTGGGCATGTTGAGAGCAATGAAGATGCCGAGCGGGATCTCGATGGCGAGGATCACGGCCGAGAAGATCAGCTGGCGGCCAAGCGCATCCCAAAGGCGCCGGGAATGCAGCATGTCATCGAACCATTCGACGCCGGCCCAGAAGAACTTGTTGTTGCCGAACGTGTCCTGCACCGAGTAGTTCACCACCGTCATCAGCGGGATGACCGCCGAGAAGGCGACAAGCAAAAGCACGGGAAGGACCAGGAACCAGGCCTTGTGATTGACTGTCTTTTCCATCAGGCGGCCTCCCCCGTAACGCGCCAGCTGTCGGCATAGACATTGACATGCGCGGGATCGAACACCACGCGGGTCATGCCGGATGTGACGGGGTCGCTTTCGCCCGCAATGATGTTGATGTCTGCACCGAAGAACTCGGCCCGGACGACCTTGTGCCGCCCTGCATCCTCGACGCGGCGCACCTTCACCGGCAAGCCTTCAGTCTCCGACAAGCGCACGAACTCGGGACGCACACCGATCTGTATCTTGCCATTCAGACCGGAATAGCCGTGACCAAGCGGAATGGTTGCCCCGTTCACATAGGCCGTCTTGCCCTCGACCTTGGCATCCATGAGGTTCATGCCCGGCGAGCCGATGAAATAGCCGACGAAGGTGTGCGCGGGCCGCTCGAACAGTTCCTGCGGCGTGCCGATCTGCACCACCCGGCCATCAAACATCACCACCACCTTGTCGGCGAAAGTCAGCGCCTCGGTCTGGTCGTGCGTCACATAGATCATCGTGTGGCCGAACTCGTGATGCAGCGACTTCAGCTGCGTTCTGAGTTCCCACTTCATGTGCGGGTCGATCACAGTCAGCGGTTCGTCGAAGAGCAGCGCATTGACGTCCTCACGCACCATGCCGCGGCCGAGGGAAATCTTCTGCTTGGCATCTGCGGTCAACCCGCGGGCCTTGCGGTCCAACACCTCTTCCATGCCGATCATGCGGGCAATCTTCTGCACGCGCTCGGCGACATAGGCAGCGCTCGCCCCCGGTTCTTCAGCGGAAACGCCAGGTTTCCGCGCACCGTCATCGTGTCGTAAACGACCGGGAACTGGAACACCTGCGCAATGTTGCGTTCTGCCGTCGCTTTCTCCGTGACGTCGGCATCGTTGAAGAGGATGCGGCCCTGGCTCGGCACCAGCAGGCCGGAGATGATGTTGAGAAGCGTGGACTTGCCGCAGCCGGAAGAGCCAAGCAGCGCATAGGCTTCACCATCGTTCCAGACGTGGTTCAGCTCCTTGAGCGCAAAGTCTTCCTCGCTCTTCGGGCGCGGATTGTAGGAATGGGCGAGATTGTCGAGCGTGATCTTGGCCATGGGTCCCTCCTCACGCTGCCAGTGCATAGGCGGCCGGCGCCACCAGCGAACCGTCCTGTCCGAAGACATAGACATGGGAAGGGTCGAGATAGAGCTTGAGCGCCGTTCCCAGGGTCAGGTCATGCACGCCATGCACAAGTCCGACCCAGCGCTCGCCATGGTGCTCCAGATGCACGAAAGTCTCCGAGCCGGTGATCTCCGTCACCATCAGATGCGCGGTGAATTCCATGGCATCGGCGCTGTGCCGGTGCAGTTCCAGATGGTTGGGGCGGAAGCCTGCGATGTAACGTCCGTCGCTCAGATCCGAGAGTTTTCCGGCGGCCGGAATCGACTGGCCGTCGCCGAACATAAGCTGGGCACCGGCTTTGGCGATCTGCAGGAAATTCATTGGAGGATCGGAGAAAACGCGCGCCGTCGTGGCATCAACCGGGCGCCGGTAGACCTCCGGCGTCGGGCCAAACTGCGTCACCCGGCCCTGCCAGAGCGTCGCCGTGTTGCCGCCGAGCAGCAATGCCTCTTCCGGTTCCGTCGTTGCGTAGACGAAGATCGAACCGGATGCCTCGAAGATCTTCGGGATTTCGACGCGCAGTTCTTCGCGCAGCTTGTAGTCGAGGTTGGCGAGCGGCTCATCAAGCAGCACCAGACCTGCATCCTTCACAAGCGCACGCGCCAGCGCACAGCGCTGTTGCTGGCCGCCCGAAAGTTCGAGGGGCTTGCGTTGCAGCATGGGGGTGAGTTTCATCATCTCGGCGGTCTGACGCACCGCCCTGTCGATTTCCGCAGCAGGCTTGCCCATCAGCCGCAGCGGACTGGCAATGTTGTCATAGACGGTCATTGCCGGATAGTTGATGAACTGCTGATAGACCATGGCGATGGCGCGATCCTGCACCCGCACGCCGGTCACATCCGTGCCGTTCCAGAGGATCTTGCCCGAAGATGGCTGATCAAGGCCGGCCATCAGGCGCATGAGTGACGTCTTGCCGGACAAAGTAGGTCCAAGCAGGACGTTCATGCTGCCCTCACGTAAGGTAAGGTTCGTTGTATGGATGTGCGTCAGCCCACCCACGACCTTGGAGATATTCTCCAGGACCAGGGTCATGTATTCCCTCCTCCCAATTCCTCCTACTGAGCTGCAACCTCCCCAAGCCGCAGCGCGCAGGCATTTTTCATCCACTCGTCCAGTGCCGCCACCTCCGCAGCATTCAGACGAAGTCCCAGTTTCGACCTGCGCCACACCACATCCTCTGCGGTGCGCGCATATTCCTTATCGATCAGCCAGTTGACTTCCCGCTCGGTCAGGTTCCATCCGAAGTGACGGCCAAGGTCCTCCACCTTTGCCGCACCATCCAGAATACCTGCCGCCTCGGTGCCATAGGCCTTCACCAGGCGCGTGGCCCAGCGCTCATCGAGGAACGGATACGCGGCGCGCAGATCCCCGATCAGCTTCGGAACGCCCAGCACCGGGAAGTCGCCGCCCGGAAGCGGCACACGGGCTGTCCAGGCCCCGGCAGCGCCGGGGAAGTAGGGCACGATCTTTTCCAGCGCATGCTCAGCGAGCTTGCGGTAGGTGGTGATCTTGCCCCCGAAGACGTTGAGAAGCGGCGCACCGCCAGTCTCTTCCACCTTCAGCACGTAATCGCGGGTCGCCGCCGTCGCCGACTTGGCACCATCGTTGTAAAGCGGACGCACACCGGAATAGCTCCAGACGATATCATCAACCGTCACCGGGCGCTTGAAATAGCCGGAAGCGAATTTCAGCAGATAGTCTCGTTCCGCGTCCGTGCAAACCGGCTTGACACCCGGCTCCGGATGGTCGGCATCCGTGGTGCCAATGAGGGTGAAGTCCGTCTCATAAGGAATGGCGAAGATGATCCGGCCATCCTCGCCCTGGAAGAAGTAGCACTTGCCGTGATCGAAGAGTTTCTTCGTAACGATATGGCTGCCGCGCACCAGACGCACGCTGTCCTGCGAATTGGAGCGCACAGTGTTACGGATCACGTCTCCGACCCACGGGCCACCAGCATTGACCAGCATCTTCGCCTTGCGGCTGGTGCGGGCGCCGGTGTTGCAGTCTTCCAGCTCAATCGACCAGAGGCCATCCAACCGCTCGGCGGAGATAACGCGGGTGCGCACCATCACCTCGGCGCCACGCGCCTTGGCATCACGGGCATTCAGCACCACAAGGCGCGAGTCCTCGATCCAGCAGTCGGAATATTCATAGGCCTTGGCAAAGCGGTCCTGAAGCGGCTCACCCTCGGGACCTGACTTCAGATCAACTGTCGTCGTGCCGGGCAGAATCTTGCGGCCGCCCAGATTGTCATAGAGGAACAGGCCAAAGCGGATCAGCCACGCCGGGCGGCGGCCCTTCATCCAGGGCATCACCATGTTCAACAGCTTTGACGTAGGCGTCTCGCCCTCAAAGCGCATGTCCTTGTGATAGGGCAGCACGAAACGCATGGGCCAGCTGATGTGGGGCATGGCTTCCAGCAGCGTCTCGCGTTCAATCAGCGCCTCGCGCACCAGCCGGACCTCGAAATACTCGAGATACCGCAACCCGCCATGGAACAGCTTGGTGGAGGCCGAAGAGGTGGCCGATGCCAGGTCGTTCATCTCGGCCAGCGCCACGGACAGGCCGCGCCCCGCTGCATCACGGGCAATGCCGCAGCCATTGATGCCGCCACCGATGATAAAGAGATCGACCACCTGGTCCTGCTGCGACGTCACGGGCAAAGGCCTCCTGAAACCGGACATTTGTGAAAACAAACGAACCACAAGACGCAGGCTTTCGTCAATCGTTGATTTTCGTTTCTGTTCGTTTTTGTTTTCTCACGTAAGGTCAATCACTTGCCTGGTACCGGCCAAGCGAAACGCAGTGCGAAAAGGCCATGCTGCATAACAGCATGTATTTCTTGTGCATCGCACCCTCCTTCCCGCACCGCGGAAAAACCGGCGCATCTCCGGCAAGCATTCGCCCTATCGCCTGAAACTTGAAAAAAGGAACCAAACCGAACATATTGCGCATCCAAAAAGGAATGTGCCGTGTCCCAGAGCTTCCGCCAGCCCGAGATTCTCGAACTCGCCCGCCAGCAGGGGAAAGTCACCGTCGAAGGTCTCGCGGCCCATTTCGGCGTGACTGTGCAGACCATCCGGCGGGATCTTGCCGATCTCGCCGACAGCGGCCGGCTGGAGAGGGTGCACGGCGGGGCGATCCTGCCATCTGGCGTATCCAATATCGGATATGAAGACCGGCGCAGCCTGAACCGCGAAGCGAAAGCCGCCATTGCAGAGGCTTGCGCGAAGGCCATTCCGGAAAACGCTTCCGTATTTCTCAACATCGGCACCAGCACGGAAGCGGTTGCCCGCGCTCTGCTTCACCACCGCAATCTCATGGCGGTGACCAACAACATGAATGTTGCCAATATTCTCGCCGCCAATCCCGACTGTCAGGTCATTGTGGCTGGCGGGGCTCTGCGGCGCACCGACGGCGGTCTGGTCGGCACGCTGACCATGCGCACCATTGAACAGTTCCGCTTCGATTTTGCCGTGATCGGCTGCTCGGCACTGGATGAAGATGGCGATCTGCTGGACTTCGACATTCAGGAGGTCGGCGTCAGCCAGACCATCATCCAGCAGGCGCGCAAGACATTTCTGGTCAGCGACCACTCCAAGTTCCTGCGCGGCGCCCCTGTGCGCATCGCCTCGCTGAGCGAGATCGACACCTTTTTCACCGACCGGCCACTCTCTCCTGCCCTCAACGCCCGCTGCAGGGAATGGGGCACGAAGACAGTGATCTGCGGCGAATAAGACGCCGCTGCGGCTTTTCGCAAGAAAGAGGGTGACAGGCGCCGCCGCTGAGGCTACCCTCGCCTATGCCGCAGTGCGGCAATCCTATCGACAAAGGGCACCAGCCCCGGAACAGGCGAGCAGAAATGCTGGCCATCCTTGTGGAGTGACACCATGAGCCACACCCTGATTGCACCCTCCATGCTGGCCAGCGATTTCTCGCGCCTGCGTGACGAGATCCGCGCCATCGACGGCGCCGGTGCCGACTGGATCCACCTGGACGTGATGGATGGTCATTTCGTGCCCAACATCACCTTTGGCCCGGACATCATCGCCGCCATGCGTCCGCACACCACCAAGGTGTTCGACACCCACCTGATGATCGCCCCATGCGACGCCTATCTGGAAGCCTTCGCCAAGGCCGGCTCAGACATCATCACCGTGCATGCAGAGGCAGGTCCCCACCTCGACCGCTCGCTGCAGGCCATCCGCAATCTGGGCAAGAAGGCGGGCGTATCGCTGAACCCGGCCACGCCGGAAAGCGTAATCGAATATGTGCTCGACCGGCTGGATCTGGTGCTGGTCATGAGCGTCAACCCTGGCTTTGGCGGACAGAAATTCATACCTGCCGTGGTGGACAAGATCGCCCGCATCAAGGCCATGATCGGCAACCGCCCGATTGATATCGAGGTGGATGGTGGCGTCACGCCGGAAACCGCTCCGCTGGTGACGGCAGCCGGTGCCAATGTGCTGGTGGCCGGTTCCGCCGTGTTCAAGGGCGGCACGCCGGAGACTGCCTCCCACTATGCGGCGCAGATCGAAGCCATCCGCAGCGCTGGCAACGCGGCAGCGAAAGCATGAAGGCGGTCATTTTCGATCTGGACGGCACGCTGGTCGACAGCGTGCAGGCCATCGCGGACATCGGCAATGCGCTGATGACCGAGCTTGCCCTTGCCCCGCTCTCCGTTACCGAGGCACGCAGTTACATCGGCAACGGCGCAGCGCGCTTCGTCGAAAGAGCCCTGGCAGCCCGCGGCATCAGCGGCGATGCGGCTCTGCTGGCAGAACGTGTGGAGCGCTTTGAAGAGCTCTATGCCGAGGCCCCTGGCAGCGCCAACCCGCCCTTCCCGGGCGTGGAAGCCGCCCTTCACGCGCTGAAGGCACGCGGCATTCGTCTGGGGCTGTGCACCAACAAGCCCGGCGCACCGACGCACAATCTGGTGGCAGCCCTCGGCTGGAGCGATTTCTTCGACGTGGTCGTAACGGGAGACACCCTGAGCACCCGCAAGCCGGATCCCGCCCCACTTGCCTATGCAGCCAAGGTGCTGGCGCTTTCGCCGGAAGATCCGGGCTTCATCTATGTGGGGGATAGCGAAGTGGATGCCGAAACCGCCGTGGCGGCCAAGGCGCGCTTCTTCCTCTTCACCGAAGGCTACCGCAAGAGCGCGGTGACGGCCCTGCCGCATGAAGCCGCCTTCAGTGACTTCGCCGACCTGGAAAACCTGCTGAACGGCTGATCAATAGCCCCGCTGGCGGTCCACCGCCGGCGGGATCTCTCCACGCTCGAAATAGGCCGCCAGATTGGCCGCCACAATCTTCGCCGCCGTCGCTGGCGTTGTTGGTGCGCTGATGTGCGGCAGCACGGTGATGGATGGATGGCTCCAGCAGGGATTGTCCGCCGGCAGCGGCTCCTGCGCAAAGACATCCAGTACCGCATGGGAGACCTGCCCCTCATCAAGAGCGGTCAACAATGCGGGTTGATCGACGATCGGCCCCCGGCCAAAGTTGATGAGTCCGGCCCCACGCGGCAGCATGGCGAGGCGAGCCGTGTTGAGTAGGCCACGCGTATCCGGCGTCAGCGGCAGCAGCACCACAACGATATCCGAGCGCGACAGTACCCGCTCCAGCCCCGCCTCACCGCTGAAACACGCGACGCCCTCGACTTCTGCCGGGGTACGGCTCCACCCGCTGACCGGGAAACCGTTGGCCACCAGCCGCCGGGCCGCAGCCTTGCCCAGATTGCCCAGCCCGAGGATGCCTATGTGCCGGTCAGCCGCAAGCCGCGGCAGGGCTTCCGCCCAGATCCTTTCGCGCTGTTGCGCCAGATAGAGCGGCATATCCCGATGCAGATAGAGCGAGAAGGCCAGCACTGCCTCGGCCATGGTTTCCGCCAGCTGCGGATCGGTCATGCGGACAATCGCGAAGTCCGTGTCGATCAGCTCCCCCAGCAGCCGCTCCACCCCGGCCCAAAGGCTCTGCACCCAAACAAGGCCAGGCAGTTCATGCAGGTGAGAAGGATCCGGATTGGCGACAATGGCCACGCGTGCCGACAGGCGTTCTGCTGCATCCATGCTCGCCAGCGGGCGCACGTCGATCTGCGGCATCAGCCTTTCAAACTGCACCATCCACTCCGCGCGTTCTTCGGCAGATATGCGGGCAATGAAGGGAACGACGGGTTTCATGACGGCGGCACCTTGGCTTTCACAGTTGCGCCGGATCATGCCTTGCCACAATGCTGCCGCAAAGTGGAAAGTGCCCGCCAGCCGCAAAAATCAGCTCGCCAGCCGCCCAGTCTCAGCCATTTGCACCGCGCCATCAGAACCTCCGGCAGATCCGCCAGAGGAGGCCGCCCGCAACTGCTCGCGCAACATGAGCGTTTGCGCCGACGACAATGGCATGGGCCGCCCGAAAAGGAAGCCCTGCACAGCCGGGCATCCGGCATCCCGCAGATAGGCGAACTCTTCCTCGTTCTCCACGCCTTCGGCCAGAACCGGAATGTTCATGCTCTCGGCAATCAGCAAGGCTGCACGCACGATGGCGGCAGCACGGGGCCGGTTGGCTACATCGGTAATAAAACTGCGGTCAATCTTGATCTTGTCGAAGGGAAAGTGCTGCAGCAGCGCCAGCGAGGAATAGCCGGTTCCGAAGTCATCCATGGCAATGGAAACACCCAACGCCTTGAGCCGGGTGATGGTCGCCAGCGCGCGGGCGTGATCGGCGATCAGCCCGCTTTCGGTCAGCTCGATTTCGAGACGCGCCGGCGCAAGTCCCGTCTCCTTCAACACTTCATCGACAAGAGCGGGCAGGTCGATACGCGTCAGCTGATAGGCTGCGACATTGACCGCGACCTTGTATCCCCCGGCCAGCCAGCCGCATCGGCGCAGGCACGGCGCAGGACATATTCCCCGATCTCCGAAATCAGCCCTGTACGCTCGGCAACCGGGATGAACTCCCCGGAGACACCATGCCAAGGGTGGGATGGTGCCAGCGGACCAGCGCTTCGAAGCCAACGAGAGACCGGGTGCTGGTGCAGTTCTGCGGCTGGTAATAAAGCTCCAGCTGGTCGCCCGAAACGGCGCTCCTCAGGTCAATTGCCAACCGCGCCTGATGGCGCACGTCATCGTCGAGGCCGGCCTTATAGCGGCGAACCTCCCCGCTGCCGCCACGCAGGGCCTCCTGCGCTGCAAGGCTTGCCCTTGTCATCAAAGCCGGAGCATCCAGCCCGTCTTCAGGAAAAAGTGCATAGCCCACGGCACTGCGCAGGGTGAGCGTGCCTGCCGGTGTCATGTGTGGTCCGGCCACCAGCTTCTGCAGCCGCACCGCAGCGGCGCTGGCTTCATGGCGGCCAAAGACCCCTGTCTTGATCAGAAGAAACTGCGCGCCCGGCAGACGGGCGGTGTATTCATCGGCCAGCAGGGCATCATTGAGATGCAAGCCGACTTCCCGCAGCACCGCATCTCCAGTAACCTCGCCATGTGCGGCGTTGATCATGGCGAATTCTTCCAGATCAATGGTGTAGACCGCAACCTTGTCGTTGCCACGTATGGCGCTGCTCAGAAGTTCGGCAAGCTTGCCTTCAGCCCAGAGCTTGTTCGGCAGACCCGTTAGAGCATCAAACTGGGTCAGATGCTGATAGCGCTCCGTTGCCTCCTGCATGGAGAAACGGTCAATGGTGTAGGACGAGCCGACCGTCACCAGCAAGAGGGTGGTAACACCGATCACCGTTGCCAGCATGTACTCATCCGGCATGGCCTGGGGCGGAATATCAATGCCTGCCAGCGGTGTGATCGTCATCGCATCCATGCCTGTGAAGTGCATGGAGACGATTGCCAAAACCATCGCCACCATCGCTCCTGACCGGCAGAAGCGCGTCACGGGCCGGGATGCGCGGTTGAAGGCAAGGCCTCCGAACAAGCCACCGAGCAGCACGGATGACAGCACATAGGATGGCTCCCAGGTGATGATGCCCGGAACGAGAAATGCAGCCATGCCGGTGTAATGCATGATCGCGATGCCAAGGCCAAAAAGCACTCCGCCCAGCTCGATCGTCAGCCCCGCCGGAGAGCGCAGAGACACACTGAACGCAAAGCAGACGCAAAGGAACAAGACTGCAAAGCTGGCTGCGGTCAGGCCAGGCGCAAATGAGCGCTCGAACGGGACGAGGTAGCCCAGCATAGCCGCAAAATGGGTGGTCCAGATCGTGCTGGTCGCGACGAGCGCACCAAGGAACAGCCAGAGCCACCGGCGTGAACCGTCACTCCTGCGCATGCGCGTGTAGATGCGCATCGACAGGAAAGACCCGAAAACACAGACGATTGCGGCCAGCGCGACGTAGCGCAGGTCGTGTTCGACCGCGATACAGGACAAGACGTTCAGCATGCATTGCACCCCTTCACAGGGGAAAATACGTAGTAGCTGAGTAGAGTCTCCTAACGCGGCGGAAATTCCGCATTTAACATCACCAATTCGTTGATCCAGACAACCAAATGCTGAAGCAATCAAAGAACAGCAACTTCTGCCTGTTGCACAGGAACGGCAAGGGAAGCGCTCAAGGCCCAGCCACACCATCAAACAGGAATAAAATTCCACAAGATCTAGAGTTCTGCAAAACGAAAAGAAAACAGATCTTATAAATCGAAATACACCAATTCAAAATCACATATATCAATAATTAAAAGGCAATTTTTTTCTTATAGATATAAAATCTCGAACAATAAAAATATAAAAATTTCAAACTCAGATTACCCCGCCAGAATTGGCAGATTCTAAAATATGTCAAAACCTTGACATAAATATCAAGCAGACTATGTATAGCCTCATCGACCCTAAATTCAGGATCGATATTTCAGAAATGCCAGCGATTTTCAATCGCGGGCGGAACTTGAACCGCCTGGCATGACCTTTTTGCCATCACGTGATCCTGGATCGTGATGGCTTTCGCGCTGCAGGCAAGCCTGCGGATGACGACCAACAGGAGACTGACAATGACAAAGACACTTCTGCTGACGGGCGCAGCCCTGATCGGCCTTGGCATGTCCGGCGCCTCAGCTGCCGAAGAATGCGGCAAGGTAAGTCTGGCCGAAATGAACTGGCCTTCAGCGGGTGCCATTGCCCATATCGACAAGATCATTCTGGAAGAAGGCTACGGCTGCGAGGTCGAGCTCGTGATCGGCGACACGGTGCCGACCTTCACATCGATGACGGAAAAGGGTGAGCCGGACATGGCTCCGGAGCTCTGGGTGAACACCATTCAGGAGCCCCTCGACAAGGCAGTCGAGGAAGGCAAGATGATCGTCGGAAGCGAAGTCCTGTCCGAAGGCGGCGTGGAAGGTTTCTGGATCCCCACCTATCTGGCTGAAGAGCACAACATCAAGACCCTGGCCGATGCGCTGGCAAAGCCGGAACTGTTCCCCGGCGCAGAAGACAAGTCCAAGGGCGCATTCTTCAACTGCCCGTCAGGTTGGGCCTGCCAGACGCTCACCACCAACCTGTACAAGGCCTTCGACGTGGAGAGCAAAGGTTTCGAATTGGTCGACACCGGCTCTGCCGCAGGTCTTGACGGTTCGATCTCCCGCGCCTTCGAGCGCAAGGAAGGCTGGCTCGGCTATTACTGGGCACCGACACCCATCCTCGGCAAGTATGAAATGACGCGGCTTGATCTTGGCGTGAAGCACGACGCTGCCGAGTGGGAGCGCTGCACCGCCATCTCCGGCTGTCTCGACCCCAAGCCCAACAACTGGGACAAGTCACCGGTCTACACCGTTGTGACCAAGGAATTCGCGGACAAGGCAGGCGTGGCCATGGATTACGTCAAGGCCCGCTCCTGGGACAACAAGACCGCTGGCGAAGTTCTGGCGTGGATGACCGACAACCAGGCCACCAATGAGGACGGCGCCTTCTGGTTCCTCGAAAACAAGCCGGAAGTCTGGAGCACCTGGGTTTCGCCGGAAGTGGCGGAAAAGGTGAAGTCCGCCCTCTGAGAAGACACCTGATGAACCGGCAGGAGACGGGTGTCTGCATCAATGCAGCCCGCCCTGCCGGTTTGCCCTGAGCCTCTGCCCGCACCGTCAGGCTGCGGGCAGAAACGGGTGCAAAGAGGAACAAGAAATGGATCTTTTCGACTTTCCCTCGCTCAGCCGCGGCACATTGCGTGCCCTGCGGCAAACGATTGATGCGGGGTTTCTGGACTTCACGCGGAACTATGGCGAGGCGCTGGAACAGGCCTTCGAGCCACTGCGCCTGCTTCTCATCGGCATCGAGAACCTGCTGCTGGACTCCCCTGGCCTCTTGTCATGGCAGGCATTCTGGCTCTGGTGTTCCTGCTTAGCCGCAGTCTGCGCGTCACGGCGGGCAGCCTTGTGGCGCTTGTGCTGATCGGCGTGCTCGGCATGTGGGATGACACCATGCGCACCATGGCAATGGTGGCGGTGTGTACCCTGACAGCGGTCGTGCTCGGCATTCCCATCGGCATCGCCATGGCCCGCTCGGACAGGCTGCAGGCCTTCATCAACCCGGTGCTTGATCTGATGCAGACCATGCCGGTCTTCGTCTACCTCATTCCCGTGGTGATGATTTTCGGCCTCGGCAAGGTTCCCGGCGTGATCGCGGTGGTCATCTACGCCATCCCGCCCATGATCCGCCTCACCAATCTGGGCATCCGGCTTGTCAGCGCCGATGTGCTGGAAGCCGCCGATGCCTTTGGCTCTTCGTCCTGGCAGAAACTGAAGGACGTGCAGCTGCCGCTTGCGCTGCCCACCATCATGGCCGGCATCAATCAGTGCATCATGATGTCCCTTTCCATGGTGGTCGTTGCGTCGATGATCGGCGTGCGGGGGCTTGGCCAGCCGGTGCTTCAGGCCATCACCAACCAGTTCTTCACCATGGGCATTCTCAACGGCCTCGCCATCGTCGCCATTGCCATCATCTTCGACAGGTCCACCCAGGCCTATGGCAAGCGCATGCAGAAACACATGGAGGCCACCCATGGCTGATCAGCTGAACACCACACCGGCCGACGATCCGGATGAGGAGGCGAGCACAGCAGGAATTGAGCTGCGCGGCCTTTACAAGGTCTTCGGCCCGAACCCGGCCAGCGTGATGGACCTTGTACGTCAAGGCATTTCCAAGACCGAGCTGAACGACAAGCACAACCACATCCTGGGTCTGAAGGACATCAACCTGACCATGCCCGCCGGGCGCATTCAGGTGGTCATGGGACTGTCCGGATCGGGCAAATCCACCCTGATCCGGCACATCAACAGGCTGATCGAGCCGACGGCGGGCGAAGTCCTGTTCGAGGGGCAGGACGTGTGCACCATGTCCCCCAGCAGCTGCGCGGCTTCCGCCGCCACAAGACGGCGATGGTGTTCCAGAAATTCGCCCTGCTGCCGCACCGGACTGTGCTGCGCAATACCATTTACGGCCTCGAGATCCAGGGAGTTCCTGAGCGTGAGGCCAAGGAGCGGGCCGCTCACTGGCTGACACGCGTCGGGCTGGAAGGCTATGAGGACTATTACCCCAATCAGCTTTCGGGCGGTATGCAGCAACGTGTCGGCCTTGCCCGGGCGCTGGCCAATGATGCGGGTATCCTGCTGATGGACGAGGCCTACTCGGCCCTCGACCCGCTGATCCGCATGGACATGCAGAAGGTTCTGCTGGACCTGCAGCAGGAGCTGAAGAAGACCATCGTCTTCATCACCCACGATCTGGACGAGGCCCTGCGTCTTGGCGACCGCATCGCCATTCTGCGCGATGGCGAGATCGTGCAGGACGGCACCGGTCAGGAAATCGTGCTGCGTCCGGCTGACAGCTACATCGCCGATTTCGTGCGCGAGGTGAACCGTGGCCGGGTGCTGAAGGTCAACACCATCATGCGCAAGGGCGAACTGGCAGAAACGGATCTGACGATCCCCAGCGGCAGCCTGCTGGAAGATGCCGCAAGGCTCTTCTCTGAAACCAGCGAGACAGCCGCCATCGTGGTGCGCCCCGATGGACGGAAACTCGGCACCATCCAGCTGCACGACATGATCGCGGCCATGGTGTCACCAGCCTGACGCGAGAGTTCAAGCCCGCGAAAGCCCCTTGCGGTGGCGGCCCAAGACGGCGGCCGCCGCAAGGAAAAGCCCAGAGACAGTGGCAATCATCCCCGCCGCGCTGACGGAATTATTAGCCCCCAGCCAAAGCGGGCCATAGCCTGCCAGCACATAGCCGGTGATGGCAGCCAGGGCGGCGATCACAAGGCTCAGCCCCACCTGGGCGGTCAGCCGGTTCGTCATCAGCCGCGCCGTGGCGGGCGGGCAGATGAACATGGCAATGACGATGATCGACCCAACCGCATCAAAGGCGGCGACAGCCGCCACCGCAGAAAGCGTGACCAGCCCGAGACTGAGCAGCGTGACCGGCAGCCCGCGTGCAGCCGCATAACCTTCATCAAAGGTCATCAGCACCAATGGCCGCCAGAACAGGCCCATGAGCAGAAAGACCGCGACCATGACGCCCGCCATGCGCAGAAGCTCCGGCGGCAGACCGGCCAGCGCCTGCGAGTCCAGAAGTGAGCCCCAGCCTTCCGCATCCAGCCAGATCAGGCTTTCCAGATTGCCATAGAGCGCGTGCTCCACATCCAGATGCACCGTGCTGGTGTTGCTCTGTTCCAGCAGCAGAACACCGGCGGCGAACAGCGTGGTAAAGACAACGCCCATCGCGGCGCCTGGCTCCATCCGGCCGTAACGGCGCAGCAGCTCGATCAGCACCACGGCAACAAGCGCCGCCCCGCCCGCACCCAGCATCATTGGCCAGGTGGAAATCTGGCCTGTGATCAGAAAGGCTACGACAATGCCCGGCAGCACCACATGGGAAATGGCGTCGCCAATCATCGCCTCCCGGCGCAGGATGAGGAAATTGCCCGGCAGGGCGCAGGCTAGCGCGGCCAGCGTGCCGATGAGCAGTGGCGTCAGACTGAACTGCACGAACTCTGCACCGAACATTTCACCCCCATGGCGCACCTCCACGGATGAGGAGACAGTGTGCCTGTCCAGCTGCGCGAGTTCGCCTGCGGACAATAAACTGCTGATCAGACGGACACCGTCATAGCGCGACATGACATCCTCGCTCGCGCCGCCTGCCTGCAACGCGGCCCAGCGCGCTTCGTCCTGAGCCAGCATCTGCGCCAGCGCCCGGCCTTCATCGTTGAGCATCCGGTCAGCCGCCAGAAGACCCGCACGGGAAAGAGCCTGCAAAAGACGAGGATCATGGATGATGCCGTGCTGCGCTAGCGTCAGCACACCTTGCCGCAGCAGCAAACGGCGCCGTTGCCTTGCCCGCGCCAGCACAGATGCCACCAATCCCCGGCGCGGGGCCATGAGCAGGGAAGCGGTGAAGAAGGCCGCTGCTGTCAGCACGATCACCGGTCCTGCCGGAACATTCGGTGCGGCCGCAGAAAGTGCCGAGCCAATATAGCCAGCCAGTGCGCCGAATAGGGCTGCAAGCGCAAGAATGACGGTTGCCCGCTCACTCCAGAACCGGGCCGTCGCAGCAGGAATGATCAGCAGGGCGACGATGAGTACCAGCCCGACGAGCTTCAGACCCGTCACGGTCACCGCAAGCATGAGCCCGAGCATCACCCCATCAGCAAGGCCAGTGCGGATGCCTATGGTTTCCGCATGCCCCTGATCAAAGCAGACATGCAGCATGGGCCGGCGGAAGATGAGCATCACCAGCACGCAAATGGCACCGCCGCAGGCAATCAGCACAGCATCACTGAACAGCATGCCCGCCGTGGACCCAAGTAGAAAGCCTTCCAGCCCAGCCTGACGGCCGGTTCCCGTCACCTGAATGACCGTCAGCAGCACGATGCCAAAGCCGAAGAACACCGACAGCACCGCGCCAATCGCCGTATCCTCGGCGAGGCGGGTGTAGCGGGTCAGCGCAGTAACGGCGAGCAGCCCAAGACCAGCGGAGAGCGCCGAACCCACGAGCAATCCCGGCAGTGACCGGCCATCACCGCCCAGAGCCACCATCACCATAAACGCCACTGCAATGCCCGGCAGTGTCGCATGAGCGCTGGCATCGCTGATCAGCGCCCGCTTGCGCAGGAACAGGAACGTGCCGGTACTCCCCGCCGCCGCCCCAAGAAGGCTTGCACCAACACCAACCAGCGCCGCGTTGTAGCCTGCCTGCATCATCAGCGCAGAGAGGAAGCTGGACAGGACCTCAGTCATGAGCAGCCTCCGGCGGGTACTTGGCCGCCTTCAGGCAAGACCTCTCCGCCCCCCTGGTGGGGAGGGGTAAGGGGTGGGGGGCTCTGCGGGAAACAAAGGCAGGGCAAAAACGATCCGCCGCAGCGCCCCTCTCCCCCTTGAGGGGGAGATGTCTGCGCCAGCAGACAGAGGGGGTGGCAGCGCTTCCGCATGACACCACTTCTCAAGCGAACCGGGAGGCCCCTACCCCCTCTGCCCCCTGCCGGGGGCATCTCCCCCTCAAGGGGGAGAGGGGTTAGTGCCAAAGCCACAGCCCGGAATCCGCATTCTCTCCCGAGGTGGGGAGGGGGCTGAGAGGCTATGACGCACACTAGCGAATTTGCCCAACTGGACACCCTCACCTCCCCGTTTCCAGTGCCAGATCAAGCCGGGGCGAAGCGGAGGGTTTGAGCGCCGTTTCATCGAGGCGTCCGCCGTAGGCGCGCTGAAGAATGGCGGGAGTGAAGGCTTCGTCCACCGGTCCTTGCGCGATCAGGCGCATGTTGATGACGAGCACGTGGGAGAAATAGACCGGAACGGTAGAAAGATCATGATGCACGCAGACCACTGTCCGGCCCTCGTCCCGCAGGGCTTTCAAGACCCCGATGATCGCCCGTTCCGTCGCCGCATCCACACCGGCAAAGGGCTCATCCAGCAGATAGAGATCCGCCTTCTGTGCCAGCGCCCGGGCAAGGAAAACGCGCTGCTGCTGGCCGCCGGACAACTGGCCGATCTGACGGTCCGCAAAGCCTGCCATGCCAACCCGCTCAAGGCAGTGCATGACGAAATCCCGGTGGTGCTGGCGGATACGCCCGAGAAGGCCAAGCTCCCGCGACAGGCCCATCATCACAACGTCCTCGGCACGGGCCGGAAAGTCCCAATCGACGGACGCCCGCTGCGGCACATAAGCGACACGCTGGCGAACTTTCGCAAAAGGCTGGTCGAACATGTCCACCGTGCCGGACAGGCGCGGCACGATGCCGAGCGCTGCCTTGAGCAAGGTCGATTTGCCCGCCCCGTTGGGACCGATGATGGCCGTCATGGATGCAGCTTCCACATCCACAGCAATGCCCAGAAGCGCAGGCTTGCCGCCATAGGAGACCGACAGATCCCGGATCGCCACAGCCCGTGGCTCATGCTGCCGCAAACTGCAATTTGCCGTCTTTTCGATCTTCACCGGGATCATCTTGTCCTGTCCTTCCACTCAGCCAGCCGCCTGCAGTTTTCCCAGCCGGCCACGCTCCGGCACCTTGCCCCCAAGGGCTGCCGCAATGGTCGTGACGTTATGGTCGATCATGCCCAGATACGTGCCTTCATAAGTGCCGGATTGCCCCATGGCGTCCGAGAAGAGCTCGCCACCGATGACCACCTTGTGGCCCCGGGCATCGGCGCCTTCGATCAGCGCCTTCATGTTGCGGTCCGGCACGGAGCTTTCGACAAAGACAGCACCGATCTTGCGCTCGACCAGCGTGTCCACCAGTTCGGCAATACGGGAAAGACCGGCTTCGCTTTCTGTGGAGATGCCCTGAATGCCCAGAACCTCGAAGCCATAAGCACGGCCGAAATAACTGAAGGCATCATGAGCCGTCACCAGAACCCTTGCGTTCTCGGGCACGCTGTCCAGCACCTGCATCGCATAGGCATCCAGTGCGTCCAGCTCACCCAGAAAAGCCCCCAGCCGGGCGTCAACATCCCCGGCCTGATCCGGCAGTGCCGTTTTCAGCGCCGCGGCAATGGCGGCAGATACGGTCTTCCAGAGTTCAGGGTCCATCCAGACATGCGGATCATAGCGGCCCGGATAGTCCGCATGGGAAAGCAACTGCGACGGGTCTATGGTCTCCGCCACCGCAACCACCTTGCCCTTGCGGGAGAGGTCCGCGAAAAACTCCTCCATCTGGGCTTCCAGATGGAGCCCGTGGCGCAGCACCAGATCCGCCCGTGCCATGGCGACAATATCGCTGCGCGTCTGCCGGTAACCGTGCGGATCAACCCCCGGCCCCATCAATGCGGAGACAGAGACAAGATCGCCGCCGATCACGGATGCCGTGTCCGATATCATACCGGTCGTCGCGCTTACCGTCAGCTGCGTTGCCGCTCGCGCAGAGCCGGAAAAGCCAGTCACTCCGGAGGCCGCGGCAACCAAGCCGCCCGCAGCAAGAGCCGTCCTCCCGATAAAACCACGTCTTGTCAAAAGCATCGGGGTTCCTTTCATCTCCAGCCTACGCGCTGCACCGCAAAAGGCAAATGCTTTTAAGAACGATTTGCATTTAAGATAGCTACTTGCGAATGAGTTGCAAGAGCAAAATGAGGATGGCTTTTCCGGTTGCCAAAGCAGGCTGCGTGGCGCAGGACTGAAGCGGGACGCGGAAACCCCTTGGATGGAGCAAAAAATGCGCCGGGAAACTGACAGCATGGGTGAAATCAGCGTCGAGAGCGACCGTTACTGGGGCGCTCAGACGCAAAGGTCGCTGACCTATTTCAACATCAGCACCGAGCTGATGCCCGTCGAGATCATCCACGCCTATGGCATTCTCAAGCAGGCAGCCGCCGAGACCAACCGGGACCTGGGCCACCTCAGCCCGGACCTTGCTGCCCTCATCATTGCTGCAGCGCGGGAAGTGAGTGAAGGCAAGCTGGACGAACACTTCCCTTGCATGTCTGGATGACCGGCAGCGGCACCCAGACCAACATGAATGTCAACGAGGTCATCTCCAACCGCGCCATCGAGGTGGCAGGTGGAGCGCTCGGCTCCAAGAAGCCGGTGCATCCCAATGACCACGTCAACATGTCCCAGTCGTCCAATGACACCTTCCCCGCCGCCATGCACATGGCAGCAGCCATTGCGGTGAAGACACGCGTTCTGCCTGCGGTGAAGGCACTGCGCGATGCGCTGGACAAGAAGGCCAAGGCCTGGGACCACATCATCAAGATCGGCCGCACCCACCTGCAGGATGCGGTTCCGCTGACCCTTGGTCAGGAATTCTCCGGCTATGTGGAGATGCTGGACGAGAACCTCGACCGCATCGCCGGCGCCCTGCCCGATGTCTACAAGCTGGCGCTTGGCGGCACGGCTGTGGGCACGGGCCTCAACGCGCCCAAGGGCTTTGCCGAAGGAGCAGCGGCCCGCATCGCGGCGCTGACCGGCCTGCCCTTCATCACCGCACCCAACAAATTTGCCGCTCAGGGCGCCCATGACGGGCTGGTGATGCTGCATGGGGCACTGAAGACCACGGCAGGCTCTCTCTTCAAGATCGCCAATGACATCCGCCTGCTCGCCTGCGGCCCGCGCTGCGGGTTGTTCGAACTGATCCTGCCGGCCAACGAGCCGGGATCCTCCATCATGCCGGGCAAGGTCAATCCCACCCAGTGCGAGGCCATGGCCATGCTCTGCATTCAGGTGATGGCCAATGACGTGGCGGTCGGCATGGGCGGGGCCAGCGGCTATCTGGAGATGAACGTCTATAAGCCGTTGATGATCAACGCCGTGCTCCAGTCCACCCGGATGCTGGCCGATGGCTGCACCAGCTTCCGCAAATTCATGGTGGAAGGCATGGAGGCAAACGAAGCCCGTATCGCCGGCTATGTCGAAAACTCGCTGATGCTGGTCACCGCCCTCAGCCCGCACATCGGCTATGACAAGGCCTCCAAGGCCGCTCATCACGCCTATGAGCATGACATGACCCTGAAAGCCGCCTGCCTCGACCTCGGCTACATCTCCGCCGAAGATTTCGACCGGCTGGTAGACCCCAGGCTGATGCTCAGCGAGGGGTGACAGCGCATAGAGCCGGAAGGATTTGAGGTGTTCGAGACACCTGACACCCATCCATAGTCATCCCGGCCAAACACAACGCGAGCCGGGACCTGTCAGGCGGCCACTGCTTCCCGTCCATAATAGGTCCCGGCACAGGTGGGTAACTCACCGCAAAATCCGGAACTCTCTGCAGGAACAAACGCACACACCGCCCCTTGCCAAAGCTCCTCCTTCTGCTTTAAGTGAAAATGTTATAAAATAACATTACAGGAGTATGCAATGCTCAGGCAGACGACAGCCATTGCGCTGGCGATGATGGCGCTGGCCGCTGGCGGGACGATGGTTCGGGCGAACGAGACCGCCCAGGGCCATTGGCGCGTTTTCGTTGGCGATCATTCCACCGGCAAGATCACGGCTCTGGATCTGGACAAGCCGGATCAGCGCTGGACCTTCGAAGTCAAAAGCCGCGCCCGGCTTTATCCCTTCGGTGATGGGGCAGGCATTGCCGTGGTGCAGGCTGAGGCGAACCGCGCCGATTTCCTGAAAAGCGGCATCACACTGGAAAGCCACGGCGACCACGCGGATATCGAGGTCAGCGATCCGGCACTGCTGAACACCTCCATGGAGGGTGGCAATCCGGTGCATGTGGTTGAGCATTCCGGTGTGCTGGCCATCAATTTCGACAAGGACGCCAAGGCGGCGCTTGCGGATGTGAAGGGCCTGCTCGGCGGCGATCCGCAGATGCGCACCTTCCCGCAGGAGGTTGCGCACCATGGCTTTGTGGCCGTGTTCGGCGATTATGTGCTCTCGACCGTTTCGGCAAAGGAAAAGCCGGAAGGCGCGTCAAGCCTGCCGCGCCTCGGGCTGCAGGCCTTTTCGGCCGATGGCAAACCGGTGTCGGATCTTGCTTCCTGCCCCGGCATTCATGGCGAGGCTTTCTCCGGCGCCTATCTGGCGGCGGGCTGCGAAGACGGCGTCCTGACGGTGAAGACCGATGGCGCAAAGCCCGAATTCGCGCTTCTGCCCTATCCTGCTGATTTCCCGAAGGGCAAGACCGGCACACTGCTGGGCGTGAAGGGCATGCAGGCCTTCCTTGGCAACTATGGCGCTGACGGCCTTGTCGTGGTGGCCCCTTCGGATGCGCCCCACTTCACCCGCGTCACCCTGCCCTTCCGGCGGGTGGACTTCGTGCTTGATCCGGCCAAGCCCCAGAATGCCTATGTGCTGACCGAAGACGGCACCCTGCACCGTTTCAACATCCTGTCCGGTGACATTGAGGTGTCCAGCAAGGTGACTGAGCCCTACAGCATGGACGGCCACTGGCGCGACCCGCGCCCGCGGCTTGCTGTGGCCGGTGATACCGTGGTGATGACCGATCCGAACAAGGGCCTGCTGCGCCTCATCAGCACGTCAGACCTGAAGCAGACCGGCGAAATCCCGGTGGAAGGCATGCCCTACACCATCGCCATCGCCGGTGGCAGCGGCATCAGCCACTAATAACGCAACCGGCTCCCGGCCCCGTCTTGCTCGCAGGATGGGGCCAAGCCCCCTCTCCCCCTTGAGGGGGAGAGGAGTTGATGCCTGACCGGAAGCCTTAAAGTCCCCTCAAGGCGGCCCCTTCGGAAAATCAGCCCCCGTTCACTTGCCCTTGCGGTTCATCGCAGCAGCAAGGGCTGCGGCCATGGCGCTGTTGCCGCCGCTGGCCGGTGCAGGAGCGCCGCCGCCACGGGGGCGCCGCCACCACGCGGGGCACCACCGCCGGGACGGGGGCCACGCGGATCACGAGGGCCATCCTGGCTGGTCCGTTCACGGGCAGCCTGATAGTCGGCGGCCTTCTTCATGGTCAGCGAAATGCGCTTGCGCTTGGCATCCACTTCCAGCACCGTCACCGAGACGATATCGCCCGCCTTGACCACCTTGTGCGGATCATCCACGAACTTGTCGGCCAGCTGAGACACGTGAACAAGGCCGTCCTGATGCACGCCGATATCGACGAAGGCACCAAAATTGGTGACGTTGGTGACCGTGCCTTCCAGCTTCATGCCCACGCGCAGGTCTGAAATCTCTTCCACACCATCCAGCAGCGTTGCGGTCTTGAACTCGGGGCGCGGGTCGCGGCCCGGCTTCTCCAGCTCGGCGATGATGTCGCGCACGGTCGGCAGGCCGAAACGCTCGTCGGTGAACTGGGCCGCATTCAGCGTCTTCAGGAAGGCACTGTCGCCCATGATCTGGCGCACGTCCCGGCCACAGGCCTTCACGATGCGCTCGGCCAGCGGATAGGCTTCCGGGTGCACGGAGGACGAATCCAGCGGATTGTCACCGTCGCGGATGCGCAGGAAACCGGCGCAAAGCTCGAAGGCCTTCGCACCGAGGCGCGGCACATCCATCAGCTGCTTGCGCGTGGTGAAGCGGCCAATGCTGTCGCGGTGTTCCACCACGGCCTTGGCGAGGCTTTCGCCCAGACCCGAAATGCGGGCGAGCAGCGCAGGCGAAGCGGTGTTGAGATCCACACCCACCGCGTTCACCGCATCTTCCACAACGGCATCAAGCGCACGGGCCAGACGGGTCTGGTTCACGTCATGCTGATACTGACCGACGCCGATGGACTTGGGCTCGATCTTGACGAGTTCGGCCAGAGGGTCCTGCAGGCGGCGGGCGATGGAGGCGGCCCCACGCAGGGACACGTCCACATCCGGCATTTCCTTGGCTGCCAGCTCAGAGGCCGAATAGACCGAAGCTCCCGCCTCGTTGACGATGACCTTGATGGGCCGCGCCGCAACCGGAATGTCGGCCAGAACCTCTGCGGCCAGACGGTCGGTCTCGCGGCTTGCGGTGCCGTTGCCGATGGCGATCAGCCCCACCTTGTGGCGGGCGATCAGCGCCAGCAGCGTGTTGCGGGCACCGGCCATATCGTTCTTCGGCTGGAAGGGATAGACGGTGGCCGTCTCCACCAGCTTGCCGGTGGCATCCACCACCGCCACCTTCACACCCGTGCGGATGCCCGGGTCGAGCCCCAGCGTAGCGCGGGCACCGGCGGGTGCGGCCAGCAGCAGGTCCTTGAGGTTGCGGGCAAACACCTGAATGGCCTCTTCCTCGGCGCGGTCGCGCAGGTCGCCCATCAGGTCAAGCTCAAGGTGCAGCGCCAGCTTCACCTTCCAGGCCCAGCGGGCCACATCCATCAGCCACTTGTCAGCCGGGCGGCCCTGCTCGGAGATACCGGCCGCATGTGCCACCATGCGCTCGACCGGCTTCAGCCCCTCGGTCACATCCGTGTCTACCGTCAGCTCGACGGAGAGCACACCCTCGTTGCGGCCACGGAACAGTGCCAGCGCGCGGTGGCTGGGGATCTTGGCCCAGCTCTCGGAATAATCGAAATAATCAGCGAATTTGGCGCCCGGCTCCTGCTGGCCGTCGATGACCTTGGAGACGACAACGCCCTTGGAAGTCAGATATTCACGCAGACGGCCAACCAGTTCAGCGTTTTCGGAGAAGCGCTCCATCAGGATCTGGCGTGCGCCATCCAGCGCGTCCTTCACCGTGGCCACGCCCTTCTCCTCGCTGACAAAGGCGGCAGCTTCGCTCTCCGGCACCTTGCGCGGATCGGACAGCAGCGCATCGGCCAGCGGCTCCAGCCCTGCTTCGCGGGCAATCTGCGCCTTGGTGCGGCGCTTCTTCTTGAAGGGCAGATACAGATCTTCCAGCACCGCCTTGGTGTCGGCCTGCGCGATCTTCAGCGCCAGCTCGTCCGTCAGCTTGCCCTGCTCATCAATCGACTTCACGATGGCGGCACGCCGGTCTTCCATCTCCCGCAGATAGATCAGCCGCTCTTCCAGCTTGCGCAGCTGGGTGTCATCCAGCCCGCCGGTCGCTTCCTTGCGGTAGCGGGCGATGAAGGGCACCGTCGAGCCCTCATCCAGCATCTGCACCGTGGCATTGACCTGGTTCGGCTGACAGCCGATCTCCTCCGCAATCCGCCGCGCAATCCTGAGCGCCACTTCGGGGAGACCTGCGCCTTCTTGCCGGAAGCAGGCGTGGCGGCGAAGCCGGGGGTCTCAGGGCTCAGGTCGGAGAGATCGGACATGGGGTCGTTCCATCGCAAATTGATCGGATAGCCCCCGCCCGCCGGAGGCTGGCAAGGGAGCGCGGACGATAGAGCCCGCAAAGGCGGCGATAAAGAGACACCCCGCCACCGTCCACGGAAATGCAGGGTTTCACACAGGGAGCGGCACTTACGGATTGCCGCCCTTCACCGCACCACGGTGATGCTCTCCGCTGCGCGGGTGACGGCGGTGTAGAGCCAGCGGTCGCGGTGTTCGCGGAAGGCGAAGCTTTCGTCGAAGAGGACGACACGGTCCCATTGCGAGCCCTGGGCCTTGTGCACGGTGAGGGCATAGCCGAAATCGAATTCGTCCGACTTGCGCCGCAGAGCATAAGGAATCTGCTCCGCACCTTCCTCGAAGAGCGCAGGCATGACCTTGATTTCCACCGACTGCTTGCCCGGCTCGTCTTCCGGCATGATGTCGTAGCGCAGGGTGTTGCCCTTGGACTGCTTCTGCCGCTTGACCTGCCACAGGCCGCCATTGAGCAGCCCGCGGGTCTTGTCGTTTCTGAGGCACACCAGCTTGTCGCCAACGGCCGGCATGGGCTGAAGGAAGCCCTTCAGCTCGCGGATGCGGTTGTTGTAGAGGCGGCGGGTGCGGTTGGTGCCGACAAGAACCTGATCGGCGGCCAGGATCTGCTCCTTGTCGATCTCCCGGCGGGAAATGATGCGGCTGGCGCCGAAGGTGCCGTAATCAAGGCTGCCGCCCTCGCGGATGGTCATGGACATGCGCACGATCGGATTATCCTGCGCCTGCCGGTGCACCTCGGTCAGCATCACGTCCGGCTCGGCCTCGGTGAAATAGCCACCGCCCTTCACCGGAGGCAGCTGCGCCGGGTCGCCCAGCACCAGCACCGGCGTGCCGAAGGACAGAAGATCGCGGCCCAGATCCTCGTCCACCATGGAGCATTCGTCGATGACGATGAGGGATGCACGTGCTGCCTCGCTGTCGCGCTTCAGGGCAAACTGCGGCCCGGCGTCCTCCCCTCCTCGACGATCTCTTCTTCCTTGGCCGCACGGGGCCGGTAGATCAGCGAGTGAATGGTGCCGGCATCCGTGCAGCCCTTCTGGCGCAGCACGTGGGCTGCCTTGCCGGTGAAAGCGCCGAAGCACACATCGCCATCAATGCCCTCCGCCAGATGGCGGGCCAGCGTCGTCTTGCCCGTTCCGGCAAAGCCGAAAAGGCGGAACACCTGTTTGTCCCCGCGCTTCAGCCAGCGCGCGGCATCCGACAAGGCCTTTTCCTGCTGAGGCGACCAGAGCATCCGTGCGATTCCCGTTTCGTTCGCTCAAGGCAATAGCGGGTTTTTACCCCATGACCAAGGCTCGAAAACAAAATGCCCCGCGAAACCCTTTCCGGCCTCGCGGGGCATGACAGGCAACCGTTTGCGCTTAAGCCGCCGCAGCCTTCGCCGCGAGGCGGGCGCGGATGCTCTCGACACCGGACTTCGGCGTCGCGCTGAACAGCGTGCGGGTGTATTCGTGCTGCGGGTTCTCGAACACCTCGTCGCGGGTGCCGTATTCCACCACCTCGCCGTAATACATCACCATCACCTTGTCGGCGAGGTAACGCACCACCGACAGGTCGTGGCTGATGAACACGTAGGTGAGGCCCATCTCGTCCTGCAGATCCTTCAGCAGATTGAGGATCTGCGCCTGAACGGAGAGGTCGAGCGCGGAAACCGGCTCGTCCAGCACCAGGAGCTTCGGCTTCAGCATGATCGCCCGGGCAATCGCCACGCGCTGGCGCTGGCCGCCGGAGAACATGTGTGGATAGCGGCCGTAATGCTCCGGCTTCAGCCCCACCTTTTCCAGCATGGACAGCGCCGCATCGCGCCGCTCGGCGGCGGACATGTCCGTGTTGAGCAGCAGCGGCTCTTCCAGAACATGACCGATCTTCTGGCGCGGGTTGAGCGAGCCATAGGGGTTCTGGAACACGATCTGCACCTTGCGGCGCATTTCGCGGGAGATGCCGGTCTTGGCAATGTCGATGGGCAGGCCGTCGATCTCGATGGAGCCGGAGGTCTGCGGGTCGATCATGGTGAGAATGCGGGCAAGCGTGGACTTGCCGCAACCGCTCTCACCGACGATGGCCAGCGTGGAGCCGCGCTCCACGTCGAAGCTGACACCCTTGACCGCCTGCAGGACGCGAGGCTTGGAGAACATGCCCCCGCCGATGACATATTCACGCGTGACATCGCGAACCTTGAGGATTGCGTCACTCATGCGCTGGCCTCCTGGGCTGCAAAGGTCTTGGCAAAGTCGCTCACGGTCGGCAGCCGGTCGCCGGTGGCGTTTTCCGGCAGCGCCGACAGCAGCGCACGGGTGTAGGGGTGCTTGGGCGCCTCGAAGAGGGAGAGCACATCGGACTCCTCCATCTTCCGGCCCTGATACTGCACGATCACCCGGTCAGCGGTTTCGGCCACGACACCCATGTCATGGGTGATCATGATCAGCGCCATGCCGCTGTCCTTTTGCAGCTTCATCAAGAGATCAAGGATCTGCTTCTGGATCGTCACGTCGAGCGCCGTCGTCGGCTCGTCGGCGATCAGCAGCTTCGGAGCGCAGGCAATGGCCATGGCGATCATCACACGCTGGCACTGGCCGCCCGACATCTGGTGCGGGAAGGAGTTGACCCGGCGCTCAGGCTCAGGAATGCCCACCGCCTGCATCAGCTCCAGCACACGGGCCTTGCGGGCGCTGCCGGAGAGATCGGTGTGCACTTTCAGCGCTTCGTTGAGCTGGAAGCCGACGGTAAAGCACGGATTGAGGCTGGCGATCGGCTCCTGGAAGATCATGGAGATGTCCTTGCCGATGACCTGGCGCCGCTCTGCTGCAGAGAGCTTGCGCATGTCGCGGCCTTCAAACTCCATCTTGTCCGCCGTGATGGTGGCCGTGTCCGGCAGAAGACCCATGGTGGCCAGCATGGCCACCGACTTGCCCGAACCGGACTCACCGACGATGGCCAGCACTTCGCCGGCTTCGACCGTATAATCCACACCATCCAGCGCCCGGAACGGGCCCTTGGCGGTGTCGAACTCGACCCGGAGGTTGCGGATTTCAAGTAGCGCCATGGGCTTAGCTCCGCTTCAGCTTGGGATCGAGTGCATCACGCAGGCCGTCACCGACCAGGTTGATGGCCAGAACCGTGATGAGGATGGCAAGACCGGGGAAGGTGACGACCCACCAGGCGCGCAGGATGAATTCCCGCGCTTCCGCCAGCATCGTGCCCCACTCCGGGGTAGGCGGCTGGGCCCCCATGCCGAGGAAGCCGAGGGCAGCCGCATCCAGGATGGCGTTGGAGAAGGAGAGCGTCGCCTGCACGATCAGCGGTGCAAGGCAGTTCGGCAGAATGGTCTTGAACATCAGCCGGAAATGCCCTGCCCCGGCCACACGCGCCGCCACCACATAATCGCGGTTGCGCTCGGCCAGCACCGCCGCACGGGTGAGACGGACGAAATGCGGCTGCAGCACCAGTGCAATGGCGATCATTGCATTGGTCAGCCCCGGCCCGAGGATGGCCACCAGCACGAGAGCCAGCAGAAGCGACGGGAAGGCGAGGATGATATCCATCACGCGCATGATGAATGTATCGACCGCGCCGCGCACATAACCGGCGACAAGGCCGAGTGCGATGCCGCCGACAAGGGCAATCACCACCACAAGCACGCCGATAAAGAGGGAGAACCGGGCCCCGAAGATCAAGCGTGAAAGGATATCGCGGCCCACAGCATCTGTGCCGAGCAGGAAGCGCCAGTCGCCCCCTCAACCCAGACCGGCGGGACAAGGAAGCTCTCCCGGTACTGCACCTGCGGCGCATGCGGAGCGATGAGCGGCGCGAAAACTGCTGTCAGCACCAGCAGCACAAAGATGGCGAGGCCAATAACAGCTCCGCGGCTCTGCGAGAAGTAGTACCAGAATTCGGCCAGCATGGCGCGTGTGGCGTTGCGGCTTTCCTGGGCGAGCTTTTCCGCCGAAACGGGTGCAGCCTCTGAAGTCTTGGTCATGGTCTGTCCTCCGCGCTCAGTGATGCCGGATACGCGGGTTGATGAGCCCGTAAAGCAGGTCAACGATCAGGTTTACCAGCATGATGATGCCGGCAACCAGCAGCAGGCCACCCTGCACGGCGAAATAATCGCGCCGCAGAATGCTGTCGACGAGCCACTTGCCAATGCCCGGCCAGGAGAAAATCGTTTCGGTCAGGATTGCGCCTGCCAGCATCACGCCGATCTGCAGGCCGATGGTCGTGATGACGGGAATGAGCGCATTGCGCAAGGCATGCAGACCCACGACACGCAGGGGCGGCAGACCCTTGGCACGGGCAGTGCGCACGTAATCCTCGCCCAGCACTTCCAGCATGGCAGAGCGGGTCTGGCGCGCGATGACCGCCAGCGGAATGGTCGCAAGCACTACGGAAGGCAGGATCAGGTGGCTGACAGCGGACATGAAGGCCCCCTTCTCACCCGACAGCAGGCTGTCGATCAGCATGAATCCGGTCACCTGCGGGAAGAAGAACATCAGCGAGATCCGGCCCGAGACGGGTGTCCACTGCAGAATGCCCGAGAACAGGATGATCAGCAGAAGGCCCCACCAGAAGATCGGCATAGAGTAGCCGACAAGTGCGGTCCCCATGATGGCCTGATCGGCCACAGTGCCGCGTTTCACCGCCGCCAGAATGCCAAGAGGAATGCCGAGAAGTACAGCGATGAGAATGGCGCAGAAGGCCAGTTCCATGGTCGCCGGGAACAACTGAAGAAACTCGTCCAGAACCGGCTTCTTCGAGGCAAAGGAGACGCCAAGATCACCCTGGAAGATCTTGACGAGGAAATCGAGATATTGCTCCCACAGCGGCTTGTCGAAACCCATCTGCTGGAAAAGCATGGCCTTACGCTCGGGATCGATGCCGCGCTCCCCGCCAGCAGCTCGACCGGATCACCCGGGAGCAGGCGGATAAAGCTGAAGGAGATCAGCGTCACACCGAGAAAGGTCGGAATGAGCAGGCCAAGACGGCTCAGAAGAAATCGTATCATGGTCCGGTTCCGGATGAGGGGCAGCGGCACGCGCGGCTTGACCTTGCGCGCCGCCACCCGGGAACAGCAAAGGGCAGCGGCGCCCGAAAGCCCCGCTGCCCCGTGAGGTTTACTGATTACTCAGCGATGTCCACGCCTTCGAAGGAGTGCTTGCCGAGCGGGTTCATGACATAGCCGGAGACCTTCTTCGACATCGGCATGAACACGACCGAGTGAGCAATGGTTGCCCACGGAGCCTGATCCTTGAAGACGACCTGAGCCTCTTCATAGAGCTTGGTGCGCTCTTCCTTGGTGGAGACCGTCTTTGCCTTCTGGATGAGGGCATCGAAGTCCTTGTTGCACCACTGGGCGCGGTTCGCACCGCCGACAGCGTCGCAACCCAGCAGCACGGCCAGGAAGTTGTCCGGGTCACCGTTGTCGCCGGTCCAGCCCAGAAGCACGGCACCGTCACGGTTGGTGTCGCTGGAGCGCTTCAGGTACTCGGCCCATTCGTAGGACACGATCTCGACCTTGACGCCAACCTTGTCGAAGTCGGCCTGGATCAGCTCGGCCATACGGCGGGCGTTCGGGTTGTACGGACGCTGCACCGGCATCGCCCAGATCTTCATGCTCAGATCCTTGACGCCAGCAGCCTCAAGCATCTTCTTGGCCGCTTCCGGATCGTAGGCATCGTCCTTGATGGACGTGTTGTAGGACCACATGGTCGGCGGAATCGGGTTGGTGGCCTTCTCGCCGGAACCCTGGAACACGCCGAAGATGATGGCATCCTTGTTGATCGCCATGTTGAGTGCCTTGCGCACTTCCGGCTTGTCGAACGGAGCCTGCTGGGTGTTGTAGGCCAGGTAGCCCACGTTCAGGCCCGGCTGCTCCATCATCTGCAGGCTGTCGTCAGCCTTGATGGCTTCGATATCGGCAGGAGCCGGATACGGCATGATGTGGCACTCGCCAGCCTTCAGCTTCTGCAGGCGAACGGCAGCATCCGGCGTGATGGCGAAGACGAGGTTATCAACCTTCTGCTTGCCATCCCAGTAGTCGGCGAAAGCCTGATAGCGGATGACCGCGTCCTTCTGATAGGCAACAAAGGCGAACGGGCCAGTGCCGACCGGCTGCTGGTTCAGCTGATCCATGGTGCCAGCCTTCTGAAGCTGGTCAGCATATTCAGCGGACAGGATCGAGGCGAAGTCCATGGCCAGATTCGCCAGCATCGGCGCTTCCGGACGGTTCAGCACGAACTTGACCGTGTAATCGTCAACCTTGACGATTTCCTTGATCAGGTCGGGCATGGACATGCCGTCATAATATTCCCAGGAAGCACCGGCGGTGTACTGGTTCCAGGGATTGTCCTTCTGGCCCTGACGGTTGAAGGAGAACAGAACGTCGTCGGCGTTGAAATCGCGCGACGGCGTGAAATAGCTGGTGGTATGGAACTTCACGCCCTTGCGCAGGTTGAAGGTGTACTCCAGCCCGTCATCGGAAACGGTCCAGCTTTCGGCGAGGCCCGGAATGACTTCCGTGGTGCCCGGCTTGAACTGCACGAGGCCGTTATAGACGGCCTGAGAAGACGCATCGAACGTGGTGCCGGACGTATAGAGCGCCGGGTCAAAGCCTTCCGGAGAGCCCTCGGAGCAATAGACCAGCGTCTTTGCCTGCGCGCCGGTTGCCGCCACGCCAATGAGGGTTGCACCCAGAAGCGCAGCCTTGAGGGTTTTACGCATCATCATCAAACTGTTCTCCCCTTTGATGAAAGGGCCGCGACCCCGCCGTTAACGTTTGGCGGGCTGGAACACGGCCTTGAGCGAAATAAGGCCGCTTTTTCGCCCGAAATCAACAGCCAAAAAATTTCTTCTTCGGGGGAATAACGGAAGATTTTTTCCAAAATTGTTCATTCGCTTAACATGCGAAGCTCAGTACTTGAAAATTCATGCAAAATACAACCGCGATCACCAAGTCACATCAAAAGACACGAAGAACCGAAAAAGAAAATTTCCGAAAAAACACGCGCACCAACACACTTTGGAATAGTCATACAAATTCAAAGTCTAATGCACACGGACAACCTCACGAGGAAGACCTTGACCATTTGATCAAAAAACATAACCAGGAGGGAAATTCGCCCAAAAGCACCAATCCCGGCTAAGTTAATCATTTCAGCTGGCAGGCTCGCTGAAAGAGTGCGCGAGGCGTGTTATCCAGTGCCAGCCAATGGCGCCCGCAGAGTAATCCGCAAAAATGACAGTATCATAATGCGTGGACCGGCCCTGAAACAGCGTTCCACGGCCGGAAGTTCCCAACTGGCCGTGGAATAGGGTCAGAAGGTCTCGCGCCCGAAGCTCTACTTCCCATCCTCGTGGGGTGTAGCAGAAGCCACCTCCTGCTGCGGCGCTGGCAGGGATCCCGGCGCCACGTGATAGGTCACCTGCGGGAACGGAATCTCGATCCCCTCCTCGTCAAAGACGATCTTGAGCTGCTCGTTATAGGCTCGGCCGGTAGCCCATTGCGCACCGGGGAAGGTCTTGATGCGCGCACGCACGGTGATGGCGGAATCACCGAAGGCAGTTACGCCATGCATATCCAGATCGCCGATGATACTGCCGCCAGCCGGCGAGCTCTTGAGCCTGTCAAACGCCAGATGCATCGCCGCCTTGGCCTTGGCGATATCGGTGTTGTAGGCCACCCCGATCTCCGCGACGTGGAAAGAGAAATCGCGCATGAAGTTCGACACCATATCGACCGACGAGAACGGGATGATATGCGTGGTGCCATTCACATCGCGCATGCGTACGGAGCGCACGGTGAGCCGTTCCACAGATCCCGTGATCCCGGCGACGGTGACCACATCGCCCTCATTGATCGCATTCTCGATCTGAATGAAGGCACCGGTGATGATGTCCTTCACCAAAGTCTGCGCACCGAAGGAGACGGCAAGACCCAGAACACCGGCACCAGCGATCAGCGGACCGATATCCACACCCAGCTCAGAGAGCGCCAGCAGGCCCGCCATAACGATCACAATCACGGTGAAAGCGTTGCGGAAAAGCTGGAACAAGGTCCGTTCACGCGCCGAAATGATGGAGTCGTTGCGGCCTTTGAGGCGCAGGTCCGTCCAGGACATGACCGCCAGCCAGATCCCGAAGCAGATGAGCACGATCACCAGGGCGGAAGTCAGACGGCCAATCAGGCCGCCGCCAGATCCCTCAAAGAGCCAGCCGGTCACATCCAGAACCGACCAGACCTGAAGCAGGATAGCACCAGCCAGCAGGCCAACCACCACCCGCAGCACCTGCAGCACATGAGGAATGAACCGGTTCACCCGGCCCTCCAGCTCGGGCAGTGTTTCCTTAACGTCCTGCGGCAGGCGGATGCCGCCAGAAATGGCCCTTGTCATCATCAGCGAAAGAAGCATGGCACCAAGCACCGTCAGCATGGTCAGGCCAGTGCCTGTCACCACCACACGGGTTGCCTCGAACGGACGGGTGATCCAGATGCCAAACACCACGAGGATGTAAAGCAGGGCCAGCGGCGCCCAGACACGCGAGAGTGCCAGCAAGGCATGGCGCCCGATCTCGCCTTCCAGCGAATGGGCATAGGCTGCCATGGAGGTTTTGACATCATTGCGGTTGATCAGGACGATGATGGCCGCAATTGCCGTTGCCAGCAAAACGACCAGAACCCGCAAGGCATTGCCCACCGCGATCGAAATCGTCAGGTTAGCCACAGGCACCGCAAGCATCACGCCATAACCGATAAAGGACACAACAAAGCCGAGACGGCTCGACCAGTAACGCGCATGCGCCGTCGACACGGGCAGCAGCCGCAGCTTGTCGCGCGCAGGTGAGAAGGTGATGCGAACTGCGAGACGCGCAAGCCCGGTGATGACAAAGGCATTGAGGGCCAGTGTCTCAAACAGAGAGAGACCGCTCTGCAACGGCCCCAGCCGGATCAGCGCAGCCGCATAACCGGCCATAGTGCCCAACAGAAGTGCAATCACGTCGGCGAAGGCAAGAAGCAACAGCAGACCTGCGCGCCAGAGCCAGCCACGCTGTCCTGCGCGCTTCTCAAGCCTGTCCGCGACCGGACGGCCCATCAGGCGCAGCAGCCAGTAGACGGCAAAAGCGAAGCCGAAAACGACAAGCAACTCAAGGGCGGTATGGCGGATACGATCCCACTTGACCGTCACCTCTCCTGTTGCAAGCAGCTGAAATCCGCGCAGGGAGATCGTCATCCGCTCGGCAACCCTGAGAAAGTCGTCGACCATATATTTGGTGTAGGCGCCAACTCTCACAGCAAATGTGTCATCCTGCGGCTCAGACTCGGCCGCTGCGGCGTTGGAGGTGGAGCCATTTGCTGCACCGGACGCACCCGTGCCGGCCTGTTCCGCCTGACCCAGCCCTTCCAGAAGCCCGATCAGCGCCGCCCGCCCAGCGGGATCCTGCAGCACCTTGACCAGTGCATCGCGGGCCTCCGCCATGGATTGCCGTTCACCGGCAGCAGTTGTCACGGCTGCGGCACCGGCCTGTTGCGCGCCTTGAGAGGGCTCCTGCGCTGCGGGCTGAGATGCGGGGGCGGACTGGACTGAGTGGATGTTTGCGCCGGGTTGCCAGCGTCGGAAGCTGGCCGGGATTGCAGCACAGGCTGGTCCTGCTGAGCGGCAGGCACACTCTGTGGCGCGCCATTTTGTGCAGCTGCGGGCGTGAGCGCCCCTGCAATCAACAAAAAGGCCAGAATGGGACCGCGGATGCGGCCAAGCGAAGCAGTGAGTCGGGCAATCGTGGATTTCATGCGGTAAGTCATAGCAAACAATGCGGCAATATCCAGACTGGCAACACGGCAGAGGCGGCTGGCGGAGCTTTTTGATGAGGCCAAGGGATACGGCCGCTCCAGTTGCAACGATACACCGGTCCGGGACGGTGATGATCGACAACGCAGGTCACTAACTCTTTGCTAACAGTAAGAACACTAGATTGCAGTCCGGAAACAGACGGAAAAATCATGGCCCAAGAGCTGATCAGTCTAGCCATGAACCCTTCTTCAGACGCTCGAAGCGAGCTGATGCAGAAGCTGGCAGACATCTTTCTGCTTCGTGCAGAACAAAATTCCGTCGAGGAACTGCTGCTTTTCGATGAAGTGATCCAGCGCCTGCTTGACAGCAGCCCTCTGGACGAAAGGGTGCGGTTCGCGGAAAAGATTGCTCCCTTCGCAGGAACCCCCGCGGGCCTTGCGGTCCGGCTGGCGCAAGACGAAGTTCAGGTTGCCCGGCCCGTTCTGGAACATTCTCCGGCCCTGGGCCCTCAGGAACTGGCTGCTCTCGCGGAGTATCTTGGAGAAGATCACCTTGAGTGGATGACCCACCGGGCAGATCTTCCAGTCGCAGTCTCCGACACTCTTGTCCGCCGCGGTCAGATGCGGGTCCGGCGCCGCCTGGCAGGCAACCGCCGCATCAGGCTCTCCGAAGAGGCATTGGCGACACTTGCCCGCGCGGCCCAGGAAGACTCCTTCCTGCGGGAAGAGATGACGCTGCGCTCCGATCTGACTCCCCGTATCTGCCGGACCCTGATGCCCTTCGTCGACGCGGTAACCCAGGAGCGCCTCAAGGAACTGGCAGCGGGCAGACTGACAGCCGAAGACCTAGAGGGCATTGCCCGCCGGCGCAAGATCCGCCGCAAGCTGGGAACGCTGCTGGACACGTCCAACACCAGCCAGCTATGGCGGGCGATCACCCTCGGATCCGCGGCGCTGGACGATGTCCTTCTGCTTATGCTTGAAGATGACCGGCTGACCAATGCCGCAGATCTCATGGCTTTGGCCTGTAACACACACAAGGCACATGTGCGCTCCGCCGTGTTCAGCATCGAGGGGAAAGGCTGCTCCACTTTGCCCGCCTCGCCGGGCTCTCGGTCCCGAGCTTTGCCCAACTGGTCCGGGCGCGCAGCAAACACATGCACATCCAGGCCGAACATGCCGACGCCCTGATTGAACGCTTTGCAAGCGAAACAGAGAGCGAACTGGAACGCAAGCGGGCGCGCAGCGACTTTGCCGCACACCGTCAGCGCCGCCCCCTGTCCAGCTCTCCGTCATAATACAGAGCAGCCCTGAAGCCTGGGGCTGAAACGGCACGAGGCCCGCGCATCCACGCGAGCCCCGTGTCCGTTCTGAAAATTCCGATCAGCGGGCGCGTGCGCGTCCTGCGACTTCATCCAGCTGATCCTGCTCTGCCTGCTCCTGCGCTTCCCGTTCCCGCTGATGATCGCGCTCTTCGAGCTGCTCGAATTTCTTCAGCTCTTCAATTGCTTCACTCAGCTCGTCACGGGCCTTTTCCAGCTGGTCATCCAGCTCATGCGCGGAGTTGCGCAGATTGTCACGCCGCGTTGCCGCAGCCTTGGCAAAGGTCGGATAAGCAAAATGCGTGACGTCGGTGATGCCGACACGCTCCTGCTCGGTCCGGATCTGATCGTCGAGTTCATCCGCCATGCGGTGGAATTCGGCGATCATCGATTCAATCTGAGTTACCTGGCGGCGCTTTTCGTCCACCTGGAACCGCTTCAGACGAATGAGGCTTTCTCGGGACTTCATTACTCGGTACTCCCCTTACAAGGCGCACTCTAACCCGGAGTCATTTCCAAAAGGTTGGCAAGCTCCATGTAGCCCTCATCCAGAGGCGTCGCCTCGCCCTTGCCCTGTGTCAGAAATGTCTCAAGCGCATCATGACGCGAAATAGCTTCGTCCACCAAGGGGTCCGATCCGCGCCGGTAGGCACCAAGGCGAATGAGTTCCTCCATGTCCGCAAAGGTTGCCATCAGGGCCTTGGCCTTGCGCAGGATTGGCAGATAATCCTGAGGAACGCAGCGCGGCATGGTTCGTGAAACGGACTTTAGCACATTGATCGCCGGATACCGCCCTCTTTCGGCAATCGAGCGTTCCATCACCACGTGCCCATCCAGAATGCCGCGCACGGCGTCCGCAACGGGTTCATTGTGATTGTCACCTTCCACCAGAACCGTGAACAGTCCGGTGATGGAACCGCTGCCGGCCTTGCCCGGGCCGGCACGCTCCAGCAGGCGTGGCAATTCGGTGAAGACAGTCGGCGTGTAGCCTTTGGAGGTGGGCGGCTCGCCAATGGACAGTCCGATCTCGCGCTGCGCCATGGCAAAGCGGGTGATCGAATCCATCATGCAGAGCACCTTCTTGCCCTCGTCACGAAAATATTCCGCAACCGTCATCGCCAGATAGGCCGCCTGGCGGCGCATGAGCACACTTTCATCCGACGTGGCAACGACCACGACCGAGCGGGCCAGGCCCTCCTCGCCCAGGTCATCCTCGATAAACTCCTGCACTTCGCGCCCGCGCTCTCCGATGAGGCCGATCACCGACACATCACAGTCCGTATTGCGCGCCAGCATGGACATGAGCACCGACTTGCCGACGCCGGAACCTGCAAAGATGCCGATACGCTGGCCTTCGCAGCAGGTGACAAAGGTATTGAGTGCCCTCACCCCCAGATCCAGCGGCGGACCGACGCGGGCCCGGTCAGCGGCCGGAGGTGGCGCAGTGCGAAGACGTTTTGCCGCATCGCCCCCAGGCAGCGGCCCCTTGCCGTCGATTGGCTCTCCCATCGCGTTGATGACACGTCCCAGCCAGCTGGCAGCCGGGTGCACGACGCTGTCGCGCGAGGCGAGAAGGGCACGGCATCCCATGCGCACGCCCTCAAGGCCAGAGAACGGCATGCACAGTGCGTGGCCGGACCGGAATCCAACCACCTCGGCAAAGACCGGCGGAATGCCATCGCCGATGTCGATGGCCAGCCGCGCGCCAACGCTCATTTCGTGAATGGGACCGGCAATTTCGACAAGGAGACCCTGCACCGCCACAACCCGGCCCCATATCTGAGCGGGCATCAACGATTCAATCTCGGCAAAAAGTGCCTTCACACCAAACTTCCTCTCGATCCGTGGCCCGCTGGTAACCGAACGTTTACATCTCTGCTTAATGTTAATGAACGAAGCGTTGAGAGGCGAGAGCCATTTCAGGGCGTGATGGTAAGGTCAAAAGAGTCCAACTGGAATCAGCTAGCCTGATTTCCTGATGTGAAACGTTAACGCATTTGAAAGCCCAAACTGCACGGGCTCTCATATGTCTGTGCGCTTTTTCACAGTTTTGGACTATTGGTGCTTGCTGCGGGGAATCAGAATTTGTTAACCATAATTCACGAAGTGAGTCGGGGTTGACATCAGTCCTACGTAGCGCACGCACCGGCTGAACTGTTGCGATATGCCCAGAACAGGCAGCACAAGGGGATTGACATGCGTGTATTGTTGATTGAGGACGATAGCGCGACTGCGCAGAGCATCGAATTGATGCTGAAGTCCGAGAATTTCAACGTCTACACGACAGATCTTGGCGAGGAAGGCATCGACCTCGGCAAGCTGTACGACTACGACATCATCATGCTGGATCTTAACCTGCCCGACATGTCAGGTTACGAAGTCCTGCGGACACTGCGCGTTTCCAAGGTGAAGACGCCGATCCTGATCCTCTCCGGTCTTGCCGGCATTGAGGACAAGGTGCGCGGCCTTGGGTTTGGCGCTGACGACTACATGACCAAGCCGTTCCACAAGGACGAGCTGGTTGCCCGTATCCACGCTATTGTCCGCCGCTCGAAGGGTCACGCCCAGTCTGTGATTGTTACCGGCGACCTGCGCGTCAACCTCGACACCAAGACGGTGGAAGTCGCTGGCCAGCGCGTCCACCTGACCGGCAAGGAGTACCAGATGCTGGAACTCCTGTCCCTGCGCAAGGGCACGACCCTGACCAAGGAAATGTTCCTGAACCACCTCTACGGCGGTATGGACGAGCCGGAACTGAAGATCATCGACGTGTTCATCTGCAAGCTGCGCAAGAAGCTCGCCTCGGCCACGTCCGGCAAGAACTACATCGAAACGGTCTGGGGCCGCGGCTATGTGCTGCGCGAGCCCGACATGGAAGTGGCTGCCTGATACAGCCTCCCCGCGTCATCCGCTTCAGAAAAACCTCCGTCCGCAAGGCCGGGGGTTTTTCTTTGTCCTGTCAGCAGTCTTGCAATTTGCAAAAACCCACGCCCAGCTTCCCGGGCGTGGGCTTAACGGCATTTCACTGCATTTTGTTTACAGGTTCAGCTGATAGGCGGCCGGAACGTAGCGGAAGCCATCTCCATTGGCCTCGACAAAGCCAACAGTGGGGAACGGCATGTGATAGCCGGCGAAGGCCACCCGGTCGGCGGCAATCATGCCCAGCACCTTGCGGCGCGTGGCTGCGGCAGCGGCCTTGTCCATGTCGAACCGCACTTCCCAGTCCGGATGGGCCAGAGACCACACAAAGTGGTTGGTCATGTCGGCGGTCAGCACAAGGCGGCGGCCTTCCGACTCCAGATTGTAGATCATGTGGCCTGGCGTGTGCCCGGCGGCGGACATGCCGGTGATACCGGAAACCACGGAGCCACCGTCACCGATGAAGGTCATCTTTTCGGCAAAAGGCTTGATGTGGGTTTGCATCAGCTTGGCCACGCCATTGCCGGCCGGGTCCTGCGCCGCCCAGAAATCATACTCGGCCTGACCGGTCACATAGGCCGCATTCGGGAAAGCCGGATTGCCGCCCTCCAGCATGCCACCGATATGGTCCGGGTGCATGTGGGTCAGCACCACGATATCCACCTGCTCGGGCGTGTAGCCGGCTGCCTGAAGCGCAGCACGCATGTTGCCCCGGTCCGGGCGCCCGCCCTCGCCTACGCCCGTATCAAACAGCACCAGCTTGTCCCCGGTATTAACCAGAACAGGCGTGAAGGAATTACGGAACTTGTCCACGGGCAGGAAGTTGGCCTCAGAGACCTTGTTGAACTCCTCCGCAGGCACATTCATGCCGAAGGTCTTTTGCGGTTCCTCGTTGACGACAGCACCATCCAGAAGGGCAGTCACCTCGAAGGCGCCAACCTTGAAGCGGGAGGCGGAGGGAAGTGTAGCTATTTGCATCGGTGCGGCCGCCTGTGCCTGAAGTGGCGCAAGCCCGAGGCCAAAGCCTGCCGCTCCCGCAGCCGTCAACCCTGCTGCGCCCCCGGCCAGAACATGGCGCCGGCTGAGTGAAACTGGCTGATCCGTCATCCTGTGTCTCCCTGTGGTCAGTCATCCGGAACCTGAGACAGAATGCCTCAGGCATCTGGAGCGAAGGTGGAGCGCAGGCGCAGAAGATCAAGCAATTGGGCTCATTCTGACATGATCGTGAAGTGCATACGAAAATGGCCGCCCCACACGGGAGCGGCCATTTTCGTATTGGTTGGATGAAGCAGCTTACTTCAGTCCGAAGGAAGACGTGACACCCGCCGTTGCAAAGCGCGAAACCGGTTTGGCAGCAGCCGCCTGCTTGAGCTGGTAAAGGCCACGCTGGCCCGGAACCGGCTGGAAGGCATCGGTCAGACCCACCACGGTCTCAGCCGCGCCGAGCACCAGATATCCGTCATTCGGCATCATCTTGGCGATGCGGTGAAGGATGTCCACCTTGGTCTGCTGGTCAAAATAGATCAGCACGTTCCGGCAGAACACGATGTCGAACTCACCGAGGTGGTTGAAGTTCTCCAGAAGGTTCAGCTTGCGCCACTCGATCATGGCGCGCAGGTCCGGGTTGATCTGCCACAGATCACCCTGCTGCGAGAAGTACTTCAGCAGCATCTGGATCGGCAGGCCGCGCTGCACCTCGAACTGGCTGTAGATGCCGGTCTTGGCCTTCTCCAGCACTTCCGAGGACAGGTCGGTGCCGAGAATGCGGAAGCGCCAGCCCGCAACCTTGGCGGCATTCTCCTTCAGGCAGATGCCCAGAGAATAAGGCTCCTGACCGGTGGAGGCGGCGGCACACCAGATGCGCACGCTCCGGCTGCTTACGCGGCTCTGCAACATCGCAGGCAGCATGATGTTGGTGAAGTGGTCGAACGGCGTCTTGTCGCGGAAGAAGAACGACTCATTGGTCGTCATCGCTTCGACAACGGCATTTGCCAGCATGGCGTTTCCGCCGCGCTGCAGCGAGCCGACAAGCGCGGACAGACCGTCAATGCCATTCTTGCGCGCCACCGGCACCAGACGGCTCTCGACCAGATACTGCTTGTCATCAGACAAGACCAGACCGGACCGCTCTTTTAGGAAGCGCTTGAGGAATTCATATTCGGCCGGTGTCATCGGATAGTCCCCTTCAACACGCGCACTATTTTGGGTCCAATTTCCATGAGCGGCAGAATGTCGCTGCACAGGCCCGTATTGGCAGCTGCCCCAGGCATGCCCCAGACAACGCTGGAAGCCTCGTCCTGAGTAATGATGCTGCCTCCGCCGGCTGAAATGGTCTTCACGCCATTTGCACCGTCTGAGCCCATGCCCGTCAGGATGAGCGCCAGCGTTGCAGAGCCATAGGCCTTGGAAACGCTGTCAAACATCGGATCGACGGCAGGTTTGCAGAAATTCACCGGAGGATCGTCCGTCAGACGGATCTTCACCGCTGCACCGTCCTTTTCCAGGATCATGTGCTTGCCGCCGGGTGCAACGTAGATATGACCAGGCTGCAGCACATCCCCCGTCTGCCCTTCCTTGGACGGACGCATCGCAGCCTTGCCGATGTGCTCGGCCAGGATCGCGGTGAAGGTAGGCGGCATATGCTGGGTCACGACCACGGGAATGTCGCCAATCACCGGGCCAATATCGCGCATGACCTGCTGAAGCGCCTGGGGGCCGCCAGTCGAGCTGCCGATCGCCAGAATCCGGGGCCGGGCCGAGGAGTAAGGCTTGGTCTGCAAGCCCTGTTTCGGCGCTTCGGCACGGGCTGCCAACGCCGGACGGGTTGCCAGAGAGCCCACGGGCGCCTGAGAAGCCGTCCGCCCAGCCGCCGTTTCCGCACGCATGACGCGAGCACGGCTGTTGATGCGGCGGGCACGCTCCCCGAGAGCCTTGACCTTGTCCAGAAGCTCCCGGCGGAAATCGACCGAAGTGGTCAGTTCCGAGGTGCTTTCCGGTTTCGGCACGTAGTCCGCAGCGCCCAGCGACAGCGCCTTCAACGAAATTTCTGCGTTGCGGCGTGTCAGCGTCGAAGCCATGACCACGACGAGATCACGTTTCTTGGCCAGCATGAGCGGCAGCGCCGTCAGACCGTCCATTTCCGGCATTTCAATATCAAGCACAACAACATCGGGGTTGCTGCGCAGAATATCATCAACAGCCAGCTTGCCGTTACGGTGGGAGGCGACAACGGCAAGTGCCGGGTCAGCGTCCAGCCAACGGCCGAGAAGTCCACGGATCACGACCGCATCATCAACCACCATCACACGGATGGGGTCGGTGTTGGGCGTCGATCCCGTGGTAAGATTTGTCTGTGCAAATGCCATCCTGGCTGCCCTGTGAAAGGGTTAGATCAGACCGACTTCCTGGAACTTCGCCTCGACGATTTCCCGGTCGAAGGGTTTCATGATGTACTCGTTCGCACCGGCTCGGATGGCACGGGCAATATGCGCTACATCGTTTTCCGTCGTGCAGAAGACCACAACGGGCTTGTCGCCGCCGGGCTCGCGGCGGAGGCTGGTCAGAAACTCAAGGCCGTCCATGACCGGCATGTTCCAGTCGAGCAGGATGGCATCAGGCATCTGGTTGCGGCAGGCGTCGAGCGCCTGCTGCCCATCCTCGGCTTCCGTGATCTCGAAATGGAGGTCCTCAAGAATCCGGCGTGCAACCTTTCGGATCACGCTGGAATCATCCACTACAAGACACTGTTTCATCTGCCTGTTCTCCATAGTACCCGGGTTCTGAGCATCCATGGCCTTAAGCGGCCATGGGCTCATTCATCATCGCCCCGAGCAGGCGTTCTACATCAAGGATCACCATCAGCTGACCATCCAGGCGGTGTACACCGCCGGAGATTTCCGACCAGCGCTTGTCGAGGTTCTGCGGGTTCGGTTCGGCCGTCTTGGCAGACAGCGTCAGCACTTCACCAACCGTATCAATCACAAGCCCGTAGGATTCGTGCTTGTACTCGATGCCGACAGCCATCATCTGGCCGTCCTGGCGGGGCGGCAGATGCAGGCGGCGGCGCATGTCGATGGCGGTGACGATGCGGCCGCGCAGGTTCAGCACGCCAGCCACTTCCGGAGCGGAAAGCGGCACGCGGGTGACGCTCTCCGGCACGAAAACGTCGTGCACCTGGGAGATCGGCAGACCGAACAGCTGGCCACCGATCACCACGGTGACGTACTGGATCATGTCGCTGCCGGAACCGGCGAGATTGTGATCAATGGCACTCATGCTGCCACTCCCATTTCACCAGAGAACACATCCTTGAGGGCTGCAATCAGGCCCGGACGGTCGAACTTCGCCACATAGTCATCGAACCCTGCCTGACGGCCGCGCTCGATGGACGCCGGAGTGACCATTGCCGAGAGGGCCAGGATCGGGATCTTGCGGTAGCGCGGATCACGGCGCAGGGCTTCGCAGAACTCAAAGCCGTTGACACGCGGCATTTCGATGTCGCTGACGATGGCCTGGAACTCGGCACCGCTCTCCAGCAGTTCGAACGCTTCGTCCGGACCGATGCAGGTGGTGACGTCGTAACCGGCGGCCTTCAGCACTGGCGTCAGCATGTTGCGGAAGAAGGCCGAGTCGTCGACGAAAAGGATCTTCTTCGTCAGCGAGCGGATATCCATCTCCTTGCGCATGAACCAGTCCTCGAAGGCCTGCGGCAGGTAGTAGCCAAGGTCGAGGATTTCGGTTGCACGGTCCTTGATAACTGCCGACCCCAGGATGCCCGGACGCTCCGAGCCGACCTCGATGTTCAGGCGGTCTTCAACGATGTCCACGATCTCGTCGACGACGAGGCCCATGGAGCGGCCACTGTCGGAGAACACCAGCATCGGCTGGGTGCCTTCCGTCTTGTGGTGATCGCCTTCGTTGACGTAGACGAGCGGCATGAGTGCACCGCGGTACTGCACCAGATCGCGGCCGTTGGAGCGCTCGATCTTGGAGACCTCGAACTCTTCAAGACGCGTAACCAGCGACAGCGGCACGGCCTTCGGCTCGGGGGCCCCGGCGCGGAACAGCAGCAGCGAGATCGGCTTCTGGCCTTCGCCGATGCGGTTGCGGGCATCTTCCTGCTCTTCGTTCTGCTCGGCAACCGCGCTGGAAGCGTGGCTGGCCATGGCAGAAGCGATGCCGTTCGGATCAATGATCATGATGACCGAGCCGTCACCCAGAATGGTGTTGCCGGAGAACATGTTGAGGTTGCGCAGCATCGAGGACATGGGCTTGACCACGATTTCCTCGGTGTGGAAGACGCCGTCCACCACAACGCCGAAGGTCTGGCTGCCAACCTGCATGACGACGATGAAGCCATTGTCTTCGTCGATCGCCTTTTCGGCATTCTCGCCTTCGTAGATGCCCAGCAGCTGCGACAGATGCAGCAGCGGCAGCAGCTTGTTGCGCAGGCGCAGAACCGGCGTGTCCTTGATCCGCTCGATGCGGTGTTCGGAGTTGGTCTGCACGCGGACCAGTTCGACCACCGAAAGCTGCGGGATCGCGAAACGGTCACCGCTGGCCTCGACGATAAGGGTCGAGACGATGGCGAGCGTCAGCGGGATCTTGATGATGAAGCTTGAGCCCTTGCCCGGCGTGGAGCGAAGGTCAACCGTACCACCGATCAGCTCGATGTTGTTGCGCACCACGTCCATGCCCACACCGCGTCCGGAGACGCTGGTGACGGCAGCAGCGGTGGAGAAGCCAGCCGCAAAGATGAAGCGATGAATCTGCGCATCGGTCATCTTGTCGAGTTCAGCTTCGGTCGCAAGACCGCGCTCAACGGCCTTGGCCTTGATCTTGTCGACGTCGAGGCCCTTACCGTCGTCCTTGACCTCGATGATGATGTGGCCGCCTTCATGGTAAGCGGACAGGGTGATTACGCCCTTGTCCGGCTTGCCAGCTGCACGGCGGGCCGCAGGCATTTCGAGACCATGGTCGGCGGAGTTGCGGACCATGTGGGTCAGCGGATCCTTGATCATTTCAAGGACCTGACGGTCAAGTTCCGTCTCGGCGCCGATCATCTCCAGTTCGATCGGCTTTTCCAGTTCCTGGCTCAGGTCGCGCACAATGCGCGGCAGCTTCTGCCAGGCGTTGCCGATCGGCTGCATGCGGGTCTTCATGACGCCTTCCTGCAGCTCGGCCGTCACGTTGGACAGACGCTGCAGAGGCACCTTGAACTCGCTGTCTTCGTGACGGCGCACGATTTCCAGGAGCTGGTTACGGGTCAGCACCAGCTCGGACACCATCGTCATCAGGTGTTCAAGCGTCTCAACCGCAACACGGATGGACTGGTTGGACACGCCACCACCGGCGGCAGCAGCCTTCTTGTCGGCCTTGTCCTCGCCGTCCTCATCACGGGCTGCAGGTGCACGCGGAGCTTTGGCGGGCTTTGCTTCAGCGGCAGCAGGTGCGGCAGCGGCAGGAGCCTTCGGCGCAGGTGCAGGCTCGGCTTCGGCAGTCTCGAGCTCGACCTCGATCTCGGTCTCTGTCTCGCGGAAAGCACGCTCCAGCTCATCAAGCGACACTTCACCAGGGCGCAGAGGCCGCTCGAGGATCTGCAGCGGCATATCTTCGGCAGCCGTTTCCGGCTCCGGTTCCGGCGCAGCAGCGGCAGGCGTCTGCGCGCTCATCGACATGCGCTCCAGTTCGGAGATCAGGTCGCTGTCATCCCCTGCGGCTCTTCCCCTTCTGCAGCCTCCAGATCGGCCAGGATCTCCTTGATCCGGTCGATCGAGCTGAGAATGAGCGACACCGCTTCAGGTGTTACCGGCACACCGTCACGGAACTTGCCCATGAGGGTTTCGGCAGCATGTGCAATACCTTCAAGACGCGGCAGTCCGAGGAAGCCGCATGTACCCTTGATGGTGTGTACCAGCCGGAAGATGTTATCCAGGATGGTCGCGTTGTTTGGCTCTTGCTCGAACTTGACGAGCTCAACGTCCACAACATCGAGACTCTCACTGGTCTCGGTCAGAAATTCCCTGAGGAGGTCGTCCATGGCCTGCACTCACCCGACTAGTTACTGGTTCCGCGCCCCCGAAGGAACGGCTGGACCGGGATGTCCATGTCGTGAGGTTGGCCCTAAACAGTTAAGATAGACTGAAGCGGATTCAGCTTCTTTCCGGCGACTTCTATGCCTGAGTTGCGGTAAGCCTTACACCATCGTCGTCTTTGACAATATCAATCTTCATGCCACATTCACGTGCCAGCAAAACAGTATAGATCGGCTGGACAGAATGAGCATCGATGCGCTCGGGCTCTTCACCCGACAAAGTCGCCTGCATACCCAGAGGAATCCGCGGATTTACGCCCTTTGCAGTCAGTTCGAAAGATGGGCTGGCGGGCTGACCGGTCATCGAAACGGTGATCTCACCGCCGCGAGGTACGCACTGATTTGCAATCAGAAGCAAGTTTAGCAAAAGCTTAACCAAGTTCTTCGGCATCAGCTGCCGGTCGACCTGCCAGTTAAGATTTGACTTCTCGTTCTCCATAAGCGCGCCTGCCACGGACTGGGCATCGCCCAGATCGATCTCGGCGCCAGCTGAACCAGCCGCACCAAAGGCAAGGCGGGCAAACTGCAGCTTTGCGGAGGCCTGACGCGCACTCTTGCGGATCAGCTCCATGGCAAACTCGCGCATGTCGCCGGAGCCGTCCTCGTCCAGCACTTCCAGCCCGTTGATGATCGCCCCCACCGGCGAGATGATGTCATGGCAAATACGGCTGGACACCAGGGCGGAAAGGTCGAGGGAGGTGAGATCTTTCATTTCGGACATGGACGGACAAAGCTCCAGATCTGGCCAGCTGCAGACATGATTCGAGAAAATGTACCAAAGCGTTACACAGGCGGGCAGCCCCTGCCAAGGGAATGCAGCCCTTTCAGGGCCGCAAACAGCCAGTTTTAAGGGCATTTGCCGCCGCCGCTTCGACGGAGGTCTCGCGCGAGGTCAGGAACAGGTAGCGGTTTACCGCCGTGTGAAAGAAATAAAGCCGGTTCTCAAGCACCGCAAAAATGGCCGGATTGCCTGCGGTCGCATAGCCTTCCACCAATGCATAGGCGCCGCAGGCACCATACTGCGGGGCGTAGACTTCCGGATCGCGCTCAAAGGCAGCCTTGTTGCCCTCATTGACAAACAGCCATCGCACGCCGCGCCAGGACAATTCGATCCGCCGGTCCCCAAGCCGCGGATATCCGTCGACGAAGAATGCAACGGGATCGTGGCCGCCGATGGCATAGGCAGTCACAGGATCAGCCAGATAGAACTCCGGACGCGCTGACGCTCCGCACGCACTGGCGGCAACGAAAACCGCCGCGATGGCGAATTGCTTGGCTGGAAGCCATAACCTTGTCAGATTCAAGGTAAATTCTGACATTGATTCGGGTCCTGCTGCCATGATTCGAGCGCTCAGTCTTCATACTACGAAATGTCTGTTCCGTTCCAACCGGGACGCGCACCGGGTGAGACTAAAGCGAAATCAGTGACGGCGGCACGGACAATAAAGCTGGAACTGCAAAGGTGATTGCGCGTTTGTCCGGCATACCCTCTGGCCTCCCGCCTTCCCGTGCCGTGTGCGGCGCAAGCGTCAGGTCAGGCTTTGAAGAGAGAATGGCTTCAGCCGCATGGCTGTGAATTTCAGTTTGGAGAAACACCAAGATGGCAGACAACAAGGCTTCCGGAACCAGCTCCAGCGAAGGCCGCCCGGTCAGCCGGCGCACGTTGATGGGCTTCATGCTCGGCTCGGTCGCGAGTGCTGCCCTCATGGGCCGTTCAGGGACCGCTTTGGCGCAGGGCTCTCCTCCGGGCGGCAGCTATAACCAGCAGGAAATTCTGGACGCTGGCCATCGTTTCTTCGGAGAGATCTCCGGCGGCCTTGCCTCGGTCATCGAGAAGGCGGTCGGCCAGTATGGCGAGCCGAACGGCTACATTCTGGGTGAGGAAGGTTCAGGCGCGATCGTTGCCGGCGCCCGTTATGGCGAGGGCGACCTCTACACCCGGAACGCTGGCACTCACAAGATCTTCTGGCAGGGCCCGTCGATCGGGTGGGACTTCGGCGGCGACGGCGCCCGCGTCATGATGCTGATCTACAATCTGCCGGTCGTCGAGGAGATCTACCACCGTTATGTCGGCGTCAATGGTTCGGCCTATCTCGTCGGCGGCTTCGGCATGACGGTGCTCGCCTACAACAACATTTATGTCGTGCCCGTAAGGGCCGGGGTCGGCGCCCGCCTCGGCGTCAACATGGGCTACCTCAAATTCACCCAGCGCCCGACCTGGAATCCGTTCTGATCTGCGGAGATTATCTGAACGGCAGCTTTTAAGGGCAGGCCTCTTGGCCTGCCCTTTGTGCTGCGGTATTGATGAAGGCGTCTGGCGGCAGCACAGACTTCAGAACCAGCGAGACGGCGTGTGATCGAAGCGGCAATGTACGGACTTCTGGGGTTCCTGGCAGCCAGTCTGCTGGGCCTTGCTGTTCTATCTGCTGTGTGGAAGCGCGCCGTGCGCCTGACACGCGAAGCCGTGCTGGCCACCACGCCAACGAGTTACCGCGAGATCATGGCCGCGCGTGACACGCTGCGCGCCGAGCATGCGGTGGAATTGCGCCGCCTGGGGCGTGAGCTTTCAAAGCTCAAGGAAGAGAACACGCGGCTTCGTGCCGATGCAGGACGCGCACTTCCTGCCCAGTTGGAACTGGAGCGCGAGCATCAAGCTCAGCTGCGCCAGGACAAGGCGCTGGAAGAGCAGCTTGAAGCCGAACGCCGTGATTCAGCGCGCCTGAAAGACGCCCTATCCGAGCTGGGTGCCCGCTATTCCGCGCTCCTGGAAAAGACCTTCGAGGCCGAAGCGCCCGAGCTCACCGGCTCGGCAGACACGGCAGCGCTGGCCAACATCACCGCGCTCGAGGCGCAAATCGCAACGTTGAAGCGCCAGCTGGAAGACTTCCGGGGTGGCGCGCTCGCCAGCCAGATGGAGCCGGGCAGCAACACCAATGCGCTGCGCAAGACGATCGCCCAGCTTGAAGCCCGGCTTCTCGACAAGGAGACGGACCTGATCGCTGCACAGGCTGACATTGCGCGCCTGAGCCTGCATCTGGACATGGCTGGTGCGGAACCCGAAACGCTGATGACACGGCTCGACACGGAACTTCAGGCAGCTGCGGCGGAGAAGGCCAAACTGGCGGCGCGGACCGCAGCACAGGAGCGGGCACTTACCCGCGTGCGCAGCGAGAACCTGAGGCTGCGCAACGAACTGGCGTCCAGCACGACCATACAGGATCTTCGCAGCGAGCTTAAATCCATCACCAAGGCCATGACGGGTGGCGCTGCCACTCCCGGCGCGCTCCCTGCAGGGCAGCCCGCCGCTGCACAGCAGACGGCAAAGCCGCGCAAGAAGGCCAACGCAGCATCTGCCCAGTCAACACAGCTCAGCCCCGCGCAACTTGCCAGCAAGATCGTGCGCGCCAGTGCAGCGGCCGCCAGCCAGCAGCAGGCGGCACAAGCAGCCGCCGCCACGGCTGCAACGCCGCCAGCAGCCCCCGCAGACCCGAAAACCAAGGTCGTCGCCTAAGCTGGCGCCATAAGCTGCGTCCAGGGCGCGCCGCAAGAACCGCAGGACCGGCCTGCTGCATTCAGAACTGAAAAGCTCTCCACCCTGACGAATACACAAATGCCACCAGCCAGCACAGAGCGCTGTGGTGTTCCTGTTTCATCATGTGCGATAGAAAATTGGTACTCCCAAGGGGAATCGAACCCCTGTTTCCGCCGTGAGAGGGCGGCGTCCTGACCGCTAGACGATGGGAGCGCCAGCAGCAATCTTGCTGCGAGGCCGCTCATATAGGCTCAACAGCCGAGCCATGCAAGGGCAAAGTTCTGACAAGCCGGGGAAAAACACCTTCCCCGGCTTCAGAAGCGGCGGGATCACTCCGCCAGAAGCTTCGTGCGGCCCAAAATTTCGCCGGATGAGGCGTCCAGATGCACAAGCTGTGACGCGCCTTCCTGCCGCACCAGCAGGATGAGACGCCCGTCCGCCCCTTGAGAAAGACCAAGCACTTCGGCCCCTGCCCCCAGTTTCACCGTCTCCGGCAGGGCAACGCCGCTGTTTTCCTTGCCCACGGAATTGACCTTGTAGACGATTACTGCGAAGAGAGCGGCAAATCCGGCGAACATGATCAGCGTGGAGCCCGCCATGAGGCGGCGCAGGCGCGTCTGAACCCGCAGCACGGCGGGGTCCAGAGGAGCTTCCTCCTCATGTGTGCTGGTCTCCACATCCCGGTCTTTGAAGGCGGAATTGGTCATGAACGATACTTCTCCTCAGGCGCCGCAGGGGCAGGATGGGGCATCCGGCTTTATCGCTTCTGAAGAAGACGCAGGCAAGCGCCTCGATGCCGTCATGGCCGCAAGGCTGGAAGGCCTCAGCCGCAACCGGGTGCAGGCCCTTATCAAGGGCGGCGAGGTGCAGGTCAACGGCAAGACCGTCGAAGAGCCCAAGCACAAGGTGCATGAAGGCGACCGGCTGAGCCTGACCATGCCAGAGCCGGAGGACCCGGAGCCGCAGGGCGAGGACATCCCGCTCGACATCGTCTACGAGGATGATGCCCTCATCGTCATCGACAAGCCGGCCGGCCTCGTCGTCCATCCGGGCGCGGGCAACTGGACCGGTACGCTGGTCAACGCGCTGATTGCCCATTGCGGCGACAGTCTGTCCGGCATTGGCGGGGTCAAGCGCCCTGGCATCGTCCACCGGCTCGACAAGGACACATCGGGTCTTCTGGTTGTCGCCAAGACCGATATTGCCCATCAAGGTCTGTCGGAGCAGTTTGCCGACCATGGCCGCACCGGCCCGTTGGAGCGGGCCTATCTGGCACTGGTCTGGGGCGGTCCGGGTGCCTTGCGCGGCACCATAGAGGCCAATCTTGCCCGCTCGGAAAGCAACCGGCAGAAGATGACCGTGGTGCGCAAGGGCGGCCGTGAAGCCATCACCCACTGGCAGGTGATCGAGCGTTTCGGCCCGGTTGACCAGCCGCCACTGGCCTCGCTGATGGAATGCCGTCTGGAGACCGGACGCACCCACCAGATCCGCGTCCACATGGCGCATATCGGCCTGCCTCTGATCGGCGATCAGGTGTATGGCGCAGGTTTCAAGACCAAGGCCAACCCCTTGCCCGAGCCATTGCGCAGTGCTGTTGTTGAGTTTCCCCGCCAGGCGCTGCATGCGGGAGTTCTCGCTTTCGAGCATCCGGTCAATGGCGAAACGCTGTATTTTGAAAGCGAGATGCCCGAGGATTTCGCTGCCCTTCTCGAAGCATTACGAAAATTTTAGGTTCCAGCCCCTTTACGGTCCTGTTTTCGGCAAGATCTTACTTATATCTTGAAACTGACGGTGATCCGGGAACGGATGCCGAAGTGAAGCGTTTGCCCTGAGTGGCTGCACACACGGTGCTGCCAGACGTCCGGTAGGGGAACGCAGAAGGTTTTAGGAAAGGGGGCGCATTTCATGGCCCAGAACATTCCAGTGCTGACGGCAGGCGAAGGCGGCTTGAGCCGCTATCTCGACGAAATCCGCCGTTTCCCCATGCTTGAACCGCAGGAAGAATACATGCTCGCCAAGCGCTACCGCGAGCATGAAGACCCTGCTGCCGCCGAAAGGCTCGTGACGTCGCACCTGCGCCTCGTCGCCAAGATTGCCATGGGCTACCGTGGCTATGGCCTGCCGCTGGGCGAAGTGGTTTCGGAAGGCAACGTTGGCCTGATGCAGGCCGTCAAGCGCTTTGAGCCCGAGAAAGGCTTCCGCCTCGCCACCTATGCCATGTGGTGGATCAAGGCCGCGATCCAAGAATACATCCTGCGGTCCTGGTCGCTTGTAAAAATGGGCACGACCGCCAATCAGAAGCGCCTATTCTTCAACCTGCGCCGCCTCAAGGGCCGCATTCAGGCGCTGGAAGAAGGTGATCTGAAGCCGGATCAGGTGCAGGCCATCGCCACAAAGCTCGGCGTGCCGGAAGAAGACGTGATCTCCATGAACCGCCGCCTTGCTGGCGACGCTTCGCTGAATGCGCCGATCCGGGCTGCCGAGGCTGATTCCGGTGAGTGGCAAGACTGGCTGGTGGACGAAAGCGAAAGCCAGGAGACGATCCTCGCCGACCAGGAAGAACTGGACATGCGCCGCAAGCTGCTGGGCAACGCCATGTCGGTGCTCAATGACCGTGAGCGCCGCATCTTCGAAGCCCGCCGCCTGTCGGAAGATCCGATGACGCTGGAAGACCTCTCCACCGAATTCGGTGTCAGCCGCGAACGCGTGCGCCAGATCGAGGTGCGCGCCTTCGAGAAGGTGCAGAAAGCCGTGCAGCAGAGCGCGAAGGAAATGGAAACGGCGGCTCTGGCCTGAGCCATTTCCAGCATCAATGGCATTTGATGAAACGGGACGCGCACTTGCGTCCCGTTTTTTGCTTTTCTAACGTGGCAGACTGCGGCCGGACGTGCCGCTGAGGGCGGAGGCTGCATAAGCGTGGGGTTTGGGCACTTTATGGGCAAGCGGGCGCGGGTTGCGCTCGTCGCGCTGGCGGCATTGGCCGGCCTTGCGGGCATTCGCGCCATTGATCCGCCATTTCTGCAGGCGGTGCGTGAGCTCAGCTTTGATTATTACCAGCGGCTCGCACCGCGCGGTTACCAGGATAGCCCGGTGCGGGTGGTGGATATCGACGATGCATCTCTGGCGCTCTACGGTCAGTGGCCATGGCCACGGGACAGGATGGCGGAGATCGTCAACACCCTCAACAGCATGGGCGCCGCCGCCATCGCCTTCGACGTGATCTTTGCCGAAGCCGACAGATCGTCACCGCGCCAGCTGGCACTCAGTCTGCCAGAAAGCTCCATCGCCGCCTCGCCCGATCTGAAGGCCGCGCTGAAATCGTTGCCGGATACGGATGAGCTGTTTGCGCAAGCTCTTGCAGACGCCCCTTCCATCCTGGGCTTCGCAATTCTGCCTTCGGCCACACCGCAGCAGCCGCAACTGAAGGCCGGCATGGCCCACGTGGGCCCCTCCCCCGCCGGTCTCCTCACGCCCTATACCTCGGCTCTTGGCGCCATTCTCCCTCTGCAGGACGCTGCCAGTGGTATCGGCAGCGTGTCGCTGAGTGCCGGCGATACAGGGGCATCGTCCGCCGCATCCCGCTGCTGGTGACGGATGGGACAAACGTATTTCCCAGTCTGACGGTGGAGGCCCTTCGCGTGGCGCAAGGGGCAACCGGCTTGATCACGCGGGCCGATGAAACCAGAGGAGGCGGCACCCTCAACGGGATCAGGGTCGGCAGCTTCTCCGTTCCAGTGACGGAAACCGGTGAGTTCTGGGTTTATTACGACTGGAACCGGCCCGAGCGCTACGTCTCCGTCGCCGACCTACTCGACCCGCAGAAACGGTCCAAGGTGCAGCCGCTGATCGACGGCCAGATCATCTTTATCGGCACCTCTGCAGCTGGCCTGTTCGATATCCGCTCGACGCCCCTTGGCGAACAGGTGCCGGGTGTCTCGATCCACGCGCAGGCCGCAGAGCAGATCATCTCCGGCAACTTTCTCGCCCGGCCTGACTGGGCGGAGGGCGCGGAAATCATCGCCGTTCTGCTCGCTGGTCTCGTCCTTGTGGCGCTCCTGCCTCTGACTGGCGGGCTCATCACCGGCGCGGCAGCCGTTTGCCTGACGGTTCTGATGTTCGGCGGCTCTCTTCTGCTTTTCGTGCAGAAGGGCCTTCTGATCGACGGGCTCTATCCCTCAATCACCGCCTTCGTCGTCTTCGCCATCGGTACGGCCATGCTCTATGTCATGACGGACCGGGAAAAACGCTTCGTGCGTCAGGCCTTCAGCCAGTATCTTTCGCCGGATCTTGTCAGCCAGCTGGAGCAGCAGCCGGATCAGCTGGTTCTGGGCGGAGAATTGAGGCCCATGACCATCCTCTTCATGGATGTGCGCGGCTTCACCCCCATTTCCGAACAGCTGACGCCGACCGAACTCGTGCATTTCCTCAATACACTGCTGTCCCCCTCAGCGATGCCATCCAGGCCCATGGCGGCACCATCGACAAGTACATCGGCGACAGCATCATGGCTTTCTGGAATGCGCCGGTCCGGGTGGAAAACCATGCGGCGCTGGCCTGCGCGGCCAGCCTGAAGATGCTGGACGTGGTGGACCAGCTGAATGCGGAAGATGCCTTCGGCTTCAAGGCGCGCAATTTCAAGACACAGACCGTGCAGATCGGCATTGGCCTGAACACCGGCGAGGCCTGCGTCGGCAACATGGGCTCATCCCGCCGCTTCAACTACTCGGTGATTGGAGACGCGGTGAACGTGGCAAGCCGGATCGAATCCAGCTGCAAGAGCGTTGGTGCCGATCTCGTTGTCTCGGAAGACACCCGTACGCAGGTGCCCGGTCTTGCCTATCTGGAGGCAGGTGCCATTCCACTCAAGGGCAAGTCCCGGCCCGTCAAGCTCTTCGCGCTGATCGGCGATGAGGAGCTGCGGCGCAGCGAGGCCTTCCGGACACTCGAGCTGCATCACATGAAGCTGATGGATGCCCTCGACAACCGCAAACCGGAAGCCGCTGCGGCCGCCCTTGCCGCCTGCCGCGACGCCGCCCCGCCGGAACTCACCGCCTTCTACGACCGGTTCGCCGAAAAGGCGGAAAAGCTCGACACAGAAGCGGCCTGAGCTGCGGGAAGGTTTGGCGGGTGCAAACAAACTTAAGCGTCCCGAACACCTCTCCATCGTCATCCCGGACGCGCACCGCTCGATCCGGGACCGGTGAGCCAGGGCCTGCAGGCTCTGGCTCTCGGGCGCAACCAACTTTCGCCCCGGCTCTCCGGTCCCGGCTCAAGGCCGGGATGACGACGGATAGATAGCCGTTTTCTTGGCTGTCACCGCAGCTCCGCCGTATAGTCCTCAACCGGCGGCACGCTGGTGATCAGCTTGTTTTCATGCAGGAACTCAGCGAAGCGCTGATAGCGGCCAGCATCCAGAGCTGCCGGGCGCTTGGCAAAACGCGGCAGCGTGTCACCCCAGGCGCGGCGGTTCAGCTCGTCATCAAGGTTTGGATAGGCCGCAATGAAAGCCTTCCACGAGTCCTCTGGGTGATTGGTGAGGTAGACTGTCGCCTTTTCCACGGCTGCCAGGAAGCGGAGATAGCGCGGGTCGCCGGTCTTGTCTTTTGCTGCCACGTAGATCAGCTCGTCAAAGACCGGCACGCCATTCTCTTCCGGATAGAAGGCCTTGCCCTTCTTGCCCTCCAGCTCGATCTGAGTGAGCTCGAAATTGCGGTAACCGCCGATCACCGCATCCACCTGCCCCGCCATCAGGGACGGCGACAGGGCAAAGTTGACGTTGATGAGCTCCACGTCCTCGATCGAAAGCCCCTGCGAGCGCAGCATCTGGCCGAGCATGGCATCCTCGAAGCCCGAGACAGAGAAGCCGATCTTCTTGCCCTTGAGGTCCGCCAGCGTTTTGATGGGGCCATCCTCCAGCACGATCAGGCTGTTTAAAGGCGTTTCCACAAGCGTGCCGATCCACTTCAGCGGCAGGCCTTCACTGATCTGCGCATGGAGCGTTGGCTGGTAGGACACCGCAATATCCCCTGCCCGGCGGCCACCAGCTTCGGCGGCATGGCCGGATCGGCGGGCTCGATCAGCTCCACATCCAGCCCCTCGGCTTCAAAGAACCCCTTCTGTTTCGCCACCACCAGCGGCGCATGGTCGGGATTAACGAACCAGTCGAGCAGAACGGTCAACTTGTCAGCCGCCGAAGCGGGGGCAGCGGCAGCCAGAACAGCGGCCAGCGACAGCGCGAGAATGCGTTTCATGCGGATCTCCCAATAGACTGTGTTGGATGAAGTTTGAGCCGGCCCCGCCTCTGCTGGACCGGTAGATGCGAGCGCGGATCAGTCTTCGCGCTGCCAGGGCACCATGCGGCGGGTCAGGCGCTCGACAACGAAGCGCAGGGCCAGAACCATGGCTGCGAGCAAGGCAAGAGCAGCAAACATGGTGTCCGTCTGCATCCGGGCATTGCTCTGCAGCATGATGAAGGCGAGCCCGCCCTTGGCCCCGACCCACTCTCCAACGATGGCACCGATGGGAGCGAAGACGGCAGCAATCCGCACACCGGAGGCCAGAGCAGGCATGGCAGATGGCAGACGGAAGTAACGCAGTTCCTGCCAGCGGCTGACACGGTAAAGCTGCGCCAGATCCACCAGGCCCTGATCCATCCGTCTGAGGCCATCAAAGAAAGTGGAGGTAACGGCAAAGAAGATAACCAGCACCGCCATCACGATCTTGGAGGCAAGGCCGAAACCAAGCCACAACACCAGAATGGGGGCAATGGCAAAGACCGGGAGCGCCTGCGTCACCAGAATGACAGGCAAAAGCCCGCGCCGCGCCAGCGGCGACAGCCACATGACGAAGGCAAGCATGACACCGGCCGCAATGCCGAAGACAAAACCCAGCAGGGTTTCGCTCAAGGTGATGCTGGCGTGATAAAGCAGAAAGCCGCTCTGCCGCTGGAAAGCCTCCACCACTTTCAGGGGGCCGGGCAGCATGTAGGGCGGAATCTCCAGGAACCGCACCGCCAGATCCCAGATCAGCAGCAGCGACAGACTGACCGCAACGCCTGGTACGATGCCGCGCAGGAGAGAAGCAGCACGGGCCGGAAACCCATTCCGGTCAGGGGGCTGGATGGAAGGGCTTGCCTTCCTGAAAGAAGTTCTATCGACACAAAAGGATCTCCCGTCACCGGCGAGCCGGTCAAGACATTGGAGATCCGGGATATGGCTAAAGGTTTCCGTCCCTTCGCCGGCATGACCCGGATCAGGTTCTAAGGGTTCGGCTTTGCGCCATCTCAGCTCACGTCGGAGCACCCCTCGGACCAGCCCAAAACATGCCGCCAGAATACCGGCTTGGCAAGCAAAACTTGCCAGCACGCCATGAAAAGCGGAAGGCCCCGCGCATCTGGATCAGATGCCGGGGCCTTGCCGATTGCATTTCCGGTTCGCGTTATGCGCCGCTTCAGCCCTTCTGCCAGGCGGCAATCGCCTGTTCCAGAGCGCGGGCGCCAGGTGTGCCCTTCTCGATGGTGAAGATGGCACGCTTGCCGTTTTCATAGAGCATCGGAATATCGATCCAGCCACGCTCACGCAACAGGGCAAGGTTACGGTCCCGCTCGCTGTCAACGCTCGACAGCGCAATCCAGAAATACCCCGGAGAGACCTTCACCGAGGCGCCCAGAAGGGCATCTCCGCGCGCTTCCTCAGTCGGCTTCATCACGAGGCCCGGCACGTTGGAAACATCCCCTCCGGTGAAACCTTCAGGAAGCTGGAACTGGATCTCGACCAGGTGGCTGGCAGGCAGCGAAGAATCCGTGTTTGGCTTGATTCGGAGCGTCACATTGATGTTCCGGTCCGGAATCTGGGCCTGGGCCACAAGCACCGTTTCAGTCTTTCCGCCGGAGCCGCTTTCCTCCGACACCGACCAGGCCACATTGCCCGCAGATGCGGTGCCAGAGCCGCTGGCATCTTCACCCTCCTCATAGAGGAAGGCCTTTTGCGCAACAATGGCGCCGGGCGTCTCTGCGGTCTGGGCCGGAGCCGTGCTTGCAGGCGGGACCGCGGTCTCGGGCACGGCAGGCGCTTCCTGCGGCGGCGCAGAAGGTGTGATGAGCGTCGTCGTCACAGTTCTGGCATCAGGGGCAACCGCAGGCTCGCCCGTATCGGTCAGCAGGCGGTCGGTGTTCTTGCCGCCACTCTCTCCATTTGCAGCAGCCTCACCAGCAGGCGCACCCGCCTCGGGAGCCGGGGAGCTCGTTTCTGCCGTCTCTTCGCGGGAGGAAAAGATCCCCGCAATCAGCGAACGCTGGGAGTAGATGAATGCGCCAATGCCAATCAGAACCAGCACAAACCCGCCCAGGAACACGTAGGACATGAAGGGCGAGTTGCTGCCAGACGTGCGGGCACGGCGTGGTGCACGTGTCCGGACCTTGCGCGGCTCATCTGCCCCAGCGCCCTTGCCTCCTGCACTGGCAGCCGCAGGTGCGGATGGGTCCGGGCGCAGGCTCTCAGCAGCAGACGCCGGGCGCGGGCTCGGCGTGGGGATGGCGTAGGAAGATGGCGCAGGAGCGGCCGGTTCAACGGACGGCTTTGCAGGCGCCGCATCGAAGGCGGGCTCCATGCGTGGCTGGCTGCGCTCAACGGCCGGCTCTGCCGGAGTGCTCTCGTTGCGGAAGGCATCGCGGGCGGTCTGCACAGCGCTTGAGGACGCATCCCCCAGCCTTTCGGCTTCCTGCACGGCAGAGCCCAGCGGCCCGCGCGGCGCGGGCGAAGACGGCGGATAGGGTTCGGCGCGGGGTGCGGCCGGAGCGCTGTTGCCCGCCGGAGGGGCCATCGGCGCAGGCGCTGCGGGCGCCGGGCGCGTCGCCATCAGCGTTTCACGCGCAGCCTCGGCTTCAACCTTGCGGATTGCCTCCTCAAGGCGCAATTGCTCGGCCGTGATCTCGGACGGGGAAAGTGGCGGCTCATAGGCCTTGAGCTGACTGACAATCGCGTTTCGGGCGCGGCTGTAGACGTTGCGCCGCGCAGAACCATTGTTCTCCGGCAGTGACGCAATCGTTTTCTTCAAAATCGAATAGTAATCAGCCATTGGCTCGCTCGTGAGGGGTGCCAGCCTGAACCCGGCGCACCGGAAGCTCCGTATTCATGCCATCCCATTTGTAGGCGCAACACCGGCGGGCGCAAGAGGTGTTCGGCAAAGATAGGATGTGCAATCAGGTTTTTACATGACTTTCGGGCGGAATGGGCTGCATTCCGCCCGATAAATTTCACGTCAGTCCTGGAAGGGATTCTGCACCAGGATGGTGTCGTCACGCTCCGGGCTGGTGGAAAGCAGCGCAACCGGTGCGCCGATCAGCTCTTCCACATGGCGGACATATTTCACGGCCTGCGCCGGAAGATCAGCCCAGCTGCGGGCGCCTTTGGTGGATTCCTGCCAGCCTGGCAGGGTCTCATAAATCGGGACCACACGTGCCTGCGCACCCTGGGATGCCGGCAGATAGTCGATCCGCTTGCCGTCCAGCTCATAGCCGACGCAGATCTTCAGTTCCTCAAGACCATCCAGAACGTCCAGCTTGGTGAGCGCGATGCCGGTGATGCCGGAGGTGCAGACCGTCTGGCGCACCAAGACCGCATCGAACCAGCCGCAGCGGCGCTTGCGGCCCGTCACGGTGCCGAACTCATGGCCACGGGTGCCAAGAAATTCGCCGACTTCGTTCTGCTGCTCGGTCGGGAACGGGCCTTCGCCCACGCGGGTGGTGTAGGCCTTGGTGATGCCCAGCACATAGCCCACGGCATTGGGGCCAAGACCCGAGCCGGTGGCAGCCTGACCGGCGACCGTGTTGGACGAGGTCACAAACGGATAGGTGCCGTGGTCGATGTCGAGCAGCGCGCCCTGTGCGCCTTCAAACAGCAGGCGCTTGCCTTCGCGGCGCTGGCCGTCGAGCAGCTTCCACACCGAATCCATGTAGGGCAGCACGGTTCCTGCCACAGAGGACAGTTCCTCGAAGATCGCCTGCGCAGAAATTTCGCTCTCACCAAGGCCCCGGCGCAGCGGATTGTGGTGCGCCAGCAGCCGGTCGATCTTGGCCGGCAGCGTCTCCAGATTGGCGAGATCCATCAGGCGGATGGACCGGCGGCCCACCTTGTCCTCATAGGCCGGGCCAATGCCGCGGCCCGTGGTGCCGATGCGCGTGCCGGTGCTGGAGTTCTCGCGCAGCGCATCCAGCTCGCGGTGCAGCGACAGGATCAGCGTCGCGTTCTCGGCGATGCGCAGGGTTTCCGGGTTCACGGTCACGCCCTGATCACGCAAACGGCCGATTTCCGAAACCAGCGCATGCGGATCTAGCACCACGCCGTTGCCGATCACCGACAGCTTGCCCGGGCGCACAACGCCGGAGGGCAGCAGGGACAGCTTGTAGCTGACGCCGTCGATCACGAGCGTATGGCCGGCATTATGCCCGCCCTGGAAACGGACAATCACATCGGCCTGCTCCGAGAGCCAGTCGACGATCTTGCCCTTGCCTTCATCGCCCCATTGCGAACCGACGACAACAACATTGGCCATGGGTGTCATACCCTCCTGAAAAGGAACCACCTGCCGGTGCCGCATTTTCCGGGCACCAACACACAAAACCCCGGTACATGGCCGGGGCAAACGCGCGGACTATAGCCACTTCCGCCAAGAGTTGCGAGCCCGAAACAGAAGAAATCGACGGAAGCTCCCCCTCGCATTACGGGTGGCGCAGCAATCCCGTCAGATGATACAGCTCACGCTCTCCTGAAGGCGCTGGTCTGCCTCAAACATCCGGACACACTCATGTCATTCGCCGCCTGGCTGTTGCTGTTTTTCCTCAGTGCCCTGTGGGGTGGCTCCTTCCTTTTTGCCAAGGTGGCGGTCGCCGAAATCCCGCCCCTGGTGCTGGTATTTCTCAGGGTGTTGATTGCTGCCAGCGTCCTGCATGTGGTGCTGCGCTTCAGCCCCCACCGCTTTCCCCGTGACCCCAAGGTGCTGGCAAGCTTCCTCGTCATGGGGCTGCTCAACAATGCGATTCCCTTCTCCCTGATCTTCTGGGGCCAGACAGGCATCGCGGCGGGCCTTGCCTCGATTCTCAATGCCACGACGCCGATTTTCACCTTCCTGATCGCTGCCGTGGTGCTGCATCAGGAGCCGGTGACAGCCAACCGGATAGCTGGCGTTCTTCTGGGATTGTCAGGCGTGGTGCTGATGCTGTCCTCCAGCCTTGCCGGGCTCAGCTCGGATCCACTGTGGGCTCAGGCCGCCTGCCTGGGTGCCGCCCTCTCCTACGGCTGTGCCGGAGCCTTCGGGCGCCGCTTCAAGGGCACGCCGCCGCTGGTGACAGCAACGGGCCAGATTACTGGCTCCACCTTGCTGATGCTGCCGCTTGCGCTGTTCTCGGCAGGAAGCTGGTCACCGGCGGATGTCAGTATGCTCGTCTGGGGCAATGTGCTGGCGCTGGCCGTGCTTGCCACAGCGCTCGGCTACATGATCTTCTTCCGGCTACTGGGTGAGGCAGGAGCAACAAACACCTCGACGGTGACCCTGCTGGTGCCCGTCTGCGCCCTTGGTTTCGGATATCTGCTGCTGGGCGAAAGGCTTTATCCGGTGCAGTTTGCCGGGCTCGGCATTCTGCTCTGCGGCCTTGTGCTGCTCGACGGGCGCGTACTGAAACTGCTGCGCCGGTAAGGTAAAGAGCGGCACCCTGGGATGCCGCTCTTCTTCTCATCAGAACTTCAGCGCTTTTGCCTGTTTCACCAGCGGCAGCGATCTCGATGGCTGTCAGCGTGGCGGAGGGCACTTCGCCATCCACCTCGAGCAGCGCGATGGCGTCTCCGCCCGGCTCAGTGCGGCCGAGGTTGAAGGTCGCGATGTTGATGCCGGCTTCACCCAGAAGGCTGCCGAACTTGCCGATGAAGCCCGGCTTGTCCTCGTTGGTGATGTAGAGCATGTAGGGGCCGAAACCGGCTTCCATGTTGATGCCCTTCACCTGGATGATGCGCGGCTTGCCATCGGCAAACACCGTGCCAGCGACGGAGCGTTCCTGCCGGTCGGTGACGATGGTCAGGCGCATGTAGGTCTCGTAGGCGCCCATCTGGCCGCGCCGCACCTCCTCCACCTGAATGTCCCGCTCCCGGGCGATGGCCGGGGCCGACACCATGTTGACAGTCTGCAGCACTGGCGTCAGCACGCCGGTCAAAGCCGCCGCCGTCAGGGCGCGGGTGTTCATCTCCGCAATCGTGCCTTCGTATTCGATCCGGATCTTGCGGATGCCGGTTTCGGTCAGCTGGCCCGCAAAGGAACCCAGCTGCTCCGCCAGCCGCACGAAAGGCGTCAGGCGCGGGGCTTCTTCCGCCGAGATCGACGGCATGTTGAGCGCGTTGGTGACGGCACCGCTCGTCAGATAGTCCGAGATCTGCTCGGCCACCTGCAGGGCAACATTCTCCTGCGCCTCTTCGGTCGAAGCGCCCAAATGCGGGGTGCAGACCATGTTCGGTGCTCCGAACAGCACGTTTTCCTTCGCAGGTTCCTCGACGAACACGTCAAACCCGGCACCGGCCACATGTCCGGTATCGAGTGCCGCCCGCAGCGCCACCTCATCGACCAGCCCGCCACGAGCGCAGTTGATGATATAGACGCCGCGCTTCGTCTTCATCAGCGCATCGGCGGAGATGATGTTGCGGGTCTTGTCGGTGAGTGGCGTATGCAGCGTGATGAAATCGGCCCGCGCCAGCAGTGTGTCCAGCTCGACCTTCTCGACACCCAAATCCCTTGCCCGCTCTGCGGAGAGGAACGGATCGAATGCGAGCACCTTCATCTTCAGGCCGATGGCCCGGTCCGCGACGATCGAGCCAATGTTGCCGCAGCCGATGAGACCCAGCGTCTTGCCGGTGATCTCCACACCCATGAAGCGGGACTTCTCCCACTTACCGGCCTGCGTCGAGGCATCAGCCGCCGGGATCTGACGGGCCAGGGAGAACATCATCGCAATGGCATGTTCCGCCGTGGTGATGGCATTGCCGAAAGGCGTGTTCATCACGATGATGCCCTTGGCGGTGGCGGCCGGGATATCGACGTTATCGACGCCGATGCCCGCACGTCCAATCACCTTCAGCCGCGAGGCGGCGGCGATGACCTTCTCGGTGACCTTCGTGGCCGAGCGGATGGCAAGGCCGTCATACTCGCCGATGACGGCAAGCAGCGCGTCCTTGTCCTTGCCCAGGTCCGGGCGGAAATCCACGTCAATGCCGCGATTCTTGAAAATCTGGATGGCTGCTTCCGACAGTTGATCCGAAATAAGCACTCTGGGAGCCATGAAACTCTCCTGTCTTCAGAGCGCCTCAGGCAAGGCAGCACCGTCTGCGGTTCAGCCGGTGAACCGCAGCAGGCGCCTCACACGGGCGCAGAAATTGGGTGAAGTGCAAGGCCCGGAGACTTGGGATCACCGGGCCGCTGCATCAGGCAGCTGCCTGCAAGCGGGCCTTCTGGGCCGCGAAAGCCCAGTCGAGCCAGGGCAAAAGCGCCGCAACGCTGTCCGGGTCCACCGTCGCGCCGCACCAGATACGGAAGCCCGTCGGAGCATCACGGTAGGAGCCGATGTCGTAAGCGACACCTTCAGCTTCCAGCGCTGAAGCCATGGCCTTGGCAAAGGCAGCCTGTCCCGCATCATCCAGCGCCGCCACGTCCGGATCAACGATCTTCAGGCAGACGGAGGTGTTGGACCGGGTTGCCGGATCAACGGCAAGGAAGTCCACCCACGGCGTTTCCTCCACCCAGCGGGCAATGTGCCCGGCGCTGGTGTCGGCGCGGCCGATCAGGGCCTTGAGGCCGCCGATGGACGATGCCCATTCCAGCGCGTCGATATAGTCCTCGACGCAGAGCATGGACGGGGTGTTGATCGTCTCGCCCTTGAAGATGCCTTCGATCAGCTTGCCCTTGGAGGTCAGGCGGAAAATCTTCGGCAGCGGCCAGGCAGGGGTGTAGCTCTCCAGCCGGGCAACGGCGCGCGGGCTGAGGATCAGCATGCCATGGGCACCTTCACCACCGAGCGCCTTCTGCCAGGAGAAGGTGACGACGTCGAGCTTGGCGAAATCCAGATCCTGCGCGAAAGCGGCGGAAGTGGCGTCACAGATGACGAGGCCTTCCCGGTCTGCCGGGATCCAGCTCGCATCCGGCACGCGCACGCCAGAGGTGGTGCCGTTCCAGGTGAAGACCACGTCGCGGCTGAAATCGACGCTGCCAAGATCCGGCAACGCGCCATACGGCGCTTCGATGGTGCGCGCATCCAGCTTCAGCTGCTTGACCACATCGGTCACCCAGGTGGAGCCGAAGCTTTCCCAGGCGAGCATGTCGACGCCGCGTTCGCCGAGCAGCGACCACAGGGCCATCTCGACAGCACCGGTGTCCGAGGCCGGGACGATACCGATGCGGTAGTCTGCCGGAACCTCAAGAACCTCACGGGTCTTGTCGATGGCGAGTTCAAGACGGGTCTTGCCGATCTTGGCGCGGTGGGAGCGGCCAAGGGACGTTACATCCAGCGCGGCGGCAGACCAGCCGGGGCGCTTGGCGCAAGGACCAGACGAAAAATGGGGATTGGCCGGGCGCTGTGCCGGCTTTGCAGTCGCTGTCATATGCTATCCTCTCAGATAGGCGCTCCTCGTTGGGGAGGAGTGTCCCACTGATCTGGATATGCCCTTCCTGCGAAGTGGTCAAGCCGGATGAAGCTTTGCTGCCACGCAAAGCAAAAGGCCGGTGCTTGTGGCACCGGCCCCAGAACTGATCCGCGGGGAAGAGGATCAATAGCGGGCAGAGATCGCGTCGCCCGAATAGAGCACCGGACGGCTGACCGGGCCAGCTGTGTTGAAGTTGTAGCGTACGCCGAGCCGGACTTCGTGGGCAGCCAGATCCTTGTACTTGATCCGGCTCTGACCGGTGCCGACATTGTTCAGGCGAACGGAACGGGCTTCACCCAGGTTCTTGTAGCGGTAGCCAAGATCGATGTCCCAGTTCGGAGACACCGCATAGGAGGTACCGGCCATCAGGGCCCAGGCGAAGTTCCACTTGCCGCTCGACCCGTCATAGGACGTGTTCACGCCATTCGGATTGAAGGACTTGGTGTCGTTCACGTTGACATATGCCGCACCAACGCCCGCACCCACATAAGGTGTGAAGCCATTCCAGGTGCCAACATCCAGATAACCGTTCAGCATCAGCGTCCAGACATCAATATTAGATGTCTCACGCGAGGAATTCGAGCCCGTGCAGAGATTGCAGGGAGCGTAACCGGTGTATTTCGCCGAGGGCTCGTAGTCCAGCGTCAGATCAGAACGCAGATAGTCGTTGAACTTGTAGCCAACGCCCGCACCAATGACCACCGTATCGTTCATGCCATTACGGTTGAACCGCAGGTCCCCAATCACGGGATCACTGAAGCTGCCCTTCGGTGCCTGATAGATCTTGTAGCCGATATCGCCGCGCAGGTACCAGCCGCCAGTGGCCGGAACTTCGGGGATGTGCTCAATCACAGGGGGCGGCAGATCCATTGCAAGATCTGCGGCCAGTGCTGCCTGCGAGATGAAGATCACACAGCTTGCCAAAGATAACTGCTTGAAAACGCTGCCCATGTCCTCGTCCTTCGAAACAAGCGTCCGCACCAGCCATGCTGCGGGGCGCACTTTGGAACATGTCTTAGATCTAGGGCAAAAGATTTAAGGGGTACTTAACCGTATTTTTTTACCAGGATTTTTTACCTTAACCTAAGGTAAACAAGAGAAATGACATTAAGATTCCATTAACAAAAAAGGCATCCACCTTTGACGGCAGACGCCTTGTTCTTTTACTTGCGCTTGCTGAGCTCCCACCTTCACCGGCAGGTCAGCTCATGGCGATGTTTGTGCCTGACGAGGCGCTGGCGAAGTCAGGCTGCCGAGCGTGCGACAACTCCGGCGATCTCATCCACCACGTCATTAACGAGAGAAGCGTCGTCTCCTTCGGCCATGACACGGATCAGCGGCTCAGTCCCGGACGGACGGATGACCAGACGGCCGCTCGTGCCAAGACGCTCGCGCCCCGCATCGATGGCTGACTTGACCACGTCACTCTCCAGCGGCTTCCCGCTCTTGTAACGCACGTTCTTGAGCACCTGCGGAACCGGCACGAACTTGGAACAGACTTCAGAGACCGGGCGGTCCTGCTCGCGGACGCAGGCCAGAATCTGCAAGGCTGCAATCAGGCCATCACCCGTCGTGGCAAAATCGGACAGCACCAGATGACCGGACTGCTCGCCGCCCACATTGAACCCATGAGCGCGCATGTGTTCAACAACATAGCGGTCGCCCACTTTGGTGCGGGCAAGCTCCAGCCCCCGCGCGCCCAGGAAACGCTCAAGCCCGAGGTTGGACATGACCGTCGCCACAATGCCGGGGCCCGAAAGCTTGCCGGCCGCATGCCAGCTTTCGGCAACGGTTGCCATCAGCTGGTCGCCATCGACCACCTGGCCGCGTTCATCAACGATGATCACCCGGTCCGCGTCGCCGTCCAGCGCAATGCCGATATCGGCCCGCACTTCGTGCACCTTGCGCGCCAGCGCATCGGTGGCGGTGGAACCGCAATCCTGGTTGATGTTGTAGCCGTCCGGATTGACGCCGATGGAGATGACTTCGGCGCCCAGTTCCCACAGAACGGCAGGCGCAACCCTGTAGGCAGCGCCGTTGGCACAGTCGACAACAATGCGCAGACCTTCCAGGCTCATGTCGCGCGGCAGGGTGCGCTTGGCAAATTCGATGTAGCGGTCGTGCACGCCGTCAATGCGCTTGGCCCGGCCCAGCTGATCGGCACTGGCCAGACGCGGCGTCAGATCACTGTCCACGAGGCGCTCGATTTCGAGTTCGATTTCATCACTGAGCTTGAACCCGTCCGGACCGAAGAACTTGATGCCATTGTCGGCAAACGGATTGTGCGACGCAGAGATCATGACGCCGAGATCGGCGCGCAGCGAACGCGTCAGCATGGCAACAGCCGGTGTGGGCATCGGCCCGAGCAGGAACACGTCAAGGCCCACGGACGTGAAGCCCGCAACCATGGCGTTCTCCAGCATGTAGCCGGACAGGCGCGTGTCCTTGCCGATTGCCACGCGGCTGCGGTGATGGCCATTGCGGAACATGAGGCCTGCCGCCATGGCGACCTTGAGTGCCACTTCCGCTGTCATCGGATGGGTGTTCGCCTTGCCGCGAATGCCGTCGGTTCCGAAATACTTGCGCATGGGTGAATCACTGCCTTTGCGATTGGTCTTGTGCGTCCCTCATACAGCGTTCTGCCGTAGAAGGCCGGTCAAAATTTGTGATCGACTGTTACGATGAAAAACGCCCGGCCTGTAAAGACCGGGCGTCAGGTTATCAAGAAGGAATTACAGCTCAGGCGAGTGGCTGCGGCTCCATGCCTGACGGAGCCCCACCCTCCCCGCCGCGCTTGGCGCCGGCGGAGGGAACGGCAGAGCTGCGGCCCACGGGCTGGTCATCATCCTCATCACGGACGGGCGGCTTGCCTGCGAGCAGGTTCTTGATCTCTTCGCCGGACAAGGTTTCGTACTCGATGAGGCCCTTGGCAAGCGCTTCAAGATCATCCGCACGTTCGGTCAGGATACGGCGGGCTTCGTTGAACCCATCCTCAACGAAACGGCGCACTTCGGCATCAATGATGCGGGCGGTTTCTTCCGACACGTTCTGCTGGCGCGCAACAGAGTGGCCGAGGAACACCTCTTCCTGATTGTCGCCATAGGCCACCTTGCCGAGCTTGTCGGAGTAACCCCACTGGGTGACCATGGCGCGGGCCAGACGTGTCGCCTGCTGAATGTCCGAGGACGCACCGGAAGTGACGTTCTCGAGGCCGAAGATCAGCTCTTCCGCCACGCGCCCGCCCATGATGATCGCGAGGCGCGAGGTCATCTGGGTGTAGCTCATGGAGATTTCGTCACGCTCGGGCAGCTGCATCACCATGCCAAGCGCACGGCCGCGCGGGATGATGGTTGCCTTGTGGACCGGATGCGCCTTGGGCACGCTGAGCGCAACAAGGGCATGGCCAGCCTCATGATAGGCAGTGCAGCGCTTTTCCTCTTCGGTCATCACAAGCGTGCGGCGCTCGGCGCCCATCATCACCTTGTCCTTGGCGTCTTCGAACTCTGCCATGGTCACGAGGCGCTTGGAGCGGCGTGCCGCCAGAAGCGCAGCTTCGTTGACGAGGTTCATCAGATCCGCACCGGAGAAGCCGGGCGTACCGCGTGCCAGAACCTTCACATCCACATCCGGAGCCAGCGGCACCTTGCGCATGTGCACCTTGAGGATCTTTTCGCGGCCAGTCACATCCGGGTTCGGCACGACGATCTGGCGGTCGAAACGGCCCGGACGCAGCAGCGCCGGATCAAGCACGTCCGGGCGGTTGGTCGCGGCGATGATGATGATGCCTTCGTTCGGCTCGAAACCGTCCATCTCCACGAGGAGCTGGTTCAGCGTCTGCTCGCGCTCATCATTGCCGCCGCCGAGTCCGGCGCCGCGATGACGGCCGACCGCATCGATTTCGTCGATGAAGATGATGCAGGGCGCATTCTTCTTCGCCTGCTCGAACATGTCGCGCACGCGGGACGCACCCACACCGACGAACATTTCCACGAAGTCCGAACCGGAGATGGTGAAGAACGGCACATTCGCCTCACCTGCCACCGCACGGGCGGTCAGGGTCTTACCGGTGCCCGGAGGGCCAACAAGCAGCACACCGCGCGGAATGCGGCCGCCGAGGCGCTGGAACTTCTGCGGATCACGCAGGAATTCCACGATTTCCTGCAGGTCTTCCTTGGCTTCATCAATACCGGCAACGTCATCAAAGGTAACGCGTCCGTGGGCTTCGGTCAGCAGCTTGGCCTTGGACTTGCCAAAGCCCATCGCCTTGCCGCCGGCACCGCCCTGCATCTGGCGCATGAGGAAGATCCAGACGCCGAGAATGATGATCATCGGCAGCCAGGAAATCAGCGCACCGGCGAGCGAGAAATTCTCTGAAGGCGGACGGGCCTTGATCAGCACGCCCTTGTTGCGCAGCTCATCCACATACTGGGTGCCATTGGGCGCATAGGTCTGGAACTGGCCGCCATTGGTGAAGTTGCCGGTGATCAGCTGATCCTGGATCGTAACATCACGAATCTCACCCTGATCCGCCTGGTTCAGGAACTGCGAGAACGGAATGTCATTGGACGATGTTCTCTGGGAAGAGCCTTGGAACAGCTGGAACAACGCGATCAACAGGAGCGCGATGATCACCCAGAGGGCAAGATTGCGGAAATTTGCGTTCATTTCGATCCCTTGTCCGCCATCAGGCGTCCATAAACGTCGAGCGGTTGCCGGCTACTGTCCCTCAAGATAGGTCGGCATAGTGCCCCTGCCAAGGAGTAGCCGCAGTGTTGCGCGGATCAGCTCACTTTTTTATTAAGCCCGCGCCGGTTTTCAGCAACATCAGCCTCCCTTAGGGCATGTTGCCTTAAGGTGCAATGACGCACCGCCCACCACTCTTTGCACAGCGCGTCAATTATCTGCGATTGCTGCAGACAGGGCCAGATCCCCGGAGCGCCGCAGGACCAGCCCCGGCTCCCGTGGCAAGGTCCATGCAAGACAGACAGGGCCGCCTGTGCCGCCATCCTGAAGGCGCATGACGGCGGGAAGACGAGCAAAAGCGGCGGTGGGGAACCCACTGGCCCTGGCAAGGGCGCGGACATCTTCCCGCAGCGCTTCATCTTGCCGCAGCCGCGCCACCGGCACGATCCTGAGGCTCCCCCAATATCCGGCTTGAGGCAGATCCGGTAACGCCCATCCCAATGGATACACTGACCCGGCAGAAGCTCCACAGTGTCCGGCAACGCGCGGCCTGGTTCCGGCCAGAGCCGCAGGCGCCCGCCCGCCGAAAGGTCAAAAACCGTCCCAGCCAGTGTTACGCGCAAGGCACCGCCTGCAAGAAGGCGGGCATCCAGCGCCTCCAGACGGTCGAGCCGGGGCGGATGAAGGCTGCCGCTGACATGCTGCGCCAGCCGGGCCAGAAGCCGCAGGCGCACCTCTTCAGGAAGCAATGCCAGGCGCGCAAGGTCTAGACGGGCAAAATCCGGCACATCACCGACGCTGGCATCCTTCAGCAGCACATCTGCCGCCGCATCAATCGCCTGCGCCGCCCGGGCCATCCTGTTGATCGTGGAATTGATGCGGGCAGGGTCAAGCCCCTCGATGAGAAGACCCGCCTGAAGCTGACGCAGCCGCACCCGCTTGTAGGCCGGATTGCTGTTGGAAGGATCATCCACCCAGGCAAGACCGCGGGCGGCAAGGGATGCCTTGAGGCGGGCACCGGGAACCGTCAGGAAAGGCCGCAGAAGACGCAGACCGAAGGGGCCACCGGGCTGATCCGCCGCCATCGCCGCCAAGCCATAAACTCCGCTGCCGCGGGTCAGCCGGTCAAAGAATGTTTCGATCTGGTCATCGAGATGATGGGCCAGCACCAGCGCCTCCACGCCGGAGAGATCCATGGCATCTGCCAGCAGACTGTAGCGGGCCATACGGGCTTCCGCCTGCAGATTTGCGAGCCCCTCCGGCGCCTGCCAGGTGAGGATTCTCGCAGGCAGCTGCAGGGCTTCAGCCTGCTGCAAGACAAAGCGGGCCTCAGAGGCAGCCTCAGGCCGCAGCCCATGATCAACGGTCAAGACCAGAAGGCTTGGCGCTGCAAGTCCGGCAGAACGCCTTGCACGGGCCCACCCTGCGGTGAGGTGCAGAAGGGCAAGCGAGTCGCCGCCTCCCGAGACGGCCAGCGCAAGCGAAGAGAACTGTTCCAGCGGCGCGAGAAGCCGCGCGGCTTCGTCATCTGAAACCGGCAATGCGCTGGAAAAATCAGGAGCAGCTGGCACGCTGCTGTTCGGCGCGGGCCTGATCACGCACCGCCTTTGCCGCATTGGGATATTTCGTCAGAAGTTCGGCATAGGTCGCGCAAGCTGCGCTTGTCTCGCCGAGGCCCTTGAGGGAAAGGCCGAGTTTCAGAAGGCTGTCCGGCGCCTTCGTGTTCTTCGGGTGCTCGGTATAGGTCTTCAGGAATGCGTCTGCCGCGCCGCGAAAGTCGCCCTGTCCATAAAGGCTCTCTCCCAGCCAATACTGGGCATTGGGCACCTGATCGCTCTTCGGGTAGGCTTCGAGGAAGGAACGAAAGCCCTGTTCGGCAGAGACGTAATCACCCTGAAGCGCAAAATTGTAGGCGTTGTCGTAGTCGGTTCTGGGATCACCGGTCATGCCAAGACTGGCGATCTGCCCCGAAGGCTGTCCGGGAAGCTGGTTTCCGCCACTGTTGACACCCGGAGGCGTACCACCCGGAGAAGCTGGCTGCTGGGGCTGGCCAAACTGGCCACGCGCCAGCGCAGAAAGATCCAGCGGCCCGCTGCCGGACGCAGCTCCATCCTGATAGTTTCCGTCCTGATAGCCGCCGCCAGTTGCAAACTCGGCATCACCTGAGCCACCTGCTGCATTGCTGCCTGCTGCCATCTGCCCGAGCGTGCCCTCTGCGGGTGCCAGACCGGCACCCGCAGTTGCTGCATTGTTGGTCGCGTGCTGCGGCTCCTGCACAGGCGCGGCAGGCCCCGCATCAGAACGCTTGCCCGGCTGCTTCTTCGCGCCTTCCAGCTGCTGGAAACGGTATTCGTTGTCTTCCTGCATCCGGCGCAGCTGATCCTGCAACTCACGCAGCTGATAGCTCAGTTGCTCCACCTGACCGTTCAGGCGGCGCATCTGGTCTTCCACCTCGTTGAGACGCACCTGCGCGTCGTTACCGCCACCGCCGCCGAAAAGCTGCGCATTTGCGGACGGCACGGCTGATGCCATCATGCAAATGGCGGCCAAGGCCGCGAAAAGCGTCTTCCATTTTACCATGCTTTACCTCCGGTCTGCCTTCATGGCATCCGATGGATAGCACAGGGCGCGCTGACTTCGGCCAAAATTTGACAGAGAGACTGCTCAACCACCAGTTCATACAAAAACAGGCGCGAAGGAAGCCTTCGCGCCTGTCAAAACTCTAATGGCAGACCAGGATCAGCTGCCGGCGCTGTTCAGAACAGTCACAGCGCGGCGGTTCTGGGACCAGCAGCTCTCGTCGTCACACACAGCAACCGGGCGCTCCTTGCCGTAGGAGATGGTGCGGATACGCGAGGCCGAAACGCCGCGCGAGACGAGGTAGTCACGAGCCGCGTTTGCACGGCGGGCGCCAAGTGCAATATTGTACTGACGGGTGCCGCGCTCATCCGCATGGCCTTCCATCGTGATGCTGTAGCGGCTGTAGCTGTTCAGCCACTGAGCCTGCTTGTCGAGGGTCGCCTGCGCCTGACCGCTCAGGGTCGACTGATCGTTCAAGAAGAACACGCGATCGCCGACATTCACCACAAAGTCCTGGCTCGAGCCCGGGGTGGCGTTGGCGCTGCCGTCAAGCCCGTCGGTATTGGTGTTGGAGCAGGCAGCCAAGGTCAACGCAAAACCAATGACAGCCGCCATGCGCGCACCGCGCGCCATCATAGCCGTATTCAACATTCGATAACTCCTCGTCCCGCCGGTTCCGGCAAGGTGAACGCATTCTATACAACAGTGGTTAACAACCGGTTGGCGGCCAGCCCTAGCACATAAAAAGAGCAGGACACCTCACGTTTTTCTACGATACCGGATCATCCACACAGCCATACTGCCGCCAATGGCGGCAGCAGCTGCAATTCATCAGTCCAGCGTGGGCGACCAGGCCGGGTCCGAGCCGAAGGCCGGCGTCGTGATCCGCTGCTCGTTGTAGCCGGTCAGATCCACGGTCCAGACCTGCGGACCGCCATTGGGGCCCGGCGTATCGCGGAAGAACGTCAACACCCGGCCATTCGGCGCCCAGGCCGGACCTTCGTTATGGTAACCTTCCGTGAGGATGCGCTCACCGCTGCCATCCGGCTTCATCACACCAATCATGAACCGTCCCTGGTTCTGCTTGGTGAAGGCGATCAGATCCCCGCGCGGTGACCAGACCGGCGTCGAGTAGCGGCCCGGACCAAAGCTGATGCGCTGCGGATTGGAGCCGTCTGCGCCCATCACGTAAAGCTGCTGGGTGCCGCCACGGTCGGATTCAAACACCACCTGACTGCCATCCGGGGAGAAGGACGGGCTCGTGTCAATCGCAGGCGTGTTGGTCAGCCGGGTCGTGGCACGCGAGCGCAGATCCATGACGAAGATGTTCGCGTTACCGCCCTGCTGCAGGCTCATGATGACCCGCTGCCCATCCGGCGAGAAACGCGGCGCAAAGGTCATGCCGGGGAAATTGCCAACGATCTCGCGCTGGCCAGTCTCGATGTTGAGCAGGAAAACGCTCGGATCGGTCCCGGTGTAGGACATGTAGGTGATTTCTTGCGTCGTCGGCGAGAAGCGCGGCGTCAGCACCAGTTCATCACCGCGGGTCAGATACCGCAGGTTGGCGCCATCCTGATCCATGATGGCCAGACGCTTGACGCGCTTCTGCTTCGGACCGCTTTCATCGACGAAAACGATACGGGTATCGAAATACCCCTTCTCACCGGTCAGCCGCTCATAGATGGCATCGGAAATGATATGGCCAAGGCGGCGCCAGTTTTCCGGCGTGGTGAAGAACTGCTGTCCGAGCATCTGCTCACCGGCAAACACGTCCCACAGGCGGAACTCGGCGCGCAAGCGGCCATCCGGCTGGCGGGTGACAGAACCGGAGACAAGCGCCTGCGCCCCGATGGTGCGCCAGTCACCAAAACGCGGGGTCGTCTGAGCGCTTACGTTCTTCTCAATGAAGCTTGCAGGATCCAGAGGACGGAACAGGCCGGAGCGGCGCAGATTGTTGGAGATCACCTCCGTCAGCTGACGCGCAAGCTGGGCGTCACCGCCTTCCGGTGAGAAATCCGGCAGGGCGATCGGCATCGGCTCAATCGTGCCCTGCGTAATATCGATTTCGATCAAGGCATTGGCCGGCGCAATCATTGCCGCGCCAGATACCGAGATGGCGCAGACTGCAAGGGCCGCACGCAGGGCCGAGGCAAGGCGCCGTTTAATCTGGAAGGCTCTCATCTTCATCGAGGCTCCGGTTTTCCTGAAGTCCATCTGTCCGTCATGGATGGACAAAATTGATGACAATTTCACGCCAGGCCTCGTATTTGGCCTTCGGCAACGAATAGGGCGCGCATCGCTGCACAGCCCGGATGGCGCTTTGGCCGAGCACCTGCCCGGACGCACCGTCTGCCGCCTCTACAACCTGCGGCGTTCCATCCAGTTCCCCGGACGGTGTTAATCTGAAACGCACCTTCACTGCGGCGCTGCTGCCGGCCTGCGGCTGAGGGGGCGTCCAGCAGCGCAGCACCGCCTCACGCAAGCCAGCGATTTCCTCTCCGGTCAGCCGCGGCGTATCCGCCGCCTTCCCCACCTGCGGCAGGGCCAGCGCACCAAGAAGCAGCGCAGTCTGCATCAGCTGCAAGCCCTGCCCGCAATGCCCTGCTCCGCCGAACCGCCTCATCCGTCAGCCCCCAGCATCTGACTTGGATCGAAGTTGATGATGACCTCACGCCAGGCATCATACTTCTCTGCGGGCAGCGAATAGGGCTGGCAGCGCATGACGGCACGCACGGCACTGTCGGACGCAGCCCGGAACGAGGGGTTGCCACTCGAGTTGATCACCCGGGGAGACCCTTCCACTTCACCAGCCATGCTCAGATTGAACTGAAGCCGCACGGCAAGATCCGCAGCGCCTGCTGCACCAACCGGCGGGTTCCAGCACTTTGCGATCTGGCCACGCAGCGCGTCCAGCTCAGACACCGTCATCTTGACGTTGTTGTTGCCCGTGCGGCTGCCGAGCGAAGCAGCTTCCTTCGCACCGGTGGTACCACCGCCGGAAGGATCAACCTTGTTCAGCAGTGCGCTGATCTCGTTCGGGTTGAACTTTTCTTCCTTTTTGGGCTGCTGCTGTGCTGTCTGCTGTTGCGGCTTCGGCGGCGTCGGCTTGGAGCGCGGCGTCACCTTCACCGGCTCGGACATGAGCGGCTTGGGCGCTTCTTCAGCGGGGGCAGCTTCTGCTACCGCCTGCTTGACCGGCTCCGGTTCAGCCTTCGGTGCAGGTTCCGCAGCCGGTTTGGCAGGTGCGGGCTTCACCGGTGCGGGTTCCGGCGTAGGCGGCGGTGACGATGACTCTTGTGCTGCAACAGACTGGTTGGTCGGCCGTGGTGTAGGCGGCGTCTGCAACTCAGCCTTCGCCTCCCCTGCCGTCTTGTCAGGCTCAGGAGCCTTGTTGTTGGCTTCCTTGGCCGTGGACTCGTTCGGCTTTTCCTTGAGCTCGGCGGTCTTTTCACCCTTGTTCAGCTGGGTAAACTCACCGATCGGCACCAGGTCAACCGGCAGGGACTCCATCGGCTTGGAATCAAACGGTTCCGTTCCCGGAAGCGCAATGAGCCCCCAGAGCACAAGAGCCATGTGGCCCGAAACGGAAACGATCAAGCCTGTGCGCATGATGCGTCAGGTTCCCTATTCAGCAAGAGTCACCAGGCCAAGGCGCTTGAAGCCGGCGGCGTTGATCCGGCCCATGATCTGCATCATCGTGCCATAGGCGGCAGTCTGGTCGCCCTTCACGAAGATCCGCTCCTCGTAGCCGTTCTCGGCAATGGCCGTCAGCTTCGGCACAACCTCATCCAGCGCGATCTCGGTGTTCTGGATGAAGATCTTCCCCTCCGACGTCACCGAAATCGTGATCGGTTCATTGTCGCCCTGCAGGGCTTGGCCGCAGTCTCGGGCAGATCCACCGGCACGCCGGAGGTCATCAGCGGCGCGGCAACCATGAAAATGATCAGAAGCACCAGCATCACGTCCACGAAAGGCGTGATGTTGATCTCGTTTACGGGCGCTGCGCGGCGTCCGCCACGTCTGCGCCGTCCGCTGCCACCGCCACCCGCTCCAACACTCATGCCCATGGATCAGATCCGTTCGTCAATCTGGCGGGACAGGATGGCCGAGAACTCGTCCGCAAAACCTTCCATGCGGGCCGAGAGCTTGGCCACATCGGTCTGCAGCTTGTTATAGGCAATAACCGCCGGAATTGCGGCAAGCAGGCCAAGCGCTGTTGCAAAAAGCGCTTCAGCGATACCCGGCGCCACAACGGCAAGCGACGTGTTTTCAGACTGGGCGATGGACTGGAAGGCCGTCATGATGCCCCAGACCGTACCGAACAGGCCGATAAAGGGGGCTGCCGAACCAACTGTCGCCAGAACAAGCAGGCGTGATTCCAAACGCTCTGTTTCACGCGCGATCGTCACATCCATGACCCGGTCAATACGCTGTTGCAGGCTTGCCAGAGCCGGCTTTGCGCCCTCGTGACTTCGTTTCCACTCGCGCATGGCAGCCACGAACAGGGCAGCCATCGAGTGATTGGCACGGCTCGACAAGGTCTTGTAGAGTTCCTCGAGCGACTGGCCCGACCAGAAGACGGTCTCAAACCGGGTCATCTGGCGCTTGGTGCGCGTGTAAAGCATTGCCTTGTCGACGATGATCGCCCAGCACCAGACAGATGCAGCAATCAGTCCAAGCATCACCAGCTTGACGATGATGTGGGCCTGCCAGAACAGGCCAATGAACGACATGTCGCCATGCGGGGCCGCCATGGTCGTCTGGGCGATTTCATTCATCTAAAAGGGACCTCTTGCCCGTGGAGTTGTTATCATCAGTTAAAAAGCACACCAGGAAACCTGCTGTGTCCCGGCGGCTTCGGTTTCCTCCCGGACCTTTGGTCTTCCTGACCGCTGAATTTGGCAAAACTGGGACTGCGCAACGCACGCAATCTGCCTTAAACAAAAGGATTAAGGTTACTGCCCTGTTAATGACGTTGCGTCGCACAAATTGATTTGATGCGAAAGGCTCAAAAAGCTTCCGGAAAAGATGCAAAGAGGCGGGTAGCGTTTCTTAATCCGGCTGTACCGGCAGCCTCGCCGCCAGCTCAGGTGGCAAACGCACCGGGCGTCCGGACGGCAGGATCACGGCAACCACCACCTGGGCCGAGACCAGCAGCGCGCCGCCACACCAGATTTCCTGTTCCAGCACGAGACGGGCGCCACGTGCTTCACCGAGACGGGTGCGGACCTCAAGAAGATCGTCGATACGGGCCGGTTTCACAAAGCGGATTGTCATGTCCCGCACGGCAAAGACAATCGGCTGGCCGTGGCTGCCGCTGGCAAGCGCCGCATGATGCAACCCACTGGCCCGCAGCAGTTCCGTGCGGCCGCGTTCGAAGAACCGGACATATGACCCGTGATAGACGAGCCCGCTGAAATCCGTGTCCTCGTAGTAAATTCGGACAGGAAGGACGTGCACACCCTCTACGATCCGGCCATCGGTGGTGCTGTCTTGCTGCGTCATGATATCATCTGAACTCCCTGCCCGGCCGCATATGCGCGAAACGCCCGGCGCTTGCAAGCCCGCAATGGACCGGCCAGCGCCGGGCGTCCCGGAACCGTATTCAGATATTCTCAGGTCAGGCGGCCGCCACCTCGCGCAGGAAGCGTTCGACTGACTGCCGCAGCGTATCGGCTTGCTGCTTCATTGTCAGTGTGGCTTCCTGCATGGCCGAAGCCGAGCCGGAGTTCTCTGAAATATCCGCATTGAGTGCAGCCACTGCGTTGGCGACAGCCATGGTGCCATGAGCTGCTTCGGCTACATTGCGGGAAATCTCCCCGTTGCCGACCCCTGCTCGCGCACGGCGCCGGCAATCGAAGCCGTGTAGGTGTTCACCTCTTCCATCGAATTGGTGACATCGGCGATCTCCTCGACGGCTTCTGCCGTGGAGTTCTGGATGGCGGAGATCTGGGCGGAAATCTCTTCCGTCGCCTTGGAGGTCTGTGTGGCCAGTTCCTTCACTTCCGCAGCCACGACTGCAAAGCCCCGTCCGGCCTCACCGGCGCGTGCCGCCTCGATGGTGGCATTGAGCGCAAGGAGGTTCGTCTGTTCGGCGATAGCACGGATCAGATCCACGACTTCACCGATCTTGTTTGCAGCATTGGCAAGCCCGGCAATCTTCTGGTTCGACGACTGGGCATTGGCCGTTGTGCGCCCGACCACATCTGCCGTGGTCGCAACCTGACGGGCGATTTCCTCGATGGAGGCATTCAGCTCTTCCGTCGCGCTCGCAACTGCCTGCACGTTGGAAGACGCATTCTCCGCATCACCGGCAGCCTGCGCGCCGCGATGAGAGGCCGTGTCGGAACGGCTGCTCAAAATCGTTGATGTTTCCTCCACGCGGGCAAGATTGCTTTCCACCTCGGCCAGCAGAGCTTGCGCTTCTTCGCGGAAACCGGCGATCAGGCCATCAATATGCTTCTCGCGCTGCTCACGGGCCACCTGCCCGGCGCTGCGCTCTTCGGCCAGCCTTTCGCGCTCAACCGAATTCTCCTTGAATACCTCGATGCAACGGGCCATCTGGCCGATTTCATCCCCCTATCCAGGGCATTGACTGCAACCGAAAGATCACCATCCGCAATCTGCCGGGCCGTCACGGACAAGGACTGAAGCGGCGCGAACATCCGGCTTGTCAGCCACCACATGACAGCGACAATCGGCAACAGGCAGGCAATGCCCGCAATGACCGCGCCCCAGGTGATCTGGCGGGCAGCCGCATCCAGCTCTGCGCTCTCGACAGCCGCGCCCACGCCAAAGGGCTTGTCCACACTCATTCCGTCCGTGACGGTGTAGCGGAAGTCGCTTCCGCCCAGGGTGACGAGGCCGTCACCATCGCGGATGTCATCAAAGCGGTAAGCCTCGGGGGCCTTGTCACCATCGAATACGGCGACATTGCCGGCCGTATCAACCAGGAGGGCACGTTCGGTTTCGCCGATACCGCCTTTGGCAGCAATCAGACCGGCGAGCTTGCTCATGTCGACCGTGTAGCCAATGACGCCGAAAAAGCGGTCGTGCGAGAATACCGGCGTTGCCAGCGTCAGCAGAACGCTGCCGTCATCCGCAACGAGGAACCCTGAGGACGAGACCTTCGGCAGGGCCGTATCTGTCTTCTCGGGCGTGTCAAGAATAGGCTTTGCTGCGGCCGTCAGCGGGCCGCCCTGCAATTCAGGCGAGCTCAGGTTGCGGGCGAACTCCTCACCCTTCATGTAGCTGTAGATGACATTGCCATCGAGATCGATGAGCTGAATGTCCTTGAACAGCCCCTGATCCACGAAAGAGCCAACCGCCATATGAATGGGCTTGTGGTTGTTTGCGTAGAAATTGCCGGCACCTGAATCCACCAGCAGATGCCGCTCGTCCGGACCATGCGGGTTGTCATCGACGAAGATCTTGCGGAGTTGTTCGGTCTGCTTCTCTTTCAAGACCTTCCAGCCGGCAGTCATTTTCATGACCGCGTCCTTGGCATCAGACACCGATGCAAAGAAACGGGCCGCATCGATACGCTGTTCGAGGGCAAGTTCCAGCGTGCGGTATTTGCCCAGTGTTGCGCTTGAAAGTGCCTTGCTCGCCTGACTGTCGGCGACGTCCCCCGCGAGCCGGGCCGTGACAATGACAATGGCAAGGCACATGATGGCTGCGCCTGCGAAGAACATCGCAGCCACCTTGTTGGACAAGCGATTACGGATCATATGGGGTTCCTCCCTGAACTGGGAGGATCGTGAGCACAGTTCCCGAAAAAGCCTTAATCTGTCCGGGGAATAAGATACCCAACGACGAAAAACTACCTAGATAAAAACTTGGGATTGCAATTTCTGGAAGCGCACAACGTGCTTGTTTGATTTCTCTAGGTCACGTTTCTGTATCATCCGCGAACAGGCCAAGTTGCGGCGCAGCCGAACTTTGCGGCACCGCAAGGCCCAGATGCCGGAAGGCCTGTGCCGTCAGCACACGTCCGCGCGGTGTGCGCTGGAGAAAACCGTTCTGAATGAGATAAGGCTCGACAATCTCTTCAATGGCATCGCGCGGCTCGGACAGGGCTGCTGCAATTGTCTCAATGCCTACAGGCCCGCCGCCGAAGTTAAGCGCGATCTGGTTGAGATAGCGCCGGTCGAGACTGTCCAGCCCCGCACCGTCCACTTCCAGCTGAGACAATGCCCGGTCCGCCATGGCCCGGTCCACAGTGTCATTGCCCGCAAAGACGGCAAAGTCCCGCACCCGGCGCAAAAGCCGCCCGGCAATGCGCGGCGTGCCACGGGCACGCTTGGCAATTTCCCTCGCCCCATCAGGCGCCATGCCGATGCCGAGAATGCGTGCCCCGCGGTTGACGATCAGTTCCAGTTCTTCGACCGTATAGAATTCCAACCGCACCGGAATGCCGAAACGGTCCCGCAGCGGTGTCGTCAGCAGACCAAGGCGCGTGGTGGCAGCCACCAGCGTGAACTTCGCCAGATCAATCTTCACCGAGCGGGCTGCAGGCCCCTCACCGATGATCAAATCGAGCTGAAAATCCTCCATCGCGGGATAGAGCACTTCCTCCACTGCAGGATTGAGGCGGTGAATTTCGTCGATGAAGAGCACGTCCCGCTCTTCCAGATTGGTCAAAAGCGCAGCCAGATCGCCTGCCTTGGCGATGACCGGACCGGACGTAGCACGGAAGTTAACTCCCAGTTCGCGGGCCATGATCTGCGCAAGCGTCGTCTTTCCAAGTCCCGGAGGGCCAACGAACAGCACATGATCCAATGCCTCGCCGCGCGCTTTCGCCGCGCCGATGAAGACCTTGAGATTGGCTCGCGCCTGCGCCTGGCCGACGAAATCATCCAGCGCCTGCGGGCGCATGGTGGTGTCGATTTCGTCACCGCGAATTTCCGGCGTGACGAGGCGTTCGGTCTTCTCCATACGCTTTCAACTCCAGACCCCGCCCGTGGCGGAGTGATTGGCACAAGCCCAAACGGTGCTTGAGCAGATCGGGGGCGCGGTACGTCAGCACCTCATCGTCCCGGCATCCCTTGCCGCTTTCTTACTGGGCCAGTTCCTTGAGGCCAAGGCGAATGAGCGTTTCGGTTGTCGCATCCTCGCCAGCGGACTTTACGGCACGCGCCACAGCCGCACTGGCCTGCGCCTGGGCATACCCCAGATTGGTCAGCGCCGAAACGGCTTCCGCGACGGGGCGGGCGGCCACATTCTCGCTCACCGTCTGCGCCACCGCCAGAGTGTCCGCATCAAGGCTTGAGTAGCCCGGCGCCTTGTCCTTCAACTCGATCACCAGACGCTCTGCCACACGTTTGCCGACACCCGGCGCACGCGCCAGCGCCGCCTTGTCTCCCAGCGCGATGGCGGTTGCCACTTCGCTGGCCTTGAGCACGCTGAGCACGGCAAGCGCCACCTTGGCTCCGACGCCCTGCACGGTCATCAGCAGCCGGAACCACTCACGCTCGGCCTCAGAGGAGAAACCGTAGAGCCGGATCATGTCTTCACGCACGATGGTTTCGATGAAGAGCACCGCCGCCTCACCTGCGCGCGGCAATCCCTGCAGCACCCGCGAAGGGCAGAACACCTGATAGCCCACGCCGTGGACATCGAGAATGAGGTGGTCGTCACCATAACTGTCGACCGTACCCTTGAGCTTGCCGATCATGCTGCACCCCGCGCCAATGCCTCAGCCTTTGCCCGCACCGCCGAGGTCTTGCGATGGTGCGCGTGACAGATGGCGATTGCCAGGGCATCCGCCGCATCATCCGTATCAAACTGCGCCTTGGGCAGCAGGATCTTCACCATGTGCCGGATCTGATCCTTTTCGGCATGTCCCGTGCCCACCACCGTCTTCTTCACGAGGTTGGGCGCATATTCGGCCACTTCCAGCCCGTGCAGCGAGGGCACCAGCAGCGCAATGCCGCGCGCCTGACCAAGTTTCAGCGTTGCCCCGGCATCCTTGTTGACGAAGGTCAGCTCAACGGCCGCCTCTTGCGGCGCATTTTCGTCGATGACTTTCTGCAGCCCGTCATGCAGCTGCACCAGCCGGGCTGCAAGCTCCCGCTTGTCATCCGACGTGACGGTGCCCGCAGCAACAAAGGTCAGCCGGTTGCCCAGCGCCTCAATGAGGCCCCAGCCAGTGCGGCGCAGGCCGGGATCAATCCCAAGGATTCGAATCGGATGCATCATAGAACAAACCGGTAACAAAACTCCGGCTCTGGCGCCAGCCTGCTTGACCCCAGGCACCGCCAGGATGCTGCTTTTTCCCGCCTGAACAGTCTCAGCCCCGCCACGCTGGCTCAAATAGCGTGGGGCCGGAGTGGTAAATCCGCTCCGGCCCCACTGATGCGTAGCCTTCATCATCAAGCGGCGTGCCTGCCGCCGCCCCCTCAGAACTTCAGGGACATCTGCGCCGAGAAGGAGTTCTCGACAGCTTTGGACGAAATCTGGCTCTTGTAGTTCACCTGCACGGAAGCACGGTCCGTAAAGGAATGGGACAGGCCCAGGCCAATCAGAGCCGTATTCCGGGCAACAGGAACGCCCTTCACCTCAAACGGCGACGTGCTGCTGGCAAAACGCATGGCTGCGACTGGTGCCATCTCCCCGAAGGCATGCTGCCAACCGAGCGATACGGACGGAGTGAAGGTGCGGCCCATGATGTCCACCTGGGTGGCCGCGCGCATGCCCAGCGAGGTGTAGAAGGTGTTCTGGTCTTCAAGGCGAACGGTCAGAGCAGCCGGACCGCCGTTTTCCTGCGCTGAGGCGCCAGCCAGATGGACAAATGCCAGACCGGCGAAGGGCTCGATGGCGACCTGCCCTGCGGAGAACCCGTAGGAAGCCTCACCGAACACCTGTGCAGCTTCCTGCCTGTAGCCAGACTGTGCGCTGGCGGAGAAGCCGCGGATGGCGATGGAGCGGTCCAGCGACACGTCATGCAGGCCGTAGGACGCACCGCCATTCAGGGCAAAGCCGCCGAAGCGGGCACCGCCGTAGACGCCAACTTCGTAATTGTCCATGTCACCTGACGAATTGCGGCTCGTCACATCAAAGCGGGACTGGCTGAAGCCTGCCACGACACCGGCCCGGGCATTTTCTCCGATACCAGCATCCACACCAGCGAGGAAGCCAGCCAGACTGGACGAGACGGTCCCGGCATTGCTGCCGTCAAACGCACGGCCCCAGCCGCCATGACCCTGTGCCCAGATCGTGACACCGTGTTCGCCGCCGGTGCTGGACTTGCGCGGCCCTGCAGCATCTGCAGCCGAAGCAAGCGCATCATGTGCTGCCAAGCCCTGACGCAGGCGGGCGCCGACAGCATCACGCAGGTACGAGGACTGCTGCTGGATGACGGTGCCGGCCGATGCATAGGCCTCACCGGACAATTGGTCGAGCGCCGGGGCGATCCCCGGACCGGAAAGAATAGCCAGCGCATCATAGAGCGTATCGCCGACCGGCAACGCCATGACGGCGCGGGCAGTGCTGCTCTGATTGTCCGTCCGGGCGAAGTCAGCGAATGTGAGGCCGTTGTAGTTCAGCGTCAGATAGACGTTCTTCGCATCATAAGTCAGCGTAGGCGACAGAAGCGCGAAGTTGGAGGATACGCTGCCGAACTTGCCGTTCACTGCATCCGCGCTGGTGATGATGGCATAGGTTGTCTGCGGCCGGTAGAAGCCGTTCTCACCGAGCACCTGCACAGAGGCAGCGGAGTCAATCGTGACAGCACCCGAGGCAATGATCAGGTCATGCCGTCCTGTCGGTGTTGCATCCACCTGATAGACAGATCCACCAAGGAAGCTGACAGCGCCCGTCACGACCAGCGTGCCCGGTGAATAACCCGGTGCCACGACTGAGCCAGACTTGGCGACAATACCGCCAATCGTGCCGGAACCACCAAGGCTGCCGCCATTTTCGATTGTGAAGACGGATGTGGTCTGAATGCCACGTTCCAGAGTCACGGTCGAATTCTCGACGGTCACCGCGCCCTGATAGGGAGACGCAAAGGCAACCTTGCCACCACCCTGGAACAGAACTGCGCCATTGCCACTGATTGAGCCCGAGAATGTGTAGTTGTCGGCGCGGTTGAAGATGAGCGTCGCGTTGTTCACGACATCGCCCACGATAGAGCCTGAAGTACCACCGTTACCGAGCTGCAGCGTGCCATCTGCAATGGTGGTTACGCCGGTGTAGGTGTTCGTGCCAGTCAGCACCAGTGTACCAGTGCCCGACTTGGTGATGCCTGCCGCGCCTGAAATGGTTCCGGAAACCGTCAGCGTCTTGCCGCCAGCCACCTCCACGGCATTCTGCCCGCCCTCGAGAGCAATGTTGCGTGCGGTCGAGATGGTCTCGCCAGCGGACAAGGTGCCGCCTGCCAGAGCAATCGCACCGGCGGCGGACCCCAGCGCGGAGTCGCTCGCAAAGCTGAGCGTGCCGCCCTGAATGCGCGTGCCCCCGCCGTAGCTGTTCGTGCCCGTCAGCACCAGAGTGCCAGAGCCCGACTTGGTGAAGCCGGCCGCGCCCGAAATGGTTCCGGAAACTGTCAAGATCTTGCCGCTGGCAACATCAAGAGCATTGCTGCCGCTCTCAAGGACAAGATTACGGGCAACAGTCGTTGTGTCAGCTGCAGAAAGCGTGCCGCCCGCGAAGGTTACAGCGCCTGACACCGCGCCCAGCGCTACATCAGACGCGAAACGAAGAGTACCGCCCTGAATGCGGGTTCCGCCGGTGTAGGTGTTGTTGCCAAGGAGGAAAGTGGTTCCACCCGCTGCATTTACCGCGCCATTGCCGGAGATGACCTGAGACATCAGGTAGTTCTGGCTGGTGTGATTGAACACAAGCGACCCGCCGGCAGTGCCGAAGACGATCCGTGCCGTGTCCACGCTGCCAGCCGCCACTGCGGCCGACCCGGCATCCGCACCGATGATCAGCTTGCCGGAGCCTTGGGAATCATATCCGACGCGAATTTCATTGTCGGCCTTGATGACGGCTCCATCAGAAACCGTGACCGTGGCATTGCCATTGTAGCCAACGTAGAAGTTACCCGGGGCATTGTAGGTGTTGTTTGCCTTGGCCCAGAGCTGTGTGCCCTGACCCGTAACGGTCAGAACGCCCTGCGATTTGGGGTCCATGCCGACCCCAAGGGTCGCGGTGGTGACAACGGCCCCGCCGGAGATGGTGAGGTTGCCGTTTCCATTCACCGGATCAACGTCCCGGCTGCCGTTCTGGCCACCGACATAGATCCGCTCCGCAACGTCCACGACCGTGCCCGCACCAGTGATCGTCATGCTGACGAGATCGCTGCCAGCGGGACCAGCGTAAATGCCGCTTGCAAACAGATAGGCACCGTCCGACACGGTAACCGAACCGCCTGCCGGGCTCAGCCAGGCCGCTTCGGACGTGTCGTTGGGATTGCCGATCTCCACACGGGTGTTCTGCCCGGTGATCAGGATGCTCGAACCCGCGCCCGTATAAATGCCGGTACTGCGGATAAAGGCCGAAGCACCTCCGGAAATGGTAAGGGAGCCCGTGGAGCCGGCTGAGCGGGCGATATCGACACCGCCTGTGTTGGTCCAGGTGGTCCCGGCACCGGAGACCGTCAGGGACCCGTTGCCGCCGGAGCCTGCCTCCCAGGAGCCGGTTGAGAGCGAGAAGCGGCGCGACGTGAGGCTCGCGCCATCTGAAACCGAGATGCTGCCTGTCCCGCCGTTCTGACCGACTGTCAGTTCGCCGGTGCTGGTCCAGCTTGCAGCAGCGCCGGAAAGCTGCACGGTTCCAACGCCGCCACCTGCACCGCCGATGACACCGTTGGCGTTTGTAAGCGCGCCATTGCCGCTGATGGAAAGCGTGGCGGCGGTGGAAGAGCCCACCGTCACGGCACCGGCCGTAAATGCACCGCCGAGCGCGAGGGTCCCCTCATTCACCGCGAGACTACCGCTCACGCTGCCGCCCGAGCCGGTCAGCGTCCAGGCTCCGGAACCCGACTTCGTCAGATCTGTGAAGCCCTGATACTGGCCGGAAGAGGACAGCTGGCCTGCGTTGAAGGTGCCTGCTCCGGTGCCGGTCAACTCAAGCGTGCTGCTGGAGCCGGAAGCAGACACAATACCGGTGATGGAAGAAGTTTCCGTCAGCACAAGCCGGTTCGTGCCACTGCCCATGCTGATGGCATAATCGGTGGCGGAAGCTGCTGCGATCGTGCCGGAGTTGATGATCGTCGTGTCACCGCTTCCGGTCACAACGCCCATACCAAACTGATCCGTCGACCTGATGGTGCCGCTGTTCTCCAACCGGTTCGTCGTGCCGTCGAGCGAGACCGCATACAGTGTAGCTGTCACCGTGCCGCTGTTGGTGACGGAGATGTTGCCATCTACGGCAGCGGAGGTCGCGTTGGTGTGGCCACTGACCTGGCCGCTATCGACATAAATACCCATCTGGCCGGTGAGTGCTCCGGCATTGATGATGGTAACATCACCGCGCGGCGTCTCAGCCCGGATGGCAGCATCGCGGTTGGCTGTGACGTTGCCAGTGGCTTGGTTCGTGATGACGATATTGCCTGATGTTGACGCAGACCCGATAAGGCCAGCGTAGCCAGCAGGCGCGCGAATGGCCGCCCTGTCACCATCAAGTGAACTGTCACCCGTTGCTGTCACCATCCCGCTGTTGGTGATGGTGGCAGTGCCGTTTTCCGTCGTGGCATAAACGGCATTGTCCGTGTTGCTGGACACGATGCCGGTGTTGGTGATCGTCGCATCGCCATTGGCAGACCATGCTATCAGGCCCTGAAACAGGGTCGAACGCGCCTCACCCTCGTTGAAAATATTGGCAAGCCCATTGTAGGCGATCACGCGGATCGCTGCGGTGGTGGCATTCACCGTGCCGCTTGCCGTGTTCGTAACCGAGATCGTAGCCGGATCCGTGCCGTTGAAATTTCCATCGGCATAGATGCCACGTCCACCCGTGGAGGTGACGGCTCCGCTGTTTGTAACCGTCACGGCACCCAGATTGGTCGTCGCACTGATAGCTGCCGTGGACGAATCCGGGGCTTGAAGCGAGACTGTGCCGGCATTGTCTATGACAATGTTACCGGCGTAGTCGTTCTTCACCCAGATCGTGCCAAAGCCGCCGGAGGGGCCAGAACTTGCCGTGACGCTGGAAGCGATGTTGACCGTCGCATTGACCGTGACAGGAATGTACTGCGGCGGCGTGCTGTTGTCCGTGCCGAACTGCATGACCAGGCCGCTGTAGTCCGCCCGGTTGATTGCCGTCGCGCCAATGAGATTGACTGTCTGATTGTAGGTGCCGGTTACCTGCGGCGAAGCATAAATGACAGACGCTACACTCTCGCCATCAACAGTCAGCGAGCCGTCACCCGCCGTCATGTTCACACTTGCACTGGTTGCGTCACAAGATACGAGCACCGTCGTCCCAGTTACAGAACAGGCAGCTTCTGCAGGCTGAGAGTAAATTGACGAAAAGGCCATTATTGCACCAGCAACAGGCATGCCCATCAAGCGCAATGGAGCAACAATGGCAGATGTGAGTAACAGATTCTTTTGGAGCAGACTGGACCGGCGGCCTCCAGACAGCTTTGTGGCAAGGTGACTATAATCAAAATCACCCACAGAAACTATCTTACCCATCATCATTGCCCCAGACATAAAAGTAATACAATCAAGGCACGAGCCCCACAGCTCCCTTGCCCCATACATGAACGGAAGCTTGCACAGATGCCTATCGAGGCACAATCACTCCCCGTGGATCAAACATGCAAGCAAAGCAGGATTCTGCACTTTGCTGCATTTTGGCATCACCAGAACAAAAGAGAACATCCAAAGATAAGGAGAAAAGCATGATCAATATCGATAATTTATTTTGACCAAAATTAATTTACTCAATCAAGAACAACGAAGAATATTCACTTGAATAAAGCATATATTAACAAAAATTACTAACACGAACAACAAGTTCAAAAGAGACAATCATAAATGGAAAGCCGTATTTTCGATGATTTTTTGCAAGCACATCACACTTAAAATGGGAGAGATTCAGCAGTGTGTAAGCGGCAACGGCGGAGTTCCCACCTGCCGGGCGGGTATCCTCCATCTATCGACCCTGAAGAACTTGGCAGCCAAGACATTAGCTGCAGGCACAGCCCTGACGACAGAGCCCCTGAAGCCAGCGGATTGCGCCCTGAAATCTTCATTGCAGCACGGGCTTGACCAATCCCGATGTGCCAGACTCACCAGGAACTGGTATTGAAGGACGATGGATAGTCTGATCACCGCCTATGGCTGGCCCACCCTGATCACGGGCCTTCTGGCCCTTTTCACTGGAGGTGTAGTTCGTGGCTTTGCCGGTTTTGGCGCGGGCATGATCTTCATGCCGGTGGCTTCTGCGCTGTTCTCGCCGCCGGTAGCGGCGGGCGCCTTCCTGCTGCTGGATTATTTCGTTGCCCTGCCGCTGCTGCCGCGCGCCCTGCGCCTGTGCGACTGGCGCACGGTGCTGCCTGCCGTTCTGGCCGCAGTTGTCTCAGTGCATCTGGGGGCCTGGCTGCTGGTGAGCACTGATCCGCTTGTCCTGCGCTGGGTCATCTGCCTTGTGGTGCTGGCTCTTCTGGGGCTGCTGATCTCGGGCTGGCGCTACAATGGCACACCTTCACCTGCCACATCCGCAGGCGTCGGCGTGGCAGCCGGCATCATGGGCGGGGTTTCGCAGGTTTCCGGCCCGCCTGTTGTTGCCTTCTGGCTGTCGAGCCCGCATCCTCCGCACGTGATCCGGGCGAATCTCATCGTTTTCTTCGCGCTTGCGGGAACAGGAAGCCTGCTCGCCTATCTGCTTGCGGGCGTGTTCAACGGCGAGGTACTGGCGCTCGCGATTGGCGGCATCGCGCTCTATGGGCTCGGACTTTATCTGGGCGCCAGAGGCTTCGTCCGGGCCGATCCGCAGATCTACCGCCGCATTGCCTACAGTCTCATTGCCCTTGCGGCGCTGACAAGCCTGCCCGTGCTGGATGGCTGGCTCGGGCGCTGATCAGTCATGCAGGATTACTCCTGAGGTAGAGATCCCTGCCACTTGGCACATTTGCCGCTGACAAGCCGTTGCCATTCGGCGTGGAAGGTTTCCTCATCTGGGCAGGCTTGCGCCAGTATGGCGAGGGCGACGATGGCCGCATCGACGGCCTCCTCGCGAACATCTTGCAGCGTCAATCCCTTGTAGGCAGACCCCGGCGCACCGGTGGCGGACAGGACCGCCTGCGCAACCTCGCCGGCTTCCTCGCACAGCTTCAGGGTGCGTTCCTGCAGGGTTTTCGGATCAAGCCGGCTGAGACGGAAAATTTCCTGCAAGACATGGCTCCAAAGAAAAATGGCGCCGGAGAGACCGGCGCCATGAAGGGCTTGATCCTGGCTTCAGCCTGCGAGGCTCGCCATTGTCTCCTCGTCGATGTCGAAGTTGGCGTAGACGTTCTGCACGTCATCGTCATCTTCCAGCATGTTGACGAGTTTCATCAGCGTCTGGGCCTTGTCCGCATCCACCGGCGTCAGGTTCTGCGGCTTCCAGACGATCTTGACCGATTCCGGCTCACCCAGCGTTGCCTCAAGGGCCCTGGACACATCGCCCAGATCTTCAAAAGCACAGATGATGATGTGGTTATCCTCATCCGACTGCACGTCTTCGGCGCCAGCCTCGATGGCTGCTTCCAGAACCGCCTCGGCACCACCCGCCTTGGCCGGGTAGATGATCTCGCCGACCCTGTCGAACATGAAGGACACCGAGCCGGTTTCGCCCATGGCGCCACCGCATTTGGTGAAGTAGGAGCGCACGTTGGAGGCGGTGCGGTTGCGGTTGTCGGTCAGCGCTTCGACGATGACTGCAACGCCGCCCGGGCCATAGCCTTCGTAGCGGATTTCGTCGTAGGACTCAGCGTCACCGCTCTGCGACTTGTTGATGGCCCGCTGGATGTTGTCCTTGGGCATCGACTGGGCCTTGGCGTTCTGGACAGCCAGGCGCAGGCGCGGGTTGGAGGCGGGGTCCGGATCGCCGTGCTTGGCCGCAACGGTGATTTCCTTCGACAATTTGGAGAAAAGCTTCGACCGGGCAGCGTCCTGGCGGCCCTTGCGATGCATGATGTTCTTGAACTGTGAATGTCCGGCCATGGTCTTCCCGGCAGTTGAGACGGCCAGAGCCAAGGCCCGTCAGGACCAGACAACGCTCCGGCGCATGAAGAATGGGCAGCTTATATGCAATGACGCGGCTAAAATCCAGACACCCTGCCGCCTCTCTTGCACGCCAAGGTCCGGATCTGCACCGTTGTCATGCCAAGGTGCTGAAATACTGATGCATCAAGCCTTGAAATTGCTCAGCCGCCGCATGGGTTTGGCCAGTTCCCGGCCACGCGTTGCCGCTTGGAATTGTTGTCAGCGCCAGAAGTGGGGGATCACCGGTTCCAGACGCCCACCCAGACGCAGCGGGGCGACCGCAACGGCAAGACCTGTCCGGTCGTCCGTTTCCACAGCAACACCGCAGACCGTTGCCTCGCCCAGCGCCGGGGTGAACCGGCTGGACGGCACCTTGCGCAGGAAGCGCTGCACCGGCTCTTCCTTTTCCATGCCCAGCACGCTGTCGTAGTCGCCGCACATCCCTGCGTCCGACATATAGGCCGTGCCGCCGGGCAGTATCTGGTGATCAGCCGTCGGCACATGGGTGTGCGTGCCCACCACCAGACTGACGCGGCCATCAAGGAAGTGGCCCATGGCCTGTTTCTCACTGGTGGCTTCCGCGTGCATGTCGATGATGATGGCATCCACCACATGGCCCAGCGGACAATCGGCAATGGCCCGCTCAACGGCGGCAAACGGATCATCCAGCGGGTCCATGTAGACCCGGCCCATCACGTTGACGACCGCCACTTGCGCGCCGTTGCGGGCTGAATAGATGTTGACGCCCCGGCCCGGCGTACCGGCCGGAAAATTGACCGGGCGCAGCAGGCGCGGCTGGCGGTCGATATAGACGAGCGTCTCGCGCTGGTCCCAGATGTGGTTGCCCGTGGTCACCACATCGGCTCCCGCATCCACCACATCCTGAAGGATCTGCTCGGTGATCCCGAAGCCGGAGGCAGAGTTTTCGCCATTCACCACGACGAAATCGAGGCCGTTGTCCTCGATGAGGCCCGGCAGAGCCTCAATGGCAGCAGTGCGGCCAGCGCGGCCGACCAGATCACCCAGAAACAGAAGCTTCATCAGTCCTCTCGTGTGTGAAACCAGCGCAGCCCGGTTTCAGTCAGGATGCCATGAAGAAGCTGGTCATGCGGTTCTGTGGGCACGTGATCCACTTCCTGGACGGAAAAGGCAAGCCCGATGCGCAGGACCCGGGCGTCTTTCTCCAGCGCGGCAATCGCAGTGTCATAGTGCCCCTTGCCATAACCCAGCCGGCCGCCACGCGCATCAAAAGCCGCCAGCGGCACCAGCATCACGTCCGGGCGCATGAGCGGAGACGCTTCATCGGGCACCGTCGTGCCAAAGCCGGCGGACACCAGTTTCGTCTCCCGGTCGAGCTTGCGGAACAGGAGATGCGGTTTTGCCACTACGGGGAGGCACAGGGGATGCCCGCGTCCAGCCAGTTCATGCATCAGCGGACGTGGATCAATCTCGTCACGAATCGGCCAGAAGCCGGAAACTGTTGTGCCGGACCGCAACTTCAGCCCATCCACATGGGCCGTCAGGGCAAGGGAAGCCTCGATCCGCTCGACCGGCGCCAGTGCTGCCCGGCGCGCCAGCGCTTCGGCACGGACCTTCTGCTTGGCCTGAACAAGAGTGGTGAGACTGTTGCTGGCTTCAGTGGCGGGCATCAAACCTCGCTGGGAACCGGTTCGGCACGCCGATGGACGGTCGCCAGCCTCTGCACTCGCAGAAGCGAACCGCAAGTGCGCCTGCAAGAATGGTAAAGTGCAGCCACGGCGACCGTTGGAATTGCAATCCCGGGAAACCTACAGTGTAGGTGGGCGCCGTGTGTTCCAGCCCAGGGGCCGGATCAGGGACAGCTCCCTAGGGAATGCGTAAGGCCCCGGGGATAATGTTTCCTGACGGGAAGCGCAGCTGCTGCTTCAGATATAGAGCCAGAGCGCTGCATTTGAAAGCCCTTCGCGCAACAGCATCCGTCATCATCCCCGGCCGCGCATTACTCAATCTGTCTTGAGGCTGCGGGTAAGGCCTTCGGCAAGCGCTTCGATCTTGCGGGCGGCCTCGTCAATGCGCTGCACCACCGTGGCTTCGTTGCGGTTGATGTGGTCAAGCGCCGCCTGGCGGGCGTCGCGCACCATGGCAAGCTCCTGCTCCAGCTGCTCCACGCGCTTTTCCAGCTCGACCAGCTCATCAATCACCATGATGCCGGCCATGACGGTCAGCCGCTGGTCGCCGATTTCGCCGAAGCTGCCGCGCAGCTGGTTGATGCAGCCATCGAACCGCTCGGCAAGACCAATCAGCCGGTCTTCCTCGCCGTCGTCGCAGGCCATGCGGAAGGCCCTGCCGTTGATGGTGACTGAAATCTGCGCCATCCGCCCTCAGCCTCCGTGCGCTTCGAGAACGGAACGGATCGTCTCCATGGCGGAGACGAGGCGGCGGGAAACCTCGCGGTTGGCCTCTTCCAGGCTCTGCGCCCGGGCCTCTGCCTTGTCCAGGTTCATGGCCAGCTGCGAGCGGTCCTCGCCGAGGCGCTGAATGTCATCGTGCAGGGCATTGAGGGAATGGTCGCCATCCAGCCGCCGGCCAACCGACGTTTCCAGATGGGAAATGGCAGTCGCAAGGCGCGTCAAGGCAGCATCCAGAGACTGGCTATGACCTGAGCCCAATTCTGCCATCAAACCGCATCCACTTTCAAAATCCGCCTTCAGGACCCCGGCAAAGGGGTATTACCTGAGCGTAGACCACCAGCGCCCGCTGGCGTGACACATATGGCCCGCCGCAAAAACTAAAGCAAATTGCGAGCATGCGGCAATAACCGGATGACCACACTTAACGGAATTCGCCCGGACCGCCTTCGCGGCATAAAGATTAAGCAATCGTTAAAAGCGCCGTCAATGGCGGCATTCGGCTCTGTAGCGTTTCTCCCCCGCCATCCCGTCATTTCATGCAAGTGCGGCCTTTGTTGACACCACTAGGGTTCCTGTTATTTGTCGGGCTCCCTGCGGGGCTGGTGAAGGCATTCGAGATGGCAAAGGGCCAATCTTCATCTCCTTGGCAGCAGGAAAACAGATTCTCAGATAGCCCTGCGGCGTGCCGCATGCAGCAACGGGATGAACATGACTGATCTTGAAAAGCATCACCGCATGGCGAATGCGATCCGCTTCCTCTCCATGGACGCGGTCGAAAAGGCCAAATCGGGCCATCCCGGCCTGCCGATGGGCACTGCCGACATCGCCACGGTTCTGTTCACACAGTTCCTGAAGTTCAACCCCACCGCCCCGCACTGGGCCGACCGCGACCGCTTCGTGCTGTCCGCCGGTCACGGCTCCATGCTGCTCTATTCCGCGCTCTACCTGCTCGGATATGAGGATTTCTCACTCGATCAGCTGAAGAATTTCCGTCAGATCGGCGCCCGCACGGCAGGCCATCCGGAATTCGGCCACGGCGCCGGCATCGAAACGACGACCGGTCCGCTGGGCCAGGGCCTCGCAAACGCTGTCGGCATGGCCATTGCCGAGAAGCTGCAGGCAGCCCGTTTCGGCGAGGATATCGTCGACCACTACACCTATGTGCTGGCCGGTGACGGCTGCCTCATGGAAGGCATCAGCCAGGAAGCCCTGACGCTGGCAGGCCACCTGAAGCTGAACAAGCTGATCGTCATCTGGGATGACAACAACATCTCCATCGACGGCAAGATCGATGTGACCGATTCCACCGACCAGATCGCCCGCTTCGAGGCCTCCGGCTGGGCCACCAGCCGCGTCGATGGCCACGATCCGGAAGCCATCGCCAATGCCCTGCGCAAGGCGCAGGAAAGCGACAAGCCGACGCTGATCGCTGCCAAGACCGTGATCGGTTTCGGCGCACCGACCAAGGCCGGCACCAACAAGGTGCATGGCTCGCCGCTGGGCGCTGACGAAATTGCGGCCACCCGCAAGGCACTGAACTGGAGCCACGAGCCCTTCGTCGTGCCGAGCGACGTTCTGGACGCATGGCGCATCGCCGGTCTGCGTTCTGCCCATGCGCATAAGAGCTGGGAAAAGCGCTTCGCCGCCAAGGACGCGGAGACCCGTGCCGAGTTCGAGCGCCGCAACCGTGGCGATCTGCCGGCCGGCTTCGACGAAGCGATGCTGACCTACAAGCGCAAGCTGTTCGAGGAGCAGCCGTCTCTCGCCACCCGTCAGGCTTCCGAGCATGTGCTGAACGTGGTCAACGAGGTGATTCCGGAGACGATCGGCGGCTCTGCCGACCTGACCGGCTCCAACAACACCAAGACCGCCCAGACCAAGGCCGTCACGCCGGATGACTTCTCCGGCCGCTACATGCACTGGGGCATCCGCGAGCACGGCATGGCCGCTGCCATGAACGGCATGGCGCTGCACGGCGGTTTCATTCCCTATTCCGGCACCTTCCTGGTGTTCTCGGACTACTGCCGTCCGGCCCTGCGCCTTGCTGCCCTGATGGAACAGCGCGTCATCCACGTGATGACCCACGATTCCATCGGCCTTGGCGAAGACGGCCCGACCCACCAGCCGGTGGAGCATTACGCCGCTCTGCGCGCTATTCCGAACCTCTACTTCCTGCGCCCGGCCGATGTGACCGAGACGCTGGAGTGCTGGCAGATTGCGCTGACCGCCGCCAAGACCCCGTCGGTTCTGGCTCTTACCCGTCAGGCCCTGCCCTCGCAGCGCAAGACCTTCGAGGAGCAGAACCTCTCCGCACGCGGTGCCTATGAGCTGGCGGGCAGCGAAGAAGCTGCGGATGTGACGATCTTCGCTTCCGGCTCGGAAGTGGAAATTGCCATGAATGCCCGCGAGAAGCTGCAGGCCGAAGGCATTGCCGCCCGTGTCGTCTCCGTACCGTGCTTCGAACTGTTCGAAGCCCAGTCGGACGACTACAAGGCCTCCGTGATCGGCGATTCCAAGGTGAAGATCGCGGTCGAAAGCGGCATCCGCCTCGGCTGGGACCGCTTCATCGGCAACGACGGTATCTTCGTCGGCATGCACGGCTTCGGCGCATCGGGCCCCTACAAGGAGCTTTATGCCCACTTCGGCATCACCGATACGGCCGTTGTTGACGCTGCCAAGGCCCGCCTCGGCGCCTGATCCGGCCTTGCGGACACAGGCCCTGCGCCTGCCGCGTCGGAAGACACCAGAACTCTCGCCTCCGCCGTGCGGCGGGGCTCCTGAGCCCGGGCAGGCCCTCTCCTGCCCTTTCGCAAGGCCGGCCCGGTCTGGGCTGGCGAAAGGCGCCTCCATAACGGCGCCACGCATGTATGGGAGTTATTCACATGGTGACCAAGGTTTCGATCAATGGATTTGGCCGCATCGGCCGCAACGTGCTGCGCGCGATCGTCGAGTCCGGCCGCACCGACATCGAAGTCGTGTCCATCAACGACCTCGGCCCGGTGGAAACCAACGCACATCTGCTGCGTCATGATTCGGTGCACGGCAAGTTCCCGGCGACCGTCGCCGTGGAAGGCGACAGCATCCGCATCAACGGCGGCAAGCCGATCAAGGTGACCGCGATCCGCGACCCGAAGGAGCTGCCGCACGGCGAGCTGGGTGTCGATGTTGCCATGGAGTGCACCGGCATCTTCACCGACAAGCCGAAGGCCGAAGCGCATCTGGCCGCTGGCGCCAAGCGCGTTCTCGTCTCTGCTCCGTCCAATGGCGCTGACAAGACCATCGTTTACGGCGTGAACCACGATGCCCTGACGGCTGCCGACCTGGTCGTTTCCAACGCATCCTGCACCACGAACTGCCTGGCTCCGGTTGCTTACGTTCTCAATGCCGCTATCGGCATCGAGAAGGGCTTCATGACCACGATCCACTCCTACACCGGCGACCAGCCGACGCTGGACACCATGCACAAGGACCTGTACCGCGCCCGCGCTGCAGCCATGTCCATGATCCCGACCTCGACCGGTGCTGCCAAGGCCGTGGGCCTCGTGCTGCCGGAGCTGAATGGCAAGCTGGACGGCGTGTCCGTGCGCGTACCCACCCCGAACGTTTCCGTGGTGGATTTCAAGTTCATCGCCAAGCGCTCCACCACTGTGGAAGAGATCAACAGCGCCATCCGTGACGCTGCCAACGGCAAGCTGAAGGGCATCCTCGGCTTCACCGACGAGCCGCTGGTGTCCATGGACTTCAACCATGACAGCCACTCCTCGATCTTCCACATGGACCAGACCAAGGTCATGGACGGCACGCTGGTGCGCATCATGAGCTGGTACGACAACGAGTGGGGCTTCTCCAACCGCATGTCGGACACCGCAGTGGCACTCGCCAAGCATATCTGATGCACCACTGACTGAAGGGCGGGCCCGGTGCCCGCCCTTTTCCTTCTGCCGGGGCAAGTCCCCGATGGCCCGCCGTGATCCGGCCTCCTCCGTGATCCGAAGGCCAGCGCTTCCAGTTCGGGCGCCCCGCATTACGGCGGCGCAGCTTTCAAGCCAGCTCTCAAGGATGAGATCCATGTCCTTCAAGACCATCGACGATATTCAGGAACCTGCAGGCAAGCGCGCCCTTGTGCGTGTGGACCTCAACGTCCCCATGAAGGACGGCAAGATCACCGACGACACCCGCATCCGCGCCGTCGCCCCCACCATCCGCGAACTGTCGGACAAGGGTGCCAAGGTCATCCTGCTCGCCCATTTCGGCCGTCCGAAGGGTGAGGTCGTGGCAGACATGAGCCTCTCGCCGGTCGCCCCGGCGGTTGCTGCCGTGATCGGCCGCCCGGTTGCCTTCTGCGCCGATTGCATCGGCGAAGCTGCGGCCGGTGCCGTCGCCGCCATGCAGGACGGCGATGTGCTGCTGTTGGAAAACACACGCTTCCACAAGGACGAGGAAAAGAACGGCGCCGACTTCGCTGCCGCTCTGGCCGCCAACGGCGACCTCTATGTGAATGACGCCTTCTCTGCCGCGCACCGCGCCCATGCCTCCACCGAGGGGCTTGCCCGCCTGCTGCCGGCCTATGCCGGCCGTTCCATGCAGGCTGAGCTGGAAGCTCTGGGTGCGGCCCTTGGCTCGCCCAAGCGCCCGGTTCTGGCCGTTGTCGGCGGTGCGAAGGTCTCCTCCAAGATCGACCTCCTGGAAAACCTCGTCACCCGCGTGGACATGCTCGTCATCGGCGGCGGCATGGCCAATACGTTCCTCGCTGCCAAGGGCGTCAATGTCGGCAAGTCCCTGTGCGAGCATGACTTGGCTCCGACCGCGCTGAAGATCATGGCTGCCGCCGAAAAGGCCGGCTGTGAGATCGTGCTGCCGGTGGATGCAGTCGTTGCCCGCGAGTTCAAGGCAGGCGCTGACAACGAGACCGTTGCCCTGGATGCGATCCCGGCTGATGCCATGATGCTGGACGTGGGTGCGGCCTCCATCAAGACCGTGAAGGCCAAGATCGACGGCGCTTCCACGCTCGTGTGGAACGGCCCGCTCGGCGCCTTCGAAATCGAGCCCTTCGACACGGCAACCGTTGCCGCTGCCCAGCATGCAGCCAGCCGCACCAGGGAAGGCAAGCTGCTTTCCGTCGCAGGTGGTGGTGACACGGTGGCTGCCCTCAACCATGCAGGCGCAGCCGGTGACTTCTCCTACGTCTCCACCGCTGGCGGGGCCTTCCTCGAATGGCTGGAAGGCAAGGACCTGCCGGGCGTGACCGCGCTTCAGGCCTGAGCCTGACATCCCTTGAAGTCTTGCGGCGCGCCAGTCCAGTATTGGCGCGCCGCATTTCGGCCAAAAGCCCTGCAGGCGGCTTATTTAATTCGACCATCAAATTAAAAATGATCGAATTTTCCTGCGTTTACCGGCATTTAAATTGATTTATGGGCTCCAGCCCCATCTTCCCAAACCGCTGAATTTTGCTAGAACGGCCACGGTTTTGTCGCAGTGCGAAACTTATCTGCGGCCCACGCTGCCTTTGCACGGCCAGCGCGGGAAAACGCTTCGTTCAATTGGCAAGGCCAATGGAACGAACAATCCACGCGCAGTGTTTGAGCAGGCAGGTCTGGAGCCGGGTCAGGGCTTCGCATGGATCTGGAACAGGAGAGATTTCGATGGCACGCATTACACTTCGTCAATTGCTCGATCATGCCGCGGAACACGACTACGGCGTTCCGGCCTTCAACATCAACAATATGGAACAGGCGCTTTCCATCATGGAAGCCGCTGATGCGACCGATTCCCCGGTCATCATCCAGGCCTCGCGCGGCGCCCGTTCCTATGCCCATGACGTCATGCTGAAGCACATGATGGACGCGGTGACGGAGATCTATCCGCACATTCCCGTCTGTGTGCATCTCGACCATGGCAACGAACCGGCCACCTGCATGACTGCCATCCAGGCAGGTTTCACCTCGGTGATGATGGACGGCTCGCTGAAGGCTGACGGCAAGACCCCAGCCGACTGGGCCTATAACGTTGGCGTCACCAAGGCCGTCACCGACATGTCCCATCTGGGCGGCATCTCCGTCGAAGGCGAGCTGGGCGTGCTTGGCAGTCTCGAAAGCGGCATGGGCGAAGCGGAAGACGGCCACGGCGCCGAAGGCCAGCTGAGCCACGACCAGCTGCTGACCGATCCGGAAGAAGCGGTGAAGTTCGTGCGCGAGACCAAGGTTGACGCGCTGGCCATCGCCATGGGCACCAGCCACGGCGCCTACAAGTTCACCCGCAAGCCGGACGGCGCGATCCTTGCCATGCACGTGATCGAGGAAATCCACCGCCGCCTGCCGGAAACCCATCTGGTGATGCACGGGTCTTCCTCGGTGCCGCAGGACCTGCAGGACATCATCAACCAGTACGGCGGCAAGATGCCCCAGACCTGGGGCGTGCCGGTGGAAGAAATCCAGCGCGGCATCAAGAACGGCGTGCGCAAGATCAACATTGACACCGACAACCGCATGGCGATGACCGGCCAGATCCGCAAGATCCTTGCCGAGAACCCGGGCGAGTTCGACCCGCGCAAGTATCTCAAGCCCGCCCGCGATGCCATGACCAAGCTCTGCAAGGAGCGTCTGGAAGCCTTCAACACCGCTGGTCAGGCCTCGAAGATCAAGCGCGTCCTCACCCTCACGGAAATGGCCGCCCGCTACAAGTCCGGCGCGCTGGACCCGAAGATCTCGTAAGGCCTTCAGCCTTCACGAAGAAAGATATCAAGAGGCCGGGGCACTGCTCCGGCTTTTTTGCTACCGGTAAATCCGCACCTCACCGCCCTTCAAAGCGGTCGCCCCATGTCTGCACTGCGTTCCGCCCGGGGGCGACCGCCTGAGCAATTGGCGCGGCAGCGCGCTACTCTCCTGCAGGTATCGTCCCTTCAGCCGCAACATTCCGCAGCCGGAAGCTTCTGCATCCATCTCTGCGCTTGCGTCGTGCTTTTGCCGTCTTTAGGGACATAGGTATGTTCCATGCGCCCGCATACCGGGCCCAACAGACGGATACCGCCTTGAACCGCCCGCGCCTTTATCTGGTTACGCCGCCCGTTTTCGATCTCGAAGCCTTTGCCCCGCGCCTTGAAGCGGCGCTGTCGGGCGGAGATGTGGCCTGCGTGCTCATCTTTCAGCCCGAGGCAACCGCCAAGGCCCTGCAGGAAACGGCTGCAAAGCTGGTGCCCATGATCCAGAAGGCGGAAGCCGCCGCGCTGATCTACCGCGACACGCAGGTGACCGGCCGCACGGGTGCCGACGGCGCCCATGTGGATACCTCGTTCGAAGACATCAAGCTGGCGATGGAAAGCCTGCAGCCGGCACGCATTGTCGGCGCAGGCGGCACCAAGATGAAGCACGAGGAAATGGAGATCGCCGAAAGCGGCGTGGACTATCTGTTCTTCGGCCGGCTGGACCTTGAAGAGCAGCCCGGCGCCCATGCAAAAACACTGGAGCGCGCTGAATGGTGGGCGGAGCTGTTCTCCACGCCTTGCGTTGCCCTGGGCGGCAATGATCTGGCGACCCTCGGCGAAACCGCAGATACGAAGGCGGACTTCGTTGCCCTGAAGGACGCCATCTGGCAGCATCCGGAAGGCCCGGCAGAAGCCGTGCGCCTTGCCAATGAAATTCTCGATCAGCACCCGTTTGAAGAGGATGAGGAATGACCCTCCCGCGCCGGACCATGACCGGAAGCCAGTTTCCCGAAACGGCGGAGGCAATTGCCCGCCCGCCCCTGCGCCGCGGTCTGAGGCCCGGCGCACCGGGTCTGGCTTTGGCAGGTCTGGCGCTGGCTGCGCTTTGCGCAGCCTCGGGCGGCAGCCTCGCGCAAACGGCCGCCCCCGCAACGCCTGCACCCGCCGAAGCGCCCGCCGCATCTCCAGCACCGGCACCGGCAACGGCAACTGAGCAGGCCGCCCCGCCAGCCGCAGAAGCCAAACCTGGCGAAACCCCGGCAGCGCAAGCGCCAGCGGGCGAGGCAGCCGTGAGCCAGCCTCCTGCCACACAGGATGCCGCTGAAGGCACGGCAGCCGAAACGGCGGGCGAGGCCGATGCAGCCGCACGTGCCCTTGCGCGCTATGAACCGGAGCCGCTTGTCAGCCTGCTTGAGGCTGGACCGCCGCTGATGGAGCCGGGTGAGCCGATTGACGCCAACTTCGCTTATGGCGTCTTCCAGCGCGGCTGGTATCTGACGGCTGTTGCCGTTGCCACGCCGCTGGCCGAGGAGGAGACCGTGCTGCCCAGACTCTGCTGGGTGTGATGCATGAAACAGGCCTGGGCGTCGCCAGGGACTGGAAGAAGGCTGCGGAGTGGTATCAGGTCGCAAGCACTTCCGGCGACCCCAACGCAGCCTATCGCCTGGGGCAAATGTATCTGCTGGGCGACGGTGTAGAGGCTGACAAGAAAAAGGCGGCCGATCTCTTCCAGAAGGCCGCTGACGCAGGCATTCCGGGCGCCATGTACAATCTGGCTATCCTCTATCAGGAGGGCGAAGGCCGCCCTTATGACGAGGAGCGCGCTTCCCAGCTGCTGCTGGAGGCCGCCGAAAAGGATGACGTGGAAGCGCAATACGCCCTCGGCCTTCAGTTTCTCGAAGGCGGCGAGAAGGTGCGCGATCCGATCAAGGGCGCGAACTGGCTGGGCCGTGCCGCACGGCGGGGCCATACCTCGGCACAGGTCTACTACGGCATCCTGCGCTTTCAGGGGCGCGGCGTCGAACCGGATGAGGCAGAAGCCGCAAACTGGTTCGAGCGGGCTGCCCGGGCCGGAAATCCGGTGGGCATGAACCGGCTCGCCCGCATCTATGCTTTCGGCCGAGGCCGCCCGGTTGATCAGGTCGAGGCTGCCGCATGGCACTATGTGGCGCGCGCGCTTGGCCTTTCGGATCTGGAGCTGGATGGCTACGTGGGCTCGCTGGACCAGGAAACAGTGACCAAGGCCATGGAGCGGGCAGGCGCCTTGACCGCCACGTTGATCCCCAAACCGCTGGATCCGGCCAATTCCACCCCTGACAAGTAACCGCTTTGCAGGTTTTTCCTTGAATTTGTGCCCGTTTTGTGTTGGACAGGCGCGTCATTGGTGCCCGCTCGCCGCCCTTACACCGCAGAGCGCGGATGCACCGTCAGGTTTCACGCCCTAATCAATCGGTCGTTTCATGAAGATCAACGGTAACGAGATCAAGCCCGGCAATGTTCTCCAGCATCAGGAGACGCTCTGGGCGGTCGTCAAGGTGGACCACGTCAAGCCCGGCAAGGGTGGCGCGTTCGCCCAGGTGGAAATGAAGAACCTCATCGACGGCCGCAAGCTGAATGAGCGCTTCCGCTCGGAAGACAAGGTCGAGCGCGTCCGCCTGGAGCAGAAGGACTTCCAGTTCCTCTACATCCAGGAAGACGTCCTAATTTTCATGGACACCGAAACCTACGAGCAGCTTGAGCTGCAGAAGGACTTCGTTGGTGACCGCGCTGCCTTCCTTCAGGACGGCATGATGGTGACCGTGGAACTGCATGAGGAAAAGCCGATCGGCATCACCCTGCCGCAGTTCGTCACCCTGCAGATCACCGAGGCCGATGCCGTGGTGAAGGGCCAGACCCAGTCCTCGTCCTACAAGCCGGCCATTCTGGAAAACGGCGTGCGCGTCCTCGTGCCCCCGTTCATCACCGCTGGCGAGAAGATCATCGTCGACACCGGCACGGTCGAATACGTCCGCCGCGCAGACTGATCTTTACTCTGAATATCCTTCCGCCCGGCGCTCCCCTGGGGTGCCGGGCTCCCCATTCTAAAGACCCGGCAAGACAGATCATGGCACGTACAGCAATCCTCAACGTAATGGTCCAGGCGGCAATGAAGGCCGGACGTTCGCTCGTGCGTGACTTCGGCGAAGTCGAAAACCTCCAGGTCTCGCGCAAGGGCCCCGGTGACTTCGTGTCAGCCGCCGACCGCCGCGCAGAAGACATCATCCGCACAGAACTGACCAAGGCGCGCCCGACCTATGGCCTGCTGATGGAAGAGTCCGGCGAAATTGCGGGCGAGGATGGCCAGCACCGCTGGATCGTCGATCCGCTCGACGGCACCACCAATTTCCTGCACGGCATCCCGGTCTTTGCGATCTCCATTGCACTGGAACGTCAGGGCCAGATCGTTGCAGGCGTGATTTTCAATCCTGTCATGGACGAACTTTACACGGCCGAGCGCGGCCGTGGCGCCTTCGTCAATGACCGCCGCCTGCGCGTTGCCGCCCGCACCGCCCTGCCGGACAGCCTGATTGGCACCGGCCTGCCGTTCCTCGGCCGCGGCGACCATGGCCGTGCCCTCAAGGAACTGCGCTATGTGATGCCGGAAGTCGCCGGCGTCCGCCGCATCGGCGCAGCCGCACTTGACCTTGCCTATGTCGCTTCGGGCCGTCTCGACGGCTTCTGGGAGCACAGCCTGAACCCCTGGGACATCGCAGCCGGCATCCTGATGATCCGCGAAGCTGGCGGTTATGTCAGCGACATCGACGGCAAGGACACGATGCTGGAGACCGGCACAGTGGTCGCCGGCAACGAGTTCATCAAGGCCCAGCTGCAGAAGCTGCTGAAGAGCGCAGCCGAGTAAGATGACGGACTCCTGAGGGCCGAAACCCTTGGATTTTTCTACAGAAGGCCGGAGAGCGAAGCCGCTCTCCGGCCTTCTGCTTTTCAATTAAGCTTTTGCTAATGCGCGATTAACGGTTTTCAACAAACGGTAAATCGCGCTATCACTGGTGCAGTTGCAACAGGCGGAAGCTCGACGGTTCATGGCACGCGATTTCGATCCCTACAGCCTGTCCAGTCCCAAGGCGTATCTCTCGTTCATGATCATCTTCCTGGTGATCGTTGCCTTCGTCGCCTTCATCCTGAACCAGCAGATCGTCACGGCCTTCATGAGCAACCCCGGCCTCAACGGGATGATCGTGCTGACGGGCCTGTTCGGCATCATGCTGACTTTTGCCCGCGTTGTGCGGCTGTTTCCCGAAATCGCCTGGGTGAACAGCTTCCGCATCGGCGACCCTGGCATTGAAGTGCGCCGCCCGCCGGTGCTGCTGGCGCCGATGGCGTCCCTGCTCGGCAACAAGGTGGGTGAAATGGCGCTGACGCCGACCACCTCACGCTCCATTCTCGATTCGATCGGCATGCGTCTTGATGAGTCGCGTGAGATTGCCCGTTACATGACCGGCCTGCTCGTGTTCCTCGGCCTGCTGGGCACCTTCTGGGGCCTGTTGCAGACCGTGAGCGCAGTCGGCTCCACCATTCAGTCACTGGACGTGGTGTCCGGCGACACGGGTGTGATCTTCGAGGATCTGAAAGCAGGGCTGCAGGCGCCGCTTTCGGGCATGGGCACGGCCTTCTCGTCCTCGCTCTTCGGTCTCACCGGTTCGCTGATTCTCGGTTTCCTCGATCTTCAGGCCGGACAGGCGCAGAACCGCTTCTACACGGAGCTGGAAGACTGGCTGTCCACCGTCACCGAAATCGAGCAGGAAGAAACGCGTGCGCCCGTTGCCGCTGCCCCTGATACGGACAAGCTGCAACTGGCCATCGAGCGGCTGCAGCGCGCCGTCGAGGAAGGCGGCAGCAAGGCCGCCAATCAGGCCATGGCAAACCTTGCAGAAGGCATTCAGGGCCTCGTCAAGCACGTGCGCTCCGAGCAGCAGATGATGCGCGAATGGGCCGATGCCCAGAGCGCCCAGCAGAAGCGGGTGGAGAATCTCCTCTCCTCCATCGCGGCGGCCTTCGACCGCGCCAAGGAGTGATCCATGGCGGGGTTTCGCGGCCGCAGGCGCAATCAGGACATCGACTACTGGCCGAGCTTCGTGGATGCGCTGACCACGCTGCTTCTGGTGCTCATCTTTCTGCTGTCGATCTTTGTCATCGCCCAGTTCGTGCTCAGCCAGCAGCTTTCGGGCCGCGACTCGGTGCTGAGCCGCCTGAATGCGCAGATCAGCGAGCTGACCGAGCTGCTGTCGCTGGAACGGGCTTCCAAGCGCGATCTGGAGTCCACCGTCGCTACCCTGCAGGCCAGCCTCGGCGCGGCTACCAGCGAGCGCGATAGGCTGTCTGGCTTGCTATCCGACAAGGAAGGGGCCGCAGCAAGCGCTGGCGGCGAACTGGCGGCCTTGCAAGGCACCCTCAATGAGGAACGGCAGGTCAGCCAGCGGGCGCTGGCACAGGTGGAATTGCTGAACCAGCAGATCGCCGCCCTGCGCCGCCAGCTTGCGGCTGCCAATGCAGCGCTGGAGGCCTCTGAGGCCAAGGAAAGCGAAAGCCAGGCCCGCATCGCCAGCCTCGGCCAGCGGCTCAATGCGGCGCTGGTGCAGCGCGTGCAGGAGCTGAACCGCTACCGCTCCGACTTCTTCGGCCGGCTGCGCGAGCTTCTGTCCCAGCGCTCTGACATCCGTGTGGTGGGCGACCGCTTCGTCTTCCAGTCGGAAGTGCTGTTCCCCTCGGGCTCCGACGAAATCAATCCGAGTGGCCGGGTAGAGCTGGACAAGCTGGCCGAGGCGTTGCTGGAACTTGAGGGACAGATCCCGGCTGAAATTCAGTGGGTGTTGCGCGTTGACGGGCATACAGACGCCGTGCCCCTGTCCGGAACGGGGCGCCTGCGCGACAACTGGGAGCTATCCTCCGCCCGCGCCACCTCGGTGGTGCGCTACCTGATCAGCAAGGGCGTGGACCCCAAGCATCTGGTTGCAGCGGGCTTTGGCGAGTTCCAGCCTCTGGAACCAGGCAACACCCCGGAAATCAACGCCCGCAACCGCCGTATCGAGCTGAAGCTGACGGAACGGTGAGAGAGCCCTGCCGCGTCGGCACCGTGGACGCAATCAGGCACTAAGTCGCCCCGGCCAAGCGCAGCGCGAGCCGGGGCGACGCCGGGATTGCAGTGTCATCCGGCACCGCGTTGCTACAGACATTTGTTATCCGGTCTTTTCCGCCAAAAACAAAGGCCGCCCCAATGGGACGGCCTTGTCTGATCATGCAGCGATGACGGCTCAGAAGCGGAAGTCGTCTTCTTCCTCGTCCTCGTTCTTCTTCGAGCTCTTAAGCGCATTGAGCTTGGCGAAGACCGCGTCGGCGTCGATCTCTTCTTCCACTTCGCGCTGCGGGCGGTCGCGGGTGAAGGCGGCGGCGATGGCTTCCTCGCTCGTGGTGTCTTCCACAGGCGCCAGCAGCTCGGTGTAGTCGGTCTCGGGACGCGGCGGAGCGTTCTTCGCGGCCTTTTCCACTTCCATGTCCAGCTCAAGCTGGCTGCACAGGCCCAGCGTCACCGGGTCGGATGCGGTCAGGTTGGCGGAGTTCCAGTGGGTGCGTTCGCGGATAGCGGCAATGGTCGGCTTTGTGGTGCCGACAAGGCGCATGATCTGCGCATCCTTGAGTTCCGGATGGTTGCGCACCAGCCAGAGAATGGCGTTCGGGCGGTCCTGGCGGCGTGACACCGGGGTGTAACGCGGGCCGCGGCGCTTGTTTTCCGGCACAACGACCTTCGAGCCCTGCAGCTTCAGCTGATAGTTCGGATCACGCTGCGCACGCTCGATTTCTTCGCGGCTGAGCTGACCGGTCATCACCGGATCCAGGCCCTTGATGCCCTGTGCGGCTTCACCGTCGGCGATCGCCTTCACTTCCAGCGGATGCAGTTTGCAGAAGGCGGCAATCTGAGTGAAGCTCAGCGCCGTGTTGTCCACGAGCCAGACGGCAGTGGCCTTCGGCATAAGGGGCGTGTTCGACATCGGTGTAAAATCCTCCTGTCGGCTTCCTCGCCCGGCAAGGCGAAAAAGCGGTATTCCATGTTCGAATGAATGGGAGATTGACCTCAATATAGGCTGAGACGGCTTAAAAGGCAAACGCGCAAGCACGCCTGCCTCAAAGAATCTCGAGATTTCCTGCCGTAACGTCAAACCGCATCGCGATCCCGCCTAGACCGTCAGGACAATCTTGCCGATATGGCCGGAGCTTTCCATCCTGCGATGCGCCTCCGCCGCCTGCGTCAGCGGGAAGGTCGAGATCCATGACCGGCCGGATCGTGCCATTTGCGATCAGCGGCCACACATGCGTCTCCAGAGCTACCGCAATCGCTGCCTTGAAGTCATTGTCACGCGGGCGCAAGGTCGAGCCGGTGTGAATGAGGCGCTTCATCATCAACCGGTTGAAGTTCACCTCGGTGGCCACGCCATTGAGATTGGCGATCTGGCAGATGCGCCCTTCAACCGCAGCCACCTGCCAGTTCTTCTCGACATAATCGCCGCCCACCATATCGAGGATGACGTGGATGCCCGCCCCGCCCGTGATGCGGCCGATCTCCTCGACGAAGTCCTGGGTGTTGTAATTGATGGCGTGATCTGCCCCAAGCTTCAGTACGGCCTGGCGCTTGTCCTCGGAGCCCACGGTGGTGAAGACTTCGGCGCCGAAGGCCTTGGCCAGCTGGATCGCCGTGGTGCCGATGCCGGAGGTGCCGCCATGCACCAGGAACCGTTCCCCGGCCTTCAGCCCCACCCGGTCGAACACATTGCTCCAGACGGTGAAGAAGGTCTCAGGCAAGGCCGCTGCCTCTACGATGGAGAGGCCCGAAGGCACCGGCAGCGCATGACGCTCGTCCACCTTGCAATATTCAGCGTAGCCGCCGCCTGCCACCAGCGCCGTCACCTTATCGCCGATGTTGAACCGCTCGGCGCCCGGCCCCCGGTCCACCACCGTACCGGCCACTTCCAGGCCCGGCAGGTCCGATGCACCTTTCGGGGCCGGATAAAGCCCCATGCGCTGCATCACATCTGGCCGGTTGACGCCTGCCGCCTCGACCTTGATGAGGATTTCGCCCTTTTGCGCCACCGGCAGATGCCGTTTTTCCGGCGCCAGCACGTCAGGCCCGCCGGGAACCGGAATCGCCATCACGGTCATGTCCTGCGGCAGGCCGGGCGGAATGCTGGACGGAATGGCGGACATGGCAATTCTCCCTGTATCTGTCTGAAGCGGTTCACACTCTCGCCCGGCACTTTAAAGATTGTCCGGTGAAAGTGGAAACCGCTTTTCCCGAAAATCGCACGCGAGGCGCCCCTCCCCCAGCCTGGTCCTTCCCGAGAGACTGACAGACGCAACGCTCTGTCCTATTCTTGTCCGCAGGCACAGGCGGAGCGGGTCTCAGATCGGGACCTGTTCCGGAATGGGCCACACCATTCGTGCCAGCCTGTGCCACTGTGCCCGCAGGCGCAGCAGAATGAGGAGGAGAAGGCAGATGAGTGACGACAATATCTGGGCTACCCCAAAGGCAGCTTCGGCGGTCTTTGTTCCGGGCAGTGATCTCTCGCGCCTGTCCGTGGCCGAGCTGCAGATAGAGATCACGAACCTGCAAGCAGAGATCGTCCGTCTTCAGCGCGAAATTGACGCCAGAAGCGGTGTTCGCGCAGCAGCCGACGCGCTGTTCAAGGCATCATCATCATGACACGAGAAAAAATCTCAGCATCACCAGACTGTTGAAGGTGGATAACGGAACGGCATCATTAAAATTTTATTCATTTACGCGATATTAAGCCTTCCAGACGATAACTGTGTATGTCCAGTTATCTGGATTCCTGAGTGGCTCCTGTCCACTCTGTTTGACGCCTCCCTGTTAATGACTTCGAGCCGCGCGCGCGCGCTCTTTTTTCGCCTTCGTGACATTGTAAGCATGGATTCGGTTCACCGCAGCGCCATGGGCACCGCGGCTGGCACGGCAGTTGCTCTTCATCCTGTCAAGAAATCCGCGCGTTTCAAATCGGAACAGAAGCGGATGGCTGGTCCGGACAAGGACCGGGGTCAAATGAGAAGGCGTTAACCCATGACGGACGAAACCAGGAAGCTCAGCATCGTGCCGGAAACGGTCAGCTTCGCAGACCGCCTTGCCGCATCCCAGCAGTTCCAGGCGCTGTTTCACGAGGGCATGGCTCTCGTCGAAGAGACGGCATCCTATCTGGATGGCGACGGCCGCAGCGAATCCAAGCGTCTGGAGCGTCCCGCCTCGCTCGCCTATGCCACCGAATCCATGCGCCTGACGACGCGCCTCATGCAACTTGCCTCATGGCTGCTGCTGCAGCGCGCAGTCAATGAAGGCGAGATGTCGTCCGATCAGGCCAGCACCGACAAGAACCGCGTGCGCCTTGACCGGCTGAGCAGCGCCAACTCGGGCAATTCCTTTGACGCCCTGCCGCTGCGGCTGCAGGACCTGATCCTGCGCTCCGTGCGCCTGCAGGAGCGGGTACAGCATCTGGATGCCATGCTCTATCCGGTCGAAGAAAAGCCGCAGGAGCCGGTCCCGGCGGAAAACCCGGTGGCTCAGCAGATCGACCGCATTTTCGCGGCTTTCGGCAAGGCTGGCTGACAGTCAGCTTTACACCTCCCCTTCTCAGGCCCGTTCCGGGACGGACACCGTGCCATTCCGGAACAGCGGCTTAGTCAGACCGTGTCAGCCTGCACCCAGAAGTGCAGACATTCCATCCCAGACCAGCTTGGTGCCGACAACAGCCATCACGGCATAGACCACGCCGTAGAAGAGCTGAGGGCGGACAATGCGCGTCAGCCGCCACCCGGCAAGCGTTGCCAGAGGTGCCAGCGGCAATAGCACTGCTGCGGTCGCCAGATTGGTGGTGTCGAACTGGCCTAGCAGAAAATAGGGAACCAGCTTCGCCAGATTGACGGTGGTGAAGAAGATAACGGCCGTGCCCGCAAAGAGCGCCGGAGCAAGGCCACGCGGTACCATGTAGATCTGATAGGGTGGGCCACCCGTGTGGCTGACGAAGCTTGTAAAGCCGGAAAGCGTGCCCCAGAAAATCCCCGAGGGAACACGATGCGGCAGCGCCCCGCCGCCCCCGCGCCCGGGACGGAACCTATCGGCCACAAAAGCCAGCGAGATGACGCCGACCAGCAGCGTCACATGTGCGTCTTCGACGAAAGCCGCTGTCAGCCACCCCAGCCCAACGCCCAGAATACCCGCAGGCAGCAGGATTGCGATGGCCTTGCGGTCAAACGTGCCCCGGTAGGCGGCAAGCCCCACAGCGTCCATGACCAGCAGAACCGGCAGCATGATGCCGGCGGCCTGGATGGGCGGAATGACCAGCGCCATCAGCGGCACGGCAAGCATGCCGATGGGACCGCCAAAGCCGCCCTTGCCAAGCCCGGCCAGAATCACAGCCGGAATGGCCACGGCATAGAACAGCGGGTCGGAAATCGGTGACAGGAGCATGATGGAATATCCGGCGGGAGGGAGGACCAGAACTGGACCTGTCTCTTTGAAGCATAGCCGAAGAGGCTAAGTAAACCCACGCCCCTGCGAATGTCTAAGCCATCGCCCTCTTGCTTGTGCAGCGCAAGCTGCGACATTCTCCACGCGGCCAGCGAGGTACAAGCCGGACATGGCCGCAAGGGATGGAACCGCCGAACTGTCTGGGAGGACAAACAATGGCCGCCAGCCGCTATCATGAAACCTATGATGCCTGGAAACGCGATCCGGAAGCCTTCTGGGCGCAGGCGGCGGCGGAGATCGACTGGTTCCGTCCCTGGGACAAGGTCTTCGATGCGCAGGAAGGTGCCTATGGCCGCTGGTTTGCCGGGGCCGAAACGAACACCTGCTATAACTGCCTCGACCGGCACGTGGCCAAAGGCCGCGCCGGACAGACCGCTCTGATTTACGACAGCCCCATCACCGGGACGCAGGCCGCCTATACATATCAGGAAATGCTCGACCAGGTTCAGGCCATGGCAGCCGTGCTGCAGGACCATGGGATCGGCAAGGGCGACCGCGTCATTCTCTACATGCCGATGATCCCCCAGGCCGCAATGGCCATGCTGGCCTGCGCACGCCTGGGGGCCATTCATTCCGTTGTTTTTGGCGGTTTTGCCGCCCACGAACTGGCCACGCGCATTGATGACGCTGCGCCCAAGGCCATCATCTGCGCCTCCTGCGGCATCGAGCCCGGCCGCGTGATAGCCTACAAGCCGCTGGTGGATGCGGCCATCGCCCAGTCGGCGCACAAGCCGGAGTTCTGCTTCGTCATCCAGCGCGCGCAGCATGCTGCGGAACTCTCACAGGAGCGCGACCGCGACTTCGGCGCTCTGACGGAGGCGGCATTTCTTGCGGCGCGTCAGGTGCCTTGCGTGCCGGTGAAAGCCACTGATCCGCTTTATGTGCTCTACACCTCCGGCACCACCGGCCAGCCCAAGGGCGTGGTGCGTGACACCGGCGGCCACATGGTGGCGCTGAAATGGACCATGTCCAACCTCTATGGCATCGAGCCCGGCGAAGTGTTCTGGGCTGCCTCCGATGTGGGCTGGGTCGTTGGCCATTCCTACATCGTCTACGGCCCGCTGCTGCAGGGCTGCACCACGTTGCTCTATGAAGGCAAGCCCGTGGGCACGCCGGACGCTGGCGCCTTCTGGCGGGTCATTTCAGACAATTCTGTCGCTGCGCTTTTCACCGCGCCGACGGCCTTCCGCGCCATCAAGAAGGAAGACCCTTACGGCAAGCTGATGGAGGATTATGATCTCAGCGGCTTCCGCACCCTTTTCCTCGCCGGTGAACGCGCCGATCCGGACACGGTGCAATGGGCGGAAGAAAAGCTCGGCGTGCCTGTGATCGACCACTGGTGGCAGACGGAAACCGGCTGGGCCATAGCGGGCAATCCGGTCGGTCTTGGCATTCTGCCGGTCAAGCGCGGCTCGCCCACAGTGCCCATGCCTGGCTATGACGTGCAGGTTCTGGATGACGCAGGCCACCCGGTGCCGCACGGCACACTGGGCAATATCGTCATCAAGCTGCCCCTGCCCCCGGCTGCCTGCCCACCCTGTGGAACGCAGACGCCCGCTTCCGCAGCGCCTATCTCGACGAATTCCCGGGCTACTACAAGACGGCTGACGCCGGCATCATCGACGAGGACGGCTATCTGTCGATCATGTCGCGCACGGATGACATCATCAACGTGGCCGGACACCGCCTGTCCACGGGCGCGATGGAAGAAGTGCTGGCCGGACACCCGGATGTCGCCGAATGCGCGGTCATCGGGATCAACGATCAGCTCAAGGGCCAGCTGCCCTGCGGCTTTGTCGTGCTGAAGGCAGGTGTCAACCGGCCACATGATGAGGTCGAGACGGAGCTTGTCCGGCGTGTGCGGGACGTGATCGGCCCGGTCGCCGCCTTCAAGATCGCCGTCACCGTCGACCGCCTGCCCAAGACCCGTTCGGGCAAGATCCTGCGCGGCACCATGCGGCAGATCGCGGACGGACAGGAGTTCCGCATTCCTGCGACGATTGATGATCCGGCCATCCTTGACGAGATCGAGTCTGCTCTCAGGGAATATGGCGTTCTGGCAAGAGCCTGAGCCACAGGGCAGCGGTCAGCCATCGACAGGCTGACCGCAAGGCCCTATTGTTGCGCGCAGAACCGCCCCTTCCCGGGCGGTTCACCCCTTGCACAACAACGAGGATTTTCCCTTGTCCCTCACCAACAAGGTTGCCATCGTCACCGGCGCCTCGCGCGGTATCGGTCTTGCTATTGCACGGCGCTTTCTGAGCGACGGCGCCAGGGTCGTCATCGCAGATATCGACGACGAAGCCGGTGAAGCCGCAGCCGAAGAGCTGAAACCGCTGGGCGATGTGCTCTATGTCAACTGCAACGTCGCCGAAGCACTGGACGTGCGGAACCTGGTGGCCGAAACGCTGAACGCCTTCGGCGACATCGACATTCTGGTCAATAACGCAGGCATCGTCGCCGGCACCGATTTCCTCAACCTTGAGGAAGCCGACTTTGACCGGGTCATTCAGGTCAATCTGAAGGGCTCTTTCCTGGTGTCGCAGGCCGTTGCCCGCCACATGGTGGAGCGCGTTGAGGCAGGCGGTACGCCGGGCTGCATCATCAACATGTCGTCGATCAACGCGGTTCTGGCGATTCCCTCGCAGATTCCCTACTGCGTATCGAAGGGCGGCCTTGCCCAGTTGACCCGCGCCACGGCGCTTTCGCTCGCGCCCTATGGCATCCGTGTCAATGCAATCGGCCCCGGCTCGATCATGACCGACATGCTGGCGGCAGTGAATTCCGACAAGGCTGCAAAGAACCGCATCCTGTCGCGCACGCCGCTCGGCCGTATCGGAGAGGCTTCGGAAATTGCCTCCGTCGCCGCTTTCCTCGCTTCGGATGACTCTTCGTACATGACCGGCCAGACCCTCTACGTCGACGGTGGCCGCATGCCGCTCAACTACACGGTCGCCGTTCCCGACAGCGACTGAGCGCTTCCGCATCAAGACAAGGCAAGCGGCGGACGTTTCGTGAACGTGCCGCCGCAGTCATTTTCAGGCACCGGCCAGCGCATCCGCGCGGCTGGCGTCGAACTGCAGGCGGGCAAGGCGCGCATAGAGCCCGCCTTCGGCGACGAGATCCGCATGTGTGCCCATCTCGACGATGCGGCCGTCTTCCATGACAATGATCCGGTCAGCCTTCAGCACGGTGGCAAGGCGGTGGGCGATGACAAGCGTGGTACGGCCCTCCATCAGCTGCTCAAGCGCCTTCTGCACCTGCACTTCGCTCTCCGCATCAAGCGCGCTCGTCGCCTCGTCCAGCAGCAGCACCGGCGCATCCTTGAGGATGGCACGGGCAATGGCAATGCGCTGGCGCTGGCCGCCGGAGAGCGTCACCCCGCGCTCACCGATGACCGTGTCATAGCCTTGCGGCATGGCGCTGATGAAATCGTGCGCGCGGGCGGCACGGGCAGCGGCATGGATTTCCTCCAGAGAGGCACCAGGACGGCCATAGGCGATGTTCTCCGCCGCTGTCGTGCCAAACACCACTGTGTCCTGCGGCACCAGCGCGATGCGCGCGCGCAGGACCTGCGGGCTGACATCCCGCAGATCGACGCCATCCAGGCACACGCGGCCAGACACCGGGTCATAGAAGCGCATCAGCAGATGGAAGAGCGTGGATTTACCTGCGCCTGACGGACCGACAATAGCGACCGTTTCGCCCGCCTTCACGTCAAGGCTCACCTCCCGCACGACGGGCCCGCCGCCGGTGTGGCCATAGGCGAAGCTGACACCCTCGAAGCTGACCTCGCCGCGCGCAGGGCTTGGCAGGGGCTTCGGATGTGCGGGCGCCTTGATCACCGGTTCGATGCGCAGGATCTCACCAAGGCGCTCCGCAGCGCCTGCTGCCTGCGAAATCTCGCCCCAGACCTGCGACAGCTCTCCCAGAGCTCCGGCGGCAAGGATCGAATAGAGCAGGAACTGGCCCAGTTCTCCGCCGCTCATCCGCCCTTCGAACACATCGCCTGCGCCAATCCACAAGACCGCCACCACGCTGGAGGCGATGATGAAGATGGCAAAGCCGGTGAGAACCGCCCTTGCACCCATGGCGCTGCGTGCTGCACCGAAGGCTTCTTCCACCGCCTTGCGGAACTTGCCTGCCGCGACACTCTCGCTGGTGAAGGCCTGCAATGCCCGGATGGCACCCAGCATTTCCGAAGCATAGGCGGACGCACCGGCCAGCGTGTCCTGCGCCCGGCGCGAGCGCTTGCGCACCGAGCGGCCGAAACCGATGAGCGGCAGAACGATCACCGGAATGGCAGCCAGAACGATGACGGAAAGGCGCGGACTGGTGAAGACCATCAGCGACACAGCGCCGATGAACATCACCAGATTGCGCATGGCGATGGAGGCGCTGGCGCCGCAGGCAGACTTGATCTGGGTGGTGTCCGCCGTCAGCCGCGACAGGATCTCGCCCGAGCGGGCGCTGTCATAGAATGACGGGCTTAGAGCTGTCAGATGCGCGAAGACATCCGCCCGCACATCGGCGACGATGCGCTCGCCAATCCACATGACGAGAAAATACCGGCAGGAACTGGCAAGTGCCAGAGCCGCCGCCACGCCGATCAGCATCAGGAAGTAGGAGTTGACCAGTGCCGGATCGTCTGCGGTGAAGCCATTGTCGATCATCCGCCGCACGGCCACGGGCAGAATCAGCGTGACGGAGGCAGCTGCAAACAGCGCCGCCATCGCTCCGGCCACCATCCAGCGGTAACGCAGCACATAGGGAAGGAGCTGCGTCAGCGGCCGCAGGGAGCGGCGGCGCGCTTCAGCCTCGTCTTTAGCGTCCTGCATTGCCGAATTGCCGTCTCTTGCGCCGTCAAACTGCCCGCTCATTTGCCTGCCTGTCAGCCTTGTCAACCTGTCCTGCCATCACTTGGCCCATGGCAGCGGCAATTCCAAGCGGAAAAAGGCGCCTGCACGCGTTTGCCTGCCCTTGTCTTGCTTGCCGTCTTGGGATATAGCAGCGCCTCATGTTTCAAGGGTCATGCGTGCGAGAGACGTTCGCTGGCTCAAATTTCAGGACTTGCATCTCGCCGGAACGCCTTCACGGGTGTGTGGGCAGGTGCTGGAAAGGACCGGCGATGAAAGCGAACATCCATCCCGATTACCACGCCATCAAGGTCGTGATGACCAATGGTACGGAATACATGACCCGTTCGACCTACGGCAAGGACGGCGACACCCTCACCCTCGACATTGATCCGACCTCCCATCCGGCCTGGACCGGCGGCGACCGTCAGATCATGGACCGTGGCGGCCGCGTTTCGCGCTTCAAGAACAAGTTCGCAGGCTTCCTGGGCTCCTGAGCCCTGCACTGCAGATCTTGCAAGCATCAAAAAACCCCCGGACCAGACTGGCCGGGGGTTTTTCGTGTTTTCTGCGGGCCCCGCTTCAGCCGGATGGCGCTTCGGCCCCGCTTTGCGGCTGGCGGATATCCGCCAGCTCATGCTTCCTGTCACATCACAGTTGCTTCAGGCCAGACCTGGCTTCAGTGCATCGTGGCCTTGGACTGGATTTTCAGAATTTCGTCCTTGAGCTTGAGCTTCTTGCGCTTCATCTCGGCCAGTTCGAGCGTGTCGACGCTCGGATGCCGCAGGGCCGTTTCGATCTCTTCGTCGAGGGCTGCATGGCGGCGCTCCAGTTCTGCAAGATGCGACTGCATTGACATGGATAGTGCTCCTTGTCCTGTTGGCTCAGACAGACAGATGTTGCCACACATTTTGCCGGCTTGTCGAATGCATTTCATGGGACCCGCTCTGCATCTGGCGCATAGTGCAGTGCGAAATAGAAACTACACTTACGTAAGAATTAAAAATGAAGAAATAATAGCGGCAATCTATTCTATTGCACCGCACCATTAATTCGGAATTCATCCACGCCTACAATGTGTTGGGAAAGCCCCTGTAAATTTGGCTCGCAGAAACGAAGGCAGCGGTGTACGGTTTCTCCAACGCGATTGGAGTTGCAAGGCGCGACGGGCCGGGGAGCACTTGTGCCAGGATCAGAGCACTTGAACCCGGTGTGTATTGTGTCTGGGGAGAGCGATGCCGGAAGCTAATGAACAGGCCGTGCGAGTTGAACTGGCGCAGCTGCGCCAGGAGCACCGTGACCTTGATAACGCCATTCAGGCCCTTGCCGGCACCGGCAGCGCAGATGCCTTGCAGCTGCAGCGCCTGAAGAAGAAGAAACTGATGATCCGTGACCGGATCGCCATTCTGGAAGACCAGCTTTTCCCGGATATCATCGCCTGATCCTGCGGGCTGAAAAATGCCGGATGGCAGGTCCTTGCGGCCTTGCGCCACGCCTTGCCGTGCCTATAATCCGCGCCTTCCCGAGCCCTCGTGGAAACCACTCAAGCCCGTGCGGCGCCTGAGCCTTTTCAAGGCTTGATGCGTCAGCATCTCAGAGACTTGGTATAAGGAGACAGCATGGCAAACGGGCCCGCACCGGTCGCAATCATCATGGGCAGCCAGTCCGATTGGCCGACCATGAAACACGCCGCAGACACGCTTGACCGTCTGGGGGTCGCTTACGAGGCCCGCATCGTCTCCGCACACCGCACGCCGGAGCGCATGTTCGACTTCGCCAAGGCTGCACGCGGCAACGGGGTGAAGGTGATCATCGCAGGTGCAGGCGGAGCGGCCCATCTGCCCGGCATGACCGCTGCCCTTACGCCGCTGCCGGTGTTCGGCGTTCCGATCGAGTCGCGCACCCTGAAAGGCGAAGACAGCCTCTTGTCCATCGTGCAGATGCCTGCGGGCATTCCGGTTGGCACTCTGGCGATTGGCCGTGCAGGCGCCGTCAATGCCGCCCTGCTCGCAGCCTCCGTCCTGGCACTCACCGATGAGGGGCTCGCCGGACGCCTGGACAGCTACCGGGCCGAGCAGACGGCCTCCGTTGCCGATTTCCCGAGCGACGAGGCCTGATCCCGCATGAGCCAGTTTCCTGACGACGGCCGTATCCTGAAGCCCGGCAGCACCATCGGTATCCTTGGCGGCGGACAGCTTGGCCGCATGCTGGCCCTTGCAGGCGCCAGCCTTGGCCTCAAGAGCCATATCTACTGCCCCGAGGCAGGCAGCCCTGCCTTTGAGGTGGCGGCCACTCATACGCAGGCAGCCTATGACGACCTTGCGGCGCTGGAAGCCTTTGCCCGCAGCGTTGATGTGGTCACCTATGAGTTCGAGAATGTGCCAGGCCCCACGGCGGCGCATCTTGCCGCCTTCGTGCCCGTCCGCCCCGGCCCGCGAGCGCTCGCCGTGTCGCAGGATCGGCTGAGCGAGAAGGACTTTCTGTCCGGCGCAGGCATTGCCCTGGCGGGCTATGCCGCCGTTGACAGCCTTGCGGATCTCGAGGCCGCGCTCGACCGCTTTGGCGGTCAGGGCGTGCTGAAGACCCGCCGCTTCGGCTATGACGGCAAGGGCCAGGCGATGATCCGCGACCGCACCACTGCGGCCGATGCGCTGGCGAAACTCGGCGGCAAGGATCTGGTGCTCGAGCAGCTCATTTCCTTCACACGGGAAGTTTCGGTCGTCGCCGCACGCGGCATCAATGGCGACATCGCCTGCTACGACATCACCGAGAACCACCACGAGCACCACATCCTCAAGACCTCCACCGTTCCGGCCAGCGTCACGGCTGCCACTGCGGCAAAGGCGCTGGAAATTGCCCGGCGCGTTGTCGATAGTCTGGGATATGTAGGCGTGACAGGCGTGGAAATGTTCGTCACCGGCTCCGGCGCAGACGAGGACCTTCTGGTCAACGAAATTGCCCCGCGCGTGCACAACTCCGGCCACTGGACGCAGGATGCGTGCCTCGTGTCCCAGTTCGAGCAGCACATGCGTGCTGTCGCAGGCTGGCCGCTGGGCAATCCACAGCGCCACAGCGACGTGGTGATGGAAAACCTGATCGGCGCCGATGCCGAGGGCTGGGCCGCTGTTCTTGCCGAGCCCGGCGCAAGGCTGCATCTCTATGGCAAGGCCGAAATCCGGCAAGGCCGCAAGATGGGCCACGTCAACCGTATCCGCCCGGCATCCGGCGCCTGACACAGGCCGCCAGCATTCAAGGCCTAAAAAGGCCCGGTGGAACGCTCCGCCGGGCCTTTTCTGTTTCGTCAGACCTGTCTGATCAACTGCCGGATACCAGTCCCAGCCGCTCGCGTTGCGAAAAGCGCCAGATGGCAAGAACGGCAGTAAACGCGAGACCCGTCGCAAGCCCCCACCAGATGCCGACACCGCCGAGCCCCACGACGAAGGCCAGTACATAGGCCGTGGTCATGCCGACGGCGATGTAGCCAGCGAGCGCCAGCAAGAAAGGCACCATTGTGTCCCCGAGCCCGCGCAGAATGCTGCCTGCGGCCACCTGCGCCCCATCGGCCAGCTGGAAGATCGCAGCCACACCGAGAAACACTGCCGCAAGCTCCAGTACCGGCGGGGTGTCGGGCAGGTTCTCATCAAGGAAAAGACCAACGAGAAATTCCGGCATGGTCCAGAAGGTGATGGCTGCGCAGAACATGGTGACAAGCGCAAGGCCAAGCGTAACCCAGCCTGCCCGCGCCACCCCTGCCCGGTCACGCTGACCTGCGGCGATACCGATGCGGCTCATGCCTGCCTGGCTGATGCCCAACGGAATCATGAAGGTGATAGCAGCCAGCTGCAGCGCAATGCCGTGCGCAGCGAGCGGAATCGTACCAAGCCAGCCCATCATCAGCGTCGAACCAGAGAACAACAACCCCTCCGCCACGATGGTTGCGCCGATCGGGGTTCCCAGTTTGATGATGGTGAAGAAATCCGGCCAATCCGGACGCCAGATGCGGCCGAAAATGGCAAAGCGGCGCAGGCGCCGTTGACGGATCACATAAAGCCCAAGCAGCAGAAAGCCGAAGGTAGAAGTCACCACCGAGGCAATGGCCGCACCCACCAGCTCCAACCGGGGAAAGCCGAAATTGCCAAAGATCAGCAGGTAGTTGAACCCGCCATTGAGAAAGGCGGAGAGCACCGTCACCCACAGCACCACCTGGGTCAGGCCAGTAACCGTCAGGAAAGAGCGCAGCGCCATGACGGCGAGTGCCGGGAACAGCGACCACTGCATGACCCGGACATAGGCACCGGCCGCAGCAGACACCTCGGGCTCCTGACCCAGCAAAATCAATATATCCTTGCTGAACCAGAGCAATAGCCACACGGGCACGCAATAGCAGGTAACGATCCAGAGGCCCATGCGCACGGAGCGGCGCATGGCGCGGGCATCCTTCCGCCCGCGCGCAGCCCCCGCCAGTGGCACAATAGCCTGACACACGCCCATGCCGAACATCCAGAAAAGGATATAAACGTTCTGGGCCAGAACGACAGCGCCCAGTTCGACTGCGCCCAGCCAGCCCACCATGATCACATCTGTGGTGTTGATGGCCATCTGTGCCAGCTGCGCACCCGCCAACGGCAGGCCGAGCGCCAGTGTCGGGCGGATGTCACCGAGCCAAAGGCTCTTCCCTGGAGGGGCGGCAGGGGCATTTTGAGGTGAGATCTGCATGGCAGGCTCCGGAAAGCGCGGCAGGCACGTCTCCCGTCAGATCAATGGCATGCGGGGGCGGTGCGATTAAGGGAAGTCCCACAGGCATAGGGGCATGCCTCTTTGGTGGGCAGAAAGACCTAGCCCCTTTGACAGCCACTGTCCACCCGCAATCCCGCCACACCCCGCGCACAACCAACTCTGCCGTGGTGGAAGCCGTCCGGCTCTTTTGAAAGCACAGAACGCAACCAGAGTGGACATTGTGGCCCAATTCTGATAGTACGCGCGCCAGTGAGCGGTGGTGGCTGCGAGAACAGGCCTTTTATGCCGGAGCGCGCCACAAGTCTTGCTTTCTAAACATCATGTCTACAGCACTCCTGTCTCTGGCAGGATGCGGAACGATAGGGTCAGACGCGTGCAGGTTCTGGTTCGCGACAACAATGTTGATCAGGCGCTTCGTGCGCTGAAGAAAAAGTTGCAGCGTGAAGGCGTATTCCGCGAAATGAAGCTTCGCGGCCACTACGAGAAGCCTTCCGTGAAGAAGGCGCGCGAGAAGGCCGAGGCTGTACGCCGCGCCCGCAAGCTCGCACGCAAGCGTGCCCAGCGCGAGGGCCTTGTGCCCGGCCGCGCCACGCACTGAGAGCCGGTGAAACACCGGCCAGGCGTGCAACGCCCATCTACAGCAGTGCTGTAACCCCTTGTAAAAGACCGGCTGGAATCCTGGCCGGTCTTTTCGTGTTTGCGCAAGTCTGCAAGAACCTTACGGCAGATGCGCAAGACTGGCATTGTCAAAGCGTATCAGAGACGGCAGGGTGAAGCCTCCAGGAGGCCTCTGCATCAGGACGGATGATTTGGATGGGCGATTTTGAAGGCATTCTTCCTCGTACCGGCACGCGGCTGATGGCCAGGCTGGCTGTACGGCTGACAGGCACAGCTGCGCTCTGCCTTGTTCTGGCGGCGTGCCAGACCTCGGACATCTATTCCAATGTCCCGATCGACCGGGCGGCCGGCTCCAGTGCCAATATCGATTCCTTGAGTGCAGTGATCCAGTCGAACCCGCGTGATGCCAGCGCCTACAACACGCGCGGCATTGCCTTTGGTCAGGCGGGACGTCTCGACAAGGCGATGGAAGACTTCAACGCCGCGCTGAAGCTGGATCCCAACTCCTATCAGGCGTTCGCCAACCGTGCGCTGGTGGAGCGCCGCAGGGGCAACATGCCCAACGCCATTGCCGACTACGACCGGGCGCTGCGCATCAACCCGGCCTATGACACCGCCCTGATCGGCCGTGGCAACACCTACCGGCTGATGGGCCGCTACAATGAGGCCCTGCGCGACTTTGACGAGGCGATCCGCCGCAACTCCTACGACGCCCGCGCCTTTCACAACCGTGGCCTGATCTATCAGGCGCAGGGGCAGCACACCTTTGCCATCGAAGATTTCTCGACGGCCATCGTGCTGAACCCCAAGGCGGAAGAACCCTACACGGCGCGCGGCATTTCCTATCTGAAGATCAACGATCCGGCGGCTGGCCTCGCGGATCTGTCAGAAGCGGTCAACCTGGACAAGAACTCAGCCATGGCCTGGGCCGGGCGCGGCGTCGCACTGGAAATGCAGGGCAAGTACACCGACGCTGTGCGCAGCTACAACCGGGCGCTCGGCCTCGACAGCAACAACGACCTTGCCCGCGAAGGCCTGGGCCGCGCCCAGCGCGCGCAGCAGACAGCCTCACGCTAACGCTCACCCATCAGAACGGCGCGGGCGCCTCGAACCGCAGGCGTTCGCCCGTCACCGGATGCGTGAACTCAAGCATCTGTGCATGCAACGCCAGACGCGGAGAAACTTTGCGCGCTTCCTCGTGGGCATAAAGGCTGTCGCCAATGATGGGATGGCCGAGGCTGAGCATATGCACCCGCAGCTGGTGCGAACGGCCGGTAATCGGCGTCAGCAGCATTCGGGTGACATCACCCTCAATTCCGCCGTTGCGCCACAAGGTCACCGCAGGTCGGCCTTCCTCAAAACAGATCTTCTGCTTCGGCCGGTTCGGCCAGTCGACGATAAGCGGCAGGTTCACCTCACCCGCATCTGCTTTGACATGACCATAGACCAGCGCGACATAGGCCTTGTCCGTCTCGCGCCGCTCGAACTGCATCGAAAGCTGCCGGTGCGCTTCCGCATTCAGCCCCATGACCATGATGCCTGAGGTGTCCAGATCAAGCCGGTGGACGATCCGCGCCCCGCGCACCATCCGCGACACGCGGGTAGCAAGGCTGTCATCGCGCCCTTCGCCCTTGCCGGTCACGCTGAGGAGCCCATGCGGCTTGACCACGACAAGCACATCGCGGTCCTGAAACAGGATCTGCAAGGGCCTTGCGGCGGCGTGTAATCAAGGGGAGTGGCTGGCTCTGGTCCATGCCAGAGCGTATGGCGCGGCGCATGCGCATTTGCAAGAAAAAGCCGCGGGCAGCACCACCCGGACATGACAAGACCCGCAGCGTGGGCTGCGGGCCTTGCAGTATCCCGAAAGGAATGGATCAGACGGTCAGGACCGCCAGAACGCCCGTCAGCGCGAAGACGGCGGCAGGCGGGATCCAGCCCTTTTCGCCAAGCGCAAAGCCGATGCCGACGCTCACCAGATTGGCGATCAGCATGATCCAGCCGAGAACCAGCGCAGCCGTTCCGCCAAAGGCGAACATGAGCAGCGTCAGCACGATGGACATGACCGAGATCGTTCCGATCTTCGAAGCGTTGATAAAGCCTTCGTAGGTCCGCTCGTGCTCGGCGTAGTCCATCGAAGAAGAAGTGGTGTTGGACATCAGATTCCCCGGTTCCGGTCATCCTATACTGCCTGCATCGCTCTCACGACCGGCGCTGTCAGTCAAGCCCTGTGGTGCAAAGATATGAGGTTGAAGGGGTGAGGCCTTGCACAGAAATAGCTTGCCGTATCACCTCACTCCACTGCCGCAAGTCCTGCACTTGCCAGGGCGGCCGCCTGACGGGCGGCGACCGTTTCCACCTTGAAGCCGTCGATCTGTTCGTTGAATAGGCGGAAGAAATTCAGCTCGGCGCGCAGATGCAGGAACACCCCGCCAAGGCCGATAGCGGCGCGGTCCATGAAGACGAACTCGCGCGGCACGGTCACCGGTCCAAGCTTTTTCAGTGCCTGCTGGACGCGGAAAGCTTCCTTGCGGCCATATTCGGAGGGGCTCACGCCATCAGCGATCGAGCGCACGCGGTCAGTCAAGAGCGGGCCATAGATGAACCGGGCCCAGATGTTCAGCACATCAATCAGCTCCCGCGTCAGCCCCTTGAAGCCCCAGCGCTCATAGGCCGAGACAACCCGCGCTTCGTCCTCATGCAGAAGACCCAGATAGAGATCCACCACGCCTTCGACAAAGGCAGGCGGGAAGATGCGGATGCAGCCATAGTCGAGCAGGTTGATGCCAGCCGCCTCGCCGTTCTCCTGAAACACAGTGTAATTGCCAAGGTGCGGATCGCCATGGATGACACCGAAATGGCTGAAAGGATGCCACCAGGCATGGAACATGGTGGAGGCCAGCCGGTTGCGCGTCTCCAGATCCGCATCCTTCCAGCTGAGCAGCGGCCCGCCCTCCAGCCAGCCCATGGTCAGCAAGCGGCTTGTCGAAAGCTCCGGCACCACTTCAGGCACGCGGATGCGCGGCTCGTCCCTGAAGATGGTGCGGTAGACCGCCATCTGCTGCGCCTCGCGCTGATAATCAAGTTCCTCGCGCAGCCGCTCGCCGATTTCCTTGGCAATTTCGCGAGTATCGATGGCCGATTGCATGCGCCGGTGCAGGGAGAACAGCACGGAAAGCTGGCTCAGATCCGCCTCGACCGCAGAGGCCATGTCGGGATATTGCAGCTTGCAGGCCAGCGCGCGGCCATCCAGCCCCTCCGCCCGGTGCACCTGCCCCAGGGACGCTGCCGCCGCAGGCTCCTTTTCAAAAATGGCGAAACGCTTCTCCCAGTCAGCCCCCAGTTCGGCGCGCATGCGGCGCTTGACGAAAGCCCAGCCCATCGGCGGGGCATTGGCCTGAAGCTTTGCAAGCTCCGCAGCATATTCAGGCGGCAGCAGATCGGGAATGGTGGACAGAAGCTGCGCCACCTTCATCAGCGGCCCCTTCAGGCCGCCCAGCGCAGCAGCAAGGCTCTCTGCGTCCTTCCTGTTGTCCGCCGCAAGACCGAAGAGCTTGGCCCCCGCCAGCTTGGCGGCAACACCGCCCACATTGGTGCCCACACGGGCGTAGCGGCCAACACGCGCGGAAAACCGGTTGGCTTCCCTGTCATTACCTGCGGACATCAAGGCTTCCTGACATGCTGAACTTCTGTCCTGCTCCCATATGGGACGCTGGCACCTTTCAGCAAGTCACATCGCCAATCCCCGTCACGAAAGGCCGGCTGTCAACGGACACTGGCGAGATCTGCGACAAGCTGGTCGCGGTGCACCATCAGGCCCTTGTAGCGCAATTGCGCCTCATCGAGGCCTCCAAGCTGCTCCGCCAACCCTGCGGCCAATTCCCGCGCCCGTGGCTGTGCCGTCAGAAGCCGCAGGGGATCGTGATGGATCTTGACGGTGAACAGCAGATCCCCGCTTTCCGGAAGCCGTGAAAGAGTTTGCCGCTCCACCCGGATGAAGGCCCCCGCCAGCATCGCCCCCTCACCTTCCGCCATTTGCGGTGACATCTGCTTGGGGCGGGAATGATGCAGCTCCGGACTGTCATAGACTGACCAATTAAGCCGCGCCACAAGCTGGCCGGGCTTCAGATTGTCGAAGATGCGGTCAATCGTCTGCCCCATGCGTCCGGCATAACCGGGCACATGCTCATGGATCTCAGCCATAGGCCGGGAGGCCTTGGCTGCGAGCGACCAGGAGGACGGGAAGCACAGCGAGGCTGCAGCCAGCCGCCAGCCGCCCTCTCCCTTGCGCATCAGCACCAGATCTTCCTGTACGGCACGGCTGACAGTCTGCAACGGTGGCTCGGCTTCCTGCATGTGAAAGGCCGTGCCATCCGCCACCAAGGCAATCCCGCTGCCCTCAGCCCGGTAAAGACCAGGATGCGCCGCAGGCAAGTGCGCGGCCATAAGTGCAAAGGCTTCTGCCTGTGCAGGCAGCGTCTCCGGCTCGCTGTGGATCACCACATCCGGCACAGTTGCCATCAACTCGCGCTTTCGCGCCAGCTGTTCGGCAAAGCGCTCGTCCGGATCGAACCAGCGCTCTTGCGGCACCGGTTCCAGACCAATGGAGAAGGGACGCTTCGACCCGTCATAAGGCGTGTAACGGAACATCCCCTCTCCTCACTTTGCAGACAGCGAGACTGAATCTCAGTCTTCCATTTCTTCCAACTCGTCGATGATGCGTTCGATCACCGACAGGCCCTTCTTCCAGAAGCCCGGATCGCTGGCATCGAGGCCAAAGGGCGCCAGCAGCTCCGAATGGTGTTTGGTGCCACCAGCCTTCAGGAGGTCAAAGTACTTCTGCTGGAATCCGGCCTCAGCCTCCTCGTAAACCGCATAGAGCGAATTCACGAGGCAATCGCCGAAAGCATAGGCATAGACGTAGAAGGGCGAATGGATGAAGTGCGGAATATAGGTCCAGAAGGTCTCATAACCTTCGCCCAGATTGATGGCGGGTCCAAGGCTCTCGCGCTGAACATCCATCCAGATCTCACCGATCCGCTCCGCTGTCAGCTCCCCGTTCCGCCGTTCGGAATGGATACGGCGCTCGAAGCTGTAGAAGGCGATCTGCCGCACCACCGTGTTGATCATGTCCTCAGCCTTAGAAGCGAGCATGATCTTGCGGGTGCGCTTGTCCTCGGCCTTGTCCAGCAGAGAGCGGAAGGTCAGCATCTCGCCAAAGACACTTGCCGTTTCGGCCAGCGTCAACGGCGTCGGCGCCATCAGCGGGCCGTTGGGGGCGGCCAGCACCTGGTGCACACCATGGCCCAGCTCATGGGCCAGCGTCATCACGTCCCGCGTCTTGCCCAGATAGTTGACCAGCACATAGGGATGCGCGCTCGGCACGGTGGGATGGGCAAAGGCACCCGGTGCCTTGCCATCGCGCGCGGGCGCGTCGATCCAGCCCTTGTCGAAGAAGCGCTGCGCGATCTCGGCCATCTCGGGCGAAAAACCAGCATAGGCTGCAAGCACCGTATCGCGTGCCTCGCTCCAGGGAATGACCCTGTTGTCCGCCTTCGGCAGCGGTGCGTTGCGGTCCCAATGGTTCAGCTTGTCCATGCCAAGCCAGCGGGCCTTGAGCGCATAATAGCGGTGCGACAGGCGCGGATAGGCATCACGCACGGCAGCAACCATGGCATCCACCACCTCGCGCTCCACCCGGTTGGCCAGGTGGCGGCTGTCGGCAATATCCTGGAACTTGCGCCAGCGGTCGGAGATTTCCTTGTCCTTGGCCAGCGTGTTGGTGATCAGCGTGAAGACCCGCAGGTTCGCCTTAAAGGTCACGGCCAGCGCATCGGAGGCGGCCTTGCGCCTTGCCGGATCGGCATCCTGCAACAGGTTCAGCACCTGCTCGATGGCAAGACTCTCCCCGCCAACCGTGAAACGGAGAGAAGCGATCGTCTCATCAAACAGCCGGTTCCAGGCACCGCGCCCGGTGACGGACTTCTCGTGGAACAGCTGCTCCACCCGGTCTTCCAGCTGGAACGGCTTTTCCTTGCGCAGATCCTCAAACCACGGGCGGTAATGTTTCAGGCCCGGATCTTCCAGCGCCGCTTCAATCACCGCATCATCGATGGAGTTGATCTCCAGCGTGAAGAACAGAAGGTGAGAACTGGCTGACGTGATCTTTTCCTGCACATCACCATAGAATTTCTGGCGGACCGGATCGGTGGTGTTACCGGCATAAACGAGGCCCGCGAAGGAAATCAGCTTACCGAGCAGATCCTCCAGATCCTCGAAGGACTGGATCGCAGCCAGAAGCCCGTCACGGTCTTCGGCAGCAAGCCTTGCCAGATGCCCCTTGTAAGCACCCTCAAACTGACGGGAGCGCTCGAGTGCCGCAGCGAGATCTGCCTGAACCTGCGGCGCGTCAAGTGCCGGATAAAGGTCTGTGAGATCCCATTCCGGCAAGTCGCCCAGCCCTGTTGCGGCTGCGTGGGAGCTGGCGGCTTCAAAACCCTTCATAAATCCTCCGGTTGCATCCGTGCGATGCGTCAAAGACATGTCTGCAAGACTGTGCTTGTTGAAATTAGGGCCCAAACCCCGTCACAAGCAATCATCATTCTCTCGAATGGCGCCATGATTATGGACGATTTGTTTACTTGCGGCTGCGAATGATGGCCCGAATTGAGACAGCCGAGGCCGGGACGTAAAATGGTAGCAGCCAGCGGACGCATTCTTGTCGTGGATGACGACCCGATCCAGCGCCGCCTGTTGCAGGAGGCCATCACCCGCTTTGGTTACAGGGTGAAGCTGGCCGAAAACGGCGCAGAGGCGCTGAAGGTCATGACGGGCGCAGAGGGCGCCGACATCGACCTCGTCGTCATGGACATGGTAATGCCGGAGCTGGACGGCCTTGGCGCATTGCGCCAGATGCGCGCCCAAAAGATTGCCGTGCCGGTGATCATGCAAACAGCCCACGGCGGGATCGACACTGTCGTCAATGCCATGAATGCCGGTGCACAGGACTTCGTCGTCAAGCCCGTCTCGGCGGAGCGGCTGGAAGTCTCCATCCGCAACCTGATGAAGGTCTCGGCACTCGAAAGCGAAATCACCCGCCTGCATAGACGGGCGTCCGGCACGCTCACCTTCAACGAAATCATCACCCGTTCGGGGGCCATGGAGCGCGTGCTGCGGCTTGGACAGCGCGCCGCGTCATCCAATATCCCGATCCTGATCGAGGGGAAAGCGGCGTCGGCAAGGAACTGATCGCCCGTGCCATCCAGGGCACCAGCGACCGGAAATCCCGTCCCTTCGTGACCGTGAACTGCGGTGCCATTCCGGACAATCTGGTGGAATCGATCCTCTTCGGCCACGAGAAAGGCGCCTTCACCGGCGCTGTCGACAAGCATGTCGGCAAGTTCCAGGAGGCCCATGGCGGCACGCTGTTCCTTGATGAAGTGGGCGAGCTGCCCATGGAAGTGCAAGTCAAGCTGCTGCGTGCATTACAGGAAGGGGAGATCGACCCCATTGGCGCGCGCCGGCCGGTCAAAGTGGACTTCCGCCTCATCTCGGCCACCAACCGCCGCCTGCTGGACCTGGTGAAGGAAGGCGGCTTCCGCGAGGATCTCTATTACCGGCTGAATGTCTTCCCGATCTGGATCCCGCCGCTGCGCGACCGTATCGAGGATATTCCGGCCTTGGCCCGGCATTTCCTTGCACGCTTTGCCGCTGAGGAAGGCAAGCCGCAGGTGCGGGGCATCTCGGCCGAGGCGCTGGCTCTGCTGCAGGCCTACACCTGGCCCGGCAATATCCGCCAGCTGGAGAACACGATCTTCCGCGCCATGGTTCTGTGCGATGGCGATCAGCTTGTACCTGAGGATTTCCCCAGGTCGCAGCCGCGCTTGATCATCCTCTGCCCGTGCCAGAACTGCGAGGCGCAGCTGCCAGCCCGTCACCCGCCGGCGGCGGCGCAGCAACTTTTTCCACAAATACTCCACAGACCGATCAAACTGCTCCGCCGCATCATCAATCTGCCACAAGCACTCCGTATGGCTTCCTGCGCAGTCTCGACGATGATGGCCATTTGCGCAGCCTGACAGCCGTCGAGGAAGATATGATCCGTACCGCGATCAGCCATTACGGCGGCCGGATGACGGAGGTGGCGAAGCGGCTAGGAATCGGCCGCTCTACCTTGTACAGAAAACTTAAGGATTATGGTCTGGAGGACGGAACGGACCAGAGCGGAGACATGTGACGGCGCGGCTGCGGCATAATCGCACCTGTCAACACAAGTTTGACGACGCCGTTTTCGAGCGTCACGCCAGCAGGGGCCCGCGGTTGAGCCTGCATCGAGAGGACAAGACAATGGGAATCAGCCAGTTACCAAACGCGGCATACGCAGAAACAAGGGCTGGATTCCTCGTTGCAGATTCGTCACTATGGTCCGTGAAATGAAATCACGGTAAAAACTTCTTAACCTCGCGCCGGTAACGTCTCCTTCATCATCGGGGGAAGTTCCGGCCGCCAGGCCGACAGAATGCGAGAAGTGATTTGCGTACACGGTTTGCCCGAGACAACGCCATGACCCTGCTGAAGCGCCTTGCGGCGCTCGTTTGTGTTTTTGGCGCCATGCTCCTTGCGCCTGCCCTGGTTGCGCCCGGCCTGTCATCCGCACATGCCGAAACCCGCACCCTCAAGCTCTATAACGTGCACACCAAGGAAAGAGTTCAAATCACGTTCAAGAAGAACGGCCGGTTCATTCCGGGCGGTCTTCGGGATGCGAACCGCTTCCTGCGTGATTGGCGCCGTAACGAGATTACCAACATCGATCCGAAGCTGCTGGATCTGGTGTGGGAAGTCTACCAGCAGGTGGGCGGGCGCGATTACATCAACGTGGTGTCGAGCTACCGCTCTCCGGCGACCAACAACATGCTCCGCTCCCGTTCGCGCGGCGTCGCCCAGAAAAGCCAGCACATGCTTGGCAAGGCGATGGACTTCTTCATCCCCGGCGTTGACCTTGCCACCCTGCGCGCCACGGGCCTGCGCAAGCAGGTGGGCGGCGTTGGCTTCTATCCGACATCCGGCTCTCCCTTCGTTCACATGGACACCGGCAGCGTCCGCCACTGGCCGAAGATGAACCGCCAGCAGCTGGCCAAGGTGTTCCCGGATGGCAAGACCATTCACATTCCGTCCGACGGCAAGCCGATGCCCGGTTACCAGCAGGCGCTCGCCGAGCTGAAGTCCGGCAAGCGGTCCGCACCTATTGTTGTTGCCAGCGCATCCGACGACGACGAAGGCGGCAGCAGCAGCCGCATGAACACCCGGGGTCAGACGCTGACCTCCGGCGATGATGGGCGCCCCGTCCGTCAGGTTTCCAAGGGCGGCAATTTCCTGACTGCGCTGTTCTCGGGCGAGGATGACGATATCGAACAGGCTGCCGCGGAACCGGATGAAGCTCCAGCTCAGGTCCGTCCGGGTGCAGTCGCTGCACGCGGCACTCCGGCCGCGACACCGGTGGCAACGCCTGCCCCGGCTCCCGAGCGCGCTCCGCCCCCGCTGCAGAAGCACCTGTTATCACCGCTGCCGTCACCCCGAAGGGCAAGCCTGAAGAACTGCGCGAGCCTTCCAACATTCCGTTCCAGGTCGCAGAAGCTGCTGCTGGCGGGGTGAATGCGGATGAGGCGCTGCGGCAACCTGTTGCCGTAACCCAGGCTGCAGTGCAGCAGGCTGCGCTTGTGGCCGTACCGCATGCCAAACCGCAGACCGCAGCTGCGAGCGCGATAGCACGGGCGAACGACCCTGTTGCCGCGATCCTTGCTGCGACCGGAACACAGCCTGCTCCCAAGCCCCATCTGGCCGCAACGGCGCTTGCCTACGCCTCTCAGGCAGCCACCCAGCCGCAGCCAAGCACGCAGGATGTTCTGCGCGCCAAGGCTGCCGAGGCTGCCGCGAAGATGGCACGCGACAAGAAGAAGCCGTCCAAACCTGCAGCAACGCTGGCTGGCATTGTTCCGGCACAGATCAAGGACCCGCTGGCAGGCTTTGCCCGCGCACCGGACAAGACATCGCCGGAGATCATCTCGGCTGAATCGACCCTGCGCACAGGCACCTTCGCGAAGATGAGCCACCCCAACCAGCGTAAGCTCACCGAGCTGCTGGAGCCGGGTAACCGCTTCCTGAAGAACGGCTTCACGACAGCAGCCCCGCAGGACATCCGCGCCGACCGCTTCTCCGGAACAGCCGTCGCGGTGCTCCCGGTGATCTACACGCGCTGACTACCGGACAAGCGCAGACTTGAAACAAGAAGAGCGGCCCCATGAGGCCGCTCTTTTCATGTCCGGCTACCACCGGAAAAGAAACGGGCGGCCGAAGCCGCCCGTGATGTCTGTGCCAAGCCGCTCAGCCGTTACCGGCGTAGGCCGACATGCCCAGAGCCTGGAGGTACAGGTCGAGGATTGCTTCCTCTTCCTCACGCTCATGCGGCTGCTTCTTGCGCAGGGAAATCACCTTGCGCAGAATCTTGACGTCAAAGCCGTTGCCCTTGGCCTCCGCATAGACATCCTTGATGTCATCGGAGATCACCTTCTTCTCTTCCTCAAGGCGCTCGATACGCTCGATAAACGCCCTGAGCTGGTCTGCGGCAACGCCACCCGGATCTGACATGCTAGCACTCCTTCAGTTTTGAATTGCGCCTGCCCTGCCACGGCCTGAAGGCCGGGTCAAGCGGCGCTTGATGGGAAGTCCCAAAGTTTGAAGACGGATCAATGCTCCGGACGGCTGGCCTCGAAGGCTGCCTTCTGTTCCGCGGTCGCCTCGCGCTGGTGGAGCCGCTTCCAGTCGTCATACGGCATGCCGTAGACAAGCTCCCTTGCCTCGTCCTTGCTCAGGGACGCGCCAGCTTTGCCAGCTTCTTCCGTCATCCAGTTGGACAGGCAATTGCGGCAAAAGCCAGCGAGGTTCATCATGTCGATGTTCTGCACATCGGTGCGCTTGCGCAGGTGCTCCACCAGCCGGCGGAAGGCCGCCGCCTCCAGCTTTTCCTGCGTTGCTGCATCAAGATCCATCTGTGTCTCTCCGCTTGTTTCAGTCCGCTCGCGAGCCGTAGTGCTGGATCTGGCGCAGATCAGGCATCCCCATCAAGCTGCGCAGAATTGGCTCCAACCGGTCAGCCCACTCCAGCACACCCGCCTCATCCCCGATCAGATCCTGCCGGACCTCGATCAACACATGGGCAAGGCCGCGCCGGGTGCAGTGGCGGTACATTGTGTCGTTTTTCAGGGCCCCATCGTAGGGCTCATTGTCTCCCACGACCAGCGTTCCATCCGCAGACAGGGCCTCCAAGACAGGCGTCACCGCACGCGGATCCTTGTCCCACAACAGCCCTGCATGCCAGGGCCGGGGGTGCCGCGCCAGACCGGCGTATAGCTGTGGATCGACACGACGACAGGAGGCGCGGCAGCTTCAAGCATCGCATCCAGAGTGGCGGCGATGCGGTCATGATAGGGCCGGTGATAGAGCGCAATGCGCCGTTCCCGCTCTGCCGCATCATGGCAGGCATTGCCCAGCACGACGGCGCCATCAGACAGGCGCATCACCAGCGTGGGATCGTCTTCCCCCGGTTCGGATCGATCAGCAGGCGCGAGAAGGTGGTCATCAGCGCCGGAGCCGACAGGCGCCGCGCCAGTTCCAGCGTCAGCGGCCGCACGCCAATGTCATAGGCGATGTGGCGTTCGAACTGTGCAGCAGGCAGGCCAAGATCGCCATATTCGGGCGGCAGGCTGTTGCGGGCGTGATCGCACAGCAGCAGCAGCCCGCAGGCGAGATTCCCGTCAATCGCTTCGACAGGTTCAAATGCGGAAGGGTTCAAGTGCATTGCTCGGGGATGATTGTTGAGAGGATGCGCAATTCGGGTGACGCAAGCGGATCGCTTGCGTAAGGAATAGAACATAGAGGCGCCTCTACCAACAGGTTTTCGATGCCCGTCGCAACGCACACTGCTTCCTTTCTCGAAACCTTGTTTCAGGCAGCCGTTGATGCTGCACTGCCTGGACAGTGCCTTCCCCCGCATTTGCCTGAACCTGAAGAGAACGGCCGGATTGTGCTGCTGGCGGCAGGAAAGGCGGCAGGCTCCATGCTTGAGGCGGCGGAACACCACTACCGTGAGAAGCTGGGGCTGGGACCGGACCGGCTTCTGGGGCTCGGTGTTACCCGCCATGGCTATGCGCGGCCCACAGGCACCATCGAATTGATCGAGGCCGGTCACCCCGTTCCCGATGAGGCGGGCGTCGCAGCAACACTCCGCTGCCTTGAGCTTGCCCGCAACGCTAAGGCAGGTGACCACGTGGTGGTGCTGCTCTCCGGCGGCGGTTCCGCCAACTGGATTGCTCCGGCTGAAGGCGTCTCCCTGGCAGACAAGCAAGCGCTCACAAAGGCGCTGCTGCGTTCCGGAGCAACGATCGACGAGATCAACACCATCCGCAAACACCTCTCCCGCATCAAGGGCGGCCGCCTTGCCAAGGCGATCCATCCAAATGCCCGGCTGACGACACTTGCCGTCTCAGACGTGCCGCATGACGATCCGGCGGTGATTGCCTCCGGCCCCACAGTACCGGACCCGACAACGCTGCAGCACGCCCGCGGCCTTTGCCTTGCCCGCGGCATAGAGCTGCTGCCCTCCATTCGCGCTGCGCTGAATGATCCGGCTAACGAAAGTGTGAAGCCCGGTGACGCCGCCTTTGAAGGCAGTGCCTATACTCTGGTGGCAACGCCGATGCAGTCCATCGAAGCCGCGAAGCGCGTGGCGGAGGCTGCCGGTTTTGAGACCATCATTCTGGGCGACAGCATCGAGGGAGAGGCGCGAGATGTTGCAGCCACTCATGCCGCACTCGCCATGGACCTGAAGCAGAGTGGCCGCCGCTGCGTGCTGTTGTCCGGCGGGGAACTGACGGTGACCATTCGCGGCAGTGGCCGGGGCGGACCGAACCAGGAATATGCACTGGCCCTCGCCAATGCCCTGAAAGGCGCGGAAGGCATTTCGGCCGTTGCTGGCGATACGGACGGCACCGATGGCGGACGCGGCGAGGCAGACGATCCGGCAGGTGCCAAGCTTGATCTCGTCCACCCTCTCGCGGGCGCAGGCTCTGGGTCTTGATGCTGCCGCATTTCTGGCGAGAAACGACAGCACCAGCTTCTTCGAGAAGCTTGGGGATCTGCTGACGCCAGGGCCAACTTTCACCAATGTCAACGACTTCCGTGCCGTTGTCATTGACAGGACATGACCCGGGCCGCAAAAGTCCTCACAAATTATCGGATTAAATCGGTTTAATGATCACGGACAAGGAACGCGAGGCATGAGAGATCCGGCATGGACCGGCACAGGCTTTGCGCGTGCAGCTCTTGCATTTGCGGCTTTTGTTGCTGTTGCTCTCCTCAGCGATACGGCAAAGGCAGATTTGCGTCTGTGTAATAAGACCGAAAGCAACGTTGGCGTTGCAATCGGATACAAGGACAAGACTGATTGGGTCACCGAAGGCTGGTGGAACCTTGCCGCCAACAGCTGTGAAACGCTTGTGCCGGGAGCACTTGTGTCACGCTACTATTACATTTATGCCGTCGATTACGATCAGTTTGGCGAATGGGGCGGCCGGGCGTACATGTGTACGCGCGAAAAAGAGTTCACGATTCGCGGAATTGAAGACTGTGTGGCGCGCGGCTATGAGCGCACCGGATTTTTCGAGATCGACACAGGCGAGCAGAGCAACTGGACGGTTCAGCTGACTGAGCCGGTACAACAGGGAACGGGTGCACAATGAGGCGAAATCGGCGCGTTAAAATTCTTGCAACTCTGGGACCGGCCTCATCCACCCAGGAAATGATCGAGAAGCTGTATATGGCCGGCGCGGACGTGTTCCGCATCAACATGAGCCATGCTGACCACGATCTGATGCGCGAACTGGTGCGCCGCATCCGCGCCGTCGAGGAAAAGGTCGGCCGCCCGATCGGCATTCTCGCCGACCTTCAGGGGCCCAAGCTGCGCGTCGGCAAGTTCGCCGAAGGCCCGGTGATGCTGGAAGACGGCGCCACCTTCGTGCTGGACTCCGACCCTGCTCCTGGCGACGTGACCCGCGTCTATCTGCCCCATCCGGAAATTCTCAAGGCGCTTGAGCCGGGCCACCGCCTGCTGCTCGATGATGGGAAGATCCGCCTCGTAGTGACAGAATGCACCGCCTCTCGTGCCATGACGCGCGTGGAAGTGGGCGGCAAGCTGTCCGACAAGAAGGGCGTCAGCGTTCCGGATTCGGAAATCGGCATGAGCGCTCTCACCGACAAGGACCGCTCCGACCTGACTGCCGTGCTGGAAACCAGCGTGGACTGGATCGCCCTGTCCTTCATCCAGCGCCCGGACGACATCGCAGAAGTGCGCAAGATCGTGCGTGGCCGCGCCGGCATCCTCGCCAAGATCGAGAAGCCGCAGGCCATCGACCGTCTGGCCGAGATCATCGAGCTGTCGGACGCACTGATGGTTGCCCGTGGCGACCTTGGCGTGGAAATGCCGCTGGAGCAGGTGCCCGGCCTTCAGAAGCGCATCACCCGTGCCGCCCGCCGTGCAGGCAAGCCGGTGGTTGTCGCAACCCAGATGCTGGAATCCATGATCACCGCTCCGGTGCCGACCCGCGCTGAAGTGTCGGACGTGGCGACGGCCGTGTTCGAAGGCGCCGATGCCATCATGCTGTCGGCTGAATCGGCTGCGGGCCAGTTCCCGGTCGAAGCGGTCAGCACCATGGACCGGATCGCCCAGCAGGTCGAAACGGATCAGAACTTCCGCACCATCATCCACGCACAGCGTACCGAGCCGGAAGCCACCGGCGCCGATGCCATTTCGGCAGCTGCACGGCAGATCGCCGAAACGCTGAACCTTGCCGCCGTCGTCTGCTACACCTCGTCGGGCGCCACGGGCCTGCGTGCTGCGCGTGAGCGCTGCTCTGCTCCGGTTATCGCCCTGTCGCCGGTTGCCTCCACGGCGCGCCGTCTTGCCCTCGCCTGGGGCCTGCACTGCGTCGTCAGCGAGGATGCGAACGACGAGAACGACATGGTGAACCGCGCCTGCAAGATCGCCAGCCAGGAAGGCTTTGCAAAGCCCGGCCAGCGCGTGATCGTGACGGCCGGCGTGCCCTTCGGCACCCCCGGCTCCACCAACATGCTGCGCATCGCCTTCGTCGGCAGCGACGGCAAGACGGGCCTCTAAGGCCAGTCAGATACCAGACACCGAATGGCCCGCCTCTGGCGGGCCATTTTGTTTGAAGGGCGGGCTAACCATACTGACGGCCTATCCCTGATACTGCCGCCCTAAAGCCCCCGGATCAGCGCAACGATTTCATCCGTATGGCTGTGCTGCGGCATGTGACCGGCGCCAGGCAGTTCGATGAGGCGGCAGTCGGGTAGATCACGCTCCAGCCCCTTTGAGTGAATGCTGGGCCAGACAACCGTATCCTGATCCCCTGTAATGGCGAGTGCAGGCTGTGTGATGTGGCCGTAGTGGCGGGACTGTTCCGCAAGGTGGCGGTTGAAAGCCGCAAGGTCCATGGCATTGGCGCGGAAACTCTCCGGCCGGAACAGCAGATCCACACCGATGGCCGCGTCATAGCCTTCCGGCACGGCAGCAGGGGCAAAGACATTGCGCATGGACGCCGAAGCCAGACGCTCGGCAGCCGGCAACGCCAGCGTGCGGCAGAACAGCTCTCCGATCACTGGCAGTGCCGCAAGCTTGTAATACCACGCGACGCCGCCATTCCAGGGGTGAGTGGCGGGGGCAAGAAACACGAGCCCCCTCACTCTGTCAGGCGCTTCCAAAGCCAGTGCGGCGGCCACAGAGGTGCCAAAGGAATGCCCGACGACAAGCGCAGGCCCGAAGTTCAGCATCTCCAGGAGCGCCGCAATGCGCCGGGCCTGATCCCTTGGCGATGCATCGGGCGGCAAGTTCCGTTCGGAGAAACCAAGGCCCGGCCGGTCAACGAACAGCATTTCGTGCGTGTCCGCAAAATGCGGGGCAAAGGCGAGGTGAAGATCCTGAAGGTTTCCACTCGCGCCATGGATGAAAAGCAGGCGTGGAACATCACCAGAGACAGCTGGAGGCCGGCAATGGACATAGTGCACGTGTGCACAATCAACAAAACCAAGCGTTCCTGCCGGTCTATGGCGGGCGTTGATGCGCCTGCGGCGAAGTTCGGTGTAGAGGGCGAGCAGAATGAATACGGCGAGAACAATCAGCAACAACGACACTCCGGCAGCCGGTTGGGCCTGAGTGCACCGGCAGGAAAATGGTGCCAGACCTCAGATGGGTTCGCCGGCCAGTTCCGTCTCAAGCTCTTCGATAGCTTTACGTGCGCTGTCGAGCCCTGGATGAATCTCGGCCACACGGCGGAACGTGGCCAGGGCCTTTTCCTTTTGTTCCAGTTGCCGCTGGATGATCGCCAAACCGGACAAAGCGCCCCAGTGGCGCGGCTCAAGCGCCAGAACATGCTCGATGTCGGCGAGTGAACGGCCATATTCCCGTTTGACGTAGTAAATGGTCGCCCGCCGGTTCCACGCTTCAGCGAAGTCCGGCTTCAGCCGAAGCACAACATCCATGAGATCAAGGGCAAGACCGTAATCCTCGGCCCTGAGAGCGATGGCGGCGCGCTCCATCAGGAGGTTCACCGTGTCGCTGCCGGATTCAAGATGAGCTCTCTGGATCTTGCGCGCTATCGGAGCTGCATCGCTATCCGATTTTGCAGCAGCAAGGTCCCGGTAGAGGCTGTCGAGCGGCTTCTCGTCAGCCTGGGCGTCAGGCGCCCTTGAGGCACCGGACGAATCCTCCTCGCCTTCCGGCGGCAGGGTGTTGAGATCCTCTGCGGAAGGCGGTGGCGTACCGGGCGTCACATCCTGCGCCAGCGAAGGCTGGAGCGGAAGGGCAAGAAGGAAAGTGTAGAACAGGAAAAGCCGCATGCTGACAAGGATACCTTGCTGCACGCGGCCGTCAATCCTGCAAGTCAAGAAGGGGCTCACGATCCCGCGAGCACCAGCAGCTCAGCCCTGACGGGCCTTGAAGCGCGGGTTCTTCTTGTTGATGATGTAGACGCGGCCCTTACGGCGAACCATGCGGTTTTCCCGGTGACGGGCCATCAGCGCCTTGAGAGAGTTCTTGATCTTCATCGTTCTGTCCCCGGAAGGGCCCTGCTGTTCTACTCAAAGAAACGGGCGCCTGGGCGCCCGCATGGACTCGGTTTCTGGTCAAAAACCCCGGCGCGGATATCGCGCCTGAAGCCTCTTTCCTCACCTGCAGCAAACCGGGCCCTCGCCTTGTCTGCTGCAATAATGGTGGGCGTGACAGGGATTGAACCTGTGACCCCTACGATGTCAACGTAGTGCTCTCCCGCTGAGCTACACGCCCGAAATCTTCGGAACCAAAAGCGCCGGAGCGCTGCGGTGGTCAGCGATATAACGGGGATCGCCGGACTGTGCAAGACCCCAATCTCAGAACCGTCAAACAATTTTTCAGACGGCACTGACCTGTGGAAAGTCATCTCTCCACATCGCTGACCGGCAGCCCTCAGGCTGCCAGCATGCGTTCGACTTCCTGCACAAGGTCCTTCAGATGGAAGGGCTTGGACAGAACCTTGGCATCTTTCGGCGCATTTGAATCCGGGTTCAACGCCACGGCAGCGAAGCCGGTGATGAACATGACCTTGAGGTCCGGGTCCAGCTGCGTAGCGCGGCGGGCCAGCTCGATGCCGTCCATCTCCGGCATGACGATATCCGTCAGCAGAAGAGCGAAAGGCTCTTCCCGCAGGCGTTCATAGGCACTCTTGCCGTTATCAAAGGACACGACATCATGGCCGGCGTTCTCAAGCGCCTTGGCCAGAAAGCGCCGCATATCATTGTCGTCTTCCGCCAGAAGGATTCGCGACATGGTGGACAACCGTCAAACTCCGAAACTCAGGAAAACCACCGCCGGGGGTGGCTGCTCGATGCCAGTTATAATTCCAATCCGCCGTAAAGATAGAGTGAAGCGGGCTTGAACGCCGCGCTTTCTCTCATTTGTGGACAGAGCTGTTGATTCCTTGGCAAGATAAGGAAACGGCAACCCTGCACACATACAGGCTGCCGGAAGAGCGGAAAGCGGTCAGCCCCATGCGCATCATCACCGGCTTCGGAGCGGAGCCTGTCTTTGAACCAGCCTTCGAGATTCTTGCGCCCGCTGACCAGCGCCTGCCGTTCGTGTTCAATTCGCCCCATTCCGGCGTCTGTTACCCGCAAAGTTTTCTCGACGCCTCCCGGCTCGACCGGCTGACAATACGCAGATCGGAAGATGCCTTTGTGGATGAGCTTTTCGCAGGCGTGGTGCCGATTGGCGCGCCGCTGCTGCGCGCCCATTTCCCCGCGCCTATCTGGATGTGAACCGGGAGCCCTATGAACTGGACCCGAAGATGTTCGATGGGCGCCTGCCCGCCTATGCCAATGTGCGTTCCTTGCGGGTGGCCGGCGGTCTTGGCACGATTGCCCGCGTGGTCAGCGAAACGCAGGAGATCTATGCCCGGCGCTTGACGGTGGAAGAGGGCATGGCGCGGATCGAGGCCATCTACAAGCCTTATCACTCCACCTTGCGGCGGCTTCTGGCGCAAACGCATGTGGCTTTTGGCTATGCGGTGCTGATCGACTGCCACTCGATGCCCTCCACCGTGAGGTGCCAGACTTCGGGCATCCGGCCCGACTTCATCCTGGGTGACCGCTATGGCACCTCCTGCCCTATCGAGCTGACGGACATGGCGGCAGACCTGCTCCGCGCGAAAGGCTATACGGTGAGCCGCAACAAGCCCTATGCGGGCGGCTTCATCACCGAGCATTACGGGCGCCCGGCCAAGGGGCTGCATGCCCTCCAGGTGGAAATCAACCGGGGTCTCTACATGGATGAGGAAACACATGAGCGGGGGACGGATTTCGCCCGCGTTGCCGCCGATCTCATGGACTTTGTCCGCGAGCTGACCGCCATGCCGGACAGCGCCTTTTCGGCCTGGTCGATCGCAGCCGAGTAACGCACCTCAAGACAACGCAGGATGACACAGCCCAGAAAAAGGGCCGCACTCAAAAGAGGCGGCCCGAGTCTAGGAGGAAACGCCCAAGGAGGGCGGCGCTACAACGCAACGCGTCGTATCGCGCTGCAATAAGTTCGCATTGCAGCGCACAAACGTCAAGAGGTCCCGCATTTTTCCAAGTGGTTCCCTTTGACGGCATGGCGCAGCGAAGGCTAGAAATGCGGGCACTGCAGCATTTATTAAGTGGCTGAAATAAATGGAAGTCTCCGCGAAAATCCGTATGTTGCGCGGCAGGCCGAGCCTCAAACGGCAAGACATGCAAGGAAGGCATACCTGACATGCAAATTTCTCATGATCTCTATCCCTTCCTCGAAGACCTGGCCAAGGCCTCCAGCGCCGCCATCCTCCCGCATTTCCGCACCAGCCACAGCGTGGAAAACAAGCTCAGCGGCGGCTTTGATCCCGTGACAGTGGCTGACCGGGGCGGCGAGGAAGCCATGCGTGCCCTGATCAACGCCCGGCATCCGGAGCACGGCATTCTGGGCGAGGAGTTCGGCAGCGAGCGCACGGATGCGGAGCATGTCTGGGTGCTGGATCCGATCGATGGCACCCGCTCCTTCATTACCGGCCTGCCCACCTGGGGAACGCTGATCGGCCTGACGACCCACGGCAAGCCCAGCCTTGGCATGATGGTGCAGCCCTATGTGAACGAGGTCTATGCCGGCGACACCCAGTCCGCTTGGTATCGTGGCCCGTTGGGCACGCAGCAGCTGAAGTCCCGCGCCTGCGCCAGCCTTGCTGATGCGGTTCTCTTCACCACCAGCCCGCGCATTTTCAAGCCGGTGGAGAAGCAGGCCTATGACCACATCGAGAAACAGGTCCGCCTGGCCCGTTACGGCACCGATTGCTACGCCTATTGCATGGTGGCCGCCGGCATGGCCGATGTGGTGATCGAGGCTGGTTTGCAGGCCTATGACATTGTGGCCCTTGCCCCCATCATCGAAGGGGCGGGCGGCGTTGTCACCACCTGGACCGGCAGCTCACCGGCCAACGGCGGCCGCATCGTCGCCAGCGGCGATCCGCGCCTGCATGAAATCGTGCTGAAACAGCTGGCAGACGTACCGCAGAACTGAGCCTTGTTGCCTGCGCCTTCATTCCTCTCCGGGGATGAAGGCGTCGAAAGCGGCCCAGAACTGCTGCCTGTAGACGTCCTGTTCCATCAGCAACTCGTGCTCAGCGCCCGGAATATCGATGAAACCGGCGGCCCGGATACGGGTGGACAGCTCTTCCGTTGCCCGGCTGGAGACGATTCGGTCCCGTCCGGCGGCGATCATCAGCACCGGCACAGCCACGGACGGGCCAAACCGCAATTCGCGGAATGACATCAGGCAGCGCACGGCAGCCGCCAGCCAGCCAATGGTGGGCGGACCGATTTCCAGTGCAGGATTTGCCTTGCCGATCTCCACCATGCGCTCAAAACGGCGCAGGTCGCTCGTCTGGCGATTGGTCTCGAAGGTCTCGGCCTTGCCGTTTCCGCGCCCCGGCACTGGCGCAAGGGCAAGACCCAGCATTGCCAAAAGCCGCGCCAGCCGGAAAATCATCCGCTCCTTGCGGCCAAAATCGCTCAGCCCGGTGAAAGGCGCCGAAAGCACGGCTCGGGAGATCTGCGTGCGCAGACGCTCTGTTGCCGATAGGAACACCGCCCCGCCTGTGGAATGAGCCAGCACATAATGCGGCCCCGGACAGTCGGCGAGCGAAATGCCCCCCACCACCGTCTCCAGGTCGACACGATAGCGGGAAAAGCTGCTGACATTGCCGCGCTTCAACGAGCCAGGATGGCTATCGGAACCACCCTGCCCACGCCAGTCGAAGGTCACCACATGGAACCCCCGTTCCTGCAACTCCGTGATGACCTCGAAATATTTCTCGATGAACTCCGCCCGCCCCTGCAGCAGTGTCACAGTCCCCTTCAGCTGACCCGGCTTCGCAGGAAAACGGGCATAGCGCAGCTTGACGCGGTCCGGCGTTTCAATGAAACCGGCCACCGCGCCATCAGGGATCGGATTGCCGGGAATTTCGGTCAGCGTCATCAGGAGAGCCTCGGGCACAAGGGGGCAGGCGCTCCAGAGTTACCTTGACCAGCGCAGCAGCTCAACTGTCTTGGGACAAGATGCCGTAAAGCCAAGGGCCCGGAGAGCGGAACTCTCCGGGCCCTTGAGGTTTGACAACGGCAGCTTACCAGCGGCGGCCGAGGCGCTCGCGGTCAATGATGTTGCCGTTATAGGCGTTGACGGTCAGCTTGACCGGCATGCCCCGGCGGCCCGTGGCAAACACGACATAGACCGGACCGCGTGCACCGCGCACGTCGATGTTCTCAAAACCGCGGTGGCGAAGGCTGCGGTGGATGTCACGCGGGGACAGACGGGCATCCCGGCGGCCCCAATCGCGGCCATGACGGCCACGGTCGCGGTGCCAGCCCCAGTCGCCGCCACGGCCATCAATATGGACGGTTGGGGCGCCCTGGCCGGAGCGCAGTTCGATGGAGAAGCCGGAGGCAGCCTGTGCCGGAACGGTGGCCAGTGCAGCAGTGGCGGCAATCACGGTGGCGGAGATGAGGGTCTTCAGCATGGTATGCTCCTTTCTTCCTGTCTGTGGCTGGCTGCGTTGCTCTTCAGTGCCAACCTGTTGAGAGGAAGATGCGCCCTGCCGCTTGAACCGAAACGGAAGGCCTTGTTCATCCGCCGTTCATCTGCACCGGCAGGACGTACAAACGGGTCTTGAAACCGCCGGAGCCCCTCCCCACCTCATTGCTGCAGGCGCCAGACGGGCCTGCGGAACGGCCGGTTTCCCGCCAGAATTGGGGGAGCACCGGAACATGCATTCAGTTGCTCATGAAGAGGACAGAAACATGCGTCATTTTGATCTCAGCCCGCTTTACCGCTCCACCGTCGGCTTTGACCGGCTGCTTTCGATGCTCGACAGCGCCACGTCCGACACCCCGAGCTATCCGCCCTACAACATCGAGCGGACGGGCGAAAACACCTACCGCATCACCATGGCCGTCGCCGGTTTCGGCAATGACGATCTCTCGATCGAGGCCAAGGAACATGCGCTGACCGTGAAGGGTGAGAAGAAGTCCGAGGAAACCGCCGGTGAAGTGCTCTACCGCGGCATCGCCTCGCGCGCTTTCGAGCGCCGTTTCCAGCTCGCAGAATATGTGAAGGTGGAAGGCGCCCATCTGGAGAACGGCTTGCTGCACATCGATCTCCTGCGCGAAATCCCCGAAGCCATGAAGCCGCGCAAGATCGAGATCAACGCAGCCGGCGCACCGAAGCAGATCGAAGCCAAGGCCCACTGAGGCCAATGTTCGATGAGCTGACTTATCGAGCATTGGTTAGGCCCGTGCGGCGCTTGAGCATCTTCAAGGCGTGATGCGTCAGCATCTCAGAGCCTTGGTATGAGGCCATCGTTCAAAGCGCTCCGCAATGCGCGGAGAGAAGAGACAGGACAGAAGCGCCCGGCCACGCCGGGCGCTTTCCGTTCAGCGTGCCAGTTCAAACTGGATTTCGATACGGCCAAAGCTGGCACCAGCGCCCCGCCAGTCATGATAGATTTCCCGGCTCTGCCCTGAAAGAACGTAACGGGAAGCCTCGATATCCTGCAGCAGCGGACGGTATCCTTGAGTAAAGAGGCTTCGCAGCGGCCCCATATGCACCGCTGAAGCCACCATGACCGGCTCCAGATGCAGAAAATCCAGTTCCCCGTCATAGGCTTCAGCGCCGGAGACGGGCAGACAGATACGCCAGTCGAACTCCGTCTTTCCATCACGCGGCAAGCCCTGTGCAATGAAGATCCAGGGACCGGCAGCGGCAAATCCATACTGGCTGCAGTCAGCTTCAATCAGCGGCGCCAGCTCTGCGGCAGCGGCTCCCACGCCCGGGATCCGCAGCCGCCGGGCAATCGACAAGACACGCATGTCTTCGGTTGGATGAATTTTCATGGAACGATCCCCGCTGGCCGGCCAGATCAAACGGAAGATTCGCGCCGGACTGTTCAAGACCTGCGAGGCTAGAACAAGACTGGAAAAACCAAACCGGAATGGCAGAATACGATTCCAAACTTGCGAGTGAATCCCAAGCTTAAGGAAAAATCATTCCAGATACGGAACAAATGCTCTGCTGGCTTGTCAGCCAGCAGCCAGTGCCAGAAAGCGCTCGACTTCCTCTTCGGTCGTGGCGAAAGAGCAGACGAGGCGCAGCAGCGCTTCATCGGCGCCCGGTGCGGTGTGGCCTTCAAGACCGGCAGGCGGCCATTCGCGGATGACGGCACCTTCTGCCCTCAGCCGGTTGATCACATGGGTGGGCAGCACCGGGAAGACCTCATTTGCCTCAACGGGCCATGCGAGCCGGGCAAAGCCGGAACGGACCAGGCCATCGGCAAGACGGCGGGCCATGGCATTGGCATGGCGGGCATTGTCCAGCCAGTGGCCATCTTCCAGATAGCCCTCAAACTGCGCTGCCACGAATCGGCTCTTCGACAGAATGTGCCCTGCCCGCTTGCTGAGATAACGGAACTGGCTGCCCTCGCCCGGATTGAAGAACACCACCGCTTCCGCACACCAGCAGCCGTTCTTGGTGCCGCCGAAGGACAGAACATCCACACCCGCGCGCCACGTGATATCCGCAGCAGAACCACCGCTGGCGATCAGCGCATTGGCAAAGCGGGCGCCGTCCATATGCACGACCATGCCACGCGATTTGGCCACATCGGCCAGAGCACGAATCTCCTGCGCTGTGTAAACGGTGCCGCATTCGGTTGCCTGGGTCAGGGAAAGACCGGCCACCTGCCCGCTGTTGAGCTCCCCGTCCGGATGCTCGGCCATGGCATTTGCCAGGACGGCAGGCGTGAGCTTGCCATTGGCGCCGGGAAGGCCGCGAATCTTCTGGCCCATGGTCAGAAACTCGGGCGCATTGCATTCGTCATTGGCCACATGCGCCGTGGCATGGGCAAAGACCACCCCGCCGGGCTTCGCGTAGGCCGAGAGCGCCAAGGCGTTGGCGGCCGTGCCGGTCGGGACAAAGAAGACCTCGACGTTGCACTCGAAAAGCTCGCTGAAGCGGGCCTTGACCGAAAGTGTCAGCGGATCGCCGCCATAGGCCGGAACAAGCCCGGTGGAGTGGCGGGAGAGGGCGGCGGCGACCGGTGCGCTGGCACCGGCCCAATTGTCACTGGCAAATATCATTCAAGCACACTATCCGCCGCAGCCGCTGCCTTGCAACTGGTCTCAGTAATATCGCGCCCGGCGCGCAAGGGCGCGGCGCAGAAGCCAGTCGATGGAGAACCGGCCCGGCCCGTAGATGGTCAGCACCAGCAGCAGGAAGCCCCAGAGCAAACGCTGATCGGCAATCATCGACGAAGGATTGCCATCAAACATCGCGCCAATGGCCGTCGCATCTGCGCCGAGCTGGTAGACATCCACGTAGGACATGACCGCAATGAAGCCGATCATGCCGAGGCTGGCCGCCCGGGTGAACAGCCCTACCGTGATCAGTGCTGGCAGGATGAATTCGGCCCAGGTCCCGGCAATGACGATCACATGGTAGGGAAAGAAAGCGAGCTTGCTGGTGTCATAGCTCACCGCTTCCATCATCGACGGCAAGATCTGCGCAAAGGCGCCATCAGACGGGTGAAGGAAGCCCAGAGCGCCCGGCCCGATCTTGGTGAGGGCGGAATTCCAGAAGTAAAACAGCAGGACGCTGGCGAAGACAAAGCGCCCGGCAAGGCCGATCAGCCAGCCGTGGGTAGCCCGCTCCAACCCAGCGAAAAAGCCATTGTACATGCGGATGAAGAAATCGAACATTGTGTCCCTCCCGGACAGTTCCGGGTTTCATACCAAGCACTTGCGGCGTCTGAATATGCTGAAGGTGTGATGCGTCAGCGTCGCAGGGCCTAGTGTTAGAGTGCATCCGGAAAAAATTTACGCAAGGTCAATTTGATATTCAGAGATTGCGCCACTGCGCAGCAACAAGCCGATGGCGGCGGCAAGATCAAAGGCCGGATCAACAGCCAGAGCGCTCCCTGCCGCCTCCGCGAGACTATCGCCAGTTTTCAGCGCCGTCATAAAAGCCACATCCCCCACCGCCTGCAAGGGGTAGAGGACGACATCAATGCCAGGCCGGGTGAGGAGTACACTCTGCCCCTGCCCCGGATCAACTTCCACACCCGCCTCAATCTCGAACCGGTTTGCCCTGACCAGATCCATCACGGGAAATGACGAGACAATGAGGCGGCAGGCCGGATGAAGCGTGAAGCGCAGGGCGCCAAGCTGCTCCGGTGGCACAGCGGCAAGCAGAGCCGCCTCAAGCGGCGCCTGATCTGCTGCATGATAGGCCTCCAGCCATGCCCATTCCAGCCGGGCCACATCCGGCAGATAGGGATAGCCTGCCAGCGGCGGAAAGCCTTCGATGAACTCGGAAAAACTGCCGCCATATGTCAGAAGCACCGGCGATGACGGCGGCTCGGCGCTCACGTAGAGCCGTGCGAGGGCCCGGAAGTAATCTTCCCCCAACAGACGCAGCAGCGCCGGATAGGTGGCCATCAGCGCCTCGGTCAGGCTGACGATGACATTGTTGCGATAGACCCCGAACCGCTTGGGCGCAGGCGCACCGTTCGGGCCGGTCACATCCTCCGGCACCGGCAATTCCGGCTGCATCAACGCTGCTGCAAAGGCCGCGCTGGAAACAGAGGCCTGCTCAGCCATGGCGCCGCAGCCCTTTTGGCAGGGCCAGATGCAGGGGTTGGGCCATGATCTGCTCCGCCTCCTGAACTTGCCCCAGCAGAACCGGCCAGGATGGAACGTTGTTGTCCCACTCGATCAGCACCGGCAGCGGGCCCGTCCGCGCCATGAGATCTGCAAAGAGGCTCCAGACCGCTTCGTCCACCTCCCGGTCGTGAGCATCGATCAGCAGCAGCCCACCCTCGTCGTCAGTGTCTGGCGCATGGCCACCCAGATGAATCTCGCCCACATGCTCAACAGGGAAAGCCGCGAGATAGTCCCGCGCATCGCGCTTGTGGTTGATGGCTGAGACGTGAACATTGTTGACGTCGAGCAGCAACCCGCAGCCCGTGCGCCGGACAATTTCGGACAAAAAGCTCAACTCATCCATCTCGCTGGAGGCAAAGGCCACATAGGTGGAGGGATTTTCCAGCAGCATCCGCCGCCCAAGAACCTCCTGCACCCGGTCAATATGATCACAGACCACATCCAGCCGCGCCTGCGTGTAGGGCAGAGGCAAGAGATCGTTCAGGAAGACGGTATCGTGGCTGGACCACGCCAGATGCTCGGAGAATGAGGCTGGTTCATAGCGCCCGCAAAGATGCTTCAGCCGGGAAAGATGGTCTTCATCCAGCGGGCCATCACCGCCAATCGACAATCCAACTCCGTGCAAGGAGATGGGATAGTCCGCACGGATACGCTCCAGATAATGATGTGGCGCACCACCTGCGCCCATGTAGTTTTCAGCGTGGATCTCGAAGAAGCCGATATCGGGCTTCTGCGACAGAATTTCGCTGTAATGCTCAGGCTTCAGCCCCGCACCGCCGCGCTGCGGCAGGGTGAAACTGAGGTCCGCCGTATCCTGCAGCCCTGTCATGATGGCAATCGCTCCCCGCAATGCGGCTTCCGGCAGCGACCGCCGGAAGCCTTGATCCTTCATTCCAGTCCCGTAGCCTCAGGACTTCGGCAGATCGCGGTCCAGCTCGGTCAGCGAGCCCATGCGGCCATCCGGCAGCTTCATATCCTTGCAGGTGCCAGCGGGGACCAGCGTCCAGGCATTGCCCTGGTAGTCGACCGTGGACGTACCGGCGCAGGTCGTTCCCGGGCCAGCCTTGCAGTCATTCTTGCCGGCGAGCGACACGCCGTAGCACTTTTCCTTGGCCTGTGCGCCGGCTTCCGTCGATACGGTCACACCAGCCACTGCCGCCGCCACGGCGCCTGCCACCATTGCCGCAGAAAGAAGGGTCTTGCTCATTTTCCTACCTCACTTGATCCGTCCCGGCTCCCCCGATGGCGCCGTTTCCCGGATGCCCGGCATATTGCCCCGATCATCTGACGCTAGGAAATCAAAGCGCCGTGACGGCAGAGCCACGTGCCAGTGCCGGGAGTGTGAACGGCAATCGTGAAATTTTGTTGCTCATTCCGTTGCCACCCGTACCGAAAATGAATTCGAGGCTGCAAATGGCGAAACAAAATGAATTTTAATCCTTATAAACGGTCTTGCCCCCCGGGGAAATCTGGCATGTTCCCCCGGCTCGGAATAGGGCAGGAATACTGTCCCTTTTTCGAGCCCCGAGGCAGCTCGCTGGGCCGTGGCCAATCCACGGCAATCGCCGGATATGGGGGAGGCACCACAGACACCGGCACCTCATGCGAGAGCCTGCGGACAGGCTCCAGACTGTACTGCGGCCCCGTGCAGCAGTCAGACAGGGCATCACCGGCGAAGCGGGAGGCTTGCTTTCGCCAGAAGACGGTTCGCTTTGTGGAAGCGAAGCGTTAAAACTACGACAGAGCCGCGGCACAGGCTGAGGGAGATCTGCGTGTCTTGCCCCCAAGGGGGAAAGGTGCGCGCATGCGACCTGAGTACGGCTGCGGAAACACTGGATTACAGTGAGGGCGCATATGATGAAGAGTGAGCTGACCACCAGCACAGCCATGGCCGTAGCAGGGCGCGAGGGAGCAGAAAAAGCTCGCACCGCGACCACTATCGCCACGCGTCTGCGCGAGGCGGCAGATAAAGGGCTCTACAATCCTTCTCGCGAACACGACGCCTGCGGCGTCGGCTTCATTGCGCATCTCAAAGGCCAGAAATCGCACAAGGTCGTCGCGGACGGCCTGAACATCCTTGAAAACCTCACCCATCGCGGTGCGGTTGGCGCCGATCCGCTGATGGGCGACGGCGCGGGCATGCTCGTGCAGATCCCGCATGACTTCTTCAAGGCGGAGCTATCCGCTCAGGGCGTCAGCCTGCCGGACGCTGGCCAGTATGGCGTCGGCTTCCTGTTCCTGCCGCAGGACGCGGCGCTGCGCGCCAAGTGCGTGGAAATCGTCGAGCGCGTTGTCGCTGCTGAAGGTCAGAAGGTTCTCGGCTGGCGCGACGTGCCGGTGGACAACTCGTCCCTGTCCAAGGCGCCGGACATTGCCGCCACCGAGCCCTATTCCCGCCAGCTCTTCATTGGCGCGGCCGATGGCATCGACCAGACCACTTTCGAGCGCCGCCTGTTCATCCTGCGCAAGGTGATCTCGAATGTCGTGCGCGCAGAGAGCGACGCGGTGAAGCACGGCTTCTATGTGGTCTCCATGTCCAGCCGCACGCTGGTCTACAAGGGCATGTTCCTGGCGTACCAGCTGGGCGCCTACTACAAGGACCTGAAGGACGAGCGGTTCACCTCGGCCCTGGCCCTCGTGCACCAGCGCTTCTCCACCAACACGTTCCCGTCCTGGGATCTCGCCCACCCCTACCGCATGGTGGCGCATAACGGCGAGATCAACACCCTGCGCGGCAACGTCAACTGGATGGCCGCCCGTCAGGCTTCCGTGTCCTCGCCGCTCTTCGGCGGCGACATCACCAAGCTGTGGCCGATCTCCTACGAAGGCCAGTCGGACACTGCCTGCTTCGACAACGCGCTGGAGTTCCTCGTCATGGGCGGCTACTCGCTGGCCCATGCTGCGATGATGCTGATCCCGGAAGCCTGGGCCGGCAACCCGCTGATGGACGAGAACCGCCGCGCCTTCTACGCCTATCACGCCGCCATCATGGAGCCGTGGGACGGCCCGGCTGCCGTGGCCTTCACCGATGGCCGCCAGATCGGCGCGACGCTGGACCGCAACGGCCTGCGTCCGGCCCGCTACATCGTCACCGATGATGATTATGTCATCATGTCTTCGGAAGTGGGTGTGCTGCCGATTCCGGACGAGAAGATCGTCCGCAAGTGGCGCCTGCAGCCGGGCAAGATGCTGCTCATCGACCTGGAACAGGGCCGCATCGTCTCCGACGACGAGATCAAGCGCCAGCTTTCAACCGCCAACCCCTACAAGGACTGGCTGCACCGCTCGCAGATCGTGCTTGAGGACATGCCGGGCGTGCGCGAGCGCGCTCCGGTGGCTGGTGAAAGCCTGCTCGACCGTCAGCAGGCCTTTGGCTACACCCAGGAAGACATCAAGCTGTTGATGCAGCCGATGGCGACCGTTGGTCAGGAAGCCGTGGGTTCCATGGGCACGGACACGCCGATTTCGGCGCTCTCCGACAAGTCGAAGCTGCTTTACACCTACTTCAAGCAGAACTTCGCGCAGGTGACGAACCCGCCGATCGACCCGATCCGCGAAGAGCTTGTGATGAGCCTCGTCTCCTTCATCGGCCCGCGCCCGAACCTGTTTGACCTCAAGGGCCTGTCGCACGCCAAGCGCCTGGAAGTCCGTCAGCCGATCCTCACCAATGAGGATCTGGAAAAGATCCGCCGCATCGGTGATATCGCGGACAACCACTTCTCGGCCAAGACGCTCGACATCACCTATTCCGCAGCCCGTGGGGCTGAAGGTATGGAAGATGCGCTGGAGGAGCTGTGCCAGCGGGCCGAAAAGGCTGTGCGGGACGGTGACAACATCATCATCCTGTCTGACCGCCTGATCAGCCGTGCCCGCATCGCCATTCCGGCGCTGCTGGCCACCGCTGCCGTGCACCATCACCTGATCCGCAAGGGCCTGCGCACTTCCGTGGGCCTCGTGGTGGAGACGGGTGAAGCACGCGAAATCCATCATTTCTGCGTGCTGGCAGGCTACGGCGCCGAGGCGATCAACCCGTATCTCGCCTTCGAGACCCTGCTCTCGATGCACCACGAGATGGACTTCCCCGAGGAAGTCGATGCCGATGAAGTGGTCTACCGCTACATCAAGTCGATCGACAAGGGCATCCTCAAGGTCATGTCCAAGATGGGCATCTCGACCTACCAGTCCTATTGCGGCGCCCAGATCTTCGACGCCATTGGCCTGTCCTCGGCCTTTGTCGAGAAGTACTTCTTCGGCACGGCCACGACCATCGAAGGCATCGGCCTGAACGAAGTGGCTCAGGAAACCGTCATGCGCCACCAGATGGCCTTCGAGGATGTCGCCATCCTGCGCCGGTCGCTGGAAGTGGGCGGTGAATATGCCTACCGCATCCGTGGCGAAAGCCACATGTGGACGCCGGATTCCATCGCCACCCTGCAGCACGCCGTGCGCGGCAACCTGCCGGACAAGTACCGGGAGTTTGCCGAGCTTTCCAACAAGGAAACCGGCCGCTTCTCCATCCGTGGCATGTTCCGCATCAAGAGCGCCGAAGAGCTGGGCCGCAAGCCCATCTCCATCGAAGAGGTGGAACCGGCCGAGAAGATCGTCCGCCGCTTCGTCACAGGCGCCATGTCCTTTGGCTCGATCAGCCGCGAGGCGCATACGTCGCTGGCCATTGCCATGAACAAGATCGGCGGCAAGTCGAACACCGGTGAAGGCGGCGAGGAAGCCGAGCGCTTCAAGCCGCTGCCGGATGGCTCGATGAACCCGCAGCGTTCCGCCATCAAGCAGATCGCGTCCGGCCGTTTCGGTGTCACCACCGAATATCTGGTCAACGCCGACATGCTGCAGATCAAGGTGGCACAGGGCGCAAAGCCCGGTGAAGGCGGCCAGCTGCCGGGCCACAAGGTGGACGCGGTCATCGCCAAGGTGCGTCACTCGACACCGGGCGTGGGCCTGATTTCGCCCCCGCCGCACCATGACATCTACTCGATCGAAGATCTGGCGCAGCTGATCTACGACCTGAAGAACGTGAACCCGCAAGCCGACATCTCCGTGAAGCTGGTGTCGGAAGTGGGTGTGGGCACCGTGGCCGCAGGCGTTGCCAAGGCCCGCGCCGACCACATCACGGTCTCCGGTTATGACGGCGGTACCGGCGCTTCGCCGCTGACCTCGATCAAGCACGCCGGCAGCCCCTGGGAAATCGGCCTGGCCGAAACCCAGCAGACGCTGGTGCTCAACGGCCTGCGCTCCCGCGTGGCGCTGCAGGTGGACGGCGGTCTGAAGACCGGCCGTGACGTGCTCATCGGTGCCCTTCTGGGTGCGGACGAGTTCGGCTTTGCCACTGCGCCGCTGATCGCCGCAGGCTGCCTGATGATGCGCAAGTGCCACCTCAACACCTGCCCGGTTGGCATTGCCACCCAGGACCCGGTGCTGCGCAAGCGCTTCAAGGGCACGCCGGAGCATGTGATCAACTACTTCTTCTTCGTCGCAGAAGAGCTGCGCGAGCTGATGGCCTCTCTCGGCGTTGCCGACCTCAACGAGATCATCGGCCGCTCGGACTTCCTCGACAAGGAAACCGCCATCGACCACTGGAAGGCGAAGGGCCTCGACTTCGGCCGTATCTTCTTCCAGCCGGAGGCAGCTCCCGAAGAAACCCGCTGGACCCAGCGCCAGGAGCATCCGATCACGGATATTCTGGACCGCCGCCTCATCGCGGCTTCCCGTCCGGCGCTGGAAGACAAGACGCCGACCATCGTCGAGGAGACCATTTGCTCGGTCGACCGGTCTGCCGGTGCCATGCTCTCGGGCGAAGTGGCCAAGCGCTACGGCCACAAGGGCCTTGCGGCGGATACGCTGAAGATCAACCTGAAGGGCACTGCCGGTCAGGCCTTCGGCGCGTTCCTCGCACGTGGTATCACGATGGAACTGCGGGGCGATGCCAACGACTACGTCGGCAAGGGCCTGTCGGGCGGCAAGATCATCGTGCGCCCCTCGGACAAGGCGCGGATTGTGCCGGAAGAGTCCATCATCGTCGGCAACACCGTGCTCTACGGTGCGACCGAGGGTGAGTGCTACTTCCGTGGTGTTGCAGGCGAGCGTTTCGCCGTGCGCAACTCCGGTGCGATTGCGGTCGTCGAGGGCGTCGGCGACCACGGCTGCGAATACATGACCGGCGGCATCGTCGTCGTCATCGGCCAGACCGGGCGCAACTTCGCTGCCGGCATGTCGGGCGGTATCGCCTATGTGCTGGACGAAGACGGCACCTTCTCCTCGCGCTGCAACCTTGCCATGGTCGACATCGAGCCGGTGGCCGAGGAAGACGATCTGCTGGAGAAGCTGCACCACCATGGCGGTGACATCGAGCACAAGGGCCGCGTGGACGTGACGGGCGACATGACCCGCCACGACGACGAGCGCCTGCGCCAGCTCCTGTCCAACCATGTGGCCAACACAGGTTCCTCCAAGGCTCAGGCGATCCTGGATGCCTGGGATGTGTACAGGCCGAAATTCGTCAAGGTGATGCCCGTCGAGTACCGCCGGGCCTTGCGCGAGATGGAAGAGAAACGGCTCGGCATGGTGGCGGCGGAATAAGCCCGCCACCTGCGCCCGGCCCTCGCGGCAAACGCTGAGGGCCGGCACCACCCGGCAACAGAGCCGCCTCCCGGAGATCAGGTTGAGGCGGCTGAGGATGAAACGAGTTTTGAGGAGGTCACCTTGGGCAAGGTCACCGGATTTTGGAAATCGACCGGCAGGAGCAGAAGTACCAGCCGGCATCAGACCGCATCCGCCATTTCCGCGAGTTCACCCTGCCGCTGAACCAGGGCGAAGTTGAGCGTCAGGCGGCCCGCTGCATGGATTGCGGCATCCCCTATTGCCACGGCCCCACCGGCTGCCCGGTCCACAACCAGATCCCGGACTGGAACGATCTGGTCTATCAGGGCGACTGGGAACTGGCCCTGCGCAACCTGCATTCGACCAACAACTTCCCGGAGTTCACCGGCCGCGTCTGCCCCGCCCCGTGCGAGGAAGCCTGCACGCTGAACCTCGAGGATGCGCCGGTCAACATCAAGACGGTTGAGCAGGCCATTGCCGACAAGGGCTGGAAGGAAGGCTGGATTCGCGCCGAGCCCTCCGCCACCAAGACTGGCAAGACCGTTGCCATCATCGGCGGTGGCCCGGCAGGCATGGCCGCTGCCCAGCAGCTGGCCCGCGCCGGGCACACGGTGCATGTCTACGAGCGCGAACCCAAGGCCGGCGGCCTGCTGCGCTATGGCATCCCGGACTTCAAGATGGAGAAGCGCCACATCGACCTGCGCGTCAAGCAGCTGGAAGAAGAAGGCGTCACCTTCCATTATGGCGTCAACGTCGGTGTCACCGTCACCATGGAAGAGCTGTCCGAGCGCCATGATGCCGTGATCATCTGCGCCGGTGCCGAGCGTCCGCGTGATCCGGGCGTCTCCGGCATGGAGCTGGAAGGCTGCCACTGGGCGATGGACTATCTGGTCCAGCAGAACCGCCGCGTCGGCGGCGAGGATGTGTCGGGCGAGGCGCCGATCTGGGCTGCGGGCAAGCATGTGGTCGTCATCGGCGGCGGCGACACCGCCTCTGACTGCGTCGGCACGGCCTTCCGTCAGGGTGCCCTGTCGGTCACCCAGCTTGACATTCGCCCGATCCCGCCGCTGAAGGAAGACAAGCTGACCGTGTGGCCATACTGGCCGACGAAGTTCCGCACGTCTTCTTCGCAGGCCGAAGGCGCCGAGCGTGAATTCTCCGCCGCAACCCTCGGCCTTGTGGGCGAAGACGGGCACATCGTTGGCGTCAAGTGCGCCCGCGTGGACGAGAAGCGCAAGCCGATCCCCGGCACGGAGTTCATCCTGCGCGCTGATCTGGTGATGGCTGCCATCGGCTTCTCCGGCCCGCGCCTCGACACCTTCATTGCCGAGCTGGACGGCAAGCTGGAGCTGGATGGCCGCACCAACGTGAAGGCCAACACCGAGGACTACAAGACGAGCTATGCCAACGTCTTTGCCGCCGGCGACGTGCGCCGCGGCCAGTCACTGGTCGTCTGGGCCATCCGCGAAGGCCGCCAGGCCGCCCGCGCCGTAGACGAATTCCTCACCGGCTCGTCCAACCTGCCCCGTTGAACGGCAGACGGAAAACACGATCCTCAGGAGCGGCCCCCGGGCCGCTCCTTTTGTTTTGGGGCATGGCCTATACGAAGGCGTATGATGCTGACGCATCACGCCTTGAAATGGCTCCAGCGCCCCAAGGATTTGGCCAACCCTCAATGCGCTGGGCTCCTCAAGAACTGGCGTTTTGGGTGATCTCTCATGCCCGCTCTCCGGCCGAGGCTGCCACCATCCGGTCTGGCGCGCCCAGCCCCGTTGCAAGCTGTCTACGGCTTCGTGTCAAACCGCTCCTGTGCAGCGGCAAGATCGCTTTGATGCGCTACAGCCCAATCGTAAAGAGCCAGAAAGGGATCCTGCAGCGTCCGGCCCAGCGGCGTGATCGAATATTCGACGGCAACCGGCGAGGTTGCTTTCACCGTCCGCTCCACCAGCCCGTTTCTTTCCAGCTTGCGCAGCGCCTCAGTCAGCGCCTTCTGGGTAATCCCATCGAGGCGGCGCTTGAGAGCGTTGAAGCGCTTCGGCTCCTCGCAAAGAAAGGTCAGGATCAGAATAGACCACTTATGGGCTATTTGTTCGAGCACCGGCCTGACGCCAGGAAGTGTTTCGAGAACACGCTCTTCTGTATAGGACATCCGGTTTCCTTGACGATACCTAGGATACATTAAGTGCGTAATTGACACTTAGTACATGATATATACCTGTGTACAGGCAATTCGTCATCCTCATAAGGAAGATCGCCTTGACACATTCAAACCTCAAGAAGCCTGGAACAGCCATCGTGACCGGAGCTTCCTCCGGGATTGGCAAAGTCTATGCTGAGTGTCTTGCGGCGCGCGGATATGACCTCGTGCTGGTTGCCCGGCGGCTGGACCGCTTGCAGCACATTGCCGCGGAATTGCAGCAGCAGTTCCCGGTTTCCGCCAGGGCGCTGGCCGCCGATCTCACCACCGCTGGCGGCGTCTCCGCGGTAACGCAGCTCCTGTCGGAGGATCCTTCCATTTCACTTATCATCAACAATGCTGGCTTCTCTGCTCTGAAGCCTCTCACACAGACACCTGATGCCACAATCGAGAGCATGATCGCCCTGAACATTACGGCCCTGACCGCCCTGTCGAAAGCCGCGCTCTCGGCGTTCAGGGGCCGCAATGCTGGAACAATTGTCAATATTGGGTCCGGCGCCGGTTTCAGCCCCTATCCCGGCATTCCTGTTTATGGCTCCACCAAGGCCTATGTGTTCCTCTTCACCCAGAGCCTGCAGCACGAAGCCGAAGGCACTTCGGTAAGGGTTCAACTGGTACTGCCCGGTGCGGTCATTTCCGAAGGCTGGGAAGTCGCCGGAGGCGCAGACCTTGAGCCTCTGCCGGAGGCAATCGTTATGACCACGGAGGATTGTGTCGATGCGGCGCTCTCAGGTCTCGAAAAAGGAGAAACCATCACCGCACCATCGCTGCACGACACGTCTCTGCTATCGGACTACGTTGCTCTGTCCGGCAGGCTGTTGCAGGCGATGTTTGATGGCAAGCCTGCCGAACGCTACAAGCTGGCCAGATAGCGGCTGCCGGCGCAGCTGGTGACCCCAGGCTCCAGCGGGTTGCGGCAACCGGTGACCTTGTTCAAAGGCTGCCGCAACTGACACCAGGACAGAAATGACCTTTTGAGCGCCAGAACCCGGAATGCCCTCACCCGTCAATTCGCCACGGCGCCCGTGAAATCCACGCGGCCAGGGATGGAGGGGCCAGTGTCGCCTGTTGCAAAGAACTTGCGGGCAAGGCGGGCTGCGGCTTCGGTTTCCACGGGGGCAGGATCTGCGGTTCGCTGGCATCGCCCGCCAGATGGTCTTCCGCTGAAAGGGCGCGGCCGGTCAGGACGATGAAGTTCGGATCATCCGCAACGCCTTCAAAGGCAAGTCCACCATAGCCGCCAAGCACGCGGGCAAGTTCACGCTCCACGAAAAAGGCCACCTTGCGGGCACCGGACCAGGTGAACCCGATCCCGTCATTGGCGCGCAGCCGCCGGCGCTGGCCATCTACATCCGGCCCAAAGGCAGTGTAGGCCTCATTGTCATCCAGAAACACCTTCCAGATGTCCACATAGGTTGACCGGGTCATGGCGGCTTCGCTCTGAAGCAGATCGTTGATCAAGGTAAAGCCCGGATCAAGCCGCGCTGCTTCCGTTGGCGGGAGACCGACAAGCACAAGCGGCTTGCGCTCCTGCCGCATGGCCAGCGCCAGTGCCCGCAGCTTCTTGCGGTACTCTGCCTTGAAGGCATCGCTTCCAAAGGGCACCAGACCACCATCCGGCTGCGGCAAATCCTTGATGTCGGCATAACCGAACACGGCGACAACCGCCTTGACCCCGCCGCCACGGATGCGTGAGACCGCCCGTTCCGTCCATGCGGGGTCCGGTTCTCCCATCAGGCCATCGGCGCGGACGGGCGCTTGTGCCGCCCCGGCACCGCCCTCAGAAGACGCGGCCTGCGAAGCTGCAGGCACCTCTGCGAGAAGTTCAACGCGGATCATCGGCTTTTGCGCGAAGATGAAGCTTAACCCTTCCGCGAGCGACGCAGCCGTTGGCCCACCGAGCACGAGAACCACGCCTGCGTCCGGCTCCTTAGGCAGTTCAGTGACCTTCGGCGGGCCACTGGGGGCGGCGGGCGCCTTCTTGCGCACCACAGGCTTGGCTTCCTGCACCCGCACCTCTGGCCGGGACACGCCGAACAGACGCATCAGCGGACGCAGCGGGTTGAAACCCTCCTCCGATGGGGGAGGCGGAATGGGGCGCCCCTGCGCAAGTACCGCCCCCTGCAGCGCTGGCAGGAAAACCAGCGCAGCAAGGAGCATGGCAAGCCAGCGCATCCTGAACGATAGAAGCGGCACCCGGAAACCTCTCATCTGAACTGGATCAGACTATAGGCAATCTGATGCCGCTCCGGAAGTGTCAGCTGCCGTTGCTGATCCTGGACAGCAGCATCACCGAGGCATAACCGTCCGGGATCAGACCACGCGACTTTTGGAAGGCACGGATGGCCTTACGGGTGGTCGGCCCTGCCAGACCGTCAGGTTCGCCCGCATGGAAGCCCTTGCGGTTGAGGGCCGCCTGAAGCTGCATGGTCTGGTCCTTGTTCAGCGGCAGATGTTCCCGCGCCCAGCCTCCGGCAAAAGCATCACCGCCACGGATCCGGTCGGCCAGATGGCCAACGGCCAGGGCGTAGGCAGTTGCATTGTTATAGCGTTTGATGACGGAGAAATTCTTCAGCATCAGGAAGCTCGGGCCTGCCGCCCCGGCTGGCAGCACGAGCACGGCAGTGTCATCGGCACGCGGGAAGCCGCGGCCGTTGGGCCGGCTCACCCCAAGCCGCGACCATTCGGCCAGCGTCTTGGATGTGGTGTCATCTGCCAGCGAATAGTCAAATCCACGCGGCAGGCTGACCTCGTAGCCCCATGTCTTGCCGGTCTGCCAGCCATGTTCCTTCAGATAGTTGGCGGTGGAAGCCAGCGCATCGGGAATGGACGTCCAGATGTCGCGGCGGCCATCGCCATTGAAATCGGCGGCATAGCGTTTCCAGCTTGAGGGCATAAACTGGGTGTGGCCCATGGCACCGGCCCAGGAACCGATCATGTCCTTGTGGCGCACATGGCCAGCCTGAATGATACCCAGCGCCGACACCAGTTCGCCCTGCCAGAAGTCCCGCCGGCGCGGCGCCTCATAGGCCAGTGTCGCCAGAGCCCGGATCACATCATGGCCACCCATGAAGTTGCCGTAGTTGGTTTCCATGCCCCAGACGGCCAGAACCACTTCCTTCTGCACGCCGTAGCGGGCCTCGATCTCGCGCAGGACAGCCGCGTGCTCGCGCAGCATCTTCTGGCCGTTCTCTATACGCGCATCGGAAACGGCGCTTTCCAGATAGTCCCACACCGGCTTCACGAATTCGGACTGTTTCGACATCAGCCGAACCGTGTCCGGATCTGGGGTCATGCCGGTGAAGACGGCGTTGTAGGTCTGGCTGCTGATCCCTGCCGCCTGTGCCTGCGGCCAGAAATTGCGGACCCACGACTGAAAGCCCGCATCCGCGAGCGCAGAACCAGCCGGCATCATCCCTCCAGCAGCGAGCAGCATGGCAGCGGCAAGGCCGCGAGCCTTTCTGGCGATCCGGCCCATTGGCCGGGACACCGTCTGTCCGGTCAAACCGTTGTTCGTCATTCAGGCCTCCTTAATGCCCGGAATGCCCCCGCACCCCATGTTGGCAAGCTGGTCATCTGGCCTCATCGGCTCACCGGCGTATCCGGACACCCGCCTGGATGCGGTTTTCATCGTAATCCGCACCGGCGATTGAGCTGTCAAAGGTCCGATAGGTATATGTCCCCGTCAAGGCGACGTTGCGTGTCAGGGCATAGGTTGCCCCGGCCAGCGCGCTGGTGGTTGCCTCTTCAATGCCCACACCCTGATAATGGCGCCGCGCGTAACCCGCGCCCGCCTGCGCCACCAGCCTCTCGGACAAGGCATGGGAGACGCGCAGGTCCGCGCTGTAAAGGACCGACCCGGCTGAGCCGGCGAGATCCGACGGGCTGAGTGTCGTGGTCAGGCCCGCCGTAACAGTCGTCAGGCGGGTTGGTGACCAGACGAGCGAACCGTCGATGGTCAGGCCTGCCAGATCCTGAAGCTGGCGGCTGTCGAGCCGTTCTACCCGCCACCCGGCTGCCAGTTCGCCCGCAAGCTTTGGCCCGGCTGCAATGGTGACACCACTGCGCAGGGCATAACCGCTGGCATCACGGCGGATGCACGGGGCAGCGCAATCCTCATCGAAGGAGCGGCGCAGACCCGTCACCTCGGCAAAGGGCTGCAGCATTGCGCCAGTGCGGGCATCCAGCCGCAGCGTCGCGGAATAGAGTGTATTGTCCCGCCCGCTGCGGTCATTGCGACCCTGGCCTTCCGAATACATGGTCCGGGCCACATCACCACGCAAGGTGGCCGCCACAATGCCCGCCTCGCGGGTCACGCCCAGCGAGGCGTTCACCACATTGACGTCGCCCTCTCCATTCGGGTTCTCCGCCGTGGACGTGTCTTCACGCGAATAGGAATGGCCGAGTGAGCTGTTGATCTGTGTGCTGTCCCCCGCATCCAGCCGCAGTGCTGCTCTGGTGTCGATGCTGGGCTGGCTCTGCACAGTGCTGCCTGGATAGGCCGCATAGGAGCCGCGCAACGAGAAATCCAGCTGATGCCGGGACCAGTCCGAGCGGATCTGAAGATCAGGTGCAACGGAATAGAGCGAATTGGAGCGTCCGCTGGAAGAGCCTGCCGCATTGTCCGACCAGCCTCCGGAAACCGTCACTTGCGGCACGATCGTAAAGGTACCAACCCGCAGCCCCAAAGGCGCATCATAGGTGGTTTCGCCGTCAAACACATCGTTGCCCAGGGCACCGCCCTGCCCGCCATTGGCGCTGACCCGTCGCACGGCGTTGACGCGGTCGGAGAAGGGCCGTGTCTGGCTCTGGCGGCCGGTGCCGACAAGCCCGGCGGAACCGGCGTCTGCGGTGCCATCTGTAAGAGAATAGACCTGCGCCTGCGTGGGATTGACCGGAGGCAGGGAGCCTGTTGCGGAAGGCGCTGCGCCGTCCGCCGGCGGCACAGCCTGCCCGCCGGAGCTGTTCGCCGCCGGACTCCCGCCATCAAAGGTAGAGGTGCGCAGTCCGGTTGCTGCCGTGGACGGGCTGCCAGCCACCTGCGCAGCCGCAGGCAAGGCGCCAAATGCGCTCACGAGCAGACAGGAGAGGAACTGGCGCATCATCAAAAAGCCGGACCGGGACCCAATTGGTACAATTCCGCTCAAAATGAGGGGCACATGGTTAACCGCGGGTTTCCGTTTCGTAAATTGACGTTGCCAGAGCGTTACCTCCGACGCCTCCGGGCAGCCATCAACCGTCCGGATGCTTGCACCTCCGTCACAGCTGGCTTAGACAGACGCCAGTCCGCACAGAGCCAGCCCCGCAAATGGGCTCAGGCCCGCAGCGCAAAAGGACAAAGCCATGCACAGCGCCAGCCTTACCGACACCGACCCCTCATCACTTTCCAGTGAGGACCGCGAGACTCTGGCCTCGGCGGACCGCACACTCGGCACGGAGCTGGCGGCTCTCACCTCCCTGCGCGATGCGCTTCAGGACAGCTTGGCCCTGCCCTTCACCCGCGCGGTAGCCCTGCTGCATGGCATTGCCGGCCGCGTCATCATTTCTGGTATCGGCAAGAGCGGTCACATCGGCACCAAGATTGCCGCCTCCATGGCCTCCACCGGCACGCCCGCGTTCTTCGTCCATGCCAGCGAGGCCAGCCACGGCGACCTTGGCATGATCACGCAGAATGATGCAGTGGTTGCCCTGTCCTGGTCCGGCGAAACACCGGAACTGGCCAGCATCATCGCCTATACCCGCCGCTTCAAGGTGCCGCTGATCGCCATCACCTCATCAGCCACCAGCGCGCTCGGCAAGGCTGCCGATATCGTCCTTGCCCTGCCGCAGGTGACAGAGGCCTGCCCGCACGGCCTTGCGCCAACGTCTTCAACGCTGCTGCAACTGGCCATCGGCGATGCGCTGACCGTGGCTCTTCTGGAAGCGCGCGGCTTTACGGCCCAGGATTTCCGCGTCTTCCATCCGGGCGGAAAACTGGGAGCGAGCCTGCGGCTGGCCCGCGACATCATGCACAAGGGCGATGCCATGCCGCTCACGATGGAAGGCACGCGGATGCGTGATGCCATCGTACTGATGACACAGAAGGGCTTTGGCGTTGCTGGTGTCACCGATCAGGCCGGCAAACTCACCGGCATCGTCACCGACGGTGACCTGCGCCGCCACATGAGCAGCAACTTCCTCGACAAGACTGTCGATGAAATCATGACCCGGCGGCCAAAGTCCGTTCCCGGCGATATGCTGTCGGGTGCCGTGCTGGAGTTCCTCAACACGGCGGCGATCACCTCGATCTTCGTGGTTGAAGATGGCAAGCCCGCCGGCATCATCCACATGCACGATCTGTTGCGCATCGGTGCTGCCTGACGCAAGGGTTGCTTAACGCCGAAACCTCAATTCGCCGCCCGATTAGGGATTGATTAGCCTAGTTTCTCTAAGCTCCGTCTCCAGAGTGTTCGGCCTCTCCGGCCTTTGGAAACGGTGCTAGGAATGGATCTGGGTTCAATTATCGGAATTGTCGGCTCTTTTGCGATCGTCATGGTCGCAATCCTGATGGGCGGCAGCTTCGGTCAGTTCATCGATATTCCGTCCGTTCTCATCGTGGTCGGCGGCGGCCTGGCCGCAACCCTCATCCGCTTTTCGCTTGGCGGCATCGTCAGTGCCTTTGCGGTTGGCGCAAAGGTCGGCTTTGGCGCCAAGAACATCAAGCCGCGCGACCTCATTGAGGAAATCAGCGGCCTTGCCGAAATCGTGCGTAAGTCCGGGCCGCTTGGGCTGGAAAACGCCGCCGTTTCGGACCCGACGCTTGCAAAGGGCGTACAGTACATCGCCGATGGCTATGAGATCGAGTTCATCCGCGAATCGATGATGCGCGAGCGGGATCTCACATTGTCGCGCCTTTCGGAAGGCAAGCGCGTGTTCAAGGCGCTTGGCGACAGTGCTCCGGCCTTTGGCATGATCGGCACGCTCGTTGGTCTGGTGCAGATGCTGGCCAACATGGACGATCCCTCTGCAATCGGCCCGTCCATGGCTATCGCCCTTCTGACCACGCTGTATGGGGCGCTAATCTCCAACTGCTTCTGTCTACCGATGGTGGACAAGCTCGACGCCAAGTTCGACGTGGAAGAGGTCAACCAAACCCTCATCATCGACGGCATTCTGCAGATCCGCGAATCCAAGAGCCCGGCGTTGATCCGCGAGATGCTGATCGCCTATCTGCCGGAAAGCGCCCGTGCCGGGCTGATCGACGCGGCATAAGGCAGAGGCCGGAAGGGAGCACAGGTCATGGCACGCAAGAAGCCTGCAGGCGGAGGTGGCGCACCGGAGTGGCTGGTGACATTCGCCGACCTGATGTCCCTGCTCGTCTGCTTCTTCGTGCTGATCATCTCCTTCTCGGTTCAGGACAAGCAGAAGCTCCAGATCGTTGCCGGTTCGATGAAGGATGCCTTCGGCGTCAAGGAGAACTCGCGGCGTCTTGGCGTGATCGAAATGGAAGGCATTCCGATCCGCGACTACATGAAGCAGGTCTCACAGGTTCCGCAGGAACTGGATTCGGACTTTGCCAGCGAGCGTCACGAGAAAAATACAAAACAGGGACCGGAAGCCAACACCCATGACACGGTGGAGGCAGAGATCGAGCGTTCCCGCCAGTTCGCAACGGCAGCGGCGACCCTGCGCCAGGCATTGCAGGAAATGCCGGAAATCACCGAAATCTCCCAGCACATCATCTTCGAGGAAACCGAAGAGGGCCTCAACATCATGATCGTGGATCAGGATGGGCGGTCGATGTTCCGGGAAGGCTCAAAGTACCCTTACGAAACGACACGCCGGATTCTGGCAAAGATTGCCCCTGTTCTGGCCGACATGCCGAACCGGATCGAAGTCACGGGCCACACGACAACCGGCAGCGCCGCCACGGACCCCAACTACACCACGTGGGAACTGTCGACCGACCGGGCGAACATCGCCCGGCAGATCCTCAATGAATATGGGGTGCCGTCAGACCAGATCTTCTCGGTGGTGGGCAAGGCCGATACGGAACCTCTCTTCCCGAACGACCCGTTCCTGGCTGCGAACCGGCGCATCAGTGTCTTGCTGATGCGCGAAGCCCCGCCAATCCCGCCAGGTAATCCGTGAACGGCCTTGCTTGATCCTGCTGGATGTGAGTCTGGCTCAGTCCGCTTGCCTGACCCGCAGGCGCACGCCTTCCACGCCTTCGACTAACACGCGGGCTCCGGCGGGCAGATCCGGCCCGGTGATCTGCCAGACCGTATCGTCAACGGAAAGCCAGCCTGTTCCGGAGACAATCGGGTCTTTCAGAACATAGATGTGGCCAGCGTAGCGGCTGCCCCGCCGGTTGAGACCGGGATCGCCAAAGGCACTTTCCCGCCGCCGCATGAACCACCGTCCGGCAATGACGCTGACGACCGACAGAACGGCAAAGAGGATGATGTTTGTCTGCCAGGCGAGCGGTTCAACCAGATTGACCACGCCAACCAGAATGGCCGCGACGCCGAACCAGAGGAAGAAGGTGCCCGGAACGAGCACCTCCACCCCAAAGAGCAGGATGCCGGCAAACCACCAGCCCCAGGCACCAAATCCCTGAGAAATCTGCTCTAATAGGCTCATGCGCCCTCGCTCTGCCCGGTACGGGGCACCGATGGCAGGCCGGAACCTGCGCTGGAACGGCCCTCGCCATCCTTGTTGCCAAAAGCTTCGCGGGCAATCTCGCCGATGCCGGTCAGCGCGCCCAGAAGCGAAGTCGATTCCATCGGCAGGATCAGGGTCTTCTGGTTGCGCGAGGTCGCCAGCTCCTTGAAGGCCTCCACATACTTCGTCGCCACGAAGTAGTTGATGGCCTGCACATCACCAGCCGAGATCGCCTCACTGACGAGGCGGGTCGCCGTTGCCTCGGCCTCGGCCTCACGCTCACGTGCCTCAGCGTCGCGGAACGCGGATTCGCGGCGGCCTTCGGCCTGCAGGATCAGCGCCTGCTTCTCGCCCTCGGCCTTGAGGATTTCAGCCTGCCGCTTGCCTTCGGCTTCCAGAATCGAGGCGCGCTTGTCACGCTCGGCCTTCATCTGCCGGGCCATGGAATCCACCAGATCGCGCGGCGGGTTGATGTCCTTGATCTCGATACGGGTAATCTTCACACCCCAGGACTCGGTTGCGGCATCCACAACACGCAGAAGGCGGGTGTTGATCTCGTCACGGTTGGACAGCAGCTCATCCAGATCCATCGAGCCCATGACCGAGCGGATGTTGGTCATCGTGAGGTTGAGAATGGCGTTCTCCAGCCCCGCCACCTCATAGGCGGCACGGGCGGCATCCAGCACCTGATAGAAGGTGATGCCGTCCGCCGTCACGGTGGCATTATCGCGGGTGATGACTTCCTGGGAGGGAACGTCGAGCACCTGCTCCATCATGTTGAGGCGGCGGCCGATCTTGTCGATGACCGGAACAATCAGGTTGAGGCCCGGCGAAAGGGTGCGCCGGTAGCGGCCAAAGCGTTCGACAGTGAGATTATAGCCCTGCGGAACAGTCTTCACGCCCGCAAAAATCAGCAGGATGACGAAGAAAAAGAGTGCAACTAGAACAATGTTGAAACCGTAATCGGCCAAGGGCATGCGAGGCTCCCGTCTTATCTGCCTTCAAAACGGGCAGAGTATGCGACGGATCAGCCTGCGATGCCACCCGGAAAGAGCCGGGCAGCACCGCCGCCCGGATCAGGAGCAGTATCCTGGAAGGCCGGAAGGTTCAGAGCCAGCCGGAAAGCTCGCGGCGAACCACCTGTTCCAGCACGGCAAGACCCAGATCGCTGTCATTGAGACAGGGAATGTGGGTGAATTCGCCACCGCCGTTCTCGTGGAAGATCTCTCCGGCTTCTCCGGCAATTTCCTCCAGCGTTTCAAGGCAGTCGGCGACGAAGCCGGGGTTCATCACCGCAATGTTCTTCACGCCGTCCTTCGCCAGCGCCTCGACAGTCTTGTCAGTGTAAGGCTGCAGCCATTCTTCCGGGCCGAATCGGGACTGGAAGGTGACGCGCAGCTTCTCCTTGCTCATGCCCAGCCGCTCGCGCATCAACCGCGTCGTCTTCATGCAGTGGCAGTGATAGGGATCGCCCTTCTTGAAGTAGGACTGCGGAATACCGTGATAGGAAGTCAGGATCACATCCGGCTCGAAATCCAGTCCCGCAAGATGGCGCTCCACCGACTGGCTCAGCGCCTCGATGTAGGCCGGGTCATCGTGATAGGGCGGCACGGTGCGGATGGCCGGCTGCCAGCGCATCTCCAGCAGAGCGCGGCAGACCTCGTCATTCACCGTCGCCGTGGTCGAGGCCGAATATTGCGGATAGAGCGGGAACACCAGAATGCGGTCGCACCCATCGGCCTTCAGCGCCTCAAGGCGCGAGCGAATAGAAGGCTGGCCATAGCGCATGGCCCAGTCGATCTTCAACCGTCCGCCGTGATCACCCATCATCTCTGCCAGCTTGTCCGACTGGTTGCGGGTGATGGTACGCAGCGGCGACTCGTCCAGCTCCTTGTTCCAGATCTCGTCATAGGCCTTGCCGGACTTCTTCGGCCGGGTGATCAGGACGATGCCGTAAAGGATCGGGTACCATAGGGCCTTCGGCCATTCGATGACGCGCTTGTCTGACAGGAACTCGCGCAGATAGCGGCGCATCGGCCAGTAGCTGGTGGCATCGGGGGTACCCAGGTTCACCAGCAGCACACCAATCTTGCCCGCCTTCACCGGCGGATGAGCCTCCGGCAGCTTGATGCTGCGCATGGATTGGCCGGCTTCAGCCAGGGCTTCGGGGGAAAACTGGACGGTCATGACAACTCCGGAAACGGGCAGGCGTGCACACACATATTTGGCCGGAACATAAGACACCAGCCAGCCTTGTCCAGTACGTCAGAACTCAGATCCCGGATCAGTACCGCCAAAAGAAAGAAGAGAGGCGGCTCAGGCCGCCTGTCCCCCATAGTCGCGTTCATCGGAAATGACCTTGCCATCATTCGGCAGGCTGCCTTCCGGCAGGCATTCGATCGCCCCCTTCAGCTTTGTCACCTCCCGCAGGGTTTCGGCAATGGCAGAAGCCGTGTCCGCTGTCGCCGCCTCGACCTGCAGGGTCATCACATCCTGCTCGCTGGCACGCGTGACGACGAGCCGCGCCTTGCGTATTTCCGGATGGCGGGCCAGTACATCCGCGATCTGCACCGGATCGACGAACATGCCCTTGATCTTTGTGCGCTGATCCGCCCGGCCCATCCAGCCGGCAATCCGCTGCCCCGTGCGCCCGCAAGGCGACTGCCCCGGCAGCACCGCGGAAAGATCCCCGGTGCCGAAGCGGATCATCGGATAGGTCCGGTTGAAGTTGGTGACAACCAGCTCTCCAACCTCGCCATCCGCCACCGGCGTACCCGTGCCGGGCCGGACAATCTCGACGATGTAATCCTCGTTGACGATCATGCCGCTGCCAGCGGTGCTTTCATAGGCGATGATGCCCAGCTCCGCCGTGGCATAGCACTGCAAAACGGAAATGCCGCGCGCCGCATAATCCGCCCGCAGCGAGGGAAACAGCGCCCCGCCGGAAACCAGCGCCCGCTTGAGGCTGGACATGTCCCGCCCCATCTCCGCCCCTTTGTCGAGCAGAACCTTAAGGAAGTCCGGTGTCCCCACATAACCGGAGGGCTTCAGCGTCTCAATGGCTTCCAGCAGCATTTCCGTGTTGCCGATACCACCCGGGAACACAGTGCACCCAAGAGCGCGGGCGGCGTGATCCAGAAGGTAGCCACCCGGCGTCAGGTGGTAGGAGAAGGTGTTGATCACCACATCCCCCGCCTCAAATCCAGCCGCCTGAAGGGCAATTGCCCCGTTCCAGGGGTCCTGCCCTTCGGGTTGCGGTTCCCAGATCGGCCCCGGCGACATGAAGACACGCTGCACGCCCTTGAGGGAACCGGCCAGAAACCCGCCAAAGGGTGGCGCCACCTTCTGATGTTGCAGCAGATCCGACTTGCGCAGAACCGGCACGGATGCCAGCGCCTGCCGGGAGGTGACGGCGGCCGGGTCCACGTCTTTCAGGTGCCGCGCCCAGCCGGGCGCCTCCTCGCGCGCATGGCGCAAGATTTCCGGAAGCCGGGCAAAAGCTCCGCCTCGCGCTGATCCGGCGACCGCCGTTCGCGCGCTTCACGATGTTCCGCCGTCATAGCCTGTCCTCGCTTGCCTCGCCTTGAAATATCTGGGCTGCTTACGCCAGCCACCGCTTGCGGCGCTTGTAGTGCTTCACATCGCGGAAGGACTTGCGGCCCTCACCGCCGACACCAAGGTAGAATTCCTTGACGTCCTCATTCTCGCGCAGCGCCTTGGCCTCACCATCGAGCACGATGCGGCCCGATTCCACGATGTAGCCGTAGGTGGCGTAACGGAGCGCGATGTTGGTGTTTTGCTCGGCGAGGAGGAAGGACACCCCCTGCTCCTCGTTGAGCTGCTTCACGATCTCGAAGATTTCCTCAACCAGCTGCGGCGCCAGCCCCATGGAGGGCTCGTCCAGCAGGATCATGCGCGGCCGGCTCATCAGGGCCCGGCCAATAGCGCACATCTGCTGTTCGCCGCCGGAGGTGTAGCCCGCCTGGCTGCGCCGCCGCTCCCGCAGGCGGGGAAGTAGTTATAGACCATCTCCAGATCGGCCTTGATCGCCCCTGCCCCGTCGCGCCGGGTATAGGCGCCGGTGAGCAGGTTTTCCTCGATGGTCAGATGGCCAAAGCAATGGCGGCCTTCCATGACCTGAATGCAGCCGCGCCGCACCAGATCATTGGGGAAAGGTCCTGCACCTGATCACCCTTGAAGGTGATGTTGCCCTTGGTCACATCACCGCGCTCGGCCCGCAGCAGGTTGGAAATGGCTTTCAGTGTCGTGGTCTTGCCCGCGCCATTGGCTCCCAGAAGGGCGACAATGCCGCCCTCGGGCACGGTCAGGGACACGCCCTTCAGCACCAGGATGACGTGATCGTAGATCACTTCGATGTTGTTCACCGACAGGATGGGGCTGCTGGCCGCAGCCGGGCTGGAAGCTTGAAGCACGGGTCTGTTCCTCTTTCCGGCGTTTCCCTGCCGCGGGCGGTTCATGCCCGCGGCAGAAAGCGTCCTTGAACTGACGTCAGTTCGGGCAGGGTTCCGTCCGGGCCGGCCAGGGAGCGTTCTTCTCGGTGTACTCCTTGGCAGCAGCCTCAAGCAGAGGACGCACAGCGTCCTTCATCGGCTCGATCCAGTCGGAAGCCTTCACCCACTTGGTGCCATCCCATTCCTGAATGTAGACAGGATGCGAACCGGTATGGTCTTCGCAGGTCACCTTCATCGGGTGGGCGAAGCCCGTCAGACCGATTTCCTTCAGCCGCTCTTCCGAGAGGTTCAACGACTCAAGGCCAATACGTGCGTCCTCGCCGGTCAGAACCGTCTTGCCGGTCTTTTCCTGCGCGGTGCGGATGGCTTCTGCAATCAGCACGCCATTCAGCACACCGCGATTGTAGAGAACCGTACCGAAGTTGGCCTGTGTCGTCTGAGACTTGCCCGCATCGACAACCAGCTTCTTGATGTCAGCCAATGCCGGGTAATCGGTGCCGATACCGGAGATGTTCAGGGCCTTGTACCCCTTGGCACCCGTGCCGCCCGCTGCGGCATCATCATCACCGCCGGACCACCACACGCCGATCATCTTGTCCATCGGGAAGCGGGTCTTGACGGCTTCCTTGATGGCGGTCGGGTTCATGGCACCCCAGCCCCACATGATCACGTAATCCGGGCGATCGCGGCGGATGTTCAGCCACTGCGAGGACTGGTTCTGCATTTCCTTGGCTGGCACAGGATACTGGGTGACTTCGAAGCCGTAATCCTTCGCGAGCTGTTCCAGCAGCGGAATGGGCTCACGCCCGAACCCGGCATCAAGGAAGATGTAGCCGATCTTCTTGCCCTTGAGCTTGTCCAGTCCGCCTTCCTGCTCTCCGATGTACTTGACGACAACAGACAGACCGTCCCAGTAGGTGTCCGGCACGTTGAACACCCAGGGGAAGGTGTTGCCGATGGCTGCAGCCGACAGGCCGTAGCCCATGGACAGGACCGGGATCTTGTCGACACCGGCTTTCGGGATGATCTGCAGCGTGGTGCCGGTGTTGTACGGGTTGTACATCAGGGCGCCTTTGCCCTTGGTCGCCTCGTAGCACTCCATCCCCTTCTGGGGATCGTAGCCGGTCTCGCACTCCTCAAGGATGATCTTGACGCCGCCGATGCCGCCATCGCGCTCGTTCAGCATTTGCAGGTAGTCATACATGCCGTTGGCGATGTGAGTGCCAGAGCCTGCGAAGGCGCCCGTGCGATAGGTGAGGAGCGGGATATAGTTGCCTTCCGCCGCCGTTGCGGGCTGGGCCGCGAAGGGCGCGGCCACCCCCAGCGCCAGGACGGTGCTCAATGCGATTGCCTTGAAGTTCATGTTGCTTTCCTCCCAAAGAACGGCTGGAGCCCGTATCCGCTTGTCTTTGCCTTTATGGCGGTTGCCGGGTCCGGCCGGATTTGATTGCGTATGGCCATCAGTATGGGAACGGCCACACCCGAAGCTTCTGCTTGCCGATCTGCCAGAGCCGGGCGAGACCATGCGGCTCGGCGATCAGGAAGAAGATGATCAGCGCGCCCACGATCATGTAGGTGAGGTGCTGGATGGTCTCTGCCCCAATGCCGATGCCGGTCATCTCCGGAACGGCACGCAGCACGACCGGCAGGATCCAGATGAAGGCTGCCCCAAGGAATGACCCGGCGATGCTGCCAAGCCCGCCCAGAATGACCATGAACAGGATCTGGAAAGACAAGGCGATGGAGTAGGACGACGGCTCGGCTGCATTGAGCCAGAAGAACACCATCATCGCACCCGCCACGCCGCAGATGTAGGACGATACGGCGAAGGCAAGCAGCTTGGCCCGCAGTGGACGGATGCCGATCAGCTCAGCCGCAATATCCATGTCGCGGATCATCATCCACGAGCGGCCAATCCGGCCACGGATCAGGTTCGACACCAGCACCGCAATGGCGAGCGTGATGCACAGCACGATGAAGTAGCGCGTCAGCGGTGTGGCTTCAGCCCCGGCAATGGTGATGCCGAACATGGTCCGGTGCGGGATCTCGATGGCTCCCGAGGCGTTGTAATTGTAGAGCCAGCCAATGCGAATGAAGCACCATTCGAGAAAGAACTGCGCGGCCAGCGTCGTCACGGCCAGATAGAGGCCTTTGATGCGCAGGCTCGGCAGCCCGAAGATCGCGCCGATACCAGCTGAAAACACGCCCGACACCAGCACCAGCAGAATCACATTCACATCCGGAAAGATGGAGGTTAGCTTGTAGGCTGCATAGGCGCCGACGCCCATGAAGGCGCCCGAGCCAAGGGAGAGCTGACCGGCAAAGCCCGTCAGCACGTTGAGCCCGATCGCCGCCAGCGAGAACACCAGGAACGGGATCATGATCGAGCTCAGGAAGAAATCGTTAGCCAGATAAGGAATGGCAACGAAGGCGCAGAAGATGAGGATCGCAATTCCGATCCGGTCCTGCCGGATCGGGAACAGCGCCTGATCCGCCTCGTAGCTCGTCTTGAACTGGCCTGCCTCACGGTAAAACATGGGACCTCACACGCGCTCGATGATGCGTTCGCCGAAGAGACCTTGCGGACGGAACAGAAGGAAGATCAGGGCGATGATATAGGCGAGCCAGGACTCGATACCTCCGCCCACCAGCGGACCCCAGTAGATCTCGCCGAGCTTCTCGCCAAAGCCGATGATCAACCCGCCAATGATGGCACCGGGGATGGAAGTGAAGCCGCCGAGGATCAGCACCGGCAAGGCCTTGAAGGCGACGATTTCCAGCGCGAAGGACACGTCCGAACGTGCCCCCACATGATACCCGTCACCAGCGCCACGATGCCGGCGGCAAACCAGACGATGGCCCAGATCTGGTTCAGCGAGATGCCTACCGAAAGCGCGGCCTGATGGTCATCAGCCACAGCGCGCAGCGCACGGCCAATGCGGGTCTTGTTGAAGAAGATGCCAAGGCCCGCCACCATCAGCATGGCAATCACCGCTGCCGCGATATCGATATGCTGCAGGATGACGAGACCGCGCTCGCCGAACTCAAAGGCGGTGGAGCCCGTCGGCAGCCACAGTTCCTCGGTGATCATGCGCTTCGGCTCACCGCCGAAGATGAACTCGCCGAATCCGATGAGGAAGTAGGTCATGCCGATGGTCGCCATCAGCAGGATGATCTCCGGCTGGTTGACCAGAGGCCGCATCACCACCCTCTCGATGGTGTAGGCCAGAACCCCCATCACACCGATGGTCAGCAGCAGCGCCAGAAACGCGGGAAACCCGTGCTCATAGAGCCCGACCAGAGTCAGCCCGGCGAAGACCACCATGATGCCCTGCGCAAAGTTGAAAACGCCGGACGCCTTGAAGATCAGCACGAAGCCAAGGGCGATAAGGGCATAGAGAATGCCCGCAACGAAGCCTTCCCAAAGAACCTGCAGCAGGAAATCCGGCTGCTCGGCCATCTGCGCAAAAGGCAGGATGAAGATATCATAGAGCATCGCCGCCTCCTTAATGCGCCACGCCGAGATAGGCGTCGATGACTTCCTGGCTTGCCTGCACCTCGGCAGGAGGGCCATCGGCGATCTTCTTGCCGTAGTCGAGCACGACCACCCGGTCGGACAGGTCCATAACCACGCCCATGTCATGTTCGATCAGGGCGATGGTGGTGCCGAACTGCTGGTTCACGTCGAGGATGAAGCGGCTCATGTCCTCCTTCTCCTCAAGGTTCATGCCCGCCATTGGTTCATCAAGGAGAAGAAGCTCCGGCTCCATGGCCAGCGCCCGGCCCAGCTCTACCCGCTTCTGCAGGCCATAGGGCAGCTTGCCCACTGGCGTCTTGCGGATGGCCTGGATCTCCAGAAAGTCGATGATGTCCTCGACCTTGCGCCGGTGCTCGATTTCCTCGTCCCGCGCCGGGCCGTAATGCAGAAGCTGCCAGAAGAAATTGCGGTGCATCTTCAGTGAGCGGCCGGACATGATGTTGTCCAGCGTGCTCATGCCCTTGAACAGCGCCACATTCTGAAAGGTGCGGGCGATGCCCTGCGCTGCCGCATCATAGGGCCGCATTTTGCTGCGGGCCTTGCCCTTCCAGGTGATGGTGCCCTGCTGGGGATGGTAGAAGCCGTTGATGACATTGAGCATCGACGTCTTGCCCGCCCCATTCGGGCCGATGATGGCCCGGATCTCGCCCTTGCGGATGTCGAAGGAGATGTTGGTGATCGCCTTCACGCCGCCGAAGGAGAGCGAGACATTCTCCACCTTCAGCAGCACATCCGCTGCGGTTGCGCTCACTGCCGCTGGTTCCGCCGGATGCAGGCTGGTTGCTGTCATGGCATTCATTCTGCAGCCTCCCGCATGGCCTGCACCGGGGCGTGCGGCGTCATGTTCCTGATCTCGACCGTCGCCTCGATGACGCCCGTACGGCCGTCCTCGAAAGTGACTTCGGTGCGCACATGGCGCGAGGTGGAGCCGTCATATAGCCCTTCGATAAGCGGCGCGTAGCGTTCCGCGATGAAGGACCGGCGGACCTTCTGCGTGCGCGTCAGCTCGCCATCGTCGGCATCCAGCTCCTTGTGCAGGATGAGGAAACGTTGGATCTGCGCGCCCGCCATCATCGGCTCGGCAGCCAGATCCCGGTTCACCTGATCCACATGCTGCTGGATCATCCGGTAGACGTCCGGATGGGCGGCAAGCTCCTGATAGCTGGCGTAATTGACGTTGTTGCGCTCCGCCCAGCTGCCCACAGCCGTCAGGTCGATGTTGAGGAACACGCCCACGAAATCCCGCTCATTGCCGAAGGCCACAGCCTCCTTGATGTTGGGAAAGAACTTCAGCTTGTTTTCGATGTATTTCGGCGCGAACAGCGCTCCGCTGCTCAGCTTGCCCACATCCTTGGCGCGGTCGATGATCTTGAGGTGGCCGTTGGGAGCAATGAAACCGGCATCGCCAGTAAACACCCAACCATCTTCCGTCTTGGTGGTGCGGGTGGCCTCGTCGTTCTTGTAATAGGCGACGAAGGTGCCCGGCGAGCGGTAGAGCACTTCGCCATTTTCCGCGATCTTAAGCTCCACCTGCGGCGCAGGCTTGCCGACTGTATCGGCAAAGATCTCGCCATCCGGCTGCAGGGTAATGTAGACGCTGGCTTCCGTCTGGCCGTAGAGCTGCTTCAGATTGAGGCCAAGCGAACGGTAGAAGCTGAAGATCTCCGGCCCGATGGCCTCACCCGCCGTATAGCCGACCTTCAGCCGGGTCAGGCCCATGCGGTTCTTCAGCGGGCCATAGACCAGAAGCTCTCCCAATCCATAGAGCAGCCTGTCCTTCAGAGGCACGGACTGGCCATTGAGGATCTTCTCACCGGACCGCCGGGCAACGCCCATAAAGAAGTCGAACATGGCCTTCTTCACCCGGCCCGCATCTTCCATGCGCACCATGATGCGGGTGAGCATGCTTTCGAAGACGCGCGGGGGGCGAAGAAATAGGTTGGAGCGATTTCCAGCCGGTCGAGATCTACCGTGTCGAGGCTTTCCGGGCAGTTGACGCAGTAACCGGCCGTATAGGCCTGTGCCAGAGAGAACACGTGGTCGCCGATCCACGCGAGGGGCAGATAGGCGAGGATGTCTTCGCTCTCATCGAGCTTGTCAAAGGTATTGGCGTTTCGCGCCGAAATGACCAGATTGTCGAAGGACAGCATGACGCCCTTTGGGCGGCCAGTGGTGCCGGAGGTATAGAGCATCACGGCAATATCACTGCCCTTGCCCGTTGCCAGCGCTTCTTCCCATGAGGAAGCAGCTTTTGCATCGGCTGCCATCTGCTGACGGCCAAGATCCTGAACACCGGTGAAGCTGTGAAGGCGGGTATGATCGTAGTCCCGCAGGCCACGCGGGTCGTCATAGATCAAGGCACTCAGGCTCGGCACGCTCTCCGACATGGAGAGAAGTTTGTCGACCTGCTCCTGATCCTCCACAACCGCAAAGCGAACTTCTGCATGACCCAGAACATAGGCCATTTCTTCTGCGACGGAGTCTGCGTAAACCGGAACCGGCACGGCGCCGAGCGCCTGCGCCGCCACCATCGACCAGTAAAGCCGTGGCCTGTTGGCTCCCACTATTGCGATTTTCTCGCCAGGCTTCAAGCCAAGCCGGCCAAGGCCGATGGAAAAGCTGCGCGTCTCGTCAAGAACTTCTGACCAGGTCCAGCTTTGCCAGATACCAAGGTCCTTCTCCCGCACTGCAGTACGGTTCCCAAGTTCTTTTGCATTGCACAAGAGAATCTTCGGAAAGGTGTCAGCACCCTCCCTCGCAGCGCTGGTCAATCTTGCCATCGCGTCGTCCACCCTCCACAGCGCCCCGTTTGCCGGAGTCGCATTTTAGCCCTCATGAAACGCCTTCCTCCCGAAGGGCCGCAAGCTCTTTCTTTGGAGGAGCCTGCGGATGTCTCACCATGGGTTGCATTTGACGGTAGACCCGGCGCATTGCTCCAATATGTTCAGACTGTGACGAATTGTGTCCGGGCCATCCTCCATTCATCCGATGGCTGACTGGTGTTCCCTCCTGCCTTCTGCCTAAACTCACGCCATGACGATCAGCTCCGGCACCACCGAATATATCGACATGCTGCAGGCTGCCCTTGATCATGTGAATCAGGGCTTCTCGGTCTTCGATGCGAACCTGCAGCTTGTGGCCTGGAACAGAGGCCTTTGGGAGATGCTGGACTTCCCTCAGGAGCTGGCCCGGCGCGGCGCGCATCTGGCGGAGTTTCTGCGGGTCAACACGGAGCGCGGGGAATACGGCCCCGGGGATGTGGAGGGCAAGATCCAGCGGCGGCTGGAGCGGGCGCGCCAATTCGTGCCACATTATTTCGAGCGCATCCGCCCCAATGGCCAGGTGATCGCCGTGCGCGGCACGCCGCTGCCGCAGGGCGGATTCGTTACCATCTATTCCGACATCACCGAAGAACGGCGGCGGCAGGAGAAGCTGGAGCGGACCGTGGCCGAGCGCACCCGCGCCCTGCGCCAGAGTGAAGACTGGCTGCGCTTTGTCACCGACAACATTCCTGCCCTGGTCGCCTATATGGGCCCGGAAGAAAGCGCAGGCGCTGGCCCTGTCTTCCGCTTTGCCAACCGGCGCTATGCAGAATGGTTCGGCCACTCCGTTGCGTCGATCGCCGGGCGGGGCGCACGTGACGTGCTGGGAGCAGAACTCTACACCGAGTTACAGCAGCAGATCGCCCATGCCTTCAGCGGCCATGCTGTGTCTTATGAGTACAGCCGCCGCAAGCCAAATGGCGAGCTGGCCTACATGCGCTCCACCCTCATTCCGGACATGACCGTGGACCGGCGCACGCTGGGCGTCTTCGTGCTGTCGCTGGATGCCACAGATCAGAAGCGCAACGAGGCAGCGCTCGCCCAGTCGCAGCGTATGGATGCGGTCGGCAAACTGACTGGCGGGCTGGCGCATGACTTCAATAACCTGCTCGCCATCCTGATGGGCAATCTTCTCAGCCTGAAGCGCAAGGGAAATGACGTAACGCCCGCCGATGTTCAGGCCCACCTTGCCCCCATGCTGCAGGCAGCGCAGCGCGGTGCAGACCTGACCCAGCGCATGCTGGCCTTCAGCCGTGGCCAGTCCTCCGACTTGCAGACCGTGGAACTGGCTCCGCTTCTGGCCAACACCGCGACGCTGCTGCACGGCTCCCTGCCTGGCTCCATCAGCCTGTCCTTTGACCTTGCAGAGGCGCGGCTCGTGGCAAGGGTGGACCCGGCACAGCTGGAAACAGCCATCGTCAACCTCGTCTTCAACGCCCGCGATGCCATGCCTGAAGGAGGCAGCATCACGGTCAGCCTGGCGCGGGAACAGTTGGCGGAGCGCGACCTGCCCGGAGCGGGACTGGCCGCTGGTGCCTATGCCCGCATCAGCGTACGCGATACCGGCCAGGGCATGGATGAAGCGACACAGCAACGGGCCTTTGAGCCCTTTTTCACGACGAAGCCCTTCGGCACCGGTTCAGGCCTTGGCCTGTCGATGGTCTATGGCCTTGCCCGGCAGGCGGGCGGACATGCAGACATTTCGACCGCCCCCGGCGCCGGGACCACCGTGTCGCTGGTGCTGCCGCTGAGCGCCAGTGCCGGTCTGTCTGGAACAGAACCTGATGGCATGCAGACCGCTCTTGCCATGGGCAGCGGCGAACTGATTCTGTTGGTAGAGGACGAGGCAGCAGTGGCCGAAGCTGTCGCCCTGCAGATCCGCGACCTCGGCTTTACGGTGCTGACGGCGGAAAGCCCGGCAGACGCCCTTGAGCTGGCGCGGGGTGTGCCGGAAATCCGGGCTGTCCTCTCTGATGTGGTGATGCCGGGCCAGATGAACGGACTGGCCCTTGTGCAGCAGATCCGGCAGGAGCGCCCGGACATCGGCATTGCGCTGATGAGCGGCTATGCTGACTATGGCGCACCTGTTGAAGGGCCGGGCCAGCCCCCGGCACAGCCGGTTTCCCGCTTCTGGCCAAGCCCTTTGACATGGCAACGCTGTCTGGAACCTTGAGGAAGATCACCGCTCATGACGCCTGAGACGCCCGGCTCCGGAAGCAGCACAACAGCCGTGTCCGGACTTGTTTACATTTGCGATGACGAAGCCGAGATCTGCGCCATTCTGGCCAGCACGCTGGAGGTCTACGGTTTCCGCTCGGTCTGCTTCCAGCAAGCGGGCAAGATGCTGGCCATGATGGATCAGCAGCTGCCAGATGCCTGTCTCATCGACCTTGGCCTGCCGGACATGGACGGCATGAGCCTCATCAACGAGATCCGCAAGCGCACCTCGCTGCCGGTCATCGTGCTTTCCGCCCGCAGCCACTCCTCCGACCGGGTGATGGGGCTGGAAATGGGTGCGGACGATTATGTAGTAAAACCCTTCGATCCGCGTGAGATCGTGGCGCGGCTGCGCTCGGTGCTGCGCCGTTCGTCCGAGCGTCAGGCAGCGTCCTCCGGCAAAGGCAATACAGCCCGCTTTTCCGGCTGGAGCTTTCATCCTGGCGCCCTGCGTCTGGTATCGCCCTCTGGCGAGGAGACGTTCCTCTCCACCGGCGAGGCAACGCTTCTGGAAGCCTTGCTGCGGGCGCCCAAGCGCGTGCTCTCGCGCGACTACCTGCTGGAGCACGGCGGCCGCGATGACAGCCTCGACCGGTCCATCGACGTGCGCATCTCCCGCATCCGCAAGAAGCTGGCGACCGAATCGGACACGCCCCTCATCCGCACCATCTACGGCTCGGGCTACATGCTGACATCACAGGTGGACTGGGCGTAACACCCAGCACCTGCTTCACCCGTAGATCGCCTCCGGCAGCCAGGTGGCAAGCTGGGGAACGAACCAGAGGATCACCAGCATCAACAGCTGGATCAGCACGAACGGGATGATACCGAGATAGATGTCGGAGCTCCGCACAGAAGCGGGCGCAACGCCGCGCAGATAGAACAGGGCAAAGCCGAAGGGAGGAGTGAGGAAGGAGGTCTGAAGGTTCACCGCCATCATCACACCAAGCCAGGCCGGATGCATGGAACTGCCGTCAGGCATGGGCAGCTGCAGCAGTACGGGGGCAACCAACGGCACCACAACGAAAACGATCTCCAGAAAATCAAGGAAGAAGCCCATCACGAACATGACGAGCATGACCGCCAGCATGGCGCCGAGTGCTCCGCCCGGCAGGTCCCTCAGCAGCGAATGCACCAGCTCGTCACCGCCCAGATCCCGGAACACCAGCGAGAAGAACGTCGCGCCGATCATGATCGTAAAGACCATGGCGGTGATCTGCGTCGAAGACTGAATGACCGGCTTCAAGACGCCCGAGCGCAGCACGCGGGCAAGGCAAACCGCAATCCCCCAGGCACCGCCCAGGCACAGAACCGCAGCAAGGCCGATGCCGGCCCATTCCAGAGTGCCAATTTCCAGCCGCGTGATGCGAAGATCCACCACCCGGGACAGTGCGAGTGCTGCCAGCAGGCAGAACGCCCCCGCATAGACCGGCAAGGGCCGGGACACATCGGCCCGGAAGCCCGCCAGAAGCAGCGAGCCCACAGCGCCCACGGCGGCGGCTTCCGTCGGCGTTGCCACACCGGCCAGAATTGAGCCGAGCACCGCAATGATCAGCGCCAGCGGCGGGACCAGCACGCTGACCAGTTCCTGAAGGCTCACCTTCTGCGGTGCGCCGCCATCTGCACCACGCATCGGCGGAGCCTTGTGCGGCGACAGAAAGGCGACGGTCATCTGATAGGCAATATAGAGCCCGACCAGACAAAGGCCGGGGATGAGCGCAGCAGCAAACAGATCCCCCACGGAGAACGGATCCGGCGACCAGTTGCCAAGATTGCGCTGCGCCGTCTGATAGGCGCTGGAAAGCTGGTCAGCCAGAAACACGAGCACAATGGAGGGCGGAATGATCTGTCCCAGCGTTCCGGCAGCGGCAATCGAGCCGGTGGCAAGGCGCGGGCTGTAGCCATTGCGCAGCATCGTGGGCAGCGACAAAAGCCCCATGGTCACCACTGTGGCACCAACGATGCCGGTGGAAGCGGCGAGCAGCGCGCCGACGATGGAGACCGACAGGCCCAGCCCGCCGGGCATCTTGCCGAAAAGCCGCCCCATCGCCTCCAGCAGGTCTTCCGCCACCTTGGAGCGCTCCAGCATGACGCCCATGAAGATGAAGAGCGGCACGGCAATCAGCGTCTCGTTCGTCATGATGCCGAAGATGCGCAGAGGAATGGCGCCAAGCGACAGGGAGGCGCCGGAGAAATGCCCCAGCAGCGCGAAAATGAGGGCAACACCCGCCAGCGTGAAAGCCACCGGGAAACCGGCCATCAGGCAGACGACGGCCGTGGCGAACATAAGGATGTCGAGGATGGAAATCAGGTCCATGGTCGTCTCAGCCCTCTTTCCGGGCGAATGTTTCAAGTGCCGGAGCGTTGCCCGAAAGGGCCGCGGCTGCGCGCAGCATCAGGGCAAGCCCCTGCAGCGCCAGCAGGCCGGCATAAATGAGGATGGCCGTCTTCAGCACATAAAGCGCCGGAATGCCTGACGTCTCGCGCGAGCCCTCCCGAATCATCAAGGAGACCTGCACGAAGGGCCAGGCGTGCCAGAGGATGACAGCACACATGGGCATGAGGAACAGCGCGGAACCCGCCAGATCCACCAGCGCTTTGCGGGCCGGCCTTGCATCCCGGTAGAACACATCGACCCGCACATGCGCATCAATGGCAAGCGCGTAGGCGGCCGACAGCAGAAACAGGAAGCCATGCATGTAGAGAATGCTTTCCTGCACCCAGACCGAGCCTGCGCCAAAGACATACCGCAGAATGACCACAGCGAACTGCACCAGTACAATGCCCAGCATCAGCCAGGATACAGCGCGGCCAATAGCCGAATTGAAGGAAGTGATCACCTGGGCGGTGCGAAACATCGCGGGGACCTTCTGGAAAAACGAAAGGCGGGGGTGACCATCAGTCCACCCCCGCCTTCCATTCGTCAATAGCTTGCCGTCAGAAATTCAACGACACATCCCGGTGCACCGACAGACAAGGCGCCAGGGCAACCGCCACTTCATCCGGCAAACGCGGCAGCTGGCGCAGGCCGATCGTGCCGCTTGTGACAGCATCATAGGCACGGATCTTCGGCAGCAGCTCGTCGAAGGCGCGCTGACGCCAGACGAGATCTTCCTTGAGCGCTGCGATGGACTTATCCACCTCAGCCACGGCTGCCTGCGGATCAGGGGCATTGGACCGCATGATCTTGCGAGCCTCGTTGAGGCCCTTCCGGATCTCGGACGTGCCCTCCAGTGCGGAGATTTCGCTGCGCAGAAGGTCGATCTGCTCCTGCATCTCGGCCACAGGTTTGGAAATGATCGCATCCTGCAAGCTGGCGAACTTGGCCTCCATTTCCTGCAGGGCAGGTGCGGCCTCAAGCGCAGCAGTCACCTTCATCACAGGCTCAGAGGCATTGTCCACGAGGCGGCGGTAGGCAAGGCGGGCCTTGTTTTCCGCATCCTGAACCTTGGCAAAGCCGGTGTGAAGCTCTTCCCAGTTTGCCGGGATCTGCGCCATCAGTGCATCATGCGTGGCCTGCAGTTCCGCCATCTCCGCCTTCGCCTCTTCTCCGCGTTCAGCAGAGTAGATGCCAGTCGAACCAGAGCGGGAAATGATCACTTCCAGCTCCTTGATGTCACTCTCGATCTTGCGCGCATCACGTTCGATCGCACGGACCTGCACCAGAACCGGTCGATAGGTAACGGCAGCCTGCGTAACCGCAGCCACAGCGGCATCAATCTCTGCCATCTGCGGGATGGCCTTCTCGGCATTCTGCAAGCCGGACTTCAGCTCCTGCTGCAGACCAGAGGGCAAGCTGCTGATATCCGCCGCCTTGAGCTGGCTGATGGCACCAGCGATCGCCGCCCCGTTCTGACGGAACTGCTCGCTGGTATAGGTCTCGATGCAATATTGCAGACGCGGGTTCTTCGGCGGGGGCGCGGTCTCGGACAGCAGAGAGGACCGGTTCGGCAGATAGTTGACGATCTGAGGATTGAAGCCAACGATCATCAAAGCCAGCAGCTGTATGCCGATAAAGGCGAGAACCCCTTGTAGATCTGCACCGTTTTCACCACCGCCGGAGCGACACCGCGCAGGTAGAACAGTGCGAAGCCGAATGGCGGGGTGAGGAAGGATGTCTGCAGGTTGAGGCCGAACATCACGCCAAGCCAGACGGCAGTGACGTTTGCAGACGGATCAGCCAGCAGGATCGGCGCCACGATCGGCACCACAACCACGGCAATCTCGATAAAGTCGAGGAAAAAGCCGAGGATAAAGACCACCAGCATCACCATGAAGAACTGCGCCCAGAAACCACCGGGCAAGCCTTGCAGGAAGTCCTTGACCAGCTCTTCGCCGCCGAAGGCACGGAATGCCGATGTCAGCATGGCTGCGCCGATCAGAATGATGAAGACAAGGCACGAGCCCTTGGCCGTTTCCATCATCACTTCACGCAGGGTGTTCTCCGTCACCATGGTGCGCCAGCCGCTCCAGATGACAGCGAAAACCAACAGGGAGACCGCGATGGCGGCGATGACGATGCCCGTCACATCGCCGCTGGACGCCACCCGCTTGATGTTGGTGTCATAGAAGCTGACCGCGACGGCGATGCCCAACAGCGCGAGAATAGCAAGAATGGCAGGTGTATAGCGCCCGCCGTTGCCATTGCCCTCACGCAGACGGTAACCGGCCATGACCATCGAGCCGATCGCACCAACGGCACCAGCCTGGTTCACCGTGGCAATGCCCGCCATGATCGAACCGAGCACCAGCACGATGAGCGCCAGCGGCGGCACCAAGGTGATGAAGACCTGAAACAGGAACTGCCGGTCCATCTTGCCTTCACCGCGCACGGCAGGTGCGGCCTTGGGATTGATGAGGGCAAAGCCCAGCATGAACACGATGTAAAGCCCAACGAGCAGAAGCCCCGGCAGGATGGCCCCGAGGAACAACTCGCCTGCACTGGTGGAAGCAATGGCAAGATCCGAGGGCATCTGCCCCGGCCCGTTGGCATCACGGAACAGAGCCTGACGCAGGTTACCGGCCTGATCGACACTGGAAGACAGCTGGTCAGCCAGAATGATCAGCACGATGGACGGCGGAATGATCTGGCCGAGCGTGCCGGAAGCGGCAATCGTGCCGGTGGCCAGCGGAACGGAATAGTTGTTGCGCATCATCGCGGGCAGCGAGATGAGGCCCATCGCCACCACAGTGGCCCCGACAATGCCGGTGGTCGCAGCCAGCAGCGCACCCACCAGAATGACCGAGATGCCCAGGCCGCCCGGGACCGGTCCGAACAGCCGCGCCATGGTGATCAGCAGGTCTTCAGCAATCTTGGAGCGCTGCAGCATGATGCCCATGAAGATGAACAATGGAATGGCTATGAGCGTGTCACGCTCCGCCTCCCAGTAAACTCCGCGGAAGTTCGTGACACCCGCACTCAGCCACTGGCTTGGTCCGCCATGCGCGAAATAGGCATCCACGCTGCCGGCAAAAAGATAGCCGGAAATACCGGCAAGGAAGATGGTGATGATGGCCGATCCCGGCAGGGCGAAAGCGACGGGGAATCCCGAGCCCAGCGCCGCCGCCATCAGCACGATCAGCAGAATGAGAAAGAAAAGATCCATGATGCTGGTCCCGCAAGCCTTCAGTGCTGGATGACGGCAGAATGATCGCGCCCGCCTTCATCACCGCGCGCATCGGCAACGGAAGCGAAGAGGTAGCTGACAAACTGGATCATCATGGTGACAGCAAACACGCCGAGAAACCCGGCCATGAGATACTTCACATACATGCCGAACCCGGCCTGCGTCGTCTCGTAGGCCAGCATCGGGCTGACAATGATCGACTGACGCGAAGCAAGACCGACGACAAGGATGGTCCAGCAGAACGTGAGGCCAAAGAAGATGCAGCCAATGATATTGGCATAGCCCTTGGCCCGTGCCGTGAAGCCGGCATAGAGCACATCCACCCGCACGTGCCCTTCCTCCACCAGCGTATAGGCGCTGGCAAAAGGAAAGCGGCTGCGTACCAGAAGCGCACGAGATCGGCGAGGAACGCCTGCTCATAGGAAAAGACGAAGCGCCCGATCACGATCATCAGTTCCGCGACCACGACCATCAACCCCAGCCAGTGAAAGCCAACGGTGCGGGTGAAGGTCGCGGCCAGGAATGACAAGGCAATCAGCGGCATATGCACGTAGGCGCCGCGGAATTGAGCCCGGCCGAGGTCAGAGGCAAGCTGCCCCCGGTCACGGCCTCAAGCATCCCCTCAACGCGCAGGAAGGAGATCACACCGTCCGTGAAGCCGACGATGACGACGGCCCAGAACATCCAGCGCACGATGAAGGTGTTGATGCGTGTGACACGCTCGCTGTCCTGCCTGAGGGTCATGCCCCGGCTGCGCTGCACCATCAGCACGGCGATGAGCGGCAGCAGCACATAAAGAGCCGCCTGCCCCATCGCAGCCGCCGGTCCTGACAGGCTGGCGCCTGGCAGACCCGCCCAGAAGGTCAGGTAGGTGTTGAGGAGATAAGCGGCCATGACAGCCAGATTGATCCAGCCGAACATCCTGACAGCGGTTACGCTGCCGGGCTGGATGGACTGCGCGTGCACGCCACCGGGTGCAGCGCCTTGAACGTTGTTCAAGGCCATCATCTTCAAACGCCTCGTGATTTCGGTATCAAACAAATACGGGGATGGAACAAAGTCCCATCCCCGGATGAATCAGATGCCCGAGATCAAGGCACCGGGATACGGATGCATCCCACCTTGAAATGGCTCAGGCATCACCAGGGCTGGATCGTTCAGACCTTGATGCCGAGCACACGGTTGCGCTGCACGGTGTAGCCCGTGTCAGCCAGAAGCATCCAGCGGCCGACTTCCGAACGGGCCTTCACGAAGCTCTCGTGAACGCGCCGGGTCAGGTCACCTTGCTGAATGGTTTCCTCGAACACGGCAGCCGATGCATCGCCAAAGGCGTCATAGACTTCGTCCGAGAACTGGCGCAGCACGACACCATGCTCATTGATGAGCTTGTCAAGATAAGCGCCGTTGAAGCCGTTCGCTTCTGCCATCGAGAAAGCGTTTTCCTCGTTGCACGCCGCTTCGACGATCATCTGGTCAATCTTCGACAGCTTCGAGAACCAGGCCTTGTTGCAGCCCAGCGCCAGCATGGAGCCCGGCTCATGCATGCCCGGATAGTAGTAGTATTTGGCGGCTTCGTAGAACTTCATGAAATAGTCGTTCCACGGGCCAACCCACTCGGTGGCATCGACGGCGCCGGAGACGAGGTTTTCATAGATCTGGCCGCCCGGCAGGGACACCGGCGAGGCACCCAGCTTGGCCATGACGTCGCCGCCAAGGCCCGGAATGCGCATCTTCAGACCCTTGAGATCGTCAGCAGTTTCAATTTCCTTGTTGAACCAGCCGCCCATCTGCACACCGGTGTTACCGGCGTTGAAGTTCTTGAGGCCAAACTGGTCGGCAAGTTCGTCCCACAGTTCCTGGCCGCCGCCGACCTTGATCCAGGCGTCCATCTCGGCATAGGTCAGGCCAAAGGGAACCGCAGTAAAATAGGACCAGGCCGGGTGCTTGCCCTTCCAGTAATAGTCGGCGCCGATGTAGGCCTGAGCGTTGCCCGAAGCCACTTCGTCGAAAGCATCAAATGCACCGACACGCTCACCGGCGGCGAAATACTGCACATTGATGCGGCCCTCGGTCAGTTCGCCGATACGGGCGGCAAGGCGCTGCGCGGAAACGCCGAGACCGGGCATGTCGCGCGGCCAAGTGGACACGATCACCATGTCGGTACGGGACTGCGCGATTGCCGGAGCGGCAAGTGTGGATGCGGCAGCAATACCGCCTGCGCCAATGCCAGCCTTCTTGATAAACGAACGACGATCCATAACGATATCCTCCCAGATATGGCGAGTGCTCAGCCAACTTGGAGCCTTGCACTGTCACCTGTCTGTGTCTAGGTGATCCTTTGAATGAGGCGCTAGTCGTGTTTCTGCGCATCTTTTCCGTAGTACTACTGAAAAGACGCTGCTTTCCGTCAGTTTTATTGCGGAAAGCGGGTCACACACGGAATGCAGGGGGCCACCGGTGACATTCAAAACAAAACTGCTCCTCATCACCATCTTGCCCCTTGTAGCTGTCTCGGGGCTGATTGGCGGCATCACCTTCTTTCAGGCATCACGGCTCATCGAGGCCCAGACCCGAGCCGTTGAGGAACGCATCCTCTCCAGCAAGCGGCAGGAAGTGCAAAACGCAGTTTCACTCGCCCTGACCTCCATCCAGAAGCTCTACGAGGAGGAGCATGGCGGACGGGAGGCAGCCCAGAGCGAGGCAAAGCGCATCCTCAATGACATCACCTTCGGCGAGGACGGCTATTTCTTCGTCTACCTGAGAGACGGCACCAATATCGTGCACCCCAAGCTGCCAGAACTGGTTGGCGGAAAATGGTGGGATCTTCAGGATCCCAATGGAAATTACGTCATCCGGAACCTTATGGCCGCAGCGGAAGCCGGCGGCGGCTTCCACCGCTATGTCTGGGACAAGCCGAGCGCGGGCATGAATGCCGAAAAACTTGGCTATGCCGTGATGCTGGACAAGTGGGGCTGGATGGTCGGCACCGGTCTCTACATCGATGACATCGCCCGGGAAGTGGCCATCGTCCGCGCGGATTTCACAACCAACGTGCAGCAGACGGTGCTGGTGATCTTCCTCATCACCATGATCGCCATCTTGCTCAGCCTGACTGCAGTGGCAACAGTCAGCTTCTCGGAGCAGAAATTTGCCGATGGCAAGCTGAAGGAACTGACTCACCGGATCGTCGACGTGCAGGAGCAGGAGCGCAAGCGCGTATCGAGCGAGCTGCACGACAGCATCTCGCAACTGCTCGTCTCCGTGCGCTATGGCATCGAAATGCTGCATTCCAGAAGCCCGGAGAACGGCGAATTGCAGGTTCAGGCCGAACGGTGCCTGCGCATTCTCGATGATGCCATTGCCGAAGTGCGGCGCATTTCAAAGGATCTGCGTCCAAGCATCCTGGATGACATGGGCCTGTCCGCAGCACTCATCAGCCTTGCCAAGGATTTTGAGGCACAATCGGGCATCACTGTGGAGATTTCCGCCGACCGGTGCCGCGACAGGCTGCCGGAATCGGCCAAGACCGCCCTTTACCGCGTCGTTCAGGAAGCGCTGACCAATGTGGCCCGGCACTCGGCTGCGGGACAGGTCAGTATTCAGCTGGTCGCAAGGGAACGGTCGCTGACACTCACAATCGAGGACAATGGGGTCGGCATTCCCCTGCCCTTGCCCCAACTGGGGGCCTGGGAATCCGCAATATGCGCGAACGCATAGAGACACATGGCGGCACCATGGTAATGTCACGGGTAGGTGCCCATGGCACCATAATCCGGGTAACCATGCCCATGCTGCCGGACACAGAAAACCGGACAGCCGCATGAGCCGCCGTGGCCCGAGCAGGAGAAACGCTGCATGACCAGCCCGCAAGCCCGCAAGGACGAACTTCCGCGCAAGGTGCGCGTGCTGCTGGCAGATGATCATGAGCTGGTCCGCGCCGGGATCAGGGCCCGGCTTGAGGGTGTTGCCCCCTTTGAGATCGTGGGCGAAGCCACGGACGGACGCATGGCCGTGCAACTGGCCGATATGCTCAAGCCCGACATCATTCTGATGGATATCTCCATGCCCGGCCTGAATGGCCTGGAAGCAACGGAGGCCATACGCCGCAAGAATCCAATGATCAGCGTTCTGGTGCTTTCGATCTATGACAATCCGGAATATGTACGCGGTGTGATGCAATCCGGCGCCAGAGGCTATCTGCTCAAGGACATCTCCGCGAAGGAGATGATCAACGCCATTCTCGCGGTCGCAGACGGCGGCTATTACTTCTCGTCCCGGATCGGCCCGGCCCTGATGGAAAACAAGCCGGCTCCCTCACCCGCCAACCCCTATGGCCTGACAGAGCGCGAGCGGGAAGTGCTGCAAGGGGTCGCCCGGGGACAGGCCAACAAGGAAATTGCGGCACATCTTGGCATCAGCGTGCGAACGGTGGAGTCGCACCGGCTCAACATCCGCGACAAGGTAGGCAGCGGAAACGCTGCCCACCTGTACCGTATTGCCCAGGAGCTGCGGCTGGTCTGACGCCAAAGGCACCGCCTGCCTCCTTACGCTGGCTTTTCGCTCTCCAGAAACTCCCGGATCCGATCCAGCGCAAGGCTGATGTTTTCGCGGGAATTGGCGTAGGAAAGGCGGATGTAGCCTTCACCCAGAACGCCGAAATCCGGGCCGCCGATGGTGGCAACGCCTGCCTTTTCCAGCAGCGCGGAGGCCAAGGGCTTCGCCTTCCAGCCGGTCGCCTTGATGTTGGGGAAGGCATAGAAAGCGCCCAGCGGCGTACGGGCGGAGATTCCGGGCAGCGCATTCAGCCCCTCGACCACCAGCTTGCGGCGGGCATCGAACTCCGCGACCATGGACCTGACAGCATCCTGAGGGCCGGTCAGGGCCGCAAGGCCGCCGAACTGGGCCGGGGAATTGACGCAGGACCAGCAATTGACGGCAAGCTTGCGCGCCTTGGTGATCAGGGCATCGGGCCACACCGCATAGCCCATGCGCCAGCCGGTCATGGCATAGGTCTTGGACCAGCCATCGAGCAGGATCACCCGGTCACGGATCGCTTCGAACTCCAGCAGCGACACATGCTCATGCCCGTCATAGGTCATCTGGCCATAGATTTCGTCCGAGAGGATGGCGATGTCCGGCCGCTCCGTCAGGCCCTTCACCAGCTTCTCGATCTCGGCGCGTCCCGTGATGCCACCGGTCGGGTTGGCGGGGGAATTGAGGATGACAAGCCGCGTCTGCGGCGTCAGCAGCGAAAGGGTTTCCTCTGCCGAGAAGCCGAAGTCATTCTCCTCGCGGATCGGCACCGGCACGGGCCGGGCGCCGGTGAATTCGATCATCGAGCGGTAGATCGGAAAGCCAGGATCCGGATAGAGGATGTCGACGCCCGGTGCACCAAACATGAGGATGGCCATGAACATGGTGACCTTGCCGCCCGGCACGATGACCACATTGTCCGGATTGACGGAAACGCCCACACGGCGGTGGATGTCCGCGCTCACCGCCTCGCGCAGGGGCAGGATGCCGGTGGCGCCGGTGTAGCCATGCTCGCCGTCGCGCAGCGCCTTGATCGCGGCCTCGACGATATGCTCCGGCGTCCTGAAATCCGGTTGGCCAATGCCCAGATTGATGATGCTGCGCCCCTGCTGCGCCAGCTCATTGGCACGGGCGAGCACCGCAAAGGCGTTTTCCTCTCCGATCCGGTCAAAGGCTTCGATGGTCCTGAGCATATCCTCTCCTTCGCGTGCGGCGGTTCCAGTCCTCCCCGCCTGTTGCGGCGCAGAATCATGGCAGGCAAGCCGCTATGCAAGGGCGGAAGGGCTTCTTTGTGTTCGGCAGTTACATTGAAGTGGTGATCTTTGCATCCGGACTACCTATATTGCCGCCAAACGCATCACCTCTTATGGTTCGCCGCTGCCGCGCCAGTTGCCGCTGGCAGCCGCGATCCGCTTCAGGAAACAGGACTTCACGCCATGAGCACCGATGCCAGCACCGCGTCCAAGCAGATCCCCGTTACCGTTCTCACCGGGTATCTTGGCGCCGGCAAGACGACGCTTCTCAACCGTATTCTGTCCGAGAACCACGGCCAGAAATATGCAGTGATCGTCAATGAGTTCGGCGAAATCGGCATCGACAACGACCTGCTGGTCGAGTCGGACGAAGAAATCTTCGAAATGAACAACGGCTGCATCTGCTGCACCGTGCGCGGCGACCTGATCCGCACCGTGCAGAACCTGATGAAGCGCCGTGGCAGCTTTGATGCCATCATCGTCGAGACAACCGGCGTGGCTGATCCGGCCCCGGTGGCCCAGACCTTCTTCATGGATGACGATGTGCGTGCCGCCTCGCGTCTGGATGCGGTAGTGGCAGTGGTTGACGCCCGCCACGTGCTGCAGCGTCTTGCCGACACCTCCGAGGCGGAAGACCAGATCGCCTTTGCCGATGTCGTCCTGATCAACAAGACCGACCTTGTAAGCCCTGAGGAACTGGCCACCGTCGAGGCGCGCATTCACAAGATCAACCCCTATGCCGTGCGTCACAAGACTGAGCGTTGCAGCATCGACATTGCCAAGGTGCTGGACCGCGGGGCGTTCGACCTCGACCGCATCCTGACACTGGACCCGCAGTTCCTCAACACGGGCCAAGATCATCATCACCATCACGGCCATGACCATCATCATGACCACGGTCACGAATGCGGACCGGATTGCGGTCACGATCATCACCATCACAATGATCACGGCCATCACCATGGTCACGCGCATGACCATGATCACGGCCATGACCACGTTTGCGGTCCGGACTGCGATCATGACCACCACCACGATCATGATGACCCGCATTCGGTGCGCAGCATTTCGCTTCGTGCCGGCGAACTGGACCCGCCTGTTTTCTTCTCCTGGATCAACCGGGTCACCCAGACCGATGGCGCCAAGATCCTGCGTCTCAAAGGCATTCTCGCCTTCAAGGACGATCCGCAGCGCTATGTCATTCAGGGCGTGCACATGATTGTCGAGGGCGACCACCAGCGCGACTGGAAGGAAGGCGAGCCGCGTGAAAGCCGCCTCGTCTTCATCGGCCGCGAACTGGATTTCGACGTCCTGAAGCAGAGCTTTGAAGCCTGCGCCGCCTGACGGACAGCCACGAGAGCCATTGAAGGACTGACCGTGCCGACACTTGCAGCGACTGAACTCACCGGCTTTGCCGTCAAGGCCGGGTTCCTGAAGGATATTCCCTATTTCGCCCTCGGCAGCGGCGAGGTGGTGCTGGTGGAAGGCGGGCAGAAGACCATCCGCCTGCACTCCGGAGGCCTGCTGGCGGCGGAGGAGCGGGTGGAGGCTTCGGGCTACGCCACGGCGCTTGTCACCGGTGGTGACGACGGACTTGTGATGGAACTGAGCGCTTCGGGCGAAGTGCGCCAGCTTTCGGAGCGTCCGCGCAAATGGATCGACCTGGTGGCCTGCGGCCCTTCGGGGGCGACAGCCTTTGCCAGCGGCCGCACCGCCTGGGTGCGCCTTGCAGATGGAACCGAAAAGGAATTTCCGCATGAGCGGGCGGTGGGCGGTCTCGCCTTTGCGCCCAAGGGCCTGCGCCTCGCCGTCGCACGCTATGACGGGGCGACCTTGTGGTGGGTGAACACCCAGGGCCAGCCGCAGATGCTGGAATGGAAGGGTGCTCATCTGGCTGCAAGCTTCTCGCCGGACGGCAAGTATCTTGTCACCTCTATGCAGGAAGCCGCGCTGCACGGCTGGCGCCTCACCGATGCGCAGGACATGCGCATGACCGGCTATCCATCCAAGATCAAGTCCATGAGCTGGTCGGTGAAGGGCCGCTATCTGGCGACTTCCGGCGCCAATGCCGCGATTGTCTGGCCCTTCTTCGGCAAGACCGGCCCAATGGGGCAGGCTCCGCTCCAGCTTGGCACACGCGGTGATGTGCTGGTGACATCTGTCGCCTGCCACCCGAAGGAAGAGGTTGTGGCTGTCGGCTACCAGGACGGCATGATCATGCTGTGCCGGTTTGGTGACAATGCGGAGGTTCTGCTGCGCCGCAGCTCGAAGTCTCCCATCTCCACAATGGCCTGGGACCGGGCGGGCGTGAGGCTTGCTTTCGGTACGGAAGATGGCGAGGGTGGCGTTATCACACTCGAATAGCCGCTGCGTGGAATGACCGGGAAGGAGGGGAGAATGATGCTGGCGAGGCCCGTTGCGCTTGCGTTCGGTTTGCTTGCAGGCATTGTCTCCTCGCAGGTGCCGGAGTTCGCACAGCAGTACCGCCAACGGCTCGGCGGAGCGATCGACGCCCTGCAGACCGTCATGCTCCAGGCGGCAGAGGATGCACAGCGTTCCGGCCTCGATGTGGAAGGCGCCATTGCAAGGCTCAAGTCCAGCGGCGACCAGCTTGTTGCCGCGCAGGGCCGGAGCCTGGAGGAGATCGGCGACCGGCTGGCCAATATGCGTGCCGAACGTGAGGCCTATGCCGAGGCGGACGAATTTGGCCGCCTGCTGGTGTTCCTCAGCAGTGCCGACCAGGAACTTGCAAGGCGCACCTATGACGACTTTGAGCCTGCGGTTCCGGTGACGGCAGAGGGCATTCTGATGGGCATTCTCGGACTGTTTGCGGGCCTTGGGGCCCTGCGGGTCTCCGGAGCCTTTCTGCGCGGCCTGTGGAAAGTGTTCGGCCCGCGCCGGTCCGCCGCCCGCTGATCAAGCTGACAGGAGAGAACATGGACACCGTAACCTCGTCCGGCGGCATGGTTGTTGCGCCCCATATGGCGGCAGCAGAAGCAGGTGCAGAGATCCTGCGCGAAGGCGGTTCGGCCATAGAGGCGATGATTGCCGCCGCAGCCACAATTGCCGTCGTCTATCCGCACATGAACGCCATCGGCGGGGATGGCTTCTGGCTGATTGCCGAACCAGGACAGGACCCGAAGGTGATTTCTGCCTGCGGCCCAGCCGGATCAGGCGCGACGATTGCCGCCTATAACCGCGCCGGGCATGGCACTGTGCCAACGCGGGGCCCGCTGGCAGCGCTGACAGTTGCTGGCACCGTGGGTGGCTGGCAGAAAGCATTCGAGGCAGCGGCAAGCCTTGGCGGGCGCATGCCCCGGCGCGAGCTTCTGGCCAATGCGATACGGCATGCAAAGGAAGGCTGCACCGTTTCGCGCAGCCAGCAGCAGCTGACGGAAGAAAAGCTGGCCGAACTCAAGGATCAGCCAGGCTTTGCTGCTGTGTTCCTGAAGGATGGCAAACCGCTCGAGGCTGGCGGCCTGATGCGGCAGGAGCGGCTGGCCGACACGCTGGATCAGCTTGCCGTTGCAGGGTTCGATGACTTTTACCGGGGCGACGTGGGGGCCGAAATCGCGGCCGATCTGGAGCGCATCGGTTCTCCCGTCACCAAGGCAGATCTGCAGCGCTATGAAGCGCGCATCCGCAAGCCACTGAAGGTGGCAACCAAGGCCGGGACCATCTTCAACGCGCCGCCGCCCACGCAAGGCCTCGCCTCGCTGCTGATCCTCGGCCTGCAGGACCGCCTGCCAGCAGCACGGCCGGAAAGCTTTGCCATGGTGCATGGGCTGGTGGAAGCAACGAAGCGCGCCTTTCTCGTACGCGACCGTGTTGTGACCGATCCTGACCGCCTGCCAGAGCCCGTATCACCTTTCCTCGAAGAAGCCTGGCTCGAGCGCACGGCGTCCGACATCAGCGCCAACCGTGCGCTAGACTGGCCCGTAAAATCCACGCTCGGCGACACCATCTGGATGGGCGCCATTGACGCCAAGGGCTGCGCCGTTTCCTTCATTCAGTCGGTCTATTGGGAGTTCGGCTCGGGCTGCGTGCTGCCGCGCACCGGCATTACCTGGCAGAACCGCGGCGCCAGCTTCTCGCTGCACCCGGAGGCGCTCAACGCGCTGGAGCCGGGGCGTCTGCCGTTCCACACGCTCAACCCGGCGATGGCGCGGCTTTCCGATGGGCGGCTTGTCACCTATGGCACCATGGGCGGCGAAGGCCAGCCGCAGACGCAGGCAGCCATTTTCGTGCGCCATGTGCTGAACGGAATGCCGGTGGGCGAGGCCATTGATGCGCCGCGCTGGCTGCTGGGCCGCACCTGGGGCGATGCCAATACCTCGCTCCGGCTCGAATCACGCTTCGATCCGGATCTTGTCGAGGCGCTGAAACGGGCGGGGCATGACGTGGTTGTGATGAATGAGGCCTATTCCGATACCATGGGGCATGCGGGCATGATCGTGCGCGGCTTGCGTGGCGGCTTTGAGGGCGCGCATGATCCGCGCTCGGACGGCGGGGCGGCTGCGGCCTAGGGCACGCACCGGAAGGAGAGACGACATATGGATGCCATCACGCGCATGCGCTGCTTCATTCAGGTGGTGGACAGCAACGGGTTTTCCGCCGCTGCCCGGGAAATGGGCCGCTCCAAGGCGCTGGTGTCCAAATATATCGGCGAGCTGGAAGACGAACTGGGCGTGCGGCTGCTGAACCGCACCACGCGGCAGATCTCCCTGACCGAAGTGGGTGAGGCCTATTACAAGGAAGCCAGCGACATCCTGCAGCGTATTGATGACCTGCAGGCTTCCGTCCAGTCCACCCACCACGAGGCGCGTGGACGCCTGCGTGTCTCGGCTCCGCGATCCATGGGCGATGGCTTCATCAATCAGGCAATCATGGAGTTTCTGGTGGCGGAACCGGCCATCACCATCGATCTGCGGCTGGATGACAGGTTCGTCGATCTGGTGGAAGAAGGCTTTGACCTGGCCATTCGCGTGACGGATCTGGAGGATTCCAGCCTGATCGCCCGCAAGATTTCACCCTTCCGCACGGTCGTCTGCGCAACGCCGCAGGTGCTGGCGGACCACGGCACGCCAAAGCACCCTTCTGAACTGTCCAACATGCCCTGCATCGTGGACACGAATTACCGGTTCAAGTCGAACTGGATTTTCATGGACAAGGGAGACAGGGTCACTGTTCCCGTGAAAGGGCGGATTGAAGTCAACAGTGCCTCTGCGGCCCGCGACGCTGCCATGTGCCATCTGGGTTTTCTGCGCACGCCGATGATGTTCGTCTACAACGACATCAAGGCAGGCGGGTTGCAGATCGTGCTGGAAGACTATGAGCATGACGGCCCGGCGATCTATGCCGTTTACCCGCACCGCCGCCATCTTTCCGGCAAGGTGCGCTCTTTCGTCGATTTCCTCACCCAATGGTTCGGCAACATGCGCAAGGCGGGCAAAGCTGCTGAGGGGCAGCGGCGGAAGCTGTCTTCCTAGCCGCTGCCCCAGCCTCTTACTTGCCCGCAGCCGCAAGCCGTTCTTCGGCGAGGCGGTCTGCGACCGTCTCCGGGGGCAGGCCTTCAGCATCAGCGCGCTGGAAGATGCGGGTGAGGGTTGTGCCGATGGCGAGCGTTTTTTCACGGACCAGTGCATCGTCACCGCCCGGCGTTGCCAGTGCGATGGAAATGACGCCGCCTGCATTGATCGCATAGTCCGGCGCATAGAGAATGCCGCGGTCCTTCAGCGCCTGACCATCCGCCGGAGTGGCGAGCTGGTTGTTGGCGGCACCGGCGACGATCTTCGCCTTGATCTGCGGAATGGTGACGGCATTCAGCACCGCGCCAAGGGCACAAGGGGCAAAGACATCAGCTTCCACGGCGTGGGCCTCTGCCGGAGAGACGGCCACGGCTTCCAGTTCCGCCACGGCGCGGTCTACGGCTGGCTGGTGAATGTCGGAGACGATGAGCCGGGCCCCGGCAGCCTTCAACTGGCGCGCCACATCAAAGCCCACATGGCCGAGCCCCTGAACCGAGACGGTGCTGCCGTTCAGGCTGTCCGTGCCGTTGACATGGGCGAGCGCGGCGCGGATGCCGGCGAAGACACCAAGCGCCGTATAGGGAGACGGGTCGCCAAGGCCGGTGGCGCGGGTGCCACGCACATGCGCCGTCTCGCGGGCCACTTCTTCCATATCCTCTGCCGAAACGCCAACGTCCTCTGCCGTGATGTAGGACCCGTTCATGCACGCCACATGGCGGCCGAAGGCGCGCATCAGCGCTGGCGTCTTGTCCTTGCGCGGATCGGCAATGATCACCGCCTTGCCGCCGCCCAGATCAAGCCCGGCAAGAGCATTCTTGTAAGTCATGCCGCGTGACAGCCGCAGGGCATCGCGCAGCGCGTCCTCCGACGTCGCGTAGTGCCAGATGCGGCAGCCGCCGAGCGCCGGACCCAGGCGGCTGTCATGAACACACAGAATGGCACGCAGACCGGTTTCCCGGTCATGAGCAAACACGACCTGTTCGTGACCGGAAAATTCCGGGTGATCGAAGGCGGTCATCCCTTGCGTGGAAAAGGGAGCGTTACGGGACGGGGCGTTCATGATCCTCACTCTCATGCCAGGTCCTGTTCTGCTGACGCAGAAGGCCGTTGAAACGAAGGCTGATGAGGGAGAAAATGTCCGATCTGACCGGAAATTTGTAACTCATCTTGCGACAGATCAGCCCCGCTGAGGAAAACCATCTCAACTGATGCAAAAATCCGGAAAAAAGCTGCGATTCTTTTTGCCGCGACGCAAAAGACGCTTGCGGAATGTCACTGTCCTGCCCCTTCTCAAGGCAATGAGCCTGTCCAGAATCAGGCTGGAAACTGGCCGGAAGCAAAATGGAATCGCGCATGCCCATCGCTGCAAGCTCCGCTGTCACCATACATGCTGCCCACACGCCTGCGGCCCTATCCTTGCCGGGCCGCGCCGCTGCAACGATGGCTGGCATTGTGCTGATGATATGCCTGTTCCTGCTGGCTGCCGGCAGTGCCTCTGCCCATCCTCACGTCTTCGTCGAGGCCCGCTCAAAGCTCGTGGTGAATGACGATGGCCTCATCACGGCAGTGGATCAGGTCTTTCGCTTCGATGACGCCTACACGGCCTTTGCCATTCAGGGCTTTGATGCCAATGGCGATGGCATCTTCAGCCGGGAGGAGTTGGCAGACCTTGCCAAGGTCAACGTGGAAAGCATGGAGGAGTTCGGTTTCTTCACCTTTGGCGACAACACCAAGGTGGAGTTCGACTTCAACAGGCCGGAGGTCTACTGGCTTGAGGTGGTGGAAGTGCCCATCACGGAATACTGGGCGATGAAGCAGGAAGACATCGACGCCATCAAGGAAGATGCCGAGCGCACCGGCAAGCCGATGATGACGACGGTCAAGCTGCTGGAACTGCATTTCCTGCTGCCGCTGAAGGAGCCGTCGGATCTCGCCAATACAATCACGCTCGATGTCTATGATCCGACCTATTACGTCGACTTCCGTTTTGCCAAGGCGCCCGATGCGACGGGGCTGATCAACGCTCCGGCTTCCTGCACGGTCACCCGCCGCGAGCCGCCTCCGCTGGATGCTTCCACGGCCGCTGCGCTTGCACAGGTCGGCGCAGACCAGCGTGAGTTGCCGCCGGAGCTGGCCGATGTGGCTGCAGCTCTCGTCAATCAGATGATCGTCAATTGCGGACAGAACGCAGCCGGTGCCGTTGCATCCAAGCCGCCGTTCCCGCCAGTTACGCCGCTCAACGGCCAGAGCCAGAGCGAGAGCCAGACGGCTGCTGCAGAAACCAACGCAGATGCGCCGGCCGCAGACCGTCAGGCAGAAGCTGCGTCCCAGATGCCATCAGCGCCCATGGAAGGCGTGCCGTCCACCGCGCTCAAAAACAACGCGCTCGTCGGCAGCTTCTTTGCCGAAGTTGCCCGTTATCAGACGGAGTTCTATCAGAAGCTCATTTCCGCCCTGCGCAGCTTCCGCAACAGCCCGGATGCGGGCTGGCTGCTGGCGTTCCTGTCTTTCGCCTATGGCATTTTCCATGCGGCGGGGCCGGGCCACGGCAAGGCGGTGATCTCTTCCTATGTTCTGGCCAGCGAGGACACGCTGAAGAAGGGCATCATGCTCTCCTTTGCCTCGGCTTTTGCCCAGGCGCTGACGGCCATTCTGATCGTCTGCGGCGTTGCTGTGGTCTTCAACCTCACCTCGATTGCGATGCAGAAGACGGCGCTATGGCTGGAAATGGGTTCCTATCTGATGGTCACCGCGATGGGCGCCTGGCTGCTCTGGGTCAAGGCGTTCCGTCCGCTCGTGCTTGGCACGCCTGCGGGGCATGATCATGTGCATCTGCCGGGGGATGATGGCGCCTGCGCCACCTGCGGCCATGTGCATGCGCCCACCGCAGACATGGTGGCCGGGCGTCTGACGCCGGGCCGTGCGCTCTCGATCATTCTGGCCATTGGTCTCAGGCCCTGTTCGGGTGCGCTGATCGTGCTGGTCTTTGCCCTGTCGCAGGGCATGATCCTGGCTGGCATCGCCTCTACCCTGACCATGGCCGTGGGTACAGGCATCACCGTGTCGGTTCTTGCCACGCTGGCTGTCGGGGCCAAGGGGCTTGCGGCGCGTCTTGCCGGATCCGATGGGGTGTGGGCCTACCGGGTGCACCGGGGCATCGAGATTGCCGCCGCTGCAGCCGTGTTCCTTCTGGGCCTCACGCTGCTGATTGCCATGATCGGCTGGGGCACTGTCCCAGCCTGATCAGCCTTCGCCGCGCTTGCGGCGATAGGCTTCCACGGCTTCGCCAAAGGCGGCGAACAGCTTTTGTGAGGGTGTGTCGCAGCTGACCCAGTATTCCGGGTGCCACTGGGTGCCGATGGCGAAGTTCCGCGCCCCTCCACGGAGACGGCCTCGATGGTGCCATCCTCGGCAGTGGCTTCCACCACCAGAGCCTGACCCAGAACGCCGAGGCCCTGACGGTGCAGCGAGTTCACCTTGAACTGCGCTTCCCCAATGGCTGCCGCAAGCTGACCGTCTGCGCGGGCCTCGACCGTGTGGGCGAGAGCGAAACGTTCTTCCTGCTTGTCCGAGACAGGAGCCCGGTGATCGCTGCGCCCGTCCATCTCCTGAATTTCCGTCAGAAGTGTGCCGCCGAAGGCGACATTCAGCTCCTGCATGCCCCGGCAGATGGCAAAGACCGGCAAGCCCTTTTCCAGCGCCCGGCGCAGCAGCGGCAGGGAGGTGGCATCGCGGTCCGGATCATAGGGACCGTTCTCCTCCGTGGCGTCGCCGCCATAAAGGTCCGGATTGACGTTGGAGCGCGAACCGGTAGCCAGCACCCCATCCACCCGGTCCAGCACCGCGTCAATATCCAGCGCACTGCCGAGAGATGGCAGGATCAACGGAATGGCGCCAGCGCCGTTCAGCACGGCTTCCAGATAGGTCGAAGGAGCCGCATGCCAGCGGTAGCCGTCAACGGGTTTCACATCGGCGGTGACAAGAACAATCGGCTTGGACATTCGGGGCTTTGGAACCTTTGGCCACAGAACATGTTGGGCGCCAAGCTTTGCACGAACTGCACGTCCGCGCCAAGGGGGCGGAACCGGGCATATGGCACAGCACGGCCCTCATCCCAATTGCCGGATGGAAAGCCTCTAAAGCTTGCTGCCGAGACGGACGCCGGGGGCGGGGAACTGTCGCGGATCTTCAGATCAGGCGGGATCAGATGCAGCGTGTTGGACACGCGCTCGCCGCCGATCTGGCGCAGGATGAGGTCAGCGGCACGGCGGCCGATTTCATCCGGGTGGCTGGCGATGGTGGTGAGTGAAGGCGTGCGTGAGGCCGCGCCGTCCACATCGTCGTAACCCGTGACCGCAATATCCGGCCCCGGCTCCACACCGGCACGGCGCAGCGCGGGCATCATGCCGAGCGCCACAAGATCATTGAAGCACATGACAGCGGTTGGACGCTCGCCAGTGGAGAGAATGCGCGGGGCAGCCTCACGGCCATCAGCCTGGGTCATGAGTTCGGGAATGTCGATCTGCGTATCCGGGTCGATGCCAGCTTCCGCCAGCGCCTTGCGCCAGCCCGCATTGCGGTCACGCCCGGTGGAGCTGCCGCGCCGTCCGCCAGCCATGGCGATATGGCGGTGCCCCTGCGCGATCAGATGCCGGGTGATCATCTCGCCGCCCAGTTCGTCGTCGCCGCGCACGGCCGGGGCCCTTGCCCCTTCCACATCACGGCACATCAGCGTGACCGGGATGCCCTGATCGGTCAGCCTGTTGATCTCGTCCGCCGTGGTGCCCACCGATGAGCACAGGATCAGCCCGTCAGCACGGTGCTGCATCAGCGCATCCACAAAGGCGCGCTGGCGCTCCACGTTGTCGCGGTGATTGCAGATGAAGACCATCTGCCCCTGCGCTTCGAGAACATCTTCCAGCGAGCGGAAGATCTCGGCGAAGTAGGGATTGATGATGTCATGCACCGCAACGCCGACGATCTGCGTCTTGGCGGTGCGCAGGGAAGCAGCCGAGCGGTTGTAGATATACCCGACCTGACGGGCCATTTCCTTGATCTTGTCGCGCGTGGCCGAGGCCACCAGCGGCGAATCGCGCAGGGCAAGGGACACCGTGGCCGTGGACACACCAAGCCTGTCGGCAATGTCGCTGAGTGTCAGCCGTTTGCCGCGCGGCGTGTCGTCGCCATCGCCACCCATTTCGTCACGGGGCGTGTCTGCACCCATACGCGCCGTCCCTCACATGCGCCAAAGCAATTCCGGCCCGCTTGCGGGGAACCAGCCAGACAAAAGGCTGATAGACCGGCAAGGCCCTGAATCGCAAGTTCTATCGAGCATGCGGGGCATCAACGGGAAGTGCAAGCCATGCGGCGCACTTACCGGCCAAACCGTTTGAATTGCGGCGCACTGTCGTCAAACTCATTACGCAGATTGACCGTGACCTGACGGCTCATCCGGGCACAATCCTGAGGATCACAGTCGGTTTCCGGCCGTTCGATGCCATAGCCCTTGAACCACAGCCGCTGCGGATCCACGCCCAGGGCCACCAGCTTTTCGAAGACGGCCTTTGCCCGCTGCTCGGACAGGCGCTTGTTGGCAGCTTCTCCGCCAGGATCATCGGCGTGCCCCTGAACCTTGGCGAGCCACTGCGGATAGGCATTGAGCCAGGCGGCCTGCCGGATCAGGATAGCTTCGGCCTCAGGGGAAATGGCCGCCGAGCCTTCGGCGAAGTGGATGCGGCGGCCCGCATTCAGCATGAACTCTTCCTCGCTGCCCGGCTGAAACCCGGCCGCCTGGGCCGGCGTTGCCGGTGCATCGCCGTCCGTCAACCCGAGGCCGGCGCAACCGGCCAGCGGCATTACGAGCACCAGCGCCCGCAGTCCTGATAAGCCCCATCTTTGCACGAGAACGCCCCCGATCTTCGCCAAGCCCTTGCAGGAATTTCAGAGCATTCCTGCCGCGAGGCGTCAACGGAAAAGACTGGGGAGATCCGGCGAGCGGAGGCCTACCGCTTTTTGACGATCTGCTCGCGGTAGAGAATGTAGAGCCCGGAGCAGACGACGATGGACGCACCGATCAGGGTGGAGCTGCCCGGCAGGTCAGAAAAGACGAGATAGCCGAGACCGATCATCCAGATGATCTGCACATAGGTGAAAGGCGCCAGCACCGATGCGGGCGCACGGCGGTAGGCGCTGATCAGGATCCAGTGCCCCAACCCGCCAAATACGCCAGTGCCAAGCATCAGCCCCCAATGGAACAGGCTCGGCGGTGCCTGCCACACGGAAATGCCGCCCGGCGCCATCGCCAGAGACGCCACGGCGGCAGGAATGATCAGCATGCTCAGGGTGGAATCGGTGGTCGAGAGCATGCGCGTCAGCAGCGTGTAAAGCGAGTAGCAGACCATCGACAGCAGCGAATAGATCACCGCCCAGTTGAGCGGGCCGGAGCCGGGCTGCACGATGACCAGCACGCCGATGAAACCGACAAACACGGCCGCCCAACGCCGGGGTCCAACCTTTTCACCCAGCATCGGCACGGCCAGCGCCGTCACCAGAATGGTACCGGCAAACATGATCGACATGGTTTCGGCCAGCTGCAGATGCCGCATGGCAAGGAAATTGAACGAGGTGTTTCCGAGCAGGCAAAAGCCGCGCAGGATCATCAGCACTGGCCGGTCCGTGCGGAAATACTCCGGATGCGCCCAGATGCGGAACAGGAAGAAAGCCAGCACCATATGCGTGACAAAGCGCACCCACACGACCTGAAAGGCCGGCAGGTCGCGGACCAGATATTTGGCCGTGGCATCAAGGCCCGCAAAGAGGAAACAGGCAAGCAGAAGCATGCCGATACCGATGAGCTGGCTGCGCGATTCCTCACGCTGCCCTGAGCCGGATCCATCCGGAATGCTGGTCATGGATTTTCTTCCAGAAACGCCCGCGCCCAAAACGGCGCCGCTTCAGCACCTTAGAGCGAGTGTCCGGAGAACGGAAGCCCACAAACAGACCGAACGGTACGGTTCGCCCTGCCCTTTCGGTATGGCAGCCTTGCAACGAGCTGCTGTTCTTCTGTGAACGGCAGCTCAAATTGGGAAGGGTCTCAGCTTTCCGCCGCGGCCAGCGCGATCACGGCTGCCTTGGGCGCATCGTCCTCATCCGGCTCCAGCAGCTCTTCGTCGCCATCATCATCATCGAGAGACAGGGAGAGGTTTTTCTCGATCTGGCGCAGCAGCTTCTTCAGGCGCTTGCGGTCCTTGTCGTCAAGACCGGCGATGGCTTCCTTCTCGAGGCGCTTCCAGGCCTTGTCGACAGCCTCGATCCGGTCACGCCCCTCATCGGTGAGGAAGACGCGGGCAAGGCGCCCGTCCGTATCGGAGATCTGGCGGCGGACGAGCCCTTGCGCGGACAGGCGGGTGACCATCTTGGTCACGGTGGGCGGCTGGACGCCGAGCGCCAGCGCAAGCTGGCTCATGGTGCGGCCATCGCTGTCAGCCAGCACCTTCAGCACAAGTTCCTGGCCCGGATGCAGACCCGCGCGCATCAGATGGGTCCCGGCCCGCGCCCGCTGGGCCTTGGCAGCCTGCAGCAGCCGGAAGGTGACGCTCTTCTTGTAACTGAATGCCATGATCGCTCGCTCCGCAGTGGAAATGGCCAGCACGGCGCACCGGAAGAGAACGCCGTTTCGCCGGCACCCTAGCCGCGTTGTTTAACCGTCAAATGACACTCTGTGCCCCGGCTCAGAATTTTGCGAGCTTTGCTGCAACTTTTTTCACATAGCGGCCGCGGCTTTCCGGCGTGGAACTGTCCATCCTGTAGTGGGCAAGGTAAAGCGTCTTGCAGCGCGGTGCGCAGAGCGCACGCAGCCCCCGCATGATGGTCTTGCGTCCCGGCTCGCCCATCAGCTTGGAAACAAACCAGCTTGCCCCGCAGGTGGTGACGATGGCGATCTTGCGGATATGCTGCATTTTCGGCCGCATGCCGGTGTGCTCGGACGGCATCTCGAAGGTGACATGCGGCACCCAGACCCGGTCAAACCAGCCCTTGAGCATGGCAGGAAGCCCGAACCACCAGGTCGGATAGACAAACACCATCATGTCGCACCACAGGATTGCTTCCACATGCGCCTTCACGGGCAGCACGTTGCTCTCCAGATCGTGATAGCCGCGCCGCTCTTCCGCGCTCATGGCAGGGTCAAAACCTTCGGCATAGAGATCGATCAAGCGCACCTCATGCCCGGCCTGTTGAAGCACCGAGACAACATGATCACGCATTGAGGCATTGAAGCTTTCCGGAACGGGATGCGAATAGACGACGAGTGCCTTCACCTTGATGCCTCCGGCATCCCGGCCAGCACAACAGCTGGCCGGATCAAATGACTGGTCAAGTGGAGAGGGGCCGCGAACCGCATCTCAGGCGCGGGCAAGGCCCGGAAAGAGGAACACCTTGCCACTGCGGAAATCGTAGGACGGGTCTTCCCAGGCAATCATCTTGCCCGGATTGAGCAGGCCCTTGGGGTCCGCCTGCCGCTTGAAGGCAAGCTGCACCTCGTCGGTCTGCTTCATGCCCCTTCTTCCAGCGTGTAGCGGTGCGGGTTGAAGATCGGGCAACCGCCCTCCTCGTGAAGGCGGATGATCTCGTTCAGCCGCTCTTCGGAGGTGTAGCGCACGATAGGCAGGCCAAAGCAGGTGATCTTGCCGTCAAAACGCACGAACTCCAGATGCCCCGGCACCTCATCACCGAAGAGCTCACACATGCGGCGCACCTTCTCCACGTGATCGGGGAAGGGATAGAGCACCTGCAGATAAGTGATCGAGGGATCAACCCTCAGCCCGCGCAAGGTAGTGTGGTTCCAGGCCAGCTCATAGGCCGGCGGCAGAGACTTTCGCGTCGCCTCATCGGCCAGATCCGAACGGTAGAGGATCGAGGCGCGCCGGTCCGCTGCGGTGAAGGCGGCAAAGGCATCCATGGCGAAGGAGGCCACCATCACCACCACCACCGACTGATCGCGCCGGATATATTTCTGATGCCGCAGGAAATAGTCATGCGGCACGGGCGCGGCGATGGGGGCGATTTCCTTGACCAGCAATCCATCCTGATTGCCCAGCGCATCGGCAAAGCGCACGCCGTCCATAAAGGCATCGAAGCCGACGACCACGTCCACCCAGTCATAAGAAGCCGTCAGCGGCATCTCCACCTCGGTGATGACGCCGTTGGTGCCATAGGCATGCATGACCTTGTGCAGGTCATGGCCAGTCATCTCCAGCACCTTCGGCTCGGCCTCCATGGTGATGACGCGCAGGCGCAGCACATTGCCAAGATCGCGCAGCCCGCCCCAGTTGATTGAGCCGACGCCCCCGGAGCCGCCCGCAATGAAGCCACCGATCGTGGCCGTGCGATAGGTGGAAGGGTGCAGCCGCAGTTCCTGCCCGGAATGGGCGCGGGTCTCGTCATCAATCTTCGAGATGATCGCCCCCGGCTCGACCACCACAACGCCGGGACGGATGGACTTCACCTTGTTCATTTCGGCCAGATTGAGAATGACACCGCCCGACAGCGGCATGGCCTGGCCGTAGTTGCCGGTGCCAGCGCCGCGCACCGTCACCGGAATATCGAGGGCGTAGCAAGCCTTCAGAACCTCGATCACCTCCGCCTCGGACTTGGGCGTCACCACCAGATCACCCGTCACGTGGTCCAGCTGCTGCTTGAGAACCGGCGAATACCAGAAGAAATCGCGGCTCTTCTGTTTCACGATCTGCGGATTGTCCTCCATGGCAATCCCGGCGAGGTCCGCCTTCAGCTTTTCGAGCGCACTCATTCAGCAGCTCCCCGTTCAAGTGTCACGGCATTGGTCATCAGAGGGTCAAGTTCGCGGTAGTCCGGCAAGGTCATGTCGATGGTCCGGCCATGGCGCAGCACCGCCTTCAGCCCATGCGGACGGGACAGAAGCTCACTCCAGTTGCGCGCCCGCAGCAGCACCATGTCGGCCGGCGCGCCTTCCGTCAGCCTGCCCAGATCAGACCGGCCAAGCAGCTGCGCCGGTGTCCGCGTCACCGTGTTGATCCAGTCGCCTACCGGATGATCCAGTTGCAGGATGCGCGTTGCCTGGGTGTAGACCTCGATCAGGTTCATGTCGCCATAGGCGTAGAAGGGATCGCGGGTGTTGTCGGAGGCAACGGCCACCGGAATGCCGCGCGCCTTCATCTCATGCAACAGCGTAACACCGCGCCAGCGCGGTGTGCGCCCTGCCTGCCGGTCCTGCAGATACATGTTGCACATGGGCAAGGACACGATGCCAAGCCCGGCCTCTGCCACCAGATCCAGCGTGCGGCCGATCTCGTCCGGTTCCTGCAGCGCGAGGGAGCAGCAATGCCCCACCACGACCTGCCCCTTGAAGCCGTTGCGGATGGCCGCTTCGGCAATATGGTGCAGGGTTCGGGCACCGGTGTCTCCGGTCTCATCCGCATGGAAGTCGAGCGGCAGGTTCCGTTCGGCAGCGGCACGGAATATGGCGTCCAGATGCTCGTTGAGGCGCGGGATCATGTAGGTGACAGCCCCGAGCACGCCACCAGCGCGGGACACCCGGTCTGCGATTGCGGTCAGATAGCCATCATCCGCATCCAGCCGGTCAATGCCGAAGAGGCAGGCGGCCTGCAGCTCGATCCGGCCTGCCCAGTCCTCGCGCACTTCCTGGAACACGGGCCAGGAAATCGTCTCCTGAGGCGGCAGGCTGTCGAGATGGGTGCGGATCATCACCGTGCCCTGCGCATAGGCACAGCGGAGCGAAAACTCCATGCGCGCCCGCACATCTGCCGCCGTCCAGTTGGCCATGCGATCAAGCCCGACGGACGTCAGCGCTCCCATGAAGGTGCCATCCGGATTGGGACGGCGCGGCGTGATGTGGCCCTTGTCGAGATGGGTGTGCATGTCGATGAGGCCTGGCAGAACCATGCCGTCATCCAGATCATGGCAGTCACCGCAGGGCGCCGCCGGAATACCGCCGGAGGGGCGGATCATCTCGATACGGCCATCGCGCACTTCGATATCGACCTGCACCAATGCAGCCGGATCGCTGCCTGCCACGTGGTCCGGCAGGAGGGAAGCGGGCACTCTTGCGCGCTGGAAACGGGCGGTGCCGCGCACCGGGGCCTTCAGCAGCCAGGTCATGTCAATTCTCCCTGCGGATGGCGCTTTCATGCCAGCGCCGCAGCAACAGATGCGAAACAAGGCTGGTTGCTGCAAAGATCACAACACCCGTCAGGGACAGGAGGATCAAAGCCGCAAAGAGCCGCGGAATGTTGAGCCGGAACTGGCTTTCCAGCAGGCGGTAGGCAAGGCCGGACTGCGCACCGGCTGAACCTGCCGCAAACTCGGCCACCACGGCAGCAATCAGCGCCAGTCCGCCTGCGATGCGGAGGCCAGCCAGAAAATAGGGCAGCGCGGCGGGCAGCTTCAGATAAAGCAGCGTCTGCCAGCGGCTCGCGCCATAAAGCTCGAACAGGTTCAGAAGGTTATGATCCGTCGACTTCAGCCCTTGCGTCGTGTTGGACAGCACCGGAAAGAAGGCGACAATGAAGGCGCAGATCAGCAGCGCAGTCTGTGTTGTTGGCGCATAGATGAGGATCAGCGGCGCAATGGCGACAATCGGCGTCACCTGCAGGATTACCGCATAAGGGTAGATCGCGAGCTCGATCCAGCGCGACTGCGTCATCAGCACTGCCAGCCCCACGCCTCCGGCAAGCGCCAGCAACAACGCGGTGAGCGTGATCTTCACCGTGACCCAGAGCGCTCCGGACAGGGTGCCCCAGTCATTGTAAAGCGACTGAGCAACCCGGGCCGGGCTGGGCAGAATGTAATGCGGCACGTTATAGGCGCTGACATACCAGGCCCAGGCCAGCACCAGCAGCCCCAGCATCAGCGCGGGAACACCGATACGCAGCAGCCTGCCCGCCAGATCCGGCACTCCGGAGACAGGCGGAAGCTCCGAGCCCCCATCGCCGCGCTGTCAGCCGTTTCGCTCTTCTCAGCTGCCGTCATAGGTGGTCCCTCACATCCATGGCCGCATGCAGGGCCGCCGAGGTCTGGCGGCAATAGTCGTTGTAGATGGACGACGTGCGGAACTCCTCATCCCTCGGATAGGGCGCATCCACCACAAGATCACTCACCACACGCCCTGGCCGGGCCGCCATGACGACAATGCGGTTCGACAGATAGACACTCTCATAGACCGAGTGTGTGACGAAGATGACTGTCCAGCCGAACCGCTCCCACAGGCGCAGCAGGTCATTGTTCAGCTTGAAGCGGGTGATTTCATCGAGCGCCGCGAAAGGCTCATCCATCAACAGCAGCTTTGGCCGCGTCACCAGCGCACGGGCGATGGAAACGCGCATCTTCATGCCGCCGGAAAGTTCCCGCGGATAGGCCTCGTGGAACTGGCCCAGCCCCACCATCTCCAGCGCTTCGCTCACCCTTTCGCGCGCGGCGTCCTTTGAGACCCCTTGAGCCGCAGCGGCAGCCAGACATTGGCAAAGACCGTTGCCCAGGGCATCAAGGTCGGCTCCTGAAAGACGAAGCTGATTTCCGGATGCGCCTTGCCCAGCGCGTCATGGTCCGACGTTGGCCAATCCAGCGCGCCGGAGGAAATGTCGCCAAGGCCCGCAATGATGCGCAGTGCCGTGGATTTGCCACAGCCGGAGGGGCCCAGAAGGCTGATGAACTCCCCTGCCCCACATCCAGCGTCATGTCCTTCAGAGCAACGGTGCCACTGGAGAAGACCTTGGAAATGCGATTGAGACGTACAAGCGGACGGGAGGACCCAACATGGGGCGCAGCTGCGGCGAAAGCGGCAGAATGAGACAATTCGGACATGCCCTGACACAGGCTCCCTGACAGATAGACAACAGGACACCGGCTCACGGATGCATCGGCTGCATCACATGAGCGGCGGCTGGCAGCAGGCAGCATGCGAATGCCGCCTGCTGGAGCAGAGTGTCACTTCTTCAGGTTCATGCCCACGCCCTTGCAGACGAATTCGGTGGTGTAGATCGACTTGATGTCGATCCCGTCCTTCACCACGCCCGCCTTGACCATGCTGTCATAGAAGGCCTGCTGCTTGGCGTCCGTCATGCAGCCAATGCCCTTGTCCAGCGCCTCGCCCGATTCCACGAGACCGAAGGACTTCATGGTTTCGATGGAGAAGGCGATCTGGTCGTCCGTCATCTCCGGGTTGTCTTTCTTGATCAGCTCGTTGGCCGCCGTGTTGTCCCCGTAGAGATAATTGTACCAGCCCTCGATGGTGGCATCGACAAAGCGCTGTGTCAGATCCTTGTTGGCCTCAACGTAATCCTTGCGCCCCTCGATGAGGGTGGAATAGGTCTCGAAACCATAGTCAGCCAGCAGGAACAGTTTCGGCTTGATGCCGCCTTCCTTTTCAACGGCATAGGGCTCGGAGGTGATATAGCCCTGCTGCGCCGATTGCTTGTCGGCGAGGAACGGACCGGGGTTGAAGGCATATGGCTTGTACTGCTCATCCTTGAAACCCGGATAGGCCGACTTCATCCACTGGAAGTAGGAGGCAAAGCCATCCGTGCCCATAAAGATCGTGGGGAGCTTCGCCAGATCCTCGAATTTTTCCAGCCCGGCATCGGGATGGGCGATCAGAACCTGAGGGTCCTTCTGGAAGATGGCCGCCACTTCAACGACCGGAATATCCTCGGCCAGCGCATTGAGCGGCTGCAGCATGTTGCCGGCCATGTAGAACTCGACCTTGCCTGCCAGCATCAGCGCCCGGCTGGCCGCCTGCGGGCCGCCTTGCACGATCTCTACCTTCAGGCCGTATTTCTCATAGGTCCCATCGGCGACTGCCTGATAGAAGCCGCCATGTTCGGCCTGAGCCAGCCAGTTGGTGGCGAACTTGATTTCATCCAGAGCAAAAGCCTGACTGGACAGCACGAGGCCAAGGGCTGCAGCCCCGCCAAGAGAAGTCAAAAAGCGCATGTTGTCTTCCGCCTCCGTATTGCTTTTTAAAGCTCTGCCGCTGTGCCTCCTCAGGCCCTTGGAGCGGTTCAGGCAATCACGCTGAACTGACGCTGCAAGCCCCATGCCAGCCGTTGTCCGGCTGTAACTTGCAGATTCAATGGCGGCTTCCCGTCATCTGTCTGCCGCTTGGGCACTTCCGCCCCCGCTGGATCGGCTCCAGGCGGTTGCAGGCTTGCACAATCTGCAGGCATTTGCCACTCGGATCAGCATGCGCAACTCTTGCGCAGACGCAGTCCCGGCGGCACTCTGGCCTTCACAAGCGCCCAAACCACCCGGCAGCCATCCGGCTGCGACCCGCCAGAGGCTTCATGACACACTCCGTTACGCCAGCCACCATCCGTCCACCTTTCGCCCGCTACAGCCACGGCATCGAAGTGCCTGCCGGACACCGGCTGGTCTTCACTTCCGGCCAGCTTGGCATTGGGCCGGATGACGTGATCCCGCCGGGCGTCGAGGCCCAGACGCGGTTATGCTTTGGCAATATCCGCGAGATCCTCGCGGCCGCAGGCATGAGCCTTGCCGACATCGTGCGTATCAATGCCTTCGTCACCGGACGCGAGCACATGCAAGGCTACATGAAAACCCGCGACGAGTTCACCGCCACACCTCCTCCCGCCTCCACACTGATGATCGTCGGCGGCTTCACGCGGGAGGAGTTCGTCGTGGAAGTGGAAGTGATTGCCGCCAGGGCGGACTGAGATGCAACGAAAGCAGCCATGTTCAACAGAAACAATTTTTGTTGAACATGGCCGAGAAACGGCAGCCCAGACTGGAGAGACAGCCTCGACAGAAGCCTTGAAGCCGTGCCAGAAACCCGCGTGCGCATTCATGACTGCCTGTAGCACTAAAGGCTTGCAGTGACCGGTTGCGCCCCCGGTGAAATCCTGTGCGGAACTCGGGCAGGCAAGTGCCTGCTATCCAAGCCCGCAGGTCCAGCTTCAGAAGGACCAGACCGGACATGCGTTTGTGGATCAAGGACCCGATTGCCATTCTCGCCGAAGGAGCGGAACGGGGCATCGTCGTGGAAGACGGCGTCATCGTGGAACTGGTGGGGAAGGGCCGCGAGCCCATGCTGCCGGTTCAGGCCACCTTTGATGCCTCACGGCACGTGGTCATTCCCGGCCTCATCAACACCCATCACCACTTCTACCAGACGCTGACCCGCGCCCACCCGCAGGCGATCAACAAAGAGCTGTTTCCCTGGCTGCAGGCGCTTTACCCCATCTGGGCGCGCAACGTGACGCCGGAGACCTTCCGCCTTGGCACCCGGCTTGCGCTGACCGAACTGTTGATGTCCGGCTGCACCACGGCCTCTGACCACCACTATGTCTATCCGGCCGGCCTTGAGGCGGCGATGGACATTCAGGCCGAAGAGGCCGCGCGCCTTGGCATGCGCATGACCATCACCCGCGGCTCCATGAACCTCAGCCAGAAGGATGGCGGCCTGCCGCCCGACAGCGTGGTGCAGGATCAGGATGAGATCCTGGCCGATTGCGAGCGGGTGCTTTCGAAGTTCCATGACCGCTCGAAGGGCTCGATGCTGCAGGTGGCACTGTCACCCTGCTCGCCCTTCTCGGTAACGCGGGAACTGATGCGCGAAAGCGCGGCGCTGGCCGAACGTTTTGACTGCCGCCTGCACACCCATCTGGGCGAAACCCACGACGAGAACAGCTATTGCGTCGAGAAATTCAGCTGCCGCCCGGTGGATTATCTGGAAGACTGCGGCTGGCTGACCGGCCGGGTGTGGCTTGCCCACGGCATCCATTTCACCGATGACGAGGTGAAGCGCCTCGGCCATGCCTGCGTCGGTGTGTGCCACTGCCCCACCTCCAACATGGTTCTTGCCTCCGGCCAGTGCCGTACGAAGGAGCTGGAAGCGGCCGGATCGCCCGTTGGCCTTGGCGTCGACGGCTCGGCCTCCAATGACAACTCCAACCTGATGGAAGGCCTGCGCCACGCGCTGATGATCAACCGCCTCACCTATGATGCAGCCTCGGTCACCCATCACGACGTATTCCGCTGGGCAACGGAAGGCTCCGCCCGTTGCCTTGGCCGCGATGACATTGGTGCCATCCGGGTGGGGCTTATGGCGGATCTTGCCTTCTACACGCTGGATGAGCTTCGCTTCTCCGGCGCGGGCGATCCCCTGGCCGCCCTCATCCTCTGCGGCGCCCATGCCGCCGACCGGGTGATGGTGGGTGGAACCTGGCAGGTAACGGACGGCCAGCCCCACGGCGTGGACACGGCCCGCCTGCGCCACGAGCACGGCAAGGCGGCAAAGCGGTTTCTGGAGAGCTTGTAGGGCATAGGCGCAACGCCGCGCTTGTAACAGGCTCCGCCCCTTGCCTCGGCGCCGCCCCGGGCGAAGCGAAGCGCAGACCCGGGGCCTACTCGCTTGCAGAGAGGGCAAATGATGCGCCATGCGGGCGGCTCTCGTAAAATCGCGTTACCGCACCCTTTCAGACAACAGCTACGCTCTGGAAGCGAGTAGACCCCGGCTCGAAGGCCGGGGTGACCGCCTCGTGAATGGCTCCGCCGTGCGCAGTCCTTTAGGCCTCGCGGCTGACCTTCAGCGTTCCGGCCAGAAGCGGGATCAGCAGGGCGAGCAGAGCCACAAGCAGGAAGGATGTGCGCAGCGACAGGGCGTGGCCGATGAAGCCCAGAACCGGCGGGCCGAAGAGGAAAGCTCCATAGCCCAGTGTGGCGACGGAAGCCAGCGCCGCGCCCTTGGACGTGCCCGGTTCCGCCGCAGCGCGTGACATGGCCAGCGGAAAGATCACCGCATTGCCAAGCCCCATGATCAGGCAGCCTGCCCAGATCATCCAGACGGGACCGCCTGCAACAAGAAGCGCCGCACCACTGACGGCGGCAATGCCGCTGATCCGGGCGACCGGCACAGGGCCGAAGCGGGCAATCAGCTGATCGCCGGACAGGCGCATCACCACCATGGCCACAGAGAACACGGCAAAGCCGACCGCCGCCGTGGAATCGTCAATGCCGAGCTCCTGAATCTGATAAAGGGCAGCCCAATCCGTGATGGCACCTTCAGCCAATGCGGCCACCAGCGCCATGACACCGGCAAAGAACAGTGCTCCGCGTGGAATGGCAATCAGCGGTGCCTTTTCGCCGCCCTTCTCAGCCCGTACCGACACCCAGGGCGTGCGGAACACCCAGAGGATGACAGCCAGCAAAAGCACGCTCCAGCCCAGAAAATGCTGCGGCACCGTCAACTCCAGCATAAGGGCGACAGCACCCGCGCCAGCCCCAGCACCTGCGCCAAGGCTGTAGAGACCGTGATAGGAGGACATGACAGGCCGTCCCAGCATCTGCTCCACTTCCGCGCCCCAGGCATTCATCGACACATCAAGGCAGCCCATGGCAAAGCCGAAGAGAAAGACCACGGGCGCAATCAGCGCCACCGACGTGCCGAAGGAAAGGCAGGCAAACAGCGCCAGCGTCACAGCCACGGCCAACTTGGCCATGCGGGCAGCGCCCCAGACATCGACCATGCGGCCCGTGACAGGAAGAGAGATGAAGGCACCGGAAGCCATCATCAGCAGCACCATGCCGAAGCCGCTCTCATCCACCCCCAGAATGATCTTGATATCCGGGATGCGCGAAGCCCAGACACCAACCATCGTACCGAGAACAAGGAAAACCACGCCAACAGCGTAGCGCGCGCGGAGAACGGACATTGGAAATGTTCCTGAAAAGCGGCCGCCAGCAATCCGGTGGCGGCAGGGAGGAGCCTGCTAGTTAGGCAACTCGGGGAAACCTTTCAAGTGAAGATATGGTGACGCGGATCAGGCCACAAGCCCTGGCTGGCTGGAAGAAGCTGCACCGAAAAGAGAGCGAGCCTGCTCATAGGCGGCACGGGCGGAGGCCCGGTCAGCACGGCGGCTGTCCCCCGCGCCTTCATCTCCCGAAACGGAACCCCGCTCCTCCCCGGACGCGGGAGTGCCCCGGCCTGATGCCTGCTCACCGCTGTCCGCTTCCCCCTGCGCAGAGCGGGAAGACACGTCAGCGCTGCCCGCATCTTTCGCCTCGTCACCACCACGCAGTTCTTCCGCCGACTGAGCCCGTATCTCCGCTTGCGCTTCCTGCAATGTGGCACGGGCCTGCTGGGCGACGCGCAGATCCTGTGAAGAGGGTTCGGCAGGCGCGGTTGCCGCTCGAATGACGATCTGCATCTTTCGGGCAGTCGCCTCCGGTGTCCGCTCGGCGGAGGTGTCGATCTGCACCTCGCCGCCAATGGCATAGCGTTTCTTGTCCGGCCCCTGCTGGAAAGTGTAGCTGGGCGCACCGGCATGAGCACCGCCAACCCGTGCGTGAGCCTGCTCATGCGCCCGGACTTCCCGGTCGCGGGCCTGCAAGTCCTTGACCTGCTTCTGTTCTTCTTCTGTCAGGTTTTCGCCGGACGCATCGCTGCCACCGGAGCCGCCGCCCTCTTCTGCTGCCGGGGAGCCCCCTGACCAGCAGCTTTCCCGCCATCACTCTGCCTCGCCCCGGCAGAAGCCGCTTCTTCTTCGCCGGCAGAGCCGCCGCGACTACCCGTTGCAGATTGGGCCTGCGGCTCTTCACCCTCTGCACTCTGACTGCGCCGGACGTTGCGCAGGCCGCTGCCGTCTTCATTCAAACCTTGAAGAAACTGAACTGCATCCGCGCGAAGCGTCGGGGATGCACCGGAGAGCGCGGCTGCGGCTTGGGGCTGGCCGCACTGCGGCGTGCAGCATCGCCCCGCCCCTCGCGTTCACCTTGAGGAGCAGCATCCCGTATGGCAGCCGAGGCCGGATCGGCACGGGAGCCGATGCCGGCAGAAAGGCCTGCGAGCACACTCACCATGCCAGGAAAATACCTCTCCCCGATTGCCCGTTTCTTAACGGGCGTTAAGTCATTTGATCAGAATTGCGTGAAGCAAGGCAGGGGCAAGCCTCTCCTGATGCAACAAGGGGCATGACGGCAGGCTTGCACCCGGCTAGTCTGGCAACCCTGTCCTGATTGTCCCTTCAGAAGGTTTCACGAGATGCCCGCCCTGCCGCGCCGTTTCTGGCATGAAATGACCACGGCCGAATTTTCCGGCTCCGACACGCGCAACTGGATAGCAGTACTGCCTGTGGCCGCCATCGAGCAGCATGGCCCCCACCTGCCCGTATGGACCGACACAGCCATTGCAGAGGGGCAGATTGCCCGGACGATGGAGCTTCTGCCCGATGACCTGCCGGTCACCTTTCTGCCCGTGCAGCAGATCGGCAAGTCGAACGAGCACATTTCCTCGCCCGGCACGTTGACCATCTCCTGGGAGACGCTGACCCGCGCCTGGATCGACATCGGCGAAAGCGTCGCCCGTGCGGGCATCCGCAAGCTTGTGCTGGTCAACTCCCATGGCGGCAACGTGCCGATCATCGACATCGTGGCGCGGGAACTGCGCATCAGCCACGAAATGCTGGTGACCGCTACCGCCTGGTCCCGGTTCGGCCAGCCGGAAGGCATCTTCCCGGCGGATGAGTTCACTTACGGCATCCATGGTGGCGACATCGAAACCTCGATCATGCTGCACCTGCAGCCGGATCTGGTGCGCATGGAGAAGGCCGCCGACTTTCCGTCGGCGCAGCAGGACTTCATCAAGGAGTTCAAATACCTGCGCGGCCACGGCCAGCAGCAGTTCGGCTGGAAGGCACAGGATCTCAACCCGGCAGGCGCCGTCGGCAACGCGGCCCGCGCCACCGCAGAGAAGGGTAAGGCCTCTCTGGACCATGCCGCCAAAGGCTTCGTGGAATTGCTGAAGGACATTCACGCCTTCGATCTCTCCCGCCTCTGGTCTCCCGGCGCCTAAACGGCTCCCAAACAGCAAAATAACAGCCAGCTTCCAAGGAAACGTCATGAGCAAGCCCGACATACTCATCCCGTCCCCGCTCAGGGACATGATCATCGATGGCCTCGAGCCGCATTTCACCCTGCACAAGCTTTATGAAGCCGAAGACGCGGAAACCTTCCTCAAGGAGCGTGAAGCCATCATCCGGGGCATCGCGGTCAGCTTCTTCCACGTGGACCAGCCCTTCATCGACCGGTTCCCGAACCTTGAGATCGTCTCCAATTTCGGTGTCGGCTACGACAAGGTGGACGCCCGTCACTGCGGCACGCGCGGCATCATCGTCACCAACACGCCGGACGTGCTGACCGAGGAAGTCGCCGACACGGCCATCGGCCTGATGATCATGACCATCCGCGAGCTGTCCGCCGCCGAGCGCTGGCTGCGCGATGGAAACTGGGAGAAGAAGGGCGCCTACCGCCTTACGCCGGGCACCCTGCGCGGACGCACGCTTGGCATCTTCGGCCTTGGCCGCATCGGCAAGGCCATTGCCACCCGTGCCGAGGCCTTCGGCATGAGCGTGCATTACCATGGCCGCAGCCAGCAGGCGGGTGTGGACTACACCTATCATTCCAGCCTCGTCTCACTGGCCGAAGCGGTGGACACGCTGATGATCGTTGCACCTGGTGGCCCGGAGACCGAACATATGGTCGGCGAGCGCGTGCTGGAGGCACTGGGACCGCAGGGCGTGCTCATCAACATTGGCCGCGGTTCGGTCGTCAATGAGTCCGTCCTGATCGAAGCTTTGAAGAAGGGCACGATCATGGCGGCCGGCCTCGACGTGTTCGAGCATGAACCGCATGTGCCGCAGGCCCTTCAGGATCTGCCGAACGCTGTGCTTCTGCCGCATGTGGGCTCGGCTTCCGTCGCCACCCGCGATGCCATGGGCCAGCTGGTGGTCGATAATCTCAAAAGCTGGTTCAGCGTTGGCAAACCGGTAACCCCAGTTGCAGAAACGCCATTCCCCCGGATGTGAAACGCTTGATCGGCAGCTCTAACGCAGGGTAACCCTATGAAAAATCCATCAACCAGAAGATGGAGCCAACACAGTGCCCGCTGCCCAAGAGTTTACCGAAATGCGTCGTCATAAACGGCAGAAGACCCGGCTTCGCGCAGGCCGCATTGTCGATTGTGACAATAACTTTCTCTGCGACTGCGTGATCAGTGACATGTCCCCCGGCGGCGCAAGACTTAAGCTGCCGGTGGATGTTGCATTGCCTGAGGAGATCATCCTCTTTGATGAACTTGAGAACACGGTAGCGCTGGCCACATTGCGCTGGCGCGCCGGGTCCAATGCAGGCATCGAATATGATGTACCGCCTGCCAAGGCGGCCCTGTTTTCAATGAACCGCCAGCGAGCCCTCGCACGGCGTTACTACGCTTTGAAGGACTGAGACTGCAGACGGCCTGCCCTTGACTTGAGCGGCCGGGTCTGAACAGTTCAGGCCAAGAGCCGGTTCATCGTGACCCGGCGTTAGTCGTGAGGCAGTCATGTTGAAGCCACTGGTGGCCGCAGTCTTTTCGCTGATGCTTGCCCTGACGGCACAGACCCAGGCAGAGGAAATGCAGATCAAGGATATTCAGATCGGCACCGGCACCGAAGCAGATGTCGGCAACACGGTCTTCGTGCATTACACCGGCTGGCTGATGGACGGCACCAAGTTTGACAGCAGCGTCGACCGCGGAACACCTTTCAGCTTCACGCTTGGCGAGCGCCGTGTGATCCCGGGCTGGGAACAGGGCGTTGTGGGCATGAAGGTTGGCGGCAAGCGCGAGCTGACCATTCCGCCGGAACTGGCCTATGGTCCGCGCGGCGCCGGCGGCGTCATTCCGCCCAACGCAACCCTGCGCTTCGAGATCGAACTTCTGGACGTGAAGGCCAAGAGCTTCACCGACCTCGATAACAATGCCCTGAAGGCCCGCATGGCCGCGGGCGTTCCGGTGATTGACATCCGCACCGAGGAAGAATGGCGTGAAACGGGCGTCATTCCCGGTTCGCACCTCGTCACGTTCTTCGATGCGGCCGGTCAGGTGAACCCGGACTTCGGCCCGGAGCTGGAGAAGATCATCGCGTCTCCGGATGATGAAGTCATCCTGCTGTGCCGTTCCGGCAACCGCAGCGGCATGCTGGCCAAGTATCTTTCCGAGCAGGCCGGCCTGACCAAGGTTGCGAATGTACAGGAAGGCATCATGAGCTGGATTGCCTCCGGCGGCGAAGTGGAAGCACCGAAGCTGCCGTAAGGACCGGATCTGGTCCAACGCTGATATCAGGGCCGGATGGCGTCAGCATCGCCAATCCGGCATATAATCTGCGGCCCGCCAGACTTTGTCCGGCGGGCCGCAGTCATGTTCAGGTGCCTGATACGGAGCTTGATCCGGTGCTGGGATCACGTATCGGTGGAGATATCGTCCCAGTCCTGCCCCATGTAGCCGATCAGCCAGTTCAACGTGTAATGACGCTCGTAGACTGTACTGGCATTCAGAGATGCAGGAGCCGGCTCGCCGGCCACCCGGGCATTCACAATAGCCCAGTGATACCGGTAGATCAGATCGGTAGCGTCCAGAATCTCTTTCTGCGGCCGCAGCCTCGCCTTCTTGCGCAGACCATCAGGTCCCAGATCCCGCAGCGTTGCAGCAAGCAGCGGCACATCCGTTATTGTGTCAGGCTTGCCAAGCTCATCATAAATGCCAAGCGCCCAGAGCAGCACATGCACAGACTCATAACGCCAGGTCAGTTGGTTGCGGTCATGTTCAGAAGGTTCGGGATTGTCGATGAAAGCCTGTTCGGCGGGGGAAAAATAGCCTTTCGCCCTGAACTGACGGACGAGCGCCTGCGACATCGCATGGTCTCCGGTCTCACCTTTCACCGCGACGATAGCCAGTGCGATCATGCGCCGGACGACCTCTTCCTCAGTGCGCCGCAGGCTTGTCCCGGTGGTTTCGATGACCGGAAGGTGATCTGTGTATTTGACCCCCTCCTCTTGCAGTATCGCAATGGAGCGCGCCTTCCGGTCTTGCGCCTCATCGGCAAGTACAGTGCTATTGGCGGCTACCAGCGATGGAAAGAGAAGCACTTTCAGGAAGGTAAAAAAGGATCTCATTCGTCAATCCCTGTTCTTTTTCAAAAATGGCATCAAGAACGGCATGAGAAAGCTTCATGCAACATGGATGGGCAAAGCCATATTGGCCGAACCTGTCCAGAAAATGTCATCAACCTGCACCTGATCAGAGTTCCGGGCAGAAACGGAGGATGAGCATTAGTTACCTGTTAACCTTGTTTTTCATGACAATTTTAACTTTCGGGGACGAGTCTGGCAAAGGGGGCAAACAGAGTTACGAAGGCCAGAACCATGACCCGCCGGCTGTCCGCAAAAGCAGTTCTTCTCGTTGCCGCCCTTTCGCTCGGCGGCTGCGGAACGGTTTCGGGGATCACCGGACTTGGCTGGATCACCCCATCGTCGGACAGGATCACCTACAACGACACAAAATGGTGCGTTCCGCGTGACCTCAAGCATGTCCTCAACCGCGTGTCGGACCGTTTCGGGCGGGTGACGGTGATGTCCACCAAGCGCTGGTGGCTGGAAAACTGGTGGAAGGGCGGTGCTGGCAATTCCTACCATCTCAATTGCCGCGCCGTGGATTTCCGCGTCAACGGCAATCCGCAGGAAGTACTCGCCTTCCTGCGCGCCCAGCCAGAGGTTGGCGGTTACAAGCGCTACTCCAGCGGCTTCTACCACATCGACAACGGCCCCCGCAGGACATGGTAGGCAAGCCGGGGCCAGGCTGCCCCGGCCTTTACTGGCATCAACCCAGTTCGCCCATTTCCAGCGCCATCTCCCAGGTCACCGGATCATAGCCCAGCAGTGTGCGGCCCTTGGCTTCTGCAATGGGGCGCTTGATGGTTGAGGGATGCTCAAGCATCAGGGCGATGGCGCTGGCATTGTCCTTGACCGCGTCCTGCACCTCATCCGGCAGCTTGCGCCATGTGGTGCCACGGCGGTTCAAAACCTGCTCCCAGCCGAAAGCTTCGACAAACTGCGCCAGTTTCGCCGCGTCCGCACCGTCCTTCTTGTAGTCATGGAAGGTGTAGGCCACACCGGCAGCATCCAGAAAGGCGCGGGCCTTCTTCACCGTGTCGCAGTTCTTGATTCCATAGACGATCATACGAGTCTCACTTCACGTTGATGGACATTGAGGGCCTCATAGCAGATTCATCAAGATATGGCGCGCCTGCGGCTGGCCTGATTGAAAGCTGCCGTATTCTGCCGTTTGCATCATTCCGCTTGCATGTTTCCCGTGCAGGCCCAAACTGCAGCAGCTTACGTGTATTTGCTCAAATCCCTTTTTCAAGAGAGTTCCATGGCACCACGGCAGATGCGCACGCCGCCCGGCAACGGATCACTGCAACAGCAGCTGCGGCTTTATTCCGGGCTGATCCTCTTTGTCTTTGCCAGCACCCATTTCCTCAACCACGCCCTCGGCAACATATCGCTGGACTGGATGCAGAAAGGTCAGGATCTGCGCCTCATCGTCTGGTGGTCATGGCCGGGAACCGTCGCCCTCTATGGCGCGCTGGCGGTGCATGTGGGACTTGCCCTGTGGCGCATCACAGCGCGGCGCACCTTCCGGATGCCCCTTTGGGAAGGGGTACAGATCCTTCTAGGCCTGTCCATTCCCTTTCTGCTGATCCGGCACATCTATATGACGCGTGGCGCGGTAGAGATTTACAACGCGCACATGGACTATCAGCATGAACTGTCCACGCTTTGGCCCGCCTCCGGCATCACCCAGAGCCTGCTGCTTCTGCTCGTGTGGCTGCACGGCTGCGTCGGCATTCATTTCTGGCTCCGGTTGAAGCCCTGGTATCCGCGCTGGAGCGGCACGCTTCTGACGCTGGCGGCAGCTGTGCCGCTTCTGTCGCTTACGGGCTGGATCAATGGCGCAAGACGGCTGGTTCTGGAAGGTCAGTACCAACTCAAGGTTACGGCGGAACAGACTGCTCAGCTGCAGGTCTACACCGATATCAGCCGTGTGGTGTTCTTTTCACTTCTTCTGCTGGCCTTGATCGTTTCGGTGGCCCGCCAGCTGGCACCGGCAGGGCGCAAGGCCTTCACCGTACACTATTTGGGAGAAAAGACCGTCCGTGCCAGACCCGGTCCAACCTTGCTCGAAATCAGCCGCATGCGCGGCGTACCTGTCATGTCCGTCTGCGGCGGGCGCGCCCGCTGCTCCACCTGCCGCACGCTGATTGTCTCTGGCAACGCAGGACTGCACGCCCCCGGCGAGACAGAGACGCATGTGCTCAAGCGCATACATGCAGGCAAGAATGTCCGCCTCGCCTGCCAGATCCGCCCAGAGGCGGACCTGGTTGTCCGTCCGCTGCTCCATGGAGGAACAGCCATTCCGCGGGAAGGCCTGCAGGACCGCTACCGCTGGGGCACGGAACAGCCGGTGGTCGTCATGTTCGTGGATCTACGCGGCTTCACCTCCTTGAGCGAGGGCAAACTCCCCTTCGACGTGGTCTTCATCCTCAACCGCTACGTCGACAGCGTGGTGCGCGTGATCCGGAACCAGAACGGGATGATCGACAAGGTGATGGGCGACGGCATCATGACGCTGTTCGGCATTGAAAGCACCTTTGAGCAAGGCTCCCGCGATGCTTTGCAGGCGATTGTGAACCTCTCTGCCGAGCTCAAGCATGTAAACCGGGATCTGGCTGCCCAGCTGAGCGGTCCCTTGCGGATTGCCGTCGGCCTGCATGGCGGCCCTGCCATTCTGGGCCGTATCGGCCTTGATGGGCGCAATGGTGTCGCTTCGGGCCTGACGGCACTTGGGGATGTGGTCAATGTCGCCAGCCGCCTGGAAGGCGTTGCCAAGGAACACAATGCGACCTGTGCCATTTCGCGCGATGTTCTGGCGGCTTCGGGCCTGTGGCTGGAGCCGTTGCGGCCCTTCCTCCATGTGCCGATCCGCGGACGGAAGGAACCGCTGGAGGTGGCCTGTGTGGAGAACCTGGCGCTGCTGCAGAGAGCCCTCGCAGGCAACAAGGCGGCCTGAGACGTTCAACGCAGGTCTCTGACAGATGGCTTGACGGGTTGTTGACTTGCCCCTCGCACATCCGGCGGCATAAAAGCCCGGACGATGATGGAGGACCCGGAGAGGGACATGGCGAGCCGTGAGTTCAGACTTCTGCAGGGCAGCACACCTGCCCTGCAGCGGATAAGGCTCGTCTCGGGCCTGATCCTCTTTACCTTCGCGTCCCTGCATTTTCTCAATCATGCTCTGGGGCTCGTGTCGCTGGAGGCGATGGAAGCCGGTCAGCGCTGGCGCACATTGCTCTGGCAGTCGCTTCCCGGCACGGCGGTGCTCTACGGCGCGTTGCTGGTTCATGTGTCTGCCGCGCTCTGGCGGATTGCCGGGCGGCGCACTTGGAAAATGCCTGTCTGGGAGGCCGCGCAGATTCTCCTCGGCCTCGTGATTCCCATCCAGCTGATCCAGCACATCGCCGTGACGCGTGGCGCGGCAGAGATTTTTGATGCCAGCAGGAACTATCAGAATATCCTGATGCTCATGTGGCCCGGCGCCGCTGTTGCGCAGACACTCCTGATGCTGGCGGTCTGGCTGCATGGCTGCATCGGCATTCACCACTGGCTGAAGCTGAAAGCCTGGTATCCGCGCTGGCAAATGCTGCTTTACGGGCTGGCAGTGGCGGTTCCCCTTCTGGCCACCAGCGGCTGGATCAATGCCGCACGCAGCCTGGTAGCTGACGGCAAGACGGCAACCTGGCTGCGAAGAGACCAACTGGATACACTGGCAACCTATATCGCGGCGGGAGAAGCCATATTTTTCATCGCTCTCGCCCTGGTCGCGGCGTGGCTGTTCTGGAGCCAGACCTCGAGCCGGATCGCACGCAGTCTGACGATCAGCTACGCTGGCGGGAAGACGCATAGAGTGAAGCCCGGAGCCACGCTTCTCGAAATCAGCCGCCTGACGGGCGAGCCGGTCCTGTCGGTCTGCGGCGGACGGGCGCGCTGCTCCACCTGCCGCACGCTCATCATCGAAGGGGGCGACTCCCTGCCGCCGCCAGACCAGGCCGAATTGCAGGTGCTCAAGCGTGTACAGGCGCCACCGAATGTGCGGCTCGCCTGCCAGATCAGGCCCCACGCCGATCTGACAGTCCGTCCGCTGCTGCGCGGCACCGGCACACAGATTGGGGATGCTGCACCAGAGAATCTGCGCTGGGGCACGGAGCAGCAGATCGCCGTGATGTTTGTCGATCTGCGCGGCTTCACGGCCCTGAGCGAGGGCAGACTGCCGTTCGATGTGGTCTTCATCCTCAACCGTTATGTGGACAGCGTCGCCCGTGTCATCCGCAGCCACGGCGGACAGGTCGACAAGGTCATGGGCGACGGCGTGATGGCCCTATTCGGCCTCAATGAGGGGCTCAGCAAAGGAGCTGCATCCGCCCTGCAATCCATTACTGCGCTTTGCAGCGAACTGGACGTCCTGAACCAGAGCCTAGCTCCCCAGCTGAGCAGTCCCTTGGAGCTTGCCATCGGCTTGCACGCAGGCCCTGCCATCCTGGGTCAGATCGGACTGGAGGAGAGCGCCGCAGGCGGCGGCTCGCTGACCGCGTTGGGTGACGTGGTAAATGTCGCCAGCCGCCTTGAAGGCGTGGCCAAGGATGCAAACGTGCTGGCGGCGATCTCACTGGACACTCTTGAAACTGCAGGCATCCGGCTTCCAACCTGTGAGTCCGTCAGGACTGTCAGCGTCAGGGGCCGCAGCCAGGCCATATCCGTGGCCTGCATCAGCAACGCGGCCTTGCTGCAAGAAGCACTGAACCTCACGCAGGAAGGAGATGCTGCCTGACTCAGGCCGTACCATGGGCAGATGGCGCAGCATGCCGCTTTAAGGACAGGAAAAGCGAGAAAATACAAATTTCTAGCTATGGACGGCCTGCCCCTCCATTGCGATGATGGGCTGAGCGGCAAACAGGCCGCCGGCCCCAGCTCACCCGCTCGAATATCTGCGGCCCGGAGGCTTGAGGCAGGCAGGCAAAACAGGACTCGGGCAGAGCACCCATGATCGCGAAATATTTTCTGGCAGGCGGCTTGTTGGCTGCCACGGCAACGGCTCTCCATGCGGAGGGCGTTACATTCCGTTATGCCTATCAGGGCGGACTGAACAGTCTTGACCCCTATTCGCTCAACGAAACCTTCTCGCTCTCCGCCCTCGGCAATGTCTATGAGGGGCTGGTGCGGCGGAACGAGAAGCTGGAGCTGGAACCAGCGCTGGCAGAGAGCTGGGAGATGCTGAGCCCGGTCCACTGGCGCTTTCACCTGCGCAAGGACGTTCACTTTCACGACGGCGGCACGCTGACAGCAGATGACGTGGTGTTTTCAGCCACACGTGCCCAGTCGCAGGGCTCTGACGTGGGTACACGTCTGCCCGCAGGCACACAAGCTGTGGCCGTTGACAGCCATACAGTCGACTTCCACCTGACGTCCCCTGCCCCGGCGCTGCCCGCCGAGTGGGAAACCTGGTACATCATGGACAAGGAGTGGACGGAGGCAAACGATGCTGTTCCGGTCACCTCAGCGTCCAGCGCGGCGCCGGGCGCCGCCGCCTTGAAGGCCAATGGCACCGGCCCCTACCGGATCATCAGCCACGAACCCGGCCTGAAGACCGTCTATGAGAAGAACCCCGCCTGGTGGGACGCCACGACAGGCTTGCCGGACCGGGTCGAGTTCTCCGCCCTCACATCCGGCCCCACCCGTGTTGCTGCCCTGCTTTCAGGCGAGCTGGACATGATCTATCCGGTGCCGGTGCAGGACATTGCACGCGTGGAACAAAACCCATCCACCCAGGTGCTTAGCGGCCCGGAATTGCGCACGCTGTTTCTGGGCCTCGATCAAAGCCGGGACGAACTGCTTTACGCCAGTGTGAAGGGCAGCAATCCGTTCAAGGATGTGCGGGTGCGCAAGGCCGTCTATCAGGCCATAGACGTGGATGCCATCAGCAGCAAGATCATGCGCGGCACAGCCGAACCTGCCGCCCTTATCGTCAGCCCGGCACTGTTCTCCCGCTCCGACGAGTTCTCCCGGCTGCCTTTCGATCCGGAAGCTTCCCGGCGCCTGCTTGCAGAAGCGGGATATCCGGATGGTTTTTCGCTGACACTCGATTGCCCGAATGACCGGTATGTCAACGACGCCAGCATTTGCGAAGCAGTGGCGTCCATGCTCTCGAAAGTTGGCATCAAGACCCGAGCGGATATCCAGCCCAAGGCCAAATACTTCGGCCGCATCCTGCCCACGGGCGGCTATGACACGTCCTTCTATCTGCTCGGCTGGACTCCGGCTGACTTCGACAGCCTCAGCCTGCTGCAAGCGGTTGCCATGTGCCGCAACACAGCCACGGGAGAGGGGGCGTTCAACATCGGCGGTTACTGCAACGAGCAGGCAGATGCCCTGATCCGTCAGCTTGCCGGCGAGGAAGACAAGGACCGGCGCGCAGACCTCACCGCGCAAATCTACACTCTGCTCAACGCAGACGCAGCCTATATCCCGCTGCATCAGCAGAAGCTGGCCTGGGGCGTCTCAAACCGCTTCCATGTGGAGCAGCGGGCCGATGACCAGTTCCTGTTCCGCTTCATCCGGCAGCAATAACCGGCCAACGGAGCTTTAGCGCCCCGTTATCGAGACAAAAAAGAGGGGAAGCACCTAGCCTCCCCTCGATACCTCATGCCCGTTCAATCGCTTGCACTAAGAACCGGCCCTTAAATACGTCAGGCCCACTTAAATTCCGTAAGGTCATGCTACCGCATCGCACCATAAAATAAAGCCTCAACTTGAGGAAATTTTGAGCAAAATCAGCCAGAAACTGCCGAAAATTGCTGCATTGCAACACCTCTTGACCTTCCAGCGACTGGAAGCCCTACTTTGGGCAAGATCACGCGATTCAACGTACCGGCTGGCAATCGCCAGGGGCCGGTACAGGCAAAAGGAACAGCAGTCATGACATCCGCAGATCTCTCAAGCCCCCGCCAGCTGATGCTCGATGTGTCCGGCATGACTTGCGGCGGCTGTGCCGCAAGTGTGCAGCGTCTTCTTTCTGGTATGGACGGTGTCGCTGACGCCAGTGTCGATCTGGCCGCCAAGAGCGCGACCCTGACCGTGACGAAAGATGTCCCTGTGCCGGACATGATTACCGTTCTCGAAAATGCCGGCTTCTCTGCCCAGCTGCGAGAGGAATGACCCGAAATGTCCCCTGCAAACTCCCGCCGCACTCAAGAACTGACGCTCGACATCTCGGGGATGACTTGCGGCAGCTGCGCCGTGCGGCTTCAACGCTCCCTGTCAGCCGTTGACGGTGTGGCAGAAGCAAATGTGAATCTTGCGCTCGAGAATGCCCGGCTGGCGCTGGTCCGGGACATTCCGGTGCCGGAGCTGATCGCCGCCGTGGAAAAGGCAGGCTTCTCGGCCCGCCTGCATGAGGATGAAGTTGCCAAGGCACGGGCAGAGCGTGAGAAGGCAGAAGCCGCCGCACGCGCGGAGGACCGGAAAGCCTTCCTGTTGTTCGTGATGGGAGCCGCGTTTTCCTTGCCGCTGGTTGTCTCCATGGCGCTGATGCCTTTCGGCATTCACTGGATGGTTCCCGGCATGCTGCAGCTGCTTCTGGCAACCCCGGTGCAGATTCTGCTGGGCGCCCGCTTCTATCGCGGCGCATTCAAAGCCGTGCTTTCGGGCGGCGCCAACATGGACGTGCTGGTCGCCCTTGGTACGTCTGCCGCCTATGGCTACAGCCTTTACCGCATCTTCGTGCCGGACCCGTCCGGCGCGGAACATCTTTATTTCGAAGCGTCCATGGTCATCCTGACGCTGGTTCTGCTCGGCAAGCTGCTGGAAAACCGCGCCCGGCGCGCCACCTCTGCCGCCGTGCGGGCTCTGATGGCGCTACGCCCGGAGACAGCCAACAAAATTGAAGGCGATACAGTCACCACCGTTCCCATTACGGAAATCCGTCTGGGTGACAGGGTGCTGGTGCGCCCTGGCGAAAGAGTGCCGGTGGACGGCCAGATCGAGAAGGGCAAGAGCGAGCTGGACGAGACGCTGATCACCGGCGAAAGCCTGCCCGTGACCCGGGCAGCCGGCGATCACGTCACCGCAGGCACCATCAACGGCTCCGGGGCTCTCACGGTTGAAGTGATGGCGCTTGGCGAGGAAACGGTCCTCGCCCGCATCATCAAGCTGGTCGAGACGGCGCAAGGGCGCAAGGCGCCGGTGCAGAAGCTTGTCGACAAGGTGTCCGCCATTTTTGTGCCGGTAATCATCGTGTTTGCTCTTCTCACCTTTGCCGGATGGATGCTCTGGGGCGGCAGCCTTGATGCAGCAATCGGCGCCAGTGTTGCCGTGCTCGTCATCGCCTGTCCCTGTGCCCTGGGCCTTGCCACACCCACGGCCCTTGTGGCCGGAACAGGTGCTGCGGCGCGGGCGGGCATTCTCATCCGCGATATCGAGGCGCTGGAAGTGGCGCACCGGCTGAAGCTGGTGGCCTTTGACAAGACGGGAACCCTGACGCGCGGCGCCCCTGCGGTCACCGATGTCGTCGCCTTTGACCGGGACAATGACGGCCTGCTGGCCGCTGCCGCCTCTGCCCAGCTCTCCAGCGAACATCCGCTTGCGCGCGCCATGGTGGAGGCTGCCAAGGCCAAGGGGCTGCCACTGTCCACGCCGGAAGAGTTCGAAGCGGTGCCGGGCGAAGGCATTGCCGCAATGCTGGGCGGGCATTCGCTTGTCATCGGCAACCGGACCCTGATGGACCGCTTGAAAGTGGAGAGCATCACCGCCGAATCCATCCGCAAGTCTCTGGAGGGCGAAGGCAAGACCAGCGTTCTTGTAGCGCTTGATGGACGTGCCGTGGGTGTCGTCGCCTTTTCTGACACGCTGCGTGAGACCTCTGCGCAAGCAATCCAGGAGCTGCGGGAGATGGGCATCCGTACGGTGATGATCACGGGTGACAGTGAAACCGTCGCTCGCAAGGTGGCCGCAGAGACCGGCCTTGACGAAGTGCGTGCAGGCGTGCGCCCCGATGGCAAGGCCAAGGCGATCGAGGCCTTGCGTGCGGAAGCAGGCGGTGCTGTCGGCATGGTGGGGGACGGGCTGAATGATGCGCCTGCACTCGCCGCCGCCGACATTGGCATTGCCATGGGCTCGGGCGTTGATGTGGCCATGGAAGCGGCAGGCATCACACTGATGCGCTCGGACCCTCTGATGGTGGCAGCGGCCGTGCGTGTTTCCAAGGCGACGCTGGCGAAGATCCGGCAGAACCTGTTCTGGGCCTTTGCCTATAATGTCATCGGCATTCCGCTGGCGGCGTTTGGCATGCTGTCACCGGCGCTGGCCGGGGCTGCAATGGCGCTCAGCTCGGTTTCCGTTGTGACCAATGCAGGCCTGCTGAAGCGCTGGAAACCTTGAACTTTTTGCAAGGTTCCCCAAGCATACTCGTTTCAGCTGACCGATTGCCCACTTGACGGTTACGTAAACGGTATGCTTGGGTCAGCGCAGAGGAAATTGAAGCCTCATGACTTTTACGGCAGGGCGAAGAGCCGCCCTGCCCCATGGGAGATGGACCGAATGAGCCTGCAGGAACTGACTGAAGCCGTGCGTGCAAAAGTGGCTGGCGGCGGCATTGATGACACCGTGAAATTTGACTGTGGCAGCGATGGCGTCATTTTCCTCGACGGTTCGACCGTCACCAACGAGGACAAGGATGCCGACTGCACCATCAAGATCTCGTCGGAAAACCTCGCCGACCTGCTGGCTGGCGAGCTGAATCCGACGATGGCCTTCATGACCGGCAAGATCAAGGTCGAGGGTAACATGGCCGTCGCCATGAAGCTCGGCAGCATCGTCTGAAAGAAGCGCCCGGAACCAGAAGAGGCGGCTCCGTCCCTGGACGGGGCCAAGCCCATCGGGGCAAGTCTTTCCATCGCCATATCGGGCAGGTGAGGTGAGATCCTGTCTCTGTGCCTTGAGCACGGGCAAAAGCCACGCCCCCTAACAGGGCAGACCGTGGTCTATGATTCGCCGTCTCATTCACAAAACATGAGCTTGTCGCCATGCCTCAAATCACAACCGGCTCCTGTCAGTGTGGCACCGTTGCATTTCAGATCTCAGGTGAGTTTGAAAGTTTCTTTCTGTGTCACTGCAAGCGCTGCCAGAAAGACACCGGATCGGCACATGCGGCCAATCTGTTCTCGACATCGGCGGCCATAATCTGGGTCTCGGGCCGTGAGAGCATCCAGACATACCGGGTTCCGGAAACCAGACACGAGAAGAGCTTTTGCACCAAATGCGGGTCCCCTGTTCCAGCTGTGCATCAGGAGGGTGCTCTGCTGCAGGTGCCCGCCGGGAGCCTTGATAGTCCAGTCACCATCCGGCCCAATGCGCATATTTGCTGCGCAAGCCGTGCGGATTGGGACAATGGCCTGGAAGAGATCGCGAAGATCGACGGACTGCCAGGTTAGCTTGGGGCAGGTCAGCTCAAGGGCCTACGAGAGGCCCTGACAGCGCGATTCCGTTTAATCAGCGCCTTCTGTCCTTAGTCGCGGGGGCGTTCCCCGGTGTAGATGGCACGGGGGCGGATCTGCTCATGGGCGGCATATTGCTCTAGCGCGTGGGCAACCCAACCCACCATACGGCCGGCACAGAAGATGGTCTTGCCCGCTTGTGGCGGCAAACCGAGAGCGCGCCGCAGCACAGCAAAGGCAAAGTCGATGTTCGGCTCCAGACCGAACAGATCCCGCGCCAGCTTGCAGACCATGGCCGCCAGTTCTGCGGCAGAACCGCCCCCTTCTTCGCTTTCAGCATGTCCAGCAACATGTCTCCACGCGGGTCCTTTCCACGGTAGACCGAATGGCCGAAACCATGCAGCGGCTCGCCCAGCATCAGCCTCTCGTGCAACACAGCCTCTGCATCTGCGGCTGACTGGATCTGATCAAACCACAGGCCAACCCTGTCGGACGCCGCCCCATGCCGGGGGCCGGTGAAAGCCCCTGCACCTGCAATCAGCGCCGCATGCAAGGGCGCACGGGTGGAGGCGGCGCAGCGTACGGTGAATGCGCTGGTATTAAGCTCATGATCGGCGGAGAGAACGAGCGCCGCCCGGATCAGATCCGCTCCATCTGCAGCAGAAACGTCCCCTGAGCCAGAACGGCCGGGCACCAGCCAGCAATCTGCCAATTGCTCATGCACCGGCAGGCTCGACACTTCCGCCCTGCCCAGCAGCGCCGCAGCCGCCACACGCACGAAAGCGGCCCCTTTTCGCACCAGCAACTGGGGTGAACGCGTGTAAGCGGAAGGATCCGACACAGGCCATGCGGCCAGAGCCGTCATCAGCCGCTCCACCGCACCCATGCCGTCCGGAAAGAACGGCATGGGCATGCTGATCTCCCCGGCGAAGGGATCATCCTCGCAATCCCAGAGCAGCGCCGCCGTCGCCTCAAGCGTCAGGCTTTTTGCAAGATCGGTAGCACGGTGCCCACGGTACCAGGGCCCATCCGCAGCAATGTGGGTCAGCCGCGTTTCCAGAACAGGATCGCCGGACAGTGGCCTTGCCCCACCCTGAGGCTCGGGCCTGTCGCGCTGCACCAGCAGCTTGCGGATGTCACTGGCATCATAGCGCTTCTGCTTGCCCGGCCCTGGCACGGAGCGGATCAGGCCACGGCTGACATAGGCATAGAGGGTGGCCGGCTGGATGCCGAGCTCGGCGACAGCTTCACGGGCGGAGAGATAAAGCGTCTGGTTCATATATTGATTGTATCTATCAATATTGACCACATCAAGCATTCCTCCTTTCATGACGGCCAGACAGTCTGAAAGGGAGTTTTCCATGACGATCGCTTACCCCAACCCGGTTTTCACCGGCGCGCAGGCCGAAGGCCTCGATGGCGTGACCGCAGCTGCAACGATCCTCAGCGAAGTGGATGGTGCTGGCGGACGGCTGGTGCTGCGTGGCAGACCGATCGAAGATCTCGCCGGAAAGCTCACCTTTGAAGAGGCGGCCAGCTTCTTCTGGGCTGATATCCTGCGCGTGCCGCGCGGCGCGGAGCTGACGGCCCGCTTTGCCGAGGCCCGCGCAACGGCGGCCCGTGCCCTGCCCGTGCTGCTGGCTGCGTCACCGAAGCTCGGCACCTATGAACTGATGCGTCTGGGCCTTTCGGCGCTCGCCAACGAAGGCGCGGATGAGGACCCTGTGGTGCTCTGCGGCAGCCTGCCCGTGTTTCTGGCCGCAGGCTGGCGGATCAGCCAAGGACTTGCCCCGGTGATGCCCGACCTCAGCCTGCGCACCTCGGAAGACATGTTGCGCATGCTGACACGCAAGGCATCTGACACACGCGCTGCAGCAGCCATTGACCGCTATCTCGTGACCATTCTCGACCACGGGTTCAACGCCTCCACATTCACCGCCCGCGTCATTGCCTCAACAGGGGCGGACATGGCTTCTGCCATCATTGGCGCCATGGGGGCATTGAAAGGCCCGCTTCACGGCGGAGCACCCGGGCCCGTGCTTGACATGCTGGATGCCATCGGCACATCAGACCGGGCAGAGCCCTGGATCGAACGGGCACTGAAGGAAGGCAAGCGGCTGATGGGCTTCGGCCACCGCATCTACCGCACCCGTGACCCGCGCGCCGATGTGCTGAAGGCAGGCCTTGCGGAACTGCCCTCCAACGCCGGCCGGCTGGTGCTGGCTCAAGCGGTGGAACAGGCGGCGCTTGCTGCACTCGCCCGCCATAAACCGGACAGGCCCTTGCAGACGAATGTTGAGTACTACACAGCCGTGATGCTGGAGGCTGCGGGTCTGGACCGCAGCCTGTTCACGCCCCTGTTCGCCGTGGGCCGTGCCGTCGGCTGGTGCGGCCATGTGGCGGAGCAGCGCGCGACCGGCCGCCTCATTCGCCCGGCTTCGCGCTATGTGGGGCCAGTAGCAGCCTGAGCAAGCAAGCCTCCTGCCGTCAGGCGGCGGCGGCCGAACGTGCCTGCCGCCGGTCCTCCCGGATCATCGCCGCGCCCTTGTCCGCGATCATCACAGTGGGCGCGTTGGTGTTGCCGGAGGTGATCAACGGCATGACGGAGGCATCCACAACGCGCAGGCCTTCAATGCCCCGCACCCGCAGCCGGCCGTCCACCACGCTGGCCTCGTCCGCTCCCATGCGGCATGTGCTGGTGGGATGGAAGATGGTGGTGCCGATATCGCCGGCCGCCCGCGCCAGTTCCTCATCACTCTGGAGAGAGGCACCAGGCAGGTATTCCTCCGGCCGGTAGCGGGCCATGGCCGGGGCCTCCATGATCCGCCGGGTCAGGCGGATACTGTCCGCCGCCACCTGCCGGTCAGCCGCAGCGGACAGATAGTTCGGCCGGATCTCTGGCTGGTCCTTTGCATGGCCTGTCAGCGCATGCACGTGTCCACGGCTCTCGGGCCGCAGATTGCAGACGCTGGCGGTAATCGCCGGGAAGGGATGCAGCGGTTCGCCGAACTTGTCGAGCGACAGCGGCTGCACGTGATACTCGATGTTGGCCGTCTCGAAGGACGGATCAGACTTGGCAAAGACGCCAAGCTGGCTTGGCGCCATGGACATGGGGCCGGAGCGGTTCAACGCATATTCCAGCGCGATGCGCGCCTTGCCGAAGATGTTGCCCGCCATCTGGTTCAGCGTCTTTGCCCCATGCACCTTGAAGATAGTACGCAGCTGCAAATGATCCTGAAGGTTCTCGCCGACCTCCGGCAGGGAATGCCGGACGGTGACACCGATGCGGTCCAGCACGTCCGGATTGCCAATGCCCGACAGCTCCAGAATATGCGGTGACTTCACGGCCCCCGCTGCAAGGATCACTTCGCCCGTTACCCTTGCCGTCGCGGGCTGGCCCTTCACCGTCAGGGCAACACCGGATGCACGGCGGCCGTCCATGAGGACGCTGCTCACTTCCGCATGAGTGACCACGCGCAGGTTGGGCCGGTTCAGCGCCGGGCGCAGGAAGCCCTTGGCCGTGTTCCAGCGGATACCGTGCTTCTGGTTCACCTGAAAATAGGACGAGCCGAAATTGTCGCCCCGGTTGAAGTCATCCACCTTGGGGATGCCCGTTTCGGCGCAGGCCTCACGGAAGCTGTCCAGCACGTCCCAGGACAGGCGCTGCTGCTCCACGCGGAGCCCGCCGCCCTGTCCATGCAGTTCATCATTCCACTGATAGTGGTCCTCGCAGGCGCGGAAATGCGGCAGCACATCCTCCCAGCCCCAACCGGCGAGGCCAAGCTGGCGCCAGCCGTCATAATCTCTGGCCTGCCCGCGCATGTAGATCATGCCATTGATCGACGAACAGCCGCCCAGCACCTTGCCACGCGGATAGTTGAGTGCCCGCCCGTTCAGCCCCGGTTCCGCCGCCGTGCGGAAGCACCAGTCGGTACGCGGATTGCCCATGCAGTAGAGATAGCCGACGGGAATATGAATCCAGTGATAGCTATCGCGCCCGCCCGCTTCCAGCAGAAGGACCCGGATATCCGGGTCCTGCGACAACCGGTTCGCCAGAACGCAGCCCGCCGAGCCCGCGCCGACGATCACATAATCCCACTCGCCCAGATCCTGCATGTTTCCACCCGTGTTCTTTGGCACAAGTGGAGACACGCGGGCGCGGTCCGGTCAAGACCGTCAAAGGGTGAGGCTTGCTTCAAGCTCGGCGAACACACGCCGCATAACAGCCGCGCCCCGGATAGTGCAGATGGATGTACTCAACTTCAGGCACATCGAAGATGCTGCCTATCGTGTCCGCAAGCTTCTCTCCCGCGACAAGCCGCCCATCAATAATTCTGTGCCGTGCGTCGAAGGCCCGCACAGAGAGCATGGGAACCTGAAGAGAGTTTGGCACTTCCCCAACCTTCGGCCACACACTCTCCGCCCCTTGCACGATGTAGATTGCGTGAGAAGCACGGTAGGGCGTGTCATGGGGAACATGCTCATAGTTCACCAGCAACAGCCTTTCGCCCGCCTTGGCAAAACGCAGCCCCAGCCTGCAAGGATACCCGGCGTCCGCATCTGCGACATGAACTTCAATGTTCCGGGCAGCCAGTTCTTCATCATCTAAGGAAAAGAGCGGCAGGAACCGCTCTGCCGAAAGCGGCTCAATCTGAAAGGTCATCAAGAATTCTCCTGCTTCAGTGCTATGCACCAGCAGAAGAATGTTCAGACCACCCCGGCAGAGCGACCCGATAAGCGAGCCATCACGCCATTTCCTGTTCGCGCACGGCCATTTCGATCTCGTCTACCAGCGCCGGATCGAGGTTCAACCGGGCGGCCAGCATCTGGAGATAGGCCTTTTCCGCCGCATGATCGGGGTCGATGGCAAGCCGCGACGCGGCGTAGATTTCGGCGGCAGTTTCCGGCGAGGTGGCGCTCCTGACGATCTTGTCGAGGTCGAGCGGAGCCCGCAACTCGTCCATCAGGAAGGCCTTGGATTCGGAATCAAGCCCCGCCTCATCCATCTTGCTGAAGATGCGGCGCTGCTCTTCGGCGTCAATGTGCCCGTCCGCCTTGGCGGCGGCAATCATGGCGCTGAGCAGTGTCCGCGCCACGATCTGGCTGCCGCCGGGCGCGCGCTCAGGATCAAAGGCCGTACCGTGCGGGGCTTCCAGTTCCAGCGGAGCACGCTGCTGCGGGCTTGGTGGCTGACCGCCGTTCTGCTGGCCGGTCTGGTAGTCGCGGTAGGCTTTGTAGGCGAGACCGGCAACCAGCGCGAGGCCGCCATAGGTCACCGCCTTGCCGCCGATCTTGCGGGCAGACTTGCTGCCAAGCAGAAGCCCGGCAAGACCGCCAGCGGCAAGACCGCCCGCGTTCGACGTCAGGAAATCCTTGCCACGGGACATCAGGTCACCGGAGCCGCCCGTCTTGCCACCTTGTGCAAGACCGGAGCGGGAGGCCGCCCCCATCACCTGATCGAGAAGGGATTTCGCATCGAACATGTCTGGAGGCTCCTTGGTAAACCTTGCGTCAGCCTCAGATGGTGGCTCCCCGGCGTGGCTGCAAGTCACTTGACGGCAGGAGCATTCTCAAGCGGCAGAAGGTTGTCATCCTTCAGGGTTTCCATGGCGATGGAAGAGCGCACATTCTGCACCGCCTCATGCGGCAGCAGGTCGTCATTGATCACCCGGCTCAGCGCCTTCAGGTCCGGCACCACGATCTTCAGCATGTAGTCCACATCACCCGTCAGTGTGTGGGCCTCCTGCACCTCGGGCATGGCCTGCACCATGGCACGGAAACGGCGGGCATTCTCCCGGCTGTGCGCGCCAAGGGTGACCCCCACAAAAGCCGTCACCGAAAAGCCCAGGCGCTCTGTCGCCAGATCTGCCCGGTAGCGGCGGATGATGCCCTCTGCTTCCAGCGCCTGACGGCGGCGGGAGATCTGGCTGGCGGACAGACCGATCCGCTCGCCCAGCTGCTGGTTGGTGAGGGCGGCATTTTCCTGAAGCGCGGACAGAAGCCGCAGATCAAAGCTGTCAAGCTGCACGGAGATGCACCGATCATGAATTTCATGCACAAAACTTGCGTCATCTTACGGGATTTTACGTCCTTTGCACACACATTGCGCGCCTCCAGGTGCAAGCTTTTCTCACCATCAAGAGGAGGACAGCATGGGACCTTTCCCGCACGACGCACCGCCCGCCACCATTACGGCAGAAAACCCGGCAGGCACCGACGGCTTCGAGTTCGTGGAATTTGCCCATCCGGAGCCTGAAAAACTGGACGCCCTGTTCCGCCGCATGGGCTACAGCCCCGTGGCAAAGCACAAGACGAAGAACATTACCGTCTACCGTCAGGGCGACGTGAACTACATCCTCAACGCCGAGCCCGGCTCCTACGGCATGCGCTTTGTCGAGGCCCACGGCCCCTGCGCCCCGGCCATGGCCTGGCGCGTGGTGGATGCACAAAAGGCGTTTGACCATGCGGTGAAGATGGGCGCAACGCCCTATGAAGGGGACGGCAAGACGCTGGATGTGCCGGCCATCATCGGCATTGGTGGCTCGCTGCTCTATTTCATCGACCAGTACGGGGCAAAGGGCTCAGCCTATTCGGCGGAGTTCGAATGGCTCGGCCCTGTCGATCCGAAGCCGGAAGGCGTCGGCTTCTATTACCTCGACCACCTGACGCACAACGTCTACCGGGGCAACATGGACAAGTGGTGGGACTTCTACCGCAACCTCTTCGGCTTCCGGCAGATCCACTATTTCGACATTGACGGCCGCATCACCGGCCTTGTCAGCCGCGCCATCACCTCGCCCTGCGGCAAGATCCGCATTCCGCTGAACGAGTCCAAGGACGACACCAGCCAGATCGAGGAATATCTGCGCAAGTACAAGGGCGAAGGCATCCAGCACATCGCCGTGGGCACGGATGACATCTACAGCGCCACCGACCGTCTGGCGGACAACGGCCTGAAATTCATGCCCGGCCCGCCGGAGACCTATTACGAGATGTCCCATGCGCGCGTAAACGGCCACGACGAGCCGCTGGAGCGCATGAAGAAGCACGGCATCCTCATCGACGGCGAAGGCGTGGTGAACGGCGGCATGACCAAGATCCTCTTGCAGATCTTCTCCAAGACCGTCATCGGGCCGATTTTCTTCGAATTCATCCAGCGCAAGGGCGATGAAGGCTTCGGTGAGGGCAACTTCCGCGCCCTGTTCGAATCCATCGAGGAAGACCAGATCCGCCGGGGTGTCATCAAGGTGGACGCCGCCGAATAAGCGGCACAAAGAGGACTGGCCCTGCGGCAGAACTGCCGCGGGGCTGTTTCGTCAGGCGGCCTTACTGGTCTCCTGACGTGCCGCCTCAAGATCGGCAACGAAAGAGGAGGACCAGCTGTGCGCATCCTCCCGGCAGAGCCTGTCAAACATGGCCTGCCAGCGGTCGCGCCGCTCTTCAAGCGGCATGGTGAGAGCGCGCTGCAAGCCACGGGCAACTTCCTCATCCGAATGCGGATTGACGATAACCGCCTCTGGCATTCCCTCCGCAGCTCCAGCAAAGCGCGAGAGCACCAGAACCCCTGGATCTTCCGCCCTCTGCGCGGCGATATACTCCTTGGCGACAAGGTTCATGCCGTCGCGCAGCGGCGTAACGAGGCAGGCGCGGCTGGACCGGTAGATGCCAGCCAGAACCTTGCGCGGGAACGCCTTGGCGATGAAGCTGATCGGCGTCCAGTCGAGCTCCGAAAAGCGGCTGTTCACATGGCCGGTCAGCCCCTCCAGCTCGCGCCGGATGTCGATATAGGCATCAAGCTCCGCCCGGGAGGGCGGGGCGATCTGCATCAGCGACACTTGCCCCCGGTTCTCCGGATAGTCCTCCAGCAGCCGGGCAAAGGCCCGGAAGCGTTCCGGCAGACCCTTGGTGTAGTCGATCCGGTCCACCCCAACGACCTGCTGGCGCCCGGCGAGCCGCTTGCCGATGCGCGCCGAATTGCGCACCGCTTCCGGCGACATCGGGAACTTCGAGAAAGCTTCTGCGTCAATGCCGATGGGATAGGCACGGGCCAGAACCTGCCGCCCCTGAAGGCGCACCAGGCCGCCTTCCCCTCCGAGCCGCCCAGTTCATCCACCACAAAACGGCGGAAGTTCGCCGCATCGCGCGAAGTCTGGAAGCCGATTACGTCATAGGCCAGCATGGACCGGACCAAAGCTCCGGCATTGGGCAGAGCCGCCAGAATTTCGGGAGCCGGAAAGGGGATGTGGAGGAAGAAGCCGATGGGCGCCGTAACGCCCATTTCGCGCAGCGTCGCGGCCAGCGGCATAAAATGATAGTCATGCACCCAGATGAGATCATCGGACTGCAGCAAGGGCTGCAACCGGGTCGCAAAGCGCTCGTTCACATGACGGTAGCCGCTTTCGAATTGCCGGTCGAAGACTGCAAGATCAAGCCGGTAGTGCAGGATTGGCCAGAGCGTCCTGTTGGCATAGCCGGCATAGAAACTATCGTGATCAGCCTGGTTCATGTCGATCTGCACAAGCTGGACCGACTTTGTTTTCTGCTGCTGAAAAGGGCCGAATGTGCCCTCTTCGGAGACCTTGCCGCTCCAGCCGAACCAAAGTCCGCCGGAGCTTGTCAGCGCATCGACCAGAGCCACAGCGAGCCCCCGGCCTTGCCTGTGTCCTTCATCGGGCCTACCCGATTTGATACCACAACAAGCCGTCCCATGGCCTTCGTCTCCTTTTCTGATTGATGCGCCGGACACCTGACAACCGTCAGGCAGGCAGCAAATGAAATGCCCTCTCAAGACACAATGAAACCAAGGCGCCGGGATGCTGGCGCACCACGCCTTGAAATTGCTCATGCAGCGCCAAGCGCCATTGACTGAACAGTCAGGGCGGCAAAGAGTTCCCGCGATGGGTGTTCGAGGCTTCCCTGAAGCCCCGAATGCCGGATTTATGCGGCCAGATGGCGCGCCTGCTGCGCCAGCCAGTCCGTAACGGCGGCAACATCCGGCAGGCGTGCGGATGCGCAGCTTGGACCCTCGCCCACCTTCAGCGCGCTGCCGCCAAGGGCGAGCGCGGCGGCCATGGCATCTTCATCCGTCACATCATCGCCTGCAAAAACCGGAACCCGCCCGCGGAAGGGCGGCATATCCATGAACTGGCGCAATGCCAGTCCCTTGTCATGGGTCGCCGGTTTCACTTCCATCACCATCTTGCCGCGCAGGACATGCAGGTCCGGCAATCCAGCCAGAATACGCGCAAGATGGGCATCCAGCGCCTCCTCAAGATGAGGAGCCGACCTGTAGTGCAGTGCAATGGCCGCGCCCTTGTCTTCCAGCAGGACGCCTTCGGCCAGCAGTCCGCTGGCTTCAACCGATTGCCGCAGATAGTGCAAGTCCGGCGAGGCTTCGGCACGGACAGAGGCGCAAGCTGCGGTCTTGCGCCACTCAAGGCCATGCAGGCCTGCGGCGGGCAGAGTGAGGGGTGAAGAAAGCCGTCGATTTCGGAGATGGGTCTGCCGGTAATGATGGCAACAGCACCATCCAGACAATCATTAATCCGGCTCAGCAAGCTGATCACTTGGCTATCAACGTCTACAAGCTCCGGACGCGGCGCAAGAGCAGCCAGCGTGCCATCGAAATCGAGAAAGAGAGCACTATCGGATTGCAGACGGACAGAATTTCGCATGTGCACAATTTAAGGCACAAGACGGAAAAGTCCACCCCTGCCCCGGATTTTCTCCAGAGCAGGGATGGATGCTTGCAAGACGTCACACGAAGAGGTTGACGAGACTTTCCAGATATTCCTGACGGCCGGACTTCGGCTGGGGCTCGAGATCCGTGGCGTAAACGCGGTCAGCCAGAGCCTCGAGCGACACTTCACCCTTGAGGATTGCCGCGTTTTCCGGCTTGGACCAGCCCGCGTAACGGTCTTCGACAAAGCCACCGAGACGGCCATCCTCGATCATCGCGGCAGCTGCCAGCAGGCCACGGGCGATGGCATCCGCCGAACCGATGTGGCCCTGGATCAGATCCACGGCGTCGATCGACTGACGGCGGATCTTGCTGTCGAAGTTGGTGCCGCCGGTGGTGAACCCGCCGCCTTTCAGGATCTCGTAATAGGCCAGCGCCAGTTCCGGAACGTTCATGGCGAACTGGTCCGTATCCCAGCCCGACTGGTAGTCGTTGCGGTTCATGTCCACCGAGCCGAAGATGCCCAGCGCATTGGCGAGCGCCAGCTCATGCTCAAAGGAATGACCGGCAAGGATCGCGTGGCCCTGTTCGATGTTCACCTTCACTTCGTTCTCCAGGCCATAGGCCTTGAGGAAGCCGAACACGGTGGCAACATCATAGTCATACTGGTGCTTGGTCGGCTCCTGCGGCTTCGGCTCGATCAGGATCGTGCCCTTGAAACCGGTCTTGTGCTTGTACTCGACCACCATGGACAGGAAGCGGCCAAGCTGGTCCAGCTCGCGCTTCAGGTCGGTGTTGAGCAGGGTTTCATAGCCCTCGCGGCCGCCCCACAGCACATAGTTCGCACCGCCCAGACGCTTGGTCACATCCATGGCGTTCTTCACCTGGGCTGCCGAATAGGCGAAGATTTCCGGGTCCGGATTGGTGGCAGCACCGCTCATGAAGCGGCGGTTGGAGAACAGGTTCGCCGTGCCCCACAGCAGCTTCACGCCCGTCTCGGCCATCTTCTTTTCAAAGATGTCGGCAATGGCGTTCACATTGGCGTTGCTCTCGGCCAGCGTCGCCCCTTCCGGTGCGATGTCACGGTCGTGGAAGGTGAAGAACGGCATGTCCAGCAGCTGGAACATCTCGAAGGCAACGTCAGCCTTCAGGCGGGCCTGCTCCATCGGATCGCCTGCGGCCATCCACTTGCGCTGGAAGGTGTCGCCGCCGAACGGATCACCACCCGGCCAGCAGAATGAATGCCAGTAGCAGATGGCAAGACGCAGATGGTCTTCCATGCGCTTGCCGAGAACCACCCGGTCCTTGTCATAGAAGCGGTAGCCGTAAGGGTCCTTGGCATCAGGACCAACAAAACGGACCTGCTCCAGCCCGTCAAAAAACCAGTAGCCACGTCAGATCTCCTTCACTGCGGGATAGAGTTTGCGCCAGCGGGCATAGGCCTCGCCATAGGCGGAACGAAGAGCGGGGTTGGGGTCGATGGCAGCAGCCATCGGCGGGGCGCTGAAGAGCGCATCGGAATAGCCATCCGCCGCCGCCTGACCAAGGCGGGCAGCGCCCAGCGCGGCGCCGAAGTCGCCATCCTGCGGCAGATCGACGGTGACGCCCAGAACGGTGGCGATGATCTCCAGCCAGGCACGCGAGCGCGAGCCGCCGCCCACGGCGGTGACACGCTCCACCTTCGTTCCGGCAGAGGTCAGCGCTGCAAGGCAATCCATCAGGGCAAAGGCAACGCCATCCAGCACCGCATGGGTCAGCTCCGCCTCATCCGTGTCATGCGAGATGCCAAAGAAACCGCCCCGGATCGCCACATCATTATGCGGCGTGCGCTCTCCGCCCAGATAGGGCATGAACATCACATCCGAAGGACGCTTCAGATCCGTGACGAGCCCCGTCAGCTCCTGCGCCGGGCGGCGCAGCACCTTCGACAGCCAATTGAGACTGTCGGTGGCAGACAGGATCACACCCATCTGGTGCCATGTGTCCGGCACCGCATGGCAGAAGGCATGCACGGCGCTGCCCACATTGGGCGAGAACCGGTCATTGGTGACAAAGAGAACGCCGGAGGTGCCGAGCGAAACGAAGGCCGAGCCCGGCTTCACCGCACCCGTACCACAGGCCGAAGCCGCATTGTCGCCACCGCCACCAGCCACCACCGGGGCTGAGGCCATGCCCCAGCGCTGGGCCAGTTCCGGCCGCAGGCGGCCGCCGGCATCCGAGCCTTCGACAAGGCGGGGCATATGGCTGCGGTTGAGGCCGGTCGCCTCCAGCAGGGCATCGGACCAGTCGCGAGCGGCCACATCCATCCACAGCGTGCCGGCACCGTCGGACATATCGCCCACATGCTCGCCGGTCAGGCGCAAGCGGACGTAATCCTTCGGCAACAGTACCTTGGCCGTGCGGGCAAAGATCTCCGGCTCGTTCTCACGCACCCATTGCAGCTTTGGCGCGGTGAAGCCGGGCATCACCCGATTGCCGCCAAGGCTGAGGAACCGGGGCTCGCGCGCTTCCAGATCCGCGCATTGTGCAGCGGAGCGGCCATCATTCCACAGGATGCAGGGGCGCAGCGGCTTGTCTGCCGCATCCAGCAAAGTGGCCCCGTGCATGTGGCCGGACAGGCCAATGCCGCGCACAGCAGCCATCTCCTTGGGATGGGAGGCGGCAAGCTGGTCCATCGCCTGTTCCAGCGCCGTCCACCAGCTGTCCGGGTCCTGCTCCGACCAGCCGGGGTGCGGGCGCTCGACCGTGAGATGGGCACTGGCCGAGGCAAGCACCGCCTGGCTGTCGTCCATCAGGATCGCCTTCACCGAACTGGTGCCGATATCAAGACCGATATGCATGAGGTACGCCCCTCAAAATTGATCCGAAAGAACCCCGGAGCAGGCTGCGCTTATGTGCGCGCCCGTCCGGGGACTGCTTCTTCTAGCCGATGACGGCGGTTTCTGCCAGAGCTAGCAATGCCGCAGGCTCCCGCTTGGACAGGCTATCAGGCCGCTGCTGCATCATTCAACGCGCCCGGCCCCGGCGTTGCGCCCGGAGGGCACTTGCCGAGGATGATCATGCCCAGCACGTCATCATCGGTCACATCCGTGGTCTTTGCCGTGCCGACCAGCTGGCCGTTCTTCATCACGGCAATACGGTCACACAGCTTGAACACGTCGTGGATGTCGTGGCTGATGAGGAAGATGCCGAGGCCCTGACGCTTCAGCTCCTCGATCAGCTCCGCCACCATTTGCGTCTCGTGTACGCCAAGGGCAGCCGTCGGCTCATCCATGATCAGGATGCGGGCGTTGAAATAGACCGCACGCGCAATGGCGACGGACTGGCGCTGGCCACCCGAGAGGGCCTTCACCGGCGCCTTGAACTTTTTGAAGTTCGGGTTGAGCCGCGCCATGATCTTGCGCGTTTCCGCTTCCATCCGGTCATCATCGACAAAGCCCAGCGGCGTCACCAGCTCGCGGCCCAGGAACAGGTTGGAGGCGGCATCGAGGTTATCGGCCAGCGCCAGCGTCTGGTAGATCGTCTCGATGTTGTACTTGCGCGCATCACGCGGGCTGTTGATCGTGGCAGGCTTGCCGTCGATCAGGATCTCGCCGCTATCCTGACGGTAAGCGCCGGACAGGATCTTGATCAGCGTCGATTTGCCCGCACCATTGTGACCCAGCAGACCCACGACCTCGCCGGGGTTCAGATCGATGGACACGTGATCCACCGCATGCACCCCGCCAAAGGAGATGCAGATGTCTTTCATTTCAACCAGAGGCGCCATGGATCAATCCCCCGTGCGCTTGCGGTAGATGATGTCGACGTAGACTGCAAAGACCAGCACGATGCCGACGACGATGTTCTGGAGCGGCGCATCCACGCCCACCATGGCCATGCCGGACTGCAGCGACTGCATGATCAGCGCGCCCAGAATGGCGCCATAGATGGTGCCAACGCCGCCAGACAGAGCCGTGCCGCCGATGACGGCTGCGGCGATGACGCGCAGTTCGTCCAGCGTGCCGATGTCATTGGTGGAGAAGCCGAGACGGGCTGCGGCCACGGCGCCGGAGATGGCGCAAAGGCCTCCCATCAGTGCGAAGATCTTCACCGTCAGCAGGCGGGTGTTGATGCCCGACAGCTCGGCTGCGTCCGGATTGCCGCCGGTTGCAAAGATGTAGCGGCCAAGGCGGGTGCGGCGGGCAAGGATGGTCATGGCGACAGCCACGACGATCAGCACCAGCACCGAGATCGGGATGCCGTAGCCCATGCGGAAGCCTTCGGGCATGGTTTCACCACGGTCGGCAAAGATGCGCTGAACGCGCTGCACCGGCATGTCATAGGCATTGAGAACGGCCACGAAGCCAAGAATGGAAGCGCAAATCACCGCCGCGATTACGGCCTCTGCCCAGGCAGGCTTGACCGAAAAGCCATGCGAGGCCCGGCGTTTACGCGCCGAGAACAGCAGCGCCATGGACACAGCAACGCAGACGATGCCGAAGACCCAGGACCAGGTTTCGCCAAGCGAACCGCCCGTGCCTCCGAGCAGCAGGAAGGTCTCATCCAGCGGGCCAATCGTCTTGCCGTCGGTGATGAACCACGCAACGTTGCGCCAGACCAGCAATCCGCCGAGCGTGACGATGAAGGCCGGAATGCCCAGATAGCCGACCAGCCAGCCCTGCGCCGCACCAATGGCGACACCGGCCACGAGGCCAGCCACGATGGCAATGATCCAGATTGCGGGGTGGCCGAGGCCGAGCGACCCGGGCAGGATCTGCGTTTGCACGACCGCCATAACTGCTGCGACCGTCGCCAGGAGCGAGCCGACGGACAGGTCGATGTGGCGGGTGACAATGACGAACACCATGCCCGTTGCCATGATGGCGACGGAGACGGTCTGGATCGTCAGGTTGAAGATGTTACGCGGTGTCAGGAAACGCCCGTCCGTGACCACGTTGAACACGAGGCAGAGGACGATGAACGCCCCGATCATGCCCAGCAGGCGCGTGTCCAGCTGAAGCGCGGATACAAACGAGCGGGCCGCCGGGGTCTTTGTCCCGGACAGGTCTGCATTCGACATCGAAGTGCTCCTGGTTGAAAAGCCGGTCCTGATGTGCCGATAGGAGCGCGTGGCCAAAGGTCAGTCAAGCAGGCGCTGCGGCATTACATCGGAAACACTGCCCCGAAATCATCCGGGGCAGTGCAAGGTCTTGACCGGTCAGGCCTTAGTTGCAGGGAGCCGGGCCGCCGGAAACGCCCTGGCAGAGTGCGTCCTTGGTGATCCAGCCCGCGTCCACGACAACGTTGAGGTTGTCCTTGGTGATGGCGATCGGGGTCAGGAAGCGCGCGGTCATTTCAGCGCCGCCCGGCGAGGTCCACTTGCCAGCGCCTTCGACGCCGTCGAGCGTGCCACCCTTGGCAAGGGCCACGGCGATTTCAGCAGCGGTCTTGCCGAGTTCGCGGGAGTCCTTCCACACAGACACAGTCTGGGTGCCCTTGGCGATGCGGTTCAGAGCGGCATGGTCGCCGTCCTGGCCGGAAACCGGAATGCCTTCCATGCCCTGGGCTGCCAGAGCTGCAACGGCGCCGCCGGCGGTGCCATCGTTGGAGGCGACAACGGCATTCACCTTGTTGTCGTTTGCGGTCAGGATCTGTTCCATGTTCCGCTGGGCGTTGGCCGGAAGCCAGCCATCAGTGTAGGCCTCGCCCACGATCTTGATCTTGCCGGAATCAATCGCCGGCTGCAGCACTTCCTGCTGGCCGCCGCGCAGGAAATCGGCGTTCGGGTCCGTGGAGGAGCCCTTGATCATGACGTAGTTGCCTTCCGGCGCAGCCTTCAGCACTTCGCGGGCCTGCATGCGGCCCACTTCCACGTTGTCGAAGGTCAGGTAGAAGGCACGCGGATCTTCGATCAGGCGGTCATAGGCGACAACCGGAATGCCTTCGTCAGCGGCAGCCTGCACGGCCGGGCCGATGGCCTGGGCGTCCTGCGCAAGGATCACGAGGGCGGTAGCGCCCTGTGCAATGAGAGCTTCGATGTCGGACAGCTGCTTGGCAGAGGAGCTCTGGGCGTCAGCGGAAATGTACTTGGCACCGGCAGCTTCCAGAGCGGCCTTGATCGCGCCTTCATCGGTCTTCCAGCGCTCTTCCTGGAAGTTGGACCAGCTGACGCCGACGACGACTTCCTGCGCCTGTGCGGCAGCAGTGAGCGCGGTCGCAGACATGAGTGCGCCCGCAAAAATCATGGCAATCTTGCGCATTGCGTTGTTTCCTCCTGAAAGGCGTCACCCTTCTCCCGGCGCCGCCTCCTAAACCCCGGGAGCGTCAAACTCCCGTCTCCGCGGGCGGACCTTTATTTTTTGGCGCCCGAAAAAAGTTGCTCCAAAGCTCGCCGCCTGTCAACATGCTTTTGGAGACCGGAAACGGTTTCATCTCGCTGAAGGCCATGCTGGCGGCATAAAGACTGGCAGGCCAGGGACGGAAACATCACGGGAACTACGTCAGGACATGACGCAGACAGCGAACAGGGACCAGATCCGCAGGCGGAACCGCAGCCTCATCCTGCAGACGCTGCGGCGTGAAGGACAGATGGCGCGCATTGATCTGGGCCGCGCCACGCGCCTCAGCCCGGCGACGATCACTGCCATCACCTCGGACATGCTGGACGAAGGCCTCATTGCCGGGATCGAGACAGAAGAACCGCGCGCGGCCCAGTCACGCGGCCGTCCGCGCAGCATGCTGGCCCTCAACGGCGCGGCAGCCAGCGTCATCAGCTTGCGCATTTCGGTCAACTGGATTGATCTGGCGCTGGCCGATTTCACCGGCAAGATCATCTTCAGCCGGAAGTATCCGTTCGACACCACGCGGGCCGATGCAGAGAGCTTCCCCGACCTTCTGTGCAGCACCATCACCAGCTTCGTCGAGGAGTCAGGTGCCAATCCGGCCACCGTGCAGGAAATCGGCGTCGCCTCGCAGGGGATCGTGGACCGGGTGCGCGGCGAAATCGTCTGGAGCCCTGCCTTCAACGGCCGTGACATCCCCGTGGTCGCGCCCATCCGCACCCGGCTGGGCGCACGCTGCTTCCTGACCAACGACACCAACATGATCACCGAGGCGCTGCACTGGTCGGAGCCAGAGCGCTACAGCGGCACCTTTGCCGTGGTGATGGTGGACTACGGCGTCGGCATGGGGCTGTTTCTCGATGGGCATCTCTTCGTCGGCGCGACAGGCGCAGCGGCGGAAATCGGCCATGCGAACCACATTCCCGGCGGCGCCCTGTGCCGTTGCGGCAAGCACGGTTGCCTTGAGGCCTATCTTGCCGACTACGCACTGCTACGGCAGGTGCTGGAGCTGCCCGAAGACACGGACCCGCGCTCCCTGCCGGTCAACAGCCAGACTTTTGACGACCTTTATGCAAAGGCAAAGGCCGGGGACGCCCATGTGCGTGCCGTCTTCGATGGCGCAGGCAGGGCGCTTGGCATTGGCCTTGCCCGGCTGCTGGCCATCATCGAGCCGGCGCGCGTCGTGCTGACCGGTGCAGGCATAGAAGCCTTCGAGTTCATGGAAGCAGGAATGCATCAGGCGCTTGAGGAGGCACTGGTGGAGGACCTGCGGCGGCATCTGGTGATCGACGTGGTGGAATGGAACGAGGATTTCATTCGCCGCGGCCTTGTCGCGCAGGCCATGCGCCGGCTGGACGAGAACCTGACAGGCGCACCGGAAGGCAACCGCCTGAAGGCGGGCGCGGCCCGGCAGGAGATACGCGAAGGGATCTGATCGCTGCGGTACATGCGAACCGCAGCCGGGGGAGTGACGGCATGAGGGGGAGAAACAGGCAGGAACGGGGCGCCATCCGGCAGCCTTTTGCAGCCATGTTTGCAACAGCAGGCGCGCTCTGGCTGGGCCTTGCTGCATCCGCTGGCGCGCAAAGCTGGAGCGAACGGAACGTTGATAACACGCCGCCGCTGGAGGATATCCGCGCCTCTCTGGACGAAGCCCGCAAAACCGGCAGCCCCGCTGCGCTGGAAGCCCTTGCCGAAGAAGGGCGGCGACTGTTCGAGGCACGTTTCATCCGCGAGGAAGGCGCCGGACGGCCCATGGCAACGCAGGCCATCGTCCCGACGAAGCGCAAGCGCGCCGTCGAAAACAGCTTCAACCGCATGCCCGGCCCGGATGCCGCTGCCTGCTCCGGCTGCCATCACCAGCCGGTCATCGGCGGCGCCGGGGATTTCACCGCTAATGTCTTCGTCTCCGAAGGCTTCGAGAGCGCGGATTTTGACACCTCCGACCCGCAGTTTTCCAATGAGCGCGGCACCAATATCCTGCAAGGCTCGGGCCTGATCGAACTGCTGGCGCGGGAGATGACCGCTGAGCTGAAAGCCCAGCGCGCCGCAGCCGTTCACAAGGCACGGGCGGACAAGATGCCGGTGACGGCGGCGCTGGAGACAAAGGGCGTCAGCTTTGGCAAGGTGACCGCCCATCCTGATGGCACGATTGACGTCTCCGCCATCGACGGCATCGACCCGGATCTGGTGCTGCGGCCCTTCAGCCAGAAGGGCGTGTTCGCTTCCCTGCGCCAGTTCACGGTCAACGCGCTCAACGCCCATCATGGCATGCAGGCGCAGGAGCGCTTCGGTTCCATGTGGACCGGCACGGCGGATTTCGACATGGATGGCGTTGCCGATGAAATCCGCCCCGAGCACGTCTCCGCCCTTGTCGCTTTTCAGGCAACCCTGCCCGCGCCGGGCCGCAAGCAAGATCTTCCCGATGACTGGAAGGCTGCCGCGGCAAGGGGCGAAGACCTCTTTGCGGCGACCGGCTGCACCGCCTGCCACCGCCCGTCCCTGCCGCTGGAAAGCCTCGCCTTCGAGGACCCGGGCCCGGTGGAGGGAGCAGGCACTTTGCGGCGGCAGGATGTGGAGACGCCGCTGGTGCTGGATCTTTCCACGCTTGCCTGGGTGAAGGCCCTGCCGCGCGACGGCAAGGGCCGCGTGCTGGTGCCGCTCTATGGCGACCTCAAGCGCCACCAGATTTCCGGCCAGCGCAACAACCGGCTGGGCAACGAGCTGCTAGGCCAGCGCTTCGTCGAGCGGGACGTGTTCATCACCGCCGAACTCTGGGGCGTGGGCAATACGGCGCCCTATGGCCACCGCAACGACATCACCACACTGAATGAGGTGGTCATGGCCCATGGCGGCGCGGCGGAGGACACGCAAAAGGCCTATGCCGCCCTTTCCGAAGAAGACCGGCAGGCGGTGATTGCCTTCCTGCGCAGCCTGGAGGTTGGCCAATGATCACGACCCGCCATGTCTCCATCTCCATCTCCATCTCTCTCCTCGTCCTGCCGCCGCTTGCCGCCACCGCTGCGCTGGCACAGGAGCGCAAGGCCTCACTCGCGCCCGTGCCGCATTTTGTGGAGGAAGCGGAAGCTGCGGGCATCCGCCAGAGCTACGAAGGCCCCTGGGAATATTTCGTCGGCGGCGGCGTTGCCATTCTCGACTGCAACGGCGATCGCAGGCCGGACCTGTTCATTGCAGGCGGCAAGAACCCCGCCGGGCTCTTCATCAACGAAAGCAGCACCGGCGGGCCGCTGAAATTCGCCAGCAGCAACAGCGGTGTTGACGAGCGCAGTCTGACCAAGGTTCTGGGCGCCTATCCGCTCGATTTCGACAATGACGGCGAACCGGACCTTGCCGTGCTGCGCGAGGGGAAAACCTGCTGCTGCGCGGCAAGGAAGCTGCCAGTTCGAGGTGGCCAACCGCTCCCTCGGCTTCAAGGGCGGCAACGAATGGACAACCGCCTTCTCCGCCGTGTGGGAAGCTGGCAATGCCTATCCAACGCTCGCCTTCGGCAATTATGTGGACCGCTCGCTCCCCGGTGCCCCCTGGGGGACCTGCCACGACAATTTCCTCTTCCGCCCGCAATCGCAGGACCGGCCGGACTATTCGCAGGCCGAGCGGCTGACGCCCGGTTTCTGTGCCCTGTCGATGATGTTCACCGACTGGAACCGTTCCGGCGAAGCTTCACTGCGCATCTCCAACGACCGGCATTACTACCGGGGCGGTGAGGAACAGCTCTGGGCCGTGCCGCCGGGCCGCCCTGCCCGGCTTTACCGCCGGGCCGACGGCTGGCGCAGCCTCACCATCTGGGGCATGGGCATTGCCAGCATCGATCTGGATGTGGACGGCCAGCCCGAATATGCGCTGACCAGCATGGGCGACACCAAGCTGCAGACGCTGGAAAAGGAAGGCGATGAGGTGGTTCCGGTCTATGCGGACATTGCCTTTGACAAGGGCGTCACCGCGCACCGGCCCTATACGGGCGGAGACCTGCGCCCCTCCACCGGCTGGCATTCGGAATTTCAAGACATCAACAACGACACCCTTTGGGACCTCTACATCGCCAAGGGCAATGTCGAAGCCATGCCGGACTTTGCCGCCTTTGACCCGGACAACCTGCTGCTGGGCCAATGGGATGGCAGCTTCACCGAAACCGGCGACCTTTCCGGCATTGCGCTGGAGCGGCGCGGACGCGGGGCGGGACTGGCCGATTTCAATCAGGACGGCCTGCTGGATCTGATAGTGGTCAACCGCAGCGCGCCCGTCAGCCTGTTCCGCAACACGGGCGCTGGCACAGCCGAAGCGCCGCGCCCGCTCGGCAACTGGATCGCCGTGGAGCTGAAACAGCCGGGCAAGCCCAACCGCAACGCCATCGGCGCAAAGATCAGCGTGCGGGCAGGCACCAAATCCATCGAGCGTGACCTGCAAATCGGCGGCGGCCACGCCTCCGGCCAGCTCGGCTTTGCCCACTTCGGCCTCGGCGTCTCCGAACGCGCCCAGATCCGCGTGCGCTGGCCGGATGGGGAATGGAGCCACGCCTACCGCGTCTTCGCCAACACCCACGTGGTCATCGAGCGCGGCGCGGAAGAGGCGAAGCTCTGGCTGCCGGAGTAGATAGAATGCCGTCTCAGACACGTCCTCGTACCATGATAAGTGATGGCACGAGGACGTGAACGGCTGTCACGGGCGTTTTAAAGCCAGATAGGCGGTGATTCTGGCAACTTTCACCCCAAATCATTTCAATTAGTTAGCACCTGCAAAAACATGACTATCATGTTCATATAATTGATCTTTCGAAAAATATTTGACTGTTTGGACAAATTTTCCTTCAATGGGAGCGGATAAGCCTGTTCGCAAAAGAAACGGGCGCCGAACATAGATCGCCACCTTCCGGAGATCCTCCCATGACTGAGACCAGACCTGGTCCGGACATTGCGCCTGCGCGCCTTCCGGCTGACCAGTATGCACAGAACTTCTGTGACCTGCACCCGCGCCTCGATCCGCATGAGGCAAGGGTTGAGAGTGACCGCTGCTACTTCTGTTATGACGCGCCTTGCGTGAATGCCTGCCCGACCAGCATCGACATTCCGCTGTTCATCCGCCAGATCTCGACCGGCAACGACACCGGCGCGGCGCGCACGATCTTTGCGCAGAACATCCTTGGCGGCATGTGCGCCCGCGTCTGCCCGACGGAGACCCTGTGCGAGCAGGCCTGCGTGCGCAACGAGGCCGAAGCCAAGCCGGTAAAGATCGGCGAGCTGCAGCGCTTTGCCACCGACCATTACATGGAAACCCACAGCACCACGCCCTTCACACGCGCAGCCGAGACCGGCAAGCGTGTGGCCGTTGTGGGCGCGGGCCCGGCGGGCCTGTCCTGCGCCCACCGGCTCGCAGTGCATGGCCATGCGGTAACGCTCTATGATGCCCGGCCCAAGGCGGGCGGGCTCAACGAATATGGCATTGCGGCCTACAAGTCGGTTGATGACTTTGCCGCGCGCGAGGTGGATTTCATCCTCTCCATCGGCGGCATCACCGTGGAGCATGGCAAGGTGCTGGGGGAAGACCTCTCCCTGTCCGCGCTGACGAAGGATTTCGACGCGGTATTCCTCGGCATCGGCCTTGCCGGTGTCAATGGCCTGTCCGTTCCCGGCGAGGAGCTGGAGGGCGTGGTGGATGCGGTCGCCTATATCGCCGAACTTCGGCAGGCGAAGGATCTTTCCACCCTGCCCGTCGGCCGGCGCGTGGTGGTGATCGGCGGCGGCATGACGGCGGTGGACATTGCCGTGCAGAGCAAGCTGCTGGGCGCCGAAGAGGTGACCATCGCTTATCGGCGCGGCAAGGAGCACATGAACGCCAGCCCCTATGAGCAGGACCTCGCCAAGACCAATGGCGTGCGCATCCTGCACTGGGCTGCTCCCAAGGCGATGCATGGTGAAAACGGCAAGCTGACCCGCATCGAGCTGGAACGCACACGGCTCGACAACTCGGGCAAGCTGGTGATGACCGGCGAGACCTTCAGCCTTGAGGCCGACATGGTGTTCAAGGCCGTGGGCCAGAAGCTCAACCCGTCCGGGCTGAACGGTTCGGCGGCGGCGCTGACCCTCGACAAGGGGCGCATCGTCACGGACGCCACCCGCGCAACAACCATGGCCAGGGTCTGGGCCGGCGGCGACTGCATCGCCGGCGGGGAAGACCTGACCGTGGCCGCCGTCGAGGACGGCAAGGTTGCCGCCGAAGCCATCCATCAGGCGCTCAGCGCCTGAGCCAGCCGTTCTTTGCGGAGATCCCGTCATGGTTGATCTGAGATCTGATTTCGTGGGCATCAAGTCGCCCAACCCGTTCTGGCTCGCCTCTGCGCCGCCAACGGACAAGGAATACAACGTGGTGCGCGCCTACAAGGCGGGCTGGGGCGGCGTCGTGTGGAAGACGCTGGGCGAAGACCCGAATGTGGTCAACGTCAATGGCCCGCGCTATGGCGCCATTCATGGCAAGGACCGCCAGCTCATCGGCCTTAACAACATCGAGCTGATCACCGACCGGCCGCTTGAGGTGAACCTGCAGGAAATCAAGCGCGTCAAGCGCGACTGGAAGGACCGCGCCCTTGTCGTGTCCCTGATGGTGCCCTGCGAGGAGGCCAACTGGGCCGCGATCCTCAAGCGCGTGGAAGAAACCGAGGCCGATGGCGTGGAGCTGAATTTCGGCTGCCCGCATGGCATGAGCGAGCGCGGCATGGGCTCGGCCGTGGGTCAGGTGCCGGAATATATCGAGATGGTCACCCGCTGGGCCAAGAAGCACACCCGCATGCCGGTGATCGTCAAGCTGACGCCCAACATCACCGATGTGCGCAAGCCTGCACAGGCCGCCAAACGCGGCGGCGCGGATGCAGTGTCGCTGATCAACACCATCAACTCCATCGTGGGTGTTGATCTTGACCGCATGGCGCCAACGCCAACCATTGACGGCAAGGGCTCGCACGGGGGCTATTGCGGACCGGCGGTGAAGCCGATTGCCCTCAACATGGTGGCGGAAATTGCCCGTGACCCGGAAACCTATGGCCTGCCCATTTCCGGCATTGGTGGCGTCACCACCTGGCGCGATGCGGCGGAGTTCATCGCGCTTGGCGCCGGCAACGTGCAGGTCTGCACCGCCGCCATGACCTATGGCTTCAAGATCGTCGAGGAGATGATCGAGGGCCTCAAGGACTGGATGAGCGGGGCCGGTTACGAGCGGATATCGGACTTCTCCGGCCGTGCAGTGCCCAATGTCACCGACTGGCGCTACCTCAACCTCAACTACATCGCCAAGGCGAAGATCGACGAGGACCTCTGCATCAAGTGCGGCCGCTGCCACATCGCCTGCGAGGATACCTCGCATCAGGCGATCACCAACATGGTGGACGGGGTGCGCAAGTTCGAGGTGATCGACGAGGAATGCGTCGGCTGTAATCTCTGCGTTTCGGTCTGCCCGGTGGAAAATTGCATCACCATGGAACCAATGGCCACCGGAACCGTTGATCCGCGGACGGGCCGTTCCGTCTCTGGGGACTATGCCAACTGGACGACACATCCGAACAACCCCAGCGCCCGCATCGCCGCCGAGTGATTAAGCCCGTGCGGCGCCTGAGCGTTCCAAGTCTTGATGCGTCAGCATCTTAAGACTTGGCGTAAAGGCACAGACTTGCGACGGCACCCCAGCCCCCGGGATGCCGTTCACCCCAGCTCGATGAGAGGCGACTCCCCTGGCTGCCCGGCATAGGCAGCCGGGGATTTTTGCCCGGTTGAAGTCATTTTTGATTTGTAATGTTATCTTATAACAATTATCACAATCGCCGTATGAAAACCCGATCCGGTTTTATGATGACGGACCTTGACAGGAAGGGCAGCGGCTTTGATCATCTGCAGCGATGGTTCCCGGCTGGCAAAGCCTTGGCCGGGTGAAAAGGGAACACGGTAAGGTGTAGCCAACAGGCGCCAAGTCCGTGACTGCCCCCGCAACTGTAGGCGGCGAGCGACCCCGGAGAATCCACTGTTCCACCGAGGAACGGGAAGGACCGGGCAAGCGGCGACCCGCAAGTCAGGAGACCTGCCATCACAGCAGACCTCAAACCGCCGGGCGGGGTGTCCCGGAAGGAGCATATCCATGACCATTCAGGGACCGGTCCTGGCCGGAACACCTGCGCCTGCGCTTGTGCAGGCCATTCCCAAGACGGAAGGTATCTCCCCTTCCCATCATCTCACCATCTGCGTCACCTGCCGTGACAAGGAAACCGGGGAGCGGCCAGGCCATGAGCTCGGCACCGCCCTTGCCAGCGCGCTGCAGGCCGATGCGGACTGGTCCGTCTCCGGCGTTGAATGCATGGCCGCCTGTGGCCAGCCCTGCGCTGTCGCGCTGACGGCACAGGCCAAGACCGGTTGGCTGTTCGGCAACCTGACACAGGAGGACGTGCCGGACATTGCCGCCTTCGCACGCCAGTATCACGGCCTTGCCGATGGCTGGTGCAAGGCATCCGAGCGTCCGGGCCGGATGGCGAAGACTGCGCTGGCCCGCATTCCCGCACCCGGCCGCACAACCGCCTTCGAGTTCGGCATATGAGCGCGCCGTTCTTTGAAGCGGACAATCTCGGCTGGGGGCCGCGGGGGAACCTGACGCTCCTCTCCGGGATCAGCTTCACCGTCAATCAGGGTGAGATGCTGGCCATTTGCGGTGCCAATGGCGCTGGAAAATCATCACTGTTGCGGCTGCTTTACCGCTTCCACAAGCCGCAGACCGGTGATGTGCGGCTGGAGGGTACGAGCCTTTGGGCCATGTCGAGCCGCGAAGCAGCCCGCCGCATTGCCGTGGTGCTGCAGGAGCAGCCAACAGATTTTGCCCTGACCGTGCGCCAGATCGTCAGTCTGGGCCGCTTGCCGCATCAGCGCGGCCTCGCAGGCGCCGGGGCTTACGATGGCGAAGTGGTGGACCATGCACTGGCCCGGCTGCATCTGACGGCGCTGTCCGGGCGCTCTTTCGGCACCCTGTCCGGCGGCGAGCGCCAGCGTGTGCTGGTGGCCCGTGCGCTGGCGCAGGAGCCGCGCCTGCTGATCCTTGATGAGCCGACGAACCATCTCGACATCCGCCACCAGCTGGAACTGATGGCCCTGCTGCGCGGCCTGCCGCTGACGGTGATCACCACCCTGCACGATCTGACGCTGGCCGCAGAACATGCGGACCGGGTGCTTCTGCTCGCCAACGGCACCGTGCTGGCCATGGACACGCCGGAAGCGGCGCTGACCGAAGCCAACATTGCAGGGGCCTTCTCCGTCCGTTCACGGATCGATACCTCCGGCCATTCCCCCCGTTTTTCCTTTCACTTGTGAGATCTGACCGATGCGTATAGCCCTTGCTTTCGCCGCCCTTCTGGCCGCAACCGCCAGCGCCTTTGCCTATCCGGTGACGGTGAAAAGCTGCAATCGCGATGTCACCTTTGACGCAGCCCCCACACGCGCCGTCTCCAACGACGTGAACCTCACCGAAATGATGCTCGTGCTGGGCCTGACGGACCAAATGGCCGGTTACACCGGCGTGTCCGGCTGGAAGACGCTGGACCCGGAAATGCGCGAAGGGGTGAAGGAACTGCCGGAACTCGCCGAAAAATACCCCACCAAGGAAGTGCTGCTGGGTGCAGAGGCGGACTTCTATTTCGCAGGCTGGAACTACGGCATGAAGGTGGGCGGAGAAGTGACGCCGGAAACCCTCGCCCCCTTCGGCATCAAGGTCTATGAACTGACCGAAAGCTGCATCCACATCGGCCCCAAGGAGAAGGTCTCCATGGCCGACATGTACAACGACCTCTTGAACCTCGGGACGATCTTCGGCGTCGAGGACAAGGCCAGGGCACTGGTCGCCGGCTACGAGGCAAAGCTTGCCGAAGTGACGGCCAGCGTGAAGGAACCGGGCAAGGAGCCGCTGCGCGTCTTTGTCTATGACAGCGGCGAGGACACGCCCTTTACCGCAGGCCGCTATGCCATGCCCACCGCCCTCATCGAGGCCGCAGGCGGGCGCAACATCATGGATGATCTCGACAAAAGCTGGGCCACCGTCGCCTGGGAACCGGTGATCGAGCGCAATCCGGAAGTGGTCGTCATCGTCAACTACGGACAGGTGACGGCGGAACAGAAGATCGCCTTCATGAAGTCCAACCCGGCCTTCGCCAGCATTGATGCCGTGAAGAATGACCGCTTCGTCGTGCTGGAATATGTCGAGGCGACGCCTGGCCCCCGCAACATCCGTGCCGTGGAGAAGCTCGTTGACGGTTTCACACGCAACTGAGGCCGGCGCACTGGCTGGCGCTCAATCCCGGCACCCGCTCAGGCTCTGGCCGGTGCTGGCCATCGCGGCCCTGTGCTTTGCCCTTCTGGCCATGGCGGTGATTGCCGCCCTGGCCGTGGGCGCCGTCGCCGTGCCGCCTGCGGATGTCGCAGGCATCCTTTTGTCAAAACTCTTCCCCGGATCGGTGGAGAAGACCTGGAGCGCCGCGCGCGAGGCCATCGTCTGGGACGTGCGCTTTCCACGTGCGCTGCTGGCTGCCCTTGTCGGCGCGGGCCTTGCCATGACAGGCGCCGCCCTGCAATCGGTCACCCGCAACCAGCTGGCAGACCCGCATCTGCTCGGCATTTCCTCAGGCGCTGCCTTCGGCGCCATTCTGGCGCTGCTGCATACCGGGCTTTTTCTCGGCATGCTGACCGTGCCACTGCTCGCCTTCTTCGGCGCACTGGGGGCCACAGCCATCGTGCTCTGCGTGGTGCGGATCACACGGGCCGGATCCCCCGACCGGCTGGTGCTTGCAGGCGTTGCCGTGTCCTTTGTGATCATGGCCTGCGCCAACATCCTGATCTTCCTGGCCGATCCCAAGGCCACCCACACGGTGGTGTTCTGGATGCTGGGCGGGCTGGGCCTTGCCCAGTGGAGCCACCTGCTCTACCCGCTGGCCGTTCTCCTGCCCTGCGGGATCTGGTTGTGGCTGAAGGCTGGCCAGCTGAACGCCATCACGCTGGGAGACGAAACGGCAGCAACGCTCGGCATCGCGGTCAGCCGGCTGCGGCTGTCTGTCTTTGTGGCAGGCGCTCTCATTACCGGTGTGTCGGTCGCCTTCTCCGGCATCATCGGCTTCGTCGGCCTGATGATGCCGCATCTGGTGCGGCTGGTGGCGGGCGGTGACAATGCCCGCGTCCTGCCGCTTTCAGCACTGGCTGGCGCCCTGTTCCTGATCCTTGCGGACATCTGCGCCCGCGTGGTCATGGCACCGGAAGACATGCCCATCGGCATTGTCACCGGTCTTGCCGGTGGCCTGTTCTTCATCTGGCTGATGGCGCGGCAGAGGTGAGTTGACGGACAGCAGACAGGACGTCTCGGCCGTCAAAGCGCCAGCATATGGTTGTCCCAGGAGACCCCCGGAACGAAGGCGAGCGATTGCGCACGCGTGCCGGGGTCTTCGGCGAGACTGAGACCGCCGTTTCCGTCGGAGACAAGGAAGCCATGTTCATCGATAGCAGCAAGGCCGCAGCCGTCGGTGATGCTGTCCAGCCCAAGCAATGCGCCGCTGTCTGCCGCCATATAGAGAATGCGCCCGCCACGCGGACAAGACAGTGCCACCACGTCGCCGCCGGCATTGACTGAAACCGAGCCGATGTAATTGTCGAGCTGGGCCAGAACATCGCCTTTCAGCGGCATCAGCTCCATCGGGCGGTCCCGCTCCAGGCGGACGACCAGCTGCGGATAACGGCTTTTCTCGCCCTCGAACTGGCCACCCACCCACACCTGACCGCGCCCGTCCAGCGCCATGTGGCGCAGCGAGAGCTGATGCAGGTCCTCCGGCAGCGCGTGCTGGGCGAGCAGCGCACCGGAAGCTGCATCGAGGTAGACGATGGAGGGCTTCATGGTATCAACATTGAGCATCTCGCGTCCGGTGACCGGATGGGTGTCGATGCCGCCATTGGCGACCACCAGCACGCGGCCCTGCTCGGCCAGCAGAATGTCATGCGGGCCAACGCCATGGGTCTCGAACTCGCCGATGCGCTTCAACGTGCTGCCACTGGCATCATAGACGCCGACGCGGCCCTGCGTTTCCTCACCCACTTTGCCGAAAGCATTCTCGACCGCATAGAGCAGCCGTCCATCAGCCGAAAAGACGCCGTGGCCATAGTAGTGACGGCCAGGCTCAGCCTCCGTCAGCTGCGGCGGGGTTTCGCCGGTCCGGTCGATCACCATGATGAACTGGCCGGGGCGGCGGGCGAAGGCGGCCAGCCTGCGCCCATCCGGCGACAGCGCCACGCCGTGGCCGCGTGCGGGCAGCGGCACGTCCATAACGTCCCGCCCGTCCGCCGTCAGGATGGCAACCGAATGGCTGCCGTCCGCGTTCCGGCGCGCGCTGGCAAACAGCGGCTCATCCAGGTCCGCGCCAAGGAGCTTGACCGCAGCTTCTGCGGGCAAGGTCATCAGCGCGGCGGCGGTTGTCAGGCCGAGGCCTGCCAGAAACCGCCGCCGGTTCAAAACAAGTGCATCAGTCGCCGTCCAGCGCATTGAAGCCTCCTGTCATGTTGAGCGAGCCTGCCAGATTGAGCGCGACGAGATCGCGCAGGCCTTTCAGCGAAATCAGCATGTCGGACAAAGCCTTGTAGCCTTCAGGAGTCTTCACCGTCTCGCGCATGGGTTCACCGGCGCGGGCCAGCGCCTTGAGCGAGGTGGCCACCTCGAACTCAAGGCTTGCGGGAATCCACTCGCCTTCGCTGTCCACGCCCTTTGCATAGTTCGAAGCGCGGATAAAATCGCGGATGCCGGTCAGCTCACTGGCAATATACGCCTGTCCGAAGTTGGCGCGGGAGAAGGGAATACGGTTGGGCTTTGCGGAGGCTAGGTCATTGGCCAGCGCAGGAATGATATTCTGATCCCGCACGACCACCAGTCCGGTCACCAGCGCATTGAACAGGGTTTCGGCGGCCTCCTTGCTGCTGCGGAAGCGCGGATGGTCAGGCCCTGCCGCTTCAAGCTGGCCACTGAAACCGTCCGGAGCCTCCCAAAGGGCAGCTACTTCACCGGAGAGCTGCGCCAGATTGACGGCCAGAGCCTGTGCATAGGCACAGGTATAGGCGCCGGTCTCATCCGAGCCTCCCAGTGTCACCAGGCCATCTTCATCAAAGGCTGCCAGCTGAAGCGCGGTCAGGCCCTGCACCGCCACGCTCTTCGCGGCAAGGCTTTCAGGAGTGGTGGCGCTTTCATCCCGGTCCGCCACCAGCTTGCGGATCTGCCGTTGCGCCACGCCGCGTGCGTCGGGCAAAAAGGCCAGCCGCTCCAGGCGGCTTTCTTCGGCCAGCGGACCATAACGCAGGAAACTGATCCGGCCGAAGGCGGACACCGCCGCACCATAGGCAACGCGAAACTCATCCGCTGTATCTGTGCCAGGGCTCTTGCAGGCATCCTCAACAGCCGAAGGCAACCGATTGGCGGCAGTGGCAAAAGCTCTCGTTTCCGGCCGGATATAGCCCTCGACCGCCGCCTTCACATAATCCGCATAGCCTGATTTTTCCTGCGCATGCAGAGGCAGAATGGAACCGAAGCTGGCAAGGGCAAGACAGGCAATGCGGCGCATCAGAGGGACTCCAGAAAATGGATCAGGGCGGCGCGGTCCTCAGGCGGCATAGCCACCACCGCATCGCGTGCGGCCTGTGCCTCGCCGCCATGCCAGAGCACGGCCTCCAGCAGCGAGCGGGCCCTTCCGTCGTGGAGGAAACGGGTATGGCCGCTCACCGTCTGCGTCAGACCAATACCCCAAAGCGGCGCCGTCCGCCATTCACGCCCGCTTGCATCCCCATCGGGCCGGTTGTCCGCAAGGCCCTCGCCCATGTCATGCAGCAAAAGATCAGTGTAGGGCCAGATGAGCTGGAAGCCGTGCGCCGGGTTTTTGCGTCCTTGCGGGTGACAAATTTCGGCACATGGCATGAAGCGCAACCGGTGCCGTAGAACACCTCCTTGCCCTTCAGCACCTCAGGATCAGCCATGTTCCGCCGGGCCGGAACGGCAAGGTTCTCCGAATAGAAGGTGACGAGATCCATCACCGGGTCCGGCGCTTCCGTCTTGCCCAGCCTGTCCTGCTCGCCCGTGGGCAGCGCGCGGCACGCCGTTTGTGCTGCCGTGCAATCGCCGTAAGGGTCCGGATGCTCCGGCGTGGAGATGCCGATGTCACCAGAGAAGGCCGCAGCGCTCTGCGCACGCACATCCGGCATTGTGGCCTTCCAGCCGAAACGGCCTGGCACAAGCTCACCACTTGCCGGATCGCGCACAAGGCTGAGACGGCCCGAAATGCCATCGCCATCCGTATCGTCCAGATCGGCCAGAGCCTCAAGATCCGCTGGATGAATCGCCTCCAAAAGCCCCAGCCCGATCATCTGCGGAGCCACACGCGGCGACATCATCACGTCTGCGCGCATGGGACCATAGGCAAGGTTCACCGCTTCATACTCGGGCTTTTGCAGGAGCACGGTCTCCCCGCCCGAAAGCACGACAGGCATATCTTCATAGGTGATCTTCAGGTCCCCTTCCGGGGCAAGACCCTGCACGGCAAAGGTCTGAAACTGGCCGCCATAGACAGGCTCCGGCAGCGTCGCCATCTGCCGGTCAGCCAGCCCCGCCTTTTCCGCCTCTGTCGCCGGCGGCACCGAAAGCCGCAGGAACAGGGAGACCGCGAGTTCACCCGGTGCAGGCGGCGCACCACGCCCGTCCTTCAGATGGCAGCCCTGACAGGAGCGGGCATTGTAAAGCGGCCCCAGCCCGTCGGAGGCCTGTGTGGACGAAGGGGACGAGACCCAGAACTTGCGGAAGATGCCGTTGCCGACCCGGAAGGTCTGCTGCTCCTCGAAGGTGAGATTGGCGGAAGGATGGGAAAAGGCATCGCGGTTGACACGCTTGCGCGAGGTCGCTGCTCCGCCAGCCATGTCCTCGAAAGGCTCGGGCGCCACGAAACTCTCAGGGGCTGCCAGAACTTTCTCGGCCTTCTCCCGGTCACCTTGCGTGAGATCATCCCGGTGATCAAGGGCACGCGTCTGCGCGGCCGCAATGCTGGCTCCCGCAACAAGGCAGATACCGGCCGCAAGCCGGACGGGAGCGGCGAGGCGTCTCCATCGCAAGAATATCATGCTGTTCCTCTGGCTGTTCAGGAAAGACCAGCCACACCCCTCTGCAGCGGTGGAGAGGGAAGCCTCCCTCTCCACATGTTGTGTCCAGTCCGTGCTTACTGGAAGACGGCACCTGGATTATCCAGACTGTCAGAGCCCTCGAAGGCGATGGACTCAAGCCCCAGCACGCCAACGGCGCGCTCGATCGACTTGGTCTGATCGATCAGGCTGTCCACGGCAGCCTGCACGACGGCATTGCCCTCAGCGTTGCCTTCACCGATCATCTGGTCATAGGCCTCGACCGTTTCAGCGCGGGTCTTGAGCTTGTCGAACGCGGCGAGGGATGCATCAAGCTTGCCCTTCAGCTCGTCCGCCACGGCCTTGTCCTTGGAAGCCACCAGATCCGCCAGCGACGGACCGGAGACCTTGCTGCCATCGAGGCGGGTGTAGGTGCCGAAATAGACATTCCGGATGCCAACGACGTCGTTGTAATGGGACATGTGGGTGTTGTCGGAGAAGCAGTCATGCTCCTCTTCCGGATCGTGCAGCATGAGGCCGAGCTTCATGCGCTCGCCTGCAAGCTCGCCGTAGGAGAGCGAGCCCATGCCGGTGAAAATCGTGGCAAGGCCACCAGCCTCGCCCTTGGCAGCCAGTTCCTCGCGCGCCGCGCCACCCGGAGCCCAGGCCGCAGCCATGTCTTCCAGATCCGAGATCAGCAGTTCAGTGGCTGCCTGGAGATACTGGATGCGCCGCTCGCAATTGCCGCCCGTGCAGTTAGCCGGATCAAAATCCGTGGCCGGGCGGTTGCCCGCGCCGGGGCCCGTGCCATTGAGATCCTGCCCCCAGAGCAGGAATTCGATGGCGTGGTAGCCGGTTGCCACATTGGCTTCGACCTCACCTGCCTCCTGCAGCTTCTCCGAAAGTAGCGCCGGAGTGATGACAGTTGCGTCGATTTCCTCACCGTTCAGCTGCAGCTTCGGATTGGCAATGACGTTCGCCACATAGAGAGCGTTCTCTTCCGAGCTGTCGCCGTAGGACACATCCACGTAGTCGATCAGGCCTTCGTCCAGCGGCCAGGCATTTACCTTGCCTTCCCACTCGTCAACGATGGCATTGCCAAAGCGCAGAGCTTCGGTCTGCTGATAGGGATTGCGGGCTGCAAGCCATGCCTTGCGGGCAGCAGCCAGTGTCTCATCACTGGGCTTGGCAACCAGCGCATCGACGGCCACCTTCAACGCCTTGGCGGAGATGACGGAATCCGCATAGGCCGCAGCGGCGACATCCTGATAGGTGGCCAGAACATCGGCCGGCTTCACATCCGCTGCATGAGCGGAAAAACTGGCGGGAAGAGCGATCATCGCAGTGGCTGCGAATAGAATGGCTTTGAACGAACGGGTCATGGGCAATCTCCCTGGACATCGGACGGCCCCAGCGCCGTCCGGCGACTGCCCGGCATAGGTGCCCCGGATCTGGAGAAAAAGGGGCAAGCGCCTGCGGCAAGTCTCGGCGGACAAGACAATTCCTGAACGTTTGTGTCAAGTTACAAAACGGCACAAACAGCGGTGCAAACGCACAACACCTCACGCGCTTGTGGCCAAAAGTCAGGTTTTCGGGTGGTTTTTCCGCCACGTTCTCACCTATATCTCAGGGAAGATACGGATATCCGGCGGCGAGAACCCAGAACCGCTACGGTTGACGGGTCCGCGCCCAAGAGTTCAGGACGGATGATTTTATGCTCGATGCCTTCAAGCGCTTCATCAAGGACGTCACCTTTGGCGACAGCGACAATCTGACTTTCGCCGAGGATGATCACCGGCTGGCCGTCGCCGCACTTCTCGTCCATGTCATCAGCGTGGACGGTGAAGTCGATGACGTGGAAAAGACCAAGCTCACCACAATCCTGAGGACTCATTATTCGCTAAGCGACAGCGAAACAGCCGAGCTTGTTGCCCTTGCCACGGACAAGGACAATGAAGCCGTCGACATGTATGGCTTCACATCCGTCCTGAAGCGCAAGCTGGAAGAGGACGAACGCCAGAAGATCATCGAGCTGATGTGGCAGCTTGTCTATGCGGACGGGCATGTGCACGAGTTTGAGGACAACACCATCTGGCGCGTCTCGGAATTGCTCGGCGTCTCCTCGCGAGACCGGATTGCCCTGCGGCAGAAAGTTGCCCGCGAACAGGCCGCAAACGTCTCCGAAGATGAAAAATGATCACGCAAGCGCCTGATTTACGGGCGGATTGCGCAGGAATAGATCTCGACGGCGGCCCATCTGTAAAGCTATCGTGACAGCATGAAGTCTGACCCTGCTTCCCTGCACCGGCCGCGCATCCTGATCGTCCTGCATCAGGAAACATCGTCGCCCGGCCGTGTAGGACAGGAGCTTGTAAAGCGTGGTTTTGCGCTTGATATCCGCCGGCCGCGCTTCGGCGACGCCCTGCCCCATACATTGGAAAATCACGCGGGCGCCGTCATCTTTGGCGGACCGATGAGCGCCAATGATCCGGAAGCCTTCATCCATCGGGAGATCGACTGGATCGGCGTGCCCCTCGCAGAGCAGAAGCCCTTTCTCGGCATTTGTCTTGGCGCGCAGATGATGGTGAAACATCTGGGCGGAAAGGTCGGGACCCATCCGCAGGACCTTGTCGAGATCGGCTATTATCCGCTGCACCCAACAGAGACCGGCAAATCCCTGATGCACTGGCCTGCAAAGGTCTATCAGTGGCACAGGGAGGGCTTCGACCTGCCGCGAGGCGCCGATCTTCTGGCCTCCGGCGATACCTATCCCAATCAAGCCATCCGTGTTGGCCCGGCAGCCTGGGGCATCCAGTTCCACCCGGAGCTCACCCACGCCATGATGGTGCGCTGGACCACAAAGGGCGCCCCGCGCATGTCCCTTCCCGGCGCCCAGGGCCGCCAGGACCATTTCGCCGGCCGCTACGTCTTCGATCAGGCCTTGCGCAAATGGCTGGATGACTTCCTGGACATCTGGATAGGGCGGGCGGGGTAAAACCTCACCAAGGCCAGACGCTGATGAGTACGCGGATGCTCATGGCAAAGCACACGATCACCGTGATGGGCCGGATGATCTTCGCTCCGCCACGGAAAGCGAAATGGGCGCCGATATAGGCTCCGGCCATCTGCCCCAGCACCATGACACCGCCCGCCACCCAGGCGATCTGGCCGAAGAAGATGAAATAGAACAGCGCACCCAGGTTGCTGGTCAGATTGAACAGCTTGGCATGGGCAGTGGCGTTGCGGATACTCATACCGCGCAGAAGCACCAGTGAGGTGGAGCTGAAAGACCCCGTGCCTGGGCCGAAGAACCCATCATAGAAGCCGATGGCAGGCGCAGCCGTTACCGCATAGCGCTCAGCACTCATACGCGGCACCCGCTCCTCATCAAGGTTCTTGGCAAAGAACAGGAAATAGAGACCGATCGACACCAGCAGCACCGGGATGAACAGCACAAGCAGGTCTGCATCAATCTGCTGCAACACCCAGCCTCCGAAGATGGAGCCAAGCGAAATGGCGATGATCGGCCGGATATTTGCCCTGACGGACACGGCCCCCGGCGGATGAAGTAGGTCGCGGCTGTCAACGTACCGGAGCTGCCTTGCAGCTTGTTCGTCGCCAGCGCCGTTGCGGGCGGAAGACCGGCAAGCAGCAGCGCAGGGATCGTGATCAACCCGCCGCCGCCTGCAATCGCATCAATCCAGCCGGCCATGAGCGCGGCAAGAAACAGGAGGCCGAGAACCTCATAGGACAGTTCCATGGACAGGCACCGGATGGAGCTGGGGTCCTGCCGTCTCATGTAAGGCTGCGGCACGGATCAGCATCAGGGAATGGGACGCCTGCGATGCCACGGAATATGGCAGCTTGCAAGGGCGGTTTGCGGGTTGAACCCGCTTGAAGCAAAAGGGAGACCGAAGCCTCCCCTTCCGCATTTCATGTCTGATGCTGCGCTCAGGCCTTGAACACCACCAGAAGATCTTTTGCGTCGATCTGGCTGCCGGGGGTGACGAGCACCTCGGAGACCACACCATCACGCTCGGCATGAAGGGCCGTTTCCATCTTCATGGCTTCGATGGACAGCAGCACGTCACCGGCTTTGACCTCCTGGCCCGCCGCGATGGCAACGGTGGAGATGACGCCCGGCATCGGCGCGCCCACGTGGGCCTCGTTGCCGGCCTCGGCCTTGCGGCGGGCGGCATTGCCTGCCGCACCGTGGGCCCGGTCCGGCACCTTGATGATGCGCGGCTGACCGTTCAGCTCGAAGAACACCTTCTTCTCGCCCTGCTCGTCCGTCTCGCCCACCGCCTGGCAGCGGACCACAAGCGTCTTACCCGGCTCCAGCTCGACGAGGATTTCCTCGCCCACCTCAAGCCCGTAGAAATAGACCGGCGTCGGCAGAACCGAGGTCGGGCCGTACTGGCTCTGAGCCTTGGCAAAGTCTGTGTAGACCTTCGGGTACATGAGATAGGACGCCAGATCCATGTCGCCGATCTCAAGACCAGTCTTCTCAGCTGCTTCCTTACGGCGGGCTTCCAGATCCTCCTGCTTCAGGAGCGAGCCGGGACGCACGGTGATGGGCGTATCGCCCTTCAGCACCTTGGCCTGCAGCGCCTGCGGCCACCCGGCAGGGGCTGCCCCAGATCGCCGCGCAGCATCTGCACCACGGAATCGGGGAAGGCCACATCCTTGGACGGGTCCACCACGTCTGCCACCGTCAGCCCCTGGCTGACCATCATCAGAGCCATGTCGCCCACCACCTTGGAGGAAGGCGTCACCTTGACGATATCGCCGAACATCATGTTGGCATCGGCATAGGCTTGCGCCACTTCGTGCCAGCGGGTTTCAAGACCAAGCGAGCGGGCCTGTTCCTTGAGGTTGGTGAACTGGCCGCCCGGCATCTCGTGCAGATAGACTTCGGAAGCCGGTCCCTTCAGATCGCTCTCAAAGGCCGCATACTGGCCGCGCACCGCTTCCCAGTAGAAGGAAATGCGGCGGATAGCCTCCGCCGAAAGCCCCGGATCGCGGTCCGAGCCCTTCAGCGCCTCGACGATGGAGCCAAGGCAAGGCTGCGAGGTGTTGCCGGAGAAGGCATCCATCGCCGCATCAATGGCATCAACGCCCGCATCCACCGCAGCCAGCACCGTGGCGGCGGAAACGCCGGAAGTATCATGCGTGTGGAAGTGGATCGGAATGCCGATTTCTTCCTTCAGGGCCTTGAACAGGATGCGTGCGGCCGCCGGCTTCAACAGGCCGGCCATATCCTTGACGCCAAGGATATGTGCGCCTGCCTTTTCCAGCTCCTTGGCAAGGTTGACGTAGTACTTCAGATCATACTGCGGCCTTGCGCTGTCGAGCAGGTCGCCCGTGTAGCACAGCGCACCCTCGCAGAGCTTGTCCGTCTCAAGCACGGCGTCAATGGAGACGCGCATGTTCTCCACCCAGTTGAGGCAGTCGAACACGCGGAACAGATCGACACCGTTCTGCGCTGCCTGATGCACGAAGAAGCGCACCACATTGTCCGGGTAGTTGGTGTAGCCAACGCCGTTGGAGCCGCGCAGCAGCATCTGCAGCAGGATGTTGGGCGCCTTCTGGCGGATGAGGCGCAGGCGCTCCCACGGATCTTCCGTCAGGAAACGCATGGCGACGTCGAAGGTCGCCCCGCCCCAGCACTCCAGCGACAGAAGCTGAGGCAGACCGGAGGCATAGGCATCGGTGATGGCGGCGATGTCGTGGGTGCGCACGCGCGTTGCCAGCAGCGACTGGTGGCCATCACGCATGGTCGTGTCGGTCACCAGCACCTGCGGCTGCGCCTTCATCCAGTTGGCAAAGCCCTTCGGCCCCAGCTGTTCCAGCAACTGCCGGCTACCATCGGGCTTCACGCTGCCAAAATCCGGCACGACGGGGGCTGCCGCTTCCCGGCCAGGGCGCGGGCGCGAGCGGGTTTCCGGGTGGCCGTTGACGGAGACATCGGCGATATAGGTCAGCAGCTTGGTCGCGCGGTCCTGCCGCTTCACCTGTGCAAACAGTTCCGGCGTGCCGTCGATGAAGCGCGTCGTGTAGTTGTTGGCGCGGAAGTCCGGGTGGCCGATGATGTTCTCAAGGAACACAAGGTTGGTCGCCACGCCGCGGATACGGAATTCACGCAGGGCGCGCTCCATGCGCTTGCAGGCTTCTTCTGCACTGGGCGCCCAGGCCGTCACCTTTTCCAGCAGCGGATCGTAGAAACGGGTGATCACCGCGCCCGAATAGGCCGTGCCGCCATCCAGGCGGATGCCGAAGCCGGTTGCACCGCGATAGGCGGTGATGCGGCCATAGTCGGGGATGAAGTTCTGTTCCGGATCTTCGGTGGTGATGCGGCATTGCAGTGCGTGGCCATTGAGCCGCACATCGCCCTGAACGGGAACGCCGCTCGCCTCGGTGCCGATGGCGGCCCCGCCTGCGATACGGATCTGCGCCTTGACGATGTCGATACCGGTCACCTGCTCGGTCACCGTATGCTCCACCTGCACGCGCGGGTTCACTTCGATGAAGTAGATGGCACCCGTATCCGAATCCATCAGGAATTCGACCGTACCGGCTCCGCAGTAGTTCACAGCCTGGCCAATTTTCAGGCCATAGCCGCACAGTTCCTGCCGCTGGGCCTCGGACAGATACGGCGCCGGGGCACGTTCCACGACTTTCTGGTGGCGGCGCTGGATGGAGCAGTCACGCTCAAACAGGTGCACCAGATTGCCGTGCGAATCGCCAAGGATCTGCACTTCCACATGACGGGCCCGCTCGACCAGCTTTTCCAGATAGATCTCGTCCTTGCCGAAAGCGGCCTTGGCCTCGCGCTTGGCGGCGACGACTTCGCGCACCAGCGTGGCCTCATCACGGATCACGCGCATGCCGCGCCCGCCACCGCCCCAGGAGGCCTTGAGCATCACCGGATAGCCAATGCCGTCCGCCTGAAGCTTGATCTCCTCAATGTCATCCGGCAGCGGATCGGTGGCTGGCATGACAGGAACCCCCGCCTCAATGGCGAGATGCCGCGCTGCAACCTTGTTGCCAAGGCGGCGCATGGTTTCCGGCTGAGGGCCGATGAAGATGATGCCGTTCTGGGCGCAGGCCTCGGCAAATTCCGGGCTTTCCGACAGGAAGCCATAGCCGGGATGAATGGCATCGGCGCCCGAAAGTTTGGCAACCCGGATAATCTCGTCGATAGACAGATAGGCCTCAATCGGGCCCAGGCCCTTGCCGACCTGATAGGCCTCATCAGCCTTGAAGCGGTGCAGCGCCAGTTTGTCCTGCTCGGCAAAGATGGCGACTGTTTTCAGCCCGAGCTCATTCGCGGCACGGAACACGCGGATAGCGATTTCAGATCTGTTGGCAACGAGAATCTTACGGATGGCCAAGCCCATACCTCCCCAATATGAAAGCGACTGAGTCATACAAAGGGATGAGGGCAAAGAAAAGAGCCAACACTCTTGACCTATTCGCTCTGGCCGCCTCAACAGTCATCTGGCCCAGAATGGGACACATTTCTTTACGTTTTCGATCGTTCAATTGGTTGCTGAGAGCAACCAGTCTTGCGCATGTTCCGCTATATCGTGCCCAACGCTGACGAACACTACAATCTGTCGTACGAACAAAACAAAAACGCATAACGGTCAGCGATTCGTGCATGAGTCGTTCCGCATTGGTGCTGATCCTTGCACCACGGGTCCTGAAAATTGCTGATGCGGTTAACCGTATCTGCACGATTGTCTGTGCCAGGCACGATTCCGGAAAACAGCATCCAGCCTGCCCTAAATCCTTGCCCTGATTCAGCATTTCGTAGCCACCACCAGAACGGAAACCACATGTCGTAGGGAACAAAAACGGACTCAGGGCTTGTCTGCGATTCGATCAGCCTTTGTTCCAGACTCGTTCCTTTGTCCGATTTTGCTCGCGCATTCGCTCCCGGATTCGCCGCCCCGTTTCAGCCACGGCACTACGTTAGAACAAGCACCGAAAATCGTGAGGGACAGGGTGGTGGCCCTATGCTAGACAGCCCTCCGCACCCCTGACCTTGGTGAGGGCCAAGACACCCGGCCAAACGAAGCACTCCGCGCGATGCCTCCGATCCAGATCACAGCCTTGCCGCCAGCCGCCCGGTCCCGCACCGTGACGGCCGTGCTGGGCCCGACCAATACCGGCAAGACCCATCTTGCCATCGAACGGATGCTGGCCCAGCCCTCCGGCCTCATTGGCTTGCCGCTGCGCCTGCTGGCGCGCGAGGTCTATGGCCGTGTCGTCGAGCGCGCAGGTGAGGCCGCAGTTGCCCTGATCACCGGCGAAGAAAAGATCGTCCCCAAGGCGCCCCGCTTCTGGGTATCGACGGTCGAGGCCATGCCGCTCGATCTCAACACCGAATTTGTCGCCATCGACGAGGTGCAGCTGGCCGCCGACATGGAGCGTGGCCACGTCTTCACCAACCGCATTCTGAACCTGCGCGGCCGCTCTGAAACGCTGCTGCTCGGCTCTGCGACCGCCCGTCCTCTTCTGGAAAAGCTCATTCCCGGCCTCAATGTGGTTACCCGGCCGCGCATGTCGGTGCTGACCTATGCAGGCTCGAAAAAGATCTCCCGCCTGCCGGCCCGCTCTGCCGTCGTCGCCTTTTCCTCCAGCGAGGTCTATGCGATTGCTGAGCTGATCCGCCGTCAGCGCGGCGGAGCGGCGGTGGTACTGGGCTCGCTCAGCCCGCGCACCCGCAATGCGCAGGTGGAGCTGTTCCAGAACGGCGACGTGGACTATCTGATCGCCACCGATGCGATCGGCATGGGCCTCAACCTGGACGTGGACCACATCGCCTTTGCCGGAAACCGGAAGTTCGACGGCTATCAATACCGCAATCTCAGCCCCGCCGAGATGGGCCAGATCGCCGGTCGCGCCGGACGCCACATGCGCGACGGCTCTTTCGGCGTGACGGGCCGTGTCGATCCGCTGTCCGATGATCTCGTGGAGATGATCGAAAGCCACCGGTTCGATGCCCTGAAAGTTTTCCAGTGGCGCAACTCACAACTCGATTTCACGTCGATTTCCAGTTTGCGTGACACACTGGACCTGCCGCCGCGCGAAGAAGGACTGGCCCGCGCGCCAGCCGCCGACGACGCGCAGGCCCTCGAATATGCCGCAAAGGATCACGGCATCCGCGACATGGCGTCGTCCCCTCGCGGGTGACGCTGCTCTGGGATGTCTGCCAGGTGCCGGACTATCGCAAGATCGCCCCGGCTAACCACGGAGACCTGCTTATCCACCTCTACACGTTGCTCGTGCGCAACGGGGTGGTCGATGAAGACTGGTTTCAGCGTCAAGTGGCTTTCGCAGACAGGGTGGATGGTGATATCGACACTCTTGCGAACCGGATTGCGCACATCCGCACCTGGACTTTCGTGGCAAACCGTGCCGAATGGCTGAAAGACCCTGTTCACTGGCAGGGTGTCACCAGAGGCATTGAAGACAGACTGTCGGACGCCCTCCATGACCGTTTGACCCAACGGTTCGTGGACAGGCGGACAAGCGTATTGATGAGACGTTTGAGAGAGAACGCCATGTTGGAAGCGGAAATCACGCAGACTGGGGACGTCCTTGTGGAAGGCCAGCACATCGGCCGCCTGCAGGGGTTCCGGTTCGCGCCGGATGCGGTTGCGGACAGCCCGGAAGGGAAGGCCGTACGCGCAGCAGCCCAGAAGGCACTGGCGAGCGAGATCGAAGCCCGTTCCGACCGGCTGTCGCGCGCACCCAATGAAGATTTCGTCCTGAGCACGGACGGCACCATTCGCTGGCAGGGGGAACCTGTCGCCCGTCTCACCGCCGGTGACGACACGCTGGCGCCCGGCTTCGTGCTGCTGGCCGACGAACACCTGACGGGCCCTGCCCGTGACCGGGTGCAGGCCCGCGTTGACCTCTGGGTCAAGGCACATGTCGGCACGCTGCTCAAGCCGCTGATCGACCTGAAGGATGCCGAAGGGCTGGAAGGCCTCGCCCGTGGCATCGCTTTCCGCATCTATGAAGCGCTCGGCATTCTGGAGCGCCAGGATGTGGCCAATGATGTGCGTCAGCTCGATCAGGACATGCGCGCCTCTCTGCGTAAGCTTGGTGTCCGCTTTGGCGCCTACAACATCTATGTTCCGGCGCTGCTGAAGCCCGCGCCGAGCCAGCTCCTCGCCCAGCTCTGGGCGCTGAAGCACGGTTCGCCCGACATGCCCGGCCTCGTCGAACTGCCGCAGCTTTCGGCTTCAGGCCGCACGTCTATTACCGTCGATCCTCAGATCGACAAGGCGCTCTACAAGGTCGTCGGCTTCCGCGTTTGCGGCCCGCGTGCGGTGCGCGTCGACATTCTGGAGCGTCTGGCAGACCTCATCCGCCCGTTGATCGCCTGGAAGCCGCTGGATTCCAGCGTCACCCCGCCCGATGGCGCCATTGCTCAGGGCGGCGGCTTCACCGTCACCGTGGCCATGACGTCGCTGCTGGGCTGCGCAGGTGATGACTTTGCCGAGATCCTGAAGTCCCTCGGCTACCGCAACGAAAAGCGCGAGATTGAACGCCCGGTTGCCGCACCTGCCGCAGCCGCCGTTGAAGCAGCTCCCGCAGCAGCAGTCACAGACGAAGCGGCCCCGGCGGAAGCCGAAGCTGTGACGGAAGAAACGGCTGCTGCTGAAGCTCCGGCAGAAGCTGAAGTCATTGCCGAGCCGGTTGCTGAAGAAGCTCAGGCCGGTGAAGCTGAGGCCAGTGAGGCCGTTGCCACTGAGACCGTCACCATCGACGTCTGGCGCCCGGGCCGCATCGGCGGGCGTCCGCGTCAGGGTGGTGAAGCTGGCGAGCGCCGCGGCGGTGACCGCAACAAGGGCGGCCGTGGCCGTCAGCAGCAGGGCAAGCGTGGCGAGGGTGAGGGCGCTGAAGGCGGCCGTAACCGCTCCGGCGGCGAGCACCGTGGCAACCGCGAGGGCCGCCGTGATGACAGACGGGATGACCGGCGCGAAGGCGGCAAGGGCGGCAAGCCGCATCATCAGGGCCAGAAGCAGGGTCAGGGCCATGCCGGCCAGCGCGACCGTGCCCCGCGCCCGGAGAAGCCGATTGATCCAAACTCGCCCTTCGCAGCGCTGCTGGCTCTGAAGGCCAACATGGAAAAAGGCAAGTCCTGAGCGCCAAAGGCACATCAGACTCGGCCCCGCATGCGGGGCCGTCCGCCTCGCAGCGGATCGACAAGTGGCTCTGGTTTGCCAGGGTGACGAAATCCCGCACCCTGGCCCAGAAACTGGCCACCGGCGGGCATGTGCGCGTCAACCGCGAGAAAATCGACAGCGCCAGCAAGGCCATCCGCATTGGCGATGTGCTGACCATCACGCTGGAACGGCGGGTGCTGGTGCTGGAAGTCGCCAGCCTTGGGACGCGGCGGGGCCCTGCTCCGGAAGCGCAGCTTCTTTACAAGGATCTGACACCGCCGCCCGCCCCGCGCGCGGATGTGCCCCCTGCCCCCGCGCAGCGGGAGCCAGGATCAGGCCGCCCCACCAAACGCGACCGGCGCCGCATGGACGCTTTTCACTCCGGGTTCGAGGATCCGGAGTAAGTTGATCCCCTGACAGTCAAAAGGACGCATGCGCTTTTCTTCCCCGGGCATTTCCTGCCCTTACTGTGCTTGCCACAAAGGGGCAAAAGCGATAGGCAACGGCCCTGAAACGGGAAGCAGGCTCTGCCGGTCCGCCGTAGCTGAGGGAGACGGCGCGAGGACAGGCTGATACCGCCAGCGCCATCAAGAGGAACGCGATGACCTACGTCGTCACTGACAACTGCATCAAGTGCAAGTACACCGACTGTGTCGAAGTCTGCCCGGTCGATTGTTTCTATGAAGGCGAGAACATGCTCGTCATCAATCCGGACGAATGCATCGACTGCGGCGTGTGCGAGCCGGAATGCCCGGCCGAGGCCATTCTGCCCGACACCGAGCCCGGTCTCGAAAAATGGATCGAGCTCAACGCCGAGTATGCGGCAAAATGGCCCAACATCACCGAGAAGAAGGACGCGCTTCCCGAGGCTCCTGAGTTTGACGGCGTCAAGAACAAGCTGGAAACACACTTCTCGCCCAACGGCCCGGACGGCGCCTGAGCCATTACAAGCCTAGGTGCATCAGCATCCCGGTACCGTGAAAAAAGCAGGAAATCCTTGACCTGAAGCATGGCGGAAGCCTGCAGGTTACGATACGGAAGCAAGTTGCCAGAGCGGCCGGCATAACACCCGGTCGCTTTCTGCTTTGGTTTTTTGCGTTTTTGTGATAGGTTCTTCAAGTAGTCGTCGCAGTCTTGGTTCACCCCTCCCCCTGGAGGTTTTTTTATGGTCGCAGTCCACCGCTGGATCGTGCGCGAGATCAAGTTTCTCCGCAGCCATGCACATGTGAAATGCGGCCCATTTGAACCGGCGAGCACCGGCGGCTGACCACCCAAGACGTACAGACAGGTCCGGTGCTCATTCGTGGGCAGGTTCCGGTCAGGTTTGCGTTACCACAGGAACAACGGTCCGCCCCGTGGCGGCCCGGTACGGCTCATTCAGCCGTAACTGCGCAGGAGTTACGAAGCGTATGGCAACCCCCACCAAGAAGACCGCGCAGCGTCAGGGCTTCAAGACTGGCGAACATATCGTTTATCCCGCTCACGGTGTCGGCCAGATCACGGCCATCGAAGAGCAGAGCGTTGCGGGTTATGCGCTGGAACTGCTGGTCATCAGCTTCGAGAAAGACAAGATGACCCTGCGTGTCCCCGTCGCCAAGATCGCCTCGGTCGGCATGCGCAAGCTTGCGGATGCCGCTGCTGTCAAGAAGGCTCTGGAGACCGTTCGCGGCCGCCCGCGCGTCAAGCGCACCATGTGGAGCCGCCGCGCCCAGGAATACGAAGCAAAGATCAACTCCGGCGACCTGCTGGCCATTTCCGAAGTTGTCCGCGACCTTTACCGCTCCGACGCTCAGCCGGAACAGTCCTATTCCGAACGTCAGCTCTATGAAGCTGCACTGGACCGGATGGCCCGCGAAATCGCAGCCGTGAACAAGTGCTCCGAGACGGAAGCTGTCAAGCAGATCGAGCAGAACCTCGCCAAGACCCCCGCCCGCGCCAAGAGCGCCGATGAGGAAGAAGGCGAGCAGGAAGAAGAAGCCGCCTGATCAGGCCGCATCTCGTCACGATCAGGAAGGGCGTCCGGCGCAAGCCGGGCGTCCTTTTTCATTTTCCGCTCTTTGCAGCCATTACCATGAAAGACGCTGCGGCCACATTTTCGTGATGCGCCTGCGTCAGAATGCGCCAGAAACTCGGACCAGCGGGAAGGACAAAAGGCGCCCAGCAGGCAAAAAGCCTTTTCAGGGCAATGATTTGCGTCATCGGCAGCTTTGCACGCCTCAGGCCGGCCGGTCAGCGCGGCCCTCCCCGTCTGCCATGCCGCTGCCCAAACCGGGCGAAAACGCTGATCTGGAGCGCCGCAAGTGGCGTAACATCTCCGACAGCAACAGGGAGCCTGCCATCATGAGTACATCGATGAGCACCCGGCGCCAGATCGTCAAGGCCGCCATCAACGCGCCGTACCTTAGCCGTGAGGAAGAACAGCAGCTCGCCGTCAAATGGCGGGATGAACAGGATCAGGCCTCGCTGGACCGCCTGTCCCTTTCGCATATGCGTCTCGTGATCGCGGTGGCTGCCCGCTTCCGCAACTTCGGCCTGCCGATGAATGACCTCATTCAGGAAGGCCATGTCGGCCTGCTGGAAGCCGCAGGCCGGTTCGAGCCCGAGCGGGATGTACGCTTCTCCACCTATGCCACCTGGTGGATCCGCGCCTCCATCCAGGACTATATCCTGCGCAACTGGTCCATCGTGCGCGGGGGAACATCCTCGACGCAGAAGTCGCTCTTCTTCAACCTGCGCCGTCTGCGCGCGAAGATCAGCGCCGAACAGCAGGGCATCAACGAAAGCGAGATGCACCGGCAGATCGCCGAAACCATCGGCGTGAAGATCGCGGACGTGGACATGATGAGTGCCCGCCTCTCCGGTCCGGACACCTCACTCAACGCCCCCTGTCAGATACAGAAGGCAGCAGCGCCGACAGACAGGATTTTCTTGTCTCCGACGCGCCGCTTCCCGATGAAGTGGTTGGTGGAGAAATTGACGGAGAGCGTCAGCGCAACTGGCTGCGTGCTGCCATGAATGTTCTGACAGAACGCGAAAGGCAGATCTTGCGCGAGCGGCGCCTCAAGGAAGACAGCGCCACCCTGGAAGCCATTGGCCAGACCATGGGCATTTCCAAAGAGCGCGTCCGCCAGATCGAGAACCGCGCTCTGGAGAAGCTGAAGGCAGCCCTGCTCAAGGCCCAGCCCGACCGTCTGGCGCTAATGCCGTGAAGGACGCATGCTCCCAGGGTGGGCTCGCTTTAAACCACGCCCCCTGACAATGCACTGAGCCACCCCGGCCAAGCGCAGCGCGAGCCGGGGTCTGCTCGCTTGCAGAGCGCTCCTGTCATCCCGAGCCTTGGCAAGGGGTTTGCTGCCGGAAGCACCAGTCACCGCCCAGCGAACGAGTGGTCCCGGTTCTTCGCTCCTCTGCGTCCGGGACGGCGCCGGAGCGCAGATGCAGGCTCCGATCAAGCCCGCCTCAATCCACCACTAGCTTTACAGACGTTCCTGCCGGAATCGCATCATCCGGGGCAAAGCCATTCAGCACCGAGAAATACTCGAGCCGGCGCGACGGCTCGATGCCGCTCATGCCGATGGCGAGGCTGCGCGGGGTATCTCCCTCCCGGCTTTGTACCACCTTGATACGCAGCGACTGCAACCGCGCCCGCTCCGTCGGAGACAACTGACGGAAGCTCTGGATCGTCTGGTCATAGTCACGGGTGAAAGCCCCGCCAGGATCACGGCTGGCGAAGATGAAACGGTATCCATTGCGGCCAATCCGCACCACGGCAATGCGGAAAGACCAGCCCTGGGTGATTGCAGAGCCGACAACGGCCGGCAGACCGTTGATCGTGGTTTCCTTCACACTGTCGGGAATGAGGCCGTTGATCCAGCCCGCATTCATATAGCTGCGCAGGCTGTCATAGCCGGTCAGATCCGCCCCGTCGAAGCGCATGGCCGTACCCGAGCCATTGCTGGCAAGCACCGCTTCAGGGGAGTTTTCCAGCACATAGCCAGCAGGCACCGAGAAGCCGATGCCCAGCGCCTTGTGCAGGAAATCACGTCCGCGCACGAAGCCTTCCAGCGGATCATCGCCAAACAGCATTCCATCAATCTTCGACAGATAGGCGGTCCGGTCGCGCTCGCCGATGCCCGGCGCGCTGATGGAGCGGGCTTCCTGAACGGCCAAATTCATGCGCTCGGGCGTGCTCGGATGCGAGGAAATGAAGTCCGGGGCGGAGGAGCCTTCCTTGCGGGCGCTTTGCAGCGCCGCAAAGGACGACATGGAGTTGAGGAAGCGCGCCGCCGCAAAGGGATCAAACCCTGCCCGCGCCAGCGTGCGAACGCCGATCTTGTCCGCCTCCAGCTCCTGTGCCTGAGAGAACCGGGCAAAGGAGAGCTGCGAGGAAATGACGGCTTCCTTCACCTTCTCCGGGTCTTTCACCACGTTGCTGACAACGCGGTTGGCCAGCTCCGTCGCCTCGGCCTTTTGCTGACGCTGGATGGCGTGGTTCGCCGTCACGTGCGCCATCTCATGGGCCAGAACGGCGGCCGCTTCGGACGTGTCATTGGCAAGCGCCAGAAGTCCACGGGTGATGTAGAGATAGCCGCCTGGCAAGGCGAAGGCATTCACTGCAGGCGAGTTCAGGATGGTGATGCGATAGCTCTGGCTGGGATCTTCCGAAGCGGCGACGAGGCGGCCGACCACAGCTGCAATCGCCCGCTCCGCGCCGGGATTCTGATAGACACCGCCATAGGTCGCAACCACACGCGGATGCTCACGCGCACCAATGTCTGCTGCAAGGCCAGGCCGCAAAGTGCCCGGCGCCACGACGCCCACAGACGCCGAATTGCCGCCCAGCATCTGGCAACCCGCGAGACTGGCCATCAGGCCTGCCGTCAGCAGGGTGCGGAGCGCCTTGCGCACCGGATTTGACTGGTTCTTCACTGGCACTGTTCCAACCGGCAATTCATTCACCGCCCGACACTCTGTCTCTGGTCAAAGCCTCTATCTGGACCGGTTCGCTCACCTCAATCAGAGGGCCGTCCCTGTCCTGCAAAATTCCTCTCACCCGGACCCAGGCACCTTCCAGCGCCTCCGGCGCAATCCCTTTGGCAGCAAGTTCGGCATCCAGCCGGGTGTCAATTGTGACTGTAAAATCCGAAGCCCAGTGACGGCCAAAATTGAGATAGCGAGTCTTGCCACTTTTTCCAAGAGATACAACAAATCCTTCAACGATCGTGAAGAGCCCCGTGCGCTCCGAAAGTCCGGCCAGATCACCCGAACGCAGCCTGACGCTTTCGCCCCAGTCAGCACCGAGCTTCTTATGTGCAACGCTTTCGCGGAGCTGGAGTTCCTTCAGGCACTCAGCAGAAACCTGCGGGCTGCCATCTCCCCTGTCCTTTGCAGGCGGGAAGACGAAGGCAAGACCATCAGCCAGAAGCCGGCCCTGAAGCCAGCCACCGGGCGCTTCCACCTGCGCCGCCTCACGGCCCCACCGGTCATTCGGGGCGGTATCGCGGATTGTCAGCTCTGTTCCCGGCGCCAGCATATCCTTCAGGGCATCACGGCCGGACGGCGCCAGCCAGACGCCCGTCAGCACAATGCGGCGTCCATCCTCAAGCGTCAGCTCACCAGCATCCGAAACAGACGCAAGCCGCACGGCCTCAGCCTTGTCTGCACTGCCATGGCAGGTCATTTCGGACGGCAGTCCGCCGGCCTGCGCAAGTGGCGCAACAACAGGCTGCAACAACAGGCCCAGCCCGCAGACAAGCGCGCCTCGTCCTGCCCGGCACCAGGCATGATCTCCCAGCCGCATCACCCCACTCACCTGCATCTGCCCTCCAGCCCACGAATATGCCGCCAGCCACGCATACCTGCAGCACAGACCGGCAATACGCCTGAAAACAACCGCGTATCCGGACAATGCATGCCTGTCCGTTACGCGAGGAATACGGCCCATAAATGGCGGAAAAGGCACAAGATTTGAGCAGTGCGCGACAACCTGTAACAAGCCCCCCAGGTTCCGGGCGCGCATTCATTTTCGACTGACGGTTTTCAAGGCTGACGGAAGCTATCCTGAGAATACTCAGGCACCGCACAGGCCGCCCAAAGCCCCTGAAAGAAGCTCATTCAGAGTTGGTCTCGGCCGCAAATCATGCTATGCGCATCCCCGGCTGGTCCCGTAGCTCAGCAGGATAGAGCATCAGATTCCTAATCTGAGGGTCACAGGTTCGAATCCTGTCGGGATCACCATTTTTCAGACAATTCAGACTGCTCTTTCGCCCTGGCCTAGCTAGTCTCGGCCATTTGCAAGACGTTGACTTGTATAGATCCCCGGCACCAGACCGAGGATGACGATGGAACGGCTGCAGGTCTATGGGCAGACTGGATGCCTGCCCAGGCTCATGACCTCACACCTTCACCCACGCCCCTGCCTTGTCCGATGCAAACAGCGCGTCGAGGATGACCATGTTCTGGATGGCGTCTTCGGGGCCGTAGGGGAACGGGGCTTCGCCGAGGATGGCACGGCCGAAGGCGTCGATGAGTTCGGCGTATTGATCGGCAGGCTCCGCCTCGATCCGCTGTGCGGCGGCATCGGCGAATTGGGAGCCGTCATCCAGCAGCAGGGACACGGACCCGCCCTGCGGGGCGTTGTAGGGGATGGTGATTTCCAGTCGCTTCTTCGTGCCCACAAGCTGCAGCCGCTGATAGGGCGTGAGCTGGGTGGCGACGGTGAAATCGAGACGGCGGCCACCGCCAAAGTCCAGAATGCCGCTGGAAAGGCGGTCCGTACCAAAGGCCGGGTCCCGGTCGATCATCGACAGAGCGCGAACCGGCTCGGCCTCGAAGAAGAAGCGGCCAGCCACCATCGGATAGCAACCGATATCGAGCAGCGCGCCGCCGCCGATGTCAGCCCGGTTGCGGATGTTGTCCGGGTCGGCGTTGAAATAGCTGAAAAAGGACTGGATGGCCCGCAGCTCGCCAAGCTCGCCCGAGCGGACGATCTCGCGCGCCTTAAGCCACTGCGGATGCCAGCGCACCATGAAGCCCTCGGCCACCAGCGGACCGGATTTGGGCAGAGTGAGCAGCTGGCGCGCTTCTTCGGCATTGAGCGCCATCGGCTTTTCGCACAGGACGTGCTTGCCGGCTTTCGCGGCCTCGAGGGTGAGCGGCACATGCAGGTGGTTCGGCAGCGGGTTGTAGATGGCGTCGATGTTCGGGTCAGCCAGCAGGGCCTCGTAGCTGCCATGTGCCACCTGAATGCCGAGCTGGTCTGCGGTTTCCTGAGCCTTGGCCGCATCGCGTGAGGCAATGGCCACCAGCGAGCCGGTGCGCGATGCGCGAATGCCGGGAATCACCTTCTCACGGGCAATCTTTGCGGTGGACAGGACACCCCAGCGGATGGGCCGTGAAACCAGAGACATGACGTACGCTCCTCAACGTATGGATGGCCACTCTCCCAGCGGCTGCGAAAGAGTGAAATGGCGGGACCGGCAGAGTGGCAGGCTTTGCGGCCGAAGGCCAGAGGCATGAGCCGCAAAACCTGCCCAAACTGTGCCGCTCTCTCAGTAACGCTTTGGTACGTAAAGCTCTTCCGGCAGCGTCATGCGCTCGTAATCCGGGTTGAATACGCGGTCCGGCAGCTTCACCGGATCATGCGGGATCTCCTCATAAGGCACCATGGACAGAAGGTGCGAGATGCAATTCAGCCGCGCCGCCTTCTTGTCGTTGCCTTCCACGATGAACCAGGGCGCCTCAGGAATGTTGGTGCGGGCGAAGGTCTCTTCCTTGGCCTTGGTGTAGGACTCCCACCGCACCCGCGACTGAAGGTCCATCGGCGACAGCTTCCACTGCTTCAGCGGATCATGGATGCGCATGAGAAAGCGCAGCTGCTGCTCCTGATCGGTGATGGAGAACCAGTATTTCACCAGCTTGATGCCGGAACGCACGAGCATGCGCTCGAACTCGGGCACGTCGTGGTAGAATTCCTCCACCTGATCATGGCTGGCGAAGCCCATGACGCGCTCGACACCGGAGCGGTTGTACCAGGAGCGGTCAAACAGCACCATTTCACCGGCAGCCGGCAGGTGCGGCACGTAGCGCTGGAAATACCACTGACTCTTTTCACGTTCGGTCGGGGCAGGCAGCGCCACGACGCGGGCGACACGCGGGTTAAGCCGCTGGGTGATGCGCTTGATCACGCCGCCCTTGCCGGCTGCATCACGGCCCTCGAAAATGACGACGAGCTTGTAGCCGGTGTGCTGCACCCAGTCCTGCATCTTCACAAGCTCGGCCTGGAGGCGCAACAGCTCGTGGAAATAGATCTGACGCTCCACCGTGGACTTGTGTTTCAGCTCGGAAATGAACGCGAGTTCGCGGGCCAGCTCCGGTGACATGAGCTGGTCATCGATTTCCATTTCCAGCTCTTCGTCCAGGCTGTCCAGCCATTCCGCCTGTGCCCAGCTCATTTCCTGCTTTTCGTCCATGACCGTCCCGTCTCCAGCTCCGGCGGCGCCGCCGCCCTTGATGCCGGCAAACTACACGCGGATTGCGACAGATTGCCGAAGGTCCCGGATCCATGTGGTGATTTTTATGGAAGCCGGAAGATGAGCCGGAAACGAAAACGGGCGGCAATGCGCCGCCCGTCCTGACTTTCTGAACCGCTTTGCAAGATCAGAGCTTGTCGGTCACCACCGTGGTGGTGGCGCCGGAGGGCTCCTTGGTGATGACCGGGTCGGAGCCGCCGGAGAGCAGCGACTTCACGGTGCGCTCATAGGCGCTCATGTCGAGCTTGCCGTCCGAGCCATCCACCAGCTTCACCACTTCGCCAACCATGCGCTTCTGGTGCTTCTCGGTCTGTGCGCCGGTCGCATCGTTCTCCAGAACGATATCCGCCGCTTCATCCGGGTTCTCGGTTGCATAGGCCCAGCCCTTCATGGAGGCGCGCACGAAGCGGGCATATTTATCCACCATGGCCGGATCCTTCAGGCTGTCCTCCAGCACATAGAGCCCGTCTTCCAGCGTGGCGACGCCCTGATCCTCATACTTAAAGACCACCAGATCCTCAGCCGGAATACCGGCATCGATGACCTGCCAATACTCGTTGTAGGTCATGGTGGAGATGCAGTCCGCCTGCTTCTGCAGCAGCGGATCGACGTTGAAGCCCTGCTTCAGCACGGTAACGCCATCCGGTCCACCTTCGGTGGGCATGTTCAGCTGGCTCATCCAGGACAGGAACGGATATTCGTTGCCGAAGAACCAGACGCCCAGCGTCTTGCCCTTGAAATCGGCGGGAGAGGTGATGCCGGTTTCCTTGCGGCAGGTCAGCATCATGCCGGACTTCTTGAACGGCTGGGCGATGTTGACGAGCGGCACGCCCTTCTCGCGCGAAGCAAGGGCGGAAGGCATCCAGTCGATGATGACATCAGCGCCGCCACCAGCAATCACCTGCGGCGGAGCGATGTCCGGGCCGCCGGGCTTGATGGTGACATCAAGGCCTTCAGCCTCGTAGAAGCCCTTGTCTTTGGCCACATAGTAGCCCGCAAACTGGCCCTGCGTCACCCACTTGAGCTGCAGCGTCAGCTGGTCCGCCGCATGGGCCGCGCCCGTGGTGAGGGCTCCGGCCAGCATGGTGGCGGCGGCGAGGGCCTTTACTGCGAAATGCGCCATTCCCCTTCTCCTCTTGCATGCCCGGAGCTGAGGCTCCGGTCTCTGGAAGTGTCATGCAGGAGCAGGCGCGGCAGAGAAAAATCGGCCAGCCGGTTGCCGGTGGCGCGTTCCCCCGTATCCTTCGCCTCCCCTCCGGGCCCGTTTGCCGGGCCATCTTCTTGTCGTCACCTGACCAATTGGTCAAAAAGCCTAGGAAACCTGCGGCCTTCCGGTCAAGGTGATTATTTACGCAGCGGCGGCTATTTTCTGACCAGCCGCAAGGTCAAGAGTGCGCGGCTTTCTAGGCCGGGTCAAAGGGATTCCATCTCCGCAATTGGATGGATTGCAGGCAAGCCACTGTCATTTTATGTTCATATGAACGTCGCTCGCGGTTCATATGAACGGAATATGGGAGAGAAACCGCTTGGTGCACATGGCCGGATAATGGCCGGTCGCCGGGCGTGATGGGCGGCAACCAGAGTGGTGACAGGAATATGCTCGGTCAGCAGGACTTAAGCAACAGGCAATCCGAGATTGCCGATCTGGTGCAAAGCCACGGCTTCATGTCGGTGGAGAACCTTGCCGAACGTTTCGACGTGACGACCCAGACCATCCGGCGCGACGTGAACCGGCTGTGCGAGCTGGGCATCCTGCGGCGCACCCATGGCGGGGTGGAACCGCCGGTGCCAGGCGGCAACGTGCATTACAGCACCCGCCGTATCATGAACCTGCCGCAGAAGCGCCGCATCGCGCGCATGGTGGCGAGCATGATCCCGAACGGCGCATCCCTCGCCTTTTCCATCGGCACCACGCCGGAACTGGTGATGCAGGAACTGGTGCGCCACGAGGGGCTGCGGGTCTTCACCAACAATCTCTATGTGGCAGTAACAGCTTCAGAGAATCCCGGCTTTCACGTCACCATTGCCGGCGGGCGGCTGCGCTCGGGCGACAGGGACGTGCTGGGCACGGTGACGCAGGATTTCTTCGCCAGCTACAAGGTGGATTACGGCATCTTCGGCGTCGGCGGCGTGGATGAGGATGGCACGCTGCTGGATTTCACGGAAGAGGAAGTGGCAGCGCGGCAGGCGATCCTCGCCAATTGCCGCAATTCGCTGCTGGTGCTGGACCAGAGCAAATTCGGCCGCGTTGCCCATGTGCGCGGTGGCCACCTCAGCCATGTCAGCCACGTGGTCTGCGACGGCCCGATCCCGGACGCCCTTGTGCCCTTGCTCGAAGCCTCGGGAACGCAACTGGCCGTCTGTCCGCCGGAAGAAGACTGAGCGGGTCAAGCCCGTGCGGCGCTTGAGCAATTTCAAGGCGTGATGCGTCAGCATCTCAGCGCCTTGGTATAACTGCCTGCCTGTGCGCCCGCGATTACCGCAACGGACTTCAGCACCATGAAGCAGGGCACATCCGGCGCAAGCTCCAGCTTTGCCGCGGAACGGGCAGTGATGCGGGCGAGGAACAGCCGCGAACCTGAGGCCAGTTGCACCAGCATGCTGCCGGTTTGCGCCTCCGTCAGACCGGTTACCTTAGCAGGCAGCACGTTGAGCGCTGACAGCCCCTGCGGCACCTGACGGGAGAGAAGAATGTCCTCTGCCTCGATGCGCAGCCGCACCCGCTCGCCCGGACCCGCCGCAAGACGGGGCAGCAGAAGACGGCTTTCGGCCCCCTCACCATCGGGCAGGCCAACTTCCGTCAGACCATCTTCCGTATGGGCGCGGACAATCCCCTCCAGCAGCGCCCCGGCACCTGATGGCCCCAATGCGGAAAGGGATTGCGGGTCAGCCAGCACATCGCCCGGCGTCCCGGCATGGCGGACACGGCCCGCCTCCATCAGCACCACACGGGAGGCTAGGCGGGTCACCTCCGCCAGCGAATGACTGACATAGAGCACCGGCACATCGCTGGTCCGGGTCAACCGCTCCAGATAGGGCAGAATCTCCGCCTTGCGCGCTTCGTCCAGCGCGGCCAGCGGCTCGTCCATCAACAGAAGACGCGGGCGGGAGAGCAGCGCCCGGCCTATCGCCACCCTCTGCTTTTCACCGCCCGAAAGCGCCGCCGGACGGCGGGAGAGCAGTGGGGCGAGCCCAAGCAGTTCGACAATCCTGTCCAGCTCCACCGCCCTGCCGCCTCCGTTGAAGGCATGGCCATAAAGCAGGTTCTGCCGGACGGTGAGATGCGGAAACAGGCGCCCTTCCTGAAACACATAACCGATGCGTCGCCGGTGCGGCGGAATGAAGATGCCCGAAGCACTGTCCCACAGCACCTCCCCATTCAGCCGCACATGACCGGCATCGGGCCGCAGAAGACCGGAAACGGCCTGCACCAGCGTCGTCTTGCCCGACCCTGAGCGGCCAAACAGCGCCGTCACCCCGGCACCGCCGGTGAAGGCCGCATCCAGCGAGAAGCCCGGAAAGGCATGACGGATGGAAACATCAAGCGTCATCGGCCGGAAATCCTGTGGGCGACCCGTGCGGACACGAATTCGGACAAAAGCAGCGCCGCCATGGCAATGGCGATGGAGACAAGCACAAGCCGGAAGGCAGAAGACTCGCCATCCGGCACTTGCAAAAAGGCATAGATGGCGGAGGGCAGCGTCTGTGTCTGGCCGGGGATGTTGGAGACAAAGGTGATGGTGGCGCCAAACTCACCCATCGCCTTGGCAAAGGCGAGAATAGCCCCGGCGATGATGCCCGGCAGGATCAGCGGCAGGGTGACGGTGAAAAATACCCAGAAGCGCGAGGCACCTAATGTCGAAGCCGCCTCTTCCAGTTTCACGTCCACCGCCTCGATGGACAGGCGCATGGCCCGCACCATCAGCGGAAAGGCCATGACCGCTGCAGCAAGAGCAGCTCCCGTCCAGCGGAAGGCAAAGACAAGGCCGAAGGCTTCCTCCAGAAAGCTTCCAACCGGGGCCTTGCGGCCAAAGGTGATGAGCAGCAGATAGCCGGTGACGACTGGCGGCAGGATCAGCGGCAGATGCACAAGGCCATTGAGAAGCTGCCGCCCGTAGAACCGCCCCCGCGCCAGCGCGAAGGCGGCAGCAAGACCAAAGGGCAGGCTGACCAGCGTGGCCCAAAAGGAAACCTGCAAGGAGAGCGCAACAGCACGCCATTCCTGCGGACTGAGCCATTCAGTCATTTCAACTCCGTCTGCCCGCGCCTGCCCTGCAGGGATTGCCGTCCTGTCACTTCGCCAGAACGGTGAAGCCCTCAGCCTTGAACACGGCGCTCGCCTGCTCGCCCTTCAGATAGGTGAGAAAAGCCTCTGCCCCGTCACGGGCGGAAGCGGTGAGCCCCGCCGGATAGACAATAGGCTCATGGCTGCCTTCCGGGAAAGTACCCACGATGCTGACCTTGTCATCGGCGGCTGCATCCGTGCTGTAGACGATGCCGAACGGCGCTTCGTCCCTTGCAACGAGCGCGAGCGCGGCACGCACATTGTCAGCCTGCGCCACCTTGGGCTCCACCGAGGCCCACAGGCCCTGCGAGGTCAGCGCCGCCTTGCCATAGACACCCGCTGGAACGCTGTCCACCAGCGCCATGGCCAGCTTGCCGTCGCCAATCATGCCGGAGAGATCCAGCGCCGGGGTGATCTCCACCTTCGGCGCATCGCCGCCGTGGGCGATGAGCACCAGCGTATTGCCAAGCAGGTTCGACCGGCTGCCCGCCTTGATGAGGCCTGCCTTGTCCAGCTTGTCCATCCAGTCCGTGCTGGCGGAAATGAAGATATCCGCAGGCGCCCCTTGCTCGATCTGCTTGGCCAGCGCCGAACTGCCTGCATAGGACACCGTGACAGGTGCACCGCCGCCCGCCTGATAGTCCGCCGCGATCCGGTCCAGCGCCGTCTTGAGGGAGGCAGCCGCAAACACCGTCACCTCCTGCGCCTGCGCGGCAAGGCTGGAGAGGGACAGGGCAGCAACGGCGGCCACGGTGAGCATGGCACCACGCAGGCGCCCCGCCTTGCTGCGGCGAAGATGGGTGGTCATACGTCTCTCCCTGACAGACAAAAGGCAGCGGTCAGCTGCCCGCCGTTATGTTCTGCGGAAAACATCGCAAAGCTCACCCTCCGAGGCAAGCGTTATTTCTCAGCGGGAATATCCCTCAAGAGGGCACAGATGGCGTCAATCTCAGGCGCGCCTTCTTGCGCGAGCCGCTCCACAAGGCGGTGATAGTTCGCCAGAACCAGTTCCCCCGCTTTGGTCAACCGCGCACCGCCACCCTTTGCCCCGCCGCGTGCGCTGTCCACCAGCGGCTCGCGGAAGGCAGCATTGAGATGCTCCACCAATTGCCAGGCGCGCTTGTAGCTCATGCCCATGCGCCGGCCGGCCCCGGCGATGGAGCCTTCCTCACGGATCAATTCCAGAAGTTCGGCCTTGCCCGGCCCCAGCATCGCGTCATTGCCGAAGACCAGCCGCAGCCGGAGGCGCGGCCAGGGCTCATCAGATGCAGTCACGGCAGCATCAGGGGCGGTGGCGGAAGGATCATCTTGCATCATCCCGCCACCCTGCAAACCGCCCGCCGCTTTGGCAAGAGGAAAGCTGCCCGTCAGCTCTTGAGACTACCGATAATCTGCTCCCGCTCGCTGCGGGATTTCGCCATGCGCTGACGTGCGGCCGCGGTCAGTTCAGGACCGGCGGCGGCTGGTGTGCCTGCATCAAAGGGCGGCGCGGGCGCGTATTCGATGGCGAGCTGGACAGTTTTGGCCTCGTCCTCTCCAAGCAGTTCCGCCACCACGGTCAGGCCGAAGTCGATGCCGGACGTCACGCCGCCTGCGGTGATGATGTTGCCGTCGCGCACACTGCGCCCTTCCTGCGCGGTCGCGCCCAGGAGCGGCAGAAAATCCATAGCATTCCAGTGGGTCGCGGCCCTGCGGCCTTCCAGAAGGCCAGCTGCCCCCAGAACCAGCGAACCGGTGCAAACCGAGGTGACATAGCGGGCACCAGCCGCCTGCCGTCGGATGAAATCCAGCACCTCTTCGTCCTGCAACAGCGCGTTGACGCCCGCACCGCCGGGCACGCAGATCACGTCCAGCTGCGGACAATCTGCAAATGTCATGTCCGGAATCAGCTTCAGCCCCGTGGCCGAAGTGATGGGCTCGAGTGTCTTCCAGACAAGGTGAACCTTCGTGCCCGCAGCGGAGGCGAAAACCTCATAAGGGCCGGTGAGGTCCAATTGCTGGACAGCGGGAAAAGCGAGAAGGCCGATCTGCAAGGTCATGGCTAGGCTCCTGTTGATTTCCGCAGGATAACAGTCCACCCTCTGGCGTGATTGCCAATTACCCCTCGCTTTCCGCCAGAGGTGCAGATGCGGATCGAAGTTCTGACCTTTGACAGAAGCCAGCTTCTGGATGTCACCGGCCCGCTGCAAGTCTTTGCCTCCGCAAATGATCAAGAGCGGCTGAAAGGCAGGCCCGCGCCCTATGACCCCGTTGTGGTGAGCCCGCCGGGCGGGAAATCACCTCTTCCGGCCTTGCCATTGGCGCAATGCCGCTGCCAGACCCGGCTATGCCGCTGGACACGTTGATCGTCGCGGGCGGCTGGGGCGTCTCCGATGCCTGCAAGGACGAAAGTCTGCTGGACTGGATCAGGCAGCGGGCAATCACAGCCCGGCGCACGGCTTCGGTGTGCAGCGGCGCCTTTCTGCTTGCCTCTGCCGGATTGCTGGACGGGCGTAAGGCGGTGACCCACTGGCAGCGCTGCGATGAATTCCGCCAGCGCTTTCCGGCCGTGAAGCTGATGCCCGACCCGATTTTCATCGAGGATCGCGGTATCTGGACCTCGGCGGGCGTGACCGCAGGGATCGACCTTGCGCTGGCCATGGTGGAGGCTGACCTTGGCCGCAGCCTTGCGCTGGCGGTGGCCCGCCAGCTTGTCGTCTTCCTGAAGCGGCCCGGTGGCCAGTCGCAGTTCAGCACCGCGCTCACCTTGCAGGACAACAGCCAGAACAACAGCCAGAACAACAGCCGGACAGGCGCCGGGCGCTTTGATGCGTTGCATGGCTGGATCATGGAGAACCTTGCCCGCCCGCTGACCCTCGAAGACATGGCGGAACAGGCAGGCATGAGCAGCCGCAGCTTTTCGCGCCATTATCTCTCCGCCACAGGCCGCACCCCGGCGCGGGCGCTGGAGCATCTGCGGATGGAAAACGCCCGCCGCCTCTTGGAACAGGGCGCACCGGTGAGCCAGACCGCCCGGCGCTGCGGCTTCGGCACCGAGGAGACCATGCGCCGCAGCTTCCAGCGGCATCTCGGCATCAGTCCGCAGGATTACCGCCAGCGTTTTTGCGCCAGTGCCTGATCGGTACACAGCCGCTCACATTCCAGTGCAAGGCAGCCCACGGGCTGGGCAAGCGGGGTGGGACACTCCATATTGCATCCGAGGCCTTGTGAAGGCACCCCTTTCCCGCCTGACATTCAGGAGTTCATCCATGACACGATACGAGAAGTCGCCCGATGCCATTTCAAAGCTGACGCCCGAGCAATACCGCGTGACCCAGCAGAACGGCACAGAGCGGCCGGGTACGGGCGAATATCTCTACAACAAGGAGCCGGGCATCTACGTGGACATCGTCTCCGGCGAGCCGCTGTTTGCCTCCTCGGACAAGTATGAATCCGGCTGCGGCTGGCCAAGCTTCACCAAACCCATCGAGCCGGCCAACGTGGCGGAGTTGCATGACACGTCCCACGGCATGATCCGCACCGAGGTGCGTTCAGCCCATGGCGACAGCCATCTGGGCCACGTGTTTCCCGATGGCCCGCGCGACCGGGGCGGCCTGCGCTATTGCATCAACTCGGCCTCGCTGCGCTTCGTGCACAGGGACGACATGGAGCGGGAGGGCTATGGCGCCTATCTCGACCAGGTGGAGGAGATCTGACGATGACAGAGAAAGCCATTCTGGCAGGCGGATGCTTCTGGGGCATGCAGGATCTGATCCGCAAGCTGCCGGGCGTCCTCTCCACCCGCGTCGGATACACCGGCGGGGATGTGCCCAACGCAACCTACCGCAATCACGGTACCCATGCGGAGGGGATCGAAATCATTTTCGACCCGCAGCAGATCAGCTACCGGCGGATTCTGGAGTTCTTTTTCCAGATCCACGACCCGACCACGCCCAACCGGCAAGGCAATGACGTTGGCATGTCCTACCGTTCGGCCATCTACTATCTGAGTGATGAGCAGAAGCAGACTGCAATCGACACTGTAAAAGATGTCAATGCATCAGGCATATGGCCCGGGAAAGTGGTAACGGAGATCGAACCTGCCGGTGACTTTTGGGAAGCCGAGCCGGAGCATCAGGACTATCTTTTGCGTTACCCGAATGGATATACTTGCCACTATCCACGGCCCAACTGGGTCCTGCCCCGCCGCCCGGCTGGGACATGACGATGCTTTGCATCGGGCACAGTGACAGTGCCCGATGCCCCGCCCCTTGCTTCCGGAATACCCATGACCGAACCGCTTTTCCGCTTTGACAACAGCTACGCCCGTGACCTTGAGGGCTTCTATATTGTTCAGACGGGAGCACCGGCTCCAGCGCCGCGCATGTTGAAGTTCAACGCGGAACTGGCGAAGACGCTGGGTCTGGATGCTACGCGGCTGGCAGGTGGCGAAGGCGCACAGATCTTCTCGGGCTCCATGGCGCCGGAAGGCGCGTCTCCACTGGCGCAGGCCTATGCCGGGCATCAGTTCGGCGGCTTCTCGCCGCAACTGGGTGATGGCCGGGCGCTTTTGCTGGGCGAAATCCTCGACCCGGACGGAAGACGTTTCGACATTCACCTGAAGGGCTCCGGCCGGACGCCCTTCTCCCGGGGCGGCGACGGCAAGGCCGCCGTTGGCCCGGTGCTGCGGGAATATGTCATAGGCGAAGCCATGCATGGGCTCGGCATTCCGACCACGCGGGCGCTGGCGGCTGTGGCAACCGGAGAACCCGTGCTGCGGGACAGCGTTCTGCCCGGTGCCGTGCTGGCGCGGGTGGCCTCAAGCCACATCCGGGTGGGCACGTTCCAGTTCTTCGCCGCGCGCGGCGATATTGCCCGGCTGAAACGGCTGGCCGCCTATACGATTGCCCGCCACGACCCAGACCTTGCCCCGGATGGTCAGGTGACACCGGAAGCTGCGCTTGGCCTTTTGGACCGGGTGGTCCGGCGGCAAGCCTTCCTGGTGGCGCAATGGATGCTGGTTGGCTTCATCCACGGCGTGATGAACACCGACAACATGACCATTTCGGGCGAGACCATCGACTACGGCCCCTGCGCCTTCATGGAAGGCTATGACCTCAGGACCGTGTTCAGCTCCATCGACACCCATGGCCGCTATGCCTATGGCAACCAGCCGGCCATCGCTCAGTGGAACCTCGCCCGTCTCGCCGAAGCTCTGCTGCCGCTGATGGGCGATGATGAAGATGAGGCCATTGGCAAGGCAGGTGCCTGCGTCAATGGCTATGCAGATCACTTCCAGACCGCCTGGCTCAACGGCGCGAGGGCAAAGCTTGGCCTTGCCTCCAGCGAAGAGGGCGACGAGGACCTGGTCAAATCGCTGCTTTCTGCCATGAGCACGCCGCAGGGCGCGCCGGGCCAGCACGCAGCGGATTTCACCGGCACCTTCCGCGCGCTCTGCCGCTTCGGGGATGAGGAGAGGCTGCCCTCGCCCCGCTCTTCGGCGGCACGGAGCGTATCGCAGACTTCGTGCAGGCCTACACGGCGCGCCTTGCCCGCGACGGCATGGCACCCGCGCAGCGCCGGGCAGCGATGGAAGCCGTAAACCCCATCTACATCCCGCGCAATCACAAGGTGGAAGAAGCCCTCTCCGCCGCCACAAGCGGCGATCTTGAGCCCTTCGACAAGCTGGTGGAAGTTGTCTCCCAGCCCTTCACCGAACGTCCGGGCCTTGAACCCTTCGCCGAACCCGCCCCCTCCAGCTTCGGCCCCTACCGGACGTTTTGCGGGACGTAACGGGGGAAGGCAGCAGGTTACCTCCTCCTCTCACCCCAGCGGCGCAAAGCTCAGCCCACCGGCATAGCGGCTGACCGGTCTGCCCTCGCCATCCAGCAGCAGCAGGTGCAGCCAGCGCTGGTCGAACAGGGCCCCCACGCCGGGATGGCGGGAGAGGATGTCCAGCACGGCCTGTTCCGGTGCTTCCACCATCACGGTCAGCCGCAGCGGCTCGTGCATCAGCTTTTCCCCGTCATGCACCGACTGCCAGGTAAGACCGGTGCGCAGCAGGCCGCCGTTGCCTTCCACCACGCCCATGCCGCCAGCGGCATTGTGCAGCAGCTTGTTGCCGGCGCCGAAAAGCTGCGGCACCACGGCTGAGCCGTAATATTGCAGACTGATCCAGCTGGCGACGACAACCGGCGCGGTGAGGATCAATTCCAGCACCCGGAAACCTTCGTCCTTTTCTGCCACATAATCGTGCAGGAATACCCGGCCGCCGAGATCAGCCCCGGCGCTGTGCTGGCGCGGGGCGGCGATGAAGGCGGCACAGCCCGCAAGGCCCCATTCAGGCCGGGTCTGTGCCCAGTCCCGCGCCCGCGCGCCCATCGCCTGCTGCCGCTCGGCACCCGGCAGCTTCTCTGCCCGTTCCGCCCGAGCCAGAGCCCCGGCCGATGCCAGCCATTGCTTCAGCTGTGCCAGATCCTCCACATGGGCAGATGCATCTACATCGCCCTCATAAAGGGTGACGCCATCGGAGGCGGTGTCATGCAGCCCGGCGAGGAACAGGGTGTCCTCAGGAATGCAAATACCTTCCCCTGCCAGTCCCGTCCGCACCGCCGGATCATTCAGAAGCCCCGCCAGAAGCCGGGCATTGACCTCGCCGGAATGGCCGCCACAGGCGCCGCATTGCAGGGCGCTGGAATGCAGGTTGTTGCGCACATCCGAACCATGGCCAGCTATCAGCACGATCCGGGCAAAACCTTCCGTCAGCGACATGGCCCGCAGCACCGTGGCCGCCGTTGCAACCGCCTGATCCGGTGCCAGCGGCGGGTCAAACCGGGGTGCTGGCGTGGTATCGGCCGCAGCCTTTGCCGGCAGCAGCGCATCCTTGATCAGCTTGGCCGCATAGAGCGGGCCCGCCGCTTCGACAAAGGCGAAGGACGACACCGCCGCCTGCCGGAACCGGCCAAAGGCCCGTGAGGCACGAGCCGCAATCCGGCTGCTCCGGTCTGCCTTTTCCGCGCCTTCCGGCGTCGAGCAGGAAAACCGGGCTGGCTGCAGCAGCACAGGCAACCGCTTTTCCGCCCGGCTTGATGCAAAGCCCCGGTGGCTGGTGCCGATGCCGAAGAACCCTGCGAAGCCAAGGGTCCGGATGGCAGGGTCAAGCGACTCCAGTGCCCGCCGGAATACTTCCGAACGCACGTCGATGCAGAAGGCAGCCTGCACGGCGGGCCGTTGCACGGCGCAAGAGGCAATTGACGTTTTGCGGGCGGCCAGCTTGCCAGCCAGCTTCCGCTGAGCCGCCCGCTCAGACGCTTCCTGCAGCACCGCATCAATGATCATGTCTTCAGAGGGCACGGCAGGCTGGGCATGGATGGCAGCGGTCTTGCTCCATTCGGCTAATGCAGCCACACCCTTGCTCCCCTGCCCGGCCAGATGCAGGAGCAGCGCCTCCTCCCACACCAGCCGGATGGCCAGCAGATCTATGAGCGTGGCATCCGTGCCGCCGGCAAGCTCTGCCTCCCACAGCCGGTAGCGGGCAGCCTGCGCCCAGCCGCCAAGGCCAAGCAGCAGCTGATGGAAATAGCTTTCCAGCGCCTCACCCGTCAGCCCCAGCGTCGTCACTGCCCGAACGAGTGCGCCCTGCGCCGTATCCGGTGCGGCGGCAACAAAGGTACCAAAGCCGGTCAGCCCCATGATTTCAGGTGTCAGGTCGTGCGAGCCGTTGAGCTGCCAGCTGGCATAAACAGAACGCCCCTTCGCCAGCGGCCAGAGTGCCTGCCCCTCATCAAACAGCGCTGCGCAGAAGGCGCCCATCCGGTCGCTCACCAGCGCCTCGAAATCCCAGTCCCCCAGCGCCGTTGCGAGTGTGGCAACTGTTGGCAGAGCCTGAGGCCCGGCAGGCTCCGCACCCAGCCGGGCGATGACCGCCCCGGCATCAAGAGCCAGAGGCTCCGGGCTTGCGGCAAGCGCCTGAGCGATGTCATCGCGTGTCAGATCACCATCTGCAAGCTTTGCCGCGAAAATGCTGCGGGGCGGAGTAATGCGCACACCAGCCAGCCGGCCCAGCCGGGCGGCGGTCTGGGCAAGGGTCAGCCCCGTCTGGCCGAGGAACGGATTCACGGCAACGGTTGCCGCCAGCGGAAAGGCAGGCGGGATCTGCCGCTGGGCGGCCTGCGCAGCTTCCATTATGGCGGCGAGCGGCAGGGCGGGCGATGTGTTTCCAAGATGGGCGGCTTCAGCCGGGTGCATGTGCAGAGTCATTTCAGGTCTCCCGTTCGGAGAGAAGGACAAAGGGCATCAACAGGTCAGGAGCGCAGGGCAGGACGTGCGAGCCAGCGGTCCAGCAGCGCATTGACGTAAAGCCCGTTGGCAAGATGCACCCTGAGGCCAGCGGCAGCCGGGTGCGCGGCCCAGAGCGGGAACATCGCCTGCGTGACCGCGATCACCCCAAAGGTTGCCAGCGACAGCAGCAGAAGGGCGGTTTCCAGAGGGCTGGGCTGCGGCACCGGCGGCAGGGTGCCGCCGTAGATGGCTGTGGCCACACCATGAAAGGCGAAATAGGCCGCAGCGGTAGCCAGCGAGGCGGCAATCGTGCGCAGCATCAGACCGCGCGGCGCGGCACCGGCAAGGCCCTGCGCCATCAGATAGGCCACACCGAAGATGAGGATCACGCCAAGAGCCAGCGCCTGCGGCGGCTTGTCCGCCCAGCCGAAGGCCGCAGCCGCCAGGGCATAGACACCCACCGCCAGCGCAAAGGCCCGCCCCACGGCTTTTGCTTCCGGCACAGCCACAGGCCCCGGCCTGGAGGCAGCGATCACCGCTTCCACCGCGGTGCCGGAAGACAGGAAGGCATGGGCCTTGTAGAGCGAGTGCGCCACGATGTGCAGCAGCGCCAGATGGAACAGGCCGAAGCCGCATTGCAGGATCATGAAACCCATCTGCGCCACGGTGGACCAGGCGAGTGCAGTCTTGACGAGCGGCTGCGTCAGCATCACCAGCGCACCGAAGAGCGCCGTGAAGCCGCCGATCACCACCAGAAGCGCCAGCACGCCGGGACTGAGCAGCATCACATCGGCAAAGCGCACCAGCAGGAAACCGCCCGCATTGATGACGCCCGCATGCAGCAGGGCAGAAACCGGGGTCGGAGCTTCCATCACTTCCGTGAGCCAGCCATACAGCGGGAACTGGGCCGACTTGAGGCAGGCAGCAAGGGCAATGAGAGCCGCCGCCGCAACCGCCAGCGTGCCGCCTTCGCCCATCCGGGCCTCAGCCAGAATGGCGGCGATATCGCCTGTGCCATAGGTGAAGCCCAGCGCGAGCACGCCAGCCAGCAGTGCCGCATCGCCCGTCCAGGCGCTCAGCCGCTTTTTCGCCAGCGCCTTGGCCACACCGGGCCGTTCCGGATAGAACCGCAACAGCCGCATCAGTGACTGGCTGGCCATCACCCAGGCGAGCCAGATCTGCGCCAGCGTGGCAGCAGAGACAAGCAGGATCACCGCAGCGAGCGTCACACACAGCCAGCCGGTGAAGGCTCCTTGCCGGGCTTCTCCATCGAGATAGCTGCGCGAATAACGCAGCACGATCCAGCCGATGAAACTGACCAGCACCAGCATGGTGACCGAAACCGCATCCAGCCGCAGGCCCGGCATGAGAAGATCCGCCAGCGGATGCCCCGTCTGCACGATGACCTGCTGCGGGCCAGTCACGAGGAAACCAGCCAGAGCCGCCAGCGCCAGAAGGAACGTGCAAAGCCCCGCAAGCTCGGCAAGGCGCGGCAGCGGATGAGGACGGCGGCCGGGCATGAAGGCAGCTGCGGTGGCGGCAATCGCCAGCAGGGCGGCGGCGGCAGCCACGGCCAGCACGGCATGCGGGGCGGCAGACACAAGCACAGCAGGCAGGGGTGCAGCAGGCAGAAGCGCGGCGGACATCTCAGGCATCGGAACCTCCGGGTTACTCGGATGCCGCTGGTGGTATCAGCCTGAGAAATTCAATAAAAATACATTGTTTATACGTTTTCGTTCTATAAAATAGAACTATGCCTGACCTGAACTATCATCACCTGCGCTATTTCCGCGCCGTCGCCCATGACGGCAACCTGACCCGCACGGCGGAGCGGCTGAACCTGTCGCAGTCGGCCCTGTCCGTGCAGATCCGGCAGCTGGAGGAGAGGCTGGGTCATGCCCTGTTCGAGCGGCGCGGACGCCAGCTGCATTTGACGGAGGCCGGGCGGATCGCGCTGGATCATGCCGATGCCATCTTCTCTGCCGGTGAGGAGTTGATCGCCACCCTGCGCCACACCGGCACCACCCGTCAGGTGCTGCGGGTGGGCGGCATGGCGACACTGTCGCGCAACTTCCAGATTGCCTTCCTGCGCCCCGTGCTGGGGCGGGCGGATGTGGAAGTCGTTCTGCGCTCTGGCTCACCTGCGGAATTGCTGCATCAGCTGGAGACGCTGAACCTTGACGTGGTGCTTCTGACGCGCCCGCCAGAGAACAATGCGGACCTGCCCTTCATCGCCCACAAGCTGGCAGAACAGCCCGTCAGCCTGATTGGCAAGGCAGATGCGGAAACGGCGGGGCTGAGCCTTGGCGAACATCTCTCCCGCTCGCCACTGATCCTGCCGACACGGGACAGCAGCGTACGAACAGGCTTTGATGCACTGGCCGCAAGGCTTGATGTCAGCCCGCAGATCGCCGCCGAAGTGGATGACATGGCGATGATGCGTCTTCTCGCCCGGGAAGGGCTGGGCCTTGCCATTATGCCGCCCATCGTCGTGCGGGACGAACTGGCAAGTGGCCTCCTGCGCGAGATTGACCGGTTGGAGGGGCTGACGGAAAGCTTCTACGCAGTCACCCTGTCGCGCCGCTTTCCCAATCCTCTTCTGCGCGATCTGATCACCGCCCGGCCCGGCGACTTTGCCGCCGGGAATGATGCAGACTGATCTTAGAAACTGTCCCGCACCTTGAGGTGCACATGACTGTGGCTTGAGCCATCGCCATGCTGATGCACCTCCTCTTCCTCGCTGATAGGCACAAGCGACAGCGCACCGTGGCGAACGCCCCGTTCGGTGAAGAGACCATTGGCGTAGTTCTCGACCGTCTCCACCGGCCCGCGCATCACCGCTACTTCCACCGCCACCGTATGGTCCAGCGGCACGGAGAGGGCCGCAACGGCCATATGGTGATGCTCGTGACGGGATTGAGGCACCCTGCGGCCAAGGTCGCGCATCGACAAATCCACCGTATAGCTGATCACGCCGACGCATTGCGCATCGCCCGCAGCCTTGCGCGCCAGCCCGCGTCTCAGAAGATCGCGCAGGGCTTCAGAGCGGTTGGTCGCACCGGAACGCGCCATGAAGGCGTCCAGCTCGTCCAGAAGATCATCCTCGATGCTGATCGTGATCCGCTGCATAACCCCTCAACTCCGCACAGTGACTATTCATGCCGTCTTTTTAGGCAAGACAGCATATCAAACAGACTTGCACCGGTTTGCCACCAATTGCAGTATGAAAAAATAACAGTATTTTCATACCGCTCAGGATCTCTCCCGAATGCGTCTGCGCAGCTGCCAGTTTGCCACCGCCTCTGCTTTCGCTTTCGGCCTGCTTCTGAGCCCCGCCAGCGTGAATGCGCAACCCGCGCCCCCGGCTCTGGTGCTGGCTGTGGGCGGCGAGCCGGAAACAGGGTTCGACCCCATTGCCGGGTGGGGCTCCTACGGCAATCCACTGTTCCAGTCCACCTTGCTGAAGCTCGATACAGATCTCAACCTGGTGGGAGACCTTGCCACCGGCTGGACGCTGTCAGCAAACCGCAAGACCTGGACGCTGACACTGCGCGACGATGCAAGGTTGCCGGATGGCACCGTTTTGACGGCAGAGGATGCCGCCTTCACTTACAACACGGCGCGTGATGCAGGCGGCGTGGTGGATCTCACCAATCTGCGCGAGGCGCGCGCCACCGGCCCCTTCACGCTGGAAATCGAACTGAAGAAACCGCAGATCACTTTCACCAGCCATCTTGCCAGCCTCGGCATTGTGCCGAAGGCTTCCTACGGCCCGGACTATGCCCGCAAGCCTGTTGGCTCTGGCCCCTTCAAGCTGGTGGAATGGCGCGAAGGCGAGCAGCTGGTCGTGGAGCCGAACCCGCATTGGCATGGCAAAAGTCCCGCATTTTCACGGGTCAGCCTTGTTTTCGGCTCGGAAGATGCCGCTGTCAGCCTCGCCCGCACGGGAGCAGCCCAGCTTGTGGCCGTGCCCTCCACGCTGGCCGATGAGGCTCCGCAGGGCATGACGGCCCTGCATCTGGAAACCGTCGACAATCGCGGTGTCATGTTCCCCATGGTTCCCGATACCGACGCGAAGACCGGTGAGGGCTATCCAATCGGCAACAGCGTGACCGCAGACAAGGCCATCCGGCTGGCTCTGAACGAGGCGCTCGACCGGCAGGCGCTGGTGGATCTCGCCCTCTCCGGCCACGGCCGCCCGGCCTATGGCCCGGCTGACAGCCTGCCCTGGGACAATGCGAAAGCCAATGTGATGGGCGCAGACATCGAAGCGGCCCGCGCCATATTGGCCGCAGGCGGCTGGCGGGACAGCAATGGCGATGGCGTTCTCGAAAAGGACGGCAAGGATGCCGCCTTCACGCTGCTCTATCCAGCTTCTGATTCCACCCGGCAGGCACTGACGCTTGGTGTCGTGGAGCAGGCCAAGGCCATCGGCATCCGCATCACTCCGCAAGGCAAGAGCTGGACCGAAATCCGCACCCTGATGCATTCCAACGCCGTGCTCTTCGGCTTCGGCTCCCACAGCCCGGCGGAAATGGAGCGGCTGAACGGCAGCGAGCATGCGGGCGCGGGCTATTACAATCCGGGCTACTACAGCAACCCGGCTGTTGACGCCGCCTTTACCAAGGCCGAAAGCGCCGGAAGCGTCGAAGCCTCCCTGCCCTTCTGGCAGGCCGCGCAATGGGACGGCGCCACCGGCTTCGGCTCCAGGGGCGATGCCGCATGGGCCTGGCTCGTCAATCTGGAGCATTCCTACTGGGTGTCGGACTGCCTCGACACCGGCCGCCCGCAAATCCAGCCCCACGGCCACGGCTTCCCCATCACCCGCAACCTCGAAGACTGGCGCTGGACATGCAAGTGAGAGCTGAACATTCCGGTCTGACGGGCAGCTTGAGAGGAAAAAGGCCCTCTGCCTTTTCCGCAGCGCCCCTCTCCCCCTCGAGGGGGAGAGGAGTTGGCGCGTGACCGAGAGTCCGCTGTAAACACTGCCACAGAGCGGGCCACTGCGGCCATGGGCAATGCCTTCGTCCCTGCAATCCGGGCAAAGGAAGGCTGCCATCATGACTGACTGGCTGCTGCCTTTGCTGCGTGACCGTTTGATCCGGCTTGCATGGATGGTGCCGGTGGGGGCCTTTGGCCTGTTTGCGCTGGTTTCTCTTGCACCCATTGATCCGGTGCAGAGCTTTGTCGGCGCGAAAATCATGCAGGTTGGACCCGGGCAGAGGGAGGCGATTGCGGCGGCCTGGGGATTGAACGAGCCCTTTGGCGAGCGGTTTCTCCTCTGGGCAGGCAACGCGCTCGCTGGCGACTTCGGCAACTCCATCACCTACAATGCACCGGTACTCGACATAATCCGCGACCGGTTTCCCGCCTCTCTGGCGCTGATTGCGGTGGCCTTTGCCTTTTCCTTCGTGCTGGGTCTTGGCCTCGGCACAGTGGCGGCGGCCACGCGCGGGCGTTGGCCGGACCGGATCATCCGGGGGTTTGCAGTGATGCTTGCCTCAAGCCCCGGCTTCTGGGTGGCGCTGCTGCTGGTGGCCGTGTTTGCCGTGGGTCTCAACTGGCTGCCTGCCTGCTGCGCCGCCCCGCCGGGGCTGCAGGCAGATGAAGCCACCCTTGGCCAGCGGCTGTGGCACATGATCCTGCCAGCCCTGGCACTTTCCATCGTTGGCATTGCGCCGCTGATCCTGCACACGCGCCAGAGCATGATTGCCTTTCTCGAAAGCCCCGCCGGACGGCATCTGACGGCGCATGGCTGGGGCAGCCTGAGGCTTGCCTTCGGCCCGGGGCTGCGCCACGCACTCGGCTGCGCCCTGACCGTGCATCTGGCCGGTGCAGGCGAGTTGTTTGGCGGCTCCGTGCTGGCCGAAACAGTCTTTGCATGGCCGGGCCTCGGGCAGGCAACCGTGCGGGCCGCAACGGGCGCAGATGCGCCGCTGCTGATCGGCATTGGCCTTGCCACGCTGCTGTTCGTCTTTGCCGGAAACCTTGCAGCAGACATTGCTGCAAGACTGCTCGACCCGCGCCTTGCAAGGAGGAACCCGGCATGAGCCTTGCCCAGACTGGCGAAGCCATTGCCCGGCAAACGGCTCCTGCCCGCCCTCGCCGCAACCGGCAGAAGCACACCACGATTCTGTGGCTCGCCGCCCTTGGGCTGATCGCCATCATCGGTATTGCTGCACCTCTGGTGCCCGAAAGCTGGCATGCGGTGAACCCGGCTGCACGCGGCCTAGCGCCATCACTCGCCCATCCCATGGGCACCGATCTTCTGGGCCGGGACATGGCAGCCTGCACACTGGCAGCCCTTGGCCGCAGCATCTGGGTAGGCTTTTTCTCTGCCGCCCTTTCAACACTGATTGCCCTCGCCATCGGTCTTGCCGCAAGCCTCGACCGGCGGGCAGACCGGCTGCTTGGCGGCGTGACTGAACTCGCGCTTGGCCTGCCGCATTTCGTGCTGCTGATCCTTGTCTGCTATGCCGCGGGCGGCGGCACCACGGGGGTGATCCTTGCAGTTTCCCTCACCCACTGGCCGCGCCTGTCCCGCGTGCTGCGGCATGAAGCGCAGACGGTGCTGACCTCGGACTATGTGATGATCTCCCGCGCCCTTGGCCGTTCGCCGGGGTGGATTGCCCGCCGGCATCTGGTGCCGCATCTGCTGCCGCAGCTGGCTAGCGGTTTCGTGCTGATCTTCCCCCATGCCATCCTGCATGAGGCGGGCCTCAGTTTCATCGGCCTTGGCTTAGAGCCGCATCTGCCCTCCATCGGCATGATGCTGGCAGAATCCCTGCGCGGGCTTATGGCCGGGAAATGGTGGATCGCAGCGGGCCCCGGCCTTGCCCTTATGCTGGTGGCGCTGTGCTTTGAACGTCTGGGCGAGCGCCTGCGCAAGGCGGCAGACCCGCGCGCGGTGGATATCGCATGAGTCTCTCGGTCATCAATCTGACGGTCAGTTTCAGCAGTGCGGATGGTCAGCCGGTGCAGGCACTCAATGGCCTGAGCCTGACAGTGGAGCGCGGCGAAGTGGCAGGGCTTGCGGGCGCATCGGGTGCGGGCAAGAGCCTCGTGGCCGAGACGCTGATGGGCCTTCTGCCGGGCAATGCGCTTGTCAGCGGCCACGTGACCGTGGACAGCCGGAAGCCGCGCCCCGGATCGCTTGCCCTGGCGCCGCAGACCATTGACGCGCTGGACCCGCTCGCCCGCATCGCCCCCAGCTTGCGCGCTTCGGCAAGCCATTTGGCCGGGCGGTGGACACGGCAAGGCTGCTTGCAGATGTTGGGCTTGAGCCAGACACCGCCCACGCTTTCCCGCATGAGCTTTCCGGCGGCATGGCCAAGCGGGTGCTGCTGGCAGGTGCTCTTGCCACAGGTGCCGGCTTCATCATCGCTGACGAACCCACCAGCGGGCTCGACCCGGATAATGCGGACCGCATCATGGCGCTGATCGCAAGTCTCGCCCGAAAGGGCCACGGCCTTCTGGTCATCAGCCACGACCTGAAGCGCCTTGCCGCCATTTCCCGGCGCATCACCGTGATGCAGGACGGTGCCATCGTCGAAACAGCAGATGCGGTATGCTTTGCCAGCGAAGGATCAGCCCTTTCCGCCCCTTACACACGCGCCCTGTGGCGGGCGCAGGAGATCTACGGCACATGCTGAGCGCGGAAAGGCTGAGCCTGAAGCTGGGGCAGAAGCAGGTGCTGGATGGGGTGAGCGTGATCCTTGAGCCGGGCAGCGTGACCGGCCTTGGCGGGCCATCGGGGGCAGGCAAGACAAGCCTTGGCCGCTGCCTTGCGGGCCTCATGTCTCCCGCGTCCGGGGCCGTACGCCTCAACAGTGCCGCTCTGCCCCCTTGCGCGCCGAGCGACCGCACCCTGTGCAATATGTGCCGCAGATGGCAGAGCTTGCCGTCGACCCACGCTGGCGCATCGGCGATATCCTGCGCAACGGCGGGGAGCCTGATACTGAGGTTCTTGCCGCCCTCGGCATTGATCCGGCCTGGGAGACGCGCCATGCGGGGAAGTTTCGGGCGGGGAACTGACCCGTGTTTCGCTGGCGCGGCTGATCCTTCCTTCGACCCGCGTGCTGATCCTCGACGAGGTGACAGCCCGGCTTGATGCACTTTCGGAAGATGCCCTGTGGCAGGCGCTGCTGCCGCTGGCAAAGACACGCGGTCTGACCCTGCTGATCATCAGCCACAAGCAGGGTCTGCGCCAGCATCTGTGCAGCGCGAGCTATGTTCTGGCAAATGGCGAGCTGGTTCAAGAGACCGGATTGCCAACCTCGGCAATGCGCCGGTCCTGAGCGCCCAGAGCCTCCAGTGCTTCCAGCGTTGTCTCGGCGGGCACCCAGCCCAGCGCCATCAGTGCGGCGGGGCTGGCTGCAAGCGAGCCGCCCAGCCGTTCGGCCATCTCGCCCTTGCCTGCCAGTTTCAGCCCGAGTTCCAGAAGGACGGGCGGCACCGGCAGAAGACCTGGCCTGCGGCCAAGGCCGCGCCGGTAGGCCGCAATGATCCCGGCCAGCGTTACCGGCTCCGGGTCCGCCACGATCAGCGGCCGGTTGGGGGCTTCCGGCAAGCGCATCACGCAGTCTACGGCGCCTGCCAGATTGGCGAGTGAAATCAGCGAACGCTTGCCGGTGAAAAGCCCAAAGGGCAGCGGCACGGGCTTGCGGGCCAGCGCAAAAAGCGCTTCCAGATTGCCACGGGCACCCGGCCCATGCACCAGCACCGGACGCAGCGCGGCATAGGGAATGCCTGTCTCGGCAATCGCCACCTCGGCCTCCAGCTTGGAGCAGCCATAGGCATCGGTGGGCTGCGCCGCATCGGCTTCCGTCAGCACATGATCTGCCGCAGGACCAGACTGGGCCCGGATGGAAGAGAGAAAGACAAAACGCTTCACCCCGGCCTTGCGGGCCGCCTGCGCCAGTGCCGCTGTCGCATCGCGGTTCACTGCCCGGTAGTCATCCTCCGGCTTGCCGGACATGGCATGGGCAATCCCGGCGGAATGGACCACGAAATCCACGTCCCGCATTGCCTGATCCAGATTGCGCGGACGAGCGAGATCACCGATGAACTCCTGATCCGCACTCGCCGCATCGTCAACAGGACGGCGCAACAGCAGCCGCAAGCGGTAGCCACGGCGGATCAGATCGCTGGCCAGATACTGACCGACAAAACCGGTGGCACCGGTCAGGGCAACAAGCGGGGCTTCGGTCATGGCGCTTCTCCGGTCAGCTTGCGTGAACGGGACAAGCGGTACTGCACCCGTCCCGCCGACACAAGCCCCGCCCCAAAGCAGCGCGCCCGGCCCTAGCAGCCGTCAGCTTCGGCCCTCAGCCAGAGCCCGGACGAGCAGCAGCATGACGAGCGCCTGACCGTAAGGCGCGGGTACGTTCGGGATCTGGCGGTAGAAGTCCAGCGTGTGGCCCATGGGCGTACCATCCGACACTTGCAGCACGATGCCGCTATCATCGATCCGCTCCAGCACCGCCGCCAGCGCCCGGTCTGCCACCGGACGGTAGTCTTGCGGGAGCAGGCCAAGGTCGATGCCGCGCAGGATGCCATAGGCAATGGCGGCAGTGGCCGAGGTTTCCTCCGGCGACTGCGGGTCCAGCACCAGCGTGCAAAACATGCCGTTGTCCCGCTGGTTTGCCGCCAGAGTGCGCACCTGCGCTTCCAGAATGAAGGTGAGATGCGCCTTCAGATGGCCAGGTATATCCTTGACGAGGCCGAACAGCTCCGGAATTGCCACGGTGATCCAGGCATTGCCGCGTGCCCAGAAGGCCTTGGCGAAGTTGTGGTTTCCGTTGAAAGTCCAGCCATGATACCACAGTCCGGTGACAGGATCGGCGAGGAACCGTTCGTGCACGAGGAACTGGTAGAAGGCTTCCTCGATCCAGTCCTGCCGGCCGAAACGCTGCCCGGCGCGGGCCAGGAACAGACACGTCATGAACAGCGTGTCGTCCCAAAGCTCGCCATCGTTCATCCGCTCCTTCACCACATGCTGGAAGCCGCCGTCGCGGGTGCGGGCAAGGCTGGTCATCAGCCAGTCCGCCCAGTCCTTGACCAGCGCCTCGAAATCCGGGCGGTCCACGTGGTCAATCAGCACCGACAGCGGCAGCATGGGCGAGGAGGAATTGACCTGGCGCGGCGGGATGCCTTTGGAGATCTGCCAGTCATACCAGCGGGCAATCGCCTCGATCAGCGACCGGTCACCCACCGCTTCCGCATGGCGGATAAGGCCATAGATGCCGACGCCCACTTCCCAGTCCCATTCCTCGAACTGCAGGTCATAGGCATCTTCGGAAATGGCAGCAGTTTCGTTCATGCCCTTGAGGCGGGCGAGGCCGACCGCCACGCGGGACAGCGTCGCGGACAAGGTGTCAGGATTGATCATCAACATGGCGGGGTCCTGTCAATCGGCGGATCAGATCAATGGGAGACGGCAGGAAACTGCCGGATGAGCGGGTCGAGGCTGCGGTTGGGAAAAGGCATCGCTGTGCCATCCACGACAAGGCCGGAGCCCCAGGAAAGAGCGAGGGACGGGCGGCCGGCCCCTTCGAGCGTCAGGGTGAGGGCATCCGCATCAAAATTGAGGCTGAGTGCCTGAATGCTGGAGCGGAAGCGGGCGAAGGCAGCGGCGGGATCTGCATCACCAGCAGCCTCCCCCATCAGAGCCGCCCAGCCACAGCGGCAGGCATGAACGCGGAACTCGATATCCGCGCCCGGCCCTTCCGTCACAGCCTCAAGCGGGGCGCTGGCCGACAGGGCGGCAAAACCGGCACCTGAGCGCAGGAACAGCCAGTTGCCTTCCTGCCGCACCTCATCAAAGGCAGAGGTTTCCACATAGGCGTGGGTGAAGCCGATGCGCGGGGCCTCGCCCAGATCAAACACGAGCAGCGCGGCGTTGCCGTGCTGGCCAACACGGGGCATGACGCCATTGCCCGCCCAGTAGGACGGGCGCTGGCCGCCCCAGGGATCATCGGCACCGGGATGATTGACCCAGGCACGGGCAAAGGGATGGGCGGCAAAGCGCAGATCCACCTGATGCTGCTGGTGGCCCTTTTGCCAGGCTCACCATCCACCATGGAGGAGAGCTGCACATGGGCGGACTTGTAGAGCGCCAGCCGGGCCGCCTCGTCATGGCCCTGCACGTAATGGGCTGTCAGCGCCGTTCCCGGAGCCGGGCTCACCACGTCAAGAGCGCGTTGCGGCGGGGCGTAGGAGCCTGCTGCCAGCATCGGCAAGGCGGCCACACCATCGTTCAGCCAGCCCTCGCCAAAGCCAAGAGTGGCGAAGGGGGCAAGCTCGGTCAGCGGACCGGCGCGCAGTTCCTTGTCATAGGCACGGCCCATGGTGCCGGCCGGAACGCCGCCCAGCGTGTGCAGGCCAATCATCAGGAACAGCCGGTCCAGCAGCTGCGCCGCCCGCTCGCGGATAAGGCCATCGCCCAGATGCTCCAGCGCCAGCAGACCGATGAAGTCGATCGGGTAATAAGCGGCAGAGTTCCACTCGGCGAGGCCATGCGCCTCCACGCTGTCAAACCAGCGCATCAGCCGCTCTTCGCCAAGCCGTGCCTGCTCCGCGCCCTTGCGGCCGGAACATGTGAAGGCGGCATCGGGATAAAGCCGTCCGGCGAGATATTGCGAGACGTGGAAGCACAGCACGTGGTTCTCGCTCCAGAACCACATCACGTCATTGCCCGGTTCATCGACCCAATAGCGATAACCCAGCACCGAGGCATCAATGGCGCCGCGCAGATCCTGCGGCAGCCCCGCGCCATAGTCCGCCGCCAGCCAGAGCAGCGGCACCATCACGAAGTCGGAGCAATCACGCCGCTCGTCAATGGCGGCCAGCGTGTTGGCGATGATCTCGCGGAAGGTATCATCCATGGGCTTTCCAGCCGCCTGCATGGCGATAGCCCGCCCGGCGCGCATTTCGCCGTGGTCAGCCAGAAACTCCAGCACCTTCGGCTTGCGGTCAGCAAACGGCAGGGTGCGCCAGTCGAGCTTCTTCAGTCTGTGCGTTGCAAAGGCGATGTGCCGCTCCACCCGTGCCGATCCAATCGCAAAGGTCAGATCCAGCGGATGATAGGCATCAGGCAGCGCCCCGGCACCCGGCAGGCTCAGACGGGTTTCGCCCTTGCGCAGCACGCCAGTGGATTGCAGCAGCGGCGGCTTATCGCGCATGTGAACGCTGGGCTGGATAAGGGCGGTCACGCTGACATCCACATCCAGCGCATGAGCGAAGACAAGCGTCAATTCGCCGGTGGTGCTGTGGAAGGGCGCCGGGCGCACGGAAGTGGCCAGCTCCATCAGCGCTGCAATGTCCACAGATGCCACATCCACCGGCAGCACCGCCGCAATGGCGGCATCGGAAAGCAGCGTCAGCTCGAAGAACCAGATGGCATCGCGCTCGGCCAGCTCTTCGGTCAGCACGATCACCTCGCTGCCTTCCGGCTTGAGGCTCAACTCAATTTCCGTGCTGCTTTCCTTGTTGCGCTGGAAAGGCTCGAAGGAGACGGCTTTCTCCCCGTCCACCCAAATGGTGACGCCGCCGCAGGTGGAGAGACGAAAGCGGCATGGCTTAGGCGAAGAAGGCACCAGACGGGTCTTCAACCAGCGCTTCAGCCGGGTTGGCCGGTGCCAGAAGCTGGAGAACTCCACCCTCCGGTTGAAGCCCGGCAGGTTCAGCGCCTCCACCTCGAAAGGCTCCAGCGCAACCTTGCGCGTCTCGATCTCCTCCCACAAGGCAACACGGCAGGGCAGATCACCCACATCCACGAAGCCGTTGATGAAGCGGTATTGCACCCGGTCTTCGGCCAGGGCCGGCGTGCCGGGATAATAAGCCTGATGCACCGGCCCCATGGCCCAGGCGGTCACGCTGCTGCCTCGCGTGACAGGAAAACCGGCGCCAGAAGATGCGATAAGGGGCGCGCTCATTCATCCTCTCCTTCGCCGGGCAGTGGCAAACTAAGTTCGATCTTCTCCAGCAGATCCGGCAGGCGGCCGATCTGGTTGAAGGTCAGCAGCGGGCGCTCCGCCCGGGTGCCATGCTTGTGGCTGCGCCGGGTGGACCATTTGAGGAAGATGGAGATGAGGCCGAAGCGGTTGGCGCCCAGAATGTCCCGCTCCAGATTGTTGCCCACCATCACCGTGCGCGCCCGGTCGCCATCGGCAAGACCCAGCGCCTTGCAGGCAGCAGCAAACATCTTCGGCGAAGGCTTCAGCTCGCCGATGTCACCGGAGATGATGTGAGCCTCGAAGCAGTCCCACAGCCGGTGATGCTTCAAAATGTTCTCGAAGGTCGCACGCGGGCCATCAGCCACCAGCGCCAGCCGGTAGCCGCTGCGCACCAATTCGTGCAGCATGTCGCCAGCACCGGGAATGAGATCGGCGCTGGTGACCACGTCCGTTCCGGGGATCTTCACCTCGGTGCGCTCGTCCACCAGGGTGTCGCCGCAGTCCAGAAACACCGCGGCCAGACGGGGCACCCGGGTTTCCAGACTGGCAACGAGCGCCTCCACCCGGCCCGGCACCCAGCTATCGAGCATGGACCAGGGCATGAGGCACACGCCGCCCTCCTCGTCACTGGAGCGGGAGAACTGCCAGGACGGGGAGAACGCCATGCGCTTCAGGGCAAGGCGCGCCAGACGGCAGCTCAGCGGGGAGGCCGAGATGCGTCCGGCATCAGAGAACCGGTTGGAGAGATGCACGCCCCCATCCCCGGCAAAGGAACCGCACATGGCGGCAATGAGAGGCCCGGCGTTGCTGCGCATCTCAATGTCATTGGCCCAGTGGGCATGCTTGCCCGGCTCCAGATAAAGGACCGGACGTCCCGCCTCCACCGGCAGCGAACCATCGGGCCGCAGCATGCGGCGGCGTGAGCCGTGGCGCGAGGCCTCGACCTTGGCAATGCTGCCATCGGCCTCCACATGCACCCAGACATGCTCAAGGTCATAAAGGTGCTGGATATCCCAGTCATACCAGAAGGCATATTCGATCACCGTGCGGCCGCGTGGGCGGATGACGAATTTCGAAGACACAGAGCGCGCCTCCTCCCGGTAGACCGCATAGCCTGCGGCCAGCGGGCGGAAGGGCTCCGCATCATCCATGCGCAGCACTGGCAGATAGCGGGCGGCAAGGGCGAAATCAGGCGCCTGATCCGCATCCTCCGGAAGACCGGAGAGCGGCAGGCCGGCAAGCAGGTTGCGCATCAGCCATGAACTCCGGTGAGGGTGAGACTTTCCGCGTGATGGCAGCGCACCTGCCGCCCCCTCCACCGTGCGCAGCGCAGGAACCTTGCTGCGGCAGCTTTCATCCGCGTAGGGGCAGCGTGGATGGAACGGACAGCCAGAGGGCACATTCATGGCGTCGGCAATTTCACCCTTCAGCGGCACGCGCTTGCGGATGCGGTTGCCGCGCGGGTCCGGTTGCGGCACGGCGGCAAGCAGAGCTTCGGTGTAGGGATGCAGCGGGCGGGCAAACATCTCCTCCGTGGGCCCAACCTCCATCAGGCGGCCCAGATACATCACGCCGATCCGGTCGGAGATATGCTCCACCATGCCCAGGTCATGGGTGATGAAGAGATAGGTGAGGCCCAGCTGCTCCTGCAGGTCCTGAAGCAGATTGATGTTCTGCGCCGCCACCGACACGTCCAGCGCCGACACCGCTTCGTCCGCGGCAATGAAGCTGGGATTGAGCGCAAGCGCACGGGCAATGCCGATGCGCTGGCGCTGGCCACCTGAGAAGGCATGCGGATAGCGCTGCAAATATTCCGGACGCAGGCCGACAAGGCGCAACAACTCCGCCACCCGGTCGCGGATTTCGCTTTCCGAGCCTGCTCCATGCACCACCATGGGCTCGCCAACCAGTTCCAGCAGCGTCATGCGCGGGTTGAGCGAGGAATACGGGTCCTGAAAGATCATCTGCATTTCGCGGCGGATGTCGCGCATCTCCCGGTCGGAGAGGCGTGAAATATCCACCACATCGCCATTGTTGCGGCGGAACAGGATTTCCCCGCCGGTCAGCTCATAGGCACGCAGGATGAGCCGGGCGATGGAGGACTTGCCCGAGCCGCTTTCGCCGACGAGGCCGAAGGTCTCGCCCTTGCGGATGTCGAAGGTGATGTCGTCCACTGCCTTCACCGCCCCCACCTCGCGGCGGAACCAGCCTTCGTAGACGGGGAAATATTTCCGCACGCCCCTGACGGAAATGAGGATGTTCTCGTCCATGATGAGATCCTGAGCGGCGGTCATTCGGCAGCCTCCGCAATGCCGGCAGTTCCGGCAAAATGGCAGCGGGCGCGCTGGCCGCTGGGGAAGACGGCATCCTCCGGCACGGTGACATCGCAAGTGCCGGCCACCCCATGCATGCAGCGCGGGTGGAAAGAGCAGCCGCCGGGCACGTTGTAAGGGTCCGGCACCATGCCGGAGATGGTGCGCAGGCGGCGGCCATGGCTTTTGCCAAGACGCGGAATGGATTGCAGCAGCGCCTGAGTATAGGGGTGCTTGGGCTCGTAGAAGATTTCATCCACGGTGCCGGTTTCCACCACGCGGCCCAGATACATCACCGCCACCCGGTCAGCGATATCAGCCACCACGCCGAAATTGTGAGTGATGAAGACAATGGCCATGTTCAGCTCTTCCTGGAGCTGCTTCAGCAACTCCAGGATCTGCGCTTCCGTGGTCACATCCAGTGCCGTGGTAGGCTCGTCGGCGATCAGCAGCGCCGGATCACAGGCCAGCGCCAGCGCGATCATCGCCCGCTGGCGCATGCCGCCGGACAGGTGGTGCGGATAGCGGTCCACGATGTCGGCAGGACGGGGCATCTGCACGCGCTTCAGCAGCTCGATGGCCTGATTGCGCGCTTCGGCCTTGGACACCTTTTTGTGCAGCATGACCGTGCGCATGATTTGCGTGCCGATGGTGTGCACCGGCGACAGGGCCGTCATCGGCTCCTGAAACACCATGCCGATTTCCCCGCCGCGCAGCGAGCGCATGGTGCGGCTCTGCCGGTCTTCGGAAGAAATCAGCACCTCGTCACCGGAGGCGCGGCGGAAGCGGATGGTGCCGCTGGCATTGAGTGCATTGCGCGGCTGCAGGCGCATGATGGAGCGGGCCGTCACCGACTTGCCCGAACCGCTTTCGCCGACGATGCCCAGCACCTCACCCCGGTTGACATGGTAAGACACGCCGTTGACCGCCCTCACCAGCCCGTCACGGGTGGGAAAATGCACGCCGACATTGTCCAGCTCCAGCAGCCGCTCGGGCGGCATGGGGGCAAGATCGGGCCTTGGGGCTTTCTGCTTGAAAAACATGATGGCTCCTCCCCTCAGTGGCCGTAAGGATCGGCGGCATCGCGCAGGCCGTCGCCAATGAAGTTGAAGGCAAGGACAACGAGCACGACCGCAATGCCCGGGGCCAGAAGCCAGGGGGCCAGGGAAATGGTGCGAAGGTTCTGGGCGTCCTGCAGCAGCACGCCCCAGCTGACGACCGGCGGGCGCAACCCCAACCCTAGGAAGCTGAGTGCGGTTTCACCCAGGATCATCTCCGGGATCGCAAGCGTCACGGCTGCAATGATGTAGCTGGTCATGGCCGGCAGCATGTGGCGGGTGACGATCCGGTATTCCGAAGCGCCCGCGAGCCGTGCCGCCAGCACATAGTCTTCCGTTTTCAGCGAGAAGAAGCGTCCGCGCACCACACGGGCCAGATGCGTCCAGCCGATCAGCGACAGGATAATGGTGATGAGCACATAGACGAACAGCGGGTCCCAGGCGATGGGCAGCGCTGCGGCAAGGCCCATCCACAGCGGGATCGTCGGGATGGAGCGGATGAACTCCATCAGCCGCTGGATGGCACCGTCGATCCAGCCGCCGTAGTAGCCCGACACCGAGCCCAGCGCGAGGCCGAGGATGAAGGCAAAGGCAACACCGACAAGACCAGCCGAGAGGGTGACGCGGGCGCCGTAGAGAAGCCGGGTAAAGAGATCGCGGCCAAGGGAATCTGTGCCCAAGAGGTTGATCTGCTGTTTTCTGTCCTCGACACCGAAGAGGTGGACGCTGGTCTCGACGAGACCAAGAAGGTTGTAGGTTTCCCCTTCAACGAAGAAACGGACGGGCAGCGGCTTCGTTGTGTCTTCCTCATAGATGACACGGGCCGTTTCCGGGTCGCGCTTGCGCTTCAGCGCATAGATGAAAGGCCGCTGCAGGCTGCCGTCATGGAACAAGCGCACCACGTTGGGCGGCGCAAAGGTGTTGAGGCGGCTGATCGTTTCGGGCCGGTAGGGCGAGACGAAATCGGCAAACAGCGCCAGCAGCCCGAGCACGCCCATAAAGACAAGCGAGATGACGGCGAGCTTGTGCTTGCGGAAACGCCACCAGATGAGCGTCCATTGTTTCGCCGTGGAAAGCTGCCCGCCCATCACCTCCTCGCGGGGGCAAGCGGCGGCAGGGGCGGCATTTCGGCGGCGGTGGCGGACAGCGTCTGATCGAGGGTCTGGGTCATATGGCCTTGCTCCTCACGCAAACCGGATGCGCGGATCGGACAGCGCAAGCAGGATGTCGGACACCACCGTGCCGATGACGGTGAAGACACTGAGAATGAGAATGAAACTGCCGGCCAGATACATGTCCTGCATCTTCAGCGCCTGCAGCAGCAGCGGGCCGGTGGTGGGCAGGTTCAGAACCACGGCGGTGATCACGTCGCCGGAAAAAGCGCCGGAAGCGCCCAGCCGACCGTGGAGATGAAGGGGTTGAGTGCCACACGCACCGGATAGCGCCACACAACGGTGCGCTCGGTGAAGCCCTGGGCATAAGCCGTTTCCACATAGGGCTTGCGCAGCTCGTCCAGCATGTTGGCGCGCATGACGCGGATCAGCCCGGCGGCACCGCCCGTAGCGAGCACGACAAGCGGAATCCACAGATGCTCCAGCAGGTTGATGACCTTGGCCACCGTCCAGGGCTGGCCTTCGAACTCCGGCGATATCAGCCCGCCCACATCCATGTGCAGCCAGACGAAGGCCATCCACATCAGCACCAGCGCCAGCAGGAAGTCCGGGATGCCCTTGCCGAGAAAACCGAAGACCGTGAAGAGATAATCGAAAACCGAGTACTGGCGCGTTGCCGAGTAGACGCCCACCGGAATGGCGATGAGCCAGGTGAAAATCATGCTGAGGGTGGAGATGACGAGCGTCAGGCCGAGGCGTTCCCAGATGAGGTCGCTCACTGGCGCATTCCATTCCAGCGAGCGGCCAAAATCCCCATAGAAGACAATATTGGAGATCCAGCGCCAGTACTGCACCAGCAGCGGATCATTGAGCCCGTACTGGGCCCGCATCAGCGCCTCTTCTGCTTCGGTGACATAATCGCCGCTATTGCGCAGCTGCGCGGCATAGGCCGTCACGAAATCACCCGGCGGCAACTGGATGATGACGAAGGAGATGAAAGACACGAAGATCAGCGTGGGTACGGCCCAGGCCAGACGCCGCAAGATATAACCGAGCATGAACACCCTCCAGTTCCGCACGCACCCTCACCATGGAGACCGGCGGCTTGCCACGCGGGCGGGAACAGGATTTCAGAAGAACCGGATCCGGCGCCCCCAGCCATCCGGCATCGGGGGCGCCGGTCTGAACGTTGCAGCCGCAGCCGCCGTTACGGCTTCATCCACATCTGCTGCGTCGCGCCAAGGCCGATGCCGCGGGTGATGTCGTCCTCGATGAGGCCATCACGGAAGTTGTTGAAGTCGTTCTTCACGATGGAAATCGCAGGCAGCTCGCCCACCACGCCGATGACCCAGCCTTCGGTGACGAAAGTCTTGATCAGGTCGTTGAGCGCGCCATCCGCCTCCGCACGGCTGGCAGCCTTGGCAGCCTTGTCCCAGTCGGTGAAGATCTTGCGGATCGGATGATCAGCAGGCGGCTCGATGCCGGACGCGCCCTTGGTCGAGTACCAGATGTAATACTGGTTGGCGTAGGAGTCGTTGCCCATCATGATGCGCGGATCAGCCGCCACGACCGACAGCCGGTCGAAGGGATACCACTGCATCTGGAACTCGTTGTTGTCGCGGTTTGCATCCCACTGGGTGCGGTCGATGATGCGCGGCAGCAGCTCGACGCCAATATCCTTATAGTTGTCGGCAATGATCTCCATGGTCTTGGGACCATTGGCATGCTGCATTTCGACAACGATGGACAGGCGCTTGCCATCCGGGCGCAGGCGGAAGCCCTGCGCATCACGCTTTTCGAGACCAGCCTTGTCCAGCAACTCGTTGGCCAGATCCGGATCATATTCGGCCCAGTGCGTTTCCAGCTCCGGGTCGAAATTCGGAGACCCGGACACTGGCGAAGCCTGACGGGCTTCAGCAAGGCCTGAGAAGATCAGCTCATTCACCGTCTCGCGGTCAATGGCAACACTGAGTGCCTGACGCACTTCTGCGGTCTCGAACAGGCCGCGCAGCACCTCGTCCTTGACGTTGAGGTTCGGCACCAGCGCCCAGACCTGCGCTTGCGTCCAGCGGCGGACCTTGTAGTTACCCTTGACCTCGTTCTCCTTGTAGAAGGTGAAGTCCTGCGGCTCGACATAGCGCATCTGCATGTCGATCTGGCCCTGCACCACCATCAGGTTGAAGGCTTCCTGATCGCTGAAAAGCTTGTGCGTGATCCGGTCGATATAGGGCAGCTGGTTACCCGCCTGATCAACAGCGTAGTAGTAAGGGTTGCGGACCATCGTCACCATTTCGGATGGGGCCGGGGTCTCGATCTTCCAGGCAGTGATCACCGGCAGGTCCGGGTTCTGCCACCAGGCCGTTGCGGCGCCCTTGGAGCCCCACAAGTCGCTCCACTTTTCGACACCGAACTTCTTCGCGGCGGCCTTCAGCTCCTCTTCGGAGGCATATTTGTTATTGAACTGCTTCAGGTAGTGCTTCGGAAAAAGGAAGCTCGGGCGGTCGAGGCTCGGATTGCCGGTGGAATCCTTGGCCAGGATTTCTAAGAAATAGACATAAGGATCCTCGAAGCTGACCTTGAAGGTCTGCTCGTCGATGATCTCCAGCTTCATCGGCTTGCCGCCGGGCGCAAGGGTCTGGTCGATCTCGGCCAGGATGTCCTTGTTGAGATAGACATCCTCATACCAGAAGCGCACGTCTTCCGTGGTGACCGGGTGACCGTCTGACCACTTCAGGCCCTTGAGCAGGGAGAAGGTGAACTCGCGCGAGTCGTCGCTGACCGAATAGGACGAAATATAGCCCGGCACCAGCTCCAGCGGACCACCAGCCTTCTGCGCCCACTTCACCACGCGCTCTTCCATGAGCTTGGTCGGGCCCCAGCGGTCGCCCGGCCCCTTGTAGGCGCGCTGCCAGTTACCGCCGTACTGCCCCACTTCAACCGCTTCGATGACAGCCGGCTTTTCCGGCAGGCGCTGATCCACCGGCGGCAGCTTGCCTTCCTTCACAAGCGCCGCAAGCATTGGCGATTCCTGGAATGCATAGGCCGAGCTGATGGCTGAGCCTGTCAGAAGAACCACTGACATTGCTGTGAAAATATTTCTATGAATCCTCATCTCAATCTCCTCCCAGAGACGGAAACTCTGCTGCAAAGGCAGTATTTAGCTTCCAGATAATTCAACGAAGGAGACGATCACGCATTGAAAGCTCGATTTCAAGAATAAAAATAATTTCATTCAACTGCGAGCTTCACCCGCACTTTCACGGATGATGAGCTGGCAGGCCAGTTCGGTCCGAACAGGAGGGAAATCGGGCGCATAGACGGCAAGACGGTTCTCAAGCGTCTGAACGGCAGCGGCAGCCAGATGATCCAGCGGCACCCGGACGGTTGCCAATGGTGGTGTGGTCAGCTCACCGATGGTCACACCGTCAAAGCCGATGACGCTGACCTCTCCGGGGACGCCGATACCATTGGCGCGCAGCGCAGTGAGCGCGCCAATGGCGAGATTGTCGGCGGCGCAGAAAATTGCCGTATTGCCCCCCATGCCGCCCCGGGCTGCGATGAACCGTGACAGCGCCGCCTCCCCGTGCCCGGGTTCATAGCCATCGGCATAGAGCACCTCGCAGGCATCAGGTGAAAGGTCCCTCGCCAGCAACGCATCTCTCACCCCGTCAAGACGGCGGCGTATCGTGCTGCGGCCTCGCCAGGTGAGATGCAGGATGCGCTGGTGCCCGCGTGACAACAACCAGTCTGCAGCAAGCCGCGCCCCGTAACGGTTGGACGGCACCACCGTGTCGATGGACATGGAGGGATCATCGCCGTTGAGCAGCACTGTGGCGATGCCTGACGTGGCCAGTCCCTTGATCAGGCGCGGCGTGTGATCGTGCACAAGGATAATGCCATCGGCCCCACAGGCCCGCGCCCCGGCAATGATTTCCGGCGCGCTCAAATCCCCTTCGCTGGCATGCGGCACAAGCTTGATGGCCCGGCGCTCGCACTCCCGCGTCAGGCCCGACAGCATGGTCCAGGAAAAAGGTTGGTGTTCACATGCGGCAGATTGGCATTGGGCACCGCGAGGTAGAGCGTGGAGAGCGAGGCAATCGCCCCCTTTGCTGGCGCTTGGCGAGATACCCGAGCCTGCGGGCTGCATCCAGCACCCGTGCGCGCACCTCGGCACTGATCGGCGCCGTGCCGTTTAGCACATGGGAGACGGTGCTGAGCGCAACGCCTGCCTCCTGCGAGACATCCTTGATGCCGACTTTGCCCGGCGTCTTCTTCTCCATGCAAGCTCCTCCAAGAGCACACAGCAGCAGGTGCGGCTTTCAGCCTGCGTAATAGGGGTTGGTGAAGAGCCGCGGCTCGCTGCCGTTCCAGATCTCATAGCGCAGGAAGCGGCTGGCGAAAGCTGTCTCATGGGTGAGTTCATGACCAGAGGCCGGAAGCGTTTCCACCGCTCCCTTGTCCGTGATCACCCGCAACTCGTCTCCGGCGGCAAGACCGGTGAAGGTAGTGACCAGTTTCTGCCCGGCCCTTGCCTCTTCGCCGAATTGCGGCCCGGCCTCATCCGCCGGCTTTGCCATGCGGTCATCGGGCCCTGCGGCCACCACATTGCGCCCGGCGCGGATGGCCTCCAGAATGCCTGCCATCGTGTGGCTTTCCGCCAGCAGCCGGTTGGAGGGATGGCCATGACGGCGGCGGTTCTTGAGGTGAAAATCGCTGCCCGCCGTCACCGGAATCCGGCGACCAGCACAAAGCAGCTCCTGCCAGAAATCAATGGCTTGCTGGTTCATCGGCGTCCAGTTGCCGTTCCAGATTTCCATGGCATCAAAGGCCACATCAAAGCCCGCCTGCCAGCGACCACCATCCGAGTTCTGGAAGGGATGGTTGATCACCACCGTTGCGCCCTTTGAACGGGCCTCTGCCATCTTATCCGCCACATCCTGCGGCGAGCGGCAGCGCCAGTCATTCACCGGACGCTCCAGCCCGAAGAAATTGGTGTGGCCGTAGAAAGAGGTGAGTTCCATCGCCGGGATCACCAGAATGTCCGGATCATCCGGGCGGATGATGTTTTGCGACACGGTGTTATGGTCGGTGATGGCGACGAAATCGAGCCGCGAGGCACGGGCGCGGTGGATGGCGTCAAGCACCGTGACGCCGCCGTCGGAATGTTCCGAATGGCTGTGAATGTCGCCCACCAGCCACTTCCTGCGCTTGGGCACGAGGCGAACGCGCAAGTCCGTGTAGCAGTTGGGACCGATCTTCACGATGCCCAGCACCACATCCCAGCGGCCCGGCAAGGCCCCAAGGTCATAGCCCGGCGTCGCCCGGTCTGCCGCCACATGTACATGGCCCCGCTCGGAGCCCGACCAGCCACGCATGCGGCCATTCTGGGCAAGGCCAATGTCAATGACACTCCCGCCGCTGCCAGCCGGGAACACATAGCTGACTTCGATCCGCTCGATGCTGTCATCGACGGTGAAGGGAATTTCGATGAAGGACTTCTCGCCTTTGGGAAATTCGGTGATACGGCGGGTGAACTCGTGCAGCGGCTGGGTCATGTCAGGCTCGGTATTGGAGAAGTGGCAACAGCGCTCCGCGACAGGCTGAGCGTCAGGATTTCGAACGGTGCAAGAGAGAGACTGACAGCGCCATCCTCCACCGTCAGGGCTTCAGGCTCGCGCTCCAGAAGGTCCGTGCGTGCGACAGCGGTAATGACCGGGTCCAGCCGCAGCCGCGCCTTGCGGCGGGCGCCGGGAACCTCCCACAGACGCAGGATGATGGCATCTCCATCCTCGGCCTGTTTCACCGCCTCGACGCAGAGCCCCTCGCCCTCCAGCGTGAAAGGCATGGCAGCAGAGCCGCTGGCGGCACTACCCGCAGCAGCAACGAAGCGCAGCGGCAGATTGAAAGCTTCCGCCGCCTGATGCACCGCCACCTTGTCCCCGTCATGCAGCATCACCGCATAGCGCAGGTGATGTGCGCCCTGATCGGCATCGGCCCAGGGCCAGGTGGGCGAGCGCAGCAGCGTCAGCCGCACATCGCTGCCGATCGCGTCATAGCCATATTTGCAATCATTGAGGAACGCGGCACCGAAGTCCGGCTCGCTGACATCGATCCAGCGCTGCATGGAGCACTCGAAGCGGGCCTTGTCCCAGGAGGTGTTGCGGTGAGTGGCGCGTCGCACGTGGCCGAACTGGATCTCCGCATCGATTGCCGCCGTGTTGAGCGCCAGCGGGAAGGCTGCCTTCACCAGCGTGTTGTGCTCGTGCCAGCCGATGAAGCAATCAACCTCCACCTGCCGGGCACCTGCCTCCAGCGAGATAACCTGCACAATGCGCGAGGATTCATAGCGCCATTCAAAGCGGATGGCCGCACGCAGGGGCCCTGCTCCACCACGTCTGCCGAGACAAGATCATCGATCTCGAAGACCTGATCCTCGAAATCCGCATCAATATCCCAGGCATCATATTCGGCGGGCATGTCGCGGAAGGCCTGAAGCCGGTTGGCTTTCGCGCCCGCTTTCAGAACCTGCCGCCCGGTCTTGCGGTCCAGAAGCGACACCATGCGGCCTGCCTCATCGAACAGCACCTCGACATGATCATTGGCAAGCCGCCCCGGCGAGACTTCCAGCACGTCCTGCGGTGCAGGGGCCGTATGCGCCTCAAGGCTGACAAGGGCCAGCGGCGGCACTGCGCCGGCGCGCAAGGCATAAGCCGCCGAGCCATCAGCGCGAACAACAAGCTGGCCACCCGCCACACCCTCTGCATCCGGCAGCAGGACAAGCCCGCTGCGCGCTGCGCCAGAGGGATTGAACACCCGCGCCCCGCCGCCCGGCAGTGCCGCAACCAGGCGCGCTCTCAGCTCATCCGCATCCGAGAACAGGCGCGCATAGTCCGCATCGCTGTCCTCATAGACCGCACCAATGGAGGAGCCAGGCAGAATATCGTGGAACTGGTTCAGCATCACGATGTCCCACAGGCGGCGCAGCTCTGCCGCCGGATAGGCTTCGCCATGCTGCGTGGCCAGAACAGCCAGCAGCTCCAGCTCCCGCAACTCAGCTTCCGCCAGCCGGTTGCTGCGCTTGTTGCGGGCAACGGATGTCAGCGTGCCGCGATGGAACTCCAGATAAAGCTCGCCCACCCAGGTGGGATAGTTCTCCGGATTGTCCGCCATCCGCTTCAGCAGCCGCTCGAAGAAGGGGCGCATGGGCGCATGTTCTACCTTCGGACAGCCGGGAATGCCGCGCTCCATGCGGCGGATGTTGTGCAGCATCTCCCGCGTCGGACCGCCGCCGCCATCGCCATGGCCATAGACGAGGAACAGCTCCTGGCTGAGATGCTGCTGCCCGTGCCGCCGCCAGGTGCCCATCACATGGGTGGGCTTCAGGTTGGGGCAATAGGTCGTGCCTATACTCTTGGAATCATACGGCTGCGTCGTCAGGAAATAGGCGGCCACCTTTGTGCCGTCGATACCCTGCCAGAACAGGCTTTCCTCCGGCATCCGGTTGGTATCGTTCCACGACAGCTTGTGCGTGACGAAAGTATCCAGCCCCGCCCGCTGCATGATCTGCGGCAGAGCAGCGGAATAACCAAAGGTGTCCGGCAGCCACACCATGCGCGGGCGCACGCCATAGGTCTGTTCGTGATAGCGCACGCCATAAAGGATATGCCGCACCAGCGACTCGCCGCTGGAAATGTTCACATCCGGCTCCAGCCAGAGCGCCCCCTCGATCTCGAAGCGCCCCTCCTGAACGCGCGACGCAATGCGCTGTGACAGTTCGGGATAATCCTGCGCCAGATAGTCGAGCAGGACGCACTGATTGTACATGAACTGATAGTCGGGAAACTCGTCCATCAGCGTCATCGCGGTGGCCATGGAGCGGGCCATCTTCTGCCGCGTCTCGCGCACCCGCCACAGCCAGGCCACGTCGATATGGGTGTGGCCGGTGGCCGTGATCACCGGCTTTTTCTCGAAATCCTGAGCCGCATAAATTTCGCCCGCATGATAGCGGGCAAGCGCCAGCGAAGCGTGGAAGCGGGCGTCGTTGCCGGGGCGAAGATCAATCGCATCCACCGCCGCATCCAGCTGACGCAGGATGAAGGACCGGCGCGGATCATCCTCCGCCAGGAGCCGCGCCACATCGAGCGGCACCCGCAGATCGTAATAGGTTTCCTCAACATCAAGGTCATGGCGGACCAGATGGCAAGCAAACCCGAGCTGACGCCGGTCCTCAATGGTTCCCGCCTCGATGAGGATATCGAAGGCCTCGCCGGGGCGGGCCTCGCCGGTCAGCGGAAACTCCCGGTGATTGCCATCCACACCCTGCACGATGCGGCCATTGACGCGCACGAGGCACTGCGGATCGGACCGGCCCATGACACTGCCGAAGGCCGCTTCCACATGCACGGCAAGACGCTGGCCGATCAGCTCGTCAGCCAGCGTGATGCTGCCGCCGAACCAGTAATAGCCATCCGGCTCACCCCAGACGAGATCGCGGGTGACCGGCGTCCAGTCCTGCCGCGTGGAGGCAACCAGAGCGGCGCGGGTCTCGGCGGAGCCTGCACAATAGCGCAGGGGAATGGTGTGGCCGGTGCGGGTGTAGATCCTCTGTTGTAAACGCGACAGCAGATGATCCAGCTTGCGGATAAGCTTGCTCACGGCGGTTCCTCAGAGACCGTAGACAGACCAGACGGGCGGCATCCCGGAGACAACAACCTGCTCCTGCTCATGCCATCCCAGCGGCAACGGCAAGGGGCGCTCGATCACCACATCCTCAAGCACCAGCCCTTCCACGTTGTGGGCATAAAGACCGGGCATGCCGCCCGGATAGGGCACAAGGCCGATGACCTTGCCATCAGGACCCTTCACCCAGGCATTGGCGCGCCCGGCAGCATCGGACGAAGGAGCCAGATCGGCAGCGGTGGGGCGGACGTCATAGTAATGACCGCGCCAGACCCCGTCGGCCTGCACAAGCCGGATGTGCGACAGCTGCAGGCCGGAAATGGCACCGGGCTTGTCGGCAATGAGGTTCACCGCCCCTTCCATGCGTCCGGAAATATCCTCGAACACCACATCGCGCACATCGCCCGCAGCCTTGCCGCCGGGCGTGCCCAGCGGGCGGCGGTCCAGCACGGTGATGGTAACCGCCTCGCCCGAGCCCCAGAAACCCTCCGGCGTTTCCTCGCAGGACAGGCCGATGCGGCGGAAGGCAATGTTGCGCACCTTGCCGCCATCGCGCGAGAAGATGCCAAGCGCCCGGTTGGACCCAAGGATACGGCAATCGCGGAACTCAATACTCTCGAAATCGCCGTGGCTTTCCGTGCCCAGCTTCAGCGCGCAGCTGCGGCTTTCGATGTCGCAATCAGCCACCACGATATCGCGGCAGGCACCAGCCGGCGCTCCGTCCAGCCGGGCGCTGGTCTTCAGCACGATGCCATCGTCAGCGGTAGAAATGCGGCAGCGCTCGACCCGCACATCCCGGCACGCATCCAGCACCATGCCGTCAGTGTTGGGCATTTCCAGATCATTTGCGACCGACAGGCCGGAGATGCGCAGGCCCTCGCATTCCACGAAATGCAGCGTCCACATGGGCGAAGCTTCGACAGAGAAATCCCTAAGCGTCACGCCCTTGCAGTTTTCCAGCACCATCACCCGCGGCCGGGCAGCGGCGGGAACGAGTGTGCCCATATCCTCAAGACGGCCCGTGACATAGGCGGGCCCAGGCGCGCTGATGAGGCCGGGGCCGGTTATGGAAATATCAAACGCGTCCTTCGCCGTGATCATGGCGCGGCTGGATTGCTCCGCCTCGATGCCAACTTCATTGGCCGCATAGGCCTCATAGCTTTCAGCAAAAACGAGCACAGCACCGGTGCTGAAACGCAGATCAAGCCCCGAAGGCAGCCTCAGTCCGGCGCAAGAGTAACGCCCCGCAGCCAGCCGCAGCGCCTCGCCATTTGCTGCAGCAGCCTCCACGGCCGCCTGCAGCGCAGCCGTTGCGTCGCCCTCGACGGGCGTAAATAATTTTTCACTTGCGCGCAAAGCATCCTCCCATCCGCCACCCTTCCAGCAGCGAAATATGCAAAAGGATTAAACGGATTTATGCAGCAATCAAGAGCACGAGAGAGAGCAATTGAAATTCCGGAACGGAAATGAAAATGAAAAAATTTCATTTTCTATCGTTTCTCAGGTTTCCCTGCCCACTCTCCGCGCCGTCCCGGCCTCCGTGCCGGGACCTGTCAGGGACGTGCAGCCTTTCCGCCTCCTCGGCCGTCACCCCGGCCTTCGAGCCGGGGACCACTCGCTTCCAGAGCGCAGATGACCGGCATGAAGCTGTGAGGCATATAGCGGTCAACGGTCTGGTGCACGGCTCGCGGTAACGGCATCTCTCTGCAAGCGAGTTGACCCCGGGTCTCCACTGCATTCCGCCCGGGGTGACGGCGGAGAGGCGGAGCATCCCTACAGGCCCCGGCCCAAGGCCGGGGCGGCGAGGTGGATGAAGGCTGCGCGAGAACTATACGGAGCAGCTGAGAATCCGGGCACACCTCACCCAGCACCTCCCAGACAAAGCCCCGGGAAACACAGCACCAACCGGAAACCGGCTCCCCCTTCCCCCAGAAATGCGCTAGAGCAGGGCAACGTTTTGAATGGCCGGTTGCCGGTGATAGGCAGCGCCTCACTTCAAGGATATCCAGATGCCCGAAGGCACTCCGCTGAATGCCCCCTTTGCCGAACTGACCAAGCCGGACCTGCGCCGTGAGATGGCGGGAATGGTGACCCTGCGCGATGCTCTGAGGCTTGCCATCAGCGCCTTTCAGGAGGCTGGGCTCTACTATGGCCACGGCTCGGCAACGGCGGTGGATGAGGCAGTGTTCATGATCCTTGAAAGCCTCAACCTGCCGGTGGACGACTTCAACGCCTTCGCCGATGCGCGCCTGACCGACCGGGAAAAGACGCTGCTGGGCGAACGGCTGGCGCTGCGCATCGAAAAGCGCCTTCCGGCGGCCTACATCACCGGCCGCAGCTATCTGCTGGGCCTGCCGTTCCGCTCCGACGCCCGTGCGCTGGTGCCGCGCTCCTATATTGCCGAACTTCTGCGCTCACCGCTGTTCGACGGCTCGGAACCGGCACAAAGCCTCATTGGTGATCCGTATGAAGTGACGTCCGTACTGGATCTTTGCACCGGCGGCGGCTCGCTGGCCATCTTCGCCGCCTATGCCTTCCCCAATGCCACGGTGGATGCCGTGGATCTTTCGCCCGAGGCGCTGAGCCTTGCTGCAGAGAACGTGCGCGATCACGGGCTTGAGGACCGTATCACCCTGTTGCAGGGCGACCTCTTTGTCCCCGTCAAGGGCAAGACATATGACCTCATCATCACCAACCCGCCCTATGTGGGACCGGAGGTGATGGAGGTGCTGCCCGGCGAATTCCTGCACGAGCCGCAGATGGCGCTGGCAGGCGGCGGCGGCGACGGGCTGGATCTGGTGCGCCGGATCATCGAAGAGTGCCGCGCCCACCTCAACCCGGAAGGCGGCATGCTCTGCGAAATGGGCGAGGACCACGAGATCCTCGACGAGGACTATCCGGACTGCGAATTCCTGTGGCTCGACTCCGAAGACTCCGCCTCGGAAGTCTTCTGGCTCCCCGCCACCCCGCAGTGGAGCTGAGAAAGGCCTCCCGCATATGGGGGGCTGAGGCTTCAAAAGGTACAGCGCTGCGCCCTGCGATTTTGATCTTGGGCGCAGCACTGTTATTTTCCGGACAGAAACGGCCGTTCAGTCCGCACACAGATGATTGCAGAACGGAATGAGTGCAGCAGGCTTTGCACTCCGTCAACGTCACTGCTGGCACCAACGTTTTGAGAATGCCCACCGGGCGATGATGGGCGGCTGATCCTTGTCAATCATGTTGACCGGCAGGCACGACAATTGCGCGAACGCGGATACTTATACGCCGGCTCCCCCATCTGAATGCTCGAACACCAGACGCTCCAGCTTCAAGCAGCAGACATGATCACAATGCCCCGCCACGCAGACCAATACACCTCCTACGTTCTGTTATTTGTGGTCGTTTTTTACGCGTTATGGGGCGGCTTGAGCGATCTGGGGAGGTTGTTCATTTGATTGCGGATTTGATTGAAGATCTTTCACCGCTGCTTTCTGGTCTCGGCCGGTTTGGGGGAGAGATTTCTGCCCTTGGCGGGACGGCTAGTACGGCGGATTGTTCTGGTTTTGTGGCGGGAGGATCTGGGTCCCGGGATCTGCGAGATGAGGGCAGGCTTTTATTCCGGAGCCGTGATTTTCATTGATTATGTTGTGTAGGTGCCTTCGGAGTATTTTGGCCTGCTGCGCAGTGTTTTGGCTTGTTTTTGTTTCTGTTTTGTTCTTATTGTTATGTGTTTATGTATCATACGCGAATATCCCCGCCGTGTTTTGGCGAGGTTTTTTTGTGTTTTTTTTGATTTGGTTGCGGGGGCAGGATTTGAACCTGCGGCCTTCAGGTTATGAGCCTGACGAGCTACCGGGCTGCTCCACCCCGCGTTGAGGTGTCTTGGCGGTTTTTGCCGCGGTTTGTTGAAGAGATTGATTATTTATCTGCGTTTTGCAGGCCTGGCAGCGACCTACTCTCCCGTGTCTTAAGACAAAGTACCATTGGCGCTGGGGGTTTCACGGCCGAGTTCGGGATGGGATCGGGTGTTGGCCCCCGCTGGGGCCACCAGGCCGGCGAAACGCAGATATGAGGAACTGGTCTTGTTTCAGCGAGTGCTGATCGATGTGTTTTGGCGTGTTTCCCTGAGTAGTTAGGGACGTTACGAACCTATGGTTCGCAAGCGCGACGCGCGCCGGCCGGTCAGGCCGCCCTTCCGGAGGGGCAGGCGTAAGCCGTGCGCCCCGTGAGGGATTTAGAATGGAATGGACATTGATTAATGAGAGTGATCAAGCCGAACGAGCTATTAGTAAGGCTCAGCTTCACACGTTGCCGTGCTTCCACATGCCTCCTATCGACGTGGTGGTCTACCACGGCTCTTCAGGGAGAACTTGTTTTGAGGTTAGTTTCCCGCTTAGATGCCTTCAGCGGTTATCTATTCCGAACATAGCTACCCTGCACTGCGGCTGGCGCCACAACAGGTCCACCAGAGGTTCGTCCATCCCGGTCCTCTCGTACTAGGGACAGATCCTCTCAATTCTCCTACACCCACGGCAGATAGGGACCGAACTGTCTCGCGACGTTCTGAACCCAACTCACGTACCGCTTTAAATGGCGAACAGCCATACCCTTGGGACCTGCTCCAGCCCCAGGATGCGATGAGTCGACATCGAGGTGCCAAACAACCCCGTCGATATGGACTCTTGGGGGTCATCAGCCTGTTATCCCCGGCGTACCTTTTATCCGTTGAGCGATGGCCCTTCCACGAGGGACCACCGGATCACTATGGCCGACTTTCGTCTCTGCTCGACTTGTCAGTCTCGCAGTCAGGCAGGCTTATGCCATTGCACTCGACGAGCGATTTCCGACCGCTCTGAGCCCACCTTCGCGCGCCTCCGTTACCATTTGGGAGGCGACCGCCCCAGTCAAACTACCCGCCACACACGGTCCCGGATGCTGTTACATCGCGGTTAGATATCCATGACGACAAGGGTGGTATTTCAAGGATGACTCCACGAGAGCTGGCGCCCTCGCTTCGACGTCTACCACCTATCCTACACATGTCGACACGAATACCAGTGTGAAGCTGTAGTAAAGGTGCACGGGGTCTTTCCGTCTGACCGCAGGAACCCCGCATCTTCACGGGGAATTCAATTTCACTGAGCCTATGCTGGAGACAGCGGGGAAGTCGTTACGCCATTCGTGCAGGTCGGAACTTACCCGACAAGGAATTTCGCTACCTTAGGACCGTTATAGTTACGGCCGCCGTTTACCGGGGCTTCAATTCGGAGCTTGCACACCTCCTCTTAACCTTCCGGCACCGGGCAGGCGTCAGACCCTATACGTCGCCTTACGGCTTCGCAGAGCCCTGTGTTTTTGATAAACAGTCGCCACCCCCTAGTCTGTGCCCCTCCTGACCGGTTGCCCGATCAGAAGGCTCCCTTCTCGCGAACTTACGGGAGCAATTTGCCGAGTTCCTTCAGCATAGTTCTCTCAAGCGCCTTGGTATGCTCTACCTGTCCACCTGTGTCGGTTTAGGGTACGGTCTATAATGCGGGGGCTATTTCCTGGAACACCTTCACCGCATCCCCAATCCAGTAAGGGGATACGATACACGGCATCCGTCACCACCCGCAGGCTGCAGAATATTAACTGCATTCCCATCGACTACGCCTTTCGGCCTCGCCTTAGGGGCCGGCTAACCCTGCTCCGATTAACGTTGAGCAGGAACCCTTGGACTTTCGGCGAGCGGGTCTCTCACCCGCTTTGTCGTTACTCATGTCAGCATTCGCACTTCCGATACCTCCAGCAGCCCTCACGGGTCTGCCTTCATCAGCCTACGGAACGCTCCGCTACCGCGCACTTACGTGCACCCGCAGTTTCGGCACATGGCTTGAGCCCCGTTACATTTTCGGCGCGGAACCCCTTGTTTAGACCAGTGAGCTGTTACGCTTTCTTTAAATGATGGCTGCTTCTAAGCCAACATCCTGGTTGTTTTGGGAGTTCTACATCCTTTCCCACTTAGCCATGATTTGGGGGCCTTAACTGGCGGTCAGGGTTGTTGCCCTCTCCACAATGGACGTTAGCACCCACTGTGTGTCTGCCAGATAGTACTTCCTGGTATTCGGAGTTTGGTTAGGATCAGTAAGACGGTAAGTCCCCATAGCCCATCCAGTGCTCTACCCCCAGGAGTATTCGTCTGACGCTCTACCTAAATAGATTTCGCGGAGAACCAGCTATTTCCGAGTTTGATTGGCCTTTCACCCCTAGCCACAACTCATCCCCGACTTTTTCAACAGGCGTGGGTTCGGTCCTCCAGTGCGTGTTACCGCACCTTCAACCTGGTCATGGCTAGATCACCCGGTTTCGGGTCTAATCCAACGAACTAAGGCGCCCTATTCAGACTCGGTTTCCCTACGCCTACACCTACCGGCTTAAGCTTGCTCGTTAAATTAAGTCGCTGACCCATTATACAAAAGGTACGCTGTCACCCTCTCGGGCTCCAACTGTTTGTAGGCATCCGGTTTCAGGATCTGTTTCACTCCCCTCGTCGGGGTGCTTTTCACCTTTCCCTCACGGTACTTGTGCACTATCGGTTAGCAAGGAGTACTTAGGCTTGGAGGGTGGTCCCCCCATGTTCAGACAGGATTTCACGTGTCCCGCCTTACTCAAGGACTTGCAGTCTCTCTACCCGTACGGGGCTGTCACCCGCTGAGGCCCGACTTTCCAGACGGTTCCGGTTCTAAACTGCAAGCCACTGGCCTGGTCCGCGTTCGCTCGCCACTACTAGCGGAGTCTCGGTTGATGTCCTTTCCTCCGGGTACTTAGATGTTTCAGTTCCCCGGGTTTGCTCCCTTGCGGGTACTCCATACGGAGTGGGTTGCCCCATTCGGAAATCGCCGGATCAAAGCTTATTCGCAGCTCCCCGACGCTTATCGCAGCGTATCACGTCCTTCATCGCCTCTTGCTACCAAGGCATCCACCAAATGCCCTTAAGACGCTTGATCACTCTCATTATCGATGTCCATTCCATGTTCAAAAACCAGCTTGCTTGCGCAAACCAGCTTGAACAGGTCATCGATTTTAAGACCAGTTTCTCGAGGCTCTTTCAACGTTCCGCGCGGTCAAGTGCGGAACCATCGCTTTCGCAACACCTGAGGAACAACCCCA